>CAWBDC010000001.1:0-711431 GCA_963787605.1 uncultured Solirubrobacterales bacterium
GCCCGAAATCCTCTGCTATAGTCGGCCTCGCGCCGCGGGTGGGCGCGGTCGTGCGAACACTGTCCCCCGCGAAGGCAAACCACATGGAGCTTCTCTCGAGCAGATAACGCGGACCGGTCCATAGACCAGCAGTGCGCGTGGGCCCGAGGGGCCTCTTTTTTTGCCCGAATTCGCTCTTCGCAACCACACTTCAGATCGACATGCCACGCAAGTTCACACTCCAAAACACCCGCAACATCGGGATCATGGCGCACATCGACGCCGGTAAGACGACGACGACCGAGCGCATCCTCTACTACACCGGGCGCACCTACAAGATCGGCGAGGTCCACGAGGGCGCCGCCGTGATGGACTGGATGGAGCAGGAGCAGGAGCGCGGCATCACGATCACCTCCGCCGCCACCACCGCGCAGTGGAAGGACCATCGCATCAACATCATCGACACGCCCGGCCACGTCGACTTCACCGTCGAGGTCGAGCGCTCGCTGCGCGTGCTCGACGGCGCGATCGCCCTGTTCGACTCGGTCGCAGGCGTCGAGCCCCAGTCTGAGACCGTCTGGCGCCAAGCAGACAAGTACCACGTCCCGCGGATCGCCTACATCAACAAGATGGACCGCATCGGCGCCGACTTCGACATGGGCGTGCAGACGATGATCGACCGTCTCGGGGCGCACCCCGTGCCGATACAGCTGCCGATCGGCGCCGAGGGCGGCTTCCTCGGCGTGGTCGACCTCGTCGCGATGAAAGCGATCGTCTACAAGGACGAGATGGGCAAGGAAGTCGACGAGATCGAGATCCCCGAGCACCTCCTCGAAGCGGCCGGTGGCGCGCGCGAACACCTGCTTGAGGAGGTCTCCCACTACGACGATGCGCTGCTCGAACTGATGCTCGAGGAGGCCGAGGTTCCCGCGGACGTTCTCAAGAACGCGATCCGCAAGGCGACCCTCTCGACCAAGCTAACCCCCGTTTTGTGCGGCTCCTCGTTCAAGAACAAGGGCGTCCAGCCCCTGCTCGACGCCGTGATCGACTACCTGCCCTCGCCGCTCGACGTGCCGCCCGTGCTCGGCACCGAACTGATTCGTGGCGAGGAGGAGGAGCGTCAGGTCGAGCGCCACGCCGACGACTCCGAGCCGTTCGCCGCGCTCGCCTTCAAGATCGCCGCCGACCCCTACGTCGGCAAGCTCACCTACTTCCGCGTCTACTCCGGCCAGCTCGAAGCCGGCGCCAAGGTCCTCAACGTCGGCTCGGGGCGCACCGAGCGGATCGGGCGCATCCTGATGATGCACGCCAACGAGCGCGAGGAGGTCGAGCAGGTCTACGCCGGCGACATCGCCGCGGCGGTCGGCATCAAGCAGGTCATCACCGGCGACACCCTCGCCGACCCCGCGCACCCGATCCACCTCGAGAACATCGTCTTCCCCGAGCCCGTCATCAAGGTCGCGGTCGAGCCCAAGACGAAGGTCGACCAGGAGAAGATGTCGGTTGCGCTCGGCCGCCTCGCCGAGGAGGACCCCACCTTCCAGGTCCGCACCAACGAGGAGACCGGCCAGACCGAGATCTCCGGCATGGGCGAGCTGCACCTCGAGGTGCTCGTCGACCGCATGAAGCGCGAGTTCGGTGTCGAGGCCAACGTCGGGCGCCCGCAGGTCTCCTACCGCGAGACCGTCCGCGCCACCGTCGAGAAGATCGAAGGCAAGTTCGTCCGCCAGACCGGCGGCTCCGGTCAGTTCGGGGTCGTCTTCATCAACCTCGAGCCCGCACCCGGCGAGGGCTTCGAGTTCATCAACAAGATCAAGGGCGGCAACATCCCCTCCGAATACATTCCCGCCGTCAAGAAGGGCGTCGAAGAGGCGCTCGAGAACGGCGTCAAGGCCGGCTACCCGATGGTCGACATGCGCGTCACGCTCGTCGACGGCAAGTACCACGACGTCGACTCCTCCGAGATCGCCTTCAAGGTCGCCGGCTCGATCGCCTTCAAAGAGGCAGCCAAACGCGCCAAGCCCGTCCTGCTCGAGCCGATCTTCGCGGTCGAGGTCGTCACGCCCGAGGACTTCCTCGGTGAGGTCATCGGCGATCTGAGCCGCCGCCGCGGCCGCGTCGAAGGTCAGGAGCGCCGCGGCAACGCGCTCGTGGTCACCGCCCGCGTGCCGCTCTCGGAGATGTTCGGCTACGCCACCGACTTGCGCTCCAACACGCAGGGGCGCGCCAACTACACGATGCAGTTCGAGGCCTACGAGGAGGTTCCACCGAACATCGGCGAGAAGATCGTCGAACAGCGTACGGGGGAGCCGGTGCCCGCGTAGCGGACGGCGGCAGGCACGAGAACCCGCATTTAGATAGGTTTCCCAGGTTCGCCTCCACCGAGGCGCACATACAAGTCGATACAGGAGCGAGTAAAAAGTGGCGAAGGAGAAGTTCGAGCGCGACAAGCCGCACGTCAACGTCGGGACCATCGGTCACATCGACCATGGCAAGACGACGCTGACCGCTGCCATCACCACCGTCCTGGCCGAGCACGGAGGCGCGGAAGCCCGAACCTTCGCGGAGATCGACAACGCTCCGGAGGAGAAGGAACGCGGCATCACGATCGCCACCTCCCATGTCGAGTACCAGACGGAGAACCGTCACTACGCCCACGTGGATTGTCCCGGTCACGCCGACTACGTCAAGAACATGATCACCGGCGCCGCCCAGATGGACGGCGCGATCCTCGTGGTCTCCGCCGCCGACGGCCCGATGCCCCAGACGCGCGAGCACATCCTGCTCGCCCGCCAGGTCGGCGTCCCCTACATCGTCGTGTTCCTCAACAAGGCCGACATGGTCGACGACGAGGAGCTGCTCGAGCTCGTCGAGGTCGAGGTCCGCGAGCTGCTCTCCGAGTACGACTTCCCCGGGGACGACATCCCCTTCATCACCGGCTCCGCGCTGAAGGCGCTGGAAGGCGACGACGCCTACAAGGAGAAGATCCTCGAGCTCGCCGCCGCCCTCGACTCCTACATCCCCGAACCGGTCCGCGAGCTCGACAAGCCGTTCCTGATGCCCGTCGAGGACGTCTTCTCGATCACCGGCCGCGGCACCGTCGCCACCGGCCGCGTCGAGCAGGGCATCGTCAACACCGGCGACACCGTCGAAATCGTCGGCGTCCACGACTCCACCTCGACCGTCGTCACCGGCGTCGAGATGTTCCGCAAGATCCTCGACCAGGGCCAGGCCGGCGACAACGTAGGCTGCCTGCTGCGCGGGACCAAGCGCGAGGAGATCGAGCGCGGCCAGGTGCTGTGCAAGCCCGGCTCGATCACGCCCCACACCAAGTACAAGTCCGAGGTCTACGTGCTCAAGAAGGAGGAGGGTGGACGTCACACCCCGTTCTTCACCGGCTACAGGCCGCAGTTCTACTTCCGTACCACCGACGTCACCGGCGTGGCCAAGCTGCCCGACGGCGTCGAGATGGTCATGCCCGGCGACAACGTGCAGATGGAGATCGAGCTGATCCAGCCGATCGCCATGGACCAGGGCCTGCGCTTCGCCATTCGCGAGGGTGGCCGCACGGTCGGCTCGGGCGTGGTCACCGAGATCATTCAGTAGCACCGCTGACGCCCTCGCTTCGGCGAGGGCGTCGCGTCATTGGCAGTCCGATACGACCAACACGTCCCTCTTTCGGAGAGGCGTATTAGTGCAGTGGCGAGGGATCGATCCCCACCATGGGACGATCCGCTCTTTCCCGCCGCGCCCCGACCAGCCTCGAGCTGAAACGAAACCCACACCATGGCATCGACAAATCAAAACAAGATCCGCATCCGCCTGAAGGCATACGACACCTCCGCGATCGAGTCCGCCGCGAAGGAGATCGTCGAGACGGCCACGCGCACGGGCGCGAGCGTCTCCGGGCCGGTGCCGCTGCCGACCGAGAAGAACGTCTACTGCGTGATCCGCTCTCCCTTCAAGGACAAGGACTCGCGCGAGCACTTCGAGATCCGCACGCACAAGCGATTGATCGACATCCACCAGCCCACCCCCAAGACCGTCGACTCGCTCCAGCGCCTCGACCATCTGCCGGCCGGCGTCGACATCGAGATCCGGCTCGCCACCTGAGCAGCACCCGCCAGAGACACCCCTTCCCACCGACGCCCACGAGAACCAGACACCACTTTCACCATGCCCGCAATTCTTGCCAAGAAGCTCGGAATGACCCAGGTCTTCCAGGAGGACGGAAGCGTGGCGCGCGTCACCGTGCTCGAGGCCGGGCCCTGCCCGGTGACGGCGATCCGCACGCCCGAACGCGACGGCTACGACGCCGTCCAGCTCGCCTTTGGGCAGACCAAGGAGAAGCACCTCACCAAAGCCGAGCTCGGCCACCTGCGCAAGGCCGACGCCGGGCCGCTGCGCCACGTCGTCGAGTTCCGCGACGAGGCCGGCGAGCTGCAGCTCGGCGAGACCGTCACCGTCGAGGCGTTCTCCGCGGGCGCGCGCGTGAAGATCTCCGGCACATCCAAGGGCAAGGGCTTCCAGGGCACGATCAAGCGCCACAACTTCGCCAGCGGCCCGAAGTCGCACGGCTCACACAACGTTCGCGCCCCCGGCTCGATCGGTGCCTCGGCGTGGCCTGCCCGCGTGATGAAGGGCATCCGCGGGCCCGGCCAGATGGGCAACAAGCGCGTCACCCAGAAGGGCCTCGAGATCGTCTCGGTCGACGCACAGCAGAATCTCTTGCTCGTGCGCGGCTCGGTACCCGGCCCGCGCGGCGGCGTCGTTGAGGTGCGGACCGATGCCTGACGCCCCCCTGCTCGGCACCGGCTCAGGCGCCGCCCAGAAGAAGGTCAAGCTCGACGACTCCGCCTTCGGCGCCCGCTTCTCCGGGCCGCTCGTCCACCAGAGCGTCCGCGCCGAGCAGGCCGCGCGCAGGCGCGGCACAGCCGCCACGAAGACGCGCGGGATGGTCTCGGGCGGTGGCGCCAAGCCCTGGCGCCAGAAGGGCACCGGCCGAGCCCGCGCCGGCTCGAACCGCTCCCCGATCTGGACCGGCGGCGGCATCGCGTTCGGGCCTCACCCCCGCTCCTACACCTTCAAGGTCAACCGCAAGGAGCAGCGCGCCGCGCTGCGCTCCGCGCTCTCGCTGCACGCCGAGCGCGGCTCTGTCGCGATCCTCGACGCCGCCGCCTTCGATACGCCCAAGACGCGTACAGCGCTCGACTTGCTCCAAGGGTGGGGCGATGCAAAGCACAGGAGCTCGACGCTCGTCGTGCTCACCGCCGAGGAGTCGAACGCCGCACTGTCCTTCCGCAACCTCGCCCGCGTCGCGGTTCTCACCAGCGAGAACGTCGGCGTCGCCGATCTCGTCGGGGCCGCCTCGCTGCTCGTCTCCCAACCGGCGCTCGACGCGCTGACCGCCCGCGCGAGCGCCCCCGCCAAGGAGGGTCAGGCCTGATGGACCACTCCCAGGTGATCATCCGCCCGGTCGTCTCCGAGAAGAGCTACGTCCTCTCGGCGGCCCACAAGTACACCTTTCGCGTCCACCCCGACGCGCACAAGACCCAGATCCGCCAAGCCGTCGAAGCCCTCTTCGAGGTGCACGTGGTCGAGGTCAGGACGCTGTCCGTCAAGTCCAAGCCCAAGCGTCGCGGCGTCACCCGCGGGCGCACGCGCATCTGGAAGAAGGCGATAGTGCAGATCCGCGCCGACGAGTCCATTCCCATATTCCAAGGCCTCCAGGCCCTAGAGAGCTAGACCATGCCCGTTCGCAAGCCCAAGCCCACCAGTCCCGGAATGCGCTTCGTGTCCTACCCGGACTTCGCCGAGGTCACCAAGTCAAAGCCCGAGAAGACGCTCGTCGAAGGGCTCAAGAAGAGCGGCGGGCGCAACGCGCACGGGCGCAAGACCTCGCGCCATCGCGGCGGCGGCGCCAAGCGCGCCTACCGGCGGATCGACTTCAAGCGTCGCAAGGATGGCGTTCCCGCGAAGGTCGCCGCCATCGAGTATGACCCCAACCGCTCCGCCTACATCGCCCTGCTGCACTACTCAGACGGCGAGAAGCGCTACATCCTCGCCCCCCAGCGTTTGACGGTCGGCATGACCGTCGCCTCCGGCGAGCAGGCCGACATCGCCGTCGGCAACTCCCTCGCCCTGGCCCGCATGCCGGTCGGCACCGTCGTACACAACGTCGAGCTGCAGCCCGGCCGTGGCGGTCAGATGGCCCGTTCCGCCGGCGCCTCCGTCCAGCTGATGGCCAAGGACGGCGACATGGCGACGCTGCGCCTGCCCTCCGGCGAGATGCGCCTCGTACGCGCCGAGTGTCGCGCGACCGTCGGCACGATCGGCAACGCCGAGCACCAGAACGTGAAGGTCGGCAAGGCCGGGCGCAAGCGCCACATGGGCGTGCGCCCGCAGACCCGTGGCGTCGCGATGAACCCCGTCGACCATCCCCACGGCGGCGGTGAGGGCTCCACCACCGCCGGCCGCCACCCGGTCACCCCCTGGGGCGTTCCCACCTTGGGCTATCGCACGCGCAAGCAGAACAAGACCTCCGACCGCTACATCGTCCGCGGTCGCCGTCGAGGGAAGGGCAAGCAACGATGAGCCGCTCGAGCAAGAAGGGTCCGTGGGTCGAAGAGCGTCTGATGGCGCGCATCGAAGCCTTGAACGCGGAGAACAACAAAAAAATGCTGCGCACCTGGTCGCGCGCCTCGACGATCTTCCCCGAGATGGTCGGCCATACGATCGCCGTTCACGATGGCAAGAAGCACGTCCCCGTGTTCATCTCCGAGTCGATGGTCGGTCACAAGCTCGGCGAGTTTGCCCCCACGCGCATGTTCCGCGGCCACGCCGGGTCCGGGAGGGTCCGCTAAATGAGCGCCGAGGAGGAGAAGGACGTGCCGTCCGGCGAGACGCCCGCCGAGAAACCGGCCGCCGCCAAAAAAGCGGCCGCGAAACCGGCTGCGGAGAAAAAGCCTGCCGAGAAAAAAGCTGCCGCTGAGAAAAAACCGGCCGCGGAGAAAAAGCCTGCTGCGGAGAGAAAAGCCGCCGAGAAGAAGCCGGCCGGCGAGAAAGCCGCCGCTGAGAAAAAACCTGCTGCTGAGAGACAGGCGTCCGGTTCGGGTGGCGAACCGCAGGCCACCGGCAGATCCGCCACGAAAAAACGCGGCGCCAAGAAAGCCGCGAGCGCCGAGGCGGCGGCTCCGGGAGATACCGAGGAGGCTCAAGAGCTGGCGAAGGGGGAGGTCGAGCAGAAGCCGACGCGGAAACTCACCCGTCGCGCGGCCGCCGATGTCAAAGCACCGCCGCGACGCCGCGTCGTTCGCGCCCACGCGCGCTACGTGCGCACCTCCGCGCGCAAGGCCCGCATGGTCTGCGGACACCTGCGCGGCAAGTCCGTTGCAGAGGCACGCGCTATCCTCGCCTTCACACCGCGTGAGGTGGCGCGTGACTGGAGCAAGCTGCTCGAGTCGGCCGTGGCCAACGCCGAGAGCAACCACGAGCTGCTCGAGGACGATCTGATCATCCGTGAGGCCTACGCCGACGAAGGACCGACGATCAAGCGCTTCCGCCCGCGCGCGATGGGACGGGCGAGCCCGATCCGCAAGCGCACCAGCCACCTGACGATCACGCTGACCCCGGGCTCCTAGAGCCGTCTACACACACCAAGAACAGAGCTGAGAGACACAAGGAAATGGGACAGAAGGTTCATCCAGAGGCCATGCGCGTGGGATACATCCACGACTGGAAGTCGAACTGGTTCAACGAGAAGAACTTCGCGGCGTATCTCGCCGAGGACGTCCGCATCCGTGAGCACATCGTGCGCAAGCTCTCCCACGCCGGCCTCTCCGACATCACGATCCGCAAGGACTCGAACGAGCTCGAGGTCAACATCCACACGGCCCGTCCCGGCATCGTGATCGGCAAGTCCGGCACCGAAGTCGATGCCCTGCGCCGCGACCTACACCGCATGACCCAGAAGCAGATCAAGGTCAACATCCACGAGATCAAGCGCCCCGAGCTCGACGCCAAGCTCGTGGCACAGTCGATCGCCGAGCAGCTGCAGAACCGCGTCGCCTTCCGCCGCGCGATGAAGCGCGCGCTCACCAGCGCGATGCGCTCCGGCGCCAAGGGCGTGAAGGTGCAGGTGTCGGGACGGCTGGGCGGCGCCGAGATGGCGCGCACCGAAAGCTACTCCGACGGCCGCGTCCCGCTGCACACGATGCGCGCCGACATCGACTACGGCTTCTACGAGGCACGCACCACCTTCGGCCGCATCGGCGTCAAGTGCTGGGTCAACAAGGGCGAGATCATGCCCGAGGGCTACACCGGCGCGGACCTCACCGACATGACCGCTCCCGCGGCGCCCAACTCCGATCGCGACGGACGCGGCGGACGGGACGGGCGCGACGGTCGGGGACGCGGTCGTGGCAGCGGCGGCCCCGGCGGCGGTGGACGCGGGCGTGGTCCCGGCGGCGGCCCCGGTGGCGGTGGACGTGGGGCGGGTGGGCCCGGATCATTTGGTGGCCAGGGCGGTCGCGGAGGCGGCGGGCGCGGCGGAGGCCCCGGTGGTGGCGGCCGTGGTCCCGGCGGCGGTCCTGGCGGCGGTGGCGGGCGCGGCGGTCCCCGGCCGGGCGGCGGCGGAGGTGCGCGCTGATGCTGTCCCCCAAGCGTGTCAAGCATCGCAAGCAGCATCGCGGTCGTCGTCGCGGGATGTCGCGCGGCCAGGTCAAGGTCCAGTTCGGCGAGTACGGCCTCAAGTCGCTCGAGCAGGGCTGGCTCACCAACCGCCAGATCGAGGCCGCCCGAATCGCGATGACGCGCAAGATCAAGCGTGGCGGCAAGGTCTGGATCAACGTGTTTCCCGACAAGCCCGTCACGAAGAAGCCGGCCGAGACTCGCATGGGCTCAGGCAAGGGGGCGCCCGAAGGCTGGGTCGCCGTGGTCAAGCCCGGCCGGGTGATGTTCGAGCTGGCCGGTGTCCCCGAGCCGCTCGCGCGCGACGCGATCCGGCTGGCGGCGCACAAGCTGCCGGTGAAGTCCAAGTTCGTGCTGCGTGAGGACTGATCGCGATGCAAGCCAAGGAGATGCGAGACCTCAAGGACGACGAGCTGGCCAAGCGGATCGCGACGCTGCGCAAAGACGTGTTCGGCCTGCGCTTCGCCAACGCGACCGGCGAGCTCGACGACACCGCCGGAGTGAGCCGCGCCAAGCGCGACCTCGCCCGGGCACTGACCGTTGCACGTGAGAAAGAACGAAATGGCTGATCAACCAGACAACGACGCAACTGACACCCCCGAGAACGTCGACGAGCAGGCCACCGAGACCGTGGCGGCCGCGACCGGCGAGGCGGACACGGGCGCCGCCGACACGCAGACGCCCGAGGCGGAGTCCGCGCCGACCGCGGCGAGCCCAGCGGCTCTCGCTCCCGCCGCCGCTGGCGAGCCGACCGAGCAGCTCTCTCCCAAGGAGCGCCGCCGCAAGGCGCGCGCCGCGCGTGCGGGCGCCGAGGCTCGTCCTTCGCGCTCGCCCGAGGAGCGCCACTCAGAGCGGGTCGCGGCACGTCGTGACAAGGCGGCGCGTCGCCGCACGCGCCGCTTGCAGGAACGTGCCAAAGCAGCCGAGCGCAGAGCCGCCGCGCCCGCGCCCGAGCCGCTGGCCCCGGTGCACGCCGCCGTCGAGGGCGCTCGCCGTGAGCGCCAGGGGATCGTCGTCTCCGACAAGGCGGAGAAGACGATCGTCGTGCGTATCGACACCGCTCGGCGCCACCGGCGCTACGAGAAGATCGTGCGCAGCTCGAGCACCCTGCACGCCCACGACGAGAACAACGACGCGCACGAGGGCGACGTCGTTCGGGTCGTCGAGAGCCGGCCGCTGTCGCGCACCAAGCGCTGGCGGCTCGTCGACGTGCTGGAGCGCGCGCGATGATCCAGAACGAGACCAGGCTGCGCGTCGCCGACAACACCGGCGCGCGCGAGATCCTCTGCATCCGCGTCAAGGGTGGCTCCAAGCGCCGCTACGCGTTCGTCGGTGACGTGATCACCGCGACCGTCAAGCACGCCAACCCGCAGGGGTCAGTCAAAAAGGGCGACGTCGTCACCGCCGTCGTGGTTCGCACGAAGAAGCCGATCGGCCGCGAGGATGGCACCTACATCGCCTTCGACGAGAACGCCGCGGTCATCATCGATGACCAGAACAACCCGCGCGGCACCCGCGTGTTCGGGCCCGTCGCACGCGAACTGCGCGAGCGCAACTTCATGAAGATCGTCTCGCTTGCTCCGGAGGTGCTCTGATGGGCCGCTCCGCTGTCGTCGTCAAGCGCCGCACGCTGAAGATCCGCTCCGGCGACCACGTCAAGGTGACGGCCGGCAAGGACCGCGGCAAGAGCGGCCGCGTGCTGCGCGTGGAACCGACGAAGGAGCGCGTGTTCGTCGAGGGGTTGAACCTCGTCAAGCGCCACACCCGTCCCCAGCAGGTCGCCGGCGCGCAGAGCGAAGCCCAGATCGGCGGCGTGATCGAGCGCGAGGGCCCGATCCACATCTCGAACGTCATGCTGCTGGACGCCAAAGGCAATCCCACCCGCGTTCAGATCAAGCGCGAGAACGGCAAGCGCGTGCGCGTTGCCAAGAGCTCGGGCGCGGAGCTGGACTGAGCGAGCTATGAGTGAGACCACAACAGCCCCCCCGGCCCGCCTGAAGGCCCGCTACCTGGAGGAGATCCGCCCCGCGCTGATCGAGCGCTTCGGCTACTCCTCGCCGATGCAGGCGCCCAAGATCGAGAAGATCGTCCTCAACATGGGCGTCGGCCTCGCCAAGCAGGACTCCAAAATGCTGAAGGCCGCGACCGAGCAGCTCGCCACGATCGCCGGACAGCAGCCGAACGTGCGCCGCGCGCGCAAGTCGATCGCCGCGTTCAAACTGCGCGAGGGCATGCCCGTCGGCGTGACCGTCACGCTGCGCGCCGAGCGCGGCTACGAGTTCCTCGACCGTCTCGTGTCCGTCGCCATTCCCCGCATCCGCGACTTCCGCGGGTTGAACCCCCGCTCCTTCGACGGTCGCGGCAACTACTCAATGGGCGTCAAGGAGCAGATCATCTTCCCCGAGATCGACTACGACGCCATCGACCAGATCCGCGGCCTGGACATCACGATTACGACCACCGCCGCAACCGACGCGGAGGCGTTCGCCCTGCTCATGGCCTTCGGCATGCCCTTCTCGACCAAATGGCGCCCCAAAGGCTTCGACGAGGCGATCGGCGTGACCTCGGAGCCGACGGACGACGACGGTGCAAGGGTATCTACCGACAGCGTCTCGGCGGAGCAAGCCACCGGCGGGAGCGAGGACGCCGAGGACGAGGCGACGAGTGAGGCTGAGGCGGCAGAGCCCGAGGCTGCCGCCGTAGAGTCGGGGGCTGCCGAGCAGGACGCGGAGGAGCCACAGGCGGCCGATGAGACCGGCGCGGCACAGGACGAGGACCCCGCCGAGGATGACGACGCGGACACCACCGAGAAAGAGAGCACCGACTGATGGCCAAGACTTCGCAGCGCGTCAAGCAGGCGCGGACTCCCAAGTTCAAGACACGTGCCTATACTCGCTGCACCCGCTGCGGGCGTCCGCGCGCGGTGTACAAGAAGTTCGGGGTGTGTCGCATCTGCCTTCGCGACCTCGCCCACAACGGCCAGATCCCCGGGATGACGAAGTCCTCTTGGTAGAGGCCGTCCCGACGAAGGTAAACAAGATATGTCAATGACCGATCCGATAGCCGACTTTCTCACGCGTGTGCGCAACGCGATTCACGCTGCGCACGAGACCGTGGAGATCCCAGCGTCCAAGCAGAAGAGCGAGCTCGCTCGGATCCTCGTCGAGCAGGGCTACATCGACTCGTGGACGGTCGTTCCCGCGCCTGAAGGCAACGCCGGGCAGCTGATCCAGATCCGTCTGAAGTACACCGAGGACCGACGCTCGGCAATCTCCGGCCTGCGTCGCGTGTCCCGCCCCGGGCGGCGCACCTACGCGGACGCCAAGCACATTCCCAAGGTGCTCGGCGGCATGGGTACCTCGATCGTCTCCACCTCGCGCGGCGTGATGACCGGCCACGACGCGCGCGCCGCGGGCGTTGGCGGCGAGATCCTCGCACAGGTCTGGTGAGCGAGAGCCATGTCGAGAATCGGTAGACAGCCCATCACCGTGCCCGCCGGCGTGACCGTCGCGATCGAGCCCGAGTCGGTACGCGTGAACGGGCCCAAAGGCGAACTCTCAGAGCGCATCCACCGGGATATAGAGGTCACCCAAGAGGGCGAGCAGCTGACGGTCAGCCGCCCGACCGACCGTGGCGAGCACCGCGCGCTGCACGGTCTGACCCGCTCGCTGGTGGCCAACATGGTCCAGGGCGTGACCGCCGGCTACGAGAAGCGCCTCGAGATCCAGGGCGTCGGCTATCGCGCGCAGCTGAAGGGCAAGAACCTCGAGCTCGCTGTCGGCTATTCCCACCCCGTACCGATCCCCGCGCCGGACGGCATCGAGTTCGAAGTGCCCCAGCCCACCCGCGTCGTCGTCAAGGGTATCTCCAAGCAGCTCGTCGGCGAGACCGCCGCGATCATCCGCAAGCAGCGTCCCCCCGAGCCGTACAAGGGCAAGGGCATCCGCTACGAGGGCGAGTACGTCCAGCGCAAGGTAGGCAAGAGGGCCTAATGAGTGTCATCACCAAGGGCAATCGCCGGCTGAAGCGCCGCCGCCGGGTGCGCGCGAAGATCTCGGGCACGGCCACGCGGCCGCGGATCTCCGTGTTCCGCTCGAACCGCGGTCTCAGCGCGCAGCTGATCGACGACGTCTCCGCCCGCACGCTGGCTGCGGTCAACTGGTACGAGCCCGACCTGCGCGACCTCTCGCCGCTCGAGCGGACCAAGCGCTCGGGCGCGGCGCTTGCCGAGCGGGCCAAAGCGGCCGGCGTCTCAGAGGCCGTGTTCGACCGCGGCGGCTACCAGTACCACGGCCACGTTCGCGCCTTTGCCGAGGCGATCCGCGAGTCCGGCATCACCGTCTAGCGGCAGCGTTTATCCAGACCACCTTCTTCCTCCCGCTACCCTCCACTTCCCTATGGCAATAACCCAAGATCGTTCAGTCAGCCAGTCGGGTCTCGACCTGCAAGAGCGTGTGGTCGAGATCAACCGTGTCGCCAAGGTCGTCAAGGGCGGCCGGCGCTTCTCGTTCACCGCCCTGGTCGTGGTCGGAGACGAACGCGAAGTTGTAGGCGTCGGCTACGGCAAGGCCAACGAGGTGCCGCTCGCGATCCAGAAGGGTGTCGAGCGGGCCAAGAAGGATCTCTTCCGCGTGCCCAAGCACGGCTCGACGATCACCCATCAGACGACAGGCGTGTTCGGCGCCGGTCGCGTGTTCTTGAAGCCCGCCTCGCCCGGTACCGGCGTGATCGCCGGCGGCGGGGTGCGCGCGGTGCTCGAGCTCGCCGGGATCCACGACATCCTTTCCAAGAGCCTTGGAACCCAGAACCCGATCAACCTCGTCAAGGCGACCGTCGCGGGCCTGCGCGGGCTGCGCACCCCCGAGGAGGTCGCGAAGCTGCGCGGGCTGACGATCAACCAGGTCCTTGGCCTCGGTGGCGGCGAGGCGGCTAACGGCACCGTCGAGTCGGGAGCCCCGGCAGTGGACGGCTCCGCAGCCGAGACCGCCCCCGCCGGCGACGCCCCCGAGGCCGCGTCTGCCGCGAACACGCCCGAGACGGAGACAGCAGGGACCCCCGAGGCCACCCCGGAGACGGCGAGCGCCGTCGAGGAGGCTCCGGCTCGATGAGCGCTCTCACCGTCACCCAACTGCGCTCGCGCAACGGCGCGAACCAGAAACAGCTCGACACGTTGCGCTCGCTCGGCCTGCGTCGCATCGGACACACCGTGCAGGTCAAGGACTCAGAGCAGGCGCGCGGCATGCTGCACGCCGTTCGCCACCTGGTCGAGGTCGACGAGCAGGGTAAGAAGTCCAAGTGAGCCCGGCCGCGCGCAAACCGGCCGCGACGGACGGCAACGCCGAAGAGCGCCCGCAAGACGGGGAGCGCATCGGGTTGCACAGCCTCGCGCCCGCCCCCGGCAGCCGCCGCCCGCGCAAGCGCATCGGGCGCGGCGAAGGCTCGGGCACGGGCAAGACCTCCGGTCGCGGGCAGAAGGGCGCCGGCTCGCGCTCGGGCTCCAAGCGCAGGGCCCGATTCGAGGGTGGGCAGATGCCGATCCATATGCGCATGCGCAAGCTTCGCGGCCCGCACATGAAGAAGTCGATGCCGTTCGAGATGTTCCGTACCCACACCCAGCCCGTGAACATCTCAGATCTCGAGCAGCGCTTCGACGCCGACGCCGAGGTCACGGTCGAGCTGATGCAGGCCAAGGGCCTTGGCACGCGCAAGAACATCCCGATCAAGATCCTGGCCAAGGGCGAGCTGTCCAAGGCGCTCACCGTGCACGCCCACGCCTTCAGCGCGACCGCTCGCGAGCGCATCGAAGCAGCCGGTGGCACCGCCACCATCGTCGAGAGCTAGAATCGGGCGCTCCGCGGACGGCGCTCGTCCAGCGGTCTCAAGCTGATGCTCTCCACGATCCTCAACGCCTTCCAGGTAGCGGACATCCGCAAGAAACTCGCCTTCACGGCGAGCATGCTGCTGATCTACCGCCTCGGCTCGCACATCCCGGTGCCGGGCGTCAACCTCTCGGCCGTCAACAACATCCAGAAGGAGTTCGGCGGCTCGAACATCCTCGGTCTGCTCAACCTCTTCTCGGGGGGCGGCCTCGCGCGGATCGCGCTGTTCGCGCTGGGCATCATGCCCTACATCACCTCCTCGATCATCCTGCAGCTGCTGCAGGTGGCCGTGCCGTCGCTCGAGAAGCTCTCCAAGGAAGGCGAGGTCGGACAGGCGCGGATCACGCAATACACGCGCTATCTCACCGTCGGGCTCGCGTTCGCCCAGTCGATCGGCTACGTCTTCCTGTTCCACACGCTGCAGGCCAAAGCCGGCGAATCGGTCGTCACCCATTTCGACGCGCCGCACATCTTCCTGATCGTCATCTGCTTGACGACCGGCTGCGTGATGCTGATGTGGATCGGCGAGCTGATCACCCAGCGCGGCATCGGCAACGGCATCTCGCTGCTGATCTTCGCCTCGATCGTCTCGCGCCTGCCGAGCGGCATCCAGGCCTGGTGGACGACCCAGAACCAGGTCTTCAAGGTGATGATGCCGTTCCTCGTGCTGGCCGTCGTCGCCGGCATCGTGTTCGTGCAGGAGGGCCAGCGGCGCATCCCGGTGCAGTACGCCAAGCGCGTGATCGGCAGGCGCATGTCCGAGGGCGGGCAGACCTACCTGCCGCTGCGCGTGAACATGGCCGGGGTGATCCCGGTGATCTTCGCCGCGAGCATCATGGCCTTCCCGCCGACCGTCGGTCAGCTCGTCAAAACGCACTGGGGCCAGCAGATCTCCGACTTCTTCTCGCCCAACGGCTGGCACTACGTGGTCGGCGAGTCGCTGTTCATCCTCGTCTTCACCTACTTCTACACGGCCGTCACCTTCAACCCGGTCGATCAGGCCGACAACCTGAAGAAGTACGGCGGCTTCATCCCGGGCGTGCGACCCGGGCGCCCGACGGCCGAATTCCTCGACCGGATCCTCGCCCGCCTGACCTTCCCCGGCGCGCTGTTCCTCGCTGCGGTTGCCGCGCTGCCGACGATCCTGATCGCGCGCACGCATCAGAACATCCCGCTCGGTGGAACCTCGATCCTGATCGTGATCGGCGTCGCGCTGGAAACGATGAAGCAGCTCGAGGCGCAGCTGATGATGCGAAGTTACGAGGGCTTTTTGAAGTAGCTCGCGGGGGGGAGGTCGGGAGGGGGGCCTGCCCCCTTCCCGCTTTAGTGCGAGGGCTTTTTGAAGTAGTCCGCGGCGAGCCGCGTCTTGCGCGACGCTACGAATCGGTCTCAAGCGGGTAGGCTGCCTCGACGTGTCCGAGTTAAACCTGATCCTGCTCGGCCCGCCCGGCGCCGGCAAGGGCACACAGGCCGATCGTCTCAGCGGAGACTTCGGCCTGCCGCACATCTCCACCGGCGACATGCTGCGCGCCCAGCTGGCCGCGGGCACGAAGCTCGGCAACGAGGCCAAGCGCTACATGGACGCTGGCGATCTGGTTCCAGACGAGGTGATCGTGGGGATGATCGTGCAGCGGATCGGCGACGAGGACGCCCGCGACGGCTTCCTGCTCGACGGCTTTCCGCGCAACGAGGAGCAGGCCGGCGCGCTTGCGAGCGCGCTGAGCGGGCTAGACCGGGAGCTGAGCGCCGCCCTGCTGATCGAGGCGCCCGACGAGGAGATCGTGCGCCGGCTGGCGGGACGGCGTGTGTGCGTGAAGAACGCCGGGCACATCTACCACGTCGAGTTCGACCCGCCCAAGCACGAGGGCGTCTGTGACCAGGACGGCGCGCGCCTGATGCAGCGCGACGACGACAAGGAGGAGACGATCCGCCGTCGCCTCGAGGTCTACCACTCCCAGACCGAGCCGCTGATCGACCATTACGACCGCGCCGGCTTATTGCACCGTTTCGACGGGCGGCGCACCGCCGATGAGGTGCACGCCCACATTCGGGCGGCGCTCGCCACGCTGCGCTTGGAGGAGACGCTGTAGCCGGGGTCGGGCCGGGAACGCCCCGTCGCCGGGTGTCGGACGGCAGCTAGGGCGCGCGCTGATTCAGGGCGTGTGCCCTAAGCTCTCAGGGTGATCATCAAGAAGTCCCCCGAGGAGATCGACAAGATGGCGCGGGCGGGGGAGATCCTCGTCGCGACGCTCGAGCTGCTCGAGGGCAAGGTCCGCCCCGGCGTCTCCACCGCCGAGCTCGATTCGATCGCGGAGCGCTTCATCCGTTCGTGCGGAGCGACACCGACGTTCAAGGGCTATCGCGGCTTTCCCGGCTCGATCTGCGCCTCGCCGAACGCGATGATCGTGCACGGCATCCCCGGCCCTTACAGGCTAGAGCCGGGCGACGTCATCTCGATCGACGTCGGCGTCACGCTCGACGGCTGGGTGGCAGACGGCGCGCGCACGTTCGCGGTGGAGGAGGTGAGCTCGCAGGCGCGCAACCTGTTGAGCGCCACCGCGGAGTCGCTGCACGCGGGCGTCGCCCAATGCCGGCCGGGCAACCGCATGGGCGACGTCTCGAGCGCGATCCAGGCGGTCGCCGAGGCGGCGGGGCTGGGGGTCGTTCGCTCGCTCGTGGGACACGGCGTCGGGCGCAACATGCACGAGGATCCACAGGTGCCCAACTACGGAACCCCAGGCAAGGGCCCGTTGTTGAAGGAGGGCATGGTGATCGCGGTCGAGCCGATGATGACCGCGGGGCGTCCCGCGGTGCGTGTGGGTGGCGACGGCTGGGCGATCTTCTCCCAGGATGGGTCACCGGCCGCGCACTTCGAGTTCACGGTCGCGATCACCGGTGCGGGGCCGCGAATCCTGACGCCGTGGCATCTCGATCGCGTGGTCCGCGCGATCGAGCCCCTTCCCGAGGGCGCGGCGAGCGCCGGTTGACTCGGAGGGCGCCGCGGCCCCGTCGAGGAGCGGAGGCTCACGATCCGGTTGCACTCACGGATGGACAGGTGTTCGTTCGGGACGAAGTAGTGCTACCATGCTCGCTTCTGCTCGGATGCGAGGTGTTCTGCCACGCACGAGAGCCTCTCCACGACCAGGTAGCGGCAGCCGCAACGGCAGCCAGAGCCGGGTCGCCGGGACCAGCCGAAAGGGATCATGAAGGTAAGACCGTCGGTCAAGCCGATGTGCGAGAAGTGCAAGATCATCCGCCGCCACGGAGCGGTGCTGGTCATCTGCCAGAACAAGCGTCACAAGCAAAGGCAGGGGTAGCCGGCTAGATGGCACGCATTGCGGGAGTCAACCTCCCCCTGAACAAGCGCTCGGAGATCGGGCTGACATACATCTACGGGATCGGCCGCTCGACGTCGAACAAGATCTTGAAGGAGGTCGGGGTCAGCCCCGACACCTACATACGAGACCTCACCGAGGAAGAGGTCTCGAAGCTGCGCGACGCGATCGACAGCGGCCTGACGGTCGAGGGCGATCTGCGCAGGGAGCGCTCGCAGGACATCAAGCGGCTGCAGGAGATCGCGTGCTATCGCGGCCTGCGCCACCGTCGCGGCCTGCCGGTGCGTGGACAGAAGACGAAGACCAACGCGCGCACGCGCAAGGGCCCGAAGCGGATGCAGGTAGCGGGTAAGAAGAAAGTCGGTAAGAAGTAGTGCCGCCCGCTCCCAAACGGCCCGGCCGCGGCCGGCGCAAGCCGAAGAAGAACATCCCGATCGGGCAGGCGCACATCAAGACGTCGTTCAACAACACGATCGTCTCGCTCACCGACACCACCGGCAACGTGATCGCCTGGGAGTCCGCGGGCGGCGCCGGCTTCAAGGGCTCGCGCAAGTCGACGCCGTTCGCCGCCCAGGTGACCGCGGATGCGGCAGCGCGCAAGGGCCTCGAACAGGGATTGCAGAAGGTCGAGGTCTACGTCAAGGGCCCCGGCTCGGGTCGCGAGACCGCGATCCGCTCCCTCCAGGCCGCCGGCCTCGAGGTCACGGGTGTCAAGGACGTCACCCCGCAGGCGCACAACGGCTGCAGACCGCGCAAGCGTAGAAGGGTCTAAAAGAATGGCGAGAGACACAGGACCGCAGTGCAAGCAGTGCCGTCGCGAGGGACAGAAGCTGTTCCTCAAGGGCGAGCGCTGCCTGACCGACAAGTGCGGCGTCGAGCGACGCTCCTATCCGCCGGGCGAGCACGGCCGTGGGCGGATGAAACAGAGCGAGTACCGGCTGCAGCTGCGCGAGAAGCAGAAGGCGCGCCGGTATTACGGCGTGCTCGAGAAGCAGTTCGCCGGCTACTACGAGAAAGCCTCCCGCCAGCCGGGCATCACCGGCGAGAACCTGCTCACGCTGCTCGAGTGCCGTCTCGACAACGTGCTCGTGCGTCTCGGTTTCGCCGCCTCGCGCCGGCAGGCGCGCCAGCTGATCCGTCATGGCCACTGGACGGTCAACGGCCGGCGCGTGAACATCCCCAGCTATCAGGTGCGCCCGGGCGAGGTGATCGCGATCAAGGCGGACACCGCGGCCACGCAGGTCGTCAGGGACGCGACCGAGCTCACCGGACAGATACCCGCGTGGCTACAGGCCGACCATGAGTCGCTCACGGCCAAGGTGCTGCGCAAGCCGGAGCGGCGCGAGGTCGCCGCGCCCGTGCAGGAGCAGCTCATCGTCGAGCTGTACTCGAAGTAAGCAGCAAGAGCTTTGCCCTTGCCGCGGCCGATCTCGGCGGCGGCGCTTCAGAGCCGGTGTCCGGGCGACGCCGGCGCCACACCAAAACGACGTTAGGACTCAGATGCTCGACTTCCAAATCCCCCGGATTACCAGTGAGTCCGTGGAGCAGAACCGTGGCACGTTCACCATCGAGCCGCTCGATCGCGGGTTCGGCTACACGTTTGGCAACTCGCTGCGGCGCGTGTTGCTCTCCTCCCTGGCCGGCGCCGCCGTCACCAGCGTGCGCATCGAGGGCGTGGCGCACGAGTTCTCCACGATCCAAGGGGTCAAGGAGGACGTCACCGACATCGTGCTGAACCTGAAGGGCGTGGTCTGCCGGATGCACTCCGACGCGACCGAGGTCGAGGCGCCGCTGGTCGTGACCGGCCCTGGTGAGATCGCCGCGAAGGACATCGACCTGCCCGCCGGCGTTGAGATCCTCAATCCCGAGGTGCACGTCGCGACGCTCGAGAAGAAAACGAAGCTCGAGCTGTACATGACGATTGGCCGTGGCCGTGGCTACCGCCCGGCGGAGGAGAACAAGTCCGCCGACCAGCCGATCGGCGTGATCCCGATCGACTCGATCTTCTCGCCGGTGCGCCGTGTGGCCTATGCGGTCGAGCAGGCGCGTGTCGGCCAGAAGACGGACTTCGACAAGCTCACGCTCGACATCGAGACCGACGGGTCGATCGACCCGCAGGCGGCGTTGCGCGAGGCGGCCGAGCTCTTGATCTCACAGCTCGCGATCTTCACCGATGCCGATCGCATCCAGGAGCTGCGCGCGAGTCCCGGCGGCCAGCTCGACGGTCACGGCCTCGCGGTCGGCGCCGGCGGCGCCCCGGCGGCGCTGCAGGGCGAGGAGTGGTCCATCCTGATCGAGGAGCTCGAGCTCGGCGTCCGCTCCTACAACTGCCTCAAGCGGGCCGGCATCCAGACCGTCGGCGACCTGATCTCGAAGTCCGAGGCCGAGCTGAACGCGATCCCGAACTTCGGCAAAAAGTCGATCGACGAGGTCATCGAGACGCTGCACGCACGCGGGTTGAACCTTCGCCAGGATTAGGGACCCCCTAGACTTCATCAGCCAATGCGCCATCAGAAGACACGCAACAAGCTCAGCCGCGACTCCGCGCACCGTAAGTCCCTGCTCATGAACCTGAGCAAGGAGATCATCGAGCACGAGCGGATCAAGACCACCCAGGCCAAGGCCAAGGCGGTCAAGCCCGAGGTCGAGAAGCTGATCACGCTCGCCAAGCGCGGCGATCTGCACGCCCGCCGCCAGGCGCTGTCGACGCTGTCGCAGGACAAGTTCGCGGTGCACAAGCTGTTCGAGGACCTCGCGCCCCGGTACGCCGAGCGTCCTGGTGGGTACACCCGCATCCTGAAGCTCGGCCCGCGCCGCAGCGACGCAACCGAGATGGTCTTCATCGAGCTGGTCTAGCGGCCCGCTGGCACGGCGCCAGGCTGCGTCCTCGCTCGCTTACGTGCGGAGCACGCTACGCTCACTGCGTCCTTGCCGAAGCCGGGAGACGCTCGTCTTGCGGCTCGCATCCCCGTTTCGGCCAGCTTGGCCATCGAGCCGCTAGACAGGTTGGTGATGGTCACAAAGCTGACGCTCGAGTACGACGGCACGCACTTCGCCGGGTGGGCGCGCCAGCCCGGGGAGCGCTCCGTGGAGGAGGTGCTCGAGCGGGCGCTCGAAACGGTGCTGCGCGAGCCGTTGAAAGTGACCGTCGCCGGGCGTACCGACCGCGGTGTGCACGCATGGGGACAGGTGGTCAGCTACGAGCACGAGGCCGTCGACCCGCTGCGGCTGAATGGGCTGCTCGACGACGACATCGCCGTGCTCGCCTCAGAGCCCGCCCTCGACGGCTTTGACGCTCGGCGCGATGCGATCGGCAGGACCTACTGCTACCGCGTGCTCGCACGCCGCGCGCGGTCTGTGTTCGAGCGCGGGCGCGCGTTCTGGTGGCCCGGTGCGCTCGACCGCGCGGCGCTCGAGGAGTGCGCGGCGGCTGTCGTGGGCAAGCATGATTTCACGGCGTTCACCCCGACTGAGACCGAGCACACGCGCTTCGAGCGCACGGTGCGGCGCGCCGACTGGCGAGTCGTAGGAGACGTGCTCGAGCTGTGGATCGAGGCGGACACGTTCATGCGGCACATGAACCGGATCCTGGTGGGCACGATGCTCGACGTCGCCTCCGGGCGTAGCACGGTCGAGGAGTTCGAGCGTCTGCTCGAAGGGGCCCCGCGCGCGCACGCGGGCAGGACCGCGCCGGCGCACGGGCTGGCGCTCGCCTCGGTCAGCTACGACGCAGCTGCGTAAGAACGCAGGCGGTAACACCTCAGAGTCGAGCGGGGACCGAAGCTCCCCCTATGCTGGATGGAAGACATGTTGAACGTGCTTCTAACCAACGACGACGGGATCGAGGCCGAGGGGCTGCAGGCGATGCGCCGCGCGCTGAGCGATGTCGCGGGCGTGCGCCTGGCGGTGATCGCGCCCGACGGGAACCGCTCGGCGATGGCGCGCTCGATCACCACGCGGCGGCCGTTGTGGGTGGCCGAGACCCCGTTTTCAGACGGTACCGTCGGCTATGCGACCGACGGCACGCCGGTCGACTGCGTGCGGCTCTCGAGCCTCGGCCTGGTCGAGGATTTCACGGCCGACCTGGTCGTGGCGGGCATCAACCACGGGGCGAACCTCGGCGATGACATCACCTACTCGGGCACGGTCGCGGCCGCGCTCGAGGGGGTCGTGCTGGGGCTGCCGGCGATCGCCGTCTCCCAGCAGTCGGGCGCGCGCGCGCTGGACTACCGCTTCGACGGCGGCTTCGGCTTCGAGGTGGCGGCCGGGTTCGTGGCGCGCTTGGTGGAACGGATCGAGGACGTGCCGCTGCCGGCGAGCACACTGCTCAACGTGAACGTGCCCGCGGGCGAGCCGACCGGGGTCGAGGTGACGAGCCTCGGCAAGCGCATCTACCGCGACGAGCTGAAACTCGATCGTGAGGAGGAGGGCCGTCGCCGCTACTGGATCTACGGCTCGGACCCCGGGTTTCACGACGAGCCCGGCACCGACCTCGCCGCGGTCGCGGCCGGCCGGGTCGCGGTGACACCGATCCACTTCGACCTGACCGATCGTCCTGGGTTGGAGGCGTTGAGAAGCTTCGACCTCGAAGAGCTGCTCAAGCCGACGATCCTGGATCGGCCGGCGCCCAGCGCGTCGTGAGCGCCTGTCCGCCGAAGGGGCCGAGCCTGGGTCTCGTGCAGCTCGAGCGCCGCCGGTCGCGGGAGCGCGTGGTGAGCGCCGCGGACTCGCCTTCGGAGGAGGTGCTCGCGCGCGCGCGCGAGTTGCGCGCCGAGCTCGATGAGCACGCGCACCGCTACTACGTGCTCGACGATCCGATCATCGGCGATGACGCCTATGACGCGCTGCTCGATGAGCTGCGCCGGATCGAGGGGGAGCATCCGGAGCTGATCACGCCCGACTCGCCGACTCAGCGGGTGGGGGGGAGCCGGTGGGCCGCCTGGAGAAGGTCACGCACCTCGAGCCGATGCTCTCGCTCGGCAACGTCCGCTCCGAGACGGAGCTGCGCGCGTGGGTCGAGCGGATGCGCACCCATCTCGCGCGCGAGGGGATCGCAGAGCCACGCTTCAAGTTCGTGGTCGAGCCGAAGATCGACGGCCTCGCGATCAGCCTCGTCTATCGCGACGGTGTGCTCGAGCGCGGCGCCACCCGCGGCAACGGCGAGATCGGCGAGGACGTCACCCACAACCTGCGCACGATCGGCCAGATCCCCCTGCGCGTCGAGGACGTTCCCCCGCTGCTGGAGGTCCGCGGCGAGGTGTACATGTCGCTGAAGGACTTCGCCGAGCTGAACGAGCGCCGCGCGCAGGCGGGCGAGTCGACGTTCATGAACCCCCGCAACTCCGCTGCAGGCACGATCCGCCAGCTGGACCCGGCCGACGCTCGACAGCGGCCGCTGTCGATGTGGTGCTATCAGGTGGGCGTCGTCGAAGGACTGACGTTTCAGAAGCACTCCGAGGCGCTTGGCTGGCTGCGCGACCATCGGTTCCGGGTGAACACCGACATCAAGGTGCTCGACAGCGAGGAGGACGTGATCGCGCAGTGCCTCGCCTGGCAGGAGCGCCGCGGCGAGCTCGACTTCGAGATCGACGGGGTCGTGATCAAGGTCGACGACCTTCAGCTCCAGCGCCGCCTCGGCTCGGTCGGGCGCGACCCGCGCTGGGCGGTCGCCTGGAAGTTCCCGCCGACGACCGCCGTGACGACGCTCGAGAAGGTGATGTGGAACGTCGGCAAGTTCGGCGACCTGCGCCCCTACGCGATGCTCACGCCGGTCGCTGTGGGCGGCGTGAGCATCAAGCTGGCGACGCTGCACAACGAGGAGGACCTGCGCCGCAAGGATCTGCGCCAGGGCGAGGAGGTGATCGTGATGCGCGCCGGCGACGTGATCCCCCAAGTCGTCTCGCCCGCGCCACACGTGGTCGATCGCGGCGGCAAACGTCCCCGGCGCCCGCGCCCGCCGTCGCGGTGCCCGTTCTGCAACACGAAGACCGTCAAGGGGCGCGACGCGGTGTTCACAAAGTGCCCCAACCGCGACTGTCCCGCGCGCGCGTGGCAGCTGCTCAAGCACTTCGTCTCGCAAGGCGCGCTGGACATCGAGGGGTTGGGGGAGAAGCAGGTGGCGCTGCTGCAGGAGCGCGGGCTGGTGCGCACCGACGGCGACTATTACCGACTCACGGCCGAGCAGCTGACGGAGCTGGAGGGGTTCGCCGAGCAGTCGGCGCGCAATCTCATCGACGCGATCGCGGCGTCCAAGCAGCGTCCGTTCGCGCGCGTGCTGTTCGGGCTTGGCATCGAGGAGGTCGGCGAGGTGACCGCGCGCAACCTGGCGATGCGCTTCCGCGACATCGACGCGCTGCTGGCCGCCTCGCCCGAGGAGATCGCAGAGACCCCGGGGATCGGCGAGAAGATGGCGAGCACGATCTCAGACCAGCTTGCCGACGAGCGTATGCGCGCGCTGATCGCCGACCTGCGCGGGCTGGGATTGCAGCTGAGCGAGGAGGGCCCGCCGCCGTCGGAGGGCCCGCTGGCGGACAAGACGCTCGTGCTGACCGGCACCCTGCCGCACTGGACGCGCGAGCACGCCACCGAGCGGATCATGGCCGCGGGCGGGCGCGTGACGGGATCGGTGTCGAAAAACACCGACTACCTCGTCGCGGGCGAGTCCGCCGGGTCGAAGCTCGCGAAGGCCGAGCGGTTGGGGGTGGCGGTGCTCGATGAGGCGGGGCTGCGTGAGCTGCTGGAGAAGTAGTTGTTCCGGTAGGCGCATGCGCCTACCGGCGAACCCGCACATGTGCGGGTTCGAGACAGGGCCGCATGCGGCCCTGTCGACCTCGCCGCATGCGGCGAGGTCCTCTCCTAGTAGCCCGCGATCGTGATCGTCATGTGGTCCTGGAACGTATGCGCGGTTTCCGTTGCGATGCCATCGGTGAAGATCGCGAACGCGAGCGTGTGGCCGTCCGCTGCGTTGCAGTACCCAACCAGGTTCGACACGCCCGTCAGCGTGCCGGTCTTGCCCTGACAGCGCCCCGATGCGCCCGTGTTGCGCATGCGCGTGGCAAGCGTGCCGGTGTGCCCGGCGATCGCCAGGTTGGCGCGCAGCACCGGGCCGAGCGGGGTCGCGGCGAGCTCCACCAATAGGTCGGCCACCTGGTAGGGCGAGGTCCTGTCCCCTTCCGACAGCCCCGACCCGTCGACCGCGTGCGGGTGGATGCCGAGCACCGAGGCGATCGTCGCGCTTACGACCGACGCTCCCGCCGCGGTCGTGCCGGCGCCCCCGTACAACGCGCCGAGGTCCTTCACCAGCGTCTCCGCGAAGAAGTTGTCCGACGGCGGCAGCATCAGCCCGAGCAGCTGCGTCACCGTCGGCGACTGCACCTGCGCGAGCTGCAGCGTCCCGGCCGGCGTCGGCGCGGCGCCGGGCGCGTCGTGGATCGAGACGCCGTCGCCCTTCAGCGCCGCCCACAGCTCGCGCGCCGCATACGCGGCCGGCGCGTGCGGGCCGCGTTCGGATCCGCTCGCGCCGCGGTTGAACGCGAGGCCCGAGAGCGTGCCTTCGAGGAACGGGTCGGGCCCGTAGTTCGACGACGGCTCGCCACGCAGCGAGTCGAACCAGCTTTCGTCGCCGTACACAGACCCCGTGATGCGATGGATGCCGGCGACCTGCACGAGCTGTGACGCGAGCCCGGCGACGCTCGTGCCGATGCCGCCGTAATGCTGTTCGATGAACGACGCCGACCCGAACGTCGGGTCGCCGCCGCCGCGCAGGTACAGGTTGCCTTCCCACACGCCGCCCGGCAGCAGCTGTCCGGCGCCGAGCACCGTCGTCGGCAGGCGCGCCGTCGCGCCCATCCGCTCGAGCGCGGTCGTTGCCGTGTATAGCTTCTCCACCGACGCCGGCGGGCGCATCGTCGTGGCGCGCTCCGAAAACAGCGCCTGGTGCGCGGTCAGGTCGTACACGTAGGCGCCGTCGGCCGGGCCGGCGAGCGCGAGCTGCCGGCCGAGGTCCGCCTGCAGCGCGGCGAGGCCGCCCGCGGCGCTTGCGGTCGCGGGCGCGCCCACGGCGGCGCAGCAGACGCAGACGAGGAGCGCAGACAGGCACAAGCGCCACATCCTCGAGCCCAGCAGCCATGTCGTCCGGCTCAGAAGCCCCGTTCTGCGGCCTGGAAGCCGCATCGTCCAGCGGTCGCTCGTGCGCGCGTGGGGCGGCGCGAGAAGCCGTGGCAGGTTATTCCGGGGCACTTGCCCGTAAAATCAATCGAGCATGGGCAAGGTTGTCAAGCTGGAACCGACCACCAGGGCGCGCAGGTCCGCCAAGGACGGTGCGCGCGCCGCCGGCGCGGCGCGAACGAAAGCGTCCGGCGCGCGGCGAACGCGCGCACGGAAGCCCAGCAAGACCGCGCTCGTGCTCGGCGGCGGCGGCTTCACCGGCGGGGTCTATGAGATCGGCGCCCTGCGCGCGCTCGACCTGCTCGCGGTCAACAGCACCGTCAACCAGTTCGACGTCTACGTCGGCACCTCCGCCGGGTCGTTCATCGCGGCGCTGTGCGCCAACGGCGTCACACCCGAGGAAATGATGCGCGTCGTCACCCGCCAGGGCAAAGCCCCGTTCAGGGACATCGACATCGAAGACCTGCTCCACCTCAACCTGCTCGAGTTCGCGCGCAAGGGCGCGCTGATGCCGCTGCGCATCGCCGCGCTCGCGCGCGATGCGATCGCCCAGCGCGGGCAGGTGTCGTTGATGGACATGATCCTCGGGATCGCCGAGGGCCTCCCCTCGGGCGCGTACACCGGCGCGGGGATCGAGAGCTACCTGCACAAGGTGCTCGGCGAGCCCGGGCGCAGCGACGATTTCAGAGAGCTCGACAACGAGCTGTACCTTACGGCCACCGACCTCGACACGTGCGAGCGGATCGTGTTCGGCTCGGACGGCTTCGACGACGTGCCGATCTCGACCGCCGTGCGCGCTTCCGGCGCGCTGCCGATGGTCTACGCGCCCGTGCGCGTCGGCGATCGCGAGCTGATCGACGGCGGCATCGTGTCGACCACCAACCTCGACATCGCCGTCGAGCAGGGCGCGAAGCTCGTCCTCGTGATCAACCCGATCGCCCCGTTCGTGAACGACTTCTCCGGCACCGTCAGAACCTTGCGCGGCAGCCGCCCCCAACGGGTCTCCGACATGGGCTTCCCGCAGATCGGCTATCAGGCGTTCAAGCTGCTCGCCTACCAGCGTCTGCACGAGCTGGCCAAGACGTGGGAGGAGCGCTATCCCGGCGTCGACATCGTGCTGATCGAGCCGCAGCCCTCCGACGAGCTGATGTTCCAGACGTCGATGATGAACTTCGCCTCGCGCGTCGAGATCGCGCGCCACGGCTTCCAGTCGGTGACGGTGCAGCTTGCCGGCGAATACGAGCGCTACCGTGAGATCGCCGAACGCCACGGCCTGCAGATCTCGGCCAAGCGCGTGCGCAAGGTCGTCGAACACTTCGACGACGAGCGCGAGCAGGTCAGCGGCTGGCGCAAGATCCTCGAAGAGACCACCGGCGCATTGCTACGTCAGTCGGGCTCCACCGCAGGCTGACCTGGAGGCGTCCCGGGCCGGCATCGCCGGGATTGGGGGTGCTACAGCGTTTTATCCAGCGCGGCGAGCAGGCGGTCGGATGAGGCGTCGTCATGCACGGCGACGCGTACGTGTCGCGGCTCGCCCAACGCCGAGCCCGCCGCGACCAGCACACCCGCGCGCGCCAGCCGCGCGGCGAGGTCGTCGCCTTCGACCACGGGGTGGGCGGCCCACACGAAGTTGGCCTGGCTGTCGGTCACGTCGAAGCGGCGTGCGCGCAGTGCCGCGATCAGCCGCACGCGCTCCGCGGCGATCTCCGCCACGCGGCGTTCGACCAGCTCCGAGCAGGTGCGCAGCGCCTCGAGCGCCCCCGCCTGGGAGACCTCCGAGACGCCGAGGTCGGGCTCGAGCTCGGCCAGCAGGCTCTCGGCGCCCGGGCCGCCGAGCGCGTAGCCGACGCGCAGCCCCGCCAACCCCCAGGCCTTGGAGAAGCTGCGGAACACGAGCAGCCGCGGATGGCTCTCCAGCAGCCGTATCGAGCCCTCCGCCGGCTGGGCGTCGGCAAACTCGACAAGCGACTCGTCGAGCAGCACCGCCACGTTGGTGGGCAGGCCGGCCAGCAGCCGCTCGAGCTCGGCGGTGGGCAGCAGCTCGCCCGTCGGATCGTTCGGGCTCGCGAGCGCGACCACGCGCGTGTCCTCGTTCTCGCTCGCGGCCGCGAGCAGCGCGTCGACCCCGCCCGAGACCGGGACCGCGCGGCCGTGAGCACGGCGCGCCATGATCGGATACAGCGGATATGACGGCCACGACGTCAGCAGTTGCTGTCCCGGCTCGATCAGCGCACGCGTGGCGGAGCTCAGCAGTTCGGCGGCGCCGTTGCCCAGGATCAGGCGTGCCGGAGTGTCGATCGAGTGGCGCTCGGCCAGCTCATTACGCAGGTCCGACCCGCGCAGGTGCGGATAGCGTTGCAAGCCGCGCCTGGCCACGAACGTGATCGCGTTGACGATCCGCGTGTGCGGCAGCTTCGGCCACGTCGTCTGCGACAGGTCAATGGTCTCCACCCGCGTGAGCGCCTTGCGCCTGCGCTCGGCCGCCTGCTCGCGCAGCCCGGCGTTGACCTCCTCCTCGGACATCCCTTCGAATTGGCGGTAGTAATCGAGCAGACCCATGGCAACGCCCGGTCTAGCAGCGCTGGTGTAGATCGACTCTCATGCCCGCCGTCGGCGATCCAGCGCAGTCATGCGCGCTCATCCGCCTTCGCCCTTGCTTACCAGGCTCGTACCCGGGCCGTGGATGACGAGGAACCACAGCAAGAACGCGCCGGCGCAAACGACCACGGCCGCCGCGAAGATCCGTCCCATAACACCCGTGCGCTGGTCGTGCCCGGCGGCGCGGCGCACGAGGATCCAGGCCTGGTCGAGGCGGCGCAGCAGCGACAGCGTGCCGAACAGCAGCGCGAACAGCGCGACGAACGAGGCGAGCAGGCCAAGGCTGACGCTGCCCGACAGGTAGTTGGCCTGCGAGCCGAGCCACAGGCACGCGATCGGGATCGGGCCCCAGCAGAGCAGGCTGAGCACGACCATCGCCCCAACCAGCAACCCGGCCAGCGAGCTGTCGATGCGCTGGCGGGCCTGATCGCCGCGCAGGGGCAGCTTGCGGAAACGAACCGGCGCCGTGCCGGGCCTACGCCCGACGAACAGGCCGCCGTTGTCGCTGGGGTCCGAGCTCGCCATCTGCCTATGTTCGCAGTTCAGTGAGCGCTTACACGTTATGCGGCGTAAAGCGAGTCGAGCACGTCGGCGTACTTCTCGTTGACGACGTTGCGCTTGACCTTCAGCGTCGGCGTCAGCTCGCCCGTCTCCTGCGACAGGTCGTGGTCGAGGATCGCGAACTTCTTGACCTGCTCGACCTGCGCGTATTTGGCGTTCGCGCGGTCGAGCGCCTCCTGGATCAGGGCCCTGACCTGGGGCTCGCGGGCGAGCGAGGGGATGTCCTCGGGTAGGCCGTGCTCGCGCGCGTACGCCGGAATCTCCTCCTCGTCGAGGGTGACCAGTGCGACCGGGAAGGGACGCTGATCGCCGTGCATGACCGCCTGGGAGATCCAGCGGCACTGCTTGAGGTCGTTCTCCATGTTGGCCGGCGTCAGGTTCTTGCCGCCCGCGGTGATGATGATGTCCTTCTTGCGCCCGACGATATAAACGAAGCCGTCCTCGTCGATGCGACCGAGGTCGCCGGTATGCAGCCAACCGTCCTCGACCGCGCCGAACGACGCGTCGGCGTTGTTGTGGTAGCCCTGGAAGATGTTCGGCCCTTTGATCAGCAGCTCGCCGTCCTCGGCGATCCTCACCTCGACACCCGGCAGGGGCTTGCCGACGCTGCCGAAGCGGTGGGCATCCGGGCTGCAAGCGGTGGCGGCCGTGGCCGTCTCGGTCATGCCGTAGCCCTCCATCACGGGCACGCCGCAGGCGTAGAAGAATTCGAGGATCTCTTTCGCGATCGGCGCGGCGCCGCTGACAGCCTCGCGCAGGCGACCGCCGAAGGCCGCACGCACGTTTTTGAACAGCCGCTCGTCGGCCTCCTCGAACTGGCCCTGCAGCTCGGCGGGGATCGGCTGCCCGGCGTGCTGCAGCTCGCGCACCTTCATCCCCACCCGCACCGCCCCGGCCAGCTCCTCGGGGTCGGCGTTGGCCGAGACGAGCGTGTAGATCTTCTCGAAGATGCGCGGCACCGACGGCAGGTAGGTCGGTTTGACCTCCGCCAGCTCGACGATGATCTGCTTGGTATCGCCGCCGAAGTAGGCCATCGTGACGCCGAGGTCGAACACGAGCAGCTGCAACAGCAGTGCGAACGAGTGCGCGAGCGGCAGGTACAGGTAGACGACGTCGCCCGCGTCGGCGTCGAGCGCGGCGCGCTGCTCGACCATCTCGATGATCGCGCGGTAGTTGCCGTGCGAGAGCACGCAGCCCTTCGGCGGGCCGGTCGTGCCGGACGTGTAGATGAACGTGTACGGATCCTCCGGGCGCACCGCCGCACGGCGCGCATCGAGCTCCTCCTTCGTCCGTGACCGGCCGCGCGCGCGGACGTCCTCGAGTGAGATCGCCTCGAGCGCGGCGATCTCCGGCGTGGTCTCCTGCGCGGTCGGCGGATCGATCACGATCACCGTGCGCAGATGCGGCAGCCGCTCGCGCACGGCGGCGATCTTGGCAAGCTGCGAAGCGTCCTCGCAGACGATCGCGCAGGCGTCGGAGTCGGAGATCACCCACAGGCACTCCTCCGGCGAGTTGGTCTGGTAGATCGGCACGACCACCGTGCCGACGGAGGTGGCGGCGAGGTCCGCGTAGGACCACTCCGGGCGGGTGTTGGCGAGGATGCACACGCGCTCGCCCGACTCGACGCCGAGGTCGATCAATCCGAGGGCGATCTCCTGCACGATGTCGGCCAGCTGCGCATAGGTCACGTCCTGCCAGACGCCGTCGTGCTTAAAGCGAACCGCGGTGCGCTCGCCGTGAGTCGCGGCGGCGTTCGGGATCAGGTCGGCGATCGTTTGCGACGCCGTAGCGGTGGCCTCCATGACAGCTGCACTCCTCCTCGATCGATCGTCCGAAACCCGACCGTCGAATCTTAGTGCTCCGGTCCTATTGGCGCAATTTGCACAGGTGTCGCGCGCGCGACGTGTCGCGAGCGTCGCTCGACGAGGTGGGTGCGGACCTGGCGTCGGCCGGTGCCAGCCTTCACGCCGGCCGAGCTGGGCGTCGCACGCGCCGAGTTGGCCTCACACAGGGTTCGGTACGTCGATGAAGACGTGGCGCAGGGAGAAGCGCTCGGCCAAGTGCTCGCCGAGGCGCTTGACGCCGAACGTCTCCGTCGCGTAATGACCGGCCGCGATGAAGTGCATACCGGTCTCGCGCGCCTGCGCCATCACGCGCTCCGCCGGCTCGCCCGTCAGGAGCGCATCCGCGCCCGCCGCGGCGGCGTCGGTGAGATAGTCCGCGCCCGCGCCCGTGACGATCGCGAGCGTGCGGATCAGCGCCGGTCCCGAGTCGAACACGAGCGGCTCTCGCGACGTCGCTTCGCGCACGCGCACGAACAGCTCGCTCGCGGGTACGCCGTCGCCGGGCAGGCGCGCGAGGCAGCCGATCGGCTCGCCGTGGTGCAACGCGAACGGCTCGACCGGCTCCGCGCCGAGCGCGCGCGCGAGCAGCGCGTTGTTTCCGATCTCGGGATGTGCATCGAGCGGGAGGTGGTATGCCGCTAGCGCGATGTTCGCGTCGAAGAGCTTCTGCAGTCGGTGCTTCAGCAGCGCGTCGAGCGGACCGGGGGAGGGGCCCCAGAAGATGCCGTGATGGACGATCAGCAGCTCGGCGCGCTCGGCGGCGGCGAGCTCGAACAGCTCCACGTTTGCGCTCACGCCGGTGGCGATGGTTGTAACCGTCGCGGGGCCCGGCACCTGCAGGCCGTTCGGGCAGTAGTCGTCGAACCGTGCCGGCTCGAGCAGTCGGTCCAGCTCTGTGAGGATCTCCGATGTCGCTGTCGTCATGGACGTCGGGCGACGATAGCGAGCGGTGTGGGATACTGGTCTCTGCGTCGGGGCGTGGCGCAGCCTGGTAGCGCGCGCCGTTCGGGTCGGCGAGGTCCCCGGTTCGAATCCGGGCGCCCCGATTTGTAGCTGGTTGGCAGTGGCTACGTGCAGTGCTCAGAAGCTGCTGGCAAGCGCGTCGCGGCGACGGTTGCCCGCCCAAGTCGTCGCGGCGATCAGGGCCGCGATGCCGATTCCGACCGCCAAGCAGTCACCCGCGACGAGCAGGTAGCCGCCATTGCGGTGTGGGTTCACGAAGAAGTACGGATACCAGTCCACGATTGCGCCGCGCGCCAGCGTATAGAGCACGTAAAGCAGCGGGAAGGCCATCCACGTTACGAGCGTCCGCGCGAGGTCGAGGCTCACGCTGGGCGGGTCGGACAGCCAGTCGAGCGTCACTGCCACAGGCATCAGGTAGTGAAGGGTCGCGTTCACCCACGGGTATGCCGGAGCGTGCCCGGAGAGCAGCACCAGGTACACGATCCCGGTCGTCAGGATGTAGGCGACCGCGGCGCCCCTGAACAGCTCGACCGTGCGCGAGCGCGTGTGTGCGGGTCGGAGCGCTCCGTGCAGAAGCATCGCCACCGCGAACAGGTTGCTCAGGACAGTGAAATAGCTGAAGTAGTCGCCGTCGCTGACACCCGGTCCTGCCGCCACGTCGTAGCCGATCGCTGTGAGCGCCATCAGCGCCAGCAGCGCACGGCAGGCACGCAGCGCCGGCTCGCTCAGCGTGCCGCGTTGCGGGCGGCGCTCAACGCTTGCAGCCGAAGAAGAATGAGAGGACATGACATGACCCTAGTGATCGAACTTCTGTCGTGTCAAGCATCCATGCGGCTGGTCGCCGAGTGTGGCCAGCATCCAGATGGTCATCCGCGTGCTATCGCGTCTAGTCTCTGGCTCATGCCGGTGGACATTCAGACGGAGATCGAGATTGGGCGTCCTCGCGACGAGGTCTCCGCATTCGCGTCAAACCCCGATAATGCCACGAGCTGGTACGAGAACATCAAGTCAGTTGAATGGAAGACCCCGAGGCCGGTCGCGGTTGGCTCGAGGATCGCTTTCGTCGCACAGTTTCTCGGACGACGTCTCGCGTACACCTACGAGATCAAGGAGATGGTCCCCGGCGAGCGGTTCGTGATGAGTACCGCCGAGGGGCCATTCCCGATGGAGACGACGTACATATGGGAAGACGCCGCCGCCGGCTCTACCAAGATGACGCTTCGCAATCGAGGGCAGCCGAAGGGCTTCTCCAAAATTGCCTCGCCGATGATGGCCGGCGCGATGCGTCGCGCCAACCGCAACGACCTGGCACGGCTCAAGACAGTCCTCGAGACCGGCGGGGATCCAAAGAGAGGAGCTTCAGTGAGCCGTCTGAACGACCATGAGGAGCAGTTGTGCGAGGAGTCTCGCTGGGATTTCTCTGATCTACGCGCGCTCTTTGTCAACTGCACGCTCAAGCGCTCGCCCGAGATCTCCCACACTCAAGGTCTCGGGGATCGTTCGAGCTGAGGCGACCTGGGCGCATACGGTGGGAGCGCATCGTGCGCGCGAATTAAGGTGTGCGTAATCTCTGCCGCCGACAATTCCGGTGTGTCTACCGTCCTTGTCGTCGATGATGAGCCGATCGTGCGCGATGTGGTGGTGCGATATCTCGAGCGCGACGGGCATAGGACGCTCGAGGCCGCCACCGGCGATGAGGCACGGGGTCTTTTGGAACGCGAGTGGCCGTCGCTGGTCGTTCTGGACGTGATGCTGCCGGGAGTGAGCGGGCTCGAGCTGTGCCGCTGGATCCGTTCACGCTCCGAGGTTCCGATCGTGATGCTTACGGCGCTTGGCGAGGAGGCCGATCGGATCGTGGGGTTGGAGCTCGGGGCTGACGACTACCTGACCAAGCCTTTCTCGCCGCGGGAGCTTGCCGTTCGAGTTCGCAACCTGATGCGTCGCATGGCGCAGCCGACCGTCGGCAGAGCGCAGTCGATCGCTTTTGGCGAGGTCGTGATCGATCCGATGGCGCGTCAGGCTCATAAGGGCGGTGAGCCGCTCCGGCTGACGTTGAAGGAGCTGGACCTGCTCCTGTTCTTCGCGTCGAATCCTCGGCAGGTGTTCTCACGTGATCAGTTGATGGATCGTGTATGGGGACATGCGAGCGCCCTCGACACTGGAACGGTGACGGTCCATGTTCGCCGCTTGCGCACGAAGATCGAGGAGGACGCTTCGCGTCCGCGTCACCTCGAGACGGTGTTCGGAGTCGGCTACAGGTTCACGCCGTGATCGCGTTCGCACTGATTGTGTCGTCGAGCACGCTCGTGGCGGGCGTCGCGCTGGCCCTGGCATTGCGGCTGTTGCCGACGGTGCGCATGCAGCTCGCGGGACTTGCGCTGCTGGCTGTGGGCTTGCCGCTGGCGGCCGTGATCCTGGGTGGTCTCGTGATGTTTCATATGCACGACGACGTGAAGGTCCTGGCCGTGGCGGCAGCCTCGGCCTCGACGGCGCTTGCCGCGGCGTTGCTGCTCGGAGGGCAGATCGCGCGACGTATCCGTGGGCTCGAGGTGGCGGCCGACGAGCTTTCCGCCGGGGAGCTGAAAGCTCGCGCGCCGACTGAGGGTCCACGTGAGCTCGCTCACGTGGGCGAGGTCTTCAACGCGATGGCGGGCAACATCGAGGCGCTCTTCGATGCGCGTCGCCAGCTCGTCGCCTGGGCGAGTCACGATCTGCGCACGCCGGTAGCCTCAATTCAAGCGATGCTCGAAGCGGTCGAGGATGGTCTTGCCTCGATCGACGAGTATTTGCCCGCGCTACGCCAGCAGACGCATACGCTGGCGACCCTGATCGACGATCTGTTCGAGCTCGCGCGCATCGATGCGGGTGCGCTCACGCTCGAGCTTCGGGAGGCCCAGCTTCCGCAGCTCGTATCTCACTGCGTGAGTGGCTTGGAGGCCGATGCGCGAGCGCGGCAGGTACGCCTGGAGAGCCAGCTCGATGACGCCCTGCCGGACGTTCGCTGCGCCCCGGAGCATGTGCAACGCGTGCTCCTGAACCTCGTGACCAACGCACTGCGGCACACTCCTTCGGATGGCTCGATACTGGTCAGAGCGAAACGATGCGACTGCGAGCTGGAGGTGTCGGTTGAGGACACAGGTGTTGGGCTCAGCAAGGAGGCCCAGCAGCGCATGTTCGAGCGCTTCTGGCGCGGTGATGCGTCACGTACTCGCGCGAGTGGCGGCGCTGGGCTGGGGCTCGCCATAGCGCGAGGCTTCATCGAGGCGCAGGGCGGTCGCATCTGGGCGGAGAACCGGCCCGAGGGAGGCGCACGCTTCGCGTTCACCCTCCCGATCGCAGAGCCCTCTGCGATCGCCTGACCTGCTCAGTCGGCTGCGCGACGATTCACGGAATGTTCATCTCCGTGCAAGAGGAAAGTTAGGAGTCCCAAGCATTGTGCTCGGTGGGCGAGGAATGATCCTCGTCCAGTCCAGGAGGTTCACTATGAAGCTGCCTCATCTCGCTATCCCGCTCGCGCTGGCCCTGGCCGGTGCCACGGCGACATCCGCCGCCGCCCACCAGGGGCGCGAATTTGGACACAATGAAGCCCCAATCGTCGGTCACGCTTACGTCAACGACAACACAGCGGTATCGAACACCGTGGCGGGCTTCGACCGGCATGCTGACGGGTCACTCACGCCGATCTCCGGCTCTCCTTTTCCTGTCGGCGGCGCAGGGCTTGGCGCCGGCTTGCCCTCGCAGGGCGCCATTCAACTCTCGAGCGACGGGCGTTACCTGCTCGTGGCAGACGCCGGTAGCAACCAGATATCGGTGCTGCGAGTTGGTTTTAACGGCGTCCCCCAGCCGGTTGGCGCGCCCGTGTCCTCCGGTGGTGGTGAACCGCTCAGCATCGCGGTCTCCGGCGATCTCGTATACGTAGCCAACGCCGGCGCGAGCGCGCCGAACATCACCGGGTTCCTCCTTGCCCCGAACGGTTCGCTGAACCCCCTGCCAGGCTCAACCGTCTCGTTGCCCGCAGGCTCGGGTCCGGATGACGTGTTGATCGACCCCAGGGGCCACAGGTTGGTCGTCGATCTCGACAATACCTCGACGATCGCAAGCTTTCACGTTCGGCACGATGGCTTGCTCGTCGCTGCTCCAGGATCGCCCCTGGCGGCGCAGGGAGCGGGACCGTTCGGCGCGGAGTTCCGGCCGAGCAATCCCTCACAGCTGTTTGTCAGCAATGCCCACGGCGGTGCGGGCAACGGAACGGTCTCGGTCTTCTTGGCGAGTGGCAGCACTGGCCAGCTGGCTTCGATCGGCGCATCCCCGTTCGCCGATCTTCAGACAGCGCCCTGCTGGGTGGAGATCAGCCCCGACGGACAGTTCCTGTTCACGGTGAATACTGCGTCAGGCACGATCTCGAGCTACTCGATCAACCCCGATGGCTCACTGGTCTTGCTCGGGAGCACCCCGTTCGGCTCGGCCGGAGCAGGCGCCGTTGATGCCCGTTTGTCTCCCGACGGTAGGACGCTGCTGGTAGACGGAAGCAAAGCCAACGTCATCGCGTCGTTCGCTGTGAATGGTGGAAGTCTTACCGAGTTGGCCAGCTCGCCCACACCGCTGCCCGTGGGTGCCTTCGCAGCAGGCATCGTCACCGACTGACGATTGCGGCTTGCCGCCGGCCCGGAAAGTCTTACGAGTCGGCGGCGGCTGCACCCTGAATCACGATAACGCTCGAGCCCGGGTCGTCCAGGCCGAACAGGTCGCCGAGCTTTCCCCGTAGCGACCACAGCGCCCGCGCGGCGCGGGACGATGTTCGCGCCGGATCGGCTGAGACGAACTCCTGGACGAGTAGCGAGAACTCGTCGGCCCCGCCGGGCGTCGGCAGCGCCCAGACGTCCTCGAGCCGGAAGTCGGGGACGAGCTCGTGGATCCGCCAGGGACGGGAGGTGTGCGCGCTGCTCGGGAGCTTCATAGTTGCGATCGGTGGCTCGCGGGCTGTGAGCGGCGGTCGGCTGCCAGCTTGAGTAGGTAGGGAGCGGCGCCCCGATGAATGTTGCCGATGACGGCCCAAACCGTCGGTGCTGTCCTGCGCTTCTCGTAGTGAAGGAATGTGGTCATCACCAGTTGCTCGTCGTGCAGCCGCCACACCATGTGGCCGCTCAGAAGCGTCGAGCGTGCTTCGAGATGCAGGAGCTCGGGTTCAGAGATAACGATTCGCCAACCGAAAGCGTGGTCGGGAGAGGCCCACGGACCGAGGCGAAATCCAAGGATCCAGCGGTGTATGAGCAGCCCCGAGCGGCGGATCGTCACAGGCAGGCGCTCGAAGCCGTCGCGTGCCCATTGCTCGGCCGAGCGCCGGTCCGCCGGATTTCTCGTGACCGCGAAGGCGTCCGCGTAGTCAGGTGAGGCGAGGCTGGATGGAGGCGTCTCGGACACCGCAACACGGCGCGCTCGCTTCCTCGCATTCGAGCGTGTGCTCGAGTGCGTCGAGCCGGTCAGCAAAGAGCTCCACCAAGCGTCCATCTCTAACGATCTCCATCCATACGGCAGCGTATGGTCGAAGGGTAGCATCATCATTGGAAGTGTCAACACCGAACCGAACGCGATAGAGAGGCGATGGCGCCCCCGACCCGTACGCCTCGCGACAGATGGATCGAGGAGGGGCTGAGCGCCCTTGCCGTCGGCGGCCCGGACGCCGTCCGAATCGAGTCCCTGGCCCAAGCGCTCGGTGTCAGCAAGGGCGGCTTCTACTGGCACTTCAAAGACCGTCCGGCACTGCTCGAGGAGATGCTGGACGCCTGGGAGCGCACCGGGGTCGACGAGGTGGTCGAGGCCGTCGAGGCCGAGGGCGGGGACGCAAGGTCGAGATTGAGGCGGCTGTTCGCGGTGGCCGCGGCCTCGGGCGGCGAGCTGCTGAAGATCGAGCTGGCGATCCGCAACTGGGCCCGGCGCGAGGAGGCGGTCGCCGAGCGATTGCGGCAGGTCGACAACAGGCGAATGGACTACATGCGATCCCTGTTCGGAGCCATCTGCGAGGACGACGACGATGTCGAGGTTCGCTGCCTGCTGGCCTTCTCGCTGTTCATCGGCGGCCACTTCGTCAGCGCCGATCACCGTGGGCGCAGCTGGGCCGAGGTGCTGGAGCTGGCCCTGGAGCGACTCACGCGGTAGGGCCTCTCTGCGGCAGTCTTCAGCCTTTGAAGCTCGACGCGCCGCGGTCCCCGAACGGGTCGTCGCGCTCGCGCACCGCCTCGCGGAAGCCGTCTCGAGCGGCGCGGCGCTGGAAGGCGTAGCCCTCGGCCGTGTGGCGGGCGATGCCGTCGAAGACGGTACCCAGGATCTGGGTGGTGTGGAGGCCTCTGGACATCGTCTCTTGGTTGACGAGCAGCTTCATGGTCACCAGCTGATTGATCGGCATTTGTGCGATCCGCCCGAGGAGGATCTCGGTGCGCTCGTCGAGCTGGGCGGCGGGTGGGGCCTCGATCGCGAGTCCCCACTCGAGCGCCTCCGCGCCGGAGAGGCAGTCGCCGGTGAAGAGCAGCCGCTTGGCTCGCTGCGGCCCCAGGCGGTGCGCCCACATCGACGTCGTCGGTGAGCCCCACACGCGCGCCGGCGGATAGCCGATCTTTGCGTCGTCCGCGATCACGAGCAGGTCTGAGCAGAGCGCCATGTCGGTGCCGCCGGCGACGCAGAACCCATGCACCTTGCAGACGACGGGCTTGCCGCAGTGGAACAACGACATGAACGCGCGGACGTTGCGGCTCATCATCGCGTAATCGACCATCGGGTCCCACGTGCCGCTTGGATCGTGGTTGGCGGCGATCACCGTGGGGTCGAGCGGCGAGCCCTGCGGGGTCTCGCCGCCGAGTCTGGACATGTCGCGCTCGGCGCTCTCGACGAGGTCGTATCCCCCACAGAACCCCTTGCCGTTGCCCGCTAGCAGCAGCACGTGCACCGCTGGATCGAGGTCTGCGCGCTCGACGCACGCCTCGAGCTCGGCGATCAGCGTCGGCGTGAGCCCGTTGCCGCGCTCAGGCCGATCGAGCGTGATCCGGGCGATCCGGTCGCCGACCTCGTAGGTCATCGTCTGCAGATCGCTCATCAGGACTCCGGCTTCGGTTGGCAAAGACTGGATTATGCGGGATCGAGCCGGTCACAAGATGGCCACACGATCTCCACAGCGCGGCAACCTCGGCGTGCAGGCGCGCGGATAGGACTACGCAAACTGCTCATCTGCAACCGAGGAGAAGGCGATGCTTGGACGAATACACCGCGGCGCGCTCACAGCGCTTGTCGCCGGTTCAATCGCAACCGTGGCTCCGGCGGCGGCTGTCTTCGCGCACCCGTCGCGCGATCGCGGCGGTCACGGAGGGCGATCGGACGATCGCGGAGGACGATCGGGAGATCACGGAGGACGGGATGGCGGCCATGGAGGCCGGCAGGGCGGTCACGGAGGGCAGGGGGGAGATCACGGCGGCGGCTCGGGGGAACATGGGCGCCACCACGAAGCAGGCGCGATCGCCCACGTGCTGCTGATCTCGGTCGACGGTCTGCACCAGTCGGACGTCGAATGGTATGTCAGCAATCACCCGAGCTCGGAGCTGGCGAAGCTCGTCGGCGGTGGCGCCGAGTACGCACAGGCGCAGACGCCGATCCCGTCCGACTCGTTCCCGGGCATGACCGCCCAGGTCACGGGCGGCAACCCGCGCACGACCGGCATCTACTACGACGACGAGTACAGCCACGCCGTGCTGCCCGCCGGGACGACCTCGTGCCACGGCCAGCCGACCGGCGGCGAAGTCATCTACGACTCGCCGGACGACGTCAACGCGAACGCGCTCGACGCCGGCCAGGGTCTCGCCGGCCTGCCAACCAGCATCCTCGAAATGACTGCTCAGCCGCAGTCGCTGCTCAGCCCGGCCGCGTTGCCGGTCAACCCCCAGACCTGCAAGCCGATCTACCCGCACGAATATCTCCAGGTCAACACGATCTTCGAAGTCGCGCACGATCATGGCCTGCGGACCGCCTGGTCTGACAAGCATCCCGCCTACGAAGCGCTCGAGGGCCCGTCGGGCAACTCGATCGACGACCTGTTCACGCCGGAGATCGACTCGATCGCGCTCGAACCGAGCGGCAACCCCTACCCGGGTGAAATCAGCTGGACCGGAGACAACGCGGCGACGATGCAGTACGACTCATACAAGGTCCAGGCGGTGCTCAACGAGATCGACGGCTTCGACCACAGCGGCAAGACGAAGGCCGGCGTGCCGGCGATCTTCGGGATGAACTTCCAGACGGTTTCGACCGCGGAGAAGCTGCTGGCCTCAGATGGCCTGAAGGGTGGCTATGAACCGGGCACGACGACGCCTGGGCCGTTGCTGCAGCGCGCGCTCGACTACATAAACGCAAAGCTGCAGGCGCTGGACGAAGCGATCCAGGCGCAGGGCCTTGGAGGCTCGACCGCGATCGTCCTCTCGGCCAAGCACGGCCAGTCGCCGCAGGATCCGGACTCGCTGGTCCGGATCAAGGACGGCCCGATCATCGAAGCGATCAACCAATCATGGGAAGCGGCTCACCCCGGGTCAGGCGCCCTGATCGTCGCCGGCACCGACGACGACGCGTGGCAGAGCTACCTGTCGAACACCTCCCAGGAAGCGGCCGATTTCGTCAAGGAATACCTGTGGAACCATTCGGCGACCGGTGTCGCATATGACGGCAGCTCGCACACGTTGGAACACTCGGGCCTGGCCGAAATCTATGCCGGCAAGGGTGCCGCCCATTACTTCGGGGTGCCCGTCAGCGATCCGCGCCATCCGGACGTGTGGGGTGTGGTCCAGGTCGGAGTTGTGTACACGGGAGGCAGCAAGATCGCCGAGCACGGCGGCGCCAACCCGGCCGACCGTGACGTGCCGATCGTCGTCTACGCGCCGGGGACGGTGCAGCCGGGCTCCTACCGCCGGCCTGCGGTCGAGACGACGCAGATCGCGCCGACGATCCTCGACCTGCTCGGGCTGGACCCGAACGCGCTGCAGGCGGTCCAGCTCGAAGGCACGCAGGTGCTTCCCGGTATCGCTCACCACTGATCCTGCGCATGCACCCGCCGGGCGCTTCCAGTGCGAGGCGCCCGGCGGTGCGCGCGTTGCGCGAGGGAGCAGAGGCTGGATCGACAGCTCTGCCCCACGCGGATATGCTCTACCCCTCGTGGGGCAGTCACACACAGATCGCGTACCGAGCCTGAAGCTCTACTACGTCGAGGTCTCCCATCCGGCCAACGCCGCCCGGCTGATGCTGGACTACAAGGGCCTCGCCTACCGGCGCGTGGACATCAGGCCCGGCTTCCAGCTGATCGTCACGCGGATGCACAGGTTCAAGGACATCACCGTCCCGGCCCTCACGATCGACGGCGAGCGCGTCCAGGGCTCCATCCCGATCGCGCGCGCGCTCGAGCGACTGAAGCCCGATCCTCCGCTCTATCCCTCAGACCCGGGCCTGCGGGCGGCCGTCGAGGAGGCGGAGGAGTGGGGCGAGCGCGAGCTTCAGCCGGTACCCCGGCACCTCTACCGCTGGGCGCTGATCTCAAAGCCCGAGCTGCTCGCGCCGTTCGTCTCGGAGTTCCAGCGACTGCGCCCGGCCGGGCCGATAGCCAGGGCACAGCGGCCGGGCCTCACCCGTTTCATGCGCGCCCACGGGGTGACCGACGAGCGTGTGCGCGCCGAGATGCAGGCGCTGCCCGGCATGCTCGAGCGCGTGACGGAGCTGCTGGATGCGGGCGTGCTCGGAGGCGAGCGACCGAACGGGGCGGACTTCCAGATCGCCACATCGCTGCGGGCGATCGGGGCCCTCGGCGATCTACGACCACTGGTCGAGGGCCGGCTCGACGACTACGCGCGGTCGATCTGGCCCGAGACCGAAATCCGCCTGCCGGCGGTGCTCCCGCCCGACTGGGCGCCCCCGTCTCCCGTCCAAGCCTGAGGTAGAAAAGCCGGGCACCTCGATCTCGCCGTCGGTCGCTGTCGCCGTCGGCGCTACGACGACACGGTTGCGCCCGGCGCGCTTGGCCTCGTACAGCGCCTCGTCGGCGGCCTTGAACAGCGTCTCGTAGTCGACCTGCGCCCCGCGCGCGGCGCTGACGCCGAGCGAGATCGTGATCGGGATGCCCGTCGGGCGTATCTCCTCGATCGCCGCCCGTAGCCGCTCGGCCGTGGCCTTTCCGCCGGACAGCTCGATCCCGGGGAGCACGACCAGGAACTCCTCCCCGCCGAGCCGGTAGACGAGCTCGAACGAGCGCAGCCGCTTGCGCAGCTCGTAGGCGACGTCGCGCAGGACCGCGTCGCCGCGGTCGTGGCCGTGCTCGTCGTTGACATCCTTGAAGCAGTCCACGTCGCAGAGGACCACGCTGACGGGCTGGCTCGTGAGCCGCGCCTGATGGGAGATCTCGATGAAGCGGGGGATCAGCGCGTGCCGGTTGAGCAGGCCGGTCAAGGGGTCGAGGATCGCCTCGTCGCGATGGTGGAGCTCGGCGGCTTGGAGAGCCCAGACGATCGAGACGACGACGGCGAGCAGCGCGAGCGTGGCGATCACCGGAACGGGGTCCTCGATCGTCCAGCCGGGGTGAAGCCCGAAGGTGGTGGCGAGGATCAGGAAGACCGTGAGCACGAGCCCGGCGACGACCACCTGCGGACGGAAGCGCGCGGCGATCATTCCTGCGGGCAGCACCAGCCACTGGAGCATCGGGCTGCGTGGCCCACCGCTGAGAGCGACCCCCCCGCCGAGCAGCGCCAGGGTGACGAGGATCGCGTAGGCGCTCACGCGCTCGGGGTGGGTGCTGGTGTGGATGCGACGCTCGACGTTCAGGAAGTTGAGCGCGGAGAGCGCGAACAGGCCGAGCGTCCACCAGCCGATCCAGGGCGCCGAGACGACCAGCGCGATTCCGACCGCGCCGGAGCCGACTCGGCGGATGATGCGCACACGCTCGCTCGCGTCCACGACGCGGCTGCGGTCGAGCTCGGTGGGACAGAGCCATGATCCCTCGCTCATATATCCGCTTCGGCTCCCGTGTGTGCGTGCTTGAACAGGGGGATGACTGTTCAGACGATTGTCGATCTACATCCGCCATGCAGAATCTTCCAACTGTCTGAAGATGGGCAGCTCCGTCCAGAAAGGGCGGCCTATATGCGCGGAAGTTGTCACAAAGATGTGGGGATATCGGCACAAAACGCATGGGCGCACGAGCTAGGCTCAAGCCGTGTCGATCGATCATCCAACCCCAACCGTTCGTGACATCCTCGCCGGCCGCGGCGGCGAGGAGCTTGCGCTCAACGACCGCTATCTGAACCCGCAGATGGGACGGATCCTGCGCACGCTCGGGTTCGACAAGGTCTGGACGGGAGGCGACGGCGCGCACCTGATCGACGCGGACGGCAACCGCTACCTCGACCTGTTCGGCGGCTACGGGGTGTTCTCGATCGGCCGCAACCACCCCGAGGCGATCGCCGCGGTCGAGGAGGTGATGGCGGCGCGCACCGGCAACCTGCCCCAGCTCGGCGTGACCCTGCTCAGCGGCGTACTAGCCGAGCAGCTGCTTGCGCGCGCACCCGAGTCGGTCGCGGCGATGGTGCCGGCGAACACCGGGACGGAGGCGGTCGAGGCGGCGATCAAGATCGCCCGTGCCGCCACCGGATGCCCGCGCGTGCTTTACGCGGAGCACGCCTTTCACGGCCTCACGCTCGGCGCGCTGTCGCTCAACGGCAACGCCGAGTTCCGTGACGGGTTCGGCCCGCTGCTGCCCGGCTGCGATCCGGTCGGGTTCGGCGACCTCGACGCGCTCGCGCGCGAGCTGGAACGCGGCGACGTGGCAGCGTTCGTGGTCGAGCCGGTGCAGGGCAAGGGCGTCAACCTGCCCCCCGACGACTACCTGCAGAGCGCCCAAGCGCTGTGTCGCGGCGCGGGGACATTGTTCGTGTGCGACGAGGTGCAGACCGGCATCGGGCGCACGGGACGGTTCCTCGCGCTCGAGCACTGGGATCTGCAGCCGGACATGATCTGCGTCGCCAAGGCGCTCTCGGGCGGCCTCGTGCCGATCGGCGCGGTGCTCGTCTCGCGCGCGGCGTTCGACCGTGTGTTCGACGGGATGGAGCGCGCGGTCAGACACGGCTCGACGTTCGGCGGCAACGACCTCGCGGCGGCCGCCGCGCTGGCGACGCTGCGCGTGCTCGACCGGGAGGGGCTGATCGCCCGCGCCGAGCGGATGGGGGAGCTGCTGCTGGAGTTGACGATGCCCCTGGTCGAGCGCCACGAGGTCGTCGTTGACGTGCGCGGGCTCGGCCTGATGTGGGCGATCGAGCTCGGTCCCCCCTCCGGTCACGCGGGCAAGGCGCTGTGGGAGCGGGTCGAGCGGCGCCAGCCGGGCCTGTTCTCGCAGCTGATCACCGTACCGCTGTTTCACAAACACCGCATCTTCTGCCAGGTCGCGGGCCACCGCATGAACGTGATCAAGGCGCTGCCCCCGCTCACGATCGAGGAGGAGGAGATCAGGCGCTTCGCCGCCGCCTTGGAGGAGACGATCGCCGCCGCCGAACACTATCCGCGCGCGTTGGCGGGTCTCGGCCTCGGTATCGTTCGCCGGACGGCCGCTGGCCTTCGCGATCCTGCGTCCTTACCGATCGGAGATTGACGGAATCTCCGATCGGCCAGCACGCGTGCGAAGCACGCCACGCTCTCTGCGTCCTTGACTCGCTCGACCATCGACCGTCCGGAGGCGGCTATCCTTCCCGTCTACTGTTGCGGTTTCACGGCTGCTAGTGCCACAGGCTGTGGACCGGTGCCAACAGGGCCGGACGCAGGATCCGGCTGCCGTGTCTCCCGAAAAAATACGTGCGCGAATGCGCGCGCGATGATGTCGAAAGGCGATGGACCACCTTGCCGCTCGTCCCCAGAGATGACATACGCAACGTCGCGATCGTCGCGCACGTAGACCACGGCAAGACGACGCTCGTCGACGCGATGCTGTGGCAGTCGGGCGCGTTTCGCGTCGGCCAGGACGTCGCCACGCGCGTGCTCGACTCGATGGACCTCGAGCGCGAGAAGGGGATCACGATCCTCGCCAAGAACACCTCGCTGCGCTACCGGGATGTGAAGCTCAACATCATCGACACGCCCGGCCATGCCGACTTCGGAGGGGAGGTCGAGCGCGGGCTGACGATGGTCGACGGAGTGCTGCTGCTGGTCGACGCCTCCGAGGGTCCGCTGCCGCAGACCAGGTTCGTGCTGCGCAAGGCCCTGGAGGCGAAGCTGCCGGTGATCCTCGTGATCAACAAGGTCGATCGCCCCGACGCGCGCGTGACGGAGGTGGTCGACGAGGTGTACGAGCTGTTCCTCGACCTCGACGCCGACGAGCAGCAGATCGACTTCCCGATCGTCTACTGCAACGCCAAGGCAGGTGTCGCGTCGCTGAAGTACGACCCGGGCCACCCGATCGAGGAGCACGATCTCGCGCCGCTGCTCGACCTGCTGCTCGAGCGCATCCCCGCGCCGCTGTACGACCCCGAGCACCCGCTGCAGGCGCTCGTCACGAACCTCGACGCCTCCCCCTACGTCGGCCGCCTCGCGCTCTGCCGCGTCAGGCATGGAAACATCAAGAAGGGACAGCAGATCGCATGGTGTCGCGCCGACGGGACGATCCAGAAAGCGCAGGTCGCCGAGCTGTACGTGACCGACGCGCTCGACCGCGTCGATGCGCCGGAAGCGGGCCCGGGCGAGATCATCGCCGTGGCCGGGATCGCCGAGGTGACGATCGGCGAGACGCTCGCCGACCCGAACGACCCGAGGCCACTGCCGGTGATCACGGTCGACGAGCCCGCGATGTCGATCACGCTCGGCGTGAACACCTCGCCGCTCGCGGGCAAAGACGGGAGCAAGCTGACGGCGCGGCAGGTCGAGGCAAGGCTGAACCAGGAGCTCGTCGGGAACGTCTCGTTGCGCGTGCGCGAGACCGCGAGGCCCGACACATATGAGGTGCAGGGCCGCGGCGAGCTGCAGCTGGCGGTGCTCGTGGAGATCATGCGCCGCGAGGGCTTCGAGCTGACGGTGGGGCAGCCGCACGTGGTCGAGCGAGAGATCGACGGCAAGCGCCACGAGCCGGTGGAGCGCCTGTCGATCGACGTGCCCGAGGAGCACGTCGGCACCGTCACGCAGCTGCTGGCCGCGCGCAAAGGGCGGATGGAGCACATGATCAACCACGGCACCGGCTGGGTGCGCCTCGACTACCTCGTGCCCGCGCGCGGGCTGATCGGGTTTCGCACCGAGTTCCTCACCGAGACCCGCGGCACGGGGATCATGCACCACGTGTTCGATCGCTGGGAGCCATGGGCGGGCACGATCACCCGGCGCCAGAGCGGCGCGCTTGTCGCCGACCGCAGCGGCGCGACCGTCACCTTCTCGCTGTTCACTTTGCAGGAGCGCGGCTCGCTGTTCGTCGGGCCCGGCGAGGACGTATACGAGGGGATGCTCATCGGCGAGAACGCCCGCTCGGAGGACCTCGACGTCAACCCGGTGAAGGAGAAGCACCTGACGAACATGCGCTCCTCGACCTCCGACGTGCTCGTGCGCTTGGACGCCCACCGCAAGCTGACGCTCGACGAGGCGCTCGAGTTCGTGCGCGAGGACGAGTGCGTCGAGGTCACGCCCACGAACGTGCGCATGCGCAAGGTGGTGTTGGGGAAGACAGAGCGCATGAAGACAGCGAGGCAGGCGCGTAAATGAGCGAGATCAGCCTGAACGGGCTGGTCAAGTCCTTCCACGGGCCCGACGGCCCGATCAGGGCGGTGCGGGGCATCGACGTGCAGATCGCCGCGGGCGAGACGGTCGCGCTGCTCGGGCCCAACGGCGCGGGCAAGTCGACCACGATCGACATGCTGCTCGGCCTGCTCGCCCCCGATGAGGGCGCCGTCTCGGTCTTCGGCTCAGACCCAGCTGACGCGGTCGCCCGCGGCGCGGTCGGCGGGATGCTGCAGACCGGCCAGCTGATCAGGGACCTTACGGTCCGCGAGCTGGTCGCGATGATGGCCTCGCTCTACCCCGCGCCGCTGGACGTCGAGGAGACGCTCGAGCTCGCGGGTGTGAGCGAGATCGCCGCCCAGCGCACGAACAAGCTCTCCGGCGGGCAGACCCAGCGGGTGCGCCTCGCCGTCGCGCTCGTCTCAGACGCCGAGCTGCTCGTGCTCGACGAGCCGACGGTCGCGCTCGACGTCGAGGGACGCCAGGCGTTTTGGACGACGATGCGAGCCTACGCCGCGCGCGGCAAGACGATCGTGTTCGCGACGCACTATCTCGATGAGGCCGACGCCTACGCCGATCGCGCGATCCTGATGGCGCACGGCACGATCGTCGCCGACGGACCCACGACCGAGATCAGGGCGATGGTCGGCACGCGCACGATCCGTGCAACGCTGCCGACGGTCGACGTTGAGCAGCTCACGGCGCTGCCCGGGGTGAACAGCGCGGAGCGTCGCGGCGAAGCGGTGGTCATGAACTGCACGGATTCCGACGCGACGATCAGGGCACTGCTCGCGGCGCACCCCGACGCGCACGACATCGAGATCAACGCGGCCGGTCTCGAGCAGGCATTCCTGGCGCTGACCGGCGACAACGTGGGTGAAGGCCGGCCGCTGCCGGTCGCTGCGACGGCGAGCGGGGAGCACGTCTGATGTCGCTTCTGTACACCCGCTACGAGCTGCTGCGAACGCTGCGCAATCGCCGCTTCTTCCTGCTCTCGCTCGGCTTTCCGCTGGTCCTGTACTTCGTCATCGTCAGCCCGAATCGCCACGTGTCGAACTTCAACGGGAGCGGCATCTCGTTCCCGCTCTACTACATGGTCGGGCTGGCGTCGTTCGGCACGATGAGCGCGATGCTCTCCTGTGGCGCCCGGATCGCGGCCGAGCGCGCGGTCGGCTGGAACCGCCAGCTGCGGATCACCCCGCTGCGCCCGCGGGCCTACTTCCGGGTGAAGGTGCTCACGGGCTACATGATGGCGCTGATCAGCCTGCTCGCGCTGTATGCGGCCGGCACCTCCCTCGGCGTCAGGCTGACGGCCGATGAGTGGTTGAAGATGACCGGGCTGATCCTCGTCGGGCTGGTGCCGTTCGCGGCCCTCGGAGTCCTGCTCGGGCACATGCTCACGCCCGACTCGATCGGCCCCGCCATGGGCGGCGGGATCTCGCTGCTCGCGCTGCTCGGCGGCACCTGGTTCCCGATCGGCGGCCACGGCTTCCTACACGACCTCGCGCAGTTCATTCCGTCGTATTGGCTCGTGCAGGCCGGCCATATCGGCCTGGGCGGGCACCCGTGGCCGGCGAAGGCATGGATCGTGACGGCCGCCTGGACGATCCTGCTAGGCGCCCTCGCCGCGCGCGCCTACCGCCGCGACACCGGGCGGGTGTAGCACGCGTCTGACGGTGACGGTAGGGTCCCGGCGATGAACAGATCGATGAGGCTCCCGCGCCTAGTCCTACTGAGCGCCGTCCTGGCCCTGGCGCTCGCCGCAACCGCGTCGGCCGCGAGCGCGATTCACTTCCAGCCCGAGGGATTGCCCGCGCTGAAGGCGCAACTGCACCATCACGAAGTGCACGCGCTGACGTTCCATCCAGTGCCGGCGCCCGGGCACATTCACGTGTCGATGAGCGACGGACGGCACTTCACCGTGCTCTACCTCGCCGGCGAACAGCCCCAGCTGGTGGCGCTCGCGCACGCAAACGGCGCGCGCTACACCGTTGCGGTGGCCAAACCGAAAGCGGCCGCGAAACCGGTGAAACACACCCTGCGCTACATCGCGGGCGGGATCGTGATCGTCGTGATCCTCGTCGTGGCGGCCGTTCTCCTGGTCGATCGCCGCCGCAAGCTCAACGAAGGCTCTCCGGCGGCGTCCGCGCCGGACGATTCGGCGACCTGATCAGAACCCTGTATTGGTCTTCACGCGCTTGCGGTCCGAAGGGTGCAGGCCACCCTTCTTCGCGAGCGTGGCGCACGCTTCGGCGATGTCCTGGCCGAGCGTAACGGTCATCGAGTAGGACAGCGTCTGCTTGACGAGCGCGCGCAGGATCTTGACGTGTTCGGCGTTCGGCGGGAGCGTGTAGGCGGGCACCATCCAGCCGCGCTCGGCGGCCAGCTGGGCGGCGACGTCGAACTCGTCGTAGCCATGGCCGTCGGTCAATTTGAAGGCGACCAGCGGGAGCTGCTCGTCCTCGGCGGCGCCGACGATCTCGAACTCGCCGATCGCGGCGATCTCGTGGGCGAGTGTGCGCGCGTTGTACTTCATCGTCTCCATCACATAGCGGTAGCCGGAATGGCCGAGGCGCGCGAAGTTGTAGTACTGCGCGAGCACCATCGCCGAGCCGGTGGAGAAGTTCAAAGTGAAGGTGGCGTCGCGCTTGCCGAGGTAGTTCTCGTAGAAGACGAGATCCTCGGCGAGGTCGGACTCCTCGCGGAACACGAGCCAGCCGATGCCGGGGTAGACGAGGCCGAACTTGTGGCCGGAGACGTTGATCGAGCGGACCTGCTCGAGGCGGAAGTCCCAGGCGGAGTCGGGGTAGAGGAACGGCCACACGAACCCGCCGGAGGCGGCGTCGACGTGCAGCGGCACGTCCAGGCCCTGCTCGTGCTTGAGCGCGACGAGGTGTGAGTCGATGCCACGGATGTCGTCGGAGTGCCCGGTGAACGTCGTGCCGAGCACGGCGGCCACGCCGATCGTGTTCTCGTCGATGTGCGGCGCCACGTCGTCGGGGCCGATCGTGTACTTGTCGGGCGCGAGCGGGACGATCCGCGGTTCGACGTCGAAGTAGCGGCAGAACTTCTCCCACACGACGTGCACGTCGCCGCCGAACACGAGGTTCGGGCGCTCCGTCCCCTGCTTGGCGGCTTCGCGGCGCGCGCGCCACTTCCACTTCAGCGACAGCGCGCCGAGCATGATCGCCTCCGAGGAGCCCTGCGTGCGTGCGCCGGTCGTCTTCGCGGGCGCATGGAACAGGTCGGCGAGCATGCGGATGCAGCGCTGCTCGATCTCGGCCGTGCGCGGGTACTCGGCGTGATCGATGAAGTTCGTGTGCAGGTTCTGGGCGATCACCTGGTCGGCCTCGGGCTCCATCCAGGTGGTGACGAACGTCGCGAGATTGCGCATCGGGATGCCGTCGAGCACCATCTCCTTTTCGATCAAGCCCTGCGCTTCCTCCGCGGACATGCCGATCTTCGGCAGCTTGTCGTCGGGCGCGGGCTCGAGCAGGTAGCGGTTGCCGTAGCGTTTCTCCAACCGCTCGATCTGCTCGCGCGTGAGCTCAGGCGGGTGCTCCTCGGCGCGCGGATCGCCATCGCGCTGGTCGTGAGAGGGCATGTGCCGCGATCATACGCCCACACTCGCACGTAACGCGACACCCGGCAAGAATAAGACTCAGTCTTGTTGATATGTTTTGGCGGTGCGCTGTGACCGTCCACGTCGAGGGAGGAGCTCCCGCTCAACCGGGTGGGGCGCTCGCGCGAGGCGTCCACGGATCGCGGTAGCCGTCGTGCTGGTGCTGGTGGCCGCGTTCGCGGCGGGCTGTGGCAGTGGGAGCGGGGGCGGCGGGACAGGCGGTGGTGGGACCGGCGGCGCGGGCGCGTCCGGCCGGCTACGGGTGGTCGCGGCGGAGAACTTCTGGGGCTCCATCGCCGCGCAGCTCGGCGGGGCGCGAGTGCGGGTGCGGAGCATCATCGTCAATCCCGATACCGACCCGCACAGCTATGAGCCGAGCGCGCGGGACGCGCGCACGATGGCGGGCGCGCGGCTCGCGATCGTCAACGGCATCGGCTACGACGAATGGGCCTCGCACCTCCTCTCCGCCGACTCCGCGAGTGGGCGCGAGTTGCTCGACGTGGGGACTCTGCTCGGGCTGAAGACGGGTGACAACCCACACCAGTGGTACTCGCCTGCGCACGTGCACGCCGTGATCGGCGCGATCGTGGCTGACTACGACCGCCTCGCGCCGGCCGACGCCGGCTACTTCGCCCAGCGCAGGCGTGCATTCGAAACGGTCGGCCTGCGGCGCTACGACGCGCTGATCGCGCAGATCCGCGCGCGCTATACGGGCGTGGGAGTCGGCTACAGCGAGTCGATCTTCCAGCCGCTCGGGCAAGCGCTCGGGCTGAAGCTGCTCACGCCGTACTCGTTCGCCAAGGCGATCGCCGAGGGAGCGGAAGTGGGCGCTCAAGACAAGCAGACGGTCGATCGCCAAGCCACGAGCCGAGAGATCGCGGTGTGGGTGTTCAACAGCCAGAACGTCACCCCGGATGTGCAGCGCGTGAACGACCTCGCGCGTGCGGCGCGCATCCCGATCGCGACGGTCACCGAGACGCTCTCGCCCGCGAGCGACAGCTTCGAGCAGTGGCAGGTCGCACAGCTCGAACAGCTCGAGCGGGCGCTGCACGAGGCGACGGGACGATGACAACGAACGCCTCCTCATCTTCCTCCTCCTTCCCTTCCGGTCGATCGCCCGCCACCTTCCCTGCCGGCAGCGAAGTGCGTCCAGCGATCGAGCTGCGCGACGCGCGGGCGCGCATCGGCGGCCGGGACGTCTGGCGGGGCGTCGACCTGCGCGTGCAGCCGGGCGAGTTCGTCGCCGTGCTCGGCCCCAACGGCAGCGGCAAGTCGACGCTGCTGAAGGCGATCCTCGGCCTCGTGCGGACCGCCCCGGGCGCGGTCACCGTGCTCGGCGGACCGGCCGGCAGCGCGAACCGCGAGATCGGCTACCTGCCTCAGCGCCACGGCTACGACTCGGCGCTGCCGATCCGCGGCGTCGACCTGGTGCGCCTCGGGCTCGACGGCGCGCGCTGGGGGCTGCCGTCCCCCTTCGGCTCGCTCCGGGCCGGGCCGGGGCTCCGGGGTAGGGGGTCCGGGTGGGGAGGTGGAGACAGTCGAAAGAACGCTCCCTCGCGCGCGCGCGCGACGAAGGCCCGCGTGCAAGAGGTGATCGAGCTCGTCGGCGCCATCGCCTATGCCGAGCGCACGCTCGGTGAGCTCTCCGGCGGCGAGCAGCAGCGCATCCTGATCGCCCAGGCGCTCGTGCGCCGGCCGCGGATCCTGATGCTCGACGAGCCACTCGACAGCCTCGACCTGCCCAACCAGGCGGCGATGACCGCGCTCGTGCAGCGCATCTGCAGAGCCGAGGGTGTCGCGGTGCTGCTCGTCGCCCACGACGTCAACCCGCTGCTGTCCTACCTCGACCAGGTGATCTACCTCGCCGGCGGACGGGCGCTGCAGGGCCCGGTCGAGCAGGTGATCACCGATGCGATGCTCAGCGAGCTGTACGGGGCGCCGATCGAGGTGCTGCGCACGCGCGACGGGCGGCTCGTCGTCGTCGGCCAGCCCGAGGCCCCGCACGTCCACGGACACCGCCATGACTGAGATGGCCGTTCCGCCGCGCCAGACGCCACTCACGTGGCCGGCCATCTCCGCCGGGCGTCGCTTGTGATGAGTGACCCGACTCTCAGCTGGAACCCGGTCTCAGACGTGCACGAGCTGCTCGAATATCAGTTCATGGTGAACGCTCTGCAGGCGGGCACGATCGTCGCGGTGATGGCGGGCGTGGTCGGCTGGTACATGGTGCTGCGCCGCCAGAGCTTCGCCGGGCACACGATCGCCGTGATGGCCTTTCCCGGCGCCTCCGGCGCGGCGCTGGCAGGGTTGCCGACCGCGCTCGGCTACTACCTCGCGTGCGGGATCGCCGCGCTGAGCATCGGCCGCGCCGGCGGCGGGCCGCGCGCGCGTGCGAGGAGGCGCAGCTCGGAGTCGGCGGCGATCGCGGTCGTGCAGGTCGCCGGGCTCGCCGCGGGCTTCCTGTTCTTGAGCCTCTACAGCGGCGTGCTCGAACAGCTCGAGACCTTGCTGTTCGGCACGTTCCTCGGGATCGACCGCAACCAGGTGCTGACGCTGCTGATCGTCGCGGTGGTCGTGCTCGCGGCGCTCGCCGCGATCGGGCGACCGCTGCTGCTCGCCTCGCTCGACCCCGAGGTCGCGCGCGCTCGGGGCGTGCCGGTTCGCGCGCTCGACATCGGCTTTCTGCTGCTGCTCGGCCTGGCGGTGGCCGCCACGAGCCAGATCACGGGTGCGCTGCTCGTGTTCGCGCTGCTCATCGCCCCGGCCGCTACGGCGCAGACGCTCACCCCGCGGCCCGCTCGCAGCCTCGTGCTGAGCGTCGTGTTCGCGCTGCTCGTCACCTGGGCAGGGCTCGCGGTCTCCTACTTCTCGATCTACCCGCTCGGGTTCTTCGTCACGACGTTCGCGTTCTCCCTCTACGCGCTCGCGCGGCCGGCGCGCCACGTTCGCGCTCGCGCACGTCGCCCGGGCGACACGCACCCGGGCGACTCTCGCTCAGGCGATACGCGCCCGTCCCTGCCGATCGTCTCGCCGCCAACATCGGCAGAGGGCTGATGTTCGCGCACGAGTTCATCCGCAACGCGTATCTCGCCGGCACGTTCATCGCGCTCGCGTGCGGTGTCGTCGGCTGGTTCGTCGTGCTGCGCGGCCAAGTGTTCGCGGGCGACGCGCTCAGCCACGTCGCGTTTGTCGGCGCGATCGCGGCCGCTGTCGTCGGCGTCGACGAGCGCGTCGGCCTGTTCGCGTTGACGCTCGTGCTCGCCTCTGCGATGGCCGGGCTCGGTCGTCGCGCGCGCGCGCACGACGTGGCGATCGGCGTCGTGTTCTCGTGGGTGCTCGGCGTCGGCGTGCTTTTGATCGCCGTCCTCAGCACGGGCGCCGCGGGCGGGAACGGCCTGATCGTCGCCAACACGCTGTTCGGCTCGATCTTCGGCCTCGAGGCCGGGCAGGGTGTCGTCGCGGCAGTGGTCGGCATCGGGGTGGTGTGCACCACGCTCGCGATCGCCCGCCCGCTGCTGTTCGCGTCGGTCGATCCCGAGCTCGCGGCGCTGCACGGCGTGCCGGTACGTGCGCTCGGTGTTGGGCTGCTGCTCGCCCTCGGCGCGGTCACCGCCGAGGGCACGCAGGCGATCGGCGCGCTGCTCGTGCTCGGGCTGATCGCGGCGCCGGCCGGCGCCGCCGTGCGGCTCACCGCGCGCCCCTACCGCGGCATGGCGATCTCGGCCGCGATCGCGCTCGCGGCGATGTGGGGTGGCCTTGCCCTCAGCTACTCCGTGCCAACGCTGCCGCCGAGCACCGCGATCGTCGGGCTGCTCGTCGGCGCTTACACGCTCGCGTCGATCGCCGGTAGAGCGGCCGGTAGGCGGGCTCTACCATCGCCATATGACGATGACCGTCCCGCCGGCGCCGTCCATCCTCGAACGTCTCCCGTCGTGAGACAGTCGCTGTGAGCGCGCAAGTCCGCACCGAAACATGGATCGAGCGCGCCGAGGCGCAGCTTGCGCAAGCGGGCCACAAGCGCGGCGGCGCGCGGCGCGCGGTGCTCGAGCTGCTCGATCGCCAGACGTGCGCGCTCACGGCGGTCGAGATCGAGGACGCGCTGCGCGCCGGCGAGCGGCGTGTGAGCCGCGCGAGCGTCTACCGCGTGCTCGACGAGCTCGAGCACCTGCGGCTCGTGCAGCGCGTCGAGACCGGCCAGACGATGGTCCGCTACGAGCGCGCGCACGACCACGACGAGCATCACCATCACCACCTCGTCTGCGACGCGTGCGGTCTCGTGATGCCGTTCTCCGACCCGGCGCTCGAGCGCGCGATCGACAAGCTCAGCGAGCGCGTGCCGCTGGCGGTGTCGGAGCACGAGATCGTGTTGCACGGCGCATGTGAGGACTGTCGCGATGACCCAGAGCACCACAATACGACGTAAGTTTTGTGTGCTAAAATGTAAAGAATGGCGTCTGCGGCTAGTCAGAGAGCGCGCAAGAAGGGTGAGCCTTTTAGCGTTCGCTTCAGCCTGCCGACAGACCACCTTGTCGAGGATGAGGCCAGGAGAACTCGCCGCTCCAAGAGCGCGATAGTCGAGGCTCTTACCGAGGAGGCGGTACGTACCCGCCGCTTCGCTGGGATCGGCTTTCGCGGCGAGGACGCTGCTCGGCGCCCGTGGGTGATCGGGTCGGGTCTCGATATCTGGGAGATCGTTCAGATGCTCGAGGATTTTGGCTCGGTCGAGAGCCTTGTCGAAGAGACGCGGTTGAGCGAGCGTCAGGTGCTGCTTGCCGTTGCCTACCGCGACAGCTATCCCGAGGAGATCGTCGAGGCGATCGCGGAGAACCGCCGCACCGTCGCTCAGTGGCGCGAGCTCTACCCATTCATCGAGTTCTCGTCTACGGCATAGGCACAGTTGCGGCTGCTGCTCGACGCGAATCTCTCTCTCCGCGGCGTCGCCGTGAAGCTGCGCGAGACCGGCCATGACGTGCTGGCACTCGCCGAAGACGCCACCTTCGAGGGGCTTCCTGATCCTCAGGTGCTCGAGCTTGCCGCGTCGGATAGACGCGTGCTCATAACCCGCAACAGCCGAGACTTCGCACCACTCGCACGCCAGTGGGCCGAGGCCGGACGCTCACACGCCGGCATCATCCTCATCTGGACGCTCGACCATAGCCGGTTTGCCGAGATCGTCGCCGGCGTCGAGCGTCAACTGCGGCAGCGGTCATCCGAGGAGCAGTGGCGCGACATCACGGCTGCGTTCTGAGTGGGTTGTCGCCGTTCTGAGTGGGCTGACCCCACAGGTAGGTGAGCACGCAGCCGAGGACGGACACGGCGACGACGAGCAGCACCGGGCCGGAGTCCTCGACGAGGGCTCCGATCACGCCCGCGGTGAGCCCGCCGGCGAAGGCCGCGCGCCACACCGGGTCGTTCGCGACCGGCGCGAGCAGGCGGTCGCGACGGCGCAGACCGAGCCCAGCGGCGAGCAGCGCGAAGGCTGTGGCGAGCGGCATCGCATGGTTCTTCAGCTCACCCCAAGCGGCGCCGTAGCGGCGGACGATCACGTCGCGCAGGTCGCCGGCGGAGCGGGCGTGGAGGATGCTGCCGGTGAAATGGCCCGAGCCGTGGGCGGTGGCGAGGTCGAGCGCGGCGAGCGCGACCAGCGCGAGGATCGGGGCGACGAGCACGCTCAGCACGCGCCTGCTGCTCAGCGCGCCCGGCAGCAGCATCACGATCGCCACCGCGAAGGCGGCCGCGACGAGGATCACGCCGCCGACACCCGCGCCGATCCGTGCCGATCCCTCGACCGCCGCGAGCACCACTCCCGCAAGCGCCGTCGCGGCGATCGCCGTACGGCGATCGTGCCGCGCTCCGGGGTGCAGCGTGGCGGCGACCGCGGCGAGCACGAGCACCGCCAGGGTCGACTTGAGCTCGTTGCCGATGCCGTAGAAGCGCGCGCCGAGGATCGGGTCGGGGCCGAGCAGCGAGCGCATCAACAGCTGGGTCCCCGCGAGCGCGTCGACGCTCAGCACGACCACGGCGACGAGCGCCGGAGCGAGCGGGGCGCGGGGCCACGGCAGCAGCAGGTCGGTGAGCGCGCCGAGCGCGACGCAGGCGAGCGCGATCGCCGCGTACTCGACGGCCGCGCTCGGCTCGATCGCCGCGGGGATCAGCACGGCGATCGGCGCCCACAGCACGCCGATCGCACCGGTGCGCATCGCCCACGCACGCGCTCGGGCTCGACTCCGGATCGGCCACGGCAGGGACGCGAGCAGGAGCAGCAAGGCCCAGGCGCAGACCAAACATGCGAGCGCCTTCAGTCGCCGCCCGGCGATCATGTGCAGACGCGCCATCAGCGCGCGCAAGCTTGCGGAGTGAAGCACGCCGTCCGTGCGCAGCGGATCGCCGCGCATGTCCTCCGGGGTCGGCGTCAGGTTGAGCTGGTGCAGGATGGTGGGGGCGAGGTCGACCGCGGCGATCAGGCCGCGCTCGTTCGTCGTCTGCGACGTAAGCGTCCTGCCGTCGGCGGCGCCTGGCAGCCCGGCGGCGGCAGCCCACAGCAGTTCGTGCCCGCGCGCGGCGCGCGCCCGCTGGACGACCAGCAGCAGCTCTCCGGCGTCGCGCCCGGCGCTCAGCGCGTCGAGGTCCGCCCGGCCTTCCGCACCGCCCGGCAGGTCAGCGACCACGAGACGCCTGCTTGCGCGCAGCCTGGCGATTCGAGCCAGCAGCGTTCGCGCCGGACCCGTGGAGACGGCGGCGATGCGTCCCGAGCGGTCGGCGGCGGCGATCCCGTCGAGGGCGTCCGTCCCGGCGATGCCGGCATAGGCGGCGCCTCCCGGGATCTGTGCGGCCAGCAGCCCGGGGCGAAGCAGTTGGGGGGCGTTTTCGGCGCGCTGGAGCGCCGCGCGCCAACCCGCGACCACGGCTCCCGTGCCGGCCTTACGCAAAGACAGGATCGGCGGGCTCGCGTGGGAGTAGCCCGAGGTGGTGATTCGGGCTCCCTGGGTGATGTCGAGCAGCAGCTGTGTCGCCGAGTAGCTGCCCTGGGTTGCGCTCATGATCCCGACGGACAGTCCGTTCACGCTCGCGAGCTCGCGCTCGAACGTGTCGCTGCTGGAACCGGCTCGCGCGCCGCGCGAGGACGGTGTGGCGGAGGCCGGCAGGAAGGCCAGTACGACCGACCCTCGTCCGACAGCGCTGCTCGCCGCCGCTCCCGACGGCCAGGCGCCGAGCAGGAGCGCCGCGACGCACAGGGGAGCCAGCCACGTCCCCCGGCCTTGTGTTCTCAGCCCTCCGCTCCCTCAGTGGCAACGCCCCGCCGGGCACGAGCGGGAGCGCCGCCCGGAGCCACCGAGCCCGCGCGCCCGTCGTCGCCGGCCAGTGGGGCCGGGAGGGCCGTACCCTCGATGTTCAGCCGTGGCAGTGCCCTGTCGAGCCAGGCCGGGATCGACCAGGTGCGCTCGCCGACGAGGTGCAGTACCGCCGGCAGCAGCAGACAGCGAACGACGAGCGCGTCGAGGAACACCGCGCTCGCGAGGCTCAGTCCGAACTCCTTGATCACGCGGTTTTCGCCGAGCATGAACGACAGGAACACGCACACCATGATCGCCGCGGCCGCAGTCACCACGCGGCCGGTCAGCGCGAGCCCCTCGGCGACCGCGTTGGAGTGATCGCGCGTGTGCACCCAGCGCTCGTGCATGCGCGAGACGAGGAATACCTCGTAGTCCATCGACAGGCCGAACACGATCGCGAACAGCATCACCGGGATGAACGACTCGATCGGCCCCTGCTGTACGCCGAACACGGAGCCGAGCCAGCCCCATTGGAAGATCGCGACGATCACGCCGAGCGCGGCGCTGATCGAGAGCAGGTTCATGATCGCGGCTTGCAGCGGGATCACGAGCGAGCGGAACACGACCATCAGCAGCAGCGCGCTCAGCAGCACGACGACGCCGATGAACAGCGGCAGCTTGTGGCCGAGCACGGTGGCGAAGTCGACCGCGCCCGCGGTCACGCCGCCGACGTACACACTCATGCCGGTCTGCTTCGCGATCGGCGGGACCACGCTCGAGCGCAGGCGCGAAACGAGTTGGGTGGTGGCGTAGGCCTGCGGCGAGGAGTGCGGGTAAACGGTGATCGTTGCCACTTCGCCGGTCGGGTTGAGCCTCGCCGGGGCGACCGACAGCACGCCGCGCGTTGCCGCGATCGCCGCGCGGAGATGTTCTACCGACGCATCTCCACCCCCCGGTGGCACGGTCGAGGGCACGCCCTGACTGGCCGCTGCGCCCTGGGGGCTGGGCACCTTCGCCACGACCAGCAGCGGGCCGTTGAAGCCTTCGCCGAAGCCTTCCGCCAGCAGCTCGTAGGCGCGGTGGGTCGTTTGGCTCGAAGGGTCGTTGGAGGCGTCGCTCGACCCGAGCCGCAGCGCGGTCGCGGGCGCCGCGATCAGCAGCATCACCACCGCCGAGCAGGCTGCGATCGTCCATGGACGGCGCTGCACGAACGCGCTCCAGCGCAGCCATGTCGAGCCGGCGTGAGGGGCATCGCTCGCGGTCAAGGCCTCCTCGGCGGTTGTCTGCGTGGCCAGGGCGCCTGCCGGGACTCCGGCGCGTGCTCCGGCTGTGGCGCCTCCGGTCTGCCCGTTAGAAGCTTCCGCGGTGTGCGCTTCGCGTCGGCGGGCACGCCGGCCCGGCCTGGCGACGCGGGCGCCGGCCATCGTCAACAGCGCGGGCAACAGGGTCAGCGAGGCGAGCATTACCAGCAGCACTCCGATCGAGGCCGAGATCGCCACGCCGTACAGGAAGTCGACACCGAGCAGCATCATCCCGAGCAGCGCGATCACGACGGTCGCGCCAGCGAACAGGACCGCGCGCCCGGCGGTGTCCATCGACTGCACGACCGACTCGCGTGCATTGCCGTATGTCGGCCCAGGGGTGCGGTAGGCCTCGCGAAAGCGCGTGAGGATGAACAGCGCGTAATCGATCCCGACGCCGAGCCCGATCATCGCGGCGAGCTCCGAGGAGAAGTTGGGTGTGTCGACCACGTGCGTGAACAACGCGATCGCGCCGAGCCCGGTGCCGAGGCCGAACAGCGCTGTGACGATCGGCAGGCCCATCGCCACGAGCGAGCCGAACGTCAGCAGCAGCACGACGATCGCCGCGAGCAGGCCGACCGCGGTGGAAATGCCGAAGCCCGCCTGCTCGGTCGCCTCGATCGCCTGACCGCCGAGCTCCACCTGCAATCCGGGCTGCGCCGCCGCGCGGGCCGTCTTGACGACGCGTTCGGGGGCGCTTTGCGGCAGCAGGTTGGCTTTTTCGTCGAACACGACGGTCGCAAAAGCGATCTTGCCGTTCGCCGAGATCGCCTTGCCCGCGCCTGTGTACGGGCTGATCACGCTCGAGACATGCGGCAGCTTTGCGACCTGCGCGAACATCGCCGTCATCCGCGCGCGCACGGCCGGGCTCGTGACGCGGCCGGAGAAGACCTTGTAGACGATCGTGTCGCGGTCGCCGGCCTGCGCGGGAAAGCTCTTGTCCAGCAGGTCGGACGCGCGCTGGGCGTCCGAGTTGGGCAGCGTGAAATTGTTGGAGTAGCTGGTGCCGGCGGACTGCGCGAAGAGGTTGACGGCGATCAGCAGGGCGACCCAGCCGATCACGACGTACTTGCGATGGGTTGTCGACCAGCGAGCGAGCTTGAGCATGGGCGGATCCAGGTCGGTCGGGGAACGGGAGTCCCGCGGGGAGGTTGACGGGGACTTCAGAGAAGAGTAGCTCGCTCTTCGGTTGCGGCCCGGGCCCCGGGTTGAGAGTTGCTCCCGGCCGAGGTTTGCTCTGAGGTTTGCTCCCGGGCCGGGTTCTACCGCGTGGCGTTCAGTTCACGCTCGGGTCGGCCGGCATGCGCGCGATCAGCGCATAGCTTCCGCCCTTGCGCGTGAGCACCCTGCTCCACAGCTCCTCGGGCATGTCGGTGAACACGTCCTCGGGTAGGGCGGCGTGCGCGATCCAGTCGCCGTCCTGCACCTCCGCGTCGAGCTGCCCCTCGCCCCAGCCGGCATACCCGGCGAACACGCGTCGGCGGGCGGTGGCCTCGGTCAGCTCCTCGATGCCGGCATCCGGCGCGGGAAAGCCGATGCGCCCCAGCACCAGCAAGCCCGCGGGCGTCGGGTCGAGGAACTCGGCGAGGAACACGATCGAGCTCGGCTGCACCGGGCCGCCGACATAGACGGGCTCCTCCTCGGCGACCGTCTGCTCCAGTTGCGGCACCGCCTCGCCGACCGTCACCGCCGAGGGCCGGTTGAGCACGACGCCCATCGCGCCCTCCTCGCTGTGCACGCTCACCAGCACCACCGCACGCCTGAAGTTGGGGTCGTGCAGCGTCGGCGACGCGAGCAGCAGCTGGCCGGTGAGCGATTCCTCCACGATCTATTGAGGCTACCGCTCGCGTCGTCCGCCGCCAAGTGCAAAACGGCCGGGTATGTGAGAGTTGCAAGGCGTCATGTCCGCAATCGTGCATGAGACCCAACGTCCAACGAGAAGGAGCTGCCTGTGAGCGCGCGAGACTTCGATGCGATCGTCCTCGGCGCCGGGCCGGCCGGCGAGGTCTGCGCCGGACGCTTGGCCGACAACGGGCTGTCAGTCGCGCTGGTCGAGCGCGAGCTGGTCGGCGGCGAGTGCTCGTTCTACGCCTGCATGCCCTCCAAGGCGCTCCTGCGCCCCGCCCAGGCGCTCGCCGAGGCGCGCCGCGTCGGCGGCGCGGCTGAGGCGATCACGGGAGAGGTCTACGTGCCGGCCGTGCTGCGCCGACGTGACGAGGTGATCCACGATCTGAGCGACGACGCCCAGATGGAATGGATCGAGAAGCGCTCGATCGAGCTCGTTCGCGGCCAGGGCGTGCTCGTCGGCGAGCGCGAGCTGAGGGTTGGCGAGGAGCTGTTGCGCGCGCGTAAAGCCGTGATCCTCGCTCCCGGCACAGGCGCGGCGATCCCGCCGATCCCCGGTCTGCGCGAGGCGCGCCCGTGGACCAATCGCGAGGTGACGACAGCCAAGGCGATACCCGGCTCGCTGCTCGTGCTCGGCGGCGGCGTCGTCGGCGTGGAGATGGCCTTCGCCTATGCCTCGCTGGGCGCGCAGGTCACTGTCGTCGAGGCACTGCCACGACTGATCGCGAACGAGGAGGGTTTCGCCTCCGATCAGGTCAAGGAGGCGCTGGTGGAGCTGGGCGTGCAGGTCGTGCTCGACACGAAGGCTACGGCGGTAGGGCGCGATGACGGCGGCGGCCCGGTCACGCTCGAGCTCGAGGACGGCCGCTCGTTCACCGGCGATGAGCTGCTGGTCGCGATCGGACGCGTGCCTCACACCGACGGTCTCGGGATCGAGACGCTCGGCTTGGAGCCCGGCAAGTCGATCGAGGTCGACGAGCAGATGCGCGTGCCCGGCCACGAGTGGCTGTATGTCGTCGGCGATGCGAACGGCCGTGTGCTGCTCACGCACATGGGCAAGTACCAGGCGCGTCTTGCCGCCGACCACATCCTCGGGCGGACGGGCGCGACCACGGCCCTGCGCTCGGACGGCCGGCTCTCCCCGCGTGTGATCTTCACCGAGCCGCAGGTCGCGGCTGTAGGGCACACGCTGCAAAGCGCCGAAGATGCGGGGCTGAACGTCCGCGCGGTCGACACTTCCACCGAGGGCAACGCCGGCGGCAGCTTCGTCGGGCACGGCGCTCCGGGCACGGCGCGCATCGTCGTCGACGAGGACCGCCGCGTGATCGTCGGTGCCACTTTCACCGGCGTCGAGGTCGCAGAGTCGCTGCACGGAGCCACGATCGCGGTGATCGGCGAGCTACCGCTCGAGCGCCTGTGGCACGCCGTCCCCTGCTTCCCGACGCGCAGCGAGCTGTGGCTCAACCTGCTCGAAGCGTATGGCCTGTAGTCCCGGCCCCACTCATTGACTGCCTGATCGGCACAGACGCTCGAGCTCTCCTGTCTTTCAGAGCGACGCCACTTCCAAAACCTGTTTCTGATGGCAGGTGAAATCACGGCATGTTTGTCGCTCGAGTCACCGGGTAATACAACCTTCGTTGAAAAATTACTCAGGGAGGTAATCGTGGGCACTGGTACGATCATTGCAATCGTCGTGGGCGTCATCGTGGTGGTGCTGCTTGTCGCGGTAGTCGCGCGCATCGCGAGCCGTAGGCGTGCCGATCGTCGGCGGGAGCGGGCCGGGGAGCTGCGAACACAGGCTAGGAGCCGTTCAATTCAGGCGGAAAGCGCGCGGGCCACGGCCGAGGAGAGCGCAGCCGAAGCCAAGCGTGCTCAGGCTGAAGCCGAGGAACGGGCGGCAAAGGCCCGGCAGGGTCGTGTCGACGCCGATCGCGAGGCGATGAAGGCTGAGCGCCTGAGCGAGTCCGCGCGTGCGCATCACGACGAAGCCCGTGAGGTTGACCCGGATGTGAGTGACAGCGGTCAAGACGAAGCTCTCGCCATCAATCAACGCTCTGACTGACCCTATCCAACGGGGTTGTTTTTTTCATATCTCTTTCAGAGAACCCACACACTGAGTACGCGAAAGGAGAACAGTCATGCTTGTAGCTCTTGCTGTCCTGCTGCTGATAATCGCTCTCGCGGGGGGCATCGCCGTCAATCCCCTGTTGTTCCTGATCGCCCTGCTTGCGCTTGTTGTTTTCTTCGGTGGAGGGCGTCGTGGCAGCGTGTATTGAGCGCTAAGTGGTCGAGAAGATCTCGAGCGTGCCGCTGAGCTTGCGTTCGTTGCCGTTGCCCTCGGGCTCGACCACGTGCCCGTCGACCACGATCGGGCTGTTCCAGTGCCCCGGCTCGCCCGCCAGCTTGGCGATCGGCCGGGGCGATCCGGGCCGGTAGACGTCGATCCCGCCGGCTGACGGGTCGTACGCGTAGAGCAGGCCGCCGGCTGTCACCGGGCTCGTCCCGGGTGTGCTGTTCTCCCATGCCCGATAGAGCTTCCCACTGCGCAGCACGTAAGCGGCCGTGCCGTTTTCATCGGCTACGAACACGGTGGTGCGCCCGTCGCGGCGCCATACGGCGGGTGTCGTGAACAGCTCACCGCCGCCGGGAATCTCGAGCTGTTGGACTTCTCCGCCAAGCGTACGCGGCGCGGACGGCGGATGGCCATCGAGGCGGGACAGCTGCAGCACGCGCATGATCCCGTCCTTGCCCGCCAGCACGATCCGATCGTCGCGGAGCAACGCGGGCGCGCTCGACCCCAGGTCGGTGTCACTGTCGTTGAGGCGTTCCTGATCGCTCGGCGTGAACGCCTGGCGCAGGCCCAGTCCGGGGAACGTCGAGCTCGATCACGCTGTCGCCGAAGTCCGTGCGCCCGTTCCACGGACCATTGCCGGTATCGAGGAGGATCCGCTTGCCGCCCGGCTCGACAACCGGGCCGCTGCGCGAGAGGATCGCCGAGTCGCTGGCGGGGCAGTCGTGGGGGACGATCAGGGCACGGCGGTTCGCGCACAGCGTGTTGAACACTGCCTGCAGGCGACCGCTCGCCCGATCGATCAGGACCACGTGACCCTGATAGGGGGGAGCGTCACCGAGATAGCCGCTCGTCGCGGCGACGATGTCCGGGCCGTCGATGTTGAGCGCCGCACCGAGCTTCTCGTGTGTGGCGTCGCGGGTGACGCTCACCGGCCAGCCCGCCGTCTCGCTGCCATCGCTCAGCGCGAGCTTGTGAATCAGCCCGTTCGGCGACGTGGAATACACGAACCGTCCGCTCGGGTCGGCGAGCGGGCTCGAGACCGATATCTGCGCGCTGCCCGCCCAGCTCGAGTATCCGGGCGGGGTGAACGTCCACAGGATCTTGCCGCTGTTCGCGTCGATCGCAAGCGTCTTGCCGTAGGTCGTGCTCACCACGACGGTGTCGTGCGTGGCGCCGCCCACCGACGCCGCGTGCAGGTAGATCGGCGAGGAGTCGACCGTGCCGGACAGCGAGACGGTCGCGCGGCGCAGGTGACCCACGTTCGCGCTCGTGATACCGGTCGCCTCTTCGCTCGAGTCGCTGCGCTGGGGGTTCAGCCCGAACTCGGGCCAGTCGAGCAGACGCACAGCGACGGTCGGTCGTGGTGAGGACGACGGGATCGCAGTGGGGGACGCCGTTGGGGTGGAGACATCGGCCGGCGCGCTGTTCCCACACGCGGCGAGCAGCGCACAGACCGAAGCCATTGATGCGAGGCGCGAGAGCTGGCGTGCGCGCATGAGGTGTGTTCTAACGCATCCGCCGACGGGTCTAGGCCGCTCGCCCGTTGGCCCCCCGGCCATCATCCGCCGATCATCCCTGCCCGGTATGCTGAATTCATGGCAAAGACTCCGCAGGTGGGCGAGCAGGCACCGGACTTCGAGCTGCCCGGGACGGACGGTCCGTTCCGGCTCTCCGACCATCGCGGCGAGCGCGTCGTTCTGCTTTTTTACCCAGGTGACAACACGCCCGTGTGTTTAAAGCAAATGTGCTCCTACCGTGATCGCCCGGACGATTTCGCGGCTTTGGATGCGACGATCGTCGGGATCTCGGCGCAGGACTTGGACTCCCATCAGGGGTTCATTGAGAAGAACAACCTCACGGTTCCGCTGTTGGCTGATGTGGACAAGCAGGTCGCGAAGTCCTATAGCGCTGTGGGTCGTATGGGTGTCAAGCGTGCTGTGATCGTGATCGACGAGGAGGGGGTCGTGCGCCATCGGCACGATCATCTGCTCGGGCTCGACTACCAGTCGGTGGATGACCTGAAGGCCGCCCTGGACGCGCTGCCCAGTCCAGCTGCCTGACGGATCGCATCGCGCCTGGTTGTTAGGTGATGAGAGTCGGCTGCATGTCTTTGCCGACTTGGTCGCAGATTTGCTTCAGCCATGACGCGGGTGTGATCGCGCCGCTGAGGAAGTGGACCTGCGCGAAGAGGAAGGCTTGGGGTGGGGTGGGTTCTCGAACTCGTAGTCGTTGTCGTCGGGCTGCCCGGCGAGGTGGCTGAAGAGGGCGTGGATCTCGCCGTTGGTCAGCCAGCGCTCGCGCTCCTCGGCGCCGGTGTGAAGGTAGGCGAGGCGTTGGCGGATGACGAGCGTCCAGATCTCGTCCCTGTCCTTGGATAGCTCGAGGTAGAGGGCCGAGGGGTAGCTGACCGTCTCCCCGGCGGCGAGTTGGGCGTTGTTGATCTCCCATGTCTCGAGGGCCCCGTAGAGCGCGCGTGCCCACTCGTGAGCGTCCTCGTCCGCGTGTGTTCCCCAGGGCAGCAGCGCGCTCTCTGAGGAGCGGGCGTGTGGCTCGATGTCGGGGTAGAGCGTTCCGCTTCTCGTCCTGAGCAGGAGTGAGCTGGGCGCTCCTTGAGACGGGCGGATCACACACAAAGCGAGAGGGCGCGCTCCGCCTGAGTGGCACCGCGCCGTAGTTCGACGGCGGGTGGATGCATCTGCTATCGCCCGTGAGAAGTTGCGGGCCGCGGGACAGACCGCGACGCTGGACGAGAGCGGCCCGGCGACTTGCGTCCGAGAGAGACCGAGGGGCAAACGGTGGCTGGCGTGTGGAGGCCGGCTGCGTCGCGTGTTGCAGCCGGCGCTAGTCGGAGTGGGGTCGGAGCATGGGGAGTAGCGTGAGGTTGACTAGGCGCCGGACGGAGTGTGGGTCGTCGAGTGTGATGGTTCCGTCGCGGGTAAGTAGTAGTGAGATCGCGAGGCGTGCGATGACTTCGGCGACGCCGTCTATGTCTGGTGTCGCGGCGCGACCGGCGTTGACTTCGGCTTGGAGTCGATCGGCGATGAGTGATCTGTAGAGCTTGAGCACGGGTCCGCCGTCGAGCGTGAGCGGCGGTAGCAGGACCTCGGGTTCGCTGCGCAGGAGCCGGTCGAATAGTGGGTGATCGCGGACGTAGCGCCCAGCGAACTCGAATCCCGCGACGAGTCGGTCCTCCAGCGTTTCCGCGCCTTCCCACAGGAGGTCGAGCTCTTGCATTCCGCGGTGGACCTCGCGTGCGATGACGATCTCGACGAGGCGTTGCTTGCTCGCGAACCGGCGGAACACGGTCATGCGTGAGACGCCGGCGCGCCGGGCGACGTCTTCCATCGAGGTGCGGCGGATGCCGTGCTCGGCGAACTCATCGAGCGCCGCGGCGGCAACACGGTCAAACAGCGTGTCCTCGCCTACGACGGGAGCGACCTCGAGGAATTCGGCTATCGGCGCCATCAGGGACTATGTTACTCTATTTTGCACAGAGTAACTAGAGAGAGGATGTGGCTGATGGGCCAAGCGCTTACCGACCTGCCCCGATTGCGACGCCCCGCAGTCGTCAATGCCGCTCAGTACTGGCTGGCACCCGAGCAGTTCGCGCGCCACTGCCAGCGGCTCGGTGACCGTTTTCTGGTGGCGATGCCGGCGAGCGGGCCGTGGCTGTGCCTGACCGATCCCGAGGACATCAAGCGCGTCTTCACGGCCGACACCGGTGTGCTTCGCCTCGGAGCGGCGCTGGCAAAGGCATCCGCGCACCATCTCTTCCTCGGCCCCACGGGACTCACGAACGTGGACGGCGCCGAGCACATGCGCAGGCGGCGAATGCAGCTACCCCCGTTCCACGGCAACGCGCTGAGCGGCTACCACGAGACGATGCAGCGCAAGACCGAAGAGGCTCTCACCCGCTGGCCCTACGGGCATCCCACTCCCTCCCAGCCACACATGGAAATGATCAGCCTCGAGGTGATCATGGCCACCGTGTTCGGTGTCACCGACCCCGCGCGCGTCGACCGGTTGCGCTCGGCGACGCTCGCGCTGCTTCGCGAGGGCCACTCCCGACGGTTCTTCCTCCAGACGATGATCGCGACCAGCCGCGAGAACGGGTGGGACAGACCGTTTCCGCGAGTCCGACGCGCGATCGACGCGGTCGACGCGGTCGTGATGGAAGAGGTCGTCCAGCGCCGCAGCGAGGACAAGCTCGATGCTGATGACGTCCTCGGGATGTTCCTGCGCACGCCCGACGACCATGGGCACCTGATGAGCGACAACGAGATCTGCGACGCGATGCGCACCCTGCTGCTCGGCGCCCACGACACGACCGCCTCCACCCTGACGTGGATACTCGAGCGCGTCAGTCGCTACCCCGACGCGCTCACACGCCTGCAAAGCGCCGCGCTCGACGGAGACGACGAATACCTCGACGCGGTCATCAAGGAGGCGATGCGATTGCGTCCAGCCTTCCCGCTCACCGCACGACTCGCAACCGAGCCGTTCGAGCTATCGGGGCTGACCATTCCGAGCGGCACGATGGTCGTCCCCTACATAACGCTCGTGCACCGCCGCCCGGAGCTCTACCCCGACCCGCTCGCCTTCCGTCCCGAGCGTTTCCTCGACACCCGCGCCGGGACCTACACATGGATCCCCTTCGGCGGCGGACCCAGGCGATGCATCGGCGCCGCCTTCTCCCTCACCGAGGCGCGAATCGTACTCAGGACCATTCTCCGCCACGCCCGCCTCGAACCCACCCACCGCCACCCAGAGCGAGTGGTGCACCGCAACGTATTCATCGTGCCCGGACGCGGCGGACGCATCACACTCCAACCCCACACACCTGACACCAGCCACCGCCACCACGCCACCCCGCGCGAGCACGCACAAGTCATCTAGCCACGATCGCCTTACGCCTGCTTGCAGGTCGAGCGAGCGTCCGCACGAGGCCCCCCCAGCCGTCCATCCCGATCTCGCGGCGTCGGCCGCCCTTGCCGTTGCGCACGAGCAGCGATCCACGCCGCGGGTCAAGATCGGGCTCGGCCAGTGCGAGCGCCTCCTGGATGCGTAGCCCACCACGCCAGAGCACAACGATCAACGCACGCAGCCGCCATCCGTGTCGATTGTCGCCCGCATTGCGCATCACGGCGATGATCTCCTCCACGGTCGGCGGGTCCGCCGGGTAGCGCATCCCCTTGTTGCGAGGCGGACGGCCTGCGTGAAAGCCGGGCAAGGTCGCGGGTAAGCGACGCCGCCCAGCGGAATCAAGAACAGCAGAGAACGTCATGGGATCCTCCTCGGGATCGAACAGCGGACAGTTTCTCGCTGCTCTACCATCCCGCCGAACAACCCTCAACGTGCCTCGTCGATCCAGTTCTCGTCGCGCTCAGGCGCTACCCTGAGATCGTGAAACATTCTGTTCTGAACACAACCCCGACCGCCGAGATCCCTGCGCTGAGCGACGAGGAGCGCGCCGACCGACGACGACGACTCGCTGAGCGCATGTTCAGCCCGGACGGGTTGGATCGGGACACGCTTGAGCACATCGAGCAGCTGACGGCCGACGAGTCGTAAGCGAACCTGCGGTGGAGGCCGTCGAGCTGCTGGGAGGCGACGCGCCGTTCATTGCCGACACCTCGGCATGGTGGCGGTTCTCTGCTCTTCCCGCCGAGCTCGGCGGGCTTCTCAAGACGGCGATGGATGACGACCGGCTGTGGATCACGCCGATCGTGCGGATGGAGATCCTGTATTCCGCTCGCAGCACCTCGGAGTATGTCTCGCTCGAGATTGAGCTTGACGGGTTTCGGATCCTGCGCAACGATCGCGCCGTTGCCGACGCCGCGATGAGCGCAATCGGCGAGCTGGCCGAACATGGTGACGGGTATCACCGCGTGCCGCTGACCGATGCGCTGATCGCCGCAGCAGCCGCTGAACACGGCGGCGTTGCGATACTCCATCGCGACACGCACGTCACCAAGCTCGCCGAAGTCCTCGCATTCGAGAACGTCGAACTTCCAAGGTCCTGACCGCTTAACACCGCCCGGGCCGACACCGAAGCCACCCGTGTTCTACGTGACGCTTCGGCATCGTCCAACTCAGGAGCGCCGACGTGGACCGCGAGCACTCCTGCTCCGCCCCGCCTTAAGCAGCACTATGGTGATCGCCGAGCTGCGCGGCGGAGCCGCATAGATCACCAAGGTCGAGCAGTTAAGACAACCGTGCATTTCCCCAGATGATCGTGGTTTCAGTCGCATATCCGCTGATTGCTTGCAGTTCCAGTTTGTGCCCGCCTTCTACCGGGAGTTCAAGCGGTAGGGGGGCTCGATTAGTGAGGACAACGCCTGCCCCGACCGCCCTTCCGTCCAGAATGACGCGCCAGGTCACGCGCTGGTGGACTGAGGATTTTTTGGTCTTTATGCCAAACGTTGCTGTGAAGCGGTTGTAGCTGCCGCCGAGTTCATAGGCAGTTGCTCGACAGATCGGGACCGATTCGCAGCCCACGGCGTGTGATTCGTTGGCTTCGACGTGTTCGTAGAAGATGCTGTTTAGCAGGTTGTGGCCACCGAGCTGCACATCACCGAACTGAGGACGATCGCCGCCGCTCGGGAGCAGTGCGCTCAGATATGTGGGCACGCCGTGAGGCGGGGACACCTGCGTGTTCGGCGTTCCGACTCCAGGGCTTCCGGTGATAATCGATGGGAGAACGAACAGAGTCACAACGACGCTGGCGATCACTGCGGCGCTAATTGAAGTAATGCGGACCCATCGCATCACCACGGTGCTTCCGACGACATCTCTTGCCACACCCATAAACACCAGTCCGGGGACGCCAACTAGTCCAAGGATGAGAGAGACGCCGACAATAGCTTGAAGAATCGGTGAAGCTTCTTGGCGGAGCAGCACCGTCAGGGCTGCGAGCTCGCCAACTAGAACCACCACCGACAGGGCCAGGAAACCGTAGAGACTTCGCCTACTCCACTGAGTCGCCGACCAATCGGCCGTGCTTTGGTCCCGTGTCGCGCGGACCTCGGTAACGACGCCGGTGAGCAACAGCACCCCGAGCAACGCCGCCGCCGTTTGATAGAAGCTACTGTTTGGAAGTCCCAGCGTGGACGAACTAGCGAGCGCAAGGATCACGGTCTGGATCGCTCTCTCTAACCGGAGTTCCTGTCCCCTGGCGGTTCTGCAGGAGACTGTGATCTGTCATTGGGCGATTGGGCTCGGGTAACGACCGATGAGTATGGAGGAAGCACCGGCGGCATCCCGAACTCAGAGCGCGAGTGCCTTTCCGGGTGGAAAGCCTCGGCGTCGGCTGTGTAGGAGGTGCTCCGCGCCTTGGCATCGATTGCGATCGTGAGGACGCGAGAGCACCAGGGCCGGCGAGCTTCAGGGGCAGGGGCCCGAACTCGACAAGCTCTGCGGTGCAGTCTCCGCGCAGCGCCAGCTTGTCGTCGCCTAAGCGCAGTTCTCGGTATAGCTGCCAATCCGGCACCCATACTGAAGCTTCTGGCATTGAGGAGGACATGCACGCTCGGCTGATCTGCATCGGACTTCTGCTTTTCAGGCAAGCAGGAGCCTAGACCGGCGACACCCTGGCTACTGGATCGGACGATAGGCAGGCGCCTCGACCGCATCGTTGAGTCCGGTGACAACACGATGGTCTGCACCAAACAGTTCTGCTCCTACCGTGACCATGCGGACGACTTCGCCACGCTGAACGCGATGGTTGTCGGCATCTCCTCCCAGGATCTCGCTTCGCACGAGGAGTTCGCCGCCAAGCACTCGCTCAACGTGCCGTTGCTGGCGGACACCGACAAGCAGGTGGCCAAGTCCTACAGCGCCTTCTCGTCGCGCCTAGGCGTCAAGCGCGCGGCGATCGTGATCGACGAGCAAGGGATCGTGCGTCATCGCCACGACCATCTGCTCGGGCTCGACTATCAGTCGGTGGACGACCTCAAGGCGGCGCTGGATGCGCTGCCCAGCCCGGCTGCCTGAGGGATCGCATCCGCCCCATCGGCTTTCGGGAAAAGGTTGAAAAACCAAATGTCTCGCGATAGCGTGTGGGTATGGCGACTAAGCATGATCGTGCCCTAGCGTCGTTTCTCGTCGGGCTGGACGATGTGGTTGAGGAGCTCAGTGTGGTCAGCGATCCACAGCGTTCGGGAGAACTGGCGAAGCAGCTGATGGCGATGGGCAAGCAGCTCAAGCGGGCTGCGCCGAATGCCGCCCGGGGAGTCCCGGTGGCGGAGGCGGCGAAGTATCTGGGTGTCTCCGAGCCGACTGTCCGGCTATGGGTGAGGCGTGGTGCACTGGCGGCCCTGCCGGGCTCTAAGCCGGCGTTGATCGATCACGAGAGCTTGAGGCGGGTCGGGCGGGCGGTACGAGAGTTGCGCGCGAAGGGCGAGGACCGCGAGTGGCTTGAGGGCGTCGTTCGCTACGTGGAAGACATGGCGGATCGGTCGAGTGCGAGCGTACGCCAGGGTTTGAAGGAGCTGGCCGAAGGCAAGCTCCAGCCGGCCTGACGAGCCCACGGGGATGGCCCATTCCGTTTTCCTTGTGGACACGGTCGTCCGGGTCGTTGCTTCGTTGAACAAGGTTGACAGGCGGGCGTACGACACCGCGATCTCGAGCTTGAAGGGCGAGGGCTGCAAGGCCGCGGGGTACCGGCTGGCGGCTGCCGACCGCGGAGATTTCCCGATGTGCTGCCGGCATCTCGCCGGTGACTGGCGCATGCACACGCTGTTCGCGAAAGATCGCAGCGTGATCGTGATCTCGCTGGCCGAGCACGACAAAGGCCAGAACCCGCACCGGGTCCTCGCCGAGGCCTTCCCCGGCCTTAGCCCGGTTGGGCGCCGCAAGCGAGCGAAGCCACCGTGCTTGATGATCCCGAGAATCCGCCTGTGATGCCGGCTACGCTCAGCGAGCAGCTCGCCGGCATGTTCGGCTACTCCTGATTTCCGTACCGCACCCGTCTACGCTGCGTCGAAGATCGCGGGGAACGCCCGGCAGTTGCACCGCCTCGTTACGGTCTGGAAGATTCAGCCGCGGATCATGTCCACCCAATGATGCTCGCGCGTGATGATTCGTTCCTGCATTTCGTCCGGAGGAGCAGCTTCACCGGGCGCTGTCTGCGCACCTCCTTTCGCCCAACCCGTTCATTCCCGGCAGGTTCGCTACTCGCGGGCGCACGGACGCCCTACAGTGGTGGGACCTGCGCGTTCACTGTCTGAGCCCCACCGTGGTACAGACGACTACCATCCAGGCACCCGCTACCGAAGAAGAACTGGATGCTGTCGGATTTGACGTTGTTGTAGCTCGTGTACATCGTCACGTGACCCGGCGTCCCGACCTTGCATTTGGAGTCCGTGCTCGAGATGACCTTTATAGGAGCCTTGATGATGTTGCCCGGATACCCCCACATGACGGCAACGTGTGAGTGGTAAAGAATGCGCGGCCCGAGCCTCATCGAGATCATGCGGCCAGACTGACCGCCGCCGTCGAGTGTTTGACAAATTTTGCCGGAGATCCAGTTGGTGTTCAGGTTGATGTCCCCCCAACCGTGCGAGGAGCCGCTGACCCCGTGCTCGAACGACTCCGTAGCGTGAAATCCCCACGGTGGGATGCCGCTGCCGGGCGGTATCCCGTTCCCTTCGTAAGGAACACACCATGGGCCGCCGTTTGCTTCCGCGGCGCCGACTTCGGCCCTCAGCCCCGCGAGGAGCACCGAACAGGCAACAACGCACGCGCACATAACCCAAAGGAACTGTGGACGCCGGATCACGCCCGGAGCCTATCGCAGCCGCCAGTGGTCGAGCGGCGCCGGTGGACTGCTGTTACAACCCGACCAGGGCGGGAGATGCGGCAAAGCAGCCCTTCCGCTTCGCAGCGTGCGGGAGAGTCGGTTGGGTCCGCTTGATTCTTGGGGAGAGGGTGGTCATTGCCGGTCTTGGCCCTTGCCTGGCTGGTGGGCATGACTAATGGGTCCTCTTCGCTCTGGCACAATGCCTCTTCGATGATAAGCAGAGGATGGCTTCATTCCCGAGTGATGTGTGCCGCAGGACGAGCAGTGGGACTTCTGTGCGTGACGGTCCTTCTCACGTTGGCTTTGGGTTATGGGCAGGCTCGAGCGGCCAGCGGGTCGCTGTCGGGCGCCTTGGTCTATTCCGACATGAGCCCCGCGAGCCGGGTGCTTGTCTTTGTGATCCCTGCGCACGTGACCGGTGTCGTACAGCCGTATGAAACGCTCACCAACGCGCAGGGCGAATGGTCTCTGAGTTCGATGCCGCCCGGCGAATACACGGTTGCGATGATCGTGGCCCCTGCGAGCGGCACCCGGGAAACCCGCAGCAGCCAAACCGTCGATCTTGCGGAAGGTCAGTCGATTGCGCTCGGCACGATCAACGTCGGCGCCCCAACGGTCTCGGAAGCGAAAACACGGGCTGAAGTCGAAGGCGAACTTGCGAAAAAACGAGCTGAAGTCGAAGCCGAACTGACAGAGGTTGGCGCCCTGACGGTCGTTGTGAAGACGGCCGAAGGGCGGCCAGCCGAGGGGGCCCTGCTCTCAATCCAAGGTGTCTCGGGCGGCAGCACCTCTAGCGTTCCGTCTTCGGGCGTCGTCTTAGGGAAAGTGCGGCCTGGTCCGGTCACCTTGTCTGTGACTGACACGCCACCGGACAGCGCCACCCAGGTCTCGGTGAGCGCCCAGGCCACCATCGTCGCGAACGTGATGACGAACGTCACCCTCATGCTTCCAGCGAGCTCTCCGCTCGCGGTCCCGGTGGGGATCACCGCGCACAACAGCGAACGCGATCTCAGCTACCTGAACGTGGAGCGAGCGCGGTGGGGCCTGCCTGCCGGCCTGACGCTCAATCCCGTTTGGTCGCAGGCGTGCGCTTCCCATGACGCCTACCTCGCGGACAACAAACGCTTGGAACATCCCGAGGACAGCAGTCTCCCCGGTGCCTCGCCTGGTGGTGCATGGGCTGGGCTGCACAGTATCCTCTCCGGGGGTGGCTGGGCCAGTGAGGCAAACCCGTGGGAGGATGCACCCATCCACCTAGACCAGCTCTACACCCCCGATCTGATGGTCGTAGGGATCGACGAATCTCGCGGGGTTGCCTGCACGACGACGTGGCCAGGTATCGGGCCGTCGCTACAACCCGGCGGCACGATCCTTACCTACCCCGGCGACGGCGCGAGCGGCTTCCCTCCCTCAGAACTTGCGGACGAGCTGCCGTTCACACCCGGCAAGTTCGTTGGAATCCGGGAAGGCGCGATCACGGGCCGCGAGCTATTTGTTTACGAGGAGCCACCTGGCGAATGCTCAGTTCTCTCCTGCACTAGCACTAAAGCGCCCAGCCTGGAATCCGCGACACTCACCGGCCCAGCCGGGCGCGTGGAAGTTCGTACAATCGGAGGCGAAACCAACGAAGTGGGGCCCTACCTCAGCGGCGCAATCATCATCCCCGTCGAGTCACTCGCGCCGAACACAACGTACACCGCCGAAGTCACGCTGGCCCCCAACGGGGAACTGCCGGCAGAGCAACACAGCTGGACCTTTCATACTGGCCTGGCGAACCCGGGTGGGGTATGGCCGCTGGGGCGCCGCTCGCCACGCGAGGCTCTCCCTCTGCGTAGACGGATCAGCAAGCTGAGAGTCACCCCGAGGGCGTTCACTGACGGCAGACGCCACTCCGGCGCGCGGATCATCTACCTCGACTCGGGCAGCGGCACGACCAGCTTCGTCGTCTACCGAAGCGGTCCCGGTGTGCTCGTGGGGGCGCAATGCGCCCCCACCGCAAGCGCCCCCCGTAGCAAACGATGCTCCCGCCTGTCACGCATCTATTCGTTCAGCCGCCGCGACCGAGTGGGCCGAAACTCGGTGGCATTGACCGGGCGCTACGGCAGGCGTGCTCTTGCAGCAGGCGACTACAGGCTCATTGCAATCGTCGCCCCGGGATTGATGTTCGCGACCGGCTTCAGCGTGACATAGACGCCAACAAGCGTGCTATCGCAGACCAAGTTGATCCTGGGAGCAGGCGGGCAGGCTGGGTTCCTCTGGACTCTAATCTGCCGAGCGGCACACAACCGCGACCTTCGAGGATGCGTTCGGGACGCTGACGGGCACCTACCCTGCCGGCTATCTCGAGCAGCTCGACGCCGAAGATGAACTGCGGTGAAGCTGCAATGACGAGCGGAGCAATCCCGCCGTTGCCTTTCCGCCAGATATCGCTGCCGTGGGCAATTTCGAGCCCGAGATCCGCGAGCCCGATCGCCACTAAGACGGTCCCAAAAATGGCGAGCAGCGTCCACCTCATGCGATAGGTATCGGCGCAAGACCCGCCGGCTTGAAGATGGCGCGAAGGCTCAGCGATCGCGGCGCAGTGGGAGGACGTTCGCGGCGCGGGAAACGCGGGTATGCCTGCGATGTGGATCTCGCGCGTCGTGGCACGCCGGCCTTTGTCGTTTGCGCGGTACTTGTGCTGAGTGCTTGTGGAGGCGCGCGTACCGCTACGACGCGAGACCAGCGCGCGACTTTGACGGCACCGTCGGCGAAGACACCACTGTCCGTTCCAGCGTCCTCGCGCCTATGTCCACCGAACGACGCCAAGCCGCGATCCCTGCTGCTCAGCAAGACCGCAACCGACGTGCTCGTACCGGGGCACCCCACGGGCGCGCTGATCTGCCGCTACTGGGGCATTTCGGGTCGCATACCGGAACCTGAAGACGAACGTGCCCGGATCCCGCGAGGTGAACACGGGCACCCTGTCTACGCCGTTGCGGGAGCGCGTCGCGTGGTGCGCCAGGAGGTCACGCGCTACCTCGCCGGCGAGCTCGATGCGCTACGGCCAATCGATCCGCATCCAAACTGCGATGAGGTGCTCGGTGGACGTTCCGAGCTGATCGTCTTTTACTACCGAGGCGGCGGCGAAGCGCGAGTCATCTTCTACCTCGAAGGCTGCGTAGCGGTGCGCAACGGCCGGACCGCCCGATACGGACTTGGGATGGGGCATGGCGACGGCGAAAGTCACTGGGCAGACGAAGCATTGCTCTGAGCTCAAGCCCACAGCGCCTCGATCGGCACGGCCCACATCTGCCGGCCGAGTGGAGTCGTCTGACGTGCCGTACACAGCACGAGGCCGGCCACGAACCTGTCCCCGGCCAGTGTCCTCAACCTGTTGAGTCCGCGCAGGCCGCCCTGCCTGACCGTGGCGCCGGCCTTGATCTCGATCGCGATCAGCTTGCCTGCGCGGTTTTCGAGCACGATGTCGACCTCCTCGCCGTGCGCGCTGCGCCAGTGGCGCATGATCGGGGCCATCTCGGTGTGGGGCAGCAGCCGCGCGAGCTCCATCGCCACGAACGACTCGTACGCGCGTCCGCTGAGGGCGTCGTCTCGGGCGATCCGTGTGGCGTCGGCGTTCAGCAGGTAGGTCATCAGGCCGGCGTCCTCGATGAACAGTCGCGGTGTGCGCACGGCCCGTCCGGCAAAGCCCGGGGCCCATGCCGGAACGCTGACAACGAGATGCAGCAGCTCCAGCAGGCGGACATAGGCCCGTACGGTCTTTTCGTCCGCCGCCAGCGCCTGCGCGATCGGTCGCAGCGAGATCAGCGAACCCGACCCCGCGGCGAGATGGATCAGCAGAGTCGGCAGCAGGTCGGGGCGGCGAATGTCGACTATGTCCGGCACGTCGCGCGCGGCCAGCGCCGCGATGTAATCGCTAAACCACGCCTCCCGGCGGCGCTCGGGACGGGCGATCGCCGCGGGAAACCCGCCCGCCGCGATGCGTTGCGCGTGTGCCGCTCGGCCTTCCTGCTCAGACTCGATGTGCGGTGGGCGCGCTGTCTCCCAGAGTTTGTCCAACCAGCTCGGAACGGCCCTGCGCTCGATCTCCGCCTGGGTGAACGGACGCAGCGGAATCCGCTCGATTCGTCCCGCCAGCGAGTCGCCGATGCGGGGCGACAGCAGCAGGCTGGCCGATCCACTCACCAGGTAGCGTCCCGGGTGGGGGTCTCGATCGACCGCCATCTTCAGCGTGAGCACCAACTCGGGGACACGCTGGAGCTCGTCGATGAACGCTCGCTCGCCCAGTGCAGCAATGAATCCCGCTGGATCGTCGATCGCACCGTGCCGAGTGTTCGCATCGTCGAGCGTGGCCGCGAGCATGCCTTTCTCCGCGGCGATCTTCGTGCAGAGCGTGGACTTGCCGGCCTGCCGAGGGCCTTCCACGGCCACGATGCGCGTGTCCTGCAGCGCCTCCAGGACGTGCGCTTCGGCGTGTCTGGGGATCTCTTGTGTCGATGGCATCGTGTAAGACGATGATAGCGGACAATCCGGAATACAATCCCGGATAACCAGGATTATAGACCTGGAAATACCGGAGTATCCCAAACACCTTTCCCTCGCTGATCGTGTGCGTGTGGGGTTACACGCTTCGCAGCGCTTCGATGGGTCGAGTGTGAGGGCGCGCGGCGCCGGGGCTAGAGCTGGTCGATGAACGTGTAGACGACCATCAGGCTGACGAGCACTACGAACACGCGCAGTGCCCAAAGGCCGGCGACGGCACGCGCGCTGAGCGTGGCCGGAGGCACGGGCCGGGAGGTTTCGGCCACGAACTGGTCGCGCTCGAGGTGCATGATCAGCTCGTCCTCGAAGCGCTCCTGTGACTGCAGGTCGCGCTCCCGCAGGGCCGGGCCGTCGTGCGCGTCGTCCCTGTCGTGTGCGTCGTCCGTGACGGGGGCCGCCGCTTTCATGAGCCGATGAGATGGATCGTCTGCAGGAAGGAGTCGATGCCGTATGCGGCTCCGCAAAGCCCGACGAACGCGATCACGCCGATCCCGACCACGTTCGTCGAGCGCTTGTTCGCCCATGCGCCCATCAGGCCCCCGTCGTTGGCGAGCATCACCATGAAGACCAGGCTGACGGGCAGCAGCACGGTGGCGAGCACGTTCGCGTTGAGCGCGATCGAGAGCAGCGGCGCGCCCGGAATCAGGATGACCGCCGCGGCGAGCAGCGCGATGCCGGCGTTGGCGGCATAGAACACCCCGGCGTTGCGCGGCGAGCTGTTGAAGCTGTGGGATACCCCGACGCATTCTCCGGCGGCGTAGGCGGTGGAGGCGGAGATCGTGAGGATCGCCACGGCTCCGGCCTCGATCAGCCCGAGCGCGAACACCGTGCCGACGCCGCCGCCGGCGACGTGCTCGAGCGCCGCGGGGAAGCCTGCGCCCGCGAACCCCTCGATCCCCGCGTGGATCCGATCTCCGCCCACCCGCAGTGCCGCCCCGGCGATCAGCGCCCCGATGCCGAAGATCGCCGCCAGCACGGCGCCGGCGGCGGTGTCGTAGCGGCCGTGCTTGACGTCGCGGGGAGTCATGCCCTTGTCGGCGGAGGCGCTCTGCTGGAAGAAGATCATCCATGGCGTCACCGTGGCGCCGATCGTGGAGGCCAGCAGCAAAAGCAGCGTGTTGAAGCCCCCGCCGGGAAACGAGCCGAAGTCAAACGAGCTCGCCACCGCGCCCACGTCGGGCTTGACCAGAATCGCGGCCACCAGGAACAGGCCGTTGAAGAGCGCCAGGCCGAGCACGATCCGCTCCCAGCGCCAGTAGCGCCCGCCGCTGAGCGTGAACGCGACCAGCGCCAGCCCCAGCGCGACAGCGACACCGGAGCCGAGGTGGAAGTAGGCCAGCCCGACGCGGATCGAGACGAACTCGGCGACGAGCGTGACGAGGTTGGTGAGGGTGAGGTCGCCGGCGCCGAACAGGCCCCACACGCGGCCGTAGCGCTGTAGCACGAGCTCGCCATAGCCGCGGTGGGTGACCGCGCCGACGCGCATGCACATCTCCTGGCAGACATACGCCATCGCGAACATGATCGGGATGAACGGCACGAAGAACCCGAGCCCGTACTGTGCTCCGTCGGCGGCGTAGGCGATCATGCTCGGCCCGTCGTTCTCGCCGAGCATCGCGAGGATCCCGGGGCCTACGAGCAGCCACAGCAGCCGCCAGCGCTTGCTGTGTTTGCGAGCGTGGTGAACGCGCGAGCGATCCCGAGACCGTGCGGTGTCCTCCTCGGTCAGCGGCGGCAGGGCGACGCCCGGGGAGACAGCGGCGGCCTCAGCTGTCTCCATCGCCCGGCTCCTTGCCGCTACGGGATCGGCGCGTCCGCGAGGGGGATCGGCGCGAACGCGACGGCGCGCGGTCGACCTCGACGCGCATCGCGCCGGCGAGCTCGCCACCGATCGCGTGCTCGTGCTCTCCGAAGCGCACGAACAGCGGGCCGCCGAACGGCTGGCGCTCGCGGACCGCGAAGCGGTCTCCCGGCGAGATCCCGCGGCCGGCGAGATAGCGCAACATCTCCGGGTCGGAGTCCGAGACGCGCACGAACACTCCCTCCTCACCGACCTGAAGGCTCTCCATGCTGTGCGTCAAACGCTCCTCGAGCTCCAGCTCGGCGGTGGGGATCGGATCGCCGTGGGGATCGACCGTGGGGTGCCCGAGCTTGGCCGCGATCAGCTCCTCGAGATCCTCCGAGAGCACGTGCTCGAGCACCTCGGCCTCGGCATGAACCCGATCCCAGGGCATCCCCAGCGCATCGGCCAGGAAGCTCTCGATCAAGCGGTGATGGCGGATCACCTCCAGCGCCACGCGCCGCCCATCTGCCGTCAGGCGCACTCCCCGGTAGGGGATATGCGTGGTCAGGCCCAGCTCGTCGAGCTTCTTGAGCATCGCCGAGACCGACCCTGGAGTGATGCCCAGCCGCTCGGCCAGAGCGTTGGTCGACACGGGCGCATCGCTGCGCGACTGAAGCGCGAAGATCGCCTTCGAGTAATCCTCGACCGCCGGGGAGCGCACCTCGCCCGTCGAGTAGCGCGATAGCTCTTTGGTAGGCATAGAAACAGAGTATGGCATACCAAAACTTTAGTCAAGGGGTTCCGAAATCAAGGACTCGGACAGGTAGCCGGTAGCGTGTGACCATGCCCTCCGCGTGGCCAGCGCTTGCATACGAGCAGTGGAGCGATACGTGCGACACGCTCCACGCGCACACCCAGGTCCTCGGCAAGCTGGCGGTGGCGCTGGCACCGCCCGAGCCGCAGCTGCAGCACGCCGCGCTGCGCCTGACCGCGCGCGGCTGGGAGACCGCTCCGCTCCCCGCTCCGGACGGCTCGGGCGCGCTCGTCGTCCTCCTCGACCTGCGCACCCACGAGGCGGCGGTAGAGCACAGTGCGGGTGGCGTCAGACGCGTAGCGCTTACTCCCGATCGACCGGTGGGTGAGGTCACCCGCGAGCTGCTTGGCGCCGTTCGCGATCTTGCCGGCGCGGTCGAGATCGACCCGAAGCCGCAGGAGGTGGGGTGGAGCGTGGCGCTCGACGAGGACGACGAGCACGCAAGCTACGACCCTGCGCAGGTCGACTCCTACTTCGTCGCGGCGACTCAGGCCGCCCTCGTCCTCGCTGAGTTTCGCGCGCCGTTCCGAGGACGCTCGACGCCGGTCAACGCGTGGTGGGGCTCGTTCGATCTCGCGGTGAGCCTGTTCTCGGGACTCCCCGCCGACCCGCCGTCGGACGACTTCATCATGCGCAACGCGATGGACTCCCAAGAGGTCGCGATCGGCTGGTGGCCCGGCGATCCTCGCTCTTCCAAGGCGGCGTTCTACGCCTACGCCCACCCGGCGCCGGAGGGATTCGCGGGCGCGACGCTCGACCCCGCGGCCGCGCGCTGGGATGCGACGCTCGGCGAGTACATCCTCGCCTGGGACGACGTCCGCGCGAGCTCAGACCCGCATGCGCTCGCGCTCGAGTTCGCGCGCTCGGCGTTCCGTCACGCGTGCGCGGTGTGCGACTGGGACCCGTCGCTCGCCGCGACCGCCGAAGGCACGCCCCCGCCTGTCGCGTAGAGCTCGGCCAGCTCGAGCTGCAGGCTGCGCGGGCGCTCGCCCGGGCCCGGCGTGCGCCTGAGCCAGGCGCCGTCGCCGTCGAGCTCCCACGAGCTCTGGTTGTCGGCGAACCCGCGTTCGAGCGTGTCGAGCAGCTCGCCGCGCAGCTCGGGCGACTCGACCGGGACCGCCAGCTCGACGCGATGGTCGAGGTTGCGGGGCATCAGGTCGGCGGAGGCGATGTAGATCGTGTGCTCGCCGCCGCGTTCGAACGCGTACACGCGCGAGTGCTCGAGCAGCCGCCCGACGATCGAGACGACGCGGATGTTCTCAGAGACGCCAGGCACGCCGGGCCGCAGGCAGCAGATGCCGCGCACGTTTAGCTCCACCTGCACGCCGGCCTGCGAGGCGCGGTAGAGCGCGCGGATGCAGCGCCCGTCGACGAGCGAGTTCATCTTCATCGCGATCCGCGCAGGCGTTTCCGCGGAGTGCGCCGCGATCGTCTGCTCGATCTGCCACAGGATGCCGTCGCGCAGGTGGTTGGGCGCCATCAGCACCTTGCGGTAGTGCAAAGGGCGCCCGTAGCCGGTGAGGTAGTTGAACATGTCGGCCACGTCCGCGCCGATCTGCTCGTCGGTCGTGAACAGCCCGAAATCGGTATACAAGCGGGCGGTCGCCGAGTGATAGTTGCCGGTGCCGATGTGCACGTAGTTGCGCACCCCGTCGCCCTCGCGGCGCACGACCAGCACGCACTTGGCGTGGGTCTTCAAGGACGGCTGGCCGTACACCACGTGCACGCCGGCCTCCTCCATCGCCTTCGCCCAGTGGATGTTCATGCGCTCGTCGAACCTGGCCTTCAGCTCGACCAGCGCGACCGCCTGCTTGCCCCGCTCGGTCGCGTCGATCAGCGCCGGCACGAGCGGCGAGTCGTCGCTCGTGCGGTACACGGTCTGCTTGATCGCGAGCACGTTCGGGTCGGCGACCGCCTGCTCGACGAAGCGCTCGACCGAGGTGGAGAACGACACGTAGGGGTGGTGCACCAGCAGGTCGCCTTCGCGCATCGCCCCGAGCACGTCGGGGCGCTCGCCCTCGTGGCGCAGCAGCCGCGGGTGGGTGATCCCGACGAGCGGCTCCTCGTGCAGCTCGGTGTGGCCGGACAGCTTGACGATCTGCCACAAAGCCCCCATGTCGAGCAGGCCGTCGACCGGATAGACCTCCTCGTCCTGCACGCCGAGCAGCCCGGCCAGCTCCTGGCGCAGGCGATCGGAGCACCTAGCGCCGATCTCCACGCGCACGATCTCGCCGAAGCGGCGGCGGCGCAGCTCGTCCTCGACGGCCTGCAGCAGGTCGGCGGCGTCGTCTGAGACCTCCAGGTCGGCGTCGCGGGTGACGCGGAAGACGTCGTAGTCGGCGATCTCCATGCCCGGGAACAGCGCGTCGAGATGGTGTGCGATCACGTCCTCCAGCGGCACCAGCAGCGCGGGCTCGGGCGCCGGCTGCTTGAGCGTCACGAAGCGCGGCAGGATCTCGGTCGGGACCTTCACGCGCGCGAACACCGTCTCGTCGGTCAGCGGGTCGCGCACGAGCACGGCCAGGCTCAGCGACAGGTTCGAGATGTAGGGGAACGGGCGCCCGGGCGCAACCGCGAGCGGCGTGAGCGCCGGAAAGATCGTCTTCTGGAAGTGCCGCGCCAGCTCCGCACGGCGCTCCTCGTCGAGCTCGCGCACGCCGACCACGTGGATGTCCTCGTCGGCCAGCGCTCCCCGCAGCCGTCCTTCGAAGCAGCCGGTCAGCCGCGCTCCCAGCGCGAGCGCGCGCTCGCGGATCAGCGCGATCGTCTCAGAGGGGACGCGCCCGTCCTGGCCGCGCTGCTCGACGCCCGCGTCGATCTGATCGCGCAGGCCGGCGACGCGCACCATGTAGAACTCGTCGAGGTTGGTCGTGTAGATCGCGCAGAACTTCACCCGCTCGAGCAGCGGCACGCGCTCGTCCTCGGCCAGTTGCAGCACGCGCTCGTTGAAGTCGAGCCACGACAGCTCGCGGTTGAGATACAGGGCGGGATCGTGCAGGTCGTTCATCGAATCATCACGCTACAGGTTGATCGCAACCGGTAGTGTGAAGACAGAGGTATGTCCCGTCAGCTCTGGCTACTACGTCACGCCGAGGCGGAGCCTCATGGCGCGCGCGCGGATTCCGACCGGCGGCTGACCGCGCGCGGGGAAGAGCAGGCCCGCACCGCCGGCGTCGCCCTGGAGCGTCTCGGCGCCGAGTTCGAGGCGGTGCTGTTCAGCCCCAAGGTGCGTGCCCGCCAGACGGCGGAGCTGGCCGCCGAGCGGTGGAGCGAGGAGGCGCGCGAGCGGATGGCGGTGCACCAGCCGCTGGCCGAGCGCTTCAGCGCGGCTCAGGCATTGGCCCTGCTGAACGAGCTCCCCGCCGACGGTCACCTGCTGCTCGTCGGCCACGAGCCCGACCTGTCGTCCGTCGCCGGCGCGCTGAGCGGCGGCCTCATCGACCTGAAGAAGGGTGGGCTCGCGGTGTTGCGGCTAGAGGGTGGGCGCGGTGAGCTCGCGGTCCTGATGCGTCCCCGCGAGCTTGTCCTGATCGCTGACGCCGTGCGTTCGCTCTGAGATACGGGGTCGGACGGGATGCTCGGCCGGCTGCGCCGGCGGGGCGGGATCCCAATCGGCCGGGATCGAGGCAGGAACGTCCACGTCGATCACCTCGAGCGATTCGGCGGCGAAGCGGTAGCCGATGCCGAAGTGCGTGTGGATGTAGCGCCACTGCGGCGAGGCCTTCTCGAGCTTCTGGCGCAGCTTGCGCACGAACACGTCGACCGAGCGGTCGCCGCGCACCATCGCATAGCCCCACAGCCGCGAGTAGATCTCCTCGCGCTCGAGCACGCGCCCCTCGGCTGCGGCGAGGAGCTCGATCAGCTCGAACTCGCGGCGCGTGAGGTCGAGGCTCGCGTCGCCGACGAACGCCTGAAAACGGTCGGAGCGGATCTCGACTTCGCCCGCCATCAACGGCTTGGACTCGGTCCGGCCGGTCGAACGGCGGCGGCGGCGGGCGACGCCCTGCACGCGCGCGATCACCTCCTCGGGGTGGCACGGCTTGGTGATCCAGTCATCGGCGCCTAAGCGCAGCCCGCGCACTCGCTGGGCGACCGTCGAAGGCCCGGTGCAGACGACCACGCCGAGCTCCGGCAGCGCGCCGCACAGCCGCTCGAGCCACTCCCACGCCTGCGGGCCGAGCACGGCGAGATCGACCACGAGCGCGCTCAGCCGCATCGAGGCCACCGCCTCGGTCGGCACCGGGCTGCCGAGCACGCGGTGCTCCCAGCCGAGCCGGTCCAAGCGCTTGCTCAAGACCTGGATGAACCCGCTGTCGCGGTCCAGCACGGCGATACGCAACGCCGAGGATGTACTACCCCCCGTTGTCGTCGCCGGCGCCGCCTCGTCCCTGGCGCGAATCCCGCTCTCCGTCATCGCGTGGAAGTCTAGGGGAACAATCAGACCCAAGTGCGGCTTGGGACAAATGGTTACAGGATGTTCACAGGAGAAATACGCTGTTTGCGGATGACTCAGAACTGCTCCGGACGTGCGTCCGGCGCCGCGTCCGCGCGCACGCCCGCAGGATGAGACGAGTCGGAGAACTCGCGGAACAATCCGGTGACGACGAACGCCACCTGCTCGCCGATGTCGACCGCGTTGTCGCCGATCCGCTCCAGCGCGCGCGCCACTAAGATCATGTGCATCGCCCACTCGCGCGTGTCCGGATCGTCGCCGATCTCGATCGCCGTGCGGAAGATCTCGCGGTTGAGGCGGTTGATCTCGCGGTCCTGGCGCACCAGGTCTTCGGCCAGGCCGACGTCGCGCTCGGCGAACGCCGCCTTCGATTGCACGATCTCAGAGCGCGCGTGCGCGCCCATCTTCGCGAGCGCCTCGAGCACCTCCCGGCGCACCGGCGGCTCGTGGCCGGAGAGGGGGATCAGCTTGGCGATGTTCACGCACTGGTCGCCCATCCGCTCGATGTGCTTGATCGTGTGCAGCAGCGCGGCCACCAGGCGCAGGTCGCCCGCCACCGGCGCCTGCAGCGCGAGCAGCGAGAGGATGCCTTGGTGGACCTCCAGGTAGCGCCCGTCGACGCGGTCGTCGTCGGCGATCACCATCTGCGCCAGCTCGACGTCCTGGTGGCCGAGCGCCTCGAGCACACGGTCGAGCTGCTCGACGATCAGATCCAACCCGCCCAGCGCATGGGCTTCGAGCTCCTGCAGCTGCTGCTGGAAGTGCGCTCGTCCCTGCTGGGCGCCCGCGCGCGGGACGAGGCGGGCGGCGCTGGACGCTGCGGCCGGCGAAGACGACCGCGCCTGTCCACTGTCGCTGTTAGCCGAACTTTCCGGTGACATATTCCTCGGTTCGTGAGTCGGTCGGGTTGGTGAAGATCTCCTGTGTCGGCCCCACCTCGACGAGCTGCCCGCCGAGCATGAACGCCGTGCGGTCGGCCACGCGCGCAGCCTGCTGCATGTTGTGGGTGACGATCACGATCGTCACCCGCGCCTTCAGCTGATCGATCAGCTCCTCGATCTTCAGCGTCGCGATCGGGTCGAGCGCCGAGCACGGCTCGTCCATCAGGATCACCTCGGGATCGACCGCCAGCGAGCGTGCGATGCACAGCCGCTGCTGCTGGCCGCCCGAAAGTCCGGCGCCGGGCTCGTGCAGCCGCTCTGAGACCTCATCCCACAGGCCCGCGCTGCGCAGCGCCGCCTCGACCTTGGGGCGCAGGTCGCCGCGCCCGCGGGCGCTGAGTCGCAGGCCCGCGGCGACGTTGTCGAAGATCGACATCGTCGGGAACGGGTTCGGCTTCTGGAAGACCATGCCGATCGCGCGCCGTACCGCCACCACATCCACCGACGTGTCGTACACGTCGAGGTCGTCGAGCAGCACGCGCCCCTCGGCGCGAGCGCCGGGGATCTCCTCGTGCATGCGGTTGATGCAGCGCACCATCGTCGACTTGCCGCAGCCCGACGGCCCGATGATCGCGGTCACCTCGTTGGCGCGGAAGTCGAGGTCGATGCCCTTGACCTGCTCGGCCTCGCCGTAGAAGGCGCGCAGCTGCTCGAGCCTCACGCTCAAGCCCGCCTTGGCGGGCAGGGTCACCGCGGCGCTGGGGGCCGGGGTCTCGGCCCGCGTCCGTTCGGGTGGGGGAGAGGGGGAGCGGGCCGAGCCCTGGAGCAGATCGTCGGGCTCCATCTCAGCTATCTCCCCGATCGGCTGGTTGTTCATGCAAGGCGACTCCTTCGCGAGATCAAGCGGGCGATGAGGTTCAGCAACAGGATCATGACCACCAGGGTCAGCGCGGCGCCCCACGCACGGTTTACCACCGCCGTGGTCGGAGATGTGACGTCGCTGTAGATTTGCACGGGCAGCGAGTTCATGAACTGACCGAGGTTGAAGCTCGTCTTCAGCGTCGCCGCGGCGGTGAACAGCAGCGGCGCGGTCTCCCCGGCGGCGCGCGCGATCGCGAGCAGCACGCCGGTGACCATCCCCGGCAGCGCGGTCGGCAGCACGATGCTTGCGATCACGCGCCAGCGCGGCGCTCCGAGCGCGAGCGCCGACTCGCGCAGCGCGCCGGGGATCAGCAGCAGGATCACCTCCGCCGAGCGGATCACGACCGGCAGCATCAGCAGCCCCAGCGCGAACGAGCCCTTGTAGCCGGCATAGGAGGAGCCGGTGCCGACGACCAGCACGATGTAGACGAACAGGCCGAACACGATCGAGGGCACGCCCGTGAGCACGTCGACGAAGAAGCGCACGAGCGAGGCGAAGCGGCTGCCCTTGCCGTACTCGACCAGCCATACCGCAACGCCGATGCCGATCGGGATCGCGAGCACCGAGGCCAGCGCGACGATCTCGATCGTGCCGAGGATCGCGCTCTTGATTCCGCCGATGCTCGAGCTCTTGAAGAACGTGTTGCCGGTGGGGTCGGTCGTGAAGAAGTCGAAGCTCCACGAGCCCAGCCCCTTGACCAGCAGGTAGTAGACGATCAGCGCGAGCGGGATCAGCGCGAGCACCGTGCCGGCGAGGATCGCTCCACGGGCGAACGCGTCCTTGCGCCTGCGCGCCGGGCTGACCGCGAAGCGGGCCAGCTGCGCGGACACCGGGCTCTGCGCGCTCATGCGCCCGCTCCCGCGAAGCGCGCCGGCTGTGTCGACGGGGGGCTCTGCGGGCTCATACGCCCGTCCCCGCAACCGGCAGGGCGAGATGGTCTTTCGCCGTCCGGTTCGGGCGGCTCGAACGCGACGCCCGCGCCACCAGCAGTCGCGCGGCGCCGTTGACGAGCAGCGTCAGCACGAACAGCACGAGCCCGGCGGCGAACAGCGCCGAGCGGTGCAATCCCTGCGCCTCGCCGAACTCGTTCGCGATCACCGCCGCGAGGCTGTAACCCTGTCCGAACAGGTGGCTGCCTAGCTGCGGCGCGTCGCCGATCAGGATCGTCACCGCGATCGTCTCGCCGATCGCCCGCCCCAGGCCGAGCATCGCGCCGCCGACGATGCCGGAGCGGCAGTAGGGCAGCACCGCGATGCGGATCATCTCCCAGCGCGTCGCGCCCAGGCCCAGCGCCGCCTCCTTGTGGTCGGCGGGCACGGTGCTCATCACCTCGCGGCTGATCGCGCTGACGATCGGCAGGATCATGATCGCGAGCACGAGCCCGGTGATGAAGTAGTTGGGGATCGTCACGACGCCGCCGCCGATGAACGGGATGAACGACAGCTTTTCAGCGACCCACTGCTCGGCCGGCTGCAGCTTCGGGGCGAGGAAGAAGATGCCCCACAGCCCGTACACGACCGACGGCACCGCGGCCAGCAGCTCCACGAGGATCGTCAGCGGCGCGCGCAGGCGCAACGGGCACAGCTCGGTCGCGTAGATCGCGGTGGCGACCGCCACCGGCACGCCGATCAAGAGCGCCAGGCCGGAGCTGATCAGGGTGCCGACGACCAGCGGCAGCGCGCCGAACCGTTCGGCGGACACGTTCCAGTCGTTGTCGAACGTGAGCCCGAGCACCCCGGCCTTGGCGAACGCGGGACGGGCCTCGCCGACGAGGCGGATGAAGAAGTAGACGATCAGCGCGAGGATCAGCGCCGCGAGCGCCGTCAGCCCATACTTCAGCGCCCGGTCGGGCAGTCGCGCGAGCGGTGAGCGCGCGAGAATCGAGCGCTCACCGCCGGGAATCGATGCTGCCTCCATACCGTTGTCTATCCGTTCTCGAGGCAGTTGTGCGAACGCGCGCGGCCCATCGGCAGATCATCGCTGATGGGGGCCGCGCGCTCCACGTCCTCAGCCGCCGAGCGGCTTTCCGTTGCATTCGAGGCCCGCCGCCGCTTCCTTGGCTTTCGCCAGGATCGCGGCCGGCAGCGCCGCGTAGTCGGCCTGGGAGAGGATCGACTGACCCTGGCCGAGCCCGTAGTCGACGAAGCTCACGACGCCCTTGGCGGCCGCTTCGCCACCCGGGGTGCCGGCCTTGCAGAGGTCCTTGTTGACGACGATGAACGTCTGCGAGGTGATCGGGTAGCTGGCCGATCCGCCGGGGTTTGAGATCTTGATGCCGAGGTTCGCCGGCACCTTGACGTCCGCCGCCGCCGCGCTCGCCGATTCGAGCGTCGGCGAGACGAACTGGCCCGCCTTGTTCTGCACGGCTGCATAGGTGAAGCTGTGTTGCAGCGCGTACGCCTGCTCGACGTAGCCGACCGCGCCCGCGGTCTGCTGGACCGCGCCGGCGACGCCCGCGTTGCCCTTCGCGCCGGTGCCCGTAGGCCACTGCACGTCCTTGCCTTCGCCGACCTTGCTCTTGAATTCAGGATCCACGGCGGCGAGGAAGCCGGTGAAGCCGGCGGTCGTGCCCGAGGAGTCCGAGCGGTGGATCACGGTGATCGCCGTGCTCGGCAGCGTGACCCCCGGGTTCAGCGCCTTGATCTCAGCGTCGCCCCACGTCTTGACCTTGCCGAGGTAGATGTCGGAGATCGTCTTGCCGTCGAGCTTCAGGCCGGTTTTCACGCCGGGCAGGTTGTAAGAGACGGTGATCGCGCCCAGGAACATCGGAATCTGCACCGCCGGGCTGCCGTTCTTTGCGATCGTCGCTTCGTCGGCCGGCTTCAGCGGCGGGTCGCTTGCGCCGAAGTCGACGGTCTTCGACTCGAGCGAGGTGATGCCCGCGCCGGAGCCGACGGCCTGGTAGTTGACGGTCAGGCCCGACTGCGAGGATGCCCACTGCTGGTAGACGGGAGCGGCGAACGTCGAGCCGGCACCCGAGATCGTCCCCGATGCGCTGCTCGAGGAGGTCGTGCCGGTGGAGCTCGAAGCGCTGCTCGAGCTGCTGGTCGTCGTGGAGCTGCTGCCGCACGCGGCGAGGCCGAGCGCGAGCACTGCAACGCCCGCAAGCGCGCCGATCTTGTTCTTGAACACTGAGACGTCTCCTCTGCTGGATTTGCTTGTCGACGGCCGTCGAGGCTGGCGTGAGCCCTCCGCCGGTCCGGTCTTTCAGAGTGCAGTCTGTTAACTACCGGGGGCCCCGATGTGAACATCTCGTGAAAGCTCGGAAACATCGGTTTTGGAGCCGGTGCCCGGCTCGCCCTCGCCGCTCGCGGCCACGGCGCCGCTCGGGCTCGGCGAGGGTCCGCTCACGCTTCCCCGCGCGGGCTGGGGCTGGAAGCGATAGCCGAACCCGGGATGGGTGTGAATGAAGCGGCGGTCGGGCATCGCCGCTTCGAGCTTGCCGCGCAGCTTGCTCACGTACACGTCGACCGAGCGGTCGCCCGCGCGCAGCTCGCCGCCCCAGACCGCGCTGTAGAGCTCCTCGCGCGTGACGATCGCGCCGGCACGCCTGGCCATCGCCGCCAGCAGCTCGAACTCCCGCATCGACAGCGTCAGCGCGCGTCCGGTCGCGAGCACGAGACCCTCGCCGAGCCTGATCTCCAGTTCGCCGGCATACAGGGTGCTCGCATTTTCCGCCGAAGCCTCCACCAGCGCATAGGGTCGCGTCGCGGCGGGCCCGCGCGGGTTGCCAACTCGTGATCGAGTCGTAAAAAACTCGTGAAGGAGATCTCGCCCGGCGGCCAGGATCCGTACTCTCCCCGGATGAGCCTGCTGAGCCCTGCCCGCGATCCGATCCTCGCGGGCCTCGTCGAAGAGGCGGGGCGCAACGTCGAGCGCTCCGCCCTGCTGCTGCGCGAGCTGCTCGCCGAGTTCCCCGAGCACGCCGGCCTGGCTGAAGACCTCGGCGCCTGCGAGCGCGAGGGCGATCGCATAACCCACGACATCATCCATCGGCTGAACGGTGGCCGGCGCGTGCGCGCGCCGTTCGATGCCGGCGACGGCTACGCGCTCGCCACCGCGCTCGACGACATCGTCGACCACACCGAGCAGGCTGCCGCCCAGCTCGGCCTGTACGGCGTCGAGGCGACGATGGAGCAGGCGGTCGAGTTCGCCGACGTGCTGGTCGCCGCGGGCGGGCAGATCATCAGCGCGCTCGCCCGTCTGCACTGCGGCGAGGAGCTCTCACCGCAGCTGGTCGAGATCCACCGCCTCGAGAACGAAGGCGACCGCATCCTGCGCGACGGCGTCGCCTCACTGTTCGTCGGCGGCATCGACCCGATGGTCGTGATCCGCTGGAAGGACATCTTCGAGTCACTCGAGGCCGCGGTCGACGCGTGCGAGACGGTCGCCCACGTGCTGGAGGGGATCACCCTCAAGCGCCGCGGGCGTCGCGGGCGCTGAGGGGCACGCCCGTCTTGGTCCTTGCTGCCAACTAATAAGTTGCTGTTTTCCCGATTTTTCGATACCTATAGGTTGTGGGTCGTTGACCACAATGTGGCGAGTGGCCAAGCTTCCAGACGCTCGCCGAAGGGGAGGCGCTCGCTGCCGGTGTAGAGGATCACGCCGCGCGCAAAGCGCCCGTCGTCGATCCGGTCGCGCATGCTCTTGAGGTGCTTGAAGTCCTCTGCGCGAACCGTCGCGGAGGCCTTCACCTCGATGCCGGCCAGGCGGCCGTCGGCTCCTTCCAGGACGAAGTCGACCTCGGCGCCGGCCGCGGTGCGCATGTGCTGCAGCGATGCTCGCGTGCTCGTGGCGGACAGCTGCTTGGTGAGCTCCATGCCAACGAAGCACTCCAATACAACCCCGAGCAGCGCGTCGTCGCCGGCGAGGCGCTCCCGGTCGGTTCGCAGCAGATGTACCAGCAGTGCGGAGTCGGAGATCAGGAGCTTCGGCGCCTTGGTGATCTGCTTGATGCGGTTCGTATGCCATGCCGGCAGACGGTTGGTCAGGAATACGTGCTCGAGCAATGTGAGGTAGCGATCGAGCGAGGTCCGAGGGATTTCCACCGCGCTGCTCATGTCCGTCTTGTTCAGCGGCGCGCGCACGCGCGAGGCAAGCGAGGCGAGCACGGCTGGGATCTCGGCGAGGCGCTCGATGTTCGCCTCCTCGCGCAGGTCGCGTTGCACGATCGTGGTGAGATAGGAGGCGAACCACTCATCGCGGCGATCGTCCTCTCTCCGTTCGAGCGCCTCGGGAAAGCCGCCGCGCACTATGCGTTCGATCAGGCTCTTGCGCGTGATGCCCACGGGCATGAGGTCAGGTCGCGAGGACGGCTCGAGCAAAAGCTCGACGATCCGTCCAGGGACGCCCTCGATCTCGGCCTGAGAGAACGGCCACAGCGTGTGGACCTCGATGCGCCCGGCGAGCGACTCTGACACCCTCGGCAGCAGCATCACCTGCGCGGATCCGGTGATGATGAAGCGCCCAGGGCGGCGGTCGCGATCGATCGCGACCTTGATCGGCAGGAGCAGTTCGGGTGCGCGCTGGATCTCGTCGATGACGAGCGGGCCGTCTGCGCTCTCGATCAAGCCGACGGGGTCGCGTCGAGCCGACTCGAGCGTGCGCAGATCGTCGAGGCTGAGGTAGCGGGCCGGGTGGGGACCGGTGGCCAGGCTCTGCACGAGCGTGCTCTTCCCGGCTTGCCGGGGACCGACCAGCATCACGGCCGGCGTGTCGCCGAGGGCCGTGAGCAGGCGTGGAGTGATCTCGCGCGCGACCGTCTTCATAGCTTATCGTTCACTGGCTGGTCATTATATACCCACTCAGTGGACGATTTATGACTACTGGTGATACTGGGAGCCTTGTCGAAGCATCGGCGCTGAGGCCGGCCGGCTCGTTCGAAACGCAGAAAATGCCGTCGCGGCGGCCTGGGCTATAGGGATCGGCATTATCCGACTTAGCATCATGCCGATCAGCATCATGCCGATCGGCTAAAGCACTCAACCGAACGTGCTCGCGGGTGCGTTCGCTTCCAGGCGTGCCCTGGTCGGGGTCCCCACGAGGAATGCCTGAAACGGGACCGTGGCGCCCGGCGCCACTTCGGGCAGAATCGCCCGGCCGGCTGCGACGACGCGCCCGGCGCGGCGGGCCACGGCGTAGACGACGAGCGCGCGCTGGGTGATGCTCGAGCGGTTGTGCACCGCGCCCACCGCGGTCGCGCTGCCGCTTTCTTCGCTTGGGTGGAGATTCTTGACTTCGACTTCGGGCGCTCCACTCACGGCCGGCGATTCACCCGCGAGCGCTGTCACGCTCACCGGACTCCCGGTCGCCGGCACCTGATCGTCTACCCACGTTACGACGCTGTGCGCCGGTAGCGAGCCGAGCGAGGTGAGCGCGGCTTCCACGCCCGGGGCGTTGTTCTGAAAGACCGTGCTTCCCTGTGCGTTCTTGACTGTGATCGCGATCGGCACGTCGCGCAGTGCCTGCGCGGAGTCGTTGCGCAGCGTCACGACTGCTGCGGCGCCTTCGGCGCCGTGCACGAGCGTCGCGCCGAGCACGGTGATGTCGGGGCTCGCCTTGGCGATCGACAGGCCCCGTTCGGCCAAGCGCGCGTGGTGAACAGCCTTTTCGAGCTGTGCGCTCTTTTCCTGCGTGCTCTCGCACCCTGTCAGCGCGAGCGCGAGCGTCACAAGAGTGGCGCTCAGGATCCAAGCACGCACGCCCGCCCCGCCGCCGGAGGCGGCCCTCATGAAAATCTTTGCCCCACCATCGCTCGATCGCCGCGCGTTCGCAGGAGGCGCCTCGCTCACCCGAAGGCCCCGCCGATGTATTCGCGCGTGCGCTGCTGCGTTGGCCGCGCGAAGACCTGCTCGCTCGTGCCGTACTCGATCAGCTCGCCGAGGTGCATGAAGGCGACGTGGTCGGCGACGCGCATCGCCTGCTGCAGGTTGTGGGTGACGATCACGATCGCGACGCTCTCGCGCAGCTCGACGATCTGGCGCTCGATCGTCGCCGTCGAGATCGGGTCGAGCGCCGAGCACGGCTCGTCGAGCAGCAGCACCTCGGGACCGGCGGCGAGCGCGCGCGCGACGCACAGCCGCTGCTGCTGGCCCCCCGACAGTCGCAGCGCCGGACGGTCGAGGTCGTCGGCGACCTCGTCGTAGAGGCCCGCGCGGCGCACCGCGTCGATCACCGCCGGCTCCAGCTCGCGGCGACCCCGCCGCCCGCGGCGCTTACGGTCGCGTCGCGCCGCGTGCTCCTCGCGCAGGGCGTAGGCGACGTTCTCGAAGATGCTCATCGGGAACGGGTTCGGCTGCTGGAAGACCATCGAGACGCGCCTACGCAGCGCGTTGACCTCGATCCGCTCGATCTCCTCGCCGTCGAGCGTGATCCTTCCCGCGCGCGAGGCTCCCGCCGTGATCTCCGTCAGCCGGTTGAGCGAGCGCAGTAGCGTCGTCTTGCCCGAGCCGCTCGCGCCGATCAGGGCGAGCACCTCGCCCTGGCGCACAGGCAGGCTGACTTCGCGCACGACCCACCTGTCGCCGTACGCGAGCGAGACCGATTCGATCTGCATCCGCTCGATCACTTCCGCAGCCGGCGAAGGGTGACCGTTGCTCGCCGTCGCGCCGAGCGCGGGGAGGGGCGATGCGACGCCTGTGGCGCCGGGTGGGGGCGGGTCGATCAGCGTCGGTGAGCCGCTCGCCGCGATCCGACGGGCCGGCGGGGCTGTTCTCGGGGGGGTTATTGCCGGTCCCCCTTGTGAGGCTCGAGCGCCGGCTCGCCCTCCACGATCCGCCGTGCCGGTGGCGACGTGGGAGGGGTCATAGCGTCCCGTCCCCGTGCGTCTGCCCGCGGCTCAGCCGCACGACGATCGCGTTCAGCGCGATCACGATCACGAGCAGCACGAACGCCGCGGCGTAGGCCTTCTGCGGGGCGTTGCCTTCGCCCGCGGGCGAGTTTTCTTTGACGTAGCTCGTCAGCGTCGAGCCCGTCCCGCGCAGGATCGACAGGATCGGCGTGCCGCCGGCGCCTTCGAGGCGGAGCGACGCGCCGAGCAGGATCACGATGATCGCCGTGTCGCCGATGATCCGGCCCATCCCCAGCGTGATCCCGCTGGCGATGCTCGGGCGCACCGACGGCAAGAGCACGCGCCTGATCGTCGTCGCCTTCGTCTTGCCGAGCGCGTAGGAGGCCTCGCGCACGTGCGCCGGCACCTGGATGAGCGCCTCGCGCGTGGCGCCGACGATCAGCGGGATCGCGAGCAGCGCCATGATCAGCCCGGCCGTGAGGAACGAGCGTCCGAACACCGCGCCGCCGGCGGAGGTCTGGGAGAGGAACGCGAGGAAGCCCTTCGAGAACACGAGCAGCCCGAAGATCGCGAGCACCACGCTCGGCGTGCCCGCGATCGTCTCGACCCCCGACTCGACCGCCCGCGCCAACCCGGCGGGACGGCCGAACTCGCTCAGCCAGACCGCCACCGCGATACCCAGCGGCGCCGCCACGGCGATCCCGATCGCGGTCACGAGGAACGTCCCCTCGATCGGGTCGAGAAAGCCGCCTGAGCCGCTCTGGTTCGGCGAGCCGACGGGCGATTGCACGAGCAGGCTCGGTTTCAGGTAGCCGATGCCCTTGATCGCCATGTACAGCACGATCCACGCGGCGATCGCGCACAGCGCGAGCCCCGCCGCCCAGCACAGCCCGTAGGCGATCCTGTCGGTCAGCGGCCACGATCCGATCGAGTCGCGCGGCTTGCTCCTCCTCTTCGCCGGAGGCACCGCCCCGGCCGTTGCGGGCAGGCTGGCCATCAGGCTCTGATCCCGTACTTCTTCAGAGGCTGCTTCGCCGCCCAGCCCGCGAGCGAGAGCATCGCGCTCGAGACGAGCAGCACCGCCGCGATCGCGTACAGCGTCTGCGCGAGCGGCACGACCGACAGACCGTCGATATAGCCGATGATCGTCGCCGCGAGCGGGCGGACCGGCTCGAACAGGAACGTCGTCCCGTCGAGCGGGGTGGCCGAGAAGCCGCGCGAGCCGGAGACCATCGAGAGCATGATCGCCTCGCCCAGCGCGCGCGCGGTCGCGAGCACGGCCCCGGCGATGATCGCCGGGCGCGCGGTCCGCAGCGAGACGCGCCAGGTCGTGCGCCAGCGGTTGACCCCGAGCGCGGCCGAGCCCTCAGTCCACGACGGCGGCACCGCGGCCAGCGAGCGCGAGGCGATCGCGACCATGATCGGCGTGATCATCACCGTCAGGATCAATATCGCGAGGCCCAGGTTCGCACCGGTCAGCTGCACGACCTGCTGAACCGAGTGCTTGCGCTGCTGGGAGATGAAGCTGCGTTCGACCCACGGCGCGATCGCGAGGATCCCGACGAGCCCGTAGACGACCGACGGCACCGCCGCGAGCAGTCGCACGACCGGGTCGAGCACCCGCCGCAGCGCCGCGGGCGCGAACTCGACGATGAAGACCGCCGCGAAGGTCGAGAGCACGAGCCCGATCAGCACCGCCAGGCCGGTCGTCAGGAGCGTCCCCCACAAGAGGGGCCAGGCCCGGAACCAGTAGATCGAGTGTCCCGGCAGCGGCGTGTTCTGGGTCATCGCCTTCAGCTGCACGTCCGCGTCGCCGCCGGAGGCGAACCAGCTGAGCCCGTTGTGGGAGAACGACGGCCACGCCTTCGTGAACACGATCGCGACCATCAGCCCGATCAGCGCGAGCACGCCGACGGCGACCGCACCGAGCGTGAGCTCGGCGCGGCTGTCGCGTGAGCCGCCCATGACCACTCAGAACCTCGTTCCCTGCCGCGGTATGGGTTGGAGTGGTCCCGGTTGGAGTTCGTGGTTAATGGATCGGGATCCAGCTGGAGCCGATGATCTTTTTGGTGGTCGCGTTACCGCTCGTGACCCAGGCGATGAACTTTGCTGCCGCGCTCTTCGGAGCGCCCTTCGTCACCATCCAGAAGTTGCGCACGCCCTGATACTGCCCGGACTTGGCGTTTTGCAGCGTGCACGGAATCCCCTGATACCCGACCGCGTTCACGCCCGCGGTGAACGCGAACGACACGAACCCGATCGCGTTCTGATCGGTGCGGACCTTGTTCTGCACGAGCCCGTTGCTTTCCTCGGCCTCCGCGCTGGGGGAGATCTTCAATGTTTCGCCCAGGAAGATGTTCTGGAACGCGTCCTGCGTACCGGACGAGGCAACGCGGTCGACGAGATCGATCGATCCGGAGATCTTCGCGCCCGGCACTTCGCTCCATTCGCGCACGTTGCCGGTGAAGATCTGCTGGATCTCCTGCTGGTTGAGGTTCGAGATCGGGTTGCCCGGGTTCGTGATCACGCAGATGCCGTCGCGTGCGATCTTCGTGAACACGAGACCGTGCGGGTCGACCCCGACGATCGGGTCTCGCGAGACGTCGCCGATGTCGACTTTCCCGGCGCTCACTTCGTTGATGCCCGCATCGGAGGTCCCCTGGTTGACCTTCGGCGTCGGCTGGTGAGTGGCCTTGTGATAGGCGGACGCCAGCTGGATCATCAGTGGGTAGATCGACGTCGAGCCGCTCAGCAGCAGCGCGCGGGCGCCGGCGGCGGCGGGGGCGGCCAGCGCGAGCGCGGCGATCAACGAAACGATTACGGTGCGGGTCGGTCGCACTGGGCAAGCTCCTTATCGACGAGAGGGACGGCGGGGACGGGAGTCCAAAGCGGAGTGTCGAAGCCCCCGCCCGCGCAAACGTGAACAAAATGTGTTCGCTTGGAGAACAACCGGTGAACGGTCACAGAAACTTCTCAACTCCTTCACAGGTCCGCGCGTGCCGGCGATCAGCCTGTGGGAGTGACTCGCGCATACCGTGCTTCAGGCGTCCCGAGCGGGCTCGCGCGGGCGTGGATGAGCCTCGCGCGGGCGCGGGTTTCGATGCTGCAGCAGGGGTGGTGGTGCCCGCGGCGGACGCGGTGGGGTCGGCAAACGATCGTTCGCGCCTACGTCCTTGCCGTGGTGGCGCTTGTCGTCTCCTCGGCCGGCTTCCTCGCACGTGCGCCGAACGCCGGCGCGCTGATCTCGCCGCTCGCGACGATCGACGGTCCCAGCTCTGAAATCATCGAGCTCGGCTCCGTCGCGATGGCCTCCGACGGCACCGGCGGGATCGTCTATCGCAAGCGCGTCGAAGGCCGCGCCCACATCTTCGCCGCCCAGTACGTAAACGGCCAGTGGGGCGCGCCACAGCGGGTCGATACCGGGGAGTCGTTCGAATCCTCGTTCCCCGCGATCGCCGCCGGCGGCGGCGGGCGGCTGGTCGTGGTCTGGACCAACCACTACTCCTCCACCACCGACGGCCTCTTCTCCTCCGCCCTCGAGCCCGGCTCGAGTGGCTTTCAGCCTCCCGTCCCGGTCGATCTCGACATCGGCGACGCGACCGACGCCTACCCGTCGGTCGCGATGAGCCTGTCCGGACAGGCGCTCGTCGCCTACCGCGTGATCACCGCGGTCAGCGGCCCCTCCACGCCGGAAATCCCGCCCGGCTACGTGCTCGCGGAAATTCGCATGGCCCGCTTCGACGGCGAGTACTGGTCCTCGTTCGGTCAGCCGATCAACCGCAATCCCGCCCAGCCGATGCTCGCGCCCACCGCCGCCAACTCGCCCAAGGTCGCAATCGACCTCACCGGTGAGGGCCTCGTCGCCTGGCAGGAGCCCGACAACGGCTTCGTCAACCGCATCTATGCGCGGCGCATCTTCGGGATGGTGCCCGGCGACATCCTCCAGGTCAGCCCCTCCACCTTCGAAGGCCACACCCTCAACGGCCCCGCCGACGAGCTCGCGCTCGACGTCAGCGGCTTTGGCGAGGGCGCCGTCGCCTGGCGCCAGCAACCCGCCCCCGGCTCGGGCTTCACCCACCCGCGCGTGTTCCTCGCCGAGATCCCCTCCTCGTTCAGCCCGCACGGCGCCGCCTTCGCCCCCGCCCGGATCGTCGACGGTGGCGGCGCCGAAGGGCCCGCCGGGCCGATCGGCGCGCTGAGCATGGCCGTCGACGGCGAGGGTGACTTCGACGTCGGCTTCGGCTCGGGTGATCAGAGCCTCGACGGGGGCGGAACCGAAGCGGCCGTCTCACCGAGCCCGGGCCGCCTCGACGACGGCTTGAGCGAAGTCCTCGGCGAACCGGTGCTCACGCGCGCGGACAACGGCGCGCTCGCGGCCACCTGGAAGGTACAGGAGCACGGCGCGGGCGCCGTGGCGGTGCTCGAGCGCCGGGCCGACGGCACGCCCAATCGCCAGCTCGTCTCCGCTCCCGGTGGCGGCGCGATCCAGCAGCTCGACCTCGGCGGCTCCCACCACGGCGACGCGCTCGTCGGCTTCCTGCAGGGCAGCGGCTCGAACGCGAAGATCGCCGCGCTCGCGGTGCGCGCCCCGCCGGGCGAGTTCGTGCTCGACACCCCCTCCTCGTGGGTTCATGCCCCGCGCATCCCGCTGCAATGGGAAACCCCGCTGGCGGGCGCCGGCAAGCTCACCTACAGCGTGCTCGTCGACGACCTCGAAGTCGGCGAAAACATCACCTCGACCGAATACACCCTCAACGCCTCCCAGGTCGGCGACGGCTCGCACTCGATCCAGGTCGAGGCGACCGACTCTTTGGGCCAGGTCGTCGACTCGATCCCCGCCACGCTGCTCGTCGACCGTACGCCTCCCAAGATCAGCGTGCGCGTGGGCGGCAAGACTTTGATCGTGCGCGTCAACGATGGTCCCAAAAGCCAGAGCTCGGGCGTCGAACCCAGCTCGGTACACGTCAACTTCGGCGATAAGCATTCGGCGCGCGGCGGCTCAAAGCTCTCCCATCGCTACGACGCGGGCGGCTCCTACACGGTGACCGTCACCGCCGCCGACAACGCCGGCAACACCGCGACCGTCCACCGGCGGGTGAAAGTTCCGTGAAAACGCCTCGCCTGCTCGCGTTGTGCGGTCTCCTAGCCGGCTGCTGCTTTGCGCTTGCCCTCTTCGCCGCGTCCGCCGGTGCAACCTACGGGCCACCATCCGGTGGCCTCGGCGGCGCCGAAATCGTCTCTGTCGACCGCGCCTCCGACGAACAGGCAGACGCGCCGACAGTCGAGGCGGCGATCTCCGCGAACGGGCGCTACGTTGTTTTCGAGACGCGCGCGAGCAACTTCTTCGAAAACGACGGGGGGGTGGTGGGACCGCAGGGCGTAGAACCCGACGTGGAACCGCCTGGAACACTGCGCGAAGGGGGCGTCTTCCGCTACGACCGCGACACCGGCGAACTGGCACTGGTCGCTGACGGCAGCGAGGTGCACGCTGAAGGGCCCGAAGCCGGCAAGCTGATCTTCCGTGGTGCCGAGAACCCCTCCATCAGCGCCAACGGACGCTACATCTCTTTCTCCAGCGCACAGCAGCTCGTCCCGCAGGACACCAACGAAAACATCGACGTCTATGTCCGCGACATGGACGTGCCGCTGACCGCGGACCGCAAGGACTCGGGCGCTTACACGCTCGTCTCCGCCAAGAGCGGCGGCGAAGAACCTGCGACCTACACCGCCCCCAGCCCAGCCTTGCCGGGCGAGAATCCAGGCGCGGAAGTGTGGCCTGGCACCGCGATCTCGGCCGATGGACGCTACGTGGTGTTCCGGACCACCGAACTCGGCGCATCGGGGCTCCCCAAATCCAACCTGCCCGGCCAGTCCGGTGTGGAAACGCCCCCGCGACAGCTGTTCGTGCGCGACCTCCAGACCAAGACGACGACGCTCGTGAGCCGCGAGAAAAAAGGCGAACCCGAAGAAGGCGAGCCGGCCGGTGGCGCCATCGGGCCCGCGAGCATCAGCGCCGACGGCTCGACCGTGTCATGGGTGTCGCTGAACGCGCCCGCACAGACGCGCTTCCTGCCGGGCGAGGTGGAAAATCTCAGCCAGGCCTACTACCTCTGGCGACGCTGGCAGGAATCTGCTGCTGTCACGCGCCGAGTGACCGGGATCGCCGATCCCGAAGATCCGGACTGCCACGAAGGCGAAGGAGTCAATCCGTCCGATCCGACCGCCACGGGCCCCTGCTACGGACCCCTGAGTGAGCCGGAGGCGTCGCTTGCCCCCATCAACGGTGCAGACCCCGCCCTCAGCGAAGACGGCTACACGGTCGCCTTCCTCGCCGGCGCGGCGCTTCGTCCCAACATCACCAAGGAGAGCGGTCTGGACGTCTTCCTGACGAGCATGCGTCCCGGCGTCACTCGCAAGGGGGGCACGCGCGAGTTGACACTGGCAGTCAGCTCAGGTGCGCAAGGCTCGACTCCCTCGATCGAATCCCTCGCGCTCTCCCCGGACGGCTCGACGATTGCCTTCACCTCCCTGCGCGACAGCTTCGTGCTGCCGGAACCACAGCCGATCGGCGCCTTCCGTCCCCTGCCGACTGCCAGCGACTTGTACGTGATCAACCTGGGGGCGAACACCCTCGAACGGGCTGTAGTCGGCTACGAAGGCGGCGAACCGAACGGGTCGGTGTCGCTCGATCCGACGCTCACCCAGAACGGCTCGACCGTTGCTTTCGTCTCAGCCGCCAGCAATCTCATCTACGGCGACGCCAACGGCTTCCCTGACGCGTTCACGGCGAGTCTCCAGCCTCCCGGCGGAACGGCTGCCCTGCCGGCCGGTGTCAACGCGGGCTCTGGAGGTTTCTCGCTAACCGCGACCTCGTCTCCCGAACTCGGCGTGTCGGTCAAGCGCGCGAAGGACGGCGGCGTGATCCTGCTCGTGGAGACGCCCGGTCCCGGCAAGCTGACCGCGCAGGCGCGCGGCTCGGCCCCCAAGGCTGCTCCCCAAAAGAAGGCGAAGGCTCCTTCAGGTGCGCGCAAGGCCGCCGCACATGAGTCGAAGGCTGAGCCCAAGCCGAAGAAGTCCACGCCGAAGAAGAAGACATCGCCGACCGTCCTACTTGCGAGCGCGACCGCCACCGCGCGTTCAGAGGGCACCACCACACTCACGCTCCACCTTTCATCGAAGTATGTCAAGGACCTCCAGCTTGCCGGCAAGCTCAAGGCCAACGTCACGATCGACTTTACCCCAACCGCCCCCGCCGAAGCGCTCTCTGACGAAGTCTCGGCGACGTTCGTCACGGCCTCGCCGACAAAGAGATCCAAGGGGGTTTCGAAAGCGAAGCGAGCGGCGGGTTCTTCACACTGAGTGCTTAGTCGGCTTGCGTGCGCGCACAATCGCCGAGGCGGCCTGCTCGTGGACGCGGTGGGTCTCGCGTATCTCGATATCGGTCAGCCCAGCGCCGGAGAGCGCCTGGGTGAACTCACGGTGGGTGAGCGCCCCGGCGATGCAGCCTGTGTAGGCCTGCATGTCTGCGCGTGTGGTCGCGTCCATGTCCTCGTCGGCGATCACGTCGGAGATCGCGAAGCGTCCGCCGGGGCGCAGGACGCGAGCGACCTCGCGTAGAACCTTGGGCTTGTCGGCGGAGAGGTTCAGCACACAGTTTGAGATCACCACGTCGACGCTGGCGTTGGGGAGCGGGATCGCCTCAATGTAGCCCTTGTGAAACTCGACGTTCTCGACGCCGGCCTTTTGCGCGTTCGCGCGAGCGAGGGCAAGCATCTCATCGGTCATATCCAGCCCGTGCGCCTTGCCGTTCGGGCCGACGCGCTTGGCGGAGAGCAGAACGTCGATCCCGCCGCCAGAGCCGAGGTCGAGGACTGTCTCGCCCTCGTGCAGGTCGGCGACGGCGGTTGGGTTGCCGCAGCCGAGAGAGGCGAGTGTCGCAGTGTCGGGTAGCTGTTCGTGATCGCTGAGCGCGTAGAGCGCGGCGCCGAAGACCTCGCTGCCACCGTCGAAGGTATCGCTTGGGGCGCAGCAGCTCCGGCCCGGGTCGGTCGTCACCATGTGGGCAGCGGCAGCGGCGTAGCGCTCGCGGACGGTCTCGCGTATGTCGATGGTCTCATCGGTCAGCTCAGCCATGCGGATAGCTCCTTTAACGCCTCGGGGATAACGTAGTAGTAGGCCCACAGGCCTTGACGCTCGGAGTCCACGATCCCAGCGTTGCGGAGCTTCTTCAGATGGTGGGAGAGCGTGGGCTGTGAGATGTCAAAAAGGGGCACCAGCTCGCAGACGCAGACCTTGCCGGCGTGCTTGCGCAGCACGTCCACGAGCTGCAGGCGGATGGGGTCGCCGAGGGCCTTTGCAACTTCGGCCATCCGCAGCGCGTGATCGCGATCGACGTCGGGGTAGACGACGGGCTCGCAGCAGCGCTCGCCGGCGGCCCGCTTCTGCTTGGGAGCCAGCTCCAGATCGACGGACATCGATCTACCTATATCAATAACACTGATGTCTGTCAATGTATTACTATCGCGCCATGAACACCAGCGATGTGCCAGCCACCGAGCCGCAGCCGGGCAAGCAGCCGATCCGCTATGTGCTGTTCGTCTGCAACCACAACGCCGGGCGCTCGCAGATGGCGCAGGCGTTCTTCGAGCGCTATGGCCCGGACGACATGCGCGCCGAGTCCGCCGGCACAGAACCCGCACGGGAGGTCTGGCCTGCCGTGGTCGAGGCGATGAGTGAGGTTGGGATAGACATCGCCGGTCGGCGTCCCAAGAAGCTAACGATGGAGATGCAGCTCCACGCCGACTGGGCGATCACGATGAGCTGTGGTGACGCCTGCCCCTACGTGGCGACGATGGTCGAGGCGTGGGACATACCCGACCCGGCCGGCAGGCCGATCGAGGAGGTGCGAGCGATCCGCGACGGGATTGAGGCGCACATCCGGAAGCTGATCGGGGAGCGTATCGAGGCGATCCGTACCGACCGCACCGCGCATGAGCTGCGCCTCACGCGGCTTCTCCCGATGCTCGCGGACGAGTTTGCCGTCACCAAGCCCGCCGAGGAAATCCGTGCGTGTGCCGATGCGGTCCTCGAGAAGTTCGACGGGGCGCACGTGCGCACGCACATAATGACCCTCGCGCACCGCCAGACACGCGAGTGCCTGCGCCGGGACACCTGCGACCTGCTGCCCGCGCGGGAGGGGTCGTGAACGCCGATCCGGACGCGGCTGCCGTCATCACCGACATCCACGGCAACCTGCCGGCGCTGCAAGCAGCCCTCGCAAGGATCGAGGAGATCGGCATCGAGACGGTGTTCTGTGGCGGGGACCTCGTGGGCTACGGACCGCATCCCAATGAGGTCTGCGCGCTGATCTCAGCGCGAGAGATCCCCACGATCTACGGCAACTACGATTACGCGATCGCGCGCGATGAAGTGGACTGCGGCTGCGCCTATGTTACCCCGCACGACCGCGAGCTCGGGCGGCTGTCGGTGGACTGGACGCTCGCGCACACCAGCCAGGGTTCCAAGGACTTCATGCGCGGCCTGCCATTCGACCTGCGTTTCCCGGTCGGCGATGTTAGTGCCCATCTGGTCCACGGCTCGCCCCGCAAAGTCAACGAGTACCTGTTCGAGGACAAGCCCGCGCGGTTATATGAACGCCTCGCGGCGGCTGAGAGCGATCCCTTGCTCGTGTTCGGCCATACCCACAAACCGTGGATGCACGAGTACGGCGGGGTGCTGTTTGTCAACTGCGGCTCGGTCGGCAAGCCCAAGGACGGCGACCTACGCGGAGCGTTTGCCGTGCTGCGGCCGGCTGCTGGCGGGGTTGACGTAACGATCGAGCGTGTGGGCTATGACGCCAAGGCTGTCGCCGCCGAGGTCCGCGAGGCCGGGCTGCCGGGCGAGTTCGCCGACAAGCTCCTGGTTGCGGCATGATCGGCCCGCCGCCGCTGGCCCGCCGTCTGCTCGCCGAGCTGTTGGGCTCGGCCTTTCTCGCCGCGCTGGTGATCGCCTCGGGCATCGCGGCGCAGAAGCTGTCCCCGGGCGACGTGGGCTTGCAGCTGTTCGAGAATGCCGCCGCCACCGCGGCGGGGCTCTACGCAATCATCCTGATGTTCGGCCCGGTCTCCGGCGGGCACTTCAACCCGGTCGTCTCGCTGGCCGACGCGAGCTTCGGTGGGATCCGTCGGCGCGACGCGCTCGCCTACATTCCCGCGCAGGTGGCCGGCTGCGTGCTCGGCGCGATCGTGGCGAACGGAATGTTCTCGCTGGCGGCCATCAGCATCTCCACTCATCACCGCGCGTCACCGGCACACATGTTCTCTGAGGCGATCGCCACCGCCGGGCTGCTGCTCGTAATCTTCTCGCTGGCGCGCACCAAACGCGCAAACACCATTCCGGCCGCCGTCGGCGCGTACATCGGCGCCGCCTATTTTTTCACCAGCTCAGCCAGCTTCGCCAACCCCGCGATCAGCATCGGGCGCATGCTCTCGAACACATTCGCCGGTATCGCACCTGCGTCCGTGCCCGGGTTCGTCGTGGCGCAGCTCATTGGAGGCTTCGTGGCACTCGCGCTGCTGCGGGTCCTCTACCCTGACGTGACGCCGGCCGAGGCCGCAGAAATCATGCTTCCACACAGCGATGGACGCTCAGACACCGACGCCCTCAAGACCGCCACGATGGTCGATGGACGCATTCAACCGAGCGCCGCTGACCCATTTCAGTAGGGGCGTCGTGGCTCGGCAGGGTAACTCACTTGTTATCACTCCGTTACCAACTTGAAATCAGATTGTAACTTGAGGCCGGGACGTTACCGGCGTGTGTATGTTCTGTGAACGGGTATTGCGCTCGGGCGATTGCGCTGTGACACTCGTCTCGTTCCCGACCTCTGCTCGTGAAAGGACTTACCCTGCTCATGCGCTCAAGCTTCCCTCTGGCCGCCGGAAACGGCCGACTGCATATTGGCCGCAGAAGCGGTCACCTGCGTGTCGCAGCGGCTGCCCTGGTGGCTACCGGCCTGTTGGTGTTCGCCGCCGGCTCACCGCCTGCGGCGCACGCCGCGTTCTCCCTCAAAGCGTGCGAAGGCGGCCCCGCCCAGGGCGAGGGCTCCTCGTTTCAGAGGGTCGCCCAGGCACAGTTCCAGCTCTATTTCGACAGCCCCTTCGGCTGCGGCGAAGGGGCCGCCATCACCGCTCCGGTGACCTACGTCTCCGACGGGAGCGGTTGTGGCATCGCCTCGATCGGTGGCGGGGGCTCATCGGGCAAATGCTCTGACTTCGAAATCACGGGAGAAGTAGCGAAAGGCGGCTATCGCGATGCGAGGACCCGCTTTGGGGGCAGCGATGCTCCCATGAGCCCGGAACAGAAGGCTGCTGCCGAAGATGTGAGCGGCTCCCACCCCGGTGTGATCCATACGCTTCCGATCGCAAACGGCGCGACCGCGGTGATCGTGCATTTCCCTGAAGGGTGCGAACTGGAAGAACCCGGACCTGGAACAGCTGCCTCCGGCGCGGGCTCGATCAACGGGAACACCACGACGGGCGGGGTCAACGACCCGACCGGCAAGAGCACGGGCGACACATTTGCCGAAGAAACGCTGCGTGTGCATATCCCTGCCGAAACGCTCGAGAAGATCTGGGGCGGCACGCCGATGACGTGGGGCGAAGTGGTCAACGGTCACATGAACGGCACACCGACAAATGCACTCGAGGCAGAAGAAGGATTCACCCATTGCGCTGAAATTCCTGTGCGGCGTCTGGTGCGCTTCGATGGCTCCGGTACCACGTACAACTTCAAGGCCTACCTCGGTCTGCTGCCTAAAGTCACGCCCGCCGGGGTCTGGACAAAATCGCCCGTTGAAGGCACCAACACCACGTGGCCACTGACGACAAGCAGCACCGGTGTGCCGAAAGCTGTGCCAACCAAAGCCGGGACCAACGAAGTCGTAAGTGAGTGCAACTCAACAGTGAGTGGCCCGAGCAGGATCTGCACCGGATCAGCCAACGGTAACCCGTTCGTCGCCAGTGCGGTGGCTGCCACCGACGGCTCGGTCGGCTACTCCGATCTTGCCACGGCGCGCGAAAAGGGATTCACCATCACGAAGAAAGCTCACGATCACACCTACTGGATCCCGTTGCAGACGATCAATCCGGAAAAACCCGAAGGCGAAAGGGTCGGCACGAACTACGTCGAGCCGACCGCCACGCCGACGTCCAACCTCGAAAACGGAGGCCCAAACGGCTCCAACTGCACAAATGCAGACTACCGTGGGATTCCGACCGAACCCGCCAGCGATCCGACGCTCGGCAACTGGTCCAAGGCAATCGCGACCGGTAGCAAGGACGCGACCACCTATCCTAACTGCGCGCTCACCTATGACTTCGCGTGGGATGACGATGCGCCGGTCTATGGCAACACGCCGGAAGAGGAACCAAAGGCCCGCACCGTGAAGGACTACTTCACGTTCATCGAGTCCGAAGGAGGCCAGCAGAGCCTGACGGCCGCCGACTACGGGGCGCTGTCGCCGGAAATCATTCAAATCGCCAAGAAAGGCGTCGAAGCGATCGGTTGGAACAAGTCCGCCGGATCCAGCGGTGGCGGTGGCGGTAGTGGCGGCACGGTAACTCCACCGGCGACGAAAACAACATCAACCACCACCACGACAGCCACTGCAGCAACGACCGCCCCCAGCAACGCCTTCTCGATCGCAAGCGCGAAGGTGAAGGGCAAGGACATCGTGCTCTCGCTCGTGCTGCCGGATGCAGGGACGGTGCAGATCAAGGCGACCGGCGGCGGCGTGACGGTGTCGAGCGTCAGCGCGAGCGTTGGCGGTGGTCAGGGGACGGTCATCCTGCCGATCTCGAGCGCGGCGCTGAAGAAGATCGCAAAGAGCAAGAGCAAGAGGCTCGCGGTGACGATCACCGTGACGTTCACCCCGACGGGCGGCACGGCCGCGAGCCAGGTCAAGCAGTTGACGGTCACCCAGGCCGCGATCAACGCGAAACCGAAGAAGAAGGCGAAGCCGAAGCAGAAGCGCAAGAAGAAGTAGTACGTGGATTCCTCGAAGTCCTCTCCGACCCCCACTCCGCCGGACGGTTCGCCGTCCGGCGGAGCGCGGCCCCAGGTACGTTCGGGTCTAGCCAACCGGCGTAACCCCGTGCTCGCGACCGCCGGCGACCTCGCGATCGGCGTGCGCCGGCTGGTCCTGCGCGACAAGCTCGCGCTGTTCCTCGCGATTGCCACAGCCGCGCTCGCGATCACGTTCTTCGTGCTGCTCGGCTCGATCGGACCCTCCTCCCGTGGCGCGCAGCTGCCGATCAGCCGCGTGGTCGCGCTCGCCGAACACAAGCAGATCGCCACGGCGACGCTGCTCGACCACGACAACCGCGTCGAGATCGCGCTGAAGACGCCCACCACCGGGACCGCCGGAGCCGAAGGGACGAGCACCGGCGCGGAAAACAAGACGGCCGCGGCCACCGGCGGGGCGGTCGTCACGCCCCCGACCGCCGGTCCCGCCGCCACGGGCGACGCCTCGCTTGCGTACTGGGGCGCCTACCCGGCCTCGGGCGCGCAGACCCAGCAGCTGCTGCAGAGCCTCACTCACTCCGGTGCGATCGTGAGCGTCGACCAGCAGTCGGGCAAGACGCCGCGCACGATCCTCGTCCAGTTCTTACTCCCGATTCTGCTGCTCGTGTGCTTGTTCGCCCTGTTCATGCGCGTCGGCGCCGACGGCGGCGCCGGGGGCATCGCCGCGTTCTCCGAGTTCACCGGCAAAGGGCGCAAGAAGGGCAAGGGCAAAACCGAAGCGATCACGTTCGCGGACGTCGCGGGCGCGGGCGAGGCGGTGGCCGAGCTCAGGGAGATCCGCGACTACCTGAACGATCCCTCGCGCTACCTGAACGTCGGCGCCGCGGCGCCGAAGGGCGTGCTGCTCGTCGGGCCTCCCGGCACCGGCAAGACGCTGCTCGCGAAGGCCGTCGCCGGTGAGGCCGACGCGTCGTTCTTCTCGCTGTCGGGCTCCGACTTCGTCGAGTCGCTCGTCGGCGTCGGCGCCGCGCGCGTGCGCGACCTGTTCGCCAAGGCGCGCAAAGCCGCACCCGCGATCATCTTCATCGACGAGTTCGACGCCGCCGGGCGCAAGCGCGGCGCCGGCATCGGGCAGGGGAACGACGAGCGCGAGCAGACGCTGAACGCGCTGCTCGTCGAGATGGACGGCTTCTCCGGCGACGGCGGCCTGGTCGTGATGGGCGCGACCAACCGTCCCGACATCCTCGATCCTGCGCTGCTGCGCCCCGGTCGCTTCGACCGCCAGGTCACGATCGACGTCCCCGACGTGCACGGGCGCATGGAGATCCTGCGCCTGCACGGCCGCAAGCGTCCGCTCGGGCCCGACGTCTCGCTCGAGGAGATCGCGCACCAGACGCCCGGCTTCAGCGGCGCCGAGCTCGCCAACGTGATCAACGAGGGCGCACTGCTCAGTGTGCGCGACTCGCACGCGGAGATAAGCCAGGCGACGCTCGAGGAGGCGATCGATCGCGTCGTCGCCGGACCCGCCAAAAAGCACATCCTCACACGCGAGGAGCGCTGGTTGATCTCGATCCACGAGGCCTCCCACGCGGTCGTCGCCGACGCGCTCGGTCACACGAGCTCCACGCGCAAGCTCTCGATCGTCGCGCGTGGACGCACGCTCGGCACCGCCGCGCACATGCTCACCGACCGCGACCAGGTGGTCCAGACCGACCCCGACCTGCAACGCCAGCTGATCGTGATCGCGGCCGGCGCCGCCGGCGAGCGGCTCGCCTTCGGCCACGTCTCAACCGGCGTCAGCGACGACCTGCACGCGGCGACCACGCTTGCGCGCTCGATGGTCACCTCGTTCGGCATGTCCCCGGCGCTCGGTCCGGTCACGATCGGCGAGAAGGGCGGCGAGGTGTTCCTCGGCGCCTCCCTGCAGGACCTCGGCTCGGTCGGGCCCTCGACGCTCGACCTGATCGACCGCGAGGTCGAGCGGCTCGTCGGCGACGCCGAAGCGCGCGCCGCGTTCATCCTCGACCGTCACTGGGCGGCCGTCGAGGAGACCGCCCACGCGCTGCTCGAGCAGGAGACGCTCTCCGGGGTGGCGCTCGAGGCCGTGCTCGCGACCGTCCACGAAGTGACGATCGAGGAGCTGCGCGACGTGCGCCGCGCCGCGCCCGAGCGGGAGCGCGATCGAGACAGGCGCAGCAGCGAGCCGCGATGAGGCGGCGGCGGCTGGTTGCGTCCCTCGCCGGCCTGGCCGCGTCGCTGCTGCTCGTGCCCGTCGGCGCTCAGGCGGGAACGGCGAGCTGGCGCGTGGAACAGCCGGCGCCGCCAGCCGGCGCGGCCTTCAAGGTGCCGCTCGGCCGGCCCGACGACATGGAGTTCTACGCGCCCAACGAGGGTCTGCTGAGCGTCGAGGGCAACGCGGTCGTCCCCGCCGGCCTGTTCTTCTGGAACGGCCGCACCTGGCACCAGCTCGCGACCGTCTGCGGTGGCGCGGGCGAAGCCTCGCGCATCGCTTGGGCGGGGCCGGACGAGTTCTGGGTCATCACCGAACCGAGCGAGCCGCGCGTGGGCGCCGGCCTCAGCCTGTGCCACTTCAAGGACGGCGTGGTCGTCGGCTCGTACTCGACCGCCTATCAGTCCCCCGACCCCTTCCGCCCGCTGGACGCCGCGGCGTGCGCCGGGCCGGACGACTGCTGGTTTGCGGGGATCGGCAGCGAGGACCCCTCCGGTCAGCGGATCGGTGCCTTTCACCTGCACTGGGATGGCACGAACCTGGCGACCTCCTACCAGCCGCAGGGCCGCGGCGTCAGCGGCCTCGCGTTCTTCGGCGGGACGTTCTACGAGAGCACGTTCGTTGGCGCTCAGCCTGGCGACACGCTCGACCCGGTCACACTGGGCACGCCCGAGCCGGCCGGCCCTGTCCTGATCCACAAGCTCGTCAACGGCACGTTTGCCGACACGAGCTTCCAGCCATCCCCCTATCAGGGCGTGCCGGCCGAAGGCACCGAGCTCCTGTCCGCGAAGTCCGACGGCGGGGAACTGTGGTTCTCCGGCGGCGGCGCGGCCTCCGGCCCTGCGGCTCCCAAGGAAGGATCAGTGGCGAGCCCTCCCGTGGCCGTGCGCCTCGACGGGTCCTTTTTGCAGCAGGTGTCGATCAACACTTCGCTGTTCGGCTCGGAAGAACGCTTTGTCGACGTTGCCCCCGTACCCAGCACATCCAGCGCCTGGGTCGCCGACCAGCCCTACTCGCAACACGGCAATACCACCGCCAGGGCCAAGGTCGCACTGATCGGCTCAGGCGGCGAAACGACGCTCGAAACGCTGCCGGTCAGCGGCGCCGGGCGGGGCAGCGCCCAGCTCGTCGCCGCCACTGGACCCGAAGAAGCGTGGCTTGCAACCTCAGCGGGATGGCTGTTCCACTACACCAACGGCACCGTCCTGCCCGAAGACACGGACTCCAACTGGGCGGGCACGATCACGCAGCGCCCAAACGAGTCGGTCGCGCAGTTCGTCCCCGACGCGCCCCCGCCTGATGACTCGCGGCTGCTCGCGCCCCCGCCGGTCGCGGTCGAACAGACGCCGAGCACGCCCGAACCGGCGGCCGAGGTGATCCCGGCGCTGCTGAAGGACATCAAGGTCTCCCGGCACGGGCGGACGGTGAGCGTCAGCTTCGACCTGACCCGCCTGGCCGACGTGCAGCTGCTCGCCAAGCGTCGCGGCAAGGTGATCTCGAAGACCGCCAAAAAGCGGTTGAAGGCGGGGAAACACCGCTTGCAGCTGAGCTTCAGCTTCAAGCGCTGGCCGACCGGCCTCAGCTTCGCCACCAAGGAGCTGACGACGCCCAAGCCCGTGCCCGTCACCGGCTGCACGAGCTCCCCGGCGGCGGGCAGCGGCGGAAGCGGCGGCGGCGGGACCGGCCCCAACGCGGTCGCGACCGCCTGCGAAACCGCTGCGCCCAGCCACGGCACGGGACCCAACGCGGTCGCCACCCGGATGCGATGAGCCGGGCGCGCAGTATCCCCCCTGCCGCGGCGTTGATCGCGATCGCCCTGCTCACCCTCCACTTCGCCAAGCTCGGCGCGCGCGCGGACACCGGCAGCGGCGACCCGCAACCGCAGCCCGTGCTCGGCACGGCCGATCAGAGCACCGTCCTGATGGGCGCTCCGACCGCCGGCGAACCGGGCGAAGCATGGGCCTACCGCGTGCTGCCCGTGGACGTGCCACCGCCGGCGAACCCCTCGGGCCATGCCACGTTCGCGCCGCCCCCGAGCGGCGGCTCGCTGCTCGGGCAGCTCGTGTTCGAGCGCGCCACCGACGGGGACCCGAGCTGGACGATCCAGGAAACGCCGCTGAACGAAGAAGGACAGCCCTACCGGGGCATGCAGCCCGACCGTCTCTCCGCCCGCATCACCCCGCACGGAGGCGGGCTGCTCGTTGGGGCCGACTCGACCCGCCCCTCCGGCAAGCAGGTGGTCGTGCTCGCGCGCGACCCCGGCGGCCGCTTCAAGCTGCTGCCCGAACCGCCCGCCGGGATCCTGCTGGGCGCGGGCGTTGGCGGCGACCCCGACGCGGAGACGCTCGCCGAAGGCAACGGCAGCGGCCCGGTCGCCGACGCCGCCGTCGAGAACGAAAACCACACCGAAGCGTTCTTCGGTGCGCTCGGGCGCACGCAGGACGTCGCCGTCGCCCACTGGAACGGCACCGAATGGTCGCGCGAGCCCCTCGAGCTGCCGAAAGGCTACGAAGGCCCCTTCACGATCCTCGCGCTCGCCGGCTCCTCGCCCAAGAGCGTGTGGCTGCTCGGCAAGGCAAGCCCCGCCAGCGGCCTCGGCGTGATGCTGTTCAAACGCACCGAAGAAAAAACCGGCGAACCGCGCTGGCAGGAGGTCGAACTGGGCGCGCCCCTGTTCGCGCAGGGGGCCACCCCCGCGCAGGGCGTCTCCGCCGTCGCGGGGCTGTCGAGCCCCGCCCAGTCCCTGACCGCGAGCGATCAGAGCGTCTGGATCGACGGCAACCTGCAGGCGTCCGGCGGCGGCCAGGACGGCTACGACTTCACGCTCTACTACGACATCGCCGAACACAAGGTCACCGCCAGCTGGTGCGACGCGCACGCGACCGGCGGAGAAGCGCTCTGCACCAACCCCCTCGGCGCGCGCTTCGGCCGCCTCGCCGGCTACCGCTCCTTCGCCTTCGACGGCCCCGGCTACGGCGCGCGGATCGTCACCAACCCGCTGGAACCCGGCGGCGAAGACTCGACCAACATGGGCTCCTACCTGAGCCTCGAAGGCACCGCCTTCCAACGCATGCCCGGTGGGGGAGCAGACAACGCCGCCGGCGGAGCGTTCTACACCCCCACCGACGGGTGGCTCGAAGGCCCGGTTCAGATCACCCCAAACCCCGTGCCACAACGCCTCTTCAGCTGGCCCGTGTCCGCGCGCGCGCCGTTCACCGCGATCGCCCCTGCGCCGGGCTCCACTCCCGGCAGTTCCTCGGCGCAGGCGCTGGCCGTCGGCGCCGGCGGAGTCGTTGCGCGCTTCACGCCCGGCCAGGGCTGGCAGCGCGAGTTCCTGCAGACCGGCAGCGGCGCGGTCAGCTCGCCGACGCTGCGCGCGGTCGCCTGGCCCGAGGCGAGCCGCGCCTACGCCGTCGGCAACCTCGGCGCGATGTGGCTGTGGCGCGCCGAAACAGGGCTGTGGGAGAAAGACCCGGCGGCGCCGCCGAGCGGTTTTCAGGGCAACCTCGACTCGATCGCCTTCGATCCGAGCGACCCGGCGCTCGGCTACGCCGTCGGGCAGAACGGCGCGCTGCTCGCCTACGGCAAGACGTGGACTCAGGAAACGCTGCCCGAACCGTTTCAAAAAGAGGCCCAGGAAGGGGCCGAAGGCAAGGTCGAAGCGGGGGAGAAGGCCAACTTCAGCTCGATCGCGTTCGCCGGCTCCGAAGCGCTCGTCGTCGCCGAACACGACCTGCTCGTCAACGGCGGCTCTGGCTGGCACATCGACCCAGAAGTGCACTCGCTGCTCGCTGACCTGCCCGACCAGCCGCAGCTGAACGTCGTCGCCGGCCTGCCGAACGGTGGTGCCGTGCTCGCCGGGCGCGACGTCGTGCTCGAGCGCGAAAGCGCGGGCGCTCCGTGGCACTTCTCCGAACAACCGCTCGTCGGCGAGACGGCCGTAGCAGCGAGCGCGTTCCTGGAAGGGTCGAGGGTGCGCGCCGTGCTGTCGGTCGTCCCCGCCTTCCAGTACCCGCCGCCGTTCGTGTTGCCGCCGGTCGACCCGAACACGCCGCCGCCGCTGATCCCGCCGAACCCGCTGCCCGGCGACGGCTACCTGCTGCGTGAGACCGGCAGCGGCTGGGAAGACGAGGAGCGCGCCGCCTACGCGGGCGACAGCGAAGACAAGCCGGTCAAGACCGACCCGATCCTCGCGCTCGACCTCGGCCCCGAAGGCGCCGGCTGGGCCGTCGGCGGCTGGAGCGGCGAGGGGGACGACGCCGGGCGCGGCACGACCGCCAACGGCAGCGGCCAGACGATCCGCGAAAACGTGCAGACCGCCGGGATCTACAGCTACGCCCCGGGCGGCAACCCCCCCGGCCCGCCGGGCACGGCCGCGGCACCCGTGGCCCTGACGGCCGGGGTGGCGACGTTCGCCCTCGCCGGCCACGCCGAGTGCGCCGACCCCTGCGCCGACCTCGCCGACGAGGGCATCGCGCCCGACCGCAACCTGACGGCCGCCCTCGGCTCGATCGCGGGGCTCGCGGGCGCAGCGAACGGCCCTCGCGCGCTGCTCTACACCGGCGGGCGCGAGTCGCCCGGCGCGGGGGCCGAGTCGCCCGCCGAGGCCGGCCGCTACGCCCAGCTGCTCGCACAGGACGGGGGCCTCGGGGTCTTCCCCGCCGTCTCCGCGGGAGACTCCGAAGGGGCCACCGCGAGCGCGTTCAGCGTCGCCTTCGCCGCCTTCCCAGCGCCGTTCGGCGAAGGCGCCACCCCCGCGAACATCAGCACCGCAAACATTCCGGCCGGCGCCGCCGCGCCGCACGCGGGCGCACGCACGCACTACGCCTTCGACAGCGCCGGCCCGACGGGCACGGTGCGCGTGATCGTGATCGACAACTCGCGCGGGTCGTTCGCCGCGAGCGATCCCTACCAGAACCCTTCAGAACCGCAGGCGCCGTGGCTCGCGGCGATGCTCGCCGACGCGCGCGCGCGCGGCATCCCCGCGATCGTGGTCGGCAGCCGCGAGCTCAACCCCAATCTTCCCCCGGCGCTGAACGTCGCGAGCGACGCCAACGAAGAGGCGCAGCTGATGCTCGCCGGCGGCGCCTCTGCTTACCTGTATGAGCGCCCCGAGGAAAGCCGCTCGAGCCAGATCCCCTCCGGCGGATCGAGCACGATCCCCGAGTACGGCACCGGCGCGCTCGGCTACCGCTCGCCGATCTCCGACTCGTTCACCCCTGACGAGCCCGACGCGCTGTTCGGGACGACCGGCTATCTGCTCGTCAGCGTCAACGTCGCGCAGCGCAACCCCGCGACGAACGTCGCCCCCGTCAGCGCACGGTTGATCCCGCTCGTGCAGAGCCTGTCGCTCGACCCGCTCGACGGCACGCTCCTACGCCGCAGCGCGCCCGCCCTGTTCACCGGTCTCGGCCGCCGGCCGATCGCGGGCGATCGCTGGGGCCCGACGTCGGCCTCCAGCGGCAACCCCAGCCCGCCCGGCGCCGACCCCTACAGCACCTTCCCGCCGACACAGTGCCTGCAGTCCGACTGCGCGAGCGCGATCGAACCGGAATACACCTTCACCTCCTCCGATCCGGAAGTCGCCAACTTCGTCGAGCAGGACCCCAACTCGACGAACCTGCGCAAGCCGCTCCAGAAGCTCAGAAGGCCACGTAATCCCCGACCCGAAGTCGGGCATCCTGTGCGCGTTCAACGCCGGCACGACCACCGTCACGATCTCCGCCGGCGGCCTCTCCTACTCGGTGGCGGTGACCGTGCTCGGCGGCTCGGTCCAGCAGCCTTGCGGCACCGTGCCGCTCGCGGCGAGCCCGGCCGCACACGTCGCGTCCGCGCTGACCCCGGCGGCGCCGACGCCGCCGCCACCCGCCCCCGCGCCCGCACCCGCCCCGCTCGCGCCGCCGCCCGCGCCTCCCGCCCCGCCGGCTCCCGCGCCGGTGCCGCCGAAGGTCGCCCACCGCCCACCGCCGCGGCCGCCCGTGCCGCCGCTGCCGCCGCCGCTCGTACGACTGCTCGTGCAGGGGCTCGTGCCCGCGATCCCGCCACCGCCCGCGGGCGCGTTCGCGCGCCCGATCCCGCCCGGCGGCGCGACCGTGCGGGTGTATGAGGAAAAGCGCGAGGAGGAGAGCGCGACCGAGCAGTCGCAGGCGTTCGCCGCCTACCGCCCCAATCGGGATCGCTCCCTGATGCTCTCCGCGCGGGCCTACGCGAGCGCCCACGGCGGCGGTGGCCCGGGTCCACTCTCGCCGGCCGTCTACCTGCTGATCGCTGCGGTCGCCATGGCCGCGGCCGGCGCCTCGCTGCGGGTCGATCCCCGGCGGCGTGCACACCGCTCGAAAACTGCGTTCGCGACGGTGCGAAACCAACAATCCCCACTCCCATATAGGAGGCGACCATGAGCAAGCGCATCTCCCGGCGCATCTCCCGCCACACCGGCACCGCCGCGCTGGCGATCTCGATCGTCGCCCTCGTCGGCTCGGGCACCGGCCTGGCCGAAGCCGCCCGGCGCGCGGTCGTGCGCGCGATCGACGGGCATCGCATCAGCGCAAAGCCCTATCCGGGCGGCCTGCTGGTGCTGGGCAAGGACAAGAAGTTCCCGGCCGCCGCGATCCCGACCGTCAAGAACGCCCAGGAGGTCAACGGCAAGTCCCTGACCGCGATCGAACCGAGCTGCCCGCCGAGCACCGTCAACCTCGGCACCTGGTGTGTGGACACCTCGCCCTACCCGCTGACGAACGCCGAGGCCGGGCAGAACAACTATTTCTGGGCCAGCCAAGCGTGCGTCAAACAGGGCGGCTATCTGCCGACCGCCGCGCAGCTGATCGGCGCCGCCGCGCGCGTCAAGCTCGAGTCGACGATCCACGACAACCCCGACACGGCGACGGTCGAGCTCGACCCGAGCGTCGGCTTGAAGGACCAGCGCGAGATGAGCGCGACGCTCGTGACGACCGCCGCCGGCTCCGACGCGGCGGGCTCGGAGGGCGTGAGCGTCGGCTCGACCGGCGACCCGCGCACCGGCGAACCGGACCCCGTGCCGCTGCCGGCCGTACCCGAGCCCTCGACGCTGCAGTACGTGACGGTCTACTCCAACGGCACCAAAGGCGGGTTCGCCGGCTCCGAGCCGGTCTCCCAGCCGGAGAGCTTTCGCTGCGCGTTCAACGAGATGCCCGGCGCCAACACCGCCGAAAACGGGTGAGCGGGCGAGGGCGACGGCGATGAGCGGCGAAGACCGCGGCAGCAGCCACGACCGCGGGGTTCACAGGATGGTCACGAGTGGGGGGCCGGAGAGGGAGGACGATGGGGCCGCGATGGATCCTGTCGATGCGACCCAACCGACGGTCGCGATGGAGCCCGTGGGCGCCGAGCCGTGCCCGCACTGCGGCGCGACGCTCGCGCTCGACCAGCGCTACTGCCTGGAGTGCGGCGCGCCGCGCACCTACCTGGGCGGGATGCTGCTCGAGCGGCTGCGCGCGCCCGCCGCCAACGGGCAGCCGGGACGGTCACCGCAGGCGGGGGGACCGAACGGGATGCTCCCGAACGGCCTGGCGTCCCCGAACGGCGCGGTGTACCCGAACGGCGCGGTGTACCCGAACGGCGCGGTGTACCCGAACGGCGCGGTGTACCCGAACGGCCTGGCGCCCCCCGGCGCGTCCGCGTCCGCGAGCCCGTGGCAACGCGGCGGCGCGCTGACCCTGATCGCCTCCATCGGCGTGCTGCTGCTCGCGATGGGCGTCGGCGTGTTGATCGGGCGCTCGGGCGGCTCGAGCGGGTCCTCGAGCACACCGCCACAGGTGATCAGCGTCGGCGGCGCGCCGTCCACCGGCGCCGCGAGCACACCGACGACGGCGACGACCACGCCCGCGGAAACACCCGCCGCGAAAGCCGGCGCCGCGGGATCGTCCGCCGCCGCCAAGCACAAAGCCAAAGAAGCGGCGAGCGGAGCCTCCGGCGTCGGCTCGACCCCGAGCAAACCGGCCCCGGCGACGGTCTTGAAGAACCTGCACACGGGCGGCAGCGGGCAGAGCTACGAGCAGAAGTCGAAGAACCTGCCGAACGTCGTCGAAACCGGCTGACGAGACCATCGATGAGCATCCCGACGGGCACGGCTGGACCTTCGGGCTCGCGCGGCGAGGATGTCGCCGGGCTCGAACGCCGCCGGGAGGAGCTGGCGGGCAAGGTCGCGGAGCTGCACTGGGATCTCGGTGGGCTCGCCTACGAGATGGCGATCCGCGACCACTTCCGCAACGACCTGCTGCTGCGGCGCGCGGCGAGGCTGCAGGAGCTCGACACGGAGCTGGCCGAGGTTGAACGCAAGCTTGGTCTCCTCGCACGCACGCGCGACGAAGGCGCCGACGCAGCGGGAATCGCGGGGGAGGCATCGTGGGCGAAGGTGCTGCCGTCGGCGCGGGTCTCCGCGGTGCTGCTGGTCCTGTTTCTGGTGTTCGGCGCGGCTGCGGGCATGGCGGCGAATGGCTCACGCTCGCGCGCGGCGCGCGACGACGCTCGCGAGGTCGTGATCGCGCAGGCGCCCGCCGCAGCGCCCGTCGTCACGACTCCCACCACGGCGCAGAGCACTCCGCCGTCGACGGTCGCCGAAACGACGCCCAGCCCCTCCCCTGAACCGGAAACGCCGAGCGCAAGCGCCGGCCAAACCACCGCTTCCTCCACGCCGCCCGCGGTAAAGGGCAAGCCGAGTACGAGATCGACGATCCCTTCGTCCGGCGGCTCCGGCAAAGGCGCCGGTCCAGGTACAGGAACGGCGCTGCCCCTCATCAAGCACGTGTTCGTCGTGATGCTCGACGATGAGCCCTACGCGCGCGTCTTCGGGCCGGCCTCGCCGGCGCATTACCTGGCGGGTACGCTCGAGAAGAAGGGGACGCTGCTGGTCCGCTACTACGCGGTCGCGCACGAGCAGCTTGCGAACGGGATTGCGCTGCTCAGCGGGCAGGGGCCCACACCGCAGACAGCGCAGAATTGTCCGACATACGAAGACCTGACGCCAGGCACGGTCGGCGGCGACGGGCAGGTGAGCGCCCACGGCTGCGTGTATCCCGCGGCGACGCAAACGCTCGCCGATCAACTCGCCGCCAAGCATTTGACGTGGAAGGCGTACATAGAAGGAATGGACGAAGCGGGCGCGCCCCCGGGCGCGAGCGCCGCGTGCGCGCACCCGCCTCCGGGCGCCGCCGATCCGACGTCCGCGCAGACGCCGCCGCCGGAACAGGCGTACGCGACGTTTGCGAACCCGTTCGTCTACTTCAACTCGCTACTCGACTCCTCCGCGTGCGCGCGCGACGATGTCGGTCTCGGTCAGCTGACGAGCGATTTAGCGAGCGCGAAGAGCACGCCGAGCTTCGCCTACCTCGCGCCGGGCCGCTGCGACGACGGCAACCCGACCCCATGCGCGCCGGGCCAGGCGGGGGGGATGGCTCCCGCGGAAGCGTTCCTGCGGAAGGTCGTGCCGGAGATCCTCGCATCGAAGGGGTACAAGCAGGGCGGCCTGCTCGCGATCACGGTCGACGAGGCGCCTTCGAGCGGCGAATTCGCCGACTCGAGCTCCTGCTGCGGGCAGCCGAGCTTTCCGAACCTACCGGCGCCGTCCGGCGCGCTCGGGCCGCCCGGCGGCGGCCAGGTCGGCGCGCTGTTGCTGTCACCGTTCATCAAGGGCGGCAGCCTCGACCAGGAACCGTACAACCACTTCTCCCTCCTGCGCACGGTCGAGGACCTGTTCGGGCTGAATCATCTCGGGTACGCGGGCGTCAAGGGCGTCAACTCATTCGCCGCGTCGGTCTTCTCGAAGTAGCTGCGCCAAGCCGCTGTGCTCAGGCCGCGCGCGGCCCGGTGCGCGCGAGCATCGGGCCGCGCGTGTCACTCAGGCCGCGCGTGTGACCGAACCGGAGCCGGCAGCGCCCCTCGGCGAGAGCACCCGCCGGTAGCCCTCGCCGAGCCGCTCGAGCGCCCGCTCCCATGTGCGTGAGCGGACCGCGGCGAGGCCGGCGAGCGCGAGGCGCTCGCGCAGTAACGGCGAGGCAGAGAGCTCGAGCACCGCGTCGGCCAGCACGTGCGCATCGCCCGCGCAGAGCAGCCCCGAGACACGGTCCTCGATCAGCGACAGCGGTCCGCCCTCGGCGACGGCGACGACCGGGAGGCCCGAGGCTTGAGCCTCGAGGATCACCTGGCCGAAGGTGTCGGTGGCGGAGGGGAACAGGAACAGGTCGGCGGAGGCGTAGGCGCGCGCGAGCTCGACGCCTGAGAGCCAGCCGAGAAATGCCGTGTGCTCGTCGCCGACGCGCTCGCGCAACCGCTCCTGCTCGGGTCCGCCGCCGGCGAGCACGAGGTGCAGGCGCGGTTCGCGCGCGCGGGCGAGCAGGAACGTATCGGCGAGCAGCTCGGCGCCCTTCTCGCGGGTGATGCGCCCGGAGTAGAGCACGTTGACGCGATCGCCCGCATGACCGCCGCGGCTGCCCTGACCGCCGTTTCCGCCGCGACCGCCATCGCCGCCGCGATCGCCACGCCCGTTCAGCAGCGCGGGATCGCGCAGGGACGGGTCGAAGCGCGTCGTGTCGACGCCGCGATCCCAGCGCAGGATGCGCTCGGCGGGCATGCCGATCTCGGCCAGGGCCCGGTCGGAGGCGGCGCTGGGGGAGAGGACGATGTCACAGGCGTTGTAGAAGGTTCCGACGGCCATCGCCGTCGCGCCAGCGACGCGGAGATCGCCGTCGGAGCGCAGATCGGCGTAGGCGGTGAGCTCGGTGTGGTAGCTGCCGATCAGCGGCAGGCCGAGCGCGCGCGCGAGCAGCGCGCCGGCGATCCCGGCGGGGCCGGGCGAGCAGACGTGGATCGCGTCGAAGGCGCCGTCTGAGAGCGTCTGCACGGCGGCGGGTAGGGATGGAACCCCGATCTGCAGCCCGGGGTAGTAGGGCACGTCGATCTCCACGACTGCGGACAGGCGCCGGTCGACGTCGGGGTCGGTGGCGACGACCTCGATCTCGAAGCCGGGCACGCCGCGCCGGCGGATTTCCTCGATCGTGCGGGTGACGCCGTGCATCGAGCCGATGCCGTCGGCGAGGATCGCCACGCGCGGAAGCTCGCCATCGTCGCCGCCGCCGGCGTGATCGCCGAGCTTGGCGCGCTCGTTGGCGAGAAAGGCGGTCGCGGGCGCGTAGGGGATCGCGGCGATACAGCTCTCGAACAGGCCCTCGGCGGCGGTCAGCACCTCGCCGTCGCCCGTGGCGGCGCGCATCGCGAGCTCCACTGCCGCGCGCAGCTTGCGCTCGTGCAGGCGGCACGCGCGGCGGTAGAGGCCGGAGTGGCTGAAATCGTCGGCCTGCATGAGCGCGATCAGGCCGCGCTCGTCGAGGTGGTCGAGCTCGACCGCGGACAGCCACGCGCGCAGCAGGCAGCGGGCGTCGGCCGGCGACAGCAAGCCATCCGCCGGGCTCTCCCCGTGGCGGGCGTCGCCCTCGCGGAGCAGGCGCTGGACCATGTTCAGCACGCGACGCGGGTCGGGGCGCGTGGACTCCGGGCGCGCGGTGTCCTCGCGCGCGCCGGCGGCGGCGGGCATCAGCGAGCGCGCGGCGAGGACGATCGCCGCGTGCGCCCACTTGGCGGCGCTGCCCTGCTTGCCGCGGGCGCTGACGCGCCCGGCGCGCATGTGATCGAGGAACTCGGCCGGGGTGGTGGCGGCGGGCGCTGCCGTGAAGGTGCGTCCGATGTCGACCCCGGCGTGGTCGTCGGAGCCGCCGATACCGATCGAGTCGCGCGTGGCGACGTAGGTCGCGGCGGGCAGGTTCAGCTCGCGGGCGCGCGCGCCGTTGCGCGTCTCCCAGACTCCGAACAGCTCGGCGAGGCGTCGCCGGTGGCGCGAGCGCAGGGGGGCGCCGACGTTGTAGTAGGGGTGGGCGAGAGCGCAGGCGAGCTCGCGCTCGTAGAGGTAGGCGGCGCACAGCTCGACATCGCCGGAGTGGGCCTGCAGCCAGTCTTGCCGGTCCCCCCCTTTTGGGAGAGGACGGCGATGGTTTGAGTGACGCTCGCCATATGCGCAGGCGATACTACGCCGCGCGTTGTGTCGGCTGCCCGCCGCGTGGCTCAGGACCGCCTGGCTGTCGGTCTACCAGGTCTGTGCCCACGCTGGTCTCCCGCCGGCTGCAGTGAGCTCAAGGCCGCCAACCGGCCGGCTTCGGGCGTTCAGTGGATGGCGCGCATTGGCTTAGAGCCGGCTGCCGGCGCATCGTCGGCCGCGACGGATTGCGGCTGGATGCTGAGGAAGCTCAGCCGGTAGCGCCCGACGATGATCTCATCGCCGTCTTTCAGCACCTTGCCTTCGATCCGCGCGCCGTTCACGAACACCCCGTTCAGGCTGCGATCGTCGAGCACGCGCACGCCGTCGGGCTGGCGCACGATCAGCGCGTGCCGACGGGAGACGGTGGGGTCGTCGAAGCGCACGTCGGCTGCCAGGCTGCGCCCGACGCGCGTCCACTCGCGCGTGAGCGCGATCGTCCGCACCTCACCGCCGTCTTCGTAGGAGATGTACTCGCCCGGCTGCTGAATCCGCTCCCTGGCCGAAGCCAGCTGCGCTATGTGGTCGGCGGCGGACTCCGAGCGCCAGAGCGGGCTTCTGCCGGTCTGCGTGTCGGTCAGGGCGCTCGCGTGCTCGCCGAGTGGACGCCCGGCGTCGGCGCGCCCGGCGCTGAACAGCGATGCGCGCACGAAGTTCCGCCCGCCGCAGCCCGGACAGTCGGCCAGGGGATCCGAGCCGGCCAGCGTCAACACGTATCCGCAGCGTCGGCAACGAAACGACCCCGCCCCGACGATTGTGCCCGAAGTAAGTGAGCTCATCCTGCCGTCCCTTTCTTCCCGGCGGCTTCCCGAAGCGCTGCCGATCGAGGTAAGCATGTGGATCATAACAAGCCTGTCAACGCCAATGACATCCCAAGTTCTGACCAGCAAGATCCAGCATCCCCGTCGCATACGTGATCATCCGCAGCGACACCCATGATCTACCCGTCGCAGGATCTCGGCAAACCGGCAGGAGCTCGGCCGGCGATGGCGAATCCGAGCGATCATGGCGTTGTCGATCACTCATGTGGAGCAGCTCGAGCGCTTCCTGCTGCGCCGCGGGGTGGGCGCCCTCGAGGCCGATCGCCATTGCTGCACCGACTGCGGGCGTACGCCACTGACGGGCGAGCACGTCCATCTGTACGACGGGCGCAGGCAGGGTCTCGTCTGCGAGCTGTGCCGCACGCTGCGTAGCGATGCCCCGGTCGCGAGCGAGCTCGTGCGCCACTGCGAGCACGGCCACACGGTCCGCCACACGGTCCGTCTGACCGCCCGCGCGGCATAGACCGGTCGTCGCGTACTCGCCACGCCGCTCAAACAGGCGCCGATCCGAGACGAACATTAGACTTGTCGCGGCCATGGACGCCATGACCGTTTCGATCGTCGTAGACGCCCCGCGCGAGCGGATCTTCGACTACTTGCAGGACATCGCCAACCACTCCGAGTTCACCGACCACTACCTGGTCGACTGGCATCTGACGCGGATCGACTCGGTCGGTCGCGGGGCTGGGGCGCGCTTTCGCGTGAAGGCTCCGGGTAGCCGCTTCAGCTGGGCCGATGTGACGCTCGCCGAGGTCGAGCGCCCGTACCGGATCGTGGAGGTGGGGCGCGGCGGCAAGAACAACCGAATTCGCACGCTCGGCGTCTACGAGCTGGCCCCCGGGGCGCACGACACGACGCGTGTGCGCTACACGCTCGAGACCGAGCCGGCGAAGCTGTCCGATCGGCTGATGGAGAGCTTCGGCGCGCGCGGCTGGCTGAAACGCAAGAACGAGCGCTCGCTGCGCCGGCTGCGCTCGATCATCGAGCGGGGCGAGGGCCGCGGCGCGCGCGTGACCGTCGCCGGCGGATAAACTGCCGCGTCGCTATGTCCAGCCCCCTGCGCAAGTACTCGATCGTCCTGCTCGCCCTGCTGGCTCCGCTTGCGCTCGGCGCGTGCGGCGACTCCCACACGAAGGTCACCACGGGGACCTACGCCGGGGAGTCCGGTCAGAACGCTCCCTACCTGAACGTCGGTCCGCTGATCTACGAGGTGCAGCTCTCGCGCGAGCTGAACCCGGCGAACGTCGAAGACGCCACCTACCTGCAGGGGCTCAGCCCCGCCCAGCGCAAGCTCGCGCCCGGCGAAGAGTGGTTCGGCGTGTTCGTCCAGGTCTACAACAACACCTCCCAAGCGCTGCCCGCTGCGACGAGCTTGACGATCGCCGACACGCAAGGCAATACGTACACGCCGCTGACCCCGGCGCAGTCCAACCCGTTCGCCTACACCGGCGGCCTCGTCCCGGCCAAAGGCCAGCTGCCCGGGGCCGGCTCGATCGCCGACACCGATGCCGTCCAAGGGATGCTGCTGCTCTACAAGATCCAGATCGTCTCGCTCGACAACCGCCCGCTCGAGCTGAAGATCGTCGACCCCACTGACGCGGCCCAAACGGCCTCAGCCGAGCTCGACGTTTAGCGGCCGGCCTGCAGGCCGGCTTCGAGCACCTGTCGCGCGACCGGTGCCGCGGTGTCGCCGCCGGCGCCGTCTTTGACGAGCAGCACGCCGACCGCGATGCGGGGGTGGAGCGCCGGGGCGAACGCGGCGAACCAGGCGTCGGTGTTGCTCGCTTCGCTCGTCGCGCCCTTGCAGCCTTCTCCCGCGCTTTCCGAGCTTTCGTGCGAGCCGTCTTCCTTCGCGCCCGCTTCTTCGCCCGCGCTCGAGCACGTGCTCGTCGTCTTCAATTCGGCCGTGCCGGTCTTGCCCGCCACCGTGACACCGGGGATCGCGGCGGAGGTGCCCGTGCCCTCGCGCACGACGGCGATCATCAGTTTGCGTACGGTGCGCGCCACCGAAGCGCTCGTCACCGCCGGGCCAGGCCTTGACGGCGATTCGAGCGCGAACGTCGGCTGCGGGCGGCGACCGCCGTCGCCGATCGTGGCAGCCACCGTGACCATCTCAAGGGCGCTCGCCAGCACCTGTCCCTGGCCGATCGCGGTCGAGCCGAGATCGAGTTCGCCCTGGATCTGAGAGGCGGCCGGCAGGGTGCTCTCGGCCGCGCCGGGTATCCCGGGCCCGTGGTTGAAGCCATAGGCTTCGGCCATCGCCACCAGCCGCGCCGCCCCGAGCTTGACGCCGAGCGGCGCGAACACCGAGTTGCAGGAGACCGCGAACGCGAGCTCCAGCGAGCCGCCGCATTCCTCGCCGTTGGCGTTGCTCAGCTTGACACCGTCGAGAGTTGCGTAGGTGCCGTAGGGGTAGGAGCTGCGCGGAGTGGCCAGCCTGGCCTGCAGCACGCCGCTGACGGTGACCATCTTGAACGTCGATCCGGGAGGCTGCAGGCTGTCCAGGCCGAGCCCGGCCACGGCCAGGATCTGTCCGGTGGAGGGCTGCATCGCGACGACGCCGCCAAGCTGCCCGCCGAGCGCGCGGACGGCGGCGCGCTGCACCGCGGGGGAGACGGTGCTGCGCACGGCGGGAGCGGCTACCGGCGCCGTCGAGGCAAGCAGGCGCCGCCCGGCCAGCAGTTCCCCGCCGGGTGTGCCGCGCAGACGGTCGTCCAACGCCTGCTCCACGCCGCTCACGCCGACGATCGCGTCCGACGGCACGCCTTCGGCTGCGAGCGTCTGCCGTTGCGCGGCCGGGATCGGGCCGACATCGCCGAGCACTCCGCCGACGACTTCTCCCAGCGGTGAGGCGCGCTCCCCGGCGCCCGTGGCGGCGCCTTCCGCCAGCACGCTCCCGTCGCGCGCGAGCAACGTCGCGCGTCGTGGCAGCTCGGTGTGGCGGCTGAGCAGCTCGCCGGGGCGCAGGCCGGGGAAGGCGGCGGAGCGCGACCACGCGACGCGCGCCCCTTCGCTGCCCCCTTCGACGATCTTCAGCGCCAGATCGAGCGACAACGTGCCGAACAGGCGGGTGCGTACGCGCACCGGCACGCCGACGAGCCCGCCGGCGAGGTCGCGAGGCTTGCCCACGACCTTCACGTGGTTGGCGGTGGCGGTGGTCAGGGCGTTGCGATAGACGCTCGCGAACCCGCCGAGCGAGATGCTCCGCCGCGAGGCCCCGTCGAGGTCCCCGTACATCGCCGCGTAGTTCTGCTGCGTCCACTCCGAGACGAAGCGCGCGGCGAGCGTATGCGCGGTGGAGGAGGTGTGCTCTGCGCCGACGAGCGCGCCGACCGCGAACGCGACGACGGCGAGGACGATCATCGGACGCGCGCGCCTCGCCCGGCGAGCGTGGCTGTCGCGCCGAGCGTGGCTGTCGGTCAAAGGGACGCGCATGGTGACGGGGTGGGTCGGGTGAGCGCGGTCGGGCTCGTGGGTGAGCTTGGTGAGCGCGGTGAGGCTCGCGCCGGGAGGCTCGGGCGCGATAGAACATTGCAGATGACGCAGCTCGACTGGATCATCGTCGCGTTCGCGGCCATCCTTGCCTCGTTCGGCTTCCGGCGGGGGTTCATCGTCGGTGTGCTCTCTTTTGGCGGGTTCGCACTCGGTGCATTCCTCGGAACCCGGCTAGGTCCTCTTCTGCTTCCCCAGGGCTCCGTCTCGCCTTATGCCCCCGCGTTCGGGCTGATCGGCGCGCTGCTCGCCGGCGCGATCCTCGCCAGCGGGCTGGAGGGACTCGGCTTCAAACTGCGCCGCTTTCTGATCGTCCCCGGCATGGGCGTGCTCGACGGCCTGCTCGGGGCGGCGCTCGGGGCGGCGCTCGGCCTCGGCATCGTATGGATCATCGCGGCCGTAGCGGCCCAGACGCCCGGGCAGGATCGCCTGCGCGCGGATGTCCAGCGCTCGGCGATCCTGCGGGAGCTGAACGTCCTGCTGCCGCCGTCCGGCCCGATCTTGAACGCGCTCGCGCGCCTGGATCCACTGCCCCAGCTCGCGGGTCCCTCGCCGGACGTCGCGGCCCCCCAGCCCGCGGTCGCGCGCGCGCCCGGGGTGGCGCGCGCCGCACGCAGCGTCGTGCGCGTGCTCGGTACAGCATGCGGTCTCGCGATCGAGGGCTCTGGCTGGGTAGCCGAGCCGGGTGTGGTCGTGACCAACGCGCACGTGGTCGCGGGCGAGCAGGACACGACCGTCGAGGTCGCCGGCTCCTCCCCGGGGCTGCCCGCCCGCCCGATCGCGTTCGACTCGACCCACGACATCGCTCTCCTGCGGGTGCCCGATCTGAACGTCCCCTCGCTCTCCCTCGTGTCCGAGCCCTCGTCGGGCCGCGCCGGCGCGATCCTCGGCTATCCGGAGAATGGCTCGTTCGACGTCCAGCCGGGACGGATCGGGCGCACGCAGTCTGTGCTCACCGACAACGCCTACGGGCAGGGCCCGATCTCGCGTCTGCTCACGCCCCTGCGCGGCCTGGTGCGTCCCGGCAACTCTGGCGGCCCGCTGGTGGACGTGTACGGCAACGTGCTGACGACCGTCTTTGCGAGCACGGTCGGCGGCGGCGGCCCGGAGGGCGGCTACGGCGTCGCCAACAGCACGGTCGCCCGCGCCCTCGCCGAGGCGGCTGTGGGCCAGGTATCGACCGGGCCATGCGCTTCCGGATGAGGCCTTGGGGCCCACGCCGGAATAAATGATCGGATTGATGCGGCCGTTCCGCGGCGTCAGGCGCCACCCACGATGCTCGACGTGCCACCAGCACGCCTACCGATCGGAGATCAGATGCGATCTCCGATCGTCCAGCGTGCGACGCCTGCCATCCACGGCCCGACCACCTCAACCCGCCATTTATTCCGGCGTGGGCCCTCAGGTGCCGGCCGGCGCCGGGCGCGTGCTTGCGCGCGGGCGCGCCGCGCGCTTCGGCGCAACCGGGGCCGGGGTTGCGCCCTTGCTCGGGCGGGGCTTCGCCGGGCGCCGCTCACGGGCCGCGGCGGCACTCGCCCGTGCCTCGTCCTGCTCTTCGGCGGCGATCTGCCCGAGGTGGGCGTCGATCGCCGCTTGAACCGCCGACAGGCGGCGCACCAGCAGGGTGCGCACCCGCTCGAGCTCCTCTGTTCCCAGCAGGACCGGGCCGATGCCGGTCCCGGTCGGGGGGCTGGGAGGCGCGATGCCGGGATGCTCCGCTTCGATCTCGCCGAGCGCGCGCTCGAGCGCGGCGATCTGCGTGCGCAGCAGCCGTCGTCGCTCGACCCCCTCGTCGCCGGAGTGCGGAGCTTCGGGGGAGACGTACAGCGCGGCGGCGACCTCGCGCGGGTCGACGCCGGTCTCGTGGGCTTGACGGGCAGCGTCGGCTGCGATCGTGCCCACCGCCGAGGGCCGTCGCGGCGCCGGCCCGACGAACGTGCCACTGCCCTGCTGGCTGTCGATCAGGCCCTCCTGCTCCAACCGTTGGTAGACGGTACGGACGGTGTTCACGTTGACGCCGATCTCCTCGGCCACCTCGCGCAGGCCGGGGAGGCGCTGACCGGGCTTGAACCGGCCGTCGCCGATGCGCGTGCGCAGCGCCCACGCGAGCTGCACGCCGATCGGCACGTCGGCCCGTCGATCGATCGCGATACCCAATTCGATCGGCTCAAATGGCTGTGACATAGCTTCCACGTTATAGCGATTTACAGGGCGGATTGACAGTGTTCTAGTCAACTAGTACTCTAGAGGAAAGTTGGGGATTTAAACAGCGAGACGATGGGAGCTGAGCCTGTGCGTGCATCGACCTTTGCCCGAGCGCTCGACCGTGAGCACGATCGCGGTCACCGCAGACGGCGTCCCGCGAGGGGATCGCACATGCGGCTGCTCGCGCCCGTTCCGGGTGCGCGGGCGCTCGTGCCCGCCGCGCTCGCGCTCGTCGCAATCGCCGTGGTCGCGTTTGCGCCCGTCGCCGACGCCACGCCTACGGCCACGCTCAAAGTGAAGGCGATCCCGGTCCCCGGGTTCCCCGGGACCGGCAACATCCTCGGCGCCGGAGCCGCGGTCGAAGCCGTGGTAACGATCAGCGGCACCGAATACGGCGGCTTTCCGTCGCCGCTCACGGGCGTGAACGTGTTTGCGCCCGCCGGGCTGAAGGTGGACCCCAAGGGCTTTCACACCTGCGCTCCGGCGACGCTCGAAGCCATCGGCGCCACGGCGTGTCCCCGGGCGTCGATCGCGGGGCCGCCCGGCGTTGGGTTCGGCGTCGTTACCTTCGGCGGCGAACGCGTCCTCGAGAGCGTCTCGATCCAAGACTTCTTCGCGCCCGGCGGCGGGCTGACGTTCTATGTCGAAGGCAAAACTCCGGCTTCGTTTCAGATCCTCGAAAAGTCCTACTGGGCCAAGGCCGCCGCGCCGTTCGGCGAGGAGCTGTTCGTCGAAGTGCCGCTGATCGAAACCGTGCCTGGCGCCGACGACGCGTCGGTCACGTCTTTCAAAGTGAAGATCGGCGCCGCTTACAAGAAGGGGGGCAAGACGGTCTCCTATCTCACCCAGCCAAAGACCTGCCCCCGGGGTGGCTTTCCGGTGAAGATGGAACTGAAGTTCATGAGCGGTGAAACCACCACGGTCGCCGACGACGTGCCATGTCCCAGGCGCTGAGCGACGAGCGGGACGGGCGGGGCGAGTCGCCGGGGCGGGCGCGAGCGCAATACACCGTCGCGCGCAGTCGCGCGCTGGTCGGACGGGCGTTTCTGCCTTCGCGAAACACGTTGGAGGAACTGGGGGACATGATGCTGCTCACCGGCAGAACGATCTCCTCCGCGCTGAGACCCCCCTATCCGTACGGTGGCGAGCTCGTCTCCCAGTTCCTCTTCGCGCTGCGGCTCGTATGGCTGCCGCTGCTGATCTCGACGACCGCCCTCAGCTACGGGGCTCCGGGGCTGCAGAGCGCGAACTTCCTGACGATCATCGGCGCCGTGGACCGGCTCGGCGACTTCTTCTTCATCTTCGCCGTGCGCGAAATCGGCCCGCTGATCACGGCGGTCGTGGTTGCCGGGGTGGCCGGCACCGCGATCACCGCCGATCTGGGCGCGCGCAAGGTCAGGGAGGAGCTCGACGCGTTGCAGGTGCTGGGTGTCGACCCGGTCAAGAACCTCGTCGTGCCGCGTTTTCTCGCGCTGATGGTCGTGACGGGGCTGTTCGACATCTATGCGCTGCTGTTCGGCATCTTCGGTGGCCTGCTCGCGGCGCTCATCAACGATCAGCCGCTCGGCCCGTTCTGGGACACGCTGTTCGCGAACGCTTCGGTGACGGACCTGTGGGGATCGGTGCTGAAGACGATTGTCTACGGTGCGATCATCGCGATCGTGTGCTGCTACAAGGGCATGTCGGCCTCCGGTGGCGCGGAGGGAGTCGGTCGCGCGGTCAACCAGGCGGTCGTGACCTCGCTGCTGCTGCTCAGCCTGTTCAACTACGTCTTCACGCAGACGCTGCTCGCCACCCATCCGCAGATCATCATCATCAAGTGATCGCCCGCGGTCTCAGGGCCCACCCGCTACGCTGACCGCCATGTCGAAGACCCTGGTCATCGCCGAGAAGCCCTCCGTCGGGCAGGATCTGGCGCGCGTGCTGAAAGGCCCGTTCCAGAAGAAGGAGGGCTGGCTGGAAGGGCCCGAGCACGTGATCACGTGGGCGGTGGGGCATCTCGTGCAGCTCGCGGAACCGGACGAATACGACCCCAAGTTCAAGCGCTGGCGGATGGACGACCTGCCGATCGTGCCGGACAAGTTCAAGCTGATCGTGCGCGACGAGCGCTCGCGCAAGCAGATGACGGTCGTCACGAAACAGCTCGGGCGCGACGACGTCGGCGATGTCGTCAACGCCTGCGACGCTGGCCGCGAGGGCGAGCTGATCTTCGCGTACCTGTATGAGAAGGCGAACGCGTCGAAGCCCGTGCGCAGGCTGTGGCTGAACTCGATGACGAACGCCGCGATGAAGGACGCGTTCGCGTCGCTGCGCCCCGCCGAGGAGTTCGCGCTGCTCGAGCAGGCCGCGCGCTCGCGCTCGGAGGCCGACTGGATCGTCGGCATGAACGCCACCCGCGCGGCGACGATCCGGCTGCGCAGCTCCTTCGACGGCGCGGTCTCGCTGGGGCGCGTGCAGACGCCGACCCTCGCGATCGTCGCGCGCCGCGAGGAGGAGATCAAAGCGTTCACCCCCGAGCCCTACTGGCTGGTCGACGCGACGTTCGCGGCGCCCCCGCTGGACGGGGCGCAGGGGGGAGACGGCGGCGAGCGCACCTACAAAGGCCGCTTCCACGCGGGCGCCAAGCCGCGGATCGCGACCGAGCAGGAGGCTGTGGCGATCGTCGAGGCGTGCACCGGCAAGCACGGGACGATCACGAAGCTCGAGAAGAAAGAGCAGCGCGAGAAAGCGCCGATGCTGTACGACCTGACGACGCTGCAGCGCGAGGCGAACAACCGCTACGGGTTCTCCGCGCGCAGGACCCTGTCGGCGGCGCAGCGGCTGTACGAGGAGCACAAGGCGCTCACATATCCCCGTACGAACTCGCGCTATCTGACCACCGACATGGTCGAGGAGATCAAGCCGATCGCCGAGCTGGTCGGCTCCCACGCCGAGTATCGAGCAGCGGCGGAATACGTGACCGGACTCGATCTGCTGCCGCTGGGACGGGTGGTCAACAACGAGAAGGTGACAGACCACCACGCGATCATCCCCACCCGCTCCGAGCACATGCTCGACCGGATGGGGTCCGACGACAAACGGATCTACGACATGGCGGCGCGACGCTTCCTCGCGGTGTTCCACCCGGAGGCGGTGTTCGAGAACACCAAAGTCGAGACGACCGTGCCGGCGGGCGACAGCGAGAAGGACGGCGGGTACGTGTTCCGCACGCGCGGCAAGCTCTTGCTCACCCCCGGCTGGCGGGGGGTCTACGACGAGGTCGCCGCCGAGGCGAGGCCGAAGGGCGAGGAGGACGAGGGCGTCGACCAGCAGCTGCCGCGACTGCTCAAAGACGAGCAGGTGCAGACGCGCGAGATCGACAGCGCGCGCAAGGAAACCAAACCCCCGCGCCGCTACAGCGACGCGTCGCTGCTCGGCGCGATGGAGACCGCTGGGAAGCTCGTCGACGACGACGAGCTGCGCGAGGCGATGAAGGACTCCGGCATCGGCACGCCGGCCACGCGCGCCGCGATCATCGAGCGGCTGATCGCGGTCGGCTACATCGAGCGCGACGGACGCGCGCTGGTGGCCAGCGAGAAGGGGCTGAACGTGATCAGGCTGCTGAACGAGCACATGCTCACCTCGCCCGACCTGACCGGCAGCTGGGAGCACCGCCTCGGCAAGATCGAGCGCGGGGAAGACTCGCGCGAGAAGTTCATGGGTGACATCGCCGGGTTCGCCAAGGAGACCGTAAAAGAGCTCGACGAGACGCTCAAAGACGTGAAAATCCCCCGTGCGAAGCTGGGACCGTGCCCGATCTGCGGGCACGAGATCATCGAGAACCGCAAGGGCTACTCCTGCTGGGCGCGCAACGACCCCGGCTGCGGGTTCGTGATCTGGAAGGGCAAAGCCAGCAAGCAGCTGCCGATCGCGGTCGCGCGCGAACTGATCAAGACCGGCTACACCTCGCGCGCGGTCACCGGCTTCAAAGGTCGCTCCGGGCGATCCTTCCGCGCGCATCTGGCGATGAGCCAGACCGAGGACGGCAAATGGCGAGTGGAGTTCAACGAGGAGTGGGCCAAGGAGGGCGCCAAGCCGCCCGAGGCCGACGGCGAGGGCGAGGTCGTTGTCGAGGGTGAGACGACGGAGGCGAAGGCAAAGGACGCGCCCAAGCCGAAAGCCAAGAAAGCCAAAGTCGCGGCGCGCAGCGCGGCGTAGACGTTCCCTTCAGGGTCTCCTTTGGGGAGACACGTTCGCGTGTCTCCCTACAGCCCTGTGGGCGCCGGTCATCACAGTCGGCGTCTCCGCCAGGGCACGCTTCCGGCGGGTGAGTGAAGGTCGTCGGGCCCGTGCGGGAGTATGGGTGTGAATGCCCATAACGCTGATCACAGGACCCGCGAACGCGGGCAAGGCCCAGGTGGTGATGGACGCCGTGCGTCGCCACCTCGCGCACGGACAGGAGCCGCTGCTGATCGTGCCGACGCGCGCGGACGCGGATCACTACCGGCGCGAGCTGGCCGGAGATGGGGCGGCGATGGGCGTGCGGGTGGAGCGCTTCGAGGGACTGATCGGCGAGATCGCGTCGCGCGCGCGCGTAACCGGCCCGGTGCTGAGCGGCCTCGCGCGTGAGCGGGTGCTGGCGGCGATCGCCGCCGGCACCGGCGCGGCGGCCACGCCCGGGTACGTGCGCGCGCTGGCGGCGTTCGTCGTCGAGCTGCAGGTGCGGCGGGTGACGCCCGCGAGGCTGAGCCGCGCGCTGAGCGAGTGCGCGCTCGAGGTCGAGACGGCCGACGGCGTTGGCTTGCTGTTCGAGGAGTACAACCGCCGGCTGCGCGAGCTCGGGCGCGTCGATCTCGAGCAGCGCGCGATGCGCGCGCTCGATGGGCTGCGACGCGAGCCCGCGCTGTGGGGGGCGACCCCCGTGCTCCTCTACGGTTTCGACGACCTCACACGGCTGCAGCTCGACGCGATCGAGACGCTCGGCGCGATCGTCGACGCGCCGGTCACGGTGTCGCTGACATACGAGCCGGGACGGGCGGCGTTCGCCGGGCGCGCGAACGCGTTCCACGCGATCGCGCCGCTCGCCGCCGAGCAGCGTGTGCTCGCGCCGCGTGCCGACTACTACGCTCCGCACGCGCGCGCGACGCTGAGCCATCTCGAGCGCTCGCTGTTCGAGCCGGACGCCGTGCGCGTGGATCCCGCGGATGCGGTGCGGCTGCTGGAGGGTGGGGGGGAGCGTGCCGAGCTCGAGCTCGTCGCGCGCGAGATCGCCACGCTGCTCGAGGACGGCATGGCGGCCGAGGAGCTCGCGGTCGTGCTGCGCGCGCCGAGCGCGGCGGCGGAGCTGATCGAAGAGGTGTTCGCCGCCGCGCACATCCCTTGTGCGCTGCAGCGGCGCAGGCGGTTCGCCGACACGGCGATCGGACGGGCACTGATCGGATGGCTTCGTTGCGCGCCCGCGCGCGAGAAGAGCGATTTTTCAGAGAAGGCCGGCGACGCGATCGATGACACCGCCCCGAGCGGTGACATCGCCCCGGCGAGCCACGGGCAGGTGGCGGACCTGCTCGCGTGGTTGCGCGCGCCCGGCCTGCTCGAGCGTCCCGAGCCGGCCGACTGGCTGGAGGCGGCGGCGCGGCGCGCGGGTGCGACGAGCGCCGCTCAGGCGCGCGCGTTGTGGGAGCGCAAGCACTGGCGGCTGCGAGCGCTCGACCAGCTGGGAGAGGCCCAGGAACGCGGTGGGCGAGCGCTGATCGAGCGCGTCACGCGTGAGCTCACCTGGCTGTTCAGCGCACCCCGGCGCGGGCAGGCAAGCGTGTTCGGGGACGAGCAGACCGAGCTCGACGAGGCACGCGCGCTCGTCGCGGGCACGCGCGCGCTGGGGGCGCTCGGCGAGCTCGAGCGCATCGCGCCCGCGGTGGCCGTCGGGGACGCGAGCGAGCTCGCCCGCGCGCTCGAAGGGGTCGAGATCGTAAGCGGCGAGCGACCCGTGCCGGGAAGGGTGGCGGTGCTCGACCCGCTGGCGCTGCGCGCGCGCCGGGTGCGCGCGCTGTTCGTGTGCGGTCTGCAGGAGGGAGTGTTCCCCGCGCCGGCGCGCCCACAGCCGTTTCTCTCCGAGGAGGAGCGGCGGCGGCTGGCGGAGACGGCGGGTCTGCGGCTGGGCGAGCACGAGGATGCGCTCGCGGCCGAGCGCTACCTGCTGTACGCGGCGGTCTCGCGCCCCCGCGAGCTGCTCGTGTTGAGCTGGCACACGGCCGACGACGACGGTGCGCCGGCGGCGAGGTCGCTGTTCGTAGACGACGTCTGCGATCTGTTCGAGCGCTCCCTGAGCGAGCGGGTCGTGCGCCGTTCGCTCGGGGCGGTGGACCGGCCATCCGCGTTCGCGCACGCGCGTGCGCAGGACCCGGCGCCATTGCGCGACGAGGAGCTGCTGGCGGAGCTGCGCGCCCACACGTGGTCGGCGTCGTCGCTCGAGGTGTGGATGAGCTGCCCGATGCGGTGGCTGGTGGAGCGGCTGCTGCGCGCGCGCGACCTCGACCCCGACCCCGAGCCGATCGCCCGCGGCGGGCTCGCGCACGCGGTTCTGAAGGACACGTTGGAAGCGCTGAAGCGCGAGACGGGGTCGGCCCGGCTGACGCCGGCGCGGCTGGAGCGGGCTCGCGCCCTGCTGCGCGTGGCGCTCGAGGCAAACGCAGGCGAGTTCCCGCTGTCGGCCGCGCCGGAGCGACGGCCGGGGATGCGCCGCCGGCTGCAGGCCGACCTGGAGCGCTATCTACGTCATGCGGCCGAGTGCGAAAGCCCGCTCGAGCCCAGCCGGTTCGAGCTCGGCTTCGGGTTCGATCAAGGCGACGAGCGCGGCGGAGAGGATCCTCAGGCCGGCGCGAGCCTGCCGGCGTTCGACCTCGGCGGCGGGACGATGCTGCGCGGCCGGATCGACCGTGTCGACATCGGCGCCGGCGGGGAGGCGGTCGTCTATGACTACAAGGGCCGCATCGCGCCGCCGGCCGCCAAGTGGGGGGCGAAGACGGGCAACGTGCAGGTCGCGCTGTACATGCTCGCGGTCGAGCAGCTGCTCGGTCTCAATGCCGTCGGCGGCTTCTACCAGCCGCTGGCGGGCGGGGACCTGCGCGCGCGCGGCTTGCTCGACGAGGACGGCGGCGTCGAGATCGAGTGCGTGCGGGGCGAGCGCCGCGAGCACTCAGAGACGCGCGAGATTCTGGACGGCGCGCTGGCGGCGGCGCGCGCGGCCGCCGCACAGGCGGGGCGCGGCGAGCTGCGCGCGCAGCCGCGCACCTGCGCTTACCGCGGGGGTTGCGCCTATCCCACCATCTGCCGTTGCGAGGGCTGATCGGTGGACACGCCGCCGAGTGCTCCGCCCATGTCGAGACGTGCGCTGACCGACGAGCAGGAGCAGGCGGTCGCGCGCCGGTCCGAGCCGCTGCTGCTGTCGGCGGGGGCGGGCACCGGCAAGACCTCGGTGCTGGTCGAGCGCTTCGTCAGGGCGGTGCGCGAGGATGTGCTCGCGCCGGGGAAGATCCTCGCGATCACGTTCACCGACCGCGCCGCGGGCGAGCTGCGCGAGCGGGTCAGGGAGCGCTTCGTCGAGCTCGGCGAGCGGGAGGCCGCGCGCGACACCGAGAAGGCGTTCGTGAGCACGTTCCACGGCTTCTGCGCGCGCCTGCTGCGCACGCACGCGCTCGCGGCCGGCCTGGAGCCGGAGTTCGAGATCCTCGACGAAGGGCTCGCGGGGCGGTTGCGCGAGCGGGCGTTCACGGTCGCGCTCAAAGCTTTCGTCGCGGACGAGCGCGCCGAGGCGGTGGACCTGCTCGCGGCTTACGGGCCCGATCGTGCGCGCGCGATCGTCGAGGACGCCTACGCGGAGCTGCGCAGCCGCGGTGAGCGCCTGCCGGCGCTGCCCCGGCCGGAGCTCGCGCCCGACGCGGACGGCGACGATCTCGCCGCCGCGCGCGCGTGCGTGCTGTTGGACGAGCTGCTGCAGGGATTCGGCCATGCCTATGACGCGCTGAAGCGCGCGCGCGGAGCGGTCGACTTTGACGACCTCGAGCTGTTCGCGGGCCGGCTGTTGCGTGAGCGCGCGGACGTACGCGCGGCGTGGTCCGAGCGGTTCGAGCTGCTGATGGTCGACGAGTTCCAGGACACGAGTCCGCGCCAGCTCGCGATCCTGGTTGCTCTGGAGCGGGAGAACCTGTTCACGGTGGGCGACGAGCTGCAGTCGATCTACGGCTTTCGCCACGCCCAGGTGGACCTGTTCCGCGCGCGCCGCGCCGAGCTGGACGAGCGCGGCGCGAGTCTGCGCCTGGCGCGCAACTTCCGCAGCCGCGCGCCGATCCTCGAGGTGGTCAACCAGGTGTTCGCCCCCCGTTTCGGCCCCGGGTACATGGAGCTGATCGCCGCTCGCGACGATGCCGAGGAGGAGAACGCCAAGGTCGAGGATGGAGAGGCCGAGGACGGAGAGACCGAGGATGAGAAGGCCGAACGCGGGGACCTCGACCTCGAGCCGCGCGTCGAGCTGCTGTTGACCAGCCGCCGCGGCTGGGACGAGGAGGGTGAGCGGCCGGGCGCCTCCTCGGCGCCGCTCTGGCGCCACGCCGAGGCCGACGCGCTGGCCCGGCGGGTGGCGGACCTGGTAGCCGCCGGGCAGGCGCGCGCCGGTGAGGTGGCCGTGCTGCTGCGGGCCGTCGGCGACCTGGACGTGTATGAGCGGGCGCTGCAAACGCACGGGCTGCGAACGCTCGCGGCGGTCGGTGGGTTCTGGGGGCGCCAGGAGGTCGGGGACCTGCTCGCGTATCTGCGCGCGCTGGCCAATCCCCTGGACGAGCAGGCGCTGTACGGGACGCTGGCCTCACCGCTCGCGGGGTGCTCGAGCGATGCGCTCGCGCTGCTCGCACGGGCGGCCGGCACGGCGAAGCTGGGCGTATGGGCGGCCGTGGAAGTGGTGGCCCTTGATGCGAATGGAGAGGAGGGCCGTGAGGCGCGTGACGTGCGCGACCCCGGCGCGGAGCTGTCAGCGGCGCGGATCCTCGCCCGGCTGGCGGCGCAGGATCGCGCCGCGCTGACGGCTTTTCACGCTCGCTTCGAGGGGGAGCGGCGGTCCGCGTCGAGGCGGACGATCTCTCAGCTGATCGAGCGGGCGGTCACCGGCGGCGGCTACCGTGAGCACGTGCTCGGCCTCGAATGGGGGGAGCGACGGCTGGCGAACGTGCACAAGCTGCTGCGCCTCGCCCGCCGCTTCGAAGCGAGCGATGGCCGCGATTTGCGGGGCTTCCTCGATCATGCGGAGCGCCATCGAGAGGGAACGAACGGGAGGTCGGCGGTCGTGGCCGAGCCCGACGCGCCCGTTGCGGGGGTCGAGCCCGACGCGGTGCGGCTGATGAGCATTCATGCCGCCAAGGGCCTCGAGTTTCCCGTGGTGTGCGTCGCCGACCTGGGGCGCGCGCCGAACATGGGCGTGGGCGACCTGCTGCTCGACGGCGAGCGCATCGGCCTGCGGCTCGCCCGGCTCGACGGCGCTGAGGCGATACCGTCACTCGAGTTCGATGAGCTCTGTCACGATCGCAAGCGCGCGCAGGCCGAGGAGGAGGAGCGCATCCTCTACGTAGCGATGACGCGCGCCCGGGAGCGGCTGATTCTGAGCGGGAGCTGTGACTTCGAGCGCTGGCCGGAGGCACGCCAGGGCGCGCCCACGATCTCCTGGCTCGGCCCGGCGCTGGCGGCGGAGCTGCCGGCGCTGGTCAAGGAGCCGGAGCAGCCCGTTCACGATCTCGCCGTCGGTGTGAGCGGCCGGGCGACCGTGCGCTGCCGGCTGAACACGCCGACGGTCGCATGCCTCGCCGGCACGGGCCGGCTTCCTCCTGAGATCGACGGCGGTACCGCCGGGCAAGACGCTGGTCGTGCTGAAGGAGGTGCGCGTGGGCATCTACCCGCAACTGTCACTCCCGTCGGCGTCGAAGAAGAAAGACAACAACCGGCGCAATCGCAACAGCTTTCTCTCTTGGAGCCGTCGTCCTTTCCGCGACCGCAACCTCCTCGGCAACTCGCGTCTTCGCGACCGCGGACAGGCATGCCCTCGCACGAAGTCACGTCTCCGCAACCACCTAGGCCCCCCGCCCGTGTCGCCCCGATTCGTGCCGCCACGATCGAGTCGACCCGGATGGAGGCGCTCAGCTACACGGCGCTCTCGGAGCTCGAGCGGTGCGGCTATCGCTACTACCTCGAACGCGTTCTCGGTCTGCCAGAGAAGCATGCCGCCGCCCGATCCGAGCCCGGGAGCGAGGGCCTCGAGGCGCGCGTGCGTGGAACGTTGGTGCACAAGCTGCTCGAGACCGTCGATTTTGCCCGATCCGTAGCGCTCGCACCGCACGATGTTGCGAGGGTGGCACGCGCACTCGGCATACGCGTTCGGTCGCAGGAGTGCGCGGAGCTCGCGATGCTCGTGGACACGGCGGCGCAATCGGCTCTGGCCGAGCGCATCGCGGATGCGGAGGGTGTGCGCCGCGAGCATCCCTTCGCGTTCGCGCCCACGCTCGCCGGGTCGGCGCCTGCCGCATCGAGCTCGAGTCCGCTCATCACGGGCGTCCTCGATCTGCTCGCGCACGAGCGGGACGGAACCCACCTGGTGGTGGATTACAAGAGCGATCGTGTCGGCCCCGATGAAGATCTGTCCGCGCTCGTCGAGCGCGACTACGGCCTCCAGCGATTGATCTACGCGCTCGCCGTCCTCCGCGACGGGGCTCGGCGGGTGGAGATCGTTCACTGGTTCCTGCAGCGCCCGCGCGAGTGGGTCACGGCCCAGTACACGGAGGATGATCGGCCACAACTGGAAAAGAGCCTCGCGGAGCAGGTGATGCGCGTGCACACATCCACGTTCGCGGTCAGCGAGCGCCCCCACCGCAGCCTGTGTCTGACGTGCCCTGGACGTGGAAGCCTGTGCTCGTGGAGCGACGCCGAGACGATGTCGGGGGAGTAGGGGGAATCGCGTGGCTCACGAACCTGCTCAGGGACCCTCCGATAGAGAGCTGTTCGCACGCTGTCGCGAGCATGGCGATGCGCTCGCGCGCGAGCAGCTGGCCGAGCGCTATCTGCCGCTCGCCCGCCGGCTGGCGCGTCGCTACCAGCGCGCCGAGGAGCCGCTCGAGGACCTCGTGCAGGTCGCCTCGCTGGGCCTGCTCAAGGCGATCGACCGCTTCGACGCCACGCGCGAGGTGGCCTTCTCGAGCTTCGCCGTCCCGACGGTGCTCGGCGAGCTGAAGCGTCACTTCCGCGATCGCACCTGGTCGGTGCGCGTGCCACGCGACCTGCAGGAACTCGCCCTGCGCGTCGATCGTACGGCCACCGAGCTCTCGCTCGCGAGCGGCCGCGCACCGACGGTGGCCGAGCTGGCAAACGCGGTGGGCGTCTCGGAGGAGCAAGTGCTCGACGCGCTCCAGGCCTCCAGCGCCTATCGCGCCGGCTCGCTCGACGCGCCCCGCTCGACGCAGGGAGGCGACGATCCGGGCGAGCCACTCGTGGGCGATGCGCTGGGCGTCGAGGAGACCGGCTTCGAGCGCGCCGAGGAGCGTGCCGCGCTCGCGCCGCTGCTCGCGCGCATATCCCCGCGCGAACGCCTCGTTCTGAGGCTCCGCTTCGCGGAGGATCTCACCCAGGCCGAGATCGGCGAGCGCATCGGCGTCTCTCAGATGCAGGTCTCCCGCCTGATCCGCGCGGCGCTTGCGCGTCTGCGCGACGGGCTCGACGAGGAGCCACCGGGTTCCTCCGCTTGAGCATGCGACGCGACCGACTCGAGCCCGATATGCGGCCGGCATACAGCGTCTCTGGCCGGCATGCAGCGGCATGCGGCCGGCATGCAGCGGGCATTAGTTGACAGTCGATTACATAAAGGGTTGACATCTGGCAAATTCTTGTGAGACTTGTCGTATGCCTCGCTCGATGTGGATGGGAACGCTGAACTTCGGTCTGGTCAGCATGCCGGTCAAGCTGTACGCCGTCACGGCGAGCAAGACCGTCCACTTCTGTCAGCTCCACGTCGGCGACAACGTTCGCGTCCAAACCAAGCGCTTCTGTCCCGTCGACGACGCCGAGGTGCCTTTCGACGAAATCGTGCGGGGCTATGAGATCGCCCCCGAACGCTACGTTGTGATCGAGGACGAGGAGCTCGCCGCGATCGCGCCCGAGGTCACGCGCACGATCGAGATCGAGGACTTCGTCGACCTCGAGGAAATCGACCGGATCTACTTCGATCAGCCCTACTACGTCGTGCCGAACCGCGGCGGCGCACGCTCCTACAGACTGCTGCTGCAGGCCATGCGCGAAACCGGCAAGGTCGCGATCGCGCGCGTCGTGCTCCGCTCGCGTGAGCGGCTGGTCACGGTGCGTGCCTATGGCGAGACGCTGCTGATGACGACGATGGCCTTCGGCGACGAAGTGCGACCGGCGAGCGAGCTGAACGAGCTGCTGACGGAGGTCGAGGTGGGCGAGCGCGAGCTCGAGGTGGCACGGCGGCTGGTGAGCTCGCTGGCCGAGCCGTTCGACATCGCCAAGTACCGCGACACCTACCGCGAAGCAGTGCTCGACCTGATCGATCGCAAGGCCAGCGGTGAGGAAATCGTCGTGCAACCGGAGCTGCGCGAACGCGCGCCGGAGTCCCCGGACCTGATGAGCGCGCTCGAGGCCTCCCTCGTGCAGGCTCGCGAACGCACTGGCGAGGACGGTCGGCGCAGGACGAGCAAGGGCTCGGCGCGCCGCCTGCCGCCGGGCTCGAACGGAAAGGCTCCCCACGGGGCTAAGCCGAGCGCCGGCGCGACGGTGAGCAATGGCACTAAGCCGAGCAGCGGCGCTAAGCCGCGCGGCGACGGTGCGAAGCCGAGCAATGGCGCGACGGCGAGCAATGGCGCTAAGCCGAGCAGCGGTGCCAAGCCGGGCGGCGACGGTGCGAAGCCGAGCAATGGCGCGATGGCGAGCAATGGCGCTAAGCCGAGCAGCGGTGCCAAGCCGAGCAACGGGGCAAACGCGCGACCTCTCAGCCGCGAGTCAGCGTGAGCACGAGCTTCTCCCCGGGCTCATCTCCGCCGTCGACCACGCGCAGCTCGTTCGACATTCGCTCGAGCACGTTTCCCACCCCGGGAACAGTCGCGTCTTCGACAAGCCCGCGAGCCCCCCGCTCGGCGAGCGCTTCCACGTGCAGCTCGACCCCGTGAGCGTCGCTTGCCACAGTGAAGGCCATCTGCCCGTCGCGAACGTACGCGGGCGCGTGCGCCGCGATCGCGTCGCAGACCAGCAGCGCGTCATCCAGCCGGTCCATCGGCCATTCGGCGCGGACGAGAACCATCGAGACCACTCGGCACAGCACCGGCCCGGCCAGCGGTCCAGCGGACAGGCGCAGCGAGACGGAGTTCTCCTCCGCGTCCCGCGCCTTCCCCCCTGCGTCGTCGGTCACGGCACGCTCGGGTCTGCCGTCGCGCTCTCCCGTCCTCCGGCCTCCTGTTGAGTGGAGGGCCCGACGAGTGAGAAGACCATGCAGACCTCTGTGCGTCCGTCCTCCGCGTGGCCGAGCTGCATCCCCTCGGCGAGCGAGGCGATCAGAGGAAGCCCCAGGCCGAGCCCGGGGCTGTCCGGCCGCGGGACGATCCCGGGCCCCTCGTCGCGCACGAGCACCGTCAGCTCGTCGTCGGTCAACGTCGCCAACACCTCCAGCGGTCCCTCGCTGTCGTCCGGATAGGCGTGGACGACCACGTTCGTGCATGCCTCCGTGACCGCCAGCCGGATGTCGGAGACGACCTCCTCGTCGATCGCAAGCGCCTCGCCCAACGCCCCGAAGGCGTGGCGCACGATCGCTATGTTCTCGGCTCGCGCCGGAAGGGCCAGCTCCATGTTCGGCGTGGTGGGGCCCGGCGTCATCGGTGGCTCCTGTGATCCTGGAGTTCTCTTGTCATCGATGATGGTGCCCTGGACGGGGTCTTTTCACACATCGACACCCTTAAAACGTCTTGTCGCTCTCGGTCGTGGCCTTGTACGGGCGGCGAGAACGGCTGTCCGCCCACCGGCAGCATAGCCCGCGAGTCGGTCGTCAGGGCCTTTCCCGGCGGGTCCGGCGAGGCCGGCCTGCCCCGGGTCGCGGGAGCCGTCGCGCGCCCGTCCGGGCGCACTGTCGAGATCCACCCGCGCGAGTGGTTTTTCACGTGGTCTGCGCTGCTACGCTTTCTGGCTCCGCCTCAGGTGCCCGCCTGTGCCGCGCGGGGTGCGTCCACCCGTGCGGGATGCACCGCCCCAAGGGAGCACTTCCATGACTTCGCCCATCAAGCAGCCGCCAAAGGCCGTCGGACTCTACGACCCCCGCTTCGAGCACGACGCGTGCGGCGTGGGCATGGTCGCGCGCCTTGACAACCTGCCCACCCACGAGGTCGTCTCACGCGCGATCACCGCCCTCGAGAACCTCGAGCACCGGGGAGCGAACGGTGCCGACCCGCGCACTGGCGACGGTGCGGGGATCCTCATGCAGATGCCCGACGAGCTGCTGCGTGCGGCGGTCGACTTCGAGCTGCCGCCGTCGGGACGTTATGGCGTGCTGATGTGCTTCCTGCCCCAGGACGACGGGGCCCGTGCGCGTCTGGAGGCGTTGCTGGAGCGGACGGTCGCGGCGGAGGGCCAGCGGCTGCTTGGCTGGCGCGACGTGCCGGTGTGCGAGGAGCACACGGGCGAGGTCGCGGGCGCTTGCCGGCCGGTCATCCGCCAGCTGTTCGTAGGCGCCGAGCCTCGGGATGGGGATGAGCAGGCCGCGGCGGGGGGGAGGCGTTCGACCAGGATGCGTTCGAGCGCAAGCTGTACGTGATCCGCCGCGTGTGCGAGCTGACCGCCGAGGAGATGGGCCCGCCCGCCCTGTACGTCGCCTCGAGCTCCTCGCGCACGATCAACTACAAGGGCATGCTGATCAGCTTCCAGCTGGCCCCGTTCTATCCCGACCTACGCGACGAGCGCTGCAAGAGCGCGCTTGCCTTGGTGCACTCGCGCTTCTCGACCAACACCTTCCCCAGCTGGGAGCTGGCCCATCCCTACCGCGTGATCTGCCACAACGGCGAGATCAACACGGTGATGGGCAACATCAACTGGATGCGCGCGCGCGAGTCCGAGCTGCGCTCAGAGCTGTTTGGCGAGGAGGACCTGCGGAAGATCCTGCCGGTCGTCAGCCCGGGCAACTCGGACTCGGCGACGTTCGACAACGTGCTCGAGCTGCTGCTCCTCGGCGGGCGCTCGCTACCGCACGCCGCGATGATGATGATCCCCGAGGCGTATCGCAATCGCGAAGACCTGCCTGAGGCGCTGAAGGGCTTCTACGCGTTTCACTCCTGCCTGATGGAGCCGTGGGACGGGCCCGCCTCGGTCGCGTTCACCGACGGGCGCGTGGTCGGCGCCACGCTCGACCGCAACGGGCTGCGCCCGGGTCGCTGGGTGGAGACGACCGACGGGCACGTCGTGCTCGGCTCAGAGGCCGGCCTGCTCGATTTCCCGCCCGAGCAGGTCAAGCGCCTCGGACGACTCCAGCCGGGCAAGCTGTTCCTGGTGGACCTGCAGCGTGGCTGCATCGTCGCCGACGAGGAGGTCAAGCGCGCAGTCTCCACGCGCCGGCCCTACGGCGAGTGGTACGAGCAGAGCGCGGTGCCGTTCGCCAGCCTCCCGCCCTCCGACCAGGTGACGCTCTCAGACCAGCCGCTGCGCACGCGTCAGCGCCTGTTCGGCTACTCCCAGGAGGACCTGCGCGTGCTGCTGGCCCCGATGGCCCGCGAGGGCGCCGAGCCGATCGGCTCGATGGGCAACGATCTCGCGCTGGCGGTCCTCTCCGAGCAGGCGCCGCCATTGTTCTCCTACTTCAAGCAGCTGTTCGCCCAGGTCACAAACCCGCCGATCGACCCGATCCGCGAGGACATCGTGATGAGCCTTGCCACTAGCCTCGGCACCGAGCTCAACCTGTTCGCGGAGACGCCTGAGCACGCCCACAAGCTGGTGCTAGACCAGCCGATCCTGCTCAATCGTGAGCTCGAGACGCTGCGCCATGTCTCCCACGAGCTGTTCGCCGCGCGCACGATCGACATCACCTGGCCGATCTCGGACGGTGTCGCGGGAATGGGCGAGGCGGTCGCGCGCATCTGCCGTGAAGCGCAGGAGGCAATCGCTGAGCGGGTCAACATCATCGTCCTGTCAGACCGCATCGTCGGGCGCAACCGCGCGCCGATCCCCTCGCTGCTGGCGGTCGCGGCCGTCCACCACCATCTCGTGCGCGAAGGTACGCGCCTGCGCGCCGGCATCATCCTCGAGTCGGGCGAGCCGCGCGAGGTGCACCACTTCGCCACGCTGATCGGCTACGGCGCGAGCGCAATCAACCCGTACGTGATGCTCGAGACGCTCGACGAGCTCGTCTTTACGGGACGCATCACGCGCGGCGGCAACGATGGCGAGGAGACTCCACTGAGCGCCGAGGAGGCCGCGCAGAACGTCGTCAAAGCGCTCGGCAAAGGGTTGCTCAAGACGATCTCCAAGATGGGGATCTCCACGATCCAGTCCTACTGCGGGGCGCAGATCTTCGAGGCCGTCGGCCTCGAGCGGGAGTTGATCGACATCCACTTCGCCGGTACCGCCTCGCGCATCGGCGGCGTCGGCCTGGAGGTCCTGGCGGCCGAGGCGCTCGAGCGCCACGCCCGCGCCTATCCGGTGCCGCACGACGAGCTGCTGCCGGTTGGCGGCGTCTACGCGTGGCGCCGCGACGGTGAGCAGCACATGTGGAACCCCGAGACGATCGCGCTCGTCCAGCATGCGGTGCGGGCGGCTGGCGGGTTCGGGGATGCGAGCGAAGCGAGTGTCTCCCGGTTCAGCAGTGATGTCGGTGCCGCTCTGCAGGGCGACCGCGCGGCGCACACAGCGGTGCGCGAGAGCGAGGCGTTTGCGAAGTATCGCGAGTACGCGCGCGCGATCAACGAGGACGCGGCGCGCAAGGCCACGCTGCGCGGGCTGTTGCAGATCGGTCCTGCAGAGCAGGAGGAGCGGCCTGAGGGCAGCGAGAACCCGGGGGCGATCCCACTCGAGGAGGTCGAGCCGGCGAGCGAGATCGTCAAGCGTTTCTGCACCGGCGCGATGAGCCTCGGGTCGATCTCGCGCGAGGCACACGAGACGCTCGCGATCGCGATGAACCGCCTCGGCGGACGCTCGAACACGGGCGAGGGGGGCGAGGATCCGGCGCGCTTCCAGCCGGACGCAAACGGCGACCGGCGGCGCTCGGCGATCAAGCAGGTCGCCTCGGGCCGCTTTGGCGTCACGATCCACTACCTCGTCAACGCGGACGAGCTGCAGATCAAGATGGCGCAGGGCGCGAAGCCCGGCGAGGGTGGCCAGCTGCCCGGTCACAAGGTCGACGCCTATATCGGCTCGATCCGCCACACAACCCCCGGAGTCGGTCTGATCTCCCCGCCCCCCCACCACGACATCTACTCGATCGAGGACCTCAAGCAGCTGATCTACGACCTGCGCTGCGCCAACCCGCAGGCGCAGGTCTCGGTCAAGCTCGTCTCCGAGGTCGGCGTCGGCACGGTCGCCGCGGGCGTATCGAAGGCAAACGCCGACCGCGTGCTGATCGCCGGCCACGACGGCGGTACCGGCGCCTCGCCGCTGTCCTCGATCCAGGCAGCGGGCATACCGTGGGAGATCGGGCTGGCCGAGACTCAGCAGACGCTGCTGCTCAACAACCTGCGCTCGCGCATCGTCGTGCAGACCGACGGGCAGCTGAAGACCGGCCGCGACGTCGTCATCGCCGCGCTGCTCGGCGCGGATGAGATGGGCTTCTCCACCGCGCCGCTGATCGCGACCGGCTGCATCATGATGCGCGCCTGTCACTTGAACACGTGCCCGGTGGGGATCGCAACCCAGGATCCGGAGCTGCGCAAGCGCTTCAAGGGCACGCCCGAGCACGTCGTCAACTTCTTCTTCTTCGTCGCCGAGGAAGTGCGCGAGATCCTCGCCTCGCTCGGGCTGCGCTCGCTGGACGAGGCGATCGGCCGTGTCGACCTGCTGTCCGCGCGGGGGGCGATCGAGCACTGGAAGGCGCGCGGCGTCGACCTCACCCACATCCTGACCCACGTCGAGCTGCCGCAGGACGCGCCTCGCCGGCGTGTGCAGCCGCCGCCGGCGGTGCTCGAGGACGCTCTGGACTGGCAGCTGGTGGAGCTCGCCCGGCCGGCGCTCGAGCGCGGCGAGCCGGTGCTGGCCGCCCTGGAGATCCGCAACCGCAATCGCTGTGTCGGCGGGATTCTCTCCAGCCACATCGCCCGCACACACGGCGCCGAGGGCCTGCCCGCGGACTCGGTCGCCGTCGACTTCACGGGCTCCGCCGGCCAGAGCTTCGCCGGCTGGCTGGCGCCCGGCGTGACGTTCACGCTGCACGGCGACGCCAACGACTACGCCGGCAAGGGCCTCTCCGGAGGGGTCTTCGCGGTGCGCCCGCCCGCCGCCATGGACGATGGCTTCGTCGCCGAGCAGAACGTGATCGTCGGCAACACCGTGCTCTACGGCGCGACCGCCGGACGGGCCTTCTTCCGTGGCCTCGCGGGCGAGCGCTTCGCGGTGCGCAACTCGGGCGCGTGGACGGTCGTGGAGGGCGTCGGCGACCACGGCTGCGAGTACATGACGGGTGGGCGCGTCGTGGTGCTCGGCCCGACGGGACGCAACTTCGCGGCGGGCATGAGCGGTGGCGTGGCCTACGTGCTCGACGAGGAGGGCACGTTCGCGAAACGCTGCAACATGGGCATGGTCGGCTTCGACGAGCTCGGCGCCGCGGACGCGATCGAGCTGCGGGCGATGATCGAAGAGCATCTCCAGCGCACCGACTCGCCCGTCGCCGCGCGCGTCCTCGCTGAGTGGGACGGCCTGCTCGCGCGGGGAGCGTTCGTGAAGGTGATGCCGCACGACTACAAGCGTGTGCTGCGGGAGCAGGCCGAACAGCAGGCGGCGGTAGCGGTCTGATGGGCAAGCTAGGCGGGTTCCTGCAGATCGAGCGCCACGGGCCGCCCCAGCGCGATCCGGCCGAGCGGGCGCACGACTATCGCGAGTTCGTGCTCACGCGTCCGGTGGCAGAGCTGCGCGAGCAGGGTGCCCGCTGCATGGATTGCGGCGTGCCGTTTTGCCACAACGGCTGCCCGCTCGGGAACCTGATCCCCGATTGGAACGACCTCGTCTATCACGATCGCTTCAGGGACGCGATCGCGCAGCTGCACGCGACGAACAACTTCCCCGAGTTCACCGGCAGGCTCTGTCCGGCGCCGTGTGAGGCGGCGTGCGTGCTCGAGATCCGCGAGGGCGACGCGGTCACGATCAAGCAGATCGAGAACGCGATCGTCAACCGCGCGTGGGATGAGGGCTGGATCGTGCCCGAGCCGCCGCGACGCGAGAGCGGACAGTCCGTTGCCGTCGTCGGCTCCGGTCCGGCGGGCATGGCCGCCGCTCAGCAGCTGCGTCGCGCCGGTCACCGCGTGACGCTGTTCGAGCGCGACGAGGCGATCGGTGGGCTGGTGCGCTTCGGCGTGCCCGACTTCAAGATCGAGAAGACCGTCGTCGAGCGCCGCGTCGCGCAGCTGCTCGCCGAGGGGGTGGAGCTGCGCTGCGGCGTCGATGTCGGAGAGGACGTAAGCGTCGCGGAGCTGCGCGGCGGCTTCGACGCGGTCGTGCTCGCGACCGGCTCGCGCGTGCCCCGCGACCTGCAGGTGCCGGGCAGAGAGCTGGCCGGCGTGCACTTCGCGATGGACTACCTCTACCAGCGCAACCGCTGGGTCGCGCGTGAGCATGGCCCGCAGCCCAGCATGCCTCAGCCGGCCGTCGAGCGGACGATCACAGCGAAGGACAAGGACGTCGTCGTGATTGGCGGCGGCGACACCGGCGCCGACTGCGTCGGCAACGCGCTGCGCGAGGGCGCGCGCTCGATCGTCCAGCTCGAGCTCCTGCCCGAGCCGCCCGAGCACCGTCCCGACGACCGCACACCGTGGCCGCAGTGGCCGCAGAAGTATCGCCTCAGCTATGCGATGGAGGAGGCGAAGAACCTGCATGCGGGCGAGCAGGACTACTCGGTCACGACCACCCACTTCTCAGACGATGGCGCCGGCGCTGTTGCTGCCCTGCACATCGCCAAGGCGGAGCCGGCCCCGCCGTTCGGCCCGGTTGACGGGACCGAGCGCGAGCTGCCGGCGCAGCTGGTGCTGCTGGCGATGGGCTTCTTGCATCCCGAGCAGCAGCTGCTCGACCGGCTCGCCGTGGAGAAGGACCCGCGCGGCAACGTCAAGGCGGTGAAGCCCTATACAACCTCGGTCGATGGTGTGTTCGCCGCCGGCGACGCCCGGCGCGGCCAGTCGCTGATCGTGTGGGCGATCAACGAGGGCCGCCAGTGCGCGCGCATGGTCGACCGCTACCTCGCCGTCAAGCGCAACGGCGCGGGCGCTCCCGCGAGCGCTCCCCTGCACGAGGACGGCGGTGTGGCCGGGCACGCGGACGCCGACGAGGGCCCCGAGGGTCCGCCGCAGCACGTCGGGCCAGGCATCGGGGCTGGATAGTCCATCCGTCCCGCACGCGCATGCGGGACGCGCCTTGACTAGGGGGTCTGAGCCAAATCGGGCCGATCCCACGGGTCGTCGGTCATCGGGCCGATCCCCTTCGCGGGCGTGGTCTTTCTTCTACGCTGCTTGCATGACCACGACGACAACGAACGGACGAGATCTTCCTCGCGCGTGCATCATCGGCGCCGGGTCTTCGGGCATCGCCGCGGCCAAGGCGCTCGCCGAGCGCGGGATTCCGTTCGACTGCTTCGAGAAGTCCGATCAGGTGGGGGGCAACTGGGTGTTCGGCAATCGCAACGGCATGTCCTCTGCGTATCGCGACCTGTTCATCGACACCTCACGCGAGCGCATGGAGTACTCGGACTTCCCGATGGCGACGGCCTATCCCGACTTTCCCCACCACACGCAGATCAAGGCTTACTTTGACGACTACGTCGACCATTTCGGGTTGCGCGAGAAGATCACCTTCGAGACCGGCGTCGAGCATGCGTCTCGGCGGGGGGACGGCGTCTGGGAGGTCACGCTCGAGCGGGGGGAGACGCGTACCTACGACGCGCTGCTGGTAGCCAACGGCCACCACTGGAACCCGCGCTGGCCCGAACCCGCCTTTCCCGGCGCTGACACGTTTGCGGGCGAGCAGATGCACGCGCACTTCTACAAGGACAACTCGATCTTTGCCGATAAGAACGTGGTCGTGCTCGGCCTCGGCAACTCGGCCGTGGACATCGCCGTCGAGTCGTCATACGCTGCCGCCCGCACGTATCTCGCCGCTCGCCGCGGCGCTTGGATCGTGCCCAAGTACCTGTTCGGCCGGCCGATGGACCAGCGCCGCAACGACCCGCGCATCCCTTTCAAGCTCCGCCAGCGCTTTGCCCAGCGGCTGATCGTGGCTTACACGGGCAGGCCCGAGCGCTATGGCCTGCCCAAGCCCGACCACCGTTTCGGCGAGGCCCATCCGACGATCTCTGGGCGCGTCCTCGACCGCATCCAGCACGGCACGATTGTGCCGAAGCCGAACATCGCGGCGCTCGATGGCGATCAGGTGCGCTTCCTCGATGGCAGTACAGTCGACGCCGATATCGTCGTCTACTGCACCGGCTACAAGATCACCTTCCCGTTCTTCGACCCAGACTTCCTCGCCGCGCCCGACAACCACATCGAGCTGTTTCGCCGCGTCTTTCACCCGGACATCCCCAACCTGTTCTTCATCGGGCTGCTGCAGCCGCTCGGTGCGATCATGCCGCTCGCCGAGGCGCAGGGCGCTTGGGTCGGCGACTACCTGCACGGTGACTACGCGTTGCCGTCCGCTGCTGAGCTGCGCGCGGACGTCGAGTCCGACCAGGCGGCGTTGCGCAAGCGCTACGTCACCTCCAAGCGTCACACGATCCAGGTCGACTTCGACGATTACCTCTACGCCCTGACGAAGGAGCGCCGCGCAGGGTCCGAGCGCGCACGAGCGCAGGGCTACCTGCCCCTGGTCCCAGGAGCCCATGCCGACCTTCTGCCGTCATAACCGCTTCATAGAGCGCTGCCCGATCTGCAGCAAGACGCTGCCCGGGCTCGCGCCGGCGCCGTCCCCGCCCGGGGGGAGCGACGGTCGTTCTCCTGGTCCCGGGCGCGGCTCGAAGACGTCCGGGGCGGGATCTGCGCGGGCGCGTGCCCGCGCGAGCGGTCCGCGCAAGATGCGCGTCGTGCATGAGGCCCGGGACGTCGACGACGGCTTTCGCTCACCGCTGCTGCCGGGCCTGCGGTCCTCCGCCGACGCCGAGCGCCTAGCCGAGGAGATCGCCTTCGCCAGCGCCCGTCTGCTGGCGCTCGGCGCCGCTCCGCCCGCGGTCTATGGCGAAATCCGCGCGCGCGCCGAAGAGGATCTGGAGGAGGCCACCTGGATGTGCTTCCTGACGGCCTATCTATCTCCACTCGATCGCGAGGACTCCTTCTTCTTCATCCGCCAGGCGCTCGTCGCCGTCGGCGCCACCGGCTGGCGGTCCGGCTCGCTGCCCGCTCTCGACGGGGCGCTGGTCGGGCCGCGCACCTCCCACCACCCCGCGCGCGGCGCGGAGACGCTGCTCGCCTACCGCAGCTGGGTGGAGCGCTCGGGCGGTACTCAGGCGCGCGCCTTCACGGGGGACGAGGCTTGGAGCGATCGCCGCCGTTTCGGGCGGCTGTTCGAACGGCTCGCGCTCCCCGGTTTTGCGCGCATGGGCCGCTATGACCTGCTGGTCACGCTTGGGCGCCTCGGCCTGTATGAGCTGCGCGCCGACTCGCTGCACTTCTCCGGCGCGCGTGGACCGTCCGGGGAGGATCTCACGACGCTGGCCGCCAAGCGCGCGTTCGCGATCGGCGACGAGCTGATCCTTGAGCGCCGCGCGCTCGCGCTCGCCGAGGCGATCGACGTGCCGGTGGAAGCGCTCGACCTGGCGCTCGCCAACTGGGGCAAGGGCCGGCGCGCGTCGCTCGGCTTCCGCTCGGACATCTCCGATCGCCATGCGCTCGAGCGCACACGCGCCGCGCTCGAGCTGCCCGAGGAAGCGGAGCCTTCGACCCCCGCTGCCGGGATGTCCTGAGGATTGCTCGGTCGGCGAGCTGGCCGGACGTGCGCGGTGGCCAATCCGGAAAAGTGCTGTCCACACCGTTGCCTACAGTCCTGCAGATGCCGCTTTGCTTCATCGAGCCCCAGGATGCGATTCGCGTGATCGCGGAGTCGGTCGGTCGTGAGGCGCGCCGCCAGCTGGTGGGCGAGGTCGTGCGCGCGTGGGTCGATGATATTCCCGACAAGGAGCTGTCGGTCCACTACGCCAAGGCGATCGCCAGTCTCGACGAGGACGACCTGCACCTATTGGCGGCCTGGCACGCCTCGCTCGAGGTCGGCCAGCCGATCCCCAACACCGACTTCCTCGTCGGCGTGTTCCCCAGCCTGGGCGACAATCGCCGCGAGGCGCTGAAGATCGCCGCGGGCTTCCGCGGCGAGGAAGCCTTCCAGGCGGGCGTCTCCGAGGATCAGGCCCTGAACACCGTGCTTCCCCGCCTATCGCGCGAGCGTGCGATCGAGCTGGCGACGGAGTGCATCCAGCTGTATATGTGGGACCGCTTAGGCTGCGATAACTGAAGCGCCGTGTGGCGACTGTAGACTCAGGGCATGCCTACCGTCGATGATGTGATGGATGCCCTGTCGAACGTGATCGATCCCGAGCTCGGGCTGGACTTCGTCGAGCTTGGTTTGATCTACGGCGTAGAGGTCGACGACGGCAACGTGCATGTCACGTTCACGCTGACGACCCCCGGCTGTCCGATCGGGCCGCAGGTCAACGAGCAGATCGAAGAGTTCGTCGGCGAACTGGAGGGTGTCAAGACCGTCGAGTCCGAGATGGTGTTCACGCCGCCGTGGTCTCCGGAGAAGATGTCGGAGGACGCGAAGTTCGCCCTCGGCTACTAGCAGCAGCGCTCCGCCACGCTGGTCGCAGGTAAAATTTTGATGGGGACGACAGCTCTCAGGGATCCGCACCTTCAGCTGCGCCTATTTCGTCGTCTCCGAGCTCGTCTCGCGTAACGAATCGCGAAAGCCACGACAGCGACGAACACGGCGACGACAACACCGACAGTGCTGCTCGCGAGAACGACAACAAGCGCGATTATCGCGGTGACGAGCACGACGGTCTGCCCCTTACCTGCAGCACCTCGTCCAGGCTATCCGCGCGTGCCACCGCGACGCACAACGAACATGACGATCACGATCACAATTACGATCACGGCCGCGGGAAGGCCCAGATTGAAGCCATAGACGGCAAGCACTGTCATCTTCACTCCGCTCTGTCGTGATTTGCCCTGGCAGCACAATGCCCCCGACACGCTGCGTGCGGCGCCAAGATAACGTTTCCTCGTGCGGTCCTACCCTGTTCGAGCTGTCCGCAATCATTCGAGCAGGTCTTCGGCGTCGCTCACGTCGCCGACGACTTCGATCGCTTCTGCGCATTCTTCGCATCCTTCTTCCTTTGCGAACTGGGCCGCGCCTCCCGCTGCGCATCCGACAGCGGTGTCCCCGGCGTCGCCACCGCTGACCAGAGCAGATTTGGCGCCTCCCTCCAGACAGGATTCCGCCACCTTTTCTGCGCTGAACAGACCCCGCGGATCGCTCTCGTTGATCGGGTCGCTGCCGGCGAAGAGGAAGCGGTCTCCCTGCGTTGGGCTGCCAAGCCGGTCCTCCGGGTCTTGCTGGGTCCAGCGTCCCGTGGTCGGGTCGTAATAGCGTTGCCCGAAGTGCAGCAGGCTGTTCGCGACGTTGCCCTGGCCGGTGTTTCCGGCGGGCATGCGGTAGCCGCCCTTGTACCCGAAGGGATAGGGGATCGTTTGGGTCCCTTCGCTCTTGATGTTCTCGCCGTAGGGGCCGTAGTGGAAGGTCCGTTCGACTTTGCCGGTTGAGCTCACGAGCGCGATCACGTCTCCCTGGGAGTCGTACAGCGGGTTGTAATGCCCGGAAGGGGTGCGCTCGTCGATCAGCAGACCGTTGGGTGTGCGGGCGTAGTAGCTCGTGCCGGCGGAGCTGACTTCGCGGGTAAGGCCGAGCAGGCTGTTCTGCAGCGTCGTCGCGCTGCCGATCGCCGACAGGTCGTTCTGTCCCGTACCGCGGTAGGAGAGCGCGAGCGCGCTCCCTCCGGAGGGGGTGAGGCTGGAGGTCTCGCTCGCGGCGTTGTAGGCGAATGTCGCGCCGCCTACTTCGCTCTTGGGCGTGATCGCGGTCTCCTCGCCGCCGCCGTCGTACGCATAGGCCGACAGCTCGTCCGCGGCGTTGCATGTCCCGGAGATGCTCTGTCGGCATTCGAGCTCGTTGGCACCGTTCAGCGTGTCGTAGCTGGTGGTGCCGCCTGTTTCCGCGGTCGTGCTGACCTGCTGGCTGGTGCGGTTGCCGGCGCCGTCCAGCTTGTAGGCGTAGTGGGCTTTGATCGTGGTGCCTTTGGTCGTCGCTTCGATCAGCCGCTCGAGCTTGTCGTACAGGAATGTCGTCGTGTTGCCCGTCGATTCGGTGAGTGATTGGATCAGACCTGTGTAGTCTTCGCCCTGCTTATAGGTATACGACAGTTTGGGAACGGTCGTGCCGGTAACTTTTTCTGCGGTGATCGTTTCAGGTCTGCCGGTTATTGGTTCGAGCTTGTAGCTCTCGATCGCGCCCGACGGATAGGTGATCTTGTTGAGACGGTGGTCGTTGTCATAGCCGAAGGTCGCGGCTTTGCTTTCGCCGGGCTCGGTCATCGATTCGAGCTCGTTGAGGCTATTGTATTTGTAGCTCGTGCTGCCCCCGCCGTCCGTGAACTTGGTCATGTTCGACGCGGCGTCGTATTCGTAGCTGTTGCTGAGCGATCCGGGTAGTTCTTCCTTGGTCACGCGGTTCAACGTGTCGACCGTGTATTTCGTGGTGCCGGTCGAGTCTTCGCGCTTGATCGCGTTGCCGTTGCCGTCGTATTCGAATTTCACGGTCTTGGCGGTGCCCGTGCCTGTGTATGCGATTTCGGTGATTCGGTCGTCCGCGTCGTAAGCGATGGTCTCGATGTGGCCGGCGCCGTCGGTGACGATATGGGGACGGCTGTCGGCGTCGACCGTGATTTTCGTGGCCGCGAGCGGGACTGGCGGCTTGATTTCCTTGAGGTTGCCCTTTTCATCGTAGAGGTATTCAGTCGAATGTCCGTCCGCATCGGTCGATGTCTTAATTTCGCCGTGTTCGTCGTAGGTGAACTTCAGTTCTTTTTCTGATGCTGTTTTTACTTCTGTTTCCAGCGCCAGCTGGTCGCTCTCGTTCTGGAGGCTTCCCGCCGGTTCTGTTGTTCCGGCGGCGGGGCAGGCGGGGCCTTCGCTTTCTTTCTGTTCGCCGTGGTCATAGCAGGAAAATGTGCTATTGCCCTCGGGATTTTCGATCTGTGTCTCCGAGAACGGGTTCTTTGTGTCCTTGTAATTGAAGCTCGTGACCGCGCCTTTGCTGCTGGGAGATTTCGTCGTCGGGCACGAAGCTTCGGAGGAGCCCTCGACGATGCACATCAGGTTGTCGTGAGTCGTGTCATAGCCGAGGCTTTCCACGGCGCCGCTTTCGCCGCTGCCGGGGGACGCGGCGGTCGTCGAGGTCAGGGAGCCCAGTGGGTTGTACTTGGCCTTGGTTTCATTGCCGGCGGCGTCGAAGGTCTTTTCAACCTCGTCCAGCGAGTTGGAGCAGTACAGCGTTTCGTGGCCGCCGGCCGCCGTCCAGTCGGGGTCCTTGACGATCGTGCCTTTCAGCGTGGTGCCGCACAGGCCGGTTTTTTTTGCGAATTCGGGGGTTTTGCCCGGTTCGTAGTAGGTGAAGACGGATGTCGGTCCAGTGTCTTTTTCTGTGTTCGTGACGCGTACGATCTTTGTTACGCGGCCTTCGTATTCGTATTCCATCAGGGTGATGTGGCCATCGGCGTCGGTGATCTTCGCTACGTAGTTCGCCTCAACTTCCGGGCCGTACCCATAGGTCGTGCTGTGGCCGTCGGCGTCGGTGGACTTCACGAGCTCGTCAAAGCCCTCGATGCCTTCGTATTTGAATGACACCGAGCGGGCGCCCGACTCGTCGGTGATCTTCGTGTAGCCTTCGGAGGGGTTGGTCTCGGAGTACTCGATTTTGCGCCCCTCGCTGTCAGTCCACATCGTTGGCTCGTCGATTCCGCCTGTGTAGCTCGCGATCAGCGTGTTTTTGCTTTTGTCTTCGACCCCCGTCGGGTAGACGAAGCCTTCTTCGCTTTCGTGACCGAAGTTGATCCGCGTCTGGCTCTGGCTGTAGATCAGCTGGTATTTGACGCCGCTGGGCAGCGTTCCCGGGCACGGCGCGGGGCTGCCGGCGGCGCACATGCTCGCGCGGATATCCGCCGGGGTGATGAAGCTCGACCCGGACTTCAGGAACGCATAGCTAGCTCCGGAGCCATCGGTGTAGGAGACGTTGCCGTCTTCATATGCGTGCACGTAGGGCGAGTTGCTGTCGCTCCATGCAAGGCCGTATCCGTACGGTCCCGCGCTCAGGGAGTTGAAGATCCGTTCGCTCGTAAAGCTCAGTCCGCGACCGGCGATGCTCAGATCGGTGTCATGCAGCGACAGATTGCCGCTGGCGACGTTCACGCCGAGCGTCGAGGTGGGGGTCAGCTGGGTGGAGAGGATCGTGTACTGTGACCCGTCGCCGACGCCGCGTGGCACAGATTCGTAGGAGAGGCTCGGCTCGTTTTCGTATTCGCTGTCGGCGAAGGTGACCATGTTGTTGGTCGAGCCCTCGCTGACGTCCTTCAGCAGGAAGCCGAGATCGGGATCTGACTGTTCGGAGGGCGCGCCGGCGCCGTTGTACCAGCGCTGCAGCATTTCGGTGGGGTTCCAGTACGTCCATCCTGTTTTTGTGCCGACCGACGGGTTGATGGCTGCTTCGTTGTTGCTCGCGAAGTCCCCGCCCGCCGCTTTCCAGGCGGTCGTGCCGTTGCTCGTGTTCCACGTCGCGCCGGTCGTCCAGGGTGTCGTGACGCGATAGAGGCCCATCGCTACACCGGTCGTAGTCGTGCTGGCGGTGACGTCGAGTTCAAGACGGGCGTTGAGGATCGTCAGGCTTTCGCTGTCGTAGGGCAGCGTGAACTTGATCAGGCTCCGCTTCGTCGCTTTCGTCGCAGTGGTGTACCCGGCGCCGAGCGAGCCGGCGCACGAGGATTTGGTCGGTTCGGCGCTCGCGAGCGTGCACGTCGCTTCGGGCTTTGATCCAAGCGGCCGTTCTTCGCCTTCGAACATCGGCGAGGCGGCGAGGTCCGGTTCGGCGCTGCTGTCCGACAGCTCCCCGGTTGCCAGCGGCTGCCACTGGCCTTCGGCGGAGAGGTAGTTCACCGGCCCGGCAAACACGCGGGTTAGGTCGTGCCCGTTCGGAAGAGCGTAGGTGTCCGAGTCGGCGGTCGTGTCGGCCTGGATCTGCCTGGCGCCCTTGGGCAGCGTCCATTTTGCCCCCGAGGGAGTCGCCGGGCCCACGAAGGGCCCCTTGCGTTCAGAGATGTTCGCGAGCTCGCCGCGCACCGCGGCAGACTCGTGAGCGGCGGTGACTTCCGCGACGCTGCCGGCGTCCGCCCCGCTTGCACCCACAACACCAAACAGGCACGCAACACAAATAAAGCGTGCGCACAGACGCGCACGCCGCGACCAAACCTCGAGCATGAGGCTCCTCTCGCCATCCAGATAGAAATTCCCCGGTGCTTCGCGGGTGCCCTGTCCGAGCGGGACACGTTGTAGCGGAGATCCGATGAGCTGTCAAGCACACTCAATCGGACTCTGTGTTTCTCACTCTGTGAAGCTTGCGGTGTTTCTGCAAGCCGGCAAAGGCCCACTTTTGGAAGGCACGGCAGGCCGCGTCCGGCAGGGGTTGCGGCGGATGGGTTCTGGGTAGGAGAACAGGGTGCCCGGCCAAGCTCAGTAATCGAGGCCACTACCGGACAGGGCAAGAGGCCTCGAGGCTCAACCGGGCACATCTATACCCTACGAAAGGCACCCGCCGAAGGGCTGCTACGTGCGGCTCAGACCGAGGTCGTAACAGCCTCGCGCGCGAGCGACACGAGCTTTGCGAGCTCTGCGGCGATCGAGTCGCTGATCGTGTCGAGGTCGGGCAGCGCGTCGAAGTCGCCGAGCAGGCCGAAGTTCATCTGGCCGTTGTAGGACATGATCGCGATCGCCAGCGCGTGGTTCTCGGGCAGGAACGCGACCGGGTAGGCCTCGAGCATCTCGCGTCCGAGCACGTACAGCGGGAACTGCGGGCCGGGGACGTTCGTCACGAGCAGGTTGAACAGGCGTGTGGAGAAGTTCAGGCGGGAGGCCTGCGCGAGGATCGTCGGCGGGGCGAAGTTCTGCACGCCCGCGATCACCTCGGCGCCGAGCGCCTGCTTTGACTCCTTCAGACCGTCCATCGCCTCGGAGACGAAGCGCAGGCGCTGGACCGGGTCTGAGATGTAGACGGGCAGCGGACCGCGCATCGCGACGATGCGGTTGCCGCCGTGGCCGTGCTCGTCCTCGGCGCGGACCGACACGGGCACGAGCGCGCGCATCTCCATGCCCTCGGTGCGCACCCCTCGGGAGATCAGGAAAGAGCGCAGGGCGCCCGCGACGACGGCGAGCACGACGTCGTTGACGGTGCCGCCGAAGGCGTTCTTGACGAGCTTGAAGTCCTCGAGGCGGCTGCCGATGCCGAAGAAGCGACGGTGCGGGCCGATCGGCACGTTCAGCGGGACCTCGGGGGCCGGGTTCAGGCCAGCCCACACGATCTCGCCGATTCCCTCCGCCGCCTCGCGGGCGCGAGCGAGCGCATGGTCGGGGTGGGCGAGCGCGTCGAGCGCGCCCTCTGCCAGCTCGATCCCGGCGCGCATCGCGCCGCGCAGGCCCGCGAGCAGCAGCTCGGCCGTGCCCGGCTCAGAGTGCGGCTGCCACGCGCGCCCGGAGTTGCGCAGCGGCGGCGGTGTGGGGGAGAGGTCGAACAGCACGGTCGCGAGGTCGATCCCGGCGATCCCGTCGATCAGAGCGTGATGGCTCTTCGATATCAGCGCGAAGCGGTCGTCCTCGAGGCCCTCGATCAGCCACATCTCCCATAGAGGCTTCGAGCGGTCGAGCTGTTGGGAGAAGATCCGCGCTGTCAGGCCGCACAGCTGCTCCCAACCCCCCGGCGTCGGCAGCGCGGTGTGGCGGATGTGGTAGTCGAGGTTGAAGCTCGGGTCGTCGACCCACACGGGGCGCCCGCTGTCGAGCGCGGTGAAGGCGAGCTTGTGGCGGTAGCGCGGCACTAGGTGCAGGCGCCGGCGGATCTGTTCGAGGAACTCCTCCATCGCCGGCGGCGGACCCTCGACGACCGTGAGCCCGCCGACGTGCATGTGCGATACCGGCCCCTCCTGGTGCAGGAACGACGCGTCGATCGGGGTGAGCCTGTCGAGGTGCCTTTGCGCCACGCGCTTAGGGTACCGGGGAGGCCCCTACAATGGGCAGCGTGACGACAGCGGTTGCAAACACGGTCGAGAAGCTCCTGTTGGCCGCGCCGCGCGGCTACTGCGCGGGCGTGGATCGCGCCGTGCAGACGGTCGAACGGGCGCTCGAGCTGCATGGCGCGCCCGTGTACGTGCGCAAGGAGATCGTGCACAACAAGCACGTCGTCGATCAGCTGCGCGAGCGCGGAGCGGTCTTCGTCGACGAGCAGACCGAGGTGCCGGAGGGCGCGGTGTGCGTGTTCTCCGCCCACGGCGTCGCCCCGAGCGTGCGCACTGGAGCGGCGGAGCGCGGCCTGCGCACGATCGACGCGACCTGTCCGCTCGTGACGAAGGTGCACCGCGAGGCGACGCGCTTCGCCGAGGAGGGCTACACGATCGTGCTCGTCGGCCACGACGGCCACGAGGAGGTCGAAGGCACGATGGGCGAGGCGCCCGATCGGATCGTGCTCGTGCAGTCCGAGCAGGACGTCGATGCGCTCGAGGTCGACGATCCCGAGCGGGTCGCCTACATCACGCAGACGACGCTGTCGGTGGACGAGACCAGCTCGATTCTCGCCCGCCTGCGCGAGCGTTTCCCGAGCATCGCGGGTCCCCGCACCGACGACATCTGCTACGCCACGACCAACCGCCAGGCGGCCGTCAAGCAGATGGCGGACGCTTGCGATGTGATGCTCGTGATCGGCTCGCGCAACTCGTCGAACTCGGTACGGCTCGTCGAGGTCGCGCGCGACTGCGGCACCGACGCCCACCTGATCGACCAGGCGGGGGAGGTGCAGGAGGAGTGGCTGGCCGGCCGGCGCGTGGTGGGCATCTCCTCCGGCGCCAGCGCGCCCGACGATCTGGTGCAGGACCTGCTCGACTTCTTCCGCGCTCGCGGCGTCTCGGACATCTCCGAATTCCACGTCGTCCGCGAGGACGTCCGCTTCATGCTGCCCAAGTCCGTTCGTCCCGTGCGCGAAACCGCGGCGTGACGCGCACACTGATCGTTTCTGACCTCCATCTCGGCGGCCTGTCCGGCGTCGACGTGCTGCGCCGTCCCGAGCTGCGCGCGCCGCTGCTGGCCGAGCTGGCCGACGTCGATCGCCTGGTGCTGCTCGGCGACGTGCTCGAGCTGCGCCACGGGCCACCGCACGAGGCGCTTGCCGCCGCGCGCCCGTTCTTCGAGGACGTCGGCCGTGCGCTCGACGGCCGCGAGCTGGTCGTGACGGCCGGCAATCACGACCACCTGCTCGTCACCTCCTGGCTCGATGCGCGCGCGCTGCACGAGCCCGAGCCGCTGCGCCTCGAGCAGCTCTTCGCTCCGGCCGAAGGCTCGGCGATGCTCGCGCAGATCGCCGAGTGGGCGGCCCCGGCGCGCGTCAGCGGAGCTTACCCGGGGTTGTGGGTGCGCCCCGACGTGTATGCGATGCACGGCCACTTCCTCGACTGCCATCTCACGATCCCAACGCTCGAGCGTCTCGGCGTGGGGGTGATGGGGCGCCTGCTGGAACGGCCTACGGACTCGCTCGCGAGCGTCGACGGCTACGAGGCGGTGACGGCCCCGATCTATGCGTGGCGCGACGCGATGGCGCGCTATGCGCGCACCGGGCCCGCGCTCAACGGCATCGCCACGACGAACGCGTGGCGCGCGCTCGGTGGGGGTGGAGGCGGATCGAACGGCTCGGTCGGCGGCCTCGGCGCGCTCGCTCAGAGGCTGCGCCGGCGCGCGATCGCCGGCGGCTTCCCGCTCGCGATCGGTGCAATGAACCGCGCCCGGCTGGGGCCGGTGAGCGCGAACATCTCGCTCGTCGAGCTGCGTCGCGCCGGCCTGCGCGCGACCGGCGAGGTCGCGGCGCGATTGGATCTCGGCGACGCCCACGTGGTCTTCGGCCACACCCACCGTGCCGGCCCGCTTCCCGGCGACGACGCGCAGGAATGGCTCGGGCGCGGCGGTGCGCGCCTGGTCAACTCGGGCTCGTGGATCTACGATGTGGGCTTCGTCTCCGCCCCCGGCGAAAGCCCCTACTGGCCGGGCACGTGTGTGCTGGTCGAGGACTCGGGGCCCCCGGTGCTCAAGCGCTTGCTGATGGACCGCACGCACGCAGACCTCGCGCAGATGCTCACTCCAAGCTTGGTGTGACGGAACGGCAACGCGCAAGTTGACAGCTGCCTTGCTCCGTGACTAGAATACTGGTCATGTCTGAGACGTTGTCGCTGTCATCTGTGAAGGCCCATCTTTCTGAGCTGGTGGATCGCGTGGAGGATCAGCACGAGCGTGTCGTGGTCACCCGCAATGGCAAGCCGGCTGCGATCTTGATCAGCCACGACGATCTGGAAAGCCTCGAGGAGACCCTCTCGATCCTGTCCGATCCGGTGCTCATGGCCCAGATCCACGAAAGCGAACAGGCAGGTGCGAGCGGGGAGCCGGCCGCTGCGCTCGCGGAGCTGCAGGCTGGGCTCCAAAGTCGCCGCGCAGCCGCCGCGTGAGCGAAGCCGAATGGCACATGCTGGTGATGGCGCCGGCACGCCGCCAGATCGATCGCCTGCCCGTCTCGGTTGCCGCTGCGGTGATCGAGACACTCGGAGCGATCGCGTCCAATCCGCGGCGCCTGGGCAAGCCGCTGCGCTTTGAGCTCGACGGATGCTTCTCAGCGCGCCGCGGTCCGTACCGAATCGTCTACCGCATCGACGAGCAGATTCGCACCGTCTCGGTCCTTGCTGTCGCGCATCGCTCCGATGTATATCGCCCGCGCTGAAACACGTCATCGATATGGTTCCAAGCCCGGCGTGAAGCACGTCGCGTGACACTTCACGCCAGCGCTGACATCGAGGTCGAGCACGCCCGTCGTGTGGCGGTCGTGCTCGATCAGCGGGTACGCACCGGGGTAGGTGACGGCCAGCTCGGTCGCGGGCGCGTTCGTGCTCTCGGTGGACGCGGTGACCCGCACAGTGCCCGTACCGTCGAGCACCGCCCACACGCCGCCGGCTTCGTATGGGCCCGAGTAGGAGCCGGGCTGATCGGCGGTCTGCGGCACGAGCCGCGCGTCCGGGGCGTCCTCGGGGCGCAGTGGCGCGAGTGGCTCGCGCTCGACTCCGAGCAGCTCCTGAATCGCTCTCTCGGTTTCCTCGTAAGCGCCCTCGCCGTAGTGGTACTGGAACAGGCGCGCCCGCCCGTCGAACAGGTATTTGGCGGGCCAGCCCTGGTTGCCATAGTCCTCCCACACCTCGAGCTCACTGTCGATCAGCACGGGATACTCGATGCCCAGGCGCTCGACCGCGTTGCGCACGGCCGTCTCCTCGCGCGACGGGTCGAAGCCGGGGCAGTGCACGCCGATCACGCGCAGCCCGTCATCCTCGTAGCGCTCGTGCCACGCCTTGACGTACGGCAGCGTACGCAGCGAGTTAGGACGGCAGAAGTCCCAGAACTCAACCAGCATCGGCCTACCCCGCTGAATGATGCTCGCCTGTGTCCCCACTACGTTCACCCAAGGAAGACGGACAGGGAAGAGTGGAGCGGCAATCGTGTCTACAGGTGCGCGCATGAGGATCAGGATGCTCGTAACTTCACGCAGCTCGTATCGCTACGCTCAATTCAAAACAACGAAATGCCGCCAAGCGAACAACACGATTTGTGCTCACCAGAAGAGTGGCGTAGCTTAACGGCGCACTCCTTGTAATAGCGCCACGCATCGGCCTACCCCGCTGAATGATGCTCGCCTGTGTCCCGGCCACCTTCACCCACGGCAGGCGCACCGGAAACAGCGGCGCGGCGATTCTGTCCGTCGGTGCGCGCAACCGCGCTAACCGATGCTTCCCACCATCTCCAACTGAATAAGCCTATTCAGCTCCACCGCGTACTCCATCGGCAGCTCCTTCGTCACCGGCTCGATGAAGCCGTTGACGATCATCGCCGCGGCCTCGTCCTCGGTGAATCCTCTTGAGCCCATGTAGAACAGCTGATCGTCTGAGATGCGCCCGACGGTTGCCTCGTGGGCGACGGTCACGTGCGGGTTCTGGATCTGGATGTCGGGCCACGTGTCCGATTTCGATTCGCCGTCCATCATCAGCCCGTCGCACTGCACGCGCGCTTTCGAGCCGGCGCTGTTGTGGCCCATCTTGACCAACCCGCGGTAGCCCATGATCCCGCCGTCCTTGGAGATCGACTTGGCGAGGATGTTCGAGGTCGTGTTCGGCGCGAGGTGCACGACCTTCGCGCCGGTGTCCTTGTGCACGCCTTTGCCGGCGACGCCGACATTCAGGTGGTCGGCGCGCGCGCCCTCGCCCATCAGGTAGGAGCCGGGGTAGAGCATCACGTACTTCGCGCCCATCGACCCCCCGACCCACTCGACCGTTCCGTTCGCGTCGACGATCGCGCGCTTGGTGTTGAGGTTGTAGACGTCCTTTGACCAGTTCTGCACGGTCGTGTAGCGGGCCTTCGCGCCGTCATGCACGAAGATCTCGACGACGGCGGAGTGCATCGAGTTGACGGAGTAGGTCTGTGCGGTGCAGCCCTCGATGTAGTTCACCTCTGAGCCCTCGTCGGCGACGATCAGCGTGTGCTCAAACGTGCCCTCTCCCGCTCCCTCCATGCGGAAGTAGGACTGCAGCGGCAGGTCGCACTTGACGCCCTTCGGGATGTAGCAGAAGGCTCCACCGGACCAGACGGCGCCGTGGAGCGCGGAGAACTTGTTGTCCTGCGCCGGCACGCATTTGGTCATGAAGTATTTCTGCACGAGCTCCGGATACTCGGTGATCGCCGTGTCCATCGAGCAGAACAGGATCCCCTGCTTGGCGTACTCCTCCTTCAGCCCCTCATACACGGGCTCCTGGCGCCACACCCCAACGACGCCGGCGAGATGCTCGCGCTCGGCCTGGGGGATGCCGAGGTCCTCGTAGGTCTGCTTCATGTCCGCGGGCACGTCGTCCCACGAGTTGAAGCGCCCGGCGGTGGGGGGGGAGTAGAGGACGAGGTCGTCGAGGTTCAACCCGCCCAGGTCGGGGCCCCAGGTGGGGACGGGCTTACGTTCGAAGATCTCGAGTGATTTGAGCCGTTTCTCAGCCATCCAGTCGGGCTCGCCCTTGATCTTCGACAGCTCGCTCACGACCTCGCGCGAGATGCCCTGGCGGGCGCGCAGCTGTCCCTGGTCGTCCTCGACGATCGGGCTCGGTTTGGCGATGGTCGTGCGATCAATCGTGGCCATGAGGCTCCTCGCTGCGTGGCTTTGTGCGAATTCCGTGCGCTGCACTAGGGATTGTATCGAGACGGCCCGCGGCGTCCCGGGCGGTCGGGGGCCCCACCAGATCCGAGGGTGGCTGGACGAGCTCGCCGTTCGAGGCGTCGACTATCGCCGAGCCGCGCAGGGGCACGCGCGCGATCACACCGGCCACGCGTGGTCGCCCGTGACGGCGCCGCGGACGACCTTGAGATTCAAGAGCGCGCACTTGCGCCGCGTCGCGGAGACGGGGATGCCGAGCAGCTCGATCATCCAGTCGGCGCCAAGCTCTGAGACCTCCTCCAGCTCCATCCCGATCAGCTCCTCCGAGGCGATCGACGCCGACGCCTGCGAGATCGCGCAGCCGTGGCCGTGGAAGCGCAGGTCCTCGATGCGCCCCTCGTGCACGCGGATGTGGACGCCGAGCTCATCCCCGCACAGGGGGTTGTGCTCGAGCGCCTCGAGGTCGTGGGGCTCCAGCTCACCGAAGTTTCGGGGGCGCTTGTAATGGTCGAGGATGTAGTCGCGGTAGAGGTCGTCCATCTGTTGTTCCCGCCTACCCGCGTCGCTCAAACATGCGGGTCCCGATCGCTGGACCGATGTTCGAGGGGCGAATCGTGCGAGCCGCCGTTGGCTTCGTCCGGCGTCGTCCGAGCCCGGTTGCCGTCGTCCGGTGTCGTCCCAGCCCAGTTGCCGTCGTCGTCCACCTCACAGCCCGAACACCTCGCGCCCGGCGAGCAGCGCGTCGACGAGTGCGTCGATGTCGCTCTCCTCGTTGTATACGCCGACGGACGCGCGCGCGGTCGCGCCGACGCCGAGACAGCGCATCAGCGGCTGCGCGCAGTGGTGGCCGGCGCGGATGCACACGCCGCCGCGGTCCGCCAGCTCGGCGACGTCGTGAGGGTGCATGCCATCGATCGTGAACGAGGCAAGGCCGCCGCGCTTCTCCGCCTTGGGCGGGCCCACCACGCGCAGGCCGGGGACCTGCGCCAGGCGCTCGAGCATGTACGCCGTCAACGCCTGCTCGTGCGCGCGCACGCGGTCGATGCCGAGTCGCGAGAGGTAGTCGACGGCCGCTCCCAGCCCGACCGCCTCGGCGATCGGCGGCGTGCCGGCCTCGAACTTGTACGGCAGCTCGTTCCACGTCGCGCTCTGAAAGTCGACCGCGGCGATCATGTCGCCGCCGGTCAGGAACGGCTCCATCTCATCGAGCAGCTCACGGCGGCCGTGCAGCACGCCGACGCCCGTCGGCCCGAGCGCCTTGTGGCCGGTCCACGCGTAGAAGTCCGCCCCGAGCGCCTCGACGTCGACCGCCATGTGGGGGACGGCCTGGGCGCCGTCGACGAGCGAGACCGCGCCCGCCGCGCGCACGCGCGCGGTCATCTCCGCGACGGGAACGATCGTGCCGAGCACGTTCGACACGTGCGTGAACGCGACGAGCTTCACGTCGCCCCGTTCGAGCTCCGCGTCCAGCTTCTCCAACGACAGCTCGCCGCGCTCGTCGACCTCGAGATAGCGCAGCGCCGCGCCGCGCTCGCGGCACAGCACCTGCCAGGGGACGATGTTCGCGTGGTGCTCCATCTGCGTGATCAGCACCGCGTCGCCGGGGCCGACGTTCGCGCGTCCCCACGCGTACGCGACGAGGTTGATCGCCTCGGTCACGTTCTTCGTGAAGATCGTCGTCTCCGGCTGCGCCCCCACGAATGTAGCGACTTGTCTGCGTGCGCCGTCATACGCTGCGTCGGCCTCCTGCGCGAGCGCGTACACGCCGCGGTGCACGTTCGCGTTGTGGTCACGCAGGTGGTCGGCGACCGCGTCGATCACCACTTGTGGCTTCTGCGACGTCGCGCCCGAGTCGAGGTAGATCAGGGGGCGGCCGTCGAATGTCCGCGCGAAGATCGGGAAGTCCGCCTTCACGTCGAGCGAGGCCAATCCGGCGCTCAGGTCATCGACGGCGGCGCGGGTGCCCATCGCGCTCGTCACGCCCGTCTGTGGGCCGCGACAAGATCGGTGAGGCGCGCACCGGCGCTCACGGCGACCCGTCCGCCCGCAACCGTGCCGACAGCTGTCGTGACCGGCGCCGACAGCGTTGTACGGGGGACAGGCGTACGTGTCTCCCTAAAATCGCTACCGACTGGTGGCATACGCCTCGATGTCCTCGCGCGCCGACTCGAGCTTCTTGGCGACCTTCGCGCGTACGAGCTCTTCCAGTGGCTCGTCCGCAAGCTCTGCGATCAGCGGCTCGAAGAAGCCCTCGACGATCACGCGCACCGCCGCCGGGCGGTCGAGGCCGCGGGTCTGCATGTAGAAGATCGCCGCCTCGTCGAGCTCTCCGACCGTGCCGCCGTGCGAGGCGGAGACGTCGTCGGCGGACACCAGCACCGAGGGGATCGCGTCGACGCGGGCTTTCGGCGACAGCATCATCGTGTGGATCTGCAGGTAGGTGTGGGTCTGCTGCGCGCCCGGGTCGATCTGGATCAGCCCCTCGAAGCTCGCGCGGCTCTCGCCCGTCGCCGCGCCGCGCCAGTGCACGTCGCCGCCGGACGGGCCGGTCTCGTGCAGGTCGACCGCGAACAGGTCGAGGTGCTCGTGGGCCTCGGCGAAGAACAGCCCGCGGAACGCCATATCGCCGCCGGGCTCGCTGACGGCCAGCTCGAGGTGCTGGCGCACGAGATGGCCGCCGAGCAGCGCCGGCAGCCAGTGGCAGTAGGCGTCGCGACCGACCCCGACGAAGCGCGTCGAGGCGTCGTACACCTCGCCTGAGCCCCAGTCCTGCACCTGCGCGAGGCGGCAGCGCGCGCCGTCCTCGAGGTACAGCTCGAACGCGCCCGCGTGGAGCGACTGCCCGCCGGTGAAGTCCTCCGCCAAGTCGTACTCGTGCACGCGGAACTCGCTGCTCTCGCCGCCGACCACGAGCGTGCGCGCGTACTGCGCGATCCCGGGGCCGTCGATCGCGTAGACGATCTCGAACGGGTCCTCGATCACGACGCCCCTGGGGACGTGCAGGAACGCGCCGCCGGTCCAGAACGCCGCGTTCGCGGCCTCTAGCTTGTTGCGGTCGTGCGTCAGGCGCTTGGAGTACCAGGGCGCGACCAGCTCCGCGTGGTCGTTGAAGGCGTCCTGCAGCGAGCACAAGATCACGCCGCGCGCGGCGAGCGCTGGGTCGAGCTCTGAGTGGACGACCGTGCCGCCGCTCTGCACGAGCCGGCCCGCGCGCGCGCGATCGGGCAGCGTGCGCGTGACCACGTCCGGCACCTCTCCGCCCGGCTCGCCGCCGGGGGGCGGGAGCTCGAGCGCGTCGAGGTCGAGCGCTTGCAGCGTCGTCGTCCAGAACCCCGAGCGCCGCCAGACGGGCAGCTCCGAGGTCTCATAGACCTCCAGCGCGTGTTTGCGCAGGTCAGCGAGCGAGCGTCCATCGCCCGCGCCCGCGCCGTGCAGCGCGTGGTAGAGCGTCGCCTCGCGATGGCGGCCAGGCTTGGATTGCACGGGGGCGGAGCCGTTCGTTGACACGCTCACCGCGCCGTTCGCGGCCACGGCCCCATCTCCGCTCGCAATCGCGCCGCCGGTGGTTGCCTCGTCCGGCTCAGACACCGCTGTCACCGGCCGCCGCGCCGGCACCGGCGCCCACTTCCTGGCGGATCTCGTCGTACCCCTCGCGCTCGAGGCGCTCGACGAGCTCGACGCCGCCCTCGAGCACGATCCGGCCGTCCATCAGGATGTGCACGAACTCGGGCTTGACGTAGTGGAGGATGCGCTGGTAGTGGGTGATGATCAGCGCGCCGAGGCCCTGCTCGTCGTGCAGCTTCTGCACGCCCTCGGCGACGGTGCGCAGCGCGTCGATGTCGAGGCCGGAGTCGGTCTCGTCGAGGATCGCGACGTCGGGCGCGAGCATCGCCATCTGCAGGATCTCCGCGCGCTTCTTCTCGCCGCCGGAGAAGCCGTCGTTCAGGTGGCGCGAGGTGAACGCGCGGTCGACGTCGAGCAGCTCGATTGCGTGCTGGAGCTGGTTGCGGAACTCCTTCACCTGGATCGGCTCGTCCCGCTTGGCGTTGATCGCCATGCGCAGGAAGTTCGCGACCGACACGCCGGGGATCGAGACGGGGTACTGGAACGCGAGGAACAGGCCCGCCTTCGCGCGCTCGTGCGGTTCGCGCTCGGTGATGTCCTCGCCCTTGAACACGATCGTCCCCTGGGTGATCTCATAGGAGGGGTGGCCAAGCAGGGTGTTGGCGAGCGTCGACTTGCCCGAGCCGTTCGGGCCCATCAGCGCGTGGACCTCGCCGCGCGAGACGTCCAGGTCGACGCCTCTGAGGATCTCGCGCTCCTCGATGCGCACGTGCAGGTCTCTGATCTCTAGGTCGGCCATGTTCGCTGTTCAAGCTCCAGTTGTCAGGGGTTGCATATCTAAGGTCGGCGCGGTCGGTGCGGTCAGCAAAGCGGGTGTGAGCAGCAGTTCCGAGAGGGTCGTCTCGCGCAGCGTGCGCACGATCGCAAAACGCACGCGCGTCCACAACAGCTTGGTGGGGCAGACGTGCGCGGGGTCGGACTCGCGCGAGCACACGATCGAGCCGTCTGACGCCTCGGAGATGCACTCGATCGGCGCGATCGAGCCCTCGAGCGCCTCGACGACCTCGGCCATCGTGATCTCCGTCGGCGAGCGCGCGAGCAGGTAGCCGCCGCGCGAGCCGCGCCGCGAGTCGACCAGCCCGGCCTTGCGCAAGCGCGCGACGAGGTGCTCGAGATAGGCGAGCGGCAGCCCGTCGTGGGCGGCGATCTCCGCGAGCGGCACGGGATCCCCGCCCGCGCCGCCGCCCCGCCGAGCCAGCTCGACCATCACGCGCACGCCGTACTCGGCCTTGGTTGAGAACATCATCTCCGCAAATACCTACCTGCGAGCTAGGGTATCAGCAGGGCTGCGGCGTCCCGGTGGGGGATTTGGGGGAGACACGTTCGCGCGGTGACCGCGACGGCGTTGTCGGCGCCGGTCAAAACAGCCGCCGTTCGCGCGCGAGCACGTCGAGAACCGGCGCTACGACAGGGATTGCAGCTTGCTTATGTCGTGGGTGAGCCCTTCGGGGGTGAGCTGTTCCGACTGGAACAGGACGCGCTCGCGACCGGCGGAGTCGAGCAGGAAGACCGAGACGGAGTTCGCGAACACTCCCCTTCCCGCGCTCGGGGGGGTGATTCCGTACGCATGCCACACGGGGCGCAGCTGGGCGAGCGAGCCGGTCAGCCACTGTGCGCGGCCGGTGAGGGAAACCTGCGCGAGGAAGTGCCTCACACGTGCGGCCGTGTCCGTCGCGGGGTCGGCGCTGACGATCAGGACCGGGGCGGGGTGGGGGCCAAGTTCGTCGAGCGCGCCGCGAATCTGCTGGGCGATCACCACGCAGGGCGCGCCGCAGGTCGAGTAGAGGAAGGCGAGGACCACGACTTGGCCGCGGTATTGGGACAGCGAGACGGTCCGGCCGTTGTCGGTCGGGTCGGCGAGCGTGAACCCGTGCGCGGGGGCCACGGGCAGCGCCGCGCCGTCGAAGGGCGAGGGGGAGCTCACGGGAGTCGAAGCGCTTGCGCCTGTCGAGATGGAGGACGTGGCCGGGGAGGACCGGCCGCCCGAGCACCCGCCGAGCGCGAGCGCGACGGTCATGAGCACGACCGCCGGCACCGGCAGTTGCTTGCGCGCGGTATTCATGCTTGCGGCGACACGATCGGTGGGGTGTTCATGGCGGTATGTCTTTCTTCCTTCAGGAGAGTGTCGAGATGGACACAAGGTGACACGCTTGAGCGGTAGGGCTCGGCGCGGTGCCGGATTGGCTTTGCAGAGCGGTTTGTGTGCCGGTTGACAGTTTGGGCTTGCAAAGTTCGTCAGTTTGTGTATATATTTATGGGAGAGGTGCTCTCGGGTTTGGGGGCATTGGAAATAGACTGGGTTTGGGTCGGTCCTTTGGGTTGACTTCAAGCGCTTGTAGCAGGGGATGTTTCAGGGGAGAGGGCCGAGTCGGATGAAGAGGGGTTGTACTCGCGTGAGTCCGTACTGGACAGGTGTGATGGGGATCGTTGCGCGCCCGGAAGGGACCGTAGCTAGATGCGTCAGCGTCGCTGACACATCTCTCTCTCTCTCTCTCTCTCTGCACCGGGTTTATTAGGCGCTAGGCCTAGTTCTGGCGCCTCCTCAGGCGCTTCTCTCGATCGTCTAGCCGGTAGCCGCAGCGCCTGTGAGCGCGGCTTTGGTCGTTCTCCGCATTGTGTCGTGCTCGTGGGGGTGCGTTCCTGATGGGCGCGGTCGCGAGCGTGGCGCGTGTGCGTGCGCGTAAAAGCGCGGGTGCCGCGGGGGTCGCGGGCCCGCGAGGTGGTGGCGGGTATGTGTCGGTGTTGCAGCGTGCGCGTGTGTTGGACGCGACGGTGGGTTTGGTGTGCGAGTTCGGTGCGCGGCAGTTGACGGTGCGGCGCGTGACGGTGCGGGCGGGGGTGTCGAGCAAGACGTTCTATGACCTGTTCGCTGACCGTGAAGAGTGTTTGCTCGCGGCGTTCGATCGTGCGGTCGAGCGGCTCGCGACGGTCGCGAGGCCGGCGTACGGGGCCGAGGGGGAGTGGGTGGCGCGGATCCGTAGCACGCTCGACGCGTTGCTCGTGTTCTTGGATGGGGAGCCGATGTTGCGGCGGTTCGTGTTCGTCGAGTCGCTCGCCTGTGGGCCGCTCGTGCTGGAGCATCGCGCGCGGGTGCTCGAGGAGCTGGCGCGGGTTCTCGATACGGGTCGTGCGGATACGAAGGCGGGGCGGGAGCTGCCGCCGTTCACCGCAGAGGGTGTCGTCGGAGCTGTATGGGGCGTAATCCACGCACGACTGCTGGATGGGGACCCCGGCCCGTTGGTGGATCTGTTGAACCCGTTGATGGGGACGATCGTGCTGCCTTACCGTGGGCCTGCGGCCGCTACACGCGAACTCTCACGTCCAGCGCGCAAACCGTCGGAGGGCGCGCGTAGCGGCATGCTCGCCGTTACCGCCGACGATTACAGGAATAGCCCGTTTGGAGGTTCCTCATCGCCGGTGGATTTCCGTCCGACGTTGCGTACGTTCACGGTGCTGTCGGTGATCGCCGAGCGGCCGGGGTTGAACAACCGCGAGGTGTCGGACGCAGCGGGGGTTTCTGATCAGGGTCAGATCTCCCGGTTGCTGTGGCGTTTGGAGGATCTCGGCCTCGCGCAGAACACGGGCGGTCACGAGCAGGGCACCCCGAAGGCGTGGTCGCTGACACCGCTCGGGGAGCAGGCCCTACATGCGAGTCGTCCCCACAGCGCGCACGCGGACGGCGCCGGCAGCGCGAGCGGCGAGACCTCTGTGCCGGGGCGTAGGAGTGGCGAGGCGTCTGTGGCGAGGGGCGTGTGATGGGAGCGAAGCCCCCGACCGGGAACGCGCGTGCCGCGCGTGCGGTGCAGGGTGATGTGCGTCGTCGTCGTGTGAGCGCGGGGAAGCTCCCTTCCGCTCGTGGGCAGGTGTATGAGATGCAGCGCGCGCGTTTGATCGCCGCGGCGATCCCGGTCGTTGACGAGCTCGGCTGGTCGGGTGTCACCGTCGCGGATATCGCGTCCCGCGCACGGGTGTCGCGGCGCACGTTCTATGACCTGTTCGCGAACCGTGAAGAGTGCTTGCTGGGGATGCTGGACGACACCGTCGCCCGTGTCGAGCAGGACCTCGCCCGAACAGCCTTGAAGGGCGCTTCATGGGTTGAGCGCGTCCGCGCGGGTTTGTGGACGATCTTGTGCTTCCTCGATCGTGACCCGGTGTTGGCACGGGTGTGTGTGGTGCAGAGCGCGCGCGGCACACGACGAGTCTTGGAGGCCCGTGAGGCGCTGCTGGCACGGGTCGCGAGCGTGCTCGCGGAGGGAAGTGCCCAGAGCGCAAGGGCAGCGCAAACACCCTCCTTGACGGCCGAGGGTCTTGCCGGTGCGGCGCTCGCGATCGTCTACAAGCGTCTCCTGGCCGGTGAGCGAGTACCGCTGGCCGATCTGCAGGGGGAGCTGATGGGGATGATCGTGCTGCCGTATCTCGGGTCGGCGGCGGCGAGCAGGGAGCGGCGCGGGATCGGGACGTTTTCATCCGGCCGGAAAAGCCCGGCCGGAGTGAAAAGTCCGACCCGCTCGGCTGATTTCTCGGGCGGCGATCCTTTGGCGGAGATCCCGATGCGGTTGACGTACAGGACCGCGCGGGTGTTGCAGGCCGCCGGCGAGCATCCCGGTGTGAGCAACCGCCGGATCGGTGCGCACGCAGACCTCTACGACCAGGGCCAGATCTCAAAGCTGCTCGCGCGTCTGCAACGCCTGGGACTGCTCGAGAACAGCGGCGAGGGTCAAGCGCGTGGCGAAAGCAACGCGTGGAAGCTCACCCCGCTCGGGAAACGTGTCACCGAGCGACTCAATCTCGGCGCGCAGACGCAAGGGGACCAGCGGTGATCTCGATCGCAGCGACTGTCCCTTGCGTGCGGCGGGCCGCCAAGTGTGCTCTCACCGGGGACGGCTCTGCCGTCCCGTGTGGTGGGCGTGCTGTCGTGCTAACAGACCGGCGCCGGAGCGCTCCTCTTACCAATAGCAGCGCCCCACGCCGGATCCTAATGAGACGAAAGGAAGCATATCAGATGAAATCCATATATCGGACAGTTGGGCTGGGAGCGATCGCGGTGCTGGCATTTAGTGGCCTCGTGGCGACCTCCGCCTCCGCAGCGTTGCCCGAATTCTCGGTGTCCAACGCCGTGGCCAATGTCTCCATTTCCACGGCGAACTTTGAAACCTCAACAGGCGCTGCATGGGGTTACAGAGGTAGTTCAGGGTTGGGAACGAGCATCAGCGGGTCGAAAGAAATATCGAATCTGGTCCTGACTTTTTCCGAACCGTTGGGAAAAGGAGCGTGTCACAACACCAAAGAATTCACGCTGGTGACAAATAAATTGCATGGTCGCCTCGGTTACATCAACAAAGCAAAAACGGAAGTCGGACTACTGCTCGAACCGAACACGCAGCCGCTCGTAACATGCACAAACGAACTCTGGGGTACCCAGGAATATAGAGGCTCGGTAATTGGTCGCGTCGCGCCCGTAAACACGCCCACCAAAGAACTCACTGTGACCTTCCAATACCTATCCCACGGGAAACAGTTGATCCAAAAATTTGAAGGGGAAGAAGTTCTTCACAGTCTCGAATTTGATCACGAAGGGGTGAAGCTCGCGATGGAAATGACAGCGACGCTTACGAACTTCAAGGCCAACGAAAAACAGGTGTCGATCGAAGTCAAGGCGTAGGCACTGACGTGCGGGCGGTGTGGGGTCAGATCGCTCCACACCAGCCCGAGCACCAAGCAGATCGAACAACGAAATGACGATACCGCGGCAAACACAAACGACTGCAAAGTCGACGAAGGAGACAGCGTGAACACCACAGAGCAAACAGCCAAGGCCTCGCACACCGCGACCGGTCTCCTCGCGCTGCTCCGTGGCGCGCTCCGTCTCAACGGGACCGGTGCGTCCTTCCGTGTCGCCCGCCGCGCGTTTCCCGCTGGCTTCGTCGCGCTGCTCATCGTGGCCTTCACGAGCGCGCCAGCCTTGGCGGAACGCCAGCACGTCTTTGAACGGGCGTTTGGGGCGGGTGAGGTGTCGTTGCGTGGGTCAGGCCAAGAAGTTGCGGGTAGTGGTGTGGCGGTGGACTCTGCTTCGCATGATGTGTATGTCGCGGATACGCAGAATCATCGCGTCGACGAGTTCGCCCCCGATGGGTCGTTCGTGCGGGCCTGGGGCTGGGGTGTCGGGCTGGGGATCGGCTTTGAACAGTGCACCTCCGCCTGTCAGCCCGGGATCTCTGGTACCGCGCCGGGGCAGTTCGAAGCGCCGGCGTTTATCGCGGTCGATAACTCTGGTGGCCCGTCCGAGGGTGATGTGTACGTCGGTGATACGGGCGATAACATCGTTACAAAGTTCACCGAAACCGGTGCCCTGGTGAAATCGTGGGGCACGGAAGGGCAGCTGAACGGCTCGACCGCGACTGGGCCTGTCGCCGGTCCCTTCGGCTCGCTTGTGGGTATCGCTGTCGACTCGTCGGGCACGCTTGACGTCCTCCAGACGGGTAGCCCTGGCGTCCTCTTCCAGTTCGCTCAGAGCGGTGCCTTTACTACTGATTTCGAAACCCCGCGCGGTTCCCTCCCGGCGGGTCTTGCTGTTGACGCGCAAGGTGACTTTTTCAAGGTCGACGGCAGCGGTGCCGTCGAGGAGATCAAGCCCTCCGGCGAAGACATCGGGCAGGTGACCAAAGAAATCAATGCCACAGACGTCGCTTTCGATCCTTCCACGGACGAGCTTTACGTGGATTCTGCCAGCCGCACTTACCGCTATGCGTTCAATGGCGCGGGTGAGGTCCTCGAGCCTGGCACCAGTGCTTGCAAGGTCGAACCTGAAAGCAACACATTCAGTGGCTGCAACCAGACCGAATCGTTTGGCTCGGGCACCCTGACCGGCGGCGCAGGCCTGGGTGTGGATTCCTCCAACGCAAACGTCTATGTCGCCGACGTCTCCACGAACCGCATCGACTTGTTCACCCTGGAACCGCCGTCTGCACCGATCGTCGAGAACGAGTCGGTCAGCGAAGTCACCAACGACAGCGCGAAGCTGCATGGAGATGTCAACCCGCATGGCGTCTCGAGCGAACCCGCCACCGAATACCAGTTCGAATACATCACCGAAGCCGCGTATCAGGCGAATCTCCAGGCCGCACTGCCGGCGTTCGCCGGAGCCGCCCGCGCCCCGGTTGCTGCCGGCAGCGTCTCCCCGACATTCGAAGATGAGACCGTTAGCCCTGTAATCGCGCAGGGGTTGCTCGCGGGCACGGTCTACCACTACCGCCTCACCGCCCGCAACCAGAACGGCGTCGCGGAAGGCGAACGTGGGGGACAGGGCGAAGAAATCGGGCACACGTTCTCGACGAGTCCCAAGGGTGAATTCGCGTTGCCCGACGGCCGTCAATGGGAGATGGTCTCCCCGCCGAACAAGCATGGTGCGCTGATCGAACCGATCGGCGAAGCGTGGGTGATTCAGGCTGCCGCAAACGGCGATGCGATCACGTATGTCGCTGACGCGCCGACGGAATCGAACCCCGAAGGGTATGTCGTCTTCCAGCAGGTGCTCTCCACGCGCGGCCTGGGGGACTGGTCATCGCGGGATATCGAGCCGCCTCATACCAATTCCACGAACCTCAGTATTGGTAATGGCCAGGAGTTTCGATTCTTCTCTGAAGATCTCTCGAGCGCGGTGGTGCAGCCGTTCGGGGCGTTTGACCCGGCCGATTCTGCGGAAGCCTCTGAACAGACGGCGTTTCGCCGCACGAACTTCCCGGCGGAGAGCCCGGGTGAAGTGTGTACGGGCGCTTGTTTGCAGCCGCTTGTGACGGGCGCGCCGGGCTTTGCCAACGTGCCGGCGGGGACCCCGTTTGGAAACGAAGCGCCGTGCACGACAGCAACAGTCTCCTGCGGACCGAGATTCGTCGGTGGCACCCCCGGGGATTTGAGCCACGTGATCTTGGAATCGGTGGTGCCGTTGAAGGCGAATGCTGTGGAACGGGGGCTGTATGAGTGGAGCGCCGGTAAGCCGGCGGGTGAACAGCTTTCGCTGGTGAGCGTCCTCCCCGATGGTAAAGCGAGCAGCGGGGGACTGGGGACGGAAAACTCGAGCAATACGCGGGGTGCGGTCTCTGAAGATGGCTCGCGCGTGGTCTGGGTCGAAGGGGCGAACAGTCATCTGTATTTGCGTGTGAATGCGAGGGAGCCGCAGAGTCCGGTGAGTGGTGGGGTGTGCACGATTGCCGCGGATGCGTGCTCGGTGGAGCTCGACGAAGGGCTCTCGGGTGCCCCGGAATTTCAGCTCGCCAGCAAAGGTGTCGCGGGAGTGCTGTTCACGGACGCTGGCGACCTGTATGAATATGTTGTTGGGGAACACCATTTGAGGCGGTTGACCGAAAATGCTGAAGTGCTCGGCTCGGTGATCGGCGCGAGCCCCGACAACTCACTCGTCTACTTTGTCGCACAAGGCGTACTCGGGGACGCCAGCGAACACGGCGCCGCCCAAGGAGACTGCAAACCAGGAGGCAAAGTTCCGTCGCAGCGGTGCAATCTGTATGTGAGTCACAATGGTGTAGTGCAGCTAGTAGCGGTTTTGTCGGGGGCTGACTTCCCGGATTGGGCGTTTGGTGGTATCGCGAACGTCCTGAATGAGTTGACGGCGAGGGTTTCGCCTGATGGTGAGTGGTTGGCGTTCATGTCTGAGCGGGGTCTGACGGGGTATGACAATCGTGATGCGGTATCAGGGCAGCCCGATGAGGAGGTGTTTGAGTACAGCGCCGCGAGCGGAAGGGTCGTGTGTGCCTCGTGTGACCCGACGGGCGCACGTCCGCATGGCGTGGAGTACGGCAAAGAAGGCGACATAGCGGCGGGTGAAGAAATGCGGCTGGCGGGCGGTGACGCTGTCTGGCCGGGCTCAACATGGTTGGCGGCGAACGTGCCGAGCTGGACACCGTACTCGTTGGTTAAGGCGTCGTATCAGTCGCGGTACCTGTCTGACAGCGGCCGGTTGTTCTTCAATGCCCGTGATGGGCTTGTGTCGAAGGATGTGAACGGGCAGGGCGATGTGTATGAGTTTGAGCCCGAGGGTGTGCCTGCTGGTGAACATGCTTGTTCGTCTGCGAGTACGTCGGGCAGCGAGGTGTTCGAGCCTGTCGCTGCGGGCTGTGTCGCGCTGATCTCCTCGGGCACCTCGGCGACGGAATCGGCGTTCCTGGATGCCTCGGAATCGGGTGGGGATGTGTTCTTCCTGACGACGGGGAAGCTCGTGCCGCAGGACGGCGATAGCGCGCTTGATATTTATGACGCGCAGGAATGCACGGGCGAAGTGCCGTGTCAGCCGGCGGCGGCGGTGGGGTCGCCGCCATGTTCGACGGAAGCGTCGTGTAAAGCGGCGCCCTCGCCGCAGCCTGAAATCTTTGGTCCGTCGGGTAGTGCGACGTTCTCCGGTGTGGGGAATATCGCTCCCGCGGTTGCTCCGCCTTCGAAGAAGGTTACGAAGAAGGCGGTCAAGTGCAAGAAGGGGTTCGTGAAGAGCAAGAAGGGTAAGTGCCTCAGAAAGCAAAAGCCTAAGAGAGCCAAGAAGTCTGCTCGCGCCAACCGGAGGGCAAGCCGATGACCACCTTCAAATTCCTTCCGCAAGTCCCGTTGCGCCGCTTGACCCTAACCGCTCTGCTGGCCCTGATGCTCGTTTCGGTTAGTGCCGCGTCGGCCTCCGCCGAAACCCTCCAGCCGTGGTTTCACCTTTCGACCGAGTCTGTGCCGAGGAATCTGTCGTCGCATGCGGGGTTGGCGCCTGGGAGGGATGAGGTTCAGGAAATAGTCGCCAGCCCGAAGGCGGTTTTCAGGCTGGAAGTCAACCATCACGCACTGCCATTGCTCCCGGGGTTCGGGCTTGGCTCTGAAAGCCTCTTTGAAGCAGCGCCAATTCCTGCGGGCTTCGGGGGGTTCGCTCCGCCGGGCGACAAGGACAATATCCAGAAGGCGCTGGAAGGGGCGTATGGCGCGGGTAACGTCGAAGTGACGGGTGGGCCTGCGGGGGTCGCGCCGCTGCTGATCAGGAGCGTCGGCGGGGATGCGAATACGGCGGTCGCGCCGTTGGAAGTCAGCAACGAAGAAGGTAGTACGACGACGAGTGTCGTGACGAGTGGGGTGGCGCCGCAGTCCGATGGCGAACTCATCTTCACCGCGGTCAACGTAGGCACCGGTACCTCGCAGGATGCGGCGGCGCCGTTGCGGATGCTCGAGCGGCTTCCCGCTGGGCTCGAAGTCGTCTATGCGCGCGCGAACACCCGCAACGGATTTGATCGGGGTCCCGTGCAGTGTGTGGTGAAGGCGGTGCGAGAAGCGGAATGTGTCTTCAGTGCGGGGTCGTTGCCGCCGTTCAACGAGGTCGAGATGGCGATCGGGGTGCGCGTGCAGCCCGGCGCGCATACCGGTGAAGTCGCGGAAGCGGTCGTCTCTGGTGGCGGCGCGCCGAGCGTCAGCTCCCAGCATGCGATCGCGGTCGGTGGCGCCTCGTCGTCGTTTGGTATCGAAAATTTTGAATTGACGCCCGAAGAAGCGGGCGGGGCGGTCGATTCGCAGGCCGGTTCGCATCCGTTTCAGTTGACGACGACGCTGAACCTCAACTCTGCGCCCACGGGCCGCTACAAAGCCGAAGGTGAAGAGATCGTCGCGCCGGCCGGTTTGGCGAAGGATCTGACGTTCAAGCTGCCCGCGGGCCTGATCGGCAACCCGACGGCTTATCCGCGTTGCTCGCTGTCGCAGTTCTCCAAAGAACAGTGCCCCGCGGATACCGCGCTCGGCGCCGCGACCGTCACGTTCGTCGAACGCGCCACCGAAGGGCCGCGTGGCCTGAGCACGAACGCAAACCCTGTCTTCAACATCGAACCGGCGCCGGGCGAACCGGCGCGGTTCGCGTTCGCCCCGGACGGTGTGCCCGTGTTCCTGGATACCTCGATCCGCACCGGCGAAGACTATGGCGTGACGGTGCGCGTGGCGAACATCCCCCAGACGATCGGGTTCGTCAACAACACCGTCACGTTCTGGGGTGTTCCCGGCGACGCGCGCCACAACGAGGCGCGCGGCGAATGCCTCTACGAAGCCGAGGGCACCTCCCACCCGGCGCCGTGCGAACCGGAGCATGCGAGGCTGCCGCCGCCGTTTCTCGCGCTGCCGACGTCTTGCACGGGGAAAGCGTTGCCTGCTGAAGTGCTCGGGGACTCGTGGGCAGAACCCGGACACGTCGTCACGCCGGAACCGAACCCGACGGTCGCGCTGCCCGCGCTGGACGGGTGTGGACTGTTGCCGTTCGGCGGGACGATCAGCGCCGCGATGGACGTCGGCTCCGCCAGCACGCCGAGCGGGCTGAACGTCGATGTGCACGTCCCCCAGGAAGAGGCGCTGAACCCCGAAGGCCTCGCGCCGTCGGATGTGAAGAACATCACGGTCACGCTGCCCCAAGGCGTCGCGTTGAACCCCGCTGCGGCGGACGGCCTGGGGTCCTGCACGCAGGAACAGGTCGGGCTCACGAACGCTAATGAAGTGGCGTGTCCGGACGCGTCGAAGGTTGCGGAAGCGACGATCCGCACACCGCTGCTGCCGAACCCCCTCACGGGCTTCGTGTACTTGGCCTCCCCGCAGAACTTCAGCACGCTCTCGGGCGCGCCGCAGGAAAACCCGTTTGCCTCGCTTGTCGCGATGTATCTCGTCGTCCGCGACCCCGTCTCGGGGGTGCTCGTCAAGCTCCCCGGCAGCGTGGAAATCGGCGGCGGACCGAACGCCAACCCCGCGCTCGCGGGTCTCGCGCCGGGTCAGATCCGCGCGACGTTCGCGAACAACCCGCAGCTCCCCTTCGAAGACGCCGAAGTGCATTTCTTCGGCGGCGAGCGCGCGCCGCTCGCGACGCCGGCGCGCTGCGGTGAATACACCACGCATGCGGCGTTCGAACCGTGGGCGCAGGCCGCCGCGGGTGAAGAAATCGTGCATGCCGCCTCGACGTTTGAGATCTCCAGCGGCCCGGGCGGCTCGGCGTGCCCCGGCGCCGCGCTCCCGTTCAGCCCGTCGCTGAGCTCGGAGACGACGAACATCAACGCCGGCGCGTTCACGCCGCTCTCGACGACGCTCTCTCGTGAAGATGGCCAGCAGGGCATCCAATCCGTGACGTTGCACTACCCCGCGGGTGTGTCGGGGATCCTCACGGGTGTCCCGTTGTGCGGCGAAGCGCAGGCGAACGCCGGCACCTGTGGCGCGGGCAGCCAGATCGGGGAAACGATCGTCTCCGTCGGGTTGGGCGGCGACCCGTTCAGCGTGACGGGTGGCAAGGCGTACCTCACCGAAAAATACGCGGGCGCGCCGTTCGGCCTGTCGATCGTCAACCCCGCCAAAGCGGGCCCGTTCGACCTGCAGGAAGGCCGCCCGGTCGTCGTCAGGGCGAAGGTCGAAGTCGACCCACACACCGCCGCGCTGACGATCACCACCGACTCCTCCGGCGCGCACGCGATCCCGACGATCATCGAGGGCATCCCGCTACAGATCAAGCACGTCAACGTGCTCGTCAACCGACCGTCCTTCACGTTCAACCCGACGAACTGCAACCCAGCCTCGATCGCCGGCCAGATCAACGGCGCCGAAGGCGCCGCCAGCCATGTGTCGGTGCCGTTCCAGGTCACGAACTGCGCGGCGTTGAAGTTCGCCCCCAAGTTCGCCATCTCCACCGGGGGCAAGACCAGCAAAGCCAACGGCGCGAGCCTCGCGGTGAAGCTGACCTACCCCAAGGGTCCGGCGGGCACATACGCGAACATCGCGAGGGTCAAGGTCGACCTCCCCAAGCAGCTTCCCTCACGCCTGACGACGCTGCAGAAAGCGTGCACGAACGCACAGTTCGAAGCAAACCCCGCCGGCTGTCCCGGCGCGTCGATCATCGGCCACGCGAAGGCGATCACGCCGCTGCTGCCGGTCCCACTGGAAGGCCCCGCGTACTTCGTCTCGCACGGTGGCGAAGCGTTCCCGAGCTTGATCATCGTGCTGCAGGGCTACGGCGTGACCCTCGACCTCGTCGGCACGACATTCATCAGCAAAGCCGGGATCACCAGCTCGACGTTCAAGACGGTCCCCGACGCCCCCGTCGGCAGCTTCGAACTGAACCTACCGACAGGCAAGTACTCTGCCCTCGCGGCGAACCTCCCCACGAGCGCACACGGCAGCTTCTGCGGCCAGAAACTAGCGATGCCGACCGAATTCCTCGCGCAAAACGGCGCGAAGATCAACGAGTCGACACCGGTGAGCGTCACGGGCTGCGCGAAGAAGAAGGCGCTCACCCGTGCGCAGAAGCTGGCCGCGGCGCTGAAGGTTTGCAAGAAGCAGGCGAAGCGGAAGCGTCCAGCGTGCAACGCGACGGCGCGCAAGAAGTACGGCCCGGTCGCGAAGAAGAAGACCAAGGGCAGATAAGCCTGCGAAAGCGACGCTCGCGGACCAAGCCAACAAGTCGAGAACGCCACACGCACCACATAAGACCGGACGCTTCGAGGAGACCCAGCGTTGTGGGTCGATCGAGGGATGTGGTACATTTCTCGCATGGCCCATGCAGAGAGACAGGTGACGATCGGTGAGCGCGGACGCGTCGTCCTGCCTTCGGCTGTGCGTGCCGAGCTGGATCTGAAGCCCGGCACTCGCATGCTTCTGAGCACCGAGGCGGATGGGTCGTTGCGGTTGCGTCCGTATCGGGTGGTGGCCGAGCAGTGCCAGGGCCTGCTGCGCGATGTGGCGGGGGGGTCGATGGTTGACGGGCTGCTCGCCGAACGCCGCGCCGAAGCCGCGCGCGAAGACACAGAGCAGTGACGGTGGTGCTCGATGCCTCGGCGCTGCTCGCCTACCTGCAGGGCGAGATGGGCGGCGATGTCGTGGCTGATGCGATCGCCGACGGCGCCTCGCTTTCGACTGTGAACCTTGCGGAGGTATTGAGCCGCGTCGCCGGGCAGGACGTCGACCCGGTGAAGCTCGCGGCACAGCTCGCCGAGCGAGGGCTGCTCGACGGCGCAATCACCGTGGAGCCGTTCACCGACGCTGACGCGATCGAGGTGGCACGCCTGGGACCGTTGACCTGCGATGCGGGCCTATCGCTCGGCGACCGCGCGTGCCTCGCCCTCGCAAGGCGACTGGACGCTCCCGCGTTAACGGCCGACACCGCTTGGCAAGACGCGGCGCACGGTGTCGAGCTGCGCCTGATTCGCTGAGTCGCCTGGGGCGCCCCGCGGGGCGCTTCCTCTCACGTTCAAGCTGGTATGGCCGCGCCTTTCGGCGCGGCGTTCGTCGTTCTCTCGGGCGCGAGCGATCGGGTTCTGCCGCCGAGCCCTGGTCATTCCAAGCGCTCGGTGCCTCGCCCCCAGCGGGTGGGGAGGTCGTGTGGTTGTCATCCGATAGAGGGGATCTCCCCTCTACTACATGGGAGATTGTGCGATGAACGCTCGTAGGCTGGCTTTGACGACCCTGGTTTCGCTTTGCCTCGGGATCTGCGGTCTCGCCTCGGGCGCGGGTCCCGCCGCGGCGGCTGTGACCCAGTTCGGCAGCGAAGGCGAAGGCGCCGGCCAGTTTGCGGGCGCCACAGGTATCGCGTACAGCCAAGCGACCGGCGGCGTATACCTGGTCGACACCGGCAACGCACGAGCTGAGGCGTGGGGTGGCGGCGGCGAATTCGTATCGGCGTGGGGCTGGGGTGTGGCCGACGGCGCGGCAGCCCCAGAGACGTGTACATCCCAGCGCGCGGCGGGCCTGGAAGGCGCGAGCGCCGGTCAGTTCGGTGCACGGCCGGAAGGCGTCGCGGTGGATAATTCACTGGCGTTCTCGCGTGGGGATGTGTATGTCGCGGATCGCGCGAACCGGTGAGCGTCACGGGCTGCGCCAAGAAGAAGGCGCCCACCCGCGCGCAGAAGCTGGCCGCGGCGTTGATTTCACCAGATGGTCGGCACGAGCCCGCTGTCGCGTATCGCGCGGTCCCTCGTGACGAGCGCTACGGACAGAGCTCTGGCGGTTCCCACGATGAAGCGATCCCACGGGTCCCCGAGGACGTCGCGGGGAATCGAGGTGGTGGCGTCGACGACCTCCTCGTCGATCGGATGCAGGCTCAGCTCGGGCGAGGAGGCGATCTGCTCACGCAGGCGGACCAGGTCCCCGTCGCTAACTCCTTTGGTTGTCTGCGTGACGTACCAGAGGTCGATCAGGCTGGCAACCGACACCACTACGCCATCCGTTTCTTCCGCTTCGAGCAGCGCACTCCCCGTATTTTCGGATAGTGCCGGTGAGCGTTGTGATTGCCAGATGATGGCGTGGGAGTCGGCGAGCACCCTCACGCCGAAGCGACATCTTCTCGAGCGAGTTTGCTGGCGCGCTCGAAGTCCTCCCAGGTCAACTCCGGGAAGTCGGGCAGCGAGCCGGCGAAGCTGCCTCCCAAGCGAGTCGTGGACGTCTCCACGACACGAAGATGCGCACCAGGATTGACGCCCAAGCGTTTTAGCTGATCGGCGGGAATACTCCCGTCGGCCGCCACGACCAAGTCGTGGTCGATGCGCTCATTCGTTGCCATACATAGATTTTAGCGTGCCCTGTGGACCGGCTTCGAGGCACTACGAGCCGCCTTCGGCGCGCGGGTTCTTGACTAGAAAGTGAGTCGAGAACACCACGCGCTTTGGATAGAACGGTCCTCTGACCCGGTGTGGGCTGATTGCAAAGGGTGGTACGCTAACGACATGGCCCACATGGAGAGGCAGGTTACGGTTGGTGAGCGCGGGCGGGTTGTATTGCCGTCGGCTGTGCGGGCCGAGCTGGATCTGAAGCCCGGTACCCGCATGCTTCTGAGCACCGAGGCGGATGGGTCGTTGCGGTTGCGTCCGTATCGGGTGGTGGCCGAGCAGTGCCAGGGCCTGCTGCGCGATGTGGCGGGGGGGTCGCTGCTTGTCGGGCTGCTCGCCGAACGCCGCGCCGAAGCCGCGCGCGAAGACACAGAGCAGTGACGGTGGTGCTCGATGCCTCGGCGCTGCTCGCCTACCTGCAGGGTGAGGCGGGCGGCGATGTCGTGGCTGATGCGATCGCCGACGGCGCCTCGCTTTCGACTGTGAACCTCGCGGAGGTGCTGGGCCGCGTCGCGGGGCAGGACGTCGATCCGGTGAAGCTCGCGGCACAGCTCGCCGAGCGAGGGCTGCTCGACGGCGCGATCACCGTGGAGCCGTTCACCGACGCCGACGCGATCGAGGTGGCACGGTTGCGACCGTTGACCCGCGACGCGGGCCTATCGCTCGGCGACCGCGCGTGCCTCGCGCTCTCAAGGCGACTGGACGCTCCCGCACTGACAGCCGACACTGTTTGGCAAGGCGCGGCGCACGGTGTCGAGCTGCGCCTCATCCGCTGAGCAGTGCGCGGCCGAGTGTGACCTGACCTTGGCTCGGCCAAGGTGTGTCAATTACCACATGCCCAGTTCGGGATGGGTCTTCGTGCCGGTTCTGCACGAGCATCTGCCCATCAAGTCTGGTGGGAAGGCCGTAGCGGTGCCCTCGAAAGCGACGGGAGTCTCAAGCCGCGGCGCTATGTGGCGCGCTGGGTGCGGGCAGAGCGTCGAGGACGGCTTGGGGTAGCCGTTTGCTGGCATCCCAGACCTCGAGCGCGACGACCTCGTCGGTGGCTGCGTCATGGTCGATCAGACCCCAGCTCATCTCCTCGCTGAGGACGTTTTCGGACTCGCCGGTGGGCAGCCAGGCGATGTCGGCGTCGCGGTCATAGTAGGCGTAGCGCGCTTTCATTGTTCCGAGGATAGCGCTGGGCGGGCCCGCTCGCTAAGCCTGCGGTTCCTTCGTTCGAACAGGCCAGGCGCTGACGATTCGAGCCGCGCCGGCATCGTCATCAACGGGGTTGTTGTAGACGATTGCGAAGCTCTTGCCGTCAGCGCGGGTCCCTTGGACGCGCCAGTCGGCGCTGCCCGTATTGATACGCCGGCTGCCATGCCCGTCACGGATCGCCTGCTCGACATCGGCTCGCGTGAGCCCGCGTTCGCAGAGGCGCATATCGGCATGTTCGGTCCATCGGAAGCGCTCGATCGCCATCGCGCCGTGATTCTACGCGCTGCCGATCTCTCGCTATACTTTGTGAAGTCTCCATGAATCCCGACCATGATTTAGGAGTTTCACGATGAGCCCGTCAGGCCCGGAGCTGCTCAGACAAGTCAAGAGCCAGATCGACGAGGTGGACCCAGCCGAGGTGCACGAGCTGATCGACGAGGGCGTGGCCGTGATCGACGTGCGCGAGACCGAGGAGCTCACCGCCGGCCGGCTGCCAGGCGCCAAGCACGTGCCGCGCGGTTATCTCGAGTCGCGGATCGAGGGCATCGTCCCGGACAGGGCCACGCAGGTGATCGTCTACTGCGCCTCCGGCAACCGCTCCGCCTACGCCGCGCGCACCCTACGCGACGACCTCGGCTACGAGCACGTGCGCTCGATGACCGGCGGCATCACGCTGTGGAAGGACCGCGGCTACGAGGTCGAGGTCCCCCGCACGCTCACCCCCGAGCAGCGCGACCGCTACTCGCGCCACCTGCTGATCCCCGAGATCGGCGATGACGGCCAGCAACAACTGCTCGACGCCAAGGTGCTGCTGCTCGGCGCCGGCGGCCTCGGATCGCCCACCGCCCTGTACCTGGCCGCAGCCGGCGTCGGCACGCTCGGGATCGTCGACGACGACGTCGTCGACCTCTCCAACCTGCAGCGTCAGGTGATCCACACGACCGACCGTGTCGGGACGCCGAAGGTCGACTCCGCCGAGGAGTCGATCAGGGCGCTGAATCCTGACGTCAACGTCGTCAAGTACCAGACCCGCATCGACGCGTCGAACATCATGGAGATCATCGATGGCTACGACGTGATCGTCGACGGCGTCGACAACTTCCCGACCCGCTACCTGCTCAACGACGCAACCGTGCGGCTGAAGATCCCCGTCGTGTCCGCCTCGATCCTCGGCTTCGACGGGCAGCTGTCGGTGTTCAAGCCGTACGACGGCCCCTGCTACCGCTGCCTGTTCCGCGAGCCGCCACCGGTCGAGCTCGCGCCCTCCTGCGGCGCCAACGGCGTGCTCGGCGTGCTGCCCGGCACGATGGGCCTCTTGCAGGCGACCGAGGTCGTCAAGCTGATCCTCGGCATCGGCGAGCCGGCGATCGGGCGCCTGCTCCTGTACGACGCGCTCGGCGCGACACTGACCGAGGTCAAGGTCCACCGCGACCCCGAGTGCCCGATCTGCTCGCGCGACCCCGAGGAGATCACCGACGAGGAGCTCGGCGTGTTCCCCGACTACGAGGCGTTCTGCGCGGCGGCAGGATAGGCTGCGCGCTCACATGGCCACGATCAAGATCCCTCCCGTGCTGCGCGCGTCCGTCGGCGGCGAGAAGCAGGTCGACGCCTCCGGCGAGAACATCGGCGCCGTGCTGCGCGATCTCGCCGCCAACCACCCCGCGACCCAAGACCAGCTGTTCTCTGCCGACGGCGAGCTGAACCGCTACGTCAACGTCTATTTGAACGACGAGGACGTACGCGTGCTCGACGGGCTCGACACGGTCGTCGGCGAGGGCGACACCCTTGTAATCCTCCCGGCGATGGCCGGGGGCTAAGCGGCGGTCACGCTTGCGCGCGGCTCGGCCGCCGCGCCGGCCGCCGGCACATGGCTCATCGCGTGCTCGGCCAGCGCGGTGATCGTCAAAGACGGGTTGACGCCGACGTTTGCGGGGATCGCCGAGCCGTCGCAGACGAGCAGGTTCTCATAGCCGAACACGCGCTGGCGCGCGTCGACGACGCCCTGGGAGGGATCGGGCGCGATCACTGCGCCGCCGAGGATGTGGGCGGTAGTGGGGATGTTGAAGAGCGCCTCCGTGAGAGAACTCTGGGCGATGCCGCCGGTGCGCTTGGCGAGCCATTCCGCGGCCTCGTTGGCCACCGGGATGAACGTCGGGATCGGCCGCTCCGGATCCTGCTCGGTCTTCAGCCACAGCGTCCCGAACGGGCCCGTGCGGGGGCGCAGCGCGATCGCGTTGTCGAGCGTCTGCATCACGAGCACGATGATCGTGCGCCGGGACCAGTGCTTCGGAAACAGGACCTGCATGAGGCGCTTCGGGTGCAGCACGATCTGGGCGAGCAGCTTCAGCGGGCGCGACAGGCGCGTGCCGTCGCCGACGAGCAGCGTGTAGAGGCGGTGCATCGAGTCGCCGTCGTCGCCGTAGGTGACGGTCTCGATGTGGGTGTTCGGGTCGGGGTAGATCGAGGAGGTGATCGCGACGCGCTTGATCAGATCGTCGGGGTAGTCCTCGGGGACCGTGACGGTCAGGATCGACTCGCTGTTCGTTCTGACCAGCTCACCGAGGCGTGCGGAGATTCGCCCGAGTGAGCCATTCAGGCGGCAGCGCTGCAGCAGCTTGTTCGTGCCGAGCGGCCCGGCGGAGACGACGACACCGCGGGCGCGCTGCACGCGGCGTTCCTTGCGCAGCCAGGCGCCGGAGCGGACCGATTCGACCTCGTAGCCGTCCTTGCCCGTGCCGTCGCCGAGCGGGCGGACGTCGATGACCGTGCGTTCGGGCATCACTTTCGCGCCGCGCTTCTCGGCGAGGTAGAGGTAGTTCTTGACGAGCGTGTTCTTCGACCCGTGCGGGCAGCCGACCATGCAACGCCCGCATTCGCGGCAGCCGGTCCGCGCCGGGCCCTCGCCGCCGAAGAAGGGGTCGGGGACGGTCTTCCCGGCGCCGTCCGGGCCGCCGAAGAAGACGCCGACGGGCGTCTTTTTGTAGGTGTCGCCGACGCCGAGCTCCTCGCCGAGCTCGCGCAGCAGCTGATCGGCGGGGTCGTCGGTCGGGGTTTCGACGACCCCGAGCATCCGCTGCGCCTCCTCATAATGGGGCGCGAGCGCCGATTCCCAATCGTTCATCTCCGCCCACTGGCGATCCTCGAAGAACTGCTTCGGGGGCACGTACAGCGTGTTGGCGTAGCCGAGGCTGCCGCCCCCGACTCCGCAGCCCGAGACCACAGAGACATCTTTGAAGGTGGTCAGCCGAAAGATCCCCTTCATCCCCAGAAAGGGACGCCAGAAGTAGCGCTTGAAGTCGGCCGTCGAGGTCGGCATCTCGTCGTCGGCGAAGCGCCGTCCGCACTCGAGCACGCCGACTGTGTGCCCTTTCTCGGACAGGCGCAGCGCCGAGACGCTGCCGCCGAAGCCGGAGCCGATTACCAGCCAGTCGAAGTCGAAGTCGGGCACGACGAGCACATCCTAATGGCTTGTCGCCGGGGGGCGCTATATTCCGTGAAGTAATGGCGGTGGAGCGGCTCAGGAACAGGCCCTGCGGAGGCCGGTACGCGGACCTCGTGCAGTCGATCGGCAATACGCCGCTGATCGAGCTGCCACGACTCTCGCCCAAGCCCGGCGTGCGCATCTGGGCAAAGCTCGAGTCGCGCAACCCGACCGGCTCGGTCAAGGACCGCGTGGCGAGGGCGTTGATCGAGGACGCCGAGGAGAAAGGGGCGATCGCTCCCGGGCAGACGATCCTCGAACCGACGTCCGGCAACACCGGCATCTCGCTGGCGATGATCTGCTCGCGCAAGGGCTACAAGCTGAAGGTCGTGATGCCCGAGAACGTAACCCCCGAGCGCACTCAGCTGCTGCGCATGTACGGCGCGGAGATCGTCTACTCATCCGGCTCGCTCGGCTCCAACGGCGCGGTCGAGAAGGCTCTGGAGATGGCAGCCGCGGACTCCTCGGTCTACATGCCCTACCAGTACGGCAACCAGGCCAACCCGAACGCCCACTACAACGGCACAGCGCTCGAGATATTGGAAGAGCTCGACGAAGTCTCCGCGTTCGTGGCCGGTCTCGGCACCGGCGGGACGCTGATGGGCAACGGCCGGCGGCTGAAGGAGACGTTCGGGGACGCTGTCAAGATCGTCGCCGCGGAGCCGATGCAGGGTGAGCCCGTCCAGGGACTGCGCTCGCTGGACGACGGTTTCATCCCGCCGATCATCGACCTGTCCCTGCTCGACCGCAAGATCTTCGTGACCAACAGCGACGCGATCGTCTGGACACGCAAGCTGCTCGACGAGGAGGGCGTGTTCGCGGGTGTCTCGAGCGGCGCGATCGCGAGCATCGCCGTGCGTATCGCGGGCGAGCTGGATGAGGGCAACGTCGTGTTCGTCGTCGCCGACGACGGCTGGAAGTACCTGTCGAGCGGCATATACACGCTGCCGGTCGAGGAGATCGAGAACCTCGACTCCACCGTCTGGTGGTAGCGGGTGCTGATCGCGCGCGCGCTGCTGGATGAGCTGATCGCGCACGCGCGCGAGGAGTACGACGCCGAGTGCTGTGGCCTGGTCGCCTACCCCGACGGCGCCGAGGGGGACGGCGAGCGGGACGGTCGAGCAGTGCTCGTGCGTCGTGCCACGAACGTGTTCGCCAGCCGCAAGCGCTTTGAAATCGACGGCAAGGAGCTGTTGGCGGCAATCAACGACTTCGACGAGCAGGGGCTCAGGATCGGCGCGATCTACCACTCGCACACCCACACCGCTCCCCATCCATCCCAGACCGACATCAACTTCGCCGCCAACTGGCCGGGACTGGAGTGGGTGATCGTCGGCCTGGCCGCCGCCGAGGAGCCCGAAGTGCGCAGCTACCTGATCGACGGCGGCGAGGTGCAAGAGGTGGCGGTCGAGGTGGGCTGATGGCGGCGGAGCAGCTCGAATGCCCCTCGTGCGGGCGACTGCACCCCGCCAACGAGCGCTTCTGCGAGAAGTGCGGGATGCCGCTCGTCCACCCCGACGGCGGCGAGCTCGACGCCGACGACCGCCAGCGGCGTGCCCGCAAGATCAAGCCTCAGTACACCGAGGGCCCGCTCGTCAAGGTCGCCCAGGCAAGCGACCAGCCGCAGGCCGCCTTCATCGCGAACCTGCTGCTCGAGGAGGGCATCCCAAGCGTGTTGCAAAACGTGATCGGGGGCTACTCGGACATGATCGGCCCGCGCGATGTGATGGTGCCCGAATCGGCCGCCGAGGCCGCACACGAAGCGCTCGCGTGGGAGGCGCCCTAAACCAGGACGGGGCCCGTCCTGGTATGGGTTCGCTGGACAAGCGAGGCAAGGACGCAGGAAGCGTGGCGTGCTCTGCACGCGAGTGACCGAGGACGCAGCCTCGCGCCGTGCAGCGGACCTATACCAGGACGGGCTGGCCGGCCTCGCGCGTGATCGCGCGGATCTCTTCAGAGGCGCGCTCGAACTCGGCGTCGGAGAGGACGGGGGTGCCCTCGAACGGAAGGTCGCGCTGCAGCTCGATCCAGGCCTGGGCGCCGTTGTACTCGTCCTTGACCTTGACCGTGACCGGACGGGGGATGCGGTAGGTGCGCAGGAGCAGCACGTGCAGCGGCTGGTGGCGGCGCCAGCCAAGACGCTTTTCGGCGTAGTCGGGCGTCCACACGTAGAAGGGGGAGAGCGCGTCGACGCAGCGCGGGTCGGCGATCGTGAAGTGGCCCGCGACTTCGGCCCAGGCGCGGATGCGCACGCGGTCCGGCTGCTGGACGGGCGCGCCGGAGGTAAACGTGTGCAGTGGCGGCTCGCCGTCGCTCCAGACGCCCTCCTCGAGAGCGCGGCGCAGCTCGGGCTGATGGGACTCGCGCACGAGGTCGCCCGGCTGGTGGTCGAAGGTCGGGTAGAGGAAGAAACGCTCGTGGGCGAGCCGGAACGGCTTGCCGGGCTGGCGGATGCCGCCCTTGCGGAGAGTGATCAGCTGCTCGCCTTCCGCTAGGGCGCGGACGGTGACAGCCCATTCTTTGAAAGCAATTGGCATGAAAGTTGGAAACGAACGAGATGAAGAATGCGTCTGGTGCGTCTTACCGAATGCTGCACGCCACCTGGACCTGACGGGCGGCTGATCCATTAAAGATACGAAATCCAGGCGAAAACCCCAAATCCCCTGCAAATCACCTGTTTTTTTGGCCTCTTCCCAGGATCGGGCGAGTCAAGTCCCCTGTTATGGAGCCTCACAGGCCGGTCACGAAGACGCCCCTACAGGCGCCGTCCCGCCAGCCCCTCGGCGGCCTCGATCATCGCGGCGTAGTCCTCGTCGCCGTGGCCGCGACCCATCGTTGCCGACAGCAGGTCGCGCGCGTGGGCGGCAGAGGGGAAGGGCACGCCGGCCGCCTGTGCTTCCTCCAGGCAGAGGCGCACGTCCTTGAGCAGGTGCGCCGTCTTGAACAGCGTGGTGTAGTCGTGATCGCGCATCGGGCCGGACTTGAGCTGCAGCTGGGCGGAGGCGCCCGAGCCGGTCGCGACGACCTCCGCGAACGCGTCGAGATCGACGTGGGTGGCGCTCGCCAGCAGCAACGCCTCGGCGAGCGCCGCGGCGTTGGCGGCGCCGAGGGCGTTGTTGATCAGCTTCAGCATCTCGCCCTGACCGAGCTCGCCGACGTGCACGACCAGCTCGCCCATCGTCTCGAGCAGCGGTTGCGCACGCGCGAAGTCGCTCGCCTCGCCGCCGGCCATGATCGTCAGCGTGCCCGCTTCGGCGCGCGGCGAGGAGCCGGTTACGGGGGCGTCGAGCAGGTGCACGTCGTGCTCGCCTAGAGCGGCGCCGATTCGCCGCGTGTCTGTGGGGGCGATCGTCGACATGTCGATGCACAGAAGCCCGGGATCGGCTCCCGCGAGGACGCCGTCCTCGCCCAGCAGGATCGCCGCCACCTGCTCGCCGTCGACGACCATGCTGAGAACGATGTCGCTCGCACGGGCGACCTCGGCGGGTGTTGCGCAAGCGGTCGTGTGGTCGTGGGTGGAGGCCCAGCGCTCGGCCTTGCCTGGGGTATGTGTCCAGACGGACAGCGGAAAGCCGGCACGAGCGACGTTCGCGGCCATGCGCGAGCCCATGATCCCCATGCCGAGAAAGCCGATTCGCTCAGTCATCAAGCAGCGGCGGCGGCGAGCTCGCGGTCCTCGGTGTCGGCCAGGTGCTGATGGGAGGGACAGTAGCCGTTGTGGGGCAGCGGCATCCGCTGACAGGCGGCGCCCTTGCGAGTCGTGGCTCGACATTGCGGGGCCGCGCCGCTCACCGCGGCGTAGCCCTCGAGCGGATGCTCGGCGAGGAACCGCTGCGCGTAGCCGATGTAGCGGCAGACGACCCGGTGCACGTGCTGCTGGGCGGACATCGGGAAGTAGTTGCGGATATCGCAGAACAGGGTGCGCTCGGGGTGCGCGAAGTAGTGACGATCGGTGGCCAGCCGTTCGACGACCGCCTCACAGCTTCGCAGCACGTGCTCGTGATTGCTCGTGGCGGCGATCCCGGGCGGGGGGGCAACGATCTGGGGCGCCAACTCCCGATAGATGGCTCTGCTGAACTGGTACATGGCAGCTATCCCCTTACCTTTCGGCTCACTCGGTGGTTGGAGCGCACCCGCCATTCCCAAAGACTCCGACTGCCTCCAAGACCTTTCCGAGACAGACAACACGTGCACGATCCGAAAGGACCGAGATAAAGAGAAGAAGGGGATTTTTTTAGGAAAGAGCCCTGGATCAGAAAGAGCCCTGGATCAGGTCCAGGTCTGCCAGGAGATGCTTTCGCCGGCGAGGACGACGTGGCGGTGGTCGAGAGCGGGATCGCGGACGGGATGGTCCTCACGGCGATGGGCGCCACGACTCTCCTGACGGGCGAGCGCGCACCGCGCGATCAGCCGTGCCAGGGGATGGGGATCGGAGAGCAGCCTGGTCAGGCCCTCGCCGGAACGGGAGATGCCCGCGTCCTGCCACAGGGCGGCGCGAGTCGACGCGTCGGCGAGCGCCACGGGCGTGCTCGAACGAAGCGCCTGCAGCTCCTCGGCCGAGCAGGGCGCCTGTGCGGGCTCGGGTTGGGAGAGGGCGTCGGCGACGGCGCGGCGGGCGAAGACGAAGCACTCCGACAGGGAGTTGGACGCGAGGCGGTTGGCGCCGTGCAAGCCGGTGCAGGAGGACTCTCCGACGGCATACAGGCCGGGCAGGGTGGAGCGCGCGCTCAGATCGGTGAGGATGCCCCCCATCGTGTAGTGAGCCGCGGGCGCCACCGGGATCAGCTCGCGCGTCGGGTCGAGGCCGGCGTCGCGCAGCGCCGATACGACGTTCGGGAAGTGGGCGGGGTCGACCGTACGCATGTCCAGGCCGACCGATCGCGCTCCGCTCTGCGCGAGACGTGCATGGATCGCGCGCGAGACCTCGTCGCGCGGCGCGAGCTCGTCGACGAAACGCTCGCCGGAGATGGGGTCGTGGAGGGTCGCGCCCTCGCCGCGGATCGCCTCGGTGACGAGAAAGCCCTCACGTCCCGGCAGCCCGATGACGGCGGTGGGATGGAACTGCAGCAGCTCCAGGTCGGCCAGAGCCGCTCCGGCGGCGTGGGCGAGGAGCAGGCCGATGCCCTGGGAGCCGGGCGGGTTGGTGGTGCGCGCCCAGAGCGCCGCCGCGCCGCCGGTGCCGAGCACGACGGCCCGTGCGGCGAGGATGCGACCGTCGTCGCAGATCAGGCCGCGACAGCGACGGCCGGAGTCTCCGCGGATCCACAGTGCGCGCGCGCGGGCGCCCTCGAGCACGGCGATGCGCGGCTCTTCGGCTGCCAGCGCCGAGAGCTGGCGCACGACGCGTCGCCCGGTGGCGCTGCCACCGGCGTGCACCACCCGTCTGACCGAGTGGCCGCCCTCGAGGCCCAGCGCCAGGCGCCCGAAGCGGTCGGCGTCGAAGCGGACGCCGAGCGTCTGCAAGTCCTCGACGCACGCGGGCGCCTCGCGGACGAGGATCTCGGCGGCCGAGTGCCGGACGAGCGCCCGGCCGGCCTGCTCGGTGTCTCGCAGATGCAGATCGAAGCTGTCGTCCGCGGCGAGCGCGGCGGCCAGGCCGCCCTGGGCCCAGTAGGACGCGGTCTGGGCGAGCGGCGTGGCCGAGATCAACGTGACGGTGGCGCCGGCGCGAGCCGCGCAGAGCGCGGCATAGAGCCCCGCCGCGCCCGCCCCGACAACCGCTACGTCGGTCTCGACGGAGGGACCGTCCTCCTGCGTCGATCTCACCGTTTGGGAGTGGGCGTGACGACGCGTCTGGAGGTTGGAAGCGGGATGTCCGTCCCTGGGAAGGTCGTAGAGGTCTTGGCTGTGCCCGAAGGCGCCGTGTGGCGAGCGTTCGTGCCGGGAATCGCTGCTCCGGATGTGGTCTTCGCTCCGGTTTTGGTTGTGGCGCCGGAGGTGGTTGTCGTCCCTGGGATGATTGTTGCCCCTGGCGGGGTGGCCGCACCGGGTGTCGTGGTGGCGCCCGGTGTCGCCGTGGCGCCGCTGAGCGCGCTGCCCGTGCTCGTCGTCCCCGGTGTCGTCGTGGGGGGGACGGCGGTGGCCGGTGCGCTCGTCACGGTTGTGGTGATCGCCGCCGTGGTGGTGTTAGAGCCTCCCGCGAGCTTGACGAGCGCGGCCGCGAGGACCCCGAGCGACAGCGCGATCGCGGCGGCGATCACGGCGATCGGCGCCTTCCAGTTGGGCGAAGCCGCCAGGCGCGTGCGCGCGGCGGCGCCGCAGCGCAGGCACCACTCCTGCTCAGGATGAAGCGCGGCGCCGCACAGCGGACAGGTCTCGCCCACGGGCGCGCTGGGGACGGTGGCGGGCGGCGGGGACGAAGCGGCGAGGCTCACGCGCCGGCGTCCGGTGGGCGAACGATCTCGGTGGGCTGATCCACGTCCGAGGCGTCAGAGATGGGAGCGGACGCTGAGGTCGGGGCAGGCTTGGGGGTGGGAGCGGGTGTCGAGGCCGAAGCGGGCGTCGTCGACCCCGGTGTGGATGGCGGTGTCGGAGGAGGGGCCCCTACCGTGGCGGTGGCCGGCGCGCTGCCCACCGGGCGCTCGGCACGGCGATCCATCGCCAAACCGCAGTTGGGGCAGAAGCGATCGTCGCTGCCGTGGATCGCCGCGCAGCGAGGACACGCCGCGATGCCGGCCTCGCGCAGGACCGTCACCGCCTGGCGCTCCTGCAGCGCGGTCTCGAGCGTGCGCAGCTCGCCGTCGATGTGGCCGAGGGTCGAGAGCTTGGCGATCACCAGCGCGTCGTTGCGCTGGCCGAAGCGATGCAGGTTGAAGACCAGCCCGCCCAGGTCGCGGTAGGCGAGCTCGCGCGCCTTGCGCAGAAAGCGTGTACGCCGACGCATGCGCCCGCGCGCGCCGAACCCGGGAGACCCGGTGGGCGCGACAAGCTCGCCGTCGGCCGGCGGGCCGTCGTCGGGGGTCTGCGTGGGGGCGGCTACGGGAGCCGTTCCGGTCGTGCTCTTCTCCACCGCCGATTCATGCTACCCGGCGGATGGGTCGTTCGCGCGTTCGCGGGCGAACGACACGCTCGCGCCGTGCTCTGGCATACGCATGTCGGCTCACGCTTCGCGCTACAGCGCGGAGCGCCACGCCTCGGCCACCCGTTCGGCCATGATCCGATCGGAGTAGCGCATCGCGCTCGAGCGACCGTCGATGCGCGGATCGGCCGCCTGCAGGTGGGGTCGCAGGGCGTCGGCCCAGCGGGCGAGGTCGAACGGCGCGCACAGGGTGCCCGCGACGTCGGCGAGCGCCTCGGGATGGATTCCGACCGGGGTGGTCAGCACCGGGACGTCGCAGGCGAGCGCCTCCAGCACCGCCAGCCCGAAGCCCTCGTGCCCGGAAGGCATCAACACGGCGTTCACGGCGTTGAACCACAGCGGCGCGCGCGCGGGATCGACGCCACCGAGGACGAGCAGCTCGACGCCCACCTCGCGCGCCAGCGCGAGCGCGAGGTCATAGCGCTTGATCGCCCGAGCGGGATCGGCCGCGAACAGCAGGTAGGGCCGCTCGAGATCGAGGCCGAGCTCGGTACGGGCCTGGGAACGGGGAATCGAGCGGAAGCGCACGAGATCCACGCCGCAGGGCAGCACCTGCGCGCGAGCGCGCGCTTTGCGGCCCGGCAGTTCCTGGGCCAGCGAGCTCGAGACGGCGGCGAGGAGGTCGATCCGGCCGAGCGCGGCGCCGGTGATCATCCGCGTGCGGGGGTGGCGCATGTCGTTGCCGTGCACGGTCAGCGCGTGTACGGGGGCGGGCACCGCGAACGCAGGCCAGGCCGTGAGGCCGTAGTGGGCGTGGACGACATCGAAGCGCTCGGCGCCCCGAGCGCCGGATCGGCTGGGGACATGGCGACGGCGAAGGTCGCGGGCCGCTCGCGCCAGGGAGCGCGCTCCCGGAGGGAACTCGTAGAGCTCGATGTCGAGCCCTCCCAGGCGCCGCAACGCGGATACCTGGTCGCGGACGAAGGTCCCGCGCTCGGGGTGAGCGGGGGAGGGGAGCATGTTGGAGACCACGAGCACGCGCACGAGCAACGCTGACCGTAGCGCCCCCGACCCTTCGGGCTCCTATGGAATGATGGCCCCGTGGCCGACGACCCCACCAGCCCGGCGCACGCGTCCGGACAGAGCAGACGGCCGATCGGGGTGTTCGACTCCGGCGTGGGCGGCCTGACCGTGCTGCACGAGCTGCTCGTGCGGCTGCCGCAGGAGGACTTCGTCTATCTCGGGGACACGGCGAGGTTCCCCTACGGCGAACGCTCGCCCGAGGAGATCGAGCGCTTCGCGGCGGAGATCGCCGAGGAGCTGCTGCGCCGTCGTGCGAAGCTTTTGGTCGTCGCCTGCAACTCGGCGACCTCGGCCGCGCTGCCGAGCTTGAGCAGGCGCATGATGCAGACCACGCTGGGACTGGACGTGCTCGGGGTGGTGCGTCCCGAGGCGCTGCGCGCCGTCGCCAGCACGCGCAGCGGGCGCATCGGCCTGCTGGCAACGCCGACCACGGTGGCGAGCGGCGCGTACGAGCGGGCCGTGCGCGCCGTCGACCCGCACGTGACGCTGCACGCGGTCGCATGCCCCGACCTCGCGGCGGTGATCCAGGCGGGCGAGCAGTTCGACGAGCGCGCCGTCGCGACCGTGCGCGAGGCCTGTCGTCCGTTGCGCGAGGCGAACGTCGATACGGCGATCCTCGGCTGTACGCACTACCCGCTGATCGGTCCGATGCTGCAGCGGATGCTCGGCCCACGGGTGACGCTCGTCAGCTCCGGCGCGGCGCTCGCACGCCAGGTCGAGCACGCGCTGAGCACGCGCGAGCTGCGCAATCCCCGCGAGGAGGGAGAGGGCGAGTACCGCTTTCTCTGCACCGGCGACGTGGAGGCGTTTCGTGAGCTGGGGACGCGCTTCCTACAGATGCCGCTGGGCGAGGTCGAGCACGTCGAGCTCGCCGCGGTGGAGGCGATCGCGTGAGCCGCAGCTACGGACGTGGCTCAGGCGGCCTGCGGCCGACGACCATCGAGCCGGGGTTCGTGCGTACCGCGACGGGCTCGGCGCTGATATCGATGGGGGAGACGCGCGTGATCTGCACGGCCTCGGCGCAGGAGAGCGTGCCGCGCTGGATGGCCGGCAAGGGCAACGGCTGGGTGACGGCCGAGTACGGGATGCTGCCCGCCTCGACGGGCGATCGCAAGCAGCGCGACATCTCCAAGGGGCGGGCCGACGGACGCGGCGTGGAGATCCAGCGCCTGATCGGGCGCGCGCTACGGGGGACGGTCGACTTCCAGGCGCTTGGCGAACGGACGATCTACCTCGATTGCGACGTGCTGCAGGCCGACGGGGGCACACGCTGCGCATCGATCACGGGCGCCTACGTCGCGCTGGCGCTGGCCTGCGCGCGCTTGCGAGAGAAGGGGCGTCTGGAGCGCTCGCCACTGAGCGAGTCGGTGGCGGCGGTGTCGTGCGGGATGGTCGCCGGCGCCGCGCTGCTGGACCTCGACTACGGCGAGGACTCGAACGCCGACGTGGACGCGAACGTCGTGATGACCGGCGCGGGCGGCCTGGTCGAGGTGCAGGCGACGGCCGAGCGCACGCCACTGTCGCGCGCGCACCTGGACGATCTGCTCGCGCTCGCGGGCGAAGGGATCGAGCAGCTGCGAGCGATTCAGGAGCAGGCGATCGGCGCGGCGAGCGGCGAGTGACGGAGAGTCCCATCGCTGGCAGGCCCTGGTGTAGTGGGGGCGGTGCGGCGTGAGCCGCAAGCTGCTGCTGGCGACGCGCAACGAGCACAAGCGGCGCGAGTTCGCCCGGCTGCTGGGCGGCTGGGAGGTGGAGAAGCTGCCCGAGGAGGTGACGCTGCCGCCGGAGGACGGAGAGACGTTTGCCGCGAACGCGCTCGGCAAGGCTCGTGCGGCCGCGCGGGCGACGGGCCGCGCGACGATCGCCGACGACTCCGGCATCGAGGCGGCCGCGCTGGGTGGCGCCCCGGGGGTGCGCTCCGCGCGATACGCGGGCGAGGAGGCAAGCGACGAGGAGAACCTCGCCAAGCTTCTGCGCGAGGCCCCGGCGGGCAGCGCGCTCGAGTATGTGTGCGCGATCGCCTACGTCGACCCGAGCACCGACGGGGAGCGGGTGTTCGAAGGCCGCTGCACGGGCCGCGTCGCGGAGATGCCGAGCGGGGAGGGGGGCTTCGGCTATGACCCCGCGTTCGTGCCGGACGACGCGCCACCCGAGGGCCCTGGAACGGGGACGAGGATGACGATGGCCGAGCTGAGCGACGGGCAGAAGGACGCGATCAGTCACCGGGGGCGCGCGGCGCGAGCGCTGCTGGCGGCGCTCGGAAACCCTTGAGGGTGCGGCCCACCAAGCGTTCGTCCGCCAACGGCTCCCCAGGCCACCGGTCGCCCTCGTCGAGAAGCCCGCCTACAGCAAGTTGATCGCCGCCGAGATCGCGACCGCGAGCCCGAGACCGGCATAGCCGTTGTAGCCGCTGAGCAGCAGCAGCAGGGCGGTGAGGAGCGCGACGAACACGGTCACGCTCCAGGCGATGCGGGTGACGGTCATCTCGCCCTATTCTCCCGTTCTCCGCACGGCCCTGCGTGACGGTAGCGGATTGGGTGGCCACGGTTCCTTGGCATGCGTCGCCTTCCCTGCGGTTGTCCGCGCACGGTGTTAGCTTCGATCCAGGTAAAGGTCTTTATACGAGCAAGGGAGGACGAGGTGACGAAGTCCGAGTTGGTCGATCAGGTGGCGGATCGCGCCGATCTGACCAAGCAGGAGGCGGGGCGGGCGGTCGACGCCGTGCTCGCGACGGTCGAGGACGCGCTGCGCCGCGGCAGCGAGGTGACGGTGTCGGGGTTCGGCAAGTTCCACGTAGGCGAGCGTGGGGCGCGACAGGGCGTGAATCCGCGCACCGGCGAGCGAATTCAGATCGCCGCCTCGCGCGTGCCGAGGTTCACCGCGGGCAGCGGGTTGAAGAGCGCGGTGAAGGCTCGCTGACCGTCCCGGCGCCGTTCGGAGACACGCTGGCCACGCGTGTATGCGAGCGCGAGTCGCAGATCGTGCTCGGCATCGATCCCGATCCCCACGCGCTGTGGCCGGCCCCGGAGACCGCACGCGATGACGGGCAGGGACGGGCAACGGGGGGCGCGGCGCCGGCGCGCCGCGCCGCGGATGCGATCGTCGATCACTGCCGGGCGCTGATCGACGCGACCGCCCAGGCGTGCGTAGCGGTCAAGCTGCAGCTCGCGCGCTTCGAGATATTCGGGGCGCCTGGCGCCGACGCGCTGGCGGCCGTGGCCGAGCATGCCCGGGCGGCGGGCCTGCTCGTGATCGCCGACGGCAAGCGGGGCGACATCGACGTGAGCGCGCAGGCCTACGCGCAAGCGCTGCTTGGCGGCATGGACACGCCGTTTGGACGCGTGCGCGGTCTCGGCGCCGACCTGATGACGGTGAACCCGTTGATGGGCAGGGATGCGCTCCAGCCGTTCGTGACGGCTGCGCGTGCCGCCGGCGCGGGCGCTCTGGTGCTGGTGCGCACGTCGAACCCGGGTGCCGCCGATGTCGAGGATCTGCGGCTGACAGACGGAGAGGCGGTCTGGGAGCGGGTTGGCGCGATCGTCCACGAGCTGGGCGAGCCGGGCATCGGCGAGGCGGGCCTGAGCGACGTGGGTGCGGTGGTGGGTGCCACCGAGCCGAGACACCTGGCGCGCGCCCGCGAGCTGATGCCGCACGCGATCTTCCTGCTCCCCGGCATCGGCGCCCAGGGCGGGCGCGTGGAGGATCTTGCCCCCGCGTTCGCGCCGGGACGTGCGGGCGGTCTCGTCACCGCCTCGCGCAGCATCGCAAACGCTCATCGGGGGGGAGACGGGTCGCCCGCCGACGCGGCGCGGGCCGAGGCTGAGCGATTGCGCGCGGAGGCGTGGACGCTGGGATAGGGCGATCGAGCGTGGAAGCAGGAAGCTGGGTGAGGGTCCACGGCGGAGCCTCTCCCCCGATTCGGCCACTGCAACCGGTCGTCTGTTCATGCGTGGGCGCTAAGGTGGTCGAGCATGATCATCACGGTCACGCTCAACGCGGCGATCGACAAGTCGCTGTCTGTTCCGAGCTTTCAGCTCGGGCGCCGTCACCGCACCGTCGAGCAGCGCACGATGGCCGGCGGCAAGGGTGTCAACATCGCGCGCACGTTGAAGGCGCTCGGCCAGCCCGTGATCGCCACCGGCTTCGCCGGTGGCGCGACGGGGACGCACATCGTCGAGCAGCTCACCGAGGAGTCGATCCTCAACGACTTCGTGCGGATACGCGAGGAGTCGCGCACGAACACATCTGTGCTCGATCCTACGGACGGCCAGCAGACCGAGATCAACGAACGCGGTCCCGCCGTGTCCGAGCAGGAGATCGAGCTGTTCCGCGACAAGCTCCTCTACCTCGCGCGCGGTGCCGCGATCGTGGTGTTCGCCGGCTCGCTTCCACGCGCGGTTTCGGCGGACTTCTACGCCTCGCTGATCCGCGACCTGCAGCGCGCGGACGTCACGACCGTGATCGACACCGACGGCGAGCCTCTGCTGCTGGCGGCACGGGCCGAGCCCGACGTGGTCTCGCCGAACGTGCTGGAGGCCGAGGAGCTGGTCGGGCACGAGTTCGCCGGCGAGCAGGAGCGGCTGTTGGCGGTACACGAGATGGCGGCGCTTGGCCCCCGCGAGGCGATCATGACGCTGCCGGACGGATGCTTCGCCCAGGTGCTCGTCGATGGCCAGCCGCGGTTGAAGCGCGCATATATCGAGCCGCGCGAGCCGATCGCAAAGCGCGGCTCGGGCGACGCGTTCCTCGCAGGCTACGTGGCCGCGCGCTACGAGGGTCGCGCCCCGGACCAGTGCCTGCGCTTCGGCGTGGCCTGCGGAGCGGAGTCCACGGGACGCTTCGGCGCCGGGCTGATCGACCCGCGTGAGGCGCGGCGGCTGATGGGCGATGTCGAGCTCTCCGACGTGGAGCGGCCCGCGGGCAACGTGCAAACCGCACTCTGAGCGCACTCTAAGGTAAGCTGAACGGCTTGAAGATCTGGAATCGCACACCACTTGGCGTGGTCACCCTCGTCGCGGCGCTGCTGATCGCCGGCTGCGGAGGAGGAGGCTCGAGCTCCACCTCCGGCAAAGCGGCGAGTGTTGCCACGACGGGGAGCACCCCGGCGACGACCGCCACCACGACCAGCACGGCCGCGAAGCCACCATCGGGGAAGTCGCAGAAGCAGCCGACGACGACCGCCTCCAAACCGACGACGCAACCCGCGAAAGCCCCGCCCGCGAAAACGTCGAGCACGCCGAGTCAGACGTCAAAGGCGCTGGCCGCATTGGGCAAGATCACGCTCACGAGCTCCGCGTTCAAGGCCGGCGGTGCGATCCCCGCTCGCTACACCTGTGACGGTGCGGACGTCTCGCCGCCGCTCGAATGGCACGGCGTGCCGAGCGGGACCGCCGAACTGTTCCTGCTCGCGATCGATCTGAGTGGCGGCTCGAGCGACGCGATCCAATGGGCCGTCGGCGGCATCCCTCCGAGCGCGAGCGGTCTGTCGGCCGGCAGTCTGCCCGCGGGTGCGGTCGCCGGGATGAGCAGCGCGGGCAAGGCCGGTTGGGGCGGCGTCTGCGGTGCCAAGGGCCAGGTTCATCACGTCGCGTTCCTGTTCTACGCGCTGAAGCGGAAGCTCAACCTGAAGCAGGGGTTCAACCCGATCGTCGCTCGCAACGCGCTGAAAGGCTCGACGCTCGGCACGGGATTGACCCTCGGCGTCTACAGTCGCGCCTGAGGCGCCGGTCTCAAGCGCAGTCTCAGCCGCCGGCAACGTCGCGGCGCAGGAACACTAGGTAGCCGGCGATCAGCGCAGGCACGGCGTACAGCGCGCAGACCCAGGCCGAATGAGCGATCGGGGCCCAGTCCGTCGGGGTGCGCAGCAGGCCCTGCCAGTTCTGGAACTGCTCGGTGAGCAGGTAGGGCTTGATGCCCTCGATGCCGGGGATCTGGGCGACGATGTAGAGCATGATCACGAGGCCGACCGTGCCGACCACCGAGGCGGCGCTGTTACGGGTGGCTGTGGAGAGCAGCACGCCGATCGCGACGACGGCCAGCAGTGGGATCAGGTAGCAGGCGTTGGCGGCGAACACCAGCAGCAGCCCTTCCGGCGCGGAGACAATCGAGCCCGAGAACGTGACGACGTGGTGAAAGCCCCACGACGCGACCCCGGCGACGGTCGCCACGATCGCCGACAGGAACACCGCGATCGTGCCGTAGGTCATCGCGGCGAGTGTCTTTGCGACGAACACCTGACCGCGATCGACCGAGCGCGTGAGGATCGTCTTCAGCGTGCCGTTGCCGTCCTCGGCCGCGACGATGTCGCCCGCGACCAGCGCGGCGATCAGCGGCAGCATGAAGGCCGACAGGAACAGCAGCATCAGCACCGGGGTGGCGAGGCCGGACTGGGTGATGTGCGAGGCGAAGATGTTCTCGTTGCCGCGACCTCGGTGCTGGTCCAGACCCTGGACGACTACGAAGATCACCGGCAGGATCGCCGCGAGCATCAGCCCGAGGTAGGTGCGCTTCTGGGATACGAGCTTGCGCAGCTCCCATCGCCAGACGGTCAGTGTCGACGGGCGCCGCACACGGTTGGCACCGGGGGCGCTGGTGAGGGGTGCAGCGGCGGGGGAGGTAGCAGTGGCGCTGCTCATACCCTGGCTCCGATGCCGGCGGGCTTTACGTCGCCGCCTGGTGTGGCTCCGTTCGCCGGCCCGCCGGGCTCGGTCAGCCGGAAGAACAGGTCCTCGAGCGTCGCCAGTTCAGGCGTCAGCGCGAGGATGCCCACGCCGGCAGCGCCCAGCGCAAGCGACAGGGCGCCTACGTCCGCGTCCTGCGCCTGAAATCCCAGGCCGTGCTCGCCACTCGCGGCGTGCTCGATTCCGTGCTGCGTGCGCAGGATCTCGAGCGCACGCGCATCGTCGGTGCTGCGCAGACGGTAGCCGGCTCCGCCCTGACGGCGCAGGTCGGAGAGCGCGCCCTCATAGACGACGCGCCCGGAGTCGACGATCGCGACGCGATCGCACAGCTCCTGCACCTCCGGCAGCTGGTGGCTGGACAGCAGAACGGTGATCCCTTCATCGGCCAGCCGCCGGATCAGCGCGCGCATGTCGCGCATACCAGCCGGGTCGAGGCCGGTGGCGGGCTCGTCGAGGATCAGCAGCCGCGGGCGGCGCAGCAGCGCCGCGGCGATGCCCAGACGCTGGCGCATGCCGTGGGAGAAGCCGCCGACGCGATGCTCGGCACGCGGGGTCAGCTCGACGATCTCGAGCACCTCGGCGATGCGCTTGCGGGCGCCGTCGCCGTCGAGCGCCGCGAGCAGCTCGAGATTCTTGCGCGCGCTGAGATACGGGTAGAAGCGCGGCGCCTCGACGAACCCGGCGACGCCCTCGAGCGCGCGGGCGCCGACACGCATCGGATCGCGACCGAACAGCTCTACGACTCCCTCGGTAGGCATGATCAAGCCGAGGGCCATGCGCAGCGTTGTGGTCTTACCCGCGCCGTTCGGCCCCAGAAACCCGTATACATCGCCGGAGCGGACGTTCAGGTCGATGTGATCGACCGCTAGAACCTCGTTGTAGCGCTTGACGAGCCCCCTTGCCTTGACCGGGGGCGCCTCGTCGTCGGCCACGTTAGTGTCCCGATTCAAAAATTCGGTGGCGTTTCCCGACGTCTAGACGCGCCTGACGTCCGCCGCCATCGGCCCATGTGCCACCGGCACACTGGCCGATACCGTCGAACGTCAGATCACGCCCATCCATCCGGAAAACACTGACCGAATTTTTGAATCGGGACACTAGAGGCCCTTGGCGACCGCTTCGAGCGCCGCTGGGCCGACCGTGCCGGCGAGGAGATAGCGCACGCCGGAGCTCTCGAAGCTGAGCAGCGTGCCGAGCTCGGTGGGCAGCTCGGTCGCTTCGACGCCGTTGACCTTGACCTTCTGCAGCCCTTCCGGCAGCGTGGTCTGGGAAGAAGTCTGGTCGTTGCCCGACTTGGCGTTGCTTTCGATCACCGCGATCGACGTGATGCCATGACCCTGGCTGGTTACGTGCGGGCGTTCGACCGGCTGTGTGGAGGAATCCGCGCCGCTGTGCTTGTGCGGGAGGACGACTTCTTCGACCTTGGCGTTGGCCGGCGGCGTGAACTCGAACACCGACGATTCGACGGGGCCGTAGGAGATCGAGGTGGACGTCAGTTCGAGCGCTGGAGAGGAGCTCGTCGTGGAGTAGATGGCGGCGCGCAGCGGCACGCCGTGGACCGCGTCCCAGGAGAGCTCGGCGCCGCCGAGCAGGCTGCCGTTTTCGTTTGGGGAGACGCGCACCGTGTAGGCCGCCTGGCCGGCGACGTCGGTAGGTGTCGCGCCGGACACGTTCGCGTGCTTGCTCAGATGGGAGATCGCTTCTTCGATCTTTGCGACCGTCGGCACTTCATGGCTCCTCGTCGCGGCGCCTGAGCCCGAGCTGTCGCTGGGCATGCCTTCGTGGGCGGGGATGACGTAGCGGTAGAGCGTGTTCGACGAGGCGTCGTACATCGAGACGGTGTGCTGCCCGTCGTAGTAGATCTGGGTGTCGCCCTTCTCCGACTGCAGTTCCAGCCGCACGCGCCCGTCCTTGGCGATCCACAGTCGCCCGGAGGCGCCGGTGACGAGCGGGCTGGACGTGAGTCCGCCGCTGCCGCCATTGCCGCCGCCGCCGCTTGTGAGGTTGGCGCCTTCCAGGAGATGGTCGGTCAGCTGAACGCTCGCGCTGACGCCTTCGACCGCGGGCGCGCTCAGTGCGTCATGAACAGCGTTCGCGAGCCCCTTGGGCGGGGGTGTCGGGCCGTTGCCGCCCGCGAGGGCGATCGCGGTCGCGGATATGCCGAGCGCGATCACTAGCCCGCAGAGGAGCAGCAGGCGGGAGAGTGGAAGGCGACGAAGAAGGTTGCTCATGATGGGACTCCCTGATTCAAGGGTAGCGCCGTAGCTTGAGCGGAGCTAAAGGTGTGAGACCTCTCACGAGGTTTTCGCGCACGTCTGGTGTCCACCCGCTGAGCCCTCGCCGGCTTGGGAGGCCCGGATGCACGTCGAGGACCCCGACCTACACGTGACGTTTGCCACAAGCGGGAGCTGTCGAGCGATTCGATCGGTCATCCGGCGGCGACACTCGATATCTTCCCGCCCGACATGCTCGTCGCCGCCGTCATCGTCTTCTGGGTCCTGGTCGGGCTCGGAGTGTTCTTCGTCGCGATGCGCGGCGGCCCTCGCGGCGCGCGCGAGTCGCTGCACACCGACTCGAAGACCGGCCAGCGCCTGGTCATGCTCGGGGTGGTCGTGATGTTCGCGTTCGGCCTGATCGTGCCCGCGTTCGTGCTGGTGGACAACGGCGAGCACAAGGCGAGCGCGGCGATCGGCGGGGTGCACCTGAACGGGCACGAGACCGAGGGTCGCGAACTGTTCGCCCACGCTTGTGCCGTCTGCCACACGCTCGCCGCGGTCAAGTCGGTCGGGCGTATCGGCCCGAACCTGGACGTGCGCGTGGGCGATGACATCTCAACCTCCGCGGGGCGCAAAGCGCTCGTGGAAAACGCGATCCAGGAAGGCCGCGCGCGCGGCCTGGGCCAGATGCCGGCCCTGCTCTACCAGGGCCGGGAAGCCGAAGACGTGGCCGACTTCGTAGCTGCGGTCGCGGGCCACTGAGCGAGCCCTTGGTTTGGCCATCCGTCGATAGCCGACGGGCGGGCCATGGGTTAAGGTCCCGCGGGATGTCGCCAGAGCAGCCGAAGACAGCGGAGGACGTCAAGGCGCTCGTGGCCGAGCGCGACATCCGCTTCATCCGCTTCTGGTTCACGGACGTGCTGGGGCAGCTGAAGTCGTTCTCGATCAACGTGGCCGAGCTCGACGACGCGTTCGAAGCGGGGATGGGCTTCGACGGCAGCTCGATCACGGGGTTCAACGCGATCGAGGAGTCCGACATGATCGCGATGCCCGACCCCGCGACGTTCGCGGTGCTGCCGTGGCGCCCGGAGGAGCAGGGCGTGGGAAGGATGTTCTGCGACATCGTCACGCCCGAGCGCACCCCGTATGAGGGCGATCCCCGGCACGTGCTGCGCCGCGCCGTGGAGCGCGCGCGGGCGATGGGCTTCGACACGTTCAACGTCGGTCCCGAGCTCGAGTACTTCCTGTTTCGCGACAGCAAGGGCACGGAGGTGCTGGACGAAGGGGGCTACTTCGACCTGACGACGCTCGACGCGGGCTCTGACGTGCGGCGCGAGACGGTGATCGCGCTCGAGCGGCTGGGGATCCACGTGGAGTACACCCATCACGAGGTCGGGCCGTCACAGCACGAGATCGACATGCGCTACGCCGATGCCCTGAAGATGGCCGACGACTGCATGACGTACCGGATCACGGTCAAGGAGTACGCGATGAAGTACGGCTGGCACGCGACGTTCATGCCGAAGCCGCTGTTCGGCGAGAACGGCTCGGGCATGCACACGCACCAGTCGCTGTTCAGCGAAGGCAAGAACGCGTTCTACGACCCCGACGACCAATATTTCTTGTCAGACGTGGGCAAGGCGTTCATCGCCGGCCAGCTGAAGCACTCGCGCGAGATCTGCTCGATCTTCGCGCAGTGGGTGAACTCCTACAAGCGCCTGGTCCCGGGGTTCGAGGCGCCGGTGTACGTTGCGTGGTCGCGGCGCAACCGCTCGGCGCTCGTGCGCGTGCCGCTGTACCACCCTGGGAACGAGCGGGCGACGCGGATGGAGCTGCGCTGCCCCGATCCGGCGTGCAACCCGTATCTGACGTTCGCGGTGCTGCTGCAGGCGGGCCTGGAGGGGATCGAGAAGGGGTATGAGCTGCCGGAGCCGATGGAGAAGAACCTGTACCACCTGTCCGGCGAGGAGCGTCGGCGGCTGGGGGTCGAGCAGCTGCCGGAGAGCCTCGGCGAGGCGATCGAGCTGACCGCGCAGTCGGAAGCTCGTGCTGCGCACGCTCGGCGAGCACATGTTCAATCGCTACGTCGAGATCAAGCGTCAGGAGTGGGACGACTACCGCGTGCAGGTGACGCAGTGGGAGCTCGACCGCTACCTGTCGATCATCTGATCAGGCCGGCGTCGAGGGCGCCCGGCCGTCGGTGCAGATCACGGCGTGCAGCTCCTGCGTGAGCTTTGCCACCTGGCTGGTCAGCTCGGTGTTCTGGGCGAGCATGCGCAGATGCTGCTCAGCCAGGTCCTTGTCCTGAACGAGCACACGCGCCTGCTGGGCCTCGTACTCGGCGACGTGCTTGGCCTCCGCCTCGCGGTGCTCCTGCAGCAGACCGTCGCGAACCTTGTCGCGGTCCGCCTGGCGCGTCTGGGCGAGCAGGATCAACGGGGCGGCGTAGGCCGCCTGCAGCGAGAAAGCCAGGTTCAGGGCGATGAAGGGGTACTTGTCCCATGCGATCGCCTGCGTGATGGCAAGCACGTTGAGCAGGATCCACAGGAGGACCAGCCCTGTCTGGGCCAGGATGAACTTGGGGGTGCCGAAGAAGCGCGCGAAACGCTCGGCCTGCACGCCGAAGGTGTCGCCGCCGAACGGGCGGTGATGGTCGGGCGGGATCGGCGGGAAGCTTGGCGGCGCGATTGTGCTCACCGCCAATCTTTCGGCTCACCGCGGGCATGTCCTGCCGGCGAGAGTTTTCGTCCTGTCGGACTAGGGCGGTGGCGGCTTGTTGGCGGTGGTTGAGAGGCCAGGACGAACATTTTCCGGCGTGGCCGCCGGAAAATGTTGCGATCCTGGCCTCTACTCGATCGCCCCTGTGGACGGGACCTCGCACGCGATTGGGCGGGCGGGGGCGAAGTTCCAGTGCAGCGCCTGCAATGCGTGTGCGAACGATGTTGGGTGGCGTGGGGCTATGTCTTGCAGCAGGCTCAGCACGCCCAGTGCCTGGCGTTCGTACTCGGTGTTGCCGGTTAGCTGGGAGAGGCGCAGCAGGCCCATCGCGGCGCTTGACTGTCCGGCTGGGATCGGCGAGTCCTCCAGATCCTTGCGACGTGCGATCAACGGTTCGCCTGTGTCCGTGGCGGTTGAATAGAAGCCGCCGTGCGTGGGATCGGCGAAGCGGGCGATCAACGTGTCTGCGAGCGTTGTTGCCTCGATGAACCAGCGCTCGTCGCAGGTGGTTTCGAACAGCACGATCAGCGCCTCCAGCAGGTATGCGTGATCCTCCAGGTAGGCGCCGATCTTGGCTCGGCCTTCGTTGTAGGTGCGCAGCAAACGTCCGTCCGGGGCGCGCAGGTCGCGCAGGACGAACTCCGCGCAGGCGATTGCCGCCTCGCTGTAGCGAGGCTCCTCGAGCGCGGCGCCGGCCTCGGCGAGGGCGGCGATCAGCAGCGCGTTCCAGCTCGTCAGGCGCTTGTCGTCGAGGCCGGGGCGCATGCGGCGTTCGCGGGCGGCTAGCAGGCGCGCGCGAATGCGCTCGCGCGTGGCCTCCTCGGGGCGCGATCCGCGGTCCTCGAGCACGTTCAACCCGGGAGTGGGATGGTGGGGATCGACGAAGTTGCCCTGCTCTGTTAGGCCGAGCCATGCGATCGCCGCCTCTGCGTCCGCATTTACGTCGCGCCCTTCGCCGGTGTCCTCGTCCATGTTCCGTCTGCCATCTCCATTGAGCGCGTCGCGCAGCTCGCCGACCGTCCACACGTAGAAGCGTCCCTCGACGCCTTCGGAGTCGGCGTCGAGCGCCGAGTAGAAGCCGCCCTCGGGTCCGCGCATCTCACGCAGCGCCCAGTCGAGCGTGTCGCGGCAGACATCCAACAAGCGGTTGTCCCCGGATGCTTGCCAGCCGTGCAGGTAGGCCCGCGCGAGCAGCGCGTTGTCGTAGAGCATCTTCTCGAAATGCGGGACCGTCCAGGTCGCATCGACGCTGTAGCGCGCGAACCCGCCGCCGACCTGGTCGTGGATGCCGCCGCTCGCCATCGCGCGCAACGTTCGCAATGCCATGTCCCGCTCGCCGCGGCAGAGGAGAAGCTCGATCACCGAGGCTTGCGGGAACTTCGGCGGACCCCCAAATCCGCCGTCGACCGGGTCGAACAGCGCCCGCAGGTTCGCCACGGCCCCATCGAGCGCGCTCTCCTCGGGCGGCTCGGCCGCCGGCTTCAGCCCGGCGCCGCCGGACAGCCGCTCGCGCAGGCGCTCGCCGCCCGCGCGGATATCCGCGCGGCTCTCCTGCCACGACGCGGCGATCGCCTGCAGCACCTGCGTCCACGCCGGCATCCCGTGTCGAGGCTCGGGCGGGAAGTAGGTGCCGCCGTAGAACGGCAGCTGCTCGGGCGTGAGGAACACGTTCAGCGGCCAGCCGCCATGACCGGTCATGCTCTGCACGGCCTCCATGTACAGCGCGTCGACGTCGGGACGCTCCTCGCGGTCGACCTTGACGCAGACGAAGCTCTCGTTCATCAGCTCGGCTGTGCGTGGATCTTCGAAGGACTCGCGCTCCATCACGTGGCACCAGTGGCAGGAGGAGTAGCCGATCGAGACGAGCAGCGGTACGTCGCGCTCGCGCGCGCGTTCCAGCGCCGGTGGTCCCCACGGCAGCCAGTCGACCGGGTTCTCGGCGTGCTGGCGCAGGTAGGGCGACGTCTCCTCGGCGAGGGCGTTGGGCATCTCAGGGGCAGCGTAGTGGCAAGGGGCCGAGCGACCCGGCAGGGCCCGCGGTGTGGGCCGGTCAGCGGGTGTGCGGGTGGGCTTCGACCAATCCCGCCAGCGGGAAGCCGACCGGAGGGGACGGCCATTCGCTCGTGGCGGAGGAGACCCGCGAGAGCTTGACCGTGGCGAGGCTCACGTCGAAGCGCTTCCCTCCCAGCGTGCCGGCGACCACCTTGCTGGTGGAGCCGACGGTGACCGTGCCGGAGGAGGCCGCCGGGCCGCTCACGCGGATCGTGGCCGTCTGCAGCGCTCCGTCCTTCACCGGGATCGTGCCGTTGAGCTGGACGCCGGGGACGAGCACGAGGCTCTTCAGGGTCACCGATGAGGCGCCGAGCTTGGCGTACCCGCCGTGCAAGCCGCCGAAGCTCGAACCGCTGGGCAGTTCGCGATCGGCCTGCAGCGTTGCTCCGATCACTTGACGGTTGAGGTCGACGATCGTGTCGAGCACCGCCGTCAGCGTGCGCCCAGGCTCGCCACCGAGTCCCGGCGGCGAGTGCACGTAGGCGAGCTTCGTCGGGGTCAGCGGCGTGGGCGTGAAGAGGTTCTTTGCCGGCAGGCAAGGCTGCACGGGTACGCCGGTGAAGAAGGTCGTCACCGCCTGCTCGGCACAGCCGCTGAAGTCGGCGCCGAGCACGGAGTGCCCGGTGAACGGCACGACGAGCAGCTGCGCGTCGGGGATCTGAGCGGCGACCGCGCGGGCGTTCGTCGTCGGCGTTCTCAGGTCCTGCGCGCCGGAGAGGATCAGGGTCGGGACGTCCGGCAGGGCGCTTGGCGGTGGCGGCGAGGACGACGCATCGGGCCAGGCGGCGCAGAGGGAGACGAGGCTGTTGCTCAGTGCGGTGCTCGCGTCGAACGGGCTGAAGTCGGCCGCCGGCAGGGCGTGCAGGGCCGCAAGCGCTTCGGTCGTGCGGCTCGCCGGCGATCCGGCTCGATTCCACGGGAAGGGCGTCTCCTCGCAGCTGGTCGTCAGATACAGCGCTTCGTCGATCTCCTGCGAGCTTTCCCCCGGCACGTTGCTCGGCACGTTCGGGATCAGCCCCTCGGAGAGCAGGCGCAGGCGCAGCAGCGGATCGGGGTCGTTGTGCAGCGCCGAGCGTACGGCGGCCGGCAGCAGCGCGCGCAGGGCCGGGTTCAGGTCGCCGGCCTCCAGCACGCCGAGCAGCCCAGCCTCGCTCAGCGTCGCCCCGTGGCGATGCCCGGAGCCGTCGTAGACCGAGCCGTCGAGGACGTGCTTGCGCAGTCGCGCGTCCAAGCGCGCAAGATCGGCCAGCGGGTTGGATGTGATCCCGGCGCAGGCGCCGTTCGAGCACAGCTCCTGGAGAGCCGGTGCGATCGCCTGGAAGGTGGGGACCGCGAACGGTTCCGGCCCGTCTGTCGGCACGACCGAGTCGAGCACCAGCGCTTCGACGTGTTGGGGGTAGCGTCCGGAGTACTCCTCGGCGACCTTCGTCCCGTAGGAGGTTCCGTACAGCACGAGCTTTTCATAGCCGCCGGCCTGGCGGATCGACTCGATGTCTTCCACCGATTCCTGCGTGGTGAAAGCTCCGCGCGCGGGGCCGAGCTGCAACGCGCACTTTTCGGAGAGCCGGCTCGCTTCGGTGGCGAAGCTTTCGAGCGCCGCGCAGCTGAGCGGGTCCGATGCGCCGGTGCCGCGCTGGTCGAAAACGATCAGGTCGCGGTCGACGAGTGCCGGGGCCAGCGCCTTGGCGGCGAATTCGCCGAGCGGGAGCGCGGCCTGGCCCGGTCCCCCCGCGAGCGCGATCACGGCGCTGTGGCTCGGCGTGAGGCCCGCCGGTTTGAGCTCGAGGCTCAGCGAGATCGCTCCAGGTACCGCGCTCGAGCGCTCGAGCGGTACGGGCAGGCTCGCGCAGGCGAAGGCGGGGCTGCTCGTGCAGGGCGCAAACGTGAGCGCGCCGGCCGCCGGCACGCTTGCCGTGCCCAGGGCGCCGATCGAGAGCGCCGCCGCGAGCGCGACAGCGAGCCGCTGCATCCTCGACGGGTGGGCAGACACGCCGCGCACGTTAGCGGCCGAGGCCGGCGCGCACGTGGGCGAGCTCGGCGGTGGAGTCGCTCGGCGTCGCCGAAGCTTCTCTCAGCACGGCGCCGAGCTGGGTGGCGCTCGCGTCGAGCCCACTCGAGCGGGCACCGGCGAGGCGCACGCGCTGGCCGCCGAGCACGCCGGTGAGGGCGTTGCTCGCCCCCAGTCGCAGGGTGCCATGCGCGGCCGCCGTGCCGCCGATGCTCAACCGGACGATTTCGGCGCCGATCTCACCGGAGATCGTGACACCAGGCACGTAGGAGTAAGCGTGGAGCGCCAGCTTGCCCGCCGCGAAGGTGGCCCAGCCGGCACGCAGGCCGCCGACGTCGAGCGCCGGCGCCGCCAGAGCGCCGGATTCGAGCTGCGTGAGCTCCCGCAGCGTGAGCTGGCGGTCGAAGTCGGCCAGCGTGAGGGCGACCGCGTGGAGCGTTCGCCCGGGCTTGCCGTGTGTTCGTCGTGCCGGGGCCACGTCAGCCAGGCGCTCCGGCGCGAGCGGGATCACGCGCAGCAGTGGCGAGGGCGGCGCTGGCCGGCACGGCTTGATCGCGATGTTCGCGAACAGGGCCAGCAGCGCGTCGTGCGAGCAGTTGCTCGGGTCGGTGCCGAGCACCGAGTGACCGACGTTGGGCACCACCAGCAGGTGCGAGCCCGGGATCTGCGCCGCGACTTCGCGCGCGTTCGCGGTGGGCGTGCGCAGATCGTCGGCGCCGCTCAAGATCAGGGTGGGAACGGCGGGCAGCGGCGCGTTATGCATCGCCGGAGCGGTGGGGGGGAACGGCCAGAAGGCGCATGCCTCCATGTCGCTGAAGTCGAGCACGTTCGATGCGGTGAACGGTGCGATCGAGCTCGGCGCGAGCCTGGCGATCTGCCCCCGCGCTTCGGCCAGCCGCCGGCGGGGACTGGAGGCACGACTCCACGGGAACCGCCCCTCTTCACAGCTCGTCGCGTAGTAGAGCGGGGTGTCGAAGCTCTCGCTCGGGCTTTCCGTTTCGCCTTCCCCGCTTTCGGCTCGCGCGAGCAGCCGCGCGAGGGCAGCCGGATCGCCGTTCGCCGCCGCGTGGATCGCCGCCGGTAGTTCGGCGCGCAGGATCGGTTCCAGGTCGCCCGCCACGAGCGCTCCGAGCATGGCGTCGGCGGAGATGGCGATCGTGTGCCCGCGCCCGTGGCCGTCGATCCAGCGGCCACGCTCCGTGGCTCCTCTGAGGCGCGCGAGCAGCTTGGCGAGGTCGGCCGTGGGGTTGCGGGTGATGTGAGCGCACGCCCGGCCGGCGCAGAGCTGGCGCAGGATGCGCGGTACGGCCGCGAAAGTCGCGCGGTTCAGCGGATCGGGGCCGTTTGGCGGTACCACCGAGTCGAGCACCAGCGCTTCGACATGGCTGGGGTATGCCTGCGCGTACTCCTCGGCGACCTTCGTCCCGTAGGAGGTGCCATACAGAACGAGCTTTTCATAGCCTCCCGCCACGCGGATCGCCTCGATGTCGGCGACGGTGTCGGCCGAGGTGTAGTCACCGCGGGAAGGCCCGATCTGGGCGGCGCATTCCGCGATCGCCTGCCCCGGGGGGCCGCCGCCGAAGGGCTGTTCGAAGCGGTGGCACGACAGCGGGTGGGAGAGGCCGATGCCGCGCTGGTCGAAGACGATCAGGTCGCGGGTGGAGACGATCGGCCCGAGCAGGGCGGCGAACTGTTCGGCGAACGGCAGCGCCGCCTGCCCGGGTCCGCCGGCCAGTGCGACGACCGCGCTGCGGGCTTCCCCGACGGGCGCTCGGTGGCGGCGGATCGCGAGGGTGATGGTTTCCGGTGAGCTGCCGCCGGGAGCCGACGGCACGGCGAGGTGGCCGCAGGCGAAGTCGTTGCTGTCGCCGCACGGGGCGAACGCGATCTGCGCCTGTGCGACGGGCACGGCGGTCACGCCCAACGCGCAAAGGCTTGCCGTCAGGAGCAACGCGGCGATCTTCCCGACGGATCGTGGCATTGATCGGAATTGAGTGTCTCGAGTCATAAATTCGGTCAGTGTTTTCCGGATGGATGGGCGTGTCTGACGTTCGACGGTGTCGGGCAGTGTGCTGGTGGCACATGGGCCGACGGCGGCGGGCGTCAGGCGCGCCCAGGCGCCGGGGAACACCAGCGAATTTATGACTCGAGACACTAGTCATTTCGCCCGCGTGCCGCGCCGTCCCGCACGCCGATAGGGTTCTCGCGATGTCCGCGGACCGCGAGATCGTCGAGGCTGCCGGCGCACCCGCGGCGATCGGTCCCTACAGCCACGCCGTCCGCGTGGACAGCCTGTTGTTCTGCTCCGGCCAAATACCGCTCGACCCCGTCACCGGCGAGCTGGTGGGCGCGACGCCGGGCGAGCAGGCGCGTCGCTGCCTGGAGAACCTGGACGCCGTCTGTGTGGCGGCGGGAGCGACGCTGCGGTGCGCCGTGCGGCTGACGATCTACATGACCGACCTGGCGGCTTTCGCCGAGGTCAACGAGGTGTACGCGAGCTTCTTTGTGGACGATCCCCCGGCACGCGTGACGGTCGGCGTGGCGCAGCTGCCGAAGGACGCTCAGGTCGAGATCGACGCGGTCGTCGCGCTGTAGGCGTCATGCTGATCTTGCTCTGCGCCTGAGAGCGCGCGGGTCAGGAGCCTCCAGAGGGTTGCGCGTTCCTCCGCGTCGAGCGCCTTCAAGACGTCGTCCTCGATCGCTTCCTGGGCGCGCTCGGCGAGACCCAGTGCCTCGGCGCCCGCGGGGGTGAGCTGGACGACGTGGCGACGGCGATCGTCGGGGTCGCGCAGGCGCGTCACGTAGCCCAGCGGCTCGAGCTCGTTGAGCAGCAAAACGACGTTGTTGGCGTCCATGCAGAACGCCTCGGCCAGCTCGTGCTGGGGGCAGGCGTCGTGATCGCGCACGTAGCTGAGCGCGACCAGATGACGCAGCTGCATTCCCAGCAGCTCGTCGCTGCTGCGCCGGTAGACCTGCTTGGCCAGCCGGGTGAGCAGCACCATCGAGCCCGGAGCACATGACGAGGCCCTCTCAGCACCCATGGCGCGTGATTTTACACCATTCTCCATTTGCTGTCATCTTAGCAACGATCATAAATTTTATATAGATCATCCTTATGACAAGGATGATCCATGATATGGTGTGCTACTTCGCCACCCAGAAGGAGCCACGCATGAGTCCCAGCACCGCTGTTCAAGAGTCAGAGATCGATACGACCGTAAGCGTCGCGCACGAGTCGCCGGCCGGGTCCCGGCTGAGCGCCGGAGGTACGACGAGGACGATCACGACAGAGGCCACGACCACGACAGAGGCCGAAATCGAGCGCAAGCGCGAGCGCCGCCGCTGGATCGCGCTCGCGGTTCTGTGCCTCGGCCAGCTGATGATGGTGCTCGATGCGACGATCGTCAACGTCGCGCTGCCGTCGATCCAGCGTGAGCTGCACTTCACCCAGGCGAACCTCACCTGGGTGATCGACGGCTACCTGATCACGTTTGGCGGCTTCCTGCTGCTCGCCGGCAGGCTCGGCGATCTGGTGGGGCGCAAGAAGATCTTCCTCTCGGGGCTGGTCCTGTTCACCGCGGCGTCGATCCTCTGCGGGGTGGCTGACAGCCAAGCGATGCTGATCGGCGCCCGCCTGATCCAGGGTGTAGGCGGCGCGGTCGCGTCGAGCGTGATCCTCGCGATCATCGTCACCGAGTTCCCCGAGCGCGCCGAGCAGGCCAAGGCGATGGGCATGTACGCGTTCGTCTCGGCCGGCGGCGGCTCGATCGGCCTGCTCGCCGGCGGCGCGCTCACGCAGTCGCTGAACTGGCATTGGATCTTCTTCGTCAACGTGCCGATCGGCGCGATCGCTCTGCTGCTGGGCTGGGTGCTGATCGAGGAGAACGAGGGCATCGGCCTGGGCGGCGGCGTGGACGTGCTCGGCTCGGCGCTGATCACGCTCGCGACGATGTTCGGCGCGTTCGCGATAGTCAAGTCGAGCGACTACGGCCTGCTGTCCGCGCGCACGCTCGGCGCGGCCGGAACTTCGCTCGTGCTGCTGGGCGCTTTTCTCGCCCTGGAGGCGCGCGTGGCCAACCCGATCATGCCGCTGCGGATCCTGCGCCTGCGCATGCTGATGGGCTCGAGCCTCGTCCGCGGCCTGCTGATCACGGGCATGTTCTCCGCGTTCTTCCTCGGTGCGCTGTACCTCGAGCGCGTGCTCGGCTATGACGCGATCGACACCGGTCTCGCGTTCATGCCGCTGACGATCGCGATCGCCACGATGTCGATGGGCGTCTCAGCGCGCGCGGTGGAGCGCTTCGGCTCGATCCCGACGCTCGCGGCCGGCCTGCTCGGGATCGTCGTCGGGCTGCTGTTGCTGGCGGTGCAGGGCGTGCACGCGAGCTACTTCCCCGGCCTGTTCTTCGCGTTCCTGGCGCTCGGGCTCGGGGCGGGCGCCTCGTTCTTGCCGCTGCTGACGATCGGGATGGCCGACGCGCCCGCACGCGACGCCGGCCTCGCCTCGGGCATCATCAACGTCTCCGTACAGCTGTTCGGCGCGATCGGCCTGGCGACCCTGGGCACGATCGCGACCGATCACACGAAAGCGCTGAGCTCGAGTGGAGACTCGCTCGCGAGCGCGCTGACCGGGGGCTACCACCTCGCCTATGTCGTGGCCGCGACCTGTGTTGCTCTCGGCATCCTCGCGGCGGTCCTGATCCTGCGGCCACCCGCGACGGTGGCGCAGGAGGTCCCCCTTGCGGGGACAGGCGAGCACGAAGAGCAGGAGCCGGCCGGGGCTAGGGCTCAGCCCGCAACGCAGCTCGCCTGATCTTGCCGCTGGCCGTCTTTGGCAGCTCATCGACGAAGTCGACGATTCGCGGGTACTTGTACGGGGCGGTCTCGCGCTTGACGTGCTCTTGCAGCTCGCGCGCGAGCTCGGGCGAGGGGTCATATCCCTCGCGCAGCACGATCACAGCGCGCACGACCGCCCCGCGCACCTCCTCCGCGGCCGCGACCGCGGCGGCCTCCGCCACCGCCGGATGGGCGACGAGCGCGGACTCGACCTCGAACGGCCCGATCCGGTAGCCGGCGGAGACGATCACGTCGTCGCTCCGCCCCTCGAACCGCAGCCAGCCACCGCCGTCCTCGTGCACGCGGTCACCCGTCTGCCATGGTCCTCCGCGGCGGCGGTCCTGGACGATCCAGCTTCCGTCGCCCGCGCGGCGCACCTCCTCGCCCATGTAGCCCAGGAAGAACGTCGGCACGGTCATCGGGTTCGCCGTCAGCTCGCCGTCTTTGATCAGCAGGCCCACGCCGGTCAGCGCCTTTCCCATCGACCCGGGCCTGGCCTGCGTCTCGAGCGGGGTGCCCGTCAGCTGCCCGGTCTCCGTCTGCCCGTAGCCGTCGCGGATCTGAAGGCCGGTAGCCTGCTCCCAGGCGTGCAGCACCTCGGGGTTCAGCGCCTCGCCGGCGGCCACCATCCCGCGCAGGTCGGCGAACGGCTCGAGCGTCGCCTGCTTGGCGATCGCCCGGTACTCGGTCGGCGCCATGCACAGCACGTTGACCCGCTCGCGCGCGAGCAGCTCCAGGCGCTCGGGCGGGTCGAAGCGCGCGTCGTGCAGCACGCCGGCGGCCCCGGACAGCCATGGGGCGATGAACACGTTGCGTGCGCTCTTGCTCCACCCGCTCGCCGCGGTGCACCACACGAGCTCGCCTTTGCGCGCGCCGAGCCAGTGTTTGGCCTGCAGCTGCTGACCGAGCAGGTAGCGCTGCCCGTGCACGACCGCCTTGGGCTCGCCCGCGGTGCCGCTCGTGAACGTGATCAGGCAGGGATCCTCGTCGCACAGCTCGACGAGCGGCGCGGGCTCGGCCTCGAATAGCGCCTCGTCCGGGATGAGCGCCACGGGCACCTCCTCGGCTCCCGCCATCGCCGTCTCGAGCTCTGAGCGGTTGCGCTCGTCCGCGATCACCAACGCCGGTCGCGCCACCGCCAGGCGCAGCCGCAGGTCCTTCGCGCGCAGCTGCTCGGTGCAGGACAGCGCGACCGCGCCGATGCGAAAGCACGCGCACATCGCCAACACCCACTCCGGCCGGTTGCCGATCAACGTCATCACCACGTCGCCTCGCCTGACCCCGCGCGCCCGCAGAGCGCCCGCGAGGCGCGCGCTACGCTCGCTGAGCTCGCCGAAGGTCCACTCGCGCCGCGTGCCGTCGCGCGCGAGCTCGAGCAGGGCGAGATCTTGGGGCGGCAGCCAGTCGAGCACGTCGCGCGCGAAGTTCACGCCGGTATCCTGCCTGAAAAGCGAAACCAAATCAGCAAAAAGAGCTGTATTTAGCGATAAGCAGCCAATCGGCAAACTAGAACCTGGAGCCCTGATCAGATGGCCGTAGCCGCCACTCCGTACACAGAGAAGACCGACGAGCAGCAGGCGATCACCGAGATGGTGCACCAGTTCGTCGACGAGCAGATCCTGCCGAACGCCGAGCACTACGACCACGAGGACGCGTTCCCCGAGCCGATCGTCGAGCAGATGAAGGAGCTCGGGCTGTTCGGAGTGACGATTCCCGAGGCGTACGGCGGCATGGAGCTCGACTTGGCGACGTACGCGATGATCGTCGAGGAGCTCTCGCGCGGATGGATCTCGATCTCGGGCGTCGTCAACACCCATTTCATCGGCTCCTACCTGCTGATGAACTTCGGCACCGAGGAGCAGAAGCAGAAGTACCTGCCGAAGATGGCGACCGGCGAGATCCGGGCCGCCTTCTCGCTCTCAGAGCCCGAGCTCGGCTCCGACGTGCAGGCGATCAAGACCTCCGCCAAGAAGCAGGACGACGGTGCGTGGGAGATCAACGGCCAGAAGATGTGGGTCACCAACGGCCTGCGCTCCGCGCTCGTCTTCACGCTCGTCAAGACCGACCCGCAGGCCGACCCACGCTATCGCGGGATGACGTGCTTCATCTGCGAGAAAGAGCCGGGCGTCGCGGAGAACACGGGCGCGCTGAAGGGCTTCAACGTGCCGCCGCAGATCAAGAAGATGGGCTACAAGGGCGTCGAGTCCACGGAGCTCGTGTTCGACGGCTACAGCTGCCCCGCCGAGAACATCCTCGGTGGCGAAGAGGCGGGGCTGAACAAGGGCTTCGTGCAGATGATGGACGCGCTCGACCTCGGTCGTGTGAACGTCGCCGCGCGCGGCGTCGGCCTCGCCCAGCGTGCGCTGGAGCTGGCGCTCAAATACGCCCAGGAGCGCAAGACGTTCGGCAAGCCGATCGCCGAGCACCAGGCGATCCAGTTCAAGCTCGCCGACATGGCCACGCAGGTCGATGCGGCGCGGCTGCTCGTGCGCCGCGCCGCGGCGATGAAGGACGCCGGCGTTCGCTCCGACCTGGAGGCGGGGATGGCAAAGCTGTTCGCCTCCGAGGCCGGCCGCTTCTGCGCCGAGGAGTGCCTACGCATCCACGGCGGCTACGGGTACTCCAAGGAGTACGAGATCGAGCGCATCTATCGCGACGCGCCGCTGCTCTTGATCGGCGAGGGCACTTCGGAGATCCAGCGCATGGTGATCGGACGCAAGCTGCTGCAACGGCATAAGAACGCCTAACAAAAGATCGGTGCGGTCGGTGTGTTCATGGACCAAGCTGGACGCCGCGGGGCGGTGAAGCGCGTGCTGGTAGCACGTGCGAGCCGTCACGTGGCGTCCAGCGCAGCGTCCAGGGACGCATCCGGACGTGCCGATCTTTTGTTAGGCGTTCTAAGATTTGATTTGCTGGGGTGGTCCGTCAGACCGATATACATTTGGGCGATAGCCGGGAGGGGATGATGGTCGTATGGCTGAAGACGCCAAGGCTCTGATCGAACTTGCCACGCGCAGGTTCATCGGCGAGGTGCCCGCATTGGAGCCGATCAAGCTGGTCGTCGGCGTCGAGCTGCGCGGGCGCGGGGACGTCCAGCACTTTCGTTTGGAGATGCCGGGCCTGAAAGTGACGAAGGGCCCGGCCGCGGACGCCCGCGTGCACGTGAACATGCGCCGCGAGTTCTTCAACGTGATGGCCCGCGAAGCGAAAGTGCCCGACTGGATCGAGGCGTTTGCCTACGGTCAAGCCAAGGCCACCGGGCCCGAGCAGTTCTTGCGGCTGATCATCAACGTCGTCGAGCGCCAGCAGGAACGCGAGCGGGTACGACACGCCCGCAAGCCCGGGTCCTAGCGGGCCGTATGCCGGCGCGATGCTGCGTCCTCGGCGGCTCGCGTGCGCAAGCACGCCACGCCGCCTGCGTCCTTGCCTCGCTTGGCCTACGGCCCGCTAGGACGGGTTAGTGATACGACGTCAACTGCTGTGCCAGAAACGCCAGCGAGGCCAGCAGGAACAGGCACATGGCGATGAGGGAGATGTTTTCGTTCATGTCGTCGTAGTGCTCCTCTCCCAACGATAGTGCACTGCGCGGCCGACCGCCAGCCCCTGTCGGTGACTCAGGCGAGGACGGCGGAGTCGTCGTAGAGCTTGACGATCTTCACCGCGCCCTCGGGCGATGCGTCGAGGCAAAGGCGGCAGAGGACGCACTCGTCGAGGTTCTGCTCGACGATCTCCAGGGAGCCATCGCTCTTCTGGGCGAAGATGTCGACCGGGCAGGCTTCGGTCAGCCGCCGCGCCAGCTCGGTGTCGGCGGCCGCCTGGTCGTCGACCTCGACCGCGATGAAGATGGCGTCCTTTCTCACGCTTGGCCCCTCTCGGCGATCTTGGCCTTGACGAGATCGGGGATCTCGTCGATCCGCTGCACGACCGGGATGCCGGCCGCCTCCAGGCGGGCGATCTTCTCGGTCGCCGAGTCCTCCTTGCCCTCGACGATCGTGCCGGCGTGCCCGAAGGACATGCCCTGCATCTCCTCGTCGTCCATGAACTTGCCGGCCATGAAGGCGATGATCGGCAGGCGGGAGTTGTTGTCCTTGACCCACTGCGCGAGCTGGGCCTCCATGCGCCCGCCGGGCTCGGTGTAGATCACGATCGCCTCGGTCTGCGTGTCCGCCTCGAAGTACGGCATCAGCTCGGCGTAGGTCGAGCCGATGATCGCGTCGCCGCCGATCGAGACCGCGGTGGAGACGCCGAGACCGGCGGCAGTGAGCGTCGAGGAGATCTCCGTGGTCATGCCGCCGGAGCGGCTCATCACGCCGACCGCGCCGGGTTGGTAGGCGACGGCGGCGTTGCGCGCCGGGCCGCCGATGCCGCCCATCTTGGCGACGCCGGGGACGATCACGCCGAGGCAGTTGGGGCCGATGATCCGCGCGCCCTTGGCGTCGGCCAGCTCGACCATCATCGCGACGTCGCGGCGCGGGATGCGCTCGGTGACGATCACGATCGTCTTGATGCCGGCGTGCAGCGCCTCGAACACGGCGTCGCGCGTGCCCGCGGGGGGGACGGTGACGACCGAGCCATCCGGGACGACTCCGTTGTTGTGGGCGACGACCTGCTCGACGGTGTCGAAGACGGGCACGCCGTGGACCTCGCGGCCCTTACGGCCGGGGGTGACGCCGCCGACGATCTTCGAGCCGTAGTCGAGGCACTCGCGCGTGAGGTTGACGGCCTCGCGCCCAGTGATGCCCTGGATGATGAAGGTCGTGTCCTGGTCGATCAGGATGGGCATGTGGATGTTCCTCGTCGAAGCCTCTGTGTAACCATAGTCATACGCCCTCTTCAGTCTCTATACAGACATCCGGCGTCTTTATCATCCGATGCATCAGGCGGGGGTCTGGTCGGATTGGATCTTTGCGACCGCGCGACCGGCGGCCTCCCACAGCGACACGGAGCGGTCGCAGTACTCGATCCCGTACTTGTCGAGGATCTTGAAGCCCTCCTCCTCCCACGCGCCGGGGATGCGGAAGATCGCGATCGTCTCGCCGGGGTCGCGGCCGAGCTCCAGGCAGGCCTTGATCACGCCGCGCGCGACGATGTCGACGCGCGTGTTGGAGACGATCGACATCATCACGGCGATCTTCTCCACGCCGTCTTTCTGCAGGACCTCCTTGGCCAGGCCGCAGGCCTTGGCGACGGACGGGTTGCCGCCGATCTCGGAGTAGTTGGCGGGCTTGCCGCCCTGCTGGCGCACGGCGTCGGTGAGCGTCAGCGAGCCCCCGCCCGCGCCGATCACGAGGCCGACGTTGCCTTCAAAGCCGGTGTCCTTGCCCTGGATCACGCCGCGGTGGTCGGCCGCGTCGAGCGCCTTGACGGCCTCTTCGAACGGGGTCGGGGTGTGGTTCTCGCGGGTGCCCTCCTCCGCGCCGATGCCGAGCGCCTTCAGCAGGCCCTTCTGCCGCGGCATGCCCTCGTTCTCCATCTCCATGTGCGCGTCGAGCGCGACGAACGAGCCGTCCTTCAGCTCCGCCAGCGGGTTGATCTCGGCGAGCGTCATGTCCCCGTCGAGGAACAGCTGGGCGAGGCGCGCGAGCACGGGCGTGGCGCGCTGCAGGGCCTTGCCGGTGACGCCGGCGGCGGCGATCACCTGCTTGGCCTGGAAGTCGGAGAACGGCTCGAGCGTGGAGAAGTGGCCGCGGCCGACGTGGTCGGGGTGCTCCTCGGCGACCTGCTCGATGTCGATGCCGCCCATGTCGCTGAACAGCATCAAGGGCTTCTTGGCGGTGCCGTCCCAGACGACGCCCGCGTAGTACTCCTGTGCGACGTCGGCCTTCGGGTCGACGAGGACGCCGCGGGGCATGTGTCCGCCGATCTCGAGCTGCAGGATGTCGCGTGCGTAGGACTCGGCTTCCGCGGGCGTGTCGGCGAACTTGACGCCGCCCGCCTTCATCCGCCCGCCGGAGAGCACCTGCGACTTGATCACGGTCGGCCCGCCGATCCGCTCGGCGATGGACGCCGCCTCGGCGGGGTCGGTCGTGAAGCCGTAGTCGGTGACGGGGATGCCGGCGCGCTTGACGATCTCGCGCGCCTCGAACTCGAAGAACCTCATCGGTGGGTGTCCAGTTGGGGCATGGGCGTCGGAACCCTATATGGAGGCGTGCGGGGCGTGACGCGAGGGTCCCATCGCAAGACCTCCGTTGGCCGTGAAAAATACACAACGAGGAAAGTGATATGGTTATATGGGTGAAGACAACCATAGATATTGCCAGTGGTCTTCTGATGGAAGCGAAGGAGCGGGCGCGCCGCGACGGGACGACGCTTCGAGCGCTGATCGAACGGGGGCTGAGCACGGTGCTGAACGAACCGCCGGCTTCCGCGCGTCCGCCTTTCAAACCGGTCACCTGCCGGCTGGAGCCGTTGCCGGGCGTCGATCCCTACGACTGGGACGCCATCCTCGACTCCGTTTACGACATGACCGACAGAGTTTGATCGCCGTCGACACGAACATCCTCGTCTACGCATGCGACGAGTCCTCCCCGATGCACGAGCGTGCGCGCGCGGCAATGGACCGGCTCGTGAGCGAACCATCGTGGGGGTTGCCGTGGATCGTGGCGGGCGAGTTCTACTCGGTGCTCACGGATGGTCGCCGCTGGCGGGAGCCGCAGGTCGACGCCGCGCTCGCCGCGCTCGATGCCTGGCTCGGCACGCCCGGGGCACGGCTGCTCGCCGAGCCACCCGGCCATTGGGAGCTGCTGCGGTCGTTGACCGCCGCCGCACGCCCGCAGGGTCGCAAGATCCACGACGCCCGGATCGCCGCGGTCTGTCTGGCGGCCGGCGTCTCTGAACTGTGGAGCAGCGACGGTGACTTCAGCTGGTATCCGCAGTTGCGCGTGCGCAACCCGCTGGTCGATCCCCCCAGCTGACGAGCGGCGGCGGTGGGCAGGCCTGCTTCGAGCTCTGCGTTCTGGCCGCTACGCCGCGACTGAATCGAACCCGTACGCCTCGGCCAGCTCGGGATCCTTCTTGGCGAGCATCTCGGCAAGGTTGACCATCACCTTGCACTGCTTCCAGGTCGCGTCGTCCTGCATCTTGCCGTCGATCATGTGCACGCCGCGCCCGTCGGGGATCGCCGCGATCACCTTCTTGGCGAAGGCGACCTCGTCGGGATCCGGCGAGTAGACCTTCTTCGCGATCGCAATCTGGCCCGGGTGCAGCGACCAGGCGCCGACGCAGCCGAGCAGGAAGGAGGCGCGGAACTGCGTCTCGCAGCCCTCGGCGTCTGAGATGTCGCCGTAGGGTCCGTAGAAGGGGAGGGCGCCGACGGAGGTGCAGGCGTCGACCATGCGCGCGATCGAATAGTGCCACGGGTCCTGCTGGTAGCTGGCGCGCGGCGCGTCCGGATTGTCCGGATCGGGGTCGGCGATCGTGCGGTAACCGGGATGGCCGCCGCCGACGCGCGTCGTCTTCATCCGGCGCGAGGCGGCGAGGTCGGCGGGGCCGAAGGACATGCCCTGGATGCGCGGCGAAGCGCTTGCGATCTCCTCGAGGTTTGCGACGCCCTGGGCGGTCTCGAGCACGCAATGGATCAGGATCGGCCGCTCGACGCCGGCCTTCGCCTCCAATTGCGCCAAAAGTCGGTCGGCGTAGTGGATGTCCCAGGGACCCTCGACCTTGGGGATCATGATGACCTCGAGCCTGTTGCCGATCTCGGTCACCAGCTGCGTGAGGTCATCGAGCACGTACGGGGAGGCGAGCTCGTTGACGCGCGTCCACAGAGCGGTGTCGCCGATGTCCATCTCACGGCCGACCTTGATCAGCCCGGCGCGCGCGGCCTCCTTCTTTTCAAGCGGTACCGCGTCCTCGAGGTTGCCGAGCAGGATGTCCACCTTCGGCGCGAGATCCGGCGTCTTCTCGACCATTTTCGGGTTCGAGAAGTCCATGAAATGGATCATTCGGGACGGCTTGAACGGGATCTCCCGCGCGGGCTCGGGGGCGTCGATCGCGAGGGGCTTGAAGAAGTCTCGGGGGTTACGCAAAGGGGGTCTCCTGGGGTCGTCTGGAGGGCGAACGGTATCGCCTCGCGAGCGGTGGGGGAGGGAGAACGATTTTGGGATGCACGTGCGCGCGGCCTTTCGTACAGCGCTTGTGGCGCCGGCCACCACAGCCGCCGGAACCAGACCTTCATCTAGAGTTGTGGTCCCGACCAAACCGACAGGAGACGTAGAGAACCCTATGAGCGAGACCCAGTCCGTCGAGACCGAGCAGGGGGCGCGTGAGGCGAGCGGCGCCCATCCGTACGGCCGCTATCTCGAGGAGTTCGAGGTCGGCGCCGTGTACAAGCACTGGCCCGCGAAGACCGTTACAGAGTCCGACGACCACCTGTTCTGCCTGATCACGATGAACCACCATCCGCTGCACCTGAACGACGTGTATGCAGGCAAATCGCAGCAGGGCCGCAACGTCGTCGTGGGCCCGCTCGTGTACTCGCTCGCGCTCGGCATGTCGGTGTCGGACGTCAGCGGCAAGGCGATCGCGAACCTCGCCACCGAAGAGCTCAAGCACCCCGCGCCGGTGTTCCACGGCGACACGCTGTACTGCGAGTCGGAGGTGCTCGAGAAGAAGGAGTCGAAGTCCAAGCCCGACCGCGGCACGGTCAAGGTGCACACGCGCGTGCTCAACCAGGACGGCGTGCTCGTGGCGGAGTTCAAGCGGCTCGTGCTCGTCCCGCGCAAGACCCCTGGCACGGGGTCCGCAGAGGGAAACGTCGAGTAGTTCCAGGCGGCACATGTGCCGCCTGGCGGGGCCGTGCATGCACGGCCCGGGAAACGCCGCATGCGGCGTTTCCTCCCGACCGGCGCATGCGCCGGTCGGCGACCACGTACATGTACGTGGTCATACCGCATGCGGCATGATCTATGAAAATCGCGCAATCGGGTTTACAACCGCGGTTTGCCCCGTGCGATACGCTTTTCCGATCGCCCCACAAGGGCGTTTTTCCGTTTCCCGGAGCCTTCACGGTCCGCCAGCTGCGCCAACGGACTGGCGCACGCCGATCACGTAAGCGAGATTTAGGAGCCGTTTGCATCTCATGAACACCACCGCTTCCGCCCCCACCAAGAACGAGCGCCTGCTGACCTGGGTCGAGGAGGTCGCCGCGCTGACCGCGCCGGACGAGGTCTACTGGTGCGACGGCTCGGCCGAGGAGTACGACTCGCTCTGCCAGGCGCTCGTCGAGGGGGGCACGTTCGAGAAGCTGTCTGAAGCGAAGCGGCCGAACTCCTACCTCGCACTGTCGGATCCCGGAGACGTCGCGCGCGTGGAAGACCGCACGTTCATCTGCTCGGCGACCGAGGAGGAAGCGGGGCCGACGAACAACTGGCGCGACCCGGCGGAGATGCGCGAGACGTTGAACGAGCTCCTCGAGGGCGCGATGAAGGGCCGCACGATGTACGTGGTCCCGTTCTCGATGGGCCCGCTCGGCTCTGACAAGAGCCACGTCGGCGTGCAGCTGACCGACTCGATCTACGTCGCGGTGAGCATGCGGATCATGACGCGCATGGGCCAGGGCGCGCTCGACGCGCTCGGCTCCGAAGGCGAGTTCGTGCCGTGCCTGCACTCCGTCGGCATGCCGCTCGAGGACGGTGTCGAGGACGTGCCGTGGCCGTGCAACGCCGAGAACAAGTACATCGTGCACTTCCCCGACACGCGCGAGATCACCTCATACGGCTCTGGCTACGGCGGCAACGCGCTGCTCGGCAAGAAGTGCTTCGCGCTGCGGATCGCCTCGGCGATGGCGCGCGACGAGGGCTGGATGGCCGAGCACATGCTGATCTTGAAGCTGACCTCCCCGGAGGGCGAGGTCAAGTACATCACCGGCGCCTTTCCGAGCGCGTGCGGCAAGACGAACCTGGCGATGCTGGTCCCGACGCTCGAGGGCTGGACGGTGGAGACGATCGGCGACGACATCGCCTGGATGAAGTTCGGCGAGGACGGCCGGCTGTACGCGATCAACCCCGAGTACGGCTTCTTCGGCGTGGCGCCCGGCACCGGCGAGGAGACCAACCCGAACGCGATCCACACGATCGAGCGCAACTCGATCTTCACCAACTGCGCCAAGACCGACGACGGCGACGTGTGGTGGGAGGGGTTGACGAAGGAGCCGCCCGCGCACCTGATCGACTGGCACGGCAACGACTGGACGCCGGACTCGGACAAGGCCGCGGCGCACCCGAACGCGCGCTTCACCACGCCGGCCGCGCAGGACCCGGCGATCGCGCCCGAGTGGGAGGACCCGGCGGGCGTGCCGATCGACGCGATGCTGTTCGGCGGACGCCGCTCCACCGTGGTGCCGCTCGTGACCGAGGCGCTCGACTGGGAGCACGGCGTGTTCCTCGGCTCGGTGATGTCCTCGGAGAAGACCGCCGCGGCGGCCGGGACGGTCGGCGAGCTGCGGTTCGACCCGTTCGCGATGCTGCCGTTCTGCGGCTACAACATGGCCGACTACTTCGCCCATTGGCTCGAGATCGGGCGCACCAACGGCGCGAAGCTGCCGAAGATCTTCTACGTCAACTGGTTCCGCAAGGACGAGGGCGGGCGCTTCCTGTGGCCGGGCTTCGGCGAGAACTCGCGCGTGCTCGCATGGGTGTTCGCGCGCTGCGCCGGCCACGGCGCGGCGACGGAGACCCCGATCGGGCTGATCCCGCCGGTCGGCGGCGATGGCATCGACACGCACGGGCTCGACGTCTCCGACGCGGACATGGCCGAGCTGCTGCGCGTCGAGACCGAGGAGTGGAAGGCCCAGCTCCCCCAGTTCCGCGCCCACCTCGCGCAGTTCGAGAAGCTCCCACCGGAGCTGAACGCCCAGCTGGACGCGCTCGAAGCCCGCTTGGGCTGAGCTCTCTATTCGTGTGAAGAATGCGGGCTTTCGCCCGCTGCCGCGGGGGGACGCGACTCCTCGGCGAGCGAGGTGATCGTCAGCGCGCCGCGGGCGGATGACTCGAGCACGTCGGTGGCCTCCTCGAGCGAGCGCGCGTACAGCTCTACCAGCAGGTGCACGATGATGCGCGCGTCCTCTTCGTGCTTGTGAAAACGCACGTGCGTAAAGAACTCGCGCACGCCGTGGTCGCCGAACGCGGCGTAGGACAGCGCGTCGCCGGCCTCCGGTCCTGAGCAGCTGTCGACGTCTTCCGCGTCGACCGCCACCGTGCACGACGCGACCCACGGGGTGCCGGCGATCATCCGTTCCCAGCGATCCTCGATCGGTTCCACGCGGCCGTTGGCGAAGCCGAGGTGGGGCTGGTCGTGCATGCAGTCCAAGCACTGCACGACGGCCTCCTGTAGCTCATCGACGACCTCGGCGCGCTCGCCGGTGTCGGCGTCGATCTTGTGGATCCCCTCGTAGTGGACCTGCACCTCGAGATCCTGCGACCAGCAGCGATAGCAGCGCAGCCAGCTGCGCGCGCTCGTTTCGGCCATCGAACCCTCCATGGGGTTCATTGTATGCACCTGCCCGCGGATGCCCGTCCCGTACGCCGGCGGCCGGGCTATCCGAACGTGAACGCGTAGCCCGTCACACCGGGGGCGAAGCGCAGGCTCAGGCGGTGCTGCTCGTCGCGGGGGAGCGAGACAAGCGTGTAGAGGCGCTCGCCACGGACGGTGACGACGCCGTTGTGCACATCAGAGCCCCCATCGGCCGCGGAGATCGGCCGCCCGTCGAGCAGCACGTGCACCGGGAGCGGGCGTTCGCCCGCGGAGCTCAACACCAGGTAGACGTGCTTGGCCTCGAGCTCGAGGTCGATCTCGGCGCTCGCCACGGCCGTGGCCGGCTGCGCCGCGATATTCCAGGTGCCGCTGTAAGCGAGATCGTTCAGAGCGAGGCTCGCCGGTGGGGTGGGCCCGTAGTCGTGCAGTCCCGCCTTCGGCCCGTTGACCCACCCCTGTGCGCGGGCGGTGCCGAGGTAGGTCTCGGGCGTGGCCTCTTCGCTCGGCGCGACCACGTCCGCGGGATGGCTCTTGGGACCGACCGCGTCGCCAGACTCGGCGAGCAGCGCGCGGATCGCCGTTTCGGTCTGGCCATAGTCGCCCTCGCCGACGGTCGCATAGCGCACCTTGCCGCTCGAGTCGATCAGGTAGTCCGCGGGCCAGTCCTCGTTGCCGTAGGCGTTCCACGTGCCCATTTCGTTGTCCTGCACGACGGGGTACCGAATACCGAACTGGCCGATCGCGTCGGCGACGTTCGAGGCCTCGTGCTCGAACGCGAACTCGGGCGTCTCGACACCGACGATCGTGAGACCCTGCTTGCGGTAGGCCGCGTCCCAGGCCTTCAGGTAGGGCAGCGTGCGGATGCAGTTGATGCAGGTGTACGTCCAGAAGTCGACCAGCACGACACGCCCACGCAACGAGGCGAGCGTCAGCGGCCGGTCGCCCGGCGTGTTGAACCAGTCCTCGGTGCCGGTGAACTCCGGCGCTTCGCCGAGGACTTTGAGTCCGTGCGCGGCGGCGAGCAACGTCGCCTGGCTCGCATCGGGCGCGGCGGTGTGCACCGCGCCGGCCGAGCCGCCGCAGGCCGAGGAGCCGTTCGCCGGCTTGAACTTCACAACGTGTCCGCTGACCTGGTGCAGGCGGCTCGTGATCGTGTTCGAGCACTCGAGCGACGCGGTCAGGTTCACGTCCGGGATGTGCTGGGCGACGAACTGGTCGAAGTTGACGTCGAGGTTCGTGACGATCGCGACCGCCGTGAAGATCATGATCGTGCCGAGCGCTCGCTGCAGCTGCGGCCCGCGACCGGCCTCACGCACACGGTCGAACAGACGCCGGCCGCCGAGCGTGAGCGCGAGCAGCACGAACGCCGAGCCGAGCGCGTAGGCGAGGGCGATCACGATCGTTTTGCCCGACGCGGCGCTTACGGAGATAACCGCCGCGAGGATCGGGCTGGCGCAGGGGGTGTAGACGAAGCCGAGCGCGCCGCCGACGAGCAGCCCCGAGCGAAAGCCGTCGCCGCGCGTGCGCGGGCCGAGGCGCGCGAGTCGCGACAGCGGCGCCTCGATCCGCGCGGCGACGCTCGGCAGCAGCAGCGCGACGCCGAACGCGAGCAGGACGACGACCGCCACCGCTCGCAGCGGGTCAGAGCCCAGGCCGACACCGTCGACGACCTTGGCGACGCCGACGATCGTCACCGTGAACGTGATCGACAGTCCGAGCACGATCCCGAGCGGCCGCCGTCGGCCGCCGACGCCGCCGGCCGACAGCAGCGCGGGCAGCACGGGAAGCACGCACGGGGACAGGGCCGTGCCGGCGCCGGCGAGGATGGCGAAGAGGAGCAGGATCAGCATGTGAGCAGCAGGTAGCGGCGAGTAGAAGCTAGTGCAGCGTCCTTAACGTTTTATGACGGCGGCTCGTCGCTTTTGTTCCCGGCAGGTCGATCGGCGTCCGCAGAGGCGATCAGCGCCTGAGCAGTACATAGACCGTGCTCGCGGCGAACGCCATCTGGCCGAACGCGAGCGCCGTGCCGAGGTTCGTCGCTCCGAGCGCCCCCGCGAGCGCGCTCGCGAGGACGAACGCGCTGAACATCAACAGCAGGTTGCGCGCCATCTCAGCGTCGTCCGCTCGTGACATGGCCGGCGATCGGGCTCAACTCGCGGCCACTCCCTGCTCGAGCGCCGTCACGAGCGCCGCCGTGTCGAGCGCCGGGTCCTGTGTCTCGAGCAGTCGCTCGGCCGCGCGCCTGCCGCCGAGCGCGCGCAGGCCACGGTCGCCGTGCTCGTGCACGTAGTCGGACAGCGCGTTGGCGCGCCGCGCGCGCAGCCGCCGCTCGCCCAGATCGATGCTCGCGCGGTGCGCGTCGAAAGCGGCGATCAGCTCGTCGATCCCCGTGGGCGGCGGCACCGAGGAGACAGCGACCGCGCGTGTTGCCGAAGAGCCCAGCGAGCGCAGCGCCGCGCTCACATCACGCCTGGCGCTGAGCGCGATCTGGCCGAGATCGGCCTTGGTGACGACGAGCACGTCCGGGATCTCCATGATGCCGGACTTCAGGAACTGCAGCACGTCACCGCTCCCTGGCTGCACCACGACGGCGACCGTGTCGGCGACGTCCGCCACCTCGGTCTCGGCCTGGCCGACGCCGACGGTCTCGATCACGACGATGTCGAACGCGGCCGCGAGCGCGTGCGCGGCGGCGCGCGTGGCCCACGCCAGCCCGCCTAGACGCTCGCCGGCCGAGGTCGAGCGGATGAAGACGCCCGCGTCGGCCGGGTCGAACTCGATCCGCGCCCGATCGCCGAGCAGCGAGCCGCCTGAGCGGCGCGAGCTCGGGTCGACCGCCAGCATCGCCACCGTGCGCCCGTCGCTGCGACCCTTGGACTCGCCACGCCATGTGTGAAGCAACGCTGACAGCAGCGTCGACTTGCCCGCCCCGGGCGGCCCGGTCACGCCGATCACGTGCCCGGGCGCCTCACCGCCAAGTGCGCCGGGGGACACCTCGGCGAGCAGTGCGGCACCCTGCTCGCGGTCGGCGGCAGCGGTGCTCTCCAGCAGGTTCAACGTCGCAGGCGCGGCGCTCAAATCCCCCTCGCGCAGGCGTGCGCCGAGGGCGGCCCCGTCCACGCTCACGCGGGATCGTCGGAGACCGCGCCGTTGCCCGTGACCGCGGTCCGCCCGACGCCGGCGGGCTCGCCTGCCGCCACGCCGTTGGGGGCGATCTGAGCTTGCTCGGCGCCTGCTCCGACGAGCTCGACGATGTCGTGCATGATGCGCGTGATATCGAAGTCCTTCGGCGTGTACACGGCCGCCACTCCCGCGGACCTGAGCGCGGCGACGTCCTGGTCGGGGATGATCCCACCGACGACCACGGGCGCCGTCACGCCTGCCTCGTGCAGGGCCGCGATCACGGCCGGGATCAGCTCGCGGTGGGAACCCGACAGGATCGACAGGCCGATCACGTGCACGCCCTCCTGCAGCGCCGAGGCGGCGATCTGGCTCGGGGTCAAGCGGATGCCTTCGTAAACAACGTCCATGCCCGAGTCGCGGGCGCGCACCGCGATCTGCTCGGCGCCGTTCGAATGCCCGTCCAGGCCGGGCTTGCCGACGAGGATCTTCGGCCGGCGCCCGAGCTGCTCCTGCAGGTGCGACACCTCCTCGCGCAGCTCGCTCAGCTGCGCGTCGGCCGGCGCCGCGCTCGCGTCCCCGACACCGGTGGGAGCGCGATAGCTGCCGAACACCTCGCGCAGCGTGCGCGACCACTCGCCCGTCGTCGCGCCCGCGCGCGCCGCGGCGATCGTCGCGTCCATCAGGTTCTCGCCGTCCCGCGGCGCGCCCGCCACGCGCGCCAGTTCGGCCAGGGCGACGTCGACCGCCTGCTGGTCGCGCTCGGCGCGCCAGCGGCGCACGGCCTCGATCTGGGCCGCCTCGACCGCCGGATCGACCACGAGGATGCCGCCGTCGCCATCGGCCGTCAGCGGCGAGTCCTCCGTCTCTGAGAAGCGGTTCTGGCCGACCACGACCTGCTCGCCCGCTTCGATCCGGCGGATGCGCTCGCGATGGGAGTCGACCAGTGCACCCTTCATGTACGGCACCGCCTCGACCGCGCCGCCGTGCTCGGCAACGACCGCCATCTCCGCCCGCGCTCCCTCCAGCAGCTCGGCGACGAGACCGTCCATCACCTTCGACCCCTCGAAGATGTCGGGGTACTCGAGGATGTCGGTTTCATATGCGAGCACCTGCTGGATGCGCAGCGACCATTGCTGGTCCCACGGGCGGGGCAGCCCGAGCGCCTCGTTCCAGGCGGGCAGCTGGATCGCGCGGGCGCGTGCGTCGCGCCCGAGCGTGACCGCGAGCGCCTCGAGCACGATCCGCTGCACGTTGTTCTCCGGCTGCGCCTCGGTCAGGCCGAGCGAGTTGACCTGCACGCCGTAGCGGAAGCGCAGGTGCTTGGGGCTCTGTACCCCGTAGCGCTCGCGCCCGAGCTCTTCCCACAGGATCGACATCGCGCGCAGCTTCGCGTGCTCCTCGACGAAGCGCACACCGGCGTTGACGAAGAACGAGATGCGCCCGAACACCTGCTCCATCGCCGAGGCGCTCTCCTCGCCGGACGGCGTGCCGATCCGCTCCTGCACGGCGTCGAGCACGGCGATCGCGTTGCTCATCGCGTAGGCGATCTCCTGCACCGGCGTGGCACCCGCCTCCTGCAGGTGGTAGGAGCAGATGTTGATCGGGTTCCACTTCGGCACGTGCTCGACCGTGTAGGCGATCATGTCCGCGATCAGCCGCATCGAGGGGGCGGGGGGGAAGGCGTAGGTGCCGCGTGCCAGGAACTCCTTGATGATGTCGTTCTGCGTGGTGCCCTGCAGCTGCTCCTGCGCCACGCCCTCCTCCTCGGCGGCGACGATGTACAGCGCGAGCAGCCACGCGGCCGTGGCGTTGATCGTCATCGAGGTGTTCATCTCCCCGAGCGGGATCCCGTCCATCAGCGCCGCCATGTCACCGCGGTGGGAGATCGGCACGCCGACCTTGCCGACCTCGCCCCGGGCGAGCTCGTCGTCGGGGTCGTATCCGGTCTGGGTGGGCAGGTCGAAGGCGACCGACAGGCCCGTCTGTCCCTTGGCGAGGTTGCCACGGAACAGCGCGTTGGAGTCCTTCGCCGTGGAGTGCCCGGCGTAGGTGCGCATCATCCAGGGCCTGTCGCGCTCTGGCAGACGCGGGGTGCGATCGTCGCTCATACCCGCAATTGTACGGTTGCGCCGCGATCTTTATTCTTTTCCCCATGAGCCAGACGATCGAGGTGCCGCGAGCCGGAGGGCCCGGGCGCGGCCTGGAGGACTCCTGGAAGGTGATCGTCCGTAACGACGATCACAACACGTTCGACCACGTCGCGCGCACGCTGGCGCGCTTCATTCCCGGCGTCACGCTGGAGCGCGGGCACAAGCTGGCCAACGCGATCCACACCGCCGGCAAGGCGATCGTCTACAGCGGCCATCAGGAGGCGGCCGAGCACTACTGGGAACAGCTCAAGGGCGCGGGGTTGACGATGGCACCCCTCGAACACGGCTGAGACCGGCGTGGACCCGGCGTGGAGCTGAGCTAAGCGCTCTCGCCTGTTGCGACGCCGCCGTGTCCGTTCGTCAGATGGCCGTTGGAGTGGCCGTTGCCCGAGACGACCTGCTCGGTGGCGAGCGCGCCGCTCGCGGTGAGGTCCCACCAGCCGTACAGGACCGGCACCTGGTACCAGCTCGAGTGGGCCGCCCGGAAGTAGGTCAGCTCCGGGCCCTGCCAGTAGCGTTCCCAGTCGACGTGCTCGTCGAAGCTCGCGAGCTGCTGGAACTTGTAGCGGTCGTCGCGCGCGCGATACACGTCGTAGGAGCTCGCGCCGTAGCGCAGCGCGACCTGAGCGACCTCGTTCAGCGCCTCCTCGAACGCGTCGCCGCGGAAGCCCGTGGCGTACCACGGCACGATCACCGTGCCGGCCATCAGGCGCCGACCTCCGCGTGGATCGCGCCCGGCCCCTCGGCGGTCTTGCCTTGACCCTCGGCGTCGGCGCCGACGAGGATCGAGATCTTGCCGAGATGCTTGTTTTCGAGCATCAGCTGATGAGCTTCGGCGACGCCCTCGAAACCGAGCGTGCGCCACAGCACCGGGCGAATCTGGCCCGACTCGATCAGCTCGTTGGCCTTCGTGCACTCGTACGCGTTGGCGAAGTGCGAGCCGAGGATCTCCTTCTGGCGCATCCACAGGTAGGCAACGTTGAAATCGAGGTCGATGCCCGTGGTCCCCGCGCAGATCACGATTTTGCCGAACGTCTTGGCGGTGAACACAGACGTCGGGAAGGTCGCTTTGCCGACGTGCTCAAAGACGATGTCGGGCGCGTCGCCGAGGATCTCCTTGACGCGCTTGGCGAACGCGCGCGAGACCTTGAAGCGCGCTGCCTCCTCCTCGTCTGACTCGCCGCCCTTGCGCATCATCCCCGCGAACTCGGCGCGGTCGATGTAGTCGACGGCGCCCAGCCGCTTGACGAGCTCACCCTTCTCGGCGGAGGAGACGACCCCCACGCAGTTGGCGCCCGCGGCGGCGCACAGCTGGGTGGCGAACACGCCGAGGCCGCCGGCCGCTCCCCAGATCAGCACGTTCGCGCCGGCCTGCAGCTGGCAGCGAGTGATCAGCATCCGATAGGCGGTGAAATACACCAGGCCGTAGGAGGCGGCCTCCTCCCACGTCAGCGCGTGGGGCTTGGGCAGCAGCTGCTGGGCCTGGACCTTCGTGAACTGGGCGAACGAGCCCCAGGTCGTCTCATAGCCCCAGATCTTCTGCGAAGGCGCGGCCATCGGGTCGAGACCGTGCACCTCGGGGTCCTCATAGGAGGCCTGGTTGCAGTGCACGACGACCTCGTCGCCGACCTTCCAGCGGGTGACGCCGGCGCCGACCTTCCACACGATCCCCGACGCGTCGGAGCCGCCGATGTGGTGACCGAACTCGGGGTGATCGCCGTACTTCATCACCGACACGGGCTTGCCGAGCGCCGCCCAGACGTTGTTGTAGTTGACGCCCGCGGCCATCACGCGCACGATCACCTCGAACGCGCCCGGCTCGGGAACCTCGATCTCCTCGAGCTGGAAAGCGTCCTTCGGCTCACCGAGGCGGTCCTCGCGGATGACCCATGCGGCCATCGTGGTGGGCAGCTCGCCCGGCTCGACGTCTACGGCGGAGACTTGTTGAAGATCGATTGCCACGTGCTAAAAACCTCGCTGTCGGGGGACTGAATCGGGAAGCAATCCTACCCGTCCCGCCGCGCGTCAGCGGAACGGCAGCTCGATGACCTCGGCGCTCGTGCCGTCGTCGCCGATCGCCACCGCAGTTCCCGGCTCGGCCTCGCGGCGCACGAGCGCGAGGCCGATCGGGCCGAGGGCGGGGGAGACGGCCGCGCTCGTCAAACGCCCGACGACGCGCTCGCCAAGATGCAGCTCCGCGCCGGGCAAGGCCGCCTCCGACAGACGCAGGCCGCACAGCCGGCGATTGGGCTTGCCCCGGTAGAAGAGGCGCGCGACTGTCTCCTGCCCGACGTAGCAGCCCTTCGTGAACGAGACGGCGCGCTCGTTCAGACCCGCCTCCTGGGGGATCGTCGTGTCGTCGAGGTCGATCCCGTAGCGCGGGCGGCCGTGCTCGATGCGCAGGCACTCGGCGCTCCGCTCGGAGACGGGCGCCGCGCCACGTTCGAGCAGCGCGGCGGTCAAGCGCTCGCTGTCGGCTGCGTCGCAGAGGAGGTCGATGCCGACATCGGTGCGCACGGCAAGGGCGGCCACGCCGTCGATCTCGACGGGGGCGTTCGCGTGCTCGGCCTCGGACAGCGCGGCGGCGGCAGCCACCCGCTCGGCGTCAGGTCCGATCAGCGACAGCAGGCCGCGCTCGACGGTGCGCTTGTGCAGCTCGACGTCGTAGCCGACCTTGAAGCGGCGGATCATGTCGAACAGCGCTTGCAGCGCGACGCGCTCGGTGTCGAGCAGCAGCTCGTCGGGCGCCTCTGGGGAACGCCTATGCCCCGGCGAATGCTCGCGCGGCAGGTCGGCCAGCTCGGCCAGCTCGGGCGGGTCGACCCCGTCGCCGCGGGCGAGGATGCGCAGATCGCCGAGCATCTTGCCCTTGTGCGTGAGGAACGCCGCGTAGCAGCCGTCGCCGGGCTTCAGCGTGGCGAGCTCGTTGGTGACCTGGCCATTCAGGAACTCGACCGCGCCGGAGCCGCTCAGCGCGAGCTTGCCCCGCTCGGAGCGGTCGATCAGGCCGCAGCCCTCGTGGAGCGCTCGGTACTCGCCGTCGAGCGTGTCTGTGCTGGTGGCCGGCACTCCTTTGAGGATAGGGCTCACGGGCCCTTGCCTCGGTAGGCTTCGTGACGATGGGCCTGGCTGACACCTTTCAGCGGATCGTGGACTCGCTGCCCGACGACTGGACCGACCTCGAGCTCGATCTGCGGCTCGTGGACGAGTCGCGCTATGTCGAAGCCGCCGTCTACATGACCACCTGCAACGCGCGTCCCTATTCCAAGCACGACTGGCACTGGCGGTTGCTCGTCGCCCACCGCTTCGGCCACGCCGCGTCGGCGCCGACCGTGCACGGCACCTTGAGCCTGCTCGACGACGCCGGCCTCGAGGGCGAGCTGGCGGTGCGCGAGGTGCGCAGCGGGCGCGTGGAGGTCACGCAGATGTGGGGTCGTCCACAGTCGGCTCGCGAGGAGTTTCGCCGCCTGCGGGCGCAATAATCATGGCGCGCGTGTTGGCGCTCGTCCCGGACCTGCTGTTCGGGTCGCGCGTGCAGGGCGCGCTCGGGGCCGCCGGGCACGACGTCGAGCTGATCGGCGGCGAGGGCCGGCTGCGAGAACGGCTCGGGGATGGCGCTCTGCCCGCGGCCGGGGTGCTGGTGGTGGACATGACCGTCGAGGACCTGGACGGAGCGGGGATCGTCGAAGCGTTGTTGCGCGAAGGTGAGCTGCGGGGGGTTCGTACGCTCGCGTTCTACTCGCACGTCGACGCGCCCGCGCGCGAGCGGGCGGAACGAGCGGGCTTCGATCTCGTGGTGCCCCGCTCGCGGATGGCCCGCGAGGGCGCCGAGCTGGTCACGCGCCTGGCCGCCTCGAGCTGAGCCGACGCCCAAGTTGCATGATGCAACCCGTCTGCTAGGGTGCGTTTCATCATGCAACGGAAATGGCGCGTCTCGCTGATTGTCTGTGTCGGGGTGTTCATGTCGAGCCTCGACCTGTTCATCGTCAACATCGCCTTCCCCGCGATCGGCAGGCACTTCGGCGGCGCCTCACTCGGCTCGTTGTCATGGATCCTCAGCGGCTACGCGATCGTGCTCGCCGCGCTGCTCGTCCCCGCCGGGCGCTGGGCCGACGCGTTCGGGCGCAAGCGCGCGTTTCTGCTCGGTCTCGGCATCTTCGTGGGGGCGAGCACGGCCTGCGCGCTCGCCCCGTCGGTTGGGTTCCTGATCGCCGCCCGTGTCGTGCAGGCCGCCGGCGGCGCGCTGATGCTGCCGACCTCGCTGGGGCTGATGCTGCCCGAGTTCGGTCCGCACGAGCGTCACGTCGCGATCGGCGTGTGGGCGGCGACGGGCGGGATCGCGGCGGCGGCCGGGCCGCCGCTGGGAGGTCTGCTCGTGCAGGCCGACTGGCGCTGGGTGTTCCTCGTGAACGTCCCCGTCGGTCTGCTCGGGCTCGGCTTCGGCCTGCGCACGCTGGCGGAGCGGCGCGAGCTCGGGGCCGGACGCCCGGACGTGCTCGGCGCGGGTGTGCTGATCGTCGCGATCGGCTCACTTGTCGTGGCGATCGTCAAGGGCCAGGAATGGGGCTGGGGCTCGCCTGCGATCCTCGCGCTGATCGCCGTGACCGCCGTGCTGCTGCCGTCGATCTGGGGGCGCTGCAAGCGCCATCCCGCGCCGATCGTCGACCCGGAGATGCTGCGCGTGCGCAGCTTCGGCCTCGCAGTCGCGGGCTCCGTGCTGTTCTTCGCGGGCTTCGGCGCGATGCTGCTCGCGGGCGTGCTGTTCCTCACGTCGGTGTGGCACGAGCAGGTGCTGACGGCCGGCCTGATGCTGTTCCCCGGTCCGGCGATGGCGACCGCCTTCAGCGTTCCCTCGGCGCGCCTCGGAGCGCGCGTCGGCTATCGGATCCCGGGCGTGATCGGAGCCGTGATGTTCGCCGCGGGCTCGGTCTGGTTCATCACCCGGACGGGTAACCGCCCGGCCTTCCTGACGGAGTATCTGCCGGGGTCGATGATCGGTGGCGCGGGCGTCGGCCTCGTGATCCCGACGCTCACCGGCGCGGGTGCGTCCTCACTCCCGGCGGAGCGCTTCGCGACCGGCGCCGCCGTGCTCACGATGGGCCGCCAGATCGGCGCTGCGCTCGGTGTCGCCGTGCTGGTGGCGGTGCTCGGTACGAGCACTCGCAACGCTGCCGACTTCCACTCCGCGTGGCTGATCACGGTCGCCGGCGCGGTCGCGACCGGCCTTGCGCTCGCGGCGATCGGCCGTCCCGCGCGCGAAGTCGTCCCCGTCTCCGTCCTCGCGGAGAGCGCGGCAACTTAGGCGCAGGCGCCCTGATGTTCAGGCCTGCTCGTTGACCCAGGCGAGGATCGCGCGGGAATGGGTGATGACCGTCCCGTCCGGCAGCTTCAGCGCGGGTAGCTTCGTCGCTCCGGTCGCCTCGCGCAGCTCCTCGCGCGAGCCTTTGCGCAGGAAGGGCAACGGACTGCCATGAGCGGCGATCACCTTGTCGTACTCGATCCCGGCTGCACGGAGCGCTTCCTGCACGCGGCGACAGGGATGGATTCGCGGACCGCCGTCGTCGCCGTGGCAAACGAACAGCGTCGGGGTCTCAGCCACTTGCTCCTCCATTTCGTGGACTTCGCGGGAGCTTAACTCAGCTGGCCTGCGTCGCGTCCGCGCCGCCGAGGTCCGCGTCTTTGAGCTCCGCCGGGTCGAGCGGCACGAGCGCGCCGTTCGGCACTCGCTGCCCATGTGGCAGCCAGTGGCCCGCGCGGACCGACAGAGCGGCGCGGATGACCATCCCGTGGCAGACGACGAGGGCGGGCAACACGCCCTGTTCGATCTCGTCGAGCGCCGCACCGACGCGCTCCTCCTGCTGGGCGAAGGACTCGCCGCCGGGAAACGCGAAGCTCGGGTCGCCCGCGATGAACTTGGCAAACAGCTCGGGCGCTTCCGCCTGCACCTCGCTGAACGGCCGATCGGTCCAATCGCCGGCGTTCGTCTCCATCAGTCGTGCATCCGGTCTGGGCTGGAGGTCGATCCTGGCCGCTACGATCTCCGCTGTTTCGTGCGCTCTCAGCAGCGTGCTCGACCACAGCGTCGCGAGCCCGTGCACGGCGGCGCGCTCGGCCAGCTCGTGCGCCTGTGTGCGCCCCAGCTCGTCGAGCGGCACCGGCAGCTGGCCCTGAAAGCGACCCTCGAGGTTGTATGCCGTCTGGCCGTGACGGGCGAGGTATACGCCCTTGCCCGTCCTAGGCGCCTGCCCGGGCATCTGCTCGTTGCTCAGCGCGCTGTGGTGTCGCTGACGCCGGGCTCGAGCACACCCGTCTCGGGTGGGCCGTCCGGCTCGGAGGCGGATGGCCGCAGATACAGGAACTCGTAGAGCAGCGCCGCGACCGCGGCACCCAATACCGGCCCCGCATACCAGACCCAGCCGTTGGCCCAATGATCGCCGACGAGCTGTGGCCCGAACGCGCGCGACGGGTTCATCGCCGCTCCCGTGAACGGGCCGCCGAAGAGCACGTCGATCGAGATCGTCAGGCCGATCGCAAGCCCAGCGACGGCGTTGAACGGACCGCGTTGGTCGACGGCGGCGCCGAATACGACGAGCACCAGGAAGAACGTCAGGATCGCCTCGAGCAGGAACCCCGAGCCCCCGTTCACGCCGTGCCCGAGCGCGGGTACGCCGAGGTGCACGGCTTCGGTGGTGGCCCGTGGCAGCAGCTCCTTGACGAGCAGCGCGGCGAGTGCGGCGCCGCCGAACTGGAAGACCCAGTAGACGCCCGCGAGCGCCGGCTTGATCCGGCGGGTAATCAGGAAGCCGAACGTGATCGCGGGGTTGAAGTGGCCGCCCGAGATGTAGCCGAGCGCGCATACCATCACGCCGATCGCGAGCCCGTTGGCGATCGCCGCGCCGATCAGGGTGGGGTCGTGGGCGACGCCGGCGGCCGCGGCGGCGCCGGCTCCGACGAATGTGAGCGTGAATGCGCCGATCATCTCGGCGACCGCGCGACGCAGGGTGTCTTTGGACATGCCCGCAACCTACGATCCGGGTCGGACGGACCGGCCGGGGCTCCCGCGTGTTGATGGCGGCCCGGTGCGGGGACGCCGCTCTCGGGATGTGGGGACGCCGCTCTCGAACTCGTGTCGTGCGCGCACGCGCGCTCGCACGAAGCCCGCCCAGACCGATGCAGCTCGTGGGCGAGCGGCGAATACGACCTACACTGCGAGAGATGCGTCGCCGGGTCACCTTCTCGCGCAACTTGACCCTGTCGCTGTCGCGCACATGCCGCTGTTACTGCAAGTACTGCGCGTTCGCGACCCACAAGGCGCATCTGTACGCGCCCGAGGAGGTGCTGGGGATCCTCGACGGGGCGGCGAAGCGCCAGGTCAAGGAGCTGCTCGTGCTGACCGGCGAGCGGCCGGAGGTCAACCCCGAGGTGGCCTCGCGGCTGCGCGAGCACGGCCACGAGGACTTCACGGCATACGTCGTGTGGACGTGCGAGCGGGCCCTGGAGCGGGGCCTGCTGCCCCATACCAACCTCGGCGTGCTGCCGGGTGAGGATCTGGCGCGGTTGCGCGAGGTGACGGCATCGCAGGGGCTGATGCTCGAGTCGGTGGCCGAGCGTCTGATGGAGACGGTGCACGCGGGCTCGCCTACCAAGCACCCGGCGGTGCGCCTGGAGACGATCCGCGCGGCGGGGGAGCTGCGGATCCCGTTCACGAGCGGCATCCTGGTCGGCATCGGCGAGACCGAGCAGGAGCGGATGCAGTCGCTGGAGGCACTGGCCGCGGTTCATGCCGAGTACGGGCACATCCAGGAGGTGATCCTGCAGAACTTCGTCCCCCACCAGAGCTACTACGGGGAAGAGCCGGCCGAGATCGCCGACAGGGCCGCGCGCGAGTACTGGCGCACCGGCGTCGACGAGGACTCCGGCGGCGGCCTGGCCGCCGCGCGAGCGAGGCCGGAACTGCCGCTGCCTGCGTGGGCCTGCGCGGTGAGCATCGAAGACATGAAGCGGCTGATCGCGGAGACGCGGCGGCTGATGCCCGACGTGGGTATTCAGATCCCGCCGAACCTGGCGGACTGGTGGGGCGAGCTCGTAGCCGCCGGTGCGACCGATCTGGGGGGGTTGAGCGCCAACGGCGATCACATCTCCCCAGAGCACCCTTTCCCCTCGCCGCACCAGGTGCGCAAGGAGCTGCAGAAGGACGGGTATGCGCTGACCGAGCGGCTGTGCGTGTACCCACGCTACATCGACTCCGAATGGGTCGCGCAGGGCGTGATGGACACGATCAAGGTCAAGTACTGGAGCTTCATCCCGCGTCGTGGCTCGGGCCGCACCGACCCGGCGGCAAGCGGCGCCTCGCCGATTCGCCCGGACTTGGTGGCGGGGGCGACCGAGCGCGGGCGAGCAGGCCTTGCGTTGAGCTCGCAGGAGCTGACGGCGATGTTCGCGGAGACGCGGCCGGAGGCGATCGAGGAGATGCGCGAAGCGGCCGATGAGCTGCGCGCGGAGCTGGCGGGCGAGCTGGTGACGTTCGTGGTCAACCGCAACATCAACATCTCCAACGTCTGCACCGTGGGCTGCGCGTTCTGCGGCTTTGGCCAGGGCAAGCGCTCGCCGGACGCCTACGAGCACGACGAGGAGGAGTTCATAGGACGCATCCACGACGCGCTCGAGTTCGGCGCCACCGAGCTGTGCATCCAGTCGGGCATCCATCCCGACTGGGCGCTCGAGGACTACCTGGGCTGGCTGCGACTCGCGAAGGCCACCGCGGCCGACGCGGGCGCGGAGCTGCACCTGCATGCGTACAGCCCGATGGAGATCGCGCACATGTGCGACATCTCCGAGCTGCCGCCGGCGGAGGTGTTCGCGCGGCTGAAAGACGCGGGCCTCGGATCGACGCCGGGGACGGCCGCGGAGGTGCTGCACGACGGCGTCCGCGAACGGATCTCGCCGAACAAGCTGCCGGTGGCGCGCTGGGTGGAGATCATCGAGGCTTCGCACAGCGCCGGGCTGCGCTCGACGGCGACGGTCATGTTCGGCCACATCGAGGAGCCATGGGAGCTCGCCGAGCACATGCGCGTGGTGCGCGAGCTGCAGGAGCGGACCGGTGGCATCACCGAGTTCGTGCCGCTGTCGTTCATCCCGTTTCAGACGCTGCTCGGGCGCACGCACGGGGTGGAGGAGATCTCACGCGAGGAGAACCTCAAGCACACCGCCGTGTTCCGTCTGGCGCTCGGACGCACCGTGCAGAGCCTGCAGGCTAGCTGGGTGAAGATGGGGCTCGAGGCGGCGACCGAGTCGCTGCGCTGGGGCGTGAACGACCTCGGCGGCACGCTGATGGAGGAGTCGATCAGCCGCCTCGCGGGGTCCTACCACGGCACGCGCCTGGAGCCCGAGCAGCTCGTCGCCGCCGCGCACGAGGCCGGCCGGCCCGCGGCGGAGCGCACGACGCTGTACGAGATCAGGCGCCGCTACCCGCTGGAGAGGACAGACGAGCTGCCGGTCGCCGTCGCGGGCTGAGGTCTCGCATCAAAAACGCTTGAACGCGCGCGCACGCGTAAGCGCGTGCGTTAAATGCGGAATACATAAGGAAGACATCACCGGAACAGATCCTCGTCCAATGGCCTCAGCAGAGCCGCCGCGCCAGGGCCGTCCTCGGCGGTGACGAACCGCTCCAAACCGTCGAGGATCACGACCGGTTCGCGCGAGTCCTTGGCGCGCGCGAGATCGGCGGTCGCGGCGGCCGCGTCGGCGACGGCAAGCCAGGTGGCGCGCAGCTCGAGGCCGCGCGCGTCGGTCCGCCCGCGCCAGTCGTCCAGGGGCTGCATGCCGGCGAGGCCGAGCGCGACGTCGACCTGGCCGTGACGCCAGGCGCGGCCGAAGCTGTCTGTGATCAGGATCGCGGGCGCGGCGCCGGTCAGCTCGCGCAGCCGCGCGCGCAGGCTCCGCGCGGAGGCGTCGGGGTCGCGGGGAAGCGTCACGAGCATCTCCCCGTTCTCGGATGAGGCGTTGGAGGCGTCGACGCCGGCGTTGGCGCAGACGAACCCGTGGTGGGTGCGGCAGACAAGGATGCCACGCTCGGCGCGAATGATCTCGGCGGACTGGTCCAGCACGACCTGCACGGCGCGAGGGTCGCGGGCCTCGCCACCGGCGGGATGCGCGGCCGCCAGCTCGCGAGCGCGCGTGGTGGGTCGCACGTCGGCGAGCGCGACGACGGCGCCCTCGGCCTTGGAGACGGCCTTGTGAGCGATCGAGACGACCTGTCCGTCGCGCAGGGGCTGCTCGTCCAGCGCAGCGACTATCAGGGCGGCGAGATCGTCGCCGGCGGCGATCTCGGGGAGGCCGGTGAGGCCACGAGCGGAGAGGGCTGCCAAGGTCGTGGGAGGTCAGGCGCGGGTGGAGAGGGGAAGATCGTCCGTGCGTTCGGGCTGGCCGAGAACTGCACGCGTTCGCTGCGCGCGAGTGTGCGTTCCCGCAAGCCGGTCTCGCAGCGCGGCGAGGTCGGCGCCCGTGTCGATGTCGAGCAGGAGCGACGGCGGTCGCGCCACGTGGCAGGCGACACCGGCGGCGAGCGCGAGCGCGCGGTGGCGCTCACAGCTGCCGGGCCCGAAGCTGGGGGAAATCGCATCGGGCGGGGTCAGCAGCAGACCGTTGGTGCCGGTGCCGTGGCGGTCGGGCACGATCGTGACCTCGGGGCCGCCGCTCGCGCGGGCGCTGAGCAGCGCGTCGAGCTCGGAGGGGTCGAGCGCGGGACAGTCGCCGGGAACGCAGAGCACACGCTCGAACCCCTCGGCGAACGCACGGCGGACACCGAGCGTCACGGCCGCGGACTGGCCCTCGCTGTCATCGTCCTCGGTCACCACCAGTGCGCCCTGTCCGCGCGCGGCGCCGGCAACGGACTCCTCGCAGGTCACGACGATCGTGCGCTCGATCGAGCCGGTCTCGTGCAGGGCCAGGAGCACGTCGGCGACCATCGCGCGCGCGAGCTCCAGTCGCAATGGGTCGGCGACGGTAGCGCCGAGGCGCTGCTTGGCGCGAGCGAAGCGCTTGACGGGCAGGATCGCGGCGGTGCGCATATAGCTTCAGGAGGAGACTATCTTGGGGATCGACCAGCAGCTCGCTTCTGGAACGTTCAAGAGGATGCGGCGCGACGCCGGTCGGCCACTTAGATCGGCTGTCTTCTTTGAAGACGAGCTCGAGCGTGTGACCTACGGCCCCATGATCTCGTCGAAGTGACGGACGAAACCGGCGACACTGCCGGCGAACATGATTACCACGACCGTCCACAGGGGCGCGCCGAGGGCGAGGATGCCCACCGTCACGACGCCGAGCAGCAGCCACATGGCGGAGTCGTAGCGGTCGAAGATGTCGAAGCCGGTCACGACACGATCCTAACAACGAAGCCGAGGAAGACCAAGGCGCCGGAGAACGTCCCGGCGAGAAAGCCGACTCCCAGCCCGCGGTTGATGCGCCGCGCCAGGGGCTCCGGTTTGCCGGGGATGAAAATAGCGACGGCTGCCGGCAGTCCCGAACAGAAGATCGTGCAGCCGCCCAAGACGGCCGCCCACGCGAGCAGCCCATTGACCGCAGCGGTCTCTAACGAGGGGTCGGCCTCGCAGAGGATTCGGATGGTAGCGATGACGAACATCTCTACTCCTCGTCCGACACCACCCCGCAAACGGGACACCCGCCCCCTCGCGGCCTACACGGCTACCCGCTGAGCGCCTCGGCGAAGCTCAACACCTGTGCCGCCACCCGCGCGCGATCCTCGGGGCCGTCCATGCGCGTATCCATGCGCAGGGTTGGCAGCCGCGCGACATCCTCGTCGGTGACGATCCCGTCGAGCAGCTCGCCGTAGAAGTCGGCGACCCCGTCGGCGTTGCACTCGAGCGCGGCGAACGCCATGAACGCCGCCGTTGGGCCCTTCAGCACCTCGCCGCCGACGATCGGGCTGACGGCGATCACGGGCGCGTCGGCTGCGAGCAGCGCCTCGCGGATGGAGGGCACCGCGAGGATCGGGGCGATCGAGGCGAGCGGGTTGGACGGGCCGATCACGATCGCGCTCGCGCCCGCGATCGCGGCGAGCGCCTGCTCGCTCGCGCGCGCCTGCTCGGCGCCGCGGAACTCGAGACCCTCGACGATGCCCGCGGCTTGCCGGCGGATCATGAACTCCTGAAAGGGATGCCAGCCGGCGGCGGTGCGCACCCACGTGCGCACCGGGTCGTCGCTCATCGGCAGCACGCGGGCGCGCACGCCGAGCGACTCGTTCAGCTGTGCGAGCGCCGCCGTGGGGGAGAGGCCGTCCTCGGACTGCATCCGCGCGCGCTCCAAACACCAGGCGAGGTCGCGGTCGCCGAGGTTGAACCACACGTCCACGCCGAGTCGCCGCAGCGCGTCCATCACCGCGAACGTGTCGTCCTTCAAGCCCCATCCACGCGCGTCGATCTCGTCCGCGAGCCAGAACGACACGAGGTCGGGGTCGGGCGAGACGTGGGAGCCGTAGATCTCGATGTCGTCGCCCGTGTTCGCGATCACCGTGACGCGCTCGGGATTGGCTACCGCTGTAAGGCCCCGCGCCAGCTTGGCGCCGCCGGTGCCGCCGGCGAGGACGACGATGTCGGTGTCCATCACGACTCCCAGGAAAACAGATCGCGCCCGTCGGGGTCGGCTCGGGGCCGGTCGGGCCATCCCTGGCAACGTGCTTCGCCGGGTCGCGCCGCGGCTGGTTCCCTGGGCCCTTTACTTCCAGAGCTCGTCGGGCAGCCCCGTGAGGCGGATGCCCGCGTGGACCTTGTGGCGGGCGTTGACCGCGATCAGCATCGCCGTCAGCGACTCGGTGATGCGGGCCATCTCCAGGCGCCCGCAATCGACGCAGCGCAGCCCGTCGATCCGTTCGATCAGACCCGCGGCCGCGCGCTTGTCCGCGCGCGAGTCGCCGCAGATGAGCACGTCCTCGCCGAGCGCGTGATCGAGGTCGCCGAGCGCGGCTGCGCTGACCGTGTGCAGGGCGGAGACGACGCGCACGCCGTCGGGCGCCATCTCCAGGGTCTGCTGGGCGGCGGAGCCTTGCCACACGCCGAGCATCCGCGTCGCCTTGCCGCTCACGGCCGCCGCCAGCGGCACGGTTGCGTCGATCAGCAGCTGGCCGGGTACGAGTACGTCCTTTAGGTTCGTGAGCGTCTCGGACTGGTTGCGAAACGGGACGCTCACGATCACCGTCTCCGCGGTCCGCACGGCGCCCGCGTTGTCGTGACCCGAGAACGTGCCCTCCGGGACTATCGTCTGCGCGCGCTCGGCGGTCTCCTGACCGCGCGCCGCTTCGCGCGAGCCGATCGCGATCGGCACCCCTGCCCGCCCGAGCCGCAGCGCGAGGCCGAAGCCGAGCGCGCCTGAGCCGCCGAGGATCGCGACAGGCCCGGTGGGGGATGCTGAGGTCACGGCGGCCGAGTATAGGTCCGCACCGAGCGTAGGTCCGCTCCGGGCGGGGTGGAGCTCGTGCCAGGTCTGGGCTGTCCTGTGTCAGGACGACTGCGTCGCGCGTACGCACGACGCAGTCTCTAGGGTTCCTCGCGTGACGATCCCCGCGGCGGTCAAGATCAGAGAGGTCGGTCCGCGCGACGGCTTTCAGAACGAGCCCGAGACGATCCCCACCGCGCGCAAGGTCGAGCTGATCGACGCGCTCGCGCGCACCGGTCTGCGACGGCTCGAGGTCACGAGCTTCGTACGCCCCGAGGTGATCCCGCGGCTCGCCGACGCGGCTGAGGTGCTCGCGCGCGTCGACGTGCCGCCTGAGGTCGCCGTGAGCGTGTTGATTCCCAACGAGCGTGGGCTGGACAACGCGCTCGCGCTGCGCGATGCCCACGCGGGGGCGCGTCCGGCGTTCGATGAGATCAACGTGTTCCTGTCGGCGTCGGAGACGCACAATCGCAAGAACGTCAATCGCTCGATCGAGGAGTCGCTCGATGGGCTGGAGCGCGTGCTCGCCCGCGCGCGCGCCGAGGGCCTGCGCTGCGAGGGCGTGATCTCGACCTCGTTCGGCTGTCCCTACGAGGGCCGCGTTCCGCCCGAGCGCGTGCTCGAGATCGCGTCGTGCCTGCGCGATGCGGGCGCAGTGGAGATCGGATTCGGCGACACCACGGGAATGGCCAACCCCAGGCAGGTGGGAGAGCTGTTCGCGCTATGGAAGGACGGGCTGCCCGACGTCGAGCTGACCGCGCACTTCCACAACACGCGCGGTCAGGGCCTCGCGAACGTGCTCGCCGCGCTGCACGCGGGGATCGACAGCTTCGAGTCGAGCTTCGGCGAGCTCGGCGGCTGCCCCGTGCCGGCGGGTGCGACCGGCAACATCGCCAGCGAGGATCTGGTCTCGATGCTGCACGAGATGGGGATCGTCACCGGGATCGATCTCGACGCGCTGCTCGCGTGCGCGCGCCGCGTGCAGGACGTTCTCGGACGCCCCCTGGGTAGCCACACACTGGTGGCCGGGGCGGTTGCTTGGAGGTGAAGTCAGGGGTCAGGCCAGAAGCGAAAGGCTTCGGCCAGTGAGCGGATGATCTGGTTGATTTCGACCAGGACGTACCTCGACCAGTCAACGAACTTGCCCACGAATCACCCCGCCGCGACGGTCTCGCCAGCCCCTCGCGCCGCCTGCGCTGCCTCGCGCATCGCCGCCACGCAGTACTCCTGCACCGCGACCTCCATCTCCAGCGTCTGCCCGAGCGCGGGGCGGGCGGAGGCGTCCATCACACGCTTGGCGCGACCGACCGCGACAGGGGAATTGGCGAGCAGCTCGTCGACGAGCGCCTGCGTGGCTGCCTCCAGCTCCCCGGCCGGGACGACGCGGTTGACGAGCCCGATGCGCTCGCCCTCGGCCGCGTCGATCGTCTTCGCGGTCATGATCAGCTCCTTCGCGCGGCCGAGCCCCACGACCGCGGGCAGGCGCGAGGAGCCGCCGACGTCGGGGATGATCCCGAACTTGACCTCCGGCAGGCCGAATTGCGCGCCCGCGGCGGCGATGCGCAGGTCGCAGCCGAGCGCGACCTCGAGCGCGCCGCCGAAGCACGCGCCCTGGATCTCACAGACGACCGGCTTGATCATCGCTTCGCACAGGTTCGCGCAGGCGAGGAAAACGTTGCGAAACGGCCGCAGCACGGCCGGGTCACCCGCGAATGAGGCGAGCTCGCCGAGGTCGACGCCCGCGGAGAAGACGGGCCCTTCGCCGCGCAAGACGACGCAGTGCACGGCGCTGTCGTCCGCGGCGTCCTTGAGCGCGTCGCCGAGCTCGACGAGCAGCGCCTGGTTCATCGCGTTGCGCTTGTCCGGACGGTTCAGCACGACGTGGCGAACGGCGTCGCGATCTTCGGTGATGACGAGGCTCATGAGAGGTCCAGCACGGTCGTCGGGGCTTGGATCTCCTCGTCGTGGCCCTCGCGCGGGACGATCGCGGTGCCGACGGCGAAGAACTCGATCGTGTGGCTGCCCCAGCCGTGGCTCTTCTCCTGCAGGTCCACGCCGACGATGCCCTCCGCGCCGATTTCCTGCGCCTCACTCTGCATCCGCTCCATCGCGAGCTCGCGCGCGTCGTACAGCGCCTGGGTGAAGTTCGACAGCTCGACGTTGCGCCCGGTCTGGGCCATCGACTGCAGCATCCCGCGGTGCGCCACGTGGTAGACGCAGCTGCCCATCACCATGCCCACCGGCCGGTGGCCGGTACGCAGCAGCGTCCAGAAGTCCTGTCCGGACAGGTCGCTCGTGAACGGCCGGCCGTTCGGCGCGCGGTGCATGACCCCATCGCGGTGCTTGACCGCGGTGCCGATCGCGATGAACTCAGCCATGTCCTGGCCCCACTCGTAGCGGCCGATGTCCAACCGCACGCCGACGACGCCGTCGGCGCCGAGCTGGTCGGCCTCCTCCTCCATGCGCGTCATCGCCAGCTGGCGCGCGCCGTACATCGCCTCAGACAGGACGGTCATCTCCTGGCTTTTCTTCCACCCGGCCATCTGGATCCCGATGTGGTAGATCGAGCTGCCCACGACCAGGCCGAGCGGCTCGAAGCCGGCCTGCTTGACGAGCAGGAACTCGTTGACGGACAGGTCCGACGTGAACAGGCCCGCGCGGTTCTGCTCCAGGCGCGCGCGGCCCGCCTCGGGGACGCCCTCGAGGGAGGATGGGTCGTATGCGGTCTCGCGCTCCTCGGTCATGTTGTCTTGCTCCTTGGGGTCCGGGCCCATATGGCTTCTGCCCTGGTTATTGCCCTTGTCATGAGAATAGGTCCACGATCGGTTTGGGGGCCGTGACGGTGGGCTTTCCGTGCTGCTGGATCGCGGTGCCGACGGCCGTGAACGTCACCATCAGCCCCCTGACCTCGCGCATCCCGACGCCGCCGCCGAGCGTGTGCGGGCGCACGGTGTGGTCGATCTTCACGCCGACGACGCCGGCGGCGCCGAGCGCGGCCCCTTGGCCGGTGATCTGCTGCATGACCGCCTCGCGCGCGCTGTACACGGCCTGGGTGAACTCGCGCAGCTCGTAGTTCTGAGTGCCCATCGTCAGCGACCCACCGCCGAGCATTCCTCCGCCGCCTACCATCCCGAACACGTAGCTCGTGAAGAACACCGCGCTCCAGGCGACGATCCCGAGCGGCTCGAACCCGCCCTGCAGCAGCATTGCGTACTCCGCGACCGACAGCTCCGTCAGCACGGGATGCTGCGTCTTCGCGCCCTCACGCCGCACGGCGGTGCCGACGACCATGTGCTCGAGCGCGAGCTGCCCCGCACCCGCGCCCGAACCCAGCTCGGATTCGCCCGCGCGTGTTTCCACCCCGACGACGGCGTCGGCGCCGAGCAGGCGCGCCTCCTCGCCGAGCCGCACGAGCGCCCGGCCGCGCACCTCGTTCAGCGCCTGCGACAGCGAGTCGAGCTCGAACAGGATCGTCGCCCCGTACCCCGCTCCCCACGAGGACTGATAGCCCATCTGGTAGATCGAGCTGCCCATCACCTGCGACAGCGGCGTCAGTCCGAGTTGGCGGCAGAGCGCGAAGCCGTTGATCGACAGGTCGGACGTGAACGACGCGACCCCGCCTCCCTCGCCATCTTGCCGCTGCGCTCCGCTCAGCTCGCGCAACCGCCGCTCGGCTGACAGCGGGATGCCGCCCCCCTCGATCCGCGCGAGCGATTCCGCCTGCTCGCGCTCCTGCGCCTCGTCCTGCCGCGGTTCGCTCATCGCGCTGGCGCTCCCGGGTCTGCCGTGGTTTCGCGCATCCGTCTAACGCCCCCGGGTCCTCGGTGGTTGGCTCATTTCAGCGGACCAGCGCTTCAAGTGCCGAGCGCGCCTCGGAGCTGCGCTCGGCCTCCGATTGCAGCTCCGCCGTGAGCGCCGCGACCCACTGATCGGGGTCCAGCGGCTCGCGCTTGATCGAGATGCCGCCGGACTTGCGCTCGCGGAAGCCCTCCACCCGCTCGCCCTCGATCGTGAGCTCGTAGCGCATGCCATTGTCTGTGCCCAGCTCGACCTGAATGCGGCGCACGTGCTTCTCGCCACGGCCCAGCAGGCCGCCGCCGCGACGCTCGACGCGTGTGCGACCCGGCAGCGCCGACTCGAGCTTTGCGGCCAGCACCGCGATCGAGACGCGCAGGTCGGCGCCGTCGGCGCGCAGCGACGCGGCCGGCAGATCGATGTCGAGGTTCTCCTCCGCGGCCATCCCTGCAGGCTACCCATCTGTTGCGGCTATCGGGACACCACGGGATCGTCCGGAGATGCGAGCGAGGGTCGGGGGCGGAGCAGCCCGTTGGGACGCGCGGGCTCGTGACAGGTAGGCTCAGGGCTCGACCAGGGCGCGATCTAGCCGGCGACACGGACCGTCATACGGTGCTCGCGCCGGATTGCTTCCCAAAAAAAACGACAACCGAGGGGACGATGGCCGAGATCGAGAAAGTGGGCGTGCTTGGAGCCGGGCTGATGGGTCACGGCATCGCGCAGGTGGCGGCGCAGGGGGGCTATGAGGTCGTGCTGCGCGAGGTCGACGAGGCCACGCTCGCCAAGGGGATCGGCAAGATCGAGAAGCAGCTCGCGCGCGCGGTCGAGAAGGGCAAGTCGAGCCAGGAGGACTCAGACGCGGTGCGCGGGCGCATCCACGGCACGACCGCCTACGGCGATCTGGCCGACTGCGACCTGGTGATCGAGGCGATCACCGAGAACCTCGCGTTGAAGCTCGAGATGTGGCGCGAGGTCGATCAGATCGTCAAGGAGGATGCGGTGTTCGCGACGAACACCTCCTCGCTCGCGGTGATCGACCAGGCGGCCGCGACCGGGCGACCGGGGCGGTTCGTCGGGCTGCACTACTTCAACCCGGCGCAGGTGATGAAGCTCGTCGAGGTCGTTCGCTGCGTGACCACCACCGACGCCGCGTTCGATCTGGCGCTCCAGTTCGCCAAGTCTGAGGGCAAGCTCGCGATTCCCACAAAGGACAAGGCCGGGTTCATCGTCAACCGCCTGCTCGTCCCATACCTGCTCGACGGCATCCGCGCCTACGAAGAGGGCGTCGGCTCGATCGCCGAGATCGACGGGGCGATGAAGGCGGGCGCGGGCCACCCGATGGGGCCGCTCGAGCTCTCAGACTTCGTCGGGCTGGACACGCTCGCCTCGATCTGCGACGTCCTCTTCGACGAGTTTCGCGAGCGCCGCTTCGCGCGCCCGCCGACGCTGCGCAAGATGATCTCCGCCGGCTGGTTCGGGCGCAAGTCGGGGATGGGCTTCTACGATTACTCGGGCGACGCCCCGCTTGCGAATCCCGGGATCTGAGTCCCGGCCGTCGGGGAGGGCGGGGATCCTGGGATTGAACCTAAAGACGCCACGAATGTTGTTCCTCTTTGGAGAGGGCGTATCACGATGGTATTGCGCACAGTCTGCTGCCATGTCTATGACGGGGCACTGAGATGACAGACCTGGATGGGGCCACCGAGCGCGCGCTCGGAGGCGGTCCCGAGCGCCATCGCGACAAGGCGCGCGAGCAGGGCAAGCTGCCCGTGCGCGCGCGGGTCGCGCTGCTGCTCGACGCGGACTCGTTCGCCGAGGAGGCGCTGCTCGCCAACTGGCAGGAGGAGGGCCTCGGCGCCGACGGGGTCGTCACCGGGGTGGGGGAGATCGAAGGCCGACCGGTCGCGCTGATGGCCAACGACCCGACCGTCAAGGCCGGCTCGTGGGGGCCGAAGACGGTCGAGAAGATCCTGCGCATCCAGGAACGCGCGCTCGCGCTGCAGATCCCGATGGTCTATCTCGTCGACTCCGCCGGCGCGCGGATCACCGAGCAGGTGCAGATGTTCCCCGGCCGGCGCGGCGCCGGCAAGATCTTCCACAATCAGGTCAAGCTCTCCGGCGTCGTGCCCCAGGTGTGCGTGCTGTTTGGCCCGAGCGCTGCCGGCGGCGCTTACATCCCGGCGTTCTGCGACCTGGTGATCATGCGCCAGGGCAACGCCTCGATGTACCTCGGCTCGCCGCGCATGGCCGCGATGGTGATCGGCGAGCAGGTGACGCTCGAGGAGATGGGCGGCGCGCGCATGCACACCGGCGTGTCCGGCTGCGGCCACCAGCTGGTCTCGAGCGACGAGGACGGGATCGCGACCGCGCGGCGCTACCTCTCCTACCTGCCCGGCAGCTGGCGCCAGGAACCGCCCGTGACCGAGCCCGCGCCGCCGGCTGAGCGCGCGGACGGGCTCACGCTCGGCGAGCTGATCCCGGCCGATGAGAACAAGCCGTTCGACATCAAGGCTTTGATCGACACGCTCGTCGACGCGGGCTCGCTGCTCGAGATCCACCCTCGCTGGGCCAAGGAGCTAGTCGTCGGCTACGCGCGCCTCGACGGTCGCGCGATCGGGATCGTCGCCAACCAGCCCAAGCACAAGGGCGGCGTGCTGTTCGGCGACTCCGCCGACAAGGCGGCGCGGTTCATCCAGACGTGCAACGCGTTCAACGTTCCCTTGCTGTTCCTCGCCGACGTGCCCGGCTTCATGATCGGCACGCAGGTCGAGCGCGAAGGCATCATCCGCCACGGCGCGAAGATGATCAGCGCGGTCAGCGAGGCGACCGTGCCGAAGATCTCCGTGATCGTGCGCAAGGCCTACGGCGCCGGCCTGTACGCGATGGCCGGCCCGGCGTTCGATCCTGACGCGTGCATCGCGCTGCCGACCGCCTCGATCGCCGTGATGGGCCCGCAGGCCGCGATCAACGCCGTGTTCTACAACCAGCTAGCTTCGATCTCAGACGAGGGGGAGCGCGCGGCGAAGACCGAGGAGCTGCGTCGCGAGTACGCCGAGGACATCGACATCCTGCACCTAGCCTCGGAACTCGTGATCGACACGGTGATCGAGCCCGGTGAGCTGCGATCCGAGCTGATCCGCCGGTTTGCGCACGCGCAGACCAAGCGGCGCGACTGGCCTGAGAAGCGCAACCCGGTCACGCCGGTCTGAAGTTTGGGAGACGCGTAGGCGGGTTTCCCCGCCAGCGCTTGCGGCGCCGGTCGGGCACACGCGGCGCAGCCGTGGGTCAGCCGTTGGCGTTGCGGTCGCCTAAGACAGCGACGGGTACTCCGGGGCCGACGGTCCAGGGGTCCCGGCGGTGCGTGTCTGCGCGTCCTGGAACGGCGGGTAGGTCTCGGTCAGCAGGCCGAAGTAGGCGTCCGAGCGCGCGGTGTAGGAGTTGGCGAGCACCATCAGGTCGAACAGGCCGCGCGGCATCTTGCCGGTGATCACGATCACGACCCAGGCGGCGATCGCGCCGATCTCGAGCAGGATGCCCATCACGTAGCGCACGATCAGGACCGGGATCGCGAGGACGATGCGGAAGAACGTCTTCAGGCGGCTGTACTGCTCGAGCGGTCCCGCGAACTGCATTCTGACGGGATAGGCGGGATCGTCGGAGCCGGCGAACGACGGGTAGGGATCGCACAGCAGCGCCGCGTAGGCGGTGAAGCGCGCGAGGAAGCGCGTGAAGCCCGCGACGAAGTCGTACAGGCCCCGCGGGTAGTGACCGGTGATCACGATCGCAAACCAGGCGATCACGATCGCCACGAGCGCGACGAGCTCATACAGATACAGCCAGATCGCGAGCGGGATCGCCAGGATCAGGCGGAAGAAGGCCGTCAGGCGGCTACGCCGCTCGACGTAGTCGGCCTCGAACGTGACTGGATAGGACACGAGCTGCTCCCTCTTTTGCGGTTCGCCGAAGTGGTTCCCTCCACTGCCTCTCGAGCCTCCGACGGCCTCCCCGGGGCCGCTCCCCCGACGCTCGAGCGATAAGTCGGAGACATCCTAAGGCGCCCGGCGGCGGCCGTGTCGCATTTTTCGATTAGATTGCCTCTCGATGGACGCCATCGACCTCGCCTACGCCGGGATCGCCAAGCAGGCGGAGCTGATCGCCGCGGGCGAGGTGACCTCACGCGAGCTCGTCGACCTGTACCTCGACAGGATCGCGCGCTACAATCCGTCCCTGAACGCGTTCCGCGTCGTGTTCACCGAACGCGCGCGGATGGAGGCCGATCAGGCTGACGCGCGGCGCGGGGCGGGCGACAGCGTCCGCCCATTGCTGGGCGTGCCGATCGCGGTGAAGGACGAATTCGACGTCGCCGGCGAGGTGACGACGTTCGGCACGAACGCCTACGGCGAGCCCGCGCGCACGGACACCGAGATGGTGCGGCGCGCGCGCGCGGCGGGCGCGATCGTGATCGGCAAGACGCACATGCCCGAGCTGGGCGCGTTCCCGTGGACCGAGTCGCCCACGTGGGGAGCGACGCGCAACCCATGGGAGCTATCCCACACCCCCGGTGGCTCGAGCGGCGGCAGCGCGGCGGCGGTCGCCGCCGGCCTCGTCGGCGCCGCGTTCGCGGGCGACGGCGGCGGCTCGATTCGCTTCCCTTCGGCTTACTGCGGCTTCTTCGGCTTGAAGACCCAGCGCGGGCGGGTGCCGCTCGCGCCGCACCTCGACGCCTGGCACGGGCTCGTCGTCAACGGCGTGTTCGCGCGCTCCGTGCGCGACACCGCCCTGCTCTACGACGCGATCGCCTCTGGTCCCGCCGACCCAGGCGCGCCAGCGGTGGAGCCGCTCTCGTTCCTAGCCGCGCTTGCCGGCTCCGCCGGGGGTGGGCAACCGTCGGGCGAGTCGTCCACCGGCGGCGCGTCCGGGAGCGCCCCCGACGGTGGCTCCGCCAATGGCGGCCCCGAGCCACGCCCGCTGCGGATCGCCGTGTCGAGCAAGCTGCCGCCGTCGCCGCTGACGAAGCTCCACCCCGAAAACCGCGCCGCGCTCGAGGAGACCGTCACGCTGCTGCGCTCCCTCGGCCACGAGGTGCAGGAGCGCCCCCTCAACCACGGCCCGCTCACGCCCGCGCCGGAGTTCACCGCGATCTACCTGCGCAGCCTGCACGAGGAGGCGGCCACGTTCGCCCATCCCGAGCGCCTCGAACGGCGCATCCGCGCGCTCGCGCGCCTCGGCGGGCTGCTGCCCGCGGGCGCCCTCGACTGGGCGCTCGGACGCAAGCAGGCGTACGCCGAGTACATGAACGCGCCGTGGGCCGATTGCGACGTGCTGCTCACACCCGTCACCCCGGCGCCGCCACCGCGTATCGGCGCTCTCGAGGGCCGCGGCTGGCTGCGTACGACGATGGCCGCGTCGGCGACCGTCTCACACGCCGCGTGCTGGAACTTCACCGGCCAGCCGGCGTGTTCGGTGCCCGCGGGCTTCGACGCGAGCGGCCTCCCGCGCGCGGTGCAGTTCGTGGGTAAGCCCTCCGGGGAGGCGACACTGATCGCGCTCGCCGCGCAGATCGAAGCGGAGCGTCCCTGGACGGACCACCGCCCGCCGCAGTTCTCGTGAGCGAGACCTCCACGGCGACAGACGACGACCTGCTCGCGCTCGCGGTCGAGGCGGCACGCATGGCCGGAGCGCTACTGGCAGAGCGCGCCCGTCACGGCGCGGAGCGCGCGGTCATGAGCAAGAGCACGCCGACCGACCTCGTCAGCGAAGCCGACACGGAGTCCGAGCGGGCGATCCGCGAGCTGCTCGCCGCGCGGCGCCCGCACGACGGGATCGTGGGGGAGGAGGGGGCAGACGAGCCCGGCACGAGCGGCCTGCGCTGGGTCGTCGATCCACTCGACGGCACCGTCAACTTCCTGTTCTCGATCCCCCAATGGTGCGTCAGCGTGGCCGTGCGCGACGAGCGCCAGACGATCGCGGGGGCGGTGTACGACCCCAACCGCGACGAGCTGTTCACCGCCACACGTGACGGCAAGGCGACGGTGAGCGGACCGCAAGGCACGAGCGAGCTGGCCGGCCCGGAGCGCGAGGCCGATCTGTCGGACGCGATGGTAGCCACCGGCCTCGCCTACGACGGGGACGTGCGCGCCGCGCAGGGCAAGGTGCTCGCCCGGCTCGCACCGCGCGCGCGCGACATCCGCCGCTTTGGCAGCGCCGCGCTCGACCTGACGTGGACCGCCGCGGGACGCTACGACGCCTACTTCGAGCGCTCCGTCAAGCAGTGGGACATCGCCGCCGGGCAGCTGATCTGCGAACGCGCCGGGCTGCGCGTGCTCGAGCTGGACGTGTTCGAGAACCTGCCCTGGGGGATCCTCGTCGCGTCGGGTGGCCTGGCCGAGGCTCTGCTGGAGGTCGTCGGAGGGCCTTGACGCGTTCGCTCCTAGCGACGGGCGGGCTCGAATACACTGAGCCGGCGCGTGCGGCGGTGGCGGAACGGTAGACGCGGAGGCCTCAAAAGCCTCTGTCCGCAAGGGCGTGTGGGTTCGACTCCCACCCGCCGCATCGATATCTGAGTGCGACCACCCGCCGTGGGATCGAGCGGGTTCGAACGGCATCGTTCGGAGAGGCCACTTTGTCACGCCTCGGACTCAAAATACCTATGCCGGACAAGCTCACTACGCGTTGGGTCTTCACGCGCGGCATAGCGCTGGCCAATATCCCACCACACGCCACATCAAATTTCGGCGTGGCCGACCCACAGGGGCCGGCGCTGCGGCGGGCGGCCAGGCTCAGGCGGGGTAGGGCGGCGCGTCGGGATAGTCGCCCGGCAGCGCGTCTGGATCGCGCCGCTCGAGCTCGACGTTCCAGCCCTGTTTGAAACCGCGCATCGCAAACGCCACCAGCAGGATCTGCACGGGCACGATCAGCAGCGTGAACAGCCCGAGCAGCCCGGCGTCGATCGTCGGCTGGGCGAAGCCGCTCTTGTCGCGGTCGAACCAGCCGGGCCCGGCGACGAGGGCGAAGATCGCCATCAGCACGGCGAGCACCGCGGCGATCGGCAGCGCGCCGCGGTTCCAGCGTGCGGCCGTGAACGCCAGCACGAGGTCGGCCGCGATCCAGGCGAGCTGGATCGGGATCATCCCGTCCAGCAGGGACCAGCCGCCGATCAGCACGATCAGGATCAGCCCGGCGGAGATGAGCAGCAGCAGCACGACCGTCGCACGCGTGGCCTGCACGACCGCCTTGTCGCGGTTCGGGTGCGTGATGATCGTGCCAGGCGTCCTGTCGGTCCCTGCGGGACCCCGCGCGCCGGCTGTTGGGAACATCGCCGATGACATAGCACCCGAAACCATACAATCTTCAGCGGTCCTTGTGTTGCGCTGCAACGCGTTCGGCCCCTCCACGCGGGCGTGGTGGAATTGGTAGACACGCTGGCCTTAGGAGCCAGTGGGCGAAAGCCCTTGGGAGTTCGAGTCTCCCCGCCCGCATTTTTTTAGTTGTGACGCGCGGGTCCTGCGCTACGGTGCGGCCCTATCGTCTCAGATTGATCAAGCTATGGCTTGGGCACCACCGACTGGCGCTGGACGTACCAGGCAGCCTGAATCGGGTTGAGGAAGTGGGGCGGCTCCTCAGCCTGCAGACGGTTATCGTAAATGGCATCGTATGGATATCCGTGGAAGCCTTCAGGAGGATATTCCGAGCCTGAATATCCGTTGGTGTATAGACCTGCCACTGCGCCGTAGACCTTGAGTGACCCAAGTTCGGGTTTGCCGCAACTGAAATTGTCAACTATCACGCCGTGTTTTACGGCAAGCATCGCTGCGTAGATGGTAGGTTCTTTCAGGTCTTTGCCCGAGTTTGGTGCGTCGCAAGAGAACAACCCGTTGTCTGTGTATTCACACAACCTCACCGCAGAGTTAAAGCTCTCATTTTCGCCTTTATACTGGTTACATTTTTCGTCGAGCCATCTGCCGGCCGCCGTAGTCGGCGTCAGCTTTTCAGCCTTGCCTTCGGAGTATCTTGCTCCTTCTTTATATATAACGTATGACGAAGCATACCCCTTGAGTTCTTCTGCCTTTTTTAGTTTTTCGATTTTTTGTAGAGCTTCGCCTTTTTCATTGAGCACAATCACTTCGAATTCGGAGGCCACTTCTTTTACCTCTACATGCAGTTCTTTACCCAGTTTCGGGCTTTTTGCTTCAACCTTGATGATTTCTTTATGGCCCGCAGTTTCGAATTCCGGTGCTTTCCCTTCGTATGTTTCCACCACTGGATGGTAGATTCGAACGAAGTTGTTCGCGATCAGGCCCAGCAGAGCATTAGTCGTGGGCGTGCCTTCGCCATTGACGGGAGTCGTGATGTTGCCATTGATGATGACATCGTTTTCGGCGGCGATCGTTAGCGACTTGGTGTATTCGCCGCGTACATACACGTTTCCACAGGTGGTGTCCGATTCGGCAGCCACTTCGTTGCCGGCGTACCTGGGTATCGGTCCAAACGGTGAGTATTTCTGGCCGCAGCCTCCAGATACATAGATAACACCATTTGGCGGATACGCAACGGCTTTTTCTTCTTTTTCAAACCCTAGGCCAGCACCCTTGTGCTTGATTACGGTCATCGTGCTTCCTTCCAAAACGATTTCCGTCTTTTCTTCGTAAAGGTAGGCGGGTTCGACGATATGTTTAAGTTCTTCGTCGCCGGGCGGTGGTTCGATTGACAAGGTTTCCTTTGGGAGGATGTGTTTGCCCTTGAATACAGGTGTCGACGCTTCGCCGCATACGCCCTCGTTTGAGTAACCTTCGCCTTCAGGTTTGCCGCCATTGCCGAATTCGATGCGGTCGTTTTCGTTGCGACCAAAGACGGGCGAGCCGCAGATGCCTGCATGATCGCCCGTGTGCATCGGACCGTTGACCGATTCCCCACTTTTGAAGAGGTTCTCGGCGCAGCGAAGGGGGTATTCAAATCCTCCGATTTTCGATTTTTCTTGGCCAGGGCGCGTTCCGTAGAAATTGCCGCATTCGTTGTAATAGTTCGGAAGCGCGGTCGGGGCGGTGGGAGGTTCGCCGTAGATCACGGGGTCGCCGGTTTCGTACTTCGTGTACCAAACGTAGCTGACGAAGTTGGCGTTTCTAAACGTCGCTACAAGTGTGCGTTCCTCGCCACCGGAGTAGCCTATCGACTCGATGCGAAAGGTTCCCGTGGCCGACCCTTCCTCTTCGATCATCGTTTCTACGAGATGGTTGGGATCGCACTTGTGATCTTTTTCGATTTTATCGCTTTCGGCGGGCAGCAGTTGAATCGCGTACTGCTCGTTCGTCGGTTCCCCGGTCGTGCTCGGTACTGTGGCCTTATGCGAGGTTTCGCCGGCTTGGTTCAATGCAGGGTTTTCGCTCGGGGGACTCGTGCAATAGCCGAGATAGTTGCCGTCCTGGGTAAGGTGATACTCGTAGTCCTCAACGCCGGCCTCGGCTGCGTAATAGGCCTTCTTTTGGGCACGGTCGAGGCTGGTAAGGCGAACTTCGCCGTTGGCAGCGGTGAAGGCTGCGACAAGCAGTAGCGAAGTGACGAGCATCACGCCGAGCACCACGATCATCGTAAAACCGGTCTGCGAGCGTAGGAGTGACAAACGGCTGTGAAAATGAGGTTTGGATCGCATTAGATCTGGGCGCATGGCTGAGGGATATTGGTGGATTCTTCTGAGGCTGGCGTGAAGCGGAGAACCGCGGAGTCTTCGAGCGCGACAGGTTGGTCGCCTTTCGATATAGCGGTTTCGTAGCCTTCGGGAGCGAGCGTAAAGGTCACCGTTACCTTGGCGACTTTTTCAGCCGTTGTCGTTGGCGGTGTGGTTTTGATTTCTTCTTCGGCAAGTTCGCTATTCGACATTGCTTTAGGATTGATGTGACCCAGTTCGACTCCGCTGTCGCCCGGCTTGTAAAAACGAAAATATTGGAAGATGGGAATAGATGCGGTCTGGGTCACACCGGTAAGAAGCTTGACTTCCGTCGGTTTTTCTGAGGTGGTAAACTTGTATTCGCCTGTGCTCGTGTTGGTTCCTGTGCTCGTCCAGGACTTTTCGGTTAGGGTCCCGAGAGTTTTGCCGCTGGCGGGGGTATAGATAATTTCGTGTAATTTTACGGTAGTAAACGCAGAGGTCGGTTCGCCGCCTTTGTTCAGCGGGCTTGTTTCGCTGACGAATTTCAACACGGTTGCGGTGCTTTTTACTTGAATCGGATTCACGTTTACAGAGACGCAGGCGGAATGCAGCTGCAGCATGAGCTTCTCCAGCGCCACGCGCCCAGTTTGGTCTACGTGGGCGCGTGCGGTGATTCGTGACACGTCGTTGCTTGTGAATTCTAGGATCGAGAACGCCGCGAGGCTGACTACCAGCCCAATCGACATGGAAATCAGCAGCTCCATCAGCGTAAAGCCGTTCTCGTCCCGGCGGAGACGTGATGCAAGAGAACGCGAGGTCATGGACACCCCGGTTCTTCTTTTCCGGCGCCGAGATAGATAGTCGACACTGTGACCCCGGCCGCTTTATTGTTGCTGATTGTGCTCGTCGTATACTTACGAGGCTTGCCGCCGATCGTCGCGGTTACACAGATCGAGTACGTGCCAAATGGCATGCCGGGCTTAGGGAGCAGGCCGCTGCCATTTACGGCAAACGATCGCAGTGTTTTACAGCCGGTGTCTTCGATCGTGCCCGTGACGCCACTCGTCATGAGTTTCCCAGCAGAGCCCGAGCTAGTTCCTTCCATGACCTGTATAGCGATGGGTGCTAGGGGAACCGTTATTTCACCGGTTTTGCCAGGTTCGACAAGCACTTCCGGATTGGAGCTTTGACCGTTTTTGGTGGGCAGATCCGCTTCGCAGGAGCCGGCGTATACGGTGTACTTCGTTGTGAACGGGAAGATTGTGTTGGGCGAGCTGACTGTGGAGCTGTATGTCCCGACGGTGCCAAACGGTCTTGGGGATGTCATTCCGGTGTTGAATGCGGTGAACGTGTCGCCTTCGGCGGGAGTGGCGCCCGTAAAGCTGACGGCAAGCTTGCCCGCGAGACCGAGGTTGTAGCCGACCTTTGAGGTGGTCTCGGCAGGAATGTACACGCTGCGGGTGACGCTTCCGCCCACGTCTTCATGCGTGTTTTCGTAGCCGTTGGGGTCGACATAGCCCGACTTGCTCACGTATATGTTGTATTCGCCCGGCGGCACAGCCAGGATCGCACAGCCTTTGGCCGAGGTTTCGAGTTCATAGGACGTCGTCGCCGGGGACGGTCCCTTGGCGACCACCAAGGCGCTCGGGAGAGCAGTCCCGGATTCCTGCACCTGCACGATCAGCGCGGAGCCGGCCGGAGGGCTAATGACGCCGGTCTCTTCCACCGACTTTCCGGTGCCGATGAGCGGCGATGTGACCTTCGAGGTCGTCTGCAAGTAGTCGGCTTTCGTGGAGGTCGAGGTGCAGCTCGAGGTGCTGGTCGCGTCCGCGATGAACTGTGCGGTCGAGGTGATCGTGTATTTGCTGCCGTTCTCCGTGACGGTTTCGACCACCGGATGACTTTCGGTCATTTCAGTCAGCTTCTTGATCGGTTCGCTGCGCAACTGCTCCTCCGCATGCTCGGCCAACGCGTCCGCCTGGGAGCGAGCCCTGTCAAGGGAGGTGGCCTTGTTCGTGCTGTCCAGCCCGGAGAACGTCCCGACCACGATAAGTCCCACAAGCAGGGCGCTGACGATGACCTCGATCAGGGTGTCGCCCGCCTGTGAGGCCAGCCGCCGACGGGCGGGATGGGTCACCCGGGCGATCGCGGACGACGGCGCCATCCGCCCAAGCCGCGCCCGGGAGCGCCGCGACAGTAGGCGCTCGGCGGTCCGGCGCGTAGAGGAGAACGTATCAATCATCACAAGCACATGGGTACAGGTTCCACCCAAGGCTTCGGCATTGGGGGTCTGCGGCTTTAGGGCTGGGTGTTCTGCTCGGCACGTGCCCATCGGCCGGCCGCGCGAGCGCCTAGAATGGCCCGTCCCCGGGGGACTGGTGTATCGGTAACACGGTGGTCTCCAAAACCGCAACGCCAGGTTCGATTCCTGGGTCCCCCGCTTCAGTCAGGCCCCGGATCTCCGGGGTTTTTGGCTTTCTAGAGGGGATTGCGGCATCGTGTGCGGGGCGACGGCGATCCGCTTCGATCCACTGGAATCCGCTCCGATCTGGAGGTTTCTATCCCTAGGACTATCCACTGAAAGGTGTTCTGTGGCCGGTCGTGGGGCAACCGCGCGATTCTGCTGCGGCACGCAGCGATTCGAGCCGTGCGCGAGGAGACGGTCCTTCGTCCGTGTTGACTCCTACTGTTCGGCCTTCGATGAGCGATCTGGCCGGGCGTCGTGGACGATGAGCAAGCGCAGAAAAGGCTCCGAGGCCGCTCGGCCGCCGCAGACGGCGCCTGTCGGTGCGTCTTCTGCCTCTTGGCCCGTTCGCTATCACCCGAACGCCCGAGCTGAGGTGGACGCGATTCCGTCGCAGGAGCGCAAGGCGGTCGACAACGCAGTCGACAAGCTGGTCTCACTTGGCCCGACGCTGCCCTTCCCGCACTCCAGCAAGGTGATGGGCGATCCGGGCGGTTCGCTGCGCGAGTTGCGTCCGCGGGCCGGGCGCAGTCCCTGGCGTTGCATCTACGAACGCATCGGCGATTTGTTCGTGATCGGTGCCGTGGCTCCCGAGGCGCAGAAGGACAAGGCGGGGTTCGACAGCGCCGTCAAAGCGGCCAAGGCGCGGCTCGCCGAAATCGAGCGGTGACCTATCAGCCGGCTATCACAAGTTTGGTATAGTGGCTCTACGTGAAGCTGTCTGACCTACCCACTCACGAGGAGGTGCTCGCCGAGCACCTCGATGCCGACCCCGAGTACCGTCGGGAGTGGGAGCGCACGGCCCTGGCACGCGCCGTGGCAGTCAAGGTGATCGCCTACCGCGCGGAGCACGGCCTCAGCCAGACCGCGCTGGCCAAGCGCCTGCGGATGAGTCAGCCGGCCGTCGCGCGACTGGAGAGCGGGGAGCACAACCCAGCGTTCCCGATGCTGCTGCGCATCTCCGATGCGCTCGGCGTCGAGTTCGCGATCGACATCACTCCCGGCGGGCACGAGCCGCAGCTGATCGGCAAGCGCGCCCGTCGCAACGCCCTCGAGTCCTTCCAGGGCAACGGCTGCGCCGTCGTCGTCGCTGCCACCTGAGCCGTTCGCCGAGCAGCAGTCAGCCGCATTGAAGCCGTCACGCCGCCCTGCTGTTACGGGCTGCCGGCTGCCGCTCGCACGTCAGCCGGCGTGTAGCTCAGCGACTGAGCAGACGTGATGCACACGACAGTATCCGCTGTGCGATCGCTGTACGGATCGGGGCCCGCCTGGCCGGGCGAATGACCCTCTCGGGGCCAGAGGGCGGACGAAAACTCGTAGGCCGCATGGGCGACCTCGGGCCGCGGATAGGCAATAGCGCGCTCGCAGTCGCTTCGGATCTGGTGGCCTTCGGGGATGAGTCGCAGCGGCGGTTGGTGGCGAGCCGCGTGGTGGCGATTGTCCTGGCCGTTACGACTCACGTTTTCCTTCTGCTCGAGCATCCGCTGTCCGTCGGCCATCTGGAAAAGTTGGGCGCCCCCCGCTCATCGAGATGCTTCCGTTCGGACCGCCAAGGTTCGTTGTGAGTGTTCAGCCGCGGCGCATGAGCCGGCCGACCGATGCCATCAGCTCGGCGGTACGCTCCTCTTGAAGCTCGGCCTCGGCGCCCACTACGCATGTGCGGGCATGTCCGTCGAGCAGGCCGAGCGCCACCTTGTCGAGCGCGGCCTGGACGGCGCTGATCTGGGTGAGGACGTCGATGCAATAGCGGTCCTCTTCAACCATTCGCTCGATGCCTCCGACTTGGCCCTTGATGCGCGCCAGTCGGTCGAGGAGTTGGCCCTTGGTTGCTTCATAGCCCTTCCCGGCAGGTGATCTCTGTGTAGTAGTCGCCATCTCGACACTATACCAATACGGGGGAGGGGTATGATGACGAACATGGATGTGGTCACGACAATCGGCGATGGAGTCAAGGACGCCTTTCTGATGGCCTGGGAGGTGTGGTGGGCGCTGGTGCTCGGCTTCGCGATCTCGGCGATCGTTCAGGCGTGGGTGCCGCGCGAGCGAATCCAGAACGCGCTCGGCGGGTCTGGCTTTCGGCCGGTCGCCGTAGCGACCGGCCTGGGCGCTGCTTCCTCCTCGTGCAGCTATGCGGCGATAGCGATTGCCAAGAGCCTGTTTCAGAAGGGTGCGAGCGCCGCCTCCGCACTCGCGTTCCAGTTCAGCTCGACCAACCTCGTGATCGAGCTGGGGATCGTGATGTGGGTCCTGATCGGCTGGCAGTTCACGCTCGCCGAGTTCGTCGGCGGCCTCATCCTCATAGCGATCATGACGGTCCTGCTGCGTCTGTTCGTATCAAGGCGCCTGGAGGAGCACGCTCGCGAGCACGCCCAGGAGGCCGACAGCGGCCACCAGCACCACGGCGCCGGGGAGCATATGACCGTCCGGGACCGCTTGACGAGCGCAAATGCTTGGTCGGATGTCGCACACAACTTCCGCAACGACTGGTCGATGGTCTGGAAGGAGATCCTGATCGGCTTCCTGCTCGCCGGGTTCATCGGCCAGCTTCACAACGGGTTCTTCAACGCGCTGTTCATCACGCACGCGCCGTCCGGATGGAAGCTGATCGAGAACGCGATCGTCGGGCCGATAATCGCGATCCTCAGCTTCGTCTGCTCGGTTGGCAACGTGCCGTTGGCTGCGGTGCTGTGGTCGGGCGGGATCAGCTTCGCCGGTGTAATCGCTTTTATCTTCGCCGACCTGATTGTGCTGCCGATCGTCCAGATCTACCGCAAGTATTACGGCGACGCATATGCGTTTCGGATCGTCGCGCTGATGTTCGCGACGATGGCGATAGCCGCGCTCGTCGTGGACGGACTATTCGGGGGGCTAGGGCTGATCCCTCGCACCCGGCCGAGCCGGGCGGACATCTTCGGGTCGATCAAGGTCGATTACAAGCTGTTCACGAACCTCGTCGGGGTAGCGATCTTCGCGGCGTTCTTTGCCCTGACGATGCGACGCGGCGTCACCGATCCTGTATGCGGCATGAAGGTAGATAAAACCAGGGCGATCCAAATGGGCTTCGCCGGGCAGGCCTTCTATTTCTGCTCGGAGCACTGTCTGCACGCCTTCGAGGTCAGCCCCGAGCGCAGGGCGTCCCAGAATGCCCCGGAACGACGCGGAAGCGCCAGCCATTGAGCGCGACGCACCCCGTTCGCTTGCGCTGGCACGCGAGAACAGCTCCACCCCATGACATCGACGAAGCTGCAGCGGCTCTGATCGCGCTCATAGGGCTTGGTCGCGCACTCGTGGGTCTAGATTTGGCTCATTCTCCGCACGGGGGGCCGTTCGCGGCGCGGCGAATCGAGCGCGCGAGCAGTCCGAGCACCGCGAGCGGCATGATCCACCAGGCCGGGATCCCGACGGCGGCAGCGATTGCTGTCAACGCGAGTGCCAGCGCCACGCCGATCGCGGTGCGCCAGTCATCGCCGACCACGAACTCCCATGCGGCGTGTAGGAGCTGCTGCACCCGTGTCATGCGTTCATGGCGCCTGGATCCGTTCATGGGCGGCGGGATCCGTTGATGTGGTCTGGAGCTTTCACGCGCGGCGGGCGTGTTGGCCCCGGGTCCTGGCCAGCACGAGGGCGGCGACGAGCATGCCCGGGACGATCGCCAGCAGAGCGCCCTCTCCGCCGGGCCAGCTCGCACCGGCGCCCTCGGCGCCCCAGAACATTCCAAACGAGCTGAGCATCACTCCGACCGTGAGCTTCAGCGTGTTCTCCGGCACCCTCGCCAGCGGCGCTCTCGCCGCGGCGCCCGCGGCGACGACCACGAGCACGGCGAGCCCCGCGGCTGCCGCGGCGAGGGCCACGCGGTGCTGGTTGGCGCCGAACGTGAGCACGATGAACGCGACCTCGAGCCCCTCGAGCAGCACCCCCTTGAAGGCGATCGTAAAGGCGTAGCCGTCAAAACGTGAGTTCTTGCCGGCGGCTGCCCGTGCAGCCTGCGTCTCCTCCTCGAATGTCCGCGTCTCGTCGTGCTTTGCCTTCAATCCCGTGGAGCGCAGAATCGCCTTGCGCAACCATTGCAAGCCGAAGATCAGCAGCAGACCGCCGACGAGGACGCGCAGCAGGTCGATCGGCAGCGCTGTCAGCGCCGGGCCCAGCGCCGCCACGATCGCGGCGAGCGCGAGCACGGCGGCGCCCACCCCGCTCATCGCCGAGGACCAGCTGCGCGTCGAGCCGACGGCGAGGACGATCGTCAACGCCTCGACCGCCTCCACCGCGCAGGCGAGGAACACCGACAGGCCCAGACCCAGCTCCGCGCCGCTCACAACGGCCTCATGACGGTCGCATGGTCCCGGAGGCGATCGCTGTTGGTGATGCTCGCATGGGCGAAGCATGGCATGGGTCAGGGGCGACGGAGTCGTGACTGCGTGGCTAGCGCCGCGGTCTGAATGGCTCTCATCGAGGGTTGATTTGGCATGGTGTTGTGCTAAAGTCCATAAAACCGATCGACAATCTCTAGATTAGGTTGATCGCCTATGCGGTCGACCCGGAGGAAGACCACCCGCTGCGACCTGCGAGGCATCGTCATGAAGATCGACATCCACCAACACCTCTGGACCGAGCCGCTCATTCAGGCGCTCTCATCCCGTGATGAGCTGCCGTTCGTACGGCGCGAGCACGGGCTCACCGTCCTGTTCCTCGCCGGGGAGCGTCCCTACGTGATCGACCTCTCCGCCGAGGAGCCCACGCGCCGCGCCGAGCTGGTCGAGCTCGATGGTCTCGACCGGGCGCTGCTCTGCCTCTCGAGCCCGCTCGGCATCGAGTCTTTGCCGCGTGAGCAAGCGCTGCCCCTGATCGACGCCTACCACGAGGGCGCGCTCGAGCTCGGCGATCCCTTCGGCGTCTGGGGCGCCCTCGCGCTCGACCGGCCCGATCCCGATGATGTCGATCGCGCGCTCTCGCTTGGCTGCATCGGCGTCTCGCTGCCGGCCGGCGCGCTCGCCGACGTCGATGGCCTTGTGCGCCTGCACGCGGTTCTCGAGCGCTTGGAGCTGCGCTCCGCGCCGCTGCTCGTCCATCCCGGTCCAGGTCCGCGTCCCGGCCTCGCGTTCGGTGGTGGGCTCGGCGACCGACGGCCCATGGGGGAGACCTCGCTCAGAGATCCCCTCTGGTGGCCCGCGCTCACCCGCTACGTCGCTGAGATGCACTCCGCCTGGCTGGCCTTCCTCCAGGCCGGCCGTCCAGCCCATCCGCGGCTCCGCGTCGTCTTCTCGATGCTCGCCGGCCTTGCCCCCCTGCACGCAGAGCGCCTCTGCTCGCGCGGCGGGCCCGAGCTCGAGCCCGATCCGCTCGTCTTCTACGACACCTCCTCCTACGGGCCCGCCGCCGTGCGTCTGCTCGAGCAGGCCGTCGGCTCCGCTCAGCTGCTCTACGGCTCCGACCGGCCCGTCGTCGAGCCCTCCCTTCACGACATGCCCGGCCTGCTCGACTGGGACTCGATCCTCGACACCACGCATCGCGCGCTGGGCGTCGATCAGGCGGTGAGCCTCCGATGAGCTCGACCATCTCCTGCTCCCCGACCACAACCCCCGAGCGCCTCTTGCTGCCCACCGTCCCGCGGCCCCGTGACCGCGACCTGTCCGGCCCCGAGCTCGAGGCCTTCGTCGCAGAGCTCGCCGCCCAGCCCGAGCTGTGGATCGACCTCGTCAAGCACGACGCCACCCAGCGCATCTACTCCGAGCTGCTCTCCGACGCGCACCTCACCGCCTGGCTGATCTGCTGGATGGACGATCACGACACCGGCTTCCACGACCACGACACCTCCGCCGGCGCCGTAGCCGTCGTCAGCGGCGGCGTGCGCGAGCAGCGGCTCGCGATCGACGGACCTCCCCGCGACCGTGTCTTCTCGGCCGGCGACGCCTTCCACTTCTCGCCCGCCGACATCCACCGCGTGCGCCACTTCGGCGCCGACCCCGCCGTCACCCTCCACGTCTACTCGCCGCCGCTCCTGCGCATGGGCGCCTACGTCGTCGGCGAGGACGGCGTGCTCGCCCGCCACTCCGTCTCCTCCTCCGAAGAGCTCCGTCCTGCAGGGACCGCTGTCAAGGCAGCAAGCCCGAACTGAAATCGCTCAGGTCCAGCGCACGCGTCCTGAACGGGCCCTGCGCCCGGCAGATCCCTCGCGGGGGCACGTCCTTCGATCGTCCTACCGGACCGGTCTACGTTCGTGGCTTGCCACCCGCGCGTCGCTCCACGCCGTGCGCGCGCGCGATCAGCACCTCGCTGACCAGCTCCGGCGCGAACAGGCCATGCTCGACCACGCCCGGGATCGCGCTCAGCCACTCCGACAGATCCCTTGGATCGCCCACCGGGCCGAAGTAGTCGGCGATCAGCCCTCCGTCCGGGCTCTCCGCAATCCCTCTCAGCTGTGCCTGTCCGAGCGCCTTTAGCGTGCTCTCCGCGCCGAACTTCAGCACCTCCACCGGCACCGGCGGTGCTAGCCTCGCCACGACCTTCTCCGCCGAGACGATCACCACGAACCGCCGCGCCGCCGCCGCCACGATCTTCTCGCGTGTCTGCGCTCCGCCGCCGCCCTTCACCAGCCAGCCCTCCGGGTCGAGGAGATCGGCGCCGTCGATCGCCACATCCAGCTCGACCAGATCGTCCAATCCCTCCACCGTCAGACCCAGTCTGCGTGCCTGCGCCTCCGTCGCCGGCGACGTCGCCACGCAGCGCACCCCCTTCAGCCCGCGCTCCGCGATCGCCGGCAGCAGATAGGCGACCGTCGAGCCGGTCCCCAGCCCCACGCGCATCCCGTCCTCCAGCAACTCCGCCGCCGCCCTCCCGACCGCCTGCTTCTCGCGCTCGATCCTGCTGCTGCTCAGCGGGAGTGGTGCCTCAGGCGCGGAAAAGGAATCCATGGCGCGTGCGAGCGTATCGACCCGAGCGGCTCCGGCTTCGTCAGCTCCCTGCGCAGCTCCTCGTCGAACAGCTCCAACCGGTGTCCTCCCGCGCGCTTCGCCCTGTACATCGCGACATCCGCCTCCCTCAACAGGTCTTCCGGGCCGGCCTCCGGATCGTGCGCCACCGACACGCCCACGCTCGCGAATATCGACACCTCGCTCGAGCCCACCTGAAACGGCTCGCCCAGCGCGTGCACCACCCGCTCAGCGACCGCCAGCGCTTCCGCGTCCGACTCGAGATCCTCCGCCAGCAACACGAACTCGTCGCCTCCCAACCGCGCGACCGTGTCGGTGTCCCTCAGCGTCCCCGCCAGCCGTTCCGCCACCGAGATCAGCAGATGGTCTCCGACCGCGTGACCGTGGTTGTCGTTGATCGCCTTAAACGTGTCCAGGTCGATGAACAGCAGCGCGATCGGCCCTCTGCTGCGGTGCAGCCGCGCGAGCGCCTGATGCGTGCGATCCATCAGCAGCAGCCGGTTCGGCAGCTTCGTCAGCGGGTCGTGCAGCGCCTGGCGCTCCAACCACATCCGGTCGGTCACGTCCTTCGCCGCCGCGTACCAAACCTCGCCGTCGCAACGCGCGCTCCACAGCAGCCACCGCCACGAGCCGTCCTTGTGCCGGTAGCGGTTCGTGAAGTTCACCAGCTGCGCGCTGCGGTTGCGCCCCGCCTGCGTCAGCGCGAGCGTCTGCTCGAGGTCGTCCGGGTGCACCCGCTCGTGCATCGGCTGCTCGGTCAGCTCCTCGATGCTCCATCCCAGCAGGTGCTCCCACGCGGGGTTCAGCAACGTGAACCGCCCCTCCAGCGAGATCGCCGCCAGCAGGTCGCTCGTCATCTCGAACAGCCGCGCGATCCCCGCCTCGTCGACCGGCGCTCCGCCGGCTACCGCCGTCGGGCCGGCCCGGTCCGCGGGACCGCTCGCTGGAGCAGGCCCCGTGGTATGGGCAGGGTCGCTGCTATCGGTTGACAGATGGGCGCGCATGATCGGCTGCCCATCACCTCGGCCCGCCCGCCCCTATAGCCCGGAACCGCTTTCTATCCCTGGACAGATGGTCGAGTCTGAACCCCAACCGCGACGCGCGGAATCTCGCTCCGCAGAAACCGCCAGATCGACAGGCACATGATCAGCGTCATGATCACCGCGCTCGCCACGCACCACTCGCAGATTTTGTGCAGGCTGAACAGCTCCCTGTACGTCAGATACGCGCTGATCCCGAACCCGCCCAGCGTCAGGACCGCCGTCGCGAACCGCGTCCGTTCGCCGTCCGGCGCCAGCAGCGATCCGAGGATCAGCACATAGCCGATCAGTCCCATCAACGCCACCGGCACGCCCGCGATCTCCGAGTACACCGATTTCTGCACCTGGCTGCACGGGTTGCCCTTGATCGAGCACAGCGGCGTCGCTCCCGAGTAGTGCAGGTACGTCGTATAGCCCGCGATACCCACCCCTAGCACCGTGAGGACGATTATCGTCTTCCTCAGGGCTTGCGCGCTCATCTGCGGCCCTCTTAAGCTTTCAGCAGCTTTTCGATCGCTTCGTTGAACGACGTCGGGTCGGTCAGCGACGCGTATTCGAGCTTCTGCATCGCCCCGCCCGTCTTGCCGACCAAGAACGACGGTGTCCCCGTAAAGCCGACGTTGGTGGCCGCCTGCGCATCGCTCGCGACCTGGTTCGCAAACGCCGCTTCGCCGCGGGCGCTCGTCCAGGTACCCAAGTTCAACCCCGGCACCTGCTGGGCGATGCCCTGGATATAGCTTTCCGTCACATATCCGCTGCCCTCTTCGCCCTGCTCGTGGTAGAAGGTCTCGATGAAGTCCCACGCCTTGTCCTGCTTGCCCGCCGCCAGCGCCGCGACCTGCTGCGTCTTGAACACTTCCGGTTCGCGCGTCGCCGTCTCCAGCGCGTGGTACTCGATCCGCACCTTCCCCGTCTTCACCCACTTTTCGATGATCGGCGGCAGCGCCCCCAACGTGAACTCCTTGCACACCGGGCACTCCAAGTCGCCGAAGTACTGCAACGTCACCGGCGCCTTCGGATCGCCGAGCGTGTTCCCGCTCTGAGGTATCCCGCCGATCAGCGTCCTCACCGCCGCCACCGTGCTGTTCGCTTCGGCGCTGTGCGGGGCGATCTTTTTGGTGCCTTTGCCGCCCGTGGCGATCAGGATCACGATCACGACCGCCGCCACGATCGCCACGACGATGCCCAGCTGCGTCAAGCGCGTGCGGCGCACCGCCTTCGCGGCCTCCGCCTCCTCCATCTCCTTGCGTTGCGTGCGCGCCTGCTCGCGTCGCTGCTTGCGCGTGAGATCTGTCTCGTCGTCCTCTATCCCCGGGCTCATAAGCCCACTTTCTACACGTTTTCGCTCAAGCCTGCCTAAGTATCCGTCTCGCTAGGGCTCGCTGCTCGCGCGGGCGGCGATTCTGAGCGGGCGCCGTTCCCTGCCGGTCGGCTGAGGCCGACGGTCCGGCCGAACCTCGTCTCGCGCGCGCGAACGTGCCACGATCTATTGCCGATCGGTGTGCCGTTGCCGGCTTTCGTCGATCGCGCCCCGCGAGCGAGTGGGGTGCCGCGCCCTCGTAGCTCAGCTGGATAGAGCAGCGGACTTCTAATCCGCAGGTCGCTGGTTCGAATCCAGCCGGGGGCATTACGAAAGGCCAGCTCCGGGCGGCTCGGCACGCCGAAGTCGGGGCACGGGCGGGTGGTGCCGCTCGTCGAGGAGGCCGCCCAGGCGCTCGCGCGGTTGGGTGCCCGCAAGCGTTGGAGCGGACCTGACGATCTCGTGTTCGTCGGGCGGGGTGGGGAGTACCTGGACGGGTCGGCTCTGTGGCGGCGCTTCAAGCGCGCGCGTGACGCGGCCGGGCTGCGGCCGTTGCGTTTCCACGACCTGCGCCATACGTTCGGCAGCGTCGCGATCCGCACCGCCGACCCGCGCGAGTTGCAGGAGTGGATGGGGCACTCGGACTTCTCCACCACCCAGCTCTACATGCACTACAAGCCTCGCGCGGACGCGGCGCGACGGCTGTCCGCGGCGTTTGGTGGCGAGTCCGCGGTTACAGAGAAACGTCCGCAGGAGTCGTTAGAGAGTGTGGTCGATGAAGGTCGCTGAGGTCATACGTCTGCTGGAGGGCGACGGCTGGGAGCTGTCGCGGACTCGTGGCAGCCATCGCCAGTACAAGCATCCCGTTCGACCGGGCAAGGTCACCGTGTCGGGCAGGCCGAGCAGTACCGTTCATCCCAAGACACTCGCTAGCATCTTCAGACAAGCGGGAATGGAGAAGCCTTGACTCATCGCTATCTGATCGTCGTCGAGGGCGACGGTTCCACGAACTACTCGGCGTACAGCCCGGATGTTCCCGGTGTTGCCGCGGTGGGCTCCACGCGTGAGGAGTGCGAACACGAAATGCGCGAGGCGATCGAGTTTCATCTCGAAGGACTCTCGGAGGACGGCGAACCCGTGCCCGAGCCGCACAGCACCGCGGGTTATGCCGTAGTTCAGGTTGCCTGAGCCGGTCGTCATCGGTCGCTTCACCTTCGACAACGTCTTCTATGACGCGGACGCCGACGTGCTCTACCTGCACATGGGCGATCCCTCGACGGCCGTGGATTTCGACGAGTCGCCCGAGGGACACGCGCTGCGTTTCGACGGCGCCGGACTCTTGGTCGGCGTGACGATCGTTGGCGTCAAGTCGCTGATCGAGCGCGAGGACACGATCACGATCACCGTCCCGGAGATCGCCCGCGTCGACGCCGACACCCTGGCGCCCGCGTTCGTCGGCGCTTAGCCGTTCTCGACCCTTCAGCGCCCACGAACTACGTCGCGGTCTGGCGTGCGCTCGCGACTCCGTAGCGGTCGCGTGAGCCAGGATGTTGGGTGTAGGACTCGCATTGGGCCGCGGTCGAAGCCCGATCCCCAGCGTGGGTCGGGTCGCTCGGGGTGGGCGAGCGATGGCGTTTGCGCGTGGCTGCTGCGCATGGCGTCGGCGAGGCGTCTGATGCGTGGGGCGTCCTGTCCGTCGCGGCCGAGCTCGTCGCGGGCGAGGAACCAGTCGGTGCCTTTGCGGGCGCGGCTGGCCTCGACGTAGGAGGTCTCCTTGCTGGTCTGCCAGCCGCCGGTCACGACGACGGAGCGCTCGACGGTGGCGCCCTGCTGGCGGTAGACGTGCTGTGCGTAGGCGAGCCTCACCGAGTCGAGGTCCTGTGCGCCGAGCTGGACGTGTCGGTTGGAACCGTCGAGCGTGATCGACACGTCTCCGTGTTCGGCGATGGCGCTCACCTGTCCGCGGGCGCCGTTCTCGACGTGTGGCTGTCCCGGTGGCCGGTGCTGGGCGGTGAACGCGATCAGGTCGCCCTCTCGCAGCCCGTAGTGAACGCTGGGCAGCGTGGCCTCGCGGTCGCCGAGTTCGCCGCGCTGGGCTCGTAGGTGTTGGGCGCGAGCGTTGAGACGGTCGATCTCCTCGTTTGAGGCGTCGGCGATCAGCGCCACCTCGCGGAGGCCGTGCCGCTCGGTAAGTGCGCTCCAGCGCTGCACGGCTGCCTCGCCGGCGTCGTCGCGGGTGTCCGTCAGGTGGAGCTGTCCGCGGCTCAGGTAGTGAGCCAACGCGCGCTCCGGCTCGGCGTCGCGGAGCGCCGCCCACGCTTTTCGCTCGGCCGGGTCGGTGGTGCGGCGGATGTCGGCGAGCTCTGCCGTCAGCGCGTGCGTGGCGAGGCGGTCGAACATGCCGCCCGGTCCGATCGATGGGAGCTGCTTGCCGTCACCGACAGCGATCAGCTTGGCTCCCGAGCGCTCCACCAGCTCGGTGAGCGCGTCCAACCGCTTGTGATCGGACATGCCGGCCTCGTCGAGGAAGATCGTCGTGTCGGCGCCGACGTCGATCGTGCCTGTGTTTGCCCGTGCGACGAGCGCGTCGAGAGTGAGCGTGCGGCCGGCGAGCGCCGGGCTGTCCGTTCCCAGTCGCTCGGCGGTGGAACCCGAAACGGCGATCCCGAGCGTCTTCCGTCCGGCGTGCTGCTCGGCGCGCGTGGCCGCGTCGATCACGACGCCCTTGCCGGTGCCTGCGGGGCCGACGAGCACGCCGAGTCGCTCAGGGCCGGTGAGTGCCAGCAGCGCGTGGTGCTGCTCGGGGCTCAACGGCGCAGCGATGCGCTCGGCGACTTCACGCGTGGCGCGTGCGTGCGCGGGGTCACCGACCTCCCGGCCTGCCGGTCGCGCGAGCAGCGCCGCGCGCCGTTCGATCGCCTGCTCCTGCACGCGTACCGCGAGCGTCGTCATGCGGCCGCCCTGCAGCGTGAGCACGCGCCCGTCGCGGATCATCTCGCGTGCGACCGCGAGCGCTTCGTCGGGTCTGATCTCGCCGGCTGTCTGCTCGAGCGCGACCGCGTGCAGCTCGCGCGCGTCGAACACCGCCTCGCGCTCGGTCAGCCTGGCTTCGATGCGATCCTCGAATGTGCGCTCCGTCCGCTCGTGCTCGGGCGCCCCGATTAGCCGCGTGGCCTGGTCCGGTCCGAACGCGTGACGGCCGCCGGTTTCGGCCCACGCCCGCTGGAGGTCCGCGCGGGTCGTCGGCTGCTTCGCGCGGCGGTTCTCGAGCGCGAGGTCGCGCAGCTCGCCTCGCTCGGGAGCCCGGCCGTGTCTGGCGCGGAAGCGCTCCGCCGCCCGGGCCACCTCGCGGCTGCGGCCGGAGAAGTCCTCGAGCAGTCCGCGGGGCACGCCCGCGATCTCGAAATAGCGGCCTTCCTTGCCCGTGTTGCGGTCGATCGCGTAGCCCGCTCGTGTCAGCTCCTCGGCCAGCGCGGAGCGGTAGAACGCTCCCAGCTCGCGCGCGGCGCGGAAGATCGGGCGCGACGCGACCGCGACGATCCGGTCGTCCGCGCGGATCGCGCCGGTGATGACCACATGACTGTGCAGCTGGGGGTCGGGCGCCCGCGCGCCGCTGACTCCCCTCGCGGTCGTGTGCCGGTACTCGGTCGCGATCACGTCCAGTGCGTGCTCTTCGATCACCTCGCCGCCGTAGCGGCGCCGCACCACTTGCACCTGCTCGCGCAGGTGCAAGACCGCCTGCTCGACTGCCCTGCCGTGTGCCGCCTCGATCTGTGCACGCTGCTCGGGATCGCCGAGCGCCCACACAGCCGAGACGGACTTCGGCGCGCTGAACGTCGCGTCGATCCCGCCGCCCCGCTCGCCGTTAGCGCCCTCCCTGCGGAGCCAGCGGCCGGTGCGCGGATGGCGGCCCTCCATCAGCGAGATGAAGTCGGCGCCCGCGGTCGACGCGTGCGGATCGATGCCGAGCGTGGCCAGCGTCTGCTCGCCGGAAAGCCAGCGGCCAGGCGCCTGCGCCATCTCTCCGTCCGGTGTCAGGTAGTAGTCGCCGCGCTCTGGCGCGATCGTCTTGCTCTCCAGGTAGCGCGCGTACCCGCCGCCCTTGCCGGCGCCGATGCTGGCTGCGGTCATCATGCTTGTACTGACCACCAACGCGCGGAACCGGCCATCCAATTCGACAGCCGGCACACCCTTGTGCATCTCGTCTGTCCTGAGGTCGGTGCTACGCGCGGCCGGGGGAGTGCTGTGGCGCTTGCGCGGGCACGGTGGGGGAGAGGCAACGGTTCTCGCGACCGGATAGTGGAGTGCGAATCGACGCCGGCCGGGACCGAGTCGGTGCCAGTCGGCGCGATTCAGCGCGCGAGGCGTTGCGAACTCGTTGGCCGATTGGGCGCTTTCTCGGTCTATACCCCTATGAGCTACTCCGCCGGATCGACCTCAGACCTGCCCGTACCCCAGCTCGACGATCCTCTGCTCCGCCCCGAGGAAGCCGCCCGCCTACTTGCCGTCAAGCGGAGTTGGATCTACGAAGCCGTACGAGCAGGACGGCTCCCGTGCTTGCGTGTCGGGCGACACATCCGCTTCACGCTAGGCATGCTGGAAGGGTGGCTCAGGGAACAGGTCGATGATTAGCGACCTCGGCCTCGATGCGGGCTCGCGCGTCCTGCTCGATCTGGGCGATCTCGGCCTCCTTCTCGGCGTCTTGAGCTACAGCCGACAGCGGCATGCGAATGCGTCGTCGGTAGTACGCAGGTAGATGATTTTGTGCGTCCGGTCCTCGATGCCGGAACCTGTCGAAGGACAAGCCACATGGCAAACGCGTACTGTCGTGGGATTGGTTGAGCATGGTCGCCATCTACGGTTTCCGGATGGAGCCATCGCTTATATCGCTCCGTGTGCTGGGATTGAGGGCTCGATTACGTTGCAACGACTAAGTCGTTGGTCGCTGCTGCCCGTCGCCGTAGGCAGGAATACACGTCCGAGCATGAGAGATAGGATCTCTCCCATGCTCGAAGCAATACTGCTCAACGTGCTGGCCCAGGGTCTGTGGGAGTTCGCGATTAGCCCGTTGGCAGGGGCTGGGCTGGGCCTTGTCGAGTACGGAGGGAGTGGTGAGCCTCCTGCCCCACTTGCAGCCGCCGCTGCTACCGCTACGCGTCGTCTCGGCAATGTGGACGATCTCTCCGTGGATCTTGCGGGGGTAGAGGAAGCCCTCAACCGACCCGAGGTACGAGAGATATTGCGAGAGCTGTTCGTCTTCAACGCGGGCTCTCAGCCGGACGGTATCAGCAAAGCCCGCGAAGCGTTCACAATTTTCTTCCGCAACCTGCTACCGGGGGTCTCTGAGGACGCAGCAGGCCACGTGTTCGAGATCCTGCTTGAAGCGGCAGACGATGTACTCGTCGCTGCGTTGGAGAATGGATCGCTTCTTGCGCTCGACACACGCAGTGCGCTGCGCCAACGGATCGTCCTAGATCATGTACATGCGCTGGAGAGACATCTCGAACTAGTCCGTGCCCTACCCGCGTCGATCGACGAAATCGATACCTTTGAGGAAGGCCTACGCGATGAGGCTATCGAGCGCTACGGAAGTATTACACCCCCGGATTTTCACAGCGCACCGCGTGTGCCTATAGATGATCTTTACGTCGTACCTGCTCTTGGAGCTCCGACAGATGGTCAAGGCGACGCGGCTCTTGAATACCCTAACTGGCTGGAGCTGATTGACCGAAGCGTCGTGTTGGGCAATCCAGGTGCTGGCAAGTCGACATTGGCAAAGAAGATTTGCCACGACCTGGCGCGTCGCTCAGGCCGCGCAGAACTCGGTCGCCGATATGTTACCCCAGTGGTTGTAACTCTCAAGGACTACGGTGCTGATCGGCGTGCACATGGGTATTCGGTGCGAGAATTCCTCGAGGCAAGAGCGCATGGGTCGTTGCAGTTTGATGTTCCAGATAAAGCAATGGACTATCTACTAAGCATGGGGCGATTACTTGTTATCTTCGATGGCCTTGACGAGCTACTGGATACTAGTTATAGGCAGGAGATTCGAACGGATGTGGAGAGCTTTGGGCGTCGTTATCCTACGACGCCAATCATCGTTACGTCTCGCGAGGTTGGGTACTCGCAAGCGCCACTTGATCCAGAAGTATTTTCGACGATTCGCATAGCCGACTTCGATGAAGAGCGGGTCGCTGAGTATGCCACCAAGTGGTTTGCAATCGACAAAGACCTTACGGCTAAGGAGCGCAAGGAAAAGGCCGAAAGTTTTGTAAGTGAGAGTGCCGTGGTCCCGGACCTGCGAAGCAATCCACTACTACTTGCTCTTATGTGTAACTTGTACCGGGGACAGAATTACATACCAAGGAACAGGCCTGACGTGTATGAGAGCTGCGCGCGCATGCTGTTCGAGGTGTGGGACAAGAGCAGAGGCATTGAGGCTGTATTGCCAATAGCGGAGCATTTAAGGCCTGCTATGCAGTTCCTAGCAAGCTGGATTTATTCGGATGATTCGCTTCGCGCGGGAGTAACACGGGAGCAATTGGTTGAGAAGAGTACAGAGTTTCTCTTGCGATGGCGCTTTAACGATCCGCACCGGGCGCGACATGCGGCAACGGAGTTTGTGGACTTTTGTCGCGGCCGGGCGTGGGTCTTCTCAGACCTAGGGTCGACCGAAGCGGGGGTTGATCTATTTCAATTTACGCACCGGACGTTCTTGGAGTATTTCGCGGCAGCCCATCTCGTTGAAAGTCACCCGACCAACGCAGACTTGATTGAGGTCCTCGCTCCACATATAGCGACGCAAGAGTGGGACGTCGTGGCACAGGTGGCATTTCAGTTAAGAAGCCGTGCCCAGCTTGGAGCCGCCGACGAACTGCTGGCGTTGCTATTGGCGCGCGCCCGAGATGCTACGGCGCTAGAACGGAACAGCTTTGGCGGGTTTGCGGTTCGGGCATTAGGATTCTTGGTGCCTACCCCGCAAGCCACACGCGATGTCGTGCAGAATGCGCTCGATCGCGCACTTGAGGCACTTGGGGAGACTGATGCGAATGAGCCCCCGGTATTCGGCGACGGGTCGCAAGTCCTACCGGGCGAGCTGCTGAGAGGGATTACGGCCATTAGTAGTGAGATCGCTGATGGCGTCAGAGAGTACTTCCTTGAATACCTCGATGAGGTACTTGCTGCGACTGACGGGCGCGCCGCGGGGGCCGCACGAATCCTATCGGGCCTTGTTGAGCAGATTTACGCACTGGATGAACCTTGGCCCGAGGCCTTGCGGCGGTTGTTTGAGTCTCGCCGCGAGCGAATCAGGGGCTTGGCAGAGCAAAACAGTCGTTTGTGTGTCGATCTCGTGGCCACGGGCGAGGTGAATATGGGTGAGTTGTTGACTCGGTTTGGCGTGAAGCCGGCATTTGGGATGCGCGTTTCTATGCTCAGCGATGGGTGGTTCTCGCCTGTGGCTGTGGAAGCGGTGGCAGCTGGGATTGGTCGGCGGCGTGGCACGTCCGCCGCTGGGAGCGATTCTCGGGGATCTCACAATTTGCGTGACTTGGGACTGTACGCCAAAACTGTGGAGCTGCCCTGGGTGGTAAGTCCGAAATTGGGATTTATTCCGGCTCCTTGGGTGGAGGCGGGACAAGATGCCAACGTTGACCTCAAGGGGTTAGACGAAGACGAACGACTTGGACTCTTCGCGGTGTCGGCGACCTGGATCGAGGCGAATGGTCCTGCTCTGCGGGCGGCAGGAGGTTTGAGTCGAGCCGAGATCCTTGGGCGGACGATTGGCGGGGACCCTGTGTCGTGGCAACGCTTGGCACACGCAGCGTGCACAACCGACAGTGGAAGTGAACCAGGAGGGGGATTTGAAGACGCTGAGGCACGGGCACTAGTTGAGCGATGGGCTCTTGGTAGGGCAAACTTCGTGCGCTAAGAAGGTTCTAATGTTCCGAAGTACGAGCTACGTGGCAACTACGTCGTGATCGCGCGGGAGAACGATGGGCGCAAGGTGCGGCCGATAAGCGATGCTGAGTTTCTAAGCGTCGTGCTGCGGACGATAAGTGGAGCTGTCGCCGGCAGCGCCGGAGAGCTCTCGATGGCCTTCGTATTCACGACTCCGTCCCCAGGCCCGTCCCCGACTCGGCAAATCTGACCCCACCAACCCCCACCCAACCCGACCAAGCCTGGCTCTACCAAGCACAACATCCCTGCAAATGAGCAACTTCTAATCCGCCGGTCGCTGGTTCGAATCCAGCCGCAAAAACCTGGTTGGAAGGAGCGAGCGCTCGTTGAGTGGGTAGGCACAGGTGCCGCACCCGTTCTGAAGGGCTTCGCCCGCTGGAACCGGATATCGTTAGCAGTCAGGATGACTGAGCAACGAGACTCCGCAATATGTGGCTCGATGAATAGGTCTTGCTATTCCTGTATTCGCTGGCTGGCGATGGATCTGTGCGTCATTTTGGGTTGTGGTGTGTTTTTGTGCGCACCGGCCTTGGCGTCCGAAGCTGGCCGCCCGATGATTGGCTGGACGAGTTCGGGGATCGGTGCCGAAGTAACCGTGGGAGCGCTGATCTATCCTGAGGGCTTGAAGACGACCTACGAAATCAGTCTGGAATGTCGGATCAGCGAATCCTTGTCGCTATGCGAACCCCTGTCGCAACCTCAACGGACGGAAGGCATTCTGGCAGCAGACTTCGAAGGCCAGGAAGTTACACTCAAGCTGACCGGCCTGAAGGCCGGCTCCTACTGGTTTGGAGTGAGCGCGATCAACTCCTCCGGCGAAGTCTCTCGGCGCGGCAGGCTCGAAGTTCCCCCCGAATTGCCACTGCCAAAAAATACAATCAGCCCGTACGAACAACCCAATGCTGGAGGGGCCGAACGGGCCCAACTATCCAGTGAACAGAGAGTCGCCGAATATCAAGCGGCGAAACATGCTGAAGAAGCACAGGAGCGCGCAGCTCAAGAAGCAGCACAGCGGGTGACTGAGGCGGTGCCTACGCCCCCGCCTCAGTGCGTCGTCCCGGCACTCGTCGGCCACACTCTCAATGGTGCACGATTGCTCCTCACTCGAGCGCACTGTAAGCTCGGGCGCGTCACCAACCCCCACGCGCGTCACGACCGACTCCATGTCGCCCAGCAGAAGCCGAGCCGCGGTTCACATCTGCCAGCGGATACCACTGTCGCAATCAGGCTCGCGCGTTAGGAACAAGCAACAGTTGTCTGGCATTGTCCCGGCTCGGCGCTCCCGGCCGCAGGTCAGTCCCAGACCGAGTCGAGACCCCGCGAACATCGGCGGTTCTCAATTGGGCCTATCTTGGATCTGGCAGTGGAAAGTCCTCGCAGTTTCGATCTTCCGCGACCTCGACAACACGGTTGATCATGAACTCGCCCGCGTCGGACGCGCCGGCTGTCTTCGTCTGTTGCTCGATGTGTTCCAGGGCGATGTCGAGCAGTTCTGTTGCTTTTCTCGGGAGGAGGTGGGGAGAACAATGAGGCCGGGATGTGCGGTCTGGCTCTCACATAGACGGCGGAAGTCGCCGTAGTTGTTCGTGACAAGAGTGCGATCCTCAACGATGCAGCGTCGCATGACCTCGCTGTCGGAGCCGCCGAGCAGTGCGCGGTCGCGGTTGCAGGTGGCATCGAGGCCGCGGCGGAGCGCGACGTCAACCAGCGAGGGGGAGAGGTCCTCGTCGATCCAGAGCCTCATCGGCGTCACGCCAGGGTCGTGCGGGCCTGCCGCGTCGTGGGTGTGCTCTTGCGTACGTGTAGGCCGTTTGGAACGCCTCGGCGGGAATCTGCGGATAGTCGTCGGTCAGGGTCGCGATGGTGTCGCCGCTGTCGAGGCGTTGTGCGACGGCCCGCACACCGACCCGGGTGCCGCGGATCACGGGCTCGCCGCCCTTGATGGCCGGGTTGATCTCGATCCATTGCTCGCGCAGCCTCGCATAGCTTTCGGCTGCATGGACGGTCTCGCTGATGTCGGGTGACCAGCGCACGATCAGTGCGTCGCTGATCTGCAGCTCGGTGCCGTTTCCCGTGCGGTAGGGCTCTGTCTCACGAACCCATCGCCTGATCTTCCGCTTCACGGTGATGGGCAGTGGGAGCGCAGTCTTTTGCAGCAGAGCGACGACTCCAACGTCGTCGCTGCGCAGCCAGCTGTGGTCGCGGCGTTTGTGGACGGTCACGATGTTCTGCTCGATCGCCTTGTCGAGGGCGCCGAGCGGCACGTGAGCGATCTCGACGGCCTCACGGCGGGCGAGCATGGGTGTATCGGCAGTTCCGGGCATAAAACAGCTCCTAGCAAGGAACAGTTTAGTTGGCGAAGTGGCGACCGTCAAGCCGTGCGATGGCCTCCCGGGAGCCGCCGGAATAGCGCCGACCAACCCTCGTATTCATGTATCTGTCCCGTGATCCGTCCCCGACTCGGCAAATCTGACCCCACCGACCCCCATCCAACCCGACCAAATCTGGCTCAACCAAGCTAAAAACGACCCCAAATGAGCAACTTCTAATCCGCAGGTCGCTGGTTCGAATCCAGCCGGGGGCATTACGAAAGACCAGCTCCGGGCGGCTCGGCACGCCGAAGTCGGGGCACGGGCGGGTGGTGCCGCTCGTCGAGGAGGCTGCCCAGGCGCTCGCGCGGTTGGGTGCCCGCAAGCGTTGGAGCGGACCTGACGATCTCGTGTTCGTCGGGCGGGGTGGGGAGTACCTGGACGGGTCGGCTCTGTGGCGGAGGATGCCGGGCTCATGAGTCGTCCCGCGCACGCATCCGTGTCGGAGGAGTAGATGATGGTGCGCACGCATGAGACGACCTACCGCTACGAACTCGACCTGGACGTCGCAATCGACGTTCGTTTCCTCACTCAATTTGGAGAAATCATCGACTACGCGGTAGTGCTGCTCGTGGAGGAGCACGACGAATGGCGTGCGGTGCGCGTCTACGACAACACTCATCAGATGCACGACATGCACCGATACGATCGAGCAGGCGAGAAGCAGACGGCGGAGATGTTTCATCGAGGCTCCGCGAGCGAGGCTTTACAGAGCGCGATTGAGACGGTTCGAAGCGGCTACAGTGAGATGGTCGAATCATGGCGACGGTAAGCAAAAACACTCGTACTCCAGGCAGCATCCTTGCTTCACAGCGGTTCGACGCCGCGATCGAGGACGGGATCGCGGAACGTCCGGCTCGATATCCGAATGGAGCCGCGTTCGTCGGCGCCGATCTCCCGGGGCTTGGGAAGATCCTCGCGCGCAACGCGCGCGAAGAACGAGCGGTGGTGCTCGTGTATCCCGACGGGGAAGAGTGGATCGTCGAGCCGCACAAGCCTGCGAGCGCTTCGCAAGCCGCGTAAGGTCGCTCAGCGCCCGCGACTCACGTCACGGTCGGGTGTGCGCTCGCGACTCCGTAGCGGTCGCGTGAGCCACGACGTGGGATGTAGGACTCGCATCGGGCCGCGGTCGAAGTTCGATCCCCAGCGTGGTCGGGCCGTTCGGGGTGGGCGAGGGATGGTGTTTGGGCGCGGCTGCTGCGCATGGCGTCGGTGAGGCGTCTGATGCGTGTGGCGTCGTGTCCGTCGCGGCCGAGCTCGTCGCGGGCGAGATACCAGTCGGTGCCTTTGCGGGCACGTGCCTGGCGCGGAAGCGCTCCGCCGCACGAGCCACCTCGCGCGGAAGATCGGGCGCGACGCGACCGCCACGATCCGGTCGTCCGCGCGGATCGCGCCGGTGATGACGACGTGACTGTGCAACTGGGGGTCGGGGGCCCGCGCGCTGCTGACTCCCCTTGCGGTCGTGTGCCGGTACTCGGTCGCGATCAGGTCGTGCGCGTGCTCTTCGATCACCTCGCCGCCGTAGCGACGCCGCACCACCGGCACCTGTTCGCGCAGGTGTGCGACCGCCTGCTCGACCGCCCTGCCGTGCGCCGCCTCGATCTGCGCGCGCTGCTCGGAGTCGCCGAGCGCCCAAACCGTCGAGACGGACTTCGGCGCGCTGAACGTCGCGTCGATCCCGCCGCCGCGCTCGCCGTTCGCGCCCTCTCTGCGAGCTGCTCGGGCTCAGAGTGATCGGCGGCATTGTTGCTCTTGTCGAGGGCGCGAATGGTCGGATCATGAATCGTCCGGGCAAGTCTTTGTTCCGTGTCACGGGCGATCCGGATGCAGTCGGCGTCCGACGGGGGCCACTCGGGCAATGTAAGGACAGACGCAGCAGCCCTATCGGCGTCGCGCACAGCTCGTTCGCCCTTGTGTTCGTGCCATCGCTGGCGTATGAAGCGATTCATCTTCGCGTCCCCACCAAGCCCCACCCAACCCGACCAAACCTGGCTCTACCAAGCATAAAAGCCCTGCAAATGAGCAACTTCTAATCCGCAGGTCGCTGGTTCGAATCCAGCCGGGGGCATTACGAAAGGCCAGCAAATCGTAGGTTTCTTGTTTTGGGCCGGGTAGGGGTTGTCTACTTTGTCCCAATCTGTCCCGAGGGATCAGTACCTCCAGGCTGCTCGGACTTCCCTACCACCCCAGCTCTACATGCACTACAAGCCGCGCGGCTGCGGCGCGGCGACTATCCGCGACGTTTTCGGGACTGGCGCGGGCGGATGCACCAGAGATTGGCGACCACGCTTCAAAAAATGTCCCAAGCGATTGAGAGGCTTTGCGAATGCCTTACGAGGAGGTCGTCGACATCGAAATCGCGGAGAACGTCGTTGTCCGCTTCAGCCGGTCCGGACGACCGATCGCGCGCTATGCGGTCGTGCTTCTCCTCCTGCTTGACGATATCTGGGAAGAGGTTCGCCTGTTCGATAATCACCTGGACGACCACCATATGCACCGCTACACTCGCTCAGAGGGCAAGCATCCCCCCGAGACGTTCCATCCCGGCCCGACGAATCCCGCGATAGCTGCGGCGATCGCTCATCTGAAAGCGCATTGGGAGGCGATCATCGAATCATGGAGAAGCTAGCCGTCAGCTCCAACACCCCGGCTACCGATGCCGGGTTTGAGCTGTTGACCAGGATCGCGATCGATCGCGTCAACGACGAGCGGTACCCAAGCGGAACCGTGCTGATCCCGTCCGACTCCAATCATGTCTCGCAGGGCATCGCGCGTGCGATCGAGGAACGGCGCCCGATCGCGCTTGTGTTCCCTGACGGCTCCGATATCGTCGCGCGCCCTCCAGTCGGTCACGGGCTCGCCCTGCTGCTGGCGGTCCGGCTTCTTGCCATCGTCGAAGTCCTCGGTCGTAAACGTGACCGGCCGACTTTCGTTCCCCGCCAGTGGGTTACTGAGTTCCATGCGGCCCGCGCCACGCAGGTGCCACAGCCGATCGCCTGATCGCTTCCCAGCGCCCACGATCCACGTCGCGGTTGGGCGCTAGTTCGCGGCTCCGTAGCGGTCGCGTGAGCCAGGATGTTGGGTGTAGGACTCGCATTGGGCCGCGGTCGAAGCCCCGATCCCCAGCGTGGGTCGGGCCGTTCGGGGTGGGCGAGGGATGGTGTTTGGGCTCGGCTGCTGCGCATGGCGTCGGCGAGGCGTCTGATGCGCGTGGCGTCGTGTTCGTGGCCGAGCTCGTCGCGGGCGAGGAACCAGTCGGTGCCTTTGCGGGTGCGGCCGGCCTCGACGTAGGAGGTCTCCTTGCTGGTCTGCCGGCCGCCGGTGACGACGACGGAGCGCTCCACTGTGGCGCCCTGTTGGCGGTAGACGTGCTGTGCGTAGGCGAGCCTGACCGAGTCCAGGTCCTGTGCGCCGACCTGGACGTGTCGGTTTGACCCGTCGAGCGTGATCGATACGTCTCCGTGTTCGCCGATGGCGCTCTCCTCGCCGCGGGCGCCGTTCTCGATGCGCGGCTGTCCCGGTGGCCGGTGCTGAGCGGTGAACGCGATCAGGTCGCCCTCTCGCAGCCCGTAGTGAACACCGGGCAGCGTGGCCTCCTCGGTCGCGGTTGCAGGCGGCGTCGAGATCGTTCGATGAGCTATGTCAACCAGTGATGGGGGAAAGGTCCTCATCGATCCAGAGCTTCATTGGCGTCCCGCCACGGTCGTGTGGGCCTGCCGCGGCGCGGGTGTGCCTTGGCGCATGTGAGGGCCGTTTGGAACGCCTCTGCGCTGTGTAGGTTGCCGCGCGTGGCAACCCTTGTCCTGAAGGTCGCGCTCGCGCCGGCCCTGGTTGTTGGTGCAACCCTCGCCGCGCGGCGGTGGGGACCGCGGCTGGGCGGCATGTTGATCGCGCTGCCGGTGGTGGCCGGCCCGATCTTGCTGGTGATCGCGCTCGAACACGGGGAAGTGTTCGCGGCACGGGTAGCGCGCGGCGCGCTGCTGGGGGTGGTCGCGCTCAGTGTGTTCTGCGTTGTTTTCGCAGCTGCATCTGAACAGATGCGCTGGCCGGCTGCGCTGCTGAGCGGGTGGGCGGCCTATGCTGCTGTCGCGGCGTGCGGCTCGCGGTGGGACGCTCCACCGCTCGCCGGGCTGGCGATTGCCCTGGCGGCACTGCTGCTCGCGCGGGCGTTTCTCGCGAGGAACGATCAGGCCGATGCTCTCTCGCCGTCGCGACCGCCCTGGGACCTCTACGCTCGCGCCGGATCGACCGCTGCGCTCGTGATCGTGCTCACCACGGCCGCCGGAGCACTCGGCCCGGCGGTCAGTGGAGTGCTGACGCCGTTCCCGACCGCCGCGAGCGTACTTGCCGCGTTCACGCTCGCCCACAACGGGCCCGCGGCCACTCTTGCCCTGCTCCGCGGATTTGTGACGGCACTGCCCGGCTTTGCGGTGTTCTTCTTCGCCGTTGCCGTAGCCCTCGGATAAGCGGCTGTCTCAAAAAGCCTTGCTCGGCTTTATCATCGGAAAGGTCGCTTGATCGACTTCCATTTGGCGCTTGCAAGCAACAGCACACGCGCGCCTTCGCGTGACGGGTCGGGGGAGTTTTGCAGTGTCCAGATCACGCCCGCGCCGAGTGGCGCCACTGCGTCCAGGGGGCCTTCGTCCTCGCCGGAGCCTTCTCGATTGCTGAAGCTGACCTGCGCTTGCTGCGCCGTGCCCCCAGTCAGGCTGTAGCGGACCCACGCAGGGTCGCCGTCTGCGCCGGTGAGCCCCCGTTCGTGGTACTGGCGATAGGCATACAGCCACGAGCCGGCGAGCGTTGGAGTGAGATAGGTGCGGGTGCCGGACCCGGCGCCGCCGCCGGTTTGGATGCTGTCGATCAGCTCTGGTTGCCGGCCGGCCCGCTGGACCCAGAGGTTCGAGATAGCCCATTCTCCCCACGGCGCTACCCGGGTGTAGGCGACCTGGGCGCCGTTGAGCGCCAGCGCGGTTATTTCCCCGATGTAGCCCTCGGTGGGGACGAGTTCGGGCTGTCGAGCGGCGGCCGACAGGCTGTTGCGCGGCAGGGTAAGTGATCTCAGGTGCTTTGAGCCGGCGGTCCACTCGAACATTTCCACCGGATGGCGCTCGCCGCCGTTCGGCACGGCGCGCAGGAACGCGACCGTGTCCTTCCACAGCGCGGGTCGAAACAGCGATCCCCCGCCAGGCACCGGCAGCCGCGTCTCGTGTGCGCCGGTAGATCCGATCGCGAGCTGCTCGAGCCTGCACCCCTTGTGCTCCATGGCGTTGGCGCAGCGAGGGTACACCGCTCCCACCTCCTTGGAGGGAAGCGGCCCGAGGCTCACTTCGAACGGCTGCGGGCTCTCGGCGACATCCATCGCCGTGACCGCGCCACTCGCGTTTCGCGCCATCAGCCGATAGGCACGGTGCGTGGGGTCATAGCTGCTCCACGCCGCCCAGGCGCCATAGCTCGAGACGCTCGTCGGGCGTGTGAGCGTTTCGAGCAAGTGTGCCTGCAAGGGACCCGGCTGACGAGCCGGCAGCTCGCCCGGTCGACCCAAGGTCCCGGCCTCGGCTGCAACGGCGGCCATGCACATAAGCCCGACGAGACCGGCCAGCAACCACCCGCCGCCACGGGCCCGGTGAGCGATGCACAGCTTCATGCGTTAGGTCTACTCCAGACGTATCGCGGGATGAGCAAAAGCTTCACACGCTTGCGACCTGGCTGCACGAGTTACTACCAGCTCGCGATTGGCCTTCCGCCAGCATGTCAGCTTGACATACCCGTCCACACCGATCGAGAATCGACAGGGCCACGGTAGGGACATCCCCAATTGCGCAGCTCGCGCAGCGGGTCGAGACTGTCCACATGTCGAGCGACGAGCAAGAGCCCACCCGGCGCCCCCGCCTGATCCGCACGCGGCGCGGTCGTCTGCTTGGCGGCGTCTGCAGCGGCCTGGGGGCGCATTTCGACGTCGACCCGATCCTCTTTCGCATCGCGTTCGTCGGGCTTGCGATCTTCTCCGGGGTAGGCATCGTGCTTTATCTGGCGATCCTGCTGCTGACACCCGAGGAGGGAGCAAGCCGAGCGCCGATCCGCCTTCGCCGTGCGGCGTGGCGGAGCGCTCTCGGTTTCGTCGTGACGATCGTGGCGGTAGGGATCGCTCTCCACGCGGTCAGCCACGCGGGCCTCGGCAGCGCTTGGAGGTTCGGAGTCGGACTTGGATGGCTCGTGCTGGTCGGTGGCGTCGCCGCGCTGATCTGGCTGCGACTACGCGGGCCGGCGAACCGCTGGAATGCGAGTGGGGACCGGCGGCTGTTCGGTCTGCTCGCGCTCGGCACGGCGCTGGTGGTGGAGGCGGTCCTGCTGGCGGCGGCTGGTGCGTGGCTCGCGGGCATCGACGAGCGCGTTGCCGCCTGGACGGTTGGCGCGATCGGCATGGTGCTCGTGGTCGCCACGTTCACCGGCGGGGCTCACCGGCTGATGTTGCCGGCCGTTGCGTTTGCCCTGGCGGTGGCGGTGATCGCCGCGGCACACGTCGACCTGCACGGCGGCATGGGCGAACGCGTCTACCGTCCGCGGACTCTGAACGAGGTGCGCGAGGGCTATCGCCTTGGTGCCGGCCGGCTCGAGATCGACTTGCGCGGGATCGCGTTTCCCCTCGGGAACACCAAGCTCCACGTTCGGCTCGGGATGGGAGAAGCTCGTCGTCCTTGTGCCGCGCGGTGTCTGTGTCGCGACCAGCGCACGCATCGGCGGCGGCTTTGTCGGGGCGCTCGAAGGCAGGTCGGGGGGTCTCGATGTCGACTGGGCCGACCGGCCTTTGCCGCCATCGCGGACGCCACTCCTTGTGTTGGAAGGGCGGGTCGGGCTGGGTGCGTTGCTCGTAGCCGACCATCCCATAGAACACGCCTGGGGTGGTTGGGGCGGATGGGGCGCGAGCCATTTCCACCGGGATGACCTCGGCACGAACGAAGCCTGCGACGCGGTTGCAGCGAGCAGTCGATGAGGCACCCGCCGAACGTCACGACCCTGATGACCGGCATCGCGCTTGTCGTGCTCGGCGTGCTGCTCGTGCTCGACGCCGATGGCAGCATCGACCTCGGCTTCGCCTATACCGCGCCGGTCGTCGTCGGTGGGCTGGGGGCGATCCTCCTCGCCGGCGGTCTGACCGGTCGTGGTCGTGACCGTGACCGCGACTGAGATGATGATCGGCGGCAATGTCTCACCCTACGCATCGGCCGCGCGGCTCCTCGAGGATCGCGATCGGCGCGGTCCTGCTGGTCGGTAGCGGCCTGCTGCTCGTGCGCGCGGCCGGGCCCTGGCCGGGAGACACGATCGTCTGGCCGGCGTTCGTCGCGGGGCTGGGAGCGCTCCTGATCTGGCGCGCGCCCGGTGTCACGCCTCGTCGGCGGCGCGGCTGGGCTGCCCATCGCTCCTACGAGTCGCTCTTGCCGCCGCGCGAGCCGTTCCCGCCGCCGCACGAGCCGCCCCCGCCGTCGCGCGAGTCGCCTGCGCACATGTCGCCCGCGCGCGTCCGCGCGCTTGGTCGCCCCGAGGTGAGCCGTGGCGGGCTCGGTGTCGCGCTCGTGCTCGCCGCCGGGTTTGCGTTTCTGTGGGCGAACGGCGCGATCCGACCGGCCGGCGAGGTGCTGCTCGCCGCCGTCGCTGTGCTGATCGCCGTCGCCCTGATCTTCGCTCCCTCCTGGCGCCGCCTCGCGCGCAGCCTCGCGGCCGAGCGGACCGAGCGCATCCGCTCGCAAGAGCGCGCCGATGTGGGAGCGCACCTGCATGACTCGGTGCTGCAGACGCTCGCGCTTATCCAGCGAAGCGCGGAGGATCCCAAGCAGGTGGCAGCGCTTGCCCGCCGCCAGGAGCGCGAGCTGCGCGGCTGGCTGACTGACGGGGACTCGCGGGAGGGGGGCGACAGGCTCGACGCCCCCTTGCTCCAGGCGGTGGCCGCGGAGGTCGAGGCGGTGGCGGGCGGCTCGATCGAGGTGGTGGCTGTCGGCGATTGCCCGCTCGACGTGAGTGCCGGCGCTGTGGTCGGGGCCGCCCGCGAGGCGATGCTGAACGCCTTGAAGTTCGCCGGTGCGGCGCCGGTCTCGGTCTACGCCGAGCTCTCCGAGGAGCGCATCCAGTTGTTCGTACGCGATCGCGGCGCCGGCTTCGATCTCGCGGCCGTCCCGCTCGCGAGGCGTGGTGTGCGCGAGTCGATCGTCGGCCGGATGCAGCGCGTCGGCGGCATCGCGACGGTGCGCTTCCTGCCGGGCGGGGGCACGGAGGTCGAGATCGTCCTCGATCGCGGGGATCGGCCGTGAGTGGCGGCGGCGAAAGACTGCCACGGGTCGTGATCGTCGACGATCACGACCTCTTCCGGGCCGGTGTGCGCGCAAGTCTCGGCCGCGAGGTAGAGGTCATCGCCGAGAGCGGCGATGTTGAGGGTGCTGTGCGGGCGATCGAGGAGCTCGAGCCGGACGTCGTGCTGCTCGATGTCCACATGCCCGGAGGCGGCGGGGTGGAGGTGATTCGGCGCGTTGCCGCGAACCGGCCCGCAATCCGCTTTCTCGCCCTATCGGTCAGCGACGCGGCCGAAGACGTGATCGCGCTGATTCGCGCGGGCGCTCGCGGGTACGTGACCAAGACGATCTCCGCTCCAGAGCTGATCGACGCGGTTTGCCGTGTACGCGACGGCGACGCCGTTTTCTCGCCTCGCTTGGCGGGCTTCGTGCTCGATGCCTTCGCCGGCGAGATCCCGGCCGCGCAGGTCGACCCGGAGCTTGACCTGCTGACGCCGCGCGAGCGTGAGGTGCTCCAGCACATCGCGCGCGGCTACATGTACAAGGAGATCGCCGCCCAGCTCTCGATCTCGGCGAAGACCGTCGAGGCGCACGTCTCCGCGGTGCTGCGCAAGCTCCAGCTATCGAGCCGTCACGAGCTGAGCCGCTGGGCGATCCACCGGCGGCTGATCGAGGAGTAAGGCCCCGAGACTCGTAGACTGTGCTGCATGTCCGGGCATTCGAAGTGGGCCAGCATCAAGCACAAGAAGGCGATCGTCGACTCGCGCAGGGGCCAGCAGTTCACGAAGCTCGCGCGCTCGATCACGGTCGCGGCACGCGACGGCGGCGGCGATCCAGACACGAACGTGACGCTCGAGAACGCCATGCGCAAGGCCAAGGAAGCGAGCATGCCGAAGGAGAACATCGAGCGCGCGATCGCGAAGGGGACGGGGGAGGGCGCGGAGGGCGAGGCGATCGAGACGGTGCTGTACGAGGGGTACGGCCCGGGTGGGGTGGCGGTGCTGGTGGAGGCGCTGACCGACAACCGCAACCGCACCGGCGCGGATGTGAGGCATCTGTTCTCCAAGCACGGCGGCAGCCTTGGCGAGCCGGGCTCGGTGGCGTACCTGTTCGACAAGAAGGGCACGATCGTGGTGGACGCGAGCCGCTACGGCGAAGACGACCTGATGGTCGCGGTCGAGGCCGGCGCCGAGGACATCTCGACAGACGAGGGCGTGTTCGAGGTGATCGCCGAGCCGGCGGACTTCATGCGTGTGCGCAAGGCGCTCGAGGAGGCGGGCGTGGAGATGGAGAGCGCCGAGATGGAATACCGCCCCTCGAGCCTCGTGCCGGTCGACGAGGCACAGGCGGGCAAGCTGATGAAGCTCGTCGAAGTGCTCGAGGACAACGACGACGTGGGGGCCGTCCATGCCAACTTCGACATCCCCGCCGAGGTGCTCGAGCGCGTAGCGGGGTAGGGCCGGACGATGACTTACCACGTCGAGCTGCGCCAGTTTCCGCACAACATGTGCCGGTTCAACCTCTCAGATGGAGAGCTGCGCACGATCGTCGAGCCGTGGGCGCATGGCGAGTGGGTGGAGCTGGGGGAACGGAAATGGAGCCCCCACCAGGCTAGGTTGACGGTGCTGGAAGGCCCGGAGCTGGCGATGGAGCAGCTGACGATGGGTCGTGGCTGGCGGGCGGCGCAGCGGCAGAGCGAGGACGTGACCGAGCGTGTGCTGGAGGAGGCGAGGGCGGCCCCGAATGGCCAGGCGCCGGCGGATTTCCCCGACGGTCCGTCGCCGGCGAGCGGGCGGGGGCTCTCGTCGGCGGGTGAAACGGGGAAGGATGCGCTCGCGCGCGAGCTCGGATCGGTGCTGGGCGCTGACCCGATTGCGCTGCTGGCCGCATGGCGGTTGCTGGCGGCGGCCGATCCCGGGAGGCGCCCGAGCGAGTGTCTTGCCGCGGCCGAACGGGCGGTACCCACGGCGGCCGCAACCCCGAACTGAGCGACGCTAAACTGCGGATGCCCGTGGTGGGCGTAGCTCAGTTGGTAGAGCTCCTGGTTGTGGTCCAGGCGGTCGCGGGTTCGAGTCCCGTCGCTCACCCTCACGAAAATGCGGCTTTCCCCGGGTGGCTTGGCGCCGCTTGGTGGGTATAGGACGCACACCCCAACGTATCCCGTCCAGAGGGAGGCAACGATGGCTGCGCCGTACACCCTGATGAAGCTCACCGACATCGAGGACTCGGCTCCCAAGTCGGGGTTTGGCGATGTCCAGGAGGCGCGATTCGCAAAAGACGCGCTTGACACCGAGGACACGGGCTTCAGCTATCACCGTGTGAAGGCCGGGCAGCGCCAGCCCTTCGCGCACAAGCACGAGCGCGCCGAGGAGGTCTACGTCGTCCTCGCCGGCTCCGGCCGCGTGAAGCTGGACGAGGAGATCGTGGACCTGCACGCGCTCGACGCGATCCGGGTCGCTCCCGAGGTAACCCGCGGGTTCGAGGCTGGACCCGACGGTCTCGACCTGCTGGCGTTCGGCCCACGACGCGAGGGAGACGGCGAGGTGCTCATGGGGTGGTGGACCGACTAGAGGGTCGGGGGCGGCGGGCGCATGGCCAGGGCCCGGCCCTGTCGTGCCTGCTACCCGACGGGCGGCTGGTCGATGCGCACCATGTTGCCGGACGGGTCGCGCACGGCGCAGTCCCTAGTGCCCCACGGCTGCTCGGTCGGCTCTTGCACGATCTCGGCGCCCGCGGCCTGCAGCTGGCCGAAGGTGGCGTCGAGGTCGTCGGTGTGGAAATGGACGCCGTTCAGCGCGCCCTTGGCGAGCAAGGCGGCGAGCGCGTCGCTGTCGGCGGGACTGCCGGCCAGGTAGTTCGTGAGGACGATCGCCACGCCCGGCTGGGAGTCGGCGCCGACGGTGATCCAGCGGAAGTCGCCACGGGCGACGTCGTTGCGCAGCTCGAGGCCGAGCGTGTCGCGATAGAAGGACAGCGCGACCTCGGGGTCGTGGACCAGGATGAAGCATGTGGAGAGAGTTAGGTTCATGCCTCCAACACTAGGGAGCCGGTGTCTCGCGCGTTTCTCCAATCCTGCTCGGCTCCCGTGCCGCTCGTGCCCGACTTGCGGCTCGGGTGGGGGAGATTGCCGTTCGACTTGCGGCTTGGGCTGGTGAGATCCCCGTCGACTTGCGGCTCGGGTGGGTGAGATTTCCGTTCGGCGTGCTGGCCGCGCTTGCCGGTCGGGCGGGTGAGGTCCCTCGCGAGGCAGCCCGGCACGCTCGCGAGCGCGCTGTGGTCGCGCGCGCGGTAGGCCGTCGGCGTCTCGCCCACCACTTCGGTGAAGCGGGCGCTGAACGAGCCGAGCGATGTGCACCCGACCGCGAAGCAGACCTCGGTGACGCTGAGATCGCCGCCGCGCAGCAGCGCCTTCGCTCGCTCGATTCGCCGCGTCATCAGATAGGCGTAGGGCGTCTCCCCGTACGCCGCGCGGAACTGCCGCGAGAAATGCGCGCTCGACATCAACGCGGCGCGGGCGAGCGCGGCCACGTCCAGTGGGCGCGCGTACTCGCGGTCGATCAGATCGCGCGCACGGCGCAGATGCGCGAGGTTGGCGAGCTCCTCCGGCGTCATGACCGGAGTGTAGGAGCGCGCCGGGGTCGCACTCGATCGGGGAGCGGCGCGGGGACTACGGTCGAGGCGTCGACGTAGATCGCGAGGGCTCGGTGGGGCGTCGGCAGGCGCCGATGTAGGCCGCGAAAGCTCGGGTCGCGCGTCAGCGTCGATGTATGCCGCGAGAGGACGTTCAGACGCCGACGTAAGCCGCAAGGTGCTTGCCGGTGAGGGTCGAGCGGGCATCGACGAGGTCGGCGGGCGTACCCTCGAAGACGATCCGCCCGCCGTCGTGGCCGGCGCCGGGACCGAGGTCGACGATCCAGTCGGCGTGCGCCATCACCGCCTGGTGGTGCTCGATCACGATCACCGACCTGCCCGAGTCGACGAGCCGGTCGAGCAGGCCGAGCAGCTGCTCCACGTCGGCGAGGTGCAGGCCGGCGGTGGGCTCGTCGAGGACGTAGACCTCGCCTTCCTCCGCCATACGGGTGGCCAGCTTGAGTCGCTGGCGCTCACCGCCGGAAAGCGTGGGCAACGGCTGGCCGAGCTTTAGATAGCCGAGCCCGACGTCGTCGAGCCGCTCGAGAACCTTGTGTGCCGCTGGCGTCTCGGCCTTTCCGGAGCCGAAGAACCTCTCTCCCTCGATCACCGACATCGCGAGCACCTCGCTGATGTCCTTGCCGCCGAGCTTGTACTTCAGAACCTCGGCCTGGAAGCGCTTGCCCTCACACACCTCGCACGGCGCGGCGACCCCGGCCATGATCGCCAGGTCGGTGTAGATCACGCCGGCGCCGTTGCAGTTTGGGCAGGCGCCCTCGGAGTTGGCGCTGAACAGCGCCGGCTTCACGCCGTTCTCCTTCGCGAACGCCTTGCGGATTGGCTCCAGCAGTCCGCTGTAGGTAGCCGGGTTGCTGCGTCGCGAGCCCCTGATCGCCGCTTGGTCGATCGATACGACCCCCTCGCGCTTGGACACCGAGCCCTCGATCAGCGAGCTCTTGCCCGAGCCGGCCACACCCGTGACGGCGACCAGCACGCCGAGCGGGATGTCGACGTCTACGTCCCGCAGGTTGTGGGTGCTTGCGCCACGGACCTCGAGCGCGCCGTCCGGCGAGCGCACCTCTTCCTTGAGCGTCGCGCGGTCGTCGAGGTGTCGGCCGGTGATCGTGTCGCTCTTTCGCAGCTCCTCGACCGTGCCCTCGAACACCACCTCGCCGCCGTCGCTCCCAGCCTTCGGGCCGAGGTCGACGACGTGGTCGGCGATCGCGATCGTCTCCGGCTTGTGCTCCACCACCAGTACCGTGTTGCCCTTGTCGCGCAGCTGCAGCAGCAGCTCGTTCATCCGCTCGATGTCGTGCGGGTGCAGCCCGATCGTGGGCTCGTCGAAGACGTAGGTGACGTCGGTCAGCGAGGAGCCGAGCTGGCGGATCATCTTGACGCGCTGGGCCTCTCCACCGGAGAGCGTGCCCGTTGGGCGCTCGAGCGAGAGGTAGCCGAGCCCGATTTCGACAAATGAGTCGAGCGTCGCGTGGAGCGCCTCGAGCAGCGGCGCGACCGACCTGTTCTCGAGCTTGCCCACCCACCCGGCGAGGTCTGAGATCTGCATCGCGCAGGCGTCGGCGATGTTGATCCCCTTGATCTTCGACGACCGTGCCTCCGCGCCGAGCCGGGTGCCGTCGCACTCCGGGCAGGTGGTGAAGGTGACCGCCCGCTGGACGAAGGCGCGAACGTGTGGCTGCACAGAGTCGATGTCCTTTGAGAGCATCGATTTCTGGATCTTCGGGATCAACCCCTCATATGTCAGGTTGATGCCCTCGACCTTGATCTTGGTCGGCTCCTTGTAAAGAAGGTCGCCCAGTTCCCTCTTGGTGAACTTCTCGATCGGCTTGTCCGGGTCGAAGAAGCCACAGCCCATGAAGATCCGCCCCTGCCAGCCGTCCATGCTGTATCCGGGGATCGTGAGCGCGCCCTCTCTGAGCGACTTGCGCTCGTCATAGAGCTGCGTGAGGTCGATGTCGTTGACCGATCCGCGGCCCTCGCAGCGCGGGCACATGCCGCCGAGGATGCTGAAGCTTCGCTTCTCTTTCGTCGTGCGCCCGGCGCGCTCGATCGTGACCGCCCCGGCGCCCGAGATCGAGCCGACGTTGAAGGAGAACGCCTGTGGCGAGCCGATCCGCGGCTTGCCGAGCCGGCTGAACAGGATGCGCAGCATCGCGCCCGCATCGGTCGCGGTGCCCACCGTCGAGCGAGGGTCCGCGCCCATCCGCTCCTGGTTGACGATGATCGCGGTCGTCAGCCCCTCGAGCACGTCGACCTCGGGCCGCGCTTGCGTCGGCATGAAGCCCTGCACGAACGCGCTGTAGGTCTCGTTGATCAGTCGCTGCGACTCCGCCGCGATCGTCCCGAACACGAGTGAGCTCTTGCCCGAGCCGGAGACGCCGGTGAACGCCGTCAGTCTCCGCTTCGGGAGCTCGACGCTGACGTCCTTGAGGTTGTTCACGCGCGCGCCATGCACGCGGATCGCGCCGTGGCTGTCGGCGGCGTGCGGCGCGGGCGATCGCTTGTTGGACTTGGTGGCCATGATCAACGTGTCTGCGGCTGTCAGACGGGCCGTCCTGGCGGCGTCCACGCCGATTACTCTAGGCGAGGTCTGAAACGGGCGCTTCTCGATTCCTGACCGATCTGCTCGCCCGCTGCGCCATGCCCAACGGCGAGCCGGGCGGCGTGACTCGTCTCCAAAAGTGCGCCACACTGAACCGATGTACGTCAACGCGAACTACTCGGAGCGTGAGCTCCCCATCCTCCACGACATGATCGAGACCGCCCGCTTCGGCCTGCTCGTGCTCTGTGCCGACGGCCCGCACGCGGCTCACATCCCGTTCGTGCTGCATCGCGATCGGGGTCGCTACGGGACCCTCGTCGCGCACGTCGCACGCAACGACCCGCTCGCTCGCCGCCTCGCCGCCTCGCAGGAGACGCTCGCGATCTTCACCGGTCCCCGGGCGTATGTCTCACCGCGCTGGAGCGGCGGCCTGCCGACCTACAACTACCTCGCCGTTCACGCCTCCGGTCGTCCGCGCGTGCTGACCGATCCCGACGCGGTGCTCGCTCACCTCACCGAGCTCGTCGCCGTCCACGAGCAGGCGTTCCCAGACCCGTGGACGCTCGCCGCCACGGAGCCCGGCGAAGTCGACGGCAAGGTGGGCGGCCTCACCGCGTTCACGCTCGAGATCGACGCGATCCAGGGCAAGCGCAAGCTCAGCCAGAACCGCACCGCCGAGAAGCGCGAGCAGGTGATTCGCGGGCTGCGCGAGCGTGGGGGAGACGACGATCGCGCGATCGCCGCGACGATGAGCGACTATCCATACGCCTGACAGGAATCGCCTAGGATTGCTCTGTGCGGAGCGTGCCGAAGGATCTGCCCGGGCATGAGCTCGTCAGCGAGGGGCTCAGTGATCTCGCGGACGGCAGGGAGAGCACGTCCTCGCTGCTGGTCTCGATGGCGGCTCCACGGCTGCGCGCGCTGGGCTTCGACGTTCCCGAGGATGGAGGAGAGCGGCCGTCCCATCGCCTCTACGAACTGCTGTCCGAGAGCGAGCAAGGCGCTCACAGTCGCTATAACGCGCTGGTCGCACGGATCGTGAGCTTCGCACGGGCGGCCGAGCGTGCGTCCGCGGGTTGACGAGGACCGCTTGCGGGAGCTGGCACGTCGCCTCGGGCGCGTGGCCAGGGTGCCGACGCGGATCTACCTGACCGGCGGGGCGACGGCCGTGCTCGAAGGCTGGCGCGGCTCCACGGTCGACGTCGATCTGCGCTTCGAGCCGGATCTGGACGAGCTGCTGCGCGCGCTTCCGGAGTTGAAGGAGCAGCTCGGGGTGAACATCGAGCTGGCGTCTCCACCGGATTTCGTGCCGGAGCTGCCCGGCTGGCGCGAGCGCAGCCCGCTGGTCTTTCGAGAGGGGAAGGTCGAGGTTCATCACTTCGACTTCTACTCCCAGGCGCTCTCGAAGATCGAGCGTGGCTTTCGTCAAGACCTCGACGACGTGGCGCGGATGATCGACTCTGGGTTGGTGGAGCCGGAGCGGCTTTTCACGCTTTACGAGGCGATCGAGCCAGAGCTGTACCGCTATCCGGCGATCGACCCGGCCGTGTTCCGGAAGAAGGTCGAGGCGGCGCTCGGCTCGGGCGAGTCTCGGGACATTGCGTAGATGGCGTACGACAAGGATCTTGCCAACAGGGTTCGCGAGCTCGTTCTGGTGGAAGACGGCATCGCCGAGAAGCGCATGTTCGGTGGCCTCGCTTTCCTGATCGACGGCAACATGTCCGTGAGCGTGAGTGGGCAGGGAGGCCTGTTGCTGCGTGTCGACCCGGCCGAGACCGACGCATTGCTGCGCAAGCAGCACGCACGGCCGTTCGAGATGCGCGGGCGCGCGATGCAGGGATGGCTGCGGGTGGACGTCGAGGGACTCCGCACCAAACGACAGCTCGAACGCTGGGTCGCCCGCGGAGTTGCCTACGCGCGGTCGCTGCCTCGTAAGGGGTGAGTGGGCAGCACCGGTAGGCGTTTAGCGGCGCTTTTGCAAATGCGCCCAAGTGGACTCGAACCACCACGGGGAAATCTCCCCACAAGGCCCTCAACCTTGCGCGTCTACCAATTCCGCCATGGGCGCAGAGCGGGCGAGTATATCCGCGCGGCCCTGGCCGCCGATGGCCGTCTAAGCACGCTAGACCTTGCGTCCGTCCCCCGGGCGCGCTACAGTGCGAACACATGTTCGTTCAAGGCAACTGTCCACCCGAGCGGGGAGCCCAGGAGACATGGATCTGACCAAGCGCCAGCAAGAGATATTCGACTTCATCCGCAAGTACTCGGCCAAGTACGGCTATCCGCCGACGGTGCGCGACATCGGCAAAGCGGTCGGTCTCGCGTCCTCTTCGACCGTGCACGCGCATCTGGCGAACCTCGAGAAGATCGGCATGTTGCGACGCGATCCGACGAAGCCACGCGCGATCGAGCTGCTCGACCGCGTCGACCGCGCGGTCGGCAACGCGGTCGGCAGCGTGCGCAACATCGTCGCCGGGGAGGGTCTGCCGCTGCTCGGCACGGTCGCCGCCGGTCAGCCGATGCTCGCCGAGGGGAACATCGAAGACTACGTCTCGGTCCCCGAGATCGCGGGCGGCGGGGACGGCCAGTACCTGCTGCGGATTCGCGGCGAATCGATGAAGGACGCCGGCATCCTCGAGGGCGACTTCGTGGTCGTGCGCTCGCAGGACTCCGCCCGCGACGGCGACGTCGTGGTCGCGCTGCTGGGCGAGGAGGCGACGGTCAAGCGCTTCTTCCGCGAACCCGACCACATCAGGCTGCAGCCGGAGAACGAGACGATGGAGCCGATCCGCAGCCGCGAGGTCAAGGTGCTCGGACGCGTCGTCGGGTTGCTGAGGAGCGTGTGAGCCGGTAACGTGACCTGTGCAGGTCAGGCAGCCGCGGAGGCGCAAGCCTTCGAGGAAAGTCCGGACATCACAGGGCAGGGTGGTCGAGCGATCGACCCGGGGAAACCCGCGGGAAAGTGCCACAGAAACAAACCGCCGATGGGGCCGTCCCACGTGAACGGCTCACAGGCAAGGGTGAAATGGTGCGGTAAGAGCGCACCAGCGCCGCGGTGACGCGACGGCTGGGCAAACCCCACTCGATGCAAGGTCAAACAGGACCGTTCGCAGGTAGCCCGCCAAGGTCCAGGTAGGCCGCTCAGATGGATGGCTGCTCAACGACAGAAACCGGCTTATCGACCTGCTAAGGAAAAGCCCCGCTCCGGCGGGGTTTTTCTATTCAGTCCGCCGTGTGCTCCTCGTCGGCCTCGCCGTACACCGCGTCGCTCTCCTCTAAATCCTCCTCGGCGGCCGCGTCGCGCATGATGCGCGCGGGCGTGTGGCCGTCGCCGTGGGAGGTGTGCTCGATCAGTTCCTGCTCGGCCAGCTCGAACCCCTCCGACTCGCCGCCGCCCGCCTCGTCGACCGCCTCGCGCGCCTCGTGGCGGCGTTTCTCGAGCTCGTGGATCGGATCGAACGGCGTGGGATCTTCCATAGACCGACCGTACCCGATTCGAGACTCTGCCATGCATCGAGTGCTCGTGAGGCGCGTCCGTGGCCTGCTATGCCCGGCGTCTCCGCGTCTCCGCGTCTCGGCGGCCCGCGCCCTCTGTCGCGGGCCGGACTACCCCCGCAATTGCGCGCGCGCCGTCTCCATCAGCGAAGGGCCGCTTTTCAGCTGCTCGAGCGCGGTACGCATGGGGTCGAGCTCGCAGTCGATCTTGTCTGGCCACGGCTTCTCTGGGTGATCGTCGAGCGTCTTCAAGCCGTTGCCGGTGATGATCGCGACCACGGTCTCATCGGCCGCGAACCGGCCCGCGGCGGCGAGCTTCTCGAGCACCGCGATCGTCGTGCCGCCCGCCGGCTCGGTCAGCAGCCCCTCGGTCGCGGCGAGCAGGTCGATGCCGGCGAAGATCTCCGGGTCTGAGGCGAACCCGCCGGTGCCTCCGCGTTTGAGCACGGCGTCGATCACGAGATAGCCGTCACCGGGCGCGCCGATCGCGAGCGAATGGGCGGCCGTCTCCGGCGTGACCGGGTGGACCTCGGCCTCCTCGGCGAGGATCGCGGTCGCGATCGGGTTGCAGCCGCTCGGCTGGGCGATGTGGATGCGGGTCGCGTCGGTGTCTGACAGCCCGAGCAGCTGCAGCTCGCCGAGCCCCTTGTGCAGGCGCGAGGACAGCGTGCCGCCTGCCGCCGCGGTGACGATGTGGTCGGGCGCGTCCCACTCGAGCTGCTCGACGATCTCGAACGCCGCCGTCTTCGCGCCCTCCGCGTAGAACGGGCGCAGCGTGATGTTCGCGAAGTCCATGCCCGTCGCTTCGGCCAGCTCGCGGCAGCGGCGGTTGGCCTCGTCGTAGTTGCCCTCGACCTGCACCACCTTCGCGGCGAGCGCCATGCACGCGCGCGCCTTCGTGTCCTCGATCCGGTTCGGATAGAAGATGTAGGCGTCGACCCCGGCCTTCGCCGCGAACGAGGCGACGGCCGTGCCGACGTTGCCGGTCGACACGCACCCGATCTCGGTCTTGCCGCGCTCCAGCAGTCGCGCGACCGACATCGACACGACGCGGTCCTTGTAGGAGAGGGACGGCCGGTTGGACGAGTCGTCCTTGATGTACAGGTTCGCGATCCCCAGCTCGGCGCCGAGTCGCTCGGCGCGGATCAGCGGCGTGTAGCCGGAGAACTGCCCCACGCGCGCCTGCGCCGACGCGTCGACGATCGGCAGCAGCTCCTCGAAGTGCCAGATGTTGCGCGGACGCTCGCCGCTCGGGAAGTCCCTGAAATGGCCGGCGGCGAGCTCGTAGTCGTAGACGACATCGAGGCCCTTGCCGCAGTCGGGGCACGCGAAGATCGTGTCCTCGAGCGCATATTTCGTGTTGCAGCGATGGCAGGCGAGGCCGGTCGCGCACGAGCGCGTCCGCTGCCTCGATCCCCTTGCAGGGCTCTCTACGGTCGATGGGCTCATGCCGGTACCACAGACGATACGCCCGGCCACGGCGTTTGCGTTGAATCCTCGTGACCGAGCGCGATCCACAGCTCCTCCGCGAGGTGCGGGGTGAACGGGCCGAGCAGCTGCACGAGCACGTTCAACGCGGCGCTCAGCGCGTCGCGGTCGGCCGTGCCCAGCGCCGGTTGGCGCGCGAGCACGCGCTTCTCGAAGTCCTTGATCCGGTCGAACAGACGCATCACGTTGCGCACCGCGGAGTGCATCTCCAGATCGTCTAGCTCCTCGGTGATCTTCTCAACAGCTGTCTCGCACCATTTGCCGAGCTTCACCCGCAGATGCTCGCTCGTGTCTCTCTCCGGCTCCTCCGTCGCCGCGGAGAGGTGCGCCTGCGTGAAGTCCCACACCTGGTTCAGGAACCGGTGACAGCGCAGCACCGCCGAGTCGCTCCAGTTCAGCGAGCGCTGCGGCCGGGCCGCATATAGCGTCGCGAGCCGCACCGTGTCGGCGCCGTAGCGCTCCACCAGCTCGTCGGGGTCGACGACGTTGCCGAGGTGCTTCGACATCTTGCGTCCGTCGCGAATCACCATCTCGTGGAACAGACAGCCGGCAAACGGCTCGCCGTCCGAGAGGAACGCGAGCGGGCCGATATCGCGCAGCGCCTTCGTCACGATCCGCTGGTCGAACACGAAGTTGCCGCTGTCGGAGCCCGCCACCACACGCTCCGACGGCAGCCAGTGGCGCAAATCGCCGAGCGCGAGGATCTCCTCGAGCGTCCTCTCGCGCTCCTGTGGCGGTACGCAAACCGGCACCCACAGCCACAGCGCGTCGAAATGACAGTCGAGCGTGTCGGTCTCGCGCCGCGCCGGCTCGCCACAGCGCGGGCAGACGGTCTGCACGAAGTCCTCGCGCTCGGCCAGCGGGTTGCCCGCACCGGTCGGCTTCAGGTCGAGTGGCAGCTCCACCGGCAGCTGCTCTCGCGGTACGGGCACGGCGCCGCAAGCCTCGCAGTACACGATCGGGATCGGCGTGCCCCAGGAGCGCTGGCGCGAGATCGAGAAGTCGTTCGCGCGATAACGCACCGCGATACGGCCCGCCCCGCCGGCCGCTCCATCCGCCGCGACCGCTCGACCACGCGCGCCGTCGGGTGCGATGCCGGTGTCACCGCTCGCGGGGGCGGCCCCACTCGCCTGCCCCTCCTCCCGATCGTCAGCCTCCTCATCTCCCTCTGGATCGAGACCGAGCCTGCGCGCGATCACTGCGTCGGTGCGGTCGCGCGCGGGTATGCCGAGCACGGCGGTGACCCCGAAACGGCCGTCGACGACGGGCGATATCAGCACCGGCAGGGGATCGCCGCCCGCGGGCGCGGACACGACGTGGCCGGTGTCGATCAGCGGCAGCGCCTCCGCCTCGCGCGCGTCGCGCTCCAAGCCGCCGGAGCGCAGCTCCTCGAGCTGCTCGTCGGAAACCGACTCGGCCCAGCGCTCGATGTCGGGGTGCTTTGGCGACATCAGCACGAACCGCGCGCGCGCGAGCGCGTCCGCGTGCGGCGTGAAAACGGTCAGGCTCTCGGTGGGAACGGTCAAGCTCTCGGCCGGCTCCGCGCCGTTAGCGGTTCTCGCCGGCCCGGCGGGGTCCGCGGTCGCTGGCGAGGACCCGGCCACCCGCGCCAGGTCGACCTCGACGCCGTCGACGCGCCCGAGCACGAACCGCTGGCTCGCGAGCGCGCTCTCGTCCCAGATTCCACTGTCGGCGAGCTCCTCCAGACGGCGGTCGTTCTCCTGCACGTAGGAGCTCACCCGCAAATACCACTGTGGCCGCTCGATCAGCCGCACGGGGTTGTGGCAGCGCCAGCACAGCCCGTCCTCGACCTGGATCGTCGCGAGCGTCGTCTGGCACGTATCGCACCAATCGACGTTCCCCGAGCCGCGATAGATCAGCCCGGCCTCGAGCAGCGTCAGGAACAGCCACTGCGACCAGCGATACATGATCGCCTCGGAGCTCACGAACGAGCGGGCCCAGTCGAAGGAGAAGCCGAGGCGCTGCAGCTGGCCGGTCATGTGGGTCGCGCAGCGCGCCACCCAGTCGCTCGGCGAGACGCCGCCCGCGATCGCCCCAAGCTCCGCGGGCAGGCCGAAGGCGTCGAAGCCGAACGCGAACAGCACCGCGTCGCCGCGCGCGCGGCGGTAGCGCGCGTAGGCGTCGCCGATCGAGTAGGAACGGACATGGCCGATATGGACGTTGCCCGACGTGAACGGGGCCGACGGCTTGATGTAGCGATGGGTCTTGCCGTCCTCTCCCGGCGCGGGCGTCGCGAACGCGTCGCGCTCGCGCCACACCTGCTGGCGGCGCGCCTCGATCGCGCGCGGGTCATAGCTTGTGCGCGCGCCGGAGGCCATCTCGTCGAGGATATCCAAGGCGTATCCCCCGAGCGGGGTTTACCTGTGTCCGAGACCCGCGCCTGAAGTGCGATCCGGCGGGTGCCGTTGCTATGCTCAAACTCACTTGGCATCACCCTTCGACAGCCTCTCGCCGGCACTGCGCCGGCCCCCAATCTGCCCCGCCCCGCGCGGGGTTTTTTCGTCCGCGGCGAGTGCGAGGATTTGACAATGGAAGTGGAGATCGGACGCGGCAAGAGCGCGCGACAGGCATACGGATTCGACGACATCGCGATCGTGCCCTCGCGGCGCACGCGCGACCCCGACGACATCGACATCTCGTGGAAGCTTGGGCCCTACCAGTTCGAGCTGCCGCTGATGGCATCGGCGATGGACGGCGTCGTCTCGCCGAGTACCGCCGCGATCGTCGGACGGCTCGGCGGCCTGGCCGTGCTCAACCTCGAGGGGATCTTCACGCGTTATGAGGACGCCGAGGAGCAGCTCGAGCGGATCTCGGAGCTGCCCAAGGAGGAGGCGACGCGCGAGATGCAGGAGATCTACGCGGAGCCGGTCAAGCCCGAGCTGATCTCCCAGCGAATTAGAGAGATCAAGGAGCAGAAAGTCGTCGTCGCCGCGTCGCTCACCCCGCAGCGGGTGCGCGACTACTACGAGCTCGCGCTCGAGGCCGGCCTCGACGTGCTCGTGATCCAGGGCACGGTCGTCTCCGGCGAACACGTTTCGACGATCTCAGAGCCGCTGAACCTGAAGGAGTTCATCCCCAGCCTCGACGTTCCGGTCGTCGTCGGCGGCTGTGCCTCCTACCACACCGGCTTGCACCTGATGCGCACCGGCGCCGCCGGCGTGCTCGTCGGCGTCGGCCCGGGCGCGGCCTGCACGACCAGGGGCGTGCTCGGGATCGGCGTGCCGCAGGCGACCGCGATCGCCGACGTCGCGCACGCGCGCTCGACGCACATGCTCGAGACCGGCGAGTACTGCCAGGTCGTGGCCGACGGCGGCATGCGCAACGGCGGCGACGTCTCCAAGGCGATCGCGCTCGGTGCCGACGCCGTGATGATCGGCTCGCCACTCGCACGCGCGTACGAGGCGCCGGGACGCGGGTTTCACTGGGGCATGGCGACGTTCCACCCGTCACTGCCTCGCGGCGCGCGCGTGGCGACCACGCAGAACGGCACGCTCGAGGAGATCCTCGTCGGCCCGGCGCGGGAGAACGACGGCACGTTCAACCTGTTCGGCGGGCTGCGCACGTCGATGGCGACCTGCGGGCACAAGGACCTCGCCGAGTTCAACCGCGCGGAGGTCGTGATCGCACCCGCGTTGCAGACGGAGGGCAAGGCGCTGCAGCGCGATCAGCAGGTGGGCATGGGCGCCACCGGCGGGAAGGCAGCAGCCGTTCTCGTAAATGACTGACCCGGCCGTACCGGCGCCGCTCGCGCCGTCGGAGGTCGGAGAGGACGGGGAGGCGAGCGCGCCGGGGTTGGCGAGTAGCGCCCCGTCCGACGGTCTCGCCGTCACACGCGCGGCGAGCGAAGAGATCGTTGTCCTGGACTACGGCGGTCAGTACAGCCAGCTGATCGCGCGCCGGGTGCGCGACTGCGGCGTGTTCTCGGAGCTGTTGCCGCACCACGTCTCGATCGACGAGGTGAAGAAGCGCAAACCCCGCGGGATCATCCTCTCGGGCGGCCCGGCGTCGGTATACGCGGAGGGGGCGCCGAAGCTCGACCGCGGCCTGCTCGAGCTGGGCGTGCCGGTGATGGGGATCTGTTACGGGATGCAGCTGCTCGTGCACGAGCTCGGCGGCAAGGTCGAGCAGGCGGAGGTGGGCGAGTTCGGCCGCTCTGACCTGCGCGTAATTGAGCCCGGTCGCCTGCTGCGAGGGATGCCGAAGGAGCAGACGTGCTGGATGTCCCACCGCGACACCGTGTTCGAGCCGCCCCCGGGCTTCACCGCGCTCGCGTCCTCGAGCGCATCGCCGGTCGCGGCGATCGAGGACACCGAGAGGCAGGTGTACGGGATCCAGTTCCACCCCGAGGTCGTGCACACGCCCTACGGGCAGGAGATCCTGACGCGGTTCTTGACAGAGGTGTGCGGGTGCGAGCCGACGTGGTCGGCGGCGTCGATCGTGGAGGACCAGATCGCGCGCATTCGCAAGCAGGTCGGCGACGGGCGGGTGATCTGCGGGCTCTCGGGCGGGGTCGACTCCTCGGTCGCGGCGCTGCTCGTGCACCGCGCGGTGGGGGAGCAGCTGACGTGCGTGTTCGTCGATCACGGGCTGATGCGCAAGGACGAGGGCGAGCAGGTCGTGAGCGCGTTCAGGGACACGTTCAAGGTCCCGCTCGTCGCGGTCGACGCCGAGACGCGGTTCTTGGAGAAGCTGAAGGGGGTGAGCGAGCCCGAGGCCAAGCGCAAGGCGATCGGCGCCGAGTTCATCAGGGTGTTCGAGGAGGAGGCGACGAAGCTCGCGGGCGATGGCGGGGAAGGGGCCCGGTTTCTCGTGCAGGGCACGCTCTACTCCGACGTGATCGAGTCGGGCGGCGGTACGGGGGCGGCGACGATCAAGAGCCACCACAACGTCGGCGGCCTGCCCGACGACCTCCAGTTCGAGTTGGTCGAGCCCTTGCGGGCCCTGTTCAAGGACGAGGTCCGCGCGGTCGGCGCCGAGCTGGGACTGCCCGAGCGCCTCGTCTGGCGCCAGCCGTTCCCGGGTCCGGGCCTCGCGATCAGGATCGTCGGCGGCGAAGCGACCAAAGAGCGGCTGAACGTGCTGCGCGAGGCCGACTCCATCCTCCAAGAGGAGATCCGCAAGGCGGGCCTGTACCGCGAGCTGTGGCAGTCGTTCTGCGTCCTGCCCGACGTGCGCACCGTCGGCGTGCAGGGCGACGAGCGCACCTACGGCTACGTCGTCGTCGTGCGCGCGGTGACGAGCGACGACGCGATGACCGCCGACTGGGCGCGGCTGCCGTATGACCTGCTCGAGACGATCGCCTCGCGCATGATCAACGAGCTACGCGAGGTCAACCGCGTGGTCTTGGACATCACCAGCAAGCCGCCGGGAACTATTGAGTGGGAGTAGAGCAGGGTCGTCTTTGGGGAGACGCGTGGGCCAGCCTCCCGAACAACCCTGTCGGCGCCGGTCACCCCAGCAGCCGACGCTGCGAAAGGACACGACATCGCCTATGATGTCGCCAGCGCCGCGCGCTCTTGCGTGGCCTTTTTTGCGTCATGAACACTTCTACACCCTCAGCCAGGACCTACGTAGCCAAGCCCACCGAGCGCGAGCGCAACTGGGTGCTGGTCGACGCCAACGGCAAGACGCTGGGGCGGCTCGCGACGCAGATCGCCGACGTGCTGCGCGGCAAGCGCAAGCCTGAGTACACGCCGCACATCGACACGGGCGACTTCGTCGTGGTGGTGAACGCGGAGAAGATCCACGTGACCGGCAACAAGCGCGCGGACAAGCGCTACTACCGCCACTCCGGCTATCCCGGCGGATTGCGCTCGCGCACGTTCGAGGAGATGCAGGCGCGCCGGCCCGAGGAGATCATCAGGCTCGCCGTGAAAGGCATGATGCCGCGCAACCGGCTCGCACGCAGGCAGATCACGAAGCTCAAGATCTACGCCGGCCCCGAGCACCCGCACGTCGCGCAGAAACCGCAAACTTTGGAGATCGAGGCGTGATGATGGCCGACGAGGAGAACCCCGAGACACCCGAGACGCCCGCCGACGGCGCGCAGAGCCCGGCCGAGGGCGAGGCGGGTCACGCCGTGCCGAGCGAGGACGCGGCCGAGGTAGCAGGGTCCGCCGAGGACGCTGCGCTTGAGGCCTTCGAGGAGGCCCAAGAGCACCCCAAAGGGGAGTCTGAGCCGTCTGAGCCGTTCGAGCCGGTGCCCGGCAACGCAGTCCCGACCGAGGACGCAACCGAGATCGCGGGCTCCGCCGAGGACGCGCCGCTCGAGGCCGCCCAGGAGCACGCCGAGGCCGAGGAGGAGCTCGAGGAGGAGGAGGACGCCGCGCCGCGCGTGAAGCCGGCCGTGCCGGGAGCGCACCTCGAAGTCGACATCGTCCCCGAGGGCGCCGACCCGCTGGGCCGCGAGGAGGGATACGTCGACCCGTACGCGATCGACGAGGACACAGAGCCGCAGAGCGATGGGGAGGAGCGCGACGACGAGGAGGCCCTCTCAGAGCCGATCTCCTCGGCCGCGATCGATCTCGCCTCAGGTGCACGCTACCGGGCGACCGGCAAGCGCAAGACCGCGATCGCGCGCGTGACGCTGCGACCCGGCAGCGGCTCCTATCTCGTCAACGGCCGCGCGCTCGAGGAGCACTTCCCGCGGATCACGCTGCAACGCAACATCCGTCAGCCGCTCGAGGCCGTCGGGTACCAGGAGCGGATGGACGTCGTCGCGAGACTGCACGGTGGCGGCATCTCAGCCCAGGCCGGCGCGCTGCGACATGGAGTGTCGCGGGCGCTGCTCGAGGCGGACCCGAACCTGCGCGGTGAGCTCAAGCGCAGGGGCTTCCTGACCAGAGACTCACGCGCGAAGGAGCGCAAGAAGGCCGGTTTGAAGAAGGCGCGCAAGCGTCCGCAGTTCTCGAAGAGATAGAGCCCAAGGAAGGGGGAGACATGGCACGCAAGCTGTTCGGCACGGACGGGGTTCGTGGGGTCGCCGGCGAGCTGCTCACCGCGGAGCTTGCGCTTGCGCTTGCGCGGGCGGCCACCCGCCATACACAGGCGGAGCGGCCACAGGTGCTGGTGATCCGCGACACGCGCGAGTCGGGCGAGATGCTCGAGGCCGCGGTCGCCGCGGGGGTCGCCTCTGCCGGAGGAGATGCGCTGCTGGGCGGCGTGCTGCCGACTCCCGCCGCGCCGCTGTTGATCGGCCGCTACGGGTTTGACCTTGCGATCGTGCTGTCGGCCTCGCACAATCCCTACGAGGACAACGGGATCAAGTTCTTCGCCGGCGACGGCTACAAGCTGTCCGACGAGACCGAGCTCGAGATCGAGCGCGAGCTGGAACGCACCACTGACCGCGGCGAAATGGCTCCGGGGGGCAAGCCCGCGATCGGGCGGATACGCGAGCTGCGCGGCGCGGGCGAGGACTACCTGCGCGAGCTGCACGCGCGCTTCTCCGCGCTCGACCTGAGCGGGGTCGACGTGCTGCTGGACTGCGCCAACGGCGCCACTCACGAGGTTGGACCGGAGATCTTCCGCCGCCTCGGCGCGCAGGTGACCGTGACGGCGGACGCGCCCGACGGGCGCAACATCAACGCGGGATGCGGCTCCACGCACGTGCAGGCGCTGGCCGAGCGGATGACCGGCGAGGGGCACGCGGTCGGCTTCGCGTTCGACGGCGACGGCGACCGCGTGCTCGCGATCGACCGCCGCGGCGACGTGGTCGACGGCGACGAGCTGATGGCGCTCGCGGCGCTACACCTGCGCGACGCCGGGCGTCTCCCGGGCAACGGCGTCGCGGTGACGGTGATGACCAATTACGGCTTCCACTCGGCGATGGCGCGCGCGGGCGTCGACGTGGCTGTGGCGAACGTCGGCGACCGCTACGTGCTCGAGGAGCTCCGCGCCCGCGGCTGGGCGCTCGGAGGCGAGCAGTCCGGGCACATCATCGACATGGGCTTCAACCGCACGGGCGACGGTCTCGCCGGTGCGCTGCTCACGCTCGAGGCGCTCGCCGGGCGCGACCTGGCCGCGCGCGACGCGATGAGCAAGCTGCCACAACGGCTCGTGAATGTGCGCGTGCGCGACCGCGCCGCGCTCGAGCGGGCCTCGGACGTGCGTGCCGCGGTGAGCGCCGAGGACGAGGCGCTCGCGGGGCGCGGACGCGTGCTGGTGCGCCCGAGCGGGACCGAGCCGCTCGTGCGCGTGATGGTCGAGGCGCCGAGCGAGCAGGAGGCCGACGACGTGTGCAACCGCCTAGTGGCCCTGGTGGAGCAGGAGCTGGCCTAGAAGCACTGGTATCTTCGACGCAATGTGCGGCATCGTCGGATATGTAGGTAAGCGTCCCGCCCGCGAGCTATTGCTCGCGGGGCTGAGCAAGCTCGAGTACCGCGGCTATGACAGCGCCGGCATCTCGGTGATCGTCGAGGACCGGATCGAGTCGGTGCGCGCCGTCGGCAACCTCAGCGCGCTGCAGGCCAAGCTGGCGGACGGCGAGGGGCACGGCGGGGACGGCGACGGGACCTCGGGCGGCACGTCCGTCGCGGTCGCCTCGCGTCCCGCGACGACCGGCATCGGCCACACGCGCTGGGCCACGCACGGGCGTGTGAGCGAGGAGAACGCCCACCCGCACTTCGACACGACCAACGCGGTGCACGTGGTCGTCAACGGGATCGTCGAGAACTACGTGGTGCTCAAGCGCCGTTTGCAGGATTCGGGCGCGGTTTTCACGAGCGAGACAGACGCTGAGGTGATCGCGCATCTCGTGGCTCATCATTGCGCGAGCGGAAAGACCCTGGCCGAGGCGGTGCTCGCCGCGTTCAACGAGCTCGTCGGTCACTTCGCGTTCGTCGCGATGCGGCTGGACGAGCCTGAGACGATCGTCGGCGCCCGGTTGGAGTGCCCGCTGGTGGTTGGTCGCGGCGAGGGGGAGACGTTCCTCGCCTCCGCGATCCCCGCCTTCCTGAACGAGACCCGCCGCGTGCAGCACATCGAGAACGAGGAGATCGTGGTCGTCACCGCCGAGGACGTGCGCTTCCTTGGCGCCGACGGGGCCGAGCGCGAGCGCGCGATCGAAGAGATCGACTGGAGCGAGGAGACCGCCGAGAAGGGGGGCTTCTCGACGTTCATGCTCAAGGAGATCCACGAGCAGGCCGACGCGGTCGCGGACACCGTCGCCGATCGCACAGCGGCCGGCACGCACGTCGACCTCGACGACGTCGGCGCGCTCGACGAGGAGATGCTGCGCGGGATCAAACGGATTCTGATCACCGGCTGCGGAACCGCCTACCACGCCGGGCTGATGGGCCGCTACGCGCTGGAGGAGTGGGCGCAGATCCGCACCGACATCGATGTCGCCTCGGAGTATCGCTATCGCAGGCAGCTCGTCGGGCCCGGCGATCTGGTGATCGGCATGACGCAGTCGGGCGAGACCGCCGACACGCTCGCGGCGATGCGCGCCGCCCGGCGCGCGGGCGCGACCGTGCTCGCCGTCACGAACGTCGTCGGCTCGCAGGCCACGCGCGAAGCAAACGGCGTGCTCTACACGCGCGCCGGTCTCGAGATCGGGGTCGCCGCGACGAAGACGTTCGTCTGTCAGGTCGCCGTCATGTACCTGCTCGCGCTGAAGCTCGCCCAGCTGCGCGGCACGATGCGCCCGGTGACGCTCGAGAAACTGGTCGGCGACATCAAACGGCTGCCGCGTTCGATCGCCGAGGTGATCGACGCCGCGACGGACCCGGAGACGGGTGAGCCCGCCGGCCCGGTGCTGGAGGCCGCCGAGCGCGAGTGGGAGGCCGGCTTCTTCCTCTACCTCGGCCGCCACATCGGCCTCGCGGTCGCGCTCGAGGGCGCGCTGAAGCTGAAGGAGATCTCCTACATCAACACCGACGCCTACGCCGCCGGCGAGATGAAGCACGGCCCGATCGCGCTGCTCGAAGAGGGCACACCCGTGGTCGTCGTGGCGACCGCCTCGCCGGTGAGGGACAAGGTCGTCTCGAACATGCAGGAGGTCGCCGCGCGCGGAGCCTACGTGATCGCGGTCGCCGCCGAGAGCGATCACGAGATCGACGCCCACGCCAAGCAGGTGCTGCGCGTGCCCGACGTCGACTGGATGCTGCAGCCGCTGCTCGGCACGATCCCGCTGCAGCTGCTCGCCTACGCGATCGCGCGCAAGCGCGGCCTGAACGTCGACCAGCCACGCAACCTCGCAAAGACCGTGACGGTGGAGTAACCAGCGGTCCGCTGGCACGGCGCCAGGCTGCGTCCTCGCGCGCTCATGTGCGAAGCACATTTCGCTTGCTGCGTCCTGGCCTGGCTTGGCCAGCGAACCGCTGGTACGCGTAGTGACCATCTAGCATCGCTATGTGCTTCCCGACTGGCTGACACCGCTGCCCGACGCTGCGTCGATGCGCGCGATCGACCGCTGGGCGATCGAGGAGCGCGGAGTGGCCGGGCTCGACCTGATGGAGCGGGCCGGAGCAGGAGTGACGCGCGCTGTCGAGCGGGTGGCGCCGGACGGTCCGGTGACGGTCGTGTGCGGGAAGGGGAACAACGGCGGCGACGGGCTGGTCGTCGCCCGCCTGCTGCGCGATGCGGGCCGCGAGGTGGCGGTCGTATGCGTCGCGCCGCCAGAGGACTTTGCGGGCGACGCGCGCACGAACCTCGACCGCCTGCCGGGAGATGGGCCGATGCGGTTAACCGAGGGTGTGTGTGCGCACGCGGCGGTCATCGTGGATGGGCTGCTCGGCACCGGCTTCGAAGGCGAGCCCCATGGCGCGGTGGCGGAGGCGATCGACGCGGTGAACGGGGCCGGCGCGCCCGTCGTGAGCGTGGACGTGCCGAGCGGCGTCGACGCCTCGACCGGAGTTGTCTCCGGTACAGCTGTGCGTGCGACCGCCACCGTCACGTTCCACGCCGCGAAGCCGGGCTTGTGGATCCATCCGGGCAAGGCGCACGCGGGGGAGGTCGAGACGATCGACATCGGGATTCCTCGCGCCGCCCCCGAGGAGGCGGACATCGGGCTGATCGGTCCCGCGGTGCTGGATGCGCTCCCGCGCAGGGGCGCGGACTCGACGAAGTTCTCCTCCGGTCATGTGCTCGTCGTGGGCGGCTCTCGTGGGCTGACCGGCGCGCCGCGTATGGCCGCATACGCAGCGATGCGCGCCGGTGCCGGCTACGTCACCGCCTGCGTGCCGGCCTCACTACAGGCGGTCATCGCGAGCGCGGGACCGCCTGAGCTGATGACGCGCGGTCTGCCCGACGACGACGGCGGCGGTTTCTCGGCCGATGGCGTGCAGAGCGTGCTCGAAGCAATTAAACGCGGCAGCGCGCTCGCGCTCGGTCCTGGACTGGGCCGCGGCGATCGCGCGTTCACATTCGCATGCCGCCTCGCGCGCGAGGCCGATGTGGCGCTGGTGCTGGACGCGGATGGGCTGAACGCCCATGCGGGCCGCCTGAGCGAGCTGGCCGCGCGGAGTGCGCCGACGGTGCTCACACCGCATGCCGGCGAGCTGGGGCGGCTGCTCGAGCTGGACAGCGAGCAGATCGAGCACGAGCGGCTGCGGCACGTGCGCGCCGCGGCCGAGCAGGCGGGCGCGGTGGTTGTGCTGAAGGGCGACGACACCCTGATCGCCGATCCCTCCGGTCGGGTCGCGATCAACCCCGGGGGCAGCCCGGCGCTCGCGACCGCCGGCACCGGGGACGTGCTCACCGGGGTGATCGCCGCGCTGCTCTCTCAGGGGCTCGACCCGTTCGCCGCGGCCGCCGCGGGCGTGTGGCTGCACGCGGCCGCGGGACGCGAGGCGGCCCGCCGGCAGGGCGTGGCAGAGGGAGTGATCGCCTCGGACGTGATCGCCGCTCTGCCCGCCGCGCGCGCGGGTAAGACGGGTGGGCGTGGGCATCGCCGCGGCGGCCGTCACGGCGACGGCAAGAACCGTGACAAGCCCGGCCATCGTCGCGACGGACGAGACCGTGGCGGGCATGGCGGAAAGGGGGGGAGCGGACCGTGAACGCGCGCGCGCGGGCGAGCGTGAACGTGGCCGCGATCGAGCGCAACTGCGCACGCTTGCGCTCCGAGCTGCGTTCCACGGTCGCGCTGTGCGCGGTCGTGAAGGCGGACGGCTACGGCCACGGCGCTGCACAGAGCGCTCGGGCGGCGCTCGCCGGGGGCGCGAGTCGGCTGGCGGTCGCCGCTGCGAGCGAGGCGCGCGAGCTACGCGAGGCCGGCCTGTCCGCCGCCGGCACGGATGGGGAGGACCTGCACGACGTGCCGATCCTCGTGATGGGCGCGCTCACCCCGCGCGAGCTCCGCGAAGCGCTCGCGGCCCGTGCGGACGTGGTCGTCTGGCGCGAGCGCGACGTCGAGGCGGTCGCGGCCGCCGGGGGCGGCCGCGTGCACGTGAAGCTCGACTCCGGCATGGGCCGGCTCGGCACGCGCGACCTCGCCGAGGCCTCGCGCGTGGTCGCCGCCGCGCGCTTCACCGATGGCGTCGAGCTGGCCGGCGTGATGACGCATTTCGCCACAGCCGACGACCTGAACGACAACGGGTTCTTCGTCGCCCAGCTCGCGGTCTTCGCCGATTGGGCACGCGAGATCAAGGCGGACCATCCGGAGATCGTCGTGCACGCGGCCAACAGCGCCGCGGTGCTGCGCGACGCGCGCGCGCACTTCGACATGGTGCGCTGCGGGATCGCCATCTACGGGATGGACCCGTTCGGCGATGATCCCGCCGCCCGCGCGCTCGAGCCCGCGCTCGAGCTGAGCTCCTACGTAGCGGAGGTCAAGCGCTGCGGCGCCGGTGAGAGCGCCGGCTACGGGCGGCGGTTCGTGGCCGAGCGCGACACCTATCTCGGGGTGCTGCCGATCGGCTACGGCGACGGCTGGCGGCGCGGGCTGTCGAACAACGGGGACGTGCTCGTCGCCGGCGTGCGCCGCCGGCTGGTGGGGACGGTGAGCATGGACAACATCACGGTCGACCTCGGCCCCGATCCGGCGGCGCGGGAGCTGCTCGGCGTGCAGGCGACCCTGATCGGCGCGCAGGGAGCTGAGCGGATCAGCGCCGAGGAGGTCGCCGGACGACTGGGCACGATCGACTACGAGGTCACCTGCGCGCTCACGCCGCGGGTGGGGCGCGTCTATCACCGCGACGGCGAGCCGGTGAAGCCTGTCGATACCTCCGCGCGGGCGGGGTCTGGCGATGCCTCCTCGATACGGCGTGCGTCGGTGAGCGATCGAGCGGAGACAGCGCGGGGCTCGGGAGCGGCGTGAGCGCCGACGCGCTGAACGCCGTCCGCACAGCGCTTGCCGGTACGCCCGCCTGGCTGGTCGGGGGTGCTCCGCGCGATCGCGCGCTCGGGCGCGACGTGCTCGACGTGGACGTGGTCATCGACGGAGATACCGCGGAGGCCGCGCGCGCGGTTGCCCGCGCGGCGGGGCGCGCGGCGTGCTTTGCGCTCTCTGAAGAGTTCGGAGCCTGGCGCGTGGTCGCGCGCGACCATTCCTGGCAGGTGGACGTCGAGCCGCTGCGCGGCGGCTCGCTCGAGGCCGACCTCGGGCTGCGCGACTTCACCGTCAACGCGATCGCCGAGCCGCTCGCGGGCGGTGCGCCGATCGATCCGCTGGGCGGGCTCGCGGACCTGGAGGATCGCCGCCTACGCATGGCCGGTCCGGCGGCCTTCGCCGACGATCCGTTGCGCGTTTTGCGTCTCGTGCGGATCGCGATCGAGCTCGATCTCAGTCCGGAGGCCGCCACGCTCGCCGCGGCGCGCGCACGCGCCGACGGGCTGGAGGGGGTCTCGGGCGAGCGCGTGTTCATGGAGTTGCGCCGCATCCTCGCCGCGCCGCTCGCGCTGCGCGGTCTCGAGCTGATGGGCGACGTCGGCGCCACGGCGACGGTGCTGCCCGAGCTCGAGTCACTGCGCGGGGTCGAGCAGAGTCGCTTTCACCATCGCGACGTCTACGGCCACACACTCGAGGTGCTCGACCGCACGATGGCGTTGCAGGCCGATCCAGCGAGGATCATCGGTGTGGAGCATGGGGTGGAGGCCGCCGCGCTGCTGGCGGAGCCGCTCGCCGACGGCCTCACCCGCGGCGAGGCGCTGCGTTGGGGGGCGCTCCTGCACGACGCCGCCAAGCCACTCACTCGCGCCGTCCGTCCCGTCGACGGGCGCGTCACGTTCATCGGCCACGACGTCCGTGGCGCCGAGCTGGCGCAGGCGGTGCTCGGTCGCCTGCGCACGAGCGAGCGGTTGCGCGCGCACGTCGCGGCGCTGGTCCGCCACCACCTGCGAGCCGGCTTCCTCGTGCACGAGCCCCAGCCCTTGTCCCGCCGCACGGTCTTCCGCTACCTGCGCGCCACCGCCCCGGTCGAGGTCGACGTCACCCTGCTGTCCGTCGCCGACCGTCTCGCCACGCGCGGCGACCGCGCGCAGGAGTCGATCGATGCGCACCTGCGCGTCGCCCGCCGGCTGCTCGCCTGTGCGCTGCCCTTCCGTGCCGGCGGGCCACCTGCGCCGCTATGGCGCGGAGACGAGCTGGCTCGCGCGCTCTCGATCTCCCTCGGTCCGCGCATAGGAGAGCTGCTCGAGGAGCTTGCCGCCGCCCAATACGCGGGCGAGGTCCTTACGCGCGAGCAGGCGCTCGCCTATGCACGCAGCCTGAGCGAGAACAATTAGGCTTCAGCTCCGTGACCGATTCCGACTGCATCTTCTGCAAGATCCTCGCCGGCGAGCTGCCGGCCACGATCGTCGACGAAGACGAGCGCACGATCGCGTTCATGGACATCGCGCCCGCCACGCGCGGCCACGCGCTTGTGATCCCTCGCGTGCACACGCCCGACCTGCTGAGCGTCGATCCCGAGGATCTGCGTGCCGTCGCGGTCGCCTCTCAGCGCTTGGCGGCGCGCGCCAAGGAGCGGCTTGCGGCCGACGGCGTCAACCTGGTCAACTCGTGCGGCGCGGTCGCCTGGCAGACGATCTTCCACTTTCACGTCCACGTGATCCCCCGCTACGAGCACGATCCCCTGCGGTTGCCATGGGTCCCCGCGCCGGGAGATCCTGAGGAGATCGCCGCCGCCGCGCAGGAACTCGCACAGGGATAGCGAAACTATTCAACCGCTACATCCACGCTTCCGCCGTGTTGAATGGCCCACATGAGACGCACATCCACAGCGATCCTCCTCACGAGCCTTGCTCTCGTTCTCGCCCTGCCCGCGGTGGCCCCGGCGACGCTGACCGAAGTCGGCGTGATCCCACCGACAACCAGTCCGGAAACCGTCCCCAGCTGCCCCTCGAGCCCGTGCCTGGCCGTGAGCCGCACGACCGGCTTCCAGGTCAAGGTCGCCACCGCCACCAACCTGCTCTCCGCGCCCCGCGCGGGCACGATCGTGGCGTGGACGATCGACCTCGGCAAGCCCAACGCGACGCAGGTCAAGTTCTTCAACACCAACGAGGGCGGTCCCCCCTCGGCCGGCATCGCGGTGCTGGAACCACAGCGCAAGCCGAACCTGACCTACAAGCTCGTCTCCCAGAGCCCGGTCGTCAAGCTCGAACCGTATCTCGGCAAGAGCGCTCAGTTCCCGCTCGAAACGACGCTCGCGGTCAAGAAGGGCGACGTCATCGCGCTGACGGTTCCCACCTGGGCGCCTGCGCTGGCGCTCGGCTTCGGCAAGGACACCTCCTGGCGCGCGAGCCGCTCCAAGAGCCAGTGCACGACCACGAGCGCCCAGACCACCGACACGCAGGTCGGCGTCCCGGTCCAGTATTACTGCCTCTACCAGACCGCGCGCCTGACCTACAGCGCCACCCTCATCTCAACCCCTTAACGGGGCGCTAGCGTCGCCGCTGGGTTTGGGACCGTTAAGGGGCGCCCGCTCCGCCGGTGGGGCTTGACGGGGCGGTTTCTTTGCTTTCGCCGGCAGCTTTTTCTTTTTCGCCGGCCGACGTCCCACCGGCTGCCCCTCCTGTGCCGCTCGAGCTTTCGCCGCTGGTCGGTTCTTCTTTCGATTCGCTGCTTTTTTCGGCTTCGCTGCTGCTTTCTTCAGAGCGGGAGCTTTCTGTCGTGCCGGTCTTGGGCGTCGTCGACGTGGTCGACGTGGCGGTCGTCTGTGCGGCCGCCTTTTCGGCTGTCGTATCGGTCGGCGGCGTGATTTCGGGGGTGGTCTTCGGTGTCGCGTCAGAGACGCTGCTCCCGCCGCCGCAGGCGGAGAGGGTCAGACCGGACACGAGCAACAGCGCCGTCGTGGCGGTCGCGGCGAGTCTCGCGCGGGGGACAGGCAGAGCGCGAGCCCGGCTCACGCGCCGAGCGGTCCCATGCGCCGGCCGCAGGTGGGGCATTCGTTGAGATCCTTCTGCGCGAGCTGATCGCACCAAGGGCAGACGCGCAGGTTCTCGACCGCCCACGGCAGACGCGAGGTGGACGGGGCGAGCGGCAGGACCTTGCCGACCACCTCGAGCTCCTCACCACTGTCGCGGTCACGGTAGATCTCGCCCGCCTCCGCCTCGAGCACGATCTCGCGTCCGCTGGCCGGGTTGCGCAGGCGATAACGCTGTTTGGTGCTCATCGCCGGCACTTTATCGGAGCGCTCGGCCGCAGGCGCGCGCGACCCGTCGCCGGCTGATCCTCGACCGGCAGGCCGGCCACTATGGCCCGGGATAGGGTGGAGCGGTGCGGATCTTGATCTTCCACGGCTACCTGCTCGGCGGCACGGGATCGAACGTCTACAACGCACGCCTCGCCGAGGCGCTCGCGCGGCTCGGCCATGACGTGCATCTGCTCTGCCAGGATCGCCATCCCGAGGGGCATCCGTTCGTCGACGCGGCCGGCGACTGGGACAGCGGCACTCTGCGAGTCCGTGCGTTGCGACCGGCCGCGTCGCCGGGAAGCTGCACCGTTTACAGGCCGGACATTGGCCCGCTGCTGCCGGTCTACGTAACCGACTGCTACGAGGGCATCGAAGCGCGTACGTTCGCCGAATGCAGCGAAGCGGAGGTCGCACGCTACATCGACGCGAACGTGTCGGCCGTGCGCGAACTCGTCGAGCTCGTCGACCCGCGGATCGCCCTCGCCAACCATCTCGTCATGGGGCCGGTCATCCTCGCGCGTGCGCTTGCCGGGGGCGACGTGCCGTATGCGGTGAAGGTGCACGGGAGCGCGCTCGAGTACACCGTCAAGCCGGATCCCGACCGCTTCCTGCCGTTTGCCCGCGAGGGCGTCGCGTGCGCGCGCGCGATCCTCGTAGGCTCCCATCACACCGCCGCCAGCCTCTGGCGGGCGCTCGACGATCCCGGGGTGGTCGAGCGCACCCGTCTCGGACCGCCCGGTGTCGACGTCGCGCGGTTCGCGCCCCGCGATCCCGTCGCGGCAGCGGACGGCGTGCGCGCTCTGGCGGCGCGCTTGCGAGTCGTCGCCCAAGAGATGGAGGCGGAGGTGGACCGGTCCGGCGGCTCCGGCGAGGGGCGACGCGCCGAGCCCGTCGCGGTCGCGTCCCCCGGGGCTGCAGCGGCCGGAGTCGGCGAGGGTGCGAGAGATGCGTTCGCCCGCGACGAGCGGGGGGCCGCACGCGCGCTCGAGCGTCTGCGGCCTGGAGATGACCGGCTGGTCGTGTTCGTCGGGAAGCTGATCTACAACAAGGGCGTCGACCTGCTGCTCGCAGCCTGGCCGCTCGTGCTCGAACGAGAGCCACGCGCGCGGCTTGTGGTCGTCGGCTTCGGCGCCGATCGCGAGCCGCTCGAGCGGCTGCTGCACGCGCTCGCCGCCGGCGATCTCGATGCGGCACGGGACAGCGCCATGCCCCATCTGCGAGCGTTTCTCGGCGCTTTGCGCGGCGCGGAGCGCGCCTCCTACATAGCAGCCTCGCGCGCGCTGCACGAGCAGGTCGTGTTCACGGGCCGGCTCGATCACGAGGAGCTCGCCGACCTGCTGCCCGCCTGCGAGGCGCTGGTCGTTCCGAGCACTTTCCCCGAGGCGTTCGGCATGGTTGCCGCCGAGGGAGCCGCCTGTGGCGCGCTGCCCGTCAGCGCGCGTCACTCGGGGCTGGCCGAGGTCAGTGAGACGCTCGCGGGCGCGGTGGACGAGCAGGTCGCCGCGTGGCTCTCCTTCCCGGTCGACGATCGCGCCGTGCGCTCCCTTGCCGAGTGTGTGAACGGCTGGCTCGAGGCGGATCCCGAGCTGCGCGCCCAGACGCGCCGGGGTCTCGTCGCGACCGTACGCGAGCGTTGGTCGTGGGAGGGCGTCGCGGGCGGGGTGATCGCGGCGGCGCGGGGTGAGCTCGAGGCGTTGCAGAAGCCCTGACGGCCGTCCGTTCGGATAGAGTTTCGCCCGCTTATGGGTCTGCTCATCGTTCGGGGAGGTAGTAGCGCAGGTCCGGGCCTGCGCAAGCGCAGCGTGCGTGCCGGGTCGGGCTGCCTGCTGGTCGCGCTGGCGCTCGGCGCCGTCGGCTGCTCCGGCGGCAAGAACGCGGACAACGCAAACCTGATCCTCGGCAAGCAGCAGTTCGTGGCCAAGTGCGGCTCTTGTCACGCGCTCGCGCACGCCGCCACGAAGGGCATCGTCGGCCCGAACCTCGACGAAGCCTTCCGCTACGCCGTCGACGAAGCCGACGGCCACGACACGATTCGCGGCGTCGTCGAACACCAGGTGCTCTATCCCAATCCCGAAAACGTGATGCCCAAAGATCTCGCCACCGGCGCGAAGCTCACCGACATCGCCGCTTACGTGGCGGCCGTCGCAGGCAGGCCGGGGTCGGACACGGGCCTGCTCGCAAGCGCCGTCGCCGCGCCCGGCGCCGGCAAGCCAGCCGTTGAGAAGGGGGGCAAGCTCGCAATCGACGCCAACCCCGCCGGCCAGCTCGCGTACACGGCCACCAAGGCCACCGCCACCCCCGGCGCGGTCACGATCACGATGGCGAACATGTCGGGCGTCTCGCACAACATCGCGGTCGAACCCGGCGAAAACGGAGCGACCGGCAAGGGCACGGCGATCGGCGCGAGCTCGTTCATCACGAAGGGCTCGACCTCCGTGACGGTCAACCTGAAGCCGGGGACCTATACGTTCTTCTGCCAGGCCCCAGGTCACCGGCCTGCCGGCATGTACGGGACCCTCACCGTGAAGTAGCGCGTACGCGCTTCGGGTCCGCGCTCAGAGCACTGCGCGCAGAGCCAGGATCAGGCCGGTGATCACGGCGATCACCACGATCGCATAGAGCAGGAAACGGAACGCCTCGTCCTCGCTGCGCAGCGGGTTGATCATCTACGACGCGCGGCTATAGGACGTAGACGGTGGTGTAGACCACTATCCACATGATGTCGACGAAGTGCCAGTAGATGCCCGGCACCTCGACGCCGCGGTGCTCCTCCGGGGTGTAATGGCCGCGGAAGGCTCTCACTGTCACGATCAGCAGCAGCACCAGCCCGATGAACACGTGTGCGCCGTGCAGCCCGGTGAGCGAGTAGAAGATCGTTTGCTGGGCGTGGTCCTGGGGCGCGAAGCCGATGTTCGCGTACTCGTTGATCTGGATGAACAGGAACGTGCAGCCGAGCAGGAACGTGATCAGCATGCCCGCCTTCAGTCCGAAGCGGTTGCCCTTCTTGATCGAGGTCTGCGCCCAGTGGATCGTCATCGAGGAGGACACCAGGATCAGGGTGTTGATCCCCGCCACCGCCTCCGGCAGTTTCGTGCCGGGCGCCGGCCAAGGCGCGCCTTGGGCGATGCGGATGAAGAAGTACGCGGTGAAGAACGCACCGAACACCATCACCTCGGAGATGATGAACAGCAGCATCCCCAACAGCTGGGGCTCCACCCGCGAGCTGCGGTTAGCCGGCGGCGGACCGTGATGGTCGCCGTGACCGGCCGCGTGCGTGGCGATGCTGGCTGCCTCCATGGCTAAGACGCGACCGGCGCCGCGGTCGCCGGGTCTCGAAGGTCGACCACCACGTGCTCGACTTTCGCCGCGGTGGTATGACGGACGCGCTCGATCAGGTCTGAGCGCATCCAACCGGAGCGCTCGCCGGGAAGGGTGGAGATCACGACGTCGTCCACCCTGAACAGCTCGAGCGCGTTCAGGGTGGCCGTGTAGGGGTCGGGGTCGCCGATCATGCCCGAGCTGAGCAGCCCGGCGACGTGCAGCCGGTCGAGCATCGCCGCGAGGCGCGCGCGCGCCTCGCGCGGCGCCGTGCCCGCACGGTTCTGCTGAGGCACGACCGCGACGAACAGGTGACCCAGCCCTGCGGGCTGTGTGCCCCCGCCGTGCGCCGCCTTCTGCTTCAGGTGCTCGATCAGCTCTTCGCCGCTCGCCGTTTTGCTTGCGACCACGAGCGTCACCTTGAACGGCAGGCCCTCCTGCTCGATGTCGGTGACGATGTGCTCGACCGACAGGCCCGAGGCGTTTTCGATGCGCTCGATCAGGTCTCTGCGCAGCCAGCCCGACTGTGTCGCGGGATGGGTGGAGACGATGATCTCCTCAGGCCTTCGCTCGGCGACGGCGTCCATCGTGGCCAGGAAAGGGTCGGGATCGCCGACCTCGCCGGTCGCGTCGATGTGCTCGCCGGTCACGGCCGACATCGCCAGATCGACCCGCACCTGAGCGGATTCGCGAACGGCCTCGTCGTAGATGACAAGCCCCGCCGCGGGCTTGGTCTGCGGCACGACCAGACGAAAGCGGACATCCCCGGCCGCGGCACGGGCACGGACCGCGTCGAGCAGCTTGACGCTGCCGAGCGTGCGGTTGGCCACTACCAGGACTTCCCTCATCGCGTCTTCCTCCTGCCGCTGGGGCTTTGCATTGCCATCTCCGCGTGTCTCTCGATCACTCGCTGGGAGCTCTCAGGATGCTCGACCCGGCGGTTGCCGTGGCGGCCGGGGCCGGGGCGAAGATGCCGTGCACCGCGCCGGGCACCCCGTACTCGTATGGCCCGCCGACGACGGTGGGAACGCGGTCGAAGTTGAAGATCGGCGGCGGTGATGAGACCTGCCACTCGAGCGTCAGGCCCCGCCACGGATTCGCGACGCTGCGCGGGCCGCCGCGCCAGCTGGTGATCATGTTGTAGACGAAGATCAGCGTGCTCAGCCCGAGGATCCAGCTCGCGATCGAGATGAACAGGTTCAGGTCGGCGAACTGCGCGGCGTACGTGGCGACCCGCCGGGGCATGCCCTGCAGGCCGAGGATGTGCATCGGGCCGAACGTCAGGTTGAAGAAGATGAACGTGCTCCAGAAGTGCCACTTGCCCAAGCGCTCGTCGTACATCCGCCCGGTCATCTTTGGGAACCAGTAGTACACGCCCGCGAAGATCGTCATCAGCGAGCCGCCGAACAGCACGTAGTGGATGTGCGCGACGATGAAGTAGGTGGCGCTGACGTGAATGTCGAACGGGATCATCGCGAGCATCACGCCGCTGATGCCGCCGAGCGTGAACGTCGTGAGGAAACCGAGCGCGAACAGCATCGGCGTGTCCAGATGCAGCACGCCGCGCCACAGCGTCGCCAGCCACGAGAAGATCTTGATTCCGGTAGGCACGGCGATGATGCAGGTCGTGACCGCCATCGGGATCCGGATCCAAGCGGCCATCCCCGAGGTGAACATGTGGTGGGCCCATACGGTGAAGCCGAGCACGACGATCGCGAGCAGCGAGAACGCCATCATGCGGTAGCCGAAGATCGGCTTGCGCGACTTGACGGCGACGATCTCAGAGATGATCCCGAACCCTGGCAGCATCATGATGTAGACGGCCGGGTGCGAGTAGAACCAGAAGACGTGCTGGTACATCAGCACGTCGCCGCCCTTGGCGGCGTTGAAGAAGTTGAAGCCGAGCGCGCGATCGAGCAGCACGAAGAACTGTGAAGCCGCGATGAACGGCGTCGCGATCACGACCAGCAGCGAGGTCGCGAAGTTCGCCCACACGAGCAGCGGCATCCGGAAGAAGCTCATCCCCGGCGCGCGCATCGTGATGATCGTGACCAGGAAGTTGAGCGCGGTCATGATCGAGGAGGCGCCCGCGAACTGCACGCCCAGCGAGAAGAACGTCTGTCCGATCGGCGCGTTCGTCGACAGCGGCGCGTACGCCGTCCAGCCGTCCGCGAACGCACCCCCCGGTGCGAGGAAGCTCCCGAGCATCATCGCGCCCGCGACCGGCAGCAGCCAGTAGGAGAGCGCGTTCAGCCGTGGGAACGCCATGTCCGGCGCGCCGATCATCAGCGGCAGCACGAAGTTCGCAAGGCCCGCGAACACGGGGATCACGAACAGGAAGATCAGGATCGACGCGTGCACCGAGAACAGGCCGTTGTAGGTGTTCGCGCTGACGAACTGCGCGCCCGGCTGGGCGAGCTCGACGCGCATCAACATCGCGATCAGCCCGCCCACCAGGAGGAAGAAGAACGAGGTGACCGTGTACTGGATGCCGATCACCTTGTGGTCGGTGTTGATGCGGAAGTAGTCCCTCCACGTGTACGCGCCGTGTCCGGAGTGGTCCTCCGGGCGTGTCGGTTTGCCCGCGGCCCAGTAGAACCAGTAGTCGAAGCCGCCGATCCCGACCAGGAAGGCGAGCGGCGCCGTGATCAGGGAGACGGTCAGGATCGCTTCCCACGAGAGGAAGTGGTGGTATGTGGTGTGCCCCGTCGACATCCGCACGAGCCACGTCAAGGCGGTCGCGAAGGCCACGCCCAGAACCATCATCCAGGCGGCGCGGTAGAAGCCCGGCGCGCGCAGCTTCGCCCCGATCGACTTGTGGGGTGACCCGAAGGGCGCGGAGGGGCCCGCGTGGGTGGGGCCCGGCGCTTGCAGCGTGGTTGCCATCAGATTGTCCCCTCGGCCGTCAGATCCATCAAGTCCTTACCTCGAAGATCATCCCCTGCGCGGAGATTATCCGCAACCTCGCGCGCGGAGTTGCGGGCTTGGCTCGGGTTGCCCGGCCGTGCGACGGAAGCGGTGGCGACGGAAGCGCCTCCGTTTTTCTGGCTTTTAAGCCAGGCCTGGAAGCGAGCGGGAGGCACGACGTGGACCTCCGAGCGCATCAGCGAGTGCCCGGCCCCGCACAGCAGGTTGCAGACCACCGGATAGTCGCCCAGCCGGTCGGCCGTCGCGCGATAGTGGGTCGTGATGCCGGGAACGACGTCCTCCTGCAGGCGGAACGCGGGGATCCAGAAGGCGTGGATCACGTCCTTGGAGCGCATGTTGAAGATCACCGTGTCGCCCTTCGGCAGGTACAGCTGGTAGCTCTTCAGCGGCGCCCCACCCGTGACCGAGGAGGGGTATTCATACGACCAGAAGAACTGCTGACCGGTCACGGCGACCTGGATTTCCGGCGCGCCGTTCGGCTTCTTTTCATTGTCGTGCAAGATCACGAACGAGTAGGAGACGAGCCCGAGCAGCAGGATCGCCGGAATCGTCGTCCAGAGGACCTCGAGCCGCGTATTGCCGTGAATCGGCGGACCGTCCTTGAGCTCCTCGCCGGGCTTCATGCGGAACTGCCACACGGAATAGAGGATCGTCGTGACCACGAGCACGAAGATCGGGATCGAGACGATCACGAGCACGTGGTACAGCCGGTCGGTGTTCTTGGCCTGCGTGGAGGCCTGCACGGGGAACCAGTGGATCGTGTAGCTGAGCACGATCCCGATCGCGATCGCGATCGTGGCGGCGACGCCCGTGGCCAGCAGCGAGCGCTGTCTAGGCATCTGGCGTGACTCCGAAGTTTGCAACGTTCCTCTCCATCCCGGGGCGTGATCCTAATGCCTTCGTCAGATGCGTGGCGGGAGCTTGCTCACAAGTGTCGCGCGAGCTTCGCCATGGGCGCGGCGCGAGCTTCGCCACCATGCCGTGCGCGCGTACCCGAGGGCGGGAGCCGGGACCGCTCGAGCTCTTGACGGCGGACACTCCCCACGCTAGATTGAGGCAATCGTTGCAAAGATGTAGAGCGGCCGTTTGCCTGCCGGACAGGCCGGGAAAGGAGAGGGCGATGGAGGTTCGCGAAGGCATGAGCCCGATGGTTCTCACCGCCGGCCCCGGCCACACCCTGCGAGAGGTCGCTCGCCTGATGACCGAGCGCAAGGTCGGCGCGGCGGTCGTCATCGACCCCGACGACCCCGGGCCTGGGATCGTCACCGAGCGGGACATCCTGCTGTCGATCGCCGCCGGCGAGGACCCCGATACAGAGCTCGTCGCCGAGCATCTCACCCGCGACGTCGTCTTTGCCGCGCCCGACTGGTCGCTCGAGGAGGGGGCCGCGGCGATGGTGCACGGCGGCTTTCGTCACCTGATCGTGCTCGACCGAGGAGAGATCGCAGGGATCCTCTCGGTGCGCGACATCGTGCGCTGCTGGACCGGCGACGGAGCGATCTGCCCGGTGCCGGAGAGCGCCACGCTCTGAAGCTCAGTCTGCCGGGAGCTCGTCGATTTCGTGGCGTGTGTCTTTGATCCAGCGCACGACACAGCCGAGCGTCAACAGCACTCCGGCGACGGTCAGCTCGATGAACGTCGTGACGCCGACGAGCGCGAGCGTGATCCCCACGGCTGTAAGCAGCGGCAGGATCGTCGGCCCGGGCAGATGGATCTCCTCGCCGACGGGCGGAAGCTCAGGATCGAGTGGGCTCACTTAGCACCCTTTCGTATATGACCCCATCCTGGGCCGGCAGGGCAAGCCGGGCAAGGACGCAGGGAGCGTGGCGTGCTTCGCACGCGAGCGACCGAGGACGCCGATCCGGCGCCGCCATGCGGGTTCAGGATCACGATACGTAGATGGCGGCGACTACGAACGTAATGCCGAACATGAACATGCAGATCGCGCACACGATCAGTCCCGTGGTGATGTTCTTGCGTGCGAGTCGTCTGGTCATCATCGGCGGGCTCGCATTCTATAGATGCTTGTCGGCGACCATCGCGCAGAACAGCAGCGCGAGGTAGGCGAGCGAGAACAGGTACAGCCGCAGCGCACTGCTCCGGTCGGCGCGGCGGTACAGGCGGATCGCGCCGGCGATGAAGCCGAAGCCCAGCGCGATCGAGGCGACGAGGTAGATCGCGCCGAACCCGCCGGCGCAGAACGGCAGCTGGGTGACGGCGTAGAGGAGGACCGTGTACAGCAGGATCTGCCGTCGGGTCTCTCCCTCGCCCCGCACGACCGGCAGCATCGGCACGCCGACCTTCGCGTACTCGTCCTTCATCAGCAGGCTGAGCGCCCAGAAATGGGGTGGCGTCCAGAAGAACACGATGAAGAACAGGATCAGCGCCGTGCCGCTGACAGAGCCGGTAACAGCGGCCCAGCCGACGAGCGGCGGGATCGCGCCGGCGGCACCGCCGATCACGATGTTCTGCGGCGTGCGCCGCTTCAGCCACACGGTGTAGACGAAGACATAGCCGAGGAAGCCCCCGAACGAGAGGGCCGCGGCCAGGGGGTTGACGGTCAGCGAGAGCTCGAGCAGCGACAGCGCCGCGAGCACGCAGCCGAAGGCGAGGGCCGCGCCCGGCGCCACGCGCCCGGATGGGACCGGACGGTTGGCGGTACGCGCCATCCGCACATCGATGTCGCGGTCGAACCAATGGTTGACCGCGCCCGCGCCGCCGGCCGACAGATAGCCGCCGAGGCATGTCAGCGCGACCAGCAGCGGCGAGGGGTTCCCGGCGACGTACATCGTCGTGATCGTCGTCAGCAGCAGCAGCGACTGGACCTTCGGCTTGGTCAGCTCGATGTAGTCGGCGACCAGCAGGCGGGCCCGAGGGGCGAGCCGGAGGCTGGGCGCCTCGATCGCCTGAGCCACGCCCGAGGCTCCACGCGCGCTCATCGCGGCCGATCCTCGCCGCAGACGGCGATCGCAGGTGCGCGGGGCACTAGACCCCGACCTGCGTCGCTCCGCTGGGAATCGTGGCCCCACCCGCGACCGGCGCTCCGCTGCTGCGCCGCTCGACCTCGCGGCGGATGTCCTTCATCGGTTCCGCCGAGCGCACCAGCGGCACGACGTCGAAGTTGTTGACCGGCGGGGGGGAGGCCGTGAACCACTCGAGCGTGTTCGCTTTCCACGGGTCCGGTCCCGCGATCACACCGACCTTGAGGCTGCGCACGGCGTTGACGATCGTCACGAGCACGCCCGCGGCGAGGATGAACGAGCCGACCGTCGAGATCTGGTTGTACAGCGCCAGATGACCGACGTTGTCGTACTCGTACACCCGTCTCGGCATCCCGTCGAGCCCCATCACGTGCTGGATCAGGAACGTGATCAGGAAGCCGAAGAACATCAAGTAGAAGCTCAGCTTGCCGAGTCCCTCGCTGAGCATCCGCCCGGTGATCTTGGGGAACCAGTAGTAGATCGCGGCGAAGATCGTGAACACCGCGCCGCCGACCAGCACGAAGTGGATGTGCGCCACCACGAAGTAGGTTTCGTTCAGCTGCCAGTCGACGGGGAACACGGCGAGGAACACACCGGAGATGCCGCCGATCAAGAACAGCGCGAGGAAGCCGACGCAGAACAGCAGCGGCGTCTTGAACTCGATCGTTCCCTGCCACAGCGTCCCGATCCAGTTGAGCATCTTCACGCCCGTCGGGATCGCGATCAGGAACGAGCTGAGCATCACGAACACGAGGATCGCCTCCGGCAGCGGGGTCGTGAACATGTGGTGCGCCCACGTGAGGAAGCCGAGGAACGCGATCGCGACGGTCGAGGCGGCGATCGCCTTGTAGCCGAAGATCGGCTTGCGCGCGAACACCGGCAGGATCTCCGACACCAGGCCGAAGCCCGGCAGCACCATGATGTAAACCTCTGGATGGCCGAAGAACCAGAACAGGTTCTGCCACAACAGCGGCGAGCCGCCCTCGGCCGGGTCGAAGAAGTGAGTGCCGAAGTGGCGGTCGGTGAGCAGCATCGTCACCGCCGCCGCGATCACCGGCATCGCGAAGATGATCAGCACCGAGTAGGTCAGGATCGCCCACACGAACAGCGGCAGCCGGCCCCAACTCATGCCGCGCGCGCGCATGTTCGCGATCGTCGCGTAGAAGTTGATCGCCCCCAAGATCGACGACAGGCCGGTGAGATGGATCAGGTAGATCCACGCGTCCTGCCCGCCGCTCGGCGAGTACAGCGCGTCCGACAGCGGCGCGTAGCTCGTCCACCCGGCTTCCGGTGGGTTCCAGAAGATCGAGGCGTAGAAGACGATCCCGCCCGCGAGCAGCAGCCAGAACGACAGCGCGTTCAAGCGCGGGTAGGCCATGTCGCGCGCGCCCACCATCAGCGGGATGAAGTAGTTCGCCAGGCCCGCCATCATCGGCACGACGAACAGGAAGACCATCGTCGTGCCGTGCATCGTGAACAGCTGGTTGTACGTCTGCGGGGTGACCAGCGTGTTGTTCGGCGCGCCGAGCTGCAAACGGATCATCAGCGCCTCGACGCCGCCGAGGCAGAAGAACACGAACGTCAGGACCATGTACATGATCCCGATCCGCTTGTGATCGGTGGTTGTGAGCCAGCTGGTCCAGCCCTGCTCCTCGCGCTCGACGCGGTGGGTGCTCAGCTGGGGGACTGGGGCGACGTAGGTGGCCATTTCGTGCGCTGGTCTCCTCGAGGTTCCTTTAGGGGTTTTCGACCTGTCCGGCGCCGGTTTGCGAGCTGAGTTTCGCGCGAGCGACCTTCGCGTCGGCGTTGGCTTCGGCGATCAGTGCCTTCTGGTAGGCCAGCCACGCATCGAACTGCGCCGGCGGGACCGCCTTGACCGTCGCGATCATGCGCGCGTGGCCGCGGCCGCACAACGCCGCGCACTGCCCGCGGTAGATCCCGGGCTTGGTGGCCTTGAACCAGGCGTAGTTGTGGTAGCCGGGCACCGCCTGGAACTTGCCGCCCAGTTCAGGGATCCACCACGAGTGCACGACGTCCTCAGAGGTGATGTCGAGCGTGACCGTCGTGTTCGTCGGCACGACCATCTCCTCATAGGAGTACGGCGCGCCGAGGCCGTCCGGTTCGTTCGCGCCGGGGTAGACGTACTGCCAGATGTACTGCCGGCCGATGACGTGGATGTTCAGCGATTTGCCGTTCGGCGGCAGCTTGCGGTCGGCGCTCGCGTACAGCAGGCCACTGTCGCCGGCGAGCTGGTCGCCGTTCGGGCCGGAGTTCGACGGGTCCTGGATCGAGCCGAGCTTGGCGAACGTGAGCACCGCGAGACCGACCAGGATCACGGCGGCGGCGACCGTCCAGCCGACCTCCAGGCGGGTGTTACCGCGGATCTGCGCGGCCACCGCGCCCTTGCGCGCGCGGAACTTCCACAGCGCATAGCCGAGCGCGCCCTCGACCAGCACGAAGATGATCAGCGCGATGTACAGCGTGACCTTGTACAGCCCGTCGATCTGGTTCGCGTTCGGCGAGCCACCCGACTCGGGCGTGAAGAAGGCGAGCGTTGAGTTGAAGAGGTGGCCCAAGGCGGCGGGGATTCTATTCAGCCCAGGACGTGAAGCGCTTGATGACGTTTGCCACGAGTGTCCCGGAGGTCCTCTGAGGAGCCATTCAGCGACCCGTGAAGTTGGCTTGGCGCTTCTCCAGGAAGGCCATCGTCCCCTCGACGAAGTCGTCCGACCCGGCCATCTCCTGCTGCGTACGGGCCTCCAGGTCGAGCTGCTCGTCGATGCGGGCGTACAGCCAGTTGTTCAGCAACCGCTTGGTCCCCGCATAGGAGCGTGTCGGGCCGCCGGCCAGTCGTGTCGCCAGCGCGGCGGTCTCCCGCTCGAGATCGCCATCGGGAACGACGCGGTTGATCAGGCCCCAGTCGAGCGCTCGCGTCGCGGGCAGCCGCTCGCCGAGCATCGCCAGCTCGCTCGCGCGGGCGATGCCCACGCGCGAAGGCACGAACAGCGAGGAGCCGCCGTCGGGGACCAGGCCGATGTTCACGAACGCGAGCAGGAAATAAGCGCTCTCGGCGGCCACGATCAGGTCGCAGCACAGCGCCAGCGAGCAGCCGATGCCGACCGCGGCGCCGTTGACGGCGGCCACCACCGGCTTGGGCAGCTCGCGGATCGCGAGCATGATCGGGTGGTAGCACTCCTCGAGGCGCTTGCGCACGTCCGGGCGTCCATCGGGCGTGAGCTCATCGGTCGTATCGCGCAGGTCGGCCCCTGAAGAGAAGGCGCGCCCGGCGCCGGTGATCACCACCGCGCGCGCCGCCTCGTCCTCGGCCACCCGGCGCAGCGCCGCCAGCAGGTCGGCGCCGAGCTGCTTGTTCCACGCGTTCAGCGCCTCGGGCCGGCTCAGCTCGATCGTGGCGACACCGTTCACGAGCGACAGGTCGACGGTCTCGAGCTGGATCGATGACTCACTCACGCCCGTGATCCTATTCTGTGCGGATGGCTCGTCCCACGATCGGCATCTGCACCGCCCTCGAGCGCGCCCGCTGGAGCGTGTGGGATCAGCAGGCGGTGCTGCTGCCGAGCAACTACGTCGAAGCGGTGCAGCGCGCCGGAGGGTTCGCGGTGCTGCTCCCGCCCGATCCCCACCTGGTCGAGCGCCCGGGCGAGGCGCTGGACCTGCTCGACGGCCTGATGCTCGCGGGCGGGGCCGACATCGACCCCGGCGCCTACGGTCAGGCCGCGCATGTGGAGACGGTCGACACCGTGCCCGAGCGCGACGCCTTCGAGATCGCCCTCGTGCGCGCCGCGATCGCGCGCGAGTTGCCGGTGCTCGGGATCTGTCGCGGCATGCAGCTGATCAACGTCGCGCTGGGAGGCACGCTCGAGCAGCATCTGCCCGACCGCTTCGGCCACGGCGATCACCGCCGCGCGATCGGCTCGTTCGACGGGGCCGACCACGACGTGACCATCGTCGATGGCACGCGCGCGGCGCGCGTGGTGGGCGCGGCTCGCCACCCGACGAAGTCCCATCACCACCAGGGCGTCGATGAGCTCGGTGAGGGACTACGAGTCAGCGGCGTCTCCACGCTCGACGAGCTGCCCGAGGCGATCGAGCCGGTGGATGGCGGCCGGTCCTCCCGGTTCCTGCTTGGCGTGCAATGGCATCCCGAGGCCGACGCGGGCAGCCCCGTGGTCGGCGCGCTCGTCGAGGCGGCGAGCGCCTACGCGCGGGCGCGTGCGCCGCGCGGAGCGCTCTCCTCCTAGAAGGGAAGGCGCCGCGGGCAGACATATACTGCGCTACCTGTGCGGCGGTCCAGTGCGATTAGAGCAGCCGCTTGGGGGGTGGTCGCGGCTGGAGTGGCCGCGCCGCTGGCGCGCAAGCGCGTAAAGACGCCGCCGATCGTGGCTCAAGCGGTTGCGTTCGCCGCGCCGTTCGGCATCTGCGTGGCGATGCGCCGTTCGCGCACGCGCGACGTCGCCGCGTGCGGACTGCAGATGTGGGCTTACCTGGCGGCCTACAAGTCGCCCCACGACGACCCCTCCGCCCAGGAGCGGCGCGTGCACGTGGACTACCCGATCCTCGTCGATCGCGTGCTCGGCCTCGGCGAGCTGCCGACCGTGCGCCTGCAGCGCGCGCTCGCCCGCAACGGACCGGACGGCGCCGAATGGCGCACACTCGATCGGGTGCTCGTGTGGGCGCACTGGGTGTGGTTCATGGTCCCGCACGGCTCGCTCGCATACATCCTGATCCGCGATCGTGACCGCTTCCCCCGCGCCGCGGCGATGACCTACGCGGTGTTCGACATCGGCGCGAGCGTCTACTGGCTGGCGCCGACCGCGCCGCCTTGGTACGCCGCGGACGCGGCGGGGCAGGAGACCTGGCATCGGCCCGCGGTGCGCCGGATGATGGTCGAGTACGGCGAGCTGTTCTGGAGAGACGGCTGGGGCCCGCTCTACAGTGTGTTTGGAGGCAACCCATTGGCTGCGATGCCCTCATTGCACTTCGCCACATCCGTGATGGCCGCGCTCCTGCTCGCTGAGACGGGGCCGGTGGCCGGCGCGCTCGGCGCCTCCTACGCGACGGTGCTCGGCTTCGCGCTCGTCTACCTCGGCGAGCACTACGTCGTGGACCTGCTCGCAGGAGCCGCGCTGACCGCGGCGGTGCGCCGGCTGGGACCACGTGCGGCGCCGGCGCTCGAGTGGGTCAGCCGCGCCGTGTCGGGGTTGGAGGCGATCGCTTACGAGACGAGCTGAGCGAGCGATGATGGCCGGGGGGGCCGGACGCGCTGAACGGGAGCTGGCCGCGGAGCAGTCGGCGGCGGGAGCCCTGCCCGGGGAAGGGGAGGCCCGGCCCGGCGACGTCCGGCATGAGGGCGCTCGAGCCGAGAGCGCTCGCTCGGCGGGTGTGAGGCCAGGGGGGAGGGGAGCCCACGAGGAGGAGATGCCGCGCGTGGTCGTCACGCGCCGGCGGGCGATCGTCTTCGGTCTGTTCATCCTCTCGGGCGTCGCCTTTCTGTATTTCGTGCTGCCGAAGCTCGCCGGGGTGGGCACGACGGTGCACCGCATCGAGGGCGGCGACAGCTGGTGGATCGCGATCGGCGTGTTCCTCGAGCTGCTCTCCTTCGCCGGCTATGTGGTGCTGTTCCGGTCGGTGTTCGTTCGCGGCGAGGGCCCGATCGACTGGAGCGCGAGCTATGAGATCACGATGGCCGGCCTGGCCGCCACGCGCCTGTTCGCGGCCGCCGGCGCCGGCGGGGTCGCGCTGACGGCCTGGGCGCTGCGTCGCTCAGGGATGGAGCCGCGGCTGGTCGCCTGCCGGATGGTCGCGTTCATGGTGCTGCTGTACGTGATCTACGCGGGCTCGCTGCTGATCGACGGGCTGGGACTGGGGATTGGCCTGTTCCCGGGGGGCGGCTCGTTCGCGATCACGGTCGTCCCCGCGATTGCCGCCGCCGCCTTGTTCGCGATCGCCGGAGCGATGGCGCTGCTGCCGGGCGACATCGAGCGGCGGCTGGGGCGGTGGGCGGAAGGCTCGGGTCGCCTGGCGCACTGGATGGCGCGCGCGGTGACGGTGCCCGCGCTCGCGGCCAGCGGGGTGCGCACCGCGATCGACCTGATTCGCTCGCGCGACGTCGGCCTGCTCGGTGCGGCTGCCTGGTGGGGGTTTGACATCTGCGTGCTGTTGGCGATGTTCCACGCGTTCGGTTCGGCGCCGCCGTTCACCGTGATCCTGATGGCCTACTTCGTCGGGATGCTCGGCAACCTGCTGCCGCTGCCCGGCGGACTGGGAGGCGTCGAGGGTGGCATGATCGGCGCGTTCGCCGCGTTCGGTGTCGACTTCAACCTGGCGGTGCTCGCCGTGCTGTCCTATCGGGGCATCTCCTTCTGGCTGCCCACGCTGCCGGGTGCTGTCGCCTACTTCCAGCTGCGCCGCACCGTCGCGCGCTGGCGCGAGGCGCAGAACGGGCGTCCGGTGACGGACTCGACCGCCGGCTCGGTGGAGGCCGTGGGCGCGCTGCAAGGCCGGTGAGGCGATCTCGTTACCGTTGCGATAGATCAAGGCTGGAGGGGCTTCTTCCGGCAATCCGAAGAGGGCCTCGAGCGGCTGCTCCAGCGGCGAGCTTTCAGTGGAAAAGTCGCCTTGGAATAGCTATACTATACAAAGTAAAGCGACTTGAAACCAGGGAGATGTGTGATGGCAGAGGTCGAGAACACGATCGTGATCGGCAGCGGACCGGCCGGCTACACCGCCGCGCTGTACACCGCCCGCGCCAACCTCAACCCGCTCGTGATCGAGGGCTTCGCCTGGGGTGGGCTGTTGCAGCAGACGACCGACGTCGAGAACTACCCCGGCTTCCCCGAGGGGATCATGGGTCCGGAGATGATGCAGAAGCTGCGCGACCAGGCCGAGCGCTTCGGCGCGCGCCTGCTGGCCGAGCAGGCCGACCGCGTCGAGCTCGCGAACGAGCCCGGCGGCATCCACAAGGTGTGGGTCGGCGACACCGAGTACCAGGCACGCACGGTGGTGTTGGCGATGGGCGCCGAGCACAAGAAGCTCGAGGTCCCCGGCGAGCTCGAGCTGAGCGGGCGCGGTGTCAGCTACTGCGCGACCTGCGACGCGGCCTTCTTCCGCGACAGCCCGACAGTGATCGTCGGCGGCGGCGACTCGGCGATGGAGGAGGCGATCTTCCTGTCGAAGTTCTCCTCCAAGGTGACCGTCGTGCACCGTCGCAACGAGTTCCGAGCCTCGAAGATCATGCTCGATCGCGCGCGCGCGCAGGAGAACATCGAGCTGTTGACGCCGTACGCCGTGAAGGAGTTCGTCGCCGGTGAGAACGGCGCGCTCGGACATGCGGCGCTCGTCGACACCGAGACCGGTGAGGAGCGCACGCTCGAGGTCGCGGGCGCGTTCGTGGCGGTCGGCCACGAGCCCCAGTCGACGCTCGTGGACGGGCAGATCGACGTCGACGAGAGCGGCTACGTCGCGGTCGACGGGCGCTCCACACGCACGAATCGCCCGGGCGTGTTCGCTGCGGGCGATCTCGTCGACCACACCTACCGCCAGGCGATCACGGCCGCCGGCTCGGGCTGTCAGGCGGCGCTGGACGCCGAGTGGTACCTGCGCGACACGCCCCAGGTGCCGACCCCGGAGGGAATGCCCGTCGGGGATCTGGCCGAGGCACAGTGGGCGCCCGCCGCCACTACCGCCGAGGCGTGAGGTTGGTTGAGGCACAACGGGCGCCTGCCGCCATTACCGCCGAGGCGTGAGGTCACCGTTGGCGAGCGTCGTTGGCCCTGGTGTCGACGTCCGGGCGAGGGCGGGACGTGCCGGCTGAATCTGAACGTCAGACGGTCGTTTCGTCGTAGGCGAAGAAGCCCGTCCCTGCCGTGCGCCCGAGCTGTCCGGCGCGCACGTGGCGTCGCAGCTCTGGCGCCGCGCGGTAGCGCTCCTCGCGATACTCCTCCCACAGGCCGTCCAGCACGGCCAGCACGCGGTCGAGCCCGATCTCATCGGCCCACGCAAGCGGCCCGCGGGGGTAGTTGAGCCCGAGCACCATGCCCGTGTCGATGTCCTCCGCGCTACCCACGCCTTCGCCGAGTGCGAACGCGCACTCGTTGATCACCTGACAGACGATGCGCTCGAGCAGACCGCCGGCCGCGGGAGATGCCTGGGTGGCGGCCCCGTCCCGTGGCTGTGCCGGAGTACCGGCGCCACCCTCCGGCGGCTCCGGGTCCGCGGGGCGGTAGGGATCGCGCGAGTAGTCGTAATACCCGCGCCCGCTCTTGCGGCCGTAGCGCCCCGCGGCGACATAGCGAGCGGTGATCTGCGATGGCCGCCAGCGCGGCTCGCCGAAGCTCTGCTCATAGAAGCTCTTCGAGATCTCAAGCCCCGTGTCGACCCCGACGAGGTCCATCAGCTCGAACGGGCCCATGCGAAAGGAGCCCTCCATGCGCAGGATCCGGTCGATCGTCTCGATATCGGCGATCCCCTCCTGCAAGATCCGCAGCGCCTCCAGCCCGAACGGGCGATTACAGCGATTGACCAGGAAGCCGGGCCCGTCCTTCGCCCTGATCACCGTCTTGCCCATCGCCTCGCCCGTTGCGTACGCCACCGCCAGCGCGCGCTCCCGCGACTGCTCGCCGGCGACCACCTCCAGCAGGCGCATGATCGGCGCGGGGTTGAAGAAGTGCATGCCGACCACGCGCTCGGGCTTTCTCGCCGCCGCGGCGATCGCGGTCACGAGCAGCGAGGAGGTGTTGCTCGCGAGCACGCACTCCTCCGCGACGATCTCCTCTGACAGGCGCCGGTACAGCTCGTGCTTGAGCTCGATTCGCTCCGGCACCGCCTCGATCACCAGCTCGCACGGCGCGAGCGCCTCGAGCTCGCCTACGCCTGCCAGCTGATCGGCCGCGGAGTCTGCCTGCTCGGGCGTGATCCGTCCCTTTGCCGCTTCCTTCTTCAAGCCCTCCCGCGCGCGGGTCATACCGCGCTCGAGCGCCTCCGGAATCGGGTCGAACAGCAGCGTTCGCGCGCCCGTGCGGGCGGCCAGCTGGGCGATGCCGGCGCCCATGGTGCCGGCTCCGAGCACGCCGATGACGCTCGCCGCGCTGCCCGCCCGGCCGGCCGTGCCGGCCTGCTCATCCTGCTCGACCCGCTCTGCGTCTGCCATTTCCCGCTCCTCGACTGCGCGACTCAGGACGGGATGAGGGCGTTGATGCCCGTCATCGCGCGCCCGATGATCAGTTTCTGGATTTGGCTCGTGCCCTCATACAGGGTTGTCACGCGCGCGTCGCGGAAATAGCGCTCGACCGGGTGGTCGTCGACGTAGCCGGCGCCGCCGTGCACCTGGATCGCCATGTTCGCGCACTCGAGCGAGGCCTCGCTCGCGTGCAGCTTTGCGATCGAGGTCTCGAGCGTGTTCGGCCGACCCTGGTCCTTCAGCCAGCCCGCGCGCCAAACGAGCATCCGCGACGCGTCGGTCTTCAGCACCATGTCGGCGATCATCGCCTGAACGAGCTGAAAGGACGCGATCGGTTTGCCGAACTGCTCGCGCTCCTTCGCGTAGGCAACGGACTCCTCGACGCAACCACGGCAGATCCCGACGCAGCCGGCGGCGACCGAGTAGCGCCCGGAGTCGAGGTTGGACATCGCGATTTTGAAGCCGTCGCCGACCCCGCCGAGCATGTCCTCGTCTGCGACCTCGACGTCTTCCAGCGAGATCGAGGCCGTGTCGGAGGCGTGCAATCCCATCTTGTGCTCGATCGTCTGCGCGGTGTATCCAGGCTGATCGGTGTCGACGAGGAAGCACGCGATGCCCTTGTGCCCGAGCGCCGGGTCGGTCTGGGCGAAGATCATCGCGACCTTCGCGTAGTTGCCCATCGAGATCCACATCTTCGCGCCGTTGAGGACCCAGCCGGAGTCGGTCTTGCGCGCGCGCGTCTTCTGGTTGGCCGCGTCCGAGCCCGTGTCCGGCTCGGTCAGCCCGAAGCAGCCGAGCCACTCGCCCGAGCAGAGCTTCGGCAGGTACTTGTGCTTCTGCTCCTCCGTGCCGAACTTGACGATCCCCGAGCAGACCAGCGAGGTCTGCACCGAGATCACCGTCCGGATCGCCGAGTCGCCGCGGCCGATCTCCTCGACGACGAGGCCGTAGCTGAAGTAGTCGAGGCCGGCGCCGCCGTACTCTTGCGGGACGATCGCGCCGAGGTAGCCCTGTGCGGCGACCTTCTTGACGAGGTCCGTGTCGAAGTGGTGGTTGCGCGCGTTTTCTCGCGTGCGCTCGACGATCTCGTTGTCGGTGAACTCGCGCGCGGTGCGCTGGATCAGCTGCTGCTCGTCGGTCAGGTCGAAATCCATGCTCTGCTCTGTCTCCTCTCGCCCGCGCGTCGGCCGGCGGTCTCGATGATCAACTTGCGGCTTTCGCCGCTTTCGGTTTGCCGGCGTCGGTCGCGTCGTCGTCGGCCGTGAGCCCGCCCAGCTTCGGCGTGCGCCATGGGGCGTTCACGCGCCGTTCGAGCTCCTCGGCGAGACCCTCGATCGGCAGGCGCTCCTGCGTGAGCGAGTCGCGCTCGCGCAGCGTCACCGTCCGGTCCTCGAGGCTCTGATGGTCGACGGTCAGGCAGAACGGCGTGCCGATCTCGTCCTGGCGGCGGTAGCGCTTGCCGATCGCGCCACCGTCGTCGTACTCGACCATGCCCACCCCCGCCCGGCCGCGCAGTGCGCGGTGGATCTCCCGGGCGAGCTCGGGCTGGCCGTCCTTGCGCACGAGCGGCAGGATCGCCGCCTTGATCGGCGCCAGACGCGGGTGCAGGCGAAGGACCGTGCGCAGCTCCCCCTCGCCTGCGCCCTCGCGCTCGACCAGTTCCTCGTCGTAGGCGTCCACCAGGAACGCGAGCGTCGCGCGGTCGGCGCCGGCGGCGGGCTCGATCACGTGCGGCACGTAGCGCTCGCCGCTTGACTGGTCGAAGTACTCGAGCTTCTCGCCGGAGAACTTCGCGTGCTGGGTGAGGTCGAAGTCGCCGCGGTTGGCGATTCCCTCGAGCTCCGACCAGCCGATGGGGAAGAGGTATTCGACGTCGCTCGTGCCCGAGGAGTAGTGGGAGAGCTCGTCGGGGTCGTGCGCGCGCAAGCGCAGCAGCTCCGGTCGGATCCCCAGGTCCACATACCAGCGCTCGCGTTCTGTGAGCCAGTGCTCGAACCATTGCTGCGCCTCGCCAGGCGGCACGAAGAACTCCATCTCCATCTGCTCGAACTCGCGCGTGCGGAAGATGAAGTTGCCGGGCGTGATCTCGTTGCGAAAGGACTTGCCGACCTGGGCGATCCCGAACGGGGGCTTCTTGCGCGAGAACTGCAGGACGTTCTTGAAGTTGACGAAGATCCCCTGCGCGGTCTCCGGTCTGAGGTAAGCCGCCGAGCCGGACTCCTTGACGGGGCCGATCGTCGTCTCGAACATCAGGTTGAAGTCGCGCGCCTCTGTCAGCTCGCACTCGTCGGTCTCGCCAGGGTGCTTCGACGGTTTGCGCCCGCAGGGAAGCTCTGAGAGATGGTCGGCGCGGAAGCGCTGGCCGCAGGTCTTGCAGTCCACGAGCGGATCGGTAAAGCCCGCGAGATGGCCGGAGGCCTCCCACACGCGCGGGTGCTGGAGGATCGCCGAGTCGATCGCGACGATGTCGTCGCGCGCTTGCAGCATCGCGCGCCACCACTCGCCCTTCACGTTCGTCTTCAGCAGCACGCCGTAGTGACCGTAGTCGTAGGTCGATCCGACGCCGCCGTAGATCTCCGAGGAGGGGAAGATGAAGCCGCGCCGCTTGCACAGCGCGACGATCTTCTCCATCGTGACCACGTCCGCGGCGGCGGCTGGGGCGTCTTGAGAAGGAGGGCTCTCGCTCATCGTTCGAGGATGGTATTGGAGGCTTGGGACCTTGCTCCGGAGATCGGGCTGGATCGCGGGGTTGACAAAAATTTGTCGCAAGCGCTTGACAGATGCTAAAAACTGTGTTTTTCTTCATGGCAATGAACGGCACACAACCCACGAGGCGACGGATCGCGACTGGTGCGACGGATCGCGCCAAAGATGCTCGCCGGTATCTGCTCGAGCGCCGCTACCCATACCTCTCCGGTGGCGCTCGAGCAGGTCTCGGCACGGTTCCTCTTCGTGCTGGCCGTCTCATCCAGGTGCCGTGGCCAAGGTTGGCCACGGCACCGGTCGAGCCCGAGCTGCTGCCCGACGCCGCCTGATCGCCTGACGCGCTGAGGGTCGGCTGGGCCGCTCCATCGGAAGGCCCCCGTGGTCGTCGCGGTCTAACATCGCCGACGGTGGCGCGAATTCTCATCGTCGGGGGTGGCTGCAGGGGCAGGCGACTGGCGGCGACCCTGGTGGAGGAGGGCCACGCGGTGCGCGTCACGACCCGCGCCGAGACGGGCCGAGGCGCCATCGAGCGGACTGGGGCGGAGTGCTGGTTGGGCACTCCCGCGCGGCTGGCGACGCTGCGCGGCGCGCTCGACGGCGTCGCGGTCGCCTGCTGGCTGCTGGGCACCGCCACGGGCGCCTCCGAGGAGCTGCAAGCGCTGCACTCCACCCGCCTCGAGTTCTTCCTCACCCAGGCGATCGACACGACCATGCGCGGCTTCCTATACGAGGCTGCAGGCGTTACGGTTGCGCCGGAGGTGCTTGCCGCGGGCGAGCGGCTCGTGAGGACGGCCGGGCGCCGGAGCTCGATCCCAGTGGCGTTTCTCAGAGCCGACATCGCGGAGCCCGCCGCTTGGCAGATCGATGCGCTCGCCGCGGTGGCCAGGCTGCTCGGTGGGGAGCCGGGATAGCCACGGAGACACGCTATCCTCAAAGCTCAGAGCCAATCTCCCAAAAGCCGATCGGGATTTATAGAAGCACAGCTTTCTCTGTCCGACCCACTCTCACGACGGCTGGATCTGTCGAAAAAGGAGCAACATCAATGACGCTGCAACTAGGCGACACAGCCCCCGACTTCGAGGCCGACACCACCGAGGGCCGCATCAAATTCTACGACTGGATCGGCGACTCCTGGGCGGTGCTGTTCTCGCACCCCAAGGACTTCACTCCGGTCTGCACAACCGAGCTCGGCTACATGGCCAACGCCAAGCCCGAGTTCGACAAGCGGGGCGTGAAGATCATCGGCCTGTCTGTCGACGCGCTCGACAACCACGAGGCCTGGGCGAAGGACATCGAGGAGACCCAGGGCACAGCCCCCAACTACCCGATCATCTCAGACGACGACTTCAACGTCTCAAAGCTCTACGGCATGCTCCCCGCGAGCACCTCCGGCGACCCGCTCACGCGCACACCGGCCGACAACCAGACGGTCCGCAACGTGTTCGTGGTCGGTCCCGACAAGAAGGTCAAGCTGATCCTGATCTACCCGATGACGACCGGCCGCAACTTCGACGAGGTGCTGCGCGTGATCGACTCGCTGCAGCTGACCGCCAAGCACAAGGTCGCCACACCGGTCAACTGGAAAGCGGGCGAGAAGGTGATCATCGCCGGCTCGGTCTCGAACGACGAGGCCAAGGAGAAGTACCCCGACGGGTGGGAGGAGCCGCGCCCCTACATCCGGCTCGTGCCTCAGCCGAGCTGAGGGTTCTTCGCGCCCCAGGCTCGTCCGACCCCGGCTGAGCCCACGCGAGCTTCTAGAATTCCTGCATGGCTTGAAGCTGTGGGTCCTACCGCTCAGGACCCGCCGAGCCGGCGGCCGTCTCACGGGTTGGGGCGGCCGCCGAGCAACGCATCGAGTAGTTCCAGCAGCTCGTCCAGAATGCGCGCCGTGGCGCCCCAGATCAGGTGCTCGGCAACGATGTAGGCGTCGGTCTCGAAGGAGATCCCGCGGCGCTCCATCCGTGTGCGCGTCCTGCTTGCTCGCAGCTCGCGCACACTCAGCTCCAGCACGGCATCGACCTCCTCCACGGACATGCGCCAGGCCAGCCCGGCGGGAATCAGGCCGACGAACGGGTGGATCTGGTAGTTGGTGACGAACGTCGATACCGGCGAGAGCTCGCCGAGTAGGCTCACGCGTCCGCGTGCCAGCCCGATCTCCTCCTCGGCCTCGCGCAGAGCCGTGTCCTGCAGCTGTGCGTCCGTCGGGTCCCGACGGCCGCCGGGAAACGAGATCTCCCCGGCGTGGCGGCGCAGGCCGGTGCCACGCTTGGTGAAGACGACGTGCGGCTCCTCGTCCTCCGGCGCCAGGAACAGCGGGACGAGTACCGCCGCATCGACCGGGTCGACTCTGTCTGCCGGCGGCGATATGTCGACTCTGTCCGCCGGCGAGATGGTGCCTACGCCGCCATGTGCACGCGCTCGACGCGCTCCTGGAACATGACCTCGCCGTCGAGCACACGGTGCACCGGGCACTTCGCTGCGATCACCCGCAGCCGCTCGGCCTGATCCTCGGGTAGATCCTCCGGCAGGCGCATCACCAGCTCGAACCTCGTCGGACAGCCGCGCTCGGCCGGGCTGTACTGCACCTCGACCTCCACCCGCCCGATCTCCCAGCCCTTGCGCGCCGCGTACATCTCCATCGTGATCGCGGTGCACGAAGCGAGGCTCACGGCGAGCAGCTCCTGCGGGTCCGGGCCCGCGTCATTCCCCCCCAGCTCCGGCGGCTCGTCGACCGTCAGCTGATGTTCTCTTACCTGCACGGTGTGCTTGAACGTTCCGTCGTCACGTCGCACGGTGGCTTTCATCCTCGCCAGCCTTTCCGATTCATGGGTCACTTCATCCCTCCGCCTCTCTGATCGACCCCTCACCTCATATGGTACTCCGCGGACGGCGTCATGAAAGCGGGTTGAATAGCAGCCCGGTGAGCAGCTTGGGAAAGAAGTACGTCGACTTCGGCGGCATGTTCTCGCCTGCCGCCGCCACCTCGCGGACCTGAACGATCGGAGTCGGGCGCATCAGGAACGCCGCGTCATACTCTCCGCTTGAGACCATCGCGAGCGCCTCGGCGGTGTCGCGCGCGTAGAACAGGCCGTTGAAATGTGAGATGTCATCGTCGCTCATGCCCAGCGCGCCCTTCAGCAGCAATGTCTCCAGCACTCCCGTGTCGAGCTGGCGGTAGGCCTGTGAATGGCTCGCGAGCGCCGCATCGGCGATCGCCTGGTCCTTCAGCGTCAGACGCAGCGGTCGTCGCTCGCGCGAGTCGATGTAGCCGAGCTCAAGCGGTCCGCCCCCCGCCGTGGGCGCGATCCGCTCGAGCGACGTCTCGGAGATCTCGAAGTCCCGGCGCAGCGCCTCCTGCAGCGCCACGCGCCGCCCCTCGTCGAGGCCGCGCACGAGGCGATGCGTCGGGAACACCGTCAGGCCCGGATCCTCGAGCGCGACCAGGCACATGAGGATGTAGTTGTGCTCGCCCTGTCCCGCCGGCCCGGTCTCGGCCTCGACCTCGCGCGCGTATGCCTGCATCGTCTCGTACCGATGGTGGCCGTCGGCGATCAGCAGCTCCGCTCCGCTCGTGGCTGCCTGCACGGCCGCGATCGTCTCTGCGTCGGCTGTGCGCCACAGGCGGTGAACGGTGTTGTCGGAGTCCGTGATCTGCGCCCACGGCTCCGTCTGCTCGGTCGTGGGCGCGAGCGCGCTCCACGCGGCGTCCGCGGGATCTGAGTAGAGCGAGAAGATCGGGGAGATGTTCGCGCGCGTGGCCCGCGTCAGGCGCAGTCGGTCCTCCTTCGGCCCGGGGTGGGTGCGCTCGTGTGGGCGCACGCGACCGGGGCCGTACTCCTCGATACGTACGCGGCAGAAGAAGCCGCGTCGCGTGCGCGCCTGCCCGTCGGGGCCGGTGTAGTCCTGCGTATGCGCCCAGATCGCCGGCTCTGGGTCGCGCGTCAGCGCGCCCTGCAGCTGCCAGCTCTCGAATAGCTCGCCCGCCGCTTGATATGGGTCCTGGCCGTCTGGGCCGTGGTTGCCGCCGCCGTGAGGCAGGTCGATCGCCACGACGTTGTACGGGGAGCGCTCGAGCAGCGCGGCGCGCTGGGTCTGGTCGATGACGTCGTAAGGGGGCGCGACCACGTTCGCGAGCGGGCCCACGACGGCAGGGTCGTAGTGCAGCGCGCGCAGTGGCTTGATCTTGGCCATGGGGCGAGGCTGAGGCTAGCAGCGGGTCGGCCAGTTGTGCGAATGTCGGTCGGACCTCTACGCTTAGGCTGACGGGACGTGGCGCAGCCTGGTAGCGCACCTGCTTTGGGAGCAGGGGGTCGCCGGTTCGAATCCGGCCGTCCCGACTATTTTTGGCGAACTCGCTCGAGGCTGGTCCGTCATTGCGTAGTGACGACTCGCTCATGTAGTGTTCAGTGTGCTCGGCCTGGCTTCTGGGGCTCGTATCTGCCGGGCGAACAGGAGGGGAGGAGTGCTCTTCATGAGGTCATCGATCCGCGTGTTTGTCCTTGTCGTTGCCGGCGGCGCCTGGGTCGTCCTTGCCGCGTGTATCTCGGCCACCCCGGCCCTTGCCGCTCCGCCGCCCGAAATCCCGGAAATGCGGGCGGTGCAACCGGTGACGAACGTCACGGCAAGAACGGCGGTCGTCCACGGCATCCTGGACCCCAAAGCTGCGAGTCCTGAAGCATCCATCGAATACGCCTTCTTTTACGGCAGCGGTGTATTCACCTGCGATGAAGCCGGTTCGCAAGCGGCGCCGCAGACGCCGGGAGTGGCGTCAGGTGCCGAGGGGGAGCCCGTGGAAACCTCTCTATCAGGGCTCGCCCCGAACACCGAATATTCGGTGTGCCTGGGCGCCCGCAATACGGGGGGGACGTTTGAACTGAGTGAACGGAGCGCGCCGGTGCAATTCAAGACGGCGGCCGTGCCGCCGGATGTCGCCGGCGAGTCGGTCGCAGAACGCTGGCCCACTGCCGTGCTCCTGCAAGCGCGTATCAACAACGAGGGTGAGCCGACCGAATGCTTCTTCCAGTACGGGGAAGTGTCGACCTCCGAACACGAAGTGTCCTGCGGCGGCATCGGCGGCGAAGGCGAACTGACCCTGTCGGCAAAGGTCGAAGGTCTGGCGCCTGGCCACACCTACCACTGGCGGACGGTGGCCAAGAACGACGTGGACACCACCGATGGAGCGGAAGCATCGTTCACCACCCCCGAATCCTCGATCGCACCCTTCGCATGGTCGCCGGGGATCGGGGTGCCCGTGACCGCGCCCGCCAACGCGAACAGCGAACCAAGAGCCCTCTTCGATTGGGGGGCCTGCCCGACAGCAGGGTCTTGCTCCGGCGTCGGCACCTACAGAGACGAAAACGGCAACGAGGAGGCGATGGCCGCCACCAGGGTCGAAGGGTCCTGGGGCCAGGCGGTCGAGATCGCACTGCCGGCAGGCGCGGCAACGAGCGGCCAGGAAGCCGGGTTTGGGTTTGCCGCACCCTCGGTGGCGTGTACCGGGCCGGGTAATTGCGTCGCGGTAGGCCACTACATCAGGGAAGGTGGCGATGAAGAGGCGATGACGGTCGCCGAGACGGGCGGGGTGTGGGGCGCGGCGAGCGAGATCGAGCTGCCCGCAGACGCGGCCGCCAACCCCGATGCCGCCCTTGCGTCGGTTGCATGTCCGGCAGCGGGGTCGTGCGTAGCCAACGGTCAGTACAAGAACGAAGCCGGCTACCGGGTGGCGATGGTCGCCACCGATACGGGCGGGTCGTGGGGGTCGGCGAGCGAGATCGAGTTGCCCGCAAACGCTGACAACAATGCTGGATCCCACCTGAGTGCGATTGCCTGCTCGACGGCCGGATCGTGCGTCGGGATCGGCGAATACCGGGACTTCTCGACCGCGGCCGAAGAAGCGATGGTGGTGAGCGAGACCGGCGGCAAATGGGCTCGGGCCAGCCAGATCGCGTTGCCGGCAAACGCCGGGGACACGCCAAGATCCGCGCTCAACTCGGTGGTATGTGTCCCGTCGGGAGAGTGCGTCGCTGTTGGCAGCTACGTGGACAGCTCCGCTGGCAGGGAGGCGATGGTCGCTGAAGAGACAGGCGGTACGTGGGGCACGGCCAGCGAGATCCAGGCTCCATCAAATGCCGCGGTCAATCCGGAAACCGCCTTCGGATTCGCCCCGATCTCGATCGCGTGTGTTACCTCGGGCTCGTGCATCCTCACCGCCCAGTACACCGACAGCTCCGCTGGCAGGGAGGCGATGGTCGCTGAAGAGACCAGCGGGGTGTGGAGGCCCGCAAGCGAGATCCAGGCTCCGGCGAACACCGCGACCAATCCGCGCACAATGCTCTATCCGGCCTGTCCGACCGCGGGCGCGTGTGTGCTCGTCGGCGAGTACACCGACGCAGAAGCACGTCGGGAGGCAATGGTCACCGATCGGACGGGCGGGTCATGGAGCCAGGCGAGTGAGGTCGTGTCCCCCGCAAACGCCGGCAGCGATCCGGGGGTTACCTTTGGCGAGGTCCAGTGTCCCGCGGTGGGCTCATGCGTGGCGTTCGGCGAGTACACCAGCAGTACCGGTGAGACACGCGACATGGAAGTGACCGGCCTGGCGGCGCCCGAAAACAAGGTGGCGCCGAACGTCAGCGGAACGGCCGAGGTCGGACAGGCGCTGACGTGCTCGCAAGGGACGTGGACCACCCCAGACCCGACCTCCTACGGCTACAGGTGGTTGCGCGATGGCGCGGTGATCGCCGGGGTTGACGCGAGCGTCTACACCTTGACGGCGGCCGACGAAGGCCACTCCATCTCCTGCGAAGTGACAGCCACCGACGCTGCCGGGAGCAAGAGCGCGGTGAGTGTCAACAGGGCCACAGTTCGCGAAGAAGCCAGGGAACGGCATGAAGCTGAAGAAGCGATGGCCAAGCGCCGGCAAGCAGAAGCGCTTGTGGCCAAGAAGCAGGAAGAAGCTGCAGCGAACGGGCAGCCGCAAGCAGCCAAAAGCGCAATCGCGGCCACCGTGTCGCTGGTCGGGTCGGTTATCGACGTTCAGAGTGGCGGTGAGGCATCGGTCAAGCTCGTCTGCATTGGCACTGCCCCATGCGCCGGCACGCTGACGCTCACGGCCACGGTGAAACGCAAGGGCAAGCACGGTAAGAGGGCCAGAGCCGAGACGATCGGCACGGCTGTGTTCTCGCTCCCGGCGGGCAAGACGGGCGTTGTGGCGATCAAGCTCACCGCAGGCGGGCGCGCGCTGTTGCGGGCCGCTCACGGCAGGCTCGGCGCGAGCCTCACGATCGCCAAGACCTCCCCCGGCCCGCCGAGCACGAAGCGTGAGACCGTCCAGCTCGTGCAGAAAAAGGCGGCGAAAGGGGAGAAACGAAAGAGGTAAGCACCGGGGCGCGGTCCGGCGTTGGCTACCGGCCGAGGCCGTCCAGCATGGCATCGACGGCCAGCGACCAGCGACGGTCGATCGATTCGGGCGTGCCGCCGAGGCGCTCGGCGTTCTCGGCCGCGACGAGACCTTGCACGAGCGCGACGAGCACGTGCGCGATGTCGGTCGCGTCGCCGCGCAGGTAGCCGGCGTCGATCGCGCGGCGCACGCGCGCGACGATGAACCTCCTCACGGCGGCTCCGGCCTCCTGCTCGGATTGGCTTGGATCGAAGTCGGCGAAGGGGCGTGAGAACATCAGCTGGCTCAGCACCGGACGCTCGCGGATGAAGCTGCGGTAGGCGTCGGCGAGCTCGATCAGCGAGGCGCGTGTATCGGCCGGCGAAGGGAGGGCGTGGAGCTCACGCGCGAGCAGGCGGAAGCCTTCAAAGAAAACCTCGCGCAACAGCCCGGCTCTGTTGCCGAACAGCTCATACACGGCCGGGGTGGAGGTGTCGGCGTGGCGAGCGACGCCCCTGGTGGTGAAACCGGCGACGCCGTCGCCGGCCAGCAGCTCGACCGCCGCCGAGAGGACGTGGTCGCGGAGCGCGGGCGTGCGTTGCTTTGGCCTGGGCATGAGGGGACTATCGAGGAACCGTCGTGAATGCGCCGCTCATGCTCGGCCGGGAAGGCGACCCAGGCGTCGACCGAGCTTTTGGATCGATGTTTCGGAACACTGATCCATTATAGTTCGAGATCCACCCCGAGGCGGACAGGAGACGAGGATGAGCGAGCCGGTGATGTATGAGCTGGATGGACGAATCGCCACGATCACGATGGACGACGGGAAGGTCAACGCGTTCTCGATCCCGATGCTGCAGGCGATTCACGCTGCGTTCGATCGGGCCGAGCGCGACGGTGCGGTGGTGCTGCTGACCGGGCGCGAAAACCACTTCTCGGCGGGCTTCGACCTGAAGGTGTTCGCCGGTGGTGAGGTCGATCGGGTGGTCGAGATGCTCAGGCTCGGAGCGACGCTCGCGGAGCGAATCCTGACATTCCCGACGCCGGTGGTGGCGGCCTGTAACGGCCACGCGGTCGCGGCGGGCTCCTTTCCGCTGCTCGCCGCCGATCTGCGCATCGGCACGCAGGGGCGCTTCCGGGTAGGGCTCAACGAGGTGAAGATCGGGCTCACGGTGCCGTGGTTCGCGATCGAGCTGGCGCGGCAGCGTCTACAGCCCGCGGCCTTCTCCCGGGCGGTCGTCAACGCCACGATGTACGGACCCGACGAAGCCGTCTCCGCTGGCTTTCTAGATAGAGCTGTCGAGGCAGGTGAGCTGCACGCGGCCGGTCTCGACGGGGCCGCGGAAGCTCGCCGAGCTGAACTTCGCCGCCCATGCCGCGACCAAGCTTCGAGCCCGCGCGAGCGCGCTCGCCGCGGTGCGCTCGGCAATCGAGACAGAGCTGAGCGCCGAGGGGCTGAGCGGCTCGAGCGCACCTGTCTGAGCGAATGGGAGCGCGGGAGCGTCGATCGATCAGCTCTGACACCCAGGGCACCAATAGGTCGAGCGATTGTCGTCCCCTTGACCGCGCTGACGGATGATCGTCCCGCAGCGCAAGCACGGCAACCCGGCCCGCTTGTAGACCGCGCGAGGGCGCGCTTTGAAGCCGTCGCGGGCAGAGCGCCGCATGAGCTCGCGTGCCAGGTCGATCAACCCGATCGCCTCCTCGTCTTCTATGACTGAAAGAGCCCGCCATGGGTCGATCCCCGCGGCGAAGCACAGCTCCGCCTTCCACACGTTCCCGATCCCCGCGGCGATCTGTTGATCGAGAAGTGCGTCTCCGATCGGGCGCGCCGGATCGCTCGACCGTAGGCGGGCAAGAAAGCGCCGCGTGTCGAAGCTCTCTCCCAGCACGTCCTGTCCCAAGGCGGCGAGGCGCGGGTCGCGTTGGAGGTGGGAGTCGCGTCGCAGCTCGAGCACGGGCCCGTCGAACTCAACCGCTTCCCAGTCGCCGCTGCGCAGCACGAGCCACGCTCGACGGGGTGCGCGCCGCCACCGCACGCCCCGGCGGTAGACGCCCCATAGACCCGTCATGCGCAGATGGGAGTGCAGCGTCAGATCGCCGTCGAACCGCAGGAACAGATGCTTGCCATGGGCGTCGACGGAGCACAGCGAGCGTCCTTGCAGCTGCTGTGGCCAGTGCTCCGAGCGGTGTCGTGGCTGCGGCGCGAGGATCTCATCGGGGACCTGCCCTTCCAGCACCGCGCGAATGCGATTGGCCGCATGGTGGATGGTGTCGCCCTCGGGCATCTTCCCTCACGATGGCAGACTCGCTATCGCAGGCTCGGCCTGCTGCTCTACCTCGGAAGACGCTCGCGCGCGTCGCCAACCTGCAAGCATCCGGGTTGGTGGTATGAGAACCTTGTCAAGTGCGCTTGCTTCTATTGGCGTCGATCATCGGCGCGGTGTCCATCCCCGGCCTGGCCGCTGCCGCGACTGAGCAGGTTCCTCCGGTGGCGAAGACGTACAAGCCGCCGGCCCGCTCGCCTGTCACCTTCTCGCGGGTACCTTCAGGTCAGGGTTTCAGCCAGGGTCTGAAGCAGGGAACCGCTCTGAAGGCCGGTCAAACGATCGAGCTCGTGATCGGCACGGGCAATGACGTGCTGGCGCCCGGTGACTGCGCCTGTCAAGGGCTTGGCCTGGTGCAGCCCAAGGGCCAGAAGCTCGCGAGCGTCTATGTGCAGGCGCGCAACTCGAGCGGCAAGGTGCTTGCCAGCGCACCCGCGAAGCAGCTGTTCATCGAGGGCAACGGAGCCGGCGGGCTGCCGATCGGCTTCACCTATGCGTTTGCTCCCGGTACGAAGCCGTTCCCGAAGGGGAGCCGGCTCGTGATCTACGGCTTCTTCACCGGCGGCTGAGCCGCGGCGTGGATCTCAGCCACGCTGGCCGAGGCGCGTGGAGAGCGCGTCGATGCCGGCGAAGAGGCTCCTGAGGGGGATGGTCAACAGGCGGGCCAGCATCCCTCGGGCCGAGCTTTGCCTTGCCGCCAAGGGAGGGCCGGCGGCGGCGGCGAAGGTCGCGATGCCGAGGAGTGGCCGGATCAGCACCGTGACCTCGGTGATCTTGCCGTGCTCGTCATAGCCCAGGAGGTCTGTGCCCTCGATGCTTCGAGCGCCGAGCTGGGCACGCCAGAAGAACGCGTAGGAGTGGCCGTCTGAGAGCTCGTGTGTGATGTCGACATCGTCGAATACTTCAAACAAAACCCCATAGAGCTCAACGGCCACCTCTCTTCCTACGAATGGCGCCTCGATCAGGGGCGAGTGCAGCACTACATCGGGCGCGAGGGTGTCGGCCCAAGCTTCGAGGTCGCGCGTCCGCCAAGCCGTTCGGAAAGGAGGGGCGTCCATAGGTCCGCCAAACTAGCTGATCGAAGTCGCGCACCGATGGTGAGGGAGACGGCCGATGTGTCAGCACCGCGACGAGCGGCCTCTGCATCGGGCGCGCTGTTGCGTGGCACGTTCGTTGCCGGGTAACTGTCCCGTCTGATGCACGCAACCGAGCCGCAGCCCGCCGAAAACGAGGCCGACATCTCGACTCAGCGCTCAAAGACGCTGACCCTCACCGCCATGACACTCGGCTTCGCCGTGGTGCAGCTCGATGTCACCGTCGTAAATGTCGGTGTCAAGGCGATCGGCGCGTCGCTTGGGAGCTCGGTCTCCGCGCTGCAGTGGGTTGTGAGCTCATACACGCTGACCTTGGCGGCTTTGATCCTCACGGCCGGGGCGCTCGGCGACCGAGTGGGGGCCAAGCGGATGTTCGTTGTCGGGTTCGCGATCTTCACCAGCTCATCGGTCGCCTGTGGGTTGGCACCGAGCCTCAGCCTGTTGATCGCGGCGCGCACGGTCCAGGGAGTTGGCGCAGCGATTCTCGTGCCGTGCTCGCTGGCGCTGCTCAACCACGCCTACCACGAGGCGACCGAGCGCGCGCGGGCGGTTGGGCTGCTCGCCGCGGGCGCGAGCACCGCCCTGGCGGCGGGCCCGGTCGTGGGCGGCGCGTTGATCGCCCTGCTGGGGTGGCGTTCGATCTTCTTCATCAACCTGCCGATCGGGCTGGTCGGCATCTGGCTGACCGTTCGCTTCGCCACCGAGACACCGCTCAATCGGAAGCGTGGCCTCGACCTCGCGGGTCAGCTGACGGCGGTCCTGGCACTCACGTCGCTGGCAGCCGCGACGATCGAGGGCGGCGCGAGCGGTTGGACCGACCGCCGGGTTCTTGGCGGGTTCGCCGTCTTCCTCCTCGCCGCTGGATGCTTTCTGCGGATCGAGGCCGGCGGGCGGGCTCCCATGTTGCCGCTGTCGCTCTTCCGAAGCCCCACATTCCGGGCGACTACGGTCATCGGCCTGTTGATCAACATCGCGTTCTACGGACTGATCTTCATCTTCAGCCTGCTGTTCCAGCGAGAGCAGGGCCTCTCGCCCCTGATGGCCGGGCTCGCCTTTCTGCCGATGACGGCATCGATCATGGTCGCAAATCTGATCGCCGGGCCGGCGACGCGGCGGTTCGGCGATCGCGGGGCGATCCTACTGGGCCAGGGGCTGATGGCCGCGGCGTGTGTCGCGCTCCTGTGGATCGGGCGCGCCACCCCGTATTGGGCGATGGCGTTTCAGCTCGTGATCTTGGGCGGCGGTCTCGGCCTCGTCGTCCCGCCGATGACGTCGTCGCTGCTGGGAAGCGTGGATCGCAGCCGCTCTGGTGTCGCGGCGGCGACACTGTTTGCGATGCGCCAGACCGGCAGCGTGATCGGGGTGGCGCTGTTTGGGTCGCTGCTGGGAGGCCAGTTCGTGATCGGTCTGCACATCGCGCTGGCGATCTCGCTCGCCATGCTGCTGGGGGGTGCCTGCGTCGGCCTTGCGATCACGCGGGAGAACGGGCGGGCGGTCGAGACGCCGGACGATTCGTCGGCGCCTCGACCGGACGCAAGACGTTCTCAAGCAGACGCCGACGCCTGCGCATAACGCAGCGAGCCGGGCGTGGTGAGCAGCTCGCCGGTCTCGAGCAGCGTCTTCAGCCCGGAGAGGATCATCGGCCAGCCGCCGTACAGTTCGCCGTTGGCGTCCTCGCGCAGCCGATCGTGGGTGAGCGTCAGCCGGCAGGAGTCGCCGACCGGCTCGATCTCCCAGGTGACTCGCGAGGTGCCTTCGTTCCTGACCTCATCGCTCCATACGGCCGTGAAGCTGTGGACGAGCCGTCGAGGCGGATCGACCTCGAGGATCTCGCCCTCGCCGATCGCGATGCCGGCGTCGGGGTGGAAGGTCTCGATCGGGGAGCCGGGCGTCCAGTCGGATCTGACGCCGACGCCGAAGGAATACTTGCGCCGCATCTGATCGTCGGTGATCGCCTCCCACAGCCGCTCGGGCGTGGTTTTGATGTAGATCTCGAACACCTTCTCGGTCGGGCCGGCCGTCCAGGGGCGCTTGCCGCTGGTCTGTGTCGTTGCCGTGTTCACCTGTGCCGTGTCCATCGTCGGTTCCTCCTCGATTCGTGTCTTCAGCTCGCTGAGCGTCGCCGCCCAGGGCTCTGCGTACTTGCTCACCCACCGGTCATGGACGAGCCGGATGGGGACTGGGTTCAGGAAGTGCAGCTTCTCGCGCCCGTGTCGCTTGGTGGTGACGAGGCCCGCTTCTTGCAGCACCTTGAGGTGCTTCATCACGCCGAAGCGCGTCATTGGCAGTCGCCGCTCCAGCGCGCCGAGGGTCTGCCCGTCCTGTTTGAACAGCTCGTCGAGCAGGTCGCGGCGGGTGGGGTCGGCGAGCGCCTTGAAGACCGCATCCATGCTCGCCACCATACGTGACTAATAGGTCACATGTCAAGGTCGCTTTCATGGTTGTTCACTGACTCTCACCACCGGGCCACTGGGCATGGACGGCTCGAGAGGCTGAGGGGTCCCAGGGCATGGGTACGGTGTTCCAATGCCAGTGCGCTCTGAATCGTCGATTAAGCGCCTCACCCTGATCGCGTGCATCCTCGGCTCGGGGATCGCGCTGCTCGACGGCACGGTTGTGAACGTCGCGCTGCCGAGCATCCAGCGCGCGCTCGGCGGCGGGCTGGCCGCGCAGCAGTGGGTCGTGAACGGCTACCTGCTGACGCTCGGCTCGCTGATCCTGGTCGGCGGCTCGCTCGGGGATCTGTACGGCGAGCGGCGGGTGTTCGCGCTCGGGGTGTTGGGCTTTGGCGTGGCTTCGCTCGGGGCGGCGCTCGCGCCGAGCATCGGCGCGCTGGTGGCGGCGCGGGCGGTGCAGGGCGTGTTCGGCGCGCTGCTCGTGCCGAGCTCACTCGCGGTGATCGTCAACACGTTTCCCGCCGACGAGCGAGGCGGGGCGATCGGGAGCTGGACGGCCTGGGGGGCGATCTTCGGCGTGCTCGGCCCGCTCGCGGGCGGGGAGCTCTTGGCGATCGCCTCGTGGCGGTGGATCTTCCTGATCAACGTCCCGCTCGTGATCGGCTGCGTGTCGCTGATCCTGTTCGCGATCCCGCGCTCGGCCGCGCGCGAGGCGGGCGCGCGCAGGGTCGACTATCTCGGTGCGGTGCTGTGCGCCGCCGGTCTCGGCGGCCCGGTGTTCGCGCTGATCGAGCAGCCGCGGCTCGGGTGGTCGAGCGCGGCCGTGTTCGGCCCGCTGCTCGCGGGCGCGATCCTGCTGGGTGCGTTCACGTTGTACGAGTCACGCGCGCGCGAGCCGATGCTTCCGCTGAAGCTGTTCCGTCGCCGGAACTTCTCGGCCGGGAACGTCGAGACGTTCGCGATGTACGCGGGGCTTGCGATCCTGTTCTTTTTTCTGATCCTGTTCCTGCAGCAGATCGGCGGCTACTCGCCGCTGAAGAGCGGCCTGACGGTGCTGCCGGTGACCGTGCTCATGTTCTTGCTCTCACGCCGCTTCGGGGCGCTGGCGGATCGGTTCGGGCCACGCTTCTTCATGGGCGCGGGCCCGCTCGTGGCGGCGGTCGGGCTGCTGCTGTTCCAGCGCGTCGGGCTGAAGGTGGACTACGTCTCCGAAGTGCTGCCGGCGCTGCTCGTGTTCTCGCTGGGACTGTCGATGACCGTGGCGCCGTTGACCGCGGCCGTGCTTGCCGGGTCCGAGCACGAGGCGGGCATCGCTTCAGGCGTCAACAACGCGATCGCGCGGGTTGCCGGTCTGCTCGGCACCGCCGCCGTGGGCGCGGCCGTGGCGACGTCGTTCGGCTCGGCGCTCGATCGGCGGCTGGGCGGCAAGACGCTCGGCGAAGCGGCGCGGACGGCTGTAACGGCGGCCAAGAAGCTGCCCTTGGGGCGCCCGGATGTGCACGGATTGCCGGCCGCACAGGCGCGCGCGTTGACGCAAGCGGCCGAACAGGCGTCGCTGCACAGCTTCCACCTCGGCCTTGCGATCGCGGCTGTGCTCGTGGCTGTGGGGGGGATCGCCGGTTGGCTTGGCATCCGCAACCCGCCTCGCCCCGATGCGATCCACGCCAAGGGCTGCTCTGGCGGCCAGCTGGTCGGCGCCAGCTCGGAGATCTCCGCCCACTCCTCCGAGCCGAGCGGCTCAGCGGTGTGAGTGACGCGCAGCGTTCAGGACCATCTCAGGCAGGTTCTCCCGCATACGCGCGCATCGCCTCGATGATCGGGCCGAGCCGGCGGCCGCGCTCGGTCAGGCGGTACTCGACGGTAGGGGGGCTGGAGGGAATCACCGTGCGCTCGACGAGGCCGGCGGACTCGAGGTCACGCAGGCGCTCCGAGAGCATTCGCGGGGAGATGCCGGCGACGGCCTCGGCGAACTCGCTGAAGCGCAGCGCGCCGGTGAGGGCGGCGTAGATGATCGACAGCTGCCAGCGCCGCTCCAGGAGGTCCGCCGTCTGACGGACCTCCGCTGGAACGGGCTGACATCTAGGAGGCTGCGTGCGCGACGACATCGCGTGCCGGCTCCAGTGCGCGGTCGAGCACCTCCTGGACGGTCATCACCGGGTGGAAGGTCATCTGCTCGCGGACCTCCTCGGGGATCTCGTCCAGGTCGCCACGGTTGCGCTCGGGCAGGATCACGTCCGTCAGCCCGGCGGCGTTGGCGGCGAGCGCCTTCTGCTTGAACCCGCCGATCGGCAGCACGCGTCCCTGCAGCGTGACCTCGCCGGTCATGCCGACCGTGTGCTTGACCGGGCGGCCGGACAGCAGCGAGGCGAGCGCCGTGACCATCGTCACGCCCGCGCTCGGGCCGTCCTTGGGGATCGCGCCGGCGGGGACGTGCACGTGGAACTCGCGGCTCTCGAACACGCTCGGCTCGATGCCGAGCTCCTCGGCGTGGCCGCGCACGTAGGAGAGGGCGATCTGCGCCGACTCCTTCATGACGTCGCCGAGCTGCCCGGTGAGCACCAGGCCGCCGCCGCCCTTGGAGCCGCTCTTCATCGCGGTGGCCTCGACGAACAGCACGTCGCCGCCCGCGCCGGTCACGGCGAGGCCGGTGGCGACGCCGGGCGTGGCGGTCCGGGCAGCGGACTCCTGGAAGAACTTCTGGCGCCCGAGCGCGTCGCGCACCACCTCCAGGTCGATCTTCACCGGCTTTGCGGACTTGGATTTGGTCTTCTTTGCGGGCTTCTTCTTGTCGATGCCTGGGACCTTGCCATTGCTCTCGGGGGAGGACTTGCCCGCGTCCGGCGCATCCCTTTCGGGCTGCGTGTCTCCTTCGGGCTGCGCGTCCACATCGACCCTGCCCTGCTCGTCGACCTCGACCGGCTTCTCAGGCTCGGCTTGGGTCTGCAATGAGGCGATCTTGGTCGCGGTCTTGCGCAGCACCGTGCCGAGGTTGCGCTCGAGGTTACGTACGCCGGCCTCGCGCGTGTACTCGGAGATGATCGTGCGCAGGATCTCGTCCGAGATCTCGACCTCGTCCTCGCGCAGCCCGTTGCGGTCGCGCTGGCGCGGCCACAGGTAGCCCTTGGCGATCGCGAGCTTCTCCTCGGAGGTGTAGCCGTCGAAGGAGATCACCTCCATGCGGTCGAGCAGCGGCCCGGGGATCGTGTCGGCGACGTTGGCGGTCGCGATGAACATCACCTGCGAGAGGTCGAGCTCGACGTCGAGGTAGTGGTCGCGGAAGGAGTGGTTCTGCGCGGGGTCGAGGACCTCGAGCAGCGCTGCGGAGGGGTCTCCGCGCCAGTCCGCGCCGACCTTGTCGACCTCGTCGAGCAGGATCACGGGGTTCATCGTTCCCGCGTCGCGGAGCGCCCTGACCAGCCGGCCGGGAAGCGCGCCGATGTAGGTGCGGCGGTGCCCGCGGATCTCGGCCTCGTCGCGCACGCCGCCGAGCGACATGCGCACGAACTCGCGTCCGGTCGCGCGGGCGATCGACTCGCCGATCGAGGTCTTGCCGGTGCCCGGGGGCCCGATCAGCGTGAGGATCGCCCCCGACTTGGGGTCGGCCTCGATGCCGCGGTCCTGGCGCAGCTTGCGCACGGCCAGGTACTCGGTCACGCGGTCCTTGACGTCTTCCAAGCCGGCGTGGTCTGAGTCGAGCACGGCACGCGCCGCGACCGGGTCGAGGTGCTCCTCGGAGCGCTTGGACCACGGGACCGCGATCAGCCAGTCGAGGTAGGTACGGATCATGGACGACTCGCCGGTCTGCTCGCCCATCCGCTCCAGGCGCGCGAGCTCCTTCAGCGCCTGCTCCTGCACCGGCTCGGGCATCTCGGCCGCCTCGATCTTCTTGCGGTACTCCTCGGCGACGGACGCGTCGTCCTCGTCGAGCTCCTTGCGGATCGACTCCATCTGCTTGCGCAGGAAGTACTCGCGCTGCTGCTTCTCGGCGCCCTCCTGCACGTCCTCGCGGATGCGCTTGCGCACCTGCAGCTCGGCGAGGGACTCGCGCTGGAGCTTGACTGCAAGCTCGAGGCGGGCGGTGACGTCGAGGGTGCGCAGCAGCTCGACCTTCTGCTCGTAGGTCAGCTGCGGCGAGTAGCCGGCCGAGTCGGCCAGCGCGCCGGGCTCGACGATCGCGCGCAGGAACGCCGCGATCCGCCCGTCGTCGCCGCGCAGCTCGAGGATCTCCTCGACGATCGCGCGGTACTCGCGCTCGAGCTCGCGCGTGCGCCCGTCCACGGGGGTGTCGTCGGGACGCTCGTCGACCTCGACGCGCAGCTCGCCTTCGGGGCCGGTCTGAGCGGCGCCGATCAGCGCGCGGTGCTCGCCGGAGATCGCCACGGCGCGGCCGCCACCGGGGAGGCGGATCTGCTCTGAGACCTCGGCGATCGTGCCGACCTCGAGGAACTCGTTCTCGTGGCGGGGGACGAGCACGACGCGCTCGTCGTCGCCGACGTCGATCGTCAGCGTGATGCCCATCGAGGGGAACACGACGGTGTCGTCGAGCGGGATCAGCCGCAGGACCTGCTTGGGCTGGGAGGGGGGCGTGGGGCGAGACTCTGAAGAGGAAGAAGGCATAGGTATCGGCTCCATATGAGCTTACGAAAGTTTAGTTAGTATAGCTCGCGATGGTTGCGGACGCAAGTAGTTGTGGGGTCATGTCGGATATGGCGTCACAGAGCCATATTTGGGAGACAATTACGCTCCTGTTCCCCGGATGGGGGCCGGTGTCGCCGGTCACTTGACGGGCTGGTCGAGCCCGGGCAGGAGGCTCCTAGCGTTGGGTGGCAAGCCCTCGGCGGGGCGACATCCGTGCGGCCGCCTTGCGTGGTCCAGGGTTCGGGCGTTGTTGGCCGCACGCATGTTCGGCCCCGCGGAGGCGTGACGATGGCATCCGGAGGGGCCTTGGTGTCGGCGCCGGTGGGAGACAGCCCAGTTTAGGTCGTCTGCTGGAGCGGCCGCTCTGCTAGGGATGTCGCGGACGACGGGTCCATCCCCTCGGCAGGCGTAATCTCCTCGGGTCTTCGAGGGGCCAGAGGTGCGCTACATCGGCGGATTGACCATATCCTGACTCGGAACTGCATTTTACTTTCAGAGTCGGATGGAGCCTCGGTAGTGCCTGCTGGCTGACCGTGTAGAAGTCAATGCTCCGTCCCGGACTTCCATTTTTAGATCTTTTCGGAAAGAAGATGGTATTATGGGCGTCATGACCAAGCGTGAGCATCGAGAGTTGGTTGCCAGCTTTGTCACGCTCGACGAGACGATCACGCTTGCCGGCAGGGCCCTGTCTAATGGAGACGTCGTCGTGGCTCAGCGTGCGCTCGAGCAGGCGAAGCAGAGGGTCGGTGCCGATGCGCCCGCGCTCACTGTGCCCGAGGTAGCGGAGGAGCTTGGCGTAAGCCGTCCAACCGTGCGCAGTTGGATCGCCAAGGGGCTCCTTGACGTTGTTGCGGATACCTCGCCTCAGCGAGTTGCATTCTCGAGCGTTCAGTTGCTCAAGGAGCGCTTGAGTCGATTGCGTGCGCTTGCCAAAGACGAACGTCGCTTCTCACAGCTTCTGCGCGAGGCCGCCGACAAGCGTGTATTGGAACAGCCGGGAGCCCAAGAGGGGCTGCGCGACGCTTTGGCCGGCGACGTCGTGGACTTGTGAGCGCACGCCGAGTGGTTGCGCGGTCTGACTTATGGCGCCATGGTTCAACGTCGTCGTAGCCCGACGCTGCGATGCGCGCGTGAAAGCTCTGCGCGGTGCGGTCAAGCAGCATTTCGATCGTACGGTCGAGGAGCTTCGACATCGAGGGTGCGAGGCGGGCGGAGTGCGGATGCGTGCCGAGTCGGGTGTGGACCACCGAATCTGCGAGCGGCGCTTCTACCGCGACTGGCGGATGCACCTCGTCTTTGGAGATCTCGATGACATCGTCGTCTCGTGGGTCGGGCAGCACACCGAGGACGAGAATGTTCACGCCGATGGGGCGCGGGACATTCCCGGCCTCAGCGCGATTGGTCGCGCTCGGGACGCGCAGCCCCCGTGTTGCGATGACATGGAGGAGCCGCCCGCCGACCCGGACTTGGTTGAGCTTGTCAATCAGATTCGTCCACGGCGGCGGCGCTGATTAGTAGAAGCTCTACGCGGAGCGTTGCTGCTTGCACCCTAACCCGGCCCGTCGAAGTCGACCTCGACGTTCTCCTCGTGGATGCGCTCCTCGATCTCCGCCGAGGATGTGAGCGCGCGCTTGTCGGCGTCGAGCAGCGGCTGGGAGAAGAAGCTGCGCGGCCACAGCTTGTGCGCGCGCACGACGTTGACCTCGGCCGCCAGCAGCGTCACCTGTGCGCCGAGGTAGAGCCAGGCGAGCAGGCCGAGCACGAACGCGAACAGGCCGGAGGTCTCCTTTGCATGGCGCACGACGTGGTCGACGTAGTAGCCGCCGACGTGTTGCAGGACAGTCCACAGCACGGCCGCCACGAGCACGCCGGGGAGTAGATCGCCGGTCTGCACTTCGGTGGCGGTCATCAGCCGGAAGGCGGCGAAGAACAGCAGCACGTTCACAAGCACAGCGACGAGCACCCCGCCGACGAGTGCGGCGGCGCCCTGGCCGCCGGCGGTGACGAACCCGGCGGCGGCGGTCGAGACGATCACGAGCAGCCCCAGGCCGAGGAGCAGCCCGATGCCGCGCAGGCGTGAGGTGAGGAAGTTGGGCCGGTGCTTGTGAGGCACGTACCAGACCTGGTTGAACGCGTTCTGGGTCGCGCCCGTGATCCCGAGGCCGGCCAAAAGCGAGCCGAGCAGGCCGATCGCGAGGCCGACACCTGAGCCTTTCAGCGAGTGGACATTGCTCTGCAGCTGGGTGCCGATCACCGGGAACTGGCTGAGCGTCGAGTGAAGGACGCTGCTCTGCGCGCTCGGGTTGCCCTGCAGCACGAAGCCGAGCACGGTCACGAACACGAGCAACAGCGGGAACAGAGAGACGAACCCGTAGTAGGCGATCAGCGCCGCGAGCTGGCCGGCCTGGTCGTCGCCGAACTTCTTGATCACGGCTGCGAGGAACGCCACCGGCGGATGGCGCTGCTGGCGGCGATCGAGCGCGTGGAGACGCTCGCCGAGGCTCATCGCTTCGTGCGCGCTAGTGCGCTGCTCGAGGGACGGGCAGGGGGGCGGCCAGGAAATTGGAGGGGGGGTCTGCGGGCGCCTGGCTGCGACATGCCTGTGTGTCTACCCGAACTGACGTACAAAAACGAGCCCTGGGCGATCGCTGGCCGCGGGAGGGGCAGCCGAGCTGGACGAGTCGCGATCCCGCCGAGGAGGTCGCGCTCGTGGCGGAGGCCAGGCGCGAGCTGCTGCTCCGCGCGCATGGCCACCGGCTGGGGCGAGAGGATCTCGAGGACTGCTACGCACAGGCGACGCTCGAGCTGATCGTGCACGCGCGCAACCACGGAGCGCTCTCCTCGCGCGCGCATATGGCGAACGTGCTCGAGCAGCGGTTCCGCTCGCGTGTGTTCGACCGCCGTCGCGCGCTCACCGGGCGTAGCCCGATGCAGGCCGCGCTGCACACCGCCATCTCCCTGAGTGGAGGGGCCGAAGGCGAAATCGAGATCGTCGACGAGCGAGCCGACGTCGAGCGGCTCGCGATGCTGCGCTTCGAGCTGGAGCTGCTGGAGCGCGTCGCTCCAGCGCTGAGTCACGACCAGCGGCTGGTCCTCGCCTGCCAGATCGGCTTGCAGATGACCCGTAGTGAGTTCTGTCGTAGGTATGGCTGGACTCCCGAGAAGTATCGGAAGGTCTATCGCAGTGGGGTGCGCCCGATCGCGGAAATCCTGAAGGACAACCCGCTGGCCCAGAACTACGTCGACTGGGGCGCGCCGGGAGCGGGCCGATGGGTGACGATCTACGCAACTACAGAACCGAGCGACCACGTGTTCATCACGATCGCCGGGTTGAGACTGGATACGAGTCACGGCGGCACCGACGTCGGCCCGAACCGCGACGAAAACGGCCCGCGCTGGCGCATCCTCGACCACATCCCGACGTGGGCGCATTGGTCTGTTCGCCACCCGCCGGGGCTATGAGCAAGCGTCCACCTCTAAGTCAGAAGTCGGCCAGGAAGCTGTTGCAAGAACACGGCTGGATTGAGGTTCGCGGCGGAAAGCACGTTGTGAAGATGGAGAAGCCGGGCAAACGACCGATCACCCTGCCGATGCACCGAGGCCGCGATTACAGCCAAGGTCTCACGGCAGCAATCACGAGAGAGGCAGGTCTATGATGGGATCGGTCTATCGAGGACGAGACATGACCAAGCAACAGATCGAGATACATGCGTTGGTGCACGAAGAGGATGGTGCTTTTTGGGCTGAGGTGCCTAACTGTCCTGGACTGTTTGCCTCTGGCGAGACACTCGACGAGCTGGTTGAGGCGCTGCGCGAGGCATGGTCGCTCTATCACGATGTCGATCAGGATCAGCGCGAAAACGACTCGGCTCGGCCGGAATGGGTGGGAACCACGTCTGGGTTGACCCTGCGAGTTCCTGCCTTCGCATAGATTGCGGTTATGCCCGTGCGCAAGGTCGACTACCTGCTGATCGGCGGAGGCCTCGCCTCGGCGAACTGCGCGCGCTGGCTGCGCGAGGAAGGCGTGGAAGGGAGCGTGCTCTTGGTCGGGCGCGAGCCCGACGCGCCGTATAACCGCCCGAACTGCTCGAAGGGGTATCTACGTGGCGAAGAGAAGCGCGAGGAGGCGCTGTTCCGTCCGGCGGAGTGGTGGGAGGAGCAGGGGATCGAGCTGTTGACGCGCACGAGCGTGACGGGGTTGGATGTGGAGACGCGCACGGCGAAGCTGTCGAGCAAGGAGGAGGTCGAGTTCGGCAAGGCGCTGATCGCGACCGGCGCGAACGTGCGGCGGCTGAACGTCGACGGGTGCGAGCTCGAGCAGATCCACTACCTGCGCACGCTCGGCAACGCCGACGCGATCCGCGAGGGGGTCAAGGACGCGCGGGAGGTGGTGCTGATCGGCGGCTCCTACATCGGCTGTGAGGTCGCCGCGTCGCTGACGGCGATGGGTAAGCGCTGCACGATCGTGATGCAGGAGCAGACGACGCTCGAACGGGGCTTCGGCGCGCGCGCGGGACGGTTCTTTCAGGAGCTGCTCGAAGCGCATGGCGTGACCGTGCACGCCGAGGACGAGCTCGAGCGCTTCGAGGGCGATACCCAGACGGGCATACCCCGTGGGGCACAGGCAGGCGGGCGGGTCGCCAAGGTCGTGACCCGCGGCGGCCTCGAGCTGGCGGCCGACGCGGTGGTGATCGGCGCGGGGGTGACGCCTGACGTGCAGCTCGCGCAGAGGGCGGGCCTCGAGATCGGCGAGCGCGGCGGCGTACGCTGCTCCTCACGGCTCGAGACTTCCGCGCCGGGCGTGTTCGCGGGCGGGGACATCTGCGAGTACGACTCTGTCGTGCATGGGCAACCGCTGCGGATCGAGCATTGGGACGTGGCTTTCAACCACGGCAAGACTGCCGCGCTGAACATGCTCGGCAGGGATGTCGCCCACGAGGAGATCCCGTATTTCTTCTCGGTGCTCGCCGACTGGGGTGAGCTCGAGTATGTCGGGCCCGCGTATGAGTGGGACGAGGAGATCGTGCGTGGGTCGTTCGAGGAGGGGGAGTTCACGAACTGGTATCTCAAGGACGGGCGTGTGCGGGCGGCGCTGACGTTCGGCCGCTCCGACGATCTCGACCATGCGCGGCGGTTGATCGCCGGCAAGCCCGTGCTCGACGAGTCGCAGCGCGCGACGCTGGCAGATACAGACGCCGATCTGAGTACTATCGGAGCTTGAATCGCGCTCAGCCGGAGTGAGAAACGGCACTGGTCTGTCGGCGGCGTCTCGATCAAGATGCGCTGCGGCTGCTATGACGATTCACGCTGGGAGGAATTTGGGCAGATGGGGGTAGAGGATGGTTCGGTCACGCTCGTGCTGGGAAGGTTTGGGGCCGCATTAGACAATGGGCTACGCGGGATTCTCGGCTCAGATCCCAGTTTGAGCATTGTGGCCGCCGGGCTCGATCAAGCCGAGCTCGAGGTTGCTGTTGTACAACATAGTCCACAGGTCGCCATCCTCGACGAATATCACGTATCCAGGCCTGTGCTGCTCAGGCGACTCAGAGTTGCCCGGCCAGGGATAGGGATCGTCCTGCTTACCCATATGCCAATCGCAGAGAGCGCTCAGACGACGCTTGTCGCCAGTGCCGTTCGCGTGGCAAAGGACGCCACTATCGTGGACATTCGCGCCGCTATCCATTGTGCAGCGGGCGGACGGGGCATCGTGCCCGAGGGACCGTCGCTCACTGCACGGGAGGCGGATGTGATGGAACGGATCAGCTGGGGTTATTCCCAGGCAAAGATCGCGACTTCTTTGTCTATTGGACGTGAGACGGTCCGTACACATTCTGCCAAAATTCGCCACAAGTTCGGCGTAAATTACAACTGGGAGTTAGTCGGGCTTCCCGTGCCGCGCCGGTCCGACGATAGGAGCCAATGAGCGACACGATGTCTAGCAGAGACCGGCTTCACCATGTCGGTGGTCCATAGATCCCACCTCTTCGGGGATAAAGATCACCCCTATGGGGGATAGACCGCATCACAGCGCACGGATACGGTAGGCGCAATCGGTCATCGACCTGTGAGGAGTGGGGAAATGCGCGTTGCGGGAAGATTGCTGTTGGGGTGCTTGGTTTGCTCTGCGATCAGCGGGCCGGGATGGTCAGCGGTTGCGTTTGGCGATGGCCCTGATTCGGCGGAAGGACTCGGTGGGTCCTCCTCGCTGGGTGGCTCGCTTGTGATTCCGAGCTCCCCGACCGAAGCCGAACAGCGCCACGCGCAGGAAGAAGCGCGGCGGAGCAGCGCGGAAGCGGTTGCGGCCCGCGAAGAATCGCAGACGAAGTACGAGGGCTTGGACTCAGAACAGGCTGGGAAGCTGGCAGGGGAAGCGTTCCCGGAAGTGTTCGAGCATCCCGCGGGCGCCCTGCCCCAGCTGCCCGCCGGGCAGCGGGTCGTGGGCTATCCGGCCGACAACGCGGCGCAGGTTGAACTTCCCGAAGGCAAGCACGGGGCAATCGAATCGACGGAACCGATCGCGATTGAAACCTCGCCCGGGCATCACGAACCGCTCAACCTCAGCCTCACTGAAGTGGGCGATGTCTTTCAGCCCGAACGGTCGGCGGTTGGTGTGCGGATACCGAAGCAGGCGGCGGACGGTGTGGAGTTGACGAGCACGGGCGTCTCGCTTACGCCGATCGATGAACACGGTTCGGCGTTGGGCGGCTCGGAAGGCGTGGTCGATGGCGCGACGGTTCTGTATGCGAACACGCAGACCGATACCGACACGGTCGTCAAGCCCCTGACGGGCGGGTTTGAGGAGGACACCCTATTGCGGTCGGCGGAAAGCCCGCGGCAGCTCTTCTTTAGGGTTGGGCTGCCGCAAGGCGCGAGCCTCGCTCAGCCATCGGGTAAGTCGGGGGTAGTAGAAGTTCTCGGGGCAGGCAAAGCGATCACCATATCTCCTCCAAGCGCGCACGATGCAGCCGGCACGCCGGTATCGGTGTCGATGAGCGTCGCGGGGTCCACGCTGACGCTGTCGGTGGGCGAGCATGCGGGGGAATACCAGTATCCGATCGCGGTTGATCCTACCGTTAGAGACGAACAGGTCAACTACCAGAAAAACTGGGGTTTTTATAATGGTGGGAATTCCTCATTTGAAGGGTCTGGAGGGATCGGTGGGCTTCAGGATGTGGTGGCGATTGGGACTGGCTCTGGTCAGCGAGCATTCTTTTATTATCCGACGCAGGGTGAATCGAGGATCTATGCTGTTACGGCTTTTACCTCGAATACCAGCGCGTGTTGTCAGATAGAAAATGCGCTTTCGATTTGGAATGTGCATAGCGGCTCGAACGAAGCGTCACAGTCGGTGATCGGCCCGTATTCACGGGGGGGTGGTCCCGGGTCGCTGTGCGCGCTGTCAGAATGTGCTACGGGAAGTGTGAGCTCTTCGACGGACAAAACGGAAGTTCTGTTTATTCAGGACACCCGAGAAGCGATTTCGATCTTCAATTCGGTGAGTAAGTTGGAAAGCGCGAGTGTTTCGATTGTGCAGGAAGCTTCTCCGTCCTCGAGTTTCATACCGATTGAACACTGGGTGAGACCCAACCACGAAACGGTAGAACTCGGATTGAACGCTACCGACCCGGGGATAGGGATTAGTGGCGCGACCTGGTCATCCCCTTCGTGGGCAGGGGAAGGTACCAATCCTTTCACTTTTTGCTCGGGTGTGCAGTGTACAGCGTGTTGGACGACGTCGTGTTCCGCGGGGCCGTTGAAGGTCAACTTGAACGGGTTGCCTGAAGGGGAAGACGAAATCACCTCGACCGTCTCCGATTATGTAAAACTGAGCTCGACTGCCAAAACGAAGGTGAAAATCGATAATGCGCCTCCGTATAACATGACGCTGTCTGGCTTGCCCGCGAGTGGGGAAATAGGGTTTGCCCATTATCTGTTGAAGGCGACCGCGACGGATGGCTCCGGTACGACGCCGAGCTCGGGGGTCGCGTCGCTCAAGCTTGCGATCGACGGTAAAGAAGTCGGCACGCCGAATGGAAGCTGCTCGGTGTCGTCGGGACCGTGCACCGCAACGGGCGAATGGACGCTCAATGGCGAAGAATACGTGGCGGGTAAGCACGTATTGACGGTGACGGCCACCGATGGTGCCGGGAACGTCGAAACGAAGGAATCTACGTTTGTGATCGAGAGCACCGAAGCGAAGCTTCTCGGTCCGGGCTCTGTGGATCTGACCTCAGGCGGGTTTGGCTTGAGCGTGACCGACGTCTCGATCGCGAGTCCGGGCTCGCCGCTGACGATCAAGCGCAGCTATAACTCACGGCATTTGACGGCCGGCGCGGAAGGCCCGCTCGGTCCGCAGTGGTCGGGTCTGGGCCTCGGTGGGACCCAGAGCATGACGGTGCTGCCCACCGGTAGCTTGCTCTTGACCGCGGCGAACGGCCGCCAGTCACTGTTCGCCAAGGAAGGCACGAAATTCTTGGCGCCTCCCGGCGATACGAATCTAACGCTCAAGGAAGAAGGGACGAACATCTTCAAGCTCACCGACCAGCACGGCGACGTGACGACGTTCACCGTGCCCAGTGGCGGGTCTGGCACTTTGCTCACGCCGTCGGCTATCGAAGAAGTCGGGTCGATCGGGAGCACGAAGTCGACTTTCCAGACGGTTGGCGGGATCACCGAGCCGACGCAGGTGCTTGCGCCGGTCCCCACGGGCGTGAGCTGCACAACGCTCGTGAAGGGATGCCGCGCCTTGACGTTCGGCTATGCCACGAGCACGACGGCCACGGGCCAGAACGAGAGTCAGTGGGGCGAATATACCGGACGCTTGACTCATATTTATTTGACTGCTTGGGAACCCACCAAAAAAGAAATGACAACGACCGCGATCGCGCAGTATTCGTATGACAGCAGCGGCCGTCTGCGGGCCGAGTGGGACCCACGTATATCACCCGCGTTGAAGACGACCTACGGGTATGACGCTGAAGGTCATGTCGTATCGATGACACAGCCGGGCCAGGAGACGTGGGTGTTTACGTATAGCGCTCTGACGGGGGATTCGACGACGGGACGGCTGATCAAGGCGGCACAGGCGCCAGCGTCGGCTCCGCTATGGAACGGCGAAGCGCTCACCAACACCGAAGTCCCCAAACTCACGGGCTCACCGACAGTCAGTATCAGGATGACGACATCCGACGGGATATGGAAAAACTCTCCGGTCGGCTATAGCTACCAGTGGGAGGACTGCAACGCCGGCGGCCTTGAATGTACCCAGATCTACGGCGCGATCAACCCCAACTACACGCCGGTGACAAGCGACGTCGGCCACACGATCGTTGCGGTCGTGACCGCCATAAACGGCGACGGTTCGCTGGCGGCTTCCAGCGCAAAGAGCGGCCTGGTCAGAACGCCGGGCGCACCGGAATATGTCTCCTCGATCGGTACGTGGCCGTCCGTCTGGCCGTACAGTCTGTCCGTCAATTCCAAAGGTGACGTGTTTGTGGAGGGCCATATCGAGCTCAACGAAAAAGGGGAATTGGTAAAGAAGCTCACCGGGGTTGCTGGGCGGGTGTTTACAATGGACTCGAAAGGCGACTTGTGGTCAGCCTCCACGGACATCACTGAGTACAACGAAGAAGGCAAACTTCTGGCCGAATACCAGAAAACTCCGGAATACCCATGCTCGGAACTCCAAAATCCTGCTGGTATAGCCATCGACAAAGAAGGCAATATATGGGTCACCAACACTGGCCGCGACGACATAGAGAAGCTCACGTCGACTGGCAGATGCTCCAGGGTTTTGGGGGGGAAGGAACCGGCAACGGGGCCTATAAATCTCCGAGCGGCGTCGCGATCGACTCTAGTTCACATATCTGGATAGCCGACAAGGGGAACAACCGCGTTCAAGAGCTCGAACACAACGGGACATACAAGAGTCAGTTCGGTACCGTAGGCGAAGGTAATGGCCAGTTCAAAGAACCGGCCGGCATCAGGATTGACTCGAAAGGAAACTTCTGGGTTGCCGACACCGGCAACGGACGCATCCAGGAGTTCAACGAAGAAGGCAAAAAATTCGTAGTTGCGGTCGGATCGAAAGGCGAAGGCAATGGCCAGTTTGTGGAACCAACCGGTGTGGCCCTAGACTTGCAATCGAATTTGTGGGTCGCGGACGCGGGCGGCAACCGAGTCGAGAAGTTCAACCTGGTATCGGGCAAATACGTTTACAGCTCGCAATCCGGGTCCGAAGGTAGCCTACCGAACCAATTCGAGTGGGCGATGGGAGTCTCGACGGATCTCAAAGGTCATGAGTGGGTCGTCGACGAACGCACTGACCACGTCGACGAGTACAACGAAGCGGGCGAATACATGAGGAGGGCCGGCACCAACGGCCGGGAAGGCGCCGGCCAGCTATATGAGCCTCATGCCGTCGCGGTCGACCAAAAAGGGAACGTGTGGGTGAGCGAAGTCTACGGGCGCATCCAGGAGTTCAACGAAGAAGGCAACTATCTTTCAGAGTTCAGTCCGCCGGGAGGCGCAGGATCGCTCGCGGTCGACTCAAAAGGGAACATCTGGGCCAGTGGGGAACATGTCGATCAGTTCAGTCCGGAAGGAAAATTGTTGGCTCAGATCAGCGGTGCCGATGGTTGTACGACGCGTCCGGAAAGGATCGCGGTCGACTCGAAAAACAACGTCTGGGTCTACTACTGGGCAGAAGGAAAAAGTTGCTTGCAAAAGTTCAACGAAAAAGGCGAATTGCTCGTCAATGCGGCCCCGCTGTCCGAAACACCGAATGGACTCGCGACGGACTCGAAAAACGACCTGTGGCTCACATATGGGAATCTTAGCTCGGGCGATCGCGTCGTCGAGCTAAACGAAAATGGCGAACACGTAGCGGAATTTGGAAGCAAAGGCTACATGTCTAGCCAGTTCGAATATCCCACCGGGATCGCAATAGACTCCAAATCAAACATGTGGGTGGTCGATAATAGAAATGCTCGTGTAGAGCATTTCTCGATCGTGCCTACGGAACTCGGTGAAGCACGCAGTCCGGCGCCCGGGTTGACGGTGTCCTATCGTGTGCCTGTGTCCGGTACGGGCGCACCCTACAACATGAGTTTGGCGGAAATAGAAAAATGGGCGCAGAAAGACGTGCCGGCCGAAGCGACGGCGATCTTCCCGCCCGATGAGCCGCAGGGTAGTCCGCCGACGGACTATAAGCGCGCGACGATCTACTATCTGGACAATCGCGGGCAGACCGTCAACGTCGCCTCGCCTGGTGGCGGGATCAGTACGACCGAATACAACACTCCCGACGATGTCGTGCGTACGCTCAGCCCCGACAACCGCGCGACAGCGCTCAAAGAAGGCACCAAATCCGCGGAAGACTCGAAACTGCTCGATACGGAGAGCACCTACAACAGCGAAGGCACCGAGTTGCAAAGCACCCTCGGCCCGCAACACACCGTCAAGCTCGCCAGCGGCAGTACAGTCGAAGCGCGCGACCATCAGCAGTACACCTACGAAGAAGGCGCCCCCACAGAAGGCGGTCCCTACCGGCTCGTGACGAAGGTCACGGACGGCGCGCAGTACTCCGGCAAAGAAGAAGACGTGCGCACGACTACGACCTCCTACTCGGGTCAGGAAAACTTGGGCTGGAAACTGCGCAAGCCGACATCGGTGACGACCGACCCCAGCGGGTTGAAACTGACACACACGACGTTGTATGAAGCGTCGACGGGAAACGTGACCGAAACGCGGATGCCCGCCAACTCGAAAGAAAAATCCCCGCACGCGACTGAAACGGTCTACTACACCACCGCGGCTAACTCGACGCACAAAGAATGCGGCGAACACCCCGAATGGGCGAACCTGGTCTGTCTGACCCAGCCCGCGAAACAGCCGGAAACGAGCGGCGTGCCGAACTTGCCGGTCACCACCCACACGTACAACATCTGGGACGCACCAGAAAAAACAACTGAAACAGTTGGCTCGACGACCCGCACAAAGACTTCGACGTACGACGCTGCCGGGCGCCTGAAGACCAGCGCGATCAGCTCAACAGTGGGCACGGCGCTACCGACCGTCACCACCGAATACAACACCGAAACGGGGGCGCTGGTCAAGCAGTGCGCGAACGAAGGTAAACTTTGCACGGAAGGCAAACCCAAGACGATCACAAGCGTGTACAACACGCTGGGGAAGCTGATCTCCTATACCGACGCGGACGAAAACACTGCCACCTACGAATACGATGTCGATGGGCGTCCGACGAAAATCAGCGACGGCAAGGGCACCCAGACCTACACGTACAACGAAACGACTGGGTTCCCAACAAAGCTCGTGGACTCCGCCGCGGGCACCTTTACCGGAACCTACGACGCCGAAGGGAACCTCCTCACCGAGGGGTACCCCAACGGAATGAATGCTAATTACACTTACAATCAGGACGGGAAGCCGACCGGCCTGGAATACGTAAAGACGACGCACTGCACAGAAAAATGCACGTGGTTCAGCGACACCGTCGTCCTTTCGGTCCACGGCCAGTGGCTCGAACAGACCAGCACCCTCTCCCACCAGGCCTACACCTACGACGCCGCCGGGCGCCTGACTCAAGCGCAGAACACGCCGACTGGGAAAGGCTGCACGACCAGGGTCTACGCCTACGACGAAGACACCAACCGCCTGAGCCTCACGACCCGCGAATCGGGCTCCAAAGGCGAATGCACCACGACCGGCGGCGCAGTCGAAAAACACAGCTACGATACCGCCGACCGCCTCACTGACACCGGCACCGCCTACAGCACGTTCGGCAACATCACCAGCGTGTCCGCGACCGACGCTGGCGGCTCAGAATTGACGAATGCCTACTACACCGATAACCAGCTCGCGAGCGAGACCCAGAACGGGCAGACGATCGGCTACAACCTCGACCCCGCCCTCAGAACACGCGAAACTGTGTCGACCGGGAAAACCAACACGGCCGTCACCAACCACTACGCCGGCCCCGGCAGCTCGCCCGCGTGGACCGTGAACACCGCCGGCGAATCGACGCGCAACATCGCCGGCATCAGCGGCTTCGCGGCTATCCAGAACGGCACCGAAGCCCCGGTGCTGCAGCTCACGAATCTCCACGGCGACATCATCGCCACGGCCTACCTGTCCGAAACGGCGACCGCGCTCGCCTCCAGCGCAGACACCAGCGAGTACGGCGTGCCGACCACCAGCCTCCCGCCGAAGTACTCCTGGCTCGGCGCGAACGAGATCCCGACCGAACTGCCCTCGGGTGTCCTCGACATGGGCGCGCGCTCCTACGTGCCCCAGCTCGGGCGCTTCCTGCAACCCGACCCCAAGCCCGGCGGCTCCGCCAGTGCCTACAGCTACACTTTCGGCGACCCCGTTAACGCGTCGGATCCCAGCGGTGAATACACCGTAGGCGGACCGTCGCAGTCGGCCATCGAAGGGACCGCACGGATGGCCACGGAAGCCGCCGCCGAACAAGCCGCCATCAACGCCGCCGCCAGAGCAGAAGCAGAACGCAAGGCCCGGGAAGCAGAACGAGCCCTAGCAGCAGCAGCCGGACCACAATATGAAGGCGAAGAAGAATGGGAAGAATGGGAAGAAGAAGGCGAATACGAATACGCCTCATACCACCACGGGGCTGAAAGCGGCAAGGAAGAAGCGCATGCGGAATCAGCGGTGCTGTACCAGCCGCTGACGGGCGGAGAATCAGGAAGTAGTGAAGGCGGGGGAACGCTAGGTCTCACCGTGCCGCTCTGTAAAGCCGGTGTGGAAGGTCCATGCGACAAGCTTGCGTCCTGGGTGCATCGCCGGGGTGCCAGAGCTCTTTGCACAGTGGTTATCGCCTGGACTTCGTTGACCGGCCAATGCGGAGATGATCTCATCAAAGAGACGGAGGAGCGGGTAAACGCGCCGGTCTCGACTACCGTAGTCGAGACCGAGATCGAGTCCCGCGCTGGCGCGAGCGTTGAGCAGATTATCGAGGAGGGGATCCTGGAGGAATTGCTCTAAGCTTGGTCGTGGGCGGGCCCGAGACCCGTCGGCCCGCAGACCGATTGTAGAGGCGTCATGGCTTTGTGGGATAGGAGCTAGGTGTTTTGTCTGAAAAGACGAAGGTAGTGACGACGATAGCGGACTTCGAGTCTACGATCGTGCGCGGTCGCGGATGTGCAGATTCCGACGTATGTCGGGAAGTCGCGGAGGCACTGGTGGGCAAGGGTGATGCCTTGGTTGGCCTTGGCCGACTTGAGGAGGGGTATGTATGTTACGAGCGCGTCGTCGAGCAGTTTGGTGACGCATTGACGCAAGATCTGCGTAGACAGGTGAACCTTGCGCTGACCAAGAAGGGCACCGTGCTGCTGGATCTGGACCGGCTGGACGAGGCTGACGCTGCTTTCGGCGCATTGAGCATGAGAATCCGTCGCGCGCCGGATCCCGAGCGAGCGCTAGCGCGGGTGAGTGTGATGATCGCGCGGCTATTCGATAGGCGCGCGGCCATTCTGTATGAGGCGGGACGGTACGAGGAGGCGATTCGGGCTGCTGACGCTTTTCTTGAGCGGTTTGCCGAGAATCCGCCGCCCGGGCGGCCCGACCTTGTGGTCGCGGTGCTGAGGCTCAAGGCCGACGCATCGTCTGACGCCGGTTGTGCCCAGGAGGCGATCGTGCTGCTCGGCGAACTCGTCGAGCGGTACGGTCTGGCCGAAGAGTCGGCGGTGCGCAAGTGCGTGGCGAAGGCGTTGAACAAGAGGGGCGGCCTACTTGAGGGCTGCGGTGAGCACGAGGAGGCGCTCCAAGCGTATGACGAGCTGCTCGTGCGTTTCGGAGATTCATCCGAGCCTGAACTCCGCCAGTCGGCGGCGGCCGCGCTGCTTGGCAAGATCGCTGTGCTGCAGGGAACTGGTCGCTACGAGCAGGCGCTCGTGGTCAACGATGAGGTGCTTGAGCGCTTCGGTGAGGATCCGCCTCCAGGATATCCCTACGTGAGGCTCGACGCTCTTGCCGGCAAGGCATGGATCCTGGAAATGCTCGGCCATGTGCAGAAGGCGATCGCCGTCAATGACGAGCTGGTACGGCGTTACGGCGAGGAAGCCGATCTCAAGGTACGCGAGAAGGTGGCTCATTCCCTTGCCGCCAAGACTTGGCTTCTGCTTGACGACGGTCGTAGCGAGGAGGCGATCGACGTTGCCGATGACTTGCTCACACGCTTCGGCCAAGCTAGCAAGCCCACGTTGCGCTTGCATGTCGCGAGCGGACTGAATGGTAAGGCTCATGCATTGGGAAGGCTCGGGCGCTGGGAATCCGCGATTACGTCCGATGACGAGGTCATCGAGCGCTTCACGCACGCGACCGAGTCAGAGCTCACCGAAGCGGTCGCCAGGTCACTGTGCCATAAGGCGATTGCCCTCAGAAAGCTGGGAGAAATCGAGCGGTCGCTCACCGTTTGGGGCGAGGTGGCCGAACGCTACGGCGATACGACCTCGCCCGCGGTGCGCCAATTGGTCGAGCGAGCACTTGGTCAGAGAGCGGAGCTTCTAGGGACAAGTGGTAAAAGCGCCGAGGCGATCGTTGTGGCCGACGCGTTGATCGCGCGTCTAAGCGATGAGACCAATCCCAAGCGACTGGCCCGTCTGGCCGATGCGCATACCGCCAAGGGGGCCGCTCTCCTCAGGGAGGGACGCTACGAGGAGGCGATCGAGATATTCGACCGTCTGATCAACCGCTATGAAGATAGTCCTCAGCCCGAGCTTCGGGGGCCCGTTGCCGCAGCGCTCAACAACAAGGTCGTGGCACTAGTCGCGCTCGGACGTGAGGGCGAGTCCGATGGCGTCTTCGACGACCTTGTCACCCGGTTTGGCGAGGAGGCTCTTGTGCTCTTCGACGAAACCGCCAGGCGTTTCGCAAATGCCGCTGACCCTCACGAGCGCGAACGACGCGCTTCAGCGCTCTACACCAGGGCCCGGATCCTCGGTGATCTCGGCCGCCAAGACGAGGCTCTGCCAATACTCAACGAGCTGATCACGCACCTCCAGGGCGACGAGAATCCGAACATCCAGATGATTGTCTCGGACGCCCGCGAAGCCCGCGAAGAGATCCTCAACGAGGACAGCTGATCCGCGTTCCGGTAACCGCAGGCCGCTCGATCGTCACACCTTTCATGGCGGTGTATTGGGTGGCAGCCTGGTAACGGCCGCGATCGTCGGGGCGATGGCGGCGAACGGAGGTTTCAGTTCTTCGGCAAAGACCGTCACTGTGCAGGAGACGCCGGTTGTTCCAGTGATTGCGTCTGCTGGGAAGCGGTCACTCACGGCGCACGGGTCTATGCGCGGAGCGCCGCAGGTGTGGTGTTCGTCAATGCGGTGGGGGGGGGACGCGCCGGAGTCCACCGGCGAACTACTCAAAGGGGAAGGTGGGCAGCAGGGCACTGCCACTGGGTCGGGCTTTGAGATCGACGGTGATGGCACAATCCTTACCAACTGGCATGTGGTCGAACACGCTGCGAGGGTGACGGTCAGCTTAGCTCAGCCCGAGTGAGAAACGGCACTCGTGGAAAAAGGATTGGGGTAGACGACGTGGGCATTTGACTACACACTCTGCTATCCTTACTCTCATTGTCTAGTAAGGAGAAATACTTTGGATGCTTCGGCGCGCTTGACCTCAAAGGGGCAGGTCACGATCCCGAAGACCGTGCGTGATGCGCTCGATCTGAACGAGGGCGACGAGCTTCTGTTCCGCGTGGAGCGTACGCGAGCGGTGGTTGCTAAGACCCCGGACTTCATCGAGATGGCCTCATCGGTCGCTGTGCCGCAGACCAAGCGGGGGACGCCGTGGGATGAGGTGTTGCGCCGGACGCGGCAGGCTCGCGCGGAGAAATCGCGCTGACGGCGTTCCTCGACACGAATGTCCTCGTGCGCCATCTCACCGGAGACCCGCCCGAGATGGCTGCTCGCGCGACCAAGGCGCTTGCGGGTGGGGAGCTTCTGCTGCTGGCGGATCTGGTGCTGGCGGAGTGCGTATACGTACTCGAATCCTTCTATGAGGTAGAGCGCGTACGGATCGCCGAGATGATGCGCGCCGCGATCGCGCTGCGCTCGATAGATGTCGTCGATGAGGCGATGCTTCTTCGTGCGCTCGAGGTTTATGAGGTCGAGCGGCTCGACTTCGCCGACGCCTACCTCGTCGCGGCCGCAGAGACGACCGGGGTGGGAGCCGTGATGTCGTTCGACCGCGGGATCGACCCAGTTGTAACGGTCTCGCGCATCGAGCCGTAGTTCGACGAGATCGGCCCCGGCGACGCGGGCCCATAGGCGCCGACGTGCAACCAGCGGTCAGACCGCTCACGAAACCGCCCACGCTCCGCTGAGCGGCCGACTCCCCAGCCGCGGAGTGGAGTAGGATGTGGTCATTCAGACGGTCGGTGGTGAAGGGAAGCCGGTGGAAATCCGGCGCGGACCCGCCACTGTGACCGGGGATGCCCACCGCGGTGCGCCGAACAGACGGCGCGCAGCCACCGATCTGCCAACGGCGGGACGGGAAGGCGCGGAGGGGTAGGCCCGGGAGCCAGGAGACCTGCCTCCGACCGAAAGCCCACAAGCCCTCGTGGAAAGGGGTCGGCTCCATGTTCGTATCACGTCGTATCTCTCTGACTCTATGCACCGTCTGCCTATTGCTGGCCGTGCTCGCTTCAGCGGCCCTGGCGGCCGAACCGGCGACGGTCACCGTGAGGGTGGAGGGCCTGTCCGAAACGAAGCTCCCTGCGACACAGGTGACGACGACCACGACAACGGTCGTCGCGGACGGCAAAGCCGAAGACTTCTGCGCCGGGACGAGCGCCCTGGGTGCGCTGCAGCTCGCGACTGGCGGCAACTGGGGCGGACCGTGGAACAGCAAATACAAACAATATGAAATTTATTCGATCGAGGGTGAGAGTCACGTCTTCGAAGAAAACGCCCCCGCGAACTACTTCTGGTCATTCTGGCTCGACAACAAGGAGGCGAGCGTCGGCGCTTGCGAAGCCGAACTTCACAGCAACGATCAGGTGCTGTTCTTTCCCTCGTGTTACGGAACGGCCTGCCCACCGCCGCCGCTGCCGCTTGGCCTCGAAGCGCCCGCCAGCGCAGACGTCGGCGAAGCGGTTCCGCTGACGGTCACCAGGTATAGCGCGAAGGGGGAAGGCGCGCCCGCGACCGGCGCGACGGTATCCGGAGCGCAGACGAGCGCAACCACCGGTTCCACGGGCCACGCCACGGTGACGTTCTCCGCTGCGGGCACATACACGCTGCAGGCGACAGCGCCCGAATCGGTACGCACCGAGGCGACCATCTGCGTGCATGCGGGCAACGACGGCACGTGTGGCACCGGAAAGGCCTCGGGAGTCGGCAGGTCCACGAGCGGCACAACCACCGCGGCCGGCTCCGTGGTTGCTGCGCCATATAAAGGCCCCTACGCGCTGGTGGCAAAGGCGAGCAGCGTGACTGAAGGACGTTCCTACAAGCGCGGAGACGCACCGCGAATCCTCAGCGGAAGCGTGCTCGCGCACACGACGGTCACTGCGACCAGCCTCGAGCTGCGCCGCGAGCATAGGGGCCGCTGTTATGCGTATGACGGCGTCACGACGCGGTTCGCGCGTGCGCGCTGCGGCGAGGGTAGCTTCTTCAAGGTCTCGAACAACGGCGCGTTCTCCTACCTGCTGCCCGCGACGCTTGCGCCGGGCCGCTACGTGCTGGACATCGAGGCGAGCGACGCGGCCGGCAACCGCACTGTGCTGGCGAGGGGCACGACGAGAATCGTGTTCTATGTCCGCTAGCGGACTGTCGCGTGGCAGCGGGTCGCGGGCGCTCGGCTCGCTGGTGGGTGCCTGTCTCACAACGGCCCTGCTCGCCGGCTGCGGTCTCGGCGCGGGACCCGCGCCGAGCGCCGTGCACCTGACCGTAACGCACGATTTCGGTGCGTCGCTGGTGCGCTCGTGGAGCGCGCCGCGGGTGGTGGGACAGGAGACCGCGATGAGCTTGCTGATGCGCAACGCAAAGGTGACGACGCGCTATGGCGGCGGGTTCGTCGAGAGCGTCGACGGTCTCTCCGGTGGCGAAGCCGGTGGGCAGCCGAACGATTGGTTCTATTACGTCAACGGCGTAGAGGCGCCGAAGGGGGCCGCGGCGACGAACATCCACCCGGGGGATCACGTCTGGTGGGATCTGCACGACTGGAGTCAGACGGACAGCGTGCCCGCCGTGGTCGGCTCGTTCCCGGAGCCGTTTCTGAACGGCATCGACGGCAAGCGCCTGCCGGTGCGGATCGAATGCGCTGTAGTGGCGGGCTACGCTTGTCGCACGGTGACCGAACGGCTGCGAGCGTTGGGAGTGCCCGCCGCGATCGCGGCGATCGGAAGCGGGGGCGAGCCTGAAACCTTGCGGGTGATGGTGGGACCGTGGATCGCGGTGGAGGGCGACCCGAGCACGCATCAGATCGAGAGCGGGCCAGGGACGAGCGGGGTGTACGCCCGCTTCTCCACAAACGGGCAGACGCTGGCGCTGCTGAACGAACACGGCTCACCGGCCCGCACGCTCACTGCCGGTGCGGGGCTCGTGGCCGCCACGCGTCGTGCCGAAGAAGCGCCGGTGTGGGTTGTCGCGGGAACGGACGCCGCGGGCGTCGAACTTGCCGCGCGCGCGTTCGACACGTCCGCCCTGCAGGATCATTTCGCGCTCGCGCTCGCGCCGGGGGGATCGGAGTTGCCCGTGCCGGTTATGGCTGGAGGGTGAGGAGAGATGTTGGCGGCGACCCAGTTCTTCTATCGCCGCCTCGCGAGTCCGCTGCACGCCGCGCGCGCGGGTGTGGGCGCGCTCTGGACGCTCGCGCTGACCGCGGCCGCGCTCGTGCTGTTCCACCCGCTCGTCCTGCTGGCGCTGCTGGTCGCGGTGCTCGTGGCAGGCTGCGCGGCCGGGGTCGGGCGCGCGCTCACGCGCACGATGCGCACCGCTGTGATCGTCGCCGTGCCGATCGTCGCGGTCAACGTGCTCGTCTCGCGTCAGGGCCTGACCGTGTTTGCCCGGCTCGGAGATCTCGGTCCTTTCGGCCAGGGGGACCTGACGCTCGAGGCGGCCGCCTACGGCGCGGTGATTGCCCTGAAGGTCACGTTGCTGATCGTCGTGACGACCGTCGCGGCGCTCGCGGTCGATCCGGACGAGCTGCTTCGAGGGCTGCGCCGGCTGTCGTTTCGCTCGGCCCTGACCGCGTCGCTCTCGACCCGCATGATCCCGCTGCTGGCCGCCGACGCGCAGCGTCTCGCCGAGGCTCAGCGCACGCGACCGGCGGGCGCACCCGAAGGTCCCCGTGCGCGTGTGGCGCTCCTCGGCGCCGTGGTCGGAGGGTCGCTCGATCGCGCGATGGACGTCGCCGCGACGCTCGAGTTGCGTGGCTTCGCCGCCGCCCGCCGCCCTGTGCGCCGCAGGCGCCCGTGGTCGCGCCACGACATCGCCTTCGCCTGCTCCGCCGCCGCGGTGCTCGCGCTGACCGTCGTCGGATCGCTGACCGGCGCGGCCGCCTTCCAGGCCTATCCATTGCTGCACGCGCCGGCGAACGGGGGAACGCTTGCGCTGTGCGCGGCGCTGATCGCCGCTGTGCTCTTGCCGTTCGTGGACCGCCGAGGGATCGAGCCATGAGCGCGATCCTGTCGTTCGACCGTGTCACGTATCGCTACCCGGGGGTCGAGACACCGGCGCTGGACGACGTCAGCTTCGAGGTTCAGCCGGGCGAGCTGTGTTTGCTGGCGGGGATGTCGGGACAGGGCAAGTCGACAATGCTGCGCGCCGCGTGCGGGCTGGTCCCACATTTCCACGGCGGGCGTTTTGCGGGGCACGTGACGCTCGCCGGGCTGGACACGCGCGAGCACGGCCCCGCCCGGCTCGGCACGGTCGCGGGAGCGCTGTTTCAGGATCCCGAGACACAGCTCGTGACGAGCTCGGTGCGGGCAGAGCTCGCACTGTCGCTCGAGAGCCGCGGTCACAGCGCGGCCGCGGTTGCGCGCGGGGTGGAGGAGGTGGCGCTCGCGCTCGGGATCGACGCGCTGCTCGATCGCTCCGTGCACGAGCTGTCCGGCGGCGAGCAGCAGCGGGTGGCGCTCGGCGCGGCGCTTGCCGGGCGGCCGCCCGTGATCCTGCTCGACGAGCCCACCTCGCAGCTCGACCCCGTCGCGGGCGACGAGCTGATCGGCCTGTTGCGCAGGCTGAACCAGGAGTGGGAGACGACGATCCTGCTCGCCGAGCACCGCCTGGAGCGCTGTCTGAGCGTCGCCGACCGTGTGATTGCGTTGGAGGCGGGCCGGGTCGCCTGTGACGGTGAGCCACAGACGTTCCTCGAGTGGGCCGCCCGTCGGGCGCCCGCGCTGCAGACTCCCGGCGCCAAGCTGTTCGCGCTCGCGGGGCTGCATCCCGCGCCTGTGGGGGTCAGGCAGGCTCGTGCCACGTTGCGCGCGCGCGGCCTGCTGCCCGAGGAGGCTCAGCCGGGGTCGAGCGGCGCCGGGTCGAGCGTCTCGGCGTCCGGCTCTGCGGGAAGCAGTGCGCGCGACCCGAGCCTGACGCAGGCGAATGCGCACGGATCGAGCCCGGTAGAGACGGGCAGCGGCTCGATCGCAAAGGCTTTCGCCCGCTCGCGCAAGTCCTCCACGGTCGCCTTGCGAATGCGCGACGTGTGGCACGAGCTGCGCGACGGGCCGGCGATCTTGCGGGGTGTCAGCTTGAGTGTCGAGCCCGGCGAGAGCGTCGCGTTGATGGGGCGCAATGGCGCGGGCAAGTCGACGCTGCTGCGCCACGCCGCCGGCCTGCTGGAGCCTACCCGTGGGCGGATCGAGCGGACCGGTCGAGTCGCGCTGATGTTGCAGAACCCGGGGGACTACTTCATCCACGAGCGTGTCGCCGAGGAGGCCTCGGCCGAGGCGCTCGCGGAGATGGGGCTGGCGGGGCTGGCCGGGCGCAACCCGCGCGACCTCTCCGGTGGCGAGCGCCAGCGCCTCGCGCTCGCGATCGTCGCCGGCGCGGCCCTGCCGATCTCGGGTTCCTCGCCGGGCGTGCTCGCGCTGGACGAGCCCACCCGCGGCATGGATCGCGAGGCCAAGGGGGAGCTGGCCGGCGAGCTGCGTCGCCGCGCGGATGCGGGCCAGGCGGTGGTCGTGGCTACGCACGACCCCGAGTTCGCCGCCGCCTGCGCGGCACGCACGGTCCTGCTTGCCGACGGTCGCGTGATCGCCGATGGGCCCGCCGAGGAGCTGCTCGCGGGTGGCTGGTACTTCGCGACCGAGACCGCCCGCATCCTCGGCGGCGCCGGCGGCGCGCTATTGCCGGAGCAGGGAGCGGCGCTTCTGAGCGCGCGCGGGACGTTGGCGGCGGTCGCATGAGCGCCCCGCAACCAGAGGTGGCCCGATGAGCTGGCCGCTGGCTTCGTTCCTGCTCGTCGGCGTCGTGCTGGGGCTCGGCTGGCTCGCCTACGAGCGTCGCCGGCCCTCGACACGGATGGTGGCGGTCGTGGCGACGCTTGCGGCCGTCGCCGCGCTCGGCCGCGACGCGTTCGTCGCGCTACCCGACGTGAAGCCGATCACTGCGATCGCCTTCGTTGTCGGCTATGCGCTTGGGCCGCTGCCGGGGTTCACGGTCGGCGCGATCGGGATGCTTGCCTCGAACGTGATGCTTGGCCAGGGTCCCTACACCCCGTGGCAGATGGCGGCCTGGGGGCTCGTGGGGCTCGCAGGCGCGGGCCTGGGCAGGCTCACACGCAGGCGTTTGGGGCGTGTTCCGCTTGCGCTCACATGTGCGTTCGCGGCGCTCGGCGCCAAGGAGATCATGAACTTCTACACGTGGACGATCGGGGCGAGCCATACTCCGGCGGCGTTGCTGATAGCGGCAGCCAACGGGCTGCCATTCGACATCACCGACACGCTCGCCACGTTGCTGTTCGCGCTCGCTTTCGGCCCCGAGCTCGCGCGTCTGCTGGCACGTACTCGTGAGCGCATGAACGTGAGCTGGGAGGAGGCGGCCCCCGGTACGGCCCCCGGCGCGCTGGCCATTCTCACGCTCGCGCTGGGCGTTAGCCTGGCTGTCTCCTCCGGGGGCAGGAGCGCCCTCGCGGCCACGACCCCCTCGATCGGCAACGCGACACGGGGCACACCACCGGCCGAGGCGTCAACCTCCGACGCCCTTGGGCCGCGCGCGCTCGTCGCCTCGCTGTCCCCCGAGCTCTCCTATCTGGCTTCGGCCCAGAACGCTGACGGCGGTTTTGGCGGCACGAGCGGGCAGCGCTCGAGCGAGCTGTACACGGCCTGGGCGGCGATGGGCCTGGCGGCCGCCGGTCGCGACCCGGCGAGCGTTCGCCGCGCCGGGCACTCGCTGCTCGACTCGCTCCGCGGCGAAGTCTCCACCTTGCGGGGCGTGGGCGACGAGGAGCGCACGATCCTTGCCGCGCACGCGTGCGGCGCCTCCGCGTACTCGTTCGCCGGCCACGACCTCGTCGCGGAAATGGAGCGCGCTCGCGAGAGCGACGACTCCTTCGACAATCAGGTCAACCTCACCGCGTTTGCGATCTTCGCCCTGCGTGCGGTCGGCCATTCCGCCGGATATGGCGCGATCCGTGAAGCGGCGGGCTGGATCGAGCGTCAGCAGAACAGCGACGGCGGCTTCTCCTTCGGCGCGCACGGCTCGGCCAGTGACGTCGACGACACGGCGGCCGCGCTGCAGGCGCTCAGAGATGCAGACGCGCACGACGCGCGTGTTCTCGGCGCGGCAACGGACTACCTGGTCCGCTCGCAGGACCTCGACGGCGGCTTTCCGCAGCAGTACGGCGGCGAATCGAACGCCCAATCGACGGCCTGGGCGGTGCAGGGACTGGTTGCCGCCGGCCGCAACCCGGCCGTTGTGCGCCGCCGAGGTAGCCGCTCCCCGGTCGGCTACCTCGAAAGTCTGCTCGCACCAGGCGGCTCCGTCCGCTACTCGCGCACCAGCGTGCAGACACCGGTATGGGTGACCGCCGAGGCGCTGATCGCGCTCGCGGGCAAGACGTTCCCCGTGGGCTCGTAACCTCCGCTTCGGCATTCCCGCGCGTCGACCGGTCCATCATCGACCTGGTCACGCTTCAGGCGCCCTTTACGGAGCCTCCTACGCTGTAGGGACCATGTCGGGACACGTCTACAGCGCCGGGGCCATGCCGCGGCGGTATGCAGCTGGAAACAGCAGCGCCAGGAAGCCGAGCGCCGCGAGCGCGCTCTCGATCGCCGCCCTGTGCGTCGGCGGGCTTGCGCTGACGTGGATCGTCGCCGCGCTCGTGCCTGCCGCGCACGTGCGCGATGCGGTGGCGCTGCACGACTTCACGCTGCTCAGCCGCCCGCACGTCGACGCCGTCGCGAACCTTCTGCTCGAGCTGCTCGACCCCGCGCTCTTTACGCTGTGGGCTGTGCTCCTGATCGCGTTCGCGCTCGTCCGCGGACGCCCGCGGGTGGGGCTAGCTGTCGCCTGTGTGATGGGCTTGGCGCCGCTGACGGCCGAGACGCTAAAGCCGCTGCTCGCCCATCCCCATGCCCAGGTCGGCTACACCTACATCGACCCGGCTTCGTGGCCGAGTGGGCACGCGACCGCCGCGGTGGCGCTCGCGCTGTGCACCGTGCTCGTCGCTCCGATGTGGCTGCGCCCGGCGGTGGCGGCGCTTGGCGGTGTGTTCGCGGTGGCGGTCGGCTGCTCGCTGTTGATCCTCGCCTGGCACATGCCCAGCGACGTCCTCGGCGGCTATCTGGTGGCGTCGCTGTGGATGGCGCTGGCGGTGGCAGGTCTACGCGCCGCCGATCGGCGTGAAGGAGTCCGCCGCGGCGAAGCGGCGAGGATCAGCCAGAGTCCGCCGAGGCGGAATGCGCGCCGGGATCCCACAGCTCCTCGGGTCCCTCGTTCGCCGCGCGGCTGAGGATGAACAGCAGGTCCGATAGCCGGTTCAGGTAGCGCACCACCTCAGGATTGGCCTCGGCGCCGACGGTGATCGCGCGGCGCTCGGCACGGCGGCAGACGGTGCGAGCGACGTGCAGGTGCGCCGCCGCGGGGGTGCCGCCGGGGATCACGAACGAGCGCAGCGGCTGGAGCTTTGCGTTGACCTCGTCGCAAGCCTGCTCGAGCCACTCCGTATAGGAAGAGTCGACACGCAATCGCTCGCGCACGGGCTTCTCGACGGGATCGGACGATCGATCATCCGCGGGTGCGGGCACCGACAAGTCCGCGCCGACATCGAGCAGGTCATTCTGCACGCGGTGCAGCCAGACGCCGAAGGCCTCTGGAAGGCCTGGCTGGATCAGGGCGACGCCGATGGTCGCGTTCAGCTCGTCGATCGTGCCGTAAGCCTCCACGCGCGGGTGCAGCTTCGACACCCTGCTCATGTCGCCCAGATGCGTGTCCCCGCCATCGCCCAACTTCGTGTAGATGCGCGTCAGGTTCACGGTCATCGCGTATCGAGTCTCGCACACCGGGGTGCCGCTCGTCCGTGGGATGGGATACGTTCTCGCACCTCATGCGGATCGGCGTACCGAAGGAGACCGCGGCGGGCGAGCATCGAGTGGCGCTCGTGCCGGAGGTCGTAAGCAAGCTGAAGGCCAAGGGCCTTGACGTCGTCGTGCAGAGCGGCGCGGGCACGGACGCGCTGCTGCCCGACGGCGATTTCGCCGCGGCGGGCGCACAGGTGACGCAGGACGCGAGCGAGGTCTGGGGCTGCGACGTCGTCGTCACGATCGCGCCACCCGACGCCCAGGCGATCCGCGGGCTCGGGTCGGGGTCGATCCTGATCGGGTTCCTCGCGCCGCTGTCCAGCCCGCAGACGACGCGCGCGCTCGCCGACGCGAAGGCGACAGCGTTCGCGATGGAGGCGATCCCGCGCATATCGCGCGCGCAGTCGATGGACGCGCTGTCCTCGCAGAGCAACGTCGCCGGCTACAAGGCGGCGCTGTTGGGGGCCGAGGAGATGGGCCGCTTCTACCCGATGCTGATGACGGCTGCCGGCACGATCCCGCCGGCGAAGGTGCTCGTGCTGGGCGTCGGCGTTGCCGGGTTGCAGGCGCTCGCGACCGCCAAGCGGCTGGGCGCGCGCACGACCGGCTATGACGTGCGCCCCGAGGTCGCCGAGCAGGTGCAGTCGCTCGGCGCCCAGTGGCTCGACCTCGGTCTGGAGGCGAGCGGGGAGGGCGGCTACGCGCGCGAGCTGACCGAGGAGGAGCGCGCGCGCCAGCAGCAGGCGCTGACCGACGCGATCAAGGGCTTCGACGTCGTGATCACGACCGCACTCGTGCCCGGGCGCCCGGCGCCTGAGCTCGTGACGGCGGAGGCGGTCGAAGGGATGAAGCCGGGCTCAGTGATCGTCGACCTCGCGGGCGAGGCGGGGGGCAACTGCGCGCTCACCGAGCCCGGGGAGACGGTCGTCAGACACGACGTGAAGATCGTCTCGCCGCTGAACCTGCCGGCGAGCATGGCCGAGCACGCCTCGCAGTTGTTCGCTCGCAACGTGCAATCGCTGCTCGACCTGTTCGTCGGCGAGGACGGTGCGCTGAAGCTCGACTTCGACGATGAGATCGTGTCCGGCTCCTGCATCGTGCGCGACGGCGAGATCGTCCATCCCGGAGCGAAAGCAGCTGTGGAGGCGCCCCGATGATCCTTGCGAGCACGCTCACCACCAACCTCGCGATCCTCGTGCTCGCCGGGTTCATCGGCTTCGTTGTGATCTCCAAGGTGCCGAACACGCTGCACACCCCGCTGATGTCCGGGACCAACGCGATCCACGGGATCGTCCTGCTCGGCGGCCTGCTGATCGTCGGCTTCTCCGGCGGGGGGACGTTCAACAAGATCATCCTCGTGATCGCGATTGCGTTCGGCACGATCAACGTCGTCGGCGGCTTTCTCGTGACCGATCGGATGCTCGAGATGTTCAAGTCGCGACCGAAGCCAGTGGCCAAGGACTCGGGAACAGGCGCAGACGCGGGCAGCGGTGGGAGCACAGGCAACGCCGCGGACGCAAGCACGCCGGACGGACAGAAGCCGGGGGGAGCGTCGTGATCCACCCGGTGGTAGGCACCTTCCTGCAGGACGGGAGCTTTCTCGACGTCCTCTACATCGTCGCCTTCGCGCTGTTCATCCAAGGCCTGCGCGGGCTGTCGGGCCCGACGACCGCCGTACGCGGCAACCGCATCGCCGCCGTCGGCATGGCGATCGCGGTCGTCGCCACGCTGTTGCAGCCGAACGAGGGCAACTGGGGCCTGATCGTGCTGGGCGTCGCGCTCGGCACCGCCGTCGGGGTACCGGCGGCGCGCCAGGTGAAGATGACCGCGATGCCGCAGATGGTCGCGCTTTTCAACGGCGTCGGTGGCGGCGCGGTGTTCCTGATCGCCTGGGCCGAGTTCCGCGACTACGGGTCGAGCTACAGCGGCGTGGCCACGTACGTGGCGATCTTCTCGGTGTTCGCCGCGATCGTCGGCTCGGTCTCCTTCTGGGGCTCGAACATCGCCTTCGGCAAGCTGCAGGAAATCATCCCCGGACGCCCGATCAGCTTCGGTCAGGCCCAGCAGATCGTCAACCTCGTGCTGCTCATCCTCGCGCTCGCGGCGGGTATCGACCTGATCTCGGGCGCGCACTCACAGGCGCTGTTCATCGGCATGCTGGTGGTCGCCGCGCTGCTCGGCAACGCGGTCGTGCTTCCGATCGGCGGCGCCGACATGCCGGTGGTGATCTCGCTGCTGAACGCCTTCACCGGCCTCTCCGCCGCCGCGACCGGTATCGCGCTCGACAACACGGCGCTGATCGTCGCGGGCATGATCGTGGGCGCCTCCGGCACGATCCTGACGAACCTGATGGCCACCGCGATGAACCGCTCGATCCCCTCGATCGTAGCGGGCGGCTTCGGCGGGGGAGGGGTGGTCGAGGGCGCCGAGGGCGCGGGCGCTCACGGCGGCACGGTGCGCTCAACGAGCGCCGCCGACGCGGCGATCCAGCTCGCCTACGCCAGTCGCGTGGTGATCGTCCCGGGCTACGGCATGGCCGTCGCTCAGGCTCAGCACGCGGTCCGCGAGCTGACCAAGGAGCTCGAGAAACGCCAGGTCGAGGTCAGCTATGCGATCCACCCGGTCGCAGGCCGTATGCCGGGGCACATGAACGTTCTGCTGGCCGAGGCCGACGTGCCGTATGACCAGCTGAAGGAGATGGACGACGCCAACCCCGAGTTCCAGCGCACGGACGTCTCGCTGGTGATCGGCGCCAACGACGTGACCAACCCGGCCGCCAAGAACACGCCGTCCTCGCCGATCTACGGCATGCCGATCCTCGAGGTCGCCGACAGCCGCTCGGTGATCGTGATCAAGCGCTCGATGAACCCCGGCTTCGCGGGCATCGAGAACGAGCTCTACTTCGACCCGAAGACGGCGATGCTGTTCGGCGACGCCAAGTCGGCCGTGAGCGAGATCACCGCCGAGCTCGCGAACATCTAAGAGACGCGCACTTAGGGTCCACGTCAGAAGAAATGGCGTGAACCCCAACCCATACGTCCGATCTCCGGACATCATTTTGTACCCGACGCACAATGGGTTTGGAGACCTTTCCCTTGCCTTGAAAATCATTGTTCTCTATAGTCAGATGAGGAGAGGAGACAGCACCAACTTCGCAGTTCCACTTCGGGGAGGCGTTTGTGGTGACAGCGGCCAATGGCCGGCGCCTCGGCGCCCGCCTTGCGCTCCTCTCGAGCGCCGCGCTCATAGCGCTTTGGGGACCGGCGCCCGCGACGGCGGCACGGACGCCATCGCCGCGGGCGCACGCGAGCGTCATCGGCGGAGCGGAAGTCTCGATCGCCGAGTTCCCGTTTCAGGTCGCGCTCTATGACCCGCAGGCCGGCTCTCCCGCCGCGGGCTTCTTCTGCGGCGGGGTGATCATCGACGCCGATCACGTTGCCACCGCCGCTCACTGCCTGCTCGGCGGCGGCTCCGGCCGGCGGCTCAGCGCACCCGCCGAAATCGAGGTCCTGGCGGGCTCGAGCCGGCTCTCGCCCACCGATCCGGGCAGCGTGAGGGACCCGGTCGCGAGTGCCTCCTACGACCATCGCTACAACCCGTTCACAAGCGACTATGACGTTGGCGTGCTCACGCTTGCGCGGCTCCTCTGGAACGGGCCGGCGCCGAAGCTGGACGGCGCCGGCACGATCGCCCCACTGCCGGTCAACGCGGCACTGGCCGAAGGGCACGGAAACCCCGACGCAGAACAGACGATCGTGGCGACGACCAGCGGCTGGGGGGATACCAGCTCGGCGCCCGGCGAACCGCCCAGCTATCCGCTGGGTCTGCGCTCGGCGCACGTGTCGCTGACCTCCGAATGGCTCTGTGGCGAAGAGTATGGGGCGATCGAACAGACGATCACGCCACGTATGATCTGTGCTGGCGAGGCCTCTCACCGGACCGACTCCTGCTACGGCGACAGCGGTGGACCGCTGGTGGTCGACCGCGACACGCCCGCCGACCCTCCCTCCGACTACGTGCTGATCGGGCTTGTCGATTTCGGCAACGGCTGCGCCCAGGCGGGCTATCCCGGCGTGTACTCACGGATCTCAAACCCTGAAATCGCGGGCTTTCTCAACTCCAACGGCCTGAACAGGGCGAGGCTTGCGTCGAAGCGGCCCGCCCGCAAGAAGCGCCGACGCCGCTGAGCTCCGCCGGCCGCCATGCGCGTCGGGGCGGCTTGCCATGCCGCCCAGCCCCACGTGCCGGCGCCGCCGAGTCGAAGGCTCGGTTCGCTTCGAGCCACTGTGAGCCGGTGCCTCTGAGACACTGCGGTTGTGATCGAGCGCAGTCAGGCACTTGCGGCGCTGTCGCGCAGCGAGTTCGATGTCGTCGTCGTGGGCGGCGGCATCACGGGCGCGGGCGTGGCGCTCGACGCGGCCTCGCGCGGCTACAGCGTGGCGCTGCTCGAGCGGGCCGACTTCGCGTCAGGCACGTCCAGCCGCTCGAGCAAGCTCGTCCATGGTGGCTTGCGCTACCTGCAGAACTTCGACCTCGGGCTGGTGCGCGAGGCGCTGCTCGAGCGCCAGCTGCTGGTGGCGCTGGCGCCGCACCTGGTGCGCCCGCTGCCGCTGGTGGTGCCTGCGTTCGACGGCGCGCGCCCCGATCGCCTGCTCGGGGTCGGTCTGAATCTCTACGACGTGATGTCCGTCGATCGCGACCGTCTGCGTACTGGCCGATCCGCGATCGGCCGCGGCAGGCGCACGCGCGCCGAGCGGGGTGTGCCCGTCGAGAACGACGAGCCGCCGCGCTCGGAGGAGAGCACCCTGACGGGCACAGGCGAGTCCTGGAGCCCGGAGCGTCACCGCACGATCTCGGGTGAGGAGGTGCTCGAGCTGCTGCCGGCGCTCGCCGCGCGCGAGCCGACGAGCGGATACCTGTTCTACGACTGTCAGACCGACGACGTGCGCCTGGTGCTGACCGTCCTCGGCGAGGCCGAGCGGTTCGGCGCGGTCTGCGCCAACCGCATGGACGTCACCGGCCTGCTCGAGCGCGACGGGCTCGCTTGTGGAGTGAGGGCCACTGACTCCGAGACAGGCGAGTCGTTCGAGGTGCGCGCCGCGAACGTCGTCAACGCTACGGGTGTATGGGCCGACCGGCTGCGCCCGCAAGAGCTGCACGACGAGGCCGAGCTGCCGCGCATCCGTCCCAGTCGCGGCACCCATATAACGCTCCACCACGACGACCTGCCGCTCGTCGGCGGCGCGATCGTGCCAGCGGGCGAGGGGCGGACGATCTTCGCGCTGCCATGGCTGGGACGCACGCTGATCGGCACCACCGACAACGACTACGAGGGATCGCTCGACCACGTAGCTCCCGCCGCCGAGGACGTCGACTACCTGCTCGCCGCCGTCAACGAGTTCTTCGCCTCCACATTCACACCCGCGGACCTGACGGGCGCCTATGCGGGCGTGCGCCCGCTGATCTCGACTGGCGATCCGAAGAAGTCGGTGGACATCTCGCGCAAGGCCGAGCTGTATGAGACGTCCTCCGGGATGATCACGATCACCGGCGGCAAGCTGACGACCTGGCGGCGGATGGCGAAGCTCGCCGTCGACCGGCTGGTCGAGCGCGAAGCGCGCGAGGCGCCCTGCCGCACGCACGAGATCCCGCTCGGGCAGGCGATCTCCGCGGAGGAGCTGCCACGCGTGGAGGGCCTTCCGGAGGATTCCTACCCGGCGCTGGCCGCCCGCTACGGTCACGCCGCCAAAGAGGCGCTCGCGCTGGCGGCAGAGCGTGGCGAGCTGGCCCAGCAGATCGTCCCAGGCCTGCCCGATCTACTGGCCGAGGTTGCGCTCGCGGCCCGTCGCGAGCAGGCCCGCTCGATCGGCGACGTGCTGCTGCGACGCACACGCCTGGGACTGCTCGCGGCGAGCGATCTCTTGCCCGATGGGGCCGGGGAGCCGGCCGCGCCGGTCCGGCGGGTCGCCGACGTCCTCGCGGGAGAGCTGGGCTGGAGCGCAGAGCGCGTGGCCGTCGAGGTCGAGCGCTTCGCGCAGGAGGCCCGTGCCGAGGGGAGCCTCGCGCAGGAGGCCCGCGCTGAGGAGAACGCTGCGCGGAAGGCCGGCGTCGAGGGGAGCATCGTGCGGGAGGCGCACGCTGAGGAGAACGCTGCGCGGAAGGCCGGCGTCGAGGGGAGCGTCGTGCGGGAGGCGCCGGCGGAGGAGGTCGAGTCAGCGTGAGCGCTCCCAAAGCTGCCCCGCGGTATCGCCTGATCGCCGGGGAGCGTGTGCTCGCCCTCGGCGAGCGTCCGTGGCTGATGGGCATCGTCAACGCCTCGCCGGACTCCTTCAGCGATGGCGGGCGCCATGCGACGCCGGATGCGCAGCTGCGGCTCGCGCGCGAGCTGCTCGCGGCGGGGGCGGACATCCTCGACGTCGGCGGCGAGTCTGCGAGCACCGGCCGCGCGCCGGTGGGCGCGCAGGAGGAGATCGAGCGCGTGGCGCCGCTGATCGAGCGCGTCGTAGGCGAGCTCGGCGCGGTCGTCTCGGTCGACACCTACAAGCCGGCGGTCGCACGCGCCGCGATCGCCGCCGGCGCCGCGATCGTCAACGACGTCAGCGGATTGCGCGATCCCGAGCTGGCCGAGGTGTGCGCACGGACGGGAGCGGGCCTCGTCGTGATGCACACGCGCGCCGCTCCGCGCGAACGGCTGCAGGATCCCGATCTGTACGACGACATCGCCACCGAAGTGCTCGACTTCCTGCGCGAGCGCATCGCGGTAGCGCTCGCGGCCGGTTTGGCGAGTGAGCAGTTGATCGTCGATCCGGGCCCGGACTTCGCGAAGACGCCGGCCCAGACGATCCTCCTGTTGGCGCAGCTGAAGCGCCTGCACGAGCTTGGACATCCACTGCTGATGGCGATCTCACGCAAGGACTTCATCGGCGCGCTCACCGGGCGCGCGCCGCGCGAGCGTCTCGCCGGCACGCTGGCCGCATTGGCGTACGGCGCGGACGCGGGTGCCCACATCTTCCGTGTGCACGACGTGCGGGAGGCCGCCGACTTCCTCGCGGTACGCGCGGCGCTCGCCGGCGAGGTCGAGCCGGGCAGGGATCTCGCGCTCGCCGATGAACTCCGCCACGAGGCTCCGGTCGGCCCTGTGGCCGATTGAGACGCCTCACAGCCGAACGAGGCGTTAGGCTGGAAGTGCACTGATGGGTGCCCTCTGCTGTCCAACGCGGGGGGACGCCAACCGCCCCAATACATCTAACGAGGGAGAAGGATTCACATGTCAGTACTCGAGCGCTCCGAGCTGGAGGCAAGTCCTCTGGCCGACCTGCACGCGATCGCCGACCAGCTGGGACTCGACGGGTTTCGCCGGCTGCGCAAGGGGGATCTGATCGACGCGATCCTCGGTGAGCCGGGTGCGGGCGGCGGGAACGGCTCTGCGGGCTCGGCCGATGGCGCAGCCGGCGGAGGGGACGAGGGGCCGGACGGCGACGATCAGGAGCTCAGCTCACGCCCGCCGCGCCGACGTCGCGCGCGCCGCTCCGGCGCGAAGGACAGCTCGGGGGAGGGCGACTCCTCGGAGGTCTCTGCCGCCAAAGATGGCGATGGTGACGAGCCAAGCGCTTCGCCCGGCGCCAGAGCCGCGCGGCCGCGACGCGCACGAAGCAGCAGCAGCAGCAGCAGCGGGAGCGAGCGTGGCCAGGGGACCGGCGGGCGTGGACAGGACGGGGGGGCGCGTGCCCCGCGGCAGCGCAGCGAGCGCGCGGAGGCCGACCTGGCTTCCGCTGACGGGGAGGCTTCCGCGGACGCACGCGTCGCCGAGGGCGTGGTCGAGCTGCTCGGCAACGGCTCCGCGTTCCTGCGTGTATCCCCACCCGAGCCCTCGGACGAGGACGTGTACATCTCCGCCGCCCAGGTGCGCCGCTGCGAGCTGGTCTCCGGCGACCGCGTCAGTGGCCCGGTGCGCACCCCGCGGCGCTCCGAGCGCTACTCGTCGCTAGTGCGCATCGACACGATCAACGGCGCCTCGGCCGACACCGTCTCGGAAAGCGCCCGCTATGACGATCTCCCGGCGGCCTATCCGAGTGAGCGCCTCGCGCTCGACTCCAAGGACCCCACGCTCGAGGCGATCGAGTGGCTCACCCCGCTCGGCCGTGGCTCGCGAGCGGTGATCGTCGGCGCCTCCCGCTCGGGCAAGACCGAGACGCTCAGACGGCTGCTCGACGCGGTCTCGGGGCGCGAGGGACTCGAGCTGACGGTGGTGCTCATCGGCGCACGGCCCGAGGAGATCACGGCTTGGCAGGAGGGGCCCGTCCCGCCTGTGGCGGCGCTCAGCCTCGCCGCCTCGGCCGACTCCCAAGGACAGGCGGTCGAGCGCGCGATCGACGCCGCCAAGCGCGTCGCCGCGCGTGGGGGAGACGCGCTCGTGCTGATTGACAGCCTCGACGGTCTGCACCCTCACGCCGCGCGCAAGGCGCTCGTCGCGGCACGCAACCTGCGCGAGGGCGGCTCGTTGACCGTGATCGCAACCGCTTCGCGGCCGTTCGGCGGAGAGACGACTGTGATCTCACTTGACGTCGCGCTGACCTCGACCGGGCGCCAGCCGATCCTCAATCTGATCGACAGCGGCACCCTCAAGCCCGAGCTGCTCGTCGGCGAGGATGGCGCCGAGGCCATCACCAAGGCCCGCGCTGTCGCCGCCGAAGGGTAGTTGGGATACAGGCGTTAGCTGGTCGAGCGATGCAAGGACGCAGGGAGCGTGGCGTGCTGGCCGATCAGTCGATCGCATCTGATCGACGATCGGTACGCGAGCGACCGAGGACGCCGCAGCGCGAAGCGCCAGCTAGCGCCTGTAGGCGACGCGGCCCCAGGAGGGCTCCGGGGCCAGCTCGATCGGCTCGCCCGCGGCCGCGCGGGGGTCGGCGGCGGGCTGCACGTAGGCGAAGCGGCCGGTCTCCGGGTCGAAGGCCACGTCCAGCTCGCCCTCGTTCACGCGCTGGTCGAGCCACGCGCCGCGGAACACGAGGCGGCGCAGCCAGTGCACGAGCGAGCGCTCGGCGGGGCCGACGAGCTCCGGCCAGCAGTCGTTGACGTGCTCCCCGAGCTGCGACGCCGGGTCGGCGATCTCGCCGTTGACGGCGAGGTTCACGAGGTCTTCGAGCTCCTCCTCGCCCAGCCGCCCGCCGACGAACCCGACCTTCAGCGCGGCCTGCTCGCAGCGCTCGGAGAAGTCCTCCTCGTTGAAGGTGAAGCGCAGCTCTCCATATTCGAGGACGAAGTCCTCTCCAGAGTCGTAGTTTCCGCGGCGAGACGTTTCCATGTCAATAGCCGGGAATCGATTCGGGACAAGAACCCACCCACCCAGCGTCGGGATCATATGCCGCGTTCCTCCATTCCCGGCTGCGATGAATGGGATTTTGCAGCCTATGGTCTCGATGGAGAGTCGGGTGCGAGTCCCGCTCCCATGGGCGCGCAGGGCAAGCGAGGCCAGGACGCAAGGAGCGTGGCGTGCTTCGCGCGCGAGCGACTGAGGACGCAGCCTCGCGCCGCCATGCGCGCGCATGGGTACGCTCCCGGGCGATGGCACGCCTTACAGAGCACGGACTACGCAAGTCGGTCGGGGTCTCCGGCATGTTCGCGACGGCCTACGGCAATGTCGGCTCCTCGATCTACTACGCGCTTGGGCTCGTCGCCGCGCACGCGCTCGGGCTCACACCGCTGGTTTTCGTGTTCGCGGGCGGCCTGTTTGCGCTGACGGCCAAAACCTACGCCGAGGGCGCCGCGATGTTCCCCGAAGCCGGCGGCTCCTCCTCGTTCGCGCGCCATGCGTTCGACGACGTCGTCTCGTTCTTCGCCGGCTGGGCCCTGTCGCTCGACTACATCCTCACGATCGCGATCTCGGCGTTCTTCGTCCCGCACTACCTCAGCGCCTTCCCCGGCCTCGGCGCGCTGAAGCACAACCCCGACGACATCTTCGGTGGGCTGATCGTCGTCGGCCTGCTGGCGTGGCTGAACATTCGCGGGCTGGGCGAGTCGGCCAAGCTGAACATCGTCCTCGCGCTGCTCGACCTCTCGACGCAGATCCTGCTGGCGGGCGTCGGCATCGCGCTCGTCCTGAACCCGCATCTGCTGATCAACCAGGTCCATCTGGGGTCGGTGCCGAGTTGGAAGGAACTGATCTTCGCGCTGTCGCTGGCGATGCTCGCCTATACGGGCATCGAGACGGTGGCGAACATGGCCGAGGAGTCCAAGGATCCCGGCAAGCAGGTGCCGAAGGCGGTCAACCTGGTCGTGCTCGCGGTCCTCGGCGTGTACGCCGGCATCTCGGTCGTGGCGCTCTCGGCGCTGCCGATCGTGCACCACGGCGTCGGCTACAGCGCAGAGCTCAAACAGTCCTTCACCACCCCGGGCTATGCGACGTCGCTCGGCGGCTTCTTCGAAAACGACCCGATGCTCGGCGTGGTCGAACACCTCGGGCTGCACGGCACGGTCCTGAAACTGGCCCGCTACTACCTCGGGATCCTCGCCGCGACGATCCTGTTCATCGCGACCAACGCCGGCATGATCGGGATCTCACGCCTGTCGTGGTCGCTGTCCGAGCACCGTCAGCTGCCGCGGCTGTTCTCCCAGCTGCACGCGAAGTACCGCACGCCGTGGTTCACGCTGATCTTCTTCTCCATGCTCGCGAGCACGCTGATCATCTACGGCAACACCGAAGTCCTCGGCAACCTCTACTCGTTCGGCGCGATGCTCTCGTTCACGGTCGCGCACGCTGCGATCGTGCGGCTGCGCGTCAGCGATCCCGATCGCGAGCGCCCCTATCGCAGTCCGTTCGGCGTGCGCTTCAAAGGGGCCGTGATCCCGATGACCGCCGTGATCGGCGGCATCGGCACGGCCGCCGCGTGGGTCGCCGTGACGGTGCTGCACAGCGAGGCGAAGATCGTCGGCATCCCCTGGATGGTGATCGGGATGGGCGGCTACTTCGTCTACCGCAAACGCCAGGGCATGGATCCCCGCAAGAGCTACAAGATCGAGCACGCCGAGCGCCCGGCCGACTTCGAGGAGCTTGACTACCGCACCGCGCTCGTGCCGATCTTCGGCGATGACATCAGCGCCACCGCGCTCGGCAGCGCGGCCAAGCTGATCGGCGAGGACGGCGTGCTCTACGCGGTGTTCGTGCTGCCGGTGCCGAGCCAGCTGTCGCTCGAGTCGGGCCTCGAGGAAGAGGAGGCGCAGGGCCGCTCGGTGCTCGAGAGCGCGCGCATCCAGGCGCGGCGCCTGGGCATCAAGATCCACACGGGCTTGATCCGCACGCGCAACCCGGGGGCGGCGCTCGTCGAGGAGGCCGAACGCGTGGGCTCAGACGTGATCTACTGGTCGGCGATTCACGCGCCGGTGGGTGAGCAGCGGATCGGCCCGACCGCGACGTACCTGCTCAGCCGGCGTCCCTGCCGGGTGATCATCGAGACCGAGAACCGCCCCCCGCGGCCGGCCCCGAAACGCGAGCAGGCGCCGACGCCCGTATGAGTCGGCTGCAGGGAGAGCGCGGGGAGGGGGAGGAGATGAGACGGGAAGCGCGAGGAGGAGAGGGAGCGAACAGGGGAGGGGGAGACGGAGCGAACAGGGAAGGAGAAGTCGGGCGCGACGTCTACGTGTTCTTCAGCGCCGACGTGAGCGCCTCGTCGAGCTGTGGGTGGCGGAACTCGTAGCCGAGCACGAGCCCCTTGGCCGGCACCACGCGCGCGCCGGTCGTAACGACCTGGGCCATCTCGCCGTACAGCAGTCCCAGCGCGGCGCCCGGCACGGGCAAGAGCGCGGGCCGGTGCAGCGCGCGCCCGAGGGCGTGCGAGAGCTCGCGGTTGGTGACCGGCTCGGGCGCGGTGGCGTTGATCGGCCCGCTCCAACGCTCGTCCTCGAGCGCCGCCACGATCATCCCGATCTCGTCCTCGCGATGGATCCATGACACGTACTGCTGGCCGCCCGCGACCGGGCCGCCGACGCCGAGGCGGAACGGGGGCAGCATCTTGGCGAGCGCGCCGCCTCGACTGTCGAGCACGACCCCGGTGCGCACGGTCACGACGCGCATCTGCAGGTCCGTTGCCTGCTGCGCCTCCGCCTCCCATTCGACGCACACCCCCGCGAGGAAGTCGCTCCCGGCCGGTGCCTCCTCGTCGAGCGGCTCCTCGCCGCGGGCGCCGTAGTAGCCGATCGCCGAGCCCGTGATCAACGTGCGCGGGCGGGGCTGCGCCTCGAGCAGGCCGGCGAGCAGGTTGCGCGTGCCGACCACGCGGCTGTCGCGGATCGACCGCTTCGCCTGCTCGCTCCAGCGCTGGGCGACGTTCTCGCCGGCCAGATGCACGACCGCGTCGCGGCCGCTCAACGCATCGACCGGCGCGGGCTCGCGCGTCAGGTCCCATGCGAACGCTTGCACAGGCAGCCCTCCGTCTGCCGCGAAGCGCTCACGCGCGCGTGCAGGGTCGCGAGAGAGAACGGTCACCTCCACGCCCTGCGCCCGCAGAGTATCCACCAGGCCCCCGCCAATCAGGCCGGTCGCTCCAGTGATCGCCACGCGCAATGCCATCGCCACCCTTTGTACTCCTACCCCGCCCGCAACGTCGCCGGCTGTGGTGACCGGCGCCTACTACGTTGTCCGACGGGACCCGCTCACGTGTCTCCCAAAATCGCGCTCCCGCTCACACGCGGCCCTCGCCCGGGGCGAACCCGACCTCCTGGCCCGCGAGCGCGGTGCCGGCGGCGCGCGCCTCATCGGCCACCGCGGCCGCCACGGCGGGCGCCACGTCGCGGTTGAAGACCGAGGGGATGATGTAGTCCTCGCGCAGCTCTCCCTCCTCGACGATGTCGGCGATCGCGCGCGCGGCCGCCATCTTCATCTGCTCGGTGATGTCCGGCGCGCGCACGTCGAGCGCCCCGCGGAAGATGCCGGGGAAGCACAGCACGTTGTTGATCTGGTTGGGGTAGTCCGAGCGTCCCGTCGCCATGATCCGCACGTACGGGGCGGCCTCCTCGGGGATCACCTCAGGGTTGGGGTTGGCCATCGCGAACACCATCGCGTCCTTGTTCATGCGGGCGAGCGCCTCGGCCGGCAGCGCGCGCGCGCCCGAGAGCCCGATCAGGAGATCCGCTCCGTCGATCACGTCCGCGGGCCTGCCCGCGCGGCAGTCGGGGTTGGTCTGCTCGGCGAACCAGCGCTTGGTCTTGTTCATCTTGCCGTCCAGATAGTCCTCGCGCTCGACGTGCAGCGCTCCCTGCGAGTCGCAGCCGACGATCTGGCGCACGCCCCCCTCGAGCAGGATCTTCGTGACCGCGATCCCGGCGGCGCCGAGGCCGATGATCAGCACGCTCAGCTCCTCCAGCCGCCGCTCGGTCAGCTTGACGGCGTTCAGCAGCGCCGCCATCACGACCACCGCGGTGCCGTGCTGGTCGTCGTGGAAGACGGGGATGTCGAGCTCCGCCTTCAGCCGCTCCTCGACCTCGAAGCAGCGCGGCGCGGAGATGTCCTCGAGGTTGATGCCGCCGAACGCGGGCGCGATCAGCTTGACGGTGTTGACGATCTCGTCAGGGCTCTTCGTGTCGAGGCAGATCGGGAACGCGTCGACGCCGGCGAACTCCTTGAACAGGCAGCACTTGCCCTCCATCACGGGCATCGCCGCGCGCGGGCCGATGTCGCCGAGCCCGAGCACCGCCGTGCCGTCGGAGACGACCGCGACCGTGTTTCGCTTGATCGTGTACTGGAACGCCTTGTCCGCGTCCTCGGCGATCGCCAGGCAGACGCGGGCGACGCCCGGCGTGTAAGCCATCGAGAGGTCGTCGCGCGTCTTCAGCGGGTGCTTGTTGTGCTGTTCGATCTTGCCGCCCACATGCAGCAGGAACGTCCGATCGGTCGTGTCGATCACCTCGGCGCCGTCGAGCGCCTCGATCGCCGCGATGATCTCGCCCCAGTGGTCCCGTCCGGAGGCGTCCACGACGATGTCGCGCAGGCTGTTGCCCCCGTCGACCTCGACCAGGTCGACCGCGCCGACCATGCCGCCGGCGGCGGCGATCGCGCTCGTGACCGCGCCCAGCATGCCCTGCTCGTCGTCGAGCTTCACACGGATCGTCAGTCGGTACTGCGCGCTGGGGGTGGCGCTCACTCGGGCTCCTGTTCGTTGGGCGGCCCGGCATCCTATTTGTCTGTCTGCCTGGCCGCCGTGCCTGGCGTCCACGCCTGCCGCCGCCGCGCGCACGCCTGCCGTGCTGGGGTCACGCCTGCCGGTGCGCCTCGTAGAGTGGGCGATGATGGCGGCGAAAGCAACAGGCGCGGGCGCGGGGGGCGGCGAGCGGGAGCGCCGCCTGTTCCTGATCGACGGGCCGAGCCTTGTGTACCGGGCGTTCTACGCGCTGCCCGAGTCGATCGCGACCTCGACCGGGGTGCCGACCAACGCGATCTTCGGCTTCGCCTCGATGCTCGTCAAGATCGTGACCGAGTACGGCGTGTGTCCCACCGTGGTCGCCTGGGACGCGGGCACGTCGGGGCGCACAGAGCTGTTCTCCGACTACAAGGCGACGCGCCGCTCGCGCCCGGACCTGCTCAAGCAGCAGTGGCCGGCGATGGAACCGCTGGTGGAGGCGTTCGGCTACAGCAACGTAAAGGTCGACGGGTACGAGGCCGACGACGTGATCGCGTCGCTGGCGGAGCAGGCGTTGAAGGCCGACCCGCCCGTGCCGGTGATGATCGTGACGGGCGATCGCGACGTCTTTCAGCTGATCGACGAGGCGGGCCTCGTGAAGGTGATGGCGACCGCGCGGGGGATCACCGACACGAAGATCTACGACCGCCAGGCGGTGATCGACCGCTACGGCATCCCCCCGGAGCTGATCCCCGACTTCTATGGGCTGAAGGGGGACACCTCCGACAACATCCCCGGCGTTCCCGGCATCGGCGACAAGACCGCCTCAGACCTGATCCAGGGCTACGGCTCGCTCGAGGGCGTGATGTCGCACATCCGTGACATCAAAGGCGCCAAGCGCAAACAGAACCTGCTCGACCACGCGGAGGACGCGCGCGTGTCGAAGAGCCTCGCCACCGTGCAGCGTGACGTGGCGGTCGAATTCGACATGACAGCCGAGGCCGCGCGCGAGCCCGATCGCGCGCGTGTGCGCGAGGTGTTCCGCGAGTACGAGCTACGCGACCCGCTGCGGCGGCTGGAGGAGGCGCTCGGAGACCCCGAGACCGCGGCGCCCGCGCCGACCGCCGAGGTGACGCTTCGCGCACGCTCGCGAGCAGGCGCGCCGGCCGACATCGTCGAGCTCGGCGGCGCCGACAGCGAGCTGTACGTGGTCGTGCGCGAAATGGCCCCGCCCGAAGGCGAGCTGTTCGTCGAGGGCGCGCAATGGCGTTTTGCGGTGGCCGTGCGCGACGGGGTCGGTGCCGGCTCGCACGGAGCCGGGGTGGGCTCCAAGGGAGCAGGGGCGGGGGAGGGTACCGAGCAGGGCGCGCCCCCGGCGGCGGGAGTGAAGGCGTTCCCGGTCGAGGTGCTCGCGGGCGACTGCAGCGGGCCGAAGGAGATCGTCGCGGCGTGCGGTACGCGTGCGGTCGTGGCGCACGACGCCAAAGAGCTGCGTGTCGTGCCCGCGGGGCTGATCCACGACACGCTGCTCGGCGCCTACCTGCTCGAGCCGGCGCGGCGGGGATACCCGTTCGGCGAGCTGTGCGAGGAGCGCGGGCTGGCCAGCTCGCTCGACGACCCGATCGCGGCCGACGCGGTGCTGCTCGCGGCGCTCGCGGGCTGGCAGCGCGAGCAGATCGCAGAGCGTGGTCTCGAGGAGGTGATGAGCGAGATCGAGCTGCCGCTGGTGGTGGTCCTGCGCGAGATGGAGCTCACCGGCGTGCGGTTGAACCTGGAGCGGTTGGCGGAGATCGCGGGGCGCGTGCGCGAGGAGATCGCAGAGCTCGAACAGGAAATCTTCGCGCTGGCCAAAGAGGAGTTCCTGATCGCCTCACCGCAGCAGCTTGGAGAGATCCTGTTCGAGAAGCTCGGCCTCTCGCGCAAGCGCCGCGGCAAGATCGGCTTCTCCACCGACGCGCGCGTGCTGCAGGCGATCCGCGAGGAGCACGTGATCGTCCCGCGGATCGAGCGCTGGCGCGAGCTGTCGACGTTCATCAAGACCTATCTCGACGTCCTGCCCGAGCAGGCCGACGCCCACTCGCGCATCCACACGACGTTCCTGCAGGCGGTCGCGCAGACAGGCCGTTTGTCGAGCACCAACCCGAACATGCAGAACGTCCCGATCCGCACCGAGCTGGGACGCGAGATCCGCGGCTGCTTCGAGGCCGAGTGGGGCCAGACGCTGATCTCGGTCGACTACTCGCAGATCGAGCTGCGCGTGCTCGCCCACGTGGCCGACGACTCCGCGCTGAAGGAGATCTTTCGCCGCGGCGAGGACGTGCACACGGCGACCGCCGCCCAGGTGTTCCAGGTGGCCGTCGAGGACATCGACCCGGGGATGCGCTCGAAGTCGAAGATGATCAACTACGGGATCGTCTACGGCCTCTCCGACTTCGGGTTGGCCGACCGCTTGAACATCCCGCGCGAGGAGGCCAAGGAGTTCATCGACGCCTACCTCAGCCGCTTCCCCCAGGTCGCCCACTTCATCGACGCCACGATCGAGCAGGCCAAGGAGGAGGGGTACGTGAAGACCCTGTGGGGTCGCCGCCGCCAGATCCCGGAGCTGCGCGCCCGCAACTACCAGGTGCGCACGCTCGGCGAGCGCCTCGCTGTCAACACGGTCATCCAGGGCACCGCCGCGGACATCATCAAGCTGGCGATGGTCCGCTGCCACCGCGCGCTCGCGGAGTCGAAGCTGCAGACCCGTCTGATCCTCACGATCCACGACGAGCTCCTGTTCGAAGGCCCCCCCGCGGAGGTGCCGGTCGCGCGCGAGCTGATCGAGCGCGAGATGTGCGATGTGTGGGACCGCGAACCGCCGCTCGCCGTGGACGTCGGCGTGGGCCAGAACTGGCTGGAGGCCAAGTAGTGACCCGTACGCTTGCGGTGCTGCTGGGCGCGGGCGCTGGCTGCCTGGTGGGGATGCAGGCCCCGATCAACGCGCGGCTGGGCAGGACGGTCGGGGCCGTGCAGGCGGCGAGCGTGTCGTTCACGGTCGGCACGGTCGTGCTGCTGCTCGCGCTGACCGTCGTCAACGGCGGCTTCGGCAACCTCGCTCACATCGGGCGCGCGCCCTGGTGGGCGCTGCTCGGCGGGCTGTGCGGCGCGATCTTCGTGACGATCGCGATCGTCACAGTGCGCACCCTCGGCGCGAGCGGCCTCAGCGCGGCGGCGATCACCGGCCAGCTCGTCGTCTCGGTCGCGATCGACCGCTTCGGCCTGCTCGGGATCGCCAAGCAGCCGATCGGCGCGTCGCGCATCGCCGGGCTCGTGTTGCTTGTGACGGGAGTAGTGCTCGTGGTGCGTAAGTAGCCTCAGTCGAGATCGAACGCGGCTTCGATCGCGTCGCTGAGGGCCGGCTCTTGACTGTCAAGCAGCACCCCGATCTGCGCTTCCAATGCGTTCGTCGGGATCGTGGTGATGTTGTCGCAGCTCACGACCGAAGCTCCCGCGAGGCCGTTGGGCTTGTCGACGGGCACCTCGGTGGAGAGGCCGCGAATGGTCGTGGTAATCGGCGCTACGGTCACAGTGCTCAGGTGCGGGCGTACGAGCTCGCGTGTAAGCACCAGTACCGGCCGGGCCTTGTCGAGGCGTGCGATGTGGATCGGCCGCATCAGTCGAGCTGAGAGAGCAGGCCGACGGTGTGCTCGGCCAAGCCCGCGAGCTCCGGATCCGGGCCGGTACGAGCGAGGATCTGAACATCCCGCGCGGCGAGGAAGCGCCGGTGCTCGCGCTCGAGCGCTCGGGTGACGACCGCCGCGCGGCTGCGCCCGGCGCCGGAGTGAACGACCTCGTCGACAAAATCCACGAGCTCGTCCGGCAGTCGTACAGCGATCTGCTTGCTCATTCCATTATGGTACCAAATTGGTACCAGGGAGCCTGCCCGACGCTGGGTAATGGCCATATTCCTTATTCCGTCGGGAAACGAGTGGCGGGACATGTGGCCTCGCTCTCACAGCCGCACCTCCTCGAACGCCTCGCTCAATAGGCGCACCCCCTGCTCGATCGCGGGCTCTGACAGGTTGCCGTAGCCGAGCACGAGGCCGGGCGGCCCGCCCATGGTGAAGCGGTGCTGGGAGAGCGCCTCCCCGCCCACGCCGCGCGTCGCGGCCGCGGACAGCAATGCGTGGTCGTCGACGATGTCGGGCAGCTCGATCAGCTCGTACAGTCCCGCCGGCTCGCCCACCGCACGCGCCTGCGGCAGCCAGCGGGCGACGGCTTCGAGCAGTGCTGCCCGTCGCGCCTCGTAGCGCAGGCGCATGCGCCGCACGTGGCGGTCGAGCTCGCCGCGCACGATGAAGTCGCGCAGCGCGAGCTGCCCGACGACGTCGGAGCCCCCGTCCTCGACGGCCTTGGCGGCGATCAGCTGCCACGCGAGCCACGGCGGCATCGCCATCCAGCCGATGCGCATCCCCGGGGTCAACCGCTTGCTGGCCGAGCCGATGTAGATCACGCGTTCGGGCGCAAGGCCCTGCAGCGCACCGACCGCGCCGCGGTCGAAGCGGTACTCGCCGTCGAAGTCGTCCTCGACGATCAGCCGCTCCTCGCTCTCGGCCCACTCGACCAGCTCGGCCCTTCGTCTCGGGCTGAGCACCGCACCGGTGGGAAACTGGTGGGCGGGAGTCACCAGCACGACCGCCGCGTCGGTGCGCGCCAGCTCGTCCACTCGCAGCCCGTGCGCGTCGACGGGAACAGGGATCACCTCGAGACCCGCCTGTTCGGCGATCAGCCGGTGCACGTGCCAGCCCGGGTCCTCGAGCGCGATCGACCCCGTGCCGAAGCCCGCCAGCAGGCGGCAGACGAGCGAGAAGCCCTGCATGAAGCCTCCACACACCAGCATGTGCTCGGTGTCCGCCGCGGCGCCGCGCACGCGCGCGAGGTAGTCGGCGAGCGCTTCACGCAGTCCCGGCAGCCCGCGTGGATCGCCGTAGCCGAGCGCGTCGTGCGGCGACTCGGCGAGCGCCGCGCGCAGCGAGCGCAGCCAGCGGTCGCGCGGAAAGCCGGCGAGGTCGGGCAGGCCGGGGTGGAAGTGGTAGGCGAAGCTCGGCAGCAGCGAGCGCGCCGGCGGGCGCGGAGAGGAGGCGCGCACGGCGGCGGTCACCCGCACCGGCGCGCCCTGGCGCATCGTCAGGTAGCCCTCGGCCGCGAGCTGGCCGTAGGCCTCGGTGACCACGCCGCGCGAAATGCCGAGCTCGGCCGCCAGCCCGCGCGTCGAGGGCATGTGCACGCCGGCCGCGAGTCGACCCGAGCGGATGTCACGGCGAATCGCCCGCTCGAGCTGCTCGTGCAACGGGCTCTCGCCGTCGCGATCGAGCGCGATCAGTAGCTCTGGGCCCGCTACTGGACCAGATAAATCAGACACAACTGGAACTGTACACCGAGCCAGTTGCGCCGTACCGTGGTAGGAACAATCGACCTGGAGGATCATCGTCATGAGCCAGACCAGCGGTCAGATCACGGTAGTGGGAGGCGGGCTTGCGGGGCTTACAGCGGCGATCGCATGCGCCGAGCAGGGCGCGAGCGTGCGCCTGCTCGAGGCCCACGACCAGCTGGGCGGCCGGGCGCGCAGCGCCGACGGCCCGTACAAAGCAAACCTCGGGCCGCACGCCCTCTACAGCGATGGGCCGCTGTGGGGCTGGCTGGCCGAGCGCGACCTGCTTCCCGACCACGTCCGCCCGCCGCTCATCGGTGCGAGGTTCCGCTGGCAGGGCGATCTGCAGCGCACCCCGCCCCTGAGTGCGATCCCGGCGATCCTGCGCCTGCGCGGGCGCAAGGCGCCCGTCGACCTCGACTTCCGCACCTGGGCGGCGAGCCACACCGACGAGCGCACCGCCGCGATGCTGTCCTCTGCGGCTGGCGTCTACACCTTCCATCACGACCCCGGTGAGCTGTCGGCGGCGTTCGTATGGGAGCGCACCGTGCGCCTGTTCCTCTCCTCGCCGCCACCGACCACGATGGTCCGCTATGCGCGCGGCGGATGGAGCGCAATCGTCTCGCCGCTCGAGCGTCGCGCGCACGAGCTGGGAGTCGAGGTCGAGACGGGACATCGCGTCGACTCGCTTCCACAGGGGCCCGTCATCCTCGCAACCGAGCTCGCGCAGGCGCAGAAGCTGCTGGGCGAGGAGCCGCTGAGCTGGCTGAGCGGACGGACCGTCTGCCTCGACGTGGGCGTGGCCCATCGCCGCGGCGACCCGTGGATCGTCTCCGACCTCGACGAGTCCGGCTGGATCGGGCGCTATTCCACCTCCGACCCCGCGATCGCCCCTGCCGGACACGAGCTGATCCAGGCGCAGATGCCGATCCGCCCCGCCGAGACCGCCGAGCAGGCCGGTGTGCGACTGGAGCGCTTCCTCGACCAGTCGCTCGCGAGCGACTGGCGCGAGCGCGAGACCTGGCGCCGCCGCCAGGTGATGGACGCCCGCTCCGGCGCGCTCGATCTGCCCGGCTCCACCTGGCGCGACCGCCCCGCGGTCGACCGCGGCGATGGCGTGTTCCTGACGGGGGACATGGTCGCCGCGCCCGGCCTGCTCGCCGAAGTCTCCTGGGCCAGCGCGATCGAGGCGAGCCGCCTCGCGGTCGAGGCTGTGAAGACGACGAGGCCGCGGCTGCGACGGGTCGCCTGAGGCGGACCCCGAACGCCTTCAGGCGACGGTCGCCGCGACCTCGCGCGGCGACCGTGCCCGGCCCGCTCCGGCGCCCACGAACGACGGCGGAGCGATCGCCAGGTAGTGGTTGAAGAGCCACGTCGCGAAGCGGGGGCTCTCCAAAGCGCGACCGAACGCTGCCACCGCCGGCACCGGCGTCGTCCAGCCGACCACGTGCTGAGCATTGAGCAGCCAGCGGTATTTGCGCGCGTGGGCCGCGGAGAACGCGCCGTAGCGCCGCTGCGCGTCCGTGTGGGTGCCGGCGCCGTCGAGCACAGCGCGCAGCTCGCGCCCGCACGCGATGCCGAAGTACAGCGCCGTGCGGATGCCCTCGGCGGTCAGTGGGAGACAGTGCCCGGCCGAGTCGCCCGCGAAGAACACGCCGTCCTCGACCGCCGCGCGCAGCTGGTGGGGGATCCAGTTGCCCTGATATCCCTCCGCGGGCAGGCCCAGGTCGTGCGTGAGCCTGACCGTCGGCTCCTTCACGTGGTGTGTGGGCCAGAACGAGCCGACGCCGACGCGCACCTCATCGCGCGCGGGAAAGGACCAGCCGTAGCCGGCGCGTACATAGCGCGTGTCGACCCACAGCTCGAGCTCCTCGCCCGTCCCGTCCGGATGGACCTCCAGGCCGCGCGAGAGCCGGGCGTTCGGTGGTTGGATCGCGGGCGCGTTCGACAGCACGCGTCGCCAGCCGAGCGCGTCGACGATCAGCGGCGCTTTCAGCTCACCGCGATCGGTGTGCACGGTGAAGCCGTCGCGGCCTGTGACTGTGGCGGTCTCGAACTCCACCTCCGCGTGATCGGACTGGTCCCACAGCAGCGCGCACAGCTCGCGGTAGTCGAACGTCGAGAACGACCACGGCAGCCGCCAGCGCGAAGTCCGAAACGGTGTGTGCGTCGTGATCTCGTCGAAGCTCTGCAGCAGCGAGCCCTGCAGATCGAGCGCATGGAGCCACGCCGTCGGCATCGCGCAGGCCGAGGTCTGGCGCTCGCCGATCTCATACCGATCGACAACCAGAACCCGTGCTCCCGAGCCGGACAGCTCGCGTGCGACCGCCAGCCCGGCGAAGCTCGCGCCGCACACCAGCACGTCGCAATCGCGTTCTCGAAAGGGGCTGCGCTCGGCCCCCCGCTTGGTGGCTCGCACAGGCATCTGCCCCGTAATGATACGGCTGCGCTAGGCTACGCCGGTGCAAACGCTGATGGAGAACCCGCAGGCCCGCGTGGTCGACGGATCGAACGGGCTCTTACTGGAGATCGACGGGCAGATCGTCCCCAACTACGACGCGACCTTCCGCTCGATCGAGGAGGGCGAGGTCGTCACCGGCCACGTCGTCCGGATCGACAAGGACGAGGTGCTCGTCGACATCGGCTACAAGTCCGAGGGGGTCATCCCCGCGAACGAGCTGTCGATCAGAAAGGCGGTCGATCCCAACGAGGAGGTCCACCTCGGCGAGGAGGTCGACGCGATCGTCATGACCAAGGAGGACCAGGACGGTCGCCTGATCATGTCGAAGAAGCGCGCCCGCTTCGAGAAGGCCTGGCGCCGGATCGAAACCGCCGCCGAGTCCGGCGAGCCGGTCGAGGGCGCCGTCATCGAGGTCGTCAAGGGCGGCCTGATCATCGACCTCGGGGTTCGCGGCTTCCTACCCGCCTCGCTCGTCGACATCCGCCGCGTGCCGAACCTCGACGAATACATGGGCACGAAGATCGAGACGAAGGTGATCGAGCTCAACCGCTCGCGCAACAACGTCGTGCTCTCGCGCCGCGCGGTGCTCGAGGAGGAGCGCAAGGAGGTCCGCCAGCAGATCCTCGACCGCCTGCAGCCCGGTCTCGTCGTCGAGGGGCAGATCTCGAACATCGTCGACTTCGGCGCGTTCGTCGACCTCGACGGCATCGACGGCCTGATCCACATCTCCGAGCTGTCGTGGTCGCACGTGAACCACCCTTCCGAGATCCTCAACATCGGCGACACCGTGCAGGTCAAGGTGCTCGACATCGATCGCGACCGCCAGCGCATCTCCCTGGGTCTCAAGCAGACCCAGGAGGACCCCTGGCAGCGGATCGTCGACACGTACAACGTCAACGACGAGCTCGCCGGCAAGGTCACCAAGGTCGTCACCTTCGGCGCGTTCGTCGAGATCCTCGACGGTGTCGAGGGCCTCGTGCACATCTCAGAGCTCGCCCCGCACCACGTCGAGAGCCCGCGCGAGATCGTCCACCCGGGCGATGAGATCCGCGTGAGGATTCTCGAGATCGACTCCGAGCGCCGGCGGTTGTCGCTGTCGGCCAAGCGCGTCGAGGACCAGCTCCTGCCGGTCTCACGCCCCGGCGAACCGGCACCCGCCGCGCTCGCGGCCGAGGACGATGTCGTGGTCACGGATGCTCCGGACGCCGAGGCGCCCGCGGCCGAGGTTGCGCCGGACGTCGAGGCTGAGGTCGTGGAGGCGCCGGCAGCCGAGGCGGCCTCCGAGGTCGTCGAGACGCCCGAGGCGGAGACCGTGCAAGAGCCCGTCGCCGAGACCGTGGAGGCGCACGAGGCTATCGCTGTCCCAGAGGTCGCCGAGACGGGCGAGATCGCACCGGAGCCTGAGGTTGCGGAGACTCCAGCGATCGCCGATGATGCGCCGGAGGCATCCGCGCAGGGCGCAGAGTCGCCCGCGGCCGCGGAGGCATCCGAGGATGCATTGGCCGAGCCCGCGGCTGCCGAGCCCGACCCGGCCGCCGATCCCGCTCAGGGCTGACGCGGTCGCAGACGGTTCGTCGGAGCGTTCTCAGTAGGTGGAGTCGAGCTTTCCCCTGATCGGCCTCACCGGGGGCATGGGGGCCGGGAAGTCGACAGCGCTCGCGATCCTCGAGCAACTGGGAGCCGCGGTGGCGTCGACCGACGCGGTCGTGCACGAGCTGTATGAAGAGGCGCAACTGCGCGACGCCGTGATCGCGCGGTGGGGCGAGGAGGTGGCGCCGAACGGAGAGGTCGATCGCGCGGAGGTCGCCAGACGCGCCTTCGGCGACCAGGCAGGCAGAGCCTGGCTGGAGGCCACCGTCTGGCCGCTCGTGGGTGAGCGGATGGGGAAATGGCTCGAGCGGGCACGCGCGCTCAACCCGCCGCCGCGGGCGGCAGTGGTCGAGGTGCCGTTGCTGTTCGAGGCGGGGATGGAGCCCATGTACGACGCGACGATCGCGATCGTCGCCGATGAGCCGCTGCGCCGGCAGCGCGCCGCAAGCCGCGCCCACGCGCTCACGGACGAGCGTGCGGCGCGCCAGCTCTCCCAGGAGGAGAAGGCGCGGCGGGCGACGTTCGCCGTGCACAACGACGGCACCGAGGAGGATCTGCGGCGCGAGCTGTCGGCGGTTCTTGACAAGCTAGATCGATGAGCATCCACCGTCGTCGGCGACTGGTCGGCGCACTCGTGGCGATCGCGCTCGTTGCGGCGCTGGCGGGGCTGATCGCCGTGAGCGCCGAGCACGCCGTGCACGAACTGTCGCTGCCGCTCAGCGACACCGGCGTGATCCGCGAGCAGGCGGCCGCCAAGCACCTCGACCCGGCGCTGATCGCCGCCGTGATCTACGCCGAGACGAAGTTCGATCCGCGCACCTCACCGACGGGCGCCGAGGGCTTGATGCAGATCGAGCCGGCCACCGCCCAGTTCCTCGCGCACCTCTCCGGTGGCTACCGCTTCACCACTGGTGATCTTTCCACCCCGAGCGTCAACATCGCCTACGGCAGCTACTACCTGCGCTACCTGCTCGATCATTACAACGGCAACGAGATGCTCGCCGTGGCGGCCTACAACGGCGGTCTCGCGAACGTCGATAGCTGGGTCTCACACGCGCACGCCGCGGGTCACCCGCTCACAGTCGCGGCGATCCCCTTCCCCGAGACGCGGGAATACGTCCAGCGCGTGCTCTCGGCCCAGCGGGAATACCGGGCCACGTACTCGCGGCAGCTGGGGATCGAGTAGGACTGCGTCAGTAGGGTCGCTCACCGCGTCGCTAACGTAGACCCCGCGCGATGCCCGACTTCAAGCTCGACTCCGTCTTCACGCCGACCGCCGATCAGCCGCGCGCGATCGAGGCGATGGCCGAGGGGATTCTGCAGGGCGAGCGCTTTCAGACGCTGCTCGGCGCGACCGGCACCGGCAAGACGATGACGATGGCGGGCGTGATCGAGGCGGTGCAGCGACCGACGCTCGTGATCGCGCACAACAAGACGCTCGCGGCTCAGCTCTGCAACGAGTTCCGCACGTTCTTCCCCGACAACGCCGTCGAGTACTTCGTCTCCTACTACGACTACTACCAGCCCGAGGCCTACGTCCCCAGCCGCGACCTCTACATCGAGAAGGACTCCGCGATCAACCAGGAGGTCGATCGCCTGCGCCACGCCGCCACCGCCGCCGTGTTCGCGCGCCGCGACGTGATCGTCGTCGCCTCCGTCTCCTGCATCTACGGCCTCGGCTCGCCCGAGACGTATGAGATGAACATGCAGATCCTCCGCCGCGGCGAGACGATCGACCGCGACAAGCTTCTGCGCAAACTCGTCTCGATCCAATACACGCGCAACGACTCCGTCCTCTCGCGCGGCTCCTTCCGCGTGCGCGGCGAGACGCTCGAGGTGTTCCCGGCCTACGCCGAGACCGCCTTCCGCGCGACCCTGTTCGGCGATGAGGTCGAGCGGCTCACGCACTTCGACCCGCTCACCGGCGAGGTGATCGCCGACGATCTCGAGCACGTCGCGATCTGGCCGGCCACCCACTACAACGTCAAGGAAGGCACGATCGAGGCGGGCGTCTCAGAGATCGGGCGCGAGCTGAACGAGCGCTGCGCAGAGCTCGAGGCCGAAGGCAAGCAGCTCGAGTCACACCGCCTGCGCCAGCGCACCCAGTACGACATGGAGATGCTGCGCGAGATGGGCTTCACCTCCGGCATCGAGAACTACTCGCGCATCCTCGACGGCCGTGCTCCCGGCGAGCGGCCCTACTGCCTGATCGACTACTTCCCCAAGGACTTCGTCTGCTTCATCGACGAGTCCCATCAAACCGTGCCACAGATCGGCGGCATGCACATAGGCGACCGCTCGCGCAAGACCACGCTCGTGGACTACGGCTTCCGTCTCCCCAGCGCGCTTGACAACCGGCCGCAGACGTTCGACGAGTTCCTCTCGATCACTCCGCAGCTGATGTTCGTCTCAGCCACCCCCGGTGAGTACGAGCGCACGCGCTCCACCCGCATCGTCGAGCAGATCGTGCGCCCCACCGGGATCGTCGACCCCGTGATCGAAGTACGCGAGACCAAGAACCAGATCGACGACCTCATGAACGAAGTCCGCCGCCGCGTCGATCGCAACGAGCGCGTGCTCGTCACCACGCTCACCAAGAAGATGTCCGAGGACCTCTCCCAATATCTCCTCGAGATGGGCTTCAAGACGCGCTACCTCCACTCCGAGATCGACACCCTGGAACGCATCCAGATCATCCGCGACCTGCGCCTGGGCGAGTACGACGTGCTCGTCGGCGTCAACCTCCTGCGCGAGGGCCTCGACCTGCCCGAGGTCTCGCTCGTCGCGATCCTCGACGCCGACAAGGAGGGCTTCCTCCGCGGCGAGACCTCCCTGATCCAGACGATCGGCCGCGCCGCGCGCAACATCGAGGGCAAGGTCCTGATGTACGCCGACAAGGAGACCCGCGCGATGCGCGTCGCGATCTCAGAGACCGACCGCCGCCGCGAGATCCAGCTCGCCTACAACGTCGAGCACGGCATCACCGCCGCCACGATCGTCAAGGGCATCTCCGACATCGCCGAGTTCCTCCAAGCCGAGTCCAAGGTTCCGCGCGGGCGCAACAAACGCCGCACCGCTCGCCGCGGCTCTTCCGAGGAGATGCCCAAGCACGAGCTCGAGCGGATGGTGATCGAGCTCGAGGAGGAGATGGCCGCGGCCGCCGACGACCTCCGCTTCGAGTACGCCGCCCAGCTGCGCGACGAGCTGCGCGAGCTGCGCCGAGACCTGCGCGAGATCCACTCAGCCGAGGCGCCCGCCCCCGACGTCGCCTGAGCACGGTTCTTTACGTGTGCCGTTTGCAGAGTGAGCGGTCGGGTCAGTGTGCGCCGATCCGCTCCTGGCGCCACTAACATTGCCGTCGTGGATCTCGACCGGCAGACAATCGAGCGGCGCGACTTTCCGATCGGGCGGCGCGGCTACGATCCCGCCGCCGTCGACGCCCACCTGCGCACGCTCGCGACCGAGGTCGAAGAGCTTCAGCGCGCCGCCGCCGGCCCGGCCGCTGACTCGCTCGCCGCGACCGCCGGCACGCAGGTGCAGGGCATCATCGCCGCCGCCGAGGCTGCCGCGGCGCAGATCGAGAGCGACGCCCGGGCCAGCGCCAAGGAGATGCGCGAGCAGGCCGACGCTGACGCCCGCAAGACGCGCGCCGACGCGGTTGCGCGCGCCCAGGCGCACGTCGCGGCTGTCAGCGAGGCGACCGCCACACTGCTGCAGCGCGTCGAGTCGATGGACGGCGAGGCCGGCGCGCTCGTCGAGAGCCTGCGCGCCGGGGGCGGCCGGCTGTCCACGGACCTTGCCGCGGCCGAGCAGAACATGGGGGAGCTCTACGACGCGGCGTCCGGGGGCGGGGCCCCGACCTCGGCCGGGGAGCGGTCGGATGTTGACGCAGGCGGCGCGAGCACGGCTACGGCGGCTGACGTCGACGCATCCTCCGCGTCCCGTCTTCCGGGACCGATCCCGCCGATGCCACCGCCCGCAGATATGTCCCGGCCGATACCCGTACCCGTACCCGGGCCCGTGCCGATCGCGCTCGACAAGCCGGCGACCTCGCCCGTGCCGGCTGCCGCCGCCGAGTCGCCCGCGCCGAACGGCGACCTCGACGGCGCCCGCCTGATCGCGCTAAACATGGCGCTCAACGGCGACTCGCGCGAGGACGTCGGCCGCTATCTCGCCGACAACTTCGACCTGACCGACCGCGAGAAGCTGGTCGAAGAGGTCTACGCGGCGATCGAGGGGTAGGGCCTTCCAGGGCGATCAATCGATCGAACCGCTAGGTCCCCCGCAGTGGGCTCAAGCTAGTACAAGCGTCTGCGTGTGCCAGTGGTACCGTAGTGGGTATGGCAGGGGTGTCAGTCATAGCCGCGGCCGGCGCTACGGAAGGCATCCAAGGCTCCCCCAAGCGCTTCGTCAAGGCATCCCGGCGAATGGCGCGATCGATGCAGCAAGCGCCATCGTCTAAGCAGACAGACCCTGGGACAGCGCTCATCGAACTGCTTGACTTCGCCGATACCGTCGCCCGCAGCCAGCCTCCCAGACCGTTCGAGCCGCTGACTTTCCCGGTGCTTTCCCGGCTCGTCGAGGCCCGCAGCGCTACTAAGAGCGAGTAGCGCGCGACGCGAACGTCTGTTCGCCGTCATACAATAGCCCGTAGATGCCAGCGGGCAACCAGATAGTCGTCTCCGGGGCGCGCGAGCACAACCTCAAGGACATCTCCCTCACGTTGCCGCGCGACGCGCTGGTCGTGATCACGGGGTTGTCCGGCTCGGGCAAGTCGAGTCTCGCGTTCGACACGATCTACGCCGAGGGTCAGCGCCGCTACGTCGAGTCGCTGTCGGCCTACGCGCGCCAGTTCCTCGGCCAGATGGACAAGCCCGACGTCGACTCGATCGAGGGGCTCTCGCCGGCGATCTCGATCGACCAGAAGACGACCTCGCGCAACCCGCGGTCGACCGTCGGCACCGTCACCGAGATCTACGACTACCTGCGATTGCTGTGGTCGCGCGTGGGCAAGCCTCACTGTCCGATCTGCGGACGCCCGATCGTGGGCCAGTCGGCCGAGCAGATCATCGACCAGGCGATGGAGCTTGGCGACGGGACGCGCTTCATGGTGCTCGCGCCGGTCGTGCGCGGGCGCAAGGGCGAGTACGGCAAGCTGCTCGAGGAGCTTCGCGCCGAAGGCTACGCTCGCGTGAAGATCGACGATCGCGTGCGCATGCTCGAGGAGTCGATCGTGCTCGACAAGCGCTACAAGCACGACATCTCGGTCGTCGTCGATCGCCTCGTCATGCGCCACGACGTGCGCAAGCGCCTGGCCGACTCGATCGAGACCTCGATCGGCCTTGCCGAAGGGCTCGTCGAGATCGAGATCGTCGGCGCGGGCGGCAAAGAGCAGGAGCACGAGCATTCTTCGGGCGCCCTGGGCGTGCGCGCGGCAGCCACGCAGATCGCGCCCGGCGCGGTCCCCGAGCCGGGCACCGTGTTCACCTTCTCCGAGCGCTTCGCCTGCCCCGTGCACGGACCGTCGCTGGTCGAGCTCGAGCCGCGCATCTTCTCCTTCAACTCCCCCCACGGCGCATGCGAGCACTGCACTGGCCTCGGCGCGCAGATGGAGATCGATCCCGAGCTGATCGTGCCCGACCCGTCGCTGTCGATCGCCGAAGGCGCGCTCGCGCCGTGGGCGGGCAGCTCCTCCAACTACTACGAGCAGGTGACCGAGGCGATCGTCGAACGCTACGGCGTGGACTTGGACGACCCCTGGGAGGAGCTGCCGCAGGCGATGCGCGACCTGTTCCTGAACGGCACCGACGAGCGACTGCAGATCACCTATCGCAACCGCTTCGGGCGCACACGGACATATGCGACCAAGTTCGAGGGGATCGTCAAGGGCCTCGAGCGTCGCTACCGCGAGTCCGACTCCGAGGGAACCAAAGAGAAGATCGAGCAGTTCATGTCGTTGCGCTCCTGCCCGGTCTGCGGCGGCGCACGGTTGCGCGCAGAGTCACGCGCGGTGCTCGTCGGTGGCACGGCGATCGACGAGTTCTGCGCCCTCTCCGCCCGCCGCGCGCTCGAGTGGCTCGAGCAGGTCGAGCTGTCAGAGACCGATCGCCACGTCGCGCGGCTGATCCTGCGCGAGATCTCAGAGCGGCTGCAGTTCCTCGAGAACGTCGGCATCGGCTACCTCTCGATGGATCGCGCCGCCGCGACGCTGTCCGGCGGCGAGGCGCAGCGGATCCGCCTCGCGACGCAGATCGGCTCTTCGCTCGTGGGCGTTCTCTACATCCTCGACGAGCCCTCGATCGGGCTGCACCAGCGCGACAACTCCAAGCTGATCGGCACGCTCGAGCGGTTGCGCGACCTCGGCAACACGGTGATCGTGGTCGAGCACGACGAGCAGACGATGCGCGCCGCCGACCACCTCGTCGACATGGGTCCCGGCGCGGGCGAGCACGGCGGGCGGATCGTCGCGCAGGGCACCGCCGCGCAGGTGCAGCGCGTGAAGGGCTCGGCCACCGGACAGTTCCTCGCGGGCACGCGCACGATCGAGGCACCCGCGAAACGGCGCACGCCGCGCGGCTACGTCGAGATCGAAGGGGCGAGCCAGCACAACCTGCGCGACGTCGACGTGAAGGTGCCGCTCGGCGTGCTCACCTGCGTGACCGGCGTGTCGGGCTCGGGCAAGTCGACGCTCGTCAACGAAGTGCTGTTCAAGTCGGTCGCCGCCCGCCTGCACCGCGCGCGTCGCCGGCCGGGAGCGCACCGCGCGATCCACGGCTTAGACCAGCTCGACAAGATCATCGCCGTCGACCAGTCGCCGATCGGGCGCACCCCGCGCTCGAACCCCGCCACCTACACCGGCCTGTTCGACGTGATCCGCGACATGTTCTCAAAGACCCAAGAGGCGCGTGCCCGCGGCTACAAGCCCGGCCGCTTCTCCTTCAACGTCAAGGGCGGACGCTGCGAGGTGTGCAAGGGCGACGGGCAGATCAAGATCGAGATGCACTTCCTGCCCGACGTGTACGTGCCCTGCGAGCAGTGCCACGGCAAGCGCTACAACCGCGAGACGCTCGAAGTGAAGTTCAAGGGCAAGTCGATCGCCGACGTGCTCGACATGGCGATCGAGGACGCCCTGCACTTCTTCGAGCACATCCCCAAGGTGCGTCGCCGCCTGGAGACGCTGAACGCCGTTGGCCTCGGCTACGTACGCCTCGGTCAGCCGGCGACGACGCTCTCCGGTGGGGAGGCGCAGCGCGTGAAGCTCGCGACCGAGCTGTCGAAGGTTGCCACCGGTCGCACCCTCTACATCCTCGACGAGCCCACCACGGGGCTGCACTTCGCCGACGTCGAGCGGCTGCTCGAGGTGCTGCAGCGCCTCGTCGACGCCGGCAACAGCGTCGTCGTGATCGAGCACAACCTCGACGTGATCAAGTCGGCCGACCGGCTGATCGACATGGGCCCTGAGGGCGGGGAGGAGGGCGGCACCGTGATCGCCCAGGGCACGCCCGAGCAGGTGGCGGCCGAGCCGATCTCACACACCGGGGCGTTTCTCGCGGAGCTGCTCACCCCGGTGCCGTCGCCCGCGGCGAAGAAACCGCGCGGGAAAGGCTCGGCCAAACGCAAATCGGCCCGCGCCAAGGTCGCCGCTTGAGCAACGGCGATTTCGCCCGCCAGGCCCGCCTGTGGGTGCAGAAGTGGCGCTGGTATGAGCGCAACTCGCTGCCGTGGAACCGCGCTCGCATCCACTGGGAGATGCTGCGTCGCGAAGCGTTCGTGCGCTGGCCGGTGCACGGCAACGTGCTCGAAGCGCTGCGCTCCGGACGCCTGCAGATCGGCGCCGGCGCGCTGCTCGAGCCGGGCGTATGGATCACCATGCCCGGCGAGGCGCGAGTGAGGATCGGCGCCGGCACGTTCCTGAACAAAGGTGTGATGATCGCCGCCGAGCAGCTCGTCGAGATCGGCGAGCACTGCATGTTCGCGAACGGCTGTTTCATAACCGACTCCAGTCACCGCTACGACGACCCCACCCGACCCGTTCCGTGGCAGGGCTTCACTACCAAGGGCGCCACGCGGATCGGCGACAACTGCTGGCTCGGCGCGAACGTCGTCGTGACGAGCGGTGTGACCATCGGCGAGCGCTGTGTGATCGGCGCGAACAGCGTCGTCACCAAAGACATCGCCCCCTTCTCGGTCGCCGCCGGAGCGCCGACGAAGGTGCTGCGGAAGATCGAGTACGGCGGTGGCGATCCCGGCGCTCCTCCCGCTACCGGGGAGTAGCCCGCCGACCGCAGCGTTCGCGTGCGCCGGTCAGCTCAGCTGGGCGTGCAGCTCGGCCAGCTCTGAAGGATCGATCGAGTAGGTGTGCTCAGGGCCGGGATAACGCCGCGTGCGCACGTCCTCGGCATAGGCCGTCACACCGGCGTTCATCTCCTGCTGAAGGTTCGCGTAGCGCTTGACGAAACGTGCGCCGAGCCCGTCGCGAATCCCGAGCAGGTCGTGGAACACGAGCACCTGCCCGTCCGTCGCCGGGCCGGCGCCGATGCCGATCACGGGGATCTCGATCCGTCCCATCAGCTCGTCGGTGACCGCCGCCGGGATCGCCTCGAACACGAGCGCGAAGCACCCGGCCTCCTGCAGCGCGAGCGCCTGCGCGCCGATCTGCGCGGCCGCGGCCGCGGTACGGCCCTGGGCCTTCCAGCCGCCGAGCGCCGTCGCCGTCTGGGGGGTGAGGCCGACATGGCCCATCACGGGGATGCCCGCGGCGACGATCGCGCGCGCACGGCTGACCGAGCTGGGCCCGCCGCCCTCGAGCTTGACCGCCTCGCAGCCCGCCTCCTTGACCAGCCGCAGCGCGCTCGCGATCGCCTGCTCGTCGGAGACCTCATACGAGCCGAACGGCATGTCGCCGATCAACAGCGGCGTGCGCAGCCCGCGACGCGCGGCGCGCGCGAGCACGAGCATGTCGTCGAGATCGACCGGCGTCGTCGAGCTGTAGCCGAGCACGGTCGTGGCCGCCGAGTCGCCGACGAGCACGAGGTCGACACCCGCCGCCTCCGCCGCGCGCGCACTCGGGTAGTCGTAGGCGGTGACCATCACGATCGGTTCGCCGAGTCGCTTCTTCTCCGCCAGCAGCGGCAATGTCATCGGCAGGCGGCCGGGGTCGGACGGGGCTTGTACTGCGGCGTGGCTGGACATGGCGATTGCTTCCTCTCTGAGTCGGTTGACGCCCTACGCGAGTAGGGTCGCCACCTCGTCGTCGATCGTGACGATGCGATTGGTCTGCGCCTCCACGTGAACCACGCGGGGCTCGTACTGCTCCAGCTCCTCCCGGTCGTATTGGCCGTAGGAGATGACGATGATCGTGTCGCCGCGGTGCACCAGGCGGGCGGCGGCGCCGTTGACCTTCATGTCGCCCGAGCCGCGCTGCCCCGGGATCGTGTACGTCTCGAAGCGGGCGCCGTTGTCGACGTCGACGACGTGCACCTGCTCGTAGTCGAGGATGTCGGCCGCCTCCAGCAGGTCGGGATCGATCGTGATCGAGCCGACGTAGTGCAGGTCGCAGTCGGTGACTGTCGCACGGTGGATCTTTGACTTGAGCATCACGCGCTGCATCAGGCGATCGCCTTTCGTGGAAGCGGTTTACCGGGGTAGGCATGGCGCTGGTCTGTCGAGGCCGGGGCGTCATCGGCTGTGCCGGCGGCCGGTGTGCTCACGCTCGCCGGCCGAAGCACGGCATTGTCGATCAAGCGAACCTCACCGACGCGGGCGGCTAGCGCCAGCAGGGCTGCGCCCGTGAGCTTCTCCACCGGCTCGAGCGTCTCCGGGTCGACGAGCGCCACATACTCGGGCTCGACGCCGAACGGCTCCATCGCCACGCGAGCCCCGTCGAGCAGCGCACAGGCCGAGCGCTCGCCGCCGCCGGCCAGCTCGCCGGCCGCCTCGAGCGCCGCCGGCAGCGCGCGCGCACGACGGCGCTCCTCGCGAGAGAGCAGGGCGTTCCGGCTCGACATCGCCACCCCGTCGGGCTCGCGCACCGTCGGGCAGGACTCGACACGGACCGGCAGGTTCAGGTCGGCGACCATCCGGCGGATGACGACGACCTGCTGGGCGTCCTTCTGGCCGAAGTAGGCCACATCGGGCAGTGTCATGCACAGCAGCTTCGCCACGACCGTGGTGACGCCGCGGAAGTGCGCCGCGCCGCGAGTGGCGCCCTCCAGGCGGTCGGTGAGGCCGAGGACTTCCACGGCGGTGGCGAACCCCGGCGGGTAGATCTCGTCGACCGGCGGCGCGAACAGCACGTCGGCGCCGGCCGAGGCCGCCAGAGCCGCGTCGCGGCGCTCCGCGCGGGGGTAGCGATCGAGGTCCGAGCGCTCGTTGAACTGGGCGGGGTTCACGAACAGCGAGACGAGGACGACATCGCACTGCGCTCGCGCACGGCGGATCAGCGAGAGATGACCGTCATGCAGCGCGCCCATCGTCGGGACCAGCCCGATCGTCTTGCCAGCCCGGCGCACTGACGCAAGCTCCGCACGCACCTTCTCCACGGTGCGGAGCGTCGTCATTGACGAAGAATGGTTTGCTCTGCTCATCTTAGGCTCGGTCCAGTTCCCATGGGGATACCGGTCGCGACTTCCCAGAGCATACCGCCGGCGATGGCGTTTGCAAGGGGTGTGAGCAATCGCACACTGGTCGTGCGGCGCCCTGTCGTCCATGGCCTCCACAAATCGTCACCGATCGTGACGCGAACCCTTCACCAGGCGTCGATGTTCGGGCGCTTCTTGCCCTCGCGCCGCCGCCACTGTCCCGACGTGTCGTCGAACAAGGTGGCGATCCAGCGCCGCGAGTCGGCGGGGTCGATTACGTCGTCGATCTCGCCGAAGGCGGCCATGTTCACGCCCTGACCGTGCTCGTAAGCGGCTGCGACCGTGGCTTTGAACACCCGCTCGCGCTCCTCCTGGTCGGCGATCGCCTCGAGCTCGCGCTTCATGCCCAGGCGCACCGCGCCCTCGAGGCCCATGCCGCCGAACTCCGAGGTCGGCCAGGCGATCGTGAACAGCGGCGCCTTGAAACCGCCGGCGGCCATCGCCTGCGCGCCCAGCCCATAGCCCTTGCGCAGCACGATCGTGCCGGTAGGCACCGTCAGGTTCGCGCCGGTCACGAACATCCGCGCGAAGTGACGCACGGTCGCCGTGCGCTCGGCGGCGGGGCCGACCATGAAGCCGGGTGTGTCGCACAGGAACAGCACGGGCAGCTCGAACGCGTCGCAGAGTTGCATGAAGCGCGCCGCCTTGTCGGCGCCGTCGCTGTCGATCGCCCCGCCCAAATGGGGCGGATGGTTGGCGATCACCCCGAGCGCGCGGCCGTCCACACGGGCCAGGGCGGTGACGATGCCCGCCCCGAAGCCCCGGCGCAGCTCTAACATCGAGCTCTCGTCGAGGAGCCCCTCGAGCACCGTGCGCACGTCGTAGATCTGGCGGCGGCGCTCGGGCACCAGCTCCCGCAGCAGGCGCTGGTCTGGCACGCGCACGTCCGCGACTGGCACGGGGTCGCCGAAGTAGGAGAGGTAGCGCTTGGCCGCCGCGACCGCGGCGCGATCGTCTGAGACGCGCAGGTCGACCACGCCGTTTGCGTCCTGCACGTCGATCGGGCCGACCTCGGCGGGCTCGTACACGCCGAGGCCGCCGCCCTCGATCATCGCCGGGCCGCCCATGCCGATGCTCGAGTCCTCGGTCGCGATCACGACATCGCAGCACCCGAGCAGGGCGGCGTTGCCCGCGAAGCAGTTCCCCGAGGCGATGCCCACTAGCGGGACGAGCCCGCTGAGGCGGGCGAACAGGTTGAACGCGCGGCAGTCGAGGCCCGCGACGATCGGCGCATCGACGTCGCCCGGTCGCCCGCCGCCGCCCTCGGCGAACAGCACCACCGGCAGCCTGCCGCGCTCGGCCAGCTCGAACAGGCGGTCCTTCTTCTGATGGCCGCGCATCCCCTGCGTGCCGGCGAGGACGGTGTAGTCATAGGACATCGCCACGCAGCGCATCCCGTCGACCTCGCCGACGCCCGCCACCAGCCCGTCGGCGGGAGTGCGCGCGATCAGCTCCTCGCGCGCGCGACGGCGCTCCTGGGCCGCGAACAGCAACGGGCCGTACTCGACGAAGCTGCCCGGGTCGAGCAGTTCCTCGAGGTTCTCCCTGGCGGTACGCCTGCCGCCGGCGTGGCGCTTGGCCACGGCCTCGGGACGGCCTCCGTCCAGCCCGAGCTCGTGGCGCTCGCGCACCGCCCGCAGGTCCGCGCGGTCGCCGTCACCCGGCTCCGCGGCGGGCGGGGCGTCTGCGGCCGTGCCGGTATCGGGGTTCATGTCGCCGATATCTGGCTCCGTGTCGGCATCTGGCTCTGAGGATGGCGCCATCGCGGGATCATCGCTCATAAGGCCTCAATAGCATGGGGGCGGTGTCCGCCCAGGAGAGCGAGCGATCCCCGGCCGAGCGCCGTGAGGCCCTGAAGCAGGTTTGGGAGCAGGCGCGGGGCTGCGTCCGCTGCACCGAGCTGGCGGCGACGCGCAAGACGGTCGTGTTCGGAGCCGGCAACGCCAACGCCGAGCTGATGTTCGTGGGTGAGGCGCCGGGGGCCACCGAGGATGAGCAGGGCGTCCCGTTCGTAGGCCGGGCGGGCAAGCTGCTGGAGCAGCTGCTCGAGGAGATCGGGCTGTCGCGCTCAGAGGTGTTCATCGCGAACACTCTGAAGTGCAGGCCCCCCAACAACCGCGATCCCTTACCGGTCGAGCTCGACAACTGCAAGGAGTACCTGCACCGCCAGGTCGAGCTGATCGAGCCGACGGTGATCTGCACGCTCGGCAATTTCTCGACCAAGCTGCTGCGCGGCGACCCGACTGGGATCACGCGGTTGCACGGACAGCCGGAGGTGCTGACGCTCGGCCGGCGCGCGGTGCGGCTGTACCCGATCTTCCACCCCGCCGCGGCGCTGTACACACCGCGCACGCTCGAGACGCTGCGCGAGGACTTCGTGCGGCTGCCCGAGCTGCTGGCGCTGGGGGCGCCCGAGCAGCCGCCGGAGGAGCCCGAGGAGGCGATCCCCGAGCCCGCGGAGCCCGTGTCGGAGCTCGGCTCGGGACAACCAGGCCCCGAGGCCGATCAACTCGGCCTGTTCTAGACGCTCTGGACGGGAGTTGGACGCAATTTTCCCTGCAAAGTAGGGGATAGGGGGAAAATGTCGAAAATTTCGAGCCCGTGCTCTAAAGCAGGCCACACCGGCTGCCGATAAGAGCCTGTCTCCATCCTCATAGCAGTGCGACCGGCCCGCGTTCCCTCTCCCGCGGGCCGGTCGGCGTTAACGGCCTGGAGTCCCGGTCGACCAAGGGCGGATCCCGGGATACGCCCTGGCGCCGGAGCGGGATGGCTCGGGGGATCGCTCTAGAGTCTCGTCGTGGCCATACGCATCGTCGAGACCGCCAACCCCGCGGAGACGGAATCGCTCGGCGCCGAGCTGGCCGCGGCGCTGAAGGATGGCGACGTGGTGCTCGTGCGGGGCGAGCTGGGGGCGGGCAAGACCACGCTGGTGCGCGGCGCGGCGCGGGCGCTCGGCGTGAGCGACCCGGTCACGAGCCCGACGTTCAGCATCGGGCATCGCTACAAGGCCGCGAACGTGACGGTCTCTCATCTGGACCTCTACCGGCTGGGAGGGCTCGACGAGGAGGACCCGGCGCTGCTCGAGGACTATCTCGGCCGTGGGCGGATCGCTTTCGTGGAGTGGCCCAAGGAGGATGCGGGCGGCGCTCGCGGCCCCGGCGCGGAGCTGTCTGACGCGCGCCTGCGCGTGACGCTGGTCCACGGCGGCGCCGACCGTCGCCAGATCGAGGTGGAGGAGCACCGATGATCGTGCTCGGATTCGACACGGCCACGTCCGCGACGGCGGTGGGACTGCGCCTCGCGGACGGCAGCACGCTGCAGGCACGCGACGATCCCGCGTTCGGAGCGCACCCCGGGCACGCCACGCGATTGCTCGAGCTGGCGCATACGCTGCTGATGCAGGCTGGGATCGGCTGGAGCGCGGTCGAGCGGATCGCGGTGGGGGCCGGGCCGGGCACGTTCACGGGTCTGCGTGTCGGCGTCGCGACCGCGCGCGGGCTGGCGCAGTCGCTGGAGATCGAGCTCGTAAGTGTGTCTAGCCTGCGCGCCCTGGCCGAGCCGGCGGGGGAGGAGGCCGAAGGAGCTGTGCTGGCGGCGATCGACGCCCGCCGCGGCGAGGTGTTCGTCGCCGGCTATCTGGCAGGCGAGGGCTCTCCGAATGGGCTGGAGCCGGCAGACGAGTTGATCTCTCCCCGCGCGCTGGCGCCGGGAGATGTGACGGGCGCGCTCGTCGCGGCCGGAGCGCCGTGGCTTGCGGTCGGCGACGGGGCGGTGCGCTATCGCGAGCAGCTGGAGAGCGCCGGAGCTACGGTGCCGGAAGACGGCTCGCCGATTCATCGAGTCAGCGCCGAGGCGATCTGCGACCTCGGCGCCCATGCGACGGTGGCAAGCTCTCAGCTCGAGGCGATCCTGCCGGACTACCGGCGCCGGCCGGACGCAGAGATCGCACTGGAGGGCGCCGCGCGGTGATCGAGCCGACCGCCGCCCGACCACGCGCGGAGCGCTCGCCGCCGATCGAGATCCGCCGGCTGGCCTATCCCGACCTGCCCGAAGTGATCGCGATCGAGCGGCGCGTGTTCGTCACGCCATGGTCGCTTGCGATGTTCGTGCTGGAGCTGTCGAAGCGGACTGGTATCTGCCTGGCGGCGCTCGATCGCTCGGCCGGCGCGCCCCCGGTCCGACCCCCGCACTCCCATGCGCCGGGTGTCGCCCAGCGGCTCGCGGGCTACCTGATCTGCTCGCGCTACGACACGATCTGGCACGTGATGAACGTCGCCGTCGACGTCGAGCACCAGCGCAGGGGCCTCGCCTCGGCGCTGCTCGGAGAGCTGTACGCGCAGGTCGGCGACCCCGACGCGCGCTACACGCTCGAGGTGCGCCGCTCCAACCTGATCGCCATCCGGCTGTACGAACGAGAGGGCTTTCGCGCGGCCGGGATCCGCCGCCGCTACTACCAGGACAACGGCGAGGACGCGTTGGTGATGTGGCGCACGCCCGCCACGCTCGTCGGCTCGCTGGCGGACGTGCCCAACCCGGGACCGGTATGAGGATCCTGGCGCTGGAGACGAGCTGCGACGACACCTGCGCCGCGGTGATCGACGCGGACGGGCTGATCCACTCGAACGTGATCTCCTCACAGGGCGTGCACGATCGCTTCGGCGGGGTTGTCCCCGAGATCGCCTCGCGCCACCATCTCGAGCTGGTGAATCTGGTCGTACGGCAGGCGCTGGACGGAGCCGGCGCCACCCTCGACGACGTGGGTCTGGTGGCGGCGACGCAGGGGCCGGGGCTCGTCGGGGCCTTGCTCGTTGGTCTGTCGAGCGCCAAGGCGATCGCGGCCGCGCGAGAGTTGCCGTTCGCGGCGGTCGACCACCTGCAGGGGCACGTCGCATCGAACTTCCTGCTACCGGCCGAGGCTCGGGGGCAGGCAGCGGGCGTAGCGCGTGCAGAGGGCGGCGGGCGGGCAGAGGGTGTAAAGCAAACAGAGGGGGAATGCCGGGCGTTCGAGCCGCCGTTCCTGTGCCTGATCGCCAGTGGCGGACACACGCTGCTCGCCCATGTGCGCGAGCACGAAGGATATGAGGTGCTCGGCCGCACGCTCGACGATGCCGCGGGCGAGGCGTTCGACAAGGGGGCGCGGATGCTCGGCCTGGGCTATCCGGGTGGCCACGCGCTCGAACGGTTGGCGACGAACGGCGATCCCGAGGCGTTCGTGTTTCCGGGCTCGCGGGGCGAGCGCGCGCGGGGAGGACGGGGAGCGAGCCGCCAGGCGTTCGCGCAGAGCCTCGACTTCTCGTTCGCCGGCGTCAAGACGGCGCTGCTCTACCGGCTGCGCGAGCTCTCCGAGGGCGACCGGCAAGCGCGCGCGGCCGACCTGGCGGCCTCCTATCAGGCGGCGATCGTCGACAGTCTCGTGGAGCGCGCCGAGCGGGCGCTGGAGCAGACCGGGCTTGCGCGCCTCGCCGTCGCGGGGGGAGTGGCGGCCAATGGCGAGCTACGGCGGCGGCTGAGCGAGCTGGACGCCGACGTGAACGTCCCGGAGCGGGCGCTCTGCACCGACAACGCCGCGATGATCGCGAGCGCAGCCCGCTACGCCCGCCGGCTGGATTTCCCGGACTACCTCACGCTCGACGCATACGCCACCGGAGAAAGCGCGCGGTGAGCTTGGTTACCGTCTATTCCAAGCCGGACTGTCATCTGTGCGTGGAGGCGATGGCGGCGCTGGAGCAGCTGCGCGCAGAGCTCGGGTTCGAGCTGCGCGAGCTCGACATAACCGCCGACGAGGAGCTCCATCGGGCGTTCTTCGAGCGCATTCCCGTGATCGCCCTCGACGGCGAGGAGCTGAGCGACTACTTCCTCGACGAGGCCGTCTTGCGCGAACGTTTAGAGTCAGGGAGATGATCTACGACGAGGGGCCGAGCAGCCACGCGACCACCGAGCGCGACGCGGGTGCGATCTCCGCGGAGCGTCTCTCGCTCGGTGTGGCGGCACGCCTGTCGCGCTATCTGCAGGTGCTGACGCAGGCCAAGAAGATGGGCAAGGAGACGATCTCCTCGCAGGAGCTCTCCGATTACACCCACGTCAACTCGACGCAGATCCGCCGCGATCTGTCGGGCTTCGGCAAGTTCGGCAAGCGCGGCGTGGGCTACAACGTCGAGGCGCTCGTCTCGCAGATCCGCAAGATCTTGCGTACCGCCGGCCAGCACAACATCGCCCTGCTCGGCGCCGGTCATCTGGGCAAGGCGATCGCCTCCTCCGACATCTTCGCCGATCACGGCTTTCGCGTGGTGGCGATCTTCGACGTGGACGCGAGCAAGGTGGGCACGAGCGTGGGCAACCAGACGGTGCGCCACACCGGCGAGCTGCGTCAGGTGGTCGAGGAAGAGGACATCGTCGTGGGCGTTCTGGCCGTGCCCACCGCCGCCGCCCAGGGACTCGCCGACGAGCTCGTCGAGGCGGGCGTGAAGATCATCTTCAACTACGCCGAGTCGCTGCTGGCGGTGCCGCCGGAGGTCACCGTCCATACCTCGAGCCCGGCGGTGGACCTGCTCTACGCCTTGTACTTCTACTTGACCTGACCTCGCCATGACCAGTCTTGACCTAGACCTAGCGGAGCAGACGTTCGCCGGGGCGTCCGACCTGACGGTCGGGGTGGAGGAGGAGTTCTCGATCCTGCACCCGCGCACGCTCGAGCTGGAGCCGCGCTTCGAGGAGCTGCGCGCGGCGGCCGAGCACGACGACCCGTTTCTGTTCGAGGGCATCACCGGCGAGCTGATCTCCTCGGAGATCGAGATCATCTCCGGCGCGGGCGCCTCCCTCGAGAGCTCGCTCGACAGCCAGCGCGACCGCCGCCGCAGGCTGTTCGCGCTCGCCGCGGACAAGGGCGCGGCACTGGGCGCGACCGGCACCCATCCGTGGGCGGACTATCGCGAGCAGCCGATCATCGACACCGAGCACTACCGCCGGGTCGAGGACGGCTTGAAGTACGTGGCGTGGCGCAACAACACGTTCAGCTTGCACGTGCACGTGGGTGTGCGCGATCTCGATCGCGCCGTGCGGGTATGCGACCGCCTGCGAGGAGTGCTGCCGCTGCTGCTGGCGATCTCAGCGAACTCCCCGTACCTCGACGGGCGCGACAGCGGCCTGCACTCCGCGCGCACGCAGAGCTTCACCAAGAGCTTCCCGCGCTGTGGCGTGCCCGACGCGTTCGGCGGCTGGGCGGCTTACCGCGAGTACATCGAGCTGCTCGTGCGCACGCGCTCGATCGTCGAGTTCACGCAGGTGTGGTGGTCGGTGCGCCCGCACTTCCAGTTCGGGACGGTCGAGGTGCGCATCTGCGACGCGCAGGCCACCGCGGGGGAGTCCGATGCGCTCGCCGGGCTGATCGTCGCGTGCATCGCGCAGGCGGCACGCGACGTCGACGAGGGTGTTCCCTTCGACGACCCGGCGGGGCGGCTGATCGAGGAGAACATGTGGCGCGCGATCCGCTTCGGGCTCGACGGCCGGTTGATCGACCTGGAGCAGGCTCGGGAGTACCCGGCGCGGGAGTCGATCGAGCGGCTGGCGGCCTGGACCGCGCCGGTCCGCTCGGAGCTTGGCATCGACCCGGTGTTTCCCGAGCAGAACGGCGCTCAGCGCCAGCGGCGGATGATCGAGGCGGGGGCATCCCGCGAGGAGGTGTTCGCGGCGTCGGTCGCGGAGACCGGACAAACCTATTCAGAGGAGGTGGCGGTATGAACGGGAATCCAGCAGCACAGCCAAACCCGCTCGGGGAGGGCGCCACGGGCACGCCGGGGGAGCCGAGCGAGCAGGAGCTGCGCGCCGCCTACGAGGCGGAGTTGAGCCGTATCTCGAGCACGGACATGATCCTGCAGTCCGCGGTGTCGCTGCTCAACGTCGGCGGCTATCGCCTGGGCCTCGGGGGCACACCGGGCGCGCCGCCCCCGGCGGATCGCGATCTCGAGCAGGTGCGCGACGCGATCGACGGGGTCAGGGCGCTGATGGCGATCCTCGAGCGGAGGATCCCCCAGGAGCTGGGCCCGTTGCGTGATGCCCTCTCCCAGCTGCAGATCGCCTATGCGCGCGAGGCGCAGGCCGGGAGCGGGGCGGATGCGGGCGCGCAGCCGCCGCGGCCCGCCGAGCGGCAGCGCCCGCCGGCCACGGAAGACAAGCCCGATGAGCCGGATGCGACGGATAAGCCGGGCGCCGGGCCGGCGGAGTCCAGTGGCAGGCTGTGGGTGCCGGGACGCTGAGAACTCGTCCCTCTGGCCGGCACGATAGACTGCGCCCGCGTTTGCACCGGGTAAACGCTCGTGCCGAGCGATCCGGGCGACAAACGTGCGCGCGAAGATCCTCGCGCGGCACGCTAACAAGACCGCGGAGGATTTCTGTTGAGTAGCTTTCTGACGAACCATGGGGTCGTCGTCGCCCTCGTTTGCGCCGCCTGTGCAGTGCTGTACGGCCTGGTGACCACGCGCTCCCTGCTCGCGCTCTCGCCGGGCAACGAGAAGATGCAGTCCATCTCGCTGGCCGTCCAGCAGGGCGCGCGCGCCTATCTGAACCGCCAGTACGCGACGATCGCCGCCGTCGGCGTGGTGCTGTTCGTGGCCCTGATCTTCATCCAGAACATCGCGGTTGCGGGTGGCTTTGCGATCGGTGGCCTGCTGTCGGGCTCGACCGGCTACATCGGCATGAACGTCTCGGTGCGCTCCAACGCGCGCGTCGCCGAGGCCGCGCGCGGCGGGGTCTCGCCGGCGCTGAAGGTGGCCTTCCGCGGCGGCGCGATCACGGGCCTGCTCGTCGTCGGGCTCGCCCTGATCGGCGTCTCCGGCTATTACGGCGCCTTGACGTCGTTCTTCAACGACAGTCCCAAGACCGCGGTCGACGCGCTGATCGGGCTCGGCTTCGGCGGCTCGCTGATCTCGGTGTTCGCGCGGCTCGGCGGTGGCATCTTCACGAAGGCGGCCGACGTCGGCGCGGATCTGGTCGGCAAGGTCGAGGCGGGCATCCCCGAGGACGATCCGCGCAACCCGGCGACGATCGCCGACAACGTCGGCGACAACGTCGGCGACTGTGCCGGCATGGCCGCCGACCTGTTCGAGACCTATGCGGTGACGGCGGTGGCGGTGATCCTGCTTGGCGTGCTGACGTTCCACGAGTCGACGCGCGTCGCGCTGTATCCGCTCGTGATCGGCGGCGTGGCGATTATCGCCTCGATCATCGGCACGTTCGCGGTGCGAACGAGCTCCGACAACGTCGAGCGCGCGCTGCTGCAGGGACTGCTCGTCTCCGGTGTGATCGCCGCCGCCGCGTTCGCCCCGATCACCTACTGGCTGATGCGCAACCTCACGTTCAAGAGCGTCGGCAGCTCGGTCAACACGCCGAGCTGGAGTCACCTGTACCTGTGCTCGCTGATTGGGATTGCCGTCACCGCGCTCTTGTTCGGACTAACCGAATACTACACCTCGACTCGCTTCTCGCCGGTCAAGAAGACGGCGAAAGCTTCGATCACGGGCCACGCCACGAACATCATCCAGGGCTTCTCCTCGGGGCTGCAGGCGACCGCGCTGCCGGCGATCGTGATCGTGCTGGGCATCCTCGGCGCGTGGAAGCTCGCGGGCGGCGGCGTGACCGGCATCTACGGGATCGGTGTCGCCGTGATGGGCCTGCTGTCGCTGACCGGTCTGATCGTCGCCCTCGACGCGTTCGGCCCGATCACCGACAACGCCGGCGGCATCGCCGAGATGGCCGACCTGCCGGAGGACGTGCGCAAGGTCACCGACCGGCTCGACGCGGTCGGCAACACGACCAAGGCCGTCACCAAGGGCTACGCGATCGGCTCCGCCGTGCTTGCGGCGATCGTGCTGTTCGCGGGCTTTCAGAAAGAACTCGAAACCAAGCTGGGACACGCGATCTCCTTCGGTATCAACGAACCGCCCGTGCTGATCGGCCTGCTGCTCGGTGGGCTGATGGTGTGCCTGTTCGCCTCGCTCTCGATCGAGGCTGTCGGCCGCGCCGGCGGCGCAGTCGTCGAGGAGGTCAGGCGCCAGTTCCGCGAGCACCCGGGGATCATGGACTACACCGAAGAGCCCGATTACGCCACCTGCGTCGACATCGTGACGAAGACGGCGCAGCGCGAGATGATCCTGCCGTCGCTGTTGCCGATCGTGCTGACGCTGATCGTCGGGCTGATCGACCGCCAGGCGCTCGGCGGCCTGCTGATCGGCGTGATCGTGGTCGGCTTCTTCTTCGCCGTGATGATGACGGCCGGTGGTGGCGCGTGGGACAACGCGAAGAAGCTGATCGAGGACGGCGCGTTCGGCGGCAAGGGCTCGGAAGCTCACGCCGCGTCGGTGACCGGCGACACGGTCGGCGACCCGTTCAAGGACACGGCCGGACCGGCGATCAACCCGATGATCAAGGTCGCCAACATCGTCGCGATCCTGATCATCCCGCTGATCACCTGACTCAGGACACAGGCGAGCGGCCCACGGTCACAGCGCCTAACCTCATAAGCAGATGAACGGTCGACAGGCGCACCGCTCGGGCACGCTGGTGCTCTCGCTGCTGATGGCCGTGATCGGCGTGGCGTTGATCGTGCAGGCCGTGGACGGCGATGGCGGAGCGCTCTCGCCCCGGTTGCTGCTGGGTGCGCTGTTCATCGCCGCGGGAGCGGGCCGGCTGTACGCGGAGAGGCGAAGGGGGAGGGGCCTGTGATGAGCGCTTCGGAGGACTCTCCCTCGGGCGGCGGTGACGGCGCAGCGGGCCCTCCCGAGAGCACGAACGGGGGAGGGCTCGGAGGGGGGGAGATCGCCGCGGAGGTCGAGCAGGCGGTGAGCGACGTCGAGCGAGCGGCGTCGGAGCTCTCGACGCGCTCGCGCGTGATCCTGCGCCAGAGCATCGGCTCGCCGGTGCTGTTCGCCGTCGTCTACTCCTCGCTGGCCAGCGCGATCTACTTCTCGCTCGGGGTGATCGCCGGACACGCGCTCGGGCTGACCCCGCTCGTGTTCCTGTTTGCGGCACTGCTGTTCGGGCTGACCGCGATGACCTATGTGGAGGGCGCCTCGCTGCATCAGGACAGGGGCGGATCGACGGTGTTCGCCCGCTACGCGTTCAACGAGCTCGTCAGCTTCATCGCCGGCTGGGCGATTCTGCTGGACTACATAATCCTGATCGCGGTCACGGCCTACTCGGCGACCCAGTACCTGCGCGTGTTCTGGGGCCCGCTGGGCCATCACGACGAGGCGCTGGGGATGGCGCTGGTGTTCATCGCGGTCGTCGTGCTCAGCAACATTCGTGGGTTCGGCGGGCGCCGGGCGCGGCGGGTGGGGATGCTGGTGGCGGGCGATCTCGTGCTGCAGGGGTTCGTGGTGGTGCTCGGGCTCGCGCTGTTCTTCAACCCGCACACGCTGCTCGACCCGATCCACCTGGGCAGCGCGCCGAAGTGGTCCGATCTGGTGTTCGCGATGACGATCGCCGTGATCTCCTTCACGAGCCTCGAGTCGGCCGCGGGACTGGCGGGCGAGGTGAGGATCAGCCGCGGAGGCTTGAAGCGGATGGTGGGAAGCGGCACCGTGACGGTCGTCGTCGGGTACGTGGGGATCGCGTTGGTGGCGGTGACGGCGCTGCCGGTGCACGATGGGCACACTGAACTGGCCACGCACTACATGAACGCGCCGATGATCGGGATCGTCGCCCACATGCGCCCGCACTGGCTTGCGCAAGCGCTCAAGTACCTGGTGGGGGGCCTTGCGACGGTCACGCTGGTCGCGGCCGCGAACTCGGCGATGCTCGGCCTCTCGCGCTTGGCCTACTCGCTGTCGACCAACCGCCAGATCCCCAGCGGCCTGGGCAGGCTGCACCCGCAGCGCGCGACGCCGTACGTGCTGATCGTCCTCGCCGGCGTGATCGCCGCTGGACTAGTGGTGCCGGAGAACCTCGACTTCCTGATCGGCATCTACGCGTTTGGGGCGATGCTGGCGTTCACGATCGCGCACCTGTCGGTCTGCCGGCTGCGCTACTCAGAGCCCGACCGCGACCGCCCCTACAAGATTCCGCTGTCGATCCGGCTGCGCGGCGGCGAGCTGCCCCTGCCGGCGGCCCTCGGGGCGCTGATCTGCGGCGCTGGGTGGATCGCGCTGATGGTCGTGCACGAACGCGCTCGCTATGCCGGCTTGGGCTGGATGGTGGTGGGGATCGCGATGTACGTCATCTACCGTCGCGCGGACGAGGCGCCGCTCTTGCGGCGGGTGACCGTCTCGCCACAGATGCTGCGCGCCGAGCCGCCGCGCGAGCGCGACTACGGCTCGATCCTCGTGCCGCTGTTCGGGAGCGCGCTCGACGAGGACATCGTGCAGACAGCGGCGCTGCTCGTCTCAGGCGAGCCCACCGACGAGGCGGCGATCGACACGGCGACGATCGAGGCGGTGTGGCTGTTCGTGATCCCGATGTCGCTGCCGCTGGAGGCGCGCCTGCCAGAAGAGCAGATCAAGCACGCCCGTCTGGCGCTGGCGCGGGCCAAGGCCGTCGGCGAGGAGTACGCCGGGGTACACGTCGCGACGGCCACCGTGCGCACCCGCCGCGCGGGGTATGCGATCGTCGAGGAGGCGCGGCGGCGCGGGGTGGAGGCGATCGTGCTGGGCGCCGAGGAGCCTTCCTCGATCCGCGGTGGGGCACGACTGGGGGGGCGCGGCGGACCGCTCGAGAACTTCGTCGGCGACGTGACCAAGTACGTGGTGAGCAAGGCGAGCTGTCGCGTGATCGTCACCGCCCCCGCGGCCCGCGACGAGAGCGGTGAGCGCAGGACGACGCTCGCGGAAGCAAGCTCTTAACGCGTGCGCAGGATCGCCGCCGTGCATCGTCTAATCTCCGCATCTATGGGGTTTCAATGTTCGTTTTGATCGTCGGCGCCGGCCGCGTGGGCTCGGCGGTCGCCAAGTCCGCGATCGCGGCCGGTCACGAAGTGTCGGTGCTCGATGAGGATCCGCTCTCGCACGAGCGGCTCGACGCGGGGCAGAGCAAGAGCTGGGAGGACTCGGGCGGCCAGTTCACGGTCGGAACGGCGCTCGAGACCGACGCGCTGATTCAGGCCGGGATCGAACGGGCCGAAGTGTTCATCGCCTCGACCGACGGCGACAACACGAACCTGATCATCGCCCAGATCGCGCAGAAGCGCTTTGGCGTCGAGCGGGTGATCGTGCGCGTGATGGACCCGGCGCGCGCCGGCTGGTACGGCGAGCAGGGCCTGCACACGATCTCCCCGACCAAGCACGCGATCGAGATGTTCGAGCGCGCGCTGCAGGTTCAACCGGCCTAGGACATCGGGATGTACGCGATCATCGTCGGTGCCGGCAAGGTGGGTCGCAGCCTCGCGCGAGAGCTGATCGACAAGGGACACGAGGTCACCGTGATCGAGTCCTCGCGCCCGTGCTATCTGGCGATCGAGGAGGAGTTCGAGCACGCCGCCCAATATGGGGACGCGACCGAGCTGTGGGTGCTCGAGCGCTCCGGGATCCAGCGCGCGGACCTCGTTGTCGCGGTGACCGGCGACGACGAGGACAACATGCTCGTCTGTCAGGTCGCCAAGGAGAAGTACCTGTGCGACCGGATCATCGCGCGCGTGAACAACCCTCGCAACCACGACCACTTCCGGCTGCTGGGGATCCAGCCGGCGGTGTCGGCGACCGACCTGATCCTGCGGCTGATCGAGCACGAGGTGCCGCGCTATGGCCTCGTGCATCTGCTGGCGCTCGAAGAGGAGCGTCTGGAGATCATCGAGCTCGAGGTGAGCGACGACGCCCCGACGGTCGGCGAGCGGGTCGCGGACATCGCCCTGCCGGAGGGCAGCCTGATCATCTCGGTGCTGCGCGGAGGGACCGGGTTCGTGCCGAAGCCCGACACGACGATCGAGGCCGGCGACGAGGTGCTGCTTGTGCTCGACCAGGGCCTCGAGGAGGCGATCACCGCCTACTTCGCGCCAAACGGGCAGTCGCTGGAGATCTGAGTACCGGCAGCGTGCACCGAGGCTCGCGCGATCGCGGAGCTCGCTTTACTATCCTTCTCGGCGAGTCGCTGATCCGGGATAGTCCAATTGGCAGTGACGCCCGGTTCTGGTCCGGGAGATTGGGGTTCGAGTCCCTGTCCCGGAGTTTCTGTCGAGTGTTTGTTGTTGTTTTATAGAGCCCGTATAGCGATGGTTATACGGTCTCCACGGTAAGCAACAGAGTCCGCGACCGTCCTCGTTCCCACCGTCGTCGCCCGCCAGCGCGGGTCAGGCCGCGGCCTGCGAGGACCAGTCGCGATACAGCTCGAAGTAGCGCCCTTCGGCGGCGATCAGCTCGTCGTGGGTGCCCTGCTCGGCGATGCGGCCGTGCTCGAGCACGACGATCCGGCCGGCCTGGCGGATCGTGGAGAGACGGTGAGCGATCACGATCGAGGTGCGCCCGGCGAGCAGCCGGCGCAGGCCGGCTTCGATGCGCCCCTCGGTGTGCAGGTCGACGTTGGAGGTCGCCTCGTCGAGCACGAGGATGCGCGGGTCGGCGATCAGCGCGCGGGCGAAGGCGATCAGCTGGCGCTGTCCCGCCGACAGCTGCGCGCCGCGCTCGCCGACCTCGGTGTCGTAGCCGTGGTCGAGCTCTGAGATGAACTCCTCCGCTCCGACGGCGGCGGCCGCGGCGCGGATCTGCTCGGCGTCGGCGTCAGGGAGTCCGAATGCGATGTTCTCAGCGACGGTGCCCGAGAACAGGAACGCCTCCTGGGGGACGATCCCCATCTGCGAGCGCAGCGAATGGCTCGAGACCTCGCGCAGGTCGTGACCGTCGACGAGCACGCGCCCGCGCGTGGGGTCGTAGAAGCGGGCGACGAGCTTTGCCATCGTCGACTTGCCGGCGCCGGTGGCGCCCACCAGCGCGACCGTCTGCCCGGCCGGGATCCGCAGGTCGACGTGGTCGAGCGCGAGGATCTCCCGCGGCTCGGGGGCTCGTCCGATGCCGTTGACCGCGCCGTCGTCGCCGCCCACCCCGTTGCCGTTGCTCGTGCTGTTCACCTGGGGGATGACCGTCTGCCCGTTGCTGCTGCTGCTGCTGTCGCCGCCGCCGCGGGGAAGGGAGCGAGGGCGGTAGGCAAAGGAGACGTCCTCGAAGGAGACCTCCCCGCGCACCGGCCCGAGCGCGGGCGCGCCGGGGCGGTCTTGCAGGTCGGGCTTGGTGTCGAGCAGCAGGAAGATCTTCTCCAGGGCGGCCATGCCGGACTGGTAGGTGGTGTAGAGCTGGGAGAGCTGCTGAATCGGTTCGAACAGGAACGCGAGGGTCGCGACGAAGGCGACGATCGTGCCGACGGACAAATGGCTGTCGATCGCCTGATAGCCGCCATAGAGCACGATCAGCGCGAGCGCGATGCCGGAGAGCATTTCGACGGCCGGGAAGTAGGAGGCGTTCAGCCGGACGGTGACCATGTTGGCGTCTTGGTTGTCCGCGTTGAGCTCCGCGAAGCGCGCCTCGTGGACGGGCTCCTGGCCGAAGCTGCGCACGACGCGGATGCCGGAGAGGGTCTCCTGCAGGTAGGCGGTAAGCGAGCCGATCGTCTCGCGCGTGCGCCGGAAGGCACCGGCGGAGACGAGGCGGAACCAGATCGAGAGGCCGGCGACGAAGGGGACGATGCAGAAGGTGAGCAGCGCGAGCTTGACGTCGAGGTAGAGCAGCACGCCGATCGCCCCGATCAGCGTGAGTCCGGATTGGAAGAGCGTGACGACCGAGTCGGTGACGAGGCTTTCGAGCGCCTCGACGTCGTTGGTCATGCGCGAGATCAATACGCCTGCGGGACGGCTCTCGAAGAAGCCGATCGGCTGGCTTTGCAGGTGGGTGAAGATGCGGATGCGCAGGTCCGCGAGCGCGCGCTGGCCGACCCAGCCGACGAGATAGGTCTGGGCGTAGGTCATCAGCCAGACGAGCAGCGCCGAGCAGAGGAACGCGATCACGACGAGGATCAGAGCGTTGGTGTCGTGGCGTTCGATGCCGCGGTCGATCGCGACCTTGGCGAGCAGCGGCGGCGCGAGCGAGGCGGCGGTGCCGAGCACGAGCGCGCACAGCATCCCGGCGACGCGCAGGCGGTAGGGCCGCAGGAGCTCGAGCAGCGCGCGCAGGTTGCGCCCGCGGCTGCCGCGGCTCGCGCGCTCGCCGGCCCACTGCTGCCCGCCGCGGCCCATCCCCGGACCGAGCGCGCGCACACCGCCGCGTCCGCCGCCGCCCCCACCGTGCGTGCTCATATCGCCCCGCCGTGGGAGGACGCGTTGATCACGAACGCGGGCACGCTGTCGTCCCCCGGGTCGGGGGACGCGCCCTGGGCGACGATCTCGCGGTATAGCTCAGAGCTCTGGAGCAGCTGATCGTGGTCGCCCTGAGCGACGATCCGGCCGTGTTCGAGCACGACGATCTCATCGGCGAGAGCGATCGTCGAAAGGCGGTGGGCGATCACAAAGGTGGTCCTCCCGGCCATCGCCTCTCCAAGAGCGAGCTTGATCGACTGCTCGGTGGAGGCGTCGACCGAGGAGGTGGCGTCATCGAGGATCAAGACGCGCGGGTTGGCGAGCAGCGCGCGCGCGATCGCCAGGCGCTGGCGCTGTCCGCCGGAGAGCGTCAGGCCGCGCTCGCCGACCTCGGTCTCATAGCCTTGGGGCAGGCGCGAGACGAACCCGTGCGCCTGGGCGCGGCGTGCGGCCTGTTCGATCTCTGAGAGCGGCGCGCCGGGCCGCGCGTAGGCGATGTTCTCGGCCACAGACGCCGAGAACAGGAAGGGGTCGTCGCTGACGACGGCCACCGCGGAGCGCACCGAGCGCACGGACAGCTCGCGCACGTCGGTGCCGTCGAGCAGCACGGCGCCCGCGACGGGGTCGTACAGCCGGGAGATCAGCGCGACCAGGCTGGTCTTGCCCGAGCCGGTGGCGCCCACCAGCGCGACGGTGCGCCCGGCGCGCACGTCGAGGTCGATGTCGTGCAGCACGATCCGCCCGCTCTGCGGCGCCTGGCGGTCGGCGTGCTCCTGAGCACTCGAGCCGAGCTCGTCGTGGGGGTCCTCATAGCGGAGGGTCACGTCGCGTAGCTGTACCCGGCCGTTGCCGGGAGGCAGCGGGAGCGGTTGCGGAGGATCGGTCAGGTGGGGCTCGCGGTCGAGCACCTGGAAGATCCGCGCGCCCGAGGCGGTGGCGCGCTGGGCGAGGTTGAGGGTCACGCCGAGCGAGCGCATCGGCGTGATCAGCATGTTCACGTAGAGGTAGAACTCGGTGAACTGGCCGAGCGTGAGGTGGGCGTGGATGACGGACTCGCCGCCGAGGAGCAGGATCGCGGCGAGGCCGAGCTGGGGGAGGAAGCCGATCACGGGGTTGTAGGTCGCTTCCAGGCGGGTGGCGACCATCGCCTGGGAGAAGACGCGGTCGACGGTGTTGCGGAAGCGGGCAAGCTGGCGGCTCTCGCGGGCGAACGCCTTGACGACGCGCACGCCGGAGATGTTCTCCTCGGCGTCGGCGGTCAGTTCGCCGATGCGCTGCTGGGTCTCCTGGATCGCGGGGCGCGCGCGGCGGCCGTAGCGGTAGGAGATCACGATGACGAACGGCACGGGCACGAGCGCGATCAGGCCAAGCCCCGGGTTGATCGCGATCATGACGATGCCGGCGAGCACGATCGTGAGGATCGACTGCAGGATGAACACGAGGCCGTAGCCGAGGAAGAAGCGCACGGCCTGCAAATCGACGGTCGCGCGCGACATCAGCTGGCCGGTCTGCTGGTGGTCGAAGAAGCCGAGCTCGAGGCGCTGGAGCTGGCCGTACATCCGCTCGCGCAGGTCATATTCGACGCTGAGAGACATCCGCCCGGCGATCATCCGCCGCCAGTACATGAGGCCCCAGCGCAGGAGCACCGCGGCGAGGATCACGAGCGCGAGCACGAGCAGCGTGTGGCGGTCGTGGGTGCGCCGGGCGAGCTCGTGGTCGCGGGTGGCGTGCGCGCCCTTGGTGATCGCTTCGACCGCGAGGCCGGTCAGCCGGGGAAGGGCGACCGTCATCACCATCGCGAGGCTCGCGAGCAGCCAGGAGATCGTCAGGCCGCGCTTGTAGGGGCGCAGGAAGCCGAGTAGTCGATAGAAGATCTTCATAGTTGCTTAGTCAACGATTATCGCACGGCGTGGAGGTCACTACGCTGCGGCGATGTCCACGCCGGCCACACCCGACCCGAGGAGCGACCCGAGGGTCGGGCTGTGCGCGACCTGCAAGCACCGGCGAGAGGTGAAGAACACCCGCGGCTCGACGTTCTCGCTGTGTGAGCGATCGCGCGAGGATCCAGCTTATCCGCGCTATCCACGGCTGCCGGTGCTCGACTGTCGCGGGTATGAGACGAAGGCGGCCTGAATCGTTTTGAGCAGGCCGGCCAGGCCGGCCCGGGTTGCGAAGCGCAGCGTGGACACTGGCGTCGTGAGGGGCAACGGGCGCGCGTATGGCCGACGGTTGGTGTGCGACCTTCAAGCGACGGCGACCTCCGCCCGCTCGGGCTCTTTTTGCGCGACGGGCAGATCTCCGGCGGAGACGAAGTCGCGGCTGCGCACGAGCACGAAGGCGAGGAGGGCGCCGGCGAGCGCGAGCGCGGCGGCGATGATCGCGATCGTCGTGAACGCGCCGGTGAAGCCAACGCGGTAGGAGTGCTCGAGGGCGGTGCGGGCGGCGAGCGGGAGCGATTTGGCGAAGTGGGTGACTTCGCCGGACTCGAGCAGTGTGGCCAGATGACCGTGGGCGCCGGCGGCTACCTGGCGGGCCTGCCCGCTGGCGATCAGGCTGGTGGTGGTGCCGCGGGTGACGCTGTGCTGGAAGACGGCGCCGAGCCCGGCGATGCCGGTGGCGATCCCGACCTGACGGAAGGTCGAGTTGATCCCGGAGGCCATCCCCGAGCGCTCATGGGGGACGACGCCGATCGCGGTTGAGGCAAGCGGCGGGTTGACGAGGCCGACACCGGCGCCGGCGAGGACGAAGCCGGGGACAAGGACGGTCCAGTGCGAGGAGGCGTCGATCGTGGTCATCGCGATCAGCCCGATCCCGATCAGCAGGAGGCCCGAGCCCAGCAGCAGGCGCACGGGGACGCGCACGCTCAGCCTGCCGGCCACGGGTGCGACGGCGAAGGACAGTAGCGTGGTCGGTAGGAAGCGCAGGCCGGCCTGCAGCGGGCTATAGCCGAGGACGTCCTGGATGTAGAGCGTCAGGTAGAGGAACATCGCGAAGAACGAGCCGGAGAGGGCGAAGGCGACGATGCTCGCGCCGGCGAAGGCGGGACGGCGAAAGAGCGAGAGGTCGAGCATCGGGCGGCTTTGCAGGTGCTCGACGACGACGAACGCGACGATCAGGACGACTGCGGCGGTCAGCAGGGCGACGATCTCGGTGGAGCCCCAGCCCTTTTCGTTGCCCTCGATGAGCGCATACACGAACAAGAAGAGTGAGCTCGAGAAGGTCAGCAGGCCCGGCCAGTCGACGCCGGTCGCGTCTGGGTCGCGCGAGTCCTGGACCTTGGTGAGCGTGATGAACACCGCGAGCACGCCGATCGGGATGTTGACGAAGAAGATCCACTTCCAGCCGATGCCCGAGGTGATGATCCCGCCGAGCACCGGTCCGACCGCGACCGCGGCGCCGGTGACCGCGCCGAACACGCCGAAGGCGGTCCCGCGCTCCCGTCCGTGGAACGCCTCGGCGATCAGCGCCAGCGCGGTCGAGAACATCATCGCCCCACCGGTGCCTTGGACGGCGCGCGCGAGGTTCAGCATCAGCGGCGTGGTGGACAGGCCGCAGACGGCGGAGGAGATCGTGAAGACGAACAGGCCGGCGATGAACACGCGCTTGCGTCCGACCAGGTCGGAGACGGATCCCGAGGTGAGCAGGAAGGCGGCGAGCGTGAGCGCGTAGGCGTTGACGACCCATTGCAGGTCGGAGAAGGAGGAGTGAAGCGTTCGCTGGATGTCGGGCAGCGCGACGTTCACGACCGTGATGTCGAGCAGGAGCATGAAGATCGCGATCGAGACCGCGATCAGGGTCCACCACTTACGCTCCATTGCAACCTCCCTGTGAGCTCGCCTGCCGGTATTGCTCCACCGCACTATATGAACGGGCGGGTGGGCCGAGGATCATGTATTGCGGTAGAGCGTGCTTGGGGCGGGTGCTCACTCGGCGGCGACCGGGGGCGGCGGCGGGAACGTGGCCTCGGCGCGCGCGTCGAGCTCGCGGATCTTGCGGCGCGCGCGCTTGCGCGTCTCGCACAGCTCGTCCTCGAGCTTCGCCAGCTCGACGGCTCTGTGGCGGACGAGCTCGAGCTGGCGATCGAGATGGCCGAGCGCCTCTACGAGGAGCTCGCGACGGCGGCCGGGGTCGACGTCCTCGCGGCGTAGCTGGGCGCGCACCTCCGCGCGCGCCTCCTCGGCGGTGAGCAGCGTTTTCAGCTCCTCGAGCGAGACGCCGAGCAGCTCCTTCAGGCGCATCACCTCGCGCAGTCGCTCGACCTCGGCGTGGGTGTAGACGCGGTGCTTGCCTGAGAGTCGCGCGGGGGCCTCGGCGAGCAGGCCGATCTCCTCGTAGTAGCGGATCGTGCGCGGTGTCGTGCCGACCAGGCGGGCGACGTCGCCGATGCGCAGGTTGGGCTCGGTGGGCGAGTTCGCCGGGTCACCTTGGTCTGTCGGGGGAAGGCTCATGCGTGCACCCGCGCCGGAGTCTGCTCTGGCTTGAGCTCGCCCGCCTCGACCGGAGCTGTCGTCTCTCCGGGGCGTGGTGGCGCCCCCGCCGCCGCGTGCTCCTCGAAGGACAGCGTGGCCGACTCCGCGGCGGACATGTGTCGGGGGCGCAACAGGCAAACGAAGACCCCGACCAGGGAGGTCGCGGCGAGCACCCACAGCGCGACGTGCATGTTGGCGATGAACGGGGCGAGCTTCTGCGCGGAGAGGCCCTTGGCGAGGCCGGAGAAGACGGCGAACAGCGTGGACTTGGGGACCGCCGAGGTGATGATCGCGAGCACGAACGCGATCGACAGCACCGCGCCGGTGTTCTGCAGCAGCGTGCGCGCGCCGGCGGCGATGCCGCGGCGGTCGGCCGGGACGGTGCCCATCATCGCGGCGGTGTTGGGGCTGTTGAACATGCCCGATCCAACCCCGACGATCAGCAGCCACAGGGTGCTCTGCCAGTACGGGCTGTGTACCTGGAGCGTCGTCATCGCGGCCAGACCGGCGGCGCTCACGAGCATCCCCAGCGCGGCCAGGCCACGGGAGCCGTGGCGGTCGGCGTAGATGCCGGACAGGGGAGAGGAGACGAGCATGCCGAGCGCGAGTGGGATCAGCTTGATCCCGGCGGTGATCGGCGAGTCGCCTTGGGCGCCTTGGAAGTAGAAGACGAACAGGAACATCAAGGCGAAGCGCGCGAGCCCGTTGATGAACGCGGCCGCGGTGGCGGCGGCGAACAGACGGTTGTTGAACAGCGACAGGTCGAGCATCGGCGCGCGCGAACGACTCTCGATCAGCACCCAGATCGGCAGCAGTACCACGGCGGCCGCGAGTCCGGCGATCACGATCGTGTCGTTCCAGCCGCTCAGCCCGCCGCGCGAGACTCCCAGCACGAGGCCGGTGAGGCCGAGGATGAAGGTGATGTTGCCGAGCACGTCGTAGCCGCGCACCTGGTCGGGCTTTGAGAGCTCGCGCAGGATCAGCGCGCCCCACAGCGCGCCGCCGAGCGCCAACGGCACGTTGAACCAGAAGACCCAGTGCCAGGAAATCGCCACCAGCGCGCCGCCGAGCACCGGGCCGATCGCGAGGCCGATCGCGGCGACCATCGTGTTGGTGCCCATCGCCAGGCCGAGCTCCTCCTTGGGGAAAGCGTCGGTGACGAGCGCGGCGGCGTTGGCGAACAGGAAGGCCGAGCCGATGCCCTGTAGGATGCGCCAGAGGATCAGAACGGTGGCGCCGGATGAGAAGCCGGCGCCGAGCGAGGCGAGCGCGAACAGGACGAAGCCGCCGATATAGGCGCGCTTGCGCCCGAACAGGTCGCTCAGCCGGCCCGCCATCAGCACGAGCACGGTGGCGGCGATCAGGTAGGCGAGGATCACCCATACGAGCGCGAGCAGGGACGCGTGCAGCGAGCGCTCGAGATCCGGCAGCGCGATGATCAGGGTGCCGGAGTTGGTCGCCGCGAGCAGCATGCCGAGGCTCGTGCAGGAGAGGGCCCACCACTTGTAGCTCTCGTGGCCGGCGGCGACGCCGAAGCGGGATGTTGTGGAAGTTGACGTGAACGTAAACATCAGAATAGCGCAGAAGGGATAGGTTGGTGCTAGAACGTGTGCTTATGGCGAGCAGTGAGCAGAAGGTCGTCAAGTCCGAGGAGGAGTGGCGCGCGCAATTGACGCCCGCCCAGTACGACGTCCTGCGCAAGGCCGGCACCGAGCCGCCGTTCACGGGCGAGTACGTCTACAACAAGGACTCCGGCGACTACCGCTGCGCGGCGTGCGGGGCGATGTTGTTCAGCGCCGACACGAAGTTCGAATCTGGCACCGGCTGGCCGAGCTTCACCGAGCCGGCGGTCGCCGAGGCTGTCGAGCTGCGCCCGGACAATGGCCTGTTCATGCGCCGCACCGAGGTTATCTGCCGCGCCTGCGGTGGCCATCTCGGCCACGTGTTCGACGACGGTCCCGGCCCGACAGGACAGCGCTACTGCATCAACTCGGCCGCGCTCTCGTTTCAACCGGACCCGGACGCGCCGCCCGCCGCGCAGTAGTCTCTCGCGACCGTGCTCATGATCATGCAGGATCAGTCCAAGCGGCTGTCCGAGCCGCTGCGCTGGGGAAAGCGCGAGCGCTACGTGGTTGCGGCGCTCTTGGCGTGCGTGGTGCTGGCGGTGGTCGGCCTCGGTGCCTATGCATTGAGCAGTGGCGCGCCCGCGCGGAAGGACTGCGTCGAAGTGACGTTCGCCAGCACGCTGGGCGGCGCCACCGAGCACGCTTGCGGCGCGCGAGCCAGAGCTGTGTGCGCTACACCGGGCGCGTTCAAGAGCGTCGCGGCGGAGCTGCGGGAGTCTTGCCGGCGCGCCGGCTTCCCGTTCGACTGATCTGAGTAGGCCCTGCCGAGCAGGCCCTGTTTTCAGGGCGTCTGCGTCGCGTCTAGACAAATGTCGAAACCCCGGCGCCAAGTGTTGGCCACGATGGCCCTACCGGCAGGAGGCGATGGCGGTTTTCATACCGGGACTGTAATTGGCAGGTGACGTCCGAGTGCGTTCGGGCGCGTCCGCCGAATCCACAACGGTAGGGAAACGGAGGCACATGACCTGGCTTGCATACCCAAGTTGGCTGAATGCAGGTGATAACGCGTGGCAGATGACGGCGGCGACGTTCGTCGGGCTGATGAGCTTGCCGGGCCTGGCGGTCCTGTATGGCGGCGTCATGCAGAAGCGCTGGTCGGTCAACAGCATGATGCTCACCTTTGTCGCGTTCTCACTCGTGCTCGTCGCCTGGTGTCTGTGGGCGTTCAAGATGGGCTTCGGTAGCCCGATCGGCCACGGCAAAGGGTTCTTCGACACCATGTGGGGTAGGTCGGGCACGGTGCTCTCCACTGGGGCTGAGGAGGGCCAGGCGATCATCCCCTCGATCAGCTCGGGCCCGCCGTTCCACTTCCCCGAGGCCTCGCTCGTGTACTTCCAGTTCGTGTTCGCCGCGATCACACCGATCCTGATGCTTGGCTCGGTGCTCGGGCGGATCAGCTTCAAGGCATGGATTCCGTTCGTGCTTTTGTGGATCACGTTCGTCTACACGGTCAACGCGTTCCTGATCTGGGGCGGCGGCTACTTCGCGGCCCACGGCGCGCTGGACTACTCGGGGGGATATGTCATCCACCTGGCGGCAGGCATCTCCGGGTTCGTGGCGGCAGCCGTGATCGGGCCGCGCTTGCAACGAGACAGGGAGATCGACGCACCGAACAACCTGCTGATGGTCGCGGCGGGCGCTGGTCTGCTGTGGCTCGGCTGGAACGGCTTCAACGGTGGAGACTCCTACTACGCCGGCGCGAACGCCTCGGCCGCCGTGCTCAACACCAACCTGTGCACGGCGGTGGCGATGCTCGTGTGGATCGCTTGGGACTACATCTTCCGCGACAAGCCCTCGTTGATCGGCTCGGTAAACGGCATGATCACCGGACTCGTGGCGATCACACCTTCCGCCGGGTTCGTCAACGGCTTCGGCGCGATCGCCATCGGTGTGATCGCCTCGTCGATCGTGTGGATGTCGATCAGGTTCCTCAGTCGAGCGCCGGTGTTCAGACACGTCGACGATACGCTGGGGGTGATCTACACCCACGGGATCGCCGGGCTGATGGGCGGCTTGATGGTCGGGCTGTTCGCCGATCCGAAGCTGATCGAGTACATCGGGATCGGCGGCGCGTCCCCTCTGCCGGGTTTCTCGAGCGTGTTCAACGGCGGCAGCTGGACGCTGTTGCGCTGGCAGGCGGAGACAGCGGCCTGGGTGATCGTGTTCAGCGGTGTGGCCACGTTCATCTTGCTGAAGCTCGTGGGGATCTTCGTGCCGCTGCGCCTCTCCGACGAGGAGCTCGAGATCGGAGATCACGCGATCCACGGCAACGAGGTCTACCCCTCAGACGTGCCCACACTGGGCGGCCCCCACGCTCCTGCGTGGCAGCCCGGCTCGAGCTCGGGACAGCCCGCGCTCGGAGGGGCCACGTAGGCAGGGAAGCCGTCCGGGCGCGCCACACCTCTGGGCGCGTCCGGGTGTCGGACAAACGAACGACCCGCGACCCCGCTTCGGCGGGGTCGCGGCGTTTAACGGTCGGTGTTCGAAGATCTCCTCGCGTACATCGCTCGGCAGAGCTCGACAAGAAGCCTGTGGCCCGCCCGATCAGGCGGGTCCGCGTGCGGCGAGCGCCAGCCGATCTGTCAAGGCTGGTGGATCAGGCCGATCGGGCAGCTGACGCCGGTGCCGCCCAGCCCGCAGTAGCCGGCCGGGTTCTTGACTAGGTACTGCTGGTGGTAATCCTCGGCGTAGTAGAACGGCCCGGCTTGGGCGATCTCGGTGGTGATCTCGCCGTGACCGGCCTGGCTCAGCATCCGCTGATAAGCAGCTCGCGACGCGTCCGCGGCGTCGCGCTGGGCCTCGTCGCGCCAGTAGATCGCCGAGCGGTACTGGGTGCCGACGTCGTTGCCCTGGCGCATCCCCTGGGTCGGGTCGTGTCCCTCCCAGAACAGCTTCAGCATCTCCTCATAGCTCGTGGCGGCGGTATCGAAGGCGACGAGCACCGCCTCGGTGTGGCCCGTACGCCCGGAGCACACCTCCTCATAGGTGGGGTTCGGCGTCTGACCGCCGGCATAGCCGACCGCGGTCGTGTAGACGCCGCCCGCCTGCCAGAAGGCCCGCTCGGCGCCCCAGAAGCAGCCCATGCCGAACACCGCTGTGTCGACACCGTCGGGAAACGGCCCGGCGAGCGGGGTGCCGAGCACCTCGTGCTTGGGAGGCAAGGGCATTGCCTGCTCGCGGCCAGGTAGGGCTGAGGCGGGCTCGACCATCGCCGCCTTGTCATGGCCGAAGAAGCGCATGCTCCCAGGCTAGTACATCGATGCGCGGGTGATTCGCGCGGGGCGCAGGTGGTGAAGGGGATGGGAGTGGCGCGCCACAGGCGAGGGTTCGGCACGAACATGTGATGTCGCGCGCGGACGGAGGAGCTAGCGAGGCTCGAGCACGAACACGGGGATGTCGCGCGCCGTACGCGTGGCATAGTCGTCGAAGCCTTCGTACTCCCCGTTCATCTTCTGCCACAGCTCCGCGCGCTCCTCGCCATCGGCGATGCGTGCGTGGACGAGCCGGCGTTCGCCGCCGATCTGGATCTCGGCATCGGGGTTGGCCTTTAGGTTGAGCGACCATGCGGGCGCGCGCACGTTGCCGGCGTTCGAACCGATCACGACGACGCGCACTCCGTCGCGGAGGTAGAGCACGGGCGCGGTGCGGGGCTGTCCAGAGCGGCGCCCGATCGAGGTCAGCAGCAGCACGGGCGCACGACCGACCTTGTTGAACAGCCGCCCTCGGGTAAGGCGGTAGACGGGGACGTTCAGCTTGCCAATCGCACGCAGCGTGGAGGCGGACATCGCCATCGAAAGGCGCGAGTAGGCGTGGTCGCCGGGCATGTTCGGAGTATGCCAGGCACCCGAAGCAGCAGGGGATTCACGACTCGGGACAACATGCCGACGAGCGGCCGAGGCGAGCTGGACTTTCGCCGAGCTGGAGCCGTCAGCTCGGCGCGGCGAACGTGAGGACGACTCCGATATCCCCGTAGGGGATGCGCTTGCGACGGACGATCCCGCCGATCGTGCCAAGGGCTTTCGTGATCTTGGTCATGAAGCCATACTTGGCGATGACTCGCTCGCGGATCGCCTCGAAATCGCTCCCGGTGACGATCCGGGCCGTCGCCTCGGTGGTGACGCTCCCCTGCTTGATGCGGCCACGTGCGTCGCTTGGCTGCACGGTCACCCGCGCGGTGTGCGCGAGCCGCTTGGCCTTGCCCGACCCGGAGCTGGTCCAGAACCCGACCGTGTTGCCGTCGAGCGCGACGACCCACACGGGCGTCGAGACCGGTGTGCCGTCGCGACGGAACGTGGTGAGCAGCATGTACTTCTCATCGCTCAAGGCCACGTTGTGAAGACTATCGCCACGAGCCCGGCCGGGGACGCGTCAGTAGCCATAGCCGGGCGTGGTGGGTGTGGTGGTTGGGGCTGTGTAGGTGGGCGTCGTCGGGGTCGTGGTGGGGGCTGTATAGGCAGGCGTGGTGCTGGGTGCGGGCGTCGGCGTGGACGTAGGGGTCGTGCCGTATTCGGGCGCGGTATAGCCAGGTGTGGTCGGCGTGGTGGGTGTGGTGGGCATAACGGGGCTCGCGCTGCCGGTGGCGGAGATGACATGCCAGGTTCCGCCGAAGCTGTGGATGTGCTGGCCGTTGGCTTCGCCGGGGGCGTGGTCGCCCGAGTAGCGATACAGCGGCAGCCCGCCGAGCGTCACCTGCCAGGTCCCGTTGGCACGACGCAGGAGCGCAAGGCGTCCATGCACGCCGGATCCGGTGGTGAGCTTGGTTTTGCTCGTGCGCACGGTGAGCGGGGGCCAGAGCTTGACGCATTCGCTGCTCTTGCAAAGGAGGTGATGGGCGGTCTCCGGGCTGAGCGCGTAGAGCGTGCGTCCGTGCGCTTCGACCGCGAGCTGCTGGCCGAGCTTCGCGTTCGATGCGGAGCTGACCGTGGTCGGGGTGCCGGCGGCGAGCGCCAGCGCTACGAGCGAGCCGGCGAACACCAGCATCGTGGCCACGATCCCCGCGGCGAGACGGTGTACGCGTCGGTGGCTAGAAGATCGCGGTGTCTGCTGCTCCTGTGAGCCGTTCATCGGGTCTCCCTCGTGTTGACGTGCCGGGTACTGCCTACACCGACCCCGCCACCGCCAAGAACTTCCCGATCGCGACGGACGCGAGCTCGCTCGGGCGTCCGCGGGCCCATGAGAGCGAAGCTCGCCGCGCTCACCCGATCACGCCCTGTCGATCGGTGCGTTCTCGTCACGGCAAAGCACGCGCTCGGGCGCAGCGGGCTAGAATCACGGGCGATGCGCGGATGTAGCTCAGTTGGCTAGAGCGTCTGCTTGCCATGCAGAAGGTCGAGGGTTCGAGTCCCTTCATCCGCTTTCGGAAAAGTGCCGTCGGTCGCGGTGTCGGTGCGGCTGATGGCGCGGACCTGGGCAAGAAGCGCTGATCGTCTGCTTGAGCCCTCAGCCCTCGCCGCAGCTGGCGCAGAGCACGTGCCCAGGGCGATGACGAACGCGGTCGCCGGGCATCACAGAGCAACCACACGCGCGGCATTTGCTCGAGTACCGAGCTCGTATCCAGCGACCGCCCGCTGACGAACCACCGCCCGGACGGCGTCCGCCGGGGATCATCAAGGCGAGCAGGACGCCGACGATCGCTCCGGCTACAAGCCCGAAGCCCACGGGGAGAACCAAGGAAAGGACCGCTGCTTTCAAGGCCGGGTCGAAACAACGCGCGACCGCGTGTGCGAGCGCGTGAGCTTGGCACTGCTTCGGTACCGGTCGAGGCCTGGTGTGAAGGTTCATCAGCGCCAAGAAGAGGCCGAGCACGCCTCCGGCCGAGGTGCAGCCGCGAAATACGAGCTCGCGCAGCCGTCGTCCGATCGCTCGGCGCTGTCGATGGCTTGTGACCACCGGACCGTTATCGGCACGAGATTCGGTCTACTGAACTGTTCTGGGCCGCCTGTCCTGCGGGCTTCCGGTTGCGCAGCGCGATCATTCTTTCGGTTGCCCGTTCGGCACTTGCTCTGGTCAGCCGTGGACGAAACCCGGTGATTGCCGTCGACTAATCTGGAAAGGCCAGGGTGCCGCGAAGTGGATTTGGCGGGCGGTGGTCACTCGCTTGACCGCACCCTGAAAGTCATTCCAGAGCAGCACGCTGGCAGGGCGCAACGACGTGGTCGTCGCTAAGCTGAACGCCGTGCATTTTGGTCTAAAAATCGGTAGGAGACGAGATCAAATTCTCCGTGACGGGAGGAACCCGGCGGCTGCGGGCAAGAAGATCCTGTACTGGTCCGAGCGCCGTGTCGAGTCTGTGGCCGAGGGCCACGGTATTCATCTCCAGCCACGAGCAGCGAGCGAGCTGGCAACCCCGACATTGGGTCCGCTTCCCGTCGCAAAGCGTTACCAGCCGCCACGATCGCTCAGTCGTATCGAGCGGGCAAACGCAATCGAAGATGCGCTGGGGGACGCGATTGAGAGGAAGTTCGTGACGGACGAGCCATGCTCATTTGCCGGCGGCCGTTCTACCGTGTCGTTCGCTCGTTTTCAGGGTGTCAAGGATGACAATCGTGCAGTCATCTTTGCGGAAGTCAAACCACCTGACAAGCTACCCGCCGCCATCTGCCTCTTCGGAAGCATGACCAATTTTATCGAGTTCCTGGGAGTTGCAAAGATGACGACCTGGCGCTTTCCTACTGGGGATGGATGGAGCAGCTCAGCCGCTCCGGATGTCCTTGCCTTCATCGAATCTCGTTGCTCGAAGCTGCCTTCGTTTTACACTAGCAATGCACAGATTGGGATCGAGGCTCTAAAGATCGCAGACGGACAAGGACTCAGAGCGGAGAAGTCCGATCCCAAGAACTCCCGTCCCTGGAGACGCTCTTTTACGTTCGGGGACATTCAGCGGAGTGCGGAATGGCTGGCCGAGGTCTACTGCGACATAGATCTCCGCAACGAGATAAGCGGACCCGTCGATGGCTACGAGCGCATAATCATTGGAGCGCCTCTATGGATCATGACCCCATATCTCAAGGATGTAAGGCTTTATGAGGAACACACGCTGGCCGATTTAGATGGCGTTTGAGGTCTCAGATAGGAAAACCGCCTTGACAGGCAGCGGGTCCGGTGTAGCGGGTCGCGTCCCATGAACCCCAACGGTACTTGCTCCGCACCGATGCTCAGTGACCGACGAGAGAACACACATGCTCGGGTCGAGGTCCTTCAAAGGCGGCTCCGTAGGGAGTCCTTGTGCGATGGCTGAAGTCTTTCACTATCCGGGAGGCCCTGTAGCTTGTGTGCCGTGAGGGACGATCTCCACATTCCAGCGTATTCCGACTTGCTCTGGCCGACGCTGCGCGCGGTGCGGGAGATCGGCAACAGCGGGACCAACGAGGAGATCGTCGAGGAGGTTCTCGCAAACGAGGGGTTCACCGAGGAGCAGCTCGCGGTGCCGGCGAATAACGGTCGCAGCGGTTTGATCGAATATCGGCTTGCTTGGGCGCGCAGCTACCTCAAGGGCATGGCCTTGCTTGAGAACAGCCGGCGTGGCGTGTGGAGCACAACCGAGCTGGGACGGACGATCGCCAAAGATGGCATTCCGGCCATCTATACCGCATATACGGCGCAACTGCGCGAAACCCAGCGGATGAAGAAGACTGCCCGCGCCCAAGGCAATCCAGACGAGCTGCACGACCCCCTTGGAGGGGTCGACGTTGAAGGCTCATCGGAGTGGAAGGAGCGCCTTCTAGTGACCCTCCAGAACATCTCGCCGGATCAGTTTGAGCGCCTCGCGCGGCGGCTTCTGCGCGAGGCGGGATTCGTCTCCGCCACGGTCACTGGCAAAGCTGGCGATGGCGGGATCGACGGGATCGGGGTTTACAGAGTGTCTTTGCTCAGCTTCCCCGTGTTCTTCCAGTGCAAGCGCTACGTCGGCAGCGTCGGCTCCGGCGCGGTGCGCGACTTCCGCGGAGCGATGAGCGGGCGTGGTGACAAGGGCCTGCTGATCACGACTGGTACCTTCACATCTGAAGCCAAGCGCGAGTCGACCCGCGACGGGGCGCCGCCCGTCGATCTGATCGACGGCGATCAGCTCTGCGATCTGCTGAAGCAATACGAGCTCGGTGTCCGATGCACCGTTCGTCAGATCGAGGACGTCATTGTCGATTCGGAGTTCTTCGCCGAGATCTAGGCGTCCTGAGGGGGTCCCTGTGGTGTGATCCGGGTAGACCACCTGGACCTCTTACCGGGACCCTATCAGGCAGCTGCTACGAGCGTCTCCACCGCAGGAACACGGCGACCGGCCGGAGGGAATGGCCACGGTGTCGGGCAGGCGCGCTGCCCTCCTCATAGCCGTGAACTGCCCGTCCCGATCCGATCGTGCTACGACGCGCTCGTAGCCGCCAAACGCAGCCCCCCGCGGATCTCGCCGCGACCGCGGGCGGCCATCGCCGGGACGATCTCGCTCGTGAGCAGCCCTTGCTCGCCGGTCAGCTCGTCGAAGATCGGGAACAGGGCTGCCATCCGCTCGGGGGTGTCGATCACGATTGTCATCACCGGCACATGCCGGCGCAGTGATAGGAACCGGTCGCCGTGGGGGGCGTGCTCGCCGTGGAAGCCCCAGATGCCGCGCAGCGATGTCACGCCCGCGGCTCCGGCTGCGCGCAGGCGCCTGACCAGCTCGACGTGCAGCGCCGCTCCTTCGTGTCTGGCCGCCTCGGAGCTCACAACCGTCAGCTTCTGCCACAGCCCCAGCCCGTGCTCGTCGCTCCCCGCCGGCTCGTGCGGCGGGGCGAGCGTCACACCGTCGCGCTTGCACACGCGCACGCGCTCTAGCGTCAGCAGGGGGTCTATCAGCGCGCCCTGGAGCCGTGACACGGCTCGCGCGATCGGCTCTGATGCGCCGATCGTGACGATCATGGCGGGCACCTGCTCGTTGCGCGCGAAAAAACGGGCGCGGCGGCGATCGCCGTGGTGCGTGCCGTCGACGCCGAGCAGCACCGTCGCGCCCGCCACGCCCTCGGCGCGGAGCACGTCGCAAACCTCGGCGAACGCCGCGCGGCCTCCCGCGCGCTCGTGGCGGCCGAGATACACCGTCAGCTTGGTTGCCTCCTGCCCAGTCTCTGTGCTCGCCGTGATCGCCGCTGCCGCTCCTTGCGCGTCGGGAGCGCGCAGCATCCGCGCGCGCTCGAGCGTCACAAGCCCGCGGTGCTGGATCTCTCCTACCGGGCCGAGCAGCTGTTCGATGCGCGCGGGCGTATCGAGCGCGATCGACACCACCGGCAGGTCTTCTGACAGCGTCAGCAGACGGTCGGTGCGCAGATGGTGCTCGAGCCCGAAGCCTTCCATGCCGCGCAACAGCACGCTGCTCTGGATCTCGTGTTCTCCATACAGGTCGAGCAGCGCGTCCGCGACCAGCCTTCCATCCGTGCGGTCACGCTCGCCGAAGTAGGTGGTGAGCTTCAGGGCCTCTTCGTCCGATGGTCTCGCACCAGCTTCGACAGACCGGCTCACCACCAACCGCCGATCGTCCGTCCGAGCGCCGCGGCGCCGAGTCCGAGGAGGACGCTCGCGATCACGTTCACGGCCGCGTCTCTGCCGCGGCCGTCCTCGCCGAGCCGGTGCGTCTCGAGCATCCAGGTCGAGAACGTCGTATACGAGCCGATCGCCGCCGAGTCGACCAGCACCATCGCGTTGCCGGGGAGGGCGATGCCGGTGAACAGCCCGAGCAGCAGGGCGCCGCTCACGTTGACCGTCAGCGTCCCCACCGGCAGGCCGCTTGCGACGCGCGCGGAGATCCAGCCGTCGAGCAGGAACCGTCCCAGCGCGCCCATGCTGCCGAGGACCGCCACGCCGATCCATACGGCTGCGCTCATGCGAATGTCCGAACGCGGCGCACCAGCGCTGAGGCGACGTGCACCATCAAATAGCCGCCGATCACGCTGGCCGCGATGTAGCCGGCGGCGAGCCCGTCGCGGTGGGCGTCGATCATCTGCAGCATCTCCACCTGCACGGTCGAGAACGTTGTCAGCGCGCCGCACAGCCCGGTCCCGAGCAGCGGGCGGCGCAGGGTCGAGACCGGCAATCGCTCCTGCAGGCGGGTGACGAAATAACCGAGCATGAACGCGCCCGCGAGGTTGATCGCGAAGATCGCCCACGGCCAGGTCCCGGTCGCTGACGGGAATGCCTGGCTGAGCCCTACCCGGGCCAGCGCGCCGAACGCGCCGCCCGCGGCGATTGCCACCAGCTCTAAACGGTCGAATCTCAGAGCCTGTCGCGCCATCCGGCTTTCGATCCTTCCGCGCGTGTGCTCATAGCCCGAGCTCAGCCTACTTTGCACCCCTGACAGCCAAGGCGCCTCTGGGCACGTAGCGCCCGCCGTCGCCGCGCGCAAGCAGACCCATCAGCTCGAGCTCGCCCAGTGCCATCAGCACCTCTCCGGCATCTCCGTCTCCATCCGCCAGCTTGTCGGGTGTGTCGCGCCCGGCGCCGACCCACTCGAGCACGGCTCTCAGTCGCGGCTCGATCTCGGCCTGCCGATCCTGTGTCGCAATCCGCCGGCGCGCGGGCTCGTTCGGCTGCACTGACGATGTCCCCGGCCCGTACAGCAACTCGAGCGCGTCTTCCGGATCTCTCACCATTCGGGCGCCGGTCATCAGCAGCGCGTGCGTTCCCCGCGACACGGGCGAGGTCACCCTCCCCGGTACCGCGGCCACCGTCCGTCCGAGCGTCTGCGCCAGCTCTGCGCTCAGCAGCTCACCCGGGTCTTCGTCGGCCTCGACCACGATCGTAAGCGCCGCCATCCGCGCGAGGGTCTGCGCGCGCGCCGTGTAGCACCAGCGCCGCACCCGGCTGCCACACGGCAGCTCGGCGATCGCGCAACCGACCGCCGTCACGCGCGCGTACAGCGTGCGTCGCCGCGCCGGACACGCGGTGTCGAGGCCGCCGGGCAGGACCGCCACGCTCCCCCGCTCGACTTCCAGCGCCCCCGCGTGCGCGGCGACCGCGATCCCGTCGTCGAGCCCGCTCGCGATCGTCACGCCGCTCGCGGCCAGTCCCCTGGCGAGGCTCTTGGCCATCTCCATGCCGTAGTCCGTCGCTCTTCTGCTGCCGACGATCGCCACGACCGGGGTGCTCGTCAGCTCGCCCAACCTCGCCACTCCGCCCGCAACGCGCAGCATTCGCGACGCCTCCCCTTCTCGCAGTGCGCACGGGTAGGCGCGATCGTGGCGACACACTCGCTCCACGCCCTCCACCGGCTCGATCTCCTCGCTCGGATCGAATCCGGCGTGGCGCGCTTTCAGCTCCTCCCAGCGCCTACCGCCGACCGCGCGCAGCAGGTCCTCGTCGTCCAACGCGAGCAGCTCGATCACCCGCTCGCGATCCTGGGATCGGTAGTCCAGGCGCGCGCTCAGCCACGCGAGCAACCGGCTGCGGCGCAAGCAGTCCGCGCACGCGCCCGTCATGCCGCCCGGCTCCCGTGCTGCAGGCCGTCCTGCGGGCGTAGCGCCAGCGCGGCGCCGACATCCCGGCCCCGCACCCGCTCGCTGCCGCCCAGGTCGGCGATCGTCCTTGCCACGCGCAGCACGCGATGTTGCGCGCGCGCGCTCAGCAGGCCCTGCTCGTGTGCACTACGCAACATCTCCTCGCCCTTCCGCTCGAGCTTTGCGTGGCGTTGCAGCATGCGCACGTTCATCTGCGCGTTCACCGTCGCGCCGTCCTCTTCCAGCCGCGCCGCCTGACGTTCGCGCGCTTCGCACACCCGCTCGCGCGCCCGCTCGGAGCTCGTCAGTGGCTGTGCGCCCAGATCGTGCGCCCCGTCGCGCTCGAGGTTGACGAGCAGGTCTATACGGTCGAGCAGCGGGCCGCTCAGCTTGCGGCGGTGGCGGGCCAGCTCGGTTTCGGTGCATCTGCAGCGCGATCCCTTGCCCGCATAGCCGCACGGGCACGGGTTGGTCGCGGCCACCAGCATGAACCGCGCCGGGTAGACCGCCGAGTGGCGCGCCCTGACGATCGCCACGCGCCCGTCCTCGAGCGGCTGGCGCAAGGCCTCGAGCGTCGGTCGCCCGAACTCCGACAGCTCGTCCAAGAACAACACGCCGTTGTGGGCGAGCACGACCTCTCCGACCCAGCCCCTGCGCGCGCCGCCGATCAGGCCCGCCGTCGTGATCGAATGGTGCGGCGCGCGAAACGGGCGACTGCCGGCCAGCTCGCCCTCGAGGCCGCCCGCGATGCTGTGTATGCGCGTGACCTCGATCGCCTCCGCGCGGCTGAGCGATGGGAGGATCGAGGCGACCCGTTGAGCCAGCATCGTCTTGCCGGTCCCCGGTGGCCCGCTCAGCAGGGAGTTGTGCCCGCCCGCCGCCGCGATCACGAGCGCTTTCACCGCGTGATGCTGGCCCCGCACTTCGCTCAGGTCCGAGTCGATGGGGCTCGCCGTGTGTGGGTTGGCCTCGTCCGAGGGCGGCGACTCCGGCAGCGGGTCCGGGCCCTCGCCGCAGAGCACGCGCACCGCACTCGTCAGTCGTTCCGCTACGAGCACGTCGATCCCGTCCACGAGCTTCGCCTCACGCGCTCGCGCGCCGGCGAGGACGAGCGCCTGGAAGCCCGCCTCCGCGCCTCCCTGCGCGACCGCGAGCGTGCCGTTGCCGGAACGCACCTCGCCGTCGAGCGACAGCTCGCCGTAGAGCACATACCGCTCGAGGCGCTCGTGCGGGATCTGCTCGCTGGCCGCGAGCACCGCACACGCGAGCGCGAGGTCGAGCGCCGGGCCGGCCTTCGGCACGTCGCCGGGGGCGAGGTTCGCGACGATCCGCTTGGCCGGAAACTCGTACCCCGAGTTGATGATCGCCGCCTGCACCCGCTCGCGCGCCTCGCGCACCGCCGCGTCCGCCAGGCCTACGATCGCGAACGACGGCAGCCCCGGCCGGATGTCCACCTCGACCGTGACATGGCGGGTGTTGAGTCCTTCGATGGTGAACGTATGCGCTCGTGCAAGCATGGCCTTGGCTCGCCTTTCGTCTCGTCGTATGACCGAGACAAAGAAGCTAGGCCGCGCTTGGGACGGTATTCAGGATCGTGCCCGGGGACATCGTTCAGTGACGCCAGACGCCACCACCCACGATGGGACTTCGATCGGGCGGTGCTGCCGGGCAGCGATCGCGCCCGACTCCGCGCATAGATGCATGCCCGAGCACGGCGTGTGCCGTCGCCACGCTGCGCACGCGACGCGGGGCGAAAGCCCCGCGCCCCTCAAAACTCTTACAACTTCCGGTGGTCTACAGCCCGGCGGGGTGGCGCACGACGTAGCCGGCGGTGGAGGTCATCGAGTCAGACCACCTGTTGCCGCTCTCCTGCAATGCGATCGTGTCGTAGCGCCGCCCGTCGATCGTCATCCACGCGTGTTCGGCGTCGGCGTAGATCGATATGTACTTGCCCGGTCCCGCTTCGCCGAACGACTCGAGGCCGCTCGAGTCCTCGGGCGAGCTCAGCAGGCCGCCGCCATGCAGCGCGTAGGAGACCGAGCCCGAGCAGTCGTACCCGGCCGACTGGAACGAGCCGTGCCCGCCGCCGAACACGTATGGCCTCGTCGCGATTTCGTTCGCCGCCGCGATCACGCGCGCGACGACGCCTTCGCCTTCGCCGCTCCCCGCGGTGCTGCTCGCGCTGCCGCTGCCCGTCGCTGCGTCACCGGAGCTGCCCTGTGCGACCGCCGCGGCGGGCGGGGTGAGCGTGCTCTCGCCGCTCACGCCGAGCAAACCCCACGTCGAGGGGCCGACGACGCCGTCGACGGTCAGCCCGTGGCGCGCCTGCAACCGGCGGATCGCCGCCTCCGTCGCCGGGCCGAAGTCGCCGTCCGGCGTCAAGTGCAGCGCCGCCTGTAGACGTGACACCGCGTTACCGCCGCCCGAGGAGCTTTCGCCGGCCGGTGCGCTATCGGTGGAGGACCTGCTGTCGGAAGCATCGACGGTGGAGTCGCCCGTCGCCGACGCGCCGCTGCCGGCGCCAGCGCCCGCGCTTGCGTCGCTCGCATGGGTAGGCGTGGCTGGGAGGGCGGACGGGGGAGGGGTGAGCGTTTCCTCGCTGCTCACGCCGATCTCGTTCCATGTCGCGGGCCCGACAACCCCGTCCACCGTCAGCCCGTGACGGGCCTGCAGACGACGCACCGCGGACTCCGTCTCGGGGCCGAAGTCGCCGTCGGGTGACACGTGCAGGGCGGCCTGCAGCCGCGACACCGCGTTGCCGGCGCTCTGCGTCTGCGCCGATTCGCCGTCTTCGCTCCTGGCCCCGCTTTCGTTCGATCCCCCTTCGTTCGATGCGGGCGTGGAAGAGGAGGCGTCTGAGATGTTCACCGCGTTGCTGCGCACGCCGATCTCCCCTTGCAGGCTCGCGACCGATGCCGTCAGCGGCGAGCCGCGCAGAGCTGCGCTCGTCAGTGGGCCGACGACGCCATCGGCCTTCAGCCCGTGGTTTGCCTGAAAGTGGCGCACCGCTTCTTCGGTTTCCGAGCCGAACACGCCGTCGACCGTGACTCCGCCGAGCGCGCGCTGCAGCAGTTCGACCTGCTTGCCTTCGGCGCCCGAGCTCAGCACGATCGTGTTCTCGCTCGTCGTCGGCGGTCCGGCGGCGGGGGAGACTGGGCTCGAGCTCGCGGCGGCGAGCGTCGCGGTCGGTCCCGCGCTCAACGCCACGAGAGCGCCCAAGGAGAGACGCTTGGCGCGCGTGCCGGCCGGCACGAAGCGCAGCTCGGCGGCGCGACGTCGCGCGCGGGAGCGACCCAGCGACAGCTCCCATGGCTCGCCGTTGGCGAGGTCGCGCGGGGAAGGCAACGCATGGCTGAAGAGTGGGTCACGGCCAGCGCGAGCACGGCGCGCGCGGGAACGCGCGAGGGAGGCGTCCCAGGGGTCGGCAACGGCAAGATCACGCGGGAGTCCCGGCATGGGCGAAGGCGTCCTTTCTGCTGTTTGCTTGGCGCCTACGGGGTTAGCTGTCGGGCTCGCGTGACTTTCATCACGCTACGCCACCACACTGGTGGAGATTCGCCCCCGCAGCCTTTTGATCGGCTGCAATGGGTCCCCCGCCCCCTCACCCCAGGGGGCGAAGGATTCGGCACGAACGCGGAGCAAGCTAACAGGTCGCGCTGCAAGATGCATCACAAGGGAAGGTTTGCAACGTTTCTTGCCGACGCGCGGTGGGTGGCGCGCTGATAAGTTCGCTGGGAATGCGCCGTAAAGGTCTCGACTTCCGGGTGCTGCTCGCGCTCGTCGTGCTCGTGGTGATCGCGGGTGGCGTCGCGCTGATCGCGATCGGCGGCAATCCCCCGGCGTCGAGCGCGCAGGCCAAGCAGGCCGATTATCGCGCGTCGGCGCTGCTCTCGCCGATCACCGCTGCCCCGCCGCTCGAGCTACGCAACTACCTGGGCCGGCCCATCAACATCGCCTCCTATCGCGGCAAGGCGGTGCTGGTGACGTTCCTCTACACCAACTGTCCCGACGTCTGCCCGCTGATCGCGTCGAACCTGCGCGTCGCGCAGAACCTGATGGGATCGAAGGTCTCCTCCAAAGTGCAGATCATCGCCGTGTCGGTCGACCCGCGCGGGGACACGCCGAAGGCCGTCGCCACGTTTCTGGCGCGCCATGGGATGACAGGGAGGATGCAGTACCTGGTCGGCTCGGCGCACGAGCTCGCGCGCGTGTGGCAAGCGTGGGGAGTGGGCTCCGAACGCGACGCCTCCCAGCCTCAGTTCATCAACCACACGGGGCTCATCTACGGGATCACCGCCTCAGGCAAGCGTACGACCGTGTACGCATCGAGCTTTCTCCCGTCGGACATCGCCCACGACGTGCCGATCCTCGCCTCGCGCTGAGCGCGTGTGAGCACGTACGCGCGATGAAGCCCCCGCGCGTACGGCGACTGCTCGTTTGGGTGCTCGCGCTGGCCGCGGTCGTCGCGCTGGCCGTGTTCGGGCTCGCCTCCGACCGCTCCGCCGCGACGGGGCGGGCGGCGCCCGCGCTGCCGCGTGAGCAGCTCGTCGGCGCGCCAGTCACGCTCGCGGGACTGCTGAAGTCCGCGGGGGGGAGGGGAGCGCTGGTCGTCTTCTGGGCGAGCTGGTGCGGGCCGTGCGCGCGCGAGGCGCCCGCGGTCGAGCGCTTCTCGGAGAGCCCCGCCGGGCGGGGGCGGATCGTGGGGGTCGACTGGAGCGACGGGCTGTCGGGCGCGCGCGCGTTCGTCAAGCGCTACAGGTGGACGTTCCCGAACCTGCGTGACGGCGAAGGCCTCATCGGCAACGACTACCGGCTGCCCGGGCTGCCGAGCACGTTCGTGATCGATGCGGCCGGCCGCATCCGTGCGGTGCTGCGCGGGCCGCAGAGTGAAGCGTCGCTCGACCGGGCGCTCACAGACGTACACGGCGCGTGAGCGTCTCCGCCGGATTTGCGCTACTATTACGCAATGCGATATATCAGTGAGCGATCTACGGATCCTGGGCTGCTCGTGCTCACCAGCCTGGCGGAGGGACCGAAGCACGGCTACGCGATCACGCGCGACGTCGAGGCGCTCGCGGGCGTGCGCTTGGGGCCCGGCACTCTCTACGGCGCGCTGTCACGGCTCGAGGGCAATGGTCTGATCGAGGCGCTGCCTGCCGAAGATCGCCGTCGGCCATACCGAATCACCACGGCCGGCACGGGCGCGCTGGCGGAGCAGCTGCGGATGCTCGAGCGCGTGAGCAGTCGCGGCCTCGAGCGGCTGCGCGTCGCGGAGGTGTCCCCATGACCCGCCGTCTGGCCGCGCTCGCGCTGGGGCTCTATCCGCTCGCGTTCAGACGCCGCTACGGCGCGGAGATGCGTGCGCTGCTCGACGAGGCCGAGCCGCGGCCGCGGGAGCTGCTCGATCTGCTGCGCGGCGCGCTCGCGGCGCACGTGCGCCCACCTGCGGGCCTCGCGGACGTCCTCACCGTTGACGACCGCGTCCGGGCGAGCGCGAGCGGCGTGCTTGCCTGCTGGGTGGCGTTCGCGGCCGCGGGCTTCGGGTTCTACAAGACGACTGAGGACCACCCGTTCGAAACCGCCGGGAGCGCGCACCCGCTGCTCGGCGGAGCCCATCTCACCGTGCAGATCCTCGCGCTGGCCGGCTCGATCGCCATTCTGACTGGCGCCCTGCCGCTGATCGTGACCGCGCTTCTGCAAGCGCGTCGCGAACCCCGCCTGCGTGTCGTCGTGTCTCTACCCATTGCCTCGGTGGCGGTGTTCGCCGGCCTCACCGCGCTGCTCGTATGGATGGCCCATGGACACCCCCACCCCGCCAACCCCAACCTCCTCGGCAGGGCCATGTTCATCGCGTGGGAGCTGGCCGGCCTCGTTTGTGGCGCGGTCTGCGTAGTGGTCGCACGGCGAGTGCTGTTCGCGGTTCCCGCCGCGCGCACGCGCCTGCTGGGGGCGCTCGTCTGCGGGACGATCGTGGCTGCGGCGATGATCGCGATGGCGCTCGCCGTCGCGATCTACACAGTCGGGCTGCCGCTCGTCTCCCCGGATCTGGTCAAGACGCCGAACGGCCCGCTCGGCTTCACGCCCACGGGCGTGTCGCTGCTCGAGCAGCTTGCGGTGATGACCCTCGCCGGCGTGCTCGCGCTCGTAACGACCCGGCGCGGCTGGCGCGCGGTCGCCATCGCGCACGCATCGGAGCCCGCGTAGCGGGGGCAATCGGGGCCGGCATGCGAGCGCTTCAGGGCGCGACAGAGGTTCCGCCCCAGTCCTCCGGGGCGACGTCGGCGAGTGTCTGTGAGAACGTCCACCGATGGCCCGCCGGGTCCTCGGCCGTGTACTGCCGCTCGCCGAAGGGAAAATCGGTCGGCTCCGTTACAATCCGCGCGCCGCCGGCTCGCGCACGGGCGCAGTGCGCGTCGACGTCCTCGACGCGCACCATCACCGTGTGCGTCACCTCGCCCGGTCGGGGCGGCCGGCGCTCGTTGCGCACGTCACCGACGATCACCGCCCCATCGTCGCCGACGGCGAGCTGTGAGCGGTGGTCCTCGCCGATGCGTACCCGCTCGCGAAACCCGAACGAGCTTTCCAGCCAGGCGACCGCCTCGCGCACGTCCGGGTAGATCAGGACCGGGATGACCGTGGGGGAGGGGATCGAGCGGTTGGGCTTCACGCTGAGGGCGGCTTGGCGCGCGCCGCGGGCAAGAGCGCGCCGAGCAGCCCGCGGACTGTTGCCGCCGTGATCGCCGCATAGTCGAAGTAGTCGCGCCAGAGCACGATCTGCCCGTCGTGCACGTCGAAACGCCCACAGACCCAGAACTGGGCGCGCAACCGGCCAAGCTCGAGGACATCGGTGCGCTCGGTCAGAACCGTCGGACCATCCGCCGAAATCGTGTGCATGTAGACGTCGAACCTGGCGCCGCGGCGACCGAGCGTGGATTGAAAAGCACGACGAACACGCTCACGCCCACGGATCGTGGGCAGCCCGACGTTCGTGTATTGGACGTCCGTCGCCATCAGGTCAATTGCTCCCTCGATGTCCCCGGCGCGGAGTAGCTCGAGGAATCGTTCGACCACTCGCCTGGGAGCGGAGTCCGCTTCTGGCCGGTCCGGCGACCCCTGCGTGACATCGCTTGAGGGCTCGGCCATGGTGTAAGCATAGAGTCGTTGACCACGGGCCCGCGTAGTGCTCTTGCTCTACAGCGACTTCAACCGCCATAGATCTTTACCGGGGTGCCTGGGCCGATACGCGCGGCCAGCCAGTCGATGCTCGAGGTTGCCAGCCGGATGCAGCCGTGCGATTCGGCCGCTCCCAGTACTCCTTCGAGCCCGTCGCGGCCATGGATCCCGATTTGGCCCGGGCCGCCGTCGAATTCCTGCAACACGTTCGAGCGTGCGCTGAGCGCCAGTGCGTATGGACCGCCCGCCTGGCCGGGATACATCTGCACCGCCTCCTCGACGAAGAACCTCCCAACGGGCGTGGGTGTCGAGGGCTTGCCCACGACCGCTTGAAACGTTCTCACGGCGAACCCCTCGCGGTAGACCCGCACGCGGCGCGCGCCGAGGTCGACGAGGATGCGCCAGCCCGTCGTCCGCATGTGGGTGCCCTGCCGGGCGATCCAGCCCGTTGACCCGTCGGGCCTACCGGGGAGCATCACCCGCAGCCACGGCACTCCGCCGCGACCGGTCGTGTGTCCGATCACGGGCAGCGTGGTCTGCTCGCCCGTGATCGGCCTGGTCGAGGGCACGAGCGCGTTCTGTGGAGAAGTCGCTGAGGGTGCGAGGTGGGCGGCGTGCGTGGTGTCGAGGACCACGAGCTGCTGGCTTGCCTGCACGCGCTCCGGGATGCCGAGGTCCCCCGACGAGCCGGCGGCGGATGTTGAGACGGCCGTGAGGCCGAGCAGGCACGCCGCCGCCAGCCCGGCGCTCAGCCGGTGAATGAGCCCCTCCGGTGCGGGAGCGCCGGCCGCGCCGGTGAGCGCGGCGTGGTGGACTTATGCGCACGGTGGCGCTTATGGCGTTTGTGACGCTTCGCCGTGCTCCGCGATGCGATCGGCCGGGGGAGGGGGGCGATGGTGGCCCCCGGGCTTGCGGCGAGGGCTCCCGCGCCCGTCGTCGTCGCGGCGGTCGGGGTCGTCGCCGTGCTGGTGGTCGTGGTCGCTCCGGTACCCGTTGCCGCCGCTTCGAGCGCGGTTGTTTCTTCAAAGGTGGTCGTTTCAGTGCCACCCCCGCTTCCGCTCGCGCTGGAGGCGCAGTTGGAGGTGGTGATCGTGTTGTCTTCGAGGGTGACCGCGCCGGTCTGCGCAAGCAGGCGCCCGTGGATGGTGGCGGCCGTGTTCGCCGTAATCGAGGCCGCCGCCATGATCGTGCCCACGAAATGCGTGCCGCTGCCAAGCGTCGCCGAGGAGCCGATCTGCCAGAAGACGTTGCACGCCTGCGCACCGCCCACCAGCGCGACGCTGGTGTTCGACCCGGTGGTCAGCGTGGTCGGGATCTGGAAGATGAACACCGCGTTGGGGTCGCCTTCGGCGTTGAGCGTGACGCTGCCTGAGGAGAGCAGCAGCGAGCTGGCGGCCGTGTACACGCCCGGCGAGAGCTCCTGACCCGCGAGCTCTGTCCCGGCCGAGCCGCTGCTCGGACGAGTGGCGGCATCGTTGTAGGCGGTCGTGAGCGAGCTCTCGGCTTCGTTCGCGACCGCGTCGTCGACATGAGTCTGGCCAAGAACGTGCGGTGCGCCGGTCACCGACGAGCCGGGAGCAAGGCCCAGGTCGCCGAACATCGTCGTGGGACCGGTGTTCGTGATCGTCGAGCCGCCGAGCACCGAGAACGGGGCGGCGGTCCCCAGCCCCACCGTCGCGGTGGCGCCGAGCGCGCTGCTCGCGAAGATCAGGGTGGACAGTGACCCGAGTAGGATCAGCCCCCCTCGAAACGTCCTGCGGCCGGCCCGCAAGGTGATGTGCCGGCTTGCTGCGAGGGAGTCGCCTGCGGGCGACCCGTGCTTCCGTGGGACGCCGAAGTGCATAGGCGTCTCCTGACTGCGGCGTGGAGCCGCGATAGAAGGGGAATGGCTCCCCGGTCTCTTTCGACCTGTTATCTAACCCGACAGTCCGCCACCCGAGCGTGAGCCGAGCGCGAGCAGGCGGACATATGTCGCGCGGGATTTGAGCCCGCGCTCGGCACGAATCGCGGGCCGCACGGCTGAGAAGTGAGTCAGCTGTGTCGCGTGCCACGTCTGGAGCGAGGACGGCCGAGCGGCGTGGCGGCTCGGCGCCGAGTCGAACGCTCCGGCTGAGCAGGCTCCGTCTCAGGAGCGTCCGATCGTGAGTCCGGCGCGGCTGGCGTGGGCGCTACAGGCGGCGCAGCGAGCTCGCGACGGGATGAGACACCGAGCTTGCGATAGATGTTGCGCGCGTGGGTGCGAACCGTCTCCACGCTCACGTGCAGGGCGAGCGCGATCTGCGCGTTGGAATGCCCCTGGCGCAGCAGCGGCAGCACGTCGGCCTCACGCCTGCTCAGCAGGTCTATACCCGCGGTCAGATTGCCGTCAGAGCCCCCCAACCTCGGTGAGATCACCTGGAGGCCTCGCGAGGCGAGATGGATCGCGTTGATCACGTCTCGCGCTTGGATGTCCCTCCCGAGGCAGGCGCTCGCCCCGAATGCCACCATCTGGGCGCACTCGATGGGCCCGGGATCGCCGCCGAGCAGGACCAGGTGTGTGCTCGGATGGCGGGCACTGAGCTCTCGGATCTCAGCCGGCTTCTCCAGCGCACCAGGGTCGAGGATCGCAACGGCTGGACGGTGAGCGCGCAACACGACCTCGATGCGGCCGTGTTCCACGTCTGCCGCGACAATCGCGAGGCTCGGATCACCTCCGATCAGCTCGTGCAGGCCTCCGGCGAGCAGATCGTCGAAGTGGCCGAGAACTAGGGTGATGGGGGTATGTGGTGGCATGGCGGCGGCCCAGGCGTGGGCCCGCGCGTATGTCTTCTATCGGCAGGCATGAGCGTAGGGGTGAGCCCCGTCTAACCCCTCGTTCCCCGTTCCACCCTCCAAAGATCACCCGTCTGGGAGGAAGAGATCAGCGGTCACTGGCCTCAGCATCCAATGTGTGGCTCGCCTGCTCATCTCGCTCGTCCTCGCAACGGTGCTGCTCCCGCCGGCTTCGGCCGGCGCACGCGTCGAGCGGTCTCGGCACGCTCGCGTTTCGAGCACGACGACAGACCCGGTAGCGCTCGCGATGCATCTCGCCGAGCAGTACTGGCACGGCGTCCCGGCATGTGGCGCGCCGAAGATCGTGACGAGTCCGGGACAACTTCCCAACTCTGCCTACGAAACCGTGACGAGCCCCGAACCGGCGAACACCGTCGTCGAGATGTGGACCGAAGTGCAGAACTGCACGATCACGATCAACGCCTCCCTGTGGCCAGGCTGGCGTCAGGACGACGAATCGTTTCAGTGGTTTTGCGATGCGATGACACACGAGGTGGGACACCTGTTCGGGCATCTCGACGCCGGACAGACAAACCCAGCGTCGATCGCCTATCCCTTCCTCGACGCCGCCAGCCCCAACTTTGACGCCGTTCCCGAGTGCCGGGCGGTCACGTTGCAATACGGCTCCGAGCAGATTCGTGACGAAGAAGTGATTCGTCATGCTTAAGGCGACGACCGGAATCGAACCGGTGTAGACGGCTTTGCAGGCCGCTGCGTAGCCACTCCGCCACGTCGCCGTTGAAGCTCTCCTAGGGTATCGGGCTGTCGCCGACGGGGAGCGATCCGGCCCCAGCCGGCTGTGCGGAGCATGCCTGCTCCGGATGGCTGCCCTTACCGCACTGTTCGCATACGGTTATCCGGTCTTTCCTGAGCGCTTAAGACCCCTTTGGGACATTGTTAGCGGCGCCACAGCGAGCTCGCGCATCATGGCCCATCCCCAAGAACCGGAGGTGGTCCGTGAAACGTCTACTCGTACCTATGCTGCTCGCGGCAATCGTCGGAGCGGCTGTCGCGACGGCCGCGGTGCTCACGCTCGCCGTCGGCAGCGGAGGCTCGACACCGGCCGTGAGCACCACGAAGGCGCCCGTGCGGACGACCGCTTCGACGGCGGGCACCCGTCGGGAGGCATCGAACACGGCGCTCACGGCTACGCAGATCTATCAGCGCGACTCCGCAGGCGTTGTCGCGATCAAGGCGGTGACCCGCGCAGGGGAGGACGAGGGGACCGGCATCGTGCTCAACGACAAGGGGCTGATCCTGACCAACGATCACGTGATCCAGGGCGCGACGAGCCTCACCGTCGACGCCAGCGGATCTTCGAACAAGACGGCGAGCGCGAAGATCGTAGGCGTTGAAGCCAACCAGGACCTGGCGCTGATCCAAGTCGACCCATCCGGTCTCGGCCTGACCTCGCTGACGCTCGCGAGCTCGAGCTCGCTCAAGGTCGGCGACACCGTGTACGCCATCGGCACCCCGTACGGTCTCGAAGAGACGTTCACCAAAGGCATCGTCTCGGCGCTCAGCCGTGAAATCGCGGCTCCCGACGGCGCGAAGATCACGGGTGCGATCCAGACCGACGCGGCGCTCAACCCAGGCAACTCGGGCGGGCCGCTGCTCGATGAACAGGGCGAGGTGATCGGCGTGAACTCCCAGATCGCAAGCGACGCGGGCCAGGCTCAGGGCTCCCAGCCCGGGAGCACCGGTGTTGGCTTTGCGATCTCCTCGAACACGGTCGCCGCCGCGGTCAAGAAGATCGAGGCGGGAGAAGGTGTCTCTTCGGCGTCGACCGGCGAGAGCGCGGTCCGGTCGGCGGGCGAATCGAACACGACGCAGTCGCCGTATGGAAGTCGCTCGCCCTATGGCTCGCAGAGCCCTTACAGCGAAGTCGAAGTGGGCGGTGGGTCGAGCTCGGCGGAAGCCGGTGTCGAAGGTGGCTCGGAAGCCCGTGGCGTCGAAATTCCCAGCGGAGGCGGCGTCTACGGTCAGGAATCCACCGGGGTTGGAGTCCCGGGCCGGACCGTGATCGTGCCTTGACCCACCACGAGACCTGGACGTTTCTCGGAGAGACCGCCTGGGCCTCGCTGGCCGTCTCGATGCGCGCCGGGCGAGGGCGTACGTGGCTTTCGCGTTGATACGCTTCGACCCGACTTCGATCCCAGGGCGATTAGCTCAGCTGGGAGAGCGCCGCCTCGACAAGGCGGAGGTCACTGGTTCGAGCCCAGTATCGCCCACTGAAGTTGTCGGAACCACAAAACGCCCGCAGTTACGGGCGTTTTTGCGTTTGGAAAGAGAGTTGGACTCCGTCTGGCGGCTCTCATTTTTGCCTTGGCGCACAACTGGCGCACACGCCGCCTGCCCGGGCACTGCGGATGACCTCCGCAGCCGGTTCTGCGGGCGCCCTACGAGCTCGCGGAGCACCCCAGCCCACGGGCCGCGAGAGGCCGACCCTGTTGCTTTCGGAACGATCGTCAAGTTGAGGGTGTGGGCCAGCCAGGCTCCCACCACCTCGATGCCGAGGCGCGACCTCGGCAACTGGCCGTATGTCGTCGTCTATCACCGTGGGGAGGTCGAGTTCGCGGTCGACGTGGAAGGAGACATCGACATTGGGAAGTTCCCGACTCGTGAGGAGCGCGACCGCAGGACCGACGAGATCGCGTTCTTCTACTGGAAGCACCACGAGGAGGAGTGGGTCGACGCGATCGACTCACACGAGCAGATGCCCCCGAACCTGCCCGGCCCCTTCTCGTGGAATCGGCTCGAGGGCAGTCACAAGCCCAACGTCGAGGGCGCACATCAGTGAAGGAGCGCGCCCGCTCAGATGCGGAGGAGGCCTTGGTATTGATATGGGTGGAGTGCCCGTCATCATCATCGATGGCGACCTCAGCGACCCCGCGTTTACGAGCGCCGTTGGGTTCGTCATCGGCTTGCTGCCCCACGCGCGGAAGGGCTCGCTGCCCCGGGACCGCGCACATGCTCCACATCGACCAGCCCGAGAGATGGGTCGAGATCGTCGCTCAGACGACCGGCCTGGAGCCATCGACCGCAGGCGTTCCAGGCGAGCGCCATCAATAATCGTCTGACCTCCGTCCCGGGGGGCTCGATGCCCCGGACAGGTGCACGCGGAAGCTGCGGTTCGAGAGGGCGCGCGAGAACATGTGGACGTTCGGCAAGAGCGCGCCAGGCGCGCAGCGGTCAGCCACGTAGCCATGCAACTGAGCAGTCACGCAATCGGGCCGCTGCGGAACTCGTTGGCCGTCACGAATGTCTCAGGTTCATGTGCCGCATGACCGCCGACCTGGGGTGGTTGACAGTCGCCTATTCAGTCTGCTTAGATACTCGCCTAAGGCATATGACTAAGACGCTAGCAATCGCAGATGTGGAGGCCGGTGACACCCCCTCGATTAGGGAGGCCAATGTCGAGGCATTCCTGGATGCCGCAGAGCGGCTGCTGGTCAGGGAGGGGGCCGCGGGGATCTCGACGCGGCAGCTCGCCAAGGAGGCGGGGCAGAACCACGGTCTCGTGCACTACTACTTCGGCTCGGTCGACGAGCTGCTGCTGCAAGCCTTGGAGCGGTTCACCGGCCGGGTGCTCGAGCGTCAGCGGGCGATGTACGGGACCGACGCGCCCTTCATCGAGAAGTGGCGCACGGCGATCGGCTTCATCGATGAGGACCTCGCCGCGGGCTATCCAAAGGTGTGGGCCGAGCTGGAAGCGCTCGCCTGGAACAAGCCCGGGTTGCGCGAGCGGCTGCGCGGTGTGGACGATAAGTGGCGCTCGCTGCTGCGCGACGCGCTCGATCAGGCGATCGAGGAGTACGGCCTCGATCAGAGCGGCTTCTCGGCGGAGGCGTGGGCGGCGTTGGTTATGCAGTTCAACAAGGGCCTTCTCGTGGAGCGCTTGCTCGGCTTCGACCGCGGGCACGCGGAGATGCTCGGCGCGATCGACGGATGGCTCGCCTCACTTCACGAAGGCAAGACAAATCCGTCTTCAGCAGCACCCATCCACGACTCAAGGAGAGCACCATGAACACGATCGAGGCGCCCGCGGCGCTTGACCCCGAGAAGCTCGAGCAGTTCGTTTTCCGCGCCGTCGAGGAGGTCGGCGCAACCCTCAATGCCGCGCTGGTCGTGATGGGCGACAAGCTCGGCCTGTACCGCGCGCTCGCGGGCGCCGGCCCGCTGACCGCGGTGGAGCTCGCTCGGCGCACCGACGTAAGCGAGCGCTACGTCCGTGAGTGGTGCAACGCGCAGGCCGCGGGCGGCTATCTGGAGTACGACCCGGCCGCGGGCGCCTACACGCTCGCGCCGGAGCAGACGGTCGCGCTGACCGACGATACGAGCCCGGCGTATCTGCCCGGTTTCTTTCAGCTCGCGCTGGGCACCGTGATCGATTCCCCCCGCATCACCGAGGCGGCTCGCAGCGGCGCGGGCGTCGGTTGGCATGAGCACAGCCACGATGTGTTCGAGGGCTGCGAGCGCTTCTTCCGGCCCGGGTACAACGCGAGCCTCGTGCCGTCGTGGCTGCCGGCGCTCGACGGCGTCGTGGAGAAGCTGGGCGCCGGCGCCAAGGTCGCGGACATCGGCTGCGGACACGGCTCCTCGACGATCCTGATGGCGCAGGCGTTCCCCAACTCGAGGTTCGTCGGCTCCGACTACCACGAGGGCTCGATTGAGACCGCCCGCCAACGGGCGCAGGACGCAGGTGTCTCCGAGCGGGCGCGCTTCGAGACCGCACTGGCCTCTTCGGCTGCGGGTGAGAGCTTTGACCTGGTGACGATGTTCGACTGCCTGCACGACATGGGCGATCCGGTCGGCGCCGCGCGGCAGGTCCACAACATGCTCGCCCCGGACGGGACGTGGATGATCGTCGAGCCGATGGCCGGCGACCACGTGGAGGACAACCTCAACCCCGTCGGTCGTGCCTTCTACGGCTTCTCGACGTTCCTCTGCACACCCGCGTCGCTTTCCCAGGAGGTCGGCCTGGCTCTCGGCGCGCAGGCCGGCGAAGCGAGGATCGAGCGGGTCGTCAGAGAGGGTGGGTTCACGCGCTTCCGCCGCGCAGCCGAGACGCCCTTCAACCTCGTCTTCGAAGCACGACCATGAGCTTTGCAGTCAATCGAGGAGGCCGGCCATGAACACGATCACGCAAGTTCCTGCCCCTCACGAAGCCCCACCGGCCCGCGCAGCGACCGGGCGCGAAGGGGAGCAGAGTCGCGCCCGTTATCCCGACTCCGAGGGGTTCGTCGAGCGCGACGGCCAACACCTCTTCTACGAGGTCTACGGGGAGGGCGAGCAGACGATCTTCCTGCTTCCGACCTGGTCGTTGTTCCATTCACGTCACTGGAAGATGCAGATCCCGTATCTCGCCCGCCACTTCCGCGTGCTGAGCATGGACGGTCTCGGCAATGGACGCTCAGACCGCTGTCGCGACCCGCGGCGTTATGCCTCCGCGGAGTTCGCCCGCGACTGCCTGGCGGTGATGGACGCGAGTGGCACCGAGCGCGCGGTGATGGTAAGCCTCTCGACAGGAGCGCAGTACCAACTCGCCCTGGCGCGCATCGCGCCCGAGCGGGTTGTGGGCGCCGCGTTCATAGGTCCTGTGTTTCCCTATACCCCCTCGCACCTGTGGGTCGCGGGCATCCGAGGCTTTTCGCGGATCTTTCAACATCCGCCGCGCGTACCCCAGCTCTACCGCTGGTGGGCGCGCTACAACATCGTCCACTGGCGCGATGAATACCCGGCGTTCGTCGAGTGGTTCGTCACCCGCGGCTTCCCCGAGCCCCACTCGACCAAGGCGATCGAGGACGGAATCGGTTGGGGATTTGAGAGTGATCCCGAGACGCTGATCGCCACCATTCTCGATCGCCAGTCCGGCCTGCGCCCTCTCGGGCGCTCTTCTCTGCGCGCGCTGGCGCAGAACTTCGACTGTCCTGTGCTGGTCGTCTCGGGCACACGCGACAAGATCACGCCGCCGCGAGACGCTCACGCCTTGGCCCGCCTAAGCGGCGGTGAGCTCGAGGTCATCCCAGGTGCCGGACACTTCCTGCACGCGCGCAAGCCGGTGCCAGTAAACCTGGCCGTGCGCGAGCTCTCCGAGGACGCCTTCGGACGGGAGCGCACACCGCGCGACCCGACCATCTACCGCCCCGACGGCCGTCCCCGCGCCCTGTTCGTGTCCTCTCCGATCGGGCTCGGGCACTCCCAGCGCGATGTCGCGATCGCGCGCGAGCTGCGCAGCCTGCAGCCGGATCTGCAGATCGACTGGCTCGCCCAGGACCCCGTCACACGAGTGCTGGCGGCCGAGGGCGAGAGCATCCATCCCGCAAGCGCGCATCTGGCGAACGAGTCCAAGCACATCGAGTCGGAGTCCGCCGAGCACGATTTGCACTGCTTTCACGCGCTGCGGCGAATGGATGAGATCCTGGCCGCGAACTTCATGCTGTTCCACGACATCGTGCGCGAGGATCGCTATGACCTGTGGATCGGAGACGAGGCGTGGGAGCTGGACTATTACCTGCACGAGAACCCGCGCGAGAAGCGCGTGCCGTTCGCTTGGCTGACCGACTTCGTCGGCTTCCTGCCGATGGCCGACGGAGGCGAGCGGGAGAGCTTCTTGACCGCGGATTACAACGCCGACATGGTCGATCACATCGCCGAGCACCCTGAGGTCCGCGACCTGGCGCTGTTCGTCGGCAACCCCGATGACATCGTCGCTGAGCGGCTCGGCCCGGAGCTGCCGATGATCCGCGACTGGACCGAGCGCCACTTCGACTTCACCGGTTACGTGACCGGCTTTGACCCCGCCGACCTGGGCGATCGCGCGAAGCTGCGAGCCGAGCTCGGCTACAAGGATGACGAGCAAGTCTGCATCGTCACCGTCGGCGGCTCAGGCGTCGGCGCCGACCTGCTGCGGCGCGTGATCGCCGCCTTCCCCCAGGCCAAGGAGCGCGTCCCACATTTGCGCATGATCGTCGTCGCCGGCCCCCGCCTCAACCCCGAGTCGCTGGGCGGGCTGGCGCCGATCGAAGGACTCGAAGTGGTCCCCTACGTGCACAACCTCTACCGGCACCTCGCCGCCTGCGACCTCGCCGTCGTCCAAGGCGGTCTGACGACCGCGATGGAGCTGACGGCGAACAAGCGGCCGTTCCTGTACTTCCCGCTGCGCCATCACTTCGAGCAGAACTTCCATGTCCGCCGCCGCCTGGAAAACTATGGCGCGGGCCGTCGCATGGACTACGACGACTCACCACCCGAGCAGATTGCGACCGCGATCGCGCAGGAAATCGGCCGCACCGTCACTTACCGTGACGTAGAGACAAACGGCGCCGCCAGCGCAGCTCAACGCATCGACGAACTGCTCTAGCGGCCGAGGGCGTCACAAGACCACGGGTGAGGGCTTCAAGGCGTGAGGCAGAGTTCGACGAGGCGCTCGACCGGTTCTGCGATGAATAGAATCGCGGCACGCCCGATAACGCTCGCTTCGAGAAGGAGTACCTACTCACGGTGGGCACACGAGCGTGATTGCGAGCGAGACGATAAATGAGGACTCTTTTCGTCCTTGAAAAGCGCGCGATCGTCGATCTGGGGAGTACAGTCCACAGCATCGCTGGGCAAACCACCGCGCAGACCGCGCGAAGGGAGATCGGGATCGAAATGGCGCTCGGATTCTATATCACTGCCAAGGGCTTTACGCAGGAGCGGTACGACACGACAACCGTCCAGCTCGAGGAAGCGGGTGCCGGAGCTCCCGACGGACGCATCTCTCACGTCGCCCTCGAGACGGACGGGGAGATCCAGGTCTTCGACGTTTGGGAGTCGCGGGAGGCGTTCGAGGCATTCGGAGTAACCCTTTTGCCGATCCTCGCGGCGGCAGGCGTCGAGATGAACGAGCCGATGGTGGCTCGGGTTCATAACGAGATCAAGGGTTGATCGGCTAAAGCAGCACGCGGCGGCCGAGCTTGATCAGGCCTCTCGCCCAGGATCTACCTCCAAGGCTCCGAGTCGCTCGATCACCTCGTCACGGTCGGCGCCGTGCGCTCGAAGCACACGATCGAAGTCCGCGCCGTAGACGTGCATGACGGCCATCAGCACGTCGGTCGTCGCGACGCCGGTGGCGCCTCGCCGACTGGCCACTTGGACGGCGTCCTCGGTGACCTGTGCGACGACGTCGCGATCATCGCCACCGCCGGGAGCGGTTCGCGCGCGATCGGCGCTCCCGCCCTGCACCTGGAGAGGTCCCTCGCTTACGCCGAGCGCTTGTAGCGCGATCCCAGCTTCGCCATGCTGGCGCAGGACTCGTAGCCAGCGCTCTGCCTCATCCTCGGGAGTGCGAGCGAACGGTATCGCTGTGGCTGCGATACCCAACACCATTTCCGCGTCTGGGGCGAGCGTCGGCGCGGGGTTCACCGCGACACCCTCAGATTCGCTGACCGTCTCACGTGGGATGTGTGGAGAAGCGCGACATTGTCGTGTCCCAGCGAGACCTCCGGCGGTCCGTCGCCAAGGCGCAGCGCGAGCACGACGGTGCCGGTGCGCTCGGCGGTGACGCGCGCAGAGCGCATGAGCTCAGCGATCTCGCGGGGCTGCACCCCGCAGGCAAGGAGGAATTGCTCGGTCCGATCGCTTACGGCCTGCTCGCGGTCGAGCTCGAGCTCCTCGACAAGGATCGTCGGTGCGGCGGCGCCGCCCTCGACGTTCAATACGCATGCAGCCATGTCGTCGGGGCGCGTGTCGGTCTCTTCGGCCACCCGCTCGAGGAGCGCCGATGCAGTGGCCTGCGGTCCGAGCTCTGAGAGCGTGCGCGCGAGCCGCTCGGCGCCGAGGAGCTTCCCCGCGACCCTGGCCTCCGTGACGCCGTCGGTGTGGAAGCAGAGCTGCGCGCCGCCCGGCACGGACACCACGGTCTGGCGAGTCCCTGTCCGCATGCCGGCTCCGATCGGTGGCGAGGAGCTGACGGTGATCGGTGCGATCGACTGTGAGCCGAGCACTAGGGGTGGAGGATGACCGGCGCACGCGTAGGTGAGGATGCGCTCGCGCGGGTGATAGGTGGCCGCCACGGCGGTGACAAATGACCCCCCGAGCTGGCGCTCGAGCACAGCTCCAGCCGTTTGGACGGCGGCGCGGGGTGAGATGCCGGCCTCGAGGTATGCCCGCAGCGTGAAACGCACGAGCGCCGTATGGGGCAACGCCTCGCGTCCGTGTCCGGAGACATCGCCGACGATGACCGCGAGCTGACCGTCCTCGAGCGCGAACACATCGTAGAAATCGCCGCCCGCTCCTGGACCGTCCGCCGGGCGGTAGGCCGCGGAGGCGCCGACCGGACCGAGCCTGGCGGGAGTCTCAGGGAGCAGCGCTGCCTGTAGTAGGCCCACGTCCTCGAGCAGCTCTCCACGTTGCTGCTCGAGCCGCCGGGCGCGCAACGCGGACCAGCTCGAGCGCACCGCCAGCGCAAGCGCAAGCACGGACAGGACACCGATGAGAATCCACATCGGCGTGGGCACAACGCCGACGATCCTGGTGATCGTCGTCACGATCGGCGACGGGTGCCGGCCTGGCGCCATGGGGGCATGCGCCGCTTTCTGCACACGCTTCGCATGCGCGGCGTGTGCGGGCGTGGACGGGATCGCTGCTACGGGAACGATCGCATCGGGGGACAGGGCGACCGGGGCTGTATGCCTGCCGGCGCCGCGGCCGCGGGAGTGTCGAGGATCCCGTGCGGTGTGTGGTGAGCGGCCGGTTAGCGCCGGATGCGATCCGACGACGAGCCGTGGTGTCGTCGCTGCCGGCGTAGACGTGGTCGGCGCGGGTGTCGTAGCCGCGGGTGCTGCTGCGAGTGCAGGTGTTGTAGCCGCCGGCGCTGCTGTGGGCGTCGTAGCTCTCGACAGGGTTGGCAGCGGCGCCCGGGTCGACGTGGGTGTGGGCGCCCTTGTCGGGGCCTTGCCAGGAATACCCGCTTGGGCTGAACGTGGGCTTGAGCGGGTTGCGCTCGCGGTCCCCGCCGCGTGCTGTGCGACGGGAACGGATGACGCGGCCGGGCCGCGCGAGGAGGCCGGATGGCCGGAGCTGTCCGGTCGCTGTCCGTGCGCTCCCTGCTGAGGGGACAGGCCAGCTGGTCCTACGTGACCTGGACCTCGTTCTCCCCGGGGTTCTGGCTGCTCACGTCCTGCGCGGCCCGCGCCCGGTTGATCTCTACCTTGTTCGCCTTGTTCAGAGCCTGGATGTTCGTCGTGACCTGCCTGCGAATTCCCATTTGAGCTGGGCGGCGTCGAATCCCCGTCTGAGCCCGAGCTCGGCGAATCCCCGTGGCCGGAGCCCGATCGTCCGTCGTGAGCTGGCACGGGCGTGGCGATTTCTGGACTCGGCAAACCCGGTGGAGTCAGTACGCCTGGCGTGCCCGGTGGGCTCTCCGCGCCCGCGCCACCCGTCGGTCTTGCAGAGCCTGGCCGGGCCGCGGCGACCGTGGTGAAGGCCAAGGCAAGCGCACAGCAAACGAAGAGGATGGCCGCTGCCGGACGCCGGCGGCGGGGAGGTGAGGAATGTCTGGCGGTGTCGCCCACGATCGGCAGCCTGCGCGCGATCAGCCGGCCCTGGCGGTGTGCCCTCGGGTATACGCGAGGGCCTTCTCGACTGTCGGGTAGATCACGAACATTCCGTCCAGCCCCGAAAACTCAAAGATCTTCAGCACGTTGCTCCGCGGGCAGGCGATCGCCATCCGCGTATCGACGCCGAGGCTTCGGTTGACACCGACGAGCACTCCGAGCGCTGTCGAGTCCATGAAGGTGGCGAGCGAAAGGTCGACCACGAGCTCCTCGTGGCCCGCCTCGAGGGCATCGATCAGCATCCACTTCAAGCGAGGCGCCGTGACGAGATCGAGCTCGCCCTCGATCGAGATCACGCTCGTGCGCTGGTCGAGCTCGCGCCGGATGATCCCAAACGGCCTTGAAGTCGTCTGTGAACGGTTGGAGGTGTGGACTCGGCGGAGCATTGCGGTTCTGAGCACGTGCCTGACGATAGGGTCGCAGAACGAGCCGCATAACCTACCTTACGCTTTCGCGCACACGCGTACAAGACGATCTTCGCCACGAACAGATCCGCCTCTTACATCAACGGTGGATCATCGAACGAGCGTCCAGTGCGGCGCGAAATGATCACGACAGTCGAGCCCGGGCGGTGTCGGGAGAGGCTGTGCGGTCCGTTGCGGCTCCAAGGCGATGCCAACGGTCCGTCCGGTTCCTGACTGCCGCACTTGAGCGCCCGGACCGCCGCGGCCGATAGGGATCTATGCGTCCGCGCCACGGAGAGGGGAGGTTCCCACGGCGTCTGACGCTGACGCAACAGGTCGCGCTTATAAGCCTGATCCCGATCGTTGCCCTGGGGTTCATCCTCGCGCGGGTGCTTCAGCAGCAGATCATCACAAGCACGCTGGCCGACGCCGGTGAGTCCGCGCAGCTGATCGCTCGCCTGGGGATACAGCCGCGGCTCACCCCGAACGACCTGCGCAACGGGCTGAGCGCCCGAGGCATTCAGGAACTCGACGAGCAGCTGCGCGCGCGTTCGGTGCAGCACGATTTGGCGCGCATCAAGATTTGGAACAACCAGCGCAAGATCGTCTATTCCGATGACCATGGTCTGATCGGGCAGAGCCCGAACACGAGCGGCGACGATGACCTGCACGACGCGCTCGAGGGCCAACCCGACCCAGCCGAGGTCATGACACCCGCACCGGGCAGCGAGACCGTCAGCGAGGTCGGCCTGGGACGGTTGGTGGAGGTGTACGTACCGCTGCGCTTCGCGGCCTCAGGCCCGCCGGCCGGAGCGTTCGAGATCTATTTGAGCTATCGGCCGATCGCGGCCGCGCTTACGCGTGACAAGCACATGATCGTGCTGCTCATCACGATCGGGCTTGGCCTCCTGTGGGCGATTCTCTACCGGATCGTCGCTCGGGCATCGCGCCGGCTGAGGCAGCAGGCCGGTGAGAATGATCGCCTCGCTCGCTATGACTCCCTCACCGGGCTGCCGAATCGCACGCTGTTCATCGAAGGGATCGAGGACGCCGTCAGGCGCAGCAGGGACCGCCCGGATACTGCCGGGGTGCTGCTGATCGACCTCGACCGCTTCACCGAGATCAACAACACCCTCGGCACCGCCAACGGGGACCTCGTTCTCCGCGAGGTCGCTCGTCGTCTCCGCGACAGCGTGCGCGATGACGCGCTCGTGGCTCGCCTGGCCGGCGACGGGTACGCGGTCCTCGTACACGGCGCCCAAGGCGTCCCCGACGCGCTAAGCGCGGCGGCTGCGATACAGGCGAGCTTTGAGTCCTCGATCGTGCTCGACGACGTCGAGGTCCGCGTCGAGGCGAGCATCGGCATCGCGGTGATGGGCGAACACGCGGACGCGCCCAACATGCTGTTGCAGCGTGCCGACGCGGCGCTCGCATACGCACGGTCACATCACAGCGGCATCGAGGTGTACTCGCCTGAGTGCGACCACTTCGACTCGAAGCGACTGAAGCTGCTCACCGAGGTCAGCGGCGCATTGCGGCGCGGTGAGTTCATCCTTCAATACCAACCACAGATCGAGCTCGAGAGCGGGCGCATCACGGGCGTCGAGGCCTTGGTGCGCTGGCATCATCCCGAACACGGCGTGCTGGCACCGGCAGAGTTCATTCCGCCGATCGAGCAGACCGCCCTGATCCGGCCCCTCACGCTGGCGCTGATCGACCAAGCGCTCGGCCAACTCGTCACCTGGCGGAACCTTGGAGTCGATGTCCAGATGTCGGTCAACCTGTCAGCCCGCAACCTGCTCGACACAGAGCTGCCGCAGCGCGTCGCCGAGATCCTCGACCACCACCGCGTACCGCCCAGCAGGCTCATCGTGGAGGTCACCGAGAGCGCCGCGATGGTCGATCCACACAGAGCAGTCGCCGTACTCACCGCTTTGCGTGCCACCGGCGTCGGGGTCTCGGTGGATGACTTCGGCACGGGCAACGCGTCGATCGAGTACCTGGCGAAGCTACCGGCGAGCGAGATCAAGATCGACCGCTCGTTCATCACCAACATCCTCTCGGACTCGCGGGCCGAGGCGATCGTCCGCTCCACAATCGACCTCGCCAGGAACCTCGGGCTCACCGTCGTCGCTGAGGGCATCGAGACCGAAGCGGTCATGCACCATCTCATCGGACTGGGCTGCGATACCGGACAGGGATACTTCATCTCACGACCTCAGCCCGCAGAGCAGTTGACTTCAACGCTGAGCGGGTCGGGCGAGATCAGATCGGCTCTCTCCGGCACGTACCGCGCCAAGCCCAAGCTCACCCGCGTCTAGGCCTTCCCGCCCCCTCGCGAGCAGCTTGCGGCAACAGCAAGCCCGCCGGGAAGGAATCCAGCGACGGCGGAGTCATACAGGGAAGCGCGCGAAGAGCGGGCCGTGCGTTGCTCGCTGCCGCGGAGCCGACGGAGGATCGTCGGGGCCGGGGTTGGTCAGAAAGCCGTCTTTGTCCGAAACCCGAACCACAGGAGACACCCCAGTGCCTAGAACGTCGATCCTTGCCCTAGTTGGTCTTGCGCTGGCTGTCGCCGGCTGTGGCAGCTCCAGCGGCACCAGCAGCTCGTCCAGCACCAACTCCGCGGCGAGCGCCAGCACGTCTGCTGAATCGACAGCAAGCTCCGGCCCGTTCCTGACCAAGCTCACCAGCGTCAGCAAGGTCGCCTCGACGGTCCCGGCCAACGGCGACATCAATCCCTACGGGATCGTGACGGTACCCACCAGTGTGGGCAAGCTCCAGGCGGGCCAGCTGCTGATCAGCAACTTCAACGCCGCGGAAAGCGCCAAGGAGAACGGTCAGGGCACCGGCAAGACGATCGTGCAGGTCTCCACCGCCGGGAAGGTCTCGCCGTTCGCGACGATCGACGCCAAGACGCTCCCCGGCCCATGCCCGGGCGGCGTCGGGCTGTCGACGGCGCTGAACATCCTGCCGGGTGGCTACGTCGTCGTGGGCAGCCTGCCAACCACCAACGGCAAGACGGCGACCGCGAAGTACGGCTGCCTGATCGTGCTCGACAGCGAAGGCAAGGCGGTCGAGACGATCGCCGGCAAGAACATCCAGGGTCCCTGGGATTCGACCGCCAAGAGCGACGGCTCCAAGACCATGCTGTTCGTCAGCAATGCGCTCAACGGCGGTGCCAAGAAGGGCCTCAAAACGATCGACAACTCGACCGTGCTGCGGATCGAACTGGAATCAGGCGTTGGACAGACGCCGAAGGTGCTGAACGAAACGGTGATCGCCAACGGCATCCCCTGGATCGATTCAGCGGAAGCCCTCGTGCTCGGCCCGACCGGACTCGCACTCGCCGCCAACGGGACGCTGTACGTGGCCTCGACGGAAGACAGCAAGATCCTCGCGATCTCCGAAGCGATGACACGCACCACCCCGGCGGCGAAAGGCGGCACGGTCCTCACCGAAGGCGGGCACCTCAAGGAACCGCTCGGCATGGTGCTCGCACCGAACGGCAACATCATCACGAGCAACGGCGGTGACGGCAACATGGTCGAAATCACACCCGCCGGCCAGCAGGTAGCCGTGCAGACCGCCGACAAGAAGACCGGCGCTGGATCGCTGTTCGGCTTGGCCATCGCCCCGGAAGGCAAGGGCATCTACTTCGTGGACGACGGCGAAAACACGTTGAACCTGTTGCACTGAGAACGCGAGCTCACCTGAAAGCGCTGGGCGTTGCCAACTAAGGGGCAACGCCCAGCGCGAATCGGTCACAGGCGCAGCGGAAATGAACGCGGCTCCCCGGAGTCCTCTCGGTACAGCACGACCAGACGAGCAGCGAGCTACTTGACCGTGCCTCCAGAGGCGTTGATCGCATACCACGTGCCGCCGAACGCCTTTGCGCCTACATAGGAGGTCTTCCCTGGCCCGCTATCGCCACTGTAGGTGTAGAGCGGATGACCTGCATAGGTCACCTGATTGCCGCTGGTCGTGGACAGCAGCGAGGCCTTGACGCCCGAGCCGGCCGTCGGGCGACCGCTCGCCTTCAGCGAAGGCCATATTGCCGAGCACCCGCTGATCGCCGCGCAACTGTTCTTGTTGGCGTGATCCCTGGTGAACTCGTACAGCGTGCGGCCCGAGCTGCTGACGAGGATGGTGCCGAGGCTGGTGTGGCGCAGCTGGACTGTGGCGGCGCGACTTCGGTGAGCAGCGGCCGGAAGGCTGCTCTGTGCGCTGGCGACCGTCGCGGCACTCGCCGCGCCGGCCAGGGCGACGGCCAAGAAAACATTGGTTCGTTTCATGGTTCCTCCGAATGTTGGGTGCTCGGCGCGTGACTGTTATCGCTTACCTACGTACCTAGACACCGCCACGCCGCGAACCTTCCGAGCACAGGCGCGGCGGCAATCTTCATCGCCATCGTCAGGCCGGCGGTTGTGCCGCTCACGAGGCGGTCTCGTCGTGTCGGGAAGGATCTCTGTGCGCGGGAGTCTCTAGGGGATGACCAGCCGAACGTCGCTGCGCCAGCACGGCGCCCGGCGATTGCCATATGGACATCCAGCACGAGAAAGGTGGGTTCACGATGAGGCCGCGCACGCTTTTGCTTCTCGCCCTCGCTGCGCTACTGGGAGCGGCGGTGGCCGTGCTGCCCGCGCTCGCTGCGAGCCCGTCCGAAGCGAAGCTCGAAGTCAACGAAAACTGCGTCGAGCCCGATTGGCCGTGCTGGGCGACCCCGGGATCTAGCCAGCCGGCCGCGAAGGTCACGATCGCAAGCGGCGGCTCGCTCACCTTCGCCGACAGCAAGACCGCCGCGAACATCGCCTGGACCGGCACCGCACCGACGTGCGAATCGGCAGTGCCCGTCGCGCCGGCGTCGCCCAAGACGGGCTGGGAAGGAAAGTGCACGTTCGCAACCCCGGGCACCTACAACTTCGAAAGCTCGACCCTCTTCAATGACGGAGTCGACAACTACACCAAATATGAAGTCGTGGTCGAAGGTTCGGCCGGCACGACCCCCACAGGCACAACCGGCGAAGGCGGCTCAAAAGGCGTCTCGGCCCCAGGCACCACCACATCGCCTCCCGTTCCAGTTGGCGAAAGCCCGACGGGATCTCCTCTATCCGGCTCTCCGAAGATCAGCTCGAGCCAGCGCGGTAGCACCGTCAAGGGCTCTCTCGAAGTGTCAAAGGCCGGCGTCGGAGATCGCCTCGAGGTCGATCTCATCGCCACCACCGCGTCGCAGGCGAAGGCTAGGCACGCAACACAGGTGGTCGGGCGATTCGTGAGCGCTTCGGTCGGCGCCGGTCAACGGTCCTTCTCCGTGAAGCTCATCACCAAGGCAGCTCGAGCGCTCAAACGCCACCATCACCTGGCGTTGAAGGTGAAGATCACGCTCACCCCGGTCTACGGGGAAGAGACAAGCGTCACCAGATCCGTGACGCTGCACGCGGGAGGCTGAGACGGTGAGAACGCGCACGTTGTTGCTTTTTGCCTTTGTTGCTCTGCCGGGAGCGGCGACTGCCGTTCCTGCGCTGGCCACCGCCTCGGAAGCAAAGCTTGAAGTGAGCCAAAACTGTGTCGAGCTCAACTGGCCGTGCTGGGCGACCCCGGGATCCAGCCAGCCGGCTTTCAAGACGACGGTTGCTTCCGGTGGCACCGTCATGTTCGTCGATCACGGTAAAGAAGCGAACATCGCCTGGACCGCCACGGCGCCCATGTGCGAATCGGCAGTGCCCATCGCGCCGGCCTCGCCGAAAACGGGCTGGGAAGGAAAGTGCACGTTTGCAACCCCGGGCACCTACCAGTTCGAAAGCTCGACCCTCTTCAACGACGGAGTCGACAACTACACCAAATATGAAGTCGTGGTCGCAGGGACCGCCAAGGCCAAAACGACACCAACCAGTCTCCAGCGCCAGACCGAAGCGACGCTCACGGGAAGCATCGAACCCGAAGGCAACCCAACCGAATATCGCTTCGAGTACGGCAGCGGGAGCGTGTCCGAACATTCGACTGCCCCAACCAGCCTGGGCGCGAGCGATTTCATAAGCCACTCGGTAGCGCTCCCGGTGAGCGGCCTGCTGCCAGACACCGAATATCACTTCGAGCTGATCGTGAGCTACGGCGCCGGTCAGACCGTTTCCGGCGGTACACAGACATTCACGACCCCGCCGGCCGCAGAGCCGGCGGTGAGCAGCCTCACGGCCTCGGCCCTGACGGAAACCGAAGCCACGCTCAATGGCAAAGTCGATCCGGAGGGCGGCGCTGAAGCCGAATATCTCTTCGAATGGGGCGCCGGCTCCAGTGGAGCCTACGAACACACCACCAAAGTGGTGAGCCTGCCATCCGACAGCGCGGAACACCAGGTCTCCGCGACCGTGACCGGCCTGACGCCCGGCAGGGAATACCATTTCCGCCTCGTCGCAAAAAACAAATTGGGGTCGGTGCAGGGCGACGACCTCACGTTCACGGCCACCTCGACTCCACCGGCGAAAGAACCGGCCAAAGCGCCTCTCGCGCAAGAGCCGTCAACAACGCCGACCCCTTCCGGTGGCAATCCCACAGCCACCACCTCCAGTCCACAATCTTCTGGGCAGCCAAAGACCGAGCTTGCCCCCGGCACGCTGTTTGGGTCGGTCAAGTTGACATCCCTTCCGCACGGCGGAGTGGTGCACGGGTCGCTCGTCGTGTCCTCGGCAGGTTCTGAAGGCCAGCTTCAGATCGAGCTGCTCACCAAAGGCGCCACTGCTCCCGTCGCCAAGCTCGTGCGCTCCTCGCTGCACACAGGCAAGCTCACATTCGCACTGCCCCTGAGTACCAAGGGGAAGGCCGCGCTTCGTCGTCACCGGCGCCTAATTCTGACAGTGAAGATCACGCTCACACCACCGCGCGGCGCCGCGGTGACGGTCACCCGTGGAGTTGTGGTACACGTCTAGAAACGAGGTTGGCAGAGGCCAACCCTGCTCCCTGTCTAGGATTCTCTGCGATGGAGCCGACGAGCCGAACAACCCAAGAGGCCTCATCTTCGCTTGGGCGTCCGGCGTTCTACGCGCTGCGCCCAGGGGGGTGGCGCGACCTCGTGACGCTGCTCCATCCTCCTTACACGGCGTGGAATCTGGCCAACGTGGCGATTGGGGCCGCGCTCGCTCCGCACCTGTACCCGGGACGGCTGGCGGCGGCTCTCGCAGCGTTCTTCCTCGCGGTGGGTGTGGGCGCGCACGTGCTGGACGAGCTGCACGGCAGGCCGTTGGGCACGCACGTCTCGAGCCGCACGCTCGTCGTTCTGGCGGTGGCCTCGCTGATGGGGTCAGCGGCGATTGGGATCGTTGGAGCTGTGACGATCTCGCTCACCCTGGTCCCGTTCGTGCTCGCGGGCGTTTTCTTCGTCCTCGCCTACAACCTCGAGTGGTTCGGGGGCCGCTTTCACACCACCTTCTGGCTCGCGGTCGCCTGGGGCGTCTTCCCGGTCCTGACGGCCTGCTGGGTAAACGCGCTGGAGCTGCGCCCCGCGGCGCTACTGGCAGCTGGTGGGTGCGCGATGCTGCTCGTCGCTCAGCGGAGTCTCAGCACGCCCGTGCGCGAGCTGCGCCGCCACACCGTGTCCCTCACCGGAGAGCAGCGGCTCTCCGACGGATCGACGCTGCCCCTCGACGCCGCACGCCTGGCTGCGCCGATGGAGCGCGCCCTACAGGCGTGCGCGGTGGCGATGGTGCTGCTCGCCACCGGACTCGTAGTCGCGCGCCTCTAGCTCTGCGGGGTCACTTCAAGGCCTCGTCGGCGAGCAGCGCGTCGATGCGGTGGGCGATGTCGTCGCGGATCGCGCGGACGTCCTCCAGCGGACGGCCCTTAGGATCGGGCAGATCCCACTCGATGTAGCGCTTGCCGGGAATGTAGGGGCACTCATCGCCGCAGCCCATCGTCACGACGATATCCGCTCGCTCTGAGAGCTCGCGCGTGAGGAGCTGAGGCCGGCGGTTGGACAGGTCCATCCCAAGCTCGCGCATCACGTCCACGACCTCGGGGTGGACGTGCTCGGCGGGGGTGGTGCCAGCGGACAGGGCGGTGTGGTGTCCAGCGGCGGCGCGCTCGAATAACGCCTGACTCATCTGGGAGCGCCCGGCGTTATGCAGGCAGACGAACAGGACGCTCGTCATCGACGGCGGCTCCCTCGCTCGATCGAGTGGAGGGAGAAGCGAGCGGCTTGGGGCCGCGCACGAGCCCGTAGGCGAACACTCCGATCACAGCCCCAATCACAGGGCCGATGAGGTAGACCCAGAAGCTGCTCCAAGTACCGGAGGCCAACGCGGGGCCGAACGAGCGCGCCGGGTTCATCGAAGCGCCGGTGATCGGACCGCCGAGGAGCGCATCGAGTCCCACGGTCCCGCCGATCGCGATAGCGGCGGCGGCGCCGACCGCGCGAGTGTCGGTCGCGACGGCGGTGATGACAAACATCAGGAAGGCGGTCAGGACGATCTCATAGGCCACGGCGGTCCCGTTGTTCACGCTCGGTAGCGTTGCTCCCAGGTGCGCGGGCTTGCTTGTCCACGCGGCGAGAAGCAGGAGGGCCGCCGCGGTCGCCCCGATGAGCTGCGCCGCAATGTAGGCCAGCGCGTCGCGGATCGGGAAGTGCCGGGCGAGAGTGAACGCGATCGTGACGCTCGGGTTGTAGTGCGCGCCCGAGAGATGCCCGCCCGCGTAGATCATCGCCATGATCACCAGGCCGAAGGTGAGGCTCACGCCGACGCCGCCGATCGAGCCGGAGCGCGTTGTGTTGGCGATGATCGCTCCGCACCCAGCGGTCACGAGTGCGAAGGTGCCGATCGCCTCCATGAGGGCGCGACGCGCGAGGTTGGGACACTCCATCAGACGATCACCGAGAGCTTCACAGCGCGAATCCTATTACATCGACAGACATAGGTCTTATTGATATAAGTAGATCGATGCCTGTCGATTTGGAGCTGGCGCCCAAGCAGAAGCGAGCCGCCGGTGAACGCTGTTGTGAGCCTGTCGTCTACCCCGACGTTCAACGCGATCATGCGCTGCGCATGGCCAAGGTCGCCAAGGCCCTCGGCGACCCGATCCGTTTGCAGCTCGTGGACGTGCTGCGCAGGCACGCCGGGAAGGTCTGCGTGTGCGAGCTGGTGCCGCTGTTCGACATTTCTCAGTCCACGCTCTCACACCACCTGAAGAAGCTCCGCGACGCCGGGATCGTGGACTCCGAGCGGACGGGGCTATGGGCTTACTATTACGTGATTCCCGACGCGCTCAATGAGCTATCCGCATGGCTGAGCTGAGACGCCGGATGACCGCAGATCGCCGTTGCGCGGGGCACCACGCGTCGTGTGTGCCCGAGTCGTAAGACGAAACCAGGAAGGACGACCATGTCCCTGCTCGGCAAGTTCACATCCTCGAGCTCGCAGTTCATCAACAAGCGCGGCCTGTACGCGGGACACCGCTCGACGAAAATCCATGTCGCCCTCTATCGGAAGACCGATGGAAGGGTTGGCGGCGCGCTCCCAGGCTGGCCTCGAGCCAGAATCGCCCTGATCGACCATACGGGCGCGAAGAGTGCGATCAACCGGACATCTCCGGTCATGTACCACGAATATGGCGATGCGATCGTCGTGGCTGGCTCAAAGGGCGGCCAGCCGAGCCACCCCGCCTGGTTTCACAACCTGATGGCAAACCCCGATACCACGATTCAGATCGGCCCTGAGGTTCGCAAGGTCCACGCCCGCCTTGCCACCGACGGGGAGCGCGAGCGTCTCTGGAAGGAGCTTGTCGCGATGTTCCCCGGATATGACTTCTACGAGCGCAACGCCAAAGGACGGACGATCCCGGTCGTGATCCTCGATCCCCGCTGACCCGTGCTGTCGCAGAAGACCCACCGAGCAGGGTTGCTCGGCACTCTCTGACGCTCCGCAAGAGCCTCAGGCAGGGGCGGCGCATCCGCGGGCAGAGGTCGTTATCGCGGTTCGCTACAGCGGCCAGTAGTGCCCGATATGAGCCGCGGCGCGCGAGGTCAAGAGCGCCTCCGGCGCAGCCGATCGCGGTGGCTCTTCGCTGCCCAGCGCGGCCAGCGTCGCCCCTACGGACTCCGCGAGCGCCGCCGGTTCATAGCCTCCCTCGAGCACCGCGCCGAGCGGCGCGCCGGACCGCTCGGCGAAGTCGCGAACGTGACGAGCCATCTCCGCGAATGAGCTGCTCTCCAGGCGGCAGCTCGCCAACGGGTCCGCGCGGTGCGCGTCAAAGCCCGCCGAGATCAGCACGAGCTCCGGCTCGAACGCCAGGGCGGCCGGCAGCACCACGTGCTCGAGCAACGAAAGCCACAGGTCCTCCCCGGAGCCGGCGGGGACCGGAAGGTTGATCGTGTATCCCTCGCCCGGGCCGGAGCCCGAGTCCCCCAGCGCGCCCGTGCCTGGGTAGATCTCGCCCTGGTGAATGCTTGCGAACAGGACGTCGGGACGACGGCGAAACGCCTCGGCCGTGCCGTTGCCGTGGTGCACGTCCCAATCGAGGATGAACACACGCCGCAGGCCCAGCTCGCGGATCGCGTGCTCCGCGGCGATCGCGACGTTGTTGAACAGGCAGAAGCCCATCGCCCGGCCCGGTTCCGCGTGGTGCCCCGAAGGGCGTACACCGCAGAAAGCGACATCCGCCTCATCTCCCACCAGTGCTCTTGCCATCTCGCACGCGCCGCCGGCGGCGTGCAGCGCCGCTCGATAGGAGGGCGCTCCGACGAACGTGTCCGCGTCGACCTCACCGCCGCCGGCGATCGCCATCTGCTCGAGTCGCTCGATCAGGCCCCGGTCGTGGACGAGCTCCAGCTGAGCGTCATCCGCCGCCGGCGCCTCGTGTCGCTCCCAGCCCAGCCAATCCTGCCTGGAGAGCGCCTGCGCGATCGACACGAGACGCTCCGGCGTGTCGGGATGCTCCGGCATGTACGAGCGCGGGTCGTGCTCCAGGCACGCCGGGTGACTGAAGTAGAGCCCCGGGCGCCGACTGGAGGGACCCGCTCCACTCACCGCTGGGTCGGCCTTTGCCGTGTATCGAGTGTCCATCGGCGCCTCAACGGGATCGCAAACCACAGCGCCGCGAATGGGAGCGCGGCGAGGATCGCGACGAGCACCCCCACCGTGGCTCCGAACAGCTTGGTGGCGACGAGCAGCAGACAGCCGCACATCGCCAGGGCCAGACAGGCGAGGCCGGCAATCACAATGCGGTTGGCCGTGAACACGATGTGCTGCTTGTCGTCGTACCTGAACAGGAACCGGTGCTGAGCCGACGGAGCGATCGTGAACACGGCGGACAGCGCCGCGAGGAGCAACGTCACGAAGTACACGGCCCGCTCGAACGGACCGATCCCCGAGAAGCCGGAGTCAAAGGGGACGACGAGCAGAAACGCGAACAGGACCTGGACCCCGGTGACCACCACGCGCAGCTCGCCCGTCATCTCCTCGAGGTTGCGGTCCAACCGCTCGTGCGCGGTCTCCTTCCGATCGTCGGCTGCCTCTTCACCGCGCATGGCGCCCCCCAGTCCCTGATTAGGATCGACAGTCATTCAGCTCAGCATCCTTTGATCGCCGACACCGACAGGACGTTAGCCTCACCGGGCTCGCTGTGCGCATGTCGCTCGCAGTGAGGCTGCGCCTCACGACCACCTGCGTAAACGGCAGGAGCCCGAGCGTCTCTCAGCTTCAGAGTTTGCGCCACGGCGGCTCGGGTATCAGTCAGGTGCGATGCCAACGACATCCGTCGGAGCCGAGTTCCCGGCGACGTGTCCGTCCTGAGTGAGCAGGCATTCCCCGGCTGCGAAAATCCGACTGCGCCGCCCCCGGGATCGCGAGGCGCAGGCGTGGCCGCGGCTTCGAGTACCGCGATCCCGCAGGCGAGCGGATCGACGACCCAGAGGCGCTCGAACGGATCGCTGAGCTTGCAATCCCGCCGGCCTGGAAGGAGGTGTGGATCTGCATGGACCCTGTGGGGCATCTCCAGGCGACAGGCATCGATGCGGCAGGGCGCAAGCAGTACCTCTACCACGACCGCTGGCGCTCGCACCGTGACCGGCTGAAGTTCGACTCGATGATCGCCTTCGGCGAAGCGCTGCCGGGTCTGCGCCGACGCGTCGCCCGCGACCTCAGGGGCGCCGCCGCCGCCGACGACGGCGCCCATCTCGCCTTCGATCGACTCACCCACGATCGTGTGCTCGCCTGTGCGATCAAGCTGCTCGACATCGGCTTCTTCCGTATCGGCTCGGAGGACTACGCGCAGCGCAACGAGTCCTACGGGCTGACGACGATGCTGCGCGAGCACGTCACGATCGACCACGGCAGCCTGATCTTCGACTTTCCCGCCAAGTCGGGCCAGCGTCGAGTTCAAGAGATCGCCGAGCCGGATGTGCAGGCTGTGATCGTGGCGCTGAAGCGTCGGCGCTCGGGCAGTCAGCTGCTTGCCTATCGCACGAGCGGAGGCTGGGCTGAGGTGCACGCCGATGAAGTCAACGATGCCATCAAGCGCCATGCCGGTGGCGACTTCACCGCAAAGGACTTTCGCACCTGGAACGCCACCGTCCTTGCCGCCGTGTCCTTGGCGGTCCAAGACGGGCATTCCGCTCGCGGCAACCGCGAGCGCCGCGTTCGCCAATCGGTCAAGACGGTCGCCGCCTATCTCGGGAACACCCCCGCCGTATGTCGAGCCTCATACATCGACCCGCGCGTGATCGACCGCTACAACGACGGCGTCACGATCGGCGCGGCGCTTGCCGGGACGCCCGTCGAGGGCCCGAACCTCGCCGACGCCACGCTGCGCAAACGGATCGAGTCGGCCGTGCTCGAGCTGCTCGCCGACGCCCGGTAGGGCACATGTCCAAATCAGAGGCGCGGACACTGGCCAGGCGGCCCTTCGTCCACCCTCGCGTGGCCGCGATCATGATCCCATGGCTCACGACCCTGAGATCATCGGCGGCCCCACGCCGATCCCGGTCGCGCGTGGCGGTTATATCTACCGCTGGAAGGTGCAGAACGGTCGCGCCGAACAGCACGTCTACGTGCAGATCGCGGGACCTTTGAAAGCCGACGCTTTCGAGGAGCCGCTGCGGTCGAGCATCGAGTCCAAGGGCGGGTCGGTGCTCCGCAAGCTGCTCGAGCGCGGCAACGTGCCGACGAGGATCAAGATCACCTCGGCCGGGATCACCGAGGTGGGCACAGATCGCCGTTCGCGTCCCTGCTCGATATAGGGAAGCGAACGGCCGCTGTGGCCGCCTCGGCGGGTCAGCCGCAGCTCATCCGCGGCTCCCTGGCTACGTGTACCAGCATGCTGTCGGGCGGCGGGACGCCGAGCCGCTCGCTGATCACGCGGATCGCCTCGGGGTTGCTGTCGATCAGGACGTAGCGCCGGCCCAGCTTCGCGGCGACCGCGCCGACGGTGCCGCTGCCGGCGAAGAAGTCGAGGCATATATCGCCAGGCCTGGTCGAGGCTTGGATCATCCGCCGCACGATCCCTTCGGGCTTCTGCGTCGGATAGCCGGTCTTCTCGTGGCCATTGGTCGGGACGATCGTGTGCCACCACACGTCGGTCGGCAGCTTGCCCTTCGCGGTCTTCTCGGCCGATACCAGCCCCGGTGCCATATATGGCTCGCGATCCACCTCCTCCGCGTCGTAGTAGTAGCGCTGTGGATCCTTCACATACACGAGGATCGTGTCGTGCTTCGCCGGCCAGCGCCGCTTCGATCGCGCGCCGTAGTCGTAGGCCCAGATGATCTCGTTCAGGAAGCACTCGCGCCCGAAGATCTCATCCAGCAGCAGCTTGCAGTAGTGGGCCTCGCGGTAGTCGATGTGAAAGTAGAACGTCCCGCTCGCGGCCAGCAGCCGGTGCGCTTCGCGCAGACGAGGCTCGAGGAACGCGAGGTAGTCCTCGAAGTCGTCGAGATAGGAGGACTCCGCCAGCAGGCGCGTCTTGTAGCGGCGGCCGTTGAACCCCGTGCGGTCGCCGTCCTCGTCAGGCACGGTCTGGACGGTCTTGCGCGTCTGCTCTCTCCCCGTGTTGAACGGAGGATCGATGTAGATCAGCTGAAACTCCCCGTCCCGCAGGCCTGGGAGCACCTCGAGGTTCTCGCCCAGGATGATCTCGCCAGTGCCTTGCACGCAGGCAAATCTACGCGAGCTCTCGGCGGCGGAACACGCCGAGTCCCCGACGCGAGTACTACCCGACCGAGCTTGCGTGTGAGGCCTGGAAGTCCGCCTCCAGCAACCCTTCGACCACGTGCGCCGGCGTCGGTTCTCCCATGTAGAAGCCCTGTGCCAGCGTGCAGCCCATCGCCTGGACCGTCGTCATGTGCTCGTGCGTGTCGATGCCCTTGGCGATCACCGTCAGCGCCAGGTCCCGCCCGAAGTGCAGGATCGCCTCGAGCAGCCAGCTGCGGTAGTCCTGGTCGTCTGAGGCGGCGAGCGAGCTTCGGTCGACCTTCAGATAGTCGATCGGCATCTGCTGCAGGTCGGAGCGATAGGCGTACCCGCTGCCGAAGTCGTCGATCGCGATGCGCACCCCGAGCTCCTTGATCTCACGGCAGCGCTCCGTCGCGGCCGCCACATCGAGTAGCACGGTGGTCTCGCCGATCTCGAGCGTGAGCAGCGAGGGCTCGAGGCCCGACTGCTGAAGCGCGCGGCGGACGTCGGTGACGAACCCGTCGCGATTCAACTGATTGGTCGAGATCTGCACCGAGATGGAGGCACGCTTGCCCGCCACGTTCCACTCCGCCGCGCGGCGACATGCCTCTTCGAGCGCCCAGCGACCGATCGGCACGATCAACCCGGTCTCCTCCGCCAGCGGGACGAACTCGGCGGCCGCCAGGACGCCCCGCGCGGGGTGGCGCCAGCGGATCAGCGCCTCGAGACCGACGACCTGTCGCGTGCCCAGGTCGTAGATCGGCTGATAGAGCTGGAAGAACTGGTTGTCCAGCAGCGCGGTGTTCAGCTCGGCTTCGAGCGCCCCCTGGCCCTCGATGATCGAGCGCATGTTCGCGTTGAAGAGCGTGTAGCGGTCCTTGCCCGCCGCCTTGCCCGCGTGCAGCGCGAGCTGCGCGTCGCGCAACAGGTCCTCGGGGTGCGCGTACTGCCCGAAGGCGAGGCCGATGCTCGCGGTCAGGAAGAAGCTGGGGCCGAAGTCGTCCAGGTCGACCGGCTTGTGCAGCGCTTCGATCACGCGCCGCGCGAGCGCGTCGAGCCGCGCTCCGCGCGCCGCCGCCTCGACGAGCACCACGAATTCGTCTCCCTCGAGCCGTCCAACCGTGTCGCCCGAGCGCACCACGTCGCTCACGCGTTCGGCGACGATCTTCAAGAGCTGGTCGCCGCACGCCTGCCCAAGCTTGTCGTTGACGTCTTTGAACCAGTCGATGTCGATCACCAGGGCGCCCGCCAGCATTCCCGGCTGACGTCGTGTCCGCGCGACCATGCGCTCGGCGAGGTCGAGCGTGAGCGCGCGGTTGGGCAGCCCGGTGAGTGAGTCATAGAGCTGTTCGTTCGACAGCTCCCGTGTTGCGGGTGCCGGCCGGCGCTTGTTGCCGGCGCCGAGCAGGAACACCAGCAGGCCGAGCATGGCGCTCAACATGATCCCGCCGAGCAGCAGCATCAGCGCCTTGCCGTCCGCCCACACGCTCGAGTCGACAGGGGCTCCGGAGACCGTGGCCTTCCATCCGTTGTGCAGGGTGACGTTCGCGTTCTGCGCGCCTGGCCGCAGTCGGCCGCTGGTGGACGTCACGATCGCCGGGCCGGCTTTGTAGCGCAGGCTCACCCCGTTCTGTGGATAGGCGTGCACGGCCGTGCGCGCGACCGCGCCGGGGAAGAGCACCTCGCTCAACCACCCGACGAACGCCGCTCGGCGGCCCGCGACGGTGATCGGAGGCTGGCCACCCCGATAGACGGGAGTCTCGACACGCACCGCCTGGACCCGCCTGCCCGAGATCGGCGCCGTGATCGTCGCGGGCACGTGGACGCTGCGCGCCGTGTCGCGCGAGGAGATCAGCGCGGGCGTCAGCGCGCAGTAGTCGAGGCCCGCCGGCGACGAGTCGGCACGGCTGCGCGCGAGCTCCGCACCGGCGAGGCAGTAGTAGGGACGTGTGCCCGCGGGAGCGATCCGCAGCGCGCCACCGTCGGGCTTGGCCGATCCGCCCGTTGCCGGTTTCACCTTTACGCCGCTCGCCGTCGCGGTGAACGCGGTGAGCTGCGGCGCCCGGACCTGCGTCACGAGACCGAGCGCGTCGAGCTCGGGATAGTGACGCAGCATCTGTGCCCATTTCGCCCACTTTGCGAATTCCGCGGGCGAGGATCTTGGGTTGCCGGCGTAATAGGTGCTCGCGCCGACCGTCAGATCTTCCTCGCGCTGTACCGAGACCTTCAAGCTCGATGCGATTCCAGCAGCGGTCTGGGCGAACGCCTGTCGCGTCTTGCCGGCGTCGTTCTTCGCCACTTTGTGGGCTCCCAGCACCGAGGCGACCGTTCCAGCGGCGACGCACACCAAGGCCACCGCGGCCCATGCGCTCTTGCGGCCGGGCCGAGTGTTCTTGGCAGGCTCACTCGCGCCATCCGCCGTGCCGGGCGAAACAGCCGATTGAGCGACGCCGTCGGCGTGCTCGAGCTGAGTGGGCGATGGCTCCGCGCCCGTGTTCGGCTGCGGTGAGCTCGAGCCGTTCACCCCACCACCGACAGCAGGGATAGCGGGGCCGGTCGGCTCGGGAATGGGCGGGGGAGTTGCGCTCTCTGACATGGCGATCTGATCCGTTTCCAGGAGTTCGTGTGCGCTTCCCGGCCCTGATCGAGCCGGCGCATCGATGTCTGTCCGGATCGCCTATCGAGTTGGACGAATAGCTGGGATCTGACCGCCATCTTGCAAAGATGTCGTCACGCTTCAGGAGGGCTGCCGAGAAGCCTCTCTGCTGCCTTTTGGCCGGGAGTCCCAAATGCGGACGTCTCGCCCTGCAATGGAGGGTCAGGTGGAGCCCTTGGTCCGTTCCACTGCCTCACCGAGCGCTCCCAGGCCGATGTCGAGCGCGTGCGCGATTCGCCTGACGTTGGTCCACGTGGGGTTTGCCTGGCCGCGCTCGATCCGTGCGAGCGCGGCCACGGTGAGGCCGGCGCGATGCGCCAGATCCTCCTGCGTGTCCCCGCGCTCGGAGCGCAGATGGCGCAGCACAGCCGCCAGGGCTGGGTCCGCGTGGCCGGGTGCCGACATAATTAGAAACATCGCATGCTGCCAGCAGGCAAATCCAGTCACCCAGCTGCTGGTAGTCTGCTGCTGTCACGCCATCCCCACAGACGGCGATGACATGTCGGCGCCGGCGGCCTCTGGCCCCGGCGCCGACGGCTTAGAACGCCTTCTCTAGCAGCGGTCTCAGGCAGGCTCTGAGGTTGCGCCCCTTAGACCCTGATGGGCCAGAGATGCTCGGTCAGACCCTCGGCAGGCGGTACTTGCGCGTCTTTGGACAGCGCTCGAGCAGGCCCAGCTCCACGAGGGTGAGGGCGTAGCGATGAGCCGTGCTCGGGCTCATCCCCAGGTCGCCCGCGAGCTCGACGATCCCGCGCGCGCCGCCGTCGGGGCCGAAGCAGGTGAGGATCGAGAGCCCTCGCATCAACGATCGCGACAGTCGCGGGTCGACGTAGTCCGCCGGCATGTACCCGCCACCGTTCCGATCTCCCTCCGCGTCCTTCCGCGCCTCCTCGTCCGGAGCGTCATCCCCCGAGGGATCCGCGGGTTCCAGCGGCGCGCTCAGCGAGTTGGCGATCAGCGTGGAGATGCTCGGCGCTCGCCCCCGCGAGGCGGCACGTACCACCTCGTCGACCTGGGCGGGAGACAGGGTGATCGTGATGGAGATTGGTTCGTCGCCGTTCATAGCGCGAGCATCTCAACTAAGACGACTGTCTGCAATCACTGTTTCTGTCTGTTCGCCGCCTCCAGGCCGCGATTGCTTGCGCGTGCAATCATTGCTGCATGGCGAGTATCCAGGTGACCCATTTCAGCGACCCCGGCTGCCCCTGGGCCTACTCGGCAAGCCCGGCGCTGGCCGTGCTGCGCTGGCGCTACGGCGCACAGCTCGACTGGCGCCTCGTCACGATCGGGCTCGCGGAGGACGGTCAACGGTACGTCGAGCGCGGCTACTCCCCGACACGCATGGCCGTCGGCAACCTCCGCTTCCGTCGCTACGGCATGCCGTTCCTGTCCGAGCCGCGCGGTCGCATCCCCGCGACCGCGCGCGCCTGCCGGGCGATCGTCGCCACGCGCCTGCTCGACCCTGGGCGCGAGCACGACGTGCTGCGCGCGCTCCAGCTCGGCTGGTTCACGACGACGCTCGTGCTCGACGAGGACGACGACATCGCCCGCGCGCTGCAGCGCGTCGACGGACTGGACGTCGCGGCGATCGTGGCGGCGATCGACGGCGAGCGCACGATCGCCGCCTACGAGGCGGACAAGCACGAGACACGCCAAGCAGAGGGTGGCCCGACGCATTTTCAGGGCAAGGCCCGCCAGACCGACGGGCCGGTGCGCTACTCGGCTCCGTCGCTGGTATTCGAGAACGGCGCCGGCCTGCGCCTGGAGGCGGGCGGCTTTCAGAAGGTCGAGGCCTACGACGTGCTGATCGCGAACCTCGACCCGACGCTCGCGCGCGAGCAGCCGCCCGAGGATCCACTCGATGCTCTTCGCCGCCTCCCCGCCGGCCTCGTCACCCAAGAGGTGGCCGCGATCATGGCGCACAACAACGAGGAGCCGGACCGGGCGGCTGCCGAGAGCGCGCTCGTGGCGCTCCTCGGCGCCGGGAGCGTGCGCCGTGCCGCGCTCGGTGATGACGCGCTCTGGCGGGCTGTCTGAGCTGCACGGAGTACGGGCGGGTAGCCTGCAGCGCTGAGATGGGACTCACCGTGACACTCCCGGATGGAAAGGCCCTCGAGCTCGAGGACCGCGCCACCGGCCGCGACGCCGCCGCGGCGATCGGCCCGGGCCTTGCACGGGCCGCGCTCGCGATCGAGGTCAGCCGCGTCGACGGCGCCACGGGACCGCAGCTGCGCGACCTTTCGCGCCCACTCGCCGACGGTGAGCGGATCGCGATCCTCACCCAAAAAAGTGGGCCGCAGGCCCTCGAGCTGATCCGCCACGACGCCGCGCACGTGCTCGCCGCCGCGGTGATGGAGCTGTACGAGGGCGTGAAGATCTCGATCGGGCCTCCGATCGAAGGCGGCTTCTACTACGACTTCGAGTTCCCCGACGGGGTGTCCGTCTCCGAGGACGACTTCCCGCGGATCGAAGAGCGCATGCGCGCGCACATCAAAGCCGCCGAGGCGTTCGAGCGGAGAGACGTCTCGCCCGTGGAGGCCCGCGAGCGGTTCGTGGGGGAGGGGCAGGACTACAAGGTCGAGCTGATCGACGACCTCGTGCAGGCGGCGCGCGCGAGCGGGGGGTTGGAGACGGTCTCGCTGTACACGAACGGCCCGTTCACCGACCTCTGCCGCGGCCCGCACGCGCCGAGCACGAAGGCGATCGGCGCGTTCAAGCTGCAGTCGGTCGCGGGCGCTTACTGGCGCGGGGACTCGAGCCGCACGATGCTCACGCGGATCTACGGCACCGCGTTCTTCGACAAAGCGGCGCTCGCCGAGCACCTCGAGCGGCTCGAGCAGGCCAAGGCGCGCGACCACCGCAAGCTCGGGCGCGAGCTCGACCTGTTCACGTTCTCCGACGTCTCCCCCGGCGCCGCCTTCTGGCTGCCGGCGGGCACGAGCGTCTGGAACAAGCTCGTGGCCGTCTCGCGCGAGATGGGCTCAGAGCGCGGCTACACCGAGGTCAAGACGCCGCAGATCTTCGACTCCGAGCTGTGGAAGACATCGGGGCACTGGGGCAAGTACCGCGAGAACATGTTCGTCGTCGAGGTCGAGGAGCGCCAGATGGCGGTCAAGCCGATGAACTGCCCCGGCCACGCGCACCTGTTCTCCACCCGGCGCCACTCCTACCGAGACCTGCCGGTCCGCTACTCAGAGCCCGGCCTGCTGCACCGCAACGAGGCCTCCGGCGTGCTGCACGGGCTGCTGCGCGTGCGCCACTTCGCCCAGGACGACGCCCACATCTTCTGCACCCCCGAGCAGGTCCAGCAGGAGCTCAAAGGCTGCCTGGAGATGGCGTTCGCCACCTACGCGCTGTTCGACTTCGACGTCAGCCTCGAGCTCTCGACACGGCCCGAGGTGCGCAGCGGCAGCGACGAGATCTGGGACCTCGGCGAGGGCGAGCTTCAGCAGGCGCTCGAGGCCGAGGGCCTTCAGTACGAGCTGAATCCGGGCGACGGCGCGTTCTATGGGCCGAAGATCGACATGCACATGACCGACTCGCTTGGGCGCTCCTGGCAGCTCGGGACCGTGCAGATCGACTACTCGATGCCCGAGCGCTTCGAGCTGACCTACACCGGCGCCGACAACGCCGAGCACCGCCCGGTGATGATCCATCGCGCGCTGTTCGGCTCTTACGAGCGCTTCATCGGGATCATGCTCGAGCACTACGCGGGCGAGCTGCCGCTGTGGCTGGCGCCGCTGCAGGCGATCGTGCTGCCGGTCTCAGACCGCTTCAACGACTACGGCGCCGCGGTCAGAGACAGCCTGCGCGAGCACTCCATCCGCGTCGAGCTGGACGCGCGCGGCGAGTCCGTGGGGCGCAAGATCCGCGAGGCCGAGCTGCGCAAGATCCCTTACATGCTCGTCGTCGGCGAACGCGAGCAGCAGGACGGCGCCGTGTCCGTGCGCGAGCATCGCGGCGAAGATGGCGGCGCCGTCCCGACGGCCGATTTCGTCGAGCGCCTGCGCGAGCAGATATACTCGGCCACCTTGAAGCAGCCCCGCAAATCCTCAGAGCGCCACGCATAGCATTCACTTGACGCGTGGCTTGACAAGCTAGTGCCGGTTCCCCGCAGGTTCGACCGGCGCCCGCCTGAGCGGGACACGACCAGGATCAACGAGCGCATCCGCGTTCCCGAGGTCCGGTTGATCGACGACGAGGGCAACCAGATCGGTGTGCTGAAGACGCCCGACGCGTTGGTCTTCGCCCAGGAGCGCGACCTCGATCTCGTCGAGGTCGCCCCCGAGGCGCGCCCGCCGGTGTGCCGCGTGCTCGACTACTCCAAGTACAAGTACGAGCAGGCCCAGAAGATCAAGCAAGCCAAGAAGCACCAGCAGCAGATCACCGTTCGCGAGATCAAGTTCCGTCCGAAGATCGCCCAGCACGACTACGACACGAAGAAGCACCACGTCGAGCGGTTCCTGCGCCACAAGGACAAGGTCAAGGTCACGATCATGTTCCGCGGGCGCGAGGTCACCCACCCCGAGCGCGGCACCGCGATCCTCGACCGGCTCGCGGAAGAGCTCTCGGAGCTCGGCGTCGTCGAGCAGCGCCCGATGCAGGAAGGGCGCAACATGACGATGATGATGGCGCCCTCCAAAGCGGTGCTCGCCGGCAAGGCCGACGCGGCGCCGGCCGCGGACGAGGTGTTCGCCGACGGCGGCCACGTCGGCGACGTTGCTTCGGAGGCCCTGCAATCGCCGCTCGAGGCCGACGGAGTCGCCGCCGCCGAGGACAGTGCCGCCGAGGACAGCGGATCCGCCGCGGCGGCCGACGGATCTGGCGCGGTCGAGGAGAGCGGATCGGCGGCCGCGAACGAGAGCTCCAGCGATGTCGAGAACGGCGGATCTGATGGGGTCGAGGCCGGCGGATCGGCCGTCGAGAACGACGGATCCGCCGCCGCGGACAGCGCCGTGTCATAATCATCGGCTCGCGATGCCCAAGATGAAGACACATTCCGGCGCGAAGAAGCGCTTCAAAGTCACCGGCACCGGCAAGGTGCGCGGCCGGCACCCCTTCACGAGCCACATCCTCGAGAAGAAGTCGCCGAAAAAGAAGCGCGCGCTCGGTGGGCCGAAGATCGTGCACGAGCACGACGTGCCGCGGATCAAGCGCATGCTGGGGGTCGGCAAATGACGCGCGTCAAGCGCTCTGTGCACGCGCGCAAGAAGCGCCGCGCGACGCTCGAGCTGACGAAGGGCTTCCGCGGTGAGGCGCACTCGAACTACAAGCGCGCCAAGGAGGCCTTGCTGAAGGCCGACGCCTACGCCTACCGCGACCGGCGCAACCGCAAGCGCGACTTCCGCAGGCTGTGGATCACCCGCATCAACGCGGCCGCGCGGATCAACGGGATGAGCTACTCGCAGCTGATGCACGGCCTGAAGCTGGCCGGGGTCGAGCTCGACCGCAAGGTGCTCGCCGACATCGCCGTACGCGACGCCGACACGTTCCGACGTTTTGTCGAGGTCGCCCGCGAGGCTGCTGAAGCGGCCCCGTCGACGACCTCCTCCGAGACCGCCCGCGAGGCGTCGGCTGCATAAGCACCGGCCGACATCGAAGACCTCCCGGGCGTCGCTCCTGAAAAGGACGGCGCCTTTTTTGTGCCCCTACGGACCCTGACAACGAGAAGCATCCCAAGCAGCGAGGAACATGCAAGAGCAACAGTCATGACAGCGATCGAATCCCCCCACAATCCCCGTCTTAAGGCCCTGCGCAAGCTGCAGACCAAGCGCGAGCGCGCGCGCAGCGGCCGGTTCCTGGCCGAGGGCGAGGACCTGATCGCGGCCGCCGAGCGGGCGGGACGGCCGCTGCTCGAGGGCTACCGGCTGGCCGGCTCGCCGATCGGGGGTGCTGATTTTCTCGATGTCGAGCGCTCCGCGCTCGCGGGTGTCTCCACGCTCGGCTCGTCCACGCGCGCGATCGGGGTGTACGAGCAGCGGTGGACACAGGCGCCGAAAGGGCCGCTGTGCGTATATCTGCACGGAGTCGCAGACCCCGGGAACGTCGGCACGGTGCTGCGCTCCGCGCACGCGTTCGGCGCCTCCTGCGTCGCGCTCGGGCCCGGCTGCGCCGATCCCCACTCGCCCAAGGCTGTGCGCGCGAGCATGGGCGCGATCTTTGCCGTCGCGCTCGCGCGCGTCGCTGACGTGGGCGAGCTGCCGGGCGAGCGCATCGCGCTCGTGGCGGGAGCGCAGGAGCCGTTGCACGGGTTCGAGGATGGCGCGCCCGCCGAGGGAGTCACGCTGCTGGTGGGCGCCGAGCGCGAGGGACTGCCCGCCGAGGTCGTGCTCGCGTGCGCGCGCAGCGCGCGCATACCGATGATCGCCTCGGAGTCGCTGAACGCGGCGATGGCGGCGACGGTCGCGCTGTATGAGATGACGCGTGGTGCGACCGAGATGACACGCGACATGACCGACGCCCCCCGGTCATCTAGGGTCCGGGCGTCATGATCGAGCGGATCGAGCAGTTGCGGGCCGAGGCGAGCGCCGAGATCGACGCGGCCGACACCAGCGCCGCGCTCGAGGAGCTGCGCGTGCGCTATCTCGGCCGCAAGGCCGAGCTGCCGCAGATGCTGCGCTCCGTGGCCTCGCTCGAGCCCGCTCAGCGAGGCGCGGTCGGCAAGGGGGCAAACCAGGCCAGGCAGGCGCTCGAGGCGCAGATCGAGGCGCGCGCGGGCGCGTTGAGCGCCCGGGAGCTGGACAGCAGTCTTGCGGCGGACACGGTCGACGTGACGTTGCCGGGCGCTCCGCCGCAGTCGATCGGCTCACTGCACGTGCTGACCTCGACCAGGCGCGAGCTCGAAGACATCTTCCTCGGGCTGGGCTTCACCGTGATGGAGGGGCCCGAGGTGGAGAGCGTGCACTACAACTTCGACGCGCTCAACCACAGCCCGACCCATCCCGCGCGGGCGCGCACCGACACGTTCTACGTCTCCGCGCACGAGGTCCTGCGCACCCACACCTCGCCGATGCAGGTGCGCGCGATGGAGGCGCACCCGCCGCCGCTGTACGTGGTCATCCCCGGCCGCGTCTACCGGCCCGACTCCGACGCCACCCACACGCCACAGTTCCACCAGATCGAGGGCCTGGCGGTCGACGAGGACATCACGCTCGCCGACCTGAAGGGCACGCTCCTGATGTTCGCCCGCGCCGTGTTCGGCGACGCGCGCGACGTGCGGCTGCGCCCGCACTTCTTCCCGTTCACCGAGCCGAGCGTCGAGGTCGACGTGTCGTGCTTTCACTGCGACGGCAGAGGTCATCTGCGCGACGGCTCGCGCTGCTACCTGTGCAAGGGCGAGGGCTGGCTCGAGGTCCTCGGCGCCGGCGAGGTCGACCCGAACGTCTACTCCTACGTGCCCACCACCGAGGCGAACGCCCCTGGCTATGACCCCGAGAAGGTGCAGGGCTTCGCCTGGGGACTGGGCGTCGAGCGGATCGCGATGCTCAAGCACGGCATCCCCGATCTGCGGCTCTACTACGAAAACGACCTTCGATTTCTGGAGCAATTCTGATGCGCGCGCGCCGGCTTCCCTGCAACGGTCTGGAGTCGACACCATGAGAGTGCCGCTGCCATGGCTACGCGAGTACTGCGATCCCGATCTGGACGTCCAGCAGATCGAGGAGCGGCTGACGATGACCGGCACGAAGGTCGAGGCGATCCACCGTCACGGCGTGCCTTCCGCGGACGGGTTCGTCGTGGGAAGGGTGCTCGAGGCGGAGCAGCATCCCGACGCCGACCGGCTGAAGGTGTGCCGGGTCGACCTCGGAAACGCGAACGGCTCGGATCCAGCCGGCCCCGCGACGATCGTGTGCGGCGCGCCGAACGTCGCCGCCGGGCAGACCGTCGCGGTGGCGCTCCCCGGCGCGACGATGCCCGACGGGACGAAGCTGAAGCAGGCGAAGCTGCGCGGGGTGGCCTCCGCGGGGATGATCCTCGCCGAGCAGGAGCTTCAGATCGGGCCGGGAGGGGAGGGGATACTGGTGCTCGACGGAGCAGCGGGCCTCTCGGGCGGCGAGCCCGCGCCCGGCACACCGTTGCAGGAGGTGCTGCCGATCGCGATCGAGGTGCTCGAGCTCGAGATCACGCCCAACCGGCCCGATTGCCTCGGCGTGTACGGCGTCGCGCGCGAGCTGCACGCCGCCACCGGCGCGCCGCTCGCGCTCGCTCCCTGGAGCGAGGACCCGGGGTCCGGCGGGCCCGTGAGCGGGGCCGAGGTACGGGTGCAGTGCCCCGAGCTGTGTCCGCGCTTCACCGCGCGCGTGTTCTCGGACGTCACGGTCGGGCCGTCGCCGCTGTGGCTGAAGGCGCGGCTGATGGCCGCCGGCATGCGCCCGATCAACAACGTCGTCGACATCACCAACTACGCGATGCTGCTGACCGGGCAGCCGCTGCACGCCTTCGACCTCGACCGCGTGGCGGGCGGCCGGCTGACTGTGCGTCGTGCCGACGACCGCGAGCGAGTGCAAACGCTCGACGGGCAGACACGCGAGCTCGACGCGGAGATCGTCGTGATCGACGACGATGACGGCCCCACCTCGATCGCCGGGCTGATGGGCGGCGCGCGTTCGGAGGTGCAGCCCGACACGGCGCGTGTGCTGCTCGAGGTCGCAACCTGGAGCGGCCCGAACATCCATCGCGCCTCCTGGAAGCTGGGGCTGCGCAGCGAGGCTTCGGCGCGCTTCGAGAAGGGGCTGCAGCCGGAGCAGTGCACGCACGCCCAGGCGGTCGCGAGCCGGCTGCTGCTCGAGCTGTGCGGCGCGAGCCTCGCCCCCGGCACGATCGACGAGGGCTGGACAGCCGCTCCGCTCCAGGAGATCAGATTGCGCGAGGCGAAGGTCCAGGCGATCCTCGGCGTGAGCATCGCGCGCGCGCGCCAGGCGGAGATCCTCGGGACGTTGGACTTCCAGAGCGCCGACGCCGACGACGCGGCGGAGCCGTGGCTGAGCGGGCTGGACGTGAGAGTGCCCGCGCTGCGCCGCGACGACGTCACGCGCGAGGTCGACCTGATCGAGGAGGTCGCACGGATCGACGGCGTCGACCGCCTGCCCGCGACCCTGCCGGCGCGGCGCGGCGCCGCGGGCATGCTCACCCACGCGCAGTGGGTCCGCCGGGCCGCCGAGGACGCGCTCGTCGGGCGGGGGCTGCACGAGGTCGTCGGCTGGAGCTTCACCGACCCGGGGCTGCTCGACCGGCTGCGCCTGCCGTCCGATCACCCGCTGCGGCGGGTCGTGACGATCGAGAACCCGCTGTCGGAGGCCCAGTCGACGATGCGCCCCACGCTGCTCGGCTCGCTGCTCGACGCCGCTCGCCACAATGTCGCCCGCAACGGCCCCGGCGTGGCGATCTTCGAGTCTGGCACCGTGTATCGAGCCTCGCCCGACGGTCGCCTGGCGGACGAGCACCACGGGCTCGGAGTCCTGCTGAGCGGCGCGCTCGCCCCCCGCTCCTGGCGCGGTGAGAGCGGCGAAGCGGACTTCTTCGCGGCCAAGGCGCTGCTCGGTGCGCTGCTCGACAAGCTCCACGTCGACTGGTCGGTGCAGGCGCGCACCTGGCCGTTCCTGCATCCCGGCCGCAGCGCCGCCGTGCTCACGGGATCGGAGATGCTCGGGTTCGTCGGCGAGGTCCATCCGCTGGTCGCGGACGCGTGGGATCTCCCTCACTCGGGGACAGGCGGGCGCACCGTCGCGTTCGCGATCGACCTCGGCAAGGTCGCCGCGGCCGCGCCGGCCGTGATCGCGTTCGAGGGCTTCGCGGCGGTTCCCTCGTTGCGCCGAGATCTGGCGGTGACGCTGCCGGAGACGGTCTCCGCCGAGGAGGCGCTCGCGCGCGTGCGCGAAGCGGCCGGGAAGACGCTTGAAGAGGTGAGCGTGTTCGACGTCTACACCGGCGCGCAGGTCGGGGAAGGCAGGCGCTCGCTGGCGCTGTCGCTGTCGTTTCGGGCCACCGAGAAGACGCTCACGGACGACGACATCGCGCCCGCGCGCGAGCGGATCGTCGCGGCGCTGGCCGCGCTCGGAGGTGAGCTGCGTGGGTGACACCTTCTCTCGGCAGCAGTTCGCGCAAGGCTCGCCGCGGGTGCTCGTCGCCGGGGCGACGGGCTTCGCGGGCGCGCTTGCGGCCCACCTGTTGTGGCGTCACCCCGGCTTTGAGCTGGTCGCGGCAACCGGTCGCTCGGAGGTGGGCAGGCGCCTGGACGACCTCTATCCGCGTTACCGCGTCCCGCTCGAGATCGGGCCGCTCGACCTCGACCGGCTGGAGCGGATCGACGCGGCGATCGTCGCCTATCCCCATGCCGCCGCGGCGCCCACGGTGGGTGCACTGCGCGAGCACGGCGCGCGTGTCGTGGACCTGAGCGCCGACTTCCGGCTCGGCGATCTGGCCACCTATGAGCAGTGGTACGGCGAGCACCCGCGGCCCGGCCTGCTGGACGAGGCCGTGTACGGGCTGACCGAGCTCCACCGCGAGCGGATCGTCACGGCGAACATCGTCGCAAACCCCGGTTGCTATCCAACCGCGTCGGTGCTCGCGCTCGCGCCGCTCGCCCGCGCGGGGCTGATCGCAGACGTCGTGATCGACGCCAAGCAGGGGATCTCCGGCGCGGGCCGCACGTTCGACGAGACCACGCACCTGTCGATGGCGGGTGAGAACATCCTGCCCTACAAGGTCGCCTCCCACCGGCACACCCCCGAGATCGAGGAGCAGCTCTCCCTGCTGGGCGCGAGCCTGCCGGTGCAGTTCCAAGCGCATCTGGTTCCGCTCGACCAGGGCGAGCTGGCCAGCTGCTACGTAACGCCGACCCGCGCCGTGACCGGTGAGGAGCTGGACGAGCTGTTCGCGATCGCATATGCGGATGAGCCGTTCGTCGAGGTCGTCCGCGCGCCGAGCGGGACGCGCGCGGTGCGCGACACCAACTTCTGCCGGATCTTCACCGCCGCGGACCCGCACACCGGCAAGCTCATCGTGCTGTCCGCGATCGACAACCTGTGGAAGGGCACCTCCTCGCAGGCGATCCAGAACCTGAACGTGATGTTCGGCAAGCCGGAGACGGAGGGAATCGCATGAGCGCAGGCAAAGACGTCTTCGGTGACCGGAAGGCCGCAGGCCCACCACAGCCGTTCTTCCACTCCCGCTGGGTGCCCGCGCCCGCGCACGTGCGCGATCTCGGCCCGGACGCGGGACTGCCTGGCGGCTTCCGCGCGGCTGGTGTCGCATGCGGGATCAAGCCCTCCGGGAACACCGACCTCGGGCTGCTCGTCTGCGACGCGGCCCATCCGGTGAGCGCGGCGCGCTTCACCGCCACCGCCACGCCTGCCGCGCCCGTGCTCGTCAGCCAGGAGCGCTGCGATCTGCACGCGCTGCGCGCCGTGCTTGCCAACTCCGGCTGCGCGAACGCCGCGACCGGCGGCCGCGGGCTCGACGACGCGGCCAAGACCCAGGGAGCCGCGGCGATCGCGGTCGGCGTCAAAGAGGAGGAGGTCGCGCTCGCCTCGACCGGCGGTATCAGCCATCACCTGCCGGTGGAGAAGATGCTGAAAGGCGTCCTCGACGCCCGCTCGCAGCTGGACGCGGCGGGAGCAGGCCGGTTCCAGCAGGCGATTCAGACCACCGACGCCTCCGAGAAGCGCGCCGCGCTCGAGGTCGAGCTGCCCTCGGGGCCGGTGCGGCTGAGCGCTCAATGCAAGGGCGCCGGGATGATCTCGCCGAACTTCGCGACGATGCTGTGCTTCGTCGAGACCGACGCCGCGCTCGCGCCCGAGACGGCCGACCTGCTGCTCGGCGTGTGCGTCAAGCGCTCGTTCGACCGCTGCTCGGTCGACGGGCAGCTGTCGACGAACGACACCGCGATCCTGATGTGCTCCGGCGCGAGCGGGGTCGCGATCGCGCCCCGGAGCGAGGACGAGTTGCGCTTCGGCGAGGCGCTCGACGCGCTGCTGCGCCAGCTCGCGATCATGATGGTCGCCGACGGCGAGGGCGCCGCGAGGATCGCGCGGGTGGTCGTGCGCGGCGGTCATCTGGAGGGCGTCGAGGCGGCCGCCCGTGGGGTCGCCAACTCGCCGCTGGTGAAGGCGGCATTGCACAGCGGCGATCCCAACTGGGGCCGTATCCCGCAGGCGGTCGGCGGCGCGTTGGGCGGCCGGGGTTGGTATCCCACGCCGCTCGCCCTAGACATCTCGCTCGAGGGCATTCAGGTGTGCGCCGCGGGCGCGGCGATCTCCCATGACGAGCAGGCCTTGGAGAGCGCGCTGCAGGCGAACGAGGTCGAATACGAGATCGACCTCCCGGGCGAGGGCGCGGAGACCGAGGTGTTCTTCTCCGACCTCTCGCACGAGTACGTCACGATCAACGCGGACTACACGACATGAGGGGCTGAACGGAATGCGTGACGTAGGCACACTGCTCGAGGCGCTTCCCTACATCAGGGAGTTTCACTCGAAGACCGTGGTCATCAAGTACGGCGGCGCCGCGATGGAGGACCCAGCGCTGCGCGAGGAGTTCGCACGCGACGTGGTGCTGCTCAAGTACGTCGGCCTGAACCCGATCGTCGTGCACGGCGGCGGTCCCGAGATCACCGCCTACATGGAGCGCCTCGGTCTGCCGGTCGAGTTCGTCGGCGGCCTGCGCGTCTCCGACGAGAGCACGGTCGAGGTCGCGAAGATGGTGCTGGTCGGCAAGGTCAACAAGGAGATCGTCCTGCGGTTGAACCGCCACGGCCAGCCCGCCGTGGGGTTGTGCGGCGACGACGGCTCGCTGTTCCGCGTCGCGCGCCGCGCCGCGCCCGACGGCGAGGACATCGGCTTCGTGGGGCGCATCGAGCGGGTGAACGTCGACGTGATCGAGCACATCGCAAGCGACTACATCCCGGTGATCGCCTCCGTCGGCGCCGACCGCGACGGGCACTCCTACAACGTCAACGCCGACGAGGCCGCCGGTGCGGTCGCCGGAGCGCTGGGCGCCTACAAGGTGATCTTCCTCACCGATGTGCCCGGCTGGCTCGAGGACCCTGCGAACCCGAAGAGCCTGATCGGGCAGGCCACCGCCGAGCACGTCCAAGAGCGCCTGGGAGGGCTCGCGGGGGGGATGCGCCCCAAGCTCACCGCCTGTGTCGAGGCGATCCACCAGGGCGTGAGCGCCGCGCACATCCTCGACGGGCGGATCGCTCACTCGCTGCTGCTGGAGCTGTTCACAGACGCGGGGATCGGCACCAAGATCGAAGCGTCGTCATGAGCCTGGCAGAGCTGCAGGAGCTCGAGCGTACGAGCGTGATTCACTCATATGCGCGCTTCCCGGTCGAGTTCGTGCGGGGCGAGGGCGCGCGGCTGTGGGACGCAGGCGGAGAGGAGTACCTCGACTTCCTGTGCGGGATATCGGTGACCAACATCGGTCACTGCCATCCGCGCGTGGTCGCCGCCGTGCGCGAGCAGGTCGGCATGCTGATGCACACGAGCAACCTGTTCTACACCGAGCCCGCGATGCGTCTGGCCGAGCGCCTGTCGCGCTCGAGCCTGGGCGGCAAGGTGTTCTTCTGCAACTCCGGCGCGGAGGCCAACGAGGCGGCGATCAAGCTCGTCCGCAAGGCCAGGCACGCGGGCGACGTGGTGGTCGTGCACGGGGCTTTCCACGGACGCACCTACGGCGCCCTGTCGGCCACGCCGCAGGAGTCAAAGCAGGCGCCGTTCGCGCCGCTCGTGCCCGGCTTCAGGGCGGTAGCGCCCGATCCCGCGGCGCTCACGGCCGCGGTCGACGAGCGCACCGCGGCCGTCGTGCTCGAGCCGATCCAGGGCGAGACCGGAGTGAACGTCCTCTCCGAGGAGCTGCTCCTGGCCGCACGCGCCGCCTGCGACGAGCACGGCGCGGCGCTCGTGTTCGACGAAGTCCAGTGCGGCATGGGCCGCACCGGCACGTTGTGGGCCTACGAGCAGACCCCCGTGCGCCCCGACGCGATCACGGTCGCGAAGGCGCTCGGCGGCGGCCTGCCGATCGGCGCGCTGATCACCGGCGAGCGGCTGGCGGACGTGCTCGAGCCCGGCGATCACGGCTCCACCTTCGCGGGTGGCCCTGTCGTCGCCGCCGCGGCGCTTGAGGCGCTCGGGGTAACCGGCGATCCCGCGCTGCTGGCACGCGTGCGCGAGCTCGGCGAGCTGCTCATCGCCGAGCTCGAAGCGCTGCCTCACGTCGTGTCGGTCCGCGGGCGCGGGCTGATGCTCGCCTGCGAGCTCGACATCGCGGCCCCGGCGGTCGTTCGCCGGGCGCTGCTCGAGCAGCGCCTGATCGTCAACGCCACAGGCCCTACCACCGTGCGGCTGCTGCCACCGCTCACGATCGATGCGGCCGAGGCTCGAGATGGAATGAAGCGGCTCGGCGCGGCGCTCGCCGCAGAGGCAGAGACGCCGTGACCCGCGGACTCATCCGGCCCGTTTCGACGGTCTGCCTGACGATCGCCTGTGTCATCGCCGTGCAGACGTCGCCGGCCTCTGCCGCGCCGTTCACGAGCGGACCGCTGGCGCCCTACATCGTTGGCGGGCAGGAATCCTCGGTCAGCCAGTTTCCCTGGCAGGTCTTCGTGCTGGTGGTCTCAGAAGAAGGCGCGACCACGACCGAGGCGAGCTGTGGCGGGTCGATACTCGACGCCACGCACATCCTCACGGCCGCCCACTGCGTCGACCACGAGGGCACGACCACCCGCTACCCGGCCGACGACATCGGCGTGCTCGCGGGCGCATCCGACGTGAGCGGCTTCACCTCTACGCTTCGGGCTCCTCGCGGGTCCCAGCTCGTGACCGTGTCGAGCGTTCGCACCCATCCCGATTACGCCGTGCTCCCGGAGATCAAGGACGACGTGGCCGTGCTGACGCTCTCTGAACCGCTCGAATTGTCGGCGGAAAAGAACACGGCGTCGATACCGCTCGTCCCGAGCGGCGCCACCCCGACACCCGGGACCGCGCTCACCGTCAGCGGCTACGGCAAGGAGAACGGGGCCGAAGGCGCCGAACCGAACGGCAAGCTCCTCTCCGCCACGCTCACCGCCGTCGGCAGCGACGCCTGCCGCGAAACGGTGGGGGTCAACTCGGCGGTCCTGCTGTGCGCCTCCGGCTCGAGCTCGGCCACCTGTCAGGGCGATAGCGGCGGGCCGTTGACCGAGGGAAGTCCCGCGGTCGAGGTCGGCATCGTCGACTTCGGGCCCCAGAGCTGCCCCACCGGCCAGGTCGACGGCTTCACGAACCTCGCCGCCCCCGAGGTGAGGGAATTCATCGAAGGCAGCGAAACACCGCAGGTTGCGGCCAGGCCGATCTCACCGCCCGCGATCAGGACGGTCGGCCCCGCGCCGGTCGACTACAGCACGCTGACGTGTGAAGCGGGCGCGTGGAGCGGCTCGCCGACGATCGACTACACCTTCGCGGTCGAAAACGGCTCCGGCCAGGTGCTGCAGAGCGGGCCGAGCAACGTGCTCACGCCACCGCCGAGCCTGGTGGGCGATCCGCTCGTGTGCATCGTGCAGGCGAGCAACCCGGGCGGTGTGAGCACCGACCGCAGCGCCACCACCCCGGCGATCGCGGCCGACACGGCGCCACCGGCGGCAGCGATCACAGGGCTGAGATGCCGCCTGCAGGCATGCACGCTCTCGCTGTCCGCGAGCGATCCGAACGGGGTCGCGCTGGCGGTCACCGCCGCGGCGGTCTACCGGGTGACCGCCAGGTGCCCGGCGAAGAAGGGGAAGCGCAAGCAGCAGCACGGCAAGACCCCCGTCTGTCATCGAACCGAGAGGCTGAGCCTGCCCGTCAGCCCGGTCTCCACCGGCGTGTTCGGCGCGGTCGCGAGCAGGCTGCCATACGGCGAGCGGATCACGTTCGACGTGGCGGTCGTCGACGCGGCCGGCCTGCATCCGGTGAGCGCGCCGGTCGGCTCGACCGTCTTGCACAAGCCCAAGCCGAAGAAGCACGTGAAGCCCAAGCGGAAAAAGAAAAGGAAAAGACGCTGATATGGAACGCACCGCCTCCTACGAGGCCGATCCGGACGAGGTCAACCGTGTCCTGCTGCTCTACTCGGGCGGCCTCGACACGAGCGTGATGCTGAAGTGGATCCAGGACGAGTACGAAGCCGAGGTCGTCTGCCTGACCGTCAACCTGGGCCAGCCCGGCGAGGACTACGGCGTGATCGAAGGCAAGGCGATGCAGCTGGGCGCGCTCGCCTGTCACGTGGTCGACGCGCGCGAGCAGTTCGCGCGCGAGTACGTCGCGCCCGCGATCAAGGCCAACGCTCTGTACGGCGGCGGCTACCCGCTGTTCACCGCGCTCGGCCGTCCGCTGATCGCAAAGCTCGCCGTCGAGCACGCGCGGCTCGCCGGCTGCGACACGATCGCCCACGGCTGCACCGGCAAGGGCAACGACCAGGTACGGATCGAGGCGACCGTCGCGACGCTCGCCCCCGAGCTGAAGGTGATCGCGCCGGTGCGCTCGTGGCAGATGGGACGCGAGGAGGAGATCGCCTACGCGCGCGAGCACTCCATCCCGATCAAGTCTCATCACGGATCCGAGTCGGAGGCGCCGTACTCGATCGACGATAACCTCTGGGGCCGCTCCTCGGAGGGCCGCTGGATCGAGGATCTGGACCACGCGCCCGAGGACGACGTCTTCCAGCTCGTCACCCCTCCGGAGCGAGCGCCGGATGAGCCCGAGGTCGTCGAGGTCGAGTTCGAGCGGGGCCTCCCCGTCGCCCTGAACGGCGAGCGGCTGGAGCTGGTCGAGCTGATCGAACGCGCCGCTGCGATCGGCGCTCGCCACGGCGTCGGGATCGTCGACCACATCGAGGACCGGATCGTCGGGCTGAAGGTGCGCGACATCTACGAGGCGCCGGCCGCGGCGATCCTGCTGCCGGCGCATCAGGAGCTCGAGAAGCTCGTGTGCACGATCCACCAGAACCAGTTCAAGGGCGAGCTCGACCGCCAGTGGGCCTACCTGGTCTATGCCGGGCTGTGGTGGGAGCCGCTGCGCTCAGACCTCGACGCCTACATGGACGCCGTCAACGCCCAGGTGACAGGAAAGATCGCCATCAAGCTGTACAAGGGCCACGCCCGCGTCGTCACCCGCTCCTCTCCGAACGCCGTCTACGACGCGAGCCTGGCCTCGTTCGCACAGTCCGGAGGGCTGTTCTCGCAGAGCGCCTCACCCGGGTTCATCGAGCTGTGGTCGCTGCAGTCGCGCATGGCCTGGCGGTTGCGCAACGAGTAGCGCAAGCAAGGCCCCGAATGGGGGGATCGTGTTCGCCGCGGTGGGGAGTGCGATCTGCGGTATATGGGTAGCATGTGACGATGAGCGGAAGCGGCTATCGGGTTCTCGGCTACGCGGTGTGGCATGGCGGGAAGTGGTATCTGCATCGCCGCCTGCCCTCCGTGCGCGTGCTGTCGGTGGGCGCGGCGACGGCCGCCTCGGCGCTCGGAGCAGCGGTGCTCCTCGCGCGGCGCCACTCCGGCTGAAACACGCTCGACGCCGCGGCGCGCGCTCTACGGGCCCCGTGTCAGGCATCGTGTGACGGCGAGCCCTGAACGCGCCCGGTCCCCCCAGCTCTGAACGTCCGGTCCTCCCCTTACGGTGGCGTGATCGTGACGGCGGAGGGACAAGAGATCTCGAGCGGAGAGCCGGGCGCCGCCCCGGAGGGGGGCGGGCGCAGGGCCGAGGGCGATCTGCTGGCCGAGCGCCGCGCCCGCCGTGCCGCCGAGTCCGGCGAGGCCTCCCTGCAACGCAGGGCGGAGACGGCCGAGGCCACCGTGCAGACACTCGAGGCTCATGTGGCGAGCCTGCAGCTGCGGCTCGCGGAGGCCGAGGAGGAGCGCGGCCGGGTGGGCGCGCTGCTCTCCGCCGAGCAGGCGTCGCTGGCCGAGCGCGAGCACGAGCTGCGCCGCGCCAAGCAGCGCGAGCACGCCGAGCAGCAGCTGCGCATCGAGGCCGAGGATCGTCGCATCGGCGCAGACCGTGAGAGTCGCGCGGAGATCGACCGGCTGAGCCGACGCCTCAGCTCCGGCGAGCGCGAGGCGCGCGAGCTGGCCAGACGCCTGGAGGGCGTGCAGCGAGAGCTCGCCGAGACCGAGCAGGGGGTGGTGGCCGAGCGCGCCGCCGTGCGCCATGCCGAGCGCGAGCTCAAGGAGCGGCTCACCGATCTCGAGCGCCGAGCGATCGAGATCCACCGGGGCCTCGATTCCGAGCGCGCCGCGCGCGAGCGGGCCGAGCGCCTGCTGGCGAACATGCGCGACGGTCATCGCCGCGTACGGGAGATCGTGAGCGAGCTCAGGGGCGTGATCGGGCGGCTGAGCGATACCGCGCCCGAGCCGAGGGCAGACCCGGCGGTCGAGATACGGCTCGTGCGACCGTTGCCCAAGTCGACCGACGCAGCCGCGATCGATCGCGTCGCGGGCGGCGAGATGCCGGGTCGCGACGAGATGGCCGATGCGCTCGCCGCGGCCGTGCTGCGCCTGCGCGCGCGCGCCCAAGAGCAGCCCCCCGAGCTGGAGCCGCTCGAGCCGCCGCGTGCCGAGCCCGTTCGCAAACGGCCGCCGCACAAGCACAGCATGTCCCTGATCGCGCGCCTGCGCGCAGCCCGCAAACAGCGACTGAAGCGCTCCTGAGCCGCCGCCGTGGCGCCTACCATGCACTCTCGATGAGTACCCCCACCTGCGCCCATCTGCACGTCCATTCGGAGTACTCGCTGCTCGACGGCGCGTGCAAGATCGACGCGCTCGCGGCGCGCGCGGCGAGCTTCGGCCAGCCGGCGCTCGGGCTGACCGACCACGGCGTGATGAACGGCGCCGTCGAGCTGTACAAGGCGTGCTCGAAGCACGGGGTCAAGCCGATCGTGGGCTGTGAGATCTACTTCGTCGACGACCACACCGCCACGGGACAGGGCAAGACCGAGCGCAACCACCTGACGCTGCTCGCCGCCGACGATGCGGGCTATCGCAACCTCGTCAAGCTCTCCTCGGCCGGCTTCCTGGAAGGCTTGAACCGGGGCAAGCCAACCGTCGACCTTGCTCAGATCGAGCGCCATTCCCAGGGCGTGATCGCGCTCACCGGCTGTCTGGCCTCGCGTTTCTGCCAGCGCCTGCTCGAGGATCGAGACGCCGATGCTCGCGCGCACGTGGACGACCTGCTCGGAGTGTTCGGCGCGGAGAACGTCTACTTCGAGGTGCAGAAGAACGGGCTGGCAGCGCAGGAGAAGTGCAACGAGGGCATCGTCCGCATCGCCGGCGAGGTCGGCGGCTCCCTGGTCGGCACAGGCGACGTGCACTATCTGCGCCGCGAGGACTACGACCATCACACGGCGCTCCTGTGCGTGCAGACGAAGAGCACGCTCGCCGCGCCGAAGATGACCTTCGACACCAACGAGTTCTACCTGCGCGACAACGGCGAGATGGTGGCCGCGTTCGCCGAGTGGCCCGAGGCGATCTCGAGCACCCTGGAGATCGCCGAGCGCTGCTCGGTGGAGATCGAGCTGGGCAAGCAGCTGATCCCGAGCTTCCAAACCCCTGACGGGAGCGGCGAGCGCGAGTATCTGCGCGCGCGTGTCCTCGAGGGACTTGCGCTGCGCTACGGCGATCCGCCGCCCGCACAGGCGCTCGAGCGCATGGAGATGGAGCTCGCCGTGATCGACCGGATGGGCTTCAACGCCTACTTCCTGATCGTCTGGGACTTCGTCAAGTTCGCCAAGGAGAACGGGATCGCGGTCGGTCCCGGCCGCGGCTCGGCGGCGGGCTCGATCGTTGCTTACTGCCTCGCGATCACCGACGTGGATCCGCTGCGCTACGACCTGCTGTTCGAGCGTTTTCTGAACCCCGAGCGGGTGTCGATGCCGGACATCGACATCGACTTCTCGGTGCGCGGACGCGAGCGCGTGATGAAGTACGTGACGGAGAAGTACGGGCGCGAGTCGGTCGCGCAGATCGTCACGTTCGGCAAGATGTTCCCGCGTGCGGCCACCCGCGACGCGGCGCGCGTGCTGGGCTTGGACTACGGTGCCGGCGATCGCCTCGCGAAGCTGATCCCGGACCCGATCATGGGCCGCTCGCCGTCCTTCGAGGACTGCATGAAGTCCGGTCAGCCGCTGCGCAAGGCCTGCGACGAGGATCCGACGGCCCGGCGGATCGTCGACGTGGCTCAGGGTCTCGAGGGGATCGTGCGCAACTCCTCGATCCACGCCGCCGCGGTCGTGATCGCCGACCGGCCGCTGACCGACATCGTGCCGCTGCAGCTGGCTGACGCCGGGACCGACGAGAACGGCGAGCGCGCGTTCCGCACCGTCACGCAGTTCTCGATGAAGCCGATCGAGGAAATCGGCATCCTGAAGATGGACTTCCTCGGGCTGCGCAACCTCGACGTGATCGAGGACGCGCTCGACATCATCGAGCGCTCCAGCGGCGAGCGCCCGGACATGACGACGCTGCCGCTCGACGACGCGCGAACGTATGAGATGCTCGCGCGCGGCGACTCGATCGGGGTCTTCCAGTTCGAGTCGGAGGGCATGCGCGAGGCGCTCAAGAAGGTGCGCCCCGACGAGTTCAACGACCTCGTCGCGCTCAACGCGCTCTACCGCCCCGGGGCGATGGACCAGATCCCGGTGTACGCCAAAGGCAAGCACAACCCACAGTCGATCTCCTATCCCGACGAGCGCCTGCGCCACATCCTCGAGTCCTCCAACGGCGTGATCCTCTATCAGGAGCAGGCGATGCAGATCTCCAAGGAGCTCGCCGGCTTCTCGGGGGCCAAGGCAGACGATTTGCGCAAGGCGATCGGCAAGAAGAACCGGCAGGCGATGGCCGCGCTGAAGCCCGAGTTCGTCGAGGGCTGCCGCGCGTCGGGCACCAGGCCCGAGGTGATCGAGTTCCTGTGGAACACGAACGAGAAGTCGGCCGACTACTCGTTCAACAAGAGCCATGCCGCCTGCTACGGCCTGATCGCCTACCGCACCGCATGGCTGAAGGCGAACTACACGGCCGAGTACATGGCCGCGCTGATCTCCTCGGTGATGTCGACGAAGGACAAGGTCCCGTTCTTCGTCGCGCGCTGCGAGGAGATGGGCATCGAGATCCTGCCCCCGGACGTGAACCTCTCAGATCACGAGTTCACCGTCGTCGATCGCAACATCCGGTTTGGCCTGGACGCCGTCAAGGGCGTCGGCTATCAGGCGGTCGAGGCGATCAAGCGGGCCCGGGAAGCAGACCCGCCCGCCCGCGAGTTCACCTCGCTGTGGGATTTCTGCGAGCGCGTGGACAGCCGCACCGTCAACAAGAAGGCGATCGAGGCGCTGATCAAGTGCGGCGCGCTCGGCTCGACCGGCGCGAGCCGCAAGGGCATGCTCGCCGTCCTCGAGCAGGCTCAGGGCGCAGGTCAGAAGATCCAGCAGGACGCGCTGATCGGGCAGAGCTCGATCTTCGACCTGGAGACGCCGGCGGACTCGGCGCGGAGCGGGGCTGCGCACGGTGCCGGCCTCGCCGGTCCAGAGGCGCGCCCGGCGCCCGGAGCGGGCCTCGCGCGACCGATCCATCCCGCGATCCCGATGGAGGAGTTCGAACAGGCGGAGCTGCTGGCCGTGGAGAAGGAGGCGATCGGCCTGTTCATCTCCGCGCACCCGCTGAAGCCGTTGCGCGACGCGTTGCGCGCGCGCGTGGACTGTCCGCTCGCCGCGCTCGCGGATCGCCGCGACAAGGACTGGGTGACGGTGGGCGGGATCATCGTTGAGGCCAAGCGCATCCGCACGCGCAACGGCGATCACATGATGTTCGCGACGCTCGATGACCTCGAGGGCGCGGTGGAGATGCTCGTGTTCGGCAAGGCGCTCGCCGAGCATGAGGGGGCGCTCGCGGTCGACGAGGTGGTGCTCGTGAAGGGCCGCGTCGACCACAAGGAAGCCGGCAAGACTTGCCTGGTGGTGCAGACGGTCGAGTCGTTCTCACCATCCGAGGAGGAGATCGAGCGGGCCCGGACACACGCCGAGACGGCAGCGAAGACGGCCACGATGCTCGCCCAGCCCGTGTGTCTGCGCGTGCACGCCTCAGCGCTGACCGACGGCGCCCTCGAGGACTTCAAGCAGGCGATCGAGGACTTCCCGGGACCCGCCGAAGTGCTGCTGGACGTCGACACGAGCGACGGCACGCGCCGGCTGCGTCTCGGCGAGGGCTACCGCGTGCAGCACACGCCGACGCTGCTGGCAGAGCTGGAACACGCCCTCGCGCCGCCCGTTGTCGCGGCCGCGGCCGGCTAGCCTCGCCGGCGCGCGGCCAGGCCCTGCTCGCGCAGCTTCACGGCGAGCGCGATCTCCTCGCCGGTGGGCCCGCTGCGGTTCTCGCCGGGCGTCTCGAGCACGCATGGCAGATCCGCGAACGCGGGAGCGGACAGAAACGCGGCGCAGCCGTCCGGGCCGATCTCGCCCTCGCCGATGTTGGCGTGGCGGTCGCGGTTGGAGCCGAGCGCGGTCTGGGAGTCGTTGAGATGCAACGAGCCGACGCGCTCGAGGCCGACCTTCTCGTCGATCTCGGCCGTCAGCGCGTCCATGCCCGCGGGGGTGCGGATGTCATAGCCGGAGGCGAAAAGGTGGCAGGAGTCGAAGCACAGCCCGAGGCGCTTGCCGCCGCCCGACGCCTCGAGCAGCGCGGCGAGCTCGTCGATCGAGCGGCCGAGGGTGCCGCCGGTCCCGGCGGTGTTCTCCAGGTGAAGCGGACAGCCGTCGCTGTCCGCGAGCGCCTCGCGGATCGTCTCACCGGCGCGGGCGATCGCGCTCGGCACGTCGCCGGTCTTGGCGGAGCCCGGGTGCAGGACGACGCCGCTCGCGCCGATGTCGTGCCCGACGCGCAGCGAGTGGGTCAGCGAGGTGAGCGATTTCGTGCGGATGTCGGGATCCTCGCTTGCGCAGTTGAGCAGGTACACGGCGTGGATCACGACGGCGTCGATCGGGCTGTCGGCCATCGCCTGCTTGAACGCCGCGACGTCCTGCTCGGGGTAGGTCGAGGGTTTCCACATGCGCGGCGACTGGTTGAAGATCTGGATCGCACGGCAGCCAATCTCCGAGCCGCGCTCGACCGCTTTTGGCAACCCGCCCGCGGGCGAGACGTGCGCTCCGATTAGCATGGCGGCGATCTTATGATGTCCGCCGCCTCAGAAGCTTCCGATGGGGTTCCGCTCGCGGGACCCGAACCCGCGAGCGGAGCGTCCTCGAGCGCGCATGTGAGGGTCAGGTTTGCCCCGTCGCCCACGGGCGCGCTGCACATCGGCGGAGCGCGCACCGCGCTGTTCAACTGGCTGCTGGCCCGCCATAGCGGGGGAACGATGGTGTTGCGCATCGAGGACACCGATCGCGAGCGCTCGACGGAGGAGAACGTCGAGCAGATTCTCGATGCGCTGCGCTGGCTCGAGCTCGACTGGGACGAGGGGCCGGTCTTCCAGTCGGCGCGCGCCGAGCGCCATCGCGAGGTGCTGCAGGCGCTGCTTGAGAGCGGCCACGCCTATCGCTCGGTCGCGACGGCGGAGGACGTAAAGGCCTACAAGCAGCGCCACGGCGCCGATCGTGGCTTTCGTGGCGAGGCGGAGAGCGAGAGCGGCGGCGAGGGGGCTGTGCGATTGCGCGTGCCCGACGACGGCGCCACGGTCGTGCACGACGCGATTCGCGGGGAGACGCGCTTTGAGAACGTGCACCTCGACGACCCCGTGATCGCCCGCGCGGACGGGTCGGCGCTCTACAACTTCGCGGTCGCCGTCGACGATCTCGACGCTCAGATCACACACGTGGTGCGTGGCGAGGACCACCTGTCGAACACGCCCAAGCAGCTGCTCGTGCTCGACGCCGCGAAAGCCGTGGGGCTCGCCGCCGACGCGCAGTCGGCGCCGGTGTACGCGCACCTGCCGCTGCTGCACGGGCCGGACGGCAAGAAGCTGTCAAAGCGCCACGGCGCGGCCTCGGTGCAGGAGCTGCGCGAGGGGGGCTACCTGCCCGAGGCGGTGCGCAACTACCTCGCGCTGCTCGGCTGGGGGGCGGGCGACGACGAGACGGTCCTCTCGACGCGGGAGCTCGTCGGGCGTTTCACGCTTGAGCGCGTGAGCCACAACCCGGCGCGGTTCGACGAGGTCAAGCTGAAGTGGCTGAACGGCGTCTACATTCGAGCGCTCCCCGCGGCTGAGCTGACGCGGCGCGTGGGCGACTACCTGCACGCGGACGGCCACGCGGATGCGAGCGAGGACGCGAGGCTCCCGCAGGCGGTTGCGATCAGCCAGGAGAAGATCCACACGCTCGCGGACTTCTGGCCGCTGACCGGCCCGCTGCTCGGCGAGCCCGTCGCGGACCTCAAGGCGCGGGAGCGCTGGCTCGGGCCCGAGGGACGTGCGGCCCTGGGCGAGGCCCGCATCGCGCTCGCCGCGACGGAGAGCTTCGACGAGGAGAGCGTGGGCAAGGCGCTGGAAGGCGTGCTCGCCCGTCTCGGGGTCAAGCCTCGTGAGGTGTACCAACCCGTCCGGGTGGCGATCTGCGGCACGACCGTCTCTCCGGGCATCTTCGAGAGCGTCGCGCTGCTCGGTCGCGAGGAGGCGCTGCGGCGCATCGACCGCGCACTCGAACGCGCTTGAACGGCAATTGGCGCTCAACCGTTGCGCGACAGTTGCCGATAGGTCCCCGACGGACAGCCACCGATCGCGGTGGTGGGCAACCCGAAGGCAGCTATCGCAACGATGCCGGCAACAGCTTCAAAGCCAAAGCGGCGCACGTCCGAGGCGAGCCCCTCCGTGGAGCTCGCCCGCGGTCCGGGCGAGCCTCAGTCGGCGCCCGCGCCGACGGAGCGCCACCAGAACGAGGGCCACGGCCGCCGTCTGACGCTGGCGTTCGAGGCGCTCGAGGCGTTTCCCGCCCTCGCGGAGTCGCGCAACCGCCTGCTTGCGGTCATCTCCAAGGACCACGTGGCGACGGCCGACATCGTCACCGCGGTGGAGTCCGACGTCGCGCTGATCATCGCCGTGCTGCGGCTTGCCAACCAGGCCCAGGGGGGGCGCGGACGCGTGGACACGGTCGTGGCGGCGGTGGAGCTGCTGAGCGCGCAGACGGTGCACGCGCTGGCCGGCCGGGTGCGGACGTTCGACTTCTTCGAGCGCTCGAGCGTGTGGGACGCCGCGCCGGAGCGTTTTCGCCTGCACGCACTGGCGACTCAGCACGCCGCCGATCGGATCGCGGCCGAGGTCGGCTACGAGCATCGCGACCGTCTGACCGTGACGAGCCTGCTGCACGACATCGGCAAGCTCGTGCTGCTGCACGCCTATCCGGGCTATCCCTCGCAGGTGCACCGCGGCGCGAAGACCCCAGAGGAGCGCATCCATCAGGAGCGCCGCGAGCTGGGCGTCGACCATGCGCTCGTCGGCGGTGTGCTCGCCCGTCGCTGGGGGCTGCCGGCGACGGTCGCGACGGCGATCGAGCGCCACCACAACCCCGACGTCGAGGGCGAGGCCGCGTTCATCCGTCTCGCGGACATGCTCGCCCACTACGAGCAGGGCGCGTCGGTGTCGCCGACGGAGATGTTGCAGAGCGCGCGTGTCGTCGGCCTCGGGCCCGAGGAGCTGCGCAGGGTGATGTACGAGCTGCCGACCGCCGCGAGCCAGCGCCAGCGCCACGTCGACCCGTGCCCGCTGTCCGGCCGCGAGCTCGGGGTGCTGCAGCGCCTCGCCGAAGGCAAGGTCTACAAGCAGATCGCCCACGAGCTGACGCTGTCCACCAGCACGGTGCGCACGCACCTGCACAACATCTACGGCAAGCTCGGCGCGGTCGACCGTGCGCAAGCTGTTCTCATCGCGACTGAGCGCGGCTGGCTGTAGACGCGTAGCATCGCGCCTGTGAGCGCGCGATGATCTCGATCACGAGCAAGTCTCCGTACGCCGTGCTCGCGCTCGCCGAGCTGGGGCGCAGCGGGGGCTCAGAGCCGGTGCCGATCGGCGAGCTGGCGCGTCGGCGCGAGGTGCCGGTGCAGTTTCTCGAGCAGCTGTTCGCGGTGCTCAGGCGCGCGGGCGTGATCCGCTCACAGCGGGGCGTGAAGGGTGGGTACCGGTTCGCGCGAGAGCCGGCCGAGGTGACGGTGCTCGAGGTCGTCGAGCTGCTCGACGGCCCGCTCGGCCGTGACGCCGAGGGCGTGTTCGCCGACGCGGCCGCGGCGGCGCGCAAGGTGCTCGCGGGCATGACGATCGCCGACGTGATCGAGCGCGAGACGCGCGAGGCCGGCGCGAGCATGTATCACATCTGAGGGTCCCGGCGACCAAGCTCGGGTCTCCACAGGCCAAGCCCGGCCGGCGTCGAGCGCGCGGGTCATGGCGGTCACGATGCGCGGCGACGTGGCCCGCCTACTATCCTCGTTGGCGATATGTCCCGAATCCCGATCAACATTGCCGAGCTTGTCGGGGAGACGCCGCTGGTGGGGCTGCCACGGATGCTCGCGGGGACGCCCGCGGCGGAGAACGGCGTCGAGCTTTACGCCAAGCTCGAGGCGCGCAACCCCGGCGGCAGCGTGAAGGACAGGATCGGCGTGGCGATGATCGAGGCGGCCGAGGCGGAGGGGAGGATCGAGCCGGGACGCACGACAATCGTTGAGGCGACGTCCGGCAACACGGGGATCGCGCTCGCGTTCGTGTGCGCGGCCAAGGGCTATGACCTGGTGCTGACCTTGCCGCAGGGGATGAGCCGCGAGCGCGAGAGCCTGCTGCGGCTGTACGGCGCGCGCGTGGACGTGACGGAGTCGCTCGGTGGGATGACGGAGGCGGTGCAGGCCGCGCGTGAGCTGGCACGCAGGGAGGACGTGTTCCTGCCGGATCAGTTCTCGAACCCCGCCAACCCCGAGATCCACCGGCATACGACCGGCCCGGAGATCGAGCGCGCGCTCGACGGCAAGGTCGACGTGCTCGTCGCCGGGGTGGGCACCGGGGGGACGATCACGGGCGTGGGCGAGTACCTGCGCGAGCACTCAAACCCGAAGCTGCGGGTCGTGGCGGTCGAGCCGCGCGGCTCCGCGGTCCTATCCGGCGGGGCGCCCGGGCCGCACCGGATTCAGGGCATCGGCGCGGGGTTCGTGCCGCCCGTGCTCAATCGCGAGCTGCTCGACGAGGTGGTCGCGGTGTCCGACGACGACGCGATCCACACCGCCTGGAGCTGCGCCCGGCGGGTGGGGCTGCTCGCGGGGATCTCCTGCGGCGCGGCGCTGTGGGCGGCGCTTGAGGTCGCGGCGCGCCCGGAATCGAAAGGCAAGCGGATTGTGGTCGTGATGCCCGACTCGGGTGAGCGATACGTCTCGCAAGCGTTTTTCGCACCGTAGATCTTTTGAGGGGCGCCCCTCGCGGGGCGCTGGCGGGGTTGCGTGGTTGGTATCCGCCGCCGCCCTGATGACCGATGGTGAGGGGCCGCTACGCTGTTGGGATGGCCGGATTGGAGACCTTCGCGCGGGTGGCGAAGGAGGTGCGCCGCGATGTGCTCGCCGCGCGCGATCGCGATCCCGCCGCGCGTGGGGTGGGCCAGGCCGAGATCCTCGCTACCTGGCCGGGAATCCACGCGCTGCTGGCCTATCGCGTCGCGCACGCGCTGGCCGGGGCGGGGGTGCCGCTGCTGCCGCGCACGATCTCGATGTTCACGCGCGCGTTCACCGGGATCGAGATCCATCCCGCGGCGCGTATCGGCCGGGGGTTGTTCATCGACCATGGCGCCGGTGTCGTGATCGGTGAGACGGCCGACATCGGAGACGATGTGACGCTCTATCAGGGCGTCACGCTGGGAGGGACCGGCTTCGCCACCGGCAAGCGCCATCCGACGGTGCAGGACAATGTCACGATCGGCTCGGGCGCGAAGCTGCTCGGCCCGATCACGATCGGCCACGGGGCGAAGATCGGCGCCAACAGCGTGGTCATCACCGATGTGCCGCCGAACTCGACGGTCGTCGGCAACCCGGGCCATCCCGTGCGCGTCGACGGCCGCCGGGTGGAGGGACCGGACGCCGACTGGATCCACCTGCCCGACCCGATCGCCGAGGCGATCCAGGGGCTCGCGAGCCGGATCGGCGCGCTCGAACGGTCGGTGAGTCGGCTGTTAGACGAGGAGGAGCCGGAGCCGCTGGCCGAGGTCACGCCGCTGCGGCCGGTGAAGGGTCCCAACCCCGCGGGTGGTTGACACGGCGGGGCCTCCTCGCCTGCCCACATTCTCGCCGTCCACCGCCGTTTCTGTGTGGGTTTCTCCTCCGAGCGCGCATCTATGCTGAGAGCTGATGTCTGAGAACCACCACGCCGCGCGCGTCGATGAGCTGTTGCAGGGGCTGAACGAGCCCCAGCGCGAGGCGGTCACCCACGGCGAGGGCCCGCTGCTGATTCTCGCGGGCGCGGGCAGCGGCAAGACGCGTGTGCTCACGCACAGGATCGCCTTTCTGATCTACACCGATCAGGCGCGCGCGGGCGAGCTGCTGGCGATCACGTTCACGAACAAGGCGGCCAAGGAGATGCGCGGGCGGGTCGAGCGGCTGCTCGGGCGCGACGTGCGCGGGATGTGGCTGATGACCTTCCACGCGGCGTGCGCGCGCGTGCTGCGCGTCGAGGCCCCTCGCCTGGGCTATACGCGCCAGTTCACGATCTACGACCAGGCCGACTCGCGGCGGCTGACCAAGCGCTGCATGGACGCGGTCGGCGTCGACCCCAAGCGCTTCACCCCGGCCGCGATCCACAACCAGATCTCGGCGGCGAAGAACAAGCTGCTCGACGCAGAGACCTACGGGCAGGGGGTCGGCTCGCAGTTCGAGGAGATGGTGGGGGAGGTGTACTCGCTGTACGAGCGCGACCTGCACCGCATGAACGCGATGGACTTCGACGACCTGCTGTTCCGCACGGTCAACCTGCTCGAGCTGTTCGAGGAGGTGCGCGAGCGCTACGCGGCCGCGTTCAAGCACGTGCTGGTCGACGAGTACCAGGACACCAACCACGCCCAGTACCGCTTCCTGCAGCTGCTCGTCGGCGGTGGGCCGCCGCCCGCGCGGGGCGGGCCCCAGGCGGGGGATCGGCCCACGTATGCGGGGCCGGTCGGGCATCGCAACCTGGCGGTGGTGGGGGACGACGCCCAGTCGATCTATAGCTTCCGCCAAGCGGACATTCGCAACATCCTCGACTTTCAAGAGGACTTCCCCGACGCGCGGGTGGTCAAGCTCGAGCAGAACTACCGCTCGACCGAGACGATCCTGTCGGCCGCCAACGCGGTGATCGCCAACAACCGCGGCGGGATCTCAAAGCGGCTGTGGAGCGAGCTGGGGCAGGGCGATCAGATCAAGGTGCGCGAGCTCGAGGACGAGCACTCAGAGGCGCGCTATGTCGTGGGTGAGATCCAGCGGCTGGTGGACGAGGGCGCCGCGCGCGCGGAGATCGCGGTGCTGTATCGCACGAACGCGATGTCGCGGGTGATCGAGGACACGCTCGTGCGGCGCGAGATCGCCTATCAGGTGATCGGCGGCACCAAGTTCTACGAGCGCGCGGAGATCAAGGACGCGATCGCCTACCTGTCGTGGATCGCCAACCCGTTCGACGTCGTCAGCTTCACGCGCGTCGTCAACTCGCCGCGGCGTGGGATCGGGCAGACGTCGCTGTCGCGGATCGTCTCGCACTCGGCGAGCATCGGCGTCTCGGTCTGGGAGGCCGCGGCACGACCGGATGAGATTCCCGGGCTGGGCGCCGCCGCGATCAAAGCGCTCAGACGGTTCATGGACACGATGGAGGAGCTGCGCGTCCTCGCCGGGGTTCTCTCCGACGACGAGCAGGCGGCGCTGGCTGCCGCGACCCCGGAGGAGACGCCCGCCGAGGACGATCCGTCGCGCCGCGCGACGCAGGCGGTGCCGGTGGGCGACCTGCTGGAGGCGATGCTCGCGCAGAGCGGCTACGTCGAGGCGCTCGAGGCGGATCGCTCGATCGAGGCGCAGGGGCGGATCGAGAACCTTGAGCAGCTCGTCGAGGTCGGACGCGAGTTCGACGCCTCGGCCACGGCCGGGGAGGACACGCTGAACGTGTTCCTGCAGCAGATCGCGCTCGTCGCCGACGCCGACGCGCGGACCGAGGACGAGGGCCTCGTGACGCTGATGACATTGCACAACGCCAAGGGCCTCGAGTACCCGGTCGTGTTCATCGCCGGCTGCGAGGACGGCGTGTTCCCGCACTCGCGCGCGCTCGACGAGGGCGGCTTGGAGGAGGAGCGGCGACTGTTCTACGTCGGCGTGACCCGCGCGATGCGCAATCTCTATCTGACCTCCGCACGCCGACGCGCGGTGTTCGGCGCGCAGACCTACGGCCTGCGCAGCCGCTTCCTGGATGAGATCCCGGGCGATCTGCTCGATGAGGTGCAGGCGCGCGTGCTGCGCCCCGGTGGCGGCATCCCCGCGGGCGTCTCGGTCGGTGCGGGCGGCGGGAGCGGGGGTGGGATCGCCGCGTCCGCGGGCGCTCGCGCAGCCGGTGGCTGGGCTGAGCGCTCGGCCAACGGCGCACACGCGCGCGAGGCGACTCTCGGCGGGCAGCCGTTTCGTCTCGGCGAGGACGTCGTCCACGCCGCTTTCGGCGACGGCGTCGTCACCGCGGTCGAGCCCGACGGGGTGATCGTGGTGCGGTTCGCGGACGACGGCTCGGAGCGCAAGCTGATGGCGGAGTACGCCCCCGTCAGCCGGCGCTGAGGCAGGACACTAGCTCCGTGCGCGAGATTCCGGGCTCGTGTTCGGTCTGGCCTCCGTGCGCGTGGCCGGGGACTCCATCGATGACCGCCCGCCGCCGCGCCGACGCCTGTTCCAGCACCGCCAACCCGTAGCATCCCGGCCGTGAGCGCAACCATCATCGACGGCAAGGCGCTAGCCGCGCGCGTGCGTGGCGAGGTGGCCGAGGGAGTCGCGGCGTTCGTCGCCCGGCACAGGCGGCCTCCGGGCCTTGCGACCGTGCTCGTCGGCGACGACCCGGCCTCGGCGGTGTACGTCGGCAACAAGCAGCGCGCGTGCGCGGAGGTCGGCATGGCCCCGTTCGACGTGCGCCTGCCTGCGGACGCGTCCTTCGCGCAGGTGCAGGAGGCGCTTACGCAGCTGAACGACGATGTCGCGGTGAGCGGAGTGCTGTTGCAGCTGCCGGTGCCCGCGCACCTCGACGGGGCGGCGCTCACGGCGATGGTCGACCCGGCGAAGGACGTCGATGGGCTGGCGGCGGTCAACGTGGGAAAGCTGTCGCTTGGGCAGCCGGGGCTGCGCCCGTGCACCCCGCAGGGCATCATGTTGCTGCTGGCCGACGTGAACGCGCGGCTCGAAGGGGCGGAGGCGGTCGTGCTCGGCCGCTCGAACCTGCTCGGCAAGCCGATGGCGCAGCTGCTGCTCGCCGAGAACGCGACCGTCACGATCTGCCACTCGCGCACGGCGAGCCTCGCCACGGTGTGCGCTCGCGCGGACGTCCTGATCGCCGCCGTCGGACAGCCCCGCCTCGTGACCCGCGAGTTCGTCAAGGCCGGTGCGGTCGTGATCGACGTCGGCATGAACCGCATCGCGCCCGAGCAGGCTCGCAACAAGAGCGGGCTGGTCGGCGACGTCGACTTCGAGGCGGTGTCCGAGGTGGCCTCCGCGATCACGCCCGTGCCCGGCGGTGTCGGCCCGACGACGGTGGCGCTGCTGCTGAGCAACACGCTGCAGGCGGCCCGCGCCCAGGCGGAGGAAGGGCGATGAGCTTGCGGCGGCTGCGCAGCGGCGAGCTGATCGCGCTGGCGGGTGCGATCGTGCTGATCGTGGCGTTCACGCGCCATTGGTATGAAAGCCCTACAGGTCTGCTCGATGCCTGGGACACGTTCGGCCCGGCGGTCGTGCTGCTGCTCGCGGCCGTGTGCGCCGCGCTCGCGCTGGTCGTGAGCACCGTGACCGAGCGCTCCACGGCGCTGCCGGTCTCCACGGCGGTCTGGTGCGTCTTCTTCGGGCTGATCGCGGTCATCGCCGCGATCGTGCGCGTGCTCGAGCGGCCCGACCACGCCACCTCGCTGTGCGCCGGCGCGTGGCTCGGGCTGGCGGGCGCCGTCCTGATCCTGGCCGGGGCGTGGCAGTCGCTGCGCGACGAACGCCCGTCGATGTACACGCCGGCCGAGCCCGAGCCACGGCGGCCATCGACGCCGTCGACGTGAGGTCGGCGCCGGTACTGCCGGACGGGATACGGCGCTGGATCGATGGGCCCGCGCGGTGACGTCAGACGCGCCCGCCAAGCGTGGCGATAGGCCCATAGAATGGCTGCGATGATCGACCGTGACGAGGTGCTGCACGTGGCGCGTCTCGCGCGCCTGCGGCTGGCAGAAGATGAGATCGAGCCACTGGCGCGCGAGCTGTCGGCCGTGCTCGACCACATCGCCAAGATCTCAGAGCTCGATCTCGACGGCGTCCCGCCGACCTCGCACGTGGTCGAGGTCTCCGGCGCGCTGCGCGCCGACGAGCCGCGCGAGTCGCTGCCGCGCGACGTCGCGCTCGCGCAGGCGCCTGCGGTCTCCTCCGACGGTTTTTCGGTTCCAAGCCCGCAGGCATGAGCGCGATGGACATCACCGGGCTGTCGGCCGCCGCCGCGGCCACTGCGATCGCCGCGGGCTCGCTGTCGGCCGGTGAGCTGTTCGAGGCCTACCGCGCGCGGGCGGCGGCGGATTGGGAGGCCGACGGGGACGGCTTGAACTGCTTCACCTGGGTGGCGCCGCCCGAGTCGACTGCGGCCGGCGAAGCCAACGGGCCGCTCGGCGGGGTGGGGCTGGCGGTCAAGGACCTGTTCTGCACCGCGGGCGTGCCGAGTCAGTCGGGGTCGCGCATCCTCGAGGGCTACCTGCCGCCGTACACCGCGACCGCCGTCTCGCGCCTCACCGACGCCGGCGCGACGCTGCTCGCGAAGACCAACCAGGACGAGTTCGCGATGGGCTCCTCCAACGAGAACTCCGCCTATGGCCCCGTGCGCAACCCGTGGGATCGCGAGCGTGTGCCGGGGGGCTCCTCCGGTGGCAGTGCGGCGGCGGTCGCCGCGGGGCTCACGCCGTGGGCGCTCGGCACCGACACCGGCGGCTCGATCCGCCAGCCCGCGGCGCTGTGCGGGATCGTCGGGCTGAAACCGACGTACGGCTCGGTCTCTCGCTACGGCATGATCGCGTTTGCCTCCTCGCTCGACCAGGCCGGTCCGCTGACGCGCGACGTGACCGACGCGGCGCTGCTGCTGCACTACATGGTGGGGCACGATCCCCGCGACGCGACCTCCCTTCGCTTCCCGGAGGAGATCGCCCTGCCGAGCGCCGAGCGCCTGGACGGAATTCGCCTCGGGGTCCCGGCGGAGCTGACCCGTGGATCGTCCGGTACGGAGGGCGCGGACGGAGGGGAGAGCGCGGAGGGGGGGATCGAAGCGGGCGTGCTCGCGGCTTTCCAGACGACGCTCGCGCGCGCGGAAGAGCTCGGCGCGTCCGTGCGCGAGATCGCACTTCCGCATGCTCCGCACGCACTGTCGGCCTACTACGTGCTCGCGCCCGCCGAGGCCTCCTCGAACCTCGCGCGCTTCGACGGCGTGCGCTACGGCCTGCGCGCCGAGGGCGCTTCAGACCTGCTCGACATGTACACGCGCACGCGCCACGACGGCTTCGGCCCGGAGGTCAAGCGGCGGATCATGCTCGGCACCTACGCGCTCTCCTCCGGCTACTACGACGCCTACTACGGGCGCGCGCAGCGCGTTCGCACGAAGATCTCCGAGGACTTCGCCTCTGCGTTCGCCGACGTCGACTTCGTGCTCACTCCTACGTCCCCGACGGTCGCGTTCAAGCTCGGCGAGAAGACCGGAGATCCGCTCGCGATGTACCTGAACGACTACTGCACCGTGCCGATGTCGCTCGCCGGCATCCCCGCGATCTCGATCCCCTGCGGCCTCAGCGACGGGTTGCCCGTCGGCCTGCAGATCGCCGGCCCCGCGTTCAGTGAGAATCGCCTGCTCGATGCTGCTCACGCGCTCGAGTGTGCAATCGGCTTTGACGGGAGCGCCACGCGTGCCTGAGTATGAACCAGTCATCGGCCTGGAGATCCACGTCCAGCTGCGAACCGCCACGAAGATGTTCTGCGGCTGTGAGCTGTCGTTCGGCGAGCCTCCCAACACGCGCACCTGCCCCGTCTGTCTCGGGCTGCCGGGCTCGCTGCCGGTCGCAAACGCGCGCGCGGTTCACTACGGGCTGACGATCGGCCTCGCGCTCGAGTCACAGCTCGCGCCGCGCTCGATCTTTCACCGTAAGAACTACTTCTACCCCGACCTGCCAAAGGGCTATCAGATCTCCCAGTACGACGAGCCGCTGTGCCTCGGCGGGCGGCTCGGGGAGGTGCGGATTCACCGTGTGCACCTCGAGGAGGACGCCGCCAAGCTGATCCACGTCGGCGCGAGCGGGCGCATCCACGGCTCGGACGAGAGCGTCGTCGACTTCAACCGTGGCGGCACTCCCCTCGCGGAGATCGTCACCGAGCCCGACCTGCGCACGCCCGAGCAGGTGAGCGATTGGCTGAAGCTCCTGCGCACCACTTTGCGCCGGCTCGGCGTGAGCGATGTGAACATGGAGGAGGGCTCGCTGCGTTGTGACGCGAACATCTCTTTGCGTCCTTCCGGTGCGAGCGAGTTGGGTGTGAAGACCGAGCTGAAGAACATGAACTCGTTCCGTTTCATCGAGCGCGGCATCCGTGCCGAGATCGCGCGCCAGGAGAAGATCCTGCGCGACGGCGGCAAGGTTGTTCAGGAGACGCTCCACTTCGACCCCGCCTCGGGTGCGATTACCTCTTTGCGCTCCAAGGAGGAGGCGCACGACTACCGCTACTTCCCCGAGCCCGATCTCGTCCCTGTGGCGATCGACGAGCAGATGATCGCGGCCGCGCGCGCGGCCCTGCCCGAGCTGCCGGCGGCGCTCGCCGAGCGCTTGCAGCGCGAGCACTCCTTGACCGGCGAGAGCGCGCAGACGCTCGCGTTCCGGTCTGAGCTCGGCGACTACTTCGAGGCGGCGCTCGCCGCCGCGGTCGAGCCGGCGCCGCCCGCGCAGGCGCTCGCCAACTGGCTCACCTCAGACCTGCTCTCGCGGCTCGACGACGGCGAGGACCCCGCGTCGAGCCGGGTCGAGCCGCGCGCCCTAGCGACGCTCGTCTCCCTCGTCGCCGCCAAGCGCGTGAACGTCGGCGCTGCGCGCCAGGTGCTCGACCGGCTAGTCGCAGACGGGGGAGACCCCCTGGAGATCGTCGAGCGCGAGGGTCTCGCCGCGATGGACAGTGGCGGCGATGAGCTGTCTGCGATCGTCGCCACTGCACTGGCGGCCAACCCAGACGCGGCTGAGCGCGTGCGCTCCGGCAACCCCAAGGCGATCGGCCCGATCGTCGGCCACGTAATGCGCGAGACCAAAGGCCGCGCCGACGGCACCGAGGTCGCGCGGCTGGTCAACGAGCAGCTCGGGCTCTGAATATCAGTAACACGGGCATTGAGTGTCGCTTTGCCTTCTGTCGCAGGCCGAGCCTGCTGGACGAGGCGTTTTTGCGAGCAGCTGAGCGAGAGCACCGCTGTCGATGGTTGTTTTCTGTTTCTCACTTGATCGGCGATTCTCCGTTTGCGGATAAACACCATTTACGGGATGGTCGGGTGAAATTGGTTTGCCAACAGTGCCGGTGGCAAAGCGGCGTGATCGTGGAGTATTGACAGATACGGGATCTGTGTCGATAGTTGAAGGCGCTGTTTCGGTACGGGTCGCGTTGGTGGTCGACTGTGGTCCAGTACTGGGCGGCCATGGGGCGTCGAGAGACAGGCCAAAGCGAGGATCCCGGTTTGGGCGGTCGCTCGGTGCCGTGACGAGCGCCTCAATGTTTGAGGCAAAGGAGATGGTAAGGATGTCTAAAGCAAAACCCGTGTTGTTGGGCCTCGTAGGTGTCGTGTCGGCATTTGCTCTGCTGGTGTCGTCGGCGTCGGCGGCGATAAAATTTGAATGGAAAGTGGGCGGGAAAGCACTCGCGGCAGGAGAAACCAGGGCGTTTACGGCCAGTTCCGACGGCAAGATCTTTGCCTTCCACGGAGAACCGCTAGGAATCTCCACCTTGCTCTTAAGCAACGAAATATCCGTTGAAAAAGCAGCGCTTATCGGCGGTAAACCGGGCACGAACGAAGAGGTGGTGGTGTTCAAAAACGTTACAGTGGATGAACCCAAAGGATGTGTGGTCGAGACGCCGGGTAACGCTCCGGGCACAATAAAGACGAACCTGCTCAAAACCGAAATCGTCGAAAGCGATCCGGGTGGCGAGCCACTGATACTTTTTGTACCTAAAGAAGGAACGACCTATGTCGAACTTCGATTCTTAAATAAAGGCACCGAATCGTGTGCCGCCTCGATAATAGGTACGGCGAAAGTAACCGGGAGTATTTTGGCAGAACCGTTACCGGCATTACAAGAAGTATTAACGGGCGATCTGGATTTCGAAGCAAAAACCAAAAACTACATCTTATCCAGCGGTGTTTTACATACGGCGGGACTGAGTTTCTTGGGAGCCGCGACCCTCACAGGCTTAGCGTTAGTATTACTGACTAAACACGAAGTCTTTGGCGCGTTCTAGGCGACCCTGAACGAGGAAGTCAATGAGTGATAAGTGGGGCCGCCAGCGGTAACGGCGGCCCCACACTATGCGAGCCGGCACAAGCCCTCTTCCTGAGATTCGGAGTTCAGCGGCGGGCGGCGAGGCTACGGGGAGCCTAATCGAGGAAGGGGACGACACGGCGCAATTAAGTACGTAAATGTCTAATAGATGGCAAATCTTGCAAGGCCGAACTCTCTGTGTAAGGGTACGCAACCGGTACAGGTCACGACGAACGGCCGAGAGGTCGGCCAGGAGGAGGGGACAGGCGATGCGAGTTCGAGGGCTACTCTTGGCGATGTCGGCTGGCGCCATAGCGTTCGGTGGGGCCTTCGCGGTCGCCACCCCGGCCCTTGCCGCTGCCCCCGAAACCCCGGAAACCCTTGCTGCCAAGGACGTGACGGGCTCCACGGCGAAGCTCGAAGGCGTTCTGAACCCACATACGAGAGGCGAACCGGGCACATACACGTTCCTCTACCGCCCGAACCCGACCGAATGTCAGGGCAATGAAGAACACAGCGCTCCCGAACCCGAAGGCTCCGCGGCCGGCGAAACCCCAGAACCCAAGAGCGAATCGGTCACCGGTCTGCTCCCGAACACGACTTACACATATTGCCTGCGCGCCGTCAACAGTGTCGGCGAAATCGCTGTTGGGGCGCCGCAGACGTTTACGACGCTCGCGGTGGCCCCGACCGTCGGCGAACAGTCTTTCTCGAACGTCGGCTCCTCCAGCGTGACGCTGAGCGCGCAGGTCGATCCAGGTGGCGCAGCTACGACATTCTTCTTCGAGTACGGCCCGACCGCCGGCTATGGCTCGACGACCGCCGTCGAAAGCGCCGGCGCGGGCTCACAGCCGATCGCGGTTCGCGCGACGCTGGGCGGTCTCACCGCCGACACGCAATATCACTTCCGGGTCGTGGTGACGAGCACCGCGAAGGGCACCGCCGAAGGCGAAGACGTTGCATTTTCCACTCTCCCCCCCGCCTCGCTCGGCCTGCCCGACGCCCGAGGCTATGAACTCGTCACGCCGCTGAACAACGGCAACCACGAAGAGATCCTGCCGCTCTACGGCTCCTTCTCACCGATCCGGGCCGCCGCCGACGGTGGTTCACTGGCCTATCTGGCCACGCCGCCTGCCGAAGGCGGCAACGGACATGGTGGCTCGCCGGACCCGAGCGCCTTCGCCAACGAAACCAACTACAACGAGTTCCTCGCACATCGCTTGCCCGACGGCGGCTGGACGGCAGTCGACATCCAGCCGCCGAGCCTTGACGAAGCGGTCTACGGGTCGTTCTCGAGCGACCTCTTCACCGGGGTGCTGGCCTCACCGGAACCCGTCACCGCGGACGTGCCGCGCGCCGGCTACGGCGTGCTCTACTCACGCGCGCAAGATGGCAGCTATCACCCGCTGTTCACGAGGACGCCGCCCAATCGGGCACCTGGCCAGTTCTCGGCGGCCTACGCCGGGAAGCTCGCCGACGCAGTGCACGTCCTCTACTCCGCAAACGACGCGCTCCTACAGGGCACGGGCCCCCAGGCCGAAGCATTGAACAGCGACGTGAGTCAGGGTTTTCAAACGGAAGCCAAAGAACAGGAAGAAGCCAACCGACAGGAAGAAGAAGGCAACTACTCACTCGCGTATCTGACCCGCGAACTGGCAGGCAAGCGAGCGCCACGCGTGCTCTACGACGCCGCCGGGGGCGAACTGCACGCCGTCGATGTGATGCCCGACGGTCGCCTGGCCGCCACCGCCGTCTTCGGCTCAGAAGTGGAATTCTCCCGGCCCAAAGAGGTCAACTCCTACGGGAACGGCAACGACCTCAGCAACGTGATCTCCGACGACGGATCTCGCATCTTCTGGAGTACCACCGAAGCTCTCGCGGCAGAACGCGACGAAGGGGAAACCCGCGCCGTCACCGCACCCAGGGCGCTCTATGTGCGTGAGAACGACACGCAGCCGCAGAGCCCCATCTCCGGCGGCCAGTGCACCGATCCGGCGGACGCGTGCACCGTAGAGGTCGACGCCTCGACTCTCCCCGGCACACCGAGCGAAAAAGAAGAAAAAGGCGGGCATGGCACGTTCTGGACCGCGAGCACCGACGGATCCCGGGTGTTCTTCACCGACGAAACGCAGTTGACGAGCAATTCGAAAGCGAGCACGGGTGCGCCAGACCTCTACGAATACGATCTCGAGAAGCCCGCGGACGAACGCCTAGTCGATCTCACAGCGGCAACTATCAACCCGAACGAACCCGCGAACGTCGTCGGGATCCTCGGCGCGAGCGCCGACGGCTCCGATGTGTATTTCGCAGCAGCCGACGCGTTCGCGCCCGGTGCGCAACCACAGGCCTGCGCACCCTACAGTACGGGATTCCCTGAAGAAGGCGGCAAATGCAACGTGTACGTCAGCCACGACGGGGAAGCCCTGAAGCTCGTCGCCGTGGTCGCGACCGCCGACGGCCAGGGCGGTGCGGGTGCGTCCACCCCGATCTTCTACCAGGGCACCGAGGCTCTGAAGATCGGCGACTGGGCCCCGGAAGCGGGAGTCCGTTCCTCCCGCGTCACGCCCGACGGGACCCACCTGCTGTTCGAATCGGTCGAAGACCTCACCGGCTTCGATAGTCACGGGGACCGCGAGATCTACATGTACGACCTGGGCGCCGGCGTCACGTGCATCTCGTGCAATCCCAGCGGCGCTCCCGCACAACGCGGCGCACGCTTTACGAGGGCGGCCGAACTGCCGGAGAGCCTGAACCCTACATACGCGACCCGCGACCTCTCAGACGACGGCGACCGGGTCTTCTTCGACACCGCCGAAGCGCTCGTCCCTCAAGACGGGAACGGGCTCACCGATGTCTACGAGTGGGAGCGCGACGGCACAGGCAGCTGCTCGCATCAGGGCGGCTGCCTGTACCTGCTCTCGGGTGGCACGAGCGGCGACTTCTCGAGCTTTCTCGACGCGAGCGAAACGGGCGATGACGTGTTCCTCGCTACGCGCGCGCAGCTCGTGCTCCAGGTTCACGGCGAAGAATTCGAGGTCTACGACGCGCGTGTCGGCGCGCCGCAGACCCCGACACCTCAGGCGTGCACTGGCACGGGATGCCAGGGAGCGCCGCCCGCTCCACCCGCGTTCGCGACGCCGTCCAGCGCGACGTTCGATGGAGTCGGGAACTTCCCCCCACCACCTGTAGTCGTGAAACCGAAACCAAAGACCGTTAAATGTGCCAGGGGCAAGAAGCTAAAGCACGGAAAATGCGCAAAGGTGAAGACTAAGAAGAAATCAAAGGTAAAGAAGGCAAGTAGGGCCACCAACGAGCGGAGGGGCAGCTGATGGAAACCCAGGTGCAACAACCCACAGCTGCAGGCAAGCTCACTAACTACTGGTCACCACATGCTCTGCTGCGTAGCTGGACTGTCACTGGCCTTGTTTCTCTACTGGTCTCTATCTGCGCGATGGGTCTCTTCAGCGCCGCGGCCCGCGCCGAGACCGAAACGCCCGGAACGGGCTGGGAGGTGACCTCGACCACGTTCCCGACACACATCGCCCCAGGGGGGGGCAGCGGAATCCTCGAACTCGACGTGTTCAACATCGGCGCCGAATCAAGCCGCGGCACGATCACCGTCACCGACGCGCTCCCACCCGGCGTGCTGGCCATCGAAGCGGGCGACGTGCAGACCACCAGGCCAATCGGCGGCAACGGCATGTGGAGCTGCTTCGGCAACGCACCCGGCGAATCGCCGCGCAAACCCACCCAGTTCGAAGCCGCGAGCGTCGTCACCTGCACCAACACACAGCAGTTGCCGACCCTGCCGATCCCCGAGGAACCAAACTCGCCCAGCGTGGACGACAACGGCGTGATCGCGCACATCGGCCTCGCGGTGAAGGCCATGACAACTGAACCCGGCACTTTGAGCAACCACGTCACGGTCGCCGGCGGCGATGCCCTCGCGCCGGCGAGCACCGTCTCGCCGCTAACGGTGAGCTCCGAACCGCGTCCCGACTTCGGCTTTCTGGATTCTGACGGCTGGTTCGGCCGTGCCAATGGCACGGTTGACACCCAGGCCGGCTCGCACCCCTACAGCTTCACCTACAGCTTCGACGTGAATACCGCGAGCACCGAAACGGGGCTGAGCCCGACCGGGAGGATTCGGAATCTCTCGGTCAATTTGCCGCCGGGTCTCGTAGGCAACCCGACGGCCGTCCCGCAATGCACTCGCCAGCAGTTCGACAAAGAAGAATGCTCATCCTCCACGCAGGTTGGAGTCGTGAGTGTGGGCAACAGTCTCAACAGCAGCTACCTCCACCGTCCCTACAACCTTCCACTGGAGGTCTACAACATCGTGCCGCCGCCAGGGGTGCCGGCCAGATTTGGTTTCATACTGTTCGGGGTGCAGACGTTCATCGATGCCACGGTGCGCAGCGGCAGCGATTACGGGATCACCGCGGACGTGAACGACATCGTGCAAAAGGCCGAAGCCGGGCTTCAGCTGGAAATCATCAACGCTCGCATGATGCTGTGGGGTGAACCCTCAGATCCGACGCATGACGATGAACGGTTCTCGCTTACCTGTCAGTCCGGATGCCCCTCGAGCGCGCCGCGTATACCGTTTTTGACCCTGCCGACAGCCTGCCCTTCAGAAGCGCAGGCGATCTCAGCCAGTGTGAGCACCTGGGAACCTGGGGGCTTCGGCGAAACCGCCACGCTGTTCCACACTGCCGGGGATCTTCCATCCGGCTTCACCGGCTGTGACCACCTCGGCTTCGGACCGTCAATCACAGTTGCTCCCGACACCTCCGATTCAGATACGCCAGCCGGTCTCACGGTCGACGTGCGAGTCCCGCAGGAAGGCCTCGTGACGCCGGGTTCGCTCGCGACCTCGAACATCAAGGACACGACGGTCGCGTTGCCGGTGGGCCTGGTTATCAACCCTGGGGAGGCCGCAGGGTTGCAGGCCTGCCAGCCCTCCGAAGCTCACGTGGGTGACGGCAGAGAAGATGCCCCCTCCTGCCCGAACGCATCCAAAGTCGGGACCGTACAGATTGCCACGCCGCTGCTCAAAGAAGACCTGGAAGGCAACGTGTACGTATTGCAATCCAACCCGCCGAACCTGAAGCTCCTCGTTGCCGCCTCTGGCGAGGGCGTGAACATCAAGCTCGTCGGAAACACATCGCTGTGCGAAAAAACGGGAGAAGTGATCGACGGCAAAGGTTGTGAAGCCGCAGGACAGATCATCACGAAGTTCTCGGAAACCCCCGAGCTTCCGTTCACCGACTTCAAACTCTCCTTCAGCGGGGGTGCGCAGGCGGCGCTCGCGACGCCCACGAGCTGCGGCACCTACTCCACCACCTCTGACTTCACGCCCTGGAGCACGCCGTATGTCGGGGACGTGTTCCCCTCCAGCAACTTCGCGATCTCGAGCGGTCCCGGCGGCAGCGGGTGTCCGGCTTCGCCGCTGCCGTTCGCCCCGTCGTTGACAGCGGGCTCGACGACCGACCAGGCGGGAGGGTTTACGAGCTTCTCGCTGTTGTTGCAGAGCGGCGATGGGCAGCAGCGCATCGAAAAGCTGCAGTTCAAGGTGCCGCCGGGGTTGGCGGGAATGCTCTCTCAGGTTCCGCTGTGCCCGGAACCATGGGCCCAGGCGGGCACGTGCTCCTCGGCGTCGCAGATCGGGCACGCGACGGTCGCCTCCGGCCCGGGACCGTACCCGCTGACGATCCCGCAACCCGGGAACCCGGAATCCCCGATCTACCTCACCGGGCCGTACGAGGGCGCGCCGTTCGGCCTGACGATCGTGACGCATGTGATCGCGGGCCCGTTCAACCTCGGGACGATCATCACCAGGGCGAGGGTCGAAGTGGATCCACACACTACGCAGATCACGGTCACGACCGACCCGTTGCCGCAGGTCATCGACGGTGTCCCCACCGATCTGCGTCTCGTGGACTCGGTGATCGACCGCCCAGGGTTCATGTTCAACCCAACCAACTGCAACCCCTCGTCGTTCTCAGGCACCGCCTTTGGCACGCCCCCGCCCGGCGCGGGGGGCGCGAGTGCGACCGCGCCGATCGGCAGTCATTTCCAAGTCGGGTCGTGTCAGAGCTTGAAGTTCGCGCCGAGCTTCAAAGTCGCCACGAGCGGGAAGACGAGCAAAGCAAACGGTGCGAGCCTGAACGCCGAGGTCGTCTACCCGACCGTCCCGTCGGTCGCCAATCAGGCATCTGGAGAGGCGAACATCGCAAGCGTCAAGGTCGATCTCCCGAAGCAGCTCCCGTCGCGTTTGACGACGTTGCAGAAGGCATGCACCGCCGCGCAGTTCAACGCGAACCCGGCGGGCTGCCCCTCGGCGTCGGTGATCGGGCACGCGACCGCGATCACGCAGGTCCTGCCCGTCCCGTTGACGGGACCGGCGATCTTCGTCAGTCATGGTGGGGAAGCGTTCCCGAGCCTGGAGATCGTCCTGCAGGGCTACGGCGTGACCGTCGATCTCGTCGCAACGACGTTCATCTCCAAAGCGGGGATCACCTCGAGCACGTTCAAGACGCTCCCCGATGTCCCATTCAAGAGCTTCGATCTGAACCTCCCCGAGGGCAAGTACTCCGCCCTCGCCGCCAACGGCAACCTCTGCACGAGCAAGTTGAAGATGCCGACCGCATTCACAGGCCAGAACGGCGCCGAAATCCACGAGTCCACTCCAATCGCTGTCACCGGCTGCGCGAAAAAGAGGACCCTCACGCGCGCCCAGAAGCTCACCGCGACGCTCAAAGCCTGCCACAAGTACAGGAGGAACAAGGCCAGGCGCCGGACGTGCGAACAGCAGGCCCACAGGAAATACGCTGTACGTACGGCCGCCAAGGGCAGGAAGCATGGTTGAGGCGTAGCGGTTCCGGTAGGCTAGGCCTATGAACGAGTCCGCCAAGTCGTCACGATCGTTCGGCCAGACGGTCATCGCGGGGCTGATCCTGCTGGTGGCGGCATGGTTCCTGCTGCACTTCGTGATCCACCTCGTCGTGTTCGTCGCAACGATCATCGCGGTCGTGCTCGCGGTCATCGCCCTGATCTGGGCCGTGCGCGTCCTGCTGTAGGGGTTTGCGGTGGCCTACGTCGTCATCGCCTTCTGCTTCGGTCTCGCGGGCGGGATCGTCGGCAAGCTGAAGGGCAGCTCGTTCGTGCTGTGGTTCTTGATCGCGGGACTCGTGCCGTTCTTCGGCCTGCTCGCGGCGATCGCATATCGGTTCGAGCGCGACGAGCTCCGTCGCCAGTGCCCGAACTGCGGTCGCACGACGAAGATCTACGACGCGCTGTGCACGCGCTGCGGCACCGAGCTCGAGTTTCCCGACGTGGCAGTGGCACCGGAATCGTGGCAGCGCACGCCTTCGCCGACCCCCTGATTCAACGCCTACGAGCCGGGGGAAATCGCCACCCGCGAAACGCGCTCGCAAACGCGCGCGGAGTAAGGCAACCCTAACCCGATTTCGGCCAACCTAATCCGGCGAGTGGCATACGCTGTCGGGTAGATGAGCACCCAGGTAAAGACGGCTCCCCCGGCCGACGACTCGCTGATCGCGCGGTGGATCCACCGCGCGGGCTACAAGGACGAGCCCGACTTCATCCTGCGCGTAGTGCAACCCGCGCTGGTCGGGCTGATCGACGGCACGGTCTCCTCGCTCGCGCCGATCTTCGCCGCGGCGATCGCGTCGAGCTCGCACACGGCGTTGCTCGTCGGCTTCTCCACCGCGCTCGGCGCCGGCGTGAGCATGGGCTGGTCGGAGGCGCTGTCCGACACCGGCGAGCAGACCGGCCGCGGCTCGGCGATCGTGCGCGGCGCGATCACCGGCGGAATGACGACGCTCGGCGGGATCTTCCACACGCTGCCGTTCTTCATCTCAGACGTCCACAAGGCGCTGCTCGTCGCGGGCGCGGTGGTAGCGGTCGAGCTGTTCGTGATCGCCTGGATCCGAAACCGCTTCCTCGAAGTCTCGATGCGTTCCTCGCTGCTCGTCGTAACCGTGGGCGGCCTGATCGTCCTGGCCATCGGCGTCGCCATCGGAAGCTCGTAAGTCCTCACCGTCAGGCGCAGGAGCATCGGCGCTCAGCGCGAAAACCCGCTGATACACTGGGATTTCCGCGTCAGCGCGGAGAAATCGAGTCCTGCGAGCGAACGGAAAGGAGGTAGGTGATGGAGATGCGCGCGGTCGATGCCGTGATGGAGTGCCTGAAGGCGGAGGGTGTCGACGTCGTCTTCGGGCTGCCGGGCGGCGCCAACCTGCCGACCTACGACGCGTTCGTAACCGGCGGCATCCGCCACATCCTCGTCCGCCACGAGGCCGGCGGCGGCCACGCAGCGCAGGGATACGCCAAGGCGACCGGCAAAGTCGGCGTCGCGTTCGCGACCAGCGGGCCCGGCGCGACGAATTTGATCACGCCGATCACCGACGCGATGATGGATTCCGTCCCGGTCGTGTTCATCACCGGCCAGGTGCGCACCGAGCTGCTCGGCACCGACGGGTTTCAGGAGGCCGACACGATCGGGATCACGATGCCGGTGGTCAAGCACTCGTTCATGATCCAGCACCCCCAGGAGATCCCCAGGGCGATCCACGAGGCGTTTCACATCGCCCGCACGGGACGGCCTGGCCCGGTGCTCGTCGACATCCCCCAAGACCTGTCCCGCGCGGAGATCACATACGAGCCGGTGACCGACGTGCGCCTGCCGGGGTACCAGCCGACAGTCGACGGCAACCAGAAGCAGATCCGCCAGGCCGCCAAGGCGCTTGCCGCGGCGCAGCGCCCGGTGATCTACGCCGGCGGCGGAGTGGTCAACGCGAACGGCTCGCAGGAGCTCGTCGAGTTCGCGACCTCCGACCGCTTTCCGGTCACCTGCACGCTGATGGGCCTCGGCGCGTTCCCCGCACCGCACGAGCAGTGGCTCGGCATGCTCGGAATGCACGGCACGCGCGCCGCGAACTACGCGATGGACGAGGCCGACCTGATCTGCGCGGTGGGCGCGCGCTTCGACGATCGCATCACCGGCAAGCTGTCCGAGTTCGCGCCGCGCGCGAAGTTCATCCACATCGACGTCGACCCGGCGGAGATCTCGAAGAACGTGCCCGCGCACATCCCGATCGTCGGCGACGCCAAGCACGTGCTGGCAAAGCTCGCGGTCGAGTACCGCGCGCTCAAAGCCGACCCGGCAAGGCTCGGCGCCTGGTGGGATCGAATTGAGGGCTGGAAAGCGAAGTACCCGCTCGGGTTCGAGGACTCGGCCGACGAGGAGATCAAGCCGCAGTACATGATCCAGGCGCTGCATGAGGCGACCGGGGGAGAGGCGATCGTCACGAGCGACGTCGGCCAGCACCAGATGTGGGCCGCGCAGTACTACGACTTCCCCGCGCCGCGCCGCTGGATCAACTCGGGCGGGCTCGGCACGATGGGGTTCGGGCTGCCCGCCGCGATGGGCGCCGCGGTCGGCTGCCCCGATCAGGTCGTCTGCTGCATCGCGGGCGACGGCTCGGTGCAGATGAACGCGCAAGAGCTCGCCACGTGCGCCGCGAACAAGATCCCGATCAAGGTGTTCATCATGAACAACGGCTATCTCGGCATGGTCCGCCAGTGGCAGGAGCTGTTCTGGGACGGCAAATACAGCCACGTCGAGACGGGCGAGTTCCCCGACTTCGTCAAGCTAGCCGAGGCCTACGGCGCAACCGGCATGCGCTTTGAGAGCAAGAAGACGCTGGTGGAGGACATGAAGCGCGCGATCGCGACCGACGGCCCGGTGGTCGTCGACGTGCGGGTTACGCGCGAGGAGAACACCTATCCGATGATCCCGGCCGGACAGGCCGCGCGCGAGATGGTGGGGTGAGCGCCGCTATGGGAGAGCCAGGCACCAAGGCGACGCTCAGCCTGCAAGAGCTCGAGGCCGCGACCAACTTCCGCACGGGCCGCAAGCACGTGCTGTCGATCCTCGTCGAAAACAAGTCCGGCGTGCTGACGCGCATCGCCGGGCTGTTCGCGCGCAGGGGCTTCAACATCGACACGCTCACGGTCGGCCCGACCGACGACGCGCAGATCTCGCGCGTGACGCTCACCGTCGACGGGGCGCTGCACCCGATCGACCAGGTGACCAAGCAGCTGCACAAGCTGATCAACGTGCTGAAGATCCGCGACCTCGAGCCGGCCGACACGGTTGCGCGCGAGCTCGCGCTGTTCAAGGTCTCGGCCGACGGCACGCAGCGCGGCGAGCTGATGCAGATCGCGGAGATCTTCCGCGGCAAGGTCGTCGACGTGACCAAGCGCGCGGTGATCGTCGAGGTGACCGGCACGACGGAGAAGATCGAGGCGTTCGAGGGCATGGTCCGTCCGTTTGGCCTGATCGAGATGATGCGCACGGGCGAGATAGCGATCTCGCGCGGCCGTTCAGAGACGTAGGCCGCATGCGTCCCGGAGCGCATTTTTCGGGGGAGACGCGTGAGCCTGTCCCTTCGTACGGCCCTGTAGGCGCCGGTCACCACAGCCTGTCTTTCTCGCTCGGTGACGAGGATCGTGAGCGGCTGCGGGCTCGCTTGGACCTGGCGTTGCGCCGCGCGCGGCGCAGTGGTCGCTCGACGCTCGCGACGAGCACGCTTGAGCTGCCGGGCGACATCGACCCGAGCGCCGTTATCTGCTCGTCGCGGCGTACGGATGAGCCGTGGTTCGCATTCGAGCAGCCCGACCGCGGCCGTGCCGCGCTGGCGGCGCTCGGCGCGGCGGTCGAGCTGAACGCGACGGGACGCGAGCGCTTCGCGAGCGTGGCCGACCGCTGGCGCGCGCTCGCGGCCGCCGCCGTGGGGGACGACCGCGCGGAGATCGACCGGAGAGGGGGAGGCGGCCCGGTCGCCGTGGGCGGCTTCGCGTTCGCGCCCGACGGCGGCGGCTCGCACGCGTGGGCGGGGTTCGAGCCCGCGTCGATGGTCGTGCCCGAGGTCGCGATCAGGCGTTTCGCACGCCGTTCGCGCCGCCGCGACGCCGGCGATGCGGACTGCGAGGTGCACATGACGCTCGCCGCGCTGATGGCGCCCGACGACACCGTAGAGGAGCGGATGGCGCGGCTGGAGCGGCGCCTGGCAGAGCTGCGCGAACGCCCGCTGCCGCTGCTCGACCCCGCCCCCGCGACCCGCACGCAGGTGGCGAGCGCGATGCCGCCCGAGCACTACGAGGCCGCCGTCGCGCGCGCGACCGAGCTGATCGGCGAAGGCAGGCTCGAGAAGATCGTGCTCGCCCGCGAGGTCCATGCGCACGCCTCTCAGGCACACGATCCGGCGGCCGTGCTGGGTGTCCTGCGCGACGCGTTCCCCGGCTGCTTCTGCTTCTGTGTGGGGCGCGGCGATGCGACGCTCGTCGCCGCCAGCCCCGAGCTGCTCGTGCGCCGCGAAGGCCACCGCGTGAGCACGCTCGCGCTCGCGGGCTCCACGCGCCGCAGCGCCGACCCGGCGGTCGACGACCATCTCGGCGAGCAGCTGCTGCGCGACGAGAGCTACCGCGAGGAGCACGCGATCGTCGCGCGGCGGATCGAGCGGATCCTGCGTCCGCACTCGGTGTGGGTCGCGGCGGCTCCCGAGCCCGAGCTCGTGCGGATCGCGAACATCCAGCACCTCGCGACCCCGATCAGGGCGCAGCTCGCCGCGCCGATCGAGGCGCTCGAGCTGGCAGGGTTGATGCACCCGACGCCCGCGGTCGGCGGCGAGCCGCGTGAGAAGGCGATACCGCTGATCCCCGCGCTCGAGGGCCTCGACCGCGGCTGGTACGCGGGCCCGGTCGGTTGGACCGACGCGACCGGCGACGGCGAGTTCTGCGTCGCCCTGCGCTGCGCGCTGCTGCGCGGGCCCGTCGCGAGCTGCTACGCCGGCAACGGTATCGTGCGCGGCTCAGACCCCTCAGCCGAGCTGGCCGAGACGGAGATCAAGCTGCAAGCGCTGCTGCCGTTGCTCGCCGGCTAACGCCGGATGCGCGACGGTTGGGGCGCCGCAAGAGGCGCCGGAGGCTCACGCCAGCGCGTGTGCGACCGCGGCCCAGGCGGCTCGGTGCAACGCCACGTTCGCGCCGCGCTCGCTGCGCACGTGAATCAGCCCCGAGCCGGCGCCCGGCGCGAGCATCCGCTCGCAGGCGGCACGCAGGTCGGGTAACGATGCAGGCTGAGCATAGGCGAGCCCGTAAAGCGCGGCCGCGGCCGCGAAGTCCAGCCCGGTGGGAGTCGCGATGTGGCGCGTGTAGATGTCCGCGCCTATCGCGCCTGTCTCGCCTGCCAGGCTTGCCTCGGCTATCGCGCCTGCCTCGCCCGCCAGGCCTGCCTCGCCCTCGTTCCCGTGAGCGACCGCGCGCGCGAGCTGCGTCTGCGCGACAGGCAAGAAGTCGAAGATGCCGCCGCCGCCGTTGTCGAGCAGCACGATCGTCAGCGCCAGGCCGAGCCTGCTCGCCGCCAACAGCCCGCCGAGGTCGTAAGCGAGCGCCACATCGCCGATCAACAGCACGACCGGTCGCGGCGCCTCGTCGCGCTCAGCCCCCACCTGCGCCGCGTGCGCCGCCGCGCCGAAGGCCGCGGAGACGGTGCCGTCGATGCCGTTGGCACCGCGGTTGCAGAGCACGCGCGGCGGGTCCGCCCGCACGGGCCAGAACGTCTCGATGTCGCGCACCGGCATCGAAGACGCGACGAACAGCGTCGCGTCCGCCGCCAGCCCCACGCCGAGCTCCGCGGCCACACGCGGCTCGGACAGCTCGTCGCCGAGTACCCCTGACAGCGCCTGTGCGGCGCGCTCGTCCGCGCTGCGCCAGCTCGTCAGCCAGCCCTCCTCGGCTGCGGTCCAAGCGGTATCTCCCGTTGTCTGGTCGGGGTCCGTCGTCGTTCGGCTGGGGTCTGTCGATGTCCGGCCCGGGTCTCTCCTCGCCCGGTTCGCGCCGGTCGTTGCCGCGATCAGCCCGGTCAACGTCGCGGCGGGCTCCAGCGCGAGCGAGTCGCTCAGCACCGACGCCGGGTCCTGCCAGGCGCTCTCCGGATCGAGCGCCACCTGACGCACGTCCTCCAGGGCCGCCAGCCATGTGCGCAGCGGCTTCGACACCGGGAGATCGCCCACGCGCAGCACGAGATCCGGGCGATGCGAGGCCGAGAAGGCCTCATCGCGCAGCAGTGCGTCGTAATGGGCGACCGCCGCCTCGCCACGACGTGCCCCGGACAGCGGGTCGGCCAGCAGCGGCCAGCCGGCCGCCGTGCAGAACGCCGCCGCGGCCGCGCCAAGGCTCCCGTCGCGCTCGTAGCGCCCGGCCACGACCACGCCGCGCCTGGACGCCTCCACGAGCTCGCGTAGCCACGCGTCGTCCTCGATGTCGACGCCCGCGTCGGGAACGTTCGCGGGCGCGCGCCGAACATATGGTCGACGCTCGGGCCGGCCCGTGTCATCGGCCGGCAACGGCTCGTCGCTCACGAGCGGCTCGCGCAACGGGAAGTTCAGATGCACGACCCCTGGACGCCCCTCGAGCGCCGTCCAATAAGCGCGGCACGCGAGCGTGCGCATCCAGCGCAACCGCTCCTCGCTCGCGTCGTGCGTGCCCACCTCGAAGAACCACTTCGCCGCGCCGCCATACAGCTTCAGCTGGTCGATCGCCTGCCCCGCGCCGTTCTCGCGCAGCTCCGGCGGCCGGTCCGCGGTCAGCAGCAGCAGCGACACGCGCGCCTCGTGCGCCTCGATCGCCGCCGGCAGCAGCTCGGCCGCGGCCGTACCCGAGGTGCAGGCGACGGCGACCGGCAGCCCCGACGCCTTCGCCAGCCCGAGCGCGAAGAACCCGGCGCAGCGCTCGTCGATATGCGAGTAGCAGCGCAACCGCTGCTCGCGCGCGAGCATGAGCACGAGCGGCGCGCAGCGCGACCCCGGCGAGGTGCACGCCGTTCGCATCCCGCAGCGCGCGAGCTCGTCGACGAACGCGCGCAGCAGTAGGTAGGTGTCGGTGGTGGAGCTCATCTGGGCGGAAGCGACGAACGGCGTGTGAACGGAAGCATCAGAGGGCGTGCGAGCAGGAATGCCAGACGGCGTGTGAACGGAAGCATCAGAGGGCGTGCGAGCAGGAATGCCAGACGGCGCGTGAGCGGGAGTGCCGGAGGGCTTGTGAGCGGGAGTGTGGGAAGGAGCGAAGCATAGGATGGCGGGGTGCCGGAGGATCTCGTTCTGCTGCACGGCTTCGGCGGCACCCACCGCGCGTGGGATGGCGTGGTGGCGAAGCTGTCACCGGAACGCTACCGGCCGCTTGGGTTGGACCTGCCCGGCCATGGCGCGTATGCCGATGCCGAGCGCCCGATCACGTTCGTCGGCTGCGTCGATCACGTGCTCGCGCACGCGCCCGAGCGCTTCGTGCTGTGCGGCTACTCGCTGGGCGGGCGCGTCGCTCTGCACGTGGCCCTGGCCGCACCCGAGCGCGTGACGCGGCTCGTGCTCGTCTCGAGCACGGCAGGCATCGACGACGCGGCCGAGCGCGCCGAGCGCAGCGCCACCGACCATCGACTCGCCGACGAGCTCGAAAGCGTCCCCTTCGAGGACTTCATTGAGCGCTGGCGCGCCCAGTCGCTGTTCGCCGACGAGCCACCCGAGGTCGGTGAGCGGGCGCGGGAGGACCAGCGGCGCAACCGCCCCGACGCGCTCGCGGCCGTCCTGCGCGGGATCGGCAGCGGCGAGATGACCCCTCTGTGGGGTGGCCTTGGGGAGCTGGAGATGCCGGTCACGGTCCTGGTGGGAGATCGCGACGCGAAGTTCCAGGCGCTTGGGCGACGAATGGTCTGTCTGCTGCCGAATGCCGAGCTGAGCGTCGTCGCCGGCGGCCACGGGCTCTCGCTGGAGAACCCCGCGGCAGTGGCGCTGGCGTTGGGCTGAGCGGCGCAACTCGAGATGCGTTCTGCGTGCCGGTCGGGACCCGGCGGACAGACGCCGGTGAGCGCGACCTGAGAAAACCATCCCAAGCGCGGCTTATGTTTGATGAATGGACCTTTCCATCTGCGTGACAACGTCTGCAATGCGGTCTGCGGACCATCGCCGGAGTCGACCAAACGGGCCGGTAGAATGAGGCAATGGCTACTCAAGTCGCTCAAGCCGCTTCATCGCTGCCGCTGTATCGGCTCGACGTCGAGACTTATGACCAGATGGTCGCCTCGGGCGCGCTGGATGGCCTGGATGTCGAGCTTGTGGATGGATTGCTCGTCGACAGGCATTCCCATCGAGCGGATCCGATCCACCGACTCGATGTCGGGACCTTTGGGCGAATGGTCGCCTCGGGCGCGCTGGAGGGCAAGCGGGTCGAACTGCTCGAAGGGCTTTTGGTCGAGGTGAGCCCGCAGAGCGAGGAGCACGCGGAGGCGATCAGGCGCTTGATCCGTCACCTTACGTCCGCGGCCGCGGACGCATGGTTGGACGTTCAGTTGCCCCTGGAAGCCGATTCGGGTTCGTTGCCCGAGCCCGACCTGGCGCTCGTGGAGCGCCAGCACCCTGCCAACCGGCACCCGCGCTCAGCGTTGCTCGTGATCGAGGTCGCGGTGAGCTCGCACATGAAGGACCGGCACACGAAGGCCAACATGTATGCGTGGGTTCCGGTCCCTACCTACTGGCTCGTGGACGTGCCCGGTGAAGCCGTCGAGGTTCGCACCGATCCAGACCCGGACGGATATCGCCATTGTGAGATTTACACCGCGGGCATGTCTGTTCCCTCTCCCCATCCGGGAGTCGCCGATCTCCACGTCGGCGGGCTGTTCGGCGGAATCGACGACTGACCTTCGGCGATCCTCCGAGCGGCGCCGAGGCCGCGGAGGACGAGGCTGCCCCGTGCTCAGAGCGGGTTGACCCCTAGACCTGGGCCGCTTGGCACAGCGATCTTCCCCAGCTTTGCCGGCAGCGGAGTCTCGATCCCCTCGAACATCCCAAGCGTCGCCAGGCCGCAGGGGGGGACGGGTCCGCGCGAGGCCAACGCGGCCGCGGCGTGCAGAGCGGCCGCGATGCCGAGTGGGCCGTCGTACGTTGACGCGACATACGCCTCCGCGCCCGACGCGCGCACGAGCGTCGCCGCCGCGATCAGGCCCGAGATGCCGCCGCAGCGAGAGATCTTCAAACACACCGCGTCAGCCACGCCGGCGCCGAGCGCGCCGTGCTCGGCCGCCGTCTCGTCGATCGCCACGCGCGTGCTCACGCGCTCGCGCACCTCCCTTACGGCTTTGAGCCCGTGCGTCGGCTCCTCCACCAGCTCGAGCCCCGCGGGAGCCAGCGCGTCGATCGCCCGCACCGCCTCCTCCACGCTCCACGCGCCGTTCGCATCCAGCCTGAGCGCGACCTCCGGGCCCATCGCCGCGCGCGCGGCGGCCACCCGTCCCCCGTCGTCGCCAACTCCCACCTTGACCTTCACGCACGTGAACCCCTCGCGAGAGGCCTGTAATGCCTGCTGCGCAACACCCGCGCGGTCGAGTGCCGTCAGCGTCGCGTTCACCTCTACCGCGTTCGCCGGATCGTCCGTCAACAACGCAGCCACGGGCTTGCCGGCGCGCTTGCCGGCCCGATCCCACAGCGCCAAGTCCACCGCGGCGAGCGCCTGCGGCAGATCGTCCACGCGCCTGCACGCGTCGATCATCTGCGCTCCGTTCATGGGGTCTCGCCACGCGGCCAGTACCGGCTCATAGCCCGCCAACGCCCGCTCCACCCGCTCGATGCTCACGCCGTCATACGCCTCCAGAGGTGCGGCCTCGCCGTGGCCGTCGATCCCGTCTCCATCCGTCAACGACACCGCCAACAGCTCGCGCTCTGTCACGGTGCCGTAGGCGGTCTCGAGCGGCACCTTCAAGCGCAGCTTGCGTCGCTCAACCCTCAGCTTCACACCGTGCTCCCCTCACATCCCGATCCCACCACTCGCCAGGATCCCGGCGGCATACAGCAGGCAGAACACGAGCTGCAGCGCGCCCGTCTTCGCCAGTGCGCCGTTCAGCGCCGGACCGTCCGTCCGTGTCCGCACGGTCTTCACGAGCCCGGCCGCCAGCGGAATCGCCGCCCAGCAGAGCAAGAGCCATGCGGTCATCGACCCGAACGCCCACGGCAGCGGCGCCGTCACGAACGCGCCCGCGAGCATCGTCGTGTACAGCCCCCGCGTCCTCGCTCGTCCCAGTCTGACCGCCAGCGTGCGCTTGCCCGCGCGCCGATCGGTCTCCAGGTCGCGCACGTTGTTGACCACCAGGATCGCGCTCGCCAGCAGGCCGACCGGCACCGCGCACGCGAACGCCTGCCACGGCAGTTCCTGCACCTGCACGAAGTACGAGCCCGCGACCGCCACGATCCCGAAGAACAGGAACACGAACACCTCGCCCAACCCCTCATATCCGTACGGTCGTGGCCCGCCCGTGTACAGCACGCCGGCCAGGATCGACGCGCCGCCGACCGCGATCAGCTCCGGGCCGGCCACCGCGACCAGGTACGCCCCGCACGCCACCGCCAGCCCGAACGACACGTACGTCGCGATCAGCACCTGCCGCGGTGGCAGGAGGCCGCCCGCGGTCACCCGTACCGGCCCCAGCCGATCCTCCGTGTCCGCGCCCCTCCGCGCGTCGGAGTAGTCGTTCGACAGGTTCGTCCCGACCTGGATGAACACGGCGCCGAGCAGCGCCGCGACGAACGCGAGCGCACGAAAATGTTCCGCTCCCAGCGCCAACGACGTGCCGACGAGCACCGGCGCCACCGCCGCCGGCAGCGTGCGCACGCGCGCCGCCATGACCCAGATGCGAACCACTATCGGGACACTAGGCGCGCCTGGGGAAGCGCGAGAAGTCCGGTTTGCGCTTCTCCTTGTACGCATCCCTGCCCTCCTGCGCCTCCTCGCTGCCGTAGAACAGCAGGTTCGCGTCGTGCGCCAGCTGCTGGATCCCGCTCAGGCCGTCCTCGGCCGCGTTGAAGCTCGCCTTCAGCAGCCGCAACGCGAACGGCGACAGCGCGAGCATCTCCCTGCACCAGCCCACCGTCTCCTCCTCCAGTCGCTCGACCGGCACGACCGTGTTCACCATCCCCATCTCCCGCGCCTCCTCGGCCGAGTACTGCCGGCACAGGAACCAGATCTCCTTCGCCTTCTTCGGTCCCACGATGTTCGCCAGCAGCCCGGCGCCGAAGCCGCCGTCGAACGAGCCCACCTTCGGACCGACCTGCCCGAAGCGCGCGTTGTCGGCGGCGATCGTCAGGTCGCACACCAAATGCAGCACGTGCCCGCCCCCGATCGCATAGCCCGCGACCATCGCCACCACCGGCTTCGGCAGGCGGCGGATCTGCACGTGCAGGTCGGTCACGTGGAACCGGCCCACGCCGGCCTTGCCCGCCGCGTCGTCGTGCAGGTACCCCGAGTCACCGCGCACGCGCTGATCCCCCCCCGAGCAGAACGCCTCCGTGCCGTCGCCCGTGAGCACGATCACGCCGATCTCGGTGTCCTCGCGCGCGTCCTCCAACGCCCTCGATATCTCGACGATCGTCCGTGGTCGGAACGCGTTCCTGACCTCCGGGCGGGCGATCGTGATCTTCGCGATCCCGCTGTCCGCGCCGGTTGACTTCTCGTAGCGCACGTCGGTGTAGGGGTCGCTCGCGGTGTCCGCGGCGGAGATCCAGGTGGTGGTCATAGCGCGAAGGCTAGCCTGTGAGCCATGCTGGTCGAGGGATGGCTCACACGCGCCGCGTCCGCCCACCCGGCGCGCACAGCGCTCGACACCCCGAACGGGAGCTGGTCCTACGCCGAGCTCCACGCCGCGGCGCGTCTCGGCGCACGGGAGCTGCGTGCGCGCGGTGCGCGCCCCGGCGAGCGCGTCGCGATCGCCCTGCCTCCGGGCCTCGCCTTCGCCCAGACGCTGCACGCCTGCCTCCTGCTCGGCGCGGTCGCCGTGCCCGTCGACCTGCGCCTCGCTCCGTCCGAGCGCGCGCGGATCGCCGACGGCGCCGCTGTGCTCGTCGACGTACCTCTGTCCGGATCCTCCTCGCGCGCGCACGGGGCGGGTGTCGGAGACGAGATTCACGACCTGGATGCGGTCGCAGCCGTCATTCACACCTCCGGCACGACCTCCGCGCCGCGACCGGTCGAGCTCACCTACGGCAACTTCCTCTGGAGCGCCCTCGGCTCAGCTGTCGCGCTCGGCCTCGATTCGCGCGAGCGCTGGCTGTGCACGCTGCCGCTCTCACACGTCGGCGGCCTGTCGATCCTCGTGCGCTCGACCATCTACGCGACCACCGCCGTAGTGCACGAGCGCTTCGACACCGACCGCGTGCTCGATGCGTTGCGCGCGCGAGAGATCACGCTTGTCAGCCTCGTCGCCACGACCCTCGCCCGCCTGCTCGACGCGGGTCTCGCGCGGCCGCCCGCACTACGCTGCGCGCTCACCGGCGGCGGTCCTGTGCCCGAGCCGCTGCTCGCGCGGGCGCGCGACGCGGGCGTCCCGGTGAGCTTGACCTACGGGCTGACCGAGGCCTGCTCGCAGGTCACGACCACTCCCGTTGCCATAACCGACGGCAGGGGAGCGACCGCCGGACCGCCCCTGTTCTGCACACGCGTGCGGATCGCAAGCGACGATGAGATCCTCATCGCCGGGCCAACCGTCGTGAACGCGGGAGCCGGCCGCGATGGCTGGCTTCACACCGGCGACCTCGGCGCACTCGACGAGCGGAACCGTCTGACCGTCACCGGGCGCAAGGCGGACACGATCGTCAGCGGCGGCGAGAACGTGGCGCCCGCCGAGGTCGAGGCGGTGCTCGAAGCCCATCCCGACGTGCTCGAGGCGGCGGTCCTCGGCCGGCCCGACGAGCGCTGGGGCGAGGCGGTCACGGCGATCGTCCGCGCGCGCCCGGGACGGACACCCGACGGGGATGCGCTGCGCACCCACTGTGCGGGTCTGCTCGCTCCCTACAAGGTGCCCAAGCAGGTCGTGCTCACCGGCGAGCCACTGCCACGCACACCGTCGGGCAAGCTGCTGCGCCGGGAGCTCTCGTGAACGGGACCACCCCCGACGGCGACCGTCCCGTCAGGAGGTCGTCCGCGGCGCCCTTCGACGCGAACGAGCATCGCGACACGAGCTTGCAAAACTGGGAAGAGGCCGCCGCCGGATGGGTCCGCCGGGCGGAGCTGCTGCGCGACCTCGGCGCGCCCGTGTCCCACTGGCTGATCGACGCGGTCATGCCCCAGCCGGGCGAGCGCGTGCTCGAGCTCGCGGCGGGCCTTGGCGAGACGGGCATGCTGGCCGCCGAGCTGGTCGCCCCGATGGGCGGCGCGGTCATCTCCGACCAGGCCGAGACGATGCTCGCGGGCGCCCGCGCACGCGCCGTCTCGCTTGGGCTGAGCAACCTCGAGTTCCAGGTGCTGAACGCCGAATGGATCGACCTGCCGGTCGCAAGCGTCGATGTGGTGCTCTGCCGCTGGGGCTACATGCTGATGGCCGACCCCGCCGCGGCGCTCTCAGAGACGCGCCGCGTGCTGCGCCCCGGCGGCAGGATCGCGCTCGCCGTGTGGGACACGATCGAGCGCAATCCCTGGGCGCTGCTGCCCGCACGCGAGCTGGCCGAGCGCGGGATCGTCGAACCGCCGAGCCCCGGTGCGCCCGGGCCGTTCGCGCTCGCGAGCGCTCACCGTATAACCGCGCTGCTCGACACCGCCGGCTTCGCCGAAGCGCGTATCGAGACACTCGACCTGTGCCGCCGACACCCCAGCTTCGAGGAGCTGTGGGACTCTACGCTTGACTTGTCGCGCTCCTTCCACGACACGGTGCTCGCGCGGCCCGCGCCGGAGATCGAGGAGATCCGCGCGTCGCTTGCCGCGCGTTTTGCTCCCTACACAGCCGCCGATGGCTCGCTCGAGATCCCCGGGCGCACGTTCGTCGCCGTCGCGAGCGCATGAGCGCGCCGCCGATGTCGGCGCCGCATGGGGAGGGAGATCCGGCGTTCGCCGCTCGTGGGCCGCGAGTGGGATAGCCTGCGCGGTCCAATGATCTATGACGACGACGCAGACCTAACGCTTCTCGACGGCAAGACCGTCGCCATCATCGGCTACGGCTCTCAGGGCCACGCCCACGCGCTCAACCTCAAGGACTCCGGCGTCAAGGTCGTCGTCGGGCTGCGCGAGGACTCCTCCTCGGTCGCCAAAGCCCGCGAGCAGGGCCTCGAGGTTCTGTCCGTGGTCGATGCTGCCAGTCGTGGCGACCTCGTGATGATCCTGCTGCCCGACGAGCTTCACCACGACGTCTGGGAGGCTGAGATCAGCGACGGCATCGCCGCGGGCAACATGATCCTGTTCGGGCACGGCTTCTCGATCCACTACAAAGAGATCGATCCGCCGCCCGGCGTCGACGTCGGCATGGTCGCGCCCAAGGGTCCCGGTCACCTCGTCCGCCGCCAGTTCACCGAAGGCAGCGGCGTCCCCGGCCTGATCGCCGTCGAGCAGGACGCCACCGGCAACGCCCGCGCACTCGCCCTCGCATACGCCAAGGGCATCGGCTGCACCCGCGGCGGTGTGATCGAGACGACCTTCAAGGACGAGACCGAGACCGACCTGTTCGGCGAGCAGGCCGTCCTCTGCGGCGGCGCCTCAGAAGCTCGTCCAGGCCGGCTTTCAGACGCTCGTCGAGGCCGGCTATGACCCGGAGATGGCGTATTTCGAGTGCCTGCACGAGCTCAAGCTGATCGCCGACCTGATGTACGAGAAGGGACTCGCCGGGATGCGCTACTCGATCTCCAACACCGCCGAGTACGGCGACTACACGCGCGGCAGCCGCGTGATCACCGAGGATACTCGCGCCGCGATGCGCCAGATCCTCAAGGAGATCCAGTCCGGCGACTTCGCCCGCGAGTGGATCGCGGAGAACCGCGCCGGGCAGGAGAACTTCAAGCGCATGCGCGCCGAGCAGGCCGACTCTCAGGTCGAGCACGTCGGCTCAGAGCTGCGCTCGCACATGGACTGGATCAAGCCCTCTTTCTAGAGATGACGCCGGCACTGGTCATCCCCGGCGAGCTGAAGCCCGCCGACGGGCGCTTCGGCTGCGGCCCTTCGCGCGTGCGCCCGGAGGCGCTCGCGCGCCTCGCCGCCGAGGGCGCGGCCGTGATGGGCACCTCGCATCGGCAGAAGCCGGTGAAGGCGCTCGTCGGCGAGATCCGCGCCGGGCTGGCCGAGCTGTTCTCGATGCCCGACGGGTATCAGGTCGCACTCGGCAACGGCGGCGCCACCGCCTTCTGGGACGCGGCCGCGTTCGGCCTCGTCAAGGACCGCTCGCTGCATCTGACCTTCGGCGAGTTCTCGCAGAAGTTCGCCACCGTCACGACCGGAGCCCCGTTCCTGAAGGACCCCGTCACCGTAGCCGCGGATCCCGGCGATGCGCCCGACCCGGCAGGGGTGGGCCCGGCCGCCGCCGAGGGAGGAGCCGACCTGATCGGTTGGGCGCACAACGAGACCTCGACCGGCGTCATGACGCCGATCGTCCGCCCGGCGGGCGCCGACGGAGCGCTCGTCGCGATCGACGCCACTTCGGGCGCCGGCGGCCTGCCCGTCGAGATTTTCCAAACGGACGCCTACTACTTCGCTCCCCAGAAGTGCTTCGCCGGGGACGGCGGGCTGTGGATCGCGCTGCTGAGCCCTGCCGCCCAGGATCGGATCGAGGAGCTGCATGCCTCCGAGCGCTGGATCCCGGAATTCCTCTCGCTGCACACCGCGCTCGAGAGCTCGCGCAAAGACCAGACCTACAACACACCCGCCGTCGCCACCCTCTTCCTGTTGGCCGACCAGATCCGCTGGATGCTCGATCGCGGCGGCCTTGCCGGGTGCCTCGAGCGCACGACCGCCTCCTCCTCACATCTCTACGGCTGGGCTGAGCGGACCTCCTGCACGACGCCGTTCGTGGCCGACCCGGCCAAGCGCTCGCTGGTCGTGGGCACGGTCGATTTCGCCGACCCCGTCGACGCCGCGGCGGTCGCCGCGACGCTGCGCGCCAACGGGATCGTCGACGTCGAGCCCTATCGCAAGCTGGGGCGCAACCAATTGCGCATCGGCATGTTCCCGGCGGTCGATCCCGACGACGTGCGCGCGCTGACCGCATGCATCGATTGGACTGTGGAAAGGTTGGCGGCATGAGCACCGCGACGCCCGACGCAGGCGCGCGCGCGAAGGTGCTCGTCAAGGAGAAGATCGGCGACTCCGGCATCGCGCTGTTGCGCGAGCACTTCGACGTCGATCTCGGCATCGACTGGAGCGAGGAGCAGCTGGCGGAGCGCATCGGCGAGTACGACGGCATCGTGATCCGCTCGGCCACGAAGCTGACGGCCGAGCTGATCGAGCGGGCGACCAACCTGCGCGCGATCGGCCGCGCCGGCGTCGGCGTCGACAACGTCGATGTGCCCGCCGCCACCAAACGCGGGATCGTCGTCGCCAACGCGCCCGAGTCGAACGTCGTCACCGCGGCCGAGCACACGATGGCGCTGCTGCTCGCGCTCGCGCGCAACGTGCCCCAGGCGTACGCCTCGCTGATCGCGGGCAAATGGGACCGCTCGAAGTATTCCGGCGTCGAGCTGTACGAGAAGACGCTCGGCGTGCTCGGCTTTGGACGCATCGGCCAGCTCGTCGCCGCGCGCGCGCGCGGCTTCGGCATGCGTGTGCTCGCGTTCGACCCGTTCGTCAGCGCCGAGCGCTACCGCGAGCTCGGCGTCGAGAAGGCCGACGGCGTCGAGGACCTCTACGCCCAGTCGGACTTCATCACGATCCATCTGCCGAAGACGCCGGAGACGGAAGGCTTCATCGACGCGGACGCGTTCGCGAAGATGCGCGACGGCGTGCGCCTGCTCAACGTCGCGCGCGGCGGCTTGATCGACGAGCAGGCGCTCAAGGACGCGCTCGACTCCGGCAAGGCCGCCGGAGCGGCGATCGACGTGTTCGAGAGCGAGCCGATGACCGAGCACCCGCTGTTCGGCTATCCCAACGTCGTCGTCACCCCACACCTCGGCGCCTCCACTGCCGAGGCGACCGACCGCGCCGGATATCAGAGCGCCGAGCAGGTCGTCGCCGCGTTGACCGGCGGCGTCGTCTCGACCGCGGTCAACATCCCCGCGATCGCTGCCGAGGACATGGCCACACTCGGGCCGTTCCTGCCGCTCGCGACCCAGCTCGGGCGCCTCGCGATGGAGCTCGCCGAGGGCAGCTCGGTCGAGCGGATCGAGGCCGCGTTCCTCGGCCGGATCGCCGACTTCGACACGCGCCTGCTCGGCCTCGCCGTGATCGTCGGGGCGCTTGAAGGCCGTACCGAGGAGCAGGTCAACCTCGTCAACGCACCCACGATGGCACAGCAGCGCGGGATCGTGTTCGAGGAGAAGGGGGTCTCCGAGGCCCAGGACTTCAACGAGCTGATCCGCGTCACCGTGATCGCCGGCGGTCAGCGCGTGGCCGTCGCCGGCACCGGCATCGGCCCGAACGGCGTGCCCCACCTCGTCGAGGTCCAGGGCCGGCGCCTCACGATCGAGCTCGAGCCCCACGTTACGATCTTCCGTTACCAGGATCTCCCTGGCATGATCGGCCGCGTCGGCACGATCTTCGGCGCGCACGGCATCAACATCTCCTCCGCCGCCGTCGGACATACGCCCGACGGACTTGGCGATGGGGACGACAAGCGCCTCGCGGCGATGGTCGTCACGACCGACGCGCCCGTGCCGGACGGGGTCCTGCAGGAGATCGTCGCCTCGGACGGGTTTGTGAACGGCTGGTCGGTCAACCTCGGCTGAGACGGCCGACGGCCTTCGCGGAGCGGCCGGGTACGGCCCGCATCTGGGCGCCTGCAGTGCCGATCGTCTAGTGTCGGCTGGCACACGGCGAGCGAGCGAGGCGGGGGATGGGTATGAAGGCAGTCGTCATCACCAAGCACGGCGGTCCGGGCGTGCTCCAGGTCCAGGAGCAGAATGATCCGACGCTTGGCGCGGGCGAGGTGCGCATCGACGTCGCTGCGGCGGGGATCAACTTCGCTGACGTGATGGCGCGTCAGGGCATGTACGCGGACGCGCCGAAGACGCCGTGCGTCGTCGGCTATGAGGTCGCCGGCACGATCACCGAGGTGGGGGAGGGCGTGCAGGGCCTGAGCCAGGGTCAGCGGGTACTGGCGGGCACGAAATTCGGTGGCTACGCCTCGCAGGTATGCGTCCTTGCCAGCGATGTCGTGCCACTCCCCGACGCGCTCAGCTTCGAGCAGGGAGCGGCTATCCCCGTCAACTATGGGACCGCGTGGGCAGGTCTGATCGGCTACGGTAGCCTGCAGCCCGGTGAGCGCGTGCTCGTGCACTCGGCCGGTGGGGGCGTCGGGATCGCCGCCACGCAGATCGCCAAGCGCTCAGGCGCCGAGGTCTACGGCACGGCCTCGCCCGGCAAGCACGCGCGCATCCTCGAGCTGGGAGTCGATCACGCGCTCGACTACACCAAGCCCGACTGGGACAAGGGTCTTCCAGAGTTCGACGTGATCCTCGACGCAGTCGGCGGCAAGAGCTTTCGCAAGAGCTACTCACAGCTGCGGGCCGGTGGGCGTCTGGTCGCCTTCGGCGCGTCCTCGGTCGTCTCGGGAGAGCGCAAAAACGTGGTCACGGCGCTGCGCACGGTCGCGCGCATGCCGCGCTTCAACATGATCAAGCAGATGTCCGAGTCGAAGGCGGTGATCGGGCTGAACATGCTCTCCCTATGGAAGGACCGTGGCACGCTCGAGCCGTGGATCACGCCGTTGCGGGAGCTGCTCGACGACGGCACCGTCGAGCCGGTCGTGGCCGGCGCGTTCTCCTTCGCCGAGGCCGGCGCCGCACAGAACATGATCACCGAGCGGCGCAATGTCGGCAAGGTCGTGCTGACGCCGTAGGGCTGGTCGACGCTACGCCGTTTTGCGTCCCGCGGCGCGGGTGCTACCCTGCGCTGCAGATGTCGTTTCAGTTCTCGCTTCTTCGCCTTCTCCTGCTCCCCCCTCGGGGGGAATAGTGCGTGGCGGCCGCGTAGCCGCATACCCAGCAGAGAGGAACGGCAAGCGAGATAGAGAAGGAGCACGACGACATGAGCACATCATCTGCAGGTGAACGCAGTGACGCGGACCGCGTCATGATCTTCGACACGACCCTGCGCGACGGCGAGCAGTCGCCCGGGATCTCCTTGAACAGGCAGGAGAAGCTGGAGATCGCCCACCAGCTCGCGCGGCTCGGCGTGGACGTGATCGAGGCCGGCTTCCCGATCACCTCACCGGGCGACTTCGAGGCGGTGGAGGCGATCGCCCGCGAGGTCGAAGGCCCGGTGATCTGCGGCCTGGCTCGCACCTCCAAGCAGGACATCGACGCTGCCTGGAATGCGGTCAAGGACTCCGAGCGACCGCGGATTCACACGTTCATCGCCACCAGCGACGTTCACATCGAGCGCAAGCTGCAGACAACGCGCGAGGACGTCAAGGGCCAGGTTCGCGCGGCCGTCGCGCAAGCGCGCGAGTACACCGACGACGTCGAGTTCTCACCCGAGGACGGCTCGCGCTCCGACCTGCAGTACATGGCCGAGGTGATTCAGATTGCGCTTGACGAGGGCGCGAGCACGATCAACGTGCCGGACACAGTCGGCTACACGATGCCGCAGGAGTACGCGGCGATGTTCACCGAGCTGTACCGCCTGGTGCCTGGACTGAGGGACGTCACGGTGTCGGTGCACTGTCACGACGACCTTGGCATCGCGGTCGCCAACTCGCTGGCCGGTTTGCAGGCGGGCTGCCGCCAGGTCGAGTGCGCGATCAACGGCATCGGCGAGCGCGCCGGCAACGCCTCGCTCGAGGAGATCGTGATGCTGCTGCACACGCGCGAGCCGAGCATGGGCCTGTGGACCGGGATCGAGACGACCGAGATCGCGCGCACGAGCCGCCTCGTCTCGCGGCTGACGGGCTATCAGGTGCAGCCGAACAAGGCGATCGTCGGGCGCAACGCGTTCGCGCACGAGGCCGGCATCCACCAGGACGGCGTGCTCAAGGAGCGCACCACCTACGAGATCATGGACGCCACGACCGTCGGCCTGCGCTCGAACTCGCTCGTGCTCGGCAAGCACTCCGGCCGCCATGCGCTGAGCAAGGCGCTCGAGGAGATGGGCTTTCAGGTCGACGGCCAGGTGCTGAACACGGCGTTCAAGCGCTTCAAGGAGATCGCCGACCGCAAGAAGCAGGTGACCGCGATGGACCTCGAGGCGCTCGTCACCGACGAGCTGCGCAGCGAGGACGTCGGCGGCTACGCGCTCGACTGGTTCGAGGTCGAGGCGTCCTCGCGCCGTCCGCCGCACGCGCGCGTGTCGATCGTGCTGCCTGACGGCTCCTCTGCCGAGGGCTCGTTCACGGGCGACGGCCCGATCGACGCCGTCTTCCAAGCGATCGACGCGGCCGCGGGCGTGGGTGCGAAGCTCAGCGACTTCACGATCGGCGCCGTCACCGAGGGCCAGGACGCGCTCGGCGAGGTCTCAGTCGTCGTCGAGGTCGACGGCGTCACGGGCGCGGGCCAGGGAGTTTCGACGGACATCATCGACGCGGCCGCTCGCGCATATGTACGCGCGCTGTCGGTCGCCGTCGCGCGCTCGCGCGCGGGCGACGCGATCGGACTGCCAGAGACAGCCCCCGGTTGAGTCGTGGTCGGCCTGCTGGATACCACCGCGAGTTGAGTCGCGGTGGGTCCGGCAGAGGCCGCCGCGGGTTGAGTGTTTTGAAGGGACCCCTCCCGGGGTCTGGCGGGGTCGCGCGTTGCCGCACTTTGCTCTCAGGCGAAGAATTCGGCGAGTGCGACTCGCCAGCCCGGCACGGCGTCGCTCAGGTCGATCTCTCCGTCGATGACCTCGCGGATGTCGCCGCCCGCGCGGTACACGGTCGCCGAGCACGAACGGGGGTGAAGGACGAGCACCGCGATCGCGCCCGCTTCGAGCCAGTCCAGTGCCTTCGCGCGCATGTAGAGCCGGCTGTCTTCGGGCGAGACGACCTCGATCGCCAGATCCGGCGCTCCGCCGGGCCAGAAGCCCGGCGAGGGGCCGACTGCGTCCGCGCGAGCCTGGGAGACGAACGCCGCGTCCGGCGCGCGCATTGTGTCGGGACCTCGCGCCAGGATGAATCCCGTCTCAGCGCCGAGCGTCACGCCGCTCCCGGTCATATGTACGTGGTTGCTCAACAGGCGGCCAGCCGTCATCGCGACGCGACCATGCTCAAAGCCGGCGGCGCACATCACCCGCAGCCGTCCTTCGACGAGCTCGTAGCGCTTGCCTTCGCCGCTGGGCAGTTTGAGCAGTTCCTCGGCACTGACGGTTGCAGGTGCATGCGTGCTCATGCCAAGAAGGCTAGCGCTACTCGTTGCGAAACGCGCGCCGGATGCTGAATGTTGTCTACATCGGTGATGGATCGGTTTTGCATGGATTCAGTGTGTCGACCGCTTGGGACGTTTTTCCGTTTTCGGGTCACTGTCTGTGATAACGTACGGGCGTATGGCGACTGTCAAGGACCGGCCGAAGCTCGCGCAGCGCCGCGCGAGCAGCGATGCGAGAGCCGTTGCCGCGGGCACGGCCCCTGTGATGTCGCCGCTCGAGCAGCTCGATCCCGCCGTCATCGGCGCGCGCGTGAAAGCGCTGCGCGAGTCCTCCGGCCTGTCGTTGCGCGACCTCACCGAGCGCAGCGGCGTCAGCGCGCCGATGCTCTCCCAGGTCGAGCGCGGCGAGACCAGCCCCACGCTGACCGTCGCCGCGCGCATCGCCGCGGGGCTCGACCTGCGCCTGTCGCAGCTCCTGCGCCTCGACGAGGCGGGAGCCGTCACGATCGTCCGCGCCGCCGACCGCACGCGCGGAGGCAACAAGCGCCGTGGGCACGGCTTCGAGGTGCTCACCTCCTCCCAACCCGGCCAGCGCGCCGAGCTCTCCCGCCACACGCTCGCCGCCGGCGGCGCCACCGGCGCGTCCGACGATCCGCCGATGCACGAGCCCGGCAGCCGCGAGACCGCGCTTGTCGAGGACGGCTCGCTCGTGCTCGTCTGCGACGGGCAGCGCCACGAGCTGCACGCGGGCGACTGCGTCACCTTCGACGCCGATCTTCCCCACCACTTCGAGAACCCCACCACCGAGCGGGCCGTCTTCCTGGCGGTCGTCTCCGCGGGATTGAGGAGGTCCTAGGTGGCTGCCACGCGAACGCCGACCCCGACAGGGGTGCTCATAAATTTGAGATCCATCCACGAGCACGAGGACCGATGACCATGCCCAAGACGCTGTTCGAGAAGATCTGGCAGTCCCACGAGGTGGCCGACGGCCTCATCTACATCGACCTGCACCTCGTGCACGAGGTCACCTCCCCGCAGGCGTTCGACGGGCTGCGCCTCGCCGGGCGCTCCGTGCGCCGGCCCGACCGCACGCTCGCCACCGCCGACCACAACACGCCCACAGACGGCACGCCCGTCGCCGCGCGCATCAAGGACGAGCTCTCGCGAGTGCAGGTCGAAACGCTCGAGCGCAACTGCGCCGAGTTCGGCGTGCCCGTGTACTCGCTCGGCTCAGACCGGCAGGGCATCGTCCACGTCATCGGTCCCGAGCTGGGCGTCACCCAGCCGGGCATGACGATCGTCTGCGGCGACTCCCACACCTCCACCCACGGCGCCTTCGGCGCGCTCGCCTTCGGCATCGGCACCTCCGAGGTCGAGCACGTGCTCGCCACCCAGTGCATGGTCCAGTCCAAACCGCGCTCCATGCGCATCCGCTACGAGGGGGAGCTCGGCTTCGGCGTGACCGCCAAGGACCTGATCCTCGGCACCCTCGGCCGGCTCGGCGTCGGCGGCCTCACCGGCCACGCCGTCGAGTACGCCGGCCCCGCGATCGAGGCGCTCTCGATGGAGGGCCGCATGACCGTCTGCAACATGACGATCGAGGGCGGCGGCCGCGCCGGCATGATCGCCCCCGACGAGACCACCTTCGCGTGGTTTCGCGATCCCGAGCGGGAAGGCCGCCCGCGTCCCGGCGCGCCTCGCGGCGCCGAGCTCGAGGAGGCGATCGCGCGCTGGCGCGAGCTGCCTACCGAGGACGGTGCCGAGTTCGACACCGACATCGCGATCGACGCCTCCGCGATCTCCCCACAGGTCACCTGGGGCACCAACCCCGGCATGGTGCGCGCCGTTACAGAGCGTGTCCCCTCGCCCGAGGAGCTCGACAGCCCCGCCGACCGCGAGGCGACCGAACGCGCGCTCGCCTACATGGGGCTCGAGGGGGGCACGCCGATCGAGCAGATCGCCGTCGACCGCGTGTTCATCGGCTCGTGCACCAACTCGCGCATCGGCGACCTGCGCGCCGCCGCTCAGGTCGTCGCCGGCAAGAAAGTCGCGTCGTCTGTCAGCGCGATGGTCGTTCCCGGCTCCCAGCAGGTCAAGAAACAGGCCGAGGCCGAGGGGCTCGACCAAGTGTTCCGCGCCGCCGGCTTCGACTGGCGCGTCGCCGGCTGCTCGATGTGCCTTGGCATGAATCCCGACATCCTTCAGCCCGGCGAGCGCTGTGCCTCGACCTCCAACCGCAACTTCGAGGGGCGCCAGGGGCGCGGCGGACGCACGCACCTGGTCTCCCCGCAGATGGCCGCCGCGGCGGCGATCGAGGGCCACTTCGTCGACATCAGGGATTGGCAGTGAGGGCGAGTGAATACACCCGGCGAGGTAGAACAAAGGTAGTTACAAGCCGGGCGAAGCCCGGCGATTACGGACGGCACGAGGCCGGACGTTCCCATCAAACGCGAGCCAGGAGGGCTCGCGGACGACTTCAAAAGACGAGGCCATGAATCCCATCAGCGTCATATCCGGAGCAGTAAGCCACCTGGACAGATCAGACGTCGACACCGACCAGATCATGCCCAAGCAGTTCCTCAAGCGCGTCGAGCGCTCGGGCTTCGGACAGTTCCTGTTCTACGACTGGGCCAAAGAGCCCGGCTGGGATCTGCCCGCCAACCCGATCCTCGTCGCCGGCGAGAACTTCGGCTGCGGCTCCTCGCGCGAGCACGCGCCGTGGGGCCTTCAGGACTACGGCTTCCGGGCGATCGTCGCTCCTTCGTTCGCCGACATCTTCTACTCCAACTGCACCAAGATCGGGCTGCTCCCCGTCGTGCTCTCAGCCGAGGACTGCCACTCGCTCGCGCGCGCGGGCGAGGGCGAGATCGACCTCGAGGCGCAGGAGGTGCGCTTCGCCGGCGAGCAGGTCCCCTTCGCGATCGACCACGAGATCCGTCACCGCCTGCTCGGCGGGCTCGACGACATCGCGCTCACGCTCCAGCAGGACAGCGCGATCGCCGTCTACGAGAGCGCGCGCGAGGGGCGCACACCGGCGGTGCCGGTGACGACCTCGCTGTGAGCGGCTCGCCCGCGTGGTTGCACGCCCGCGCCCGAGACTGCCCTGCTAGCGTCGCGCGATCATGACCCACCACATCGTTACCCTCCCCGGAGACGGGATCGGCCCGGAGATCATGGCTCCGACGCTCGAGCTGCTGTCGCGCCTCGGCGACTTCGAGTTCGAGGAGCACCCCTTCGGTGGCGCCTCGATCGACGCTCACGGCGTCGCGCTCATCGACGAGGTGCTCGACGCCTGCCGACGCGCCGACGCCGTCCTGCTCGCCGCCGTCGGCGGGCCGAAGTGGGACACGACCGATCCCGACAAGCCTCGCCCTGAGCAAGGTCTACTCGGCCTGCGCAAGGGGCTTGGGTTGTTCGCCAACCTGCGGCCGGTCAAGCCGTTGCCTGCTCTGTATGAAGCCTCGCCGCTGCGACGCGAGCGGATCGAGGGGACGGACCTGCTCGTCGTGCGCGAGCTCACCGGCGGCATCTACTTCGGCGAGAAGACGCGCACTCCCACTTCCGCCTCGGACGTCTGCACCTATACCGTCGAGGAGATCGAGCGGATCGCTCGGGTGGCATTCGATGCGGCGCGTGCCAAGGTCTCGAGCGTCGACAAGGCCAACGTCCTGGAGACTTCGAGGTTGTGGCGTGAGGTGGTGATCGGCGTGCACGCGCGCGAGTTCCCACACATCCAGCTCGAGCACGTGCTCGTCGACAACGCCGCCATGCAGCTCGTCTCCGCGCCGCGTCACTTCGACACGATCCTCACCGAGAACATGTTCGGAGACATCCTCTCCGACGAGGCCGCGATGATCACCGGCTCGATCGGCATGCTCCCAAGCGCCTCGCTCAGCGGCGATGGACCCGGCATGTTCGAGCCCGTGCACGGCTCCGCGCCCGACATCGCCGGGCAGGGGATCGCCAACCCCTTGGCGATGTTCCTCTCCGCGGCGATGCTCCTTCGCCACGGACTGGGCTTGGCAAGCGAGGCTGCCGCTGTAGAATCGGGCGTTGAACGCGCACTCGCCGACGGCCTGCGCACGCCCGATCTCGGCGGCGATGCGAGTACGGAGCAGGCGACCAGGGCAGTGCTCGACAATCTCGAATAGGAGCGCAATGAACGTGGAGCCCACCGACCTCATCTGGATGAACGGAGATTTCGTCGCCTGGGAGGACGCCAAGGTCCACGTCCTGACACACGGCCTGCACTACGGCACCGGTGTCTTCGAGGGCGTTCGCTGCTACGACACCGTGCTCGGCCCCGCCGTGTTCCGCAACGCCGAGCACGTCGAGCGACTGCGCCGCTCCGCCGAGCTGTTCTACATGGAGCTGCCCTTCTCCGACGAAGAGCTGCGCGCCGCCACGCGCGATCTCGTCGCGCGCAACGGCCTACGCTCCTGCTACATCCGCCCGCTCGCCTACCGCGGCTACGGCTCGATGGGCCTGAACCCCTTAGAGGCCCCGGTCGATGTGACGATCGCCTGCTGGGAGTGGGGCACCTACCTCGGCGAGGAGGGCATGCGTAACGGCGTGCGCGCGATGACCTCCTCGTGGCGGCGCATCAGCCCCGACTCGCTGATCCCGCACGCCAAGGCCTCCGGCCAGTACCTCAACAACGTGCTCGCCAAGGTCGAGTCGGTCAAGGCCGGCTACGAAGAGGCGATCCTGCTCGACGACCACGGCCACGTCTGCGAGGGTACCGGCGAGAACATCTACATCGTCCGCGACGGCGAGATCGCGACCCCCGGCCAGCACAACTCGATCCTCGACGGCATCACCCGCCGCTCGGTCATCCAGATCGCCCAGGACCTCGGCTACAAGGTGCTCGAGCGCAACGTCGCCCGCGCCGAGATGTACCTCGCCGACGAGGTCTTCATGTCGGGCACCGCCGCCGAGCTCGTGCCCGTGCGCGAGGTCGACAACCACAAGGTCGGCACCGGCAAGCCGGGCGAGATCACGCGCGTGCTGCAGGCCGCCTTCGACGACGCCATTCACGGGCGCTCGGAGCGCTACCGCGAGTGGCTCGACGTCGTGGACGCGAACGCCCTCGAGACGCCTAGCGGCGACGCGGCGGCAACGGGAGCGCGAATTACCGGGGCGACCGGCTAGAGGCCGCGGCGCGGCCGGTCGCTACGCCCAGCCGCTTCGCGAACCTCTGAGCTGAAAGGACTTCCCCAGATGAGCAGCACCACCAACCGCATCGAGCTGTACGACGCCACCCTGCGAGACGGCATGGGCGGCGGCGGCATGTCGCTCACGGCCGCGGAGAAGCTGCGCGTCGTCCACTCCTTGGATGAGCTGGGCGTTGACATGATCGAGGCGGGGTTTCCCTCGTCCAACCCGAAGGAGCTCGAGCTGTTCCGGCTGCTGGCGGGCGAGACCCTCCACAGCGCGGAGATCGTCGCCTTCGGCATGACCCGTCGCCGCGACATCGCCGCCGCCGACGACGAGGGGCTGCGCGTGCTCGCGGACTCCTTCGCGCCCGTCTGCACGCTCGTCGGCAAGGCCTCGATCCTGCACGTCGAGAAGGTCGTCCGCGTCTCGCGCGAGGAGAACCTCGCGATGATCTCCGACTCGGTCGCGTTCCTGCTCGCTCGAGGCAAGCGCGTGCTGTTCGACGCCGAGCACTTCTTCGACGGCTTCGCCCTCGATCCCGGTTACGCGTTGGACTGTCTGCGCGCCGCCGCCGAGGCCGGCGCCGAGCGCGTCGTCCTGTGCGATACCAACGGCGGCTCTTTGCCTCCTCAGATCCGCATGGCGCTTGCCGTCGTGCGCGAAGCGCTCGGCGAGAGCGCTCTGCTCGGCATCCACTGCCACGACGACTCCGGCTGCGCCGTCGCCAACACCTTGGCCGCTGTCGAAGCGGGCGCCACCCAGGTGCAGGGAACCGTCAACGGCATCGGCGAGCGCACCGGCAACGCCAACCTGATCACGATCGTCGCCGACCTCCAGCTGAAGATGGGCTTCGACCTGCTGGCACCCGAGCGCCTCGCGCGCCTGACCGAGACCGCCCACTTCGTCGACGAGCTGCTCAACCGCTCGCCCAACCCCGCCCAGCCCTACGTCGGCAAGCACGCCTTCGCGCACAAGGCCGGCATGCACGCCGCCGGCGTGCGCGCGGACTCGCAAACCTTCGAGCACGTCGACCCGGCGCTCGTCGGCAACCGCGCCGACGTGCTGATCTCAGAGCTCTCCGGTCGCGCCACGATCTCCGAGAAGGCGGGTCAGGCTGGACTTCCGGCCGACGATGGGGCCTTCGCCGAGCGTGTCGTCGAGCGTGTCAAGCAGCTCGAGCACGCCGGCTTCCAATTCGAGGCGGCCGACGGGTCCTTCGAGCTCTTGATGCGCAAGGAGGCCGGCTCCTACGAGCCGCTCTTCCGGCTGGAGTCCTGGCGCGTGCTCGTCGAGCAGCGCGCCGACGGCAAGGTCGCGACCGAGGCGACAATCAAGATCTGGGTCGACGGCGAGCGCTTCGTCCGCACCGCCGAGGGCAACGGTCCCGTGCACGCGCTCGACGCCGCTCTGCGCGACGCGATCGGCGAGATCCATCCGCACCTTCGCGACATCGAGCTCGTCAACTTCAAGGTTCGCATTCTCGATGAGACCAAGGGCACGGGCGCCGTTACAAGAGTCTTGATCGATGCCTCCGATGGGCAGGACGTCTGGGGGTCCATTGGGGTTTCTGAGAACCTGATCGCTGCCTCCTGGGATGCGCTTGTCGATTCGCTCGAGTATGGGATGCAGGGTGGTCGACGGCCCTCGTCGGGAGCGACGCTCCGCTCGACCGGCAGGGTGTAGTGCAGGGTCCCGATGCTGCGCCGGGCGTCGGCTCGGTCGAGCGGATGTCGTCCCGTCGAGGACCGCTCGTCGGGAGCCCGGGTGGCGCGAACGCGCTTATACCGCTTGCTCGGCCCGTTTTAGGCGAGCAGGAGGAGACGGCTGTGTTGGAGGTGTTGCGCTCCGGGCAGCTTTCGCTTGGGCCGCTTGTGCCCGCGTTCGAGCGGGAGTTTGCGGCTTTTGTTCGGGCGCCGCTGGGGTGTGCGGTTTCGAGTGGCACTGCCGGGCTGCACCTAGCGTTGCGGGCTGTTGGGGTGGGAGAGGGGGATGAGGTTGTTACGAGTCCCTTCTCATTTGTCGCCTCAGCGAACGTTGCTCTTTACGAGCGGGCTCGGCCTGTGTTTGCCGACATCGATCCGGTGACGCTCAACCTCGATCCCGATGCTGCTGCGGCTGCCGTGACCGAGCGCACACGCGCGCTCTTGCCCGTGCACATCTTTGGCTATCCCGCTGACCTGCCCGCGTTTGAGGGGTTGGCCGAGAAGCACGGGTTGGCGATCGTCGAGGATGCTTGCGAGGCGCTTGGGGCTGTGCACTCGGACGGCACGCCGGTCGGTGGGCGCGGGCACCCTGCTGTGTTCGGGTTCTATGCCAACAAGCAGCTCACGACCGGCGAGGGGGGAATGGTCACGCTTGGCGATCCTCTGCTCAAGGAGCGGATCGACTCTGAGCGCAATCAGGGACGGGCGCCCGATATGGGGTGGCTCGATCACGATCGGCTTGGCTTCAACTACCGGCTTTCCGATATCGCCTGTGCGCTTGGGCTTGCTCAGCTGGAGCGGCTTGCCGGGATGCTCTCTGCTCGTGCGCTCGTGGCGGAGCGCTATCGGGAAGCACTTGCCGGGGTCGAGGGACTCGAGCTGCCCTGTCTCGATCGAGATGGCGACGTGCGGGGGTGGTTTGTCTTTGTCGTCCAGCTACCCCCCGGCGTCGAGCGCGACGGGGTCATTCGTGCGCTTGCCGATCTCGGGGTTCAGAGCAAGCCGTATCTGCCCGCCATCCACCTGATGAGCTTCTACCGCGAGCGCTTCGGGCATCGCGAGCGGGAGTTCCCCGTGTGTGAGGACGTTGCCGCACGGTCGCTCGCGCTGCCGTTCTTTCCGGAGATGACAGAGGGCCAGGTCGCACGCGTGTCCGAGGCACTGCGCGCGGTCCTGCGCCCCTAGCCGCAGATCCCTCGGCCAAGCAGGTCGGCGACTTCGGAACGGCCAGACTTTTGTTGGCCGGTCCGAATGTCCCGATCCTGCGCTGCTCATAGACTGCTGTCTCCATGTCCCGCTTTCGCGAGCCCCAGCATCCAGACTTCCAACGCCTGAACTCCTCGATCGCCTTCGACCGGAGGCTGTGGTCGCAGGACCTTGCGCAATCGCGAGCGCACGCCAAGATGCTTGCCGCGCGGGAGATCCTCTCCGCCGTGGATCGCGACGCTCTCCTGACCGGCCTCGACGCGGTCGAGCTCGAGTTGCGCGAGGAGCGCTTCCCCTTCCAGGACGACGACGAAGACATCCACATGGCGATCGAGCGGCGGCTGACCGAGCTGGCGGGGCCGGTCGGCGGCAAGCTGCACACCGCCCGCTCGCGCAACGACCAGGTCGTGACCGACCTCGCGATGTTCACGCGCGAGCGCGCGGTGCAGGCACAGGCGGCGATCGGGGAGCTGATGGGCGTCGTGCTCGCGCGCGCCGAAGAGCACCTCGACTGGCCGCTGCCCGGCTACACCCACCTGCAGCGCGCCCAGCCCGTGTACCTGTCTCATCACCTGCTCGCCTACTTCTGGATGCTCTCCCGCGATCGTTCCCGCTTCGCCTTCGCCGAGCACGAGGCGGGGCGCCTACCGCTCGGGTCCGGTGCGCTCGCCGGGGTCAACTTCGACACCGACCGCGACCGGGTGGCGCGCGAGCTCGGTTTCCGCGAGGTCTCACGCAACTCGATCGACGCCGTCTCCGGGCGCGACTTCATCCTCGACTACCTCGCGGCGGCGGCCACCTGCTCGACGCACCTCTCGCGGCTGGGCGCGGAGCTCGTGCTGTGGTCGAGCGAGGAGTTCTCCTTCTGCGAGCTGCCCGACGCATGGTCTTCGGGCTCCTCGATCATGCCCCAGAAGAAGAACCCCGATGCGGCTGAGCTGCTGCGGGCGAAGGCACCGCGCGTGGTGGGACATCTCGCCGCCCTGCACGGGGTGATCCACGCGCTGCCCCTGACCTACAACAAGGATCTGCAGGAGGACAAGGAGCACCTGTTCGACGCGGTCGACACGCTCGAGCTGTCGCTCGCCGCCGCCCGCGGAATGCTCGCGGGCGTGCGCTTCTCGCGCGAGCGGATGGCCGCCGCCGCCTCGGATGAGCTACTTGCCGCCACCGATGTCGCCGACCTACTGGTCGTTCTGGGTATGCCTTTTCGGGAGGCGCACGGCGTCGTCGCGGGGCTCGTGCGCACAGCCCTCGACTCCGGCCGGCAGCTGTCGGGACTGACGAGCGAGGAGCTCGCCGCGCACAGCCGGATGCTGGCGGAGCACGAGTCGCGCTTCCGCGACACCCTCACACAGAGCTCATGGCTCGAGTCGAAGATCTCAGCCGGCGGCACATCGACGGCGCGCGTGCGTGAGCAGATCGCCGCGGCCCGAGCGTTGCTTGGTGACGACGCAGCCTGAGCCGATTCCGGCGGGCTTCTACGCGCGCCCGGTCCTCGAGGTCGCTCACGATCTGGTCGGCTGCGTCGTCGAGCACGCTCCCGGTGACGGACCGCCCGTCAGCGGCGTGATCGTCGAGACCGAGGCTTACCACGACTCGGAGCCCGCCTGTCACGCGTTCGCCGGGCTGACTTCGCGCACGCGCACGCTGTTCGGTCCGCCCGGCCGCGCGTATGTCTACCGCTCCTACGGCATCCACGCGCTGTTGAACGCGGTCTGCGAGCCGGAAGGCGTCGGCGCCGCCGTGTTGATCCGGGCGCTCGAGCCGCTTGAGGGGATCGAGACGATGCGCGCTCGGCGCTCGACGCGTGGCTCGACGATACGCGATGAGGATCTCTGCTCCGGCCCCGGCAAGCTCACGCAGGCGCTCGGGATCGAGCTGTCGGAGAACGGCGGTGACCTCCACGACGGTCCTGTGCGGATCCTCCCGCGTGAAGCTGCGTGGCTCGAGCCCGACGTGATCACCGGCACGCGGATTGGAATCACGAAGGCGATCGAGCTGCCCTGGCGCTTCTGCGCAGCGGAGAACCGGCACGTGTCTCGGCCTCGCCCATCGCGTCGGCCTCAGATTTCAGCCGGTCGGGCTGACCCCGCCCGTCGGTGACGGTGAGGAGGGCGCAGCCGGCGAGGACGGGGCGCTCGGGGATTCCGGCGTAGGGGTCGCGGGGGTCGGCGTGGCGGTGTGTTCAGGTTCGGAGTTGGCCTTGGCCGGCGCACCGGGGGTGGCTTCGCTGCCGCCACCGGGTGTGGCGGATTTCCCGCTTTCCTTACCAGCTTCCCTGCCCGTGCCATTCGCCGGCGCTGAGCCCCGGCTCGGCGCTGTACTCGTTGCCGGCGCACCGCCTTCCGCTTCGCCGGTGCTCGAGGTTCCGGCGCCGCCTCCGGTCACAGAGCCCTTGGGGTGCGCCGTATGTTCTGCTCGCGCTCTTTCGACTCGCAGTGCCGAGACCAGGAAGTTGTGCCAGATGAGAGCCGGGAACGTACCTCCGAGAACGGGGGTGCCGTTGAACTGGGTTGTCATCGGGACCAGTCCGTTCGGGTATCCGACCCACACGGCGACCGTGTACTTGTGATTCCAGCCGACGAACCAGGCGTCGCCGTAGTTGGAGGTCGTTCCCGTCTTGCCGGCCGCGAATTCGCCGAGGGCGGCGGCTTTCGCCGTGCCGTACCCGAGCACGGTCTCCAGTACCGACGTCTCCGTGGCGGCGACTTCGGGGGGAAGGATCCGCTTGGTCTCGACCGTGTTCGTATCGTGTCGCGCGCCGTCTGGCAGGGGATGGCCGCCCGCTTCGACTTCCTGTATCCCGACCGGGGCGTCGTCTCTGGCCATCGTGCCGCTGACGCGCTCGCCGCCGTGGGCGATCGTCTCGTAGGCGTGCGCCATGTCGAGTGGAGTGACGCCGACGCTGAGGCCACCGATCGTCATTGCGGGGTTAGTCGAGATCGGGGTCGTGATGCCCATCTTGTGCGCGAGCCGCGCGATCCGTTTGGTGCCGACCTTCAGACCGACTTCGGCGTAGATCGAGTTGTCGGAGTAGGCGGTCGCCGCGGTGAGGGTATTCGAGCCTGTGTAGGCGCCTTCGTCGTTGTGCACGACGAACTTTTCGAGACCGCGCGGGCTGTGTACGTAGAAGGTCTTCTGCTTCGACGTCCAGACCGAGTCCGGCGAGATGCCGGCCTCGAGAGCCACGGCGAGGTCGAACGCCTTGAACGATGAGCCGGGCTGGCGCTCTCCCTCGGTAGCTAGGTTGAAGGGGCTCGCGTCGTAGTCGCGCCCGCCGACCATCGCGCGCACCTCGCCGGTCGAGTTTTCGATCGCCACGAGCGACGCGGAGGGATCGCCCGAATATGCGAGGTAGCCGTTGATCGCCTGTTCGGCGGCGCGCTGCAGTTCGAGGTCGAGCGTCGTCTTGATCCGCAGGCCGCCGCCGAACGCACGCGGGGCGCCGTAGCGTTCGATCACCTGCTGGGCGACCCAGCTGGTGAAGTAGCCGGCGTCGACCCCTTCGATCGTCTGCTCCCGGGGCGCCTGCACCTGCGTGGAGGAGGGGACGTCCTGGTTGACGCTGGCAGCGTAGATCGGCTGCGTGATGTAGCCCTGCTCGAGCATCTGGCGCAGGACGACGTCACGGCGCTCGCGCGCCGCCAGCGGATGCTCCGCGGGGTCATACGCGGTGGGATCCTGGATGATCCCGGCCAGCAGCGCCGCCTCGGCGGGCTGCAACTGCTGGACGCACAGCTCATGCCGCGGCGTGCCGCAGCCGAGATGGACGGCGCCCTGCCCGAAGTAGGTCTGAGCGGCCGACTCGATCCCGTAAGCGCCATTGCCGAAGTAGATCGTGTTGAGATAGGCCGTGATGATCTTCTCCTTCGACCACTTGTGCGAGAGCTGAAAGGCCAGCGCCGCCTCGCGAAGCTTCTCGAAGATCGTGCGGTGCGACTGAGCCTGGAGCGCGTTCTTGATGAACTGCTGCTCGATCGTCGAGGCACCCTGCAGGTTGCCTTTGTGCTCGACGTCTTGAACAAACGCACGGGAGATTCCGCGGATGTCGACGCCGCTGTTGGTCTGAAAGCGCTTGTCCTCGATCGAGATCACCGCCTCCTTGACGATCGGCGGGATCTGACTGGGCGTGACGATCACGCGGTTCTGCTGGCTGAGCACGCCGATCGGGTGGCCGAGATCGTCGTACAGGTAGGAGCTCTGCTCGTCCTTGAACTGCGAGAAGCGGGTCAGCGACGGCAGGTCGGATGCGACGGCGACGAACATGCCGAAGACGAACGAGATCAAGCCGAGCAGCAGCACGGCGAAGAGGATCAGCAGGAAGCGCAGCCTCTTCAGACGCGGCCGACCGCGGCGGGGCAGTGCGGCGGACTCCACAGAGGACAGGACTCTACCAGCGCGGGATGCGACGTTTCGTTTGGGCGGCCGGAGGCGGCCGCCCAAACGAAAAGTCCATCCCGCTTAGCTGATTTGATCGGATTGAGACTGATCGTCGTGCAATAGCATTGGTCTCGATGCCCGACGCCACTGACGCGATCGCCGAGGAAGCCGTCGTCCTTGCACGTGGCGCCGTCGACAGCCTACCCGAGGGTGCGCTTGCCGCGAAGCTTCGGACGGCGCACGCGGAGAGGCGGCCGCTGCGGGTCAAGCTGGGGATCGATCCGACGGCCCCCGACATACACCTAGGCCACGCGGTCGTGCTGGGCAAGCTGCGCGAGTTCCAGGACGCCGGACATAAGGTGGTGCTGATCGTTGGCGACTACACAGCGCTCGTGGGAGATCCGTCCGGACGATCGAGCCTGCGCCCGATGCTCTCCGGGGAGGAGATCGAGGCGAACGCGAAGACCTTCCAAGAACAGGCATCGCGGATCCTCGACCCTGACCCCGAGCGCCTGGAGGTGAGGCGCAACGGCGAGTGGCTGGACATGGCCCTGACCGAGCTGCTCGCGCTCGTACGCACGACGACCGTCGCGCAGCTGCTCGAGCGCGACGACTTCGCCAAACGCTGGTCGGCCAGGGAGCCGATCTCGATGCTCGAGCTGCTCTATCCACTGCTGCAGGGCTACGACTCGGTAGCGGTACGGGCAGACGTCGAGCTTGGCGGCACCGACCAGAAGTTCAACCTGCTGCTGGGGCGCGATATCCAGCGCGCCTATGGCAAGCCGGAGCAGGCGATCATGACGATGCCGATCCTCGTCGGGACCGATGGGCGCCAGAAGATGTCCAAGTCGTTGGGCAATCAGATCGGGGTCACGGACGAGCCGGGGGAGATGTACGGGAAGACGATGTCGATACCGGACGCGGCGATGGGGGAGTACTACGGGCTGTTGCCGCACACGTCTCGACCTGGTCGGCTGCAACCCCGGGACGCCAAGCGCGCGCTCGCTCGCGGCATCGTCGCGTGGCTGTACTCCGAGGCGGCGGCGCAGCAGGCCGAGCGCGAGTTCGACCGCGTGCACATCGAGCACGCGGCTCCCGAGCAGATCGAGGAGGTGCGCTTCAGCCCCGGCGAGGATGGCAACGTGCATCTGCCCGGGGTGATCGCCGAGGCGTTCGACGTCTCCCGCTCGGAGGCCCGTCGCCTGATCGATCAGGGCGCCGCTACGCTGGGAGACGAGCCGCTGAGCAACGGCGAGCACGACGTCCCGGCGGATCGCGCCGACGGCCAGGTGCTGAAGGTCGGCAAGCGCCGCTTCAGGCGTCTGCGCGCCGCGTGAAAAGCAAGCATGCGCGGTCCGTCGGCGAGATCTACTATGCTACGCGGCATAGCGGCTCAGGTCGTGGTCGAGCGGTGGGCAACGTGCCTGTCCCGATCGGGCTGTGAGCGCTATACTCCTCGGTCGGCCCTTAGAGCGCCCTTGGGCGTAGGGTCGGAGCGGTCTTCTCGGAGGGTATCGTCCTTCTGAGGCGTAATCGGCGGTCTTTGAAAACTCAACAGCATGCGCATCTACGATCGATTCTCGATCGTGGTGTGCGTCCAGGTTCGACCTGCCGCCGAACAGCGCCTAGTGCGCTGGCCGATCTTCGATCGGTCGGGGGCAGACAAAGAGTCAAGTAGGAGCAGTACCCCGTCATGGTTCGAGACCACGGTGTATAGGTCTCGTGCAGTTCCATGACAGCTTTTCGTGAAGTTCTTCACGGAGAGTTTGATCCTGGCTCAGGACGAACGCTGGCGGCGTGCTTAACACATGCAAGTGGAGCGACGAACCAGGGCTTGCCCTGGGGCAGAGCCGCGAACGGGTGAGTAACACGTGGGTTACCTGCCTCGATGACCGGGACAACCCGAGGAAACTCGGGCTAATACCGGATGTGCCCGCAAGGGGAAAGGAAGCTTCGGCCTCCGCATCGAGATGGGCCCGCGGCCCATTAGCTTGTTGGTGAGGTAACGGCTTACCAAGGCTTCGATGGGTAGCTGGTCTGAGAGGACGATCAGCCACACTGGGACTGAGACACGGCCCAGACTCCTACGGGAGGCAGCAGTGGGGAATCTTGCGCAATGCGCGAAAGCGTGACGCAGCAACGCCGCGTGGGGGAAGAAGGCTTTCGGGTTGTAAACCCCTTTCAGTTGGGACGAAGCTTCTCCGGTGAATAGCCGGACGGAGTGACGGTACCTTCACAAGAAGCACCGGCTAACTACGTGCCAGCAGCCGCGGTAATACGTAGGGTGCAAGCGTTGTCCGGAATTATTGGGCGTAAAGAGCGTGTAGGCGGCCCCATTAGTCCGCTGTGAAAGTCCAGGGCTCAACCCTGGAATGCCGGTGGATACTGTGGGGCTAGAGTCCGGAAGGGGCGAGTGGAATTCCTGGTGTAGCGGTGAAATGCGCAGATATCAGGAGGAACACCAATGGCGAAGGCAGCTCGCTGGGACGTGACTGACGCTGAGACGCGAAAGCGTGGGGAGCAAACAGGATTAGATACCCTGGTAGTCCACGCTGTAAACGATGACAACTAGATGTGGGGGGTGTCGACTCCCCCCGTGTCGAAGCTAACGCATTAAGTTGTCCGCCTGGGGAGTACGGCCGCAAGGCTAAAACTCAAAGGAATTGACGGGGGCCCGCACAAGCAGCGGAGCATGTGGTTTAATTCGACGCGACGCGAAGAACCTTACCTGGGCTTGACATGTGCCTGACCGGCGTGGAAACACGTCTTCCCTTCGGGGCAGGTTCACAGGTGGTGCATGGCTGTCGTCAGCTCGTGTCGTGAGATGTTGGGTTAAGTCCCGCAACGAGCGCAACCCCCGTCGCATGTTGCCAGCATTCAGTTGGGGACTCATGCGAGACTGCCGGTGACAAACCGGAGGAAGGTGGGGATGACGTCAAGTCCTCATGCCCCTTATGTTCAGGGCTACACACGTGCTACATTGGCGCATACAGAGGGCTGCGATACCGCGAGGTGGAGCGAATCCCTTAAAGTGCGTCTCGGTTCGGATTGCAGGCTGAAATTCGCCTGCATGAAGGCGGAGTTGCTAGTAATCGCGGATCAGCATTGCCGCGGTGAATACGTTCCCGGGCCTTGTACACACCGCCCGTCACACCACGGGAGTGAGCAACACCCGAAGCCGGTGGCCTAACCCGCAAGGGAGGGAGCCGTCGAAGGTGGGGCTCGTGACTGGGGTGAAGTCGTAACAAGGTAGCCGTAGCGGAAGCTGCGGCTGGATCACCTCCTTTCTAGGGAGCACATAACAGTGCCCCGATCGCAGCGGCCGTTCGGCCTCGAGCTCCTTGAGAGCGCGAAGGACCGGGTGGTGTCGAGCGGTCGGGCCTAGCATGTCGACCGAACCTGGCTGGATGACCGTCGATCGCGAGTTTCCCCTGTCTACTTGGGGAGCACGAGCGGCCTCGGTCGCAAAACGACCCCAGCATGCTGTTGAGTTTTGAGAGACCGGCGTCCGCTGGTCGTCGCGGGGACACGTCCTGAATGGCGTGACCGACATGCGCGGAGATCAACCGGCGTAAAGCCTCTCCACGGTCCTTGAAAACTGCACAGAAGCCACAATCAGCCGCCATCGATAAGCGGCGGCTGAAACGGGTATCACCGGGCCCTGCAAGATCGAAGCGCTCTGTCTGTGCTGCGCAAGCAGTGCAAGGAGCGTCAAATCATGTTGGGCCAGATCACCGTCAAGATAGTAAGGGCGCATGGTGGATGCCTTGGCACCAAGAGTCGATGAAGGGCGTGAACGGCTGCGATAAGCCACGGTTAGGCGCTTAATAGCCTTTGACCCGTGGATTCCCGAATGGGGAAACCCAGCGCTGGTAATGCGGCGTTATCCCTGCCTGAACACATAGGGCAGGCGAAGACAAGCGGGGGAAGTGAAACATCTCAGTACCCCGAGGAAAGAAAATCAAAAGAGACTCCCTGAGTAGTGGCGAGCGAAAGGGGATCAGCCCAAACCTGGCAGATGTAAGCGGACATGCGTTGTCTGCCAGGGGTTGTAGGGCGTTTGTTCCGAGCCGTGTCCGGCTCGGCAGGAGTTACAAAATCATGTGGTAGTCGAAGCGTGTGGAACCGCGCACCATAGAGGGCAATCGTCCCGTAGACGAAACTGCATGGTCTCCTGTCAGACGTTCCTGAGTAAGTCCGCGCCCGTGAAACGCGGACTGAACCTGGGGGGACCACCCTCCAAGGCTAAGTACTCCTTGGTGACCGATAGCGGACTAGTACCGTGAGGGAAAGGTGAAAAGTACCCCGGAAGGGGAGTGAAATAGTACCTGAAACCGCGCGCCTACAAGCGGTGGGAGCACCTTCGTGGTGTGACCGCGTGCTTTTTGCATAACGAGCCGGCGAGTTACTCGTCTGCGGCAAGGTTAAGCGATGAGCGGAGCCGTAGCGAAAGCGAGTCCTAATAGGGCGACATAGTCGTAGGCGGTATACCCGAAACTGAGCGAGCTACCCATGGGCAGGCTGAAGCGGGGGTAAGACCTCGTGGAGGGCCGAACCGACCTAGGTTGAAAACTGGGCGGATGACCTGTGGGTCGGAGTGAAAGGCTAATCAAGCTCAGTGATATCTGGTTCTCTCCGAAATATATTTAGGTATAGCCTCGGATAAATTACGTGGTGGCCGTAGAGCACTGTTTGGATTAGGGGCCCTACCAGGTTACCGACTTCAGGCAAACTCCGAAGACCATCACGTCTACTCCGGGAGTCAGTTGCTGGGGGATAAACTTCAGCGTCGAAAGGGAAACAGCCCAGACCGCCAGCTAAGGTCCCAAAGTACTAGCTAAGTGGGAAACGATGTTCGAGTGCATAGACAACCAGGAGGTTGGCTTAGAGGCAGCCACCCTTGAAAGAGTGCGTAACAGCTCACTGGTCAAGTGTTCGAGCGCGGACAATGTAACGGGGCTCAAGCTAGTCACCGAAGCTGCGGGTGCGTGAGACCTTCGGGTCGATCGCGCGGTAGGAGAGCGTTCCCATGCCAGTAAAGCGGCGGCGTAAGCCAGCCGTGGAGGCATGGGAAGTGAGAATGCCGGCATAAGTAACGAAAGAGGGGTGAGAATCCCCTCCACCGATTGCCCAAGGATTCCTGAGTAAAGTTCGTCTGCTCAGGGTTAGTCGGGACCTAAGGCGAGGCCGAAAGGCGTAGTCGATGGCCAACAGGTTGATATTCCTGTACCACGTCGCTTCCGTTTGACCGATGGGGGGACGAGGAAGGCTAAGGGAACCCAGGCGATGGTTGTCCTGGGGTAAGCATGTAGGGGTGGCCCATGATAAATGCGGGGCCGCATAACCTGAGGTGCGATGCCAGCTGGCTTTAAGCCGGCGAGTCCCTGACGCCATACCTCCAAGAAAAGCCTCTAGGGAGGAAGCGCGTGCCCGTACCAAAACCGACACAGGTGGGCAAGTAGAGAATACTAAGGTGATCGAGATAACCCTCGTTAAGGAACTCGGCAAAATAGCCCCGTAACTTCGGGATAAGGGGCGCCCCAGTAGGGTGAAGCTCTTCGCGAGTGGAGCCCGAGGGGGCCGCAGTGAATAGGCTGAAGCGACTGTTTACCAAAAACACAGGTCTCTGCTAAGTCGAAAGACGACGTATAGGGGCTGACGCCTGCCCGGTGCCGGAAGGTTACGTGGAGTTGTCAGGACTTCGGTTCGAAGCAGCGAAGCTAAGCCCCGGTAAACGGCGGCCGTAACTATAACGGTCCTAAGGTAGCGAAATTCCTTGTCGGGTAAGTTCCGACCTGCACGAATGGCGTAACGACTTCAGCACTGTCTCAACGAGGGGCTCGGTGAAATTGCAGTCTCGGTGAAGATGCCGAGTACCCGCGGCTAGACGGAAAGACCCCGTGAACCTTTACTACAACTTGGTATTGGAATTCGGTGCATCTCGCTCAGGATAGGTGGGAGGCTTTGAAGCGCCGGTTGCGGCCGGCGTGGAGCCAACCTTTAGATACCACCCTTGGTGTATTGGGTTTCTAACAGCATTCCGTGAATCCGGGTGCTGGACAGTTCCAGGCGGGTAGTTTGACTGGGGCGGTCGCCTCCTAAAATGTAACGGAGGCGCACAAAGGTTCCCTCAGTACGGTTGGAAATCGTACGTAGAGCGTAAAGGTAGTAAGGGAGCTTGACTGCGAGACTGACAAGTCGAGCAGGTGCGAAAGCAGGTCTTAGTGATCCGGCGGTAGCAAGTGGAAGTGCCGTCGCTCAACGGATAAAAGGTACTCCGGGGATAACAGGCTTATCGGGCCCAAGAGTCCACATCGACGGCCCGGTTTGGCACCTCGATGTCGGCTCGTCGCATCCTGGGGGTGGAGTTGCTCCCAAGGGTTGGGCTGTTCGCCCATTAAAGCGGTACGCGAGCTGGGTTCAGAACGTCGTGAGACAGTTCGGTCCCTATCTGCCGTGGGCGTTGGAGAATTGAGAGGATTTGTCCCTAGTACGAGAGGACCGGGATGAACGCACCTCTGGTGTATCTGTTGTCCTGCCAAGGGCATAGCAGGCTAGCTACGTGTGGATCGGATAACCGCTGAAAGCATCTAAGCGGGAAGCCGGCCTCAAGATGAGTTCTCCCATCCCCTAGAGGGAGTAAGACCCCTGGTAGACCACCAGGTTGATAGGCCGGATCTAGAAGGACGGTAACGTTCGAAGGAGACCGGTACTAATGGGTCGAGGGCTTGACGGATTTTTTTGATCCTCGTAATGAGGAGTGATACTCGTTTGTGGCGCTGTGCAGTTTTGAAGGACCTGGAGGGCGGTCTCTCGCCTTTTTCCGGTGGCCTTGGCGAGGGGGAAACACCTCTTCCCATTCCGAACAGAGCAGTTAAGCCCCTCAGCGCCGATGGTACTTGGCCCGCAAGGGCCTGGGAGAGTAGGACGCCGCCGGTTTTTACTAGACACGCGAGCCGCCCCTCGGGCGGCTCGCGGTCGTTGGGCCGCCGCTGCGAGGGAGATGCGCTACGTAGCCGAGGTTGCGTAGCCGCGGCAAGCTCGCTTTTGAGGCCCAACGCCACGGCATCCACGGCCCGAACGCCTCAGCACACCATTGGTGCCAGGCGTGAACCCTAAGAACGCTGCGACGCGTCTCGCTGTCCCTCCCGCCGCGCCGGCGGGCGCTGATGCGACCGCGCCGGCCGGTCCACGGGGGAGAGACAGACATGAGAGCGCGAGAGGGGCTGACCCGGCCGGCGCGGTGCTGCCGGCCGGTCTACGAGCCTCCGTGCTCGTAGCGCTGCTCGATGCGGATGATCTACCTCATTCAACTCGTCCTGGCCGACCTCCCAGTCGACCTCGTAGTCGTCCTTGAGCAGCAGGAACGAGCGGATGAGGCCAAACGCACCAAGCGTACGCCGCCGGACCTCCGATGTTCGTCTTTGGGAGAACATGTGTTCGTAAGATAGGACGCATCTCGGACGGACATCGACGCGAACGTCTGTGCGCATCGCTTGATAGCGCAAATTTGGCTCTACAAGTGCGATCGCGGCATGATCATTGTGCAAGGGAAGTTGCATTGGAATGGTCGGAGTGGGCTCTGTGGTGCGGTCGAGGGGGGCTTCGCAAGGTCGATCGAGACAGGATGCAGGGCCTAGACCACTTGGCTCGAACCTATGGGCCAGATGGCTGTTACGCTTGCCAAGCGTCAATCCGGTGGGCCGATCCTGGGCCGCGGGCGGCGCCCACAGCTCATGGAGAAGTTCGTCATCGAAGGCGGCGTTCCGCTGTCCGGCACGATGGTTCCCGCGGGGAACAAGAATGGTGCGCTGCCGATCCTGGCCTCCGCCGTCCTCACCGAGGACGAGGTAGTCGTCCGCAACGTGCCGCGTATCCGCGATGTCGAGGCGATGCTCGACATCCTTGGCGCGATTGGCGTCCAGATCAGCTGGCGCGGACCCAACGAGCTGGCGCTGTGTGCCGCCGGAGTGCACGAGGTTGAGGTCGAGCGCGAGCTGGCGGAGCGAATTCGCGCATCGTTCCTGCTGGCCGGTCCGCTGCTCGCCCGTTTTCGCCGCGCGGTGATGCCGCCGCCTGGCGGCGATGTGATCGGGCGCCGCCGTCTGGACCCGCACCTCGACGCCTTCCGCGCAATGGGCGCGAGGGCGGACTGCGGACGCGAGATCGTGCTCACCGCCCCGCGCGGCCTGCGCTCTACCGATGTGTTCATGGACGAGCCGTCGGTGATGGCGACCGAGAACGCGCTGATGGCCGCCGCGCTGACGCCGGGCACGACCGTGATCGGCAACGCCGCCTGCGAGCCGCACGTACAGGACCTCGCGCGCATGCTGGTAAAGATGGGCGCCGATATCCAGGGGATCGGATCGAACCTGATCACCGTCAACGGCGCCGAGCGGTTGCACGGTTGCGAACACGACGTCGCCCCCGATCACATCGAGATCGGTAGCTTTATCGCCCTCGCCGGCGTCACCGGAGGAGAGCTTCGCATCAAGGACACTGTTCCTGGAGATCTACGCATGATCCGGCTCGTGTTCGAGCGTGTGGGGCTGCATACCGAGCTCGACGGCAACGACGTGATCGTGCCGGGCAGGCAGAAGCTCGTGGCACAGGCGGACGTGGGGGAGTACAAGAGCAAGATCCAGGACGGGCCCTGGCCTGCGTTCCCAGCCGACCTGACCTCGATCGCGGTGGCTTTGGCGACACAGGCGGAGGGGTCGATTCTCGTGCACGAGTGGATGTTCGAGAACCGGCTGATCTTCACCGACAAGCTGATCCTGATGGGTGCCGACATCGTGATGTGCGATCCGCATCGAGCGATCGTGACGGGGCCGCGCAGGCTCCGGGGCGAGCGAGTCGAGTCGCCTGACATTCGCGCCGGCATGGCGATGCTGCTCGCGGCCCTCTGTGCGGAGGGTCGCAGCGAGATCGGCAACATCCGCCAGATCGACCGTGGGTATGAGCGCATCGACGAGCGTTTGCGCGAGCTAGGCGCGCGCATCGAGCGCGTGGCCACTGAGCCCGTGCACGCTTGAGACAGGTTCCAAGCGTACCGTAAGCGCCGCCGGCCGGCATCGGCCACTCGCTGTAATGCCTGCTCGCTTCAGTACAGGTTGTATATCGATGGAAGGCAAGCGGTGCCGTCAGCGATTTGCGCCCGCGAGTCTGACATTAATAGATAATACCCCCCATAAACACACATGGAACATATGTAGATTCAGCCGCCTTGAGGTTGCAAAAGGCCCATAAATATGCAATGATGCTATTGCCACACCTAAGAGGCAGGCATGCATAAACGGCAGGGGGGAGATACCGTTGGCCGTGATTGGCCAATGGAGATCTAACTCGAATCTATTCAGGGCCAAGGCTCTCCCGGCATGCCTGGGTCGTCGTCTCGAGCTGGGTGAATCCCGTGATGAAACACGTCGCCGGCAAGCAAGCTGGCTAGAAAGCGAGATGGTATATGAGAAAAGGACGCTTGATGCTCATCGCAACGATGACGTTGGCGGTTCCGTTGGCAGCATTCGGGATGGCTTCATCGGCGTTTGCTTCGCCACAAGGCATCTTCTCCGTGTTCTCGGACTGTCCGGTGACCACTCCGGGAGTTGCGCTGTGTCAGTATGGCCAGATCACCAGTGGTGAATTTGTAATCGGAGCCGTCAAAGTGCCGATCAACAAGACGATCACGCTTCAGGATGGCCTGTTTCCTACAGGCAATCCTGAAAACGAAAATGAATATTTTGTGATACCGGCAGCAGACGGCAACAGCCTGTCCAAGACGGAACTGGAAGTCCCGGGCGGTCTGCTGGGTCTTTCCAGTTGTGATGGAATCAAAGGTCGGGGGATCTTTGGCATCGATCGGAGAACGTGTCATGCGATCTTCGACAACAGGATCACAAGAGTGACGGCGACCACAGAAGTTGTGGCGAACCCGCACAACCCGGCGATCTTGAACTTACTCGCGCTCGCGCGTGGAGAAGGCGTTGGGCTTACGCTCCCGATAAGAGTCCATCTGAACAATCCGTTTCTGGGCAAGGCCTGCTATATCGGGTCTGAATCGAACCCGGTAGAGCTGCATCTGACGACCGGAGCGACATCTCCATCGTTGCCCAATCTTCCGATCTCCGGGAGCGGAGGCGAACTGTCAACACCGGAAGAACATGAACTGTCAGAGCTTCGCCTGACCGGAAACTCATTGGTCGACAACTCGTTCTCCACGCCGGCAGCCGAAGGTTGTGGTGGATTCCTTTCGTTTCTTGTCGACCCAATCCTCAACTCCAAACTCAAACTGCCGTCTGCGGACGGCCACAACACAGCGGTTCTGACGGGTACGACAGACCTCACTTCGGTGGCGATGGTTATCGCCAGTGAAAAGCTCTAACCACTGCACGCGGTAGCGTCTAGGCGTGACAGACAGCGTGAGAGGCCCGGAAATGTCGGGCCTCTCACGCTTGTCGTATTCGGCGGGGACTAGACCAGGAAGACCTGTCCCCAATCTCGATCCATCCTGACCGGGACGAGGTGCTTCACGGACGCATACCGGATCGCTCTGCGTCCCGACAGTCGTCGAGAGGGTCGGCCGTCAAGAGATTTGACCACCTGGAGGGTTGAGCTTCATCGGCGAATGCCGCGCGAGGACCCACGCCCGCCGGAACTCGCCGGCCAGCGCCCGGCATGAGCAACTCATCCGAGTTGCCTACACCGTACGCTGCAAGCACCGACTGCTCTCTGCCGTCCAGGCCAAGCAGGGCTCTGGATCGTTCCATATTCTTCTACGGACCCGGCTCAGCCCGCTTCAATGATCGTTCCATGATCCACCCAATCCCCAGCGGCACGCGCGACGTGCTTCCCGATGAGACACGCGAGGTGCGCGCGATCACCGACACCCTGCGCGGCGTGTTCGAGCGCCACGACTACGGCGAGGTGTACACGCCGGCGCTCGAGTACGAGGCGGTGCTCGCGCGCGCGGACATGGCCGAAGCCCAGCCGGCATACCGCGTGTTCGACGAGTCCGGCGCGGTGCTCGTGCTGCGCTCGGACATGACCGTGCCGATCGCCCGCGTCGTCGCCACGCGCTACGCCACGAGTGAGCCGCCGCTGCGCTTCTGCTACTTCGCGCACTGCTATCGAGGCGTGCGCCCCCAGCGGGGACAGCCGCGCGAGCTGCTGCAGGCCGGCATCGAGCTGATCGGCGCGCCCGCCCCCGAGGGCACGGCGGAGGCGCTCACCGTGCTCTGCCACGCGCTCGACGCGACCGGTCTGAAGGACTACAGGATCGGTCTCGGCGACGCATCGCTGTTCCCCGCGCTGATGGGCACGTTGCGGGTCCCCGAGCATGCGCGTGCCGGTCTGCTCGAGGCGCTAGTGCGTCGCGACTTCGTCGAGCTCGAAGGCAAGCTCGCCGAATCGGGCCTCGCCGGCGAGGCGGCCGAGATCCTGCTGAGCGTGCCCCAACGCCGCGGTGGGCCGGAGGTGCTCACCGACGCGCCCGCTCAGGCGGTCGAGGCGGTGATGGGCATGCGCCGCGTGTTCGAGCTGCTCGAGCCGCCCGTCGCCGAGCGGGTCATCTTCGATCTCGGTCTCGTGCGCAACATCGGCTACTACACGGGTGCGGTGTTCGAGGTGTACGACCCTGCGCTCGGTGCTCCGATCGGCGGCGGCGGGCGCTACGACGACCTGCTCGGGCGCTACGGACGGCAGCTGCCCGCGGTCGGCTTTGCGCTGGGCGTCGATCGCCTGCACATCGCTCTGGCGGGCGAGGAGCGCGGAACGGGCGCATTGCTCGTGGCGGCGAGCACCAACGGGGCGCCCACGAATACCAGCAGGGAGCCACTCACGTGAGCGCGCCCGGTGGCCTCACGATCGCGGTGCCGCGCGGCGCATTGTTCAAGGACACGGTGGACCTGCTCGCCGGGCTCGGGCGCGACGTCGAGGAGCTGCGTTCCAACGACCGCAAGCTCCTGTTCGCCGACATCGGCGTGATCACGATGCGCCCGTCCGATGTCCCCACCTATGTCGAGGCGGGCGCGGCGGACCTGGGCGTCACCGGCAAGGACGTCCTGCTCGAGCAGGCCGTACGCGGATCGGGAAGTCCCACCCACCCCGAAGGCGGGCGCGAGGTGTACGAGCTGCTCGATCTCGGCTACGGTCGCTGCACGATGGTGCTGGCCAGCAAGGCGGGCCCCGACCCGGCCCACGAGGCGCTCAGGCGACTGGGGGTGATGCGCGTGGCGACCAAGTACCCGCGTATTGCCGCACGCCACCTCGAGGAGACCGGTCGGCAGGCGGAGATCGTCGAGGTGAAAGGCTCGGTCGAGCTGGCCCCGCTGACCGGCATGGTCGAGGCGATCGTCGACCTCACCGCGACCGGCACCACATTGCGCGAGAACGATTTGGTCGTGCGCGAGGAGATCGTCGTGTGCACGGCCAGGCTGATCGCCAACCCGGTCTCGCACAAGCTGAAGGCGACCCAGATCGACGACCTGCTGAAGCAGTTGCGCGGACTCCCCGCCGCCGGCGTCGCCTGAGATGGTTGCGCGCGCGTAGGTGTGAGCAGATGCGGATCGAGCGGCTGAGCACAGAGGACTGCGAGCGCCTGGGCGGTCCCGACGGCGTCGCGGCACGGCTGCGCGCGCTTGTGCCCGACGGCGCCTCGGTTGCCGCCGCAGTGCGCGAGATCGTGGACCGGGTGCGCACAGGAGGGGACGAGGCGGTGCTCGAGTACACGCGTTTGTATGACACCGCCGGAAGCGAGCCCCGACCGCTGCGCGTGGGAGCCGAGGAGCTCGACGAGGCGATCAAGGCGCTGCCGCTCGAGCTGGTGGCGGGGCTGCAGGTTGCGATCGCCAACGTCGCGCTCGTAGCGCAGGCGGGCGTGAGCGAGGACGTCTCGGTCGAGCTGCCGCAGGGACAGAGGGTCACGTTGCGCGAGGTGCCGGTGCAGGCGGCCGCGGTCTACGTGCCCGGCGGCCGCGCGCCCTATCCGAGCACGGTCGTGATGGGCGTCGTGACCGCGCGGGCGGCGGGTGTGCTCGACGTGGCCGTGTGTGCTCCGCCGGGACCGGACGGGCAGATCGACCCCGCGATCCTCGGCACCTGCAGGCTGTGCGGGGTCGAGCGCGTGTACCGCATGGGCGGCGCGCAGGCGATCGCGGCGCTCGCCTACGGCACCGAGACGGTGCGACGCGTGGACGTGGTGGTCGGTCCGGGCAACCTGTACGTGCAGGAGGCCAAGCACCAGCTCGCTGCCACCGTCGGGATCGACGGGTTCGCGGGCCCCAGCGATCTGCTGGTTCTGCTCGGCCGGGATGCGAGCGCACGCGAGTTGACTCTGGCCGCACTCGACATGCTCGCGCAGGCCGAGCACGGCGAGGGCAGCCTGGTGGTCGCCGTCTGCAGGGGCGAGCAGGCAGCCGAGCTCGCGGCGACGCTCGAGCGGCTGGTGGTCGAGCGTCCGACGGTCGGGGAGGCTCCGTTCGCGCTCGTCGAGGTGGCGGGCGCGCACGAGGCGGTGGCGATCGCGAACGCGTTCGCGCCCGAGCACGTGCAGCTGATCGGCGCCGAGGTGGAGGCGCTCGCCTCCACGATCCGTTCCGCCGGCTGCGTGTTCGTGGGCGCCTTCAGCGCAACCGCGTTCGGCGATTACGTGGCGGGCTCCAACCATGTGCTGCCCACCGCCGGCGCGGCGCGCTTCGCTTCGACGCTCTCTCCGCGACACTTTCGCCGCCGGATGAGCGAGGTGCGGATCGGCGAGGATTCGGCGCGCAAGCTCGCGGCCGCCGGCACGCCGATCGCACAAGCCGAGGGCTTCGAGGTTCACGCCGAGTCGATGCAGGCGCGCATAGGAGAGAATGAGGGTCAATGAGTCGCACAGCCACAATCGAGCGCAAGACCGGCGAGACCGACGTGCGCCTGACGCTGGGCCTCGACGGCGCCGGCGCCGGCACGCGCGAGACGGGCGTGGGCTTTCTCGACCACATGCTCGACCTGCTCGCGCGGCACGGGCGACTGGACCTCGACGCGCGCGTCGAGGGCGACCTGCAGACCGGCGCGCACCACACCGCGGAGGACACCGCGATCGTGCTCGGCCAGGCGCTCGATCGGGCATTGGGCGACCGTGCGGGCATCACCCGCTACGGCGCGGCGACCGTGCCGATGGACGAGGCGCGCGCGAGCTGCGCGATCGACATCTCCGGGCGTCCTTTCACACTGTTTGACGGCTGCCTGCCGGCCGGCGCCACGGGAGGCTTCGAGCACGAGCTGACAGAGGAGTTCTTTCGCGCGCTGGCGAACGCCGCGAAGCTCACGTTGCACCTACGGATCGAAGCGGGCACGAACGCGCACCACATGATCGAGGCGGCGTTCAAGGCATTCGCGCGGGCGCTGCGCGAGGCGGTGAGCATCGACCCCAGTGAGACCGGCGTGCCGAGCACGAAGGGCACGCTGACGACATGACGGCGGCGGAAGCGATTGAGATGAGTCCGCGCATCGGTGTTGTGGACTACGGGATGGGCAATCGCCGCTCGGCCGAGAAGGCGCTCGAGCACGTCGGCGCGCATGTGGAGGTGAGCTCCGATCCGGCGCGGTTGTGCGCAATGGACGGCCTCGTGTTGCCGGGCGTGGGTGCCTTTCCCGCTGGGATGGCGGCGATTCGCGCGGCGGGGCTCGACGAGCTGTTGGAGGAGCGCGTGAGCGCGGGCGTGCCGCTCTTGGGCCTGTGCCTGGGAATGCAGCTGCTGTTCGAGCGCTCCGAGGAGCACGACGGCGCGACCGGCCTGGGTTTGTTGGAGGGTACGGTGCGGCGGTTGAACGCCACTGGGTTGAAGCTGCCGCACATCGGCTGGAGCGAGCTGCGCTGGCTGCGGCCGACGCCGCTCAGCGCCGGTCTGCCGGATCCTGCCTACCTGTACCACGTGCACAGCTTCGCGGTGCGGCCGGCTGACGAGGACGTGGTGCTCGCGAGCGCCGACTACGGCGAGCCGTTCGCGGCGATCGTCGGGCGAGGGAACGTGTTCGGCACCCAGTCGCATCCGGAGAAGTCCTCCGCGCACGGGCTGGCGTTGCTCCGCAACTTCACCCTCCTGTGCGGCCGCGCGGCAGTGCCGGCGTGACTAGCGTCCCGCGTCATACCGCGGCGCCGGGAGATCGCGGGCGCGACGCCACAGTTCCAATTCTGGACGTGGGGTCGCGATCGCTTATGCAGAGCGGGTTTCCGACATGATCCTGTATCCCGCGATCGACATTCTCGACGGCAGTGCCGTGCGACTGGTGAAGGGCGATTTCGCGGCGAAGAAGGTCTATGACGAGAGCCCGTTGGACGCCGCGCGCGGCTGGGTGGACGCGGGCGCGGAATACCTGCACGTCGTCGACCTCGACGGCGCGAAGTCGGGCAGGCCGGTGAACCTGAAGCACCTGCAGCGGATCGCAGCCGACGCGGGTGTGCCGGTGCAGTACGGCGGCGGCCTGCGTTCGGCGGCGGCAGTCGCGGACGCCCTGAGCGCGGGTGCCGCGCGCGTGATCCTTGGCACCGTCGCGATGTCCGATCCCACGGTGCTAAGAGAGTGCCTCGCAACTCATGGCCCCGACCGCATCCTCGTAGGCGTTGACGTGCGCGGGGGGGACGTGGTGACGCACGGGTGGCTGATGGGCACCGACGTAACGGCGGCCCGCGCGTTCGAGGCCCTGCTCGAAAAAGGCGTGCGCAACTTCGTCTTCACCAACGTCGACCATGACGGCATGCTCGACGGTGCCAATCGCGACGAGATCACGAAGGTGGCGCTGGCGGTCGAGGACGGCAGCGTGATCATCTCCGGTGGCATCGGTAGCCGCGGCGATCTGCAGGCGATCGCAGACCTCCGCCGCGAGCTGAAGCTGGATGCGATCGACGGCGTGATCGTCGGCACCGCACTGTATGAGCAGCGCTTCACGGTTCCCGAAGCGTTGGCGGCACTTGCCGGCTGAAGGAAAGTGCTCGCCGGCTGCACGGCCGCTACGGTGAGCGAATGCACTTGAAGCGTGTTATTCCCTGCCTGGACGTCGACGCCGGACGGGTCGTCAAGGGCGTCGAATTCCTCGACATCCGCGACGCCGGCGATCCTGTCGAGCTGGCCGCCCACTACGACCGCGAAGGCGCCGACGAGCTCGTGTTCTTGGACATCACAGCCACGCACGAGAAGCGCGACACGATCGTTCAGCTCGCGCGGCGCACGGCCGACGAGGTGTTCGTGCCGTTCACGATCGGCGGCGGCATCCGCTCGGTGCAGGACGCCCAGGCGGTGCTCGACGCGGGTGCCGACAAGGTCTCGATCAACTCCGCGGCGTTGCAGCGGCCGGAGCTGCTCGACGAGCTGGCCACGCGGTTCGGCTCGCAGTGCGTCGTGCTGGCGATCGACGCGAAAGCGCGCACCGTCCGGGCCGGTGAGGTCAGGGTGGGCGGGGTTCCCGGTCCAGAGCCGGGCGCCCCGACGGGTTGGGATGCCTATCTCGCCGGCGGGCGCACGCCAACCGGCCGCGACGTGATCGAGTGGGCGCGCGAGGCCGTCGAGCGGGGGGCGGGGGAGATTCTCTTGACGAGCATGGACCGCGACGGCACGAACAACGGCTATGACCTCCCTCTGACAAGCGCGGTGAGCGAGGCTGTGAGCGTGCCCGTGATCGCCTCCGGGGGCGCCGGCGAGCTCGATCACCTGGCGCAGGCCTTGCGGGCCGGCGCCGACGCGGCGCTGTGCGCGTCGATCTTCCACTACGGGCAGCACACGATCCCGGAGGCGAAGGCTCATCTGGCGGCCGCCGGGATCGAGGTGCGCGCCGTCAGCCCACAGCTCGCGTAGGCGATCTTCGAGAATGGGCAGATGACAGTAGCCGGGGCAGAGATCGTGTTCGAACGGCTGCCAGGTCTGCCAGGGGGTGAGGCGCTGCTCGAGGTGGCTGCGCAGCGAAGCGACGTGGAGCTCGTGGGGGGCGCGGTGCGCGATCTGCTGCTGGGGGTCAGCCCGCGTGAGCTGGATGTCGTGGTGGGCGACGGCGATCAGGGCAGCTTCGCCCATGCCGCCCCGTTGTTCGCTCGCGATCTTGCTGCCCGCCTCGATGTGCTCGCGGGCGCAAACGAGCACGAGCGCTTCGGCACGGCGCTCGTGGAATGGGATGGCGGTCGGATCGACGTCGCGGCCCGGCGGGCCGAGTCATACCTCGCACCGGGAGCTCTGCCCGACGTGCGCGCCGGGACAGAGCAGGAGGATCTGGAGCGCAGGGACTTCACCGTCAACGCCATCGCCGTCCGCCTCGGCGGTGAGCATAGGGGGAAGGTACGCGACGTGCTCCATGCGCAGAGCGACCTCGAACAGGGAAGGTTGCGAGTACTTCACGAGCAGAGTTTCTTTGACGATCCCACCCGCCTGCTGAGGATGGCGCGCTACCAAGCGCGGCTCGGGTTTGAGGTCGAGGCCCACACCGCTGCGCTGGCCCGTGTGGCGATCGCCGCAGGGGTGCTCGATACCGTCTCCGGCGCGCGGGTCGGCGCCGAGCTGAGGCTTGCGCTGGGCGAAGCGAACCCGGTCGCGGCGCTGGCGGCGGTGAACGAGCTGGGAGTGCTGCGCGCGCTGCACCCGCGGCTGCGCTTCGAGCGGCCGGTGCTCGAGGCGACGCTCGCTCTGCTCCCCGGCGACGGCCGTCCCGAGATCGCGCTGCTCGCCGCGCTGATGCTGCCACTTGTCTTGCGCGCACAGGGCGACCCCCGCGCCGAGATCGTCGCGCTGCTCGACCGCTGGGACTTCCCGGCGGGAGATCGCGACCGCGTCGCAGCTGCTGCCTGTGCCGTTCCCCGGCTGATCGAGCAGCTGCCGATCGTCGAGCTGCCCTCCGAGTTGCGCGCCGCCGCGCTCGGTGTGCCGCTCGAGGGCGTCGCGCTGGCGGGCGCGTTGGCCGGTGAGGAGTCCGCCCAACGATGGCTCAAGGACACGCGCCACGTCGCTCTGGAGATCACCGGCGACGACCTGCTCGCCGCGGGCCTGCCCGAGGGTCCGGAGATCGGACGGCGCTTGGAGGCGGTGATGAAGCTGCGCCTCGATGGCGAGTTGGCCGATGGACGCGAGGCCGAGTTGGCGGCGGCGTTGGACGTCTGAGACAGCCCAACAAATCTGTCAGTGGCGCCAAAATGGCGCTAAACTTAAATCATGGCTACCGTGCAGATCAAGAACGTGCCGCCGGATGTCCACCAGATCCTGCGTGAGCGCGCCAGCAAAGCAGGCCAATCGCTGCAGGCTTACCTGCTCGCCGAGTTGCAGGAGCAGGCGAGCAGGCCCACGATCAGGGAATTGTTCGAACGAGTTGAGCATAGTGGTGGCCGATTGCCTCCGGCCCGTGCCGCCAAATTGGTACGCGAAGATCGTGACGCGCGCTCGCGGTGATCGTCGTAGATGCCTCTGTCCTCGTCTCAGCGTTGATCGCTGACGATGACACCGGAGAGCGCATGCGCCTGCGCTTGGACGCCGAGGCTACGGTCTGCGCTCCGGAGGTCATCGATCTCGAGGTCGCCAACGCCTGGCGTCGAGAGCTTCTGGCCGGCCATATCGGCGAAGATCGCTCTCGATTGGCGCTGGAAGATCTAGCCGGCCTGCCGCTGGCCAGGATGCCCCACCGACCACTCATGCCCCGCATTTGGGAGCTTCGCCACAACCTCACCCCGTACGACGCTGCCTACGTCGCCTTGGCGGAGGCCCTCGATGCAACGCTGCTGACCGTGGACGGCAGAGCGACCCGTGCTCCCTCGCTGCGATGCGAGGTCGAGCTCATCCAGTGACGCGCTTTGACCTGCCCGGCAGCGGCCACGCGGTGTTCACCAGGCGCGTTCATGGCAACCTGTCGAGCGTCGGCGGCGACGGCGCCGAGCACGGCCGGCAGGCACGGGAGGCGCTGCGGGAGCAGCTCGGGGTGCAACGTCTGTCCCGTGGCTATCAAGTCCACGGAACGGCCGTGCGGCAGGTGGGAGCTGAAGCGGAGGCGAGCGATGATGTCGAGGCCGACGGTCAGGCCACCGCGCTGTACGGTCTGGGCGCGATCGTGCTCACCGCCGACTGTCTACCTGTCGCGCTCGGCGCGACAGGTGCCGTGGCGATGGTGCACGCCGGCTGGCGCGGACTGGCGGCGGGGGTCTTGGAGGAGGGCGTTCTCGCAGTTCGCGAGCTGGGCGGGGAGGGCGAGATCGTCGCGATCGTCGGCCCCGGGGCGGGGCCGTGTTGTTATGAAGTCGGCGAGGACGTGCACGCGGCGTTCGGCCAAGCCCACCGCGACGGCAGGAACATCAACCTGAAGGCGATCGCCCGCGAGCGGCTATTGGCGGTCGGTGTGGCGGAGGTGCAGGACGTCGCCACATGCACGATCTGCGACGAGCGCTTCTTCTCCCACCGCCGCGAAGGCGCGCGCGCCGGGCGGCAGAGCGGAGTCGCGTGGCGGGATTGAAACTCCGAGATGCACACCCCCGCGCGAGTCGCCACGGGCGCGTCGTCGCCGATCGGGCAATCCGCCGGGAGCGCCCGTGGCTCGGCTGATCTCCAATCTGCGCGCGGACACCGTTCGCAGCAACCTCGCCGCCGTGCGCGAGGAGATCGCCGCCGCCGCCGGCCGTGCGGGGCGCGATCCCGAGGCGGTCGAGGTGCTGGCCGCGACCAAGTACATCCCCGTTGAGCACCTGCCGATCCTCGCCGAGGCAGGCGTCAGGCTCATCGGCGAGAACCGCGCGCAGGACCTCCAAGCGAAGGTGGCCGCTCACGGAGAGCTGTTCGAATGGGATTTCATCGGCCGGCTGCAGAGTCGGCGCGTGCGCTCGATCGCGCCGCACGTGCGCCTGATCCACTCGCTCGCGAGCGAGTCGGCGCTGCGCGAGCTCGGTCGCCATCGTGCTCTGGCCCGTCCGGGTCTGCGCATCCTGATCGAGGTCAACGTCGCGCGCGAGCCCGGCAAGGGGGGTGTCGCCCCCGAGGACCTCGACGCGCTCATCGCCTCCTCGCCCGTTCCCGTGGCGGGGCTGATGACGATGCCGCCGCTCGCCGCTGAGGACCCGCGCGAGAACCGCCGCTGGTTCGCCGCGCTGCGCGAACTGGCCGAGCAGCACGGGCTCGAGCACCTGTCGATGGGCACCTCCCAGGACTACCTCGTCGCGGTCGAAGAGGGCGCCACGATCGTGCGAATCGGTACGAGACTGTACGATTAGTGCCCCGGGGACTCTCGGCTCGCGACCGGCAAACGGTTAGCATGAGCAGGGAATCCGGCTCGCCGGGCGAACACGCATCTACACCCATGGCTTTCCGCGATTCCTGGCACAGCGCGCTCGTCTACTTCGGCCTCGCCGAGGAGTATCACGACGACTACGACGACGATCCCCCACCCGAGGCGGAGATCGAGGATCGCTATCGCGAGCGCCCCAACGTCCGCCGGCTGCGCCGTAGGCGCGACGAGTACGACGACATCTTCGCCGACGACGATCTCCCGCAGGGCGGCGCGCGCGGTGGAGCACGTACTGCTCGCTCCACCACCGTGCTCAAACCGGTCGGCAACGGCGACGTGCGCGTCCACCTGGTCGTGCCCAAGTCGTTCAACGACGCCCAGCAGATCGCCGACAAGTTCAAGGACTCGATCCCGGTCATCCTCAACCTCCAAGGCACTGAAGTAGACCTGTCCAAGCGCCTGATCGACTTTGCCTCCGGCCTTACCTACGCGCTCGACGGCGGCATGCAGCGGATTGCCGACAAGGTCTTCATGCTCACGCCCCGCAACGTCGAGATCTCCGCCGAGGAGCGCGCGAGATTGATCGAGAAGGGCTTTTTCAATCAGTCCTGACCGGCGGTGGCCGGTAGCCTGGGTGCGGTCATGCAGATAGGACTTATCGGAGCCGGCAACATGGCGCGCGCGATGGCGCGTGGGTGGGGTCGGCCGCTGCTGTGCGCCGATCCGCTCGCCGTGCGTGCGCGCGGGCTGACCGAGGAGGTGCAGGGCGAGGCGCTCGCGTCAAACGCCGAAGTCGCCGAACAGGCCGACCTCGTTGTTCTCTGCCACAAGCCCGCCCAGCTCGAGCAGGTCGCGCGCGAAGTCGCGCCGCACGCGAAGGCGGTCGCCTCGATCCTCGCCGCCACGCCGCTTCAGGCGCTCAAGCACGCCTACCCCGACCGCCCGGTCTACCGCTTCATCCCCTCGCTGCCCGTCGAGGTTCGCCAGGGCGCGGTGGTCCAGGCCGCCGACGGCGAGCAAGACGCCATGCTCGACCCGAAGGTCGGAGAGCTGTTCGCCGAGCTCGGAACACTCGTCGTGCTGCCCGACGCGCTCATCGACGTCGCGATGGGCCTGATGTCGTGTGCCCCCGCCTACGTCGCGCTCGTCGCCGAGGCGCAGATCGACGCGGGCGTGCGCCACGGCATTCCCGCCGCCCAGGGCGCCGAGCTCGTGGTGCAGACTCTCGCCGGCACCGCCGAGCTGCTGCGCCGTCGCGACAACGACACGCAGGCGGTCCGCCGCGAGGTCACCTCGCCGGGCGGCCTCACCGCGCGCGGCCTCGACGCGCTCGAGCGCGCCGGCCTGCGCGCCGCGTTCTCAGACGCGCTCGACGCGGTGCTGCCCTCCGATGAGCCGGGTCGATGATCCTCGCCACCGCCCGCACGCAGATCGCCGACTATCTCTCGACGCTGATCTACGTCTACACGTTGCTGATCATCCTCTACATCGTGATCCAGCTCTTGTTCTCCGTCGGCCTGCGACCGCCGTACTCACGCGCCACCGACGTCGTGCTCGGCTTTCTGCGCGACGTCTGCGAGCCGTTCCTGCGCGTCTTTCGCCGCCTGCTTCCCAGCTTTGGCGGCATCGATCTCAGCCCGATCCTCGCCATCATCACGCTCGAGCTGATCAACGGTGTCGTGGTTCAAGGCGTCATCCACGGCTGAATCGGGGACTCCGGATGCGCAGCACAGTCGCCTGGGTTCGCGCCGGCCTGGTCCTGATCGCCGTGATCGCGGCCGACCAGCTGAGCAAGCGCGCGGTCGAACATTCGATCGTGCCCGGCGAAGAACGCAAGCTGCTACCCGGCATCCAGCTCGTCGACACTCGCAACCACGGCGTCGCCTTTGGCTTTCTCCCCGGCAACCAAGTCGCGGTGACGATCCTGATCGCCGCTGCGCTCCTGCTGCTGCTCGCCTATTTCGCCCGCCACACCGCACTGCCCCTGCTGTGGCTGCCGACCGGCATGCTCCTCGGCGGCGCGCTCGGCAACATCCTCGACCGCCTGCGCCACGGGTCGGTTACCGACTTCGTCAAGCTCCCCCTCGGCTGGCCCCCGTTCAACCTCGCCGACGCCTCGATCACGCTAGGCATACTGATCCTGTTCCTGCTCATCGATCATTCGCGTCACGTCGCCGCGCGCTGACAATCGCCGGATGCTGTGCCGCACATGCGTCGTCTCGCTGACCCACGGCTGCGCCGCGTGTGCCCGACCGGCGCCGGCAGGGCTGTTCGGGGGAACGACGCGCACGCGTCTTCCCATAAAAGGACTCGCACCATGACCGCCCCGCCTCCGTTTACGATCGCATACCAGGACGAGCACCTCCTGGTCATCGACAAGGGACCCGGTCTCGTCGTCCACCCGGCGCGCGGGCAGCGCGAGGGGACGCTCTCCCAGTTGCTTGCCGACACCGCGGCCGGCGGCGATCCAGAGCGCGCCGGGATCGTGCACCGCCTGGACCGCGATACCTCCGGACTGCTCGTCGTCTCGCGCTCCGAGGAGGCCCACCGCCTGCTGCAGGCCGCGCTCGCGCAGCGGCTGATCGAGCGCGAGTACCTCGCCCTCGTCCAAGGTCGCCCGCCCGCGCGGACCGGCACGATCGAGGCGCCGATCGGCCGTGACGAGCGCGTTCGCACGCGCATGACCGTCGGTGGCGCCCATCCGCGCGAGGCTCGCACGCACTTTACGCTCGATCGTCCACTCGGAGACACCTCGCTGTTGCGACTGCGCCTGGACACCGGGCGCACCCACCAGATCCGCGTCCACCTGCAGGCGATCGGCCATCCCGTATGCGGCGACCCCGAGTATGGGGCGCCCGGCGTATTCGGCCTGAAACGCCAGTTCCTGCACGCCACCCGACTCGCGTTCCCCCATCCGCTCAGCGGCGAGCCCGTCGAGGTGCGCTCGCCGCTGCCGGCCGATCTGCTGCACGCGCTCGCACTCGCCGAACAACGGCTATCCTGACGTTCTCAATCGGATCTTCTATCCCGTGTGGGAGCCCGGATCGCGGCCCTGCCCGGAGATTTGCGACTGAAGAGTCGCTCACCCTCCGGGTCCGCTCCACCCGCACGGACCTCAATCTCGCACCATCACATAAGGGAGTAATCGTGGCTCAAGTTGGCATCGCGGAGCTGCTGGAGGCCGGCGTGCATTTCGGCCACCAGACGCGTCGCTGGAACCCGAAGATGCGCCGTTTCATCCACGGTGAGCGTGGCGGCATCTACATCATCGACCTGCTCAAGACCTCCGCGGCGCTCAACTCCGCGCAGGAGTTCGCCGGCACGCTGGCCCATCGCGGCGGCACGGTGCTGTTCGTCGGCACGAAGAAGCAGGCGCGCGACACGGTCAAGGACGTTGCCGAAGCGTCCGGCATGCCGTTCGTCAACCACCGCTGGCTCGGGGGTCTGCTGACCAACTTCCAAACCATCAGCCTGCGCATCCGCCGGCTGCACGACCTCGAACGCTACGAGGCCGACGGCCAGCTCGCGCTGCTGCCGACCCGCGAGCGGATGGCCGCCCAGGCCGATCTCGCCAAGCTGCGCGCGAACCTCGGCGGCGTCAAGAACATGCAGCGCGTGCCCGACGCGATGTTCGTGATCGACCTCAAAACCGAGGAGATCGCTGTCAAAGAGGCTCGCCGTCTGCGCATCCCGATCATCGGCCTCGTCGACACCAACTGCGACCCCGACGGGATCGACTTCGTCGTCCCCGGCAACGACGACGCGATCCGCTCGTGCGCACTGATCACCCAGGCGATCGGCCAGGTCGTCGCCGAGGGACACTCCGTGTTCCGCGCCGAGGAGGAACGCGCCCGCCAGGAGGCCGAAGAGAAAGCCCGCGTCGAGGCCGAGGCTCGCGCGAAGCGCGAAGCCGAGGAGCAGGCCAAGCGCGAGGCCGAGGAGCAGGCCAAGAAAGAGGCAGCCGAGCGCGAGGCGGCCGCGGCTGCTACGACCCAGGCGGCCGCCGCGGCTCAGGCGGCGCCCGTTCAGACGGCTCCAGCGCCGGAGAAAGCCGCACCGGCGGCGGCGGCCGCGCCGTCTGTGCCCGAGACCTCCGCCCCAGCAGAGGCTTCCGAGGCGCCCGCTCCCGCCGAGGGCGCCGAGCCCGCTGCCGCCACCGCCACCGAGGGCACGAGCGCGTCATGAGCCCGGTCGAGATCTCAGCCAAGGACGTCAAGGCCCTGCGCGAGCGCACCGGCGCGGGCATGATGGACTGCAAGAAGGCGCTCACCGAGGCGCAGGGCGACATCGGCAAAGCGATCGAGATCCTGCGTCTGAAGCAGGGCAAGAAGATCCAGGACCTCGGCGAGCGCCTGGCCACCGAGGGCACCGTGCAGGCCTACGTCCACGCGGGCGCCAAGGTGGGGGTGCTGATCGAGGTCGACTGCAACACCGACTTCGTCGCCACCAACGAGGACTTCGTCTCCTTCGCCCGCGACATCGCGATGCAGATCGCGGCCACGCCCACCGTCAAGCACGTAAGCCGCGAGGACGTTCCCACCGACCTACGCGACGCCGAGGCGCGGATCTACGAGCAGGAGGCTTCTGAGAAGCCTGAGAACGTGCGCGAGAAGATCGTCTCCGGCAAGCTCGACGCCTGGTATCGCACGATCGTGCTGCTCGAGCAGGAGATGCACAACCCCAAGTTCGACGGCAAGACCGTCCAGCAGCTGCGTGACGAGCTCACCGCCAAGACCGGCGAGAACGTAGTCATACGCCGCTTCACTCGCTTTGCCGTGGGTCAGTAGACCCGTCGGCGGGTAGGCTTGCCGACGATGTCCGGCCCGGCGTTCAAACGCATTCTGCTCAAGCTCTCCGGCGAGGCGCTGATGGGCGAGCTCGACTACGGCACCGACCCCGAGCGCGTGATCGCCGTCGCGCGGCAGGTCACCGCCGTGCGCGACCAGGGCGTGGAGGTCGCGATCGTCGTCGGCGCGGGCAACATCTATCGGGGGATGCAGGGCGTCGCCGCGGGCATGGACCGTGCGACCGCCGACTACATGGGGATGGTCGCGACCGTGCTCAACGCGCTGCCTTTGCAGGATGCCCTGGAGAAGATGGGCACGAACACGCGCGTGCAGTCCGCGCTCGGCATCTCCGAGGTAGCCGAGCCGTACATCCGCCGCCGTGCGATGCGCCATCTCGAGAAGGGACGTGTCGTGATCTTCGCGGCCGGCACGGGCAACCCGTTCTTCACGACCGACACCGCTGCCGCGTTGCGCGCGGCGGAGATCCACGCGGAGATCATCCTGATGGCCAAGAACGGGGTCGAGGGCGTCTACACGGCCGATCCCGCGGTCGACCCGAACGCGACGTTCATCCCCGAGATCACCCACATGGAGGCGATCGAGCGGCGCCTGCGCGTGATGGACTCGACCGCGCTTGCGCTGTGCATGGACAATGGGATGCCGTTGAACGTGTTCAACATGGACGATCAGAAAAGCCTCGCGCGGATCATTTCGGGCGAGCGCGTCGGCACGCTTGTATCTACCGCGACAGGAGATGGCGATGGCAACTGAGAACCTGATCGACGAACTGCTCGCCGACGCGCGCGAGCGCATGGTCAAGTCGGTCGAGACAGCCCAGCACGAGTTCTCCTCCGTGCGCACCGGTCGCGCCAGCCCGTCGCTGCTGGATCGCGTGGTCGTCGACTACTACGGCGCGATGACGCCGCTGAACCAGCTCGCCACGATCTCCGCGCCGGAAGCCCGCCTGCTGACGGTGCAACCGTATGACAAGTCCTCGATCAAGATGATCGAGAAGGCGATCAACGAGTCCGACGTCAGCTTGAACCCATCGAACGACGGCAACGTCGTACGCCTGGTCGTGCCCGAGCTGAACGAGGAACGCCGCCGCGAGCTGGTCAAGGTCGTGCGCAACCTCGCCGAGGAGGGACGCGTCGCGATTCGCAACGTGCGCCGCGACACGATGCAGCAGCTGCGTGAGATGAAGGCCGAGGGCGAGGCCTCCTCCGACGACGAGCATCGCGCCGAGGTCGAGCTGCAGAAGCTGACCGACGCGCGCATCGGCGAGCTCGACGGCGTGCTGAAGGTCAAGGAAGACGAGATCCTCGAAGTCTGATGAGCGCCGCCGAGCAACGAGCGTCGGCGGCCGATTCGAGATCGGCGGGTGACACTCAGGTCGCACGGTACGTCGCGATCATCACCGACGGTAACGGGCGCTGGGCGCGCGCGCGAGGAGTACCGGTCAACGATGGTCACAGCGCCGGCGCCGACACGGTCAAGGCGCGCCTGCGCGACGCCGCCGACCTCGGCATCGAAGAGCTGACGGTCTACTCGTTCTCGACCGAGAACTGGTCGCGCCCGGCCGCCGAGGTGCAGGGGCTGATGGAGATGTTCTCCCGGCGGATCGCCGGCGAGACTCCCGAGCTCCACGAGGAGGGCGTGCGCATGCGCTTCATCGGCCGTCGTGCCGGCGTCTCGCCGGAGCTGGTGGCACAGATGGAGTGGGCCGAAGCGCTGACCAGCGCGAACGAGCGCATCACCCTGTTCGTCGCCTTCAACTACGGCGGGCGCGCCGAGATCCTCGACGCCGCCCGCCGCTTTCAGGGCGAGACCGAGGAGGAGTTCCGCGCCTGCCTGTACGCGCCCGAGATGCACGACCCCGACCTGATCATCCGCACCAGCGGCGAGCGACGGCTGTCGAACTACCTGCTGTGGCAGTCGGCCTACTCCGAGCTCGTCTTCCGCGAGGAGCTGTGGCCCGACTTCACACGCGTCGCGCTCGAGCAGTCGCTGGCCGAGTTCGCGGCCCGTCGCCGACGCTTCGGCGGACGCTGAGCGCAGGATGGCGCCACGGCGGCAGCGCTCTGACCTGAACGCACGGCTGCTCGCCGCCGCGCCCGCGATCGCCGTCGCGTTGTTCCTCGTGATCGAGGGCGGTGCCGTCTTTGCGCTCGGGCTGTTCGCGCTCGGGTGCGTTTGCATGCACGAGCTGTATGCGATGTACGACCGTGCGCACCCCGTCCGCCTGGCGGGCTTTCTCGCGCTGGCGGGCCTGCTGGCGGCGGCGCTGTACGGCAGCCAGTTCCAAGTGCTGCTCGTCGCCGTAGCTGTGCTGCCGATGCTCTTCGGGCTGACGCTCGCCCAGAGTCGGCCGAGCGTGGGGGGGATGGCGGTAACGCTGCTCGGCATCTACTGGATCGGCTTCGCTCTTGCCCACGCTGTGCTCTTGCGCGGATTGCCACACGGCCTCGGCATCGTGATCGACGTGCTCGTCGGCACGTTCCTCGGCGACACCGGCGCCTATCTCGGGGGGCGCCTGTTCGGTCGCCGCCCGCTGGCCCCGCGGATCTCGCCGAACAAGACCGTCGAGGGCCTCGCCATCGGCATGGTCTGTGCCGTCCTCGGCGTGTGGTTCGCCGGGCGCTATCAGGATTGGCTGCCCGGCTCGCACGCGCTCGTGCTCGGCGTCGGCGTCGCGCTCGTCGCGCCGATCGGAGACCTGTTCGAGTCGTTCGTCAAGCGCGAGGCTCGCACGAAGGATTCAGGCAGCCTGTTCGGCGCTCACGGCGGCGCGCTCGACCGTCTCGACGCGGTCCTGTTCGCGGCCGTCGTCGGCTACTACATCTGGGCCGCGTACGTCTAGGAAAGCCGGTCTATCGCTAACCAGCCAACGTCGCAGCGCGGGCTGCGATGCGAGCGGCAGCGCGTCGGACGCTATAGACGGAGCGCCGATCTTCTTATACGCTTCCGCGCGACAAGGACATGATTGGCCGAACGGGGGACGGAATGCGCCGTATCTTGCTGGTAGCGCTAATGGGGATCGCTGTCGTCGCCGTGCCAGCCAGTGCCGCCGCCGCTCACGGCAAGGCCAAGCCGAAGCCGGCCGCGTTCAAGACCGGGACCTACAACGCGAAGATCGGCGTCCAGAAGTTCGCCATCACGCTCAAGCGCGCGGAATGCAACAGCGCGCCCTATCAGGGCACGTCCACGACGCATCTCTGCGTCGCGCTCCCAGTCTCGCCGCCGATCGATTGTCTTGGTGCCGCCAACGACGAAAGCCCCCTCGGAAGCTTCGTGACCCCGGTTCAGCTTCCCTCCTCGGGCAAGCTCACCCAGCAGACGGCCGTTACGTCAGCAGCGGCGATCCCGGGCGGACCGCCCACGATGGGACAGTCGAGCTTCTCGGTCACGTTCACGAAGAAGGGCACCGCCAGCGGCTATATCGAACAGAACCTGACGCTGTTGATCGGGACGGCGACCATCCCCTGCATGAGCGGCAAGGTGCCGTTCACAGCCAAGCTGGGTTGACCAGCGCGAAGCGCCTGCTGATTCTCGGCTCGACCGGCTCGATCGGCGTGCAGGCGCTCGACGTCGTCGCGCGCAGCGAGGAGCTCGAGCTCGTCGGCCTGTCGGCCGAGCGCTCGTGGGAGGGCCTGATCGAGCAGGCGTGTGCTCACGACGTGGACAGGGTCGCGCTCGTCGACGAGCACGCCGCGGCGCGCGCCTCGGAGGCGTGGACCGACGGCGAGGTACTGACAGGGCCGGAGGGACTCGTGGAGCTGGTCGTGGAGTCGGGCGCAGAGCTGGTGCTGAACGCGCTCGTCGGCTCCGCCGGTCTGGGTCCCACCGTGGCGACGCTCGGCGAGGGGATCGACCTTGCGCTGGCCAACAAGGAGTCGCTGGTCGTCGGCGGCGAGCTCGTGACCGCGCTGGCCGAGGCCACGGGCGCGCGGATCGTGCCGGTCGACTCCGAGCACACGGCCCTGCATCAACTGCTCGCGGGCCAGCCGCCGGGGGCGGTCGAGCGGATGACGATCACCGCCAGCGGCGGGCCGTTTCGCGGGCGTGCGCGCGAGGAGCTCGAGGATGTGACGGTCAAGCAGGCCCTCGCGCATCCGACCTGGGAGATGGGCGGCAAGATCACCATCGACTCCGCAACCCTCATGAACAAGGGCCTGGAGGTGATGGAGGCCCATCACCTGTTCGGCACGCCGTATGACCGCATCGACGTGGTCGTGCACCCGCAGTCGCTCGTCCACGGCCTGATCCAGCTGGCGGATGGGGCGATGCTCGCCCATCTCGGGCCGCCGGACATGCGCATCGCGATCTCCTATGCCCTGCACGGGGGAGAGAGCGTCGAGCTGGGCATCGCGCCCCTTGACCTGGCGGCCGTCGGCGAGCTGACGTTTCAGCCGGTCGACCTCGACGCCTTTCCGTGTCTGCGTCTGGCTCGCGAGGCCGCGCTCGCGGGCGGCACGGCGCCGTGTGTGCTGAACGCGGCGAACGAGATCGCCGTGCACGCATTCCTGGAGGGGCGACTGCGTTTCAACGAGATCTCGCGTGTGATCGAACAGACACTGTCGGAGCTGCCCGCCGAGCCGGTGCGCGCGTTCGAGTCGCTTTACGAGGCCGACCGGCAGGCGCGGGTACTCGCGGGGGAGGCTGTCAAACTGGGCGCATGAGCTGGATCCTCACCATCCTCGGCATCGTCGTGCTGATCGTGCTGCACGAGCTCGGCCACTTCGCCGTCGCCAAGGCCGTCGGCATGCGGGTGGAGCGCTTCTCACTGTTCTTCCCGCCGACGCTGTTCCGCGTGAAGCGGGGCGAGACCGAGTACGCGATCGGCGCGATTCCCGCTGGGGGATACGTGAAGATCACGGGCATGAACCCGGAGGAGATCGCGGGACTCGAGCCGGGGATAGCCGCGCGCGCCTACTACACGCAGGCGCCGTGGAAGCGCATCGCCGTGATCCTCGCCGGGCCGGGGGTGAACATCGCGATCGCTTTCTTCCTATTCTGGGTCATCCTCTTCAGCGGCAACCTCAACGGCGCGACCGCGCTCGGCAACCTCGATCCGTCGGTGCAGACGCTCGTGCCGACGACGTCGGTGCAGGCAGTCGAGAAAGGCAGGCCGGCCGACGGCACGCTGCGCCGGGGCGATCGGATCGTCGCGGTCGAAGGGCAGCGTGCGACGGTCGCATCGACGATGCGCCTGATCGCCGCCCACCGCTGCGCCGGCCCGCTCACCGATGGCTGTCGCGCCGCCACTCCGGTACGGCTGACCGTGCGCCGCGCGGACCACCAGGTGAAGCTGTCGATCTACCCCCGCTACAGCAAGGAAGTCGGGCGGATGCTGATCGGCTTCGACTTCGGCGCGGCGACCAAATCCTTCGGTGTGCTCGCCGCCGCCGGCGCGTCCGTGAGCGAGATGTGGCACGTGAGCACCGAGACGCTGACGGGCTTCTTCAAAGCACTCACGAGCTCCAAGAGCCGCAAGCAGGTCTCGAGCATCGTCGGCATCACCCAGGACGCTCACGAAACGGTCGTCGCCGGCGCCGGCTACGCGCTGGCGTTCCTCGGCTTCCTCTCGCTGATCCTCGCGGTGATCAACCTGTTCCCGTTCCTGCCGCTCGACGGCGGCCACGTGCTGTGGTCGGTGGCCGAGAAGCTGCGCGGGCGGCGGATCTCGCTGGCGGCGATGTACCGATACAGCTCTGTCGGCATCTTCCTACTGCTGTTCCTCGTGATCAACGGCGTCAGCAACGACATCGGACGTCTCGGCGGGTGAGACGCACACCCAGCTCTTGACCAGCCCCCCGACCCGCTCCGCGAGCGCGGGCCCGAACAGAGCCTCGATCTCCGTGCGGCGTAGCAATGAGATCTCTTCCCACCCGCCGGTGGCGCCGAGGCGCCAATAGAGTTTGCGCAGTCGCACCGGGAGCCAGTGCGCAGCCGGCAGCAGCGAGTGGGGCTCGAGCGGGAACGAGAAGGCGGGCGTCTGCACGAACCAGCCACGGCCGACGCGCCGCACCTCGGCGGCGAACGCCGCGCGGCGCGGCGGCGGGACGTGCTCGATCACGCTCGAGCAGTAGACCAGGTCGAACTCGCCGTCGGCGAACGGCAATCCGTCGGCGGCGTCCGCGCGCACGAACGGGCCCGGGTAGCTGGGACACTCGGCCAGGTCGACGCCGGTGACGTCCAGGGCCGGCTCCAGCGCGCGCAGGCCGAGCGCCCCGCAGCCGACGTCGAGCACCCGTGCGTCGGGCGTGAGGCGTGTGAGCGCGAAGAACCGCTCGTGCCGTCGCGCTCGCGCGCGGGTGGCAAGCGGGGATGTCAGTCGTGCAAGTGGACCGCGCGCGGTGGAGTAGACGTCGGGCATCGTAGAATCAGCCTATGTCCTCAGAGCGTCAGATCCACGTAGGCCCAGTTGCGATCGGCGGCGGCGCGCCGGTGGCGGTGCAGACGATGACGAAGACCGAGACCGCCAACCTGCAGGCGACGATGGATCAGATCCGCACCGTGGCCGACGCCGGCGCCGACATCGTGCGCGTGGCGGTGCCGCGCGAGCAGGACGCCGAGGCGCTGAAGACGATCGTCGCGCAGTCGCCGATCCCGGTTATCGCGGACATCCATTTCAACCACACGCTCGCGCTGAAGGCGATCGAGGCGGGGGCGCACTGCGTGCGGCTGAACCCCGGCAACATCGGCGGCCCGGAGAAGGTCGCCGAGGTGATCGCGCTGGCGAAGCTCCACGGCACGCCGCTGCGCGTCGGCGTGAACAGCGGCTCGCTGCCCAAGCATTTGCGCCAGCTCGAGTACGACAACCCGGTCGAGGCGCTCGTGACCGCCGCGATCGAGACGGTGGAGCTGATGGAGAGCCTCGACTTTCAGAACTTCAAGGTCTCGATGAAGTCGACCTCGGTGCCCAACACGATCGCCTCCAACCGCATGCTCTCAGAGCGCATCCCCTACCCGCTGCACCTCGGCGTGACCGAGGCGGGAACGAAGTGGTCGGGCTCGCTGAAGTCGGCCGTCGGCCTCGGCACGCTGCTGGCGGACGGGATCGGCGACACGATCCGCATCTCCCTCTCGACCTTTCACGCCGAGGAGGAGGTCAAGGTCGCCTGGGAGATCCTCAAGGCGCTGAAGCTGCGCGAGCGCGGTCCCGACCTGATCGCCTGCCCGACCTGCGGTCGCCTGCAGTTCGACATGGACTCCGTCGTCGTCGAGGTCGAGCGGCGACTCGAAGCCTACGAGGACCCGATCGAGGTCTCGGTGCTGGGCTGCGCGGTCAACGGCATCGGCGAGGCCCGCCACGCCGACTTCGGCATCACCGGCGCGAAAGACATGGGGATGATCTATTCCAAGGGCGAGCCGCTGAAGAAGGTTCCGACCGAGCAGTTGGTGGACGAGCTGTTCAAGGAGATCGACCGCTACTACGCCTCCGGCAAGACCGTCCAGCGCGACGAGGCCGCCGCCGCCGAAGCGCGCGCGTGGCTGGCCGAGAACGAGGACGACACGCAGATGACGCCCGAGCGGATCGCCGCGATGGAGGCCGCCGCGGCGCGTGACGCCGAGGACGTGTTGGAGTCGATGCTCGAGCCATCCGCGCTGCCCGTCGACGCAGGTCCGCTGTCCACCGCTCGTGCCGAGCCGGCGACGGTGCTCGACGAGGCCGTCTCGCCGGTGGCCGGCCGGCGCTTCTCGCGCGGTTGATACTCAGATCCAGTCCGGCGCATGCTTATAGGAGCTGATGCTGTTCGGTGTGGCGCATGCGCCACGTCTACGAGGACGCGCATGCGCGTCCTCGTAGACGGGCCGCATGCGGCCCGTCATGGGCCTGCACATGTGCAGGCCCGCCGGTCGGCATTCGCCGACCGGATCACATCAGCTATTTACAAGCATGCGGCAGGTCGAACAAACGATCAGCTCGCGGCGGAGAACCGCTCGGCGACCTTGTCCCAGTCGACGACGTTCCACCACGCGTCGATGTAGTCGGGACGGCGGTTCTGGTACTTCAGGTAGTAGGCGTGCTCCCACACGTCGACGCCCAACAGTGGCGTGCTGCCGTTGGAGATCGGGTTGTCCTGGTTGGGCGTGCTCACGATCGCGACCTCCGAGCCGTTGTGCACGAGCCAGGACCAGCCCGAGCCGAAACGGTTGACGCCGGCTTCCTTCAGGCTCGACCTGAAGGCGTCGAACGAGCCGAACACCGAGTCGATCGCCTGCGCCAGCTCGCCCTCGGGAGCGCCGCCGCCGTTCGGGCTCATGCTCTCCCAGAACAGGCTGTGGTTGTAGTGGCCGCCGCCGTTGTTCTGCACCGCGGTGCGCTTGTCCTCGGGGACCTGGCTCAGATCCTTCAGCACGTCCTCGATCGCCGCGTCGGCCAGCGGCGTGCCCTCCAGGGCGGCGTTCGCCTTGTCCACGTAGGCCTGATGGTGCTTGTCGTGGTGGACCTTCATCGTCGCCTCGTCGATGTGCGGCTCGAGCGCGTCGTAAGCGTAGGGAAGCGGCGGGACTGTGTAGGCCATTGCGGAGGCTCCTTAGGTCGAGATTTCGTTCGCAGTGTGGAGATAGGGCTCTTGATGCGCCCAAGAGGCTGTTCTATCAGAGCTATCACTAGGCTCTGTTTCCCCGATGGCACGCCTTTCCAACTACCTCCTGCCGACCGAGAAGCAGGCGCCCGCCGACGCCGAGGCGATCTCGCACAAGCTGATGGTCAGGGCCGGCCTGGTCAGGCAGATGGGCGCGGGCATGTGGACGTGGCTGCCCGCGGGCTGGCGCGTGCACCAGCGCGTGGTGCAGATCATCCGTGAGGAGATGGACGCGATCGGCGGCCAGGAGATGTTGATGCCGGTCCTGCAGCCGGCCGAGCCGTGGCGCAAGACCGGTCGCCTGGAGATCGACGAGCTGTTCAAGCTGACCGACCGCAAGGGATCTGAGCTCGTGCTCGCGATGACCCACGAGGAGGCCGTCACCTTTCATATGGCCCAGATCGTCCGCTCCTACCGCGACCTGCCCCGGACGGTCTACCACTTCCAAGTAAAGGAGCGAGACGAGCCACGCCCGCGCGCGGGCGTGCTGCGCACGCGCGAGTTCATCATGAAGGACGCCTACTCCTTCGACCGCGACCAGGCTGGGATGGAGGAGAGCTACGAGCTCCACGTCGGCGCGTACGACCGCATGATGGACCGCACCGGGTTGCGCTGGTATCGGGTCGAGGGCGATGTCGGGATGATGGGCGGTCTCGGCGCGCACGAGTACATGGCGCCGTGTGCCGCGGGCGAGGACGAGGTCGTGCTGGGGGATGGCTACGCCGCGAACGTCGAGGCCGCTCTCGCCGCGCCCGGGGTGGAGAAGGTGGGCGAGGAGTACTTCAAGGACGGTGAGCGCCTGACGCGTGAGCCGGCGATCGAGATCGGCAACATCTTCAAGCTCGGCACGCGCTACTCCGAGCCGCTTGGCGCGCACTACCTCGATGAGACCGGCGCCGAGCACCCGGCGTGGATGGCCTGCTACGGGATCGGCCCGGCGCGGATCGTGGCGGCGGCCGTCGAGCAGTTCGCGGATGAGCACGGCATCTCCTGGCCGAAAGCGCTGGCGCCGTTCGCGGTGCACCTCGTCGGGATCGGCAAGGCGGGGACACCGGAGCGCGATGCCGCCGAGCAGCTGTACGAGACGTTGTGCGACAGCGCTATCGAGGTGCTCTACGACGACCGCGAGCTCGGCCCGGGGGAGAAGTTCGCAGACGCCGAGCTGCTCGGCTGCCCGTTGCGCCTGACGGTCGGCCGACGAGCCCTGGAGTCCGGTGAGATCGAGGTGCAGGTGCGCCGCGGGCGTCAGACGGTTGCGGGTCTGCCACTGGACGGCGCGCCGAGCGAGCTGATCCGGGCGGTGGACGAGCTGTGGCGGAGCCTCCCCTAGGAGAGCGCCACCTCGCCGGCGCCGGGCCCGATCCGCGCGCGCCCGAGCCGGCCGGCGGCGAGACCGCGCAGCGGGCGGCGCAGGGCCCGCCGCTTACCGTGCGGCGGCTGGTCGGGCTCGACCGCTCAGGGCCGCCGCCGCCGCAGACGCTGGCCGGGGCACCGCTGCGGCCGTGGACGGTGCCCAACGCGATCGGCTTTCTGCGCCTCGCCCTGATCCCAGTATTCCTGATCGTTGCCCTGTCCAGTCACGACGGGACGGGGGCAGGTCCGGCGGTGCTGTTCGGCACGATCGGCTGGGGCGACTACGCCGACGGCATCGCCGCGCGCGTGACGCGCCAGTACAGCCGCCTGGGAACGCTGATGGACCCGGTGACCGACAGGCTGCTGGTGATCTCTGGCGTCGTCGTGTGCTGGCGCTTCGACCTGCTGCCACGGTGGGCGCTCGCGGGGCTGGCGGCGCGCGAGCTGTTGATGCTCGCACTCGGGCGCTACGGGCAGACGCGGGGCGTCGAGCTGCGCATCAACTGGCCGGGGCGACTCGCGGTGGCGCCGGTGCTGGGCTCGTTCTTCTTCGCGATGGCGGGCCTCGAAGGGTTCGCCACCGTGCTCTTGCTCATCGGCCTGGCGCTCGCGCTGATCGCCAGCGGACTGTATGCGCGCTCGGGCGCTCGTCAGCTGCGCGAGCCACGCGCAGTCTGACGGCCACACTCTCAAGCTCAGCTTTACCTTTTGGTCTATAGTGGAGGTGCAATCGATTTGGCGACGCCACCGTCTTCCCAACGGGCCGGTGGCGCAAAACACACACTGTCGCAAGAGGAGATAGGCCCGAGATGGACGACACGTTTCCCGACCTTGGCTCGCTGACGGATGTCGAACTGAAAGACGTCATCAGGCAGCTGACCGAGGAGGAGACCGAGGTCTCCTACAAGCGGCGCATCTTGCACGGCAAGATCGACATCCTGCGCGCGGAGCTGGTCAACCGCCTGCGCAAGAAGCACGACGGTGGCGAGGTAATGATCACCGGCGACGACGTCCAGCAGCTCACCGACATCCTCGCCCAGCGCCAGCAGGACAGTCCCGCGCAGGACGGCCAGTCGTGAGACCGATCTGTCCTGCGTGCGCGCGCGTGCTGCGGCGGCAGGCCGCCTAGAGCGGCCCGCGGTCATGGCCCTGCACTGCACCGAGTGCGGCTTCGTCAACGTCGAGGGCGCCAACTACTGCCAGCGCTGCGGCGCGCTGCTCGTGCGTACCGAGCCCACGAGCGGGCCCGACGGGGATCCGGTGACCGCGACCTATCGCATCGACGACGCCGGCGAGCTGGTGCCGCTCGAGCCGGACGAGGTCACGGCACGGGGACCGGCGCTCGTGATCCGCGCCGGCGGGGGCCGGGTGGGTGAGAGCTTCGCGGTGGACCGCGAGCGGATCAGCATCGGCCGGCGTCCCGACGCGGAGGTGTTCCTCGACGACGTGACGGTCTCGCGCGACCACGCGCTGCTGATTCGCCGCGGCGAGCAGTGGCACCTCGACGACTGCGGCTCGCTGAACGGCACCTATGTGAACCGCTCGCGGATCGAGTCTCAGCGCCTGGAGGAGGGCGACGAGGTGCAGATCGGCAAGTACAAGCTGACGTTCCACGCTCGCTGATGGCCGCGCCGACGCCACCGGCCGACGTCGGCGAGCTGCAGGGCGTCCCGCAGGGGGACGGGGGCGTAGCGCCGCGCCAGAAGTCGATCACGATCGGTGCTGTCTGCAAGGCGCTCGTGCAGGAGTTCCCCGACATCTCGATCTCGAAGATCCGCTACCTGGAGGACCAGAAGCTCTTGACGCCGCGGCGCACGCCGGGCGGCTACCGCCTCTACACCCAGGGCGACGTCGCACGGTTGCGCACGATCCTGCGCATGCAGCGCGACGAGTTCCTGCCGCTGCGCGTGATCCGCCAGGAGCTCGCCGCGGGGCGCTCGGGGCAGGACACGCCCGCGCCGGGCCGCGACGGGATGCGACCGTGGCGCCCGAGCGTGAGCGTGCGCGAGGTCACCGGCGCGCTGTACTCGATGGACGACGTGCTGGACGAGACGAAGGCCGACGACAAGCTCGTGCGCGAGCTCGAGGAGTACGGCGTCGTCAAGGGCGAGCTGCGCGGGGGAGTGCGCTACTTCGACGAGACCGAGCGGGAGATCATCGGCGCGGTCGCGGAGCTCGCGCGCTACGGCGTCGGCGGGCGCAACCTGCGCGTGTTCCGCTCCTCGGCCGACCGCGAGGCGAACCTGCTCCAGCAGATCCTCGCGCCGGCGCTGCGCTCGCGCAACCCGCAGCGGCGCAAAGAGGCCGTCGAGGCGCTCGAGAACCTCGCTGCGGTCGCCACCCACCTGAAGCATCTGCTGCTGGTCCGCGATCTGCGCAAGATCCTGCGCTGACGCCCGATGACCTGCGCCTATCTGCGTCCTCGGACGTCAGGGCTATGACCCAGACAGCGACAGATCTGCGGGCGCTCGTTCGCGAGATCCCGGACTTTCCCAAGCCCGGGATCGGGTTCAAGGACATCACGCCGCTGCTGGCCGACCCGCGCGCGCTCGCGCAGGCGGTCAACGCGCTGGCCGAGTATGCGCGGCCGCTGCGTGTCGACTGCGTGGTGGCGGCCGAGGCGCGCGGGTTCCTCCTCGGGCCGGCGCTCGCGCTCGAGCTGGGCGCCGGCTTCGTGCTCGCGCGCAAGCCCGGCAAGCTTCCGTATGAGACGGTGCGCGCCGAGTACCTGCTCGAGTACGGCGCGAACGAGCTCGAGCTGCACACCGACGCCGTGCAGGCGGGCAAGCGCGTGCTCGTGCACGACGACCTGCTCGCCACCGGAGGGACGGCGAGCGCGCTGTGCGAGCTCGTCGAGCAGCTCGGCGGCGAGGTCGTCGGCTGCGGGTTCCTGATCGAGCTGGCGTTCCTGAACGGGCGCGAGCGGCTTCAGCCGCACACGGCGCACGCGCTGCTCAGCTACGACTCTTGAGACCGTAAGGCCTTAGGCTCCCCGGTCATGCCCACCGCGCGCGCCAGCCGCACGATCGCCGCTCCGGTCGATGAGCTGTGGGAGCTGATCGGTGACCCTCATCACCTCCCGCGCTGGTGGCCGCGGGTGAGCAGGGTCGAGGACGTCACCCTTGCGGGCACAGACGAGCACGGCGCGTTCACCGAGGTGATGAAGACCGCGAAGGGCAAAACGGTACGCGCCGACTTCGAGCTCGTGCAGGCGCACGGTGGCGAGCGATCGCTGCGCTGGCGCCAGCGGATCGCCGGCACGCCGTTCGCGCGCGTGCTGAAGACGGCGGAGACCGAAGTCAGCCTGCGCCCGGTGCCCGCGAGCTCATCATCGTCGCTTGTTGGCGCTCACGTGGCCGGCTCCAGCGGCTCTGATGGCGTGAGCGAGGCGACCGGGCCGACCGAGGTGACGATCGAGCTGCACCAGACCCTGAGCGGGTTCTTTCCGCGCTTCGGCGGCCACATGGTGCGCCGCGCGGCGCGCGCCACGATCGAAGAGGCGCTCGACGGCCTCCAGCGGATCCACGGCCGATGACCGACTCGGTCGACGCGCCCACGATGCGCTGGTGGGGCTGGGGCGACCCGGCCCAGCCCGCGGGATTGCCTCCGCACGCGTTGGACTACCTGCGCGAGACCGTCGGGATCGCGCCGCGCCCGCGCCCGCCCGTCGCGCTCGAGCGGGTGCAGATCGCTCCCTCCACACTGTCCGCCTCGTCGCTGGCTTCGCTACGCGAGGTCGTAGGCGACGACGGCGTGCGCGACGAGCACGCAACCCGCGTCGTACACGCCGCGGGCAAGGGCTACCCGGATCTCGTGCGCCTGCGTGCGGGCGAGCCCGAGGGGGCCCCTGACGCGATCGTCTACCCGGCCGCTCACGAGCAGGTGCGCGCCGTGCTCGAGCGCTGCGCGCAGGACTCGATCGCCGTCGTCCCCTTCGGCGGAGGCACGAGCGTCGTCGGCGGCGTCGCGCCGCTACGCGGCGAGCACGCGGGCGTGATCGCGCTCGACATGCGCCGCATGGGCAACGTCGTCGAGCTCGACCGCGAGTCGCTGACCGTCGTCACGCAAGGAGGCATGCGGGCCCCCGCTCTGGAGCGGTATCTGGGCGCGCGCGGCCTGACGCTCGGCCACCATCCGCAGTCGTTCGAATACGTCTCGCTCGGCGGCTGCGCTGCAACGCGCTCGGCCGGTCAGGCCTCGAGCGGGTACGGCTCGATCGAGAAGATGATCCTCGGGCTGCGCTTCGCCGCGCCCGCGGGCGACATCGAGCTCCCAGCGGTGCCGGCCAGCGCGGCGGGGCCGGAGCTGCGGCGGCTGCTGGTGGGCTCGGAGGGCACTTGCGGCGTGATCGACGAGCTCTCGTTGCGCGTGCGCGTGGCGCCCGATGAGCGGATCTACGAGGGTGTCTTCTTCGCGGACTTCGCCGCGGGCGTGGACGCGCTGCGGGCGCTCGCCCAGCAGCACGCGATGCCCGACGTCGCGAGGCTCTCCGATGAGCAGGAGACGCGCATGTCGCTCGCGCTCGCTCCCACAGGCGGGGTCAAGGGGCGGCTGGGACGCGCCTATCTCGGGCTGCGCGGGCGCGGCGACGGGGCGTGCCTGGCGATCCTTGGCTTCGAGGGAGAGCGCGTCGAGGTCGCGATCAGACGCAAGCGCGCGCTCGACCTGGTGGGGGACAGCGGCGGCGTGCGGGTGGGACGCTCACCTGGAGAGGCGTGGCTGCACGGCCGCTACTCCGCCCCCTACCTACGCGACGAGCTGCTCACCCACGGCGTGCTCGTCGAGACGCTCGAGACCGCCACGCAATGGTCGAACCTCCGGCGGCTGCACCGCGCGGTGGGGAGCGCGATCGCCTCCGCGCTGGAGGGCCAGGGCACGCCGGGGCTCGTCATGTGTCACGTCTCGCACCTGTATGAGACCGGCGCGTCTTTGTACTTTACGTTCATCGCCCGCCAGCGCGAGGGAGACGAGCTCGGCCAGTGGCGCGCGGTCAAGGACGCCGCCAGCCGCGCGATTCTCGACGGCGGCGGCACGATCACCCACCACCACGCGATCGGGCGCGACCACGCGCCGTGGATGGAGCGTGAGGTGGGGAGCGAGGGGGTGGCGGCTCTGCGCGCGTTGAAGGGAGAGCTCGATCCCGTGGGGATCATGAACCCCGGGAAGCTGCTGGGGTGAAGCAGGGTGGGTCGCACCAGCAGTCAGCCGAGCGATGAGATCCGAGGTGGCAGCGGATTGGCTTTGCAGAGCGGTTTGTGTGCGGGTTGACAGTTCGGGCTTGCAAAGTTCGACGGTTTGTGTATATATTTGTGGGTAGAGGTGCTCCCGGTGTGGGGCATGGAAATAGACTGGGTTTGGGTCGATCGTCCAGGTTGGCTCGAGCGCTCGTTGTAGGGGACGTGTTTGGGAGAGGGGCCGGGTCGAATGATGAGGGGTTGTGTTCGCGTGAGTCCGGTAAGGACAGGTGTGATGGGGGTCGTTGCGTGCCCGGAAGGGGCCGTAGCTAGATGCGTCAGCGTCGCTGACACATTCTCTCTCTCTCTCTCTCTCTCTCTGCACCGGGTTTATTAGGCGCTGAGTCTGGTTTTGGCGCCTCCTCAGGCGCTTTTCTCGATCGTGTAGCCGGTGGCAGCCGCGCTCGTGAGCGTGGCTTTACCGGTTCCCGGCATGGTGGTGTCGTGCTCGCGGGGAGCGGGTCCTGATGGCGACCACCGCGAAGCCGCCGCGTTCCCGCGGCGCTGGTGCTGTGCGTGCGGCGCAGGGTGATGTGCGTCGGCGTGGGGTGGCCGGCAGCAAAAGGTCGTCTGCTCGTGGACAGGTGTCTGGGATGCAGCGTGCGCGTCTGATCGGCGCGGCGGTCCCGGCCGTGGAGGAGCTCGGCTGGTCTGGTGTGACTGTCGCTGATATCGCCTCCAGGGCACGCGTATCGCGTCGCACGTTCTATGACATGTTCGCGAACCGTGAGGACTGCCTGCTTGCGATGCTCGATGACGCCGTTGGTCGTGTCGAGCGGGATCTCCACCAGGCGGGTCTTGGGGATGTGTCGTGGGTTGAGCGTGTCCGTATCGGCCTGTGGACGATCTTGTGTTTCCTCGATCGCGATCCGGTGTTGGCGCGGGTGTGTGTGGTGCAGAGCGCGCGCGGCACACGACGAGTCTTGGAGGCTCGTGAGGGGCTACTGGCACGCCTCACAGGCGTGCTCGCTGAGGGGCGCGCACAGAGCACGCGCGCGGCGGGAGCACCTGTCCTGACGGCCGAGGGCCTCGCCGGTGCGGCACTCGCGATCGTCTACAAGCGCTTGTTGAACGGTGAGCGGGCACCACTGACCGATCTGCACGGGGAGCTGATGGGGATGATCGTGCTGCCGTATCTCGGGCCGGCGGCGGCGAGCAGGGAGCGGCGCGGGATCGGGACGTTTTCATCCGGCCGGGAGAGCCCGGCCGGAGTGAAAAGTCCGACCCGCTCGGCTGATTTTTCGGGTGGCGATCCTTTGGCGGGGATCCCGATGCGGTTGACGTACAGGACCGCGCGGGTGTTGCAGGCCGCCGCGGAATATCCGGGAGCGAGTAACCGTGCGATCGGCGAGGGCGCGGGCCTCACAGACCAGGGCCAGATCTCAAAGCTGCTCGCGCGCCTCGAGCGCCTCGGCCTGCTGACGAACACGGGACCGGGCCACACCCGCGGCGAGAGCAACGCTTGGAAGCTCACCCCTTTAGGGGAACGCGTCACCGAACAGCTCAACCTCAACAACCACACAACAACACATCGCCACGAGACACGACACACAACCAAGGAGACAGCGTGAACCCCACCATGCACACACCAAACACACCCATGGTGAGGGTAAACACCCACAGACCACTCGGAGCAGCGATCGCCGTCCTACTGTCCCTCATGGCCGCAAGCACACTACAGACCACACCCGCGCAGGCTTCCGAAGCCTGCTCCAACGAAGCGCGCCGTGTGGAACAGCGCGCCACTTCTCTCCCCGACTGCCGCGCGTATGAGATCGTCTCACCGCCGCAGAGCGAGCCCCATACTGAGCCCGAACAGACGATCCCGGTCTCGCTCACCGGTGAACGGGTGGGCTTCTTCAGCGAATTCGGTCCGCCGCCCTCCTTCACCGGTAAGGGCCCGGGCTTCTATTTCGTCTCCAGCCGCGGTCCCGCGGGCTGGTCGACCCAGGGTGAGCTCCCACGGCAATCGACCGTGACCGGTCTTTTCTGCATCCCCTACGTCGCGGGCTACAGCGCCGACCTTTCCAAGGCGGTGCTCGCCGACGGATGGAACTGGAGTGGCTATCCGCGCCGCCCGGACGACAACGGGACCAGAAATTGCGGCCACGACGAACCGCTGCTCGCCCCCGGCGAGCCCCAGGGAGCGCAGAACATCTTCCTGCACGAAAGCGAAGCTCCCAACGAAGCCGGCTTCTACCAGCTGCTCAACCTCACCCCGCCCGCTCCCAGCGCCCCCGACGCCTACTTCAGGGCGGGCTCCGCTGACTTCAGCCACATCGTCTTCAGCTCCCCCTTGCAGCTCACCCCCGAAGCGCCGCTGCCACCCGAACAGACCGCGGCCTATTCGGTCGGCGAAGACCTGTATGAGAACGTCGGCGGCGCCCTGCACCTCGTCACGATTCTCCCCGGCGGCGCGCCCACGTGGGGCATCCTCGCCAACAGCTGGGAGTCCTACGAAGCAGACAGCAGCGCCGGCTTCACCCACGCGGTCTCCGAAGACGGCGAACGCGTCTTCTTCTATGGCCACGGCGAACAGTTCTGCGACATCAAACTAGAAGGTGCGACCGGCACGGCCTGTACTGGCGAAGGCGCGTACCTCAACGCCAAGCTCTACCTGCGCCAGAATGTCGCGCAGGAACCCGGTGCTGGCGGGGAATGCTCGCTCGGGGAAGCTGGCCGCGCGTGCACTGTCCAGGTCGACAAAGCCAACTCTGATGCTCCGGCGGGTCCTGGTGGCGGCGGCCAGTTCCAGTGGGCGACCCCTGATGGCTCGCGTGTGTTCTTCACTGACTGCGCCCGCCTCACCGCGGATTCGAGGGCGGTCTCCTCGGGCGGTGGCTGCGGCGGCTTCGCCAAGAAAAAAGAAGCGTATGAACAGCCGAAGGGGAACGACCTGTATGAATACAACGCCGAAAAGCCCACCGGGCAGCGCCTCACCGACCTCACCGTCGACAGTAACGGCTCTGACTCCCTCGGCGCCGATGTCCAGGGTGTGGCCGGGGTTTCCCAAGACGGCTCCTATGTCTATTTCGTCGCCAGGGGTGTCCTCACCGGCGGTGAAGAAAACGCCGGCCACGAAAAGGCCGCGGCGGGTGAAACCAACCTCTATCTGCGCCACGCCGGCGCGACCACCTTCATCGCGACGCTCGGACCGCCCATCAGCGGCGAAGGAGCACGCGCCGGTTCAAGAGGACAGCTTGAAGCCTGCGACTGGGCGTCCGCCACGACCCCGGAGACAGGCGCCGGTAGCAATCCTGGAGTTCCATCGGCTCCCTGTCTGACCTCGAGGGTCTCCCCCGATGGGCGTTTCCTCGCCTTCAACTCGCGCAAGCGCCTGACCGGCTATGACAACACGGTGGCGGCCACTGGCGTGCCCTCTTTCGAGATCTTCCGCTACGACGCCGCCTCGAGCAAATTGAGTTGCGCCTCGTGTGATCCGGAAGGCACGCCTCCAACGGCGGCGGAAACGGTCGACCAGCCGTCGATCAGCGCGTCCCTCCCACCGGGTGAAAACTGGCTTAAGGTGCCCAACATCCTCACCGGCCAGCTGTCCGATGGCGGCCGGGTTTTCTTCTCGACGACCAATTCGCTGCTGCCCGCGGATGTGAATGGTGGCAACCGGGATGTCTATGAGTACGATGGCAGCCGGCTGCATCTGATCTCCGCCGGCACCGCCCACAACGACTCGGAATTCCACGGCGCCAGCCTCGATGGCGCCAATGTCTTCTTTACCACGGCCGATGCGCTGGTCAGCTCCGATACCGATGAATCCGTCAGCCTGTATGACGCCCGTGTGGGCGGTGGCTTTCTGGCTTCTCCCACCGTTGGGCCGGGTGGAGTCGTGGAAGCGCCGGCGTGCACGAGTGTCGAAGGGTGCAAGTCGCCGCCCGGGGAACCCCCGGTCGAACCGTTCCCCGCGTCTCCGCGTTCTCCGGGGCGGGCAACCCCGTCTCGCCGCCCGGCCCCGCGGGTGGGGGGGAACCGAGTCACAAGACCACGAAGTCGGTCAAGTGCTCGAAGGCCAAGAGGCTGATTCACGGAAAGTGCGTGAAGAAGAAGCCGAAGAGGCACAAACCGAAAAAGTCAAGCGGGCGTAAGGGGAGCAAATGACCATGCGTATCTCACGAAAGCTTTCCCTGTCCGCATTCGTGGTGCTCGCGGTGCTCACGGTTGCCGTGGCGCCCGCCGCCGCCACCGTCAAGCACCAGAAGCTCGGCAGTTTCAATGGCCTCGGCACGCCCGGTGGCCTGTTTGGTCCTGTCCTCGTCAGCGACGCCGTCGATCAGTCGACCGGCGATGTCTGGGTGATGGAATTGAATGTGTTTGGTGGTGCGTCGCGTGTGGATAAGTTCGACGAAAACGGGACCTACGCCGGCGTCGAGATCACCGGTGTGCCCCCGACCGCGGTCCCGGGCCAGGAAACCTTCGCCCTGGGCGGCGGCTCAGGAACCGCGGTCGACAATTCCTCGGGTGCGAACAAAGGCGACGTGTACGTCGCTGACACCGAACATGGTGTCGTTGACAGGTTCAACACGGAAGGCAAATTTCTGTGCCAGATCACCGCCAAGACGCCGGTTTCCGCCACAGAAATCGCACACGAGTGCAACGGAGCGGCTGGAAGCGCGACACCGGATTTGACGATCAAGCCAGCCGGTGTCGCGGTCGATGCGAACGGTGATGTCTATGTCGCTGATGAGGGGCAGGAAGCGATCGATAAGTTCAGTGCCGCTGGTGCGTACATCAGCCAGATCAAGGATCCGCACCTCACGAGCGAAATGCGCTCCCTCGCGCTCGACTCCGAAGGCAACCTCTACGTTTGGGTGGAACAACCCGGACTCAGCCTGCGGGTGGTGAAGTTCGGACCCTCGGGGGCGTTCGTCGCTATCTTCGCCGAACACGAAGGAAGTCAAGGCGTCGGCGTCGATCCGAAAACCGGCCACGTATACATCGATCTGGCCGAAGAAAAGGGGATCCTGGAGTTCGAAGCCTCCGGCACGCTGCTGGATGTGATACCGACTCCCGGCGAGAGTTTCCTCGGTGGCATGGCGGTGAACGCGACCACCGGAAGGCTCTACGCCGCCGAAGTCGGCGGTGGGAGTGTCGCGATCTTCAGCGGCGACGTAGCGTTCCCGACCGTGACCGCGCTTCCCGCGACGAACGTCACGGAAACGACGGCGACGCTGAACGGTCATTTGGATCCCGACGCCGAACACGGCGGCGGTGAAATGACCGGCTGTGAATTCGAATGGGGCGAAACGACCGCCTACGGTCACGTCGCGCCTTGCACGCCCGAACCACCGTATGCGGGCGCCTCCGACGTCAGTTCCTCGATTACCGGCCTCCTGCGTGGCAGGACCTACCACTTTCGTGTGAAGGCGACGAACGCCAACGGTACGAGCGAAAGCGCCGATCAGACGCTGATAGCCGCTGACCGGCCGGCGATCGACGCTCAGTCCTCGCGTGTAAACGGGGTCGCGGCGACACTGACCGCGCAGATCAACCCGTTCCACTTCGACACCACCTGCCAGGTCCAGTACGTCGATGAGGCCGGCTTCAAAGCGTCCGGTTATGCGGCCGCGACGACGCTGCCGTGCGCCCCGCAGGACGTCGGTGCGGGCTTTGGCGATGTCGCGGCGAACGTCACGGTGACGGGGTTGAACGTCGGTACCACCTACCATTATCGTTTCCTCGCGACGAGCCAGGCGGGCTTGAGCGGTGGCGCCGATCGTACGTTCGTCACGTTCGGTATGCATGGGGCGAGCTTCGAAGTGATCGACGAAGCGGGTAAGCCGTTTACCCAGGCGGGAGGGCATCCTTACGAACTACGGACGGCCTTCAGCATCAACTGGAGTGAAAACGTGGGAGGGGCAGAATTGGGGGGAGGCGACCATCGCCATGAAGCGCCGACGGGCAACCTGAGGAACGTCATCAACGAACTGCCTCCGGGTTTGATTGGCGACCCGTCGGCGACGCCGAGGTGCACGCGCGCCGAGGTGATCAAATTCAAGTGCAGCGGCGCTGCCCAGGTCGGCAGGATAAAGATCAACGAAGCGGCCAACGGCGGAGAAGGATTCAATTCTGCCGGGTATCACGCTCCGATCTATAACGTAGTGCCGCCGCGGGGTGTCGCGGCGGAGTTCGACGCGAACGTCCTGCAGCACGTGACGATCCACATCGACGCGAGGCTGCGCAGCGGCGGGGATTATGGCGTTACGGCCGAATCGACGGGCAACACGGCGCTCACGAGCGTCGTGGAAGTCTTCGTCCATTTGTGGGGCGTGCCCGCGGAAGCGAGCCATGACGCCGAACGAAGGTGCCCGTTGCCGGTCGGTTTCGGCGATTACGGCCCCTGTTCGGCGAACGAGCCGCAGCCCAAGCCGTTCCTGCGCAACCCGACCTCGTGTGTGGGCCCGTTGACGACTGTCCTGGCTGTGGACTCTTATCAGGCGCCCGGCGTGTTTGATGAACACGCGCTGGGGTTGGGAGGGATGACGGGTTGTGAGATGCCTCCGTTTGCTCCGCGGATCGAAGCGGCGCCTACCTCGGGTGTGGCGGATTCGCCGTCGGGGTTGAATTTTGATCTGCATGTCCCGCAGCCTGAGGAAGCGAAGGGCGTGGGGGAGTCCGATGTGAGGGATGTCTCTGTCACGTTCCCGGTGGGCTTGACGGTCAACCCGTCCTCGGCGGATGGTCTGGTGGCGTGCAGCGAGGCGCAGGTCGGCTTCACCGGTTTTGCCGAACTGAACAAGGCAGGCGAGCCGGGTGTGCGCACGCCGCAGTTCACGCCGCTTCCCGCGCAGTGCCCGGATGCTTCGAAGCTTGGTTCGGTGACGGTGAAGACGCCGCTGCTGGATCACCCTCTGCCGGGCGCGATCTATCTTGCGAGGCAGGGCGAAAACCCGTTCGGTTCGCTGCTCGCGGTGTATATCGCGGTCTACGATCCGGTGACGGGCGTCGTCGTGAAGCTCCCGGGCGAAATCAAAGCCGACCCGGTCACGGGCCAGTTGACGACGGCGGTCGACGAGAACCCGCAGGTCCCGTTCGAAGACTTCGAAATCAAGCTGTTCGAAGGCTCCAGGGCGGCGCTCACGACACCGGCGACGTGCGGAGCGTTCACGACGACCTCGCTGTTGAGCCCGTGGAGCGGCGCCGCGGCCGTGTCGTCGACGAGCGGCTTCGAAGTGGTCTCCGGCGCCGGTGGCGGGGCGTGTCCCGCGACGGTAGCCCAAGAGCCCAACGCTCCCGTGTTCAGCGCGGGTACGTTCAGTCCGATCGCGGGGACCTACAGCCCGTTCGTGTTGCATCTCGCTCGCGAAGACGGCTCGCAGACGTTGAGTGCGTTGAGCGTGACGTTGCCCGAGGGGTTGATCGGGAAGCTTGCGGGCACCCAGGAGTGCCCACAGGCCGCGATCGAAGCGGCACAGCATCGCAACGGCCTCGGCGGGGGCCGACCAGAGCAGGAAGCCCCGTCGTGTCCCGCCGCGAGCGAAGTGGGTCTCGCGCATGTCGGTGCGGGGTCGGGTGCCCCGTTCTATGTCACGGGTCATGCGTATCTCGCGGGGCCCTATCAGGGCGCACCGTTCAGCATCGTGGTGATAACGCCCGCGGTCGCGGGCCCGTTCGACCTTGGTACCGTCGTTGTGCGTGCTGCCCTGTCGATCGACCCGTATACCGCGCGGGTGACGGTCAAGAGCGACCCGTTCCCGAGCGTCCTCGATGGTATCCCGCTGGATATTCGGGCGATCGCGGTGGAAGTCACGCGCGGGCAGTTCACGTTGAACCCGACGAGCTGCGAAAAGATGCAGATCATCGGGACCGCGTTCGCGCAGAGCTCGCAGGCGGCTCTGTCGAGCCCATTCCAGGTGGGGGGCTGCAACGGCCTCCCGTTCAAACCCGCCTTCTCGGCTTCCGCGAGTGCGAAGAACAGTAAAGTGGGCGGCGCTTCGCTTACCGTCAAGGTCGCGCAAAAACCGGGTGAAGCGAATATTCATAGGGTCGATCTGCAGTTGCCGGTGCAGTTGCCCGCGAGGTTGAGCACGTTGCAGAAGGCGTGCACCGCGAGCGTGTTCGAAGCGAACCCGGCTTCGTGTCCCGCGGCATCGAATATCGGTAGCGGGACGGCAGTCACGCCGCTGTTGAGTGTTCCGTTGGTGGGACCGGCGTACATCGTCTCCCACGGTGGCGCGGCGTTCCCGGATGTCGAGTTCGTGTTGCAGGCTCGCGAACAGGGTGGTGATGTGGAGATTGTCCTTGATGGTAAGACGCAGATCAAGAACGGTGTCACCTACAGTCATTTCGAAACGGTCCCCGACGCCCCGATCTCGAGCTTTGAAACGGTTTTCCCGCAGGGTCCTTACTCGATCTTCGGGACGAACCTCCCGCAGAGCGCGAAATACAGCCTCTGCGGACAAAACCTCACGATCCCCACAACGCTCACGGGCCAGAACGGTGTCCTTGCCAGCCAGAGCACCAGAGTCCAGGTCGCGGGCTGCGCGAAGAGCGTGAAGAAGGCTCTGACCCGCGCACAGAAGCTGAACGCGGCGCTGAAGGTTTGCCGCAAGAGGTACAGCGGCCAGAGGAAGCGTCACCAGCGCGAAGTCTGCGAACGCACGGCCCACAAGCGCTACGGTCCGGTCAAGAAGAAGCACAGCAAGAGGAAGTAGATGCGCCCGTGCGGCGTGATAGCGACCCTCTGCGTCGTGCTTGGCGGCGTCTTTGGGGTCGCCGCGACGCCCGCGTTCGCGGTTGGGCCGCAGCCGTGGTGGCATCTGAGCTCTGGTTCGCGTCCGGGCGTGCTGGTGCCGGGCTCGGAAGGCGAGATCGTTGTGAGCGTTGAGAACGTCGGTGACGCGGCGAGCGTAATCGCGCACGCGGAAGGGCCGGCGACACCGGTGCGGATCCTCGACACCCTGCCGGCGGGTCTTGAAGCGACGGGGATTGCCGGCGTGCAGCCGAGGCTGGGCGGCGCGCCGGGGGAAACGGTCGCGTTGTCGTGCTCGCCCGACCTGAAACATCTGGCATGCGAATCGAGCGTTCCGTTGGTCCCCTATGACCAGCTGGAAGTACGTATCGAGGTGAGGGTGCCGGCGGGTGCTCGCGTGTGCGAACAGGGCTCGAGTGTGTGCGAACGCGATGAAGTGAGTGTCAGCGGTGGGGGAGCTCCGGCGGCGCAGATCACGCGGCCGGTCGCGGTTGGGCAGGGCAGCGCGCGGTTCGGGGTCGAAGAATACGGGCTGACCCCCGAAGAAGAAGGCGGCGCGCCCGATACGCAGGCTGGTTCTCATCCGTTTCAGGTGACGGGCACGATCGCGCTTGACCAGGGGCCTGATACGGCGCCGCTCGGTGCTGCTGCGCAGGTCGCGCCCGCGGCGCCGGCGAGGGACATCCTCGCGCGGCTGCCGGTGGGGTTGATTGCTGATCCTAGGCCGGTCGAACGGTGCCTGGAGTGGCAGTTCTTGCTCAGCGATGGGCTGGGCAACAGCTCTGAATGCGAAGCGAGGGACGCGGTCGGGGTGGCGTCGGTGACCGCGCAGGCTCCCGGGGGAGGGGGGACGTTCACGGTCGCGGCGCCGATCTTCAACATCGAACCGGAAGCGGGCGAACCGGCGCGTTTTGGTTTTTTCGTGCCGTTCGCGAACGTCCCGGTGTTCCTGAGCACGAGCGTCCGCAGCGGCCCCGGCGAAGACTGGGGCGTCGATCTCAGCACGAACGACATTCCCCAAGATGCTGGTTTGATCAGTGCACGGGTGACGTTCTGGGGCGCCCCGCATGCCTACAGCCACAAGGAATCGCGTGGCTGGGGTTGTCTCGACTTCGCGCGTGGCCGCGCGGGCGTGGCGTATGAACCGTGCCTCTCGCTGTCCGATGAAGCGCACCCGGGAGCATTCGTACGGATGGGAACCTCCTGCACCGGCCCGCTGCAGTCCAGTGTGCAGGCGGACTCGTGGACACCCGGCGAAGGACCACAGACATTCACCCCTGCTGAACCCTTGCCGGCACTCACTGGCTGCGGCGAAGTTCCGTTCACCCCGGCGATCTCGACCGAACCGACGACGCACGCGGCGTCCTCGCCGAGCGGGCTCGCGTTCGATCTGAGCTTCAACAGCGAAGGACTGCTCGACCCCTCACAGCTCGCGCAGTCAGACCTCGAGGACACGGTCGTGACGCTGCCCGAAGGAATGACGATCGATCCCTCCGCGGGCGTGGGGTTGGGCGCGTGCACAGAGGCGCAGTACGCGCAAGCGACGCTGAGCACCCCCGCGGGGGTGGGCTGTCCGCCGGCCTCGAAGCTCGGGACGGTCGAAATCGAAACGCCGCTGCTGTTCACGACTGTCTCCGGGTCGCTGTATCTGGCGCAGCCGTATGAAAACCCGTTCTCGCAAGCCGGTCATCCCGGCGGGTCGCTGCTGGCGATCTATGTGATCGCCCGTAGCCGCGCCGAACGGGGGATCCTCGTCAAGCTCGCGGGGAAGATCGCCCCCGACCCCGTCACGGGCCGGCTGACGGTCACCTTCGAAAACGATCCGCAGATCCCGTTCGGCCGTTTCAACTTCCATTTTCGTGAAGGTCAGCAGGCGCCGCTGATCACTCCCGCGACGTGCGGAACCTACACCACCCAAGCACAGCTGACGCCGTTCTCGCAACCCGGCTCGGCCCTGACCGACACGGCCTCCTTCGATATCACGCAGGGCTCGGAAGGCAGCGCGTGCCCGACGGGCCCGTTGCCGCCGTTCAGTCCGGGGATCGGCTCCCAGACGCTGAACAACGCCGCGGGTGCTTTCAGCCCGTTCTCGGTCGAGTTGACGCGCAGCGATGCGATGCAGGAGATCTCCTCCTACTCCGCCGACCTGCCCGCCGGCCTGACCGCGAACCTCACCGGTGTCCCGTTCTGTCCCGAGGCGAACATCGAACAGTCGCGACACCGAACAGGTGTGCAGGAGGAGAACGGACCGTCGTGCCCGGCCGGGAGCGAGATCGGGCACACCCTGGTCGGCACAGGCGTGGGCTCGGTCCTCGACTATGTTCCCGGCACGCTCTACTTCGCCGGCCCCTTCCACGGCGCCCCATTCTCGGTCGTGAGCGTCACTTCGGCAACGATCGGCCCGTTCGACCTCGGCACCGTCGTGGTCCGTTTCGCGTTGAGGATCGATCCGTATACCGCGCAGGTCCGTATCGATCCGACCGGCTCAGAACCGATTCCCACGATCATCGACGGGATCGTCACGCACGTCCGTGACATCCGCGTCAGCATCGACCGCACCGCGTTCATCCTCAACCCGACCAGCTGCCAACCACTACCCCTCTCGAGCACGATGACGAGCAACTACGCACAGGCCGCGACCGTCTCGACAGAGTTCCAGAGCGCCAACTGCCAGGAACTCGCGTTCAAACCGAAGTTCACCGTATCAACCCAGGCGAAAACGAGCAAAGCCAACGGGGCAAGCATCTCCGTGAGCCTGAAGATGCCCGGCGCGCTTGGCGCCCAGTCGAACATCAGGCAGGTCGAGGTCGAGCTCCCCCGCCAGCTCCCGAGCCGCCTGACGACGCTACAAAAGGCTTGCACCGAAGCGCAGTTCAACACGAACCCCGCGGGGTGCCCCGCGGCGTCGATGATCGGATACGCCAAAGCAAGCACCCCGATACTGCCCGTCCCGCTGACGGGCCCCGTGATCTTCGTCAGCCACGGCGGCGAAGCGTTCCCCAGCCTGGTCATGGTGCTGCAGGGCTACGGCGTCACGATCGACCTCGTCGGCTCGACGTTCATCTCCCCCAAGGGCATCACGAGCACGACGTTCAAGGCGATCCCCGACGAGCCCGTCGGCGGCTTCCAGCTGACCCTCCCAGAGGGAAAGTACTCAGTGCTCGCCGCGAACGGGAACCTGTGCAAGCTCACGAAGACCGTCACGATCAAGGAGAGGCTGAGGATCAAGATTCACGGCCACAAGCGCACCGTGACCCGCAAGGTCAAGCAGACCACCGGCGCTCTGACGATGCCGACCGAATTCGTCGCGCAGAACGGCGCTGTGCTCCACCAGAACACGAAGATCGCGGTCACCGGCTGCCCCAAACACAAAGCTAAGAAACATCGCAAGGCGAGGAAGAAGTCCGGCGCTCGCGGCGGGGATTAGTCGAGGACGCGTCGCTCAGTGCAGAGCGAAGGCGCCCTTCAACACCACCGAGCCGGGTTCCGTCGGCTGCGGGCTCGTCTCGCGGGTGAGCAGCATCTCGTGATATTTGCCCGCGTCGGCGGGCAGCAGCGCGCCGCCCTGCAGGCGACCGTTGGAGCCGACGTTCGGCGCCTTGCTCACCGCCTCGTGGCTCGTGGGCGAGTTGTAGAGCCAGACCGCGTAGAAGAAGCCTTTGGACGGCGGCAGGTTGGTCGCGGCGATGTAGTAAGCGTATTTGCTGCCTTCGGAGAGGACCTCCACCGCGCCGATCGATTTGCTCGACGGTTCGGGCGAGCTGAGCGTGATGCGCTTGTCTTCGGTCGGCTTGGACCCGGTGGTAGAGGTTTTCGAGGAGGTAGAGCTCGCGGAGGTCGACGCGCTCGAGCCGGTGCTCGAGGTTTTGCCGGAGCCGCCTCCGCCGCCTGAGAGCAGGACGACCGCGACGATCACGACGGCGAGCAGCACGACGAGCAGCAGCGCTCCGGCGCGCCGCGATGAGGGGGGCGCCATGGCTGCACGGGCCCGTGCGGTCGAGGGGGGCGGAGGGGAGGCGGAGCTCGGCGCACGGGAGGGGGCGATCGAGGAGCGAGCGGTCCGAGCTGAACGCTCGCCTGGCGACGTCCCGCTTGAGGAGCCCGGCCGGCTGGCGTCCGAACGGGCCGTGGCTGGGCCGGCGGAGAGCGCATCGAGCGCAGTGTGGGCGCGGTCGCGCACCGTGCTCTCGGGGATCGCGAGCATGTCGGCGATCTCGGCATAGCTCTTGCCGCGGTCGAGCAGCAGCGACAGGGTGGCCCGCAGGTCGGGGGGAAGATCGTCGATTCGGCTCATGGATGGACGCCCGGCGGGCCGGACGGCTCGTAGGCTATCGTGGCGCGGCGATGGAGACGCCCGGCATCGAGCAGCTGAACAGCGGGATGGTCGGCTTCGACCGTTTGTACGGTCTCGAGCTCGTCGAGATCTCCGACACCGACGTGCGCGCGAAGGTGGCCGTGCGCGACGAGGTCCGCCAGCCGTACGGTCTGATCCACGGCGGCGTGTACGCGTCGCTGGCCGAGTCGATGACATCGCTTGCGACCGCGCTCGGCGTGTTCGAGGACGGCAAGATCGCGATGGGCCTGGCGAACAACACGAGCTTCCTGCGCCCGATCACAGACGGGTTCGTCAACGCGCACGCCGAGCGGCTGCACAAGGGCCGCACGACATGGGTCTGGGACGTCCGCTTCACGGACGACGCCGGACGGATCTGCGCGCTGACGCGCATGACGATCGCGGTTCGCGATCAAGCCCCGGGTCCGCGTCACGCCATCCCCGGAGCCTGACGCGGATCGTCGCGGGCGTCAGGCGCCCGCTCACACCGCCCCAACGGCTATCGCGAACCCTGACGCAGTGCGCGCAGCGGCGAGGGCACCTGGCTCGGCAGGGGCGTTTCGGCGAACGGGGTCACGGGCAGCGCCGCGGGCAGGTGCGCTTGCGGCACGCCCGGCTCGTTGATCGGCACCGCGGTCGCCGCGGCCTCGGCGGCCAAGCCTGGATTGCGGGCGTAGACGCTGAGCACAACCCCGGCGGTCGGGATCTCGATCGTCTCGCCGTCCTGCGCCACGACCGCCGCGGCGCCGCGAATGTGGGTGCGCCGGACCTGAGCGGAGCCGCCCGGCAGGAAGCTGTTGTCGGGCGAGGTCACGATCCGCAATGGCGGCACGCAGGTGCTCTGCCCGCCCTGTACGCAGTCGCCGTACTTGACGCTGAAGGCGCCGCCGGGATCGTGAGTGGCTTCGGAGATCTGCAGGTGATGGAAGACACCGCCCACCCAGTACACGGGGAACGGAGCCACGATCAGCCCCTCGAGCGTGTTGTGCGGGATTGGCTGGTCCTGCAGGGTGTTTCCGCACGCGCTCAGCGCGAGCGCGCAGAGCGCGGCGAGAGCCGGGGCGAGCGGCCGGAGGCGGAGACGCACGCTCGCAGGGTACTCGTGCGCCTCCAGGGTGGTCGATGGGCGAGCGGAGCAAGGACGCACCCTGACGGGCACAGGCAGCTCGCGTGGCGTGCTACGCGAGTGACCGAGGACGTAGCTCGGCGAAGCTCAGCGGCGATCCCGGTAGCGGTTGGTGATCGGCATGCGTCTGTCGCGCCCGAACGCGCGCGTGGTGACCTTGATGCCCGGCGGTGCCTGGCGGCGCTTGTACTCGGCCAGGTCCACCAGCCGGATCGTGGCGTCGACCTCGGCTGCGGGCAGCCCTTCGGCGAGCAACTGCTCGCGCCCGTGGTCGAGCTCGATGTAGCCCCGCAGGATGCGGTCGAGCAGCTCGTACGGCGGCAGCGAGTCCTCGTCGCGCTGGTCGTGGCGCAGCTCGGCCGAGGGGGCGCGCTCGAGGATCGACGCCGGGATCGGAGCCGGCGTCTCCCCGGCGTCGGCGGCGGCGGGCGAGTTGCGCCACTCGCACAGGCGATAGACGAGCGTCTTCGGCACGTCCTTGATCACGGCCAGCCCGCCGGCGAGGTCGCCGTAGAGCGTCGTGTAGCCGACCGACATCTCCGACTTGTTCCCGGTCGTGAGCACGAGCCAGCCAAACTTGTTCGACAGCGCCATCAGCAGGTTGCCGCGGATGCGCGCCTGCAGGTTCTCCTCCGCAAGCCCCGTGGGCAGGCCATGGAAGTCATCGCGCAGGGTCTGCTCGTAAGCGTGCATCGCCGGCTCGATCGCCAGCTCGTGCGTGCGCACGCCGAGCGCCGCCGCCAGGGCACGGGCGTCCCCTTGAGTCGAGGCGGAGGAGTAGGGGGAGGGCATGACCGCGACGTTCACGCGCTCGGGGCCGAGCGCATCCGCGGCGAGGCAGGCGACGAGCGCCGAGTCGATCCCGCCGGAGAGGCCGAGCACGACCTGCTGAAAGCCGTTCTTCTCCACGTAGTCGCGCAGGCCGAGCTTCAGCGCGCTGTACACCTCGGCCTCGATCGGCGCGAGCGGAGCGCGCAGCGCTCGCCGCTCCGATACAGGGTTGGCGGGATCGAGGTCGCAGACGAGCAGGTCCTCCTCGAACTGGGCCGCGCGCGCGATCGTCTCACCGGCCGGGTCGAGCACGAAGGAGTGACCGTCGAAGACGAGCTCGTCCTGACCGCCGACCAGCCCGCAGAACGCGACGTAAGTGCCGTTCTCACGCGCTCGCTGTGCGAACAGCCCCTCGCGTTCGGCTCCCTTGCCCGCGTGATAGGGAGAGGCGGAGATGTTCGCGATCAAGCTCGCGCCCGCGGCGGCCTGCTCGGAGGCCGGCGCGCCCGGCGTCCACAGGTCCTCGCAGACCGATACGCCCACGCGGACCGAGGCGACCTCGATCACGAGCGGGTCCGAGCCGGCCGTGAAGTAGCGCTGCTCGTCGAAGACACCGTAGTTGGGGAGGTGGAACTTGCGATAGACGGCCGTGACGGCGCCCGAGGCGATCACAGCCGCCGAGTTGTAGACGCAGGCGGAGGTGGTGGGGGAGGAAGAGGGAGCGGCCTCCGGGAAGCCGACGATCGCGGTCGGCCCGTCGATCTCGCAGGCCAGAGCCTGCAGCGCGGCGGCGGCGTCGCGCAGGAAGTGCTCGCGCAGGAGCAGGTCCTCGGGCGGATAGCCGGTGAGGGCCAGCTCCGGGAAGAGCACCAGATCGGCGCCCGCCTCGCCCGCGGCCCGCGCGCCCGCGAGGATGTGCTCGGCGTTGCCGGCGATGTCGCCAACGGTGGCGTTCAGCTGGCAGAGAACCAGACGCACCTTAGCCGGCTGATTTGGCTGCGGCCTTGGCGGCCGCGCTCGGCGCGGGCGAAGGCCGCTCGGCCCGGGCGCGGCGAGTGGTTTTGCGCGGCGCGGAGGCTTTTCGTGGGGCGACAGCTTTGCGCGAAGCGGCGGCCGTTTTCGCGGGCGCGCGCGAGACGCCGGCCGCGCGCGCGAGTGAGGCGATCGCCCGGCGCAGATCCTGGACGATCGACTCGAGCTCTGGCAGCGCGTCGTAGTCGCCGAGCAGCCCGTAGCCGAGATGGCCGTCATAGCTCATGACCGCGATCCCCAGCGCTTGGCGGCGCGCGAGCGGCACGACCGGATAGAGCACTTGCAGGCGGTGCCCGAGCAGGTACAGCGGGAACTGCGGTCCCGGCACGTTCGTCACCACGAGGTTGAAGAAGCGCTGACGCGCCTGCAGGCGCGCGGCCTGGCTGAGGATCGTCGGCGGGGCGAACCCGGCGAGGTTGACGAGCACCTGGGCGCCGACCGCCTGACCGGATTCCTTGAGGTCCTCCATCGCGGCGCGGATCTGCGCCAGGCAGTCCGCCGGGCTCTCGACGCCGACGGGCAGCGGCGCCCACATCGCGGCGACCTGATTGCCGAGCGCGCCGCGTTGGGAGTCGGCGCGTACTGAGACCGGCACCATCGCCTTCAGGACCAGGCCCTCGGTGTCCTGGCCCTGGCCGCGTAGGTAGCGCCCGAGCGCGAGGCTGACCGATGCGAGCACTACGTCGTTGAGCGTCCCACCGAGCGAGTCCTTGATCGCCTTGAACTGGGCGAGGTCGGCGTCGAGGAAGCTGTAGCGCCGGTGCGGGCCGATGTCGACGTTGAACGGGCTTGGCGGAGCGGGCGCACTGATGCCGGCGAGCGTCGTCGAGCCGAGGCTCGCCAGGTTGTCCTTGAGCTGAGACAGCGCTCGGCGCGGGGCACGCAGTAACGCACGCGTGCCGCGTCCCATCTCCGCCGGCACGGTCGTGCGCTCGAGCAGCGCCTCGCCGAGTAGCTTGGCCTGTCCCGGCAGCGGCTTGGCCGTCCATGGCGCCGCCGGGCGGGGTGCGACGAGGGGCTCCGGGGCGGTGTCGAACAGGACCGTCGTGATGTCCACGCCGGAGATGCCGTCGACGAGCGCGTGATGGGTCTTGGCGATCAGCGCGAAACGCCCGCCCGCCATCCGCTGCACGAGCCAGATCTCCCACAGCGGCTTGGAACGATCGAGGCGCTGAGAGAACAGACGCCCGGCGAGCTGCTTCAGCGCGGCCTCGTCCGCCGGCTTCGGCAGCGCGGTGTGGCGGATGTGGTAGCGCGGGTTGAAGTGCGGATCGTCGGTCCACACCGGCCGGCCCTGGCCGAGCGGGACGTAGGCCAGCCGCTGGCGGTAGCGCGGCACGAGGTGCAGGCGGCTGAGGATGTGCTCGACGAGCTCCTGCGGCGTCGGCGCCTTGCCCTCGAAGATCATCACCGACGCCACGTGCATGTGGGCGGTCGAGTCGTCCTCGAGGTGCAGGAACGTCGAGTCAAGTGCTGTCAGGCGATCGGGGTTGGCCATGGCGTCGATTGTCGCTGCTGGGAGCCGTGCCGTCAACGGCGGCGAGCGAACGATCGTCAGTCGTCTTCGGATGCCTCCCCCCGCATACCGCTGAGCGCCATCTGCTCGGCCAGGCGCAGCAGGCCGATCAGGGCGTGAGGGCGCGTGTCGCCGCTCGGCCGGATCGCGACCTGTGAGCCGTGCGGCCCGAGCACCTCGACGATCGTGCACACGTCACCGATTACGCAGTCGTCGCCGAAGCGATCTTCGAGCGCCTCCATCTGATCTGCCACTACCTGTCCGATCTTGGTCGCGTCCAGAGCCATTGGCGAGCCTCCTGTTGGGGTTGAACGGGAGTTGGATCATGCCCGAACACGGCGGGCGCGGGCTATGGTGGGGGGGCGAGCAGCGCCCCGTCCGCCCGACAAAGGAGACCCGATGTCCCGATTCGCCACCGTCAACCTGCTGGACGTCGAGGACTCGATCGGGGAGCGCGCGCCGGGGATCGAGGGTAAATTCGGTCGCAAGCACCTCGACTCGCGCGACCTCGGGGTCAGCCTGTTTCGCTACGCGGCGGACCTGCGCAGCCCGATGGCGCACAGTCACCGCGAGCAGGAGGAGGCCTACGTCGTCGTGTCCGGATCGGGACGAGTGCTGCTCGACGGCGAGGTCCACGAGCTACGCCAGTGGGACGTGCTGCGCGTGGCTCCCGAGGTCGTGCGGGCGTTCGAGGCCGGTCCCGACGGCCTCGACCTCCTTGCCGTGGGCGGCCCCAAGCCGGCCGACGGCGACGGCGAGATGGGTCCAGCGGAGTGGCCTGATTCGGAATAATTCCTAATAATCGAGTGTGACCGCGGTCACACATGGGTAGCGACTGTATAAGCTGAAACCCCCTGGAAATGGCGTCCGAATGCGGGTTTACGTTCGTCCTCCTATCCAAGAAATGACCCCGGCGACAGCGGTGAACTGCCCCGGGGTCGTGACACAGGAGCGTGAACTCCCATGCCGACCCAAGATACCCGTACCCCTGCTCAGAGGATGGAGCAGGCGGAACGGCGCGTGCTGTACCTGCTGACCGACGAGCAGCCCGTCTGGTCGATGGATGACCTCGCCCGCGAGGTCGAGAGCGCCGAAGACACGCGCGTCGCGATCCATGAACTGCTCGGGGCTGGGCTCGTGGCGAAGGCTGGCGAGGACTGCGTGTTCGCCACGCGGGCGACCGTACGGCTCGTGGAGTTGATCGGCGGCACGATTGCGGTCTGAGCGATGCCGACGAACATCGACCTCGGCCGGGCGATCCGACGCCTGCGCCGAGAACAACGCCTCACAATCGAAACGCTCGCGCTGGACGCCGACATGCACCCCACGTACTTGTCCGGCATCGAAAGGGGTATCCGCAACCCTACGTGGGGCAAGATCACAAGCCTCGCAGGGACACTCGGCGTGCCCGTGTCGATCGTCGTCCAGGCCGCCGAGCAGGAGGCCGATGTGGCGCAAGCTGTGCGCGAGGTGCGCGCGCGAATCGCTGATGGAGACCGAATATGACCACCGCATAGCCCCAGCGCGCGGGTGGCGTACTTCCTGCTCAAGTTCCACCCTTTATGATCCTGGCCAGGAGAGGCCATCGACGGAAGGAGACCGCGTGACCGTTTGCATCGCCGCGCTTTGCCGCGACGAGGATGAACCCCGAGCTGTAGTCGCAACCGACCGCATGGTTACGCTCGGAAACATCATCGAGTTCGAGCACACCGTGCCAAAGGCCGCCGAAGCCTCGCCGTTCGCCATTGCGATGGTGGCTGGAGACTCGCTTGTCGGAACCCGAATTGCTCAGCAAGTCGCATCCGAAGTAGCTGCAACGCAGCCGCCAATCGGCGACATTTCGAGACAGCTCGCGCAGGGTTATGAAGGAGCGCGAGCGGAGCAGCTCAACGAGCAGGTTCTACGTCTTCGCGGACTTGACTTAGTGAGCTACTACCAGAACCACACATCGCTCAACCCGCAAATCGTGGCGATGCTGGACAATCAGATGGCGCAGTTCAATCTCGGCGTCGAACTGCTGCTGGCAGGCGTAGATGCCTCTGGCGCGCATGTCTATACGGTTCAGAATCCGGGCGGCACCGATCGCCTCATGGACATCATCGGCTATGCAGCCATTGGCAGCGGGACTATCCACGCTTTGCAGTCGATGATTGGGTTCAGGCACGGTCCGGATGCGGGCTACCTCGACACCGTCTTTAGGATCTACGCTTCAAAGCGTCGGGCCGAGGTAGCTCCCGGGGTAGGTCAGGACACTGACATGGCGATCATCTCAAGCCATGGCACGCACTGGCTCACGAATGAGGAGCTGGGGAAGCTCAACGAGATGTACGAGGATTTTCGATCTTCCACCGACGTGGCGCTCGCCGAGAAGCTGTCAAACTTTAGTCTTGGCGAGGGAACGCCAACCCAGCAGCAACATGAAGGAGTCGAGAATGAGCAACCAGTCAGCGCTTGAAACCGTCGAATGCGGACAGCCAGACGTCCTACGTGCGGGCGTCGATCCCAGCGTGACCGTCGAGATGCTTGTTGTCGAAGCGGAGGCTCTCCGCCTTCAGGCACAGCTTGCCCCGCGCAGCGGCCCGTCCGCCGATGCCACGCTTCCTGTGCGCGATCTTTCCCCGCTCGGCAGGTAGGTTCGCCTGAGCTTATGCCTGACTCGACGCACGAGCCCAAGCAAACCACACCTGCGGGCCATCGAATCCCAGTTCCGACGCGGGAGGATTTCGACCAGCTGGTCAGGAAGGTCGCGCCGCCGCCAGCAGGTCGTAAACGCCCTGCCGAGATAGACGAGCCTCCCGCGCGATCCGAGCGATAGGCACGCCTTCCGCCTGAGCTTCGCGCATCCTGTCGCGTAGCTCCTCGGTCGCCTGAATTCGCAGCCGCTCGGCGTACTCGCGCCGTTTCGCGGCGCGGCGGATCGCCTTGATCGGCTCGGACTCGCTCATGCGACGGTGCGCTCCAACAGAAGCTCGAACATCGACGTAGGCGAGTAGCGGGCGTTCCTGCGCCACACGAACTCGTTGAGGTAGCCCTGTAGCCAGTGGTGCGACACCCTCCGGTAGGTGCCCCGGATCGACGGCTTGAGGTGCCCAAAGAAGCCCTCGACCGTGTTCGTGTGCGTGTCGCCGACGACAAACCAGCCAGCGGAGTGGTTGATCCGACTATGGTCGATGAAGTGCTCGTCCAGGCCGTTGTAGGCGGGCCACTCGTCCGTGATGATGATGGACTCCGGCTCGACCCACTCGACGACTTGGCGCTTGAGCTGAGGCCCACGACGGGAAGGTAGGACGGTCGCCTTGATCCGCCCGCCACGCTCCACGGCAGCGAACACGGTTGCTCTACTACGTTCGCGTAGTTTCGCGGCCTCCGAGCGCGTTCCGGGCCGCTTGATGGGCTCACCTTGCGCCCGTCTGGGCTTGCCGTCCACGGACGCCTCATCGACCTCTACGTCGCCTCTCAACGGCTCACCGTCATCGACCATTAGCTCATTGCGGATCTTGTTCAGCATCCGCCACGCCGTCTTGTAGGACACGCCGATCTCACGCTCAAGCATCTTGGCCGACACGCCGCAGCGAGTGCTCGTCATCATGTAGATCGCGAAGAACCACAAGTGCAGCGAGGTCGAGGACTTGTGGAAGATCGTCCCGGCCGTCGGGTGGACGTGATGCCCACAGCCAGTGCAGGTCCACGACTGGCGACCCTGAGCCGTCGAGTACTTCCGAAAGACATGCTCACACTCGCACTTGGGGCACTGGGCGTGCTCGCCATCAGGCGCGTAGCGCGAGCGCCATAGGTGCTCAAGGCAGGCGGCATCGTCGGGGTAGTCCCGCATGAACTCCATGAGCGAGAACTGCGACTCCGAGCAGTCGGTCCGAGTCGGATTGTGTCGGTTGCCTGCGGCCACACTGTCAATATACTTGACACATCGGTCGATGTCAAGCGGCTTGACGGCGAGATTCAGGCACGAGTAGGGTCTGACCAATGAGCGAGTTGGTTCCTTCCTTCCTGTCGAAGCTCGACCGGTCCGAAAAGCACCTCGCTGATCTCGACGCCGCCATTGGAGACTATGGAAGCGCTTCGGGTCGTTCCCGCCCATACACGGTGAGCAAGCGGATCGAGGGCCACGATAAGCGGGAGGTCTACCGCCTCCATTTCACGCGCTCGCCCGCCAACACCGACATTCCCCTCATCGCCGCCGACGCGATCTACAACATGCGCTCCAGCTTGGAGCACCTTATGGCCGCTATTGGGCCGTCGAAAGGTCGCGACCGCCGTACCTTCCCCATCTACTTCCGAGGGGTCTGGGAACCCTTCGTCGAGGGGGAGAACGAGCGCCGACGAAAAGCTCGGCATGTGTGGGGGGCAGTTGAGAAGGCGCTGGTGCCGGAGGCCGTCGCAGTCCTGAAGCGGCTGCAACCGCCCGACGACGCTGGGCCTGGAGAGGAAGATCACGATCTCCGAATCCTCAACAAGCTCTCGAACACCGACCGTCACGCGAAGCTGCCAGTCGCGGCTGCCGGTATCCGCGCTATGCAGATTCGCTGGAAGCTCGCAGATGGGAGCGCGAAGTGGGGACTTTCCGAGGCCGACCCCGGCTCGTATGTAGAGGACGGCGCAGAAATCAAAGATGTGCCCGAGGGTGCCGTGAATATGGAGGAGCATGGTGCCCCGCTCGTAGTAATCCGCCTTCGAGAGAAGGACGAATCGGCTCACGGCAAGAGCGTCAACATAGCCCTCCCCGATGGCCTGAGAGCCATCCACAGCTTCATCGGCCGCGAGATTGTGCCGCGACTCTTGCCCTACGTGCGCGGCTGAGCCGCTTATACAGTCGCTACCCATGTGTGACCGCGGTCACACTCGATTGCCTCGACAACCGTCTAGCGTGTGGGGACCGTCTGACCCTGCCGAGTCGTCTCCGTGGATGGAGGCGAGCGGGGGACCCACTGCCGGATCGCTGAGAACGCGGTCTGGATGGGGCGAATCGGCCGTTGCTATGGCCGTAACGCCCGGCTGATCCGCGTTTCTTTGGCGCGCTCGGTCGCGTGTGAGCCCGACAGCTAACCCCGTAGGCGGTAAACAAGGAGGTTGCCGTTCATGTACGTCCCCGCGACGCCCCCGACGTCGCCCGCTGTGCCGTTGCTCGCGCCCGTTTCCATCTCTTTAAGGGCTTCGACGCCGATCGCACCGGCCGCCGACACCGCGCTCGCGGTCCGTCGCGTGAGGCTGAACGTGCTCGCCGGCCGGGCGGCTTCCGTCGCCGGCTCGCTGCGCCCGGGGCTCTCGGGACGGCTGGTGGTACTGCAGGCGCTCGGTCGTCACGGCTGGAGCACGCTGGCTGAGACACGCACGCGCACCGGTGGGCGCTTTCGGCTGCGCTACGTGCCGCGGCACACGCTCAGCGAGCTCGTGCGCCTGCGCTTTGCCGGCGACTCCTACGATCTGGCCTCTCACCGCAGGCTCGGCCGATTGGATGCGTATCGCCTCGCTGAGGCGTCGTGGTACGGAGGCGGCGGCAACCTGGCGTGCGGCGGGTCGCTCACGAGCGCCACGATGGGGGTGGCGAACAAGACGCTGCCTTGCGGGGCGCTGGTCACGCTGCGCTACGACGGGCGCGCGGTCCGCGTACCGGTGATCGACCGGGGGCCGTATGTCGCCGGGCGCGAATTCGATCTCACCGAAGCGACCAAGCGCGCGCTCGGGTTCGGAGACACAGGCGAGGTCTGGAGCACGCTCTGATCGGCAAGGGTGAGCGCCGCCCGGGTAAGCATCGCCGGGACGAGCAGGTAGTGCGTGAGCCCGCGCCGAGTGAGATCCTTAGCGACGCAAGCCCGATTGCGGATTGGGAGCGTTTGTGCAGGGGTTGGCTTTCCGGCTCCGGGCTCCTTCAATGCACGTGATGCCTGTCAGCTTTAGAGCTTCCCGCGCGCACACTTGGCTTGAGGGCGCGGGGGACTGGACGTGGCCCGGCCAGGGGGGTGCAGCGGCGGTCGAGCTGCTGCCGCCCCCGTGGGTGCCTGCGTTCCCGCGACGCGCCGAGTCCGCGGTCGCCGAGCCGCTCGCGCGCGGGCGCCGCAGCGGGGCGGGGCGTCGTCTGCTGATAAGCGTGCTGCTGGCGAGCTTGGCGGCCGTATCGATGGCGCTTGCGCTGAACGGGCGACTCGGGGTCGAGCATCTCCTCCACATACGCACGGCGTCACAGCCGGCGCCGGCTCTCGCGGCTGTCGCTGCCGCACCGGGCCCGCCGCTGCCGACGCTGACAGTCAAGAGCCAGGATGCAGCCGGCAGCTCGATCGACACGGCGAGCTACACCTCCGCCGCGCTGCACGGGTCCGGCTCGTTCATCGCCTATCTGCCTGCCGGCTTCGCGAGCTCGACGCGCCGCTACCCGGTGCTGTACCTGCTCGACGGCAACGACCAGTCGGCCGGCGCGTTCCTCGAAGTCGGCCTGCAGGGAAAGCTCGACACGTTGATCGCACGCCACACGATCCCGCCGCTGATCGCGGTGATGATCCAGGGCGGCCCCGGAGCCAACAACTGGCGCAACGTTCACGGCCTTCACTACGAAAGCTACGTGCTCGAAGCGCAGGAGCTGGTCGATCGGATGTTGCCCACGGTGGCCGATCGCACCGGGCGCGCGATCGCCGGCGACTCGATGGGCGGCTACGGCTCGATGAACGTGGCGCTGTCTCACCCCGAACGCTTCTCGATAGTGGAGAGCTGGCTGGGCTTCTTCAACGGCCTGGAAGGGAGGCTGCGCGCCGACCGCCCGTACCTCGCGAGCCACCCCCTACATGCCTTCGTCTACGGCGGTGAGGCCGACGACATCGCCAACCCCGGCGAGGACGCGCCGTTCGCAGCCGCGCTGCGCGCGGCGGGAGCCGACGCGAAGGGCGCCGTGTATCCCGGCGGGCACAGCCTGGAAACGGTGCACGCGCATCTGGCCAGCCAGCTAGTCTTCGCGGGCCGCGCACTCGCCGCGGGCTGAGCAGCCTCGGTCTTCACTCTCACCGCCCGGTCCGATCGGGACGGCTTCGCGACCCCGGCATTCGCTGCGATCAGGCGCCTCCATAGGACGGCGGCGCGGGCGGGTCGTCGCTGATGTCGGCGATCTGTGCGAGCAGCGCTGCGGGCGAGGTGCCGCCGAGCACGCGCAGACGATGCAGGCGGTACGGGTCGTCCTCCGGATGCGCCCAGCCTGGCACGACCGTCGTCGAGCCCGTGTAGCCGGCTGCCTTGACCGCTTCGAGGACCGTCGCGTCGTAGTGTCCGGACGGGTAGCAGAACCAGTTCACGGGAACGTGGTAGCGCTGCTGGACGACCGTTCGCGCGACGGCGACCTGGTAGTGCAGCTGCTGGGCATCGAGCGCGATCAGGTCGGCGTGGCTGAAGCCCTGGGTGTCGAGCTCCCAGCCCGCGCTCACCAGTCCTTCGACCTGTCTATGGCTGAGGCCGCCCTGTGAGGGCGGCAGTCCCGTGAGCTGGATGTTCTCATCGCCCACCCATTCGAGCCGGCGCAGCACCGGCAGCGCCTGGGTGTACTGGGATTGATAGCCGTTGTCGAAGCTGATCACGATCGGTTTGCCCGCGCCCAGTCCCACACCCCTGCGCCAGTATGCCTCGACCTGATCGAGCGTCACCGCATGCCAGCCGGCGCGCTTCAATGCCTGCATCTGCGCCGCGAACTCTTCGGGCGGCACATACAGGCCCGGGAACGGGGCTCCCGCGGGCGGAGCGGCGATCACGTGGTACATCAGGATCGGCACCGGCTCGACCCCGGGCTTGCCGGTCGGCCGGTCCGTTGCCGTCGTGCCGGTAGTGGGCGGTCCGCCGTGTCGCCCTCGCGAGTGGCTTGCGGGGGTGAGTGCGGCGCCGTTGTGCGATGAGGAGCTGGGCCTTGATGTGCCCCCCGAGCGCTCAGCGAGGACGGCGATCGCCACTGCGACGATCGCGAGCGTGAGCGCCGCCAGCGCCGTGAGCCGTCGGCGACGTCGGTTCCGCCGAGCGGCGTCGCGGCGAGCGCGTCGGGTCTCGAGGTCCATCGGGCCTAGGGTGCCACACCGCCACGACATCCAGGCCGGCCTGCCCTTCGTCTGTCTCGCCGCGGACGCGTCCGGCCCCAAGAGCGTGTGAGCGTCGCGATCGCCGCCTCGAAAGCTCGGCCCGCTCTCCCTATCTCAACAGGGCCGGCGTCTGCTCGCCGCCCACTTCCAGGGTGTCGCCGCATTCATTCGCGATTCGCTCCCACGCGCGGATCGAGGTTTCGACATGGTCGATCCCGACCTGGAGCGTCTGGCGGGGACCGTTGGGCCCCTCGCCGGTGTCCTTGGCGCGCATCTCCTCAAATCTTGCGAGCAGCGGTCGCAGGGTCGACAGCTGCGCCTCCGCCATCGCCTGGGGATCGGCCCCGAAGAAGACCTTCAGCAGGCTGGGGTCTCGCAGCTCGGGATACTCGTAGGTGGGCTCCTCGGTCCAGCTGCGCAGCGCGTCCGAGCCTCGCCCGGTGAGCGCGTAGCGCTTGCGCCGGCGCCCGCTCTGCTCCTGCTCCTCCGACAGATACCCCGCTCGCGCAAGGCGCGCGGGCTCGGCATACAGCTGCGAGCGTGGCAGCGACCAGAAGTTGCCCACGGACAGGTCGGCCAGGTGGTTCAGCTCGTACGGGGTCGCCACGCCGGCCCGGTCGAGCAGCCCGAGCACGATGTAGGAGGTGGGGGTGAGCTGGATGTCTTGCATCGCGATCCCCAGCATGATACAACATAGACCGTCCATCTCGGACGGTACACCCTAGACTTTGGAGGCCGGATGTCCAGCAACGTGTCGAGCCCAACGGAGAGCCGCCTGCCCACCGGGAGCCACGTGCCTGAGCGCAAGCACAACCCGTTCGTTCACTCCAAAGGTGGAGGGCGCCTCCTCAGCGCGTTGATGCTGCCTGCCTTCATGGCGTTGCCGCCGCGGGGTTGGGGTGTCCTCGAGACGACCGGTCGCAGGACCGGCAAGACGCGACGCAAATGCGTGCGCGCCGTCCGCAGCGGCAACCGGGTGTACATCGTCTCGATCCGTCCCTCCAGCGCCGGATCGGGCGCAACGGCCGCGTGGGTGCTGAACATGCGCGCGAATCCGCGGGTACGCCTGCGAATTCCCGGGGGGACGTTTGCCGGTGTGGCGCACGAGCTCGCCGAGGCGGAGGAGCTGCGTCGGGCCAAGGACATGTACTGCGAGACGATGCACCAGTTCGACTACGGCTCGTGTGCCATCCATCGTAAGGGTCTGCCCACCCGTGCGAAGGTCAAGGCGCTGCATCGCAGCTGGTTCGACAAAGGGATTCCGCTCGCGGTGGAGCTCGATTCCTGACATGCGCCAGCTCCGGCCCCGCTCCTTGACCGAGTTTGCGCCCCTCAGCGCTGAGGCTCACCGGTGAGCGGCTCGCCGAGCGTGCGCCGCGCGACGGCCGCGGACGTGCCTACGCTCGCACGGGCATTGGCTCGTGCGTTCTTGGACGATCCGGTGGCCGAATGGGCGTGGCGACCCGACTCGCTGCGGCTGCGGGCGCTCGAGCGCTTCCACGCCGCCCGACTGCGCCAGACGATCGTCGACGAGGAGATCTGGACGACCGACGCCCTTGACTGCGCAGCGCTGTGGGCGCCCCCGAAGCGTTGGGGGAAAGCCCTACGCGAGGAGATGGCGCTCGGCCGCGGCTTTCTCGATCCGCGCCTGATCGCGCGCATGCCCCTGGTCGCCCTCGGCTGGCACAACCTCGAGCGTCTGCACCCGGCCGACCCGCCGCACTGGTATCTCGCCGTGCTGGGCGTCGAGCCCGACCATCAGGGACAGGGGCTCGGCTCAGCAGTTTTGAAGCCCGTGCTCGAGCAGTGCGACACCGACGGCGTCTGCGCCTATGTCGAGTCTTCGAAGGAGCGCAACATCGACTTCTACGCCCGTCACGGCTTCCGCGTCACCGCTGAACCACGCCTGTTGCGCGGCCCGACCGTGTGGACGATGTGGCGCGAGCCACGTTGAGCTATCGAGTCGACCGGCCCCTCACGCTGTCTCAGCTCCCTTGCGCGCCCGAAGGCTCGTAGAACTCATCGATGCAGGCCCGATATCCCGCCGCTCACGCGGCGAAGTGCTTGGCGGCGATCTGCTCGACGGTGTTCTTGGTCCTCGTCGTGCCGACGCCGAGCAGCTTCGCGATCGTCTTGAGGTCGAGAGCCGAGTCGAGGATGCCCCCGCTCGGCAGCCAGTAGAGCTCACGGCCCTCCAGCGCGAGCAAGTCCTCCTGCGTGGACAACGCGAGCGCATCCTGGCGGGCTCGCTTCGTGGGGGCCCGTGGCAACATCGTCACCTGCAGCTTGCCCTTGGACGCCCGCACCAGGGAGGAGTCGAACGGCTGCGCCGCGGCGATCGTGCGTACCTCCTCGGCGGTGCGCATGAACGTAGGGACCGCATAGCCGAGCGCCCTCTCCAGTCCCTCCTCGACCCGCGCGGTCAGCTCCGCGACCGGCTCGCGCGCGGCGGTGAACACGACGTTGCCGCTTGCGCGAAAGACGCCTACGTCCGCGAGGCCGAGCGCCTCGCACAGCGAGCGCAGCTCCTCGCTCTTGACGCGATGGCCGCCGACGTTCATCCCGCGCAGAAATGCCGCGTATCTGGATGTCCCGGCGCTTGTCATGGGGCCTCACCTTATCCCGGCCGCCGCCGATCCAGTCGCCGACGATCCGACTGCCGATCGCTGCGGTCCTGGAACGCAGCGAGATCCGGCGACGGCAGCTCAGCTCGCGAGGTAGCGGACTACATCCTTCGCATCGGCGTTCAGCGCGGCGGCGTCCTTGCGGGTCAAGCGGTCGAACGGATCCTCTAGGGCTACCTCGCCCGCAGACATTTTCCACGTGGCCACGGCGCGGCCGCGGACGAGCGCGAACGGGCGGAACAGCCCGTTAACGGTCACTATGCGCTGATGATGAGCCGCCAGGATCGCCTCGCGCGAGGCCCAGCCCAGGAGCAGGGGATCGAACGCGCCCAGCAGGCGGGGAGGAGGCAGGTTCGCCGCAGGTAGGCGGCTCGCGAGGTCGAGGAGCCCATCCGGGCGTATGTGCAGCTCGGAGGCGATCGCGTTAAGCCCTGCACGCACGTCTCGCAGCGGCAGGCCCGTCCACTTGGCGAGGTCGCGCTCGTCCGCCGGACCGTGGCCCGCGAGATAGCGCCGCGCGAGCTCGGCCAGCGCCCGCTCACGATCGATCGCCGCAGCCGGCCTGCCCAGCCAGTCGTCCACCAGCACGTAGGCGTGTTGGCGCCCGACCATCGGCCCGCGCACCGCTACCCCGCGCAGGGTCGCGAGCATCAGCAGGTGCACGAGCGCCTGGCCCTCGGTGCGGACGTCGGCGGACGCGATCCGCTCGCGGAGCTGGACACGGGTCAGCGGGCCCTCCTCGGCGAGCGACCGTTCGATGACCTTGACGCCTCGCTCGGCTCTGCTCGGCGTGACGCCCTCTTGCGCGAGCCGCCGGGCGTTGCCTGTCAGGAGCGGAGCAGTGGTCAGGGCGTGCAGCCACGGATAGTCCTCGCGGCCGACGAGGTGCAGCGTGCCGCGGTTGAGCCAGGTGATCAGCAGCGAGCGATCCTCGCTCAGCGCGCGATCGACGTCCGCGGCGCCGAGACCCGTGGTTCGCGCGCGAATCGCCAGGCGCGCACCACGGGGATCCTGACCCTGGACCGCCAACAGCCGCTCGACGACCGCCGTCGGCTCGCGGGCGGGCGCTCCCGCGAGCAGCTGCGCGGTGAGGCGCTCGGCGATCGTCGAGGCCGGATGCAAGGACCGACGGCCGGCGCCGGCCGTTATGCGCGCTGCGCGCGCAGGTTGTCGTCTTTGCGAAAGGCACCGACGATGCCCTCGTCGCCACCCTCGGGCACCGGCGCGAACGGGTGGCGCGTCGCCACCCCGACCGTGTCGGTCTCCGGGTAGATCACGACGTCGGGCGAGTTCGCCGTCGAGACCGCGAGCACGAGCGCGGGCTCGGCCGAGCGGTTGACGATCGCGTGCATCCCCTCGCGCCCGCGCGGGCAGGCGACGACCTCGCCGGGCGCGAGCTCATCCTCGCCGTTCGCCGTTCGCAGCGTGGGGGTGCCGCGCAAGACGACGAACAGCTCCTCGTTGCCGTAGTGGGCGTGCAGGTTGAAGCCGCTCGCCCCGGGCGCGAGCTCATACACGCTCGCGCCGAGCTCGCGGGCGCCCGCCGCCGGTGCGAGCAGGCTGCCGCGAACCCCCATCTCCTCGCGTTCCATCTGAAACTCGCCCGCGTATACGTTCGGTCGGCTCATCTCGCTCCTTTCCGTTTTGCAATCGCCTACTCGGCAGCGTACTTCGCGGCTTGGCTTTTCAATGCTTGGCGCGACGCGACGCTAGATTCGACGGGAATGTCATCTGCGAATGAGAAACGCACGGGGCCCGCCGAGCTGACCTTGCGCCCGCTGACCAGGGACGACGAGGCCCAGCTGTGGCGGATTCACGCCACCCCAGAGGTCGCGCGTTGGTGGGATCTCCCGGAGGAGGGCTTCCCGTGGACCGACGAGCCCGAGGCGACCCGCATGACGATCGAGGTGGACGGGGCGGTCGCGGGCATGATCCAGTTCACGGAGGAGCTCACACCCCGCTACCGCCATGCCGCCATCGATCTGTTCTTGGACCCAGCTCTGCACGGCCGCGGTCTCGGCACGGAGGCGGTGAGGCGCGTCGCGCGCCGGCTGATCGAGGAACGTGGCCACCATCGGATCACGATCGACCCGGCGACCGCGAACGCGGCGGCCATCCGCGCGTATGAGAAGGTCGGCTTCCGACCCGTGGGAGTCATGCGCCGCCACGAGCGTGACGTCGACGGCGACGACTGGCACGACAGCCTGCTGATGGAGCTGCTGGCCGGCGAAAGCGACTGAGCCTGGACCCTCTCGGTCCCGCCGCGCACGGCGCTAAATTCGAGGATGTGTCTGCCGAGCCAAGCGAGCTGCGCGTAGCCCACCTCGACGCGGACGCGTTCTACGTCTCGATCGAGCTGTGTCGCCGGCCGGAGCTGCGTGGCAAGCCCGTGATCGTCGCGGGGAGCGGCCCGCGCGCGGTGGTGACCACCGCGAGCTACGAGGCCAGGCGCTTCGGCGTGGGCTCGGCGATGCCTGCGGCGAAGGCCCGGCGCCTGTGTCCGGACGCGATCGTGCTCCCGCCGGACTTCTCCACCTACCGCGAGGTCTCACGACAGGTGATGGACATCGTGCGCGCACACGTCGAGCGGGTCGAGGTGGTGGGGCTCGACGAGGCCTACCTGGATCTGACCGGTTTGTACTCGCCACGCGCGGCGATGCGCCGGCTGCTCGCGGAGATCCGGGCGGCGACCGAGCTGGTCTGCTCGGTGGGCATCGGCCCGAACAAGCTCGTCGCGAAGGTCGCCTCCGACGCGGAGAAGCCCGCCGGCTTCGTCGTGCTCACGCGCGAGCAGGCGTGCGCCCGCTTCGCGCGGTCGCCTCCGGGCCTCGTGCCCGGCATCGGACCGAAGACGGTCGCGCGCTTGGCGGCGCTGGGCCTGACCACGCTCGCCGCCGTCGGCGCGGCCCCCGAGCCGGTGCTCGTCGAGCGCTTCGGCCCCAACCTCGGTGTCGAGCTGGGGCGGCGCGCGCGCTTCGAGCACGACGGTGTCGTCGGCGCGTCGCGCAAGGTCGTCTCGGAGTCGCGCGAGCGGACGTTCGACTACGACGTCGACGATCACGCGCAGCTGCGCGAGTCGCTGAGCACGATGGCCGAGGAGCTGTGCGCGAGCCTGCTCGCGCACGCGCGCAGCGGGCGTACGATCGGGATCAAGGTCCGCCTCGACGACTTCACGACCGTCACGCGCGCCCATACGCTCAAGGCGCCGACGAGCGACGTGCGGCAGGTGACCGCCGTGGCGCTGCGCCTGCTCGCGGAGTACTCGCCCGCCCGGCCGGTGCGACTGCTCGGCGTGCGCGTCGCGGGATTGAGCTCGGGCGCGCCGGCCGTACCCGAGCCCGAGCCCGCGAGAAAGCAACCGGGACACCCGGACCAGCTGCTGCTTCAGGTATAGGATCGACAGATGCCCCTGATCAGCGTCGGAGAGATCGAGCTCAGCTATGACCGCGCCGGCTCAGGGCCGCCGCTGCTGTTGATCATGGGGATGAGCGGCACCTTCGACCACTGGGACGTGGATTTCCTCGCCGACCTGCGCAGTGCCTTCGACGTGATCGTCTATGACCATCGCGGTGTCGGCTCGAGCTCCCGGCTGAACGGGTCCGGGTCGCTCTCGATCGCCCAGCTCGCCGAGGATGCGGCGGCGCTGCTGACCGCGCTGGAGGTCGACTCTGCGCACGTGCTCGGCATCTCGATGGGGGGCATGGTCGCTCAGGAGCTTGCGCTGGCTCACCCCGCGCGGATCCGCACGCTGGCCCTCGGGTGCACCTACTGCGGCGGCGCCGGCAGCGCGCTCGCCTCCGAGGAGACGATGCGCAAGCTCGCCGAGGCGATGGCCTCCGGCGACCGTGAGCGGGCGATCCGCGCCGGCTGGGAGGTCAACGTCTCCCCCGACTTCACCGCGAACGACGACGCCTACGCGCGTTTCCTTCAGATCGGACGCCGCCGTGGCGTGGCGGTCGAGGTGATCATGGAGCAGATGCGTGCGATCACCGAACACGACACCTCGGCCCGCCTGCCCGAGATCGGGCTGCCGACGTTGGTCCTGCACGGCACGCTCGATCAGCTGCTCCCCGTCCAGAACGGCCACCTGATCGCGGAGCTGATTCCCGACGCGCGCCTCGAGATCTTCGACGGTGTCGGCCACCTGTTCTTCTGGGAGCAGCCCGCGCGCTCGGCCGAGCTCGTGAGGGCGCACGCCGCCGTGCATGCCTGAGCGTGTCGAGGCAATAGAGCCGCGAGGTGCCCTGAACGTCTTTACCGACGATGGGGTCGAGCTTGCAGGACAGCAGACAGGGGAGAGCGCCGGCCCGGCGATCGTCCTGCTCCACGGCCTCACCGCCACCCGCCGCTATGTGATGATGGGCTCGCGCACACTCGAGCGCGAGGGATTTCGCGTCGTGAGCTATGACGCGCGCGGGCACGGACGCTCGGCCGCGGCTCCCGATCCGGTGGCCTACGGCTATGAGCGGCTCGCGCACGACCTGGAGATGGTGCTCGATGCGCTCGAGCTCGAGCGCGCAGTGCTGGCGGGCGCTTCGATGGGGGCTCACACTGCTCTGCGCTTTGCGCTGCGCCACCCGGAGCGGGTCGCGGCGCTGGGGCTGATCACCCCGTCCTTCGATCCGGACCTGCCGCTCGGCGCGAGTGCCCTGGCGGAGTGGGACTCCTTGGCTGAAGGCTTGCGCGAGAGCGGGGTGGAGGGGTTCGTGGCCGCCTATGACTTCTCCGCGCTGCCAAACGAGTGGCGGGACACCGTGGAGCGAGTCGTGCGCCAGCGGCTTGCCGCGCACGAGCATCCCGAGGCGGTGGCCGACGCACTCGAAGTTGTGCCGCGCTCGCGACCGTTCGAGTCCATCGCCGAGCTGGCGGATCTCGACATTCCCACAGTCGTCGTAGCCAGCCGCGACGAAGCCGACCCCGGTCATCCGCTGGCCGTGGGTGAGAGCTACGCCCGGACGATTCCTCACGCGCGGCTGATCGTCGAGGAGGCGGGACCGCCGCCGCGCTCGCCGATCGCGTGGCAAGGAGGGCAGCTTTCGAAGGCCCTGGCGGAACTTGCGAGGCGCTCCGGATAGGAACGGCGACTCTCGACGTGCACCCCAAGGCAGACGACAGGACTCGCGACAGACGTTCGTATGCGATGAACAGGTGCGCTTCTCGTGCGGGAGGGCCTCGTGCGTGATAACGTACGCTCGTATGCCAGGGACGCGCAAATGGGACGGGCAGAGCTACGACCGCATCTCCGGGCCGATGGAAGCCCTGGGGCTCGAGGTGCTGTCGAGGCTGGAGCTATCCGGCGATGAGATCGTGCTCGACGGGGGCTGCGGGTCGGGGCGGATCACGCAGGCGCTGATCGACCGTCTGCCGCGCGGTCGGGTGATCGCCGTCGACGCCTCGCCTTCGATGGTCAGCGCCGCCGCCGAGCGGCTCGGCCCCGAGGCCGACGTGCGCGTGGGCGACCTGCTCGAGCTGGACCTCGACGAGCCGGTGGACGCGGTCTTCTCGACCGCCACCTTCCACTGGATCTCAGATCACGAGCGGCTGTTCCGGCGTTTGCGTGCGGCGCTCCGCCCCGGCGGCCAGCTAGTGGGCCAATGTGGGGGAGAGGGCAACATCACGCGACTGCGTGGCCGGGCCGCGGAGGTCGTCGCCCGCGCGCCCTACGCCGAGCATTTCGTGGACTTTCAGCCGCCGTGGAACTACGCGGGCCCGGAGGAGACCCGCGAGCGTCTGCTCGCCGCCGGCTTCACCACCGCCGAGTGCTGGCTTCAGCCGGCGCCCAAGCAGCCCGAGCACCCGCGCGAGTTCCTCTCAACGATCGTCCTCGGCCCGCACGTCCAGCACCTGCCCGAGGATCTGCGCGAGCCGTTCATGGACGAGGTGCTCGCCGCGCTGGGCGAGCCGGTGGTCGTCGACTACGTGCGTCTCAACATCGACGCAACGGCATAGCGGCGGCCACGCGTGTCCGATGGCGCGCGGCGAGGTGGGCGAGTCGCGGCGTGCTCGGCAGACGGACGGCCGTCGAGACCACCGGGCTCGGCGAGCCGCGCGCTCAGGCCAGCGCGGCGGGGGAGCCGGCGTCCGTCTCCGGACGGTCCTCGGCGTCGGCCGCGCCCCTGACCGAAGCCGGGAGACACTCGCCTTCGGCTCGCATCCCCGTTTCGGCCAGCGCGAAGTAGCGCCCGCCCAGCTCGAGCAGCTCCTCGTGAGTGCCGCGCTCGATGATGCGCCCCGCGTCCAGCACGAGGATCTGATCGGCGTCGCGGATCGTCGACAGCCGGTGGGCGATCGCGATCGTGGTGCGTCCCCGCGAGAGATCGTCCAGCGCCCGCTGGACCGCGCGCTCGGTCTCGGTGTCGAGCGCCGAGGTGGCCTCGTCGAGGATCAGCACCGGCGGGTTGCGCAGCACCGTGCGGGCGATCGCCATGCGCTGCTTCTCCCCGCCGGAGAAGCGGTAGCCGCGCTCGCCCACGGGCGTGTCGTAGCCATCGGGCAGCGAGGCGATCAGCTCGTGGATCTGCGCTGCCCGCGCGGCGTCTTCGATCTCCTCGTCGCTCGCCTGCGGACAGGCGAAGCGCAGGTTCTCGCGGATCGAGGCATGGAACAGGTAGGTCTCCTGGGAGACCAGCCCCACGGTCGCGGCCAGCGAGCCGAGGGTCATGTCACGGATGTCGACGCCGTCGATGCTCACGCTTCCCCGCTGCGGGTCGTACAGTCGCGCGACGAGGTAGGCGAGCGTCGTCTTGCCCGAGCCCGTCTCGCCGACCAGCGCGGTGCGGGTGCCGGCCGGGATCTCCGCTCGGATCTCCTCGAGTGTCCACGGCGCCCCGGCGGCGTAGCGAAACCACACGTCCTCCAGGCGCACGTTCCCGTACACGTCGCTCAGCACGCGCGCCCCCGGTCGCTCGACGATCTCGACAGGCAGGTCGAGGTACTCGAAGATCCGCCCGAACAACGCGAGCGAGGTCTGCACTTCCAGGCCAACCGACAGCAGCGACTGGATCGGGAACAGCAGGCGCGTCTGCAGCGTCGTGAACGCGACGACCGTCCCGATCGAGATCGCGTGACCGCCCGCGGCGATGTTCTCGCCCGCGAACCAGTACACGGCAGCCGGCATGATCGCGAAGCTCATTTGCACCGAGGCCATCCGCCAGCGCCCGGCCATGCGCGCGCGGACCTCCAGATCGGCGAGCTCGCCGGACTCGTCGCTGAAGCGGCGGACCAGCTCGGGCGAGCGGCCCATCGTCTTGCCGAGCAGAATCCCCGACACCGACAGCGACTCCTCCACGAGCGTCGACATGTCCGCCAGGCGGCTCTGGCGCACCGACTGGATGCGTCTGCGCTCGTTGCCCACCCGGCGGGTGAGCCATACGAAGAACGGCAGCAGAAACAGCGAGAACGCCGCCAGGCGCCAGTCGAGCAGCGTCATCGCCACGACCACCGCGACGACCGTCGTCACGTTCTGCACGATCGAGGTTGCAGTGGATGTGACGACGCTGTCGATCCCGCCGATGTCGTTGGCGATCCGCGACTGCACCTCGCCCGTGCGCGTATGGGTGAAGAACGCCAGCGACATGCGCTGCAGGTGCGCATACACGGCCGCGCGCAGGTCGTGCATCACGCGCTGGCCGACCTGGTTGGAGATCCAGGTCTGCGCCACGCCGACGACGCCGCCGACGATCGACAGCGCGATCATGCCCCCGACCAGCTCGCTAAGCAGCGCCGTGTCGTGGTGGGGGTAGGCGTCGTCGAGCACACCGCGCAGCAGGAACGGGCTGACCACCCCGAGGCCGGCGGCGAGGAAGATCAGAGCGAGCAGCCCGCTGAGCCGCGCGCGATAGGGCGCGAACAGCTTGCCGATGCGCCGCAGCGAGACCGGGCCGTCGGGGATGTCCTCCGGTCGCAGCTCCGGCGGCTGGCGGCCGTGGGGGCTTTCGACGGAGAATCCTCCTCGCCTAGAGGGCTGCCGGCTGCTCAAGAAAGCAGCCCCACGCGCACGGTCGATTCGCTCACCCGCCGGATTTTACCGCCGCCCATGCGCCGCCACCCGAACTCCTTGGGGCCCCCGCGAGGGGGCCGATCGAAAATACGTACGCTATGACCATGAACCTCTCCGCTTCAGAGACGCGCGTGCTGGGCTGCTTGATCGAGAAGCACCGCACGACGCCGGACATGTATCCGCTCACTCTGAACTCGCTGCGCTTGGCGTGCAACCAGTCGACGAACCGCGAGCCCGTGGTCGATTACGACGACGCGATCGTCCGCGACGCGCTGCACCGGCTCGAGCGCCGCGGCCTCACGCGCCTCGCGAGCGGACGGGGGCGCTCACCGAAGTACCGCCACCTGCTGAGCGAAGCGCTGCCGATGGACTCCGCCGAAGAGGCGATCGTGTGCGTGCTGATGCTACGTGGCCCGCAGACCCCGGGCGAGCTCAAGCAGCGCGCCGATCGCATGCACGCGTTCGCCGGTCTCGACGAGGTGCACGAAACGCTCGAGCGGCTGATCGCCCGCGGCCTCGCGGTGCGGCTTGATCGCCGGCCCGGGCAGAAGGAGGAGCGCTACGTCCAGTTGCTCGAAGACCAGGACGCGGACTCGGAGGATCGACCGCCGAATATAGAGCCGCCATCCACCGTCTCGACCCCCTCTGTCGCACCGTTAGAGGAGCGCGTGACGAGGCTCGAGCAGGAAGTCCTCGAGCTGCGCGAGATGGTGCAATCGTGAGTCATCTGGCCCTCCTCGCCACGTCGACCTCCGACACCGCGACCGGCGTCGGCATCCCGATCGCGCTTGCCGCCGGGCTCGTCTCGTTCTTGTCGCCCTGCGTCCTGCCGCTCGTCCCGGGCTATCTCTCCACGGTCATCGGGGTCACTCCCGCCGACCTGAAGGAGGGCGTCGGCGCCCGCCGTGTGCTCGTGCCGAGCCTGCTGTTCATCGCGAGCTTCTCCTTCATCTTCATCCTGCTCGGCATGAGCGCCACCGTGATCGGCTCCTCGCTCAACGCCCACAAACAGACGCTCCAGCAGGTCGGCGGCGTATTGATCGTCGCGATGGGGCTGTTCTTCCTGGCGACCCCGTTCGTGCGCGTTTTCAATCGCGAGTGGCACCCCGAGGCGTTGCTGCGCCTCGCCGGTCGCGGCGGCCCGCTGGTCGCGGGCGCGGCGTTCGCGATCGCCTGGACCCCCTGCACGAGCATCACCCTCGGCGCGATCCTCACCCAGGCGGCTGTTTCGAGCTCGGCCGCGCACGGGGCGCTTTTGCTCGCCTTCTACTCCGCCGGTCTCGCCATCCCGTTCCTCTTGATCGCGCTCGCGTTCGAGCGGATGACGAGCGCGCTGGCGGTCGTCAAGCGCCACTTCCCGGTGATCATCGGGATCGGCGGCGCCGTCATGATCGTGCTCGGCCTGCTGATCCTCACGGGCGAGTTCACGACGCTCAACGCGCACGCGAACACGCTGCTTCAGGGCACCGGGCTCGACGTCTCCTCGGTCTGAGCGCTGCGCGTCGCGCCGGCGCGTCGCTGCGCTTCATAGCGCCGTTCCCACGCCTGCTGGTTGCGCTTCGCGTCGAGCACGAACGGCGAGTAGCCGATCGCCTTGACGATCGCCCGGTTGATCTGCTCCCAAGGGGAGGGGAGGGGGCGCAGCACGTCGACGAACAGCACCACCCGCGTCTCGTCCGTGTCGTTCCACACCTCGTGGTTGAACGTGTCGTCGAAGATCATGCTCTTGCCTTCCTCCCAATCGCGGAAGTCATCGCCGACCCTGATCCGGCAGGCCTCCTTGTCCTCGGGCACGATCAGGCCGAGGTGGTAGCGCAGCACGCCCTTGTACGGGCCGCGATGATCGAGGATGTGCTTGCGCGGCGAGAGGATCGAGAACATCGCCGTCTTCATCCCGGGGATCTGCTCCATCAGCGCCGCCGTGCGCGGGCACATCTGGGTGGGCAGCTCGGCCTTGAAGCCGTACCCGTACAGGAACAGCGTCTTCCAGCGGTCGTCGTCGGTGATCTCGATCTGGTCCTTGGAGATGTCCTGGAAGTTCGGCAGCGCCGTGCGATCCTCGAGCACGCGCTCCAACTCCTCGCGGATCGTCTCCCAGTTGGCCTCGACCTGCTCGACCCACGGAAAGCGCTCGACCGGGAAGAAAGTCTCGTCGCCGACGAGCGAGCGCCGCCCGATGAATCGCTCCACCGGAACCAGCGCCCGTTCGCCGACGGCGATCGTTAGCTCGACCGTCCGCTCCCACAAGGACTTCTCAGCCATTCACCCTCCTCCTAGTTCTCCCAGCTGCTGGAACTAGTGCTCTGAGGGATCAGCTTACAAAACGTTTAGGCGGCCTCTCGCAACGCGGCCAGCTCCGGCGACTCGGCGAGCTTCTTCAGCGCGCGCTGCTCGAGCTGGGAAGCCCGCTCCGCTGAGAACCCGAGCCGTTTGCCGATCGCGGTGAGCGTCTGCGGCTCCTCGCGGCCGGTGCCGAAGCGCAGCGTCAGCACGGTCCGCTCGGTGTCGGGCAGCTGCTCGATCGCGCGATGCACGATCCGCTCGCGCTCGTTGTCCCAGGCCGTCTCCTCGGGCGCCTCGGCGTCCGACGGCAGCAGGTCTCCGAGAGCGGTGTCGCCGTCTTCGCCGATCTGCTGGTCGAGGCTGACGAGCGCGGCGCGCTGGTGGCGCACCTCCTCGACCTGCTCGATCTCGAGGCCCGTCTCCGCCGCGAGCTCCTCCACCGTGGGCTCGCGCCCGAGGCGGACGGACAGCTCGCGCTCGACCCGCCCGACCTTGCGCGAGCGCTGCGCTACATGAACGGGCAGGCGGATCGTGCGCCCGGAGTTCTCGAGGCCGCGCTGGATCGCCTGGCGGATCCACAGGGTCGCGTAGGTGGAGAAGCGAAAGCCCTTGCGCCAGTCGAACTTCTCGCTGGCGCGGATCAGGCCGAGCATGCCCTCCTGCACGAGGTCGGCGAGCGGCAGTCCCTGGTTCTGATAGCGCCGCGCGTTGGAGGCGACCAACCGCAGGTTGGAGTTGACGAGCATTTCCTTGGCGTGCAGGTCGCCGCGCTCGATTCGCTGAGCCAGTTCGATCTCCTGGGCGGGGGCGAGCAGGGGGTAGCGGCGCGAGTGCGCGAGCAGCTGGTCGACCGCCTCGGGGATGAACGTCTCGGGCGTGCTGAGATCGAGTCGCTCTACCGGGCTGTCCAAACGCCCGGCGACGGGCGCGACGGTCACCTCGGCGGCGGAGTCCGCGGCCGTGTCCGTAGCGGTATCTGTAGTGGTATCCGGCTCCGACTCGCCACCCTGGACGAGCGTGAGGGGATCTAGCGTTGGGGCTGGGGTTACTGGGGAGTCTGACATGAGCGTCCTTCTAATCCGATGCTTGGAGTCGGAATTATACGCCGCGATAGTTGCGTTGTCAATTATTCGTGTGGGCGCGGTTCTGGGGAACTCGTTCGACACTGTGTACGGCCCCACCTGCCCATCGGACCACTACCAACGACCAGGTCCGTGATCCCCTCAACCCACGGGCAGGGCAAAAGGCTTGCCGAAGCTCTACCCGCTCAGAAGGTCTTTCAATAGCCGGCTTGCCGTCGCGCCGTCGCGATCTCGAGCAGCTCGCCGCCGCGATGATCGACCTGCAGCGTCGTGTGATCGAGCCCGAAGCGCTCGTGCAGCATCGCCTCCATCGCGCGCCTCGCCGCGTGGCAGTCGCTGTCGGCGCCGACGAGCACGTGTGCCGACAGCGCCGGAAAGCCGCTCGTGATTTCCCACACGTGCAGGTCGTGCACCTCGACGACGCCGGGCGCGCCGACGAGCGCCTCGCCGATCGCCCGCGGGTCGAGACCCTCGGGCGCGGCCTCCATGAAGATCCGTCCCGACGCCTTCACGAGCGCGATGCCGGCGTGGCTCATCAGCCCGGCGATCAGCAGCGAGACGAGCGGGTCGGCGCGTTGAAAGCCGCTCAGCAGGATCACCCCGGCGGCGATCGCCGTGCCGATGAAGCCGTACAGGTCGGTCAGCACGTGGCGGTAGCTGCCCTCCACGTTCAGGCTCTTGCGGTTGGCCCGGGCCAACATCCGCGCGGCAACGAGGTTGACGAGGATGCCGACCAGCGCCACGGCGAGGACCAGGGAGCCGTGCACGTGGGGCGGGTCGAGCAGACGGCGCACAGCGGTGTAGGCGATGAACGCGGCGAGCACCAGCAGGGTCACGCCGTTGGCCTGTGCGGAGAGGATCTCCGCGCGCTTGAAGCCGAACGTCATCGCGCCCTTGGCCGGACGGGCGGCCAGCCGCAGCGCGAGCAGCGAGCAGCCGAGCGCGAACGCGTCGGTGAGCATGTGCCCGGCGTCCGACAGCAGCGCGAGCGAGTGCGCGACCACCCCGGCCGCCACCTCGACCGCCATGAAGCAAACGATCAAAGCCAGGGCGGCGCCCAGCTTGCCCGTGTCGGCGTCGGCGGCGACGTTGTGCGCGTGGGCTCCGTGGTCGTGGTGCGCATGGTCGTGGGACATCGATCTCACGATACGCCGCATCTCGCCACGGGCCCATAGTCTCTGACGATGGACCGGCAGGAGGACGACGTCGAGCAGATCCTCACACCGCGGCGCACGACGCTCGTCTCGATCGCCGCGGCGTCCCTGCTCGTGGCGCTGAAGCTGGGGGTCGGCCTCGCGAGCGGCAGCCTCGGCCTGCTCTCCTCCGGGATCGAGTCGAGTGGCGACGTGATCGCCGCGATCCTCACGTTCTTCGCGGTGCGCCTCGGCGGCCGGCCCGCCGACCCCGAGCATCCCTACGGCCATCGCCGCGCCGAGAACCTCGGCGCGCTGGGCGAGTCGGCGATCCTGCTGGCCGGTGGGACCGTGGTCACCGTCGCGGCGCTCGGCCACCTGCTCACCGGCGCCAGGGCGCCCCGCGTCCACTGGTACGAGCTCGCCGTGATCGCGGTCGCGCTCGTCGTCGACCTCAGCCGCACGGCCGTCTCGCTGCGCACCGCCCGGCGCTACGACAGCGCCGCGCTGCGCGCCAACGCCTTCCACTTCGCCGGCGACATGGCGGGCTCGCTGGCGGTGCTGGCGGGGCTGCTGGCCGTGCACGGCGGCTTCGCCCAGGGCGACTCGGTCGCGGCGCTCGTCGTGGCGGCGATCGTCTTCCTCGCCGCCGCGCGGCTGATCTCAGAGAACGCGAACGTGCTGATGGACCGCACCCCCGCGGAGGCGCGCGAGGCCGCCGAGCGCGCGATCGCCGATCTCGGCGCCGACATCGAGCTGAGTCGCCTGCGCCTGCGCGAGTCCGCGGGACGCTACTTCGCGGACGTCGTCGTGACCGTGCCGCCCGGACAGGCGGTCGTCGAGGGCCACCAGGCCGCCGACCTGATCGAGTCCGCCGTCGAAGATGTGCTTCCAGGCAGCGACGTCGTCGTGCACGTCGAGCCACGCCGGCGCGGCCTCGACCTGCGCGAGCGGGTGCTCGCGATCGCGCTGGCGGAGCCGCTGGTGCTGGAGGCGCACGACATCACGATCTTCGAGCAGGGCGGGTCGGCCAGCGTCTCGCTGCACCTGAAGTTCCCCGCCGACCTCGACCTCGGCTCCGCGCATGAGATCTCAGAGCGCGTCGAGCAGGCGATCTGCGCGCGGCCGGGGGTGGGGGAGGTGCAGACCCATCTCGAGCCGCTCGAGCGCAGGCTCGCGGCGCGCGAGGTCGACGGCCGCGACGAGCGCCATACCGTGAGCGAGATCGAGCGGCTCGTGCGCGCGCGCGCCGAGGTGACGTCGCTGCCCGCCGAGGAGGTCAGGCTGCTCGCGACCGACGGGGGGCGCGTGCTGTTCCTCACGCTCGGCGTCGACCCTTCGGAGTCGCTCGTCGACGCCCACCGGCTCGCGGGTGAGCTCGAGGAGGAGCTGCGCCAGTCGCTGCCCGACCTCGCCGACGTGGTCATCCACACCGAGCCGTCCGAGCGCCGCGGGACTCGCTGAGGGCCGTCTCCGGCGTGCGCCCGAAGCATGGCGAATGGTCTTACACTGACCGCATGGCCGTGTGCAGTCACGTCGATCAGGTGCAGCTGCTCGAGCTGCCGGTCGAGATCGCCGGCTGCGAGGAGTGCCTGGCGACCGGCGGTCGCTGGGTGCACCTGCGGATGTGCCAGACCTGCGGGCGCATCGGCTGCTGCGACAGCTCGCCGGGCCGTCACGCGACCGCGCACGCTCACACGAGCGGGCATCCGATCGTCCGCTCGGCCGAGCCGGGCGAGGACTGGAGCTGGTGCTATGTCGACGAGGTCCCACTCAGCCTGAGCTCGTCCTAGGACAGTTCCTGCCTCGCACCGTCCGACCGGTGCATCAGACAATTGTCTACTGTTCCAGATGCGGGTGCGCACCCTTGAGGGTCGCGATGGGTTTCCTCAACCGATCCGCCTAGTGAACCTGTATACATAGTTTGATGTGGAGAGGCGCTGACGGTGAGACGGCTGGGGCGTAGTGGCATGAGATGGTCGTGGCGCGGTCCAGCGGGAAGCGCCGGTGGACGGCGGGTTGCCGCCGCTGTCTTGGTGGCGACGGTCGCGATGTTCGTAGGGCTGTCGGGCGTGGCGGGAGCTGAACCGACCTGCACCGACACGTGGACGGGTGGTGCCGGTGACGGGCTGTGGCAGTCGGCTGGCAACTGGTCGACCGCGAGCGTGCCGAGCTCGAGCGACGTCGCCTGCATCGGCTCCGGGACGACCGTCCAGGTCACGACGGGCAGCGCTCGCGCCGGTGTGCTGGAGGCCGGCGGCAGCTTGACGATCTCGGGCGGTTCGCTGGAACTGGCCAGCTCTTCGACCCCGTCGAGCGTGGCGTCGCTCTCGCTGCAGGGCGGCGCGTTGATGGGCACGGGGTCGCTGCACGTGTCCGGCTCGCTCTCATGGACCAAAGCAGCCACAATGTCTGGGACCGGCTCGACCGTGCTGCAGTCCGGCGCGGCGGGAACGATCGAACTCGCCGCGGGGGAAAGGGCCACGCTCGAAGGCCGCGCGCTCGTGAACGAAGGCACGCTGACGTTCGCCACTGGCACGATCGCGATGTCCGCCGGTGCGCGGATCGCGAGCTCCGGGACGTTCAAGGCGAACTCGCAAACCACGTCATACGGGTCGCAGATCGAGATCCCATCGGGTAGCGGAGGCGTTGCGCCATCGTTCGTGAACACCGGCACGTTCGAAAAGACGGCCGGGACGGGGACCACGACTATCGGGGTCGTGTTCGAACAGGACGGCACGGTCACGGCGCACACCGGCCATCTCAGCTTCGCCGCGGGAGAGGTTCAGCAGGCGCCACAGGGCAGCTGGGCGAGCAGTGTCGGCTCGGCTGGCTATGTGCTCGCCGCGTGGGACGGGTCGAGCGAAGACTCCTCCTACCTGCCCGGTGTCACGATGAGCCTGCTGCAGGGCAGCCGCTTTTCGTGGGCGCAGGAAACGAGCGAAACGCGGGCGCTCGAGGGTCCGGCAGGCTCGTTGCGGAACGCCGGCACTTTCTATAGCGAAAGCGAAGTGAAGGTCAGGCTGAGCTTCGCGGCGGCCTACAGCGGCGACCTGCACCTGTATGCGGTGGACTGGGACACGACGGCGCGCAGGGAGTCGATCACCGTCGAAGACGGCTCCGGCGCGCGTACCGTGGCGCTCGATAACAACTTCCACGAAGGGGCGTGGGTGTCGCTACCGGTCAGCGTGGCAGCGGCGGGGACCGTGACGATCACGGTCGATCGGCTGGCCGGATCGAACGCGGTGCTGTCCGGGATCTTCCTCGGCGACGAAGGGACGCCGCCGGGGCCGACGGTCGCAAGCGAACCGCAGGGCGATTGGAGCGGCACGGTGGGCTCCGCCGGATATCTGCTGCCCGACTGGGACGGCTCGCAGGATGTCTCGAACATGCCGGGCGTGACGCCCGATCTCGTGCAGGGAAGCCGCTACCGCTGGGAACCCGAATCGAGCGATATGCGTGCGCTGGAGGGACCGGACGGCTCGTCGCTGCGTAACGCGAGCACGTTCTATGACTTGAACCAGGTCCAACTGCACTTGAACTTCGACAAAGCCTATACGGGCGATCTGCATCTCTATGCGGTCGACTGGAACACCACGGAACGGCGCGAGCTGATCACCGTCGACGGGCAGACCGCGTCCTTGTCGAGCGATTTCCACGGAGGAGCATGGGTCACGTTCCCGATCAGCGTGGCCGCGTCCGGGATTGTGACGATCACGGTCGATCGGCTGGCCGGCTCGAACGCCGTTCTGTCCGGGATCTTCCTCGGCGGCGAAGGCACGCCCCCGGCGATGCCCGTCGCGAGTGCTTCCAAAGGCAACTGGGTGGGGGCGTTCGGCACCGACGGGTATGACCTGTTCGCGTGGAACGAATCGACCGATCTCGCTTCGCTGCCCGACGAGTCGGTGAGCCTCGCCCAGGGCAGCCGTTATCGGTGGACGTCATCGACGACCGAAACACAGGCCCTGGAGAGCCCCGAAGGCACGGCTCGCAGAGCGGCGACGCTGTATGACCCGAACCAGCTGAAACTGCAGTTGGAATTCACGGCTGCCTACACCGGCGAACTCAACCTGTACGCGCTCGACTGGGACAACAGGGAACGACGAGAGCTGGTCACCGTCGACGGCCAGACGGCCGACCTGTCGAGCGACTTCAGCAAAGGCGCATGGGTGTCCTTCCCCGTCAGCGTGCCCGCGGGCGGCATCGTGCCGATCACTGTCGATCGGCTCGCCGGCAACAACGCGGTGCTGTCAGGGATCTTCCTCGGGACCGTCGTACCACCGGCGAACACAGCGGTGCCCTCGATCTCAGGGACAGTGCGGGACGGGCAGACGCTGAGCGCGAGCGCCGGGACGTGGGAAGGCACAGAACCGCTGAGCTACAGCTACCAGTGGCAGAGCTGCAACACGGGCGGCAGTGAATGCACTGACATCGAAGGCGCGACCGGACGGGCCTACACGCTCGACTCCGGGGACCTCGAAACGACGCTTCGCGTCATCGTCACCGCCGCCAACTCGAGAGCGTCGGCGCAGGCGACCTCGGCTGCGAGCGGGGAGGTCGAACCGGGGGCGCCGAGCGAGCTGGAAGCCCCCTCGATCTCGGGGACGCCGGATGAGGGCGAGACGCTTCAGGCCGACGCGGGCACGTGGGGAGGCACCGAAATCGAAACCGGCTACCAGTGGGAACGCTGCAACGCGACGGGCGGCGAATGCGCGGCGATCGCCGGAGCGACAGAAGCGGCCTACGAGCTCCAGACAGGCGACGTCGGCAAAACGCTGCGGGTCAGGGTGGGGGTGAGCAACGCGCTGGGCTCGCTCACGGCCGTCTCCCCGACGACGGAAGCGATCGGGTCGACTGCCACCCTCACGAACACGTGGGCGCCGAGCATCTCCGGCACGCCTCAGAACGGGCACACCCTCACGGCGAACGCGGGCAGCTGGCTCGGCGAAGCCGCGATCGAATACTCCTACCAGTGGCAGAGCTGCGATCAGTACGGTGCAGCGTGCGAAAACATCACGGGCGCCACCTCCTCCAGCTACACCCTTGAAGCCGGGAACGTGGGCAAGACGCTGCGAGTCCGCGTGAGCGCCAGCGAAACGAGCGGAACGGTCGCACAGACCTCGACCGCCACCCAGCCGATCGCGGCCGAAAGCACGCCCGTCAGCGAAGCGCCCCCGGGGATCACGGGCACCGGCATGGTTGGCTACACGCTCAGCGCCTCCGACGGTGACTGGTCCGCCGCGGGCGCCCTCGCCTACGCCTACGCATGGAAGCGCTGCAACGAAGCGGGCGAGAGCTGCACCACGATCAGCGGCGCCACGAGCGACACCTACACCCTGACCGAAAGCGACAGCGGACACACGGTCCGCGTACTCGTGACCGCCACCCACGAAGGCGCGAGCACAACAGCCGCGTCGAGCGCGACGGCTGTGATCAGCCCGACGACGCTCGTCAACGTATCGGCGCCCTCGATCACGGGCACATACGAACTGGACCGGGCGCTGAGCGCCGACCACGGCATCTGGACCGGCGCGGGAGCGATCGCCTACACCTACGCGTGGGAACGGTGCAACGAACACGGCGAAAGCTGCGGCGCGATCGCCGGCGCCACGGACTCCTCCTACAGGCCGGTCGAAAGCGACGTGGGCCACACCGTCAAGGTGAAGGTCACAGCGAGCGGGACCGCAGGCACGGACACCGCGACCTCAGCCGCTACGCCCGCGATCGTATCGACGCCGATCCCACCCGAAGACCTGTTCGCGCCTTCGATCGAAGGCGATCTCACCGCCGGAGAAACGCTGACCGGTCAGCCGGGCACCTGGTTCAGCTCCGAAGCTGTCTCCTACAGCTATCAGTGGCAAACCTGCACCGAAGAAGGCGAATGCACCAACATCACAGGCGCGATCAGTGCCACCTACAAACTGATTGAAGGTGACATCGGATTGGCGATGCGGGTGATCGTCACCGCCAAAAACTCTTTGGGGACCGTCAGCGCGGAATCTGAACAGAGCGAAATCGTGGGAGCGATAGGGCCGCCCGCGAACACCGTCAGGCCGGTCATCAATGGGACGGCAAAGCAGGGCGAACGACTGGTCGTCGGCAACGGCACCTGGTCTGGCTCACGACCGTTGACCTACTATTACCGCTGGGAACGCTGCAACACAGCGGGAGAAAGTTGTGTCTCGGTCGAAAGCGCCATCAAACCGAGCTACACGGTCGCAAGTGCCGATGCCGGCTCGACGCTGCGCGTCAAGGTCACAGCTAAAAACTCGCTTGGCAGCGCGGGCGCGATCTCCACGCAGACTGGCGTGACGGCGGGCAGCGAAGTGACTGCCACATCCGCGATCGAACTAGCCGAAAAAACAGATCCCTCCGTGTTGCAGCCAGCCATCCCTTATACCATGGAAGGACAGGAGCTCAAGCCCGCGATCAGCGACTCTGGCGAATCACTGTCCGGAACTACCGCCTTGACCACCTCCTCGGTCTCCAAGGAAACCCCAGGCGAATTCGCCGTCAACACGCCCGCCGGCGAACTGAGCTTTCAGCCCGTCAACAGCGCACCAAACGCCACCAAGACACCGACGATCGTCAACGGCGCCACCGCAGTGTTCGCGGGTACATCGAACGCCACAGACACGATCGTCCGCCCCGACGCTCTCGGCGCGACGACGCTTCTACAGTTGCATTCCTCAGCAGCGCCGACATCCTTCTCGTGGGAAATCGGGATCGGTCCCGACCAGCGGCTCGAAAAACTCTCCAACGGAGATATCGCGGTCGTCGAAGTGCCATCCACCTCACCACTGGAAGGCTCGCTGGGCGAAGGTCTCGCCTCAGAACACTCGGAAGCCACGGCAGAACACGAAGGCTCAGGCGAAAGTGGCGAAGCGGCGGAAGGCGCACTGGAAGAAGGCGTCTCTGGAGAAGGCGCCCTCGAAAAATTGGCCGCCGCGCCCACGGCCTGGACACCTATGGTCGAACCGAAATCGGGCGAACTACATCCACAGGAAGCCAAAGCCCAGTATGAAGCCGCCAAAAGCACCATAGTCTGGGCAGAAGAACACACCGCCGGCACGACATTGACGGTCATCGAACCACCGAAGGTCATGGACGCCAAAGGGAACCTCCTGTCATCCTCCCTGAGCGAGGAAGGCAACACGATCACAGGAACCATCTCGCTAGGAGGCGCCACGAACTGGCCCGTGACCGCCGAGTTCAATATTGCGGCTCCGAGTAACACAGCCAGCGCAGCAAAAGCCTCGAAAGTTCGTTATGGACTCTCGGACCCAAAAGAAACTAGTTTTGAAGAGGCTGAAGAACAAGCAGGCAAACCAGAAGCGCACTTCGACAAACATCTGAAGGAAGGATCACTTCACGTTGGGATTGCACGAGATGTCGTTTCGTTCCAGACGAAGCCCAGCAAACTTACCCATTGGCTGGAAGCAGTCAAGAGGGCAGGTCTCCAACCATATATTACTCTGGGAATCGGCAATTGTAAATATGGATATTCTTGTGGTTTACCAAAAATTGGACAATACGCGGCTGGGGTAGAAAGGCTTATCGGCGGCCTGATGAAGCTGTACAAAGCACACCCCAGCACAATCCCATTGGTTACGCTTTGGGGCGCGTGGAACGAGCCTGATTTTCACAGCAAGACCGGATATGATCCACTGTACCATCACCCCGAAACCGCCGCGCTGTTTTGGAAAAAGGCTCGCGCCATCCTCAAGAAGGAGGGCTGTCGTTGCACAATGGTTGCTGGTGAATTCTTCGAGGATGATGGTTATATTGGCAAATATGCGGCAACAGTCCAACACAACCATAGCCTTTGGCCGGGATATCCGTCTGTTTGGGGGCTCCACGATTATTACGATCTTGAAAAGTACTTTGATCATCCATACAACAGCTATGCCGAAGCATTTCTCAAAAAGCTCGGAAGGCGCCTCCATAGCCCGCGTATCTGGTTCAGCGAGCAAGGTGTAGCGCTGCAAAACGGTGAAAGCAAGACGGAACTGGATGATAGTTCTGAAGGTGAAGACATTAACCGCCAACGCGAAGCGGCAAAAGATTTTCTACGGCTCGGCGGTACGCATCTCACCAATGAACAGAGTCGTGTGGAACTCGTGGACTATTATCTCTATAGGGGGCCGACAGAGAAAGAAGAGACAGAAAAACACGAACCGTATGCTTTCGATAGCGCGCTGCTACCAGGCGAAGGCATAGAAGAAGAAAAACAGCCGGCCAAGAATCCTCGTCAGGCATATTGCGTGCTCGCACTCGGTTTGGGAGGCTGTCCGGCAAAATCAGGTACACTGAGCGCTGTCACAAGCAGCATCACTTCGGAAGCCAGCATTGTCTCGGGAACAGTTAACCCCAATGGGTTGGCTACAAAATATTTCTTTGAGTACGGAACGACGGAAGCATACGGGAAAACTACACCCGCAACGACAATCCCTAACGCCGATGGTACGCAGAATGTGACGGCCGCTTTCAGCGGACTGGCACCTTGCACGACGTATCACTATCAGGCTGAGGCGGAAAACAAAGCTAATGAAGAAGAAAAAACCCCGGGACTAGGCGGAGATAAGACCTTCCATACTAGTTGCGTGGCGACGGACGTTGCTGTTGGAGGAGATAACTTTGCATGTGCGGTGACTTCGACGGAACGCGTGGCGTGTTGGGGCGAAAACTTTTACGGGCAACTCGGTAACGGCACCAGGAAAAGTAGTAAGACAACTGTGCTAGTGCCGGGTATCACTGACGCGAAGCAAGTGGTCGCCGCTACTCAATATTCGTGCGTGCTACTTGCCACCGGCAGCGTCGATTGCTGGGGCAGCAATGGATATACGACGGGATACGGGTTGCTGGGCAACGCCACGGAAGGCGGACGCGAAAATTGCGAAGGAACACTTCGCTGTAGCGACACGCCGGTCCCAGTAAGTGGTATTACTGACGCAGTAGCAATTAGTGCTTCTCCGGGTACGGAAGATGCGTGTGCTCTCCTTGCCGGTGGGAGTGTAAAGTGCTGGGGCAAAAGTTACGAAAGGCTTGTTGTGAGCAACGATGAACCGTATATAGCGCCCACATCTATACCGGATATCGGTGGAGCAAGTGCTGTTGTCTGGGGGCCGTCATTTGGATGCGCGCTAATGAGTGGCGATATCGGTTGCTGGACCAAGACGTCTTATGACGCCTGGCTGTTTGGGTCTGGACTCATTGGAGAACAGTTTATACTGGTCAAAGAACCTGCCGGTGCTACAAATATTGTTCTTGGAAATACTTTTATGTGCGCCCAGGCAGGAGCTCTATATTGCTGGGGGAATACAAATGGGAATGGCGAATTGGGTAATGGGACGACTGAAGGCAGTAAAACGCCGGTTGCCGTAAGTGGTATCACTAGTACCACTCAGCTCGCGAGCTCCGGATATTCGATATGTGCGGTTATTGTAGGCGGTGAAATAAAATGCTGGGGAGAAAATGGCGCTGGAGAGCTTGGTAACGGCACGACCACGAGCAGCTCAACACCAGTGAAAGTCAGTGACATCACAAATGCCACAAAGATAGCAATGGGCGGTTGGGAGAGCTGCGCTGCGCTATCCACTGGAGATGTTGATTGCTGGGGCACCAATACTGACGATGGGCTTGGGAACGGCGAAGGGTATAGCCTAACCCCAATCTCAGTCGCTGGCTTCGAATGACCCTAGCTAGGTCAGACAAATGTCCATTTTCCGCAACTTCCGCCGGTTTTCGGTAGTCTTCTAGGCATGAGACGAATAACGATAGCTGCGATCCCAGTGCTGGTCCTGCTCCTGATGCCTTGCGGAGCAAACGCGGCGGACGCTCGCCACGCTTTGCCGGCGAAGTGCGCTCCGAGTTCACATGTGCTGTTCGCGGACGCACAGGCGCAGGTGTACGTTACGTTTGACAGCAGTCCAAAAACATTGTTAATCCGCGGATGCGTATACGGGCAGCGACGCTCATTTGTCATCACTGCATGTAACAACGAAGAAAGCGCAGTGGTTTGCGCTGATAGTAGCCACGTCGTACTAGCGGCTACCGTTATTGCGTATGAAAACGCCGACGTCAGCACTGGTAAGTACCCCGGCCTCGAAAAGAACGTCGCTGAACGGTACGTCGTCGTACGAAATCTGCGCACGGGCCAAGTACTCCATAAAATGCCCACAGGGACGCCACTGAAACCGGAACCCCATTATGTGGGTCTTGGTCCGATTGTTGGGCTTGTCCTCAAGAGCAATGGATCGGTGGCGTGGATCGCGGAAGACTATGAACGGTCTGCAACGCCGCCTGGTACGGGGGCGCTGTATTTCGATGTGTACGCAACCGACAATACCGGCACCCGACTACTCGCCGCGGGGACCAGTATCGATCCATCGTCGCTGTCGCTTTCGGCCGGTAGCATTGATGTCGGCGGTATTCGGCGTCCTATTGTTGGCAACACGCTGTATTGGACGCAGGGCGGAGCGCCATTCTCCGCGACGCTCAACTGAGTCGCACGCAGACACAATGAAGCGAATCACGATAACTGTGGTGTCCGCGTCCTTGCTGCTCTTTGCGGCGATGCCGGCCAGCGCTGCGACCAGATCCCACAAGACGATTTCGATGTGCCCTCCAGCAGATGACTACGTGCTGCTCGCCGATGTTCAAGCTGTGATTTATACAGTTCGCGAAAATCGCTTCGAATTCTCTGAAGGAAAGCGGACGGTGGTGCCCATCGTGGCGACGCGAGGATGCGATTTGTCGAGTAAACGCTCCTTTAGGCTCGGTTGGGAATTTGCCAATGCAGGGTCTGCCGAATCCGGTAGCCCAATCCCCCTACACCTAACGCTGGGCGGCTCTTTTGTCGCCTATGAAGAGTTTTTTTCCAAAGGCAACAGATATAGCGAGGGACGCGACGAAGAATATGTTGAGGAATGGCATGTAATCGTGCGCAATCTGCGGACTGGACGGGTCTTGCACAGGGTGGCGACAGGTGCGAGAGAAAGAGATCATCCGAAGCTTGTCGGTGATGGTTCGGCAACCGCAATCGTCGTAAAGGCGGATGGCGCTGTGGCATGGATTACCGATACAGTCCAGAACGAAAACCGGTATCAAGTTCATGCTCTTGACGAGACGGGCGAACGTACCCTAGCGGTGGGATCAAACATCGATCCGAATTCCCTCGCGCTTGCTGGCAGCACGCTGTATTGGACACAGGGCGGAAAATCGTTTTCTGCCCCTCTCAACTGAGTCGAGGAAGATCTGTCATGAGACGAATGGTGATAGCTGCGATCTCTTTGCTGGCGCTGCTCTCAGTAGCGTCGGCGGACGCTGCTTCATTCCGGTATAAGGCTACCGCGAAGTGCAGGCTGGCGCACTCCGGCCAGTTCGCTGCCAACCCGCACGCGCAGCTGTACGTGGCGCCGGCTCCCCATGCTCTTCCCGAATTTCTAGGCGTTTATGGTTGCGTTTATGGGCGCCGCCCAGTCTTTTTGGGTGGACTGCCGGACCCCTCGTCACAGGGGGATGAGGGGGTAACACACGTGAAGCTCGCCGGCTCCGTAGCCGCTTATGAAAAACTCTACATCGGTGGCTATGAAAGCGAACGCGCGGAATGGCGTGTGACTGTCCTTAACTTGCGCAATGGACGTATACTGCATCGAGCCTCCACGGGCGAGCCGTTGGCTCCCCTGCCAGAATACGTAGGTGTTGGTCAAGTCGTTTCGCTCGTCCTAAAGAGTAATGGCTCGGTGGCGTGGATAGCAGATGACTACCAGCGGTCTCGACCATTTGGCGTATCGGGGCTTGAAGTACCGTATTTTGATGTGTATGAGCTAGACAGGACAGGGACGCGGTTGCTGGCTTCGGGCGCGGACATCGACCCACATTCGCTGGTGCTTGCGGGCAGTATCGTCTACTGGACGCAGGGCGGGAAATCGTTTTCCGCGCCACTCAACTGAGTCGAGGGAAGATATGCCATGAGGCGAATGGTAGCTATTGATGGGGGCGCTCTACGCGCGCGGTGGACCTTCTGTGCTGTGTGGGCACTCCTTTGCGTCTTGGCTGTCTGTGCCATGGCGTGGAGTCTGGTATCTGCCGGTACCGCCAAAGCCGCAAGTGCCGAGTTCGGCGATGTTACTCCGCTGATTCACGGCTATCCGGTGATCCTAGCCGCGGGCGCTGAAGGGGGCGTGTGGTACGGCGGCGCGATCAACACATACGAAGGCATTTACGGTTATCCGGCAGAAAATGTTGAACGGGTAGATTACATCAGTCCTGTTGGCGCTTTTCTAGACTTCGGTTTTCCGTCAGCATTGCAGGGTCACTATCCTAGATATTTTGCAGTTGGGCCGGACGGGCAGGAGTGGTTTCTCGCCGATAAGAACGAAGAACCTACGCCACTACTTGCAGAGGTTTCGCCTCTTGGCACCATCACTGTGGTGCCTATCGAGGTCAATCCCAAGAGCAGGATCAGTGGCTTGGCGATGGGGTCAGAAGGCAACCTGTGGACGACCGAAACACGGCTGCAGGGGCATACTCAGATCAGTGCCATCCTGAGAGTCACGCCGACCGGCGAAGTGACAGCGTTCAGCAAAGGCCTGAGGCCAGGAGCGGCCCCGGCTAACATCACGGCTGGTCCTGACGGCGCTTTGTGGTTCACTGACACCACTGGGCGCATCGGACGAGTCGATGCCGACGGAAGCATCTATGAGTTCCCGATCGGACGCCGCATCTTCTCTGGAAGGCCGGCTTTTGAACCGGCGCGCCCGATAATTGCCGGCAAGGACCGGGATCTGTGGTTCATAGCGGGATCCGACACGGTCGGACGGATGAACCTATCGGGGCACGTGAGATTCTTCGATCCCCGCTCGTCCTATCGTGGGTCGGAAGCCTTGGGAGGCGCCGGAGAACTGGTCGGCTTAGCGAGTGGACCCGACGGGGACATCTGGTTCACGCGTGCGTCGGGAGAAGTGGCGCGTATGAATGGATCGGGGCACGTGAGAACCGTGACGAACCGCTTGGCCAATGCCTACGGTATCGCGTTTGCGGCGGATGGGAGCGCATGGGTGGGCGAGGGTCCTCACTACATAGTGCGTGAAGACGTCAAAGAAGGAGACGTGCCCGCGCGGCTGGCAAGTATCACCCCATCGGGACAGGTGATGCAGTATCCGCCGCTGCCCGCGTGTCCTGTGCCGCGTCTGATCGGGCTTGATCTTGCTTTCGCCAAGGCGCGAATGGAAGAACCCGGGGCCGCTACCTGCAGAGAAAGAATACGACTCGGACACGTCACAATCGAGCATCTGCGTAGGCATGGGCCAGTGATCGTGGTGTCGCAGACTCCCCGTTCCGGTACCCCGACCGCGGGGTACTTGAATGTAAGCGTTAAGGTGGAGTCGGTCCCTGTACTTTCCAGCGGTTGCCGCGCGCCAGCGTTCTACCCGGTCTTGGTGCGCCGTCCTCGCCTCCTAGTCTGGCGGGTCACAACCGGTGAACCCTATAGATCTACAGAAACGTACTACGGGTGTCTTCTTCCGCATGGTCACGTGCGGGTGATCAGCCGCCGGGGCGAGGAATCAGAGGGCGGCAGTTCGGTAGAGAGACTCATTGCTGCGGGTGTCTTTGTGGGAGTCTCATCATCCAACGGCAGCAAGTACGGTGGCGGTGCGGATCTGGAAGTCTATGACGTGTCGACTGGGCACGTGTCGTTCGCAATCACCGTCGATGAATATGAGTCTGAATATTCTGGCAACGCCGGGCCGGAGCGGCTCCCGAGGCTTGAAAAGCTCGGGGTGCCTGTGGGAAGGGGAGTAAAGACGTTTGCGCTGAAAGCAAATGGCGATATCGCCTGGATCGGGGAAGTGGAAGGGGTATCAAGCCAAGCGCGCCAGCTCGTGCTGTACCTGCACGATCGACATGGCACACGCAGGGTCGCTATCGGTCGTGAAATCAGCGGGCTCGCCTTCCGTGGCTCTCTGCTGACATGGAAGTCGGCAGGGATGGCGGAGTCGATTCCGGGGTAATCGAGTGTCCTTCCTCACGCAAAGTCAACAGCTGTGGTGACCGGCGCCAACAAGGCTGTAGGGGGACTGGCGTACGTGTCTCCCCTATACACCCATCGGTCGAGCCCTACCGCTCGCGCAAGTCAACCGCCCGGTCGTCACCCTCCGCCAGCTGTGAAGGCGTCGCGGCGAGAAACCCGCAGACCATGAACCCGAACAGCGCGACGACCCCGACCGCGTGCGCCCAGCCCGCTTCGGCGATCGTCAGGAACCCGAACCCGGCCAGCAGGCAAGCCCCGGCCACGCGCGCGAGCAGGCCCGAGGACGAGGCTGACAGCAGCGCTGGGGCGACGGGCAGTGGCGCCGCGGCGATCTCGGCGTCGTGGTCGAGCCGGCCGTGCAGGACGAGCCGGAAGAGCAGCCCGAGCGACGGGAACAGGATCAGCGCGCCGCCGAGCACCGCGACGGTCACGACCACGAGCGTGTCGTGTGGGGCCGCGGCCTCGCGCACGGTGAGACCGGGCAGCAGAACCGGGCTCTGCGCGAGCGCCCATGCGGCGATCACCGCGGCGACGGCGAGCGCGGCGGTGTAGCGGGCCGGCTCGAAGCGGCTGTCCGACACCAGACCGAGGGTGGCGACCCCGGCGAGGATCGAGACGATCAGGGTCGCGAGCGCCCCGCCGCGCAGCAGATGGTGGTAGAGCGGGTGAGCGTCGCCATGGAGCACTGCGATACCGGCGAGCGCGACCGCGCCGGCCGCGATGCCCGCCCCGAGCGCGCGGGCGCGAAAGCGCCGCTCGAGCTCCGCGTCCCCACCGCGCGCGGCGTCGGCGGCGAGGAACACCGCGGCGAGATAGGCCGAGGTCGCGACCGCGAGCACCCCCACCAGGATCGAGGTCGGGCCCGTCCAGCTCGAGAACATGTGCCCCGCGGCGTTGCCCACCGGCACGCGGCGCGAGGCGATCGCGCCGACCATCGTGCCGAGCGCGAACGGCGTGAGGATCGAGGAGACCGCGAACACCGCGTCGATCGTCCGCTGCTCGCGGTGCGTGGAGGTGCCCGCGCGCAGCGCGTATGTCGCGCCGCGCAGGATGATCCCGATCGCCGCGATGAACAGCGGCACGGACAGGGTGGAGGCGATCGAGCCGAACGCCGTCGGATACGCGGTCCAGGTGACGGTCAGCACGAAGATCAGCCACACGTGGTTGGCCTCCCACACGGGCGCCATCGAGTCGTGGGCGTGATCGCGCACGCGCGCGCCGCCCTGGCCGCGACCGGCGAGGAGCTGCCAGAAGCCCGCGCCGAAGTCCGCTCCGGCCAGCACCGTGTAGAGCACGAGGCCTGCCAGCACGAAGATCAGCGGCAGCTCGTACAGGCGCATCGCGCGTCAGACCGCCGGCGCCGGGGCCGAGGCTGGGGGAGGACCGTCGTCCTCGGCGTCCAGCGGCGCGCGCGCGAGCCGGCGCAGGATCCACACGACGCCGGCCGCCACGCCGAGATAGACCAGCGCCAGGGTGGCGTAGCCCACGGGGATGCCGCGCGCTCCGGTGACGGCCTGGGAGGTGAGCATCACGTGGTAGACGACCCACGGCTGGCGGCCGACCTCGGTCGTGACCCAACCGGCGATCAAGGCAACCACCGAGGCCGGCCCGGCGAGCGCGAGCGCTCGATAGAACCAGACCGATTCCGGCAGGCGTTTGCGTCTGACGAGCACGAGCAGGCACAGGCCGCCGAGCAGCGCGAGCATTGTGCCGATGGAGACCATCAGCTGAAACGAGACGCGCACGACGTTGACCGGCGGCCGCTCGCTTTCCGGGACGGTGTCGAGGCCCTTGACGGTCGCATCGGGGTTGTGAAAGGCGAGCAGCGAGAGCAGTTTCGGGATGCGGATGCCGTACTTGACCTGTTCGCCCGTGTACCAGCCGAGCAGGTGCTCGGGGGCGCCGTTCGTGGTCTTCGCGAGGCCCTCGATCGCCGCGAGCTTGACCGGCTGGGAGACGGCGACCTCGCGCGCGGCCCAGTCGCCGATCAGCACCTGCACGGGCGCGGCGAGCGCCGCGATCGTCAACGGGATCGTGAGCGCGATGCGCTGATAGCGGGTGGGCGGGAGCGACCAGCGGCGCAACCGGCCGATCGCATAAGCGCCGGCGAGCAGGAAGCCGGTGACGATGTAGCCAGCGATGTACATGTGGATCAGCTCCGGCCACAGGAAGCTGTTGCCGAACAGTGCGGCGAGCGGGTGCACGTCGAGCGCTTTGCCGCCCTGCAGACGGAAGCCCGAGGGATGGTTCATCCAGGCGTTGACCGCGATCACCATCAGCGAGCCGGTGAAGCCCGCGATCGCGATCGGGATCCCGCTGAGGAAGTGCGCGCGCGGGGAGAGACGATCCCAGCCGTAGACGTAGATGCCGAGAAAGATCGCCTCCATGAAGAACGAAAACCCCTCGATCGCGAAGCCCAGCCCGAACACGCTGCCGAACGTCGAAGTGAAGTTGGGCCACAACAACCCCATCTCGAAGCTGAGGATCGTGCCCGTGATCACGCCGACCGCGAACAGCGCCACCATGATCCGCGTCCAGCGTCTGGCCAGCGTCCTGTACAGCTCGTCGCCGGAGCGCAGGTAGCGCCACTCGACGAGCAGAATCATCGCCGGGAAGGCGATCCCAAAGCAGACCAGGGGGATGTGCACCGAGAACGACAGCGCCTGCATCTGTCGCGCCTGCAGCAGATACGCCTGGTGCGCGGGGATCATGTCTACTACCTGTATACCGGGAAGGATCCGCCGCGGGCGGCGTCCTATCGACCGATGGCCCCAAACAACGGAGGATCGACCGTGAGGCTCAAGGCAGCAGATCTCCTGAAGACGCCCGTCAACCAGAGCGACGTGAACAGGCGAAGCTCCATGCCCAAGCTCTCGGCGCTGACGCTGGCCGTCGGCCTGCTCGCCCTGGCCGGCTGCGGCGGCTCGTCGAACAGCACGAGCTCCTCCGCGTCGACGCCGGCAAGCGCAGCCGAAACACCGACGACGTCGAGCTCCGCCGCCTCGTCGACCCCGGCGCCCGCGAGCAGCGAAGGGGCCGAACAGAAGCTCAGCCTGGAAGCGAACCCGGAAGGTCAGCTGAAATACAACACCACCTCGCTCAGCGCCAAAGCCGGCAAGGTGTCGATCGACTTCGCGAACACGGCGCCAGTCGGCCACAACGTGACGATCGCCTCGTCCTCGGGCGCGGTCGTGGGGGCCACACCTACTTTCCAGGGCGGCTCGAAGTCGGTCTCGCTGAACCTCAAACCCGGGACGTACAAGTTCTACTGCTCGGTTCCAGGCCACCGGATGGCCGGGATGGAAGGCACGCTGACCGTGAAGTAGGGCGCGCCGGGCAGGGTGCTACCGTCCAGAAAGGACAGAGAAACTGGATTGGAAGCGTCATGATCGAGACATCCCCGCAACCTCGTAGACCGCCGTCGGCAGAGGGCATCGCGGACGATTCCAAGCAAGAGCTGGTAGAGACATTGCGGGCGATGGTCGGCCAATGGGTGGCGGTCAAGGACGACGAGCTGCTGGTCGCCGCCTCCACTTCACGAGAGGTAGTGGACTGGCTCGCACGACACGATCGTCACGCCGACAGCATGTTCAGGGTGCCCGAGGATCGGTTGGCATCGAGCGGCCTCGCGCCTTTGTGAGAAACACATTTTGAGTCGCGAACTGTCCAGCTTGCCGCTGATTCTGCGCTGCGCTGTCATCGGAGCGGTTTGCACCGGGACGATCGCTGCTGTCGTCATCGTTATCAACGTTATCGGTGAGTATTCAGCCGAAAACGTAGTTCAGGCCATGCTATTCGGCATCATCGAGGCGCTTGTCCTGGGCGGAGTCGCCGGGTGCGTGTTGGGCCTGGTCGTCGGCGCCTTCGCGTACCTCACGCGGAGCGTGATACGCAGCGTCACTCATCGCCACAGCTAGCTCGTGTGTGCGCAAACGCACACATAGGACCTGGAGCGGCCAAAAGAATGTGCGTATCGCTACGACGAACGCTCATCTCAAGCCGGCGGCGCGGGAGGCATAGCCGCAATGACCGCGCTGGCCAGGTTCGTACTGCGCAATCCCAGGAAGATCCTGGGGTTCTGGCTGGTGGTGCTGCTGCTCAGCGGCGGGTTCGCCGCGAAACTGAGCGACCGCGTGCAGAACGGGGGGTATGTCGCCTCAGGGTCGCAGTCCCAGCGGGCGGCCGCGCTGGGAGAACGCTTGTTCAAGCGATCTGCGGTGCCGCAGGCGTACCTGTCGGTGCTGGCCGCGCACGGCGCGCCGAGAGTGTCTGCGCACGACGTTGCGCTCGCGGCACAGACGGCTCGCTCCGTGCAGGGCGTCAAGCAGGTCGGCGCGCCGGTGATCTCGGCGAACGGTCGCGCGGCGCTGCTGCCGGTGGCGTTCGCCGGCAGCGTCGGCTACGCCCAGACACGCGTGCCGGACGTCGACACGGCGCTCGCAAACGCCCGGCTGGTCTCTGCAAAGGCGCTGCTGGTCGGCGAAAGCGGCATCTACCAGCGCTACATGGTGCAGTCGAAGAAGAGCTTGCAGACCTCCTCGCTGATCTCGTTCCCGGTAACGCTCGCGATCCTGCTGGTCGCGTTCCTGTCGCTCGCGGCGGCGGTGCTGCCGCTGGGCCTCGCGGCCGTGTGCGTGGGCGTGACGTTCGGCTTTTTGTACTTGCTGTCTTACGTGGTGCAGCTGAGCGTATTCGTCGAGGACACCGTGCTCGTGCTCGGCCTCGGCCTGAGCATCGACTTCTCGCTGTTCATGGTCACGCGGGTGCGCGAGGCGATGGCGCGCGAGGGTGTGACGGTCGAGCAGGCGATTACCGAGGCGCTGCAGACGACGGGGCGCGCGATCACGGTCTCCGGCCTGACGGTCGCCACGGCGCTCGCCGGGCTGTATGTGACGGGCCTCGGCGTGTTCGAGTCGCTGGCCACCGGCGCGATCGGAGCCGCCCTGATCGCGGTCGCCGCGGCCCTGACGATGACCCCTGCCGCGCTTGTGCTGCTCGGCGGAAAGCTCGATCGGTTCTCGATCAAAGTGGCTGTGAGCGCCGCCCAGAGCGGCCGGTTCTGGCACAGGCTCGCCGACTTCGTCGTGCGCCGCCGGGTCGCGGTGGTGGCGACGGTGGTGCCAATCATGGTCGTGCTGTCGGTGCCGATCGGAGGTATGCACATCACGTTGAAGTCGATCAGCGTGCTGCCGAGCTCAGACCCGGTGCGCGTCGCGACCGGGCAGGTGTCGAACAGCTTCGGACCGGGCGCCGGAACGCCCGCGATCGTGATCGCGCACGGGCCGCCGACGAAGCTGAGAGCGCTGCTCGCGGCCCAGCCCGGCGTCGTGGGGGTCGGCCCGGCGGAGCTCGGCGCGCAGGGATGGGTGCGGATGTCGGCCACGCTCGACGCGTATGGGGACAGCACGAAGGCGGACACGATCGTGCGTGACCTGCGCGCAACGCTGGGCCGGGAGTACGGCTCGCAGGCGGTGGTCGGTGGCGCGACCGCGGTCGGGCTCGATTTGATCAGCCGCATCAACGAACGCACGTCGCTCGTCGTGCTGGTGGTGCTGCTCGCGGAGATTCTGGTCCTGACGGTCATCTTCGCGGCGCCGCTGATCGCGCTGAAGGCCGCGCTGACGACGCTCCTGTCGGTGTCGGCGGCGCTCGGGATCATGACCTTCTTCTTCCGCTCGACTGGAGACATCGGCTACTTCGTGCCGCTGTTCCTGTTCGCGACGATCTTCGGGCTGTCGACCGACTACGAGGTGTTCCTGCTGTCACGCGTGCGCGAGCACCACCGCGAAGGCGAAAGCAACACGGAGAGCCTCAAGCGCGCGCTGATCGGCTCATCGCGCTCGATCACGCTCGCCGGGATCACGATGGGAGTGGTGTTCTTCTCGTTCGCGGTCTCCCCGCTCGTGCCGTTCCAGGAGCTGGGCGTCGGCATGGGGCTTGCGATCGTGCTCGACGTGACGGTTGTGCGCGGCCTGCTCGTGCCCGCCACGGTCGCGCTGCTGGGCGAGCTCAACTGGTGGCGGCCGGGCCGGGAGTTGCCGCGGCGTGGCAAGCCCGCTCCGGCTGTGCAAGAGGCGTGAGCGTCGTGGGAAGCGGCGGCTGAAGATGTGGGAGACGCGCAGGCTGGTAGCTGCGTCCAACCGTAGTGGCGCCGGTCACGACACCTGCAGGCATTGAGATCGTCATGATGCGCGAGCCAACACCCGAAGGGTGGCCCTTGACTCAAGGAGAAACCAGATGACGTCCTCTCTGACCCGTGACGGCGATGTGTTCGTGCTCGACCTCGGCGACGGCGAGAACCGTTTCAATGGCGACTCGCTGACGGCAATCGAAGGTCATCTCGCCGAGGTCGAAGCGGCCCCGGCACCACGCGCGCTGGTAACGACCGCCACGGGCAAGTTCTGGTCGATCGGGCTGGATCTCGACTGGCTGGGACAGCAGGGCGACGGGGTGGGACCGTTCGTCACCCGCCTGAACGAGCTGCTGGCACGCGTGCTCGAGCTCGGCGTGCCGTGTGTGGCGGCGCTGCAGGGGCACACGTTCGCGGGCGGAGCGATGCTCGCGCTGGCCCACGACGAGCGCGTGATGCGCGCCGATCGCGGCTATTTCTGCCTGCCGGAGATCGACATCAAGATCCCGTTCACCCCGGGGATGACGGCGCTGATCGCATCGCGGCTGCCGAGCCGCACGGCGCACGAGGCGATGACGACGGGTAAGCGCTACGGGGGAGAGGACGCGGTGCGCGCCGGCATCGTCGAGGAGGCGGTCGCCGAGGACGAGGTCCTGCCGCGGGCGATCGAGCGCGCGGCGGCGCTCGCCGACAAGGACCCGGCGACGTTTCAGACGATCAAGCAGCGCATCTACGTTGATGCGCTCGCGGCCCTGCGCGCTCCGCTGGAGGGTTTCTGAGGGTCCTGAGACGGCGGGGCAAGCCGCCTCGAGCCGGTGATGCAGCCACGCGCGGCCGCATTCACCGGTGGCTGACGGAGATCAACCCTCGACGTCGACGATGTCGCCGAGCGCGAGCATGCCGTAGACGGTGTGCGCGGCCGCGATCGGCAGCTCGACGCAGCCGTTGGACTGGGGAGATCCGTAAGAGCCCCGTTCATAGCCGTGGACGGCGTCGCCGCCGTTGAAGTAGTTGACCCAGGGGACGTCTTCGACTTTGTATTTGGTCCCGTCGACGTCTTCGCCGCTCATCGTCGTGGACGTCAGGCGGGAGTAGATCGGGAAGATCCCCTGTGCAGTTTCGGCGCCGGACACGCCGGTGTTGGCGGACGTGCTGAAAGCGACCCGGTCGCCGACGTGCACGCGGAGCGTCTCCGGTGAGGACTCGGTCACCGTCACCCACGTGTACGGGTGGGGAGCACGGCGGTAGGCCGTCTCGGAGGCGAGCAGCGATGCCCAGGTGGCGTAGTTGGGTTCGCCGGTAACGTCGAGGCCGCGATCGGACTGGTAGACGGTGAGGGCGCCTTTGGTCGTCTCGTCGAGCCGGCCGGTCTCGATCGCGGGCGCGTCTGAGGGGTCGGGGACGAGCGCGCCGCGCGGCGGGTGAAAGGCGTGTTCGGCAGCTTCGCGTCGCGTCTCGGGGCCGGATGCGATGTGGACGTCGTAGCGAGGGTGGAAGGCGGCGCCCATGTAGCCGAGGCGGGCCAGCGCCTGCTGCAGGGCGACGATCGGCGGGCAGGGCACCTGCAGGGGGATCGTCCTGCGCCTGCCGAGCGGCGCGTGGCCGATGGAGACCGTGCCGGCCCAGACCGTGAGCGTGTAGGTCGAGCAGGGCTGCAGGGTGGAGGCGGGGGTGAAGACGGTGGAGTTGCCGACCGTGGCCCACGCGCCCGCGACGGCGGGTGTGAGCATCGGCACGGGCGAGCTGGGGGCGGGGGGCGCCGACAGGGTGACCGTCAGCGGCTGGGTCGGGTTGGCGATCGTGTGCGAAGGCACGGCGAGCAGGCGCGTGGGGGACAGGGGTGTCGTCGGTGTCGCGGCAGGCGTTGTCGGCGACGCGGCGCTGGCCGACCCCGAGACGAGCAGCCCACCCCCGTGACGAGCGCCCCCGAGCACGATCGCGGCCGCGGTGATCGCGACCGCCAGAACGACACCGATCGCGAGCGCTTTGGCGCGCGGGACGATCAGACGTCCGCGGATGGCTTCCGCGCCCAGAAGCGGGTGGGGGAAACGGGCAAAGAGATGGTAACCGTCCGGTTTCGCGTTATCGGAATGCGCTCGCATCCGGCTGAGATTAACGCATTTTGCGAGGAATCCAACCGTCTTTTCGTCCGAGCGTCACGGTCGGGCAGATCGCTCGCGACTACGGCTTGGGGTGTGCCTTGGCTCGTTCGAGCAGCAACGAGAACAGCTGCTGCTCGACCGTCGCCGGGAACGGGCGCAGCGCGCCGGAGCTGACGAGCGAGATCTCGGCGGAGCCGTAGACGAAGCCGAGCATGTCCTGGAAGAACGGCAGTTTGACCCCGCGCGCCGTGATCGAGGCGGTGATCCGCCAACCAAAGCTGCCGCTCGCGCCGGGAGCCGGGGGAGTGCCCTGCACGATCGAGATCGGCCCGACGGTCGTGCCGGGGCGATCCTGTTCGCCGAAGAGCAGGTTGAGGTACTTGGTGAGGCATGCGCGGAAATGACCGGAGCGAATCGTCGCGAGCTCTTTGGCCGCGAGTGCCGGCGTGCGCGCGACGCTGACTTCGGAGTTGACGCTCAGGTCGAGGATTCCACGCTCCAGCTTGAAGTCCGGCGAGCCTTCCTGCGCGATGGAGTCGCCCGCTTGCAGTCCTGTCCCGGTGCAGCTCTGCAGTTCGCGCTGGCGTCGCTTTTCGGTGCCCGTTTCGCCGTGATGCTCGGTGGACGGCTTGAAGCCGGACACGTCCGCCAAGGTCAGGTTCACCGCGCGCGCGAACGCGAGCGCCTGCGTCTTGGCGGCCGACCCGCCGCCGCCGGCAGGCGGTGCTGTCTGTGTTCCGGTGTGCGACCCGCTCGTAGCCTCTTGCACCGTCACCGTGGAGACCGCGGTGGGGTCGCTGCGGCCGCACGCGCCGAGCAGCGCTCCTGAGAGGAGGAGCGCGAGGGTGACGGTCAGTCGGCGCATCGCCGGGCGCAGTATGTCAAGCGCCCGGCGTGCCCCGCTGAGTCCCTGGTCCCACGCCAAAGCATCCACGGTCCGACCACCTCAACCGCCATTGACTTTGGCGCGAGCCATCACATGACTTTGATCGTTTCGTAGACCTCGACGGAGCCGCCGTTTGCGAGGACGGGACAGCCCTTCGCGAGCTCCGTGGCGGCGGCGAGGCTGTCGGCGTCGAGGATCGAGTAGCCGGTCAGCGCCGAGGCGGCCCCGTCGCTGATCGTGCCACCGTTGGTGACTGTCGCCGAGGCGCCGAACGGGTTGCCCATATCCACGAGCGAAGAGCCGAGGGCTCCCATCCACTCGCCCCAGGCGGCCATTACCCGCTCGCGCTCCTCGTCGGTTTCGGCCATCTGGCCACCCTTGTAGGCCAGTGCGTAGTTCGCCATGCGATTTTCTCCTTGCGTTGATTTGGTTTGGTGCTGCTTGGGGTGCTGCGTGTGACGGTCCGTTTTTGGTTGCTACGCCTCGGTGCGAGCGCCGTCCCCGTCTGCCGTCGCGCCTTTCGCCCACGAGTCGGGCCCGGGGTCGCCGCCGGCAGCCACGACGCGCAGGCGCTCGAGGTAGTGATCCCAGCCCGCGCCGTGGGAATCGGCCGACTCGCCGCTCGGCAGATCGCTGTGGACGAGACGCACGATCGTGTGATCGCCGTCGGCGGTGAGCGTGACGTGAACGGTCGACGATCCCGGCGGGAGCGGACTGTCCGGCGCCTCCCAGCCCCAGGTGAAGGTCACGCTGTGAGGTGGGTCGACGGCGACGTACTCGCCGCGGGCGATGTTCTTGCCGTCGACGTCGCTGCGAAAGATGCCGCCCGGCCTGGGATCGAGCGTCGCGACGCCGCTCCAGCGTCCGAACAGCTCCGGATCGGTGAAGAACGGGAAGATCGTCTCGGGTCGCGCCTGGATGCGAACCTCGCGCTCGACCGAGCTCGTCCCGGGGGTAGGCGTCGTCATCGTGTGCGTCCTTTCTCTAGAGGCTGTCTCAAAAACCGTGAGTGGGGTCGGGGCGTTCGTGGACCAAGCTGGGCGTCGCGGGGCGGTGAAGTGCGTGCTGGTGGCACGTGCGAGCCGTCACGTGGCGATCCAGCGCAGCGTCCACGGGCGCATCCGAGCGTGCTCACGGTTTTGAGACCGCCTCTAATTGGGCGGCTCTCTCGGCAAGCTCTGCGGCGCTCTTCAGACGGTCGAGCCCGGCGGCCCAGAACTCGTCCAGGAAGTCGCGCAGCTCGGCCAGGCCGTCCGGCCGAGCACGGTAGATCCTGCGTGTGCCCTCACGCCGTTCCACGACCAGCCCCGCGTGCTTGAGCACTGTCAGATGCTGAGATATCGCCGGGCGCGTGACCTCGAAGCACGCGGCGATTTCTCCGGCGCTCAGCTCTCGAGAGCTGACGAGCTGGAGGATCTTGCGGCGGCGAGGCTCGACGATCGCGCGGAGGACGGCTTCCATGGAGAAGTAGTATAAGCAATGACTAACGTTAGTGTCGGGTGACAGCATTGAACGCCGTCGAGGTTGAATGCGACGATACGCGCGATGAGCGCAGAACTCGATCGACGCGCCCGGTTTGAGCAGTGAGCGTGGGCGAGGTTCTCGCGATCGCCCTTGCGGGCCTGGCGGCGGGGACGATCAACACGGTGGTCGGCAGCGGGACGCTGATCACGTTCCCCGTACTGCTCGCCTTCGGATATGCGCCGGTGATCGCGAACGTGTCGAACACCGTCGGCCTCGTGCCCGGATCGGTCTCGGGCGCGATCGGCTACCGGCGCGAGCTCGTCGGGCAGGGCGCCCGCCTGGTGCGACTCGGCGCCTGCTCGCTACTCGGCGGCATCACCGGAGCCGTGCTGCTGCTGGTGTTGCCGGCAGCGGCGTTCAAGGACATCGTCCCCGTCTTCATCGCGCTCGCGCTCCTGCTGATCGTCTTCCAGCCGCGCCTGAATCGAATGCTCGCAAAGCGCAAGATCGACCGTACGCGCGAGGGGGGCGTGGCGACGTTGGTGGCCGTCTACCTGACAGGCGTCTACGGCGGCTACTTCGGGGCCGCCCAGGGGATCCTGCTGCTGGGGATACTCGGCGTGGCGCTTGCTCAGGACATGCACCGTACGAACGCGCTGAAGAACGTACTGGCGGGCCTCGTCAACGGCGTCGCCGGCGTGTACTTCATCGTGGCCACGCACATCGAGTGGGCACCGGCGGCGATCATCGCCGGTGCATCGATCCTCGGCGGCCAGCTCGGCGCGCGCTACGGGCGGCGCCTGCCGCCGGCCGCGCTGCGAGCGCTGATCGCCGCGGTCGGCGTGTTCGCGATCGTGAGGCTGGTCGCCTGAGCCACTCATCGAGGCGGTCGACTCGATCGTTGACGGTCCCGGTATCGGGGCGCCCCACCGGGCTTCGGTTCCTCGATCACGTGGCGTTCGACGTTGCCGATCTTCCGACAAGCCGGCGCTTCTACCTGGCGGCGTTAGCTCCTTGGGGGGTGCGGGAGGTCCAGGTGGAGAGCGTCTTCGGCTATGGGCCTGAGGGAAGCGAGGACCTGTGGATCGCGCAAGGCGTGCCCGGGCCGCCACTGCATCTCGCCTTGGCGGCCCCGGATCGGGCGACGGTCGACGCTTTCTACGCCGCCGCGCTCGCTGCGGGCGGACGCGACAACGGCGCTCCAGGCCTGCGATCCCGTTACCACGCGGCTTATTACGCGGCGTTCGTGCTCGATCCCGATGACAACAACATCGAGGCCGTACACCACGGCGGCCGTCCTCAAGGCTTTGCCGCGTCCTGAGAGCCTCGCGGTACAGGGCGGTTCAGCCGATCTGCTCCGCCAGCTCGACGAGGATCCCCTCGGGACCGCGGACGTAGCAGAGCCTGTAGCTGTCCCGGTAGCGTTCCAGCTCGCCGACGAGTTCTGCGCCGCGGGCGCGGAGGCGAGCGAGGGCGGCATCGATGTCGTCGACGGCGAACGCGACGTGACGGATCCCCGAAGCATTCGCCGGTGCGCGCTGAGAGCCACCTTCGGCTGGCGGCGCGTGAAACTTGCTCAGCTCGAGTCGTCCATGCCCGTCCGGGGTTTGCAGCATCGCGATCTGCGCCCGTACACCGTCGAGCGCGACGACACGGTCCACCCAGTCGCCCTCGACCTGCGCTTCTCCCTGCAACTCGAGCCCGAGCTCGACGAAGAACGCCACAGCCTCCTCCAGGTCGTCGACGATAATGCCCACGTGGTCCATCCGCTGGATTGTCATGTGCTCGATGGTACGCGCAGACATCGTTCGCGTCCCGTCATCGGTGCCGGGGTCGGCGTCGTGCCACCACCAGGCAGGCGACCGTGCTGGAGCGGATCGGCCGGCCGATCCGCTGATGGAATGTCCGGTTCTCGGCGATGAGAGCGTCGCGCTGTCGAGACGACAAACCTGCCCAGAACGACATCGTGCCCAGCAGGGCGTTGAGCTCGTCAGCGGTGTGCTCCAGCTGCATCGGCTCTGCGATGACCTGCGCGCCGTCAAACAGGTCCGTCGCATACCCGCGCGCGATCTCATAGCCACCCAGCCACGCCCACACCTCCGAGAGGTTCTCGCGCCGGGCGGCAACGCCGGCGAGGGTGGCGTCGAGGTCGCGGTAGGTAGGCCAAGCGGCGGCAAATTCGGGTGAGATCGTCGCCATGGCCGCACGCAGCGCCTGCTGATCGTCGGCGCTGCGGGGATCGTCGAGCCCGAAGTAGGAGACCAGAGCAAGGCGCCCGCCGTCCTCCAGCGCGTCGGCCGCCTTGCGCCAGCTCACATCCGGATCGATCCAATGGATCGCAGACGCCGAGAACACAGCCGAGTACTGGGCGCGCGGCAGCGAGACGTCCTCCAGGCGCGCGTTGAGGAACTGCACATCGCCGAGGCCGTTCAACCGCTCGCGAGCCCGCACGATCAGTTGCCGCCCCGGCTCAACGGCTGTCACCCGCAGTCCGCGGGCCAGCAGGCTGCGCGTGAGCTGTCCCGTGCCGCAGCCGATCTCGAGCACCGCGGCGTCCGGTTCGATGCCCTCGCACGCCCGATCGACGAGCACGTCCGGATAGGGCGGGCGATGACGGTCATAGTCCGCGGCGACCCCGTCGAAGACGCGTCCGTAGCTGCGGGTGTCGGGCTGGCACGGCACGGGCTCACCGTAGATGACCTGCAGGCCAAGACGTAGGCTTGCTGCTAATGCACTGGTTCATAGATGGCATGAATGTGATCGGGACGCGTCCAGATGGATGGTGGAAGGATCGCCACGGGTCGATGGTCAAGCTCGTGAGCATGCTCGAGCGGTGGGTCGCGAGCAGCGGCGAGCAGGTCACGGTCGTCTTCGAGCAGCCTCCATCGCCCCCGATCGGCTCTACTGTGATCGAGGTCGCCTACGCTCCACGACCACGTCGCGATTCAGCCGATCACGAGATCGCACGGCGTGTCGCCGCGGACACTGAGCCGGCCGCCGTTCGTGTCGTCACGTCTGACCTCTGGCTCGCCGAACGGGTACGGGCCATAGGCGCAACGGTCGAGTCATCCGGGCCGTTTCGGACACTGATTGAAGACCTCTGATGGTGCCTACTACACGCTACGTCCGCAGCGGCGATGCAACGATCGCCTATCAGCTCGCGGGCGAGGGCAAGTTGGACCTGTTGTTCCTGCCGGGGTGGATCTCCCAGATCGAGCAGTTGTGGGATTCCTCCGCCGTGCGTCGTTTCCTCGAGCGCCTGGCCGTGTTCAGCCGCCTGATCTTGTTCGACCGCCGCGGCAGCGGACTGTCCGGCAGTGTCGGTGAGCCGTACACCCTCGAGCAGGAGGCGCGCGACGCGCTCGCGGTACTCGATGCGGCGGGCAGCGAGCGGGCAGCGCTGTTCACTTACGGCTTGGGCGGACCGGTCGGCGCCCTGCTCGCCGCCGATCACCCGGAGCGCGTCGGCGCACTGATCATGTATGCGTGTATCGCGCGCACCTCATGGGCTCCGGACTACGACTGGGCGATGACCGTCGAGGATCGTGCTCAGTGGACCGAGCGGACCGTCGCCGCCTGGGGCGAGACCGGCGGCCCCGGGCTTCCGGTGCTGGCGCCCTCGATGGCCGATGACCCTGCGTTCGCAGCATGGTTCGCGCGCCTCCAGCGCCTGGCGGCGAGCCCGAGCCAGGCCCATGTCCTCCTGAGCGCCGCAGCCGACCTCGACGCGCGCGACGCACTGCCCCGCATCCGCGTCCCAACGCTGGTCATGCACCAATCCCGCGACAATGCCTGGGATCCACGCCACTCGCGTTACCTGGCCGAGCACATAGCCGGCGCGCGCTATGTGGAGCTGGAAGGTGTCGACTCGCTCCCGTTCGTGGGCGACAGTGACGCGATCGTCGAAGAGATCGAGGAGTTCCTCACCGGTGGGCGCAGTGGCGGGGAGCTCGCGCGAGCGCTGCTGACGGTGATGTTCACCGACATCGTGGATGCGACAGCACGCGCCGCGGTGCTCGGCGATGGCCGCTGGCGCGATCTGCTCGCGAACCACGATGCGCAGGTGCGCGAGCAGCTCGCCCGCTTCGGCGGTCGGGAGGTAAAGACCGTGGGCGACGGCTTTCTGGCGACCTTCGAGGGGCCACCGTCGCGGGCGTTGCGCTGCGCTCTGGCGATCACCGGCGCCGCACGCGAGCTCGGGGTCGAGATTCGCGTTGGTGTGCACACAGGGGAGTGTGAGCTGATCGGTGACGATGTGGGCGGCATGGCCGTCCACATCGCATCACGCGTCAACGCGCTCGCCGGACCGGACGAGGTGCTCGTCTCAGGCACCGTGTTTGGAACGGTCGTGGGCGGTCCGTTCGCGTTCGAGGACCGCGGCTTTCACGAGCTCAAAGGCGTGCCGGGGCACTGGCCGCTCTTCACACTCCGCAGTTGAGGGCAAGAACAGCCACAGAACTCCATCGACGGTCTCACACGGCTGAAGTTCCGGTCTCATATGAAGGAGACGCCCGCAGCAGCCGATTCTCTCCAAACTGATACACCACCAAACAATGCTCGATAATGTATGTTATGTAAAGTAGAAAACAAAGAGTGGCCAAACGACCTCGTTGCGCTCGAGCTCGTGAAGCGGGTAGTCGGGCTCAACCCGTGCGTGGCCCATATGGGCCACAAGCGACTGCACGTGAGAGCAGCAGCTCGCGCTCGCGGTCGTTGCTGCACAGGTCGGCTGCGCGCTCGAACTCCTCGCGCGCCTCCGCCAATCGCCCCAGACGCACGAGGACGTCGCCGCGTACGCTGGGCAGCAAATGGTAGTCGCGCAACGCGGGCACATCGGCAAGCGAATCAACGAGCTCGAGCCCGGCCTCAGGGCCGAAGGCCATCGTCACGGCCACAGCGCGGTTGAGCTCCACGACCGGGGAGCCGGTGAGGGCCGCCAGGCCGTCGTACAGCGCGACGATCCGTGGCCAGTCGGTTTCCTGCACGCTCCGGGCCCGCGCGTGACAGGCGGCGATCGCGGCCTGCAGCGTGTACTGTCCGAGCGCGCCGCTGAGCTCCTCGGCTCGCCGAAGCCCGGCGAGACCGCGCTGCACGAGCAGATGGTCCCAGCGCGCTCGGTCCTGATCGGCGAGCAGCACCGGCTCACCGTGCGGCCCGACACGCGTGCGCAACCGCGAGGCCTGCAGCTCCATCAGGGCCAGCAGGCCGTTCACCTCAGCTTCGCGAGGCATCAGCGCGGCCAGGATTCTTCCCAGGCGGAGAGCGTCCGCGCACAGCGCCGGGCGGATCCAGTGCTCGCCGGCGGTCGCCGCGTAGCCCTCGTTGAACACCAAGTAGATCACCTCGAGCACGGCAGACAGACGCTCTGTCAGCTCGTCACGGCTGGGGACCTCGAACGGCACGCGCGCCTCGGCGAGCGTGCGCTTGGCGCGGACGATGCGCTGGGCGACCGTCCCCTCGGAGACGAGGAACGCGCGCGCGATCTCCGGTGTCGACAGGCCACCCAGCAGGCGCAGCGTTAGCGCGACCCGCGCCTCCCGGGACAAGACCGGATGGCACGTCATGAAGATCAGGCGCAGCACATCGTCCTGCACGTCTTCGACCTGCGCGGCGAGGTCGGGCCGATCGAGCTGTTGGAGGATCTCCAGCTCGCGCCCGATCAGCTCCCGCTTACGCTCGAGCACGACACGCCGACGCAGTGCGTCGATCCCCCGCCGCTTGGCGGTAGCCATCAGCCATGCGCCCGGCTTGTCCGGGATTCCCGACTCAGGCCATTGCTCGAGCGCGGCGACGAGCGCGTCCTGGGCCAGATCCTCGGCCACCGCCACATCGCGCACGACGCGAGTCAGCCCGGCTGTCAACCGGGCCGACTCGATCCGCCACACGGCGTCGATCGCACGATGGGTGGCCGACGGGCTCACGAGCCTAGTTCTGCTCGGCCTGCTCACGCAGTCGCTCGTTGGCCTCGCGCAGCTCCGGCGTCAACTGCTCACCGAAGTCGTCGGCCTCGAAGATCGAGCGCAGCTCGATCTCGATACCGCCGCCGAACGGCGCTCGCTTGAGCCACTCGATCGCCTCCTCGCGCGACGCGCACTCCCAGATCCAGTAGCCCGCGACGATCTCCTTGGCCTCGGTGAACGGACCGTCGATGACGGTCCGCTCGCCGCCATCGAAGCGGATCTTCGCGCCCCTGGAGGTCGGGTGCAGTCCCTCGCCGGCCAGCATCACGCCTGACTTGACGAGCTCTTCGTTGTACTTCGTCATCGCCCCCAGGATCTCTGTGCTGGGCATCTCGCCTGCCTCGGACTCGGGGCTCCCGGGAACCAGAACCATGAAACGCATCGGTGTCTCCTTATGGTGGATGAGGTGGTTACTACCCGCACGTCGAACGAGATCGGCCGAAATCGACACCTCCCAGGATTTTTCTTGGTTGACGTCCGCCGCGAGGCCACGTTGGGGTGCGGATGCGCGCGAGCTTTGCGGACGCCGACCTCAACCGGCGAAGGCATCAGTGGCTGTCGCGAGGATCCAGGACGCGCTCGAGGGTCGCGGCGAGCAACGGTATGCGAATGAGATGCTCACGAGTGAGGATCTCCAGCTGCTCGTGTCCTTGACTCGTGAGCGCAAGATGCACGCGACGGTGATCGATGGTGTCGCGCTCGCGCCAGATCAGGCCACTCGACTCCGCCCGCTGTATCAGCTCGACGGCGCTGTGGTGGCGTATACACAGCTCTTGGGCGATCTGTCCGATCGTTGGCCCGGGCATCTGGGGATGGCCGCGCAATACCAGCAGCAGCTGGTGCAGCGCGGGCGTCAAACCGGCCTCGCGAGCTGTCTGCTCGCTCCAGCGCAGAAATTGGCGTAGCTCGCTGCGGAACGCGAGCAGGCGCCGATAGTCTTCGTCGAGCAATGGACGTTCGGCTGCGGTCGAGGTCATCGTGTGGGCTCCTGGACGGGAAGCAGCCTGTTGAGGTCCGCGGCAAGTCGTCGCGGTCGCAGTGGACGCTCGCGATGGCGCTCCTCGATCAGCACTCGCTCGTGCGCCCTCAGCAGGTCGAACTGGCTGACGAGTCCTTCGAGACGCCGGGAAGTGCCTCGGTCGACCACGGGCATCACCCCATGGCCGGTCGCGACCATCCTGTCGGCGACCTCGCGCAGTGTCTCGTCCGCGAAGGCAACGGTCGGTGCTCGAGCGAGCGCGCCGGCCGACAGCGGGCTCGATGACTGGCTCGCGCCGAGAATCTCGGAGAAAGCCAGCACCCCCACGAGCGTCTCGTCCGCTGCGAGCACTGGGTAGAGGCGCTGACGGCGTCCGTCGCTGCCCTCCGGCAATCGTCGGTACAAGTCGGCGGCGCGAAGCGACGGCTCTACGGTGATCACCTCCGTGTTCATCACGTCGCGTACGAGCAGGGCATGTAAAGGGTCTATCTCATACTCGCGGGTGACGTGATAGCCACGCCGAGCGACCTTCTCGGTCAGGATCGAGCGCTTCAACGTCAGCACACTCACGAGGTGCGCGATTGTGCATGCGATCAGCAGCGCGGTGAGCGAGCTCACGTCGTGTGTGAGCTCAAGCGCGAACACGATGCTGGTGAACGGCGAGCGGGTGACTCCGGCTAGTGCTGCCGCCATCCCGAGCAGTGCCCAGGTGCCCTCCCCCGCTCCCGGCAGCACCGAGCCGAGCAGCCCTCCCAGAGCGGCGCCGACCATCAGCAGCGGCGCGAGGATCCCACCGCTGGTGTTCGAGCCGAGCGCCACGGACCAGATCACGAGCTTGACCACGAGCAGCACCAGCAGCGTGCCGAGCGCCAGACGCCCGGCGAGCTCTGCTCCGATCGTGTCATAGCCGACCCCCAACGCCCGCGGATCGATCAAGCCACCCACGCCGACCACGACACCTCCGAGGGCGGGCCACCACGACCAGTGCAGCGGCAGGCGCCCGAACAGGTCCTCCGCCCCGTACACGCATCGGGTCATGATCCAAGCCAGTCCGCCGCAGGCAACCCCGATGAGGATCGCCCCGCCACTTGCGGCTGCGCCCAACTGCCCGTGTATGCCGGTCGCGAACAGCGGTGCCCCACGAAGCAAGCCGGCATGTGCGAGCGCTTCGCGGACGACGTCCGCCGAGCAGGCGGCAAGCGCGACGGGGATCATCGAGCGCGGACGCCACTCGAACAGCAGCAGCTCGACGGCCAGCAGCACGGCCGCCACGGGCGTCGCGAACACGGCGGTCATGCCGCCCGCGGCTCCGGCCACGAGCAGGACCCGCCGCTCGGCCGCGGTGAGATGCAGCAGTTGCCCGACGATGCTCCCCATCGCTCCGCCGGTGACGATGATCGGGCCCTCTGCGCCGAACGGGCCGCCCGTGCCGATGCTCACGGCGCTCGAGATCGGCTTCAGCACCGCCAGCCTGGGTTCCATGCGGCTGCCACGCAGCAGGATCGTTTCCATCGCCTCGGGAATTCCATGACCACGGATGCGCTCGGAGCCGACGCGCGCCATCACCCCCACGATCAGCCCTCCGGCCACCGGCACCAGGACGCTCCACCCCCCGAGCACGCTCGTGTCGGGAGGATCGATGCCAGTGGCGAAGCGGCCGGTGTAAGCGAGATGCGTGATCAGGCCGATCAGGTCCAGGAGCCCCAGCGCAAGCAGCGCGGCAACCGCTCCGACAAACAGCGCTACCGCGGCCAGCCGGAGGACCGACGGCGTCGCGCTGAAGTCACCCAGCTCACTGCCCCTGGCCTCCGGCGGCCTGCTGCTCTGGACGATTGCCTCGTTCGGAAACCGCTCGACGTGCCCGTTTCCCGTCATCCCGAAAAACAATATCGGGTAGCGATATTTACTTGTCTCGAGCCGTGATAGGCTCGCCCGCCTTCGGTGGGGGAAGCGGCCCCACGCAATCGGCCATCCGGGCCTATCCGTCCCGGACGTCTGTCCTCAGGGAAGGAGCGAGATCGTGCAGCTCGTGATCGCCATCGTGCGCCCCGAGAAGGTGAACGACGTGCTGGAGGCGCTCTACCGCGCCGAGGTGCGCGGCATCTCCATGAGCCGCGTCCAGGGTCACGGCGGAGAGCTCGACCGGGTCGAGACCTACCGTGGCACGACCGTGAAGATGGGCCTGTCGGAGAAGGTTCGCTTCGAGGTGGCAGTCTCCGACGATTTCGTGCAGACCACTATCGACGCTCTCTGTGCGGGTGCGCGAACAGGTCAGGTCGGCGATGGCAAGATCTTCGTCGTGCCGTTGGCGCAGGCGGTTCGCATCCGCACCGGAGAGACCGACGCAGGCGCCGTCACCCCGGTGGACAAGTGATCGCGGCGGTCGAGCCGGGTGCGTTCGCCGGCGTGAACACGGGCGATACCGCCTGGATGCTCGTCGCGACCGCGATGGTCCTGCTGATGACGCCCGCGCTCGGTCTGTTCTATGCGGGTCTGGTGCGCTCGAAGAACACGCTCAACACGTTCATGATGTCGATCGCCGCGCTTGCCGTCGCGACGGTCATGTGGGCGCTCGTCGGCTATTCGCTGGCCTTCGCCAAGGGCGACGGGTTCGTCGGCGGGCTTAGCTACGCGTTCCTGCACGGCGTCGCGTTCTCCCCGCGGGCCGGAACGGCGATTCCGCAGCTGGTCTTCTTCGCCTTCCAGGCCACGTTCTGCATCGTCACGGTCGCGCTCGTGTCAGGGGCCGTCGTGGAGCGGATGCGGTTCGCTCCCTTTCTCGTATTCGCGGCCCTGTGGTCGGTCTTCGTCTATGCCGTACTGGCCCATTGGGCCTTCGGCGGCGGCTGGCTGCAAGCTCATGGCACGCTCGACTTCGCGGGCGGCGTGCCGGTTGAGATGGGCTCGGGTTTCTCCGCCCTGGCGGCTGCGCTCGTAGTGGGAGCGCGCAAGGACTACGGTCGCCAGGCGCTGCTGCCACACAACGCGGTCTACGTGCTGCTCGGCGCCGGTCTGCTCTGGTTCGGGTGGTTCGGCTTCAACGGCGGCAGCGGCTTCTCGACCGGGCACTCCGCCGTCCTGGCCTTCACCAACACGCTGTTGACACCGGCGTGCACGCTCGTGACGTGGTTCGCGCTCGACCTGCTGCGGGGACGGCAGGTGACCGCGATCGGCGCGGCCACCGCGATCATCGTCGGCTGCGTAGGGATCACGCCGGCCGCCGGCTACATCAGCCCGGCCTGGGCGATGGCGCTGGGCGCGGTTGCCGCTCTGCCTAGCTACGCCATGATCGTCTGGCGACCTCGCACGCGCGTCGACGAGACCCTCGACGTGCTCGCGGCCCACGGGATGGCGGGCTTCACCGGCATCCTGTTCATCGGCTTCGTCGCACAGCTGTCTTGGAACCGCAAGGCGAATGGCCTGCTATATGGCGACGCGCACCAGCTCGGATGGCAGGCTGTCGCGGCTATCGCCGGTCCCGTCTACGCGTTCACCGCCACGTTCGCGCTCTTGCGACTGATTGGGCTTGTGATGCCGTTGCGAGCCAGCGAACACGAGGAGGCGCTCGGCATGGATATCGTCCAGCACGGCGAGGAGGCGTACGCCACCGGTGAGGGCGCGATCCTCGTCTCGACCGAGGCCGGCTTGGAGACGCCGATGGCGGTCGCGCAACCTTGATGGGCGTACACGTGTCATGGTGAGCTTCCTCAGAAGGGAACGCGACTCGTGATCGTCAAGCGAAGCAGGAAGGACTATGTCGAGACGGTCGAGGCGATCGTCGCGACGCTCGAGCGGCGTGGGTTGACGTTGTTCGCCCGCATCGGTCACGCCGCCGCCGCGCGCGAGGTCGGCCTCGAGCTCGCCGACGAGGAGGTCGTGCTGTTTGGAAACCCACGCGGTGGAACGCCGCTGATGCAGTCGCGGCGCTCAGCTCAGCGCGTATACGAGCGAGACCTGCGTGGAGAGCGTGCACGTCGTCGCGCTTGCCTTCTTGGCGACGCTCTTCTTCTTGCGCTTGGGCTTGCGCGGCTTCACCGCCGCCCTGGGCGCGACAGCCTTGGCGATCGCTCTCGGTGCGATCTCGGGCGTTGCGTAGTTCCCCGCTGAGCCGAAGTCCGGCTGTTCTCCCAGATAGCCTTCTTCGCTGCCGGCGCATTGGATGTAGCCGCCGCCTTCGGCCATGCCCTGCACCTGCCCGAGCGTGGCGCCGGCCTGGCTCGCGAGGAACTGAGCCTTGACCTGGCCGTCGCTCACGGCGCTCGCCATCGCCTGGCGATAGACCCCCGTCGCGGCAGCAGCGCTCGCGCTCTGTTCGATCGGCTCGGTCGCCACGCCCTGCACGCTCACCGTACGCGGCGGCGGACTGGTGGCCGTGGCCGTCGTCGGCGTAGTCGTCGTCGACGTGGTCGTTTCCGCGCCCGCAATGCTCAGCACGCCGACGAGGATCAGGCTCGCTGCGACGACCACGGTTGCTGTGACGACGATCCTCATGCCGACCTCCTCACGCGGGATTTGACGAGCTGCTCGGACCTCAGGCTAGCGTCTTACGATCTACTAGGAGCCCGTCCCCTGTCAGCACGCGCGCACGCTGCAATACGGAGTCGATCATCTCCTCGGTCAACTTGCCGGTGAACGTGTTCTGCTGGCTTGGGTGATAACAGCCGAGCAGCGTGTAGCGCTCACCCGCCAGCTCCGCGCCGTGACCGAATCGCGGTCGCGGTCGCGGCGTCCGCGCTCCGGGAGTGGTTGCTGCCGTAGTCAATCGCAGTGCCGCGTCCCATGCAAAGGCACCGAGACACAGCACCACCCTCACCTCCTCCAGCAGCCCCAGCTCGCGCACGCTCCACGGCAAGCATGTGTCGCGCTCGGCCGGCGTGGGCCGGTTGGCCGGCGGCGCGCAGCGCACCGCAGCGGAGATCCACGTGTCGCGGAGCTCCAAGCCGTCCTCGCGCCCGGTCGAGGTCGGCTGGTTGGCGAAGCCGGCGCGCCACAGCGCAGCGAACAGGAAGTCGCCGGAACGGTCGCCCGTGAACATGCGCCCGGTGCGATTCGCGCCGTGAGCCGCGGGCGCGAGCCCCCACACGAGCAGGCGCGCAGCCGGGTCGCCGAACCCTGGCAGCGGGCGACCCCAGTACTCCTGGTCGGCGAACGCCGCCCGGCGCTCGCGTGCGACCTCCTCGCGCCATGCGACCAGTCGTGGGCAGCGCCGGCAGCCGGCGATCTCCCGGCCCAGGTCACCCAACTCGTTCTCGCTATGAGTTTCCACAACGCAGTAGTAGCATCGGATGGAGATGTCGCTATGGCTTCTGATCCTGCTGTTTGGGCTGATCAAACTTCCGCTTGCCGCAGTGATGCTGTGGATTCCGTTCCGCCACGACGAGGCGATGCGCGTGCCGGGCGACACGCGATCCGACGCGTCCGAGTCCGAGGACGACGGCGGCAGCCGCACGCTCCCCGGCGGTCCCCACACCCCCCATCCGCACCGACCGTTCCCGCGCCCGCCCCACATTCCCGGCGGCGGCGCGCGCCGCGACCCACACGGCGCCCCCTCCCCTCCGTCTCCGTCGCGGGTACGCACCGGAGACGCCCGCCCGCGGCGCCCAGCGGCGCGCTAGCGAGTGCGTTTGCGCTGACGGCGTGCCGCCTTGGCTTTCGCGCGGCGCTTGCGCAGCTGCGCCGCGGTGTCGCGCGCTGGACCGCTGGTCAACGCACCCTCCTCGACCGGTGCCACTTTGCGCGCATCGCGCACGATCACGAACGCGATCCCGACCAGCAGCGCGACCGCTGCGACCAGCGCGAGCAGGACCACTTTGCTCGAGTTCGAGCTCGAGGTCGTGCTCGCTTCCGTCGTGGCGGTGGTCGCGGTCGTCGTCGGCGTCGTTTCCTGCCCCCCCTGGGTCAGTTCGCTGAACGCGTTGCCGCCTCCGACCGCCGTCGCCGACATCGCCGGCGGAGCCGCCGCAGCGGAAAGCGTGAGGACGCCCAAGACACATAGACATGCCAGGACACTGCGGCGCGGGGATTCGATGCGACGGCTGCTCGACACGCACGCGAGCATAGCGCCTGCCCACATGGGCGTAGGAGAGCTCGACCGCTTCCCCGGACGCTCGTGCGCGGTCCATCCGCAAACCATAGAATGGCGAGCGATGGCCCCCAAACAACGCCAGATCCGGATCGAGCAGCGCGGCGGCCTCGAGGCCATCCAGGCGCTCGAGCAGCGCTCCGACGAGGAGCTCGAGAACGAGACCAAATACAAGTCTGCGGCGCTCGCGATCCTCGGCGCGCGCGCGTCGGAGCGCTTCGACGCCGAGCAGGCGCGCGCCTACTTCCAACGCGCGATCGCCGCCTCCCGCCCGCAGGAGCGAATGCAGCTCAGGCGCATGGCCGACGCTTCGCTCGCGCTCGCCGAACGCCGCGCGGGCGATCTGAAGAACGCCGTCGAGCGGCTCGGGCAGACGCCTCCAAGCGGACGTCAGATGTTCGCGCTGCGCGCGATGGGATTGCTTGTTCCCCCCGCCTCTGCCGGCGTCCTCGCGCGCGTGCGCGGCGTCCTGCTGATCATCGCCTTGATACTCGTGCTGCTTGCCCTCGGCCTCGGCATAGTCGAGCTCGTCTCGCTGCCATTCGGCGGTCTCGGTCTCGCGCCGGGGATCCTGCTCGGCCTGTTCGTGGTAATCGCCGCGCTCGCGATCGTCGCGGCGATCGGACGACGGCGGCGCGACCGCGCCAAAGCCGCGGCCGAGTCTAAATAAGGACTGGCCACACCGGCTGCGCTGGCTGGCGGTGTTCTTCAACATCAGGGCTCGCGCGGGGTCAAGTTGCGCCAAGATGTCTCCAATGGCGAAACAGACCCACCACAAGCACTCTTCGACCAAGGGCTACCGCCGAATGCTCGACCGTCTCGCAGAGCACGAGGCGGTACACCGTCTCGCCACCGGGCGCGTTACGCCGCGCATGGGCTCCGGTCGTCCGATCGCCCCAATCTCAAAGGTGAGGAAGGTCGACTCGGGACTGTCGATCACGATCAACACCTCCGGCGCGATCGTCGACGCCTACGTCGTCACCGACCGGCCCGACGACGTGATCGCGTTCATGCGCGAGCAGCGGTGGACGCGATAGCGCCATATCGACGAACACCGTCGCGGCCATGGCCTGGGCCGTGACCGGTCGGACCGGCGCGCTCGGGCGCGAAGCGGCGATGGCTGCGACAGCCCAATACGCTTGCTCGATGCCCGCCACCGAGCGCCCCGTCTGTCTGATCGTCAACCCAGCCGCCGGCGGCGGCCGGGCCGGCCGCATCGCGCCCGTTGCCGAAAGCGCTCTGCGCAGACGCGAGCTGGAGGTGCGCCGCGTCGATACGCGCGACCTCGATCACGCTCGCGAGCTCGCCGCCGAGGCCGCGAACCTTGGCGAGACGGTCGTCGCGCTCAGCGGCGACGGGCTGATCGGGGCGCTCGCCGACGTGCTGCGCGACATCCCGGGAGCGGTGTTGGGAGCGATCCCCGGCGGCCGCGGGAATGACCTCGCGCGCGTGCTCTCGATCCCGGACGACGCCGACAGGGCGGCCGCGATCGTCGCCGACGGTCACGCCCGTCTGGTCGATCTGGGGATCGTGCACCGACAGGGCTCCGACGACGGGGGCCACGCGTTCGTGGGCATCGCGTCGGCCGGCTTCGACAGCGAAGCGAACCGCATCGCCAACGACGCGCCGTCCTGGCTCGGCGGGCTCGTGTATGCGTACGGGGCGTTGAGGGCACTGCTCGCCTGGAAGTCCGCGCGCTTCGAGATCGAGCTCGACCCTCCAGGGGAGCGGTTGAGCTTCACGGCCTACACGGTCGGGGCCGCCAACTCGAAGACCTACGGCGGCGGTATGCGCGCGGCGCCCGGCGCGATGCTCGACGACGGGCTGCTCGAGGTGATGGTTCTGGAAGATGTCGGCAAGCTCGCCTTCCTTACGAAGATCCTGCCGAAGGTGTTCAGGGGCACTCATGTCAACGAGCCGAGCGTGCGCGTGTTTCGCGCCCGCGAAGTGCTCGTCAGCGCCGAGCGGCCATTCACGATGTACGCCGACGGAGATCCGATCGGGGATCTGCCTGTCCGCGTGAGGGCGCTGCAGGGCGCCGTGACGATGCTCGTGCCTCGTACCGGAGTCGAGGACTCCCCGTTCTCCGCGGACCCCTTTCTGACGCACGAGCCGAACGCACCCGAAACGGCTCGCCAGGCGCGCCCGGTAGCCGGCGAGAACCTCCCAGACCGTTGATGGAGGGCCCGGCGCTCGCGCCCAAGATGTTCCTGGCGCGCACCGTCGGCGCGCTCTCCCGCCTGCGTGGCGGCGGCGCGACGAGCGCTCCCGGCAAGGTGCTCATGCGCCTCGACCCGCACGCCCTCGCCACCCTCGCCGCCCGCCTACCGCGCGGCAGCGTGCTCGTGTCCGCCACCAACGGCAAGACCACCACCGCCGTCCTCGCCGCCTCCATCTTCGAGCGGGCCGGTGTCCCGCTCGTGCACAACCAGGCGGGCGCGAACATGGCGGGCGGAATCGCCACCACGCTGCTCGCGGCGAGCCGTCCTCGCGGGCGCATCGCGGGTGAGCTGGGACTGTTCGAGATCGACGAGCTCTGGCTCGCCTCGATCGCGGCAGAGCTGGGCCCGCGCGCGATCTTGCTCGGCAACCTCTTTCGCGACCAGCTCGACCGCTACGGCGAGCTCGACACGATCGCCGACCGTTGGGCGCAGGCGCTGAGCGCCGGTCCGGTGGCCCCTTCGCGCCTGGTTCTAAATGCGGACGACCCGCTGATCGCCGACCTCGGGCGCGAGCGGCGCGAGGTGCTCTACTTCGGCGTCGAGGACGACTCGCTCGCACTCCCCGGCATGGCGCACGCCGCCGACGCGAAGCACTGCCGCAACTGCGGCGCGCCGTACACGTTCGACGCGATCTACCTCGGCCATCTCGGCCACTATCACTGCGAGAGCTGCGGGCGCAGCCGACCGCGGCCGGCGATCACAGCGACGCGCGTGAGGCTCGAAGGCGTCCGCGGCGCGCGCTTCACCTTGAGCACCCCGGCCGGCACGGCTGAGGTGGCGCTGACGTTGCCGGGTCTCTACAACGTCTACAACGCGCTCGCCGCCGCCGCGCTCGCCACCGCGCTGGATGTGCCGCTCGAGCACATCGTCGCCGGGTTGCGGCGCACGAAGGCCGCGTTCGGCCGCTCAGAGACGGTACGGCTGCACCCCGCCGCCCCCGCCACCTCTCTCACAGTCGCCGGCGCGGCCGGCGCGCCGCCGGAGTCCCCCGCGAGTGCAGGCAGAGAGCTGCGAATCATGCTTGTCAAGAACCCCGCGGGCGCCAACGAGGTGCTGCGCACGCTCGCGCTCGAGCCCGGCGAGCACGACCTGCTCGGCGTGCTCAACGACAACATCGCCGACGGGCGCGACGTCTCCTGGATCTGGGACGCCGACTTCGAGCTGTTGAGTGGGCGCGTCCGGCGCGTCACGTGCAGCGGGACCCGCGCGCCCGAGCTGGCGGTGCGGCTGAAGTACGCGGGCATCGACCCCGGCCGCATCCATGTGCAGCAGGAGCTCTCCCCGCCCTACGCCAGGCGGCCGCGGACAGTCCCGGCGGCGACGCGCCGCTGTATGCGCTGCCGACCTATACCGCGATGCTGTCGCTGCGCGAGCTGCTCGTCGCGAGCGGGGAGGCTCACAGCTCGTGGTCGTGACCTCAGTGCCCCGAGTCATAAATTCGGTCAGTGTTTCCCGGATGGACGGGCGTGATCTGACGTTCGACGGTGTCGGGCGGTGTGCTGGTGGCACATGGGCCGACGGCGGCGGGCGTCAGGCGCGTTCAGGCGCCGGGAAACGCCACCGAATTTATGACTCGGGGCACATAACCGAGGTCATCTGGCACGACCTGGAGTGCGGCGCCTACAACGCCGATCTGTCGCTGTGGCGTGCGCTGGCCGATCGTGCCCGGGAGGGTGACCGCCCCGCGCGCGTTCTCGACGTCGGCGCCGGCACTGGCCGCGTGAGCCTCGACCTCGCGCGCGCCGGGCACGACGTCACCGCACTAGACCTTGAGCCCGAGCTGCTCAGCGCGCTGCGCGAGCGCGCTGTCGATCTGCCGGTGCGGACGGTCTGCGCGGACGCCCGCTCGTTCGAGCTCGACCGGCGCGACTTCGACCTCTGCCTCGTGCCGATGCAAACGCTCCAGCTTCTGCACGGCTCGGCCGAGCGCGTCGCCTTCTTGCGCTGCGCCCGTGCCCATCTGCGCCGCGACGGCCTGCTCGCCTGCGCGATCGTGCTTCATCTCGACCAGTTCGATTGCGCCGTCGGCGATGCAGGGCCCACGCAGGAGACCGTCTGGATCGGGGAGACCCTCTTCTCCAGCCGCGCCACGCGCGTGAGCGTGCTCGAGCGCGCGGTCGTGATCGAACGCGAGCGCCGGATCGCCCGCCCGGAAGTCGAGGCCGAGATCGAACGCAACCTCGTCGAGCTCGATCGCGTATCCGTGTCCGCGCTCGACCGCGAGGCGATCGCGGCCGGCTTTCAACCCCTCCCCCACCGCGACATATCCCCGACCGACGATCACGTCGGCAGCACGGTCGTGATGCTCGGTGCCTGACTCGCCCGTTACCGGTTCCTCTCCCCTCCGCCCGCTGCGCGTCTGTGCGCTGTATCCCGACCTGATGAACATCTACGCCGACCGCGGCAACCTGCTCGTGCTCGAACGGCGCTGCGCCTGGCGCGGGATCTGCTTCGAGCTGTCCTCGAGCTCCCTCGGCGAGTTGCTCGACCCAGACGCCCACGACCTCTTCTACCTCGGCGGCGGCCAAGACCGCGACCAGCGCCTGTGCGCCGAGGACCTGATCGCAACCAAGCGCGACTCCCTGCATGCCGCCTCCGCCCGTGGCGCGATCGTCCTCGGTGTCTGCGGGGGTTACCAGCTGCTCGGACACTCCTACACGCTCGGTGAGGAGCAGATCCCCGGGGCCGGACTGCTCGACGTGCGCACCGTTCGCGACCCCGGACCGCGTCTGATCGGCAACGTCGCGATCGAGGTCTCCGTCGAGGGCGGCGGCAAGACGCGCGTGCTCGCCGGGTTCGAGAACCACGGCGGGCGCACCCACCTCGGTGAGGGCGCCCAGCCGCTGGGGCGTGTGCTGAAGGGCCACGGCAACGACGGGCGTTCAGGTTTCGAGGGCGCTCGGCTCGGCAGCACGATCGGCACCTACCTCCACGGGCCGCTCCTGCCGAAGAACGTGTGGTTCGCCGACTGGCTGATCGCACAGGCGCTGGGCATCGGGGTTGACGAGCTGACGCCGCTCGATGACACGCTCGAGTGCGAGGCTCACCTCAGCGCCCGTGGTGCTGCTGGGGTCTAAAACTAGAAAAACGTCCCAACCTCTGCGTACGATCGTTCAGGACGGTGGGTGTAGCGGCAAGGTGTCGCAATCGATTGACAATCGTGAATTCGAGGTAGCTCCTCGGATGGAGTTCGAGTCTCCCGCCCACCGCCATCAAACCTGCTGAGCCCGGCCGAAGAGGTGCCACGTCATGCACTTGCGAGTAGCGCTCGCCTCGACTTACGGCCGGGCCAGCGGTGTCTCAGCCTGCGGTTGCTCTGTTATCCTTAAATGCGATTGTCAATCGTTCGGAGGTAGCTCCTCCTACACCCGTACCCGACCCGCTTCTGGCGGGTCGAGTCGTTGAAGGGCCCGTGTGCCCTAAAGTCGCTCTGTGGACCTCTCTGAGTACCAGCATCTGTCGCGCCGCACCGCCGAGTATCCGCGCGACGCTTGGCTTGCCTATCCGGCGCTCGGTCTTGCGGGCGAGGCAGGCGAGGTGGCCGAGCACGCCAAGAAGGCGATCCGCGACGATGATGGCCAGGTCTCTGACGAGCGTCGCGTGGCGATGGCAAAGGAGCTCGGGGACGTGCTCTGGTACGTGGCCCAGCTGGCCAGCGAGCTGAAGCTCGACCTCGACGAGATCGCTCAGGCCAACCTCGACAAGCTCCTCTCCCGCCAGCAGCGCGGCGTCTTGTCGGGCAGCGGCGACGACCGCTAGATCTTTGACTCGCGACTCCCGGCGGTCAGGATGCGACCGCGAAACGGGCGAAGCGGTCGGCCAGACGTGCGGGAACTAACGCGCGCACGCGCACGCCCTCCGGCGTGTCCTTGCGGTCGACTTCGCCCGCCGCCTCGTGCAGCTCCGCAAGGCTGCCGCCGTCGGCGTATGGCACGAGCAGCTCGACCGCGCGCAGCGTATGCGCCAGCTCATGCTCCATCCGCGCGCGCAGCTCGTCCAAACCCTCGCCGCTCACGCCGCTGACAAGCACGGCGTCGGGGTGGCGCAACCGCAGCTCGTCGCGCCCCTCTTCGTCAAGCAGGTCGATCTTGTTCAGCACGAGCAGCCGCTGGCTCTCGCCCGCGCCGATCTCATCGAGCGTCTGCTCGACCGCGTGGCGCATGATCTCGATCTGCGCCTCCTCGGCGGAGCCGTCGAGCACGTGCAGCAGCAGGTCCGCGCGGCGCGTCTCCTCGAGCGTCGCCCCGAACGCGTCGACCACCTGGTGGGGCAGCTTGCTGATGAAGCCGACAGTGTCGGTCAGCAGGTGTGCCCTCCCGCCCAGCGTGAGCGTGCGCGTCGTCGGGTCGAGCGTGTGGAACAGCCGGTCGCGCACACCGACCTCGGCGCCGGTGAGCGCGTTCAGCAACGTCGACTTGCCGGCGTTCGTGTATCCGGCAAGCGCGATCGTCGGCAGCGCGGCGCGCTCGCGCTCGGCACGCTGCACGTCGCGCGTGCCCTTGACGTGCTCTAGGCGGCGGCGCAGCACCGCGATTCGGTCGCGCGCGAGGCGGCGGTCGGTCTCGATCTGCGTCTCCCCCGGGCCCCTCGTCCCGATCCCGCCGCCGAGGCGCTCGAGGTGGGTCCACAGGCCGCGCATCCGTGCGAGGTTGTACTCGAGCTGCGCGAGCTCCACCTGCAGCTTGCCCTCGGCGCTGTTCGCGTGCGCGGCGAAGATGTCGAGGATCACCGTCGTGCGGTCGACCACCGGCAGGCCCACCGCCTCCTCGAGGTTGCGCTCCTGGCGCGCCGTCAGCTCGTCGTCGCAGGCGATCACGTTTGCGTCGCACGCCTTCGCCGCCTCCTTCGCCTCCGTCACCTTGCCCGGGCCGAGATACGTGTTCGGGTGGGGCTGCTCGCGGCGCTGCACCATCTCCCCCACGACCGCCACCCCGGCGGTGCGCAACAGCTCGCCCAGCTCCGCCAGATCGTCTCCGTCAGGTAGCGCGGCTATGCAGAAAGCGCGTTGGCGCGCTCGCTGGCCCGGCTGTGCCCCGTTGTCCGCCGTGCTCGGCGAATAGTGGGTGACGGCGTTGCGACCGTTACGGCTTCTATCCATTCGCTTCTCATTCTAGTACCGACCGGTGTGGTGGCCGGCGCCACTACAGCCGTTCGCAGACGCGCGCTCACGTGTCTCCCAAAATGTCAACCTCCGAGCTTGCCAAGCCGCTCGACCGCCTCCACCAGCCGGTCGTCCGGTGTCGTCAGCGAGATCCGGAACCAGTCCTCGCCCGCGGGCCCGTAGACGGCGCCCGGGGTGAGCACCACGCCCGTGCGCTCGAGCACGTGCTCGCAATAGGCCGCCGAGCTCGCAAACCCCTCCGGCACGGGCGCCCACACGTAGATCGTGCTGTGTGGCGGGCGCACGTCGACGCCGATCTTCTTCAGCGCGTCGCACACGAGATCGCGCCTGCGCAGGTATAGCTCGTTCATCGAGGCGACCTCCGCGTCCGCGTCCGGCGACAGCGCCGCCACGCCCGCGAGCTGCACCGCCTCGAACAACCCTGAGTCGATGTTCGTCTTCAGCCGCCAATACGTCTCGAGCGCCTGCGCGTTTCCGACCGCGACCGCGCAGCGCCAGCCGGTCATGTTGTAGCCCTTCGACAGCGAGAACACCTCGATCCCGACCTCCTTCGCGCCGGGCGTGGCAAGGAACGAGGGCGCGCGATAGCCGTCGAAGACGATCTCCGAGTAGGCGTTGTCGTGGACCACGAGGATCTCGTGCTCGCGCGCGAACTCGACCACTTGCTCGAAGAACCCCGCCGGGGCGACCGCCCCCGTGGGGTTGTTCGGGTAGTTCAAGAACATCAGCTTCGCCCGCTTCGCCACCTCTGCGTCGATCTTGTCGAGGTCAGGCACGAACCCGAGCTTCGGCTCGAGCGCCATCAACACCGGCTCCCCGCCCGCCAGCCACGGGCCGCCGGTGTAGACCGGGTATCCGGGGTCGGCCGCCAGCGCGTAGTCGCCCGGGTCGAGAAACGCGAGGTTGAGGTTGAAGATCGCCTCCTTCGCGCCGATCGCCGGGATGATCTCCCGTTCGGGGTCGAGCTTCACGTCGAACCGCCGCTCGTAGAAGTCGCGTACCGCGGCACGGAAGTCCGCCCGCCCGCGGTTGCTCGGGTAGCGGTGCGTCTCGGGCTCGGTCACGGCCTCCTGCATCGCCTCGACCACCAGCGCCGGCGTCGGCCTGTCGGGGTCGCCGATGCCGAGGCTGATCACATCCACTCCCGCTGCGCGCTTCTCGGCGATCTTCCGCTCCAGCTCGGCGAACGCGTACGGCGGAATACGGTCCAGGCGTTTACTCGGTTTCATGCAGCTCCTTTTCGAACTCCTCGCTGAGCCGACCCTCGAACACCGGTCGCGCCCAGCCTGTCAGATTCACGCTCAGCTCCTCCCCCACCTCGACCTCGAGCTCGCCGCCGTCCAGCAGCACCGTGACATGCACGGGCCTCGGCGCCTCGCCGTGTTCCCGCGTGTGCGCCACGGCCGCTCCCGTCGCGCCCGTGCCGGACGACAGCGTCTCCCCCACGCCACGCTCGAAGATCCGCGCGCGGATACGACCCGGACCGCCCGGCTGGACCTCTGTGTACCACGACACGTTCGTCCGGTTCGGGAACTGCGCGTCGCCTTCGATCGCCGGGCCGATCCTGCCAAGGTCGAGCGCCTCGAGCGCGTCCTCCGAATCGACGTGAATCGCGCATTGGGGGTTGCCGATCGACACGTGCGTGAAGTCCCACGAACGGTCGCCTGAGATGACCGCGCCCCGCCCGTCATCCGGTCCGGTGGGAAAGTCCTCGGACGTGAGGCTCGCCCTGCCCATGTCGACGCGACAGGTCTCCGGCCCGGTGATCGTCGGGCGGATCCTCCCCGCGACCGTGTGGATCGAGAACTCGTCCTCTTCCGTCCACCCGCGCCGGCGCAGATACAGGATCGCCTCGCGCGCGCCGTTGCCCGACAGCTCCGCCTCGGAGCCGTCGGGGTTGAAGATGCGCAGATCCGCGACGTCGGCAGGGTCCGTCGGCGGGGACAGCTCGAGCACGCCGTCGGCGAATACGCCGAAGTGACCCTCGCACAGCCTTCGCGCGCGCGCGGGCGTGAGCGCGAACGGAAGCTCGTCGTGCTCGACGATCAGATAGTCGTTGCCCAAGGCCTGCCACTTCTCGAATCTCATCCAGCCCGTCCTGTCCTGACTCGCCTCATCCGGCCCGCAGTCTATGGATCGTGGCGTTGGTGCAGCGATCGTCTACTGAGCAAAGTCGATGTGCCGGGCGACCTCCTGCGCCACGCCGGCCGGCTCGCGTCCGGTGACGTCGATCGTGCGCACGCCCGCGAGCTTTCGCATCCACGTGAGCTGGCGCTTTGCGTAGTTGCGCGTTCGCCGCTTCATCGCCTCTACCTCGCCCGTCAACAGCTCCTCGAATCCGAGTGCCTTGCGCGCCGTCATCGAAGCGCCGGCCGCATGCGCGCGACGTACCTCCTCCTCCGCCCCCGCCACGAGCATCTCCTCCACGCGCGCGTCGGTCCGCTCGTACAGCGCCTCGCGCTCCATCGTCAGCCCCGCCAGCACGGTGGGCCGTCGCAGCTCCTCGCTCCACAGCTGCGACGGCCCCTCCGGCGGCTCCAGCTCCCCCCCGTCGAGCGACTCGAGCGCGCGCACGATCCGCTGACGGTCGTTCGGGTCGATTCCCTGCGCCGCCCACGCCGCGCGCGCGGCGAGCACGGCATGCAGGGCGGGCGCCCCGTGCTTCTCCAACTCCGCTGTCCAATGCTCGCGCGCGCCCTCAGGCGGCGGCGGACGCAGGCTCAACTCCGTCAACGCCGCGCGCAGGTAAAGCCCCGTGCCTCCGACCACGATCGGTCGCCTGTCCGCCGCGAGCAATCCGTCGATCTCGGCGTGCGCGAGCTCCGCGTACTGCCCGGCGCTGAACGTCGCGTCGACCGGCAAGAACGACACCAGCCGATGCTCGAGCGTGGCCCGCTCCCGCGGCGAGGCCACGCCGGTGAGCGTCTCCAAGCCCCCATACACCTGCAAGGCGTCGGCGGACACCGCGACCGGGTCCTCTCCCCGCGCGCGCAACAGCTCCGCGAGCGCGACCGCGACCGCGGTCTTGCCCACGCCGGTGGGGCCGAACAGCGCGACGATCTGCATCGGCGTAGGCTCCCAGCTAAGGGTTCGTAGGAGAATAAATTGGGGTTTGAGGTGGTCGGGCCGTGGTGCCAGGCGTCGCACGCTGGCCGATCGGAGATCGCATCTGATCTCCGATCGGTAGGCGTGCTGGTGGCACGTCGAGCATCGTGGGTGACGTATGGTGCCACGGAACGGCCGCCTCGGGCCCCAAGGTATTCTTCTACGAACCCTAATGCAGATCTCCGGCTCCACCATCCTCCTCACCGGCGCGACCGGCGGCATCGGCCAGGCGATCGCCCGCGCGCTGCACGAGCGCGGCGGCAAGCTGATCCTCACCGGGCGGCGCACGGAGGTGCTCGAGCCGCTCGCCGCCGAGCTCGCCGCGCGCACGCTCGCGATCGACCTCTCAGACTCCGCCGAGACCGATCGCCTGCTGCGGGACGCGGGCGAGGTCGACATCCTCGTGGCCAATGCCGCCCTGCCGGCGTCCGGGCGCCTGGAGACGTTCACCATGGACGAGATCGACCGCGCGCTCGACGTCAACCTGCGCGCCCCGATCGCGCTCGCACACGCGCTCGCCCCGGCGATGATCGCGCGCGGCAACGGGCACATGGTGTTCATGTCCTCGCTCTCCGGCAAGTCCGCCACCCCCGGCACCGCGATCTACAACGCGACCAAGTTCGGGCTGCGCGGCTTCGCCACAGCGTTGCGCGCCGACCTGCGCCCGAGCGGCGTAGGTGTCTCCGCGGTCTTCCCCGGCTTCATTCGCGACGCCGGCATGTTCGCCGAGGCGGGCGTCGAGCTGCCCGCGGGCGTCGGCACGGCGAGCCCCGAGGACGTCGCCCGCGCGACCGTCCAAGCGATCGAGCGCAATCGTGCGGAGATCGACGTCGCTCCGCTGCCGCTGCGCGTCGGGGCCGCCTTCTCCGGTCTAGCGCCGGAGCTGTCGGCGCGCGTCGCTCGCAAGCTCGGCTCAGATGAGATTTCCCGCGCGATGCACGCGGGTCAGCGCGACAAGCGCTGAGAACCCGAGACAGGTCCCCGGCGCGGGCTCCGGTCAGACCACCGTAACCGCCACGTTCAGGCGTGGCGCTTTGCTCAGCGCGATATCGGTCGTCAGCAACTCACACCGGTGCTCTCGTGCGAGTGCAACGTAACACGCATCGTAAGCCGTGAGGTTGTCGTGCATGGACCACGCGTCCTCCAGTAGCGCCAGCGTCGAGAATCGCGAGATCTGACTTTCGACGAGCCTCGATACGGCCGTGCTCGCGCGCTCCCTCGTCAACTTGCCACGCAGCTCGAACTTGCGCAGGACCTGCATTACCTCGAGGTTCACGAGATCGGGGGCGATCAGCTCGGCATCGCCAATCGCTTGTTCGATCTTCTTCGCCTTTTTCGATTGCAGCAGCAGCTCTACGAGCGCCGAAGCATCAATCACCAGCCGAGTAGGCGCGTCCGACCTGCTCATCGCGCTCGGCACGCTCGTCGTGAATCGTGCTCACGATCTCCTCCGAGGAGATACCTGTCACCGGAGGATCCTGCCGCAAGCGTTCGAGCCACTCGCTCGTGTTCGGCGGCGCCGACAGCTCCTTGATCTGGGTCGCGTTCACTGCACGATCGTAACACGCATATAGCCTATAAAGAAGGCTTTTTGCGCGCTTGCAGACTAGAGATGACCTGAAGGAGGGGCTCTCTGGCCTGTTCTCTCTGGTCATTACGGCGGCCTCAAAACAGCCGCTCCTGCCGCGGGACAGAAGAGCTCGGAGGAGCGACCTCCCAACTGCCCGCTGGCTCGCGGACCGGCACCCTCGACGGCCTGAAGCCCCGCGATGACCCTCGCCGCCGCACCAATTTCGCGAGACGTTCCCGTTCCTCGCGGGACGCATATGCTCCACTCGCATACAGCGCCTCATAGCGTGGGAGCAGGTCCGGACGCCTATCACGCAGCCAGTCCATGAACAGGCCTTTGACGTCGCCACGCAGGTGCAGCGCCACGCCGCCGATGCTTGTGGCGCCGGCATCGATCGCACCCTGAAGCAAAGGCTCGAGCTGGTGAGGCGCATCGTTGATTCCCGGCATCAGCGGTGCGATCAGAACGCCTGTCGGGATGCCGGCGCGGTTGAGCTCGGCCACCGCCTCCAGCCGCGCGCGCGGGTTGGGCGTGTGCGGCTCGGTGGCACGCCATGCCCTCTCGTCGAGCGTCGGGATTGACAGGCACGCGCTGAAGTCGGCACGCGCTGCGATCTGCAGCATGAGCGGCAGATCGCGCAGCAACAGCGGCGACTTGGTCAGCACCGAGCAGGGGTTCGCGAAGTCGCGCATCGCCTCCCAGATGCCCACCATCAGCCTGTAGCGGCTCTCGACCCACTGGTACGGGTCGGTGTTCGTCCCGAGCGCCACCTGCTCGCGCTTCCACGACGGACGCGCCAACTCGACCCGCAGCACCTCGGGAGCATTGACCTTGACGACGATCTCACGCTCGAAATCACGACCGGCGTCAAAGCCCAGGTACTTGTGGGTGGGGCGAGCGAAGCAATAAAGACACGCATGCGCGCAACCTCTGAACGGGTTTACCGTCCAGCGGAAGGGCATACGGGACCTTTCGGGCACGCGGTTGAGCACCGACTTGGCGCGCACCTCGTAGAAGCGGGTTTCGAGCGCCTCGGGAGCGTCGAAGCGGCGCACGACCGCCTCCTCGCGATATCCCGGCAGGCGTCGCTGTTCCTCCTCGGTAAGCGTCAGGTTGCTCCAGCGCACGAACATATGTTCGCATAGCTGTCGGACGCACACCGCTGGTGGACAGCGCGCGGAGGCCCACCTTCAGCTCCCCCTTGCCGGGCGCTTACGCGCTCCATACAAAGGTCTATGAAAGACCTTACGTGCGCCTACGGGTCTGCTTAGAGCCAGACCGCAGGATGGTTGGCGTCACCTCGTCAACCGACCCAGGAGGTTCGATCGCATGAATACGTCAAGACTGCTCGGCGCAACGATGGTCGCGGGCGCGCTCGCCGCGGGAGGCGCCGTCTCGGGCATCGCGGGCGCGGCGGCGGCGCCCAGCTCCTCGAGCACCGCCGCGACGACCGGCACGCCCTCGACGACAACGTCGACACCCACCACGCCCACGACATCGACACCCACCCCAACTACCCCGTCGACGCCGTCGCCCGCACCGAAATCAGGCTCGCCGCCCAAATCCGGCACCACGCCGGGTAAGGGTCCGTGCCCGCACATGGGCTCCGGCTCGAAAGGCAGCTCCGGCTCGGGATCGGGCTCCAATTCCGGCTCGAGCGATCCGGGTGGTCCGCCTCCCGGAGCCTCCTACCAGTAGCACCGGGTTCCGGCAGGAGCTCGCGATCGACAGTCATGGGCCACGCCGCGCGGCGGGGAAGTCCCTCCCGCCCCGCGGACAGCCCTTGGCTCAGCTCCCCGCCCGTGCCAACAGCCGTTCTGAGCCCGACAGGGTTTGACTCGTAGCGGCGGCGATCTCCACCTCGACCAGCTCACCCGCCGCGGCGAGGCCGGTGAAGTTGACGGCCTTGTTGTGGCGGGTGCGTCCACGCAAACGCTCGGGGTCGGTGCGTGAGATTCCTTCGACGAGCACCTCGACGGTGCGTCCGACGAACCGCTCGGCACGCTCGCGCGCGTGGCGGCGGACGACCTCGAGCAGACGCTCCATCCGCTCGACCTTCACCGGATGGGGCACGAGGCCATCGGTCAGCTCGGCGGCCTCGGTGCCGCGGCGGGCGGAGAAGACGAACGTGAACGCGCTGTCGTAGCCGACGAGCTCCGCGACTTCGAGCGTCTCTGCGAAGTCCTCCTCCGTCTCGCCGGGGAAGCCGACGATGATGTCGGTCGTGATCGAAGCGTCGGGTACGTGCTCGCGGATCAGCGCGACGCGATCGAGATAGCGTTGGCGGTCGTAGGTGCGCCGCATCGCCTTCAGAATTCGCGAGGAGCCGGATTGCAGCGGCAGGTGGATGTGCTCGCAGACGCTCTTGAGCTCCGCGTGAGCACGAACCACGTCCTCGCGCATGTCCTTCGGGTGCGGGCTCGTGTAGCGGACGCGGTCGATGCCGTCGATCCCGTCGACGGCCGCGAGCAGCTCGGCGAACGTCGCCGGCTCGTGCCCGGTGCTGCGCAGGTCGCGCCCGTAGGAGTTGACGTTCTGCCCGAGCAGCGTGACCTCGCGCACACCGTCTGTCGCCATCCCCTCGACCTCCTCTACGAGCTCTCCCAGCGGGCGGCTGACCTCGCGCCCGCGTGTGGAGGGCACGATGCAGTAGGAGCACGCGCAGTTGCAGCCGACGGAGATCTGCAGCCACGCCTGGAAGGGTCGCGCGCGGTGCGCGGGCAGGTGGCCGGTGAAGCCCTCGAACTCGAAGTAGCCCTGGGCGGTGAGCGAGTCGCTGGTGAGGAACTCGGCGAGCTTGTGTACCTGACCGGGCCCGAAGGCGACGTCGACGAACGGGAAGCGCTCGAACACCTCCTCCTTGACCGACTGAGCCCAGCAGCCGCCGACGCCGACAACACGCTCCGGGTATTCGCGCTTGAGCCGCTTGGCCTCTCCGAGGTGGGAGAGGAAGCGGCTGTCGGCCGTCTCGCGGATCGAGCAGGTGTTGAACAGGATCAGGTCGGCGCCGTCGCGCTCCGGCGCCTCCCCGTACCCGAGCGACTCGAGCATGCCCTTCATGCGCTCGGAGTCGTGCTCGTTCATCTGGCAGCCGAACGTCGTGAGGTGATAGCGCGCCTCGCCACGGGTCATGCCGCCCGCCCTCCTCGTTTACTCTCTCAATGAAGCGACGAGGTCACCCAAGTCGAAGAAGCGCTCGAAGCCCTCGTCGCGAGTACTGAAGTAGCTCGAATGTGTCTTCTTGATCGTGTCGATCGAGTCGGCGCTCAGCAGCACGACCTCTACATCGTCCCTGCCACGGTAGAGTTGCTCGGTCTTGGCGTAGGCGTCAATCGCGGCGTCGTAGTCGTGTTCATAGGAGTCGACGTGCGCCTCGCGACCGGAGATGTCGTAGATGACGAGGAAGTGTTGGATGTCTGTGCTCATCGTTTACCTCCTGAGTCCGTTGTAAGGAATGGCTGGGCCGCCTGGTAGCCATCCAGCAACCGCTGCCGCAAGTTCTCATCGGGCTCCTGACCCTCTTCCCTGAGTGTGAGGAGTTCGGAGACGACAGCATAGTAGTCGCGGACCTCCTGTTGTCCCAATCCCCCCTTGAAGTTCCTCCCTACCCTGCGAGAGTCCTCCTCCACCTGGTTGGCCCAGGCATCCTGCGTCGGGGTTCTGAGCTGCACCTCGATCAGCCATCCTTTGCGCAGGACGATCAGATGAACCGCACGGTAGCCCGAGATCTTCGGCTCCGCCGCATAGTTGCGAACCCGCTTCACGTCCCAGTTCTTGCGCAGCCTTCGGGCCACCTGGTAGACCGCGGCTTGGTTTGGTAGCAGCGCCCGGCACCCGCCGATGTCGGCCATCTGGGTGAGCTTCATGTGCGGCTCTCTGAGCAACTTGTCGAGCACGGTCGGGAGACGCTTCAGCCGTTGTGTGACGAGGATGTGGCCTTGGTACCCGTGAGGCTTTACGTAGTGGCGTAGGTTCGCGCCCACAGAGGTCAGCGGTCCTGCGTGCTGACTGCGCCACCAGTCCACCAGCGCAAATGCCTTATCGATCTCGTCTGTGTTCCTCTTTTCGAGGTCCGTGATCGTCTTGTGATCCCCCTCGCGGAGAGCATCGAGCACCTCAGCGAGTCGGCGTCCCGCCCGGTTGACCGCTTCCTTGGAGGGTGTGGTCGCCATGTTGCCGATCATGTTCGCATCAGCGTCGCGGACACGCCGATGCACCCCGAGACCTACCGGGCGTCCCCGACCTTCGGCGCGTCCCTGATCCGCTGGCATGGCACTGAGCGGCGTTCCCGACGCCGACGATCAAACACCCGTCCGGGCTCGACGACGACTCAGGCGGCTGCCACCGCCACGGCCGGTTCGCTTGCGATCGGTGCAGGGACGTCCTTATCCCTGTCGATCGGCGTGACGAGGTCTTTGCCGATGCCGATCGCGGCGTAGATCTTCTCCTCGATCTCCTTCGCCATCGCGGGGTTCTGGTCGAGGTGGGCCTTCGAGTTGCCGCGGCCCTGGCCGAGGCGGTCGTTGCCGTAGGAGAAGAACGAGCCGGACTTGGAGACGATGTTGTGCTCGATGCCAAGGTCGATCAGGCAGCCCGAGGTGGAAATCCCCTTGCCGTACTCGATGTCGAACTCGGCCTGGCGGAACGGCGCGGCGACCTTGTTCTTGACGACCTTCACGCGCACACGGTTGCCGACCGCCTCGGTGCCGTCCTTAAGCGTCTCTATCCGGCGGATGTCGAGGCGCTGGGAGGCGTAGAACTTCAGAGCGCGCCCGCCCGGCTGGGTCTCGGGCGAGCCGAACATGACACCGACCTTTTCGCGGATCTGGTTGGTGAGGATGCAGAGGGTCTGCGTGCGGTTGAGGTTGCCCGCGAGCTTGCGCATCGCCTGGGACATCATCCGCGCCTGCGCGCCAACCGTCTGGTCGCCCATCTGCCCCTCGAGCTCGACGCGCGGGGTGAGCGCGGCGACCGAGTCGATCGCGACGACGTCGACCGCGCCGGAGCGTACGAGCATGTCGGCGATCTCGAGAGCCTGCTCGCCGTAGTCGGGCTGGGAGACGAGCAGCTCGTCGATGTCGACGCCGATCTCCTTGGCGTACAGCGGGTCCATCGCGTGCTCGGCGTCGATGAACGCGCACACGCCGCCGAGCTTCTGCGCCTCGGCGAGCACGTGGTAGATCAGCGTCGTCTTGCCCGACGACTCCGGGCCGAAGACCTCGACGATGCGCCCGCGCGGCACACCGCCGATGCCGAGCGCGAGGTCGAGCGAGAGCGCGCCCGTGGGGATCGCGTCGCAGCGCACCTGCGCGCCCTCGTCACCCATGCGCATGACCGTGCCCTTGCCGAACTCGCGCTCGATCTGCGTGAGCGCTCCCTGCAGGGCGGCGTCGCGAGCCTTGGCGGCCTTCTCCTGGTCGGTCACGGGCATGGTCTTGCTCCTCCTGTCGAAGATGGATTGAGAAAGCTAGAGGTCGCCTCGGACGGAACGTCTGTTCGTATCGCCTGGGGAGGGCCGCGGCTGTCTCAAAGATCGAGCAGCGCGCGGCGGATCATGTGCATCGCGACCGTGGTCGCGCGGTCGCGCACGTCGACCCGTCCGCCCGGAAGGTTGACCGAGCGCGTGAGGAGCTCCCCGCCCGCCACTGAGACGCTGAGCCATACGAGGCCGACGGGCTTCTCCTCGGTGGCGCCGCCCGGTCCGGCGATGCCTGTGATCCCTATCCCCACGTCCGTGCCGAGGCGGGATCTTATCCCTTCCGCCAGCGCCACGGCAACCTGAGACGAGACAGCCCCATGACGCTCGATCAGCTCCGACGAGACGCCCGCCTGAGAGACCTTGACGTCGTCGGCATAGACGACGATCCCGCCCTTCACGTAGTCCGAAGCGCCCGCGGGATCGGTCAGCCGCGCCGCGAGCAGCCCGCCCGTGCAGGACTCGGCCGTGGCGATCGTTCTCGTGGAACGGGACGCGTCCCCCCGCAAGAGCATCGCGACCTGCCGATCGACGGTGCTGCCGTCCTCAGAGAACAGCGTGTCCGCGTGGCGACTCCTGACAACCTCCACGAACGCGTTGTAAACGCCCTCGACACCGGGCTCATAGCGCGTGACGACCTCGACCTCGCCCCGTTTCAAGCAGGTCGTGACCTCGAGCTTCCCAAGCTCTACGCCCTCGCGCTCGGCGACGCGCAGCGTCTCGGCGATCTCAGACTCGGGGATGCCGAACAATCGCAAGGTCCGCTGCCGGTATTCCACAGCCCCCCGCAACGCGTCCCGCAGCGCCTGCGTCGCCACCGCCTGCCCCCACATCGGCTGCAGCTCGCGCGGCGGCCCGGGCAGAACCACAACCGTCGGCCGGGGCTCAGGTGACGACGATGCTCCGCCCCTCTCCTCGGCCGGCGGGACCACGAGCCCGGGCGCAGTGCCGACCGGCTCGAGCACGGTCGCGCCACGGGGAACCATCGCCTGCTTGCGAGTCCCGGCCGCCATCGCCTCCCGATCGAGGTCCGGCCATCGCTCGGCGAGCGGCCGCACGATCTCAGCGATCCGCGCCTCCAACCCCACATCCAGCTCGAGCGACCGCCCCTGAAACCGCCCAACAACCTCCGTGGTGAGGTCATCGGCGGTAGGCCCAAGGCCGCCGCTGGTGAGAACGACATCGAGGCCCTCCCCAGCCATGAAGCCAAGCGCCCGCTCCATATCAGCCGGCCGGTCCCCCACGATCGTCACATAGGCCAGCTCCACCCCCAGCTCGAGCAACCGCTCCGCCAGCCAGGGCCCGTTGCGATCGGCAACCCGGCCGGAGAGAACCTCCGTGCCGGTGACAACGATCCCAGCACGAACGCTCACAGCGACTCACCAAGAAAGCGTTCGTCTGCCATCGACTCAGACTACGTGCACGTGGGCAGCTTGCCGGCCTGAAGCGGTTTGCGACCGCCCACCTTCGTGATCGAGTACCCGATCGCCTGGCTGGACGGAGGGACGGTCCGCGCTTGCCCATCGACGAACATCGTGACCGAGGCGTTGCCGAGCGTGATCTCGAAACGCTTCGCGTGGAACGTCGGAGTGGTAGCCCCCGGGTGCAGTTCGGTGCCCGGAATCAACTTGCGGCCGGAGTCGCCGATCAGGCACACGTAGACCGCCGCGGTGGGCCGCAGCGACAGCGCCACGAGCGTCGAAGAGGTGGCCGGGGCGTGATGAGTCGTGGGGTGCGTCGCCGCTGCGTGATGGCGGGTGTGGCTCTTTGCCGGGACGCTCGACGAGGTCGAGGTCGTGTGCGTCCCCGCGCCACCGCCACCCCCGGACACCAGCCCGACGATCAGCAGCACGATCACGACCGCGATCACGCCCACGGCCACCATGTAGCCGCGCGACGGTCGCGCGCCGGGAACGCGCACACGCGCACGCGCACTCTGAGGTGTGGAGACGATCGGCTCGAGCGCCGCCTCGCTGGGGCGCTCGTGGTGCAGGCGGTATTCCTCGACGAGCGCCTTGCCGTCGAGGCCGAGCGCCTGGGCGTAGGTGCGCAGGAAGCTCTTGACGAACGTGGGGCCGGGAAGCAGGCTCCACTCTTCGTTCTCGAGCGCGCGCAGGTACTTGGCGCGGATCTTCGTCTGGGCCTCGATCTCGGACACGTCGATGCGCGCGTGCATACGAGCCTCGCGCAGGGTTGATCCGATCTCGGGCATGTCGGTCAAGAGGCTACCGTTCGCCCGCTCGCCCGCGCTCAGTCGCTGAGCGTGGTGGCCGGCTGGGCGGACGGCGACTCGAGCGCGGCGAGCACGCGGGGAAGGTCGGCCTCGGCGATCAGCACCTGGCGCGGCTTCGAGCCCTCATAGCCGGAGATCACCCCGCGCCGCTCGAGCATGTCGATCATCCGGCCCGCGCGCGTGTAGCCGAGGCGCAGGCGGCGCTGGAGCATCGAGGTCGAGGCGGTCTGCATCTCCGCGACGAGCGTGATCGCGTCGCGCAGCAAAGGGTCCTCATCGGGGTCGAACTCGTCCGGCGCGCTCTCGGGCTCTGAGGGCTCGACCTCCTCGAGCAGCTCCTCGCGCAGCTCGGGCTCGCCCTGTTTGCGCCACAGCTCGGTCAGCTTCGCGATCTGTGCCTCGTCGATGTAGGCGCCCTGGATCCGCTGCAACCGCGAGGAGCCGACCGGATTGAACAGCATGTCGCCCTGCCCGAGCAGCGACTCGGCGCCGTTCTGGTCGAGGATCACGCGCGAGTCGGTCTGCGAGGAGACGGCGAAGGCGATCCGCGAGGGCACGTTCGCCTTGATCATGCCGGTGATCACATCCACCCGCGGGCTCTGGGTAGCCAGCACGAGATGAATCCCCACCGCGCGCGCCTTCTGCGCGAGGCGGATGATCGAGTCCTCGACGTCGGCCGGGGCGACCATCATCAGGTCGGCGAGCTCGTCGATCACGCAGAGGATGTAGGGCAGCGGCGCTTCGCCGCGCTTGGCGCGCGCTTTGTTGAGCTCGACGAGGGAGCGGGTGCGCGCCATCGACATGATCCCGTAGCGCTGCTCCATCTCCTTGACGAGGTTCTGCAGCGCGTTCGCCGCCATCCGCGGGCTCGTGATGACCGGCGTCAGCAGGTGCGGGATCGACTCGTAGTGGTTGAGCTCCACCTGCTTGGGGTCGACGAGCACGAGCCTGACCTCGTGCGGGGTCGCCCGCAACAGGACGCTCGAGAGCATCGCGTTGATCGCGCCCGACTTGCCCGCGCCGGTCGTGCCCGCGACCAGCAGGTGCGGCATCTTCGCGAGGTCCGCGCCGATCGCCTTGCCGGCGACGTCCTTGCCGAGCCAGACCGTCAGCGGCGACCAGTCCTTCGGCGGCTCCTGGTAGACGTCGCCGAGGCGCACGATCTTGCGATGGGCATTTGGCACCTCCACCCCGACCGCCTGCTTGCCGGGGATCGGCGCGAGGATGCGGATGTCGGTCGCCGCCAGCGCATAGGCGAGGTCGTCCTTCAGCTGGGCGACCTTCGCGACCTTCGTGCCTGGCGCGAGGCGCAGCTCGTAGCGCGTGATGTGCGGGCCCGCAACCGTGCCGATCACCTTCGCCTGCACGCCGAAATGCCCGAGCGCCTCGGTCAGGCTCGTTGCAGTGCGCTCCTGCCCGGCGGTGTCGGGGCGCGTCTGCTCGTTGGTCGAGCGCGTCAGCAGCCTGTTCGTGTCCGGCAGCTGCCATACGAAGCTCGGGTCGTCGGTGACCGCCTCGCGCAGCCTGCCCTGCGGGGTGAGCGCGCTCGGATCGATCTCGTCGGCCGGATCCGCCCGGGCGACGCCCTCCATCTGCGCCTCCTCCTCTTCCCCCGCGAGGTCCTCCGCGGCCGCCTGCGCCGCGAGATCGGCCGCAGCCGGATGCTCCACATGCTCCTGCTCGCCCGGATCGCCACTGAGATCGGCATCCCATGACTCCCGCTCCGCGCGCGCGCTGTCTCGCGGTGGCGCCTCCACGTGTGTAGATCGCACGATCAGCTCCCCTTCGTCGGGCTCGGGAGGCGCGAGCGCCGGGGCCTGGGCCGAGGCCGAAGAGCCCTCCAACCGGTGCTCGGCCGTGGTGACGCGCGCGCGCACCATCCGCGTCGTGTCGATCAGCCCGCTGCTGGTCACACGCAGCACCGTCGCAAGCGAAGCTCCCGTCAGCAACGTCACGCCGACCAGGAACAGGAAGACCACGAGAATGTCCACGCCGAGGCTCTGCACGAGCCGCTGCGTCGCCTGATAGAGCGCCTCGCCCGCGACGCCGCCGTGCGCCTGCAAGAAAGCCGAAGACCACGAGCCGGCCTGTCCCGCCGCCGATCGCTCAGGGTCCGAGCTGACGCCGAGGGTGCCGGCCGCCAGCGCCAGCACGATCGACGCCGAGAGGCAGATCGCGCCGGTTCGCAGCGGGCGAAGCGCCGGCCACACCGGACGCAGCAGCAGCGCGCCACCGCTGCCCACGAGCACGATCGGAGCCAGACCCCGTGCCCGGCCGACGGCCCAGCCGAGCGCCACGGCGAGCCCGTGACCGGCGCGGCCGCCGTCCCAGTGTCCCCACAACACGAAGGCCATGAACACGCCGACGGCGACGAGCGCGAGGCCGACCACGTCACGCTGGCGCTGATTGAGCTCCGGCAGCCGCGGTAGCGAGCGCGGCAACGACAGCGAGCCGTCCGCCCATCCTCCCCGGCCGCCGCGACGGCCGCGCGCGAAAGCACGCGAGCGGCGTGCGGGCGACTTCGCGCGACTCACCGGCTTTGATTTGCGCGCGGGCGCGCGCTTGCGGGCAGAAGCCATCTGGCGCAACTTCGACATCGCCGTTCGAGAACCTCCCCACCACCGGCGGCGATCGACATGTCTTTCTCCGGAGAGCCGCGAGACCCTTACGATTGCTTTACTCCGCATCGCTTACATAAAGAGCCAGCTCATGAACGACTTCTCCCGTGCACCACGCGTTCTGGTCGTCGAGGACGACGAGGACATCGCCCAAGCGCTTCAGCGGTCCCTGCGCATGGAGGGCTATGAGGTGCACACGGTCGCGGACGGGAAGGCCGCGCTCGAGCACGAGCGCGCCTTCGCGCCCGACCTCGTGATCCTCGACCTCGGCCTGCCCGAGCTCGACGGCCTCGAGGTGGCCCGAAGGCTACGGGACGGCGATGACGTGCCGATCCTGATCCTCACCGCCCGCGACGCGCTCGAGTCACGTGTCGAGGGCCTCGACGCCGGCGCCGACGACTACCTCGTGAAGCCGTTCGAGCGCCAGGAACTGCTCGCCCGCATGCGCGCGCTCCTGCGCCGCCGTCCCCCGCGCGGCTCGGCGCCGCTGCGCGTCTCCGACCTGTCGCTGAACGTCGACACCCATGAGGTGGTGCGCGGCGAGCGGACGATCGAGCTCACCCAGCGCGAGTTCGAGCTGCTCGAGTACCTGATGCGCAACGAGCGGATCGTGATCTCGCGCCAACGCCTGCTCGACGAGGTGTGGGGCTACGACCCGTTCTCGACGACCAACACGATCGAGGTGTTCGTCTCCAACCTGCGTCGCAAGCTCGAGGCCGAGGACGAGCCGCGGCTGCTGCACACGATCCGGGGAGCCGGCTACGTCCTTCGTGCCTGAGCGCCTGTCGAGCAGCTTCGACCGGCTGCCGATACGCGTGCGCCTCGCGGGCGTCTCGGCGCTGCTGACGTTCGTGATTCTCTGCGTGTTCGCGATCGCGATCGGCTCATTGACCGTGCACCGCATCCGTGCGGACTTCAACCGCCAGGTGCAGGAGACCGCTGAGCAGCTGCCCTCGCAGCTGAACATCAGGGTCAACGCCGCTTTTCAGATCGTCGCGATTCAGCCGCCGCTGTCGGACTTCGCCTCGGGCCCCGACCACGCGGCGATCAAGATCTTCACGCTCGGCGGCGCCACGGTCGCGGAGGAACCGAAGAACGCTCCCCCACTCGGCCCTCCCCAAGCCGGCGCGACCACGGTGCGCGGCTACCGCGTCCTGTCCCGGCCCGCGCTCGTACGCTTCAACGACACCGGCCAACCGATCGGTCAGGTGATCGTGCAGTACGGCCGCCGCGTGTCCGACACCGAGGCGACGGTCAAGCGCGTCGAGCTGTTCCTGCTGCTCGGCGTGTTCGCCGGCACCGGCCTCGCGCTGCTCGCGGGCATGGCGATCGCCCGCCGCGCGATGGCGCCGATCGCGCTGCTCACCTCCGCGGCGGCCGAGATCGCGCGCACCCGCGACCCATCGCGCAAGGTGCCGCAGCCCGAAGCCGAGGACGAGGTCTCAGAACTGGCGCGCACGCTCGAGGGGATGCTCCGGGAAGCTCGACGCGGCGCGTTCTGAGACCGAGTCGATGCTCGCTCGTCAGCGGCGGTTCGTCGCCGACGCCTCACACGAGCTGCGCACCCCGTTGACGAGCGTGCTCGCGAACCTCGAGCTGCTGGCCGAGTCGTTGCAAGGCGAGCAAGGCGAAGCCGCGAGCTCGGCGCTGCGCTCCTCGCAACGGATGCGCCGGCTGGTCGCCGACCTGCTGCTGCTCGCGCGCACCGACGTCGGGCGGGTAGTCGCCCACGAGCCGTGCGACATCGCGCAGATCGTCGTCGAGGCCGCCGGCGAGCTCGGACCCGTGAGCACGGCACACGACATCTCCCTCGATGTGCATCCAGTCATCGTGGAGGCCTCGCGCGACGAGCTCCACCGCCTCACGATCAACCTGCTCGAGAACGCCCTGCGCCACACCCCGCCAGGCACTGAAATCCGGGTGGGAACCGCGGCGGAGGACGACTGGGCGAAGCTGATCGTCGAAGATGACGGACCCGGCGTCTCGCCCGAGCTCGCTCCCACCCTGTTCGAGCGCTTCGTCCGCGGCGCCGGCGATCGCGGCGGCTCCTTCGGCCTCGGTCTCGCGATCGTCAAGGCGGTCGCCGATTCCCACGGCGGCGACGTCACGCTCGAGTCGGTCGACCGGGCACACGGCCCGGAGGGCCGGGTCGGGGCGCGCTTCGTCGTCCGTCTGCCGACAGTCGCAAGACGTACCCTGCCCAGAGTCGACAACGCTGCGAATCGCGAACGCGCCGCAGACGGACACGCACCCGTCGTGAGCTGACGCCGCCGGGGCTCGCCCCAAAAAGGCGCGCTCGCTACACCTCTACGACTACCGGCAAGACCATCGGCCTGCGCTTCAGCCGGTCATAGACCAGCTTCGCGAGGTCGTCGTGGAGCTCCTGCTGGAGCACGTCCACCTCACGGATGTTCTCCTTCGCGGCGCGCGCGAGCGTCGTGTCGACCGTCCCGCGGATCTCCTCGAGCAGCTCGTCGGCCTGGTCGAGAAACGGCACGCCGCGGAAGATCACCTCGGGATCGACAACCGAGCGTCCGTCCTGCTCGGCGATCGTGACGACCACGATGAAGATCCCGTCGGCCGACAGCATGCGCCTGTCGCGCAGCGCGACGTCGGCCATGTCGCCGATCTCGACGCCGTCGACGAAGATCATCCCCGACTGCTCCGCCTTGCCGAACCGCGCGCCGCGCGCGTCGATCTCGAGCGGCAGCCCGTTCTCGCCCTGGAAGATGTCCCCCTGGTCGATGCCCACCGCTTCGGCGAGCTGGGCGTGCAGCCGCAGCCGCTTGAAGTCGCCGTGGAACGGCATCACGTAGCGGGGCTTGGTCAGGTTCAGCATCAGCTTGACCTCCTCCGCGTAGCCATGGCCGGAGGCGTGCACGGGCGCGTCGCGCGGTGTGATCACGTCGCAGCCGATGTGGTAGAGCCGGTCGATCGTCTCGTTCACCGCGCGCTCGTTGCCCGGGATCGGCGTCGCCGAGAACACGACCGTGTCGCCACCCTTCAGCTCGACCTGGCGGTGATCGCGGTAGGCCATCCGTCGCAGCGCGCTGAGCGGCTCGCCTTGGGATCCGGTCGAGATGATCACGACGCGATCGTCCGGCAGGTCTGAGATCTCGCGCGGCCCGACGAGCATCCCGTCGGGAACCTCGATGTGGCCGAGCGTGCGTCCGATGCCGACGTTCTTGCGCATCGAGCGCCCGACCAGCGCGACCTTGCGCCCAAGTGCCTCCGCCGCGTCGACGACCTGCTGCACGCGGTGGATGTTCGACGCGAAGCTCGTGACCACGATCCGGCCCTCGCAGCGAGCGAACACCTCCTCCAGGTGCGGGCCGACGACCGACTCCGACGGGGAGAACCCCGGCCGGTCGACGTTCGTCGAGTCGCCGCACAACAGCAGCACGCCCTCGCGCCCGAGCTCGGCCAGGCGCGAGACGTCCGCCGGCTCGCCGTCCACTGGGGTCTGGTCGAACTTGTAGTCGCCCGTGATCAGCACGGTCCCGAGCTCGGTGCCGAGCGCGACCGCGGAGGAGTCGGGGATCGAGTGCGTCATGTGCACCATCTCCAGCTCGAACGGACCGAGCTCGAACGCCTCGCCCGGGGAGACCTCGTTCAGCTCGATGTCGCGCAGCTTGTGCTCGTCGAGCTTCGATCTGGCCATCGCGATCGTCAGCCCGCCTCCGTACACCGGCGGGGCATAACCCTCGGTGCCGAGCTCACGCAGGACCCATGGCAGCGCGCCGAGATGATCCTCGTGCCCATGAGTGACCACGATCGCCTCGATGTCCTTGGCGCGCTCGCGCAGGTAGGCGAAGTCGGGCAGCACGAGATCGATGCCGACCATCTCCGGGGTCGGGAAACGTAGACCGACGTCGACGACCACGATCCGGCCGTCCTGCTCGACCACCGTCATGTTCTTGCCGATCTCCCCCAGCCCTCCCAGGGGCAGGACGCGCAGTGAGCCGCTCACGCGTGCGGCGCCTCGGTCGAGGCGGGGCTCGACGAACGCCGCGCCGCGCTTGCGCGATCGCCGTCGGCGGTGAGCAGGCCGTGGCGCTCGAGCATCGCGCGCACCGCCGCAAGCTCCTCCTCCGTCGCCTCGACGATCGGCAGGCGCACTCCGCCGACATCACGACCAAGCAGGTTCAACCCCGCCTTCACGCATGTCGGACTCGACGTCAGGAACAGTGTCTCGTAAACGTCTCTGAGCGACTCGTCGATCTCGGCGCGGCGCTCGGGCTCGTCCACCATTCGCCGCTGCTCACGCCCGACGAAATGGCTCGCGACGAGGATCCCACCGGTGCCGCCCATGTCGAGCGTGCGCGCGAACGTCGCGTCGTCGCCCGCGTAGATCTCGAGACCGTCGATCGGTTGCAGCTCGGCCGGGTTGGCCTGCTTGACGCCCTCGATCCCGTCGATCTGGGCGAGCTCTGAGAGCAGCTCGGGCGGAATGTTCGTACCGGTGCGTCCGGGATGGTTGTAGAGCAGGATCGGCTTGTCGGTTGCCTTCGCGATCTCCTCGTAATGGCGCTTCAACCCGAGCGGGCTCGGCTTGTTGTAGTAGGGCGTGATCGACAGGATCGCGTCGGCGCCCAGCTCGGTCGCGCGCTCGGTCAGCGCCACCGCGTGGCGGGTGTCGTTCGTGCCGGTGCCCGCCACGATCGTCGTGCCTTGCGGACGTTCGGCCACGGCCAGTCCGATCAGGCCGAGCTGCTCCTCGTCGGTCAGCGTCGAGGCCTCGCCGGTTGTCCCCGCCACGACGAACCCGTCCGAGCAGTTCTCAGCCAGGTGGGCCATCAACGCGACGAACGCCCCCTCATCGACGTCGCCTTGCGCGTCGAACGGGGTGACGATCGCCGTCAGCATCGTTCCGAGGTCCAGCATCTCGTGCAGTATTCCACGCCCGCGTGCCGCGGGATGAGCGTGAGGCTCCGCGTCGCGGGAAATGACGGGCCGAGATGGTC
>CAWBDC010000002.1:0-483180 GCA_963787605.1 uncultured Solirubrobacterales bacterium
GTTGGCCGTGGGATCGTCGACGAGCAGCAGCCGCGGCGCGCGTACGATCCCATGTGCGATCGCAACCAACGCTCGCTCTCCGTCGGACAGGCTGTTCCAGCGCTGTCCGGCGCACTCCGCCATGCCGACTCGTCGCAGTGCCTCGTTTGCGCGTCCATGCGCCCCTCGCTGACCGTGCTCGATCAGCAGCGGCAGCGCCACATAGTCGAGCATTCGCAACTCGCTCCTCGGCCCCGCGCGGCGCACCCAGCCGATCTGCTCACGCATCAGTCGCGCGTGAGCGCCCTCGGAGAGAGTGGACAGATCGTCGCCGTCGAAGCGGATCATCCCGCTGCTCGGAGCCTCCAGCCCCGCGGCGATCCTCAGCAGCGTAGTCTTTCCGGCGCCGCGCTTGCCCCACACCGCGACGAACTCGCCCGCGTGCACGTCCAACGAGGCTCCCGTCAGCACACGCACTTCGGTGGAGCCACGCCAATAGCTCTTGCTCACCGCTTCCAGCGAGAGCAGCCCGCCGGACATCAGAGCGCCCGTAGCCTGGGACCGACCCGATCGCCTCCGTCTATCGGGAGGCCCTCGAGAGGCGCTCGCCTGGACTCCTCACTCATCCGCTCGAGCAGCTCTCGGGCGCTCTGCAGCCATTCGATCCTCGCATTCCAGAAGGCCACCTCGGCGTCCCTGGCGAGCACTCGCATCAGTCGCGGCCATTCTCGCGAGCCCGCCGGCTCGTCCTCGGCGATCCGCTTGAGGTCCCCCAGCCTCCCCAGGCATGCCAGCTCCTGGCCGTAGACCATGTCGATCAACGGCGCCAGGTTGTGAGGCTGGCAGAGTGCGATCTTCATGTGCAGATCGTCGCGCAGCGGAGGCGTCGGCGAGGAGTCGAGCATCCACGCCTCGAAGTGATCGACACCCTCGGTTGTCGCCTGGTAGATCGTTCGCGGCGCGGCGCGGCGCGCCGGCCCCGCCCCCATCTCGCCGGCGCTGCGGATGAGATCGGCACGACTGAGCTGGTCAAGCGCTGAATAGACCCCGGACGGCGCGAATCCCGAGGAGCCGAAGCGCTCCTCCAAACGCTGCGCCAACTGATAACCGTATCCGGGACGTTCGATCACCAATCCCAGAACTGCGTACTTCGCCGACATACTCACCCTTCCTAGCCGACCTGTGTCACGTGCAGACCGTACCCCAAAACGACTCTAGACGCATACCAAGAGTGGAATGAATCAGATGAACTGGAACTCCTGGAGAACGATTGCTCGCATCTATCGGGGTTTTTCTTCGTCGCGGGCGCAAGCCATCGACATGCCTCGCGGCGTTCGGCCGTCTTTGACGCCCCTCTATACCTCCGCCTCCGCGAACCGACGGCCTCAGGCGAACCGACGGTCTCAGGTGATTCCGAGACGATCGAGCGAGCCCGCGTCGCCACGCCAGTCGCGGCGAACTCGCACGGACAGGTCGAGATGGACCTGGCAGCCGAGCTCGCGCTCGAGCTCGCGCCTGGCGGCGACCCCGATCGCCTTGATCATCCGCCCTCCGACACCCACGAGGATCCCCTTCTGAGAGTGACTCTCGACCCAGATCAACGCTCGCACCCTGGCCAGGTCCCGGCGGGGGCGCTCGATCTCTTCGACGATCACCTCCACCGCATGCGGCACCTCCTGGAAGGTACGCACGATGACCGCCTCCCGGACCAGCTCGGCCAGCAGCACCGCCAGCGGTTGATCTGAGATCTCGTCCTCGCCGAACATGAACTCGCCCTCCGGCATCAACGCCGCCAGATGCCCGGTCAGCGCCTCCATTCCCGCTCCGGTGCGCGCCGAGATCGGGAACACCTGATCGCCGACCTCGAGCTCGGCCGCTTGCTGCAAAACCGCCACCGTCGCCGCTCTGCTCAGACGATCGACCTTGTTGACCGCAACCGTCGTCGGAGCCCGCAGCGCCGCGAGCGTGCGCGCGATGTAGCGGTCGCCCGGGCCGACTCCCTGCTCCCCGTTGAGGATCAGCAGCACGACATCGGAATCCTTCAGCTCCTGCTGCACACGCCCGGCCATGCGGGCGGTCAGCGGGTCGCGCTCGCGCTGGACACCCGGCAGGTCCACGAACACCATCTGGCATCCGCCGTCGCTGCGCACGCCACGAATCGCCCGGCGTGTGGTCTGCGGACGATCGGAGACGATCGCGACCTTCTCACCGACGACAGCGTTGACGAGCGTCGACTTGCCCACGTTGGGCCGCCCCGCGAGAGCGATGAAGCCGCTGCGAGTCACCGATCGTCCCGTGATCGTGCAAGCAGCTCGGCCTGGAGGGAGAGCATCTCGCCTTCGTCGACCTCGTGGTCCAGGCCCAGCAGGTGCAGCGCCCCATGGAGGATCGCCTCGCGCACGTCGGCCGTGTGCTCGGGACATATGACGATGTCTCCGAGCTCGCGCGGAGCTCCGCCGAGTGCCTCGGCGCCGTCGATCGGAAAGGAGAGCACGTCGGTGGGCGCCGGCTTGTCGCGATGCTCGGCGTTGAGCTGAGCTATCCGCTCGGAGTCCACGAACTCGATCGCCAGATGTCCGTCCGTTACCCCCACCGCGGCTCCCACCAGGTTGCACAGACGCTGGGCCTCGCCCAGGCTGAGCGTCTCTGGGACGAGCCGGTCGCCGAAGAGCTCGACGTCCATCACCGCGCTCCGACCGTGTTCAGACGCGTCACGCGCGACGACGGTCGGCCGGGCGCAGCTCCGGCGCCTCTCGCTGCGAATGCTCGTCGTAGGCCTCGACGATCCTCTGCACGAGCTTGTGCCTGACGACGTCCTCGCCGCCAAAGCGCACGAACTCGATCCCCTCGACCGATTCGAGCACGTCTCCGACCACGATCAGCCCCGACTGTTGCTCACGTGGAAGATCGACCTGCGTCACATCGCCGGTCACCACCATCCTCGAGCCGAAGCCAAGACGCGTCAGGAACATCTTCATCTGCTCGGGTGTCGTGTTCTGAGCCTCGTCGAGGATCACGAACGAGTCGTTCAGGGTGCGGCCACGCATGAACGCGAGGGGGGCGATCTCGATTACGCCGCGCTCGATGTGCTGAGCGACCTTCTCCGGATCCAGCATGTCGTGCAGCGCGTCGATGAGCGGACGCAGGTAGGGGTCGACCTTCGCCATCAGGTCCCCCGGCAGGAAGCCCAGACGCTCGCCGGCCTCCACGGCCGGCCGGGTGAGGATGATGCGGTTGACCTCGTGCCGTGCGAGCGCGGCGGCGGCCATCGCCACCGCGAGAAAGGTCTTGCCTGTCCCCGCCGGACCAACTCCGAAGGTGATCGTGCTGTTGCGGATCGAATCGACGTAGCGCTTCTGGTTGACCGTCTTCGGCGCCACGCGCAACCCGCGATGGCGCCACAACACGTCCTCCAACACCTCAACAGGGGACTCGTGCGCATCCAGCGCTCCCGTCACCGCCGCGATCGTCCCGGGGCCGATCTGATGCCCGCGCGCAATCAGCTCAGAAAGCTCGCGTACCACCAGCTCGCCGGAGCGGATCTCGCTCTCTTCACCATCGAGCGTGAGCAGGTTCCCGCGCAGGAAGACCTTGCACTCCAGGTGCGCCTCGATCGCGCGTAGCACGGCGTCCTGGCTGCCCGCCAGCTCGGCGGCCACCTCGTTGGAGAGCTCGACGAGCGTCCTCATCCTTGCAGCGAGGCTCGCACGAGATCGGACACCCGCTTGCCGTCCGCGCGACCGTCGACCCTCGCCATCGCATGCTTCATCGCCATTCCCATGTCCTTCGCCGACTCGGCCCCGCTGTCGCGCACCGCCCGCTCGACGAGCGTCTTCAACTCCTCATCGGACAGCTCGGCGGGAAGATAGGCGCCGATCATCTCCCCCTCGGCCTCCTCGCCTGCGGCCAGGTCCTCGCGTCCCCCGTCCCGGTACGCCTTCGCGGCCTCGAGCCGGCGCTTGCGCTCGCGCCGCAATACCGTCAGCTCATCGTCTGAGCTTTCCTTGGCGGCCTTCTGTAGCTCGGACAGCACGAGTCGCAGAGCGCCCACCCGCTTCTTCTCCCCCGCGCGCATCGCGTCCTTCACGTCGGCTTTGATCTGCTCGATGACCGCCATCCCCACTCAGGATACGCCGGGCGAGCGCAAATCTGTGTGATCAACCGTGGATCGCTTCATGGAGCCAACCGACAGAATAAGGTGGCGACCTGTGAGCTCGTCTGTCTATGCCGATGCCCTCGCCCCGTTCCTAGCGGAGACGCAGCGCCTGCTCCCCCCCGGCGCGGAGGTGCTCGATGCCCACACACACCTGGGCCTCGACGAGGACGGGCGCTCGCTCACGCTGGCGCAGCTGCTCGCGTTGCTCGACGACGCGGGCGCGCGTAGAGCGTGTGTGTTCCCCCTGCACGATCCCGAGCGTCAACCCGCCTACAGCACACCCAACGACCGTGTCCTCGCCTGGGCGAGCGAAAGCGAAGGACGGCTCGTGCCGTTCTGCCGCCTGGATCCGTCCGAAGGCGCATTGGCCGAGGCCGAGCGCTGCCTGGCAGAGGGCGCTCGAGGCATCAAGCTGCATCCTCGCGCGCAGGACTTCGTGTTCGACGGGCCGGAGATGCGCGAGGTCTTTGCCCTTGCCGAAGGGGCGCAGGTGCCGATCCTGATCCATGCCGGACGCGGGCTGCCTCCGCTCGCCGACGGGCTCGCCGATCTCGCCCTGCGTCATCCGGGCGCCGTCCTGATCCTCGCGCACGGCGCGATCTGCGATCAGGGCATCCTCACCTCCCGCCTGGCCGGCCATCCGGGAGTGCTGTACGACATCTCGTGTTTCTTTCCGATCGACGTGATCGAGCTGTTCGCGCGCGTGCCCGCGGAGCGGATCGTGTTCGCATCCGACCCGCCTTACGGACTGCCCGCGACCTCTCTCTACATGGCCCTGCGCATCGCCGCCCAGGCCGGCCTCGACGAGGGGGCCGTCAGAGGCGTGCTCGGCGGCACGATGGCAGCGCTCGTCGACGGCCATGAGCTACCTCCGGTGACGGCGCCCCGGCGGGGGTCCTCGATCACCCTGTCGGGTCGGCTGGCGCGCGCTTACGGCTACGGCAGCCTCGTCGGCCCCGCCCTGTTCGCGGGCGTGATCGACCAGGCCCAGGCGATGCTCTCGATGGCGATCGCCGCCTGCCGCGACCCTGAGCCCGAGGATGTGGGCGACGCATTGGAGACGATCGGCGCGGCGTTCACCGCGGCCGGCACGCTGTTGGACACAGAGAACGGCATCGGAGCGGCGATCGACCTCGTGTTTCGTGCGATCGTCCGCGCCGCGACGGAGTGTCCTGAGTCATAAATTCGGTCAGTGTTTCCAGGATGGATGGGCGTGGTCTGACGTTCGACGGCAACCGCTGCGAAAGTCACCCGGCGGTCAGCCACGCGGCGGCCCAGTCCCCGCTCTCGCGCCGCTCACGCTCGCGTAGACCCAGCCGGTGGGCAAACGCCCGCGCGACCTCATCGACCTCCGCGCAGAGTAGCCCGCTCACGATCAGGTCCCGTGGGGGGTCGTCGATCGCGGCGGCCAAGTCGAGCAGCAGCGGTCGCAACAGGTTGGCGAGCATCGTCGTAGGCGCCGTCGGCGCACTCGCCATACCGGGAAGTGGCTCGCGGCGCAGATCAAACCGGCGCACCTCGATCGCCACACCGTTGATGGCGGCGTTCTCGCTCGCGGCGGCCACGCTCAACCTGTCGTGATCGAGCGCCAGCACGGGCTCATAGCCGAGCTGGGCGGCAGCGATCGCGAGGACGCCCGATCCGGTCCCGACGTCCAGCAACCTTCCGCCTGCGCCGCGCAAGGCCGCGAGCTCGAGCAGCAGCTCGAGACACAACCGAGTCGTCGCGTGGCCTCCGGTGCCGAAGGCCTGGCCGGGGTCGATCACGATCTCCCGCGCCTCGAAGCCGGCGCCCGCAGGTTCCCAAGGTGGGCGCACGTGCAGCGCCGGCACTCGTGCGGGAGCTGGAGACGCAAGCAGTACGGGACGGTGGAAGCGCTTCCAGCGCTCGCCCCAATCGTCGGCTACCTCGCTGCTCGAGACCTCGATCAGCGCCTCCCCCGCTACCGCACGCAGCTCGGGCAGCTCGGGCAGCTCACCGGCCGACCCGTAAACGGCATACTCGACCATGTCGCCCTCCAGCTCCGTCTCCTCCACGCCGCCTCGCGCGAGCTCGAGCAGATCGGCGAGCACCAGCTCGGCCTGCGCGCGACGAACGCGCACGGCGAGACGGATCATGCCTTCCCCAGGTCCAGCAGAATCACAGCACTCGACTGCCCAGCAGAATCACGCCGCCTGGCTGCCCAGCGCGCGGCGCAGCTTCGCGAACATCGACTCCTCGCCGCGCAGGTTCTCGGGGGTGAGGGTGCCGTGCAGGCGCTCCAGCAGCTCACGTTGCTCGTCGTTCAGCCGGCGCGGGATCACGACATTGACGACCACACGCAGGTCGCCCCGCCGCCCGCGCCTGAGGCCGGGCATGCCTTTGCCTTTCAGCGTAAGCACATCCCCAGGCTGCGTACCCGCGGACAGCTCGATCGGTGCCGTGCCGTCGAGTGTCGCCACCTCGAGCGTCGCCCCCAGCGCTGCAAGCGGCGCCGGGACGTCGAGCACCGTGAGCAGGTCATCGCCCTCGCGCACGAAGCGCTCGTCCTGCTTGACCCGCACGAGGACGTAGAGGTCACCCGCCGGGGCACCCGACTCGCCGGCGTGGCCGTGGCCGGAGAGACGGATGCGCTGACCGTCTGAGATCCCCGCCGGCACATCAACCTCGAGCTTGCGACGAGCCCCCTTGCGTCCGATGCCGCGGCACTCTCGGCACGGCTGCTTGGGCACACGACCGTCACCGTGGCAGACATCGCAGACGATCGTGCGTGCCATCTGCCCGAACGGCGTGCGCGTCACCGCCTGCAGCTGACCGTGCCCGGCACAACGCTCGCACGTCTCGATCGGGGTGCCCGGCTCGGCGCCGTTGCCATGACAGTGCTCACAACGCTCCACAGCCTCGAAGGACACCTCGACCTTCGCGCCCTCGGCGGCCTGCATCAGCTCGACCGTGACAGCGACCGCCACATCGCCCCCCTGCGCCGGGCCGCCCCTGCCAGCGGAGGCGCCCCCGCCGAAGAAGGCGTCGAACAGATCCCCGATCGAGCCGAGCCCGTCGAAATTGGGCGCATATCCTCGCGAGCGCAGCCCCTCGTGACCGTAGCGATCATAGGTCGCGCGCCGCTCGGCGTCGGAGAGGATCTCGTTGGCCTCGGCGGCCTCCTTGAACTTCTCCTCGGCGTCGGGGTCGTGCGCGTTGACGTCCGGATGCAGTTCACGGGCCAGCTGACGGAACGCTTTCTTGATCTGCTGCTCGGACGCGTCGCGCTCGACGCCGAGCACCTCATAGGGGTCGCGTGGCATTGAGGGAGTCGCGCTCATGACTCGGCGTAGGCGTCCTCGACGAAGCGCGACAGCTCGTGCGCCGCCTCGCGCACGGTCACGATCGCGCCGGCATAGTCCATGCGCACCGGTCCGATCACCGACACCGCACCCAGCTTGCGCTGCGCCAGCCCATAGCCGGTCGCCACCATCGCAAGCGATCGCATCGCGGGGATCTCGTTCTCGTGGCCGATCCGCACGTACACGCCCGGCTCACCCAGCGCCGCGCGAAGCACACCCAGCAGCGCAACCCGGCGCTCGAGCAGGCTCATCAGCTCGTTCACCTGGGTCGCATCTTCGATCTGCCCGACCGCGAACAGCCGCGCGGTGCCATCCACATAGAGCGAGTCCTCCGCCGCCGAGAGCTCACCGAGCGCGAGCGCGAGCCGCTGCAGGAAGCTCAGCTCGAGCGCTGACAGGCTCGGGTCCACCAAACGCTGGTGGAGCATCCGCGCGCCAAGCCCCAGACCGACGAGACGCTCGTTCAGGTACTCCCCGGCCCAGGTGACGAGCCCCGGGTCTACCGCGCTGTCGAACGTGGCGAGCAGCTTTGACACGCCCCCCGCGGAGGTGATGATCACCACCATCACCACCTGTGGCTGAAGCGCCAAGACCTCGACGTGCCGGATCGTGGCCGTGTTCAGCGACGGTGCGGACACCACCGCCAGCAGGTTGGTCATCTGGGAAAGCGTCTCGCTCGTGGCACGCATCGCCTCCTCCACCTCGTTGCGAATCGGCGACAGCTCGAGCCGCCGCTCCGCCGGCAGGCCAGAGCCCGACGCGAGCATGCGATCGACCACGTAGCGGTGGCCCGCCTCGGTCGGGACACGTCCGGCGGAGACGTGCGGATGAGCCAGCAGACCATGCTCCTCGAGCAGCGCCAGCTCGTTGCGCACCGTCGAGGGCGCACAGTCGATCTCAGGATCGATCGCGATCGTCCTCGACGCCACCGGCTGACCGGTCTGCAGATGATCGTCCACCACCTTGCGCAGGATGCGCTCCTGCCGCGGGGTGATGGCTTGCGTCATGTGAGCCCCGGACATGGATTGATTGTACGAGCCGCACGTCGGCGGGTCGGCCGCCCGCGAGCGCGGCGGCACGCCAGCCAGCCGCGCCGCGCCAGCTAGCCGCGCCGCTTTGGCCCCGCCTCAGATCGTCAGCTCGGCCTCGGCGTTGCGGATGATCTGCTTCCCCCCCTGCTCGGCGATCGTGTCGACCGTCACACGACCGTCACCGGCCTCGCGCACTGTGCCGCTCACGAGCACCTCCTGCTCTGGCACCCCCATGCCGCGGAACTGCACCGACAGGCGCTTCAGATGCTGAGGTCCGCCTGCCGCCTCGGTCTGGGCGCGAGCCACCTGGGCCATCGTCCACAGCCCGTGCAGGATCCGCCCGGGCAAGCCGACGGCGCGCGCGAACTCCTCGTCGATGTGAATCGGGTTGAAATCGCCGGAGGCGCCCGCATAGCGCACCGTGAGGTACTTGTCGGGTGTGATCCTCAACTCCGGGATCTCCGCTCCTGCCTGTAGATCGGCCATGATCCTCACACTCCTCTGACGATGTTCGTCCACGTTCCGCGGCACACCTGCTCGCCGCGCTGGTTGGTGGAGATCGACTCGAACACGTAGTACCCCCGACCGTCGCGCTCGGAAATGTCCTTGACGCTCGCCACCGTCGTGATCTCGTCGCCGGCGACTACCGGCGGGCCCCACTCGAACTCCTGGCCTCCATGCACCATCATCGCGAAGTTGAGCTCGATCTCGGGATCGAAGATCGGCGGTCCCACCGAGGGGGCGCAGTAGACGACCGCGAACATCGGAGGAGCGACAACGTCCGCGTAGCCGGCGGCACGGGCGGCCTCGACGTCGAGATACACAGGGTCGGTCTCGCCCACCGCGCGGGCGTACTCCTTGATCTTTTCCCGACCGACCGCGTAGAGCACGGGCTCATATCGCTTGCCGACCGCTTTGCTGTTGACTGGCACCGGTTGGACTCCTTGAGGGCCGTGGCCGAAGCTGCTTGGTTGCTGTGCGTGGCGCGTCAGTCTACGCAGGCGCGTCCCGCCGGTGTGGCGCGGGGCTTGGGCTCGCGAGCTCAACAGGCCCTTAAATGCAAAAAAAGCCTGGCGGCCCGCAAGTGAAGACTGTCCGCGAAATACACATGCCGAGCGGCAACGCGACAGCGAAGCGCCGTGGGACGCCCCGCTGCCGTTGCCAGAAGTCCGGTTAGAAGGCGAGACCATCCTCAACGCCCACGCCGGCGCCGACCAGCTCACGATCCTCAACGCCGTCGCCATCCTCCGCGCCGTCGCCGCTCGGTCCGTCCTGCAGCCCTCCAGCTGGACGGTCGCCGGGACCGTCGAGGAACTGCACGGTGTCGGCGACCACACTCACGGCCTGGCGCTTCTGCGAATCGGCGGTCTCCCACTCACGCCACTCGAGCCGGCCGTCGATCGCAACACGACTGCCCTTGCGCGTGTAACGATCGACGCTGTCGGATGCTCCGCCGTAAACGCTCACATCGAAGTAGTTCGGCTTCTCTACGTAGTCGCCCTCGGCGTCGCGCCGGCTCGAGTTGCAGGCGACCCGCAAGCTGCACACATTGATGCCGGAGGGCAGCGCACGCAGCTCCGGGTCGCGGGTAAGACGTCCCACCAGAACGACGCGGTTGATGGTGAAGTAAGACATGAGAGTGGTCTCCGTTGATCGATGGTTGAGCCCCCGTGAAAAGAAGCTACGGATCGCTTGGGACGGTTTTCTCGATCGCGTGCCACTCGAGCTCTAGATGTAGGCTGCTTGCAGGCCGTTCATGGGTCCATCTCGATGGGCGAGCCGCCGTTCGGCGTCGGTAGAGCGTCGAGCGGAACGACTGCGATGCGCTCCTCTGCCTGGGCTCGCTCGACCGCGCGTGCGAGCGCCCGCTCGACCTCGGGAGGGGCAAGATAGAGCACGCCCGCGACGCAGCGGCAGCGCGCCCATGCTCGACATATCTCGAGCAGGCGCCGAGGCGCCTTGATCGTGAGCTCGACCTCGACGGCAACCGGCAACTCCCCATTTGAATGCATGGACCACAGGACAAGATCCGGCCGGTGAAGCACAGGACTGCCGCGGAGCCCCTCCCCCAGGCGGGCGCTGGCCAGCGCCCGCCCACGCTCGCGCTCGTCGCGGCGCAGCTCCCGCTCGCCGAGCACTCGGTGGTCCGCGTAGCAACCCTCCAACGCGGCGGCGATCCTCGCGCATTCGATCAAATGCAGGGCATTAGAGCTGCTCACCCTGCACAGATCGAGCCCACCCAGACCGCAGACGCGCATTCCAGCGCGCGTGACCGTGTACAGCGACGGCCGGCCGGTAAGCGGACGGTGACGCGTAAGCAGCCCCGCTCGCCCGGCGGCAAGCAGGCGCGCACGCGCCGAGGCGACGGTCGCCCCGGTGTGAGCGGCCAGCGCTTGATCGGTGACTGCACCGATGCGTGCGACCCACTGCAAGGTGGCGGTCCGCTCCGGCGACTGGATGTCAGGTGATCTACGGGTCATTTGGCTCTCCTTTGCTTGGTTTTAGAAAGCGCCCGGTCAGCGCTGTTTGACAGAGAAGATGCGTGCGATGCGCACACCTGGGTGGTCGGACAGGGCGATCACCGCGGCCCAGCCCCGTGCGAGACTCGTGACCTCGCTCGGATCGAGGACTCCCTCACGAATGCGTGTCCGCGTGCTCCTTCCATCATTGGTCCGAGAGGTCCGCCATGTACCTCGCGTACCCGCGAGCCGCGCGATCAGCTCGGCCGACTCGGGGACCACCTGACGGTGGGCGATCAACACGGACAGGTTGCCCATCACCTGATCGAGCAACGCTTCCCGTCCCGGCAGGCGCAGATCGGAGAGCTCCTGCGTACCCAGCAGCAGGCTCATGCCCGCTCCGCGCGCTCTGGCGAACAGCCGCGAGACATGTTCAGGAGCGATCGCCGAGAACTCGTCGATCACCACGAGGGAGCTCACCGGACGGCCCTGCAGGGCAGCAACCGTCGTCTGTAGGTCCTGCACGATCGCCGCGCCAAGCATCTGTGTCAACAACGGACGCCGGTCAGCCTCGAGATTGAAGTAGACAACCGCCCTGTCATTCACCGCCTCGAGCAAGTCGAACTCCCGGGCCCCGGTATGCGGCTCGAGCCACCGCCCGACATCCGACTCGGCGAGGACCGCGAGGCGGTCGCGGACACCCGAGAGATCGCTTCTCTGGCGCTCCGTGAGTGAGTCGAGATAGTGATGCGTCTTCTTTGCCTCGCGCTCGGGCAGGCTCCGCACGAGCAGCTCCAGCCGGTCGGGGTCAAGATGGGACACGATCCCGTCGAGGCTGACCTCGATCCCGGCGTGGCGCAGCGCGCGTACGACGTGACCGAGATAGCGCTGCGCCTGGCGCAGGTAATGGGGCTCGGTGAAGCGCTCGCCGGCCAACGCCTTGTCGGCGATCTCGGTCTCTGCACCACACGCGTAGGGGTTGTAAACGGAGGGGCCGGTGGGAGTCCATTCGATAAAGCGCCTACCTGCGCGCAGCGCCGCACGACGGACCTCACCGCACATCTCGCGGTCACCCTTGGGGTCGATCACGATCGCGGCCATTCCGTGCTGAATGGCCCGCACCGCGATCCAGGTTTGGGTGACGGTCTTACCCGAGCCGGTCGCACCGACCACCAGTGTGCTCGTGCCTCCGCACGACCCGCCGAGCTGAATCGACACGTCGCGGCCACTCTCCTCGCGCCCGACGATCAGCTCTTCGCCACGAAACCAACCGTCTGCGCGCAGCGACTCATCGCGATGTGCCAGTTGCCGAACGAAGGCGCCGAGCGCGTCCAGCGGCCCGTATCGCCGCCTTGCGATCTCGGCCAGGTCGGCACCCGCGTCGACGTCTTCGCGATGCCAGCGTCGTCCGCGCAACGCGGCGCCGAGGGCAGCGACTCCCAATGTCAGCGACCAGCTCCCAAGCGGCGAGCGGACGAGCCAGTCGACAGCAAGCCCACAGGCGGCCCAGCTCCAGTGGAAATGCCTGCTGCGCAGCATCCGCGCCGCGATCGCGCCGATCGCAAAGCCGAGCGCAACATGAGCGCTCGTGCTCACCAGCCAGTGAGCGAGCTGCTGCAACGGCGCCAGAGGATCGACACCAGCTTCGCCCGTAAAGGGGCCGGCCTCCGGTTCGGGGGTTTGGTTCGATGAGGGCATTTCGCCACTCCTTTCCTGCGGACGACCTCTGAGGGGCGCCCGGTCGTGGCCGGCGGAGCCGGCGTGTTAACGAGCGATGACGGACCCGGAGGCCCGCCATCGCGATGGTGTGCTGCATGGCGGGCTGTCAGAGCCCGTCAAGATTTGATTGTCAGCGGCGCTCGGCTCGTCCTCGCTAGAACGCCGACTCAGACAAGTCGGTAGCCGACTCCCCACACGTTGAGCACCCAGCGCTGTGTGCTCTCCTGCTCGAGCTTGCGCCTCAGGCGGCTGGCGTGACTATCGACGGTGCGGGTCGATCCGCTCGCTCGATATCCCCACACCACACGCAGCAGCTCGTCCTTGGCAAAGACACGCTGCGGCTCACATGCGAGCTGGACAAGCAGATCGAACTCCAGCCGCCGCAGCCGAACCTCTCGGCCTTGCAAGCTCACAGCCCGAGCGCTCGAATCGATCGCAAGCGGCCCAACATGAAGCGCTCCGTCGAACGCCGTGGCTTCCTCACTGCGGCGCAAGACCGCCCGCAGGCGCGCCCTCAACTCGAGATAGCCGGCCGATCGGGCGAGGAAGTCATCGGCCCCTGCCTCGAAAGCTCTGAGCATGTCCAGATCCTGGGCACCTGAGCCGACGACGATCGCGGGAAGCCGCTGCTCCCAAGGAGCACAGCCGCGATCCGCCGTGCGGATCTCCTCCAGCAGCGCGAGCGTCCCACGGGGCGAGTCCAGGCCACCAAGCACCGCAAGCTTGGGCTCGCTTCGATCCGCAAGGACACGGGCGTGCTCCGCCGTGCGCGCCAGCTCAGCGTAGTAGCCGTCGGCGTGCAGTTGCTCGACGATCGTCCGCCCCAGCTGCGGATCGGACTCGACCACGAGGATCGGACGGGGCTCGAGTCCCGTAGTCATCCGAGCTCCACCTCGCGCGGGCTGATCCCCAGACCGTGACGCGCGATCAGCGCCAGCACGTCGCTGTGGATCCATGGCGTGCGCCTGTCTGCGCCGCCCTCGGGAAGGAGCCCCAGCCTGCGCGCCAGCCAGCTCGTCTCGCCACTTTCGTTGCCTTTGGAGTCACGCTTGACGCGGCCACAGCGGATCGCGATCTCGCTCATGCTCAAACCCTGGTGCTCGATCGCCACGAGCACCGCGTGGCGCAGTCTGCGGTTGAGCACGATCGGACTCTCCTGGATCAGCTCGAGCTCCGCGCGCAACACCACCGTCGAGATCTCCGAATCCTCTCTGTGCCGGGCAAGCGCTCTGAGCGTCAGGAGGCGCACCGGCTCATAGCTCTCGAGAGCGGCGACCACCTCGCGCACCTTCACCGGCCGAGGCGCCTCGTCTTGCCCGTGGGGCGGATGACAAAGCCAGCGCAACTCCGGGATCGACATCTCGGTCGCCAGCAACCCAAGTCGAAATGTTCGGCCGTGGCGATCCGAGCACTGCGTCTGGCTCCTTCCCGGCTCGATCTGCAGTCCGTCCTGCGCTCGCCATACCTCCGCGCGGACAGCTGCTGGAGATGTCACGAGATCCTCGGGTAGAACTCGCCGGCAGCGACGGCGCTCACCCGGATCCTCTTCCAGATATCGCTCGCACACGAGTGCCGCGTTCGCGGCCGGCTCATCGGCGTCGAGATGCGCGATCAGCCGACGATCCCCAAGCGTCGCCGCGTCGCGATCGACTACGAGCACGCTCCCCCGCGACCCCGACAGGGCGACGATCTCGCGTGGATGTCCGAGCGGGTCGACGAAGCGACCCAGCGGCCTCCGCGGATTGGGCGCATCCCGGTCGACTCGTCCTAGGGGAGCCTGACGTCGAGTGCTCCGACGCGAGATCTGCGATTGAGGAGAGGTGGTTGATGTCATGACTGTCTCCGGTTTTCTGAGCTGGGTTCGGTGTCGCCGCCCGGCGACGACGATTGGGCATGTGGGGACCGCGTTGTAGGAGGCGAACGAGGGATCGTCAAGCGACGAAGATGGACGGGGGTCGACGTGACGAGACGCTCCGAGAGGCCCCTTAAGGGGCTCTCGGAAATCTCGCGATCACTCGGCGGAACAGCCAGAAGTTGGCGCGCAAACGCTCACGACGGGAAGGAGAGGAAGCGGTGCGCGGAGCTGACGCTGGCTATGTGTTGGAGGTCGGCTGATGCCGAAAAGACCGAGGTAAAAGGAGGAAGTGAGGGGGCCGAGCGTAGCCGCCGGGGAGATGAAGCTCAAGCCGCGACACCACAAGCTGCTGAGACCGACGCCGTCGCCCTCCAGCAAAGGCACAGTTTGGCTCTGCAATGCCCACATGCGCGGTCATCCTCAGCAGTCGCGTGTCCTCTGCGAACGAGGGTGACTGCGACGATCACCTGCGTTGAAAGCCTGTAACTGCAGCTCTCCATGGGGCAACGGCATCTTCTTCAGGGCAAATGCAAGAGCGCCCGCACGTCGGCCCCTGACCCACCCACTCGCGAGCGACAGATCCCACGGTCGCGGGGCGCCAGTTCACTGCTCAGGGCGCGGTTCTCGGCTGGGGGCGCCGGTTCACGGCTAGGGGCACCGGTTCTCGAGGGCTAGGTGCGGCGGAAAGCTACTCGCCGGAACGCGGCGCGGCCCGGGGGATCTCTCTCGACTCGGCGGTCGCCCGTCCTGCTCGGGGATCGCCATGAGCCGCGGTCACGCGCACGGCAGGCGGTAGTCGAGGCACGCCGTAGGCGCCCAGGCGCCCCTCGTGAACGTCGCGCTCGGAGACAAACAGAATCCTTTCCCTGCTGGGATATTCCCAGTCGAATGGATACTCCCCGGCGTAGGCGCGGCACGCAAGCAGAACGCCATCGGCTTGCTTGGCGCATTCGCGAGCTCGTGTGCGATCACGACACACGAACACGACCATCGCCAGTGCCTGTTGCCGGCGCCCATAGCGAGCGACGTGCTCAGACCAGCCCGCAATCAGGTGGTCGTATCGCTCCAGCTTTCCCGCCGTTCGGCCTCGAGGCAGGCGATCGTCCAACTCCACCATCACGTCGAGGCACTTCGCGGCCGGTCGTGCGAGGCTTCCACCTCGACCGTCGACGCGGCTACTCCCAACGCTGTCGTCCCCGTGCCCGACTCCAGCTGGAATCTCAACCGTCAGCGCCGGACGCACGGTCTCGAAGTGCTCCGCCGCCCCACGCTCGCCTGACGCGCCGGTATGCAGGAAATCATGTGCGGCGCGTCCGCCCGGCAGCAGGAGATCTCCTGGACCGATCGCTACACGGCCGCTCGCACTTGAGCGCACGGGCGGCGAGAGCACCGACTCGACCGGTCCGCGCAGCCGCAGCAGGCCGCTGCCCAGAGCACGCTCCAGCGCAAGTGCCCATCCGGCCGCGTGTACGTCGCCACGCGCCTGACGCAGCCGGCGCTCTTGCACCGTCGATGAAACTGTCGCAGCATGGTGCAGTGTCTCGACATCGCCGTCTCCGAGCGCTGGCAAGCGGTCGTTCGCATGCAGCACACTCAGGCCGGCGGACGTGATCACATAACACATCGGCACCCCGCCTCCGTCTCGCCGATGGAACTGAAAACGCTGCAACAGTCCGGCGTCTGACAGACGCTTGAGCCTGCGCTGAGTCGTTGTGGTGGCGCGCCGCGGGTTGAAACGGCGGTGAATCTGACTGCTCAATACGTGCCTCAGGCCGGCCACGAGCACAAGGACCTCCAGGTCCAGCGGGTCGAGCTCGAGCGGGCGTGGAGACCCCACTCGCCTGGCCCAGCGCACACTGTGAGTCCCATCCAACTCGATCAGCTCGCGATAGCCATCGGCCGGTGTCTCAGGAAGTGGAGTTACGCAGACATCGGGCGGCGTGCGACTCGGCGAGCCGGAGCGCCGCCGCTCATCCCTTCCAGGCGCGCCTTCTGCCGGCTGGGCGCGACTGCGATCCCAGTGGGGTTGGCGCAGATCGGTGAGGTGATGTCCACCGCGTTCGACCTGACGCGCTGCATGCAGAGCAAGGCGTTCACGGTCGACGCGCAGCGGGATCGTCTGGGCGACAAACGCCGACTGGCGCCCCTCCGGCGTGGTCCAGCTGACGATCGCATGATGCTTGGGGAGGTGCAGCCGGGCGTCGGGACGACCGAGCGCCGACAGGTGCTCCAAGTCTGGGCGTACCGTGTCAGAGAACTCGGCCATCGTCAGACGGACCGCTTCACGGGCATCGCGTGCGGAAGCGGTCGCGAAGTAGACGCGATGGGCGAACAGCGCATCGAGCTGGTCGCGCACCTCGCGGTCGGTCCACTGGGAATCGGTCTGCCAGCAGGCGACGGTCTCGAGGCCCGCGGAACGCTTCAACGCCATCGTCTCGGCGAAGCCACGGTTGAGTACAAGCGGGGCCTCGTCGACCTTCAACGCGACCGCCACCCGCCGCTCCGCGGAGACGAGATCCTGCTGGCGCGCCAGCGATGCATCCAGCATCCCGACGAGCAGCTGCATCAACACCGACGTGTTTCCAGCCCCCATCGAACCGAGCGCGCCCTTCACCACCAGCACCTCCTCCCCGGCGATCACTCGGTCGAAGTCGACTCGCAGCGAGTCGTTGAGCAGCACCCGCTTGATCGATGGCGAGTTGAGCAGACGCGCAAGCTTGTTGACGGGCGCATCGAGCTTTGAGGTGGTCATGCCGCGCGCATCCGCCAGCTGGGCCGTGAGCTCCGCCGTAAAGAAATCCGAGATCTCCTTGAACTCAGGCATCGCTCGCAAATGTGCTCCCACCCTGCTTCTGTAGGCATACCCCTCCTCCCCGACCGACAGCAGGCGGGCCGCATCCCACAACGTGGATCCGCGGTCGTAGGCCAGCACGGCGATGATCGCGTTGCGCAGATAGCGATCGGAGGACGCGCGGATGTCCGCATCGGACGACGTTATTTAGCGACCATCTAAAAGCGCTGTCTGGGACTCACTTTAGCGCTGACGCGAGGCGACCTACGCTGGCCTGCCTCTCAGTCCGCAGAAGCTCCAAATATGCGTCCTGGATCTTCGCTCATGAGATCTCTCGGGTCCGGCCCATAAGGGCCGAAGGCCCGCCTCCGGTGAAGGTGACGGCGCCGACCTCGGCGCAACCTGACACCTGTCCGCCTGCTCCACCATCAGCGCAGACGTGGATGCCACGCCCATGGAGCATCACACACGTACCGCCCCCTTACGGCCCGTGATCGAATCGTCGACTCCAGCGACGCATGAGCGGAGCGCCGGTCGCACCCGCTTGGCGCATGGGATCCGAAACGTTTGCGCTTGCGGTCCTTCCTCGCTGTCTCCACCCACGCGTATCGTGGCGCTCGTGGAGAACAAGGAGCAAAGCATCATTGACCCCGACGGTCGGCGAGTGGTGTTCGATGCCGGCTCGCATCTGCACTTGGCTCAGGGCCGTCGTTCTTGGCTGCTCGATCACCTCGAGACGATTCTCGCCACGGTCGAACGACCCGACTACCGCGAGGACGATCCGCGGTCGGGACGAGAGCGCTTCTATCGTCAGAACGCACTTCAGCCGGGACGATGGATGAGGGTTGTCCTAGACTTCAACGACGAGCCCGGTTGGGTCGTGACAGTCTTGGTTCAGGACGACGACCCTCGGCCGCGAATCTCATGAGCATCACGATCGCCGGCACAACCTTCGAGCACCATCACTACGACCAGCGCGGAGACGTGCTGTACCTCAGCGTGGCGCACTACGAAGGCCCACCCACGAGCGCGTCGTCAACTCCCGAGGGCCACAACATCGAGTACGACGCAGCAGGCCGCGTCGTCGCCATGACCCTCACCAACGTGCGCTGGTTCCTCGATCGCGATGGACAAGTCACCATCACCCTGCCCGCCGGCCACGCCAGCTCGGACGATCTAGCGCAGGCTTTGCAGCCAGCCGCATAGCGACCTCCTTCAACTCTCGACCACAATTCCCAGCCTGCGCTTGGACTTCTTGGCGGGCACGAGGTGGTACTCGACGCTGAGGCCGAGGGCGCCGGCGAAGCGCTCAATGGTCGAGAGCTTGGTGTCTGCGGCGGTTGTCTCAAGACGCGCGAGGGTCGGTTGGGAGGTTCGCATCGCTGCTGCGACACGGGTTTGAGAGAGGTTGCGGTCTTTGCGCTGCTCAGCGAGGGCGCGCAGCAGCGCTCGGCGGCGTTCAGCCGCGAGCAGCAGGTGTGGGAAGTCTGGGTTGGCGTCGGTGAACTCGCCGATCATCTCGTCGAGAGCGTCGGGCTCTGTCTGGCTGTGTCGGGCGTTGCTGGTCATGGTCGGGACCTTATCATGCTTTTTTTGATATATCAAACAGGCTATCGTTGATCCTTCCGTGCAGCTCCTTTGGTTGACGTCTTGCGGGCTCGTGATCGCCAGTCGCGTAGGCGTCGCATGGCCAGCTCGATCTGCTCGGGCGGTGTCTTCTGTGTCTTCTTGTTGAACGCGACCAGGGACAGCAGCACCTGGCCCTGTCCGCCCTCGCGGGCGAACAGGACGCGGTAGATCACTCGCCGGCCGTCGGCACGGGCCTCGAACAGCTCGCCGCGCAGGTGGCGTGCTGCTCGTGTTTCGTCGCGGCGGACTTCTTTCATCGCGGTGAGGATCGCCGCCTTGTCTTCGTCGGGAACCTTGCGGATGAAGTCCAGCACTGGCCGGTTCCCGCCTGCCGTTTCGTAGTGGCGCAGCGATGTCGTCTTTCTCGACTTTGCGTGTCGTTCATGACTTTAGGCGCTTGGCTTCCAGGCGGCTCGTGGCCTTGTTTGGATGGTGCATGTGGGTGCGGCCGGTTGCCGGCCTGAGCCGGGGGTGATGACGACCGCTTCGCCGGTCCAGAGGTCCTTGATTGTGCTGGGGTGGATCGCGAACTCGTGTCCGCGCCGCCGTGAGCCCTTGCCGCTCTCTCCCGAGCCGAAACCGGCCTGCTCGGTCTGTTGGGTCGTGACCCAGACAGGCTTGGTACCGGCGACAGCGGCGATCAGCTCGGCGGACTCAGGCACGTTCTGGCGGTGTGCGATCAACGCCTCGACGTTGCCGAGCACCTGCTCTCGCAGCGCTCCATCTCTGGCTGCCGACATGTCAGCCATCTCTTGGGTGGCGAGGAGCAGGCTGATCGCGGCTGAGCGGCCGCGTCCGAACAGGCGCGCTATCTGCTGAGCCGCGATGGCGGAGAACTCGTCGACCAAAACAAGTGTCGGCAGCGGGTGTGTCTGCATCCATGCCGTGAGCGTGACCAGATCGCTGATGACCGTGGCGGCGAGCATCTTCGAGAGCAGCGGCCGGCGGTCGGAGTCGAGTCGAAAGTAGACGACGGCCCGCTTGCGGATGGCTTTCTGCAGGTCCAGCGCCGACTTGCCAGGCGCTGGGTTCAGCCATTGGCGGACATCCGACTCGGCAAGAATCGACAGGCGGTCTCTGACTCCGGACAGCTCGCGCTTCTGACGGTCCTCCAGTGAGTCGAGATAGTCCTGCGCCGCTTTGGCTTGTTCCTCGGGAATCTTGCGTGCGCTGACCTCGAGCTGACGAGGGTCCATGTGCGCCATCAGCGAAACCGGTGTGATCTTGATGCCGGCGGCCTGCATGATGCGCACCGCGTGGCCGAGGTAGCGCTGCGCCTGGCGTAGGTAGTGGGGCTCTGTGAACTCCTCACCCGAGAGCGCCTTGTCGGCGATCTCGCTATCCGTCCCGTGGCCGTATGGGTTGTAGGCGAGCGGTCCCTCCGGTGTCCATTCCAGGAACGGCACGTCTGCTCTGGTGGCCGCCGCGCGCAGCTCGTCGCGCAACAGGTGATCTCCCTTCGGATCGATGGCGATTGCGCCATATCCGGCGTCGATGAGACGGCCGGCGATCCATGCCTCACTGACCGTCTTGCCCGACCCGGTCGCGCCGACGATGAGCATGTGCGAGCCCGAGCTGTATCCCACTGGGATTGAGATTGGGAGCCCATGCCTCTCGTTCCCGACAACAAGCTGGCCCCCGCCGACCCAGCCCTTGCGCTCGATCTGTCTTTGCTGCTGAAGTCGTTTGAGTATTCCGCCGACTCCGATGCGTTCGCTGGCGATTGCGGCATGATCGCCACCGTTGTTGAGATCCATGCGGTGCCAGCGCCTCCCGAGCGAGCACGCATACAGAGACGCGCCCATCACGGCAAACCCAATCAGCGAGATCACCTGCGCGAGCAAGAACCCGACGAGCAGTCCAGGCGCCGCGCAGGTCCACAACATGCCCTGGCGACGAAGCATCCTGGCGATGACGCGGCCACCAGCGAAGACGGCAAGCAGAATGAGGATCGCATCGTTAAACATTTGAGGCCTCCAGTCCGTCGATCGCGCACAGCGCGTCCGGCTGATCGATTGGGAGAACCACGACGCGATCCTCGGCGCGGGTCTCGGCCACGGCGCGCTGCACTGCTCGGGCGACCGCGGGCGGCGCGAGGTAGTACACGCTGCTGACGTGGCGTGCTCGCGCCCAGCCGCGACAGATCGCCTCAAGGCGCCGCGGCGCCTTGATCGACAGCTCCACCTCGATCGCGACGGTCCTGTCATCCGGGGAGATGAGCGCCAGATCCGGCCGGTGGAGCGCCCGACGGCCGCCAGGTAGCTCCCCCAGCGCGACCGACGCGAGCATCTCGCCCGTGTCGTTCTCCTCGATGCGTATCTCGCGCTCACTGACGAGCCTCCAGTCCGGCACACGCCTGTGCAACGCGACCGCCGTCGACGCAACCTCCTTGGCGTGCTGGAAGCTGCCGGGGCTGACCCGGCAGACCCCGAGCCGCTCAAGGCCTCGCCAGCGCAAGCCTTCCGCCGTCGCCACGTACAACCCCGGCTGCCGGTAGAGCAGCGTCCTCTGTTCCAGCAGGCCGTCCCGGACCAGCCGGTTCAGCCGGGCATACGCCCAGCTACGACCCATCGCAAAGCGGTCCATCACGTGCTCCGCGCCGGCCGCTCCCAGACGGCCGATCCACCCAACGATTTCCGCGTCCTTCTCAGTCTGCATGACGCCTCCCTGGCGATCGATGACATGCCTTCTCAGAGGGATGTCGCTCGAACGGGCCTGGAGACCCCCCCTCCAATTTCAACGGGAGGCAGGAGAGCCGGTTGCCGGCGAGGAACGCGTCCGAGAGGTTGGGCTTTTGCTCAAGTCGGCGCCGCTACGCGACGACCTGGAGGCATGGCGTCTCGAATGCTGAAGTTACGGCGGCCCGATGTGTGCGTCGTGTGCAGCGCAGCGTTGCCGGCGAGGACTCAGGCATCGTGGGACGCCAAGGCGCGCGCTGTGACCTGCGCGACTTGCCAGGGAACGATGGCCGAGCCTCATCTTGCGGAGATGCAGACCGGGCTTGATCGTGGACGACCAGGAGCCAGCGTCGCGCGAGAGCATCAGCGGCGTAAAAGCAACCGCGAGACCCGGACTCGCAAGGCCCATCCGCGGATCGGTGGACTACTGCTCGCACTGAGAGGCACACCGCGACACGAGACGGCTTTTCGGCGCGGGGAACTGGGAGAGAAGGCAGTGGCGGCTTCGCTCGAGCGAGGCACGAAGGAGGGACCGGCGATCGTTCTGCATGATCGCCGTATGCCCGGCGGCTACGGCAATATCGATCACCTCGTCATCGCTCCCACCGGGGTGTTCGTTATCGATGCCAAGGACATCAAGGGAAAGGTGCGCGTCGAGAACCCCCTGTTTGGGGCCGCGCGGCTGATGATCTCTGGACGCAATCGCACCAAGCTCATTGATGGTCTCGACCGCCAGGTGGCTGCCGTGCGTCATGCACTGGCGGGCAATGGCCACTCTGATGTGCTGGTGCAGGGCGTACTTTGTTTCACGAAAGCCGATCTGCCGCTGCTCGGCACGCTGAAGATGCGCGGGCACCTGCTGCTTCATCGCAGGGCGCTTACTAAGAGGCTGAACGCGAGCGGACCGCTCGGCTCGTCCGTGATCGACACGCTTGCCCGCGCGCTTGTTGGTGCTCTGCCGCCTGCTTGACCCTGAGTCCTCGCCGACTTGCTTACTCGCGCTTCTCTGCGTTGCTTTCGCCGACCCCTGACCGGCCTTCCATCTTTCCGTCCTTCTCCCTCTCTTCTCTTTTTCTCTCCTCCCTTCTTCCTTTTTCCCTTCCTTTCTTCTTCTGTATTTCCTCCCCTCATTTTTGACCTTCTCTCTTCTCATTCCCCATCCCATCCCTGGTTTGGTTCTTGACCTCGTACACCTGACGTTGGGGGTGCGAGGTCAAGAACCAAACCAGGCCACCCGCGCAGGTGGGACGGGGCTTTCATCAGACTTGTGGTCAGTACTTGATTCCGGGGAGGAATCCGCTGGTCGGCCGTCTGTCTTCCGGCTCAGCCGTGTTCGGCCTCGATGCGGGCCTCAGCTTCCTTCTGGGTTTCTTTCAACACAACTGAGAGTGGGACGTCGAGCGCCGATGCGAGACCAACAAGCTTCTCCAACGTCGGGTTCCCCAAGCCCCGCTCGATCTCCGACAAGTATGTGGGATGCATCGGGACGGCGAACGCGACCGCATCGATCGTCATGCGCCGCTCCTTACGCAGCTTCCGAATCGCCTGGCCAAGATCCTCGCTCGTCGGCCTGGCCTTCTGTCCAGACCGGCTCATCGCGAGTTCCCTTTCTCCGCCTCGGCGGTGTCCATCGCCGCGCGGAGCGCCTTCAACAACCCTCGTGGAAGCGCATCGGGATCGAGCCTCACATCGACCTCGGGCGCCGCGCCCTCCCACCCGATCGCATCCAGCAACCCGCACAGCTCTCGCAGATCCTCCGACGGACCGCGAAACCACTCTGGGTGCGCACCGCGCTTGCCCGAGAACGCGACCCCGTCGATCGCGTGCGCCGCCGCTCCGATCGCCGCAAACGCACCCTGGTGTAGCTGATCCACCAACTCCGCTGGGACCGTCACCAACTTCTCGCTTGACGGACCATCATCGGCCCGTCCAGCCTGCTTATCTTGACCCTGCATGGGAAGAAACCCGCTTTCTTTCCGTGTAGGCCCCGGCACGCCGCAAACCGTGTCGGGGCCACTGTTTTCTAAGGACCCTTCAGACCCGCCCGACACCGCCCAGATCCAGCTCGTGAAAACGCACCGTCGCACGAACCGCGAACACGAACCCCTCCAGCAAATGCACAAGACCCGCGGAATGCAGATCCTCAACCGCAAGCTCCGCCATCCGCTCATCGCCCACCGCGAGCGCCAGCTCACGTATCGAGCACAAGCCACTACCGGCCGGCGCGAGCAGCACGCACAACACACATCGCTGTGCCTCGTCCAGCATGTGCCCAGGATCGGGCATATCCTTGTCCTGCATTGGGAGCTTCACCTCCTGGTGCCGCGACCCCCGGCTGTTAGCGCAGCGCGGGGGTCAACTTCGTTTTTAAGGACCGCTCGACCTTACGCGCAGACCCAGCGCACAGTCAAGGATTTTGAGCAAACTTGGCGCGCAAACGCTCGTCGGGACCGCTTGAGCGCGTCCCCTCTCTTCCTCCGCGTCGGAGTAGGAAGCGGTGGAGCCTTCAGAGCCGACCTCAAACGCGTCCCGAATGCCGCGTGCTGCGATCGATGCAGCGCTTGACACGTTTGCTCACGTGACGCATGAGCGGCATCCCGGCGTTGTGGTTCTACCGCTAGGGCGTGTAGGGACGGACCGGGCCATTGTCTCGTCCTCGGCGGGGCAGGTCATCCGGCCCTTCGCCGCGCCAGAGGATCGTGACGCGATCCTCGACCGGCACTCGGGCGTGGGCACGCTTGACGATCACCGCGTCGATGGAGCTACCGAGGATGCGCTTGCGGTCTTCAACCGGCAGGTCCGTGTAGCTCTCGATGACCTCGGCGCTCGGCGCCGCCGCCAGCGCCTGCCGCAATTCTGACTGAGACCTGTTGACGGCCGCAGCGCGTGCTTCGAGCGCTGCGTGATAGCCGTCGCCGAGCACTCGGCGTGCGGTGAGGTCGGCGGCGAAGGCCGCCAGCTCCTCTTCTGCCGCTGAGAGCCCCTCCTCCGCCGCCTTGAGCGTCGTGGAGTCATGCTGGACCGCAAGGGCCTCTTGTGCCATCTGCTCGCGCCAGACGGCCTCCACGTAGTCATCGAGCTTGCGCCTGTTGATGCTCGCGGGCTCCTGGCAGACGCCGGCCGTGTGGACCGTTCTGCAGCGGTAGTTCGGGACGCTCGCCTTTCCGTTGCCCCAGCCGGCCATGTTGGGGGCGAGGACGTAGCGGCATCCCGCACAGCGGACGATCCCGCCGAGGAGATTCGGCTTTTTGCCTCGGGCCGCTGCCCGGACGGGAGCGAGATTGGCGGCGTGCCACTCGGCGGCGGAGACGATCGCCGGGTGGGCGTCGACGTTTACCGTCTCGCCGCGATATGCCTCTCCCAGGTAGACGCGGTTCTTGACGATGCGGTCCACCATCGGCGGTGTCCAGCGGCCATCGTTTGGCCGCGGCGCCGTTTGATCGAGTCTGCGGGCGATCTCGGTGCGGCTCTTGTGCGCTGCTCGCATGACGAATGCCTCGTGAATCGCGGTGGCGTCCTGATTGGGCGCGAGCCGCTTGTCGGCGCCCTTGTCGTAGCCCGTAGGCGTGAACTTGGCGATGTGGATGCCGCGCGCTACTGCGTTGGATGTGGCGGTCTTCCATGATTCGCTGATGCGGTCGCGCTCAAGCTCGGCGAAGACCAGCAGAATCCGCAGGAACGCCTTGCCCATCGGCGTCGAGAGGTCGATGTTGTCGGCGACGCTCACGAGCACCGCGCCACGGCGCTCGAACTCCTCGAGCGTGCTCAATGCCCCGACGAGCGTACGGGCGAAGCGATCGAGCTTGGCGACGATCACGCCGTCGCTTTGGCCGCTGCGGACGCGCTCCATGATCCCGTCGAAGATCGGGCGGCTCATCGTGCCACCGCTCACGTCGAGCTCGGGCTCGTGCCAGGTCAGCGCCGACCCGTGCGCCTGGGCCCAGGACTCGATGCGCTCGCGCTGGATCGTCGGTGAGATGAAGCTCTCGCCCTCCCTACCGGCGACCTTCGAGACGCGGATGTAGGCGTCGAGCTTGAGGGCCTTCGCGGTCATAGTGGGCGCAATATGACGTCCGCATCGGTAAACAGGTTCTTCAGTGCGGCGACCACGTAGTCGGCGATGACGTCGGCCGGTGCGTCGACCGCGAGCGGGTTGAAGCCACAGGTGGGATGGGAGAAGTCGAGCAGCGTGCAGGTGCGCTGTGCCGGTACGAGGCTCACCGCCGCCTCCGCCGCGTCTCCCTTGGGATCGAGCACGATCACGGCGCAGCGTTCTCTGCGCAGGTCCTCGGCAACGGTCGCCACCAGATAGCTCGACTTCCCCTGCTCGACCGTGCCGGGCACCGCCGTGTTCTGCTTGCGCAGCTCGGGATGTATCGACACCGCACCGAGCGCGTCTCGCAACGTGCCCGTCCCCTCCGCGGGTCGCAGGATCGCCGGCGGCGCGGGCACAAACGGGAGGCCCATACGCGCGAAGGGAACGATCGCGTAGTCGGTCGACGGCAGCTGCCATAGAGCCGCCAGCTCGGTGGAGGCGAACACGCCCTTCTGAAAGGGCGGGATCGGGTTGCCCTCGCCCCGTCGCACGCGGCGGGCGTAGACGCCGAACAGGCCGTGGCGCACCGCCGTTCCACGCTCGACGAGACGGTTCTCGGCGCCCTCCGCACGCAGCTCCGATGCGATCCGCTCGCAGATACTCCGATCGGGCGCGATCACGCGCAGATCGGTGAAGAACAGCGGGCGATGCTGAACCTCGAGGCCGCCCCGCAGCTCCGCGTCATCGACCAGTGAGCGGTCGCGCACGACCAGATGCTCCCTGCGCTCGCGCGACAGGTGCGCCTCGTGGTGCTTGTACAGCCGCTTGGCATATCGCTCGAAGAGCGCAGGGACAGGGACCATCGCCAGCTGGACGAATGCCGGAGATGCGCACGCGCCCATCACGTTCATCAGTCGATCCATCGGCGGTTGGCGCTCCTGCTCGAAGTGGTTCAGTGCCTTTGCCCGTCTGATGAACCCAGCCTGCTTCTTCAGCCTCAACACGGTCGGCGGAACGCCGAGGGGCTGACAGTCCAGGCGCAGGCGGCAATTCGGATAGGCGTTTCGCAAGGCGGTCTCGATCGTTCGCTCGAGGCCCGCGGGACAGCTGACCGCGAGCCAAGCGCAGTGCGCGTGGTCGATGGGCGAGCGATCCCCCAACCCGATCGAATCCACCTTTGCGGAAGGATCGAGCGGGGATCGAGCATCGCCGTCTCCCCGACGCGAGAGGTGCTCGCCACACGCGTGATGCACCTCGAGCGCAAGCGAGGGCTGTCCTCGCAGCAACCGCCGCCACCACCGGCTCAGCAGACGCTTGTGCAGCGCATCGAACATCGCAACGACGGCCTCGGCACTGGAGTGGTCGGTTCGATAGACCTCGACGCGCAGGCGCACGTAGCGCCGTGTACACCGCGCATGCCAGCGCGAAGCGCCGAGCGTCACAATCACCGCGATGCTCAACAAGCAGAGCAGCGGCGCGGGTCGCGCCCCTGCGAGAGGGCTATCTGCGAGGGGCGCCCACCGCCAAGTCGCGGATGCCGCCTCCCTCAACATGCTCGGCGTGGCAAAGGCGGCTTCGAAGAACGCGCCGCCGCTCGACACGCCCCGTAGCGCCTGGCCCGGCCCGCCGTGCAGAAGCCACGCGATCACGGCGACGGCGACGAGCACCGCCAGCAGGCCAAGCAGTCGCCACAGCAAGAAGCGGAGCACCGTGCTTAACGATCCGACCCGCAACTGGGAACGGGACACGCCTTTGCGTCATCGTTGCGACCCGCCAGGACGGAAGGGCCGAGAGAGCACCCTGAACGTGAGGCGCCCCGAGCGTGCGCACAAGCGCCACCCGTCTCCGCTCGAACCTGAGTCCACGACGGCGGTGCATCCTCAAGCTCCGCTCGGCGAATAGCGAGACAGGCACTGATGAAGTTGTTTGACATCGAGCTGTGGCATCCGATCATCGAGACGGGCATGGTTCAGCGTCTACGCCGTGGGGCAGCGCTGTCACTCCTCGTCGCGCTCGCAAGCGCGACCGCTGCGACAGCCGGAGCGAGCGCTGCGACGAGCACGTTCGGCAGCCCGCTCGCGGTACCCGCGACGAAAGACACCGCCAACGACCTCAACTACAGCGGCAGCAATGTCGCACTGCCCGAATCGACCTTCCACGTCGCTCACGACGGGGCCGATACGGCGCTGTGGAACGTGCAGCTGGCGAGTGGCAGCCCGACCGCGCCCGCATCGGGCCAGGTCACGAGCGTAGGCCTCGAGGGATGCGCTCAGTCGAAGGGCCCCGCCCCACTCACGCAGATTCACTTTCAGGATCTCCGGCCCCAGTCCGGCGGAGCCGTCCAGGTCAACGTGACCAGCCAGGCCTTCGACATCCCCGTCTGCGGGCAGGGAGCTGATGGCAGCACGGTCACCACCTATCAGCCGACCAACTTCTGCGTCGCGCAGGGCGACTATGTCGACTTCAACGACGAGGGCGGTTTCGTGCCCAACCCGGACGGGCCACCGCCTTATCCAGCCGGAGTTCCCTACATGGTCATCGGCTCGGTCCCCGGCACGGGCGTGGATTCCTTCATACGAAACGGAGGCGTCAACAACGGCGCGACTTTCTCGCCGGGGGACACCAGCTATCACGATGGCTTCGCCTCAAACCCAGGCGAGGAACTGCTGCTTCAGGCCACGCTTGCCACCGGCGCGGACGCCTCGCCCCTGTGTCCCGGGGGCACCAAGGGAGTCTCCGCTCGCAAGCCACCCCCGCCTCACCCCGTTCTCCCGGCGGTCACCCTGCCCCGTCCTCAGCTCGACGGCGTGAACTCTCGCGGGATCGTCGAGATCGCCGCGTTCTGTCACTCCTCCGGCCCGTGTGATGGGGCACTGACGCTCCGTTCAGATGCGCGTCACGGCTCGGGTCCTGTGTGGCTCGGCCAGGCGACCTTCTCTCTTCTCTCTCATCGCACGGGCAAAATCGGCGTCCACCTCAGCTCTTTCGCCCAGCGTTTGGTGCGTAAGACGATGGGACACCTGGGAGTCGAAGTCACGCTGACGAGCAGCCCCGCCACAGGCGGCACGCTGAAAGCATCGATCGCCCTACTGGGTGGCCGCAAGCCTTGACTCGAGCAGAGGCCTCACCGCGGACGGGTGGCGCGCTCGACCTGCATGCCGCGCTCGGTGAGGTGCCATGCGTTGGAAGCCCCCCGCTCCTGTCCCTCGCCGGTGTTCTCAACCAGCTGCAACCGTGCCAGACGGGTCAAGAGCTTTGAGATCTGGCCCTGATCGGCGATTCCCGAGCCTTCCGCGATCTCGCGATTGCTGGCGCCGGGATGCTCGGCGATGACCATCAGTACCCGCACCGTTCGATAGGTCAAGCGCATCTGCAGGCCTTCCAGCGGATCTTTGCTGCGCGAGCGCACCGGCTGACGACCGTCTTTTTGGGGGTCCACCGTCGGTCGGTCGAGCTCTCTGTTTGCCGCTCTGGCCCCCAGATAGGGAAGCACGATCATGCTCATCAGAGGGTTCAGCAGATTTGTGAGCGGCTCCTCGCCGGGCTCGAGCAAGCGGGTATGTAGCACCGCAAAGACGGCCCCGACGACCCCTTCGGCGGTGACTTCGGGCGGTTCACGTGTGGTGCTCGTGGCTGAGCGTCCTCGGTCGATGACCCCCGCGATCGTCTCCAGTACCTGTGCCCTGCGCTCCAAGACCCTGGTGCCGGCTCCCAGAGCCTCAACCACGCAGAGCTTGGCAAGGCCGGGCTCGTCATCCAGGAACATGAGCAACCTCAGCAGGCTGGCGCGGACGCTATCGCGCCAATCCTCCTCATGCTCGTACGCGTCTCTGGCAAGCGTGCTCGCCTGGTCGATCGCGCGATCGAACGCAGCCAGGAAGCAGTCCTCTCGATCGGAGAAGACGTCGTAGAAGGTCTTGCGCGAGACCTTCGCGCGGCCTATGACCTGAGCGACGGTCATGCGCGCATAGCCCACCTCCTCGACCGCTTCCACCGCCGCGGCGAGCATTCGGCTGCGCTGAATCTCAGTCACCTGCCCACGCGGCAACCCATTCGGACCGGGCCGCAACCGCGGCGTCCCCATACCCGTCTGATCGATAGAAGCCATGTTTTTTTTCCTGCCCAATCGTCCTGTTCGACTATGAAAAAATCGTTCCGTCCCGTCATGGGTGTGGACACCCCGCGAGACTCCACGCTCGAGCGAACCTGGGTCGCTCGGACGCACACAAGAGGTTCATAGGTCGAGGCGCACAAGTCGAGACGCGTCTCCTACTTTTTTTCTGCTGATTGGAATGCCCTTACGCGGCTCCCAGACACGCGGTAAGGGGATCGATGCCCCGCGATAACCAAATGAAGATTTGGTTATGCTAGGGTCTCTACCCGAATGAACGTTTGGTTTACATGACGCCCTTGGTGAGGCAGCGTGAGGGGCATGACGCGAGCGCCCAGCGGCGGCGGCTGCCGGCACATGAGCGGCGCAATCGGATCCTGCAAGGCGCGATGCGAGTCTTCGCCGAGCGCGGATACGCGGACGCCTCTATGACCGAGATCGCTCGTGCCGGTGGAGTCACCGCCGCGGTGATCTACGACCATTTCTCATCCAAGCAGGATCTGCATGGTGCGCTTCTGGAAGAGCAGACAGATGCCCTTCTCGCATATGTGGGGAGCGCCCTGACGAGTGCCGGCAAAACACCGGAGCAGCGAATGAGAGCCGGCGTAAATGCGTTCTTCGGTTTTGTCCAGGCTCATCCGTTCGCGTGGAGGATGATCTTTCGCGATCCACCCGCCGATCCGGAGATCGCCGAGATCCACGCGCGCATCCACGCCCGGGCCACGCAGAGCATCATCGCGTTCCTGGACGTCGCCGTGCCTAACTTTCGCCGCGGCGACACAGCCCATGGAAGGCGGATCGAGATGTTTGCCCAGATGCTGAAGATGTCGCTCAACGGCATGGCCGCCTGGTGGTATGAGCATCCCTCGGCCACCCGCGAAGAGCTCGTCGAGCGGTCGCTCGACTTCTGCTGGGGCGGCCTCGAGCGTCTCGCTACGGCTACGGAGGAGGTCCCTGCAGATGACTAGAACGAGCGCTGCGCGGGGCAGCACGACCGCCATGTCCAAGCCCGGAAGCGGCGTGGAATCGGCGCTTCTCCCGTTCGTCGACGAGCACACGGTCATCGTCGCGGCAGACGCTCGGCGCGTGTGGTCCGCTCTGAGCCGAGTGGTCGACCGCAGTTTTTCGGGCAGCGGCAAGGCTCTGTTCGCCCGCGCGCTTGGCTGCGCCGATCTGGCAAGCAGCGATCGAGGTGCGCTTGCCCAGGGATCGACCCGGCCCGGATTCCATGTGTGCACCGCGATACCCGAGCGAGAGCTGTCGCTCGAGGGAAGGCATCGCTTCGCGCGCTACGCGCTCAACTTCCACATCGAGGAGCTCGGCGACGACCGCACTCGTGTGAGCGCCGAGACGCGCGCCCGATTCCCAAACCTGCGTGGACGCGGCTATCGAGCGCTCGTCATCGGAACCGGCGGGCACGTGCTCGTGGTGCACCACATGCTCGCCGCCGTCAAGCGCACAGCCGAGCGGTCGCGATGACAAGCAGCGGGCCTATCTCTGCCCTCCTCTGCGTGCTTCGACCAGCCGGCGCTCGAGGTTCGCGCGCACCTGCGGCCAGTCATCGTCGATGACGCTGTAATAGGCGGAGTCCCGCCGGCCGATGCCCGGCATGATCATGTGCTGGCGAAGAACACCCTCGAACTGCGCCGGCAAGGCGGCCAATGCCGCCCGCGAGCGCTCGTTGCGCGAGTCGGTCTTGAGCTCGACACGCATACAGCCGAGCCGCTCGAACGCATGCTCGAGCATCAGCAGCTTCGCCTCGACGTTCGCGCCCGTGCGCCAAGCCGACGGCACGAGCCACGTCCAGCCGATCTCGAGGCCTCGGTGCACCTCGCGCAGGCTCATGTAGCGGGTGCTTCCGATCGGCTTGCCGCCGCGGCGATCGATGGTCGCGAACACGCTCTCATGGCCGGCCTGCGCGTCGGCCAGGCTCGTCGCGAACCACGCCGAGAAGTACTCGCGGCTCTCGCCGATGGGCGCGAGCCACCGCCAGATCTCGGGATGCTGCGCCGCCGCCCACAGACCCTCCTCATGGCGAGCCTCCAAGGGCTCGAGCGCGATGATCTCGCCCTCCAGGCGCGTGCTCAGCTCATCCCACATGGCGGTTGAAGGCTATACGCCGACTCAGGCGATGGACCTCATCTCGACGCGCGCACCGCCGGATCCAGTCCGATGTCGACGACGGTCCGCTCGTATCTCGTCGGCCCCATGGACTCGGACTTCAGTACCGCTACCGGGATTCGAACCCGGGTTTCCGCCATGAGAGGGCGGCGTCCTAGTCCCCTGGACGATAGCGGCGCGCAATTTGCTCGGTCGAGGCTAGCAAAGCGCTCGCGACGAGTCCGCTCGGATTGATCCCGGCCGGGACGGCGGCGGGCGAACCTCCCGCCCGTCCAGCCCACCCATCGACGGTGCGATATCTTCGCTCGCTCACCGACACGCGGATGTGGCGGAATTGGTAGACGCGCACGGTTCAGGTCCGTGTCTGGGAAACCAGGTGGAGGTTCGAGTCCTCTCATCCGCATCGCAAGAAAGCCCTGCATAACTTGGCTTTCTGATGCGCGCACAAGATCCGTCTCCCATCGAAGCTACTGTACGTACTGTTGCCATTGGCAACGTCGTACAATTTTCCGTACATCATTGAGGCCGATCCTCGATGTGGGAGGAACGATGAGCTACAGGCTTGTGAAGGGACGATACGAAGCCCGCTGGCGCGACAGCTCGGGCCGGCACCGCTCCAAGCGCTTCCGCGACGAGGAGGCTGCACGAGAGTTTGACGCTTCGATCCACGATCACGACGTCGTGGAGCGGAGCAGGAGCAGGCGACACGGCCAGAGCGGCGGCGTCTACCCCTACGAGACCTCCACAGGGACGAAGTGGCGGTACGTGACGCGGCGCTCGGACGGCAGCCTCACGAGCAAGCGCGGGTTCTCGAGCGAGTCGGCTGCGCGTAGTGCTCGACGCAGGATCGCGGAGAGCACCGAGCGCGGCGAGATCCTCCACACCAAGCACACGTTCGGCAGCTGGTGGGAGGGCTGGCTTCGCCAGCGCAAGCCGTACCTTGAGCCGAACGCATGGCGGGCGTACGAGGTCGATGGCCGTAAGCGCCTGCTACCGGCGTTCGGAGAAGTCCGCCTCGACAAGCTCGACACAGGTCTCGTCCGCGCGTGGATGGCCGACCAGGCCGACAGGGTCGAAGCGGGCGAGGTCGCCGCCAAGACGATCAACAACACACTCGGCACATTGGTCGTCTGCCTGAACGCCGCAGTCAAGGATCGAGTGATTGCGAGCAATCCAGCTCTCGGCATGGAGCGCCTGCCCCCGGCCCATATCGAGCACGACTACCTACGTCTACACGAGATCCAGCTCTACCTGGATGCCTGTATAGACATCTACCGACCGCTGGCGGAGGTGCTTGTACGAGCGGGCTTGCGCATCTCCGAGGCGATCGACCTGCAGATCGCCGATCTGGAGCTCGAGCAGAGGGGCGGCTTCATCGTCGTGTACCGCTCCCACAAGAAGACGCGCACTCGCAAGACGGCGAGCGGCTCGACCAAGGGCGACAAGTTCCGAAGCGTCGAGATCGGCCCAGGGCTCAGCCGCACCCTCAAGGATCAGCTCGCGCGAAGGGCAGAGATGGCCGGCGGCGATCAGAACAGCTCGCCGTTGTTCGTCATGCCCGTCCGCACCCGCAAAGCCGATCGTGGGCGGTGGGCGAGCGTCGGCGAGCTGGAGCGCTTTGACCGCAACACCGTCTCGCAGGTATGGCACAAGATCGCCCTCGAGGATGCGGCGCTGCGCAACATGCCGCTGCACTCCCTCCGCCATACTGCGGCAGCGGCGTGGCTCGCAGGAAACAACTCGTTGATGTATGTCCAGCGACAACTGGGACACGCCGACATCGCCACGACCGAGCGCTACTACGGACACCTCGAGCGGCACGTGCTCGCCGCGGGCGCAATCGCAACCGAAGAAGCGATCGCTCGCGCAGCTCGACAAGCAGCTTAGATCCGCATCAGCGTTACCGGCGACTGAGCAGACGAGCATGCGTTCCTTGTTGCGTCGCCGCACTGCGTCGATTAAGAGCGGACCGCGTCGGTGGCGGCGGCCCACCAGGAACCCACGCGGTACGAGCAACGTCGATCCATCGCTGGATGTCTTCCGGCACGAACCGTAACGGACCCTCAGGGCCTCCGATGCGGATCGCAGGGATGCGACCTGCCTTGGCAGCGTCGTAGAGCCACGTCCGCGAGACACCCAACTGCGCCGCGACCTCCGAGGGCTTCAGCAGCTCAATAGCTTGATGAGGTTCGTGTCGCACATGGTTGTTGACCGGGAGCCCGCGGAACCGGCCACCGAATTTGCCGAAGCTGGACACGACCCTCGACGGTCAGCTGTCTCCCCTCTTACGCCGCGCTTCTTGTCAGGAACAAGAGCCCAAGCCGCCATACCGAGGGGCGCGTCGACAAGCACACATGGCTTGCCTCGAACCACGTGCAGAGGACACAACACCTCGAAAGCGCTGCCGCGTCGCTCCTCTTTACCCGATGGGAAATAGCGTTCACGCTGCTATCGCCTCTTGCAGCGTAACGGCGTGCCCGAGCGCTTCGAGCTGAGCGACGAGGCGTCGGGTCTGGCGTTCGGGGTTGCGAGCACGGAAGAAGTCGCCGCCGAGGTCTTTGTAGAGCTCACCGGTCTGCAGCATGTGCCAGATCGCGCAGAGCATCGAGTGCTTGACGGCGCCGAGCGCGCGGCCGTGGCCGACGCGCGGCTTCAGCCGCCGGTATTGGGCCTGTAGGCAGACGCCAAGGTCGGGACTGGGTGCGTCGGAAAGTATCCTCCAAACTGGATATCCTATTGAGCGATGCCTATCCCTCCGAGTGGCCCGTACAAGGGACGCACCCGTTGACGCATCCCGACCAATCCCAACCGAACGACGGGATTCGCCTTGAGTTCAGCTTTCGACGATTGCCCAGCCTACTTCGCTTGGGAGTCATCCTACGTCGCGCCTACAAAAGACAAGATCTCGATCAAGAAACACCGACGCTGGTAGCGCTAACCCCAGCTTCGAGTGAAACCTTGGCTAGGGCGCACATACTGGCCGAAAGCGGACGAGAAGACCGGGAGGCAATCTCAGAGCTACGAGCCCTGTCTTCCGGCAATGCTCGAACGCTGCGCGAAGCAGCACTAGGAGCAAGGCAGCGAGGCCAACACCGCGAATCAAGCTGGGCCGATCTCACGCATCGGCTTCTTCAGGCCGCCATACACAATACATCCATCGTCCGCTTGAATAATGACGACCGCAGTCGTCTTCAAAGTTTCGATGACTTTGCCAGTATGCCCGTAGGCTCGAAATGGGCCAGCCTTACGGATCTTGAGCCTCGCCTCCTAGGGCTGGTAGACGACGCATGTGACGGGCAGTTCGGACGCACGACTCAGCCAGACGAGCTACGTGACTTGTCACCCGACCAGAAACGGCAAGCGACAACCGCACAGATAATTGGCCGGAGACGTCTTAATGATCGTCTCGTCTCTCTGGTTGGTCCACAGTCTCGCACGGACAATCCACTCATTCGGTCCAGGCTCGCCATCAATGCTGCCTGCCGCTATCTGAGCGATTCAATCCAGCACCCCAAGTCCACCAAACCGGGGGCAGATCAACGTGTCCGTCAAACGGGCCACTCCAAGATCCAGATTAAAGTGGGCTAACCTCCAACTTCAATCACACTCTGTCCCTGTCCCTCATGGACTGCGTTAGCGGAAGCATATCTCGAAGGACTCTTTCTGCAATATGCGACTCGCGGAAGCTCAACCAATCGAAGCTTCTTACCATGTTGGTCCAACTCGACTAGAGATACAGGAAAGGGCGAGGGTCCCTTTATGGCTTGATGAAAGAGGCCCACAGGCCCACCGTATTTAGCCGGTACAATCAACGCTGATGAAACCACTCTTTCCCCATTATTGAGCACTAGAAGGACACTGCGAGTCGTTGCTAATGTTTGTGATGTTACAGTCAGTATGCCCGAATTACAGTAAACACTAGGGTCGGCCTTTACTGTTGATTTCGCAAGGCAATTACCACCGCCGAGTCCGTGTGCTTCAGTGATCACCACATACAATGGACAGTCCAGTCCAGACGGTTTACTATGATGTCGAGACGCTATGGGCCCTGGGCCGGTTGCCTCTAGCGTGGCAATAAAGTTCGTACCGGCAAGTGTCCTTCCGTGACCGATAACGAGATCGCTGCGCAAATGCGTAAGTCTAGAGGATCCACCACACCCATAGGACATAAACGACCCCAAGATAGCCATCGACAACAACCCAATCTTGAAACGCATAGCCGTCCTTTTTACTATCGACATATCAGTACACTCAAGCCTTTGGAGCCGGTGTTCCTCCGCCAACCAATTCCCAGCTATTTTCAGTTATGTCGGGCTCACATGCTTCCGCTTTTCCTACCCCAACATCACCACTTTTCATACCAGGTTCCCAGTACCAGATCCACAGCCTGTAAAAAACGCCTACTTTACACTGAAACGATTCTGCAAGAAGTCCAAACTTACTCGTTGAATTGATGTCGCCTATGTTATATGTAAGACATCCGAACCTAGTGATTGGACCATTATCGAAATATCCGAGACTCTCTGTGCACATCTCGATTCGGACTCCATACCCGTTCCCACTACAATGAAAGTTTGCGTAGGGAGCCAGTTCATGTCCTTTGAGTTCTTCCGTTTGTCCTAATCCCCCTACTGCTACACACTTCCCGGGGTCGATTTCTTCTGTCCCACCGCCGACCCCGTTTGCTGCCTGTTCAAGGGCTTTTCTGGCGTCGTTGTATGCTGCGATCTCTTCGGCCCCTGATAGTCCTGCTTGTTCGCCGACCCATGCGGGTGCTGCGTCTGTGAACGGGGTGACGGTGTTGATGGGAAGTGGTAGTTCGACGGGTCGTGTTTGTAGTGGTAGGCCTGTGAGTGGTATGTATGTGTTGCCGTCTTGTGCGATGTCGCCTGATGGTAGTTCGCTGGCGATGCCGTCGGCTCCTAGCCAGGAGTATTTGGGTGGGCTGCTTGTTGTTGGGACGCCGAATTCGGTGCTGTTGTAGGTGGAGAGTAGTTTGGTTTCTGTTTCGCTCAGTGCTGCGGTAGCGACGATGTTGCCGTTGAGGTCGTGTAGTTGTAGTACCGGTGTGCCGGCGTTGGTTTGTGTTGCTGCGACTTCGCCACCGATGCCGGGAATGTTGCGTGTCCATTTTTCTGTGCTTTCGCTTGTCCAGGAAAGCGCGTTGCCGGGTCCGTCGTAGTGGGTGACGACGGTGGATGCCGTTTTGCCGCTGGAGATGGTTTCGCGTGTCCGTGCGGCGGGGTCGTAGTTGTAGTTGATCGTCTCGCCGTTTTGTGTTTGGCTTGCGACCTGGCTGTCGACGTAGTAGCTGCTGGTGAGTTCGTTGCTGCCGGCGTCTGAGGCGGGAAGGTTAGTGGTGTTTCCGAGGGCTTCGTAGCTGACGCCGCTGTCGATGAGTCTGTTTGCGGGGTCGTATATGTGTCGTTCGGCCGTTCCGCCTTCGGTCACGCATTCGCCTTTCGATCCCGGTTCGCGCGTTGTGAGGCTCCTGCGGTTGGATTCTTCGTCGTAGGCGTAGATCCGCGTTACGCATCCTTTGCCTGCTGGTGTTTCCTGGGTTTGGAGGAGCCTGCCAGCGTTGTCGTAGGCGTAGGCCTCGCTTGAGAGGGTGCTTGTCTGGGCGAGTGTTTCGCCGTGGATCGACGGTACGACGGCGTCGCTGAACCATGTGCAGCTGGTCGTGCAGTGCGTAGTCTTTACGTATTCGACCTTGGTGCCTTGCCCGGCCGGGCTGATCGTGTAGTTAGCGTTCATCCCGTTGGGGTAGCTCTCGGTAAGCATCTTTCCTTCGACATCATAGCTCGCCGTGAACGTGCCGGCGGCGGAGTCGAGGAGTTTGTTCAGGAAGCCTGTCGTGGGGTCGTAGGCGTAGATCTCATAGCCCTTGCTGTCGCTCACTTCTTCGGTACGGCCGTCCATGTCGTAGGTGTATTTCGTGGTAGCGCCATCCGCGTCGGTGTAGCTCGTGAGCTGCCCCCGAGCATTGATGACCTTTGTGATTGTCTTCGTTTTGCCTTCGACGGTCGTGCTTTCCTTTTCAAGGGCGCCTGTTTCTTTGTTGTATTCGTCGGTAATCTTTGGTAAAGCTTTGTCTACTGTGGAGGTCTCTTCGGTCGTGAGTGCTCGGCCAGCATTATCGAAAGTGCTTTTCCTTGTTCTGGTGGTCGAGCCGAATACTTCTGTAATCGTTTCGGCTTGGTCCCACGTGTTGTAGGTGATGTCAGTGACGGGTAGGTTTGGTAGGCCGCTAGTTTCCGGCTGGGCTGCTGGTTGGGTTTGACATGGTAGGTTGGCCCATTCGGGGTGGTTTTGGCAGGTTGGTACTGTTGCTTCTGTTTTGGGTGTGTAATAGATGGTTTGGGTATCTCCGGCTCTCGAGTCGTTCAAGGCCCACTGCTCCACGCGATCATAGTCACTATCAGCGACCATAACCGTATTTTCGGGACCTACACCGATACCACCCAAAGCTCCGAATTCTTCCGCGCCTGATCCTTTTCTACCTATTTGTGTTATATATTTGCCTTCCGCGCTAAACTCCTCGACCCGAACATTGTTGTAATCCTCTACCCAGATATTGCCACCTTTATCTATTGCAATACCTGAGGTATACACGAATTGGCCATTGCCGGCTCCCATTGAACCGAACTGACCAACATATTTTCCTTCGGAATTGAACTCCTCGACACGACTGTTGGCGCTATCGGTAATCCACAAAGCACCTTTTGAGTCAATCGCGATCCCCTTAGGGTCTTCGAACTGGCCGTTCCCAGTTCCTTTCGAGCCAAATTGACTTAGATATTTCCCTTCAGGACCAAACTCCTCCACGCGATTATTTCCGGTATCTGTAACCCACAGATTACCTTTTAAGTCAACCGCAATCCCGTCGGGGAACTCGAACTGGCCGTTCCCAGTTCCTTTCGAGCCAAATTGACTTAGATATTTCCCTTCAGGACCAAACTCCTCCACGCGATTATTTCCGGTATCTGTAACCCACAGATTACCTTTTGAGTCAACCGAGACCCCGCCAGGAGTTTCGAGCTGACCGTTTGCATTTCCTTTCGAACCAAATTGCCTAAAATAGTTTCCTTCCTTACCGAACTCCTCAATACGGTTATTACCTGTATCGACAATCCAGCGATTTCCCGCTACATCCACTGCAATACCGTTCGGTCCTTCTAGCTCCCCGGCTCCGATATTTCGTGTCATAAATTGTCCCACGTACGTCCCTTCGGGACTGAACTGCTCCACACGGTCGTTACTCGAATCGGCTACCCAGGCACTTCCTCCGGAACTAAATGTAATGTTTTCTGGCGTCTCAAACTGCCCGTTCCCAGTGCCTTTTGACCCGAACTGGCTCAAAAATTTTCCTTCCGAGCTGAACTCCTCCACTCGATAGTTCCCCAGGTCACAAACCCACACGTTTCCTTTCGAATCAATCCCTACCCCAACTGGCGATTGAAACTCGCCACCTTCAGAGCCTTTTGAACCGAATTGATTCAAATATTTTCCTTCCGAGCTGAACTCCTCCACTCGATAGTTCCCCAGGTCACTAACCCACACGTTACTTTTTGAATCGACCGCTATCGCCCATGGCGCACCGAATTGGCCATTACCGGTTCCTCGCGAGCCAAATTGACTGAGATATTTTCCTTCTGGGCTAAACTCCTCAACGCGATAATTCGCGACGTCAACGACCCAGAGATCTCCTTTGTTATCCGCCGCGATACCCGTGGGGTATTCAAGTTGCCCGTTACCGGTGCCCCTTGAGCCAAATTGACTAAGATAGACGCCTTCAGAGCTGAACTCCTCAACGCGATCGTTTATGGAATCAGTGATCCATATATTGCCTTTTGCATCTATTGCTATGTCACGAGGATCTTCAAACTCTCCCGCTTCGTGGCCTTTTGAGCCAAACTTGTTCAAAATTATTCCTTCGGCGCTAAACTCCTCGATGTCGTCCCTAGCAACGTTTGCAATCCATATGTCGCCGCTCGAATTGACCGCCTCACCTCCCGGCTGAAACTGAACTCTGCCTGGAGACCCAAACTGAAACAAATAGTTATAGGACTTGGTGTTTCTTGCACCTGGTGGCTGTGTTTCGATCACGTTGCCTGTGGACGCTTCGTATACTGTCGTATGAGTGAGCTTGAGACCCTGCGGATCCACCGTAACCGAAGTTGGTTTCCGCAGCTTCCAACCCAGGTTTTCCTGACCACTGTAAGAGTTGGTGGTTTCCCGCACATCGGCTTCTTTACCTTCGTATTCAGCGCCGTCCGTCATTCTCGTGACAAGATCAAACGTTTCGCCACCAGGCTCACCTTCATCGTAAAAGTACTTCACGTGGTTACGGGCCTGTACTTCAACCCCAGTCGATAGCTTGACCGCGTGTTGCGGACCACGGGTTTCGAGTACTTGTGTGCCTTCGGTGTTGTAGACGCTTTTCGTGTCAAGAAGTTTCGAGACTTCGGCCGATTTGCTTCCTTCTTTCAGCGCTGCCACGCGATTATCCGGGCTTAGGGTGCGTTCCACCGTATTATTGGTTTGGTTAAATTCGGTGGTCGAGATGGCGCCCGATGGCGTGGCGACATTGACCGTATGTGCGTAGCTGTCCATGTAATAGACCGTGGCACGTTTGTAGCCGGTCGCCGGCCATCCCATCGGTTCGTCTGGAGGAAAAATAGCGGCCGCATTTTCGGGATCGTCTTTTTGGCCCCATTTTTCTACTTCGGTTTTGGTCATCGTTGATAGGCCCGTGCCGGTAAGCGGCACCTGATACTCGATAGTCCACCCCGGCTGCGGCGCGTAGTATTCACCTTCAGTTTTTCCGCCGAAATTCAGCACCAGAAAACTAGCTGAGGTATTAGCTACGACGGACCCTCCACCATTCACCGCGGTTACGGAAGCCATCACGGTATGATTCGCATCGTTCGTCGTGAGGGTGTAGTTAGCGTTGGTAGCTCCGAGAATCGGCGTGCATCCGCCGCCTCCGATGCCACAGTCGTTCCATTGATATGCATATGTGGCCGGTTCGTTACTCCACGTACCCGTCGACACCCCCATTTTGGTCCCGACGACTGCGGAGCCCGAAAGTTTCGGTGCTACGGTATTTTTAGGCGATTCACCTTTCCACAATGGCGTCGAGGCGGGGGCTCTCATGACCTTCAACAGTCGTCCCGTACTGGAATCGCCCTGAATTGTCCCGTACGTAAACGCCCAAGACTCCTGCCCCGGTGGCGTCAAAGCAGTCACGTGCCCTTCCGCGTCATAACCATAAAACGTCTTTACCGCGGGAGATATGCGAGGGTCCCACTCTGCACGCAAACGACCCGACAGATCGTATTCATATTGTGCGACAGGGGTCGTCGCCATTTTTTTTGTTGAGGGATTGTACGCGACCGCCAAGACTTCCTTCAATCGATTCTTATATTCGCCCCATTCGCTTTTGGCTTCACCTTTTGCCGTCGTTTCTTTACCGTATTTGAATTCGAGCGCGCGACATCCGGCTTCCATTTTTTCCCTCGCACAGCTTGCCGATGGATGCGGCGCAAGCTCCATAATGGGCTCAACGATCATTTTTTTACTTTCGGTTTCCACCGACGCGTATTCATCAGTCATCGTATCTGTAGCAACGGCGCCTTGGGAAATCGTCGGCATCCAAGTTTTTGTGCCTGCCGGGAGCGTGAATTCGGTCGTCGTCTTCTGCGCTTCGTTCTTCAAAATATATGCGGGTTTTTTCGATTCGTATTCGAGCTTTAGATTCGTGTCCCCTGGCGGCGCTTCGAAGCCCCCGCCGCCTTTTTTGACTGGAAAGTGGCTCAGGCCGTTGGAGCCGACGATCATCACGCTGCCGTCGGGGAGTACTTCGAGGGTAGCCAAGCTTCCGAGGCTGATCGTCCATTGTGGGCCAAGTGGTCCTCCGATGCCCTCTTGCAGATTGCGCGAGTCGTAGTGCCGTCCCAACGTCAACGACCCCATACCACCGCTCAGATTGACATCGGTGGCCTGCATCGCAAAGTCCCCTGACTCTGGGTTCACTGACCCTGGACCCATCGCGACGGGGCTGGCGTGATGGACCGTAAGAAGATATTCGCTGACCTTCTTGTTGCCGGCGTTATCCGTTGCGACAGCAGTCAACGTAAAGATACCGGCACCCAGTTCGGCTCCATTGATCGCCCATTCGTTGCTCGCGGTACATGGTCCTGGAGTGCAATAGCCCCCAATGCCCCCAATCCGCTTGCCATCGATCCCCAGTTCGATTTCCTTGATGCCTGCACTCGGCGTTGTACCTTCGCCGTCTGTGGCTTCTACCTTGACGTCAGTCTCGACTTCACCAAGTTCATATTCTCCGCCTTTACCGGCGAGTCCACTAATCACGATGCTACGCGGCAGCGTCTTATCGACTTTGAGCGCCGCTTCTCCTTCACCATATTCCGAGGAAGTCGTATATGGCATGTAGCTTTTCGCGGCGACGCGAACATGGGCTTCCGGTTCAGCAAGCGGTTTCGTACCATTACCCGTCAGGCTGTTATAACTGTAGATTTCGTGCTCGGCAGTAGCACACTGGATACCCACGCAGCCAGCATTTTTGAGATAGTTTGTGCCGCCGCGAGATTCCCAACCGCCCGAGGCTTTGTATTCCACTTTGGTTTCCGATACTCCGAGACCACCATCTTCCGCGACGAATTCAAAACCTCCACTATGAGGCCCTATCCAACGGCCGCCACCGTAGAAGACGTTAGGTGTTTTGACGCCCGGTTCGAGTTCTACTTCAGGAAGGGTCGAGTTATACGCCACCGTTGAATGCTGGCCCTTTTCCTGGGCTATCGCCGTCGATATCTGTGTAGCTCGCCCACCAAACGTTTCTTCAAAGAAACCCGTATGGGTGGTCGTAATGTTAAACGCGCCGGCATTGTGATTCGAGGTACTTTCTGGCGAACAGTTTGCATTGACGCATACCGTTGCTTCCTTACGATAAGGGTCCCCGTTCAACGACTGGTAGTGTTTTTCCCCGTGTCCTTCTTTCCAGCCTTCACTGAAGATTTCTACTCCTGCCAACAAAAACGGCTCGGTACCTTCGAGATAACCATTTTCACTACTCTCGTATATCGGATAGAGACTATCCTTGATGTACACCTCATATATTTTGGTGTATCCTTTGGTCCACTCCGACCAGTTTCCGTAGTCGTTTTCCTGGGAAGGAGGACCGGGATGTTCCATCCACAATTCTTCGCCTACCTTCCCATATTTATAGCCAACCCATTCGTGAAATTCCCAATTCCCAGGAACCACGTTTGACCACTCTTCCCAAAATTCAGGGTCTACCAAAACAGGATACTTCAAACTCTCTGACCTATGATCGACAGTCAGGACAATCGTGCTCCCCGACACCGCCATGCTCACCGGAACAGGAGTACCCGCGGCATCCTGAGCGGCCGGAGCAGGGATAGTGGCAATCGTCGTACCTTCCTTGACCACCTCGATGATGCCCGAGCCGTTGCCAGCCTCTAGCAAACTCGCACCCTGCGGCAAATCGACACGGTAATACAACGTCTCAGGACTTTCCACCGACCGCAAAACGGTGCTCGCCTCAAGACCCCGAGCCGAAGGCTTCAGCAAGGTATCCGAGTCCGTCTGCGTGTTAGCGAAGAACACCGACGCACCATCAGCCACACCTTCAGAACCCGCCAACGGCACCCCCTGACTATCGACCGGGGTCACAGACAACCCTAGAGGCGAGAGCTGCGCACCTTTCCCCAACTGCTTCGGCAGTCGCACAGCCACAAGCGGGTTAGCCGCTTCAAACGCACCCCCAACTTCGTGAAGACTCAGATCCACCGGCGCCCAATTACCAGAAGGGTTCGCCAGAGCCATCGGCACCGTTGACTCGACCACAGCCTCCCCCTGCGCCCCAAGATCGAGCTGCGCAACATTCGCGTTCGCAAAGCCCGTGATCTTCTCCCCCGCAGGCAGCTTCGGTGGCCCACCAGCAGGTTCATCGATCGCCGCAGCAAACGAGGCCCCCGCTACCGTCTTCGCCTGTTCGCCGTCGAGACCCGAGAACTTCAACCTCGATGCTTCACGTTCCGCCACCGCTTCAGGGCTCGTCAAGCTCACCTGCGCCTGGGCCTGCACCTGCTGAGCACCATCCAAAGGCTGCATCCCCGGCACAACGAGCCCACCGTCCGACGACAACGAAGAGTCAGAACTTGCCACAGACGAAGGCCCAAGAGACCACGACCCTTCCCCAAAAGCAACCGACGACGACCAACCCAGCACCGCCAGACAGGAAAAGAAGCATATGGTCGTCCACCGTGCCACCGCCGTCATGATTACTCCCCCGCTATTAGGTTTCCCGTGCCTGCCCAATGCAGTACGGACTGTTGCTGCAGTCAAACGGGGCTCAGACGTGTGTCTGTCCCAGGTCTGTCGGGGAATGTCTACACGATCATTTCGGCAATTGCTATCCCCCGTTTGCTGAAACGGGTTACACCAGACCCTGTTTTGTCTGCATTTTGGGATCTTTCTGCACTTCGTTCTCGGCTTCGACTTCGCTGACGAGCATCGAGACAGGTATCTCGAGCGCTCTTGAGAGGGCGACTAGCTTGTCCAAAGACGTGCCCTGACGGCCGTGCTCGATCTTCGATAGATGCGTGCTGCTCACGCCGGCTTCGCGTGCGAGGCGGCTGATAGTCAAGCCGCGTGTGTTACGCCAACGACGAATTACACGACCAAGATCCTTATTGCTCAGCCGGGAAGACGCCTCGCTGATCCCAGAGTCCGTCCGACGCTGAGCGCCAAGGGAGCCGCCACCGTCCTCGGGATACCCGAGGCTCGGCATGCCGATCAGCTCATACTTGCTGGGTACGCTGAGCTTGCCTCGCAGATTGGCCGTGTGCCGCTTGACGGTCTCGGGCGCGATCCCCAGCGAATCGGCTATCTGCCCTGTGGGTGTGCCCTTCCTGAGATAGTCCAGAACCTCTATCTCGCGCGACGTCAGCGGCCTGCCGCCGATCGGACGTCCGCCCTTTGCTGCCCGTCGAATCGTCGCCAGCACGTGCGGCGCCGACGCCTCCTTCGATACACACGCGGCCCCAGCGGCAAGCATCTCCATGCGGTAAGCCCTTGAGGGGCGATGAGCGAGCACCAGAAGCACGAGCTCTGGACGGATACGTCGCAACCGCGTCAACGTCGCTTCCTGAGCGACAGTGCCCTCGTCGAGCACAGCGACCTGCGGCGAGCTCCGCGCGACAGCCCGCTCGAGCGCTGTGCTTTCCAACCCCACACCGACGATCTGAAGCTCTTGGCTCTCCTGCAGGACCTGCACGAGCCCCCGAACGACAAGCTCCTCAAAACGGCCCACCACGACCCTCACAGGCCGTCCACCGCACTCGACCATCACGCCTGCTCATCGCTGCGCCGATACCCAAGCCTCGCAGACACACGAGCGGCAGTCGAGAACAGGTGAGGCGCAAGAGCGTCAACCATCCTTCCCACCGAGATGGCCGAGGTGTCAGCAGCGATCCCCACAGCAGCGACCACTTCTCGGGAGCTGTTGTGGATGGGCGCGGCTATCGCGCAACGTCCCTGCACGAGCTCGTCGTCATTGATCGCCAACTTCTCCTCCCGTACCCGCTCGAGCTCCGCCCGCAGACCATTCTTGCTGACAATAGTATTCGATCCTTGTTTTTCGAGCTTCATGCCGTTGAGCACCTCGGCCGGCTCGTCCAAGCCCGCCAGCAGCACCTTCCCCATCGCCGTGCAATACGCCGGCAGCCGCGACCCGGGATGCAGGTCTCGGCCGAACCCATCCCCTCTACGGCGCTGGCTGCTCAACCGGTCGACCAACACAATCTCAGGCCCGTCCAGCACCGCAAGAGTCACGCTGAAGGACACCAAGCGGCGCAGCTCCTCCAGGTACGGTCGCGCATGCTCTCGAAGCCCTGTCGCGGTCAACGCCGACATCCCCAAATCAATCACGGCGAGACCGAGACGATACTTCCGCTCCGCGACCTGCTCCAGAAAGCCAAGCACCGCAAGCGTCGACATGTACCGGTGCGTCGTTGAGCGGCTCATTCCCAGCTCATCCGCGATCTCAGCGATACCCAGCACCGAACGCTCGGACGTATAGCAACCGAGAATCGCAAGACCACGCTCAAGAGACTGCGAATAGCGAGGTTCCCGCAATTGCGGAACAACCCACGGCTCCGGAGCGAACTTAGACGTTTTAGGCATCGACCCGACTAATCCACGCCACGACGCCCTGGGCATCCAACAGATCGCCCTCGGGACGAAACGCTTGGACGATCTCACCGCCACGCGCGAGCACCGTCAAATGTCTATATCTGCGCCCAGCGAGAGTCTCGAGGGTCGCCAACCCGAGCAGCCCAGCGAGCTGGAGCCGCTCATCACTCAACACGACATAGCCGAGATCCTCCCGTTCAGCCCATTCCTGCTGCACCTCGCACGGACACACACTGACCCACACAAGCTTGTAGCCCATCGCGGCAAGCTCAAGCACGTAGGACCTCCACGCACGCGCACGAGCCGTATCGCCATCGGTACCGTCCGGTGCCGCTGGCCAGCTCCCGACACCCGAAGCGACGACCATGACGAGCGGCGAAGAACGCCCCATACTCGCAAGGCTCGCGACAGGACCAGGACACGACGGCAACGCAAGTGAAGGAAGCGCCCGACCCACCACATCCCTCCACGAACCCGCACCATCAGACCCTCCCCCACTAGCCAAAACACCCATCCTCGATCTACGGCGACCAGTAAGCCCGGTCATGCGCCTACAAGCCTGTAGCGACGGGAAGAAGGGTTGACGGGGCCCCGGTGGTGAGTCCAGGGGTTATGCGTGTTCTGGTTGGTTTTGGTTGTTCTCTGTCTCGATGGCTGCGTATTGGGTGGGGGTGAGTCCGTGTAGTGCTGAATGTGGTCTGTAGGTGTTGTACTCGTTGCGCCAGTCCTCGATCAGGATCTTTGCCTCGGTGATCGAGCCGAACTCCTCGATGTTCAGGAGCTCGTCTCTGAGCCTGCCGTTGAACGACTCGACAAACGGATTCTCCCACGGCGAGCCTGGCTCGATGTAGCTTGTGGCCATCAGCGCCATCCGGCAGTAGTCCCGTAATGCCCACGCGATGAACTCCGGGCCGTTATCAGAGCGCAGGTAGGTGGGTGCGCCGCGCTCGCTGACGAGCCGGGCGATGACGTCGACGACGTCATCCGCGGTGCAGGATCTGCCGACGCGGATCGCGAGTGCCTCGCGGGTGTACTCATCGACGATGTTGCAGAGCTTGATCCTGCGCCTGTCGGAGGTCTCATCGAACTGGAAGTCGACAGCCCACACCTCGTTCGCTCTCGTGGCCCTGAGGCGTTGTTTCTGCCCACCGGGCAGCCGACGACGCTTGCGGCTCTTGACGGGCCGTATCAGGCCCTCCCGGCGCCAGATGCGTCGTGTTCGCTTGCGGTTCAGGGTCCAGCCTTCCCTGAGCAGGATCTGGTGCGCTGTCTTCCAACCCCACCGGGGATGCTCCCCCGCGATCTCTCGCAACCGGCGAGCAAGCCTCTCGTCCGCCGGGCGGGGAACCGGTGGGGGTTTGCGCTGCGTTGAGCGGTGCTGGCCGGCGAGACGGCACGCACGGCGCTCTGAAACCCCGAAACGCGCCTGCAACCGATGAACGGCGCGGCGTCTGCGTTCCGGGGTCAGAAGTTTCCCGACGCCAACTCCTTGAGCATGTCGATATCCAGCGCCTGCTCAGCGACAAGCTTCTTCAATCGCTGGTTCTCGCCCTCGAGCTGCTTCAAGCGCTTGGCCTCATCGGCCCTCATCCCACCGTACTGGGTCCGCCAACGGTTGAACGTCGACTCCGTGACCTCGAGATGGCGCAACACCTCCGCCAGATCCTGCCCCTCATTCAACAACCGCTCGCCCTCACGGACCTTCCGAACGGCCTGCTCCGGCGTATGCCTACGTCGCTTCATGATCGTGTCCATCCTCTCATCCCATCAAAGGGACATGACGAACACGCACACCACCCGGATCACATCACGGGAACCCCGTCAGGGTCCTGCTGTAACAGCCCCACAGCCAGCAGCGTCGACATATAGCGATGCGCTGTACTGTTATTCAGCTGAAGCATCCCCACCACATCAGCCACCCCCAGCTCCTTCTCGGCCGCCGCAAAGCACGAGAGCACCACGAGACCCAACAGCAACGACCGCGACAGCCGCGGATTCTCCAACTCCTGAGGCGGCCAACGCTCCGAATCAAACGCCAGCACCCAATCCGGCCCGCCGATCGCTGAGAGCAGCACCGACATCGTGCTGCCGGCCTGGCCGGCCTCACACACGATCTGGTCGACCTGCGCCTTGGAGAGCTCAACAACGATCCCCGCCCGCTCGGGCCCCGCCTTCTTTGAGGGAGCCAGACGAAGGGGGATACGCCCGGCTCCCTCAATGGCGAGACCAGTGGAAGCAGAAACACCAGTAGTGCTTGGCTCAGAGTGCTGCGGCGAGCCGCTCCGCCCTCCCTTCCGAGCGGAGCTGTTGGCGTTCTTGACCACAGCAATAAGGATGCAGTGCGTCGTGCTCGGGGCCAATACCGTTAAGTACGGCATTCTGAAAGGACGATGCAGATGCTCCTCGTCGATCTTCCGTACGGGGCGTGTGCTCTGTGTTTTTGGCTCTCTGCCAGTACTGTGCCGGTGGTTGAAAGGGCTCGCGGTGCCTTACCGAGAACGTAAGGAGCGGTCCCAGGACGTCACTTTGAGGCACTTTAAGAAGGTGTTTGTGAGGAGCGGTTGGGCATCGTGAGGGTAGTCCGTGTAGGATTCTGGCCTGTGGAAATTTCCCACCTACAAGATCAGCAAAGAGCCTTTTAGACCCGAGAAGATCGAATGTCCGCTCGACACGCGTTGCTGGGCCTGCTACTGCACAAGCCCGGCTATCCATACGAACTTGCCGATCGGCTGAAGAGGCGGATGGGCCCCTCGGGGACCATAAACTCTGGATACCTCTATCAGTTGATCAAACAGCTCGAGGGTGAAGATCTGATTGAGCCCGCTGGTGGTACTGCGAAACACTCGCGAGGGCGGAATATCGTCGCGATCAAGCCGGACGGCGCCGAGGAGTTCGAGCGCTGGTTTGATGAGGCCCCGAACGTCGCTCCGCTATCACGCAGTCCGCTGCTGTTGAAGATCACGCTCGCTGGCCCCGAACGCCTCACGGAGGTGCTCGAGCAGATCGATGCTTATGAGCGTGACTGCGCGTCGCGTATCGCTGAGCTCTCGCGCATGCGGGATGAGGTCGACCCCGACGAGGGACCGCGCCTGCGAGCCGACCACGTCTGTTTCCGACTAAGCCTGAGCGCCGACATCTTTCTGTTGGAAGCCGAACTGCGATGGGCTACCCACGCCCACGAGATGGTTTCCTGGCTGATGAGCCGTGAGACGATCTGGCCGTCGGCGTCTGAGCGCTCGGACTTCATGAGCGACAGAGCGCGTGATCGTAAGGCCGCTCGAGAGAAGCTGTTCGGCAGGATTGCCACCAGGCATCTACGATCGGCACCAGAGAAACGGGAGCAAGATCTTGATGCCTGAGCGATCAAGAACGAGCGCCCGAAGCACGAATGTGGGTACAGCTCCGAGAGGTACGCGATGATCCTCCGTCTCGAGCAGATCTCAAAGCGCTACGAAAGGGCTACCGGGCCCAGGGTCGCGCTGGACGGGGTCTCCCTTGAGGTCGACAGAGGTCAGATCATGGGCATCTTCGGCCCGAGTGGTGCTGGTAAGACGACGCTTTTGCGGATTGCGGCCGGTGAGCGGGCACCTGACAGTGGCACGGTCACCTATGACGGTAAACGACTTGACCGGATGTCCGCCGGGGAGCGCAAGCGCTTGCGACGACGTGAGATCGCGTGCGTCTGGGGCGCGCAACCCTTTCAGGAGCGTCTCGGCGTGCTTGATCAAGTAGCGCTGCCGCTGCTCGTGGATCGTCATGATTACCGCAATGCTGAGCGCAGAGCACGCGAGGCGCTGCTTGCTTGTGAGGCAGAGCAATGCGTGGATATGGAGCTTGAGCAGCTTTCGGAGGGCGAGCGCCAGCGCGTTGCGATAGCCCGGGCGCTCGTTACTGAACCGCGACTTTTGCTGGCTGATGGTCCTGCCTCCAGTCTCTCGCTGGTGGAGCAGGAGGGCATCATGGTGCTACTCTCCTCGCTCGCTCGCGAGGCCAAAGTCGCGGTGCTCATTACCGACAGCGAGGCTAAAGCGCTGCTACGGGCGGATCCCATTCTCTATCTGTGCGAAGGCGAGCTGCTCGATTCCGAGCCCATCAGTGAGCGCGGTAGGGTCTATCCCTTCCCGCCGGCTCGGTCACGCCGAGCCGCGGCCGATGCTTGAACTGGAGCACGCGCGTAAGTATTACCAAAGTCCCGGCGAGGTGGTCCATGCCGTCGACGACGTAAGCATTACGGTTCGGGCGCGGGAGTTCGTCGCTGTCTTTGGTCCCAGCGGGTCAGGTAAGACAACGTTGCTGAAGCTTGCGGCGGGATTCCTGCGAGCGGATTCTGGCACGGTGCGATTCGACGGCAACGATCTTGCGACCCTCTCTAAACACGACGCGCTCGCCTACAGGCGTACCAAGCTCGGGTTTGTCAATCAAAGCTTCAGCTTGATCTCTGGTCTGACCGCTGAGGAAAACGTGACGATGCCGCTCCTGATGCGTGGAGTGCCTCACCGTGAAGCACGCAAGCGCGCTCTAGTCGTTCTCGACGACGTGGGCTTGTCGCGCCGTGCAGAGCACGCCCCGACGATGCTCTCAGGTGGCGAGCAGCAACGCGTAGCGATCGCGCGTGCGATAGTGGGCGAGCCGATGCTCATCCTTGCCGATGAGCCGACGGGCAATCTCGACAGCGAAACCGGGAATGTTGTGCTCGACCTGCTCAGCTCGATTCCTCGCGAGCGCGGCGCAGCGATGGTGTTGGTCACGCATGATGTGAATGTGGCGCGCTACGCCAACCGCGTGCTTACGATGCGTGACGGCAAACTTGCGGAGCCCGACTCGCAAGCGCCGACAGTGATCGACAGATGATCGGCTACCTGCGGACTCTGTTTCTGTTCTACAGGCGCAATCTGCGTGTCCAGCCGAGGCGAGAGTTGATGGCGATCCTCGGTGTGGCCGCGGGTGTCGCGCTTCTGTTCGCTGTACAGGTCGCGCATCGCAGCATCGCGGGCTCCTTCGGAGAAATCGTGCACGGGGTCGCCGGCAACTCAACCCTCGAACTAGCCGCACGAGGACCGGAAGGCTTCGACAGTCAAATCTCAAACGAAGTCAGCAACATGCCCGGGGTAAAGGTCGCAGCGCCACTGTTCGCGCAGCCGATCGTCGCTGTAGGTCCGAAAGGACGCAGAGCGCTTACCCTGCTGGGCGCCACCCAGCAGATCATCCGCCTCGAAGGTGGCCTCTCCCGCCAGTTCCGTCGTGCCGCAAACGGTCCCAGCCGGGGACTGCTCATCTTGACCGAACCGACCGCAAATGCGATCGGCGCTCGCCCCGGGAGCAAAGTCACGATCCTCATCGGTGAGCGCACCGAACACCTCTCGCTCGATGCAACCGTATCAAGCGCGAAGATCGGTCCTGTCGCAAACAGTCCGGTAGCCGCCGCGCCGCTTGTGGTCGTGCAGTTCCTCGCCAAGCTGCCCAACCGTCTAACTCGAATCCTGATCGAGCCCCGGCCAGGAGCAGAAAGCAAACTGCGCCGTACCCTCAACAAACGCTACGGCAGTACGTTGAACGTGCGCTCGATCGACACCGAAGCAAGGCTCCTCGGCAACGCCACCGGACCAGAAACCCAAGTAACGGTCCTCTTCAGTGCGATCAGTCTCGTCGCGGGCATCATCCTCGCCTACAACGCACTGCTGCTAGCAAGCGACGAGCGCCGACGCTTCATCGCCTCCCTAATAGAGATCGGCACACCCGACTCCATGATCGTAGCCTCACTCACCTTCGACGCGCTCATCCTCGGCCTGGCAGGCTCCATGCTCGGACTGCTAGCCGGTGACGCACTGTCGCTGATCGCCTACCGCACCCTGCCCGGATACATCGCTGCGGCATTCTCCGTCGGAGACCAACGCATCATCGGAGCACAAACAATCCTGATCGCGCTCGTCGGCGGCATGATCGCCGCCTTCGCCGCAGCAGCCCTACCAGCGCTTGCGATACTCCGCAGCAGCGCCACCGTCCAGCCAGACGCGGTAGGACGCACCCTCTCACTCGCACGTAAGACCCGCCTCCCAGAGACGATCATCTTCACATCCGGAGTACTGCTCGTGGCCGCCTCCGTGACCGTATCCGCGTTGAAGCCGTCAACGACCGTCGTAGCACTCGTGGGACTCGCGGCCGGACTCGTCATCTGCGTGCCGATGATCGTCCGCGTCCTACTCAACCTCGCGCGCACAGCATCACGACACACAAACGATCCCGCCGCACGACTGTCAGTCGCCGAGCTTCGTGGGTCCCCCAGCCGCTCGGTGGCGCTGTTTGCCACGGGAACGATCGCGGCGTTCTTGATGATCCTGATCGGGGGCTCGGTCGCCAACGTACAACAGGCCGCACGCACTGGCGCAACAGACCTCCTCTCGAGCGCCGACCTCTGGATCAAGCCCGGCGGCCCCGAGAACGTCTACACCACCCAACCATTCAAATACGCCAAAGCCCAAGCACAGCTGCAACGACTCGATGTCACGAGCTCAGTATTGCCATGGCGCGACTCTTTCCTCGACCTCCCCAACCGGCGGGTATGGGTCCTCGGCGTTCCCCCACAAACACCGACACAGATCGCGCCAAGCCAGATCGAGGAAGGCTCACTCAACACGGCAGACCAGCACATCCGCGAAGGAGGCTGGGTAGCGATAAGCCAGCCGATCGCACGCGAAGACCATCTGCACCTCGGCGAGCGCCTGACCCTGCCGACCCCCGCGGGCAACAAGAGCTTCCGTCTCGCAGCAACGATCGCAAACTACGGCTGGCTATCGGGCGCGATCGTCATGAACGCAAACGACCACGCCAAACTGTGGAGCAGCGACACCGCCACCCAACTCGCCGTGACGCTCAAGCCCGGAACCTCGATCCAACAAGGCAAACACGCCGTCGAAAGAGCGCTCCCGAACGGCTCAGCGCTAACGGTCCAGACCCTCGCCGAACGGCGCTCAGAAGTCAGCGCAGTCCTGGGAAGCACCCTCTCACGACTCAACGACACCACCATCATCGTCCTGATCGTCACCATCGCGTCCGTCATCGCGTTGATGGTCGCCGCTATCTGGCAGATGCAAGCCAGGCTGGACTCGCTGAAACTGATCGGCATGAGCTTCCCACAGTTCGCGAGACTGATCTTCTACGAGAGCGGCTCAGTCCTGATCTCGGGATGCCTGCTCGGCATCGCGGCAGGAATCGCCGCACAAGATCTCATCGACGGCTGGCTGCACCAAACCACGGGGGCATCGGTCCACTTCACGCCCGCATGGCAGCTCGGCCTGCGCATCATCGCGATCGCCGCCGGAATCTCACTGCTCGCATCGATGATCGCCGTCATCCAGACCGCCGGACCCCGGCCACGCGCCGCCCTCTCCACCGACTGACCGCCCAACGCGCAAACCGCGCGCCCTCGACTAGTGTCTCGCCGCCCACTACCCTAAAGGGCCACGACGCACCATGAACGATGGGCATACACGCAATCACCTGCAGGCAACCAGCACAACGGCGCGACCCGGCCTCCGTACTCGCGGCCAGCACATTCAGCACCGGCATACGCCTCCTGCCCAGTGACCTCCAAACAGACGCCCGGCGCCTCTACTACGTCCTTCGCACGATAGACGACCTCGTAGATGAAGACGACCCACAAGCAGCACAACGAGTCGACGCGATCGAACGCTGGGCACGAGGCCAAAACGCACAAACACCAGAGACATCCACACTCACAGACCTCTCGCGGCGATACCCCCTCTCACCCCAAACCCTCATCGAATTCTGCAAAGGAATGCGCCAAGACCTCGCGGGCGTCCAAATCGAAACCGAAGAAGACCTCAAAGACTACTGTCAATACGTAGGCGGCACAGTCGGAAACATGCTCGCCAAGATCTTCGGCACCTCCCATCCAGACGGCGACACAAAAATGGCGACCCTCGGCACCGCAATGCAATGGACAAACATCCTGCGAGACATCGACGAAGACCACGCCCACGGCCGTACCTACATCGCCCGCACAACAATCGAACGCTACGGCACCCCACTACCAGGCTCACGAGCAAACCTCCTACGAGACCAAATCCCCCGCATCGACGCACTCTACGACAACGGCCTCGGCGCCATCCCACTACTCCACAACGGCCGCCGAGCAATGCACCTCTCCATCACACTCTACAGAGAGATACTCCGCCAAATCGAACGAGACGGCTACGGACACACACCAGGACGAGCAAAAGTACCAGCCTGGCGCAAACACATACTCACCACCCAACACCGCCTCAAAAAATACTGACACCATCCACCACGACTCACACCGCCCTCCACTCATCCGGTGGCGGCCGGGTTTCCACGCCTTGGTGACGCCGCCGCCTTCTTGGCGTAGGGCATGGGCATGGTCGGAGAGTTGTGTTTGGAAGGCGAGCTCGTCACGGGGGTCTATACCGGCGTCGTCGAGTTCGGCTCGCCAGGCGACCAGCGCACAGAGGGTCTCTGTTTGCGCATCGTCTTTCCACCAGCCCTCTTTGAGTGCACCGAGCGCTCTGGGGTAGCGGCCGTGCAGTGCGACGATCTGGCCCCACATCTCTGTGCGCCAGTTCTGATCGCCGCCGTAGGGCTCGAGCCATGGTGCGCGCTTGGTCCCTTGACGACCTACGAGTACTGGCTGTGTGGGCTTCAGCGGTCTGACCTTTCCGTCTTCGGCGGCGAGCGCGATGACGTTTCGCATCAGCTGCCCGGCGATGGTTGCCAGTCGCTCACCGGCGTTCGCGGCCTGATCTGCCCTGGGTTTGGTGGAAGGGTTGATCTGCCCTGGGTTGAGTGGAGTCGGGTTTCTGGAATCCTCCGGTGTTCAGCGAGGAGGACGTTATGCCCAGCAGGTATCCGGTTGAGACGCGCAGGCAGGTCGTCGATCTAGCGCGCGCAGGTACGAGGGTCGCGCAGCTCGCCGAGACGTTCGGTGTGAGCGAGGCGACGGTCTACAACTGGCTCAGGCAGGATCGCGTTGATCGTGGTGAGCGGCCGGGCCTGAACACCGAGGGGCAGATGGAGCTCGCGGCGGCGAAGAGGCGTATCCGGCAGCTCGAAACGGAGCTGGCGGTCTCGAGGAAGGTCAACGAGGTCTTCCTCGAGCAGGACTTGCCCCCAAAGCTTCTACCCGGTGATCGCCTCCCTGACCGGGCAGGGATTCGACGTTCAGAGGGCCTGCGTCATGCTCGGTGTGTCTCCTTCGGGCTATTACGCGTGGAAGCAGCGTCCGCCTTCGGCCAGGACGCTGCGGCACGCCTGGTTGGCTGGCGAGATCGCGCAGGTTCACAAGGACTCTGGCGGTACCTACGGGTCGCTGCGTGTCACCGCCGAGCTCAGATACGGCCGCGGCGTCCACGTCGGGCACACTCAGGTCGAGCTGTTAATGAGACGCCTCGGTATTCATGGGCTCCCGAAACGCCGGTTGCCTCGGGGCGCGAAGATCGGCAAGGCCAACTCGGCCGATCTCGTGCGCCGACGCTTCAGAGCCGCCGGTCCCGACCGGCTGTGGATGACCGACATCACCGAGCATCCCACCAGCGAGGGCAAGATCTACTGCTGCGCGGTCATCGATGCCTTCTCCCGCATGGTCGTCGGCTGGTCGATCGACAGCAACCAGACAGGACTGCTGGTCACCAACGCTCTCGGGATGACACTGAACCGCAGGACACCACGAGAGGGAGGGATCATCCACTCCGACCAGGGTGTTCAGGGCGGATTCAATCGGTCGTCGCAACGGTTTGTGTTTGAAGGGAGTGTAGATACTGGTCGAGAGCTTCCGCGGGCGTGCGCCAGTCGAGTGTCTTGCGTGGCCTGCTGTTGAGCGTGGTAGCGACTGCTTCGAGGTCCTCGGCAGTGTGCCTAGCGAGGTTTGTCCCTTTCGGGAAGTACTGGCGCAGCAGGCCGTTGGTGTTCTCGTTCGTTCCTCTTTGCCACGGGCTTTGAGGGTCACAGAAATAGACTTGCAGGCCACTGTCGATGGTGAGCTGAGCATGTTGTGTCATCTCTGCGCCTTGATCCCATGTGAGCGAGCGACAAAGCTGCTCGGGCAATGTGGCGAGCTGGGCGGTGATCGCATCGCGCACCGCTTCTGCGCCTCGCCCAGCGAGCGGCGGCCCGTTCTTCACCTTTGGGCCACCGTGGCCCGGCATTGGCGGTAGGTGGAGCAGCATGGTGAAACGTGTGCTGCGCTCCACCAGCGTCCCGATCGCGCTCTGGTTGGCGCCGAGGATCAGATCGCCCTCCCAATGCCCTGGGACGGCACGGTCCTCTGCCTCGGCGGGCCGAGCACTGATCATGATCTGCTCGCTCACGTAGCCCTTGCCTCGAGCACGCGTGCGTGCCCTGGGTACCCTGAGCGCTCTGCCGGTCCGCAGGCACGCTGTGAGCTCGCGCCGCAGCGCGCCGCGGCCTTGGACGTAGAGCGCTTGGTAGATCGCCTCGTGGGAGATCCGCATCGACTCATCATCGGGGAAATCAACCCGCAGCCGAGCAGATATCTGCTCCGGGCTCCACGCGCTCGCCCACCTGCGGTCCTGGCGGTGCGGCTTGTTGCGGCCTCGCCAAGGCGCCGTCGCGGGGCCCTGCACCGCCGTCCCGTCCAGCCGGCGAACCCGCCCTGAGAGTCGCTCCTGCACGTACTCACGCAACCGCTCGTTGGCAGCGAGCCTCGCGGTCTTCGGGCGCCGAGCGATCAGCTCGGCCTTCCACTGCGCGACCGACGCGCGATACTCCAACTTCCCTCCACGAGTTGCTGCGTTGCGGCGCAGCTCCCTGGAAATCGTCGACGGCGAGCGACCCAAACGCCGGGCGATCTCCCGAACCCCGGCTCCTTGACTATTGAGGATCGCGATCTCCTCGCGCTCCGGGAACGACAGGTACCGGCCCGAGGGCCGCTCAAGCATGAACGTTGGCATCCCGCCACGCTCTCTGAACCACCGGCTGCCAGCCGCCTGCGACGCACCGACAGTGACCGCCGCGTCATCGCTGCTCAGCCCCTTCGCGATCTCAAACCAGAACAGCCGCTCGACTTCCCGACGATGCGTCGGATGCCCCGGCGACTTCATCGGCGCCCTGCCCGTCAACTCCCTCATCCACCCAGCCGGCCTGCCCATAAACACCTCCACGATCAAAGTGTTGCGAGGACCAGTTGAGTCCAGCCAGTTCGCATCCTGGGTCTTCAGCCAGAAGGTCACAGACGCGCGTCTCGCGCCATCGGTCGGTGCCGTCGGCGCTCCATACGACAATGCCATGGTCGAGGCGTTCTGGGCCCGCATGCAAGTCGAGCTCTTCAACCGCCAACGCTGGAAGACACGCGTCGAACTGGCCAGCGCGATCCACGACTACATCGAGATCTGGCACAACACCAAAAGACGCCACAGCGCCCTGAACATGCTCACACCCAGCGAATACGAGAACCAACACCAACAACAAGAGATCGCCGCCTGATTCCAAACCCGCGACTCCACAAAAGCCAGGGCAGATCAGGTCTCCGCGAAACTCAGGGCGGCTCACTACTGGCGTATGGGCGGCTGCTGCTACGAGACTGTCTCCATCATCGTTTACAGGTTGCGCACGCCCGGCCTATCTGGCGGTCCCGTGGGTAGCCTGCCGACTCCCAGAACGCTGAGGCGACCCATCCTCGTACCCGACCAGGGCCGTGATGCGGTAGGCGCCCTTCCGGGGTAGGTGCTCCTCGCCGGGCGTGCATACCGACTCAAGGAACGCTAGCTTTGCCCGAGTAGTTGTCGGTGCATGACTCGTTTCTTGCGCGGGGCTAGAGAGGGGCCGGCGTCATAGAGTGCAAACACGAGCTGCTTTGGGCCGCGTTGAGCCAACCGCTACCGGGCACCACCCAGCCGTAGGGCCAACATGCTCGCGCGTTGGTAGGCGGCGAGCTGGCCTATGACAACGTGGTCCTCCTTGATCGCACCTCGGGACCACACGCGATGGCGGTCCTCGCCGAGGGCTTCGATCCTAACCACGCCTCGCTCGCACTTCATGGTCATGTAGGGGAGTTCCGGGAGAGGAAGGCCAGGGAACACGCGCATGATTCTAACATGCGAGTTAACGCGTGAGCGCGGAACGCGCGCCACGGTCACATGTGTTCCCTGCCCACCTATGAGTGCGGCCAATCCGCGTAGATGCACGCGATCAGATCGGACCGACCTCCACGTGCCCGCGGTTCGCATTGACTACGGTTAAATGGAGCCAGCCGGGGTCGAACCGACTCCGCGCGCGTACCCTCGTCGCCGTCTGCGTGATCGACTGAAGGGCGCACTTTCCGAACTAACCCGAGCTTGATCAACCCTCACGCCGGTAGGAGAATCCACTGCTGGCATCCCCTCCTAGGGGTATCGCCCCCTATCATGGGCCTCATGCTCCGGCTCCTGATCAGAGGTGGGCCGCTCAAACGACTCGCGAATGGTTTTCCGATCGTTGGAGTGTTTTTGGCCGCCGAGGTCGCTGCGATGGCTTGGACGCACGTTTCGAAGCTGAATAGTGCTCAACGTCGCCGGCTGATTGCTCTTCTCCGCCAGTCACGAGGTCGACCTCGATCGCTGAGTCACAGCGAGCGAGAAGAGCTCGGCGCTATCTTCGCGGCTCTTGAGCCGCGACTTTTCCTCGGTTCGGCCACCAGGCGGCTCAGCCCTGTGCCAGTGCCGAAGCGACTGCTTTACGGTGCACGCGGCAGCGCCGCTCGGACGGCAGCGCAGCGTCGCTGAGGTCACGGACGTCCGGCATAACCGCGAGGATTGTCCAATGTTAATTGAGGTGATGGCCTCCTCGGGTCGCGAGGTGCGTGACGTTTTCCGCGCCGCCACCGCGACGCATCGACGGCTGCGAGACCATCTCCTGACGATTGCCTTGGCAACCGTGGGCATTGACCTGATATGCGCGATCATCGCATTCATACTTGAGCGCCACTCCCAACAGACCGAGATAAAGACATTCGGCAGCGCGGCATTCTGGACAACTACGCAGCTGCTCACCGTCTCCTCGCAGATCAAGAACCCGATCTCGACAGGCGGACGGATCCTGGACGTCTTCATGGAGGCCTACGCCATCACGGTCATCGCGACCCTCGCTGGAGCGATCGGCAGCTTCCTTCAGAAGCGCGGCGCAGAGTTGGACGACAAACGCTGAGCCGCGCATGTGGCGCCGTACGCAGCCTCGATGCCCTCCCCTACCAAGCCGTCCACTCACTCCACCAAGGCTCTGGCCACAACCAGAGTCTATGGGTAGCAGCGAAGCGGCGAGCACGTTTCCAGAGCTCTTTCTGACCACCAGTCGCCTCACGGTGCTCGGTGTTTAAAGCTGCTCGTCTATGCCTATTGCCCGTTCGAGCATCGGGTCGGCCCTTTGACCCTCATTGCGAATGGCCTCAAGCATGCCGGTAGCTAGCGCATCGAGCTTGCTCTGAACGGCGTGATCTTGACTCGAGGTACTTTGCCGACGCACCCATCGGGGGAGGACCTGCTCGGGGTGAACCCGGCGAGCGTCTACCGGATCACATCTGCAGCTCGTTTGATCGCGCTCGCCGCGCTCCGAGCATCCGGCTCCATGAGATCCTCGAGGAAGCGATCAGGGTTCCGACGCTGTACCCGGCTCCGCAATCGCTCACGCCGGTTCTGAGACCACCAGTCGCAGAGCCCCGTCGAAGCTCTCCTGCCGGCGTAAGTGCCCGTGCTCCCTATCCCACGCGCCGCTGTGAAGCGCTGCGGCGAGCCGCTCGACCATGCGCTGCTCGACCTCGGAATCGAGCAGCGCCCACATCGATTGGGCGCTGCGCACCGCCGGGTCGAGCAGCTGCTCGGGGCGCCGCCAGAACGCCTCGAAGAAGCCGTCGGCACAGTCGCTGGGCGTGGGGACTCGCTCAACCCGCGTACGTCCACCGAGCACGGCGGCGATGTGCTCGATTGCGGGAAACCGCGGTCGCTCCTTGACTAGCCCCTCCGCGAGGAACTCCTGCTGCCATGCAGGGAGGGAGTCGAGCTCGAACGTAAAGATCACCACCGGTCCGCGGGACACCCGGCGTAGCTCGGCCAGGCCGGCCTCGACGGGGTGCCAGTGGTGAATCGTCACGCACGCCATCGCCGCGTCCACCTCACCGTCGTCGAGCGGCAACGACTCCGCCTGTGCGGCGATCGCCGGCGCGGCGCCGGGCGGGCGTTGGGCGCGCATGGTCGCGCTCGGCTCCACGGCGAGCACCCACCGGTCGGCCGGCTCGTAGGATCCCGTCCCCGCACCGACGTTGAGCACGGTTCGCGCGTCACCGAGCGCTGCGTGAACGCGCGCGGCGATGCGCGGATCGGGACGTCGATGGAGGGCATACGTACGCCCATGGCGCTCATAGTCGACCCGAGCGGTCACCTGACGACCTCATCTTCGCCGTGTGATCCTTGAGACAACGGGCCGATCCCGGTTCTCACGCCGGAACGCGGCTATGTAGCCGCGCGGGGCTGCGCACCCGCTCCCGGCAGGCCCGAGAGGAACGCCAGCAGTCGCTGGATGAAGAGGTCCTCGGCCTCGCGATGGGGCCAGTGACCAGCCCCGTCGACCATCAGCACGTCGCACGGCCCGTCGAACGCCTCCGGGGAGCGGGTGAACGCTTCCGCATCGATGATGTCGCCGGTGCCGCCGACGATCAACGCCGGCTGCGACAGGCGCGGGGCCTCTTCGCTGCGTGACAGCTCGCGGTAGTAGGAAAGCGCCGCGTCGAGCACGCGTGGATCGGCGAAAGCGCGCTTGACGTCCCGCAGGCAGGCGTCACGCTCGGGACCCGACCAGCTCGGCGCCCAGCGGCTGATCAGCGTGTCGATATAGGCGAAGTCGTTGCGACGCGCACGCCATCCACCGGTCGGCAGGCGCAGCGTGACGAAGTGCCGGGCACGCCAGGCCAGCGCGGGCGAGGGCTTCAGCAGCCGCGGGTGCGGGATCGCGACCCCACAGACCGCGCTGACCCGCTCGGGCGCCATTGCGGCCGCACGGTAGGCGATCGAAGCACCCCAGTCGTGGCCCACCAGCACGGCCCGATCGGCGCCGATCGCGTCGAGCAGGCGCACCGCGTCCTCGCCGATCTCCTGCCCGCCGTAGCCGCGACCGGGGACGAGCGTCTCGGGGTGGTAGCCCCGCAGGTACGGGACGACCGTGCGGTAGCCGGCCTCGTTGAGGGCGTCGCGCGTCCCCTGCCAGCCCGCGGGCGTGTCGGGGAAGCCGTGCAGCAGCACCACGAGCGGTCCGTCGCCGGAGTCGGTGAAGACGAAGGACTGGCCCTCGGCGCTGGCGGTGATCAGATCGATCTGACTCATGACACCTTCACACGCCCCGCCAACGTCCCCTCCTGCAGTCGGCCGCGCAGGACCTTCTTGTCGAACTTGCCGACGCTCGTCTTCGGCACCTCGGCGACGAACGCGAACTCGTCCGGCAGCCACCATTTGGCGACCCGTCCGCGCAGGTGCTCGACCAGGTCCTCGGCGCTCGTGGGGGCGCCCTCGCGCAGGACGACACAGCACAGCGGGCGCTCGGCCCAGCGCTCGTCGGGCTTTGCGATCACCGCAGCCTCGATCACGTCGGGGTGGGCCATCAGCTCGTTCTCGAGCTCCACCGAGGAAATCCACTCGCCGCCGGACTTGATCACGTCCTTGGCGCGATCTGTGATCTGCACAAAGCCCCGCTCGTCGACCGCGGCGATGTCGCCCGTGCGCAGCCAGCCCGAGTCGAACTTCTGATCCCCCGACTCGTCGTTGAAGTAGGCGGAGGCGATCCACGGCCCGCGCACCTCGATCTCGCCGGTCGACTCCCCGTCCCAGGCGACCTCCTCGCCGCTGTCTCCGATGAGCCTCAGCTCGACCCATGGCAGCGGCCTGCCCTGCCGGGCGCGATCCTCCCAGTAGGCGTCGTCGTGCTCGCCTGCCTCATCGGGGCGCGCGTAGGAAGCCATCGGGCTCGTCTCGGTCATCCCCCATGCTTGGAAGATGCGCACGCCGTGGCGCTCTTCGAAGTCCTTCATCAGCTGCTTCGGCACCGCCGAGCCGCCGCAGGCGGCGTTCGACAGCGAGGAGAGGTCGATCTCGGGGTGGGCGTCGGCGTAGCGCAGGAGATCAGCGAAGATCGTCGGCACGCAGCCCATCAGCGTCGGGCGCTCCCGCGCGATCAGCTGCGCGAGCGGCTCGGCACCGAGGTTGCGATCGGGCAGGATCAGGTCGGAGCCGGCGAGCGCTGCGCCGTAGGGCAGTCCCCAAGCGTTGGCGTGGAACATCGGCACTACGGCGAGCACGCGATCGACGCGCGAGAGACCGATCGCGTCCTTCATCAGCGTCGCGGTCGAGTGCAGGCTGATCGAGCGGTGCGAGTACAGCACGCCCTTCGGGTTGCCGGTCGTGCCGCTCGTGTAGCAGAGCGCAGCGGCCTGGCGCTCATCCACCTCGGGGTAGTCGAACTCGCCCGGACCAGCGTCCTCCAGGAGCTCCTCGTAGCGCAGCGCGCCCGGCAGCGAGCCCGTGTCGCCGTCGCCCATGACGATGTAGTGGGCGACGTTGTCAAAGCTCGGCGCGAGCTTCTCCAGCAGCGGCACGAGCGAGTCGTCGACGAAGATCGCCTTGTCTTCGGCATGGTTGACGATGTAGGTGAGCTGCTCCTCGAACAGGCGGATGTTGAGCGTGTGCAGCACCGCGCCCACGCACGGGATCGCGAAGTACAGCTCGAGATGGCGCTGGTTGTTCCAGGCGAACGTCGCGACTCGGTCGCCGGACTCCACGCCGAGGCGCCCGAGCGCGCGGGCGAGGCGGTCGATGCGCTCTGAGACCTCACCGAAGGTGGCGCGTTCGACCGCGCCCACCGAGCTGAGCGTCACGACCTCGGCGCCCGGATGGCAAGTGCGCATGCGACGGCGCACGTGGTGCAGGTTCAGCGGAAAGTCATCCTGCATCAACCCCATGACCTGTGTCATCGCAGCGCCCTCCCGACCCCGTCCTCGCTTGGCGTCGATTCGCTTGGCATCGACTCGTTCCCTGGCGCCGCTCCGTTAGCCGGCGTCGACCGGCTCAGCTCACTGTAGATCGTGCGCGTACGCTGCGCGATGTCGTCCCAGTCGAAACGCAACACGTGCTCGGAGGCCTCCGCCACGAGTCGGTCGCGCAGCTCGCCGTCGACGAGCAGGCGCTCGATCATCACGCCGAGATGCTCGGCGTCGCCGCCGTTGAAGCGCAGCCCGACTCGCTCGCCGGATGGCACCACCTCGCGCAGGCCGCCGGTGTCGGCGACGATGCAGGGACAGCCGGAGGCCATCGCCTCGAGCGCCACCAGCCCGAACGGCTCGTAGATCGACGGCACCACGCACAGGTCGGCGATGCGGTAGAGCGAGTGCAGAGCGTCGTCGCCGATCCAGCCGAGGAAGACGCCATGCTCGGACAGCCCGAGCCGCTGCGCCTGCGCCTTCAGCTCTGCCTCGTGCGTGCCGCTGCCGGCCACCAGGAAGCGCACGTTCTCGACCCGTTCGATCACTCCGGGCAGCGCGTCGAGCGCGAGCTGGAAGCCCTTCTCGTAGACCAGCCGGCCCACCAGTAGCACGAGCTTCTCGTGCGGCGCCGCGAACTCCGCGCGCAGCGTCTCCAGATCCCCGACGGGCCGCAGATCGCCCGGGTCGATCCCGTTGGGGATCACCGCCACTCGTCGCTCGTCGATGTCGAAGATGTCGGCCACGTGGCCGCGCATGTAGTAGGAGCAGACGATCACCGCGTCGGCGCGCGCGGACATCCAGCGCTCGACGGAGTGGATGTGCGCTTGTGGCTCGTCCTGCACCCATCCTTGATGGCGTCCGTGCTCGGTCGCGTGGATCGTCGTGACGTAGGGCACCCCGAGCCGGTCGGCCAGCGCCGCGGAGGCGTGCGCGACGAGCCAGTCGTGACCGTGCACGAGGTCGTAGGGACGCTCCGCCGCCAGTGCCTCTCCGGCGGCGAGCATGTCCTCGTTCATCCGCTGCACCCACGCCACGAAGCGATCGAGGTCCCGCGGCCAGCTCGGCTCGCGCACGCGGTGGACGGTCACCCCGCCGCGGCTCTCCGCGCCTTGGGATTCGCCGATCCCCCGCGTGAGCACGTCCACCACGGCCCCCTGACGGACGAGCGCCTCGGCAAGCTTGCGCACGTGTCGGGCAAGCCCACCCTCGATCACCGGCGGGTACTCCCAGGAGAGGAGCAGCACGCGATTGCTCATGGCTGGACCCTATCTGCCCGAGCCTCGACGCCGCCCACCCGTGCCACGTCCAGAACCTGTCTCAGACGCTCAGCAACCCGAGCTCGTCCAAACGCCGGGTGGTGCGGGAGGCGCGGACCGCGTCCTGCTCCAGGCTCAGGACACCGTCTCGCTCGAGGCTGCTCAGCGCCTGCTCCAACACAGGAGCCTGCATATCCATCTCGGCCGCCAGCTGCCGGCTCGACCATTCCTGCTCGCGATCGTCGCGCAGCAACTGCAAGACGATCGCCCGTTCGAGCTTTGCGCCGGCTGCGGCTCGCGGCTCCCTCGACTCTGTGTGCATGAGACCTGCTCCTTCTCGTGTGGGCCTCCGATCGCCACCGCGCGCCGGGCCACCCGTTTTTCAGTCGCTCCGACCATACACACAGCTTGGAACGGCTCAGCCCTCAGACACCGTCGAGCGGACCGCCGCGGCCGGCGCCGCGGGGTCCACGGTGAGCGCTCGCGGCGCCGAGGAAGCCGTTGCGTCGAAGATGCCTTTGCGCTGGATAACGTAAGGGTGTGGCACTGATCAAAGCGAGCCGCCCCCTCGGTCGCGAGCTGCGGCGCCTGCTGCCGTCGCGCCCGTTTCACATCCGCTTCTGGGACGGCGTCGAGGTCGCGGCAACGGTGAGCGAGAAGGCTCCTACGTTCTTCGTGCGAGCGCCTTCCGCGCTCGCACACTTCATTCGGGCGCCCGGCACCCTGGGCCTCGGCCGCGCCTATGTCGACGGCTCGCTGGCGGTCGACGACCTCGAGGGAGCGTTCATCGTCGTCGACACGTGGCGCCCGCCCTCGATCGGCCCGGCCGATCGCGCCCGCCTGGCGCTCACGCTCGCCGTCGCGGCGGCGCCCGGCGGACTGCCACGGCGCCCGAGCCTCGAGCTGCTGCTGCGCGGCGAGCGCCACAGCCCACAGCGCGACGCGGCGGCGATTCGCTACCACTACGACGTGGGGAACGAGTTCTTCGCGCTGTTCCTCGACGAGACGATGACCTACAGCTGCGCGATCTTCTCGCGTGGCGCGCAAACGCTCGAGGAGGCTCAACAGGCAAAACTCGAGCTCGTGGCGGGCAAGCTCGGGCTGGAGCCCGGGATGCGCGTACTGGATGTCGGCTGCGGGTGGGGCAGCTTCGCCATCCATGCCGCCCGTGCCTACGGCGTGACGGTCACTGGCATCACGCTCTCTCCGTCTCAGGCCGAGCTTGCGCGCGAGCGGGTGCGCGCGGCGGGCGTCGAGGGACAGGTGGAGATCCGTGTGCAGGACTATCGCGAGCTGCCCCACGAGTCGTTCGACGCGATCGCGAGCATCGGCATGTCCGAGCACGTCGGCGATAGCCGGCTCGATCTGTACGCACGCTCGCTGTTTCAGCTGCTGCGCCCCGGCGGGCAGCTGCTCAACCACGCGATCGCCGGGCTCGACCCCGACGACGATCCGCTGGAGGATCTGTTCTCCACGCGCTACGTCTTCCCCGACGGCGAGACACCGCCGCTCTCACGAGTCCAGCTCGCGTTCGAGCGCGCGGGCTTTCACACCGAGCACGTCGAGGGCTTCAGGGAGGATTACTCCGTCACCTTGCGTCATTGGGCGCAGCGACTGGACGAGCATCTCGAGCGCGCCGAAGAGCTCGCGGGCGCCGAGCGCACGCGGGTATGGCGCCTCTATCTGCGCGCCGCCCGTCACGGCTTTGACGACGGGCTCACGGCCGTCTACCAGGTCCGCGCGCGCAGACCCGCTTGAGCATCCTCGTCCGTTTGGCTGGCCAGCCAAACGGACAAGCGCTAGCATCCAGATCCCCCGTGCGGCGACGACCAGGAGGTCTTGATGACGACGGTTGACAGCGATCTCGAGAACGTGCTCGTCACCGAGCGCGAGCACTGGGAAGACGGCACGCCGAACGAGCTGTTCGCGCAGCTGCGCGGCCAGTGCCCGGTGCACTGGACGGCGAGCATCACCGAGTTTCCCGAGGAGGCCGGCTACTGGTCGGTGACGACCGCGGAGGACGTGCACACGGTGAGCCGCGACTGGCGCACCTACTCCTCCGAACTGGGCGGGGTCACGGCGGCGAACGTCGGCTTTCCGATCGAGCTTGCGCGAGCGATGTTCATCGGCATGGACCCGCCCAAGCACGACCGCGTCAAGGCGCTGTTCCAGGCGGGCTTCACGCCGAAGCGGATCGCCGCCCACGAGGACGCGATCCGGGCGATCACGGTCGGCGTGCTCGACCGGCTCGACACGTCGCAGAGGTGCGACCTGGTCAACGACGTCGCTCAACCGGTGGTCTCGCGCGTGATCGGCAGCTTCATGGGGATCCCGCCCGAGGACGACGAGATCTGGGCGCGGCTGATGAACTCGACGCTCGCCGCGGGCGACCCCGACCTCAACCCGCTGGGCGTGCAGGAGGGGATCGAGAAGAGCGTGGCGGAGATCTTCGAGCGCTGCCAGCGGCTGATCGCCGAGCGCCGCGAGACCCCCACAGAGGATCTCACCAGCGTGCTCGTGCACGGCGAGATCGATGGAGAGAAACTCGAGGAACACGAGATCGTGATGGGCTTCTTCCTGCTCGTGGCGGCCGGCAACGACTCGACGAAGGCGACCTATTGCAGCGGCATGCGCGCGCTGATGAAGAACCCCGACCAGCTGCAACTGCTGCTCGACGACCCCTCGCTGATTCCGGGCGCGGTCGAGGAGTCGTTGCGGATGTTCCCCGCGTTCGCCCACTTCCGTCGCACCGCCACATGCGACACCGAGCTGCACGGCAAGCAGATCAAAGAGGGCGAGAAGGTCGTGATGTGGTACGTCTCGTCAAACCGCGACGAGACGCGTTTTGAGGATCCTGACCGCTTCGACGTGCGCCGCACGACCGAGCATCAGGCGTTCGGCGCGGGCGGACGGCACTTCTGCCTCGGCACGGCACTTGCGCGCCTAGAGCTGCGGATCCTGTTCGAGGAGACGCTCAAGCGCTTCCCGGCGATGGAGCCGGCGGGCGCGCCGACGGTCGTGGAATCGGTGTTCCTGAATCAGCTGAAGACGCTGCCGGTCACGCTCGAGCCGTAGGGAGAGGCTTGGCATCGAAATGGGAGACACGCGGGCGTGTTCCTTCGTCGATTCCTGTCGGCGCCGGCCACCACAGCTGTCGGCGTTAGCGTCCTCGGATACGCGGCCGCAGATGCTGCTAACGGCGTGCGCCGGCCCGTGGCGCCTCTCGCGTCGCCTTGCGTGAGCGAGTCTTCTCCGGCGGAGGCTCTTCCTGAACGGCGCGCAGATGCTGAAATGGCCGTCCGTCGCGCAGCTCGCGCACGACCGACTCGACCATCCCGTCACTCTGTGCCCGGCGCCCGTCGGTGACCGCGCCGACGATCTCGCGCTTGCGCTGGATCAGACGGGCCATCGTCTCGTCGATCGTCTCCGCCGCCAGCAGGTACCAGGCAGTGACGGCATCGCGCTGGCCGATGCGGTGACAGCGGTCCTCGGCCTGATCGTGGATCGCGGGCGTCCACTCGAGCTCGAGGAAGGCGACGTTGGAGGCGCGCGTGAGCGTGATGCCCTGGGCCGCGACGCGCGTGGCGCAGACGATCAGCGCGGGACCGGAGGGGTCTTGAAACGACGCGATCGACGTCTCGCGAGCGGCGAGCGAGTCGCCGCCCAGCAGGTGCAGGGCGGCGGGGAAGCGTGCGAGCACAGCCTGCTGCACCTCGACGTGGCGCGCGAACAGCACGAGCGCCTCGCCGGAGGCGAGGAAGTCTTCGATCCACGCGAGCGCCGCCGCGAGCTTGCCGCGCGCCGCGAGCCGCTGCAGCGTGCCGAGCTGCGCGAGGCGCTTGGCCCGCAGCGTCGCCGCGATCCGCGCGTCGAGCTCTGAGAGGTCCAGCGGCTGCGTGCGCAGCCAGGCGATCACGTCGCGCTCGGCCAGACGGTACTCGCGCTCGTTGTTGAGCGCGACAGGCACCACGACCTGGCGCTTGGCGGGCAGCTGTGGAAGCACCTCGGACTTCAGCCGCCGCACGAAGCAGCGCCGGCGTAGGTGCCAGTGCAACCGCTCCTCGCTCAGCTCGCCGCGGAACTGGCGCGAGAAGCGCGCCCCGGAGCCGAAGTCCTCGAGACGCCCGATCACGCGCAGCTGCGCGATCAGCTCGTCGGCGTGGTTCAGCACCGGGGTTCCGGTCAGGGCGAGGCGCAGGCCGTCCGTGGCGACCGCGTTCGCGAGCCGGCGCACCGCGTGAGTGCGCTTGGCTTGGGGGTTCTTGCAGTAGTGGGACTCGTCGACCACGAGCGCGCGCGGGCGGCGCCTGGCCAAAGCTTCGCGATGGGCGGCGACGATCTCGTAGTTGAGGATCGTGATCTCCCCGCTCGGCGGCACCGCGGAGCGGCCTTCGACGACCGCCACGCTGCGATGCGGCAGCCAGCGCGCGGCCTCGCGCTGCCAGCCGAGCTTCATCGCGGCCGGGCAGACCACGATCGCCGGATAGGCGCCGTCGGCCTCGAGCGCGGCGAGCGCCTCGACCGTCTTACCGAGCCCCTGCTCGTCGGCCAGGAACGTGCGCCGGGCATTCAGCACGTAGCGCACACCCGCCCACTGAAACGGCGCCAGCTCACCGCCGAGCACGGCGGCGGTCGCGGCGATCGGCTCGGCGCTGTCCGCGCGCGATGCGCGAATCGCGGCCGCGGCCTCGCGTTGCTGGATGAGCAGCCCGTCGAGCAGCTCCACGGCCGGACCTGACACCTGGACGCGGTGGCGCGCGATGAACGCGTCGAGCTGCTCGGCGAGGAACGGGTCGAGCGGGATCGAGCGGCTGCCCGCGGCGCCCGGCAGCCGTTCGAACGCGGCGCCGACCTCCGGGTCCCACACGACCTCGAGCCGCAGCCGCTCGCCGTCGACGCCGTGCGCGAGCACGAGCCGGGCCGGCGGCGGCGACTCCCCGAGCTCGACGATCGCAAGACAGCGCTCGGCGGCCCCATCCAGGCGCGCGGAGCGCAGCCCGCGCAGCTCGTGGGCGGCGGTCTCGTTGAGCGGTACGAGCAGCTCCTCACCGCGCTCGATCGCGCCTGCGCGCAGCGCCTCGGGCACGGTCCCCGCCCGCGTCTCGAGCACCCACCAGCCGCGACCGTCGTGGCTGGTGGTACGCACATGACCGATCCACCGGCGCTCGATGCTCTCTAGCCAGGCGTCGACCCGCTCGTCGGTCGTCAGCTCGGGGAAGCGCTCGAGCACCTCGGCGACATGCATTCCCGCCCAGTCGTCGGCCGGCGCAGACCACTCGCGCGTGTCCCAGTCGAAGCGCCGGTTCGGGATCGTGCGCACGAGCGCGACGATGTGCGCGTCGTAGGGAAACGCGAGCACGACCGTCTCCTCGCCGGTCTCGCCCTGGCGTAGCTCGACGTTGGGGCGAGAGGAGACGAGCTTCATCGGCGTCCCACGCTAGCGCGCGACCAGGGTGCGCGTGCTAGCGAGACCACCAGGCAGACACACGACGAGCAGGAAACACGACGAAGACGCAAAGCAAGACGCACGACAAGCAAGAGATTCCGGAAGAGATCCCAGGTTGCCGCTCTTCTCGAGTCCTGAAGCGACGACGGGCGATCCGTCCGTCGCATGCCGCAGGATGCCGGGCTCTTTGACTCCCACTCCGTCCACATTCCTACGTGCGTGGCAACACCGCGCGCTCGAGCGGCTCGCCGGCTGGCACGGAGGCCCGTTCCTCGTCTCCGCGGCCCCCGGGGCCGGCAAGACGCGACCGGCGCTCGAGCTGGCACGCGGGCTGCTCGCGAGCAAGGCGGTCAGCCGAGTCGTGGTCCTCTGCCCGACCACGCCCCTTACCCGCCAGTGGGCGGCCGCCGCGGCGCCGCTCGGCGTGCAGTTGCAGCCCGACGCGAGCGGTCCGCGACCGCCGCGAGACTTCAACGGGGTCGCCGTCACCTATGCGCGCGTGGCGAGCGACCCGCGCGGCTGGGCGGCCAAGGTTGCGCGCGACACCCTCGTGGTGGTCGACGAGGCTCACCACCTCGGCGAGGAGCTCGCCTGGGGCACGAGCTTCCAGCAGGCGTTCGCCGCCGCTCCCCGCTGGCTGCTGCTCTCGGGCACCCCGTTTCGCTCCGACGCCACACCGATCCCGGGTGTGCGCTACGACGCGGACGGGCTGGCGGTGCCGGACGTCACCTACACCTATGCCGAAGCCGTCGCCGACCGGATCTGCCGTCCCGTGGCGTTCGTCACGTTCGACGGCACGCTGTCGTGGCGCAGCGGCGATGACACGTTCGAGTCCTCGTTCGAGACCGTCCTCACGGCGCGCGAGGCGGGCCGTCGCTACCGCACGGCGATCTCGACCGAGCTGCCCGACGGGCTGCCGCGGATCCTGCGCGAGGCCGACGCCAAGCTGCGCGCGCTGCGCGCCGAGGGCCAGCGCGACGCGGGCGCGCTGGCGGTCGCCGCCGACGCGACCCACGCGCGACGAATCGCCAAGCTGCTGGGCGAGGCTACCGGCCGCGCGCCCGTGGTCGTGCTGCATACGGAGGCGCGGGCCGCGCACAAGCTGAGCGTCTTTCGCGACTCGCGCGAGCCGTGGATCGTCGCGGTCAACATGGTCTCCGAGGGCGTCGACATCCCGAGGCTGCGCGTCGGCGTGTATGCGACGGCGGCGAAAACGCCGCTGATCTTCCGCCAGATCGTGGGACGCTTCGTGCGCACCGTCCCGGGCCGCGCGCCCGACCCCAGCTGGCTGTATCTGCCGGCTGACCCCGTCCTGCGCGGTCACGCGGCGGAGGTCGAGACGGAGCTGCGCCACGCGCTGCGCCGCCCCGAGGACGAGCAGGAGGGCTGGGACGAGCCGCGCGAGGCGCGCCGCGCGAGCGAGGCGTCAGCGCCCGCCGAGTTCGTGCCGCTGAGCGCCGAGTTCGCTCCGCAGATGACGCTGTTCGGCTCGGCCGCCGCCGCTCCGCCTGCCCCCGTCGCGCGCCCCGCGAGCCAATCGCCGCCGGAGCCCGTGCCGCGTGCGCGGTTCGAGCGCCGCTCGGACCTGCGCCAGGAGCGCAGCCGCCTCGTGGCCGAACTGCACCGTCGCGACGGTCGCAGCCATCGCGAGATCAACGCCTGGCTGAACCGCACGGTCGGTGTGGAGCGCGTGGACAGCGCCTCGATCGAGCAGCTCGAGCGCTCCGTTGCGACGCTCGTGCGCGAGCTCACCCGGCAAAGGGCCGGTCCCGTGCGAACCTAGATATGCAATGAGCTCAATCGATCCCGAGCCCCGGCGTCCCGAAGACGCCCTGCCCCAAGGCTCCCTCAGTCGAGCGTCTCGGCGCTCCGCCGAGCCTTCAGAGTCCAAGCCTCGTACCGCCGCCGGTCACAGCTGGCCGCTGAACGCGATCCGCTACGTGTTGCCGGCGGCGGTCGTGATCGGTGGCCTGATCGTGATGGCGCTCGGCAGCGAAAACGACCTCGAGGGCGGCGCCGGCATCGTCAGTGCCGGCCTTGCGATCTACTTCCTCAACTGGCTGTTCCGTCTCGGCACCGCGGGCGAGCGCGAGCGCGACGCCGAGGAAGCGGCGCGCGACTACTTCGACCGTCACGGTCGCTGGCCAAGCTGAGCGCACCCTTCGCTTTTTGACACGCGCTCGCGGCTCAGCGCAACCTAGAGCCAACTGCTGTGGTGGCCGGCGCCGGCAGGACTGGACGCAGGCACGCGCACACGTGCCTCCCCCACTCCCACCTCCCGACTACGCGGGAACCTCGGTCGGCGATACCTCCATGGGTCGCACGTCCTCCAGCCGGTCGACCGCGGCGAGCGCCGGGAACAGACGGCTCCAGCCGATCGCGATCGCGATCGTGAGCGCGCCGCCCGCGACCACCGCCGGAACCGCGCCCAGCAGGAAGGCGGCGAGGCCGGACTCGAACGCGCCGAGCTGGTTCGACGCGCTGATGAACACCATCTCAACCGCCAGCACCCGTCCGCGCAGCCGGTCGGGCGTGGCGAGCGCAACGGTGGTCGCGCGGATGTTCATGCTGAACATGTCGACGAACCCGCTGACGGCGAGCGCTGCGAACGAGAGCGGGAAGGAGCGCGACAGGCCGAACACGACGATGCTCGCGCCGAACGCGCCCACGACGAGCAGCAGCGTGCGTCCCGCGCTCCTGCCCAACGGCCGGCGCGTGAGCACGGCGGCGCCGATCAGCGCGCCGATCGCCGGAGCGCTGCGCAGCACACCGAGACCGGTCGGGCCGACGTGCAGGATCGAGCGTGCGAACAGCGGCAGCAGCGCCACCGCGCCGCCGAATAGCACGGCAAACAGGTCGAGCAGGATCGCGCCGAGCAGGATCTGGGAGCGCTTGACGAAGCGAACCCCCTCGAGCACTCCCGCGAGGGTCGGCGCCGGCCGCTCTGACGTTGCGATGTGCGCGGCCGGGCTGTGTCGCATCCCCGCTACACAGCCCGCCGCCACGACGCACATCCCCGCCGCCACCCCATACACGACGGCGGGCGCGAACGGATAGAGCAGGCCGCCGAGCGCAGGGCCGACCACCTGCGCCGCCTGTGTTGCGATCGAGCGCAGCGTCATCGCGCTGCTCAGCAGCTTTGGCGGGACCAGCGTCGGCGGCAGCGCGCGTGCCGCGGGCGTGCCGAGCGAGGTCGCGACCCCGGCGCCGAACGCGAGCGCGAAGAACGGCCCCACGCTCTTCGTCCCCGATGCGCTCAGCACGACGAGGCCGACCGCCACCGCCGCGCTCAGCAGCAGCGAGACTCCCAGCACAAGACGCCGCGGAAACCGGTCCGCGAGATGTCCCGCGGGCAGCGCCAGCAGAAACATCGGCACGAACTCCGCGAGGCCGATCCACCCGAGGTTCAACGCGGAGGGATGGTTTGAGTACACCTCCCACCCGATCGCCACCTCGAGCATCTGCACGCTCGTGCCCATGCCGATCAGCGCCAGCCAAAGCAGCGCGAAGTCGCGCTCTGCCAGCGCCGGCCCGAATCGCCTCACCTGCTCATTCTCGCGTTTGCGCAGCTCGCGCATCGGCGGCGGCAGCGATATCGCTCGAGGGCGTCTCTACGTGGGAGATGCATCCCTCTCGCCGACCTGCTCGCGCGCGTTTGCGGGGCGCTTCAGCGGCCCTTGTAGTCGGCGTGCCCCGGTCCGCGCTCGAGGAAGCTGCGTACGGCGCCTTGCAGATCCTCGGTCGCAAACAGTCCGCCGGCGTGCTCTGGCACGACCTCGTCCGCGGCGCGTGCGCCGCCCGAGAGGGCCGCGCGGACGATCCGCTTGGTGGCGACATGAGCGAGCGTCGGCCCTTCCGCCAGACGCCGCGCGAACGTCCGTGCGGCCTGCGCGAAGCCGTCGTCGTCGAGCACGCGGTTGACGACGTTCCAGCACTCGAGCGTGCGCGCGTCGTACAGCTCGCCGGTCATCACCAGCTCGCGTGCCCGCGCCGGACCGGCCCGCTCAACCAGCCGCTGGGTGCCGCCCATCGCGGGCGTCAATCCCACGACCGTCTCCACCAGCCCGAACTTCGCCGACTCCGCGGCGAGCAGCAGATCACAACCCAGTGATAGCTCGAACGCCGCCGTTAGGCAGAGGGCGTGTGCCGCGAACACCGTCGGATAGGGCAGCTCCTCCACGCGGTGGATCACCGCTAGCAGCTCGCTCCACAGCTGCGCGCCCTGCTCGGCGGTGAGGCCGTCGAACTCGTGCACGTCGACCCCGCCGCTGACCACCCGGCCTCGCGCCTGGATCAGCAGACCTCGCGGCGCGTCCTCTTCCAGCTCACCCACGGCCTGCTCGAGACCGTCGAACACGGCGCGATCGAACAGGTTCACCGGCGGGTGCTCGAGCGTGAGCACGGCCAGCGGCCCTTCGAGTTCGATGCTCCAAGGTTGTGGCATCCAGCGATTATCCCAGCACAGCGCGTTTGACTGGCACGGCGTGAAGTCCGTCACCAATCTCGTGAGAAGATTCCCCTCCGGCGATGATGGCCTACGCCCGCTTACCCGCGAGGCGCGCGTTCATGGCGAGGCTGTCTGCGATGCTTGGACACCCGGTCCAGCGGCCTCACGAGCCAGGCGCTGGTGTACGAACTGGACCACCGCAGCGCCCTCGCCGACCGCGGTCGCGCAGCGCTTGATCGAGCCGGCGCGCACGTCGCCGGCCGCGTAGACGCCCGCCACGCTCGTCTCGAGCAGGCCCTCGGCGCCGACCTCCGCGCCGGTCAGGATGAAACCGTCGCCGTCACGCACGAGCACCTCGTCGAGCCACTCGGTACATGGCGTAGCGCCAAGGAACAAGAACAGGAAGGAGAGCGGCAACTGCTCGCCGTCGGCGAGCGTGACAGAGCGCAAGCGCCCGTGCTCTCCTTGCAATCCAACGATTTCGGAACGATCGCGCACGGCGACCCCATAGCGGTCGAGCTCGTCGATCAGATACTGCGACATCGTCTCCCGCAGGTCACCACGACGGTGCAGAAGCGTGACGAGCGCGCCCCCACGCGCCAGCCAGACGGCGGCCTGGGCGGCGGAATTACCCCCGCCGAGAACTGCCACACGCTGAGCGGTGCAGAGCTGGCCCTCCGGCGGACCAGCGGCATAGAACACGCTCACCCCCTCGTACTCCTCGAGCCCCGCCACGGGCAGCCGTCGATATTCGGCGCCAGTGGTGAGCAGTACCGCACGGGCAGCGATCTCGTTGCCGTCCTCGAGCTTCACGAGGTGACGCTCGACCCCAGGCTGCAGCTCCCGGGCGCGGTAAGGCGATGCCAGGCGGGCGCCGAACTTGCGCGACTGGGTGGCGGCGCGGCTGAGCAGTTCGTTGCCGCTGATTCCGGCGGGGAAGCCCAGGTAGTTCTCGATCCTGCGCGAGGTGCCTGCCTGACCGCCGATGCTTCTGCTCTCCACGATCAGCGTGTTCAATCCCTCCGAAGCGCCATACACCGCTGCGCCGAGTCCCGCGGGGCCGCCGCCGACGATCAGGAGATCGACCTCCTCACGCGGCGCGAGCTCCATGCCGATGCCGAGCGCCCGCGAGAGCTCTCCGTTACTCGGGTTCAGCAGCTCGACGCCGCCAGGTAGACGCACCAGCGGTGTCGCGAACACATCAGGGGGCTCCGCCGCCGCCGCCCCGGCATCGTCGCTCGCTTCGGTGGGATCGACCCAGCTGTGGGGAAGCCGCTGGGCTCGCGCGAACTCGAGCAGCCGGCGCGTGTCTGGCGACTCGCGCGGGCCGATGATCTCCGGTCCGATGCCTTGGCGCTGCTGAAGCAGTTCGCGGCGCTCCACCAAGGCGCCAAGGATCAGATCCGAGAGCGATGGGTCATCGAACAGCAGCGCTCGCAGGTCATCCCGCGGAAGCGCGATATAGCGCGTCGGCTGGGCGACGACCGCGGTGACGAACACCGACTGCCCGCTGAGCAGGTTGACCTCCCCGAGAAAGCCCGAGGCGCCGTGACGCACGATCTCATGCCCAGCGCCATCCAACACCGCCACCTCACCCTCGAGGATCGCGATGAACGGATAGGTCTCGTCGCCGATCTCATACAGCTTCTCGCCCACCTCGGCCGTGAGCTCCTCGCCGCGCTCCGCAAGCAGCTCGAGCTGAGTGCTCGAAAGCACCCGAACCGGGATCGCCATCTGTTCATCAGCGTGAGATGTCATATGAGCGACAAGCGTAGCCAGGTCGGACACGTAGGCGACCATCTCGTCCCATCGAGCCAGTGGAAGTGGTAGGGCTCGGCCCGTATCTATCTCTGTTCGTAGATAAATGCTTATAGACCTCGGACGGCTACTCGTCCTCGAAGCTCGACAGCGGATACTGGCGTCGCAGATACCCACCAAACAACGGGACTGTGAAGTCGATCAGTCCTCGTCGCGGGCTGTAAACGAGATCCTTACGAAGCAACGCGTCGCGCACGACCGAAGCGCCAGCGCTGTCTTTGTAGCCGGCGCGCGCCGCAACCTCGGCGGTCCGAATCGGACCGTCCCCCACGTCGGCCATCGCCGCGAGGTACCGCTGCTCCGCGTCGGAGGCCGTCTCAAAGCGATCCTTGAAGAAGCGGCGATCGAGGGCCTCGTCGATGAGGGCGCGCGCACCTTCCACATCGTCGGCGCTGATCGGCGAACGCTCGACCTCATTCCACAGCACACGTCCGTACTCCTGGATGAAATGCGGATATCCGGCTGACGCCTTGACGATCAGCTCGACGGCTGCAGCCTCATAGGCGACATCGTGCTGCCCGGCAGGCGCGACAAGCGCAGTTCGTGCCTCAGCATCGGACAGACGGTCAAGCTCGTGGTAGGCGAACATGCGCTCCGCATATGGCTTGGCCGTGCGAAGTAGCCGCGGCAGTGGGGGTAGACCTGCCCCCACCAGGGCCACGGGCAGCTCCCGCTGGCCAACCCGGTTCATCGCCATACAGACTGCAGCCAAGGCAGCCCCGTTGAGTCCCTGCATCTCGTCGAGGAAGAACACAGCGCCCGTGCCACCGCTCTTCGCGACCTGCCCGACCTCCACAAGGAGAACCGCAAGATCGCGCTCGGGGTCCCCGCTGTCGGCTGTGCCAGTCGCGACCTCGACATCGATCCTCGCGCTCAATCCACCCGGGATCCCTACCGAGAATGCCTTCAAGACACCAAATGCCTTGCTGGCGCGCTTCTGCATACGCTCGCGAAGGCTCATCGAGAGCAGCAGCTGATAGGCGAGCTCCGCGAAGGTCTGGCGGAAGTCGCCGGAGCCCACCTCCTCGACGTCATTGCAAACCCAGCCGCTCTCCCGGGTAAGCGTCTCAAACTCCAGAAGCAGCACCGTCTTCCCTACGCCGCGAAGGCCGGAATAGATGAGGCTTCGCTCCGGCCGGCCATCGGCCAGGCGCTCGAGAAGCACTCGAAACGCCTCGAGATCGGGGTCTCGGCCCGCGAGTTTGAGCGGCTTTACGCCGGATCCGGGTGTGTAGGGATTTAGACGTTGATCCATTTCTATCTTCGAATGTAAAGAAAAGCAGATAGACCCTGCCGACGCAGGTATTGCCTAGCGTCTCACCGCACACGACCGTCGGCGTCGAGTACGAATCCCGAGAGGGCGAAGCGCTCGGCCAGCAGCTTGGGGATCGCTTGGCGGGGCTGCTGAGAGACCTGGGTGTCGCCGGGCGACTGCACCCTCAGCTCGAGTGGTCCGCTCCAGTCGCTGATCGACTCGCGGCTGCCGTCCGGGTGGTTGACAGTCGCGATCAGCCCGAACACGAACGGCGACTGCGGATTGGTGGATGTCCACCAGTTGCTGGTCTCGATGTCGATGCGCGGGACCGGCTGCGGGGAGAAGGCGTACACGTCTGACCATGACCCGTCGACGAGTGTCTGAAGAACCAGCTCGAAGCCCTCCTCGATCACCCGGAAGCTCCATCCGAACTGCTCGTAGGCAGCACCGTCCGGCCCGAACGGGATCGGGTCAAGCAGCGTCCCGAGGCCGAGGCCGACGTCGGCGTGCCAGACGCGGTCATCATCGTCTGTCACCCGCAGCACGAGATGGCTGCGGGGACGCACTGTTCCCGGCGGGACCCCGCGGCGCACGCGGGCAAGCATCGGCTCGACCGTGAGGCCGAGATGCTCGAGCGCCGAGGCCAGCAGCAGGTTCTGCTCGAAGCAGTAGCCGCCACGTCGCTCATACACGAGCTTGCGCTCGAGATCCTCCTGGGCAAGCGATACCGGAATCCCGCGATGCGGATCGAGGTTCTCGAACGGGATCGAGGTCGCGTGCGCGCGGTGGATGGTCTGCAACGTCGGGTGCTCGCCGGCGCTCAGCCCGATGCGCTCGAGGTAGTCAGCGAAATCCAGCATCCCGGCAAGCGTATTACCGGTGGCTCAACGCTAGGACTGCCGACAGGACCATGTCGGCGATCCAGAGTACTGCCGTGCCGAACGCGCCGTTGAGGGGACTCGTCGCGCCGCGCGGAGCTCGCGACAGGCAGCTCGCGCACCGTCCCACGTAGCCACAAAGCCCCAGCCGCCAAATTTGGGTATAAGGAACTCTCCAAACGCGGAGGTGACTGCTATGGCGCAATTCGGGGGCAGTGTCAACGGAGCGATCGCGATGCGTCGCGACATCCTCTCGCTCGGCACGTGGGACGAGAGCATCGTGTGGTACGCGCGTGCGGTCGACGACATGCAGAAACGCCCGAAACCGCTCGAAGACCCGACGAGCTGGGTCTATCAGGCGAGGATCCACGGGCACGAACCGGAATCGGAAAAATCGGAGTTCTGGAACCAGTGCCAGCACGGTACGTCGTTCTTCCTGCCATGGCACCGCGGCTACGTGGCCGCGTTCGAACAGATCGTGCGCGCGACGATCGTGAAGCTCGGCGGCCCGGACGAGTGGGCGCTGCCGTACTGGAACTACTCGAGCAAGACCATCGCGAACGCACGCTGCCTGCCGCGGGCGTTTCGTGAAGAGAAACTTCCCAGTGGCGAGGACAATGCACTGTTCGTCGCCGATCGCAGCTCAAAAGCCAACAAAGGCGAACCGGTGGGGCCCGAAACCGACGTGAGCCTCGGCGCGCTCAAACAGCCTGTATTCGAGGGGCCAGGGCAGGGTGGGAGCACCGGCTTCGGCGGCCCGGCGACGGGGTTCCAGCACCAGCCCGGCGCCTTCGGGGCGCTCGAGAACCGTCCCCACAACGCGATCCACATGGACGTGGGCGGACAGATGGAAAGCCCAGCGACAGCTGCGCTCGACCCGATCTTCTGGCTGCACCACTCGAACATCGACCGGCTGTGGGAGGTGTGGATACGCCAGCCCGGTCGCACCAACCCGGCGCGTCCGGGGTGGCTGACGTTCAAATTCAAGCTCCACAACGCCCAAGCTCAGTCTTTCCAGTTCGCACCGGGCGAAGTGCTCGACACGAAAGCACCGCCGCTGAGCTACGAATATGACGACGTGTCGATCCCGTCGCTGCCGCCGACCGTCCATCTGGGCGCGGCCGCCGGCGCGCCGAAGGAGGAGAAAGTGCCCGAGCCACAACAACTAAGCGATGTGCCCCCGGAGATGGTCGGCGCGACGGCGCAAGGACTGACGCTCGGCGCCGAGCCGGGTGAGACGGAGATGCCGATCTCCGAGCCGCAAGGCCCGCTCGCCAAGACGCTCGCTGCCGAGCCGAGCAAGGTGCACGTGTACCTGAACGTCGAGAACGTGACCAGCGAGCGCCCGGCGATGAACTACGACGTGTACCTGAACGTGCCCGACGGCACCGACCCGCACGAGCGCCCAGACCTACTGGCCGGCGTGCTCGCGCCGTTCGGCTCCGAGCGAGCCGCGGATCCGGAGGACCCGCACGCCGGCGCAGGCGCTCACTTCACGTTCGACGTCACGAAGATCGTCGCCGAACAGCAGCAGGCGGGGGCTTGGAACCCCGAGAAGGCCCACGTGAAGTTCATGCCGCGCGCGGGCGAAGCGGATCCGGTGCCGTTGCACGTCGGCCGTGTCAGTCTCTACTACCACCGCTGAGCTCACGCGTGCCGGCGCTCCGCGCGGGCTCGAGGAGTATCGCCCGTCGGTCCGTGCGTGGGCGCGGTGGCACCCGGAGTGGTGGGCGCTCACGCTCAGCGCGCTGGCATGGTTGGAGATCTTGGGGCTGACGTTCGCGCGTCCGGGGGACGGGAGCGAGCATGGAGCGATGGCCACGATGCCCGGGATGACGATGGGCGCACGGCCGGGCTCAGCGGGCGCGGCGACGATTGGCGCCGGGGCGCTAGGCCTGTGGATGCTGATGGTCGCGGCGATGATGCTCCCTCTGGCGATCGGCCCGCTGCGAACTGTCGCCGAGCGCAGCCTATGGCGACGGCGCCAGCGCGCGATCGTCGAGTACCTCGTCGGGTTCGCCGGCGTGTGGACGATCGCGGGCATCGCGCTGCTGTCGGTGAGAGCGACGCTCATCGCCTCTGGGTCGATGCCAGTGGGCACGTCGGCGCCGGTACTCGCCGGGGGTCTTGCGCTCGCCGCCGCGTGGCAGCTGACGCCGTACAAGCGGCGCGCGCTGCGCGCCTGCCACCGCCCGGTGCCCCTCGCGCCTTCGGGTGCGCGCGCGGTGCGCGACTGCGTCGCCTACGGCGCGAGTGGCGCGTGTAGTTGTCTGGTCAGTTGCGGCGTGGCTATGGGTGCACTGGTGATCGGGGGCTCATCGCTCGCGCCGATGCTCGCCGTCAGCGCCGTCGCGATTGCCGAGTGCTATGCGGTGCGCCAGCACGCGCGCGCGAGCACTGCGGCGCTCGCGCTAGTGGCGCTGACGGCGCTGGCGCTGTAGCGGTCGTTGATCTCGATCGCTAACAACGATAGTCCTCGTGATGGCACAGGCTCATCGCGTAGGCGCCGATCGTGCGGCGTGCATCGAAAGCCGCTGCTGACCGGACCTAGGGGATGAAGGCCCATGCGAGACCGTTCCCCGCGTCCTGCGTGTAGCGGACGCGCAAACGCTCATCAGTTCGGTCTCTGTTAGCGCCTTCTTTGCGGCGCTCGCGCCACTCGCCTTCTACGCTGCGAGCCTCTGGGAGCGTGTGCGGTCAAAGCACGACGTCGTGTGCGGTTTTTGCGTGCGGTGCGCTCCCGCGCCGAGAGAATCGTACCCTCGACCACGACTTCTGATCTGCTCGAATCCCTCATGGGTGCTGGGATTTCCGAGATTCAGGAGGCCTTGGCAGGCTTCCTGAGTTCTCGGCGTACTTGATCGGGGAGACAGGGGTTGGAGGGCCTGGTTAGGGGCTCTTTGACCGGGCGTGGGCGGCTTTGTGGGCGGTCGACCCGCGCCATCTAGGGCTGTCGTATCGCCTTTGAGCGCCAGAATGTACCCCACGGCTTGGCGCTCTGCCTCTTCGGATTGCCGCTTGCCTGTGGACTCTCGATCTCGCTGCCGATCAGCAGGCAACGCCAACGTATTTGACGTCGCGCGCCTTTCCGACCATCCGCCGCTACCCGCTTTGGCGAGCCGCGGACTGGAGCGGCTGCTCATCCAGGACGAGCCTGAGACGGACGTGGCGACCCAACCCAATCACATCGCCACTCCGGACCTTCTCCTGATCGACCCGCCGAGCTCCCAGGAAGGTCCCGTTGTGAGATCCGAGATCTCGGATCACCCATGCCCCCCCCTCGCGCCGCAGTTCCGCGTGGCGCCCGCTCACTGTGCGGGAGGCGACCCGGCCAACACCAAGATTGGCTGAGCGCCCAAGGATGATGCCGCCAGCGGGGACGACGATCGGATCCTGTCCTGCCCCTGGACCAATCGGCCACAGGCGCACGCTCGTCGGAGCAGCGGTGAACGTCTCGCCGATCGTCGCGACAAGCCTCGTTGGCGCCTCCGACTCCAGCTTGCCACCAAGGCGCGGTGTCTGGCTGCGCACAGCGGATCCGCCCTCCGAAGGCGACATCGTCTCCGCCCGGCTCGGGCGGGCAGGCAGACGCGGCTCCGAGACTGCCCCCTCCTGCAGGAGCTGGGGACGTCCCGGCGCGGCCTCGTGTTTGGCGACGACGCCCCGGATCCTCAGTGGTGCGTCGATGACGATGCGATGCCGCTCGGCATTGTCTCGGAGTGCGGCGTTTAGATCCGCTTCGACGGCGCCAATCGAGTGAGCCAGAACCGCTGCGTCCCCGGGTGCCGCGACGACCGTCCATCCCTCACCGCTGATGTGGGTGGTGCGAGTCCACCAGGTCCTACGCGACTTGTCGGTGATCGAGCTGTAGAGGACGGCGATCAGAGGGGCCAGCTCACCCGGCTGGCCGCTCGCGCCAAATGACGTGACGAGTGCCCGCAGCACCGGGATCCCAGCGACAACGCGACGACGGTTGTAGATGAGCCATCCGGCCGCGAGCAGCCCGGCAATCAGAAGAACTGTTTTCACAACTCTCTCCTCCCTAGCTGGCAGCCGCCGGCGAATCGTCTTTCGGCTCCGTCAACGGCCCGCGTTCGAGCACGTCGGTCGAGCCCCCATCCTCGAACAGGCTGTCGTCGGCGACGGTTTCATCAGGCCCATCCCCGAGCGTCGAGCCGTTCTCATTCCAGACGGCTGCTCCTTCCTGGTCCTCGTCGTCGTCCTGCCCTATGGCGGCACGCACACCCTCGGGCTCGCACGACGGGCCAACGAACAGCTCCGCCCCGGTGCGCATCGCTTCGTGGTTGAGCAGATCCAACAGGCCCTTGAGCTGAGTCTCCGCCCAGTGCAGCGGGTTGACGCCCCGCGGCGCGCGACGATCCCGGTCGAAAGCGACCAGCCTCTGCACGAACGCTGAGAGCTCCGGAGGGGTGTTTGGCTGCCAGAACCCGAGACGATCCCAGGGACGCGGGGAGTCCTGCCGGTGCTCCACACAGAGCGCGATGTCAGCAGGCCCCGCCTCTGGCCCAAGCTCCGCACAAAGAGGTGGCTCGCCGACGACAAGCCACCAGATGAGGCAGCCGAGGCCAAACAGGTCATCCCGTGGGTCGGCCGCGCCCGAGCGGTAGGCCTGCGGTGCCGCGAACCAGAGCGTCCCTCCGGGCGTCACGTCGAGCTCGGACTCCATCATGCTCTCGATGCGCGACAGGCCCCAGTCCGTGACCTGGGCCCGTGGCACGGCGAACGCGGGGCCGGCGCCTTCGCGCTGCTCGATGCGGGCCACCAGTACGTTCCCTGGCTTCACGTCCCTGTGAACCATTTGCAGCTCTGTGTAGGCGACGTTCAGGGCGGCCGCCACCTGGCCTGCGACGGTGACGACCTCACGCACCGATCGCCTTGGACGACCCTTGTAGAAGGACGCCAGAGAGCCGTACTCGGCGAATGGGGTCGCCAGCCAGATCGCGCCCTGCGAGGGCTCGACGACCTGATCGACGATCGGCACGATGAACGGGCTGCTGGGTAGACGGCCGACGTTGCGAAGCTCACGCCTGGCCCGCTCGCGAACCATGTCCTTGATCTCGGTTCCCTGCGCTTGCGGCAGATACATGAACTTGATCACGACCCGCTCGCTGCCGTCCTCCTCGACGGCCTCGAACACCACCGAGTGCCCTCCTTGACGGGTCATCGGCAGACGACCGACCAGCCGCCAACGACGCTCACCGGCGACGATCGCACCGGGCACCAGATCAATGAACCTGAACTCCTCACCGTCTCCCGCGCGCTGCGGGAACTGCTGCAGCGGCGGCTGCTCCTCCTGAAGCGACTGTTCGCCGTTGGCGTTGCGGCGCTCCCTGCGGTTCGGGGCCCCGCGGTCATGTCGCCGGCGGTCGAGCTGTGAAAGCAACGCGTCTCGCGCGATCAGCTTGAAGCGCTCGATCACCACCGGGTCGCGAACCCCTGCTGCGATCCAGTCTTTCAACCCGCGACGCGCGGCGCCGTAGGCCTCGACGGTCGCGTCGAGGGCAGATGCCAGCCTGCGGTTCAGCGGGCCGGTAGCCGCCACGTCAGACTGCCAGGCGAGCCGGATCCTGAGCGCCTGACGACGCTCATAGAGGGAGTCTTTGCCGCCCAGCTTGTAGAGCAGTGCGGCCAGATCGAGGGCCAGCAGCACGATCGTCAGCGGCCCAAACAGCAGCAGTCCTTCCAGATGGCTGCCGAGGTACTTGTAGAGGGCGAGCGTGTCACTGAGGCCACCGCGATTGTTTTCGATGGTGCGTTCGGCCGCTCGCTCGGCGGTCCCGGTGCGCGAACGGATCGCAGCGATCGCCGTTTCAGTGGTCTGCGTCTGGATCTCGAGTTGGTGGCTGGCCGTTTCGAGCTGTCCTTGTGCCCGATTGCGATTTCCTAGGTAGTGGCGGCATTCTTTCCCGCACCCGGGGAGCCCGGTCACGTCATGCCCTTTCGAGGATGCGAGTGCGGCGTTTTCTTCTCTCCTGACGGTTCCCTGTAGTCGACTCACGTTGCTCTTGACGGCGTCCAGGTCGTGCTTCTTGCGCGTGATTTCCTGCTGTCCCCGCGTGGCAGGGCTTTCGGAGCTGGACGCAAAGGCGCTGTTTTCCTTCGCGTGTTCGGATTGCTGCTGGCGACTGATTTGCTTGTGGAAAACCGCCGCGTTCAGCTGCTCGGTGATCACCAGCGCCATCAACACCGCCAGAATCACGCGTGCGACGATCAAGCCCTTGCGCATCGAGCGCACGGGGTTGGAATGAGCCTCCAAGAGAGCGCGAACAGCTTTGCTGCCCTCTCCCTCCGGGACCCCGATGTGTGCGAGGTTCGCATTGGTCGTTCCAAGAATTCCGCGATCGAAGCTGACCACTGCGCTCGCCACGATCAGCGCGCCACCAAGACATGCCAGCGTGGACCCCGATGCGATGCCCTGAGCGAAAGCGAAGGTCCCGACACTCGCGTAGAGGAAGTAGAAGCTGAGCGCGCTGGCGATGCGCGTCCATCGTGACCTATCCGCGTGACAGGCGATGTCCTGCGGATCGCAGTTCGCCCAGCGGTAGCAAGCGCGTCGCAACCGCGAGCTCGGCAACGGTGGACCGAGTCGAGCTTGGAGCTCATCAGGCATTTGGGCTCCATCCGAATCGTCGAACTGCCGTCCTGGGCCGCTGTTACCGTGCTCCCTCAATCTACGCCTCCCTCAAGGTGTTGATTGGCCAAAGGAGGGTCGATCTCGCGAGGATCGGCCCTCCTGCACCCTTGTCGTCACATCGACTTCTTGTCAACGTTCTCGGGGGCTATAAAAAAATCGTGCCCCGTCAAACGTAAATCCAATATCTCCCGTATTCCAACTATCGGACTATCTAGGCCTCAACTAGCCGCGCGACCAGGACGCATCGTCCCAGACCCGGCCCGCCATTCATAGACCCACATCCGCACTCGCGCGCCTCCGTCACGGCCGTGATCGATTGCGCCACCCTTTCGTCTGTTCGTAGCGTATTCGCGCTCTATATGATCACGCCCGTGCACGACTCCGATAACAATTTGGATACAACCGACCACGCTTTGTTGGAGCAGCTCGCCGAGAACGCCCGTATGAGCGCGACCGGCCTCGGCAACAAGGTCGGGCTGTCCGGATCAGCCGTGCGTCGACGCCTGAAACGGCTCGAGAAGGAGCACATCCTCAAGTACACGATCGTTCGCAACCCAAGGCAGTCCTTCGCCGAAGCATATGTCGAGCTCACTTTCGTAGCAAAAGCCGATGCGCAGGCCTTCGTGACAAAAGTCGTCGGCCTGTCTGAGGTCCGGGAGGCCGCCCAGATCGCAGGCCGACCCGACGCCTTGTTGCGCGTGCGGGCGGAGAGCAACCTCCGCCTCGGCACGCTGGTGAACGAAATCCGTGACTTGCCCGAGGTCGCAAACACCAAGACCCTGACCGTGCTGCATCGCAAGCGGCATGTCTGGGGCGCGCGCAGCGCGATCTGAGAATCACAGATACCGCTTTGATGTGACAAATTAGTAGCCGCTGTTCTCTGTTGCCAATTAAACCGTGTGAGCGCGGTTAAAGGACTCGGCGACATTTGGAGTGATCGGCGGTCAACAGAGACGCACTGCACGTAGAGTCAGCGAACGATGCCGTCGAGCGATCCGCCCTCGTTTCCGGATGAGCTTCCCATCGGGACCCTCCTCGACGAACGATACGAAGTGCTCCACACGCTGGGTCGGGGAGGATTTGCCTTCACTTACAAGGCCCTTGACCAAGGTACCGGGGACGGCGTCGCGATCAAGGAGGTCTTTCCGACGAACTGCAAGCGCACCGGCCGGAAGGTCGAACCGCAAACTCCCGAGGCTGCGGAGGTTCTCGAGAAGAGCGCCAGATGGCTACGCAACGAGGCCGAGATCCTGCGCAGATTCAACGAGCCGAACATCGTCGAAGTGCGCGAGACCTTCGAGGAGCACAAGACTGTCTATGTCGTCATGGAGTTCATCGATGGCGTGAATCTCGAGGAGGAGGCGGCCGCCTCCGGTGGGAAGCTCTCGCCAGCGGAGACAACAATCCGCCTGAGAGGGATCCTGCACGCACTGAAACCCGTGCATGGCGCGGGCGTGTTGCACCGGGACCTCAAGCCGAGCAACGTCATGCGCGCGCACGACAAGCGCATAGTGCTGATCGACTTTGGGGCCGCGCGCGAGGACGATCTGTCCTCACACACGGCATCGACGATGATGTTCACGCCGCGGTACGCCGCCCCGGAGCAGCGGGTGCCGGGCGCGCGCAAGTCGTTCGCAACAGACCTCTTCGCGGTCGGTGCGATCGGATTTCGCCTGCTGATCGGGAAGCCTCCGGGGGCCGGCATCCACGCACACGACGGAGCGATAGAAGCGCTCATCGAGGCGGGCCACTCACGGCTCGTCAGGACAATCGGGTGGGCATTGGAGCCAGATGCCGACCACCGCCCGAAGGATGTAACGAGGATGCTTGATGCACTCGAAGGCATCACGAAGCCGGGACACGGCATCTTCGACGGACCGCGGCGGCGGAAACCCCGAACGCCACCCCATCGCCCCCCGCCGGCGCCGAAACCGCAGCGCCGTCTGCTGTTCCCGAAACGGAAACCGGAGGAGCTGAGCAACGAGGCACGCCGGTTGGCCGCCGGTGCACGGTGGCCCTTGGCGGGGTTGGCCGCCGCGCCGGCTTTGATCGCGCCATTTCTGGAGGGAGCCGTCTTCCTGGCCGGTGTCGCGGTCCTCGCGACGTTGGCCGTCGCACACAACGAGCTTCGAATACTCCGAAAACGACGTCTGACAAGCGCGACTGCCCTGTTCCTGCTGCCGCGATTGGTCTGGCGACTACTGGGATGGCTGTTCCGCGGCCTGTTTGCGCTGTCACTCGGCCTGTGCTTCATCGCCGTACTGGCGGCGCTAGGAGCAGCGGTCGCAGCGGGCTACTCGGTGCTCGACGTGGCCCTGCACGGCCGGCACCTGGACCACGGCTCATTCATGCTCGGATTCCTTCGAGCGCTCCCGCGGACGGTCGTGTCCGTGCCTGTCCTGCTGCTGCTCGCCTCGAGCATGAACGGCGAGAAGGCACTGGTTCGGCGCGCGGCGACAGCCGCGGCCAGCGTGACAGAGGCGTCGGTCGCAACGCTGTGGGTGCTCGGCGCGGCCGTACCGGCGCTGATCGTGCTGCTGGCGTCCTGTCACACCTGGACCCCTTTCCGCGACTACGAGCAAGCGCTGTTGTGGCTCGAGGCTCGCGTGCCGCTGGTGGTCGATGTCGACAATGTGATCGTGCACGCCCGCATTGAGAGCCAGGTCCACAAAGCGGTCCACTGCTCGACCGCGACACGGCACTACGAGTATGAGATCGATCAGGTGGGCAAACGATCGTTTCTCGTACTGGTGGCGCTCGACCATCGCACCGTTGAGCGCCTAGCGACCGAAGATGCCGCCGCCGGGGCCGACAACGCGGTCGGCCAGGTCACTATCGCCGCGCTCCTACTGGGTCGGCTGGATGTGCGGCTGTCCACGCGGGTCCGCGAGATCACGGTCGTCGAGGGGGATTTGGCCAGGGCGCCGCGCGGGAAGGTCTCGATCTCCCATCAGGTTCTGAAGATGGTGCTTCCGCGGCCGCACGGCCCCGATACGAACGGGACCGCTGCAGCCGCGCTCGGCGCGACACACCGACTTCGCGCCAACCCTGCGCTCCAGCCGGCGGCAGATCGGTTGGTGAGAGGAACTCAGAGCGGCCCGCCGGAGCTCACCACCTGTGCTTAGGCGCTGCCCTATACACGAGTGGGACGACCAGCTACAACCGTCTTTTCGTCGTACGCGAACCGGGCGGCGATGGAACCTCCGAAGGACACCATGTCGCCGTCGGCGAGCGTGTAGAGGCCATTCAGGTCCTTTCCACTGACCCGTGTGCCGTTGCGCGAGCCGAGATCTTCAAGCTTGGCAATCCCGCGCTGCACCCGGAAACGGGCATGACGGCGCGAGACGCGGCTGTCGCCTAGCCGGATCTCGCAGTCATCGTCACGACCGACCGTCATACCGTCGTACACCGCGACTGTCCGTCCGTCGACCCAAAGCAGCGCGGCGCGTCCGCGCACAGCCGCAGCCGCCCGCGTGTTCATGACCTCCGTCGCGTGTTCAGGCGTTTCTGGGGATGGCCGCCTGGGCTCCCTGTGCCCGCGGCGCGTGCCCCGGAGTTCACGAGCGATGCTTTCCAAGCGCTCTGCGGCCCACGTTCGTACCGGCGGGACGTAGCGCACGATCAGCACGGCCAGCACAGCCAAAAAGATCAGTTCCAACACGAGAGCCTCCATTCGATTCGTTACGACAATGAGTCTTGCCGCACTAGTGCTCTCTGGGTACCGGTGCCGCTACCGGGTCGACCCGCCCGGCCGCTCCCAAGCTCCAATCCCAAGCTGGATCGCACGGTTGGCCAGTCGCAACCTCATGCCATCGCCCGGCGAGACGCCAAGAGCGTCGGCAGCCCCGCGAAGGTGCTCGCCGAGCGTCGAGGGCACGATCTCGAGGCCATCGCATAGATCCGCCCGGCTGGCCGGCTCGGCGCGACTGCGCTGGGTCATTGGCTCGCAGAGCCACCACAGGACTTCGAGCCGACGCCTCGGCAGGTCGGCAAGTGTCGCATGATCGACGTCGTGCACCGCGACCGTCGCTTCGCCGTTCATCGGCAAGCGAACAAGCACCCATTCGACCCCACACCGGAACGCGCTCCCATCCTTCAGGCGCACGCGACGACGGACCCTGACCCCGTTCAGAAATGTGCCGTTGAGCGAGCCGCCGTCATTCAAGTAGACATCGACAGCTGATGCGACCTCGATGATCGCGTGCGAGGAGGAGACCGTCCGGTCACCGAGCCGAATGGTGGCGGTTCCTGCCCTCCCGATCAGGTGCGGCTCGACCGAGACCTCGAGAGACACGACCTTCAGGTCACCTGCCGCTTGCCAAACCGCCACCGGCAAACCCTCCTGCAGCCTCGCATCGACACGACGTTGATCAGAGCGTGTGAGATCGAGCATCGGATGCGATCATGCCAGCGTTTTGTGAACGGCGTCGATGCATTGGCACCCGCCCGGACTGGACCTGCTCAAACCGGACCGCGCTACTTAGGCCCGCCGCTCAGCGGTGGCGAGGTGGCCCCGCTCGGCTGGGGCGGCAGAGCGCGCGAGGAGCAATCGCAAGATAGAGGAAGCAGTACGGGGTGTAGCTGAGGCCGAGCATGTTTCCATCGGCAAGAAAGGAGTTTCTCAACATCGGAACCGCCACACCCACGGTTCCACCAGGCGCAAACAGGGTCGTGAAGAAGGGGGGATAGATTTACGCGACCTTGCAAGACAGGAAATCTGAGGTGGCGTGGGCTGAGGGCCTAGCAGCGACGATCAGGGCAGATGGTTTCGACTCGCTCTTTCGCGAACTGCAGCCCGTTCCTCCACGCGAGCTGTACCACTACACCTCTCCGGTAGGTCTCAAAGGAATCGTTGAGAGGCAATCCACATCCCGAACGTCACGCCCGGTCCGACGCCGCTGAAGACCTTCGTGCGGACGACACCGTTCGGGTTCGTCCCGTACATCAGCGTCCCCATCGGCACTTCGCCTCGCCCTCCCATCCACAACGTTCTCGTCGGCCCCTCTGTGCGACCTGAGCAGGCCGAACGCGGGTCCGCGCGCTCATCGAGCTACCCGAGATGAAACACCACGGAATCGAGGTCAACAGGACGAACGTTCCACTCCGCGCTTAGCGCTGAGAGCCGCCCTTACAGCAGACAGGATTCGCGGGGCCCGCTACGGGCTGCTTGGCGAGACATCGGCGCTTTTCGTGGGCGGTGCCGCCGCAGCAACGCCATACAGGCCGCTACTGCTGGCGCCTGAATGCTGCCGCGCGGACTACGCTGACGACGATGACGGTTCACGTCGGCGCCTATGAGTTCGACCGAGTCTCCTACGACAAGCACGGAGATGTCCTGTATCTGCGGAGAAGGCGCGAGCAGGGCACCACGGACACTATCGGTAGTCCCGGGGGGCATGCCGTTCGTCTGGACCACCACGGCGAGGTAATCGGGATCACGATCGTTAACGCGAAGTGGCTCTCGGAGCGGGAGAGCGGGCTCAGGATCACCGTGCCGCGCCTGATGGACACCGATCTCGGCGACCTCGCTAGGGCACTGACCACGACCTGATAGCCGCCGAGGTCAGCTATGCGGTCGTGAGCGCGGGCTCCAAGCCCTCGGCGGTCGTCTCGATCGTCTCGGGAACTGTGATCGAGAGCCGCTCCAGCGTCTCCCGCGCGCCCATGACCGTCAGCCCAATCACCTGGCTCGTCCCGGGTGCGTAGCGCAGCACGTGGCCCTCGGGCGTCTCCTCCCCCTCCCCTGGCTGCGAGGCGACCTCCGGGTGGTCGTGGACGATCTTCTCGCTCCATATGCGCTCGTCGAGCACAACCCGCGCGCCGGCTGGATCGACCGTCGAGGCGCACCGGTGCTCAGCGTCCGCACCCCTAAATCCCTTATCCCAAAGCCGATTCCCGCGCCCGGGCCGCCCTCAGCCCCACCAGCATCCAACGAGAATCTAGTCGGGGAGGTAGGGCTGATCCCGCATGGATACAGGCGCTCTGGCCCCGTGTGGGCGGATTTGTGGGCGGTGACGCTTATCTTTCACAACGGAACGGCGTCGGCGTAGATGCGCTCACGGAGATGCGGGCTCACGCCACCATCGCTGAGTACGTCGACATGGGTGCCCAGCAGGTCTTCGAGGTCCTGCCACAGCCCCACAAGATCGAGCAGGTTACGGCCAGGTTCCATCTCAACGAGCAGGTCTACATCGCTGGCCGTACCCGTCTCACCCCTTGCTATCGAGCCGAACACGCGGACATTGCGGGCACCGTGATTTGTTGCGCATGCCAGGATCTCGTCCCGTCTGGTGCGAAGTCGTTGCAGGTCGATCCACATGGACCCCGACATGCCCGCGGTCAGATGGCAGCGACGAGTACCGACGCACCCGCGTAGATGTGCGCAGGAGTGTCCTTGACCGCCTTGCCCACAAGCTTTGGTTCCTGGCCGATAGGCGCAATGTCGATCGCAAACTCAAGACCGGTCTTGGCCGCGATCTTCACCAACGTCTCGATCTGCGGGTTCTTCTCTCCGGACTCGAGCTCAACCACGCGCGGCTGGCTCACACCGAGACGCTTAGCCAACTCGCGCTGCGACAGCCCATTCTCGGAGCGATAGGCGATCAGCCGAGCAGCGACCATACGCGCCACCGCAAGACGTTCCCACTCAGCGGCAAACTCCGGAGCAGCCTCCAGCGCAGCTGCCAGTACCTCCTCAGCCGTCTTGATGCCCTTCGGCCAATGGCTCGGTATCTCGATCATAGCTCCATGATAGGTCATGGCTTATCGGTCTTCAATAGCCTGCCGTACCGTACGGCGCGAGCCTGTGCACGTTCGATCAGCGCAGCGAAGTTCTTGTGCCGATCGATGGCGAGGATCACGTAGAAGTCGGCGGCTCGGCGGTAGATGGCGCGCCAGTCGCTCTGTCCCTGCCTCGGACGCAGCTCGCGCAGCGCCGCCGCACGATCCCCCTTCAGCGGCTTCATGTGCGGCGGCCCAAGCTGCTCGCCGAGTTCACCCAGCTTCCGAACTGCGTTGAGCAGCGCACGGTGCTCCTCCTTGGACCTCATCGCCAGCAACTCCACGACCGCGTCGGGGTCGTAGATGACCGTATGAGGCCACGGCTTCGCTGCTGAAGTCATCGACGAAACCTACCCACGGGTTGGGATGGCATTGTTTGTCTACACCAACCTCATCTGCGTGAAGTTCGCCATGCGCTCATAGGCGGCCGTCACACGGTCGAGAGCCCGCTCCTGGTCGCGATGCCCATAGAGCTTGCGGACCAGCTCTCCGCCATCGGTGTGCCCAAGCGCTATCGCCACGTCCTCGGATGGCAGCTCGAGCACGTTGACCATGTACCAGCCGGCGAAATGGCGGGTGGCCAGGTAGAGGCTGCCCTGCCATCCCCCCGCACTTCGGACGGCCTTCCAGTGGTACGCGCGCGAACTCGCAGACCAATGCTCGCCGCGGATCGGCAGGAAGCAGAACTCGCCTTCGACCGGCAGCCCGACGATCGCCTCGCGGGCCGGCTCGGTCAACGGAGCCTCCCGCGAAAGACCGTTCTTGGGCGGGGTGAGCGTGCGGGTCTTGGCGTTGAACTGCTCAACGACACGGATGCGCCCACGGTCCAGATCGACGTTCGTGCGACGCAGCGCATCCAGCTCTCCCGGCCGTAGACCCGTAAACGCTGCAACCTGAAGCCACGCAGCAAACGACGGGCTCGCCAACTCGTAGGCGCAGCGGACCAGCTTCCAAACGTGCTCCTCACTGGGCGGCTGCTCGTGGCGACGACCCGGACCCTTGGAGATCCCGAGACGTGCGAACGGGTTCTGCCGCACGATCCTCCCCGCCTTGGCCGACGCAGCGTCGTTGAACATCGCGCGCAACGCGGGCACCGTACCGTTGCGCCTGCCGCCCGCGAGCCAGTCGGCCACGACCTCGTCGTCGATCCGGTCGATCTGCCGGTCGCCGTACCGCTCGACGAATGCCAATGTCCGCTCGCGATTATGGATGTTCGTCGACTCCTTCGGCCGCGCGAACAACGGATCGCTGGTCCAGCGCTCCCAGAAGGCACGGACGTTCACCTCGCGAGAGCAAGGCTCAGCTATGCGTTCCCGCGCTTTCTCACGCGCACGCTTGGCCTCACTCTTGGTCGCAAACGTCCCAGAGCTACCCAGAACACGCGAGACGCTCACGTTTCCGCCGGTCGCCGGATCGTAGACCTGTGCTCGCCAACGGCCGGACGGCAGCTTCATCACACTCATGCCGCTCTCCCCCGCTCCGACGCCCACGAGATCGCGACCGACGCCCGGAACCGGCGTGTGCGCCGCCCCCACGTCACCGACGGCATCCCATCCGAGACCAGGCGATCGACCGTCGCCAAGCTCACGCCCATGAGGGCCGCCAACTCGGCACGGGACACGTACCGCTCGGCCGCGACCTGCCCACGCTCCGCACGGGCGCTCTTTGGCAGGCTTTGGCTGCTCATCGTGATTACTGACCACGAGCACCCGCGAGCGGCCAAAGAATTTGATCGCGGGCGCAAGGCGAGCCCAAGGGAGGCAAGCATCTACGCCTGACTTCCTGAGATCTCTCTGCGTCAGTCGGCTCGGGCCTCCAGCTCCAGTCGAGCCTCGCAAACACGGGCCGCGATATGAGCCTCGGCTTCAGCACCATCGACCAAGGAGGCCATCGTCACGCCAAGAGCGTCCGCCAACGCGCAGAGCTTGATCCAGGTGGGATTGCGGATACCTCGCTCGATGGCCGAGAGGTATGTCGGGTGCATCTCCGCCTCAAAGGCGAGGTCATCGATTGTGTGGCGGCGCTCCCGGCGTATGCGACGAACAGCCGCGCCGAGGTCCGCGTTGGTAGGCATCTTTGCCCCTCAATCGCAGATCAGTGCGAGCATGTCCAAGCACTTCGCGCACCGCGACGCCTGAACTCGCTCATCCTCCAGGGCGATGACGCCCTCGGTCTGGAGGCCCGCCAGCGCGTCGATGACCGTGCTTCTGTCAAGGTCATCCAGCTCGGCGTGCAGTTCGGCCAATGTGAGCCCGTCCGGGCGCTCCAAGATGAGCAGAGCTATGACTCGCTGGACACGACTGCGGTCACGTGGAACCTGCTTGGATGCGTCTTGCATGGGAGGTCACTCTCCTGTGTGGACCCCGGTGCGGTTGCCGCCGCGCCGGGGTCATTGATTGACTCGTATAGCAGGTAGACTTATAACAGGCGGCCTGGACAGACTTCCGAACCGTATGCCCGTCCTTTCCCAAGCTCACGCCGCGTTCGGCGACGCGCTCCGCCAGCTGCGCAAAGAGCGCGGCATCTCTCAAGAAGGGCTCGCCCTCAAGAGCGGCCTCAACCGCGGGTACTACGGAGACGTGGAGCGCGGCGAGCGCAACATCGCCCTCGCCAACATCCTTAAGATCGCCGACGCCCTCGAACTCCCAGCGTCCGAGATCCACGCTTACGCCGAGCAACTGCTCAGCAAACGCCGCTGACGGGCCCGGCCCTCCAAACAGGACACACCGCCTCTCCTGCTGGAGCTCTACGCGGCCAAAACGCAACAACGAAGCGCGGACAGACTAGATGCACTGTGAGTATGTGCACAGCGATTGCTGTGTCGTGAAGGTGCGTTCAGCGGTTGCGTTGTAGTCGACGTTCCCCGCGTGGGGGAACGTCGGGTCTGGTGTTCAGGCTGGCCCTGGTGGCGATGGACGTGACCCCCATATGCACTGGCCCTGCGCTTGGCGTGGGTGCTCTTGTCCCGATCTGTCCGTCTGTTGCTGCCGGTCCCGGCCTGGCCTCCGCTGGTGGCCTGATCAGAAGCCTGTCCGCCCCGTTTTGTGGGGCGTGACTCATCACAGTCTTGCCCTTTGCGGTTCCTATTGCCCAGACCGAGTACCGACAGACAAACCCCCAGGAACAGGAGGTCGTATTTCATGCTGGCAGACCAGGCCGACCATGTGCTCGGCATCGACACGCACCGCGACTCGCACTCCGCGGCGATCCTCGCCACGGACACGGCGGTCGTGCGGGGTCAGATCACCGTCGCCGCGAACGAGCGCGGCTACAGGCAGCTGTTGCGTTTCGCTCGTGAGAGCGCCCCCGGCCGCAGAGCGTGGGCAGTCGAGGGAACGGGCAGCTATGGCGCGGGACTGACCGTGTTCCTTCTCAGGGAGGGAGAGCTGGTGCTCGAGGTCGATCGCCCTCGCCGCCCGGCACGCCGCGACCGCGCCAAGTCGGACGAGCTCGACGCGATTCGTGCAGCTCGCGAAGCGCTCACGCGTGAGCATCTGGCCCGTCCACGCCAGCGGGGAGAGCGCGAGGCGCTGCGGGTGCTCTTGGCCACACGTGACAGTGCCGTGCGCTCCAAGCGCGCGGCGATCACGCTGATGAAGGGCCTCTTGGTCTCCGCTTCACCGGGCCTGCGTGAAGGGCTGCGCTCGCTGGCGACCAATGAGCAGCTCGCGCGCTGCGCCCGCCTGCACGTCATCAGCACGCAGGACCCAGAGCAGCGCGCCACGACGATCGCGATCCGCGCGAGCGCCAGGCGAGCGCTCGCGCTGCAGCAGGAAGCACTCGAGCTCGAAACGGAGATCAAGCCGATCGTCGCCGGGCTGGCGCCCTACCTCTTGGCGGAGATGGGTGTCGGGCCGATCGTCGCAGCGCAGATCCTCTGCGCCTATTCCCACCACGGACGAATCCGCTCGGAGGCGGCCTTTGCCTCACTTGCCGGCGTCGCGCCGATCCCGGCCTCCTCGGGGCAGACCGTGCGCCATCGCCTGAACCGCTCAGGCGACCGTCAGCTCAACCGGGCGCTTCACACGATCGTGCTCTGCAGGATGCGCGATGACGCTCGCACGCGCGCCTATGCGGCTCGCCGACAAGCCGAAGGACGCAGCACGCGTGAGATCAAGCGCCGCCTGAAGCGCTACACCGCACGCCATCTCTACCGGCTACTTCAGGCCTCACCGCCGAATCTCGCAAATAGCGTGACTTGACAAACATAGAAGCATCGGGAGTGCGATGACACACCAATTGCTGTGTCATACGAGCCAGAACTGAACCTCATCGGCAGCCCAACCGCTCCACGAGGTGCTCGCACGGGTGATCACCTACCACGACTGGCCGGGCGTTCAACATCGCGAGCTCACGCAGCGATCGACCGCCTCCTTCCCGGCCTGGCCCCCGCGCGGTGTGCCCGCCTCATCCGTTGCCAAGATAGGTGGATGCCACGACTAGGCCAGAACAGGCTAGGCCGGCTCGCAGCTTGCGTGACCGGAGACGTCGAGCACGACGCGTTCCCTTATCGGCGGCACATAGACCTCGACGAATTCTTCGCTCGCATCGACGGCGTGCCCGAGTGGGACAACGAGGGGAGCCGATACACGAAGACTGTGCACTTCCTCGGAGCGTGCAACCGGATGCCCCTCGGGGAGAGTCGGCTACCGCAGGGCATCAAGGCGGTCGTGAAGGCGATGCTGAACGTGGGCGAGTTTGAGGACGCGCCTGAGCGAGACGCCGCACTCTCGCTAGTACACGAGATCATTGAGGGCTACCACGTCCTGATCGAGACGGACTTTGACGGCGAGGTGCAGATCGTCAGTACCGCCTCGAACAAGCGGCAACAGCTCATCGACGCCGAGCTCCACACGGCGTTCGGCAGCGTGCTCCACGAATCTGACCTGAACACGGCACGGGTGCATTACGCGAACGCTCAGCGAATGATCCGGGGAGGAGACTTTCCCAACGCTGCGAAGGAGGCCGTCTGCTCGGTCGAGGCGTGCCTGTCCACGATCACCGGCGAGGATGACGTCAAGAAGGCTTTGCGGAAAGCAACTAAGGCCGGCCTGCCTCAGCCGCTGGACGGGGTGATCGAAAAGCTCTACGCTTGGCGCGGAAACGAGCCAGGCGTCGCCCACGGAGGCAAAGACCTACCGGCGGTGACGAGAGCAGACGCACAGTTCGCGTTGAACATGGCCGCAGCGGTAAATCTCTACCTGCGTGAGCGCCTTCTCGGAGACGGCGACTAGTCTCGCCGCCAGCATCGCCTCGCCTCTGGCGGCAATACGCGAAGATCTGGGAGTGCTCGTTGTTCTCGATAGCAACGCCTTTAACGGCGATCTACGCGCGGACCGAAGCCGACTTCGCTCGGTACTCGATGGCGCGGTTGCCAAGGGAATATTCGAGCTCTACGTACCCGAGGTCGTCCTACAAGAGGTCGACAAACAGTTCACGGTCGCTCAAAGAAGGTCGTGGGAGAGATCAACCAGGCTCTTGGCGAACAAGAGGAGCGACTGCTTGAGCTAGGCCTGAGCGGTCCAGACGAGATGGTCTACGACAAGACGGGCGCCGCCGAATACCGCTCGACGCTGGAAAAGCGGCTCAAGCTTGCCGGCGCGAGGATCTTGCCGCTGCCAGCAGACCTCTCGCTGGCCGTCAAATGGGCCGTCAAGCGTCGCAAGCCATTCAAGCAACAGGGGGACGGCTTTCCCGATGCCGCCATCTGGTTGTCCATCATCGAGCTCGCAGCCCAGCGCCCCGATCAAGCTATCGTATTCGTGTCTGACAACACGAAAGACTTCGCCGAGTCGAAACAGGACACCCGGCTCGCAGAGTTGCTCTGCGACGATCTCGTGGAACGGGGACTGGCCCGCGATCAAGTACGACTTGTGCCCGGCATCGACCCGTTCGCCAAAGAACTAGCCGAGGCGAGCGAAACGGCAACAACGCGTGCAGAAGAGCTCGCCGCTGCAGGCGCATTCGAGCCAGGCATCGAGCGGATGCTCATGTGGTCCCATCAAGACAAGGAAGTGCTGGACCTCGGCGTCGAGCTCGACAATGACCCGCAAGTCGTAAGCTGGGATCTTGAGTCGCTGGAGATTGAGGATGCCTCCCAGCTTCCCGCTGAGCACCTGCTGATCAGGGCAAGAGTCGAAGTCGAGCTTTCGCTCGATTTGCTCATCTACCGGAGTGACTATTACTCCGCGGACGATGACGCCAGCTTGTTTCGCGTGACCGATCCGGACTTCAACGAATCCTACGTGGAGGCATCGAGCAGCGTCACTGTCGTACTCGACGTCGAGATAACAAGCGATCTCGACGGCTCCGACGTAGAAGTCGACCTGCTCGGCATCGCGCTTGCGCCAGCGGAGATCGTCCGTCGTGCCCTACGGGGTCGAGGCCGAGCCGAGCTGTGGGAGGTGCTTCTCCCCGCGCTGGAAAAGCACGGCATCGACGAATACCAGCCAGAGGAGCGCATCGGGAGCCGGATCGAAGAGATCATGATCCTGTCGCTGAGGGGCGGTGGTCCTCTGAGATTGATCGAGCTCATCGAGTCCGAGGGAGATCAACATGTCTGTCAACTGGCGGCAGATCTAGACGCCGACCTCCAGTGGACCTCGTTCGCGCCGTCCCCCTTCGACGCCGAATACTTTGCCGGGCTTGCGCTCAACGAGAGCTCCGGCGCACCGATCCTCCAAGGCTACGAGTCACCGACGCCGCTGTCGGCAGACTTCACGGCCGTTTGGGACGAGGAACACGGATGGCACAACATCGAGGTGAACCTGCTTAAGCTCGACGACGCCGAAGCGAAACGACGATCAGAACGCATGAGCGCTGAAGAGGAGGCCACGATGGGAGACGATGAGGACGTCGAAGGCGAAGGCTAGGCACGTCGTCCGGGTGGGCTGGCCGCCGAGCGAAAGCAACCGTAGTGACATCGCTGCGCCTTCGCTGGCCACGGTGCCACGCTTTGGCGGTACCGGCCCACTGGCCCGTTCGCCCGAGCGTGGGCGGTCAACTACCTCGCCGCGTGAGCGGTTCATGGGCAGATTGCCCACGAACAGGGCACTATCAGCCCGCCCACCGTTTCCGGCCGCATCACCTTTCAATCGCAACCCCAAAGCTAAATCCTGCCGCTTCAGGAAACCCCCAGCCCTCATCAGCATCCAGCGAGACTTCTATCGGGGAGACAGGATTTGAACCTGCGACCGCCCGGCCCCCAGCCGGGTGCGCTACCAGACTGCGCCACTCCCCGCGATGCCTCGATTCTACGGGACTCGCCGGTGTGCGCAGCTACCCACGCACCATACGAACACCAGTTCCTGACAAGCCGAGGTCCCCATGCGCGATGTAGTTCGTGCAAACTGTGCCCCCGGGGCCCTTTGTTTCGACCAAGGCTCCGCACGTGCGGGGGTAGCTCAATGGTAGAGCCTCGCCCTTCCAAGGCGATGATGCGAGTTCGATCCTCGTCCCCCGCTTTCCCACGCCCCGCCCTTACCCGGCCGGCGCTCCTTTCCGCGCCTCCACCGGCACCTCCCCCGACTCCCCCGCCAACCCCGGAGGCGGCCAGGGCCCGAACCAGTTGTCGCGCGCCCCGTCGAGCGTCACCGTGGACCCGTTGAACGCCGATCCAAGGGGCGAGGCAAGCAGCGCCACGAGCCACGCATGCTCGTCGACCTCGCCCAGCCGCTGAACCGGCACCGAGCGCGCCATCCCCGCGCGCAGCGTCGCGGGGTACTTCTGCAGCGCGTCCGTCGCGAAATGCCCGGCGGCGACCGCCGTGACGACAACGCCGCGATCGGCCCAACGCGACGCGAGCTCGCGCGTGAGCGCCTCAACGGCGGCGCGAGCCGAGCCGGAGTGCGCCATGCCCGGCATTCCGTGATGGGGCGACAGGGTCACGTTCACGATCGTGCCCCCGCCCGTGCCCCCACCAGCGCTCGTCGGCGAAAACGCGAGCCCGAACGCGGCCTCGGCCATGTTGAGCATGCCGTCGACGTTAAGCCGCCAGACCGCGCGCCAGCCCTTGGCAGCGATCAGCTCGGCGGGGCTGAAGAACTGCCCGCCGGCGTTGTTCACCAGCAGGTCGAGCCGACCGTGGCGCTCGATCACGCCGCTGACCAGCCGCCGCGCGTCGTCGCGCTCGCGCACGTCTCCGACGATCCAATCCCCCTCGCCGCCGAGCGCGCGGATCTCCTCGACCGCCTGTTCGAGCACATCCGCGCGACGTCCCATCACGGTCACGGCCGCACCGCAGCGCGCGAGCTCGAGCGCGGTGGCCTTGCCCAGCCCGGTGCCCCCGCCCGTGACGAGCGCCACGCGGCTGCGCAAAAGACCCGGAGCGAAGATCTCGGAGCTGCGGTCGGGCGGGCTCATCGCTGCGATCATATGGCGCTGGCAGGGTGGCGCCGAAGGGACCGACAGCCCCGCACATGCGTCCGTCCCCCCTCCCGGCTAGGGTTTCGCCCGTGTCGCACAGGCCCCTGGCGATCGTGTCCATGCTCGCCGTCGGCGACTACTTGTTGTGGAACTGGTCGCTGAACGGCAACCATGACGTTCTCGCGCTTGTTTCAGGGCTGACGCTGCCGCCGGTGGCGATCGCGTGCATCTGGCTGTTCGCGCTCAGCACGATGCGCCTGCTCGCGCATTCCGTCAATCGCTCGCGTCCGCCGGCCGGCGATGTCCGCGAGGTACGCGTATCGCAGGGCGTCCGCGAAGCGTTGGCGAGCGGCGCAGGAGGCTTGGGCGAGGACGAGGCGCTGCCGCTGTCGCCGGCCGAGACGGCCCCTCCTGCCCGCAACAAACTCGCCGCCTGAAGGCATGAGCCGGGACGGCGGGCAAGGTCCGTGAGCGATCGCCCTCGCAAGGGGCTGCTCCGCTCTCGCCGTATCCGGATCGGGCTTGCGGCGGCGACCGTCGCGATCGCGGCGGTGGCGATCGCGGGCTACGAGTACGAGCAGCAGCGCACCGGCTCCATCTACCACCCGCACGCGCGGTTCATCCCCCAGCCAACGCCCAAGCTGCCGAGCAAGGGGCCAGAACGTTTTGCGTGGCCGCTGTACGGCTATACGAAGAACCACACACGCTTCTTCCCCGCCCCCGCGCGTGTGCGCCCGCCGTTCAAGCGGCTGTGGGTGCGCAACAGCCACGCGCTACTCGAGTTCCCGCCGGTGATCTACGGCGACCGTATTTTCCAGCTCGCCGACAACGGCGTGCTGAGCGCGTACGACAAGCAGACTGGACGGATCATCTGGTCGAAGTCGCTCGGCCTGCTCTCGGCCTCCACCCCCGCTGTTACGTCGAACACGCTCTACGCGACCGTCCTCTCGACCGGCCATCCGCGCCATCCAGGACGCATCGTCGCGTTGAACTCCGCCACAGGGGCGATTCGCTGGTTTCGCTCGCTCCCCAGCCCGAGCGAGTCATCGCCGCTGGTATACGACGGCCGCGTGTTCTTCGGCTCGCAGGACGGCATGGTCTACGCATTGCAGGCAAGCGACGGGCACGTCGTCTGGACCTACCGCGCAGCCGGCGCGGTCAAGGCCAGCCCGAGCCTCTCCGGCGGAACCCTTTACTTCGGCGACTACTCCGGGCACGTGCAGGCGGTTTCAGAGCGGACCGGACGGCGGCTGTGGGTGAGCGGCTCCGGCGGCGCGCTGCTCGGCAGCGGCACGTTCTACTCGACCGCGGCGGTCGTCTACGGGCGGGTGTTCTTGGGCAACACCGACGGGCGCATCTACGCGTATGACGCCACCACCGGCGCGCTCGACTGGGCGGTGCAGACCGGCGACTACGTGTACGCGTCTCCCGCTGTCACGAACGCGCCCGGCCTCGGCCCGACGATCTATCTCGGCTCCTATGACGGGACGTTCTACGCGCTCAACGCCCGTTCGGGACAGATCAGCTGGAAGTTCAACGCTCAGGGGCGCATCTCCGGCTCGGCGACGATCGTGGGACGTTATGTCTACTTCGCCGATCTCGGCGAGCACCGCACTTACGGCCTCGGCATCTCCACCGGCCGGGTCGCGTTCGAACTGCACACGGGCGCGTTCGACCCGGTGATCAGCGACGGCAAGAACATCTACCTGACGGGCTACACCGCGCTGTACGCGTTCGCCCCCCGTTAGTGAGGACCGGCGCAGGATGCACGCCCGCCCGCGAAGGCGCGGCTTAGCGAGAACCGCGCGGCGACAACGAGCGTGCCCGACGCACGGGCGGCCACCGACGTCCAGCCTCCGGGCGCCTGTCGCACGCAGCCGGTGCCATGGACAACGGAGAAATAGGGGGTGTAGTGCACGCGCACGAGAAAAGAGCCGGGCGCGGAGGCGCGCAGCGTGAACGAGTCGTGGCCGAGCGCCGCCAGCGCTCCTGGGCCAACCGCCAGCGGGGTGGGCGCGCGCACGGCGTAGATCCGCCAGTGGGCGCTCGTGAAGACCGCTCGTAGATAGGGCAGGCCGTGGCGAATCAGACGCCCCTCCTGGGCGGATGAGGGGTCGAGCGGCGTGTCGGGGAGCGCGACGTAGGCGATCGCCTGCTCGTGCAGCCAGCGGTCATAGCCGGCGGCGGTCAAGCCGGGCGTGAGCAGGACCCGGTCGTAGCGGTCGTCCAGCTGCTTCTCCCAGCCACGCGCGAGCGACACGGACGGCGCGAGCAGAGCCGCCTCCCAGTGCGAGCGGGTCAGCGGCACCTCCAAACGCACCGGCACGGCGAGTCCGGCAAGAAAGCGTTTGACGGGCGCGTAGTACGACGCTTCAGTCGAAGGATTGCCGACGACGGCGAGCGTCTCTCGCACGGGCCCCCACACGACCCATACCGCGATCGCACACAGCGCGACGGCCGCCACTGGCGCCGATGCGGCGGCGACACGCGTGCGAGCGCGAGCCGAGGAGCGGAAGGACGGACGGATGAAGAGGCGCGCGGGGGGAGCGACGGATAGACGAGCGGAGGGGCGGACAGGCGACCGCTCGCGATCCCGGCCGGTGAGCAATGCGCACAGCAAAAGCGGCCCGGCGAGCAGGACGGCGTAGCGCTCGATGTTGCTTCCCATAGGCGTATGGATCAGCAGGCAGAGCAGGCACGCAGCCAGATAGACGAGCCCACCCAGCCGCAGCAGCGGTTGGGCCGGGGAAAGCGCCAGTAGGAAGACGAGGACAACGAGAACGGTCGCGGCGAAGGAGAGGAACGGATAGGGCTCGAAGCCACCCTCGGGGAACAGCACGGCAAGGGGCGCCGCGATCAGCGCCGCGGGCAAAGCGAGCGCGAGCACGGACCGAAGCGAGCGAGCGTGTAGCGCGTGGGTGACGCCGGCCAGTCCCAGCAGCACGCCGGCGACGGGGCTCGCGGCCGCGCACAGCGCCGCGAGCACGCCGGCAACGAGAGCGTGCCGGCGGTGCAGCGCGAACACGGCCCCCAGCGCGAAGGCGACGCCCAGGGCGAAGGTGACGCGACCGATCCACACGTCGCCGACGGCGGCAAGCGCGAACCAAACGCCTCCCCAGCGCGCGGAGGGGCCGAAGGCTGAGATCGTGAGACGCTCGAACAGAGCTGCGGAGGCGAGCGCCGCGAGGACAGCCACCGCACGCAGGCCGAACAGCGAGGCGAGCGGTGGAAACAGGAGGCTGTAGCCGGGCAGATCGTGACCCCCGTACCAATGCTCGTCCCAGACGGCGAACCCGCCATGGTCGAACAGCCCGAGGCGGTACACCTGCGCGGCGAGATCCGGCGTGCGCGGGTCGACGATCAGCCAGATCGCGAGCAGCGCGGCGGCGAGCAGCGGCGCGAGCGGCAAGCGTGCGGTGGGAGGATCGTCCGGGGTCCGGTGTGCTACCCCACCGGACCCCGGCACACCCGCCGCGCGAACGACGGGTCCGTACGTGTGGGAACCGTCGAGGACCCCCGAAGTAGCTCTAGTGTCCTGCGTCATGAATTCGGTCAGTGTTTTCCGGATGGATGGGCGTGTCGGACGTTCGACGGTGTCGGGCGGTGTGCCGGTGGCACATGGGCCGACGGCGGCGGACGTCAGGCGCGTCCAGACGTCGGGAAAGACCAGCAAATCTATGACGCAGGACACCAGGTCGCAGACGGTCGATAATCGACGGCACAGACGGATGATGACGACGAAGAGAACAACGGATGGGAGCGAGCCCGCCCGTCGGCGCATAGGGCGCCTCGCGCGCGGCGGGACCGCGCTGGCCGCGCTGTGCGCCGCAATTGCGGCGAGCGGGTGTGCGAGCACCGGCCATCCGGGGCCGATCGCCGCGCGCGAGCTGGCCGAAGCGCAGACGTTCCCCTACTACAAGGTCTACTGGGCCGGCCCCACCTTCGCCGGGCAGCCGCTCGCGGCGGCGGACGGCCAGAGCGGCTACATCAGCACGGTCGGCGACTCGGTGTACTACGGCGACTGCGTGCACGGTAAAGGCATCTTCGGCGGCGGCAGCTGCCTGCTGCCGCTGCAGGTCACCACGGTGATCTACCGGCTGCATTCGAACGGGGCGCTGGGACCGCAGCGCAACATCGTCGTACGGGGGGTGCCCGCCACCGTGTACGACGAAGGCCGCTCGATCGAGCTCTACAGCGGGCGGGTGGCGATCGACATCTTCTCCGACACGTTCGCCCACGCGCGGGCTGCCGTGTATGAGCTGCTGCCGCTGAACGCGTCCGGTTCGGCCGCCGGCGACCTGCCGCCGCCGGTGTACTGCCCGGGCCTGTCCGGGCCGCAGGATGCCCAGGTGAGAGGCGTGATGGAACGACTGCCGGGACGGGCTTGCCAGAAGGCCGACGCGGCCACGGCCTTCGCCAACCGCCTCGCCTGAGCTATCCGGGGGCCACCGGAGCGACCGGCCGACCGATCTCGCGACGCAGGCTGAGGAACGCCAACGAGCCGACCACGGCCGGCACCCACAGGGAGATCGCGCGGTAGACGATCACCGCGGCGATCACCGCGGAGCCCGGGCGAACGTCGAACAGCAGGAGCATGCCGACCAGGCCGCCTTCCACGGCGAGGAAGCCGCCCGGTACGGGTACCGAGTTGGCGAGCATGCCCACCAGGTAGGCCATCGCCACGACCCAGACGGAAGGCGTGTGACCGAACGCGGCCAGGCACGCGTAGAGGACGAGGTTGTCGAACAGCCAGTAGGCGACCGCGCCCAGCAGGCGCCAATCGCGTTCGCGAATGAGCCGCACGGCGTCCTCGATGCCGCCACTCAGCGCGGTCAGCGCCACAGCCAGGCGGCCCTGCTCGAACGGTTTGCGCGCGCTCGCCCGCCGAGCCCACGCCGCGAGCAGGAGCGTCCCGGCGATGCTCGCTAGCGCGACGGCGGCCGGGAGCAGCGTGAGCAGCGGGTCGCGCGAGCCGGACAGCAGTCCCAGCCACATCGGCACGCCGATCAAGACCACCGCGCCGACGTTGACGGCGCTCGTGAGCACGAAGATCAGGACCGAGCGCTTGGCGATTCGCTCCACCGAGATCCCTTTGCTGCGCAGCACCCACGCCCCCAGCGCGATCCCGGCGAGGCCGCTGACGGAGACGACCGAGTTGACCGCCAGCTCCGACAGCGACAGACGCGAGGTCAGCCCTTTGCCGAGCCGCCCGAAGACGAGCTCGAACAGGACCACGTAACCCGCGCACGAGAGCAGCTCCAGCATGACCCCGGCGACGACCCAGGCGGTGTCGGCATGGGCGATCCGATCGCCCGCCGCGTCCAAGCCGGGCACGCCGAGCAGCAGCGCCACGACGAGCGCGAAGAAGACCGCGAGGCTGATGATGCTGTTGCGCAGCGTGCGCGACTGGACCGCCAGGGCGCCGTCCGCTCGATCGGGCATGGTCTGCTCCTCAGCGATTGTCTCTGCCCCCGCGACGTACGGTGATACGCATGCGCTTCGCTCCCTTTCAGTGGCTCATGTCCCGCACGGGTCACGGTAGCCTCACAGTGAGACGTTCCCCGTTCCGCGGCGATCGTAAGCGGGATGAATCGGCGGGAGGCGCCTGTATATGACCGAGCAACTGCCACGCATCCTCGTCGTCGACGACGAGCCGGCCGTCCAGAGCGCGCTGTCGCGCGCACTGTCGCTCGAGCGCTACGAGGTGGCGCTGGCCGACGATGGCCGCGAAGCGCTCGAGCGGCTTGGCAGCGCCGCGTACGAGGCCGTGATCCTCGATATCGCGATGCCCTATGTCGACGGACTGGAGGTCTGCCGGCGCCTGCGCGAAGGCGGCGACAGGACGCCCGTGCTGATGCTGACCGCGCGCGAAGAGGTCGACGACCGCGTCGCCGGGCTGGACGCGGGCGCCGACGACTACCTCGTCAAGCCGTTCGCGCTGCGCGAGCTGCTCGCACGCGTGCGCGCGTTGCTGCGCCGGGCGAGCGAGGAGGACGAGCAGGAGGGAGCGCTGACGTTCGAGGACCTACGCCTGGACCTGCTCGCCCACGAGGCGTGGCGCGGCGAGCGGGTGCTGCAGCTCACGCGTACCGAGTTCCTGCTGCTCGAGATGTTCCTGCGCCATCCCCGCCAGGTGCTTACGCGCTCGGCGATCTTCGAGCACGTGTGGGGATATGACTTCGGCGCGACGTCGAACTCGCTGGGCGTGTACATGGGCTACCTGCGTCGCAAGACCGAGTCGGGCGATGAGCCGCGCCTGCTGCACACCGTGCGCGGCGTCGGCTACGTGCTGCGAGGCGGCTCATGAGCCTTCGCCGACGGATCACGCTCGTCTCCGCGGCGGCCGTCGCGATCGCCGTGGTGCTCGCCTCGATGCTCACCTACCTGCTCACCTCCCACCAGCTGCGTGGCCAGGTCGACACGCAGCTGAGCAGCCGCGCCGACAGCCTGCGGTTCGTCGCGCACAGCCCCGCGCGCAGCTCGCGCAGCGCACTGGCGAACCTGATCAAAAGTCAGGACTCGACCCAGGGGCGGGGGCAGGGCTCGACCGCGGCAAAGAGCCCCGCACAGGGAGCCTCCCAGAGCACGAGCCCGTTGGACGACCTGCCGCGACCGGGCCAGGTGCGGGGCTACCAGCAGCTGGTCGATACCCACGGCCATGTCCTGTTCCGCTCCTCCGCGAACGTAACGCTCCCTGTGGACACGCAAACCCGCGAGCTGGCGTCGAGCAAGAGGGGGCGCTACTTCCGAGATGCGCGCGTGAACGGCATCCACGTGCGCATCCTCGCGGAGCACATCGCCCCCGGCCGAGCCGTGCAGGTCGCTCAGCAACTGACGGAAGTCGACACCCTGTTGCGCCACCTACGCCTGATATTGGCGCTGCTCGACATCGGCGGGATCGCGCTCGCGGCGCTGCTCGGGCGGCTGGTCGCCGGTGCCGCCGTATGGCCACTGAAGCGTCTCACCCAGGCGACCGAGCACGTCACAGAGACCCAGGACCTGAGCGAGCGCATCGAGACGGTCGGGGGCGACGACGAGCTCGGTCGCCTGGCGATGAGCTTCAACGCGATGCTCGACGCGCTGGAGCGCTCGATGGGCGCGCTCGACGAGTCCGTGCACGCGCAGCGACAGCTGGTTGCGGATGCCTCGCACGAGCTACGCACCCCGGTGACGAGCCTGCGCACGAACATCGAGATCCTGCAGCAACAGGGCCAGGAGATGGACTCCGAGGAGCAGCAGCGGTTGCTGAGCGACGTGGTCGAGCAGACCGAGGAGCTGACACTGCTGATGAACGATCTGATCGACCTCGCCCGTGGCGAGCAACTGCGCACGGACACCGAGGACACCCGCCTGGATCTGGTGGTCGGCGAGGTGGTGGAGCGCATGCGCCGGAACGTCCCGGCCACGTCTTTCGAGGTCGAGCTCGAGCCGACGATCCTCGCCGGTGTGCCGGCACGGCTGGAGCGCGCCGTCGTCAACCTGATCGACAACGCGATCAAGTACAGCCCTCCGGGCGAGCCGGTGGAGATCCACCTGCACGGCAAGGAGCTGACCGTTCGAGACCGCGGCCAGGGGATCTCCTCAGAGGATCTGCCCCATGTCTTCGACCGCTTCTACCGTGGCGCCGAGGCCCGCGGCCGGCCGGGCTCTGGCCTCGGCCTCGCGATCGTTCGCCAGGTCGCCGGACAGCACGGCGGGAGCGTCACCGCGCAACCGGCCGCGGGCGGCGGGACGCTGATGCGACTGTGGCTGCCGGGCGCGGAAGCGGCCGAGCCCGAACCGCACGACTCGCTGTCGGCGAGCGGCTCTACCCCGTCGCGCTACTCGCCCGTGTGAGCCGCCTTGCCGCCGCTGCCCGCGCGCGAAAGCGCGCCGGCGGCAGCCCGTAGCAGCGACGGAACGCATGGGCGAAATGCGCTGCCTGCCGGTAGCCGACCAGACGGGCTACGTCGCACACGGGGATCGCCGGCTGCTCGATCAGCAGCTCGGCGGCCGCGGCCATGCGTCGCGCAAAGAGGTCCTCCTTGAAGGTCTGCTCACCGAACCGCGCGTACGCACGCTGCAGCCGGCGAGGCGAGCTCGACAGCGCCGCCGCCACCTCGCCGAGCGTCAGCTCGCGGCGGTAGTGGCGCGCGACGATAACCCGCGCCAGCAGGTACAGGCGGCGATGCTCGGCGAGCGTCTCGGGATGCACATCCCCTTATCCGACCACGAGGGAACAAGGGGACGCCTACTCCTCGCCGAGCTCGAGCACCGCCAGGAACGCCTCTTGCGGGACCTCCACGCGGCCGACCTGCTTCATCCGCTTCTTGCCCTCCTTCTGTTTGGCGAGCAGCTTTTTCTTGCGCGTGATGTCGCCGCCGTAGCAGCCGGCGATCACGTCCTTGCGAAACGCTTTGACCGTCTCGCGGGCGATCACGTGCGCGCCGATCGCCGCCTGGATCGGGACGTCGTACTGCTGGCGGGGGATGCGCTTGCGCAGCTTCTCGGTCAGCGTGCGCCCCATCTCGTAAGCCTTCTCGCGATGGACCACCATCGAGAGCGCATCGACCGTGTCGCCCGCGAGCAGCACGTCGAGCTTGACGAGATCGGACTGCTTCATGCCGCTCAGCTCGTAGTCCAGCGAGGCGTAGCCTTTGGTGCGCGACTTCAGCTGGTCGAAGAAGTCGAGCACGATTTCCGCCAGCGGCAGCTCGTAGTTCATCTGCACCCGCTCGGGCGAGAGGTAGTGCATGCCGGAGTGCACGCCGCGGCGTTCCTGGCAGAGCTCCATGACCGCGCCGACGAACTCTTTCGGGGCGATGATCGACGCTTGGATGAACGGCTCTGAGATCTCCTCGATCGTGCCCGGATCGGGCATGTCCGAGGGGTTGTGCACCTCGAGCTCCTCACCGTTTGTGAGCGTCACGTCGAACTCGACCGAGGGCATCGTCGCGAGCAACTCGAGGTCGTACTCGCGCTCCAGGCGCTCGCGCACGATGTCCATGTGCAGCAGGCCGAGAAAGCCGCAGCGGAAGCCGAAGCCGAGCGCGTCGGAGGTCTCCGGCTCCCAGCTGAGCGCGGCGTCGTTGAGGACGAGCTTCTCGAGCGCGTCGCGCAGGTCGGGGTAATCGTCGGAGTCGATCGGGAACAGACCGCAGAAGACCATCGGCTTGACCTCGCGATAGCCGGGCAGCGCCTCGGTCGCCTCCGTCATGCCCGTCCTGCTCCCGGGACCGCTCACGCGCGTGCGGGTCGTCAGCGTGTCGCCCACGCGCAGCAACGTCACGTCCTTCAGCCCGGTGATCAGATAGCCGACCTCGCCCGCGGCAAGCTGGTCGGTGGGCATCATCTGCGGGCTGAAGAACCCGATGTCGTCGATGTCGGCCTCGGTCCCGGCCGCCATCGCGCGAATCGCCTCGCCCTTGCGAAAGACGCCGTCCACCACCCTGATGTAGGCGATCACGCCGCGGTACTGGTCGAACTCGGAGTCGAAGATCAGCGCCCGCGACGGGCCGTCCGGGTCGCCCGAGGGCGGCGGCACGCGCGCGATCAGCTCCTCGAGGACCTCCCCCACTCCCGCGCCGGTCTTGCCGCTGATCTTGAGGATCCCCTCGGTCGGCTCGCCGATCAGATCTGAGACTTCGTGCGCCACCCGCTCGGGCTCGGCGCCCGGCAGGTCGATCTTGTTCAGGCACGGGATCAGCTCGAGCCCGGCTTCTACCGCGAGGTAGGTGTTGGCGACCGTCTGCGCCTCCACGCCCTGGGCGGCATCGACCACCAGCAGCGCGCCCTCGCAGGCCTCCAGCGAGCGGGAGACCTCATACGTGAAGTCGACGTGCCCAGGCGTGTCGATCAGGTGCAGCTGATAGGTCTCGCCGTCACGCGCGGTGAAGAACACGCGCACCGCCTGCGCCTTGATCGTGATGCCGCGCTCGCGCTCGAGATCCATCGAGTCGAGCAGCTGCGCGCGCATCTCCCGCGCGGCCACCGTGTGCGTCAGCTCGAGGATGCGATCGGCGAGCGTCGACTTGCCGTGGTCGATGTGGGCGATGATCGAGAAGTTGCGGATGTGGGCTTGGTCCATGGGCGGGCTACAGAGATTAGAGGCCCTCTCCATTCGGCCCGCGGCGCCGGGCGCCCCGACCACGGTCCCGCCCGTCAGACGCGCTAGCGTTAACGGTCCGGCGGATCGCCAACTCGACTAGGAGCCTTCGAGGCTCAACCGCGGCTACGCGTCGGCCCTAGGGTCGACGGCCTGTCCAGGTGTCGGGAGTGTCACGCCGCCCAGGCAAGACACACGAGTCCTGGGACGTAAGTAGTAAGCGGCGATTCCAGTTCGGGCGCAAGCCGGGTGGGCTTCGGTCCACCCGGCCTCTGCACACCATCAGGCGCGGCCGAGCCGCGCGCGAATCAGGCCGCTGACCTGATGTGCCTCGGGGATGCGCATCGCCAGCACCGCGCGCACGTACACATACACGCCGGCCCCCCCGGCGCCACCGATGCTGAGGATCTGCGCCGGCAGCGAGCCGCCGAGCAACTCGTCGAGCAGCTTCCACACCACCCATGACACAACCGCGAGCAACACCGACGCCACGACGATCCGCGCGGTGATCATCGTCGTCTGAGCGCCCTCCAGGCGGCCGTTCAAGCCGGCGCGCAGACGGTGCAGCTGAAGCGCCGTCATCAGCGCGTTGGCGACCACCGTGCCGATCACCAGCCCGGCGATTCCCAGCGGCTTGTAGAGGCCGACGCTGACGACGATGTCAACGACGATGTTCATCGCCGCCAGCCGCGTCGGTATCCACGGTCGTTGCACCGCGAAGAAGGTGCGGGTGAGCAGCAGGTTGAGGCCGCCAAACGGCAGGCTGAAGGCGAACCAGAACAGCGCGATCGAGACCAGGTGGGTCGATTCGTGGTTGAAATGCCCTCGTTCGAACAGCAGCCGCACGATCGGGGTGGGCAGCACGATCATGAACGCCGCGGCCGGGATCAGCAGCAGGTTGATCTGGCGCATGCCGTTGCCCACGGTGCGGCGCATGGCGCCCGCGTCGCGGGCCGCGGCCATGCGGCTGAGCGTCGGGAACAGGACCGTGGCGACCGCCACGCTGAACATCCCCTGCGGCAGCATGTAGACGCGAAACGCGTTGTCGATCGCACGCGGCGCCTGTTCGGAGACGAGGCTGCCGAAGCCCGAGTTGATCACCTGGTCGAGGTTGACGATGCCCAGGCCGATCGTGACCGGCAGCATCAGCATGAACACCTGCTTGATGCGCGGGTCGTGCCAGTCGACCTTGAAGCTCAGCCGGAAGTCGATGCGCGCGAGCGCGGCGAACGCCAGCATCAGCTGCACGCCGGTGGCCGCCAGAATGCCGATCGCGTAGGCGTAGATCTCATCTGTGCCGCTGAAATGCGGCGCGAGCACGACCAGCAGCACGATGATCACGATGTTCCACACCGCCGGGGAGATCGCCGGGATCGTGAAATGGTCGTAGGACTGCAGGATCCCGACGAGCAGGCCGTTCAGGCCCAGCAGCAAGATCACCGGGAACAGCACCTGCGAGAGCCCCACGGTCAGCAGGTTCAGCTCGTGGCTGAACTTCGGGCCGATGAACAGCGGCATGATCACGCCGGCGGCGAGAATGAAGAACGCGGTGATCGCGCCGAGCCCGATCAGCAGGATCCAGAACAGCGTCGAGGCCAGTCCCAGCGCCTCTCGGCGCCGTCCTTTTTGGAGCAGTTCGGTGAACACCGGCACGAAGGCGGCCGACAGCGCCGATTGGGCGAACAGGTTCGCCACCAGGTTTGGCACGAGCGAGGCGATCGTGTACGCGGAGGCCCGGCCGCTGGTGCCGAAGTATTTGGCGAAGATGATTTCGCGCAGCAGTCCCGCGATCCGCGAGACGCCCGTGCCGAGTGAGAAGATCGCGGTGTTGCGCGCCACGCGGCCGCCACCCGGCGGCGCCGGGCCGGGCGGCTCCGCGGCGGCTGCTTCTGCGGAGGCGGACAAGGCCGCTATAGTACGGCGCTCCGCGGCGCGCTCGGCGATTCCCGCCTGCGCTTGCGGTCTGAGCTATGGCCAACATTCATTCACAGAAGAAGCGAATCCTGCGCACCGAGCGTGAGCGCCTGGAGAACCGGCTGTACACGTCGACGATCAAGACGTACTTCCGCCGCCTCGAGGCCACGATGACCAGCGGCGATACCGCCACCGCCGAGGCCGAGCACCGCGAACTGGTGCGCACGATCGACAAGGCTGTCAAGCGCGGTGCGCTGCACCGCAACAACGGCGCGCATAAGAAGTCCCGCGCCGCGCGACTACTCGCCGCGGCAAGTAGCCCTCCAACGGCCGACTAGACGTTCGCTGGTCAAGCGAGGCAAGGACACACCCTTACGGGCACAGGCAGTTCGCGTGGCGTGCTGGCCGAAACGGGGATGCGAGCGAAGCGAGTGTCTCCCGGCTTCGGTACGCGAGCTGGCCGATTAGTCGATCGCATCTGATCGACAATCGGTAAGGACGCAGCATCGCGCCGGCCAGCGAACGTTTAGCCGGCGATCGTCTCGATCGCGCGCAACGCGAGCGTGTCTTCGTCCAGGCCGGCCAGCGGCGAGCGGCCCGCGCTGAGGGGGGCTCCGCCGCGCGAGTCGAGCTCGAGGGCGGCCAGCGCGCCGAGCGCTCGGCGTAAGCGGTCGGGGTCGGTGCGCGCGACGTCGGCCACGAACCGCTCGGCGGCGCGCGCCGGCATGCGCAGCCCGCGCTTGACCTCGCCGACGGACTCGCCCCCCTGCAGGCGCAGCGCGATCGCGAGCGCGTCGCGCAGCCGCTGAGCCATCAGGTAGACCAGCCCGGACAGGCGCTCCCCCTGGCCGCGCAGCCGCAGATAGGACTGAGTCGCCTCCCGGCGGTCGCCGCCGACGAGCGCGTCGGCGAGCGCGTATGCGCGCCACTCCGCGGAGTGGGCGGCGCGACCGTCGATGTCCTCGGCGCTCACCGGCCTCGCGGCGGCGTCTGAAGCCGAGCCTTCTCCTTCGAGCGCGAGCTTCTCGAGCTCGCGCAGCAGCCGCTGCTGGCGTTCGCCCACCTGCGCGACGAGTGCCTTCGCCGCCGCGGGGTCGAGCGCAATACCCAGGCGGGTGCCCTGCTCGCGCGCCCACTTGGCGAGCTCCCACGGCTTGACGGTCGCCTGCGCCACCACCTGGCCGCCGGCCCGCTTGACCGCCTGGTGGACCGCGGCTGGCGCCTTCGCCCGGGCCTCCTCGCGCGCGAACAGCGCGAGCGTGGTGTCCGGTGGCATTGCGCTCATCGCGGGCGCGAGATGCTTCTCCACATCGTCCTGGCGCCAGCGCTCGACCCCTTCCACGAGGATCACGCGCCGGCCGATCGCGAGCGTCATCGCCGCGAGCGCCTGCGCGACGCCCGCCGGCGTCCCCGCCTCACCCTCGAGCAGCTCGACGCTCGACGCGTCCCCCTCCCCACCTTCCGCCAGCGCGCGCAGTCCCGCACGACGCTCGGCGATCGCGCCGTGATCGTCGCCGTGGACCAAGTAAGCGGGCTTCAGCTCGGGCATCCGCGCCCGAGTCTATGCACCGACGAGGACCTCGCCCCTAGTCGTTCGAGAGGCAAGCGATACAAGGACGCACCCTTCGGGTACAGGCAATTCGCGTGGCGTGCTTTGCACGCGAGTGACTGAGGACGCCGTAGCGCGCCGCCTATCGGACGACTAGGTTGACGAGCTTGCCTGGCACGACTATCTCCTTTACGACCTCTTTCCCGTCGATATGCGCCTGCACGTTGGGCGCCGCCTTGCACAGCGCCTTCAGCTCATCCGCGCTCGCGTCGGCGGCGGCCTGCACGCGGTCGCGCAGCTTGCCGTTGACCTGGCAGACGAGCTCGTAGGTCTCGCTCTCGAGCAGCGCCGGGTCGGCCTGTGGCCACGGCTCCTCCCACACCCGCGCGCCGGTCAGCTGCTCATACATGTCCGCGCAGACATGCGGCGCGAAGGGGAACAGTAGCGACGCGGCGGTGCTGAGCGAAAAGCGTAGCGTCTCGACAGAGGCCGACTCGCGCAGGCGCGAGCATTCGTTCAGCAACTCCATCACTGCGGCGATCGCCGTGTTGAACGCGAACCGCCGCAGGTCACCGCTCACCTTCTCGATCGCCCAGTGCGTCTTCCGCACGAGCTTCAGATCGTCCCCGCTCGGGTCGATTGCTGTTCGAGGCGGCGCATGCGCCGCCTCGCCGGACTGCACATGTGCAGTCCGGGGCAGGGTCGCATGCGACCCTGCCGCCTGAGCCGCATGCGGCTCAGGCCCCTGATCAGTATTGGTGGAGGTATTGGAGGAGGTATTGGAGCGCTCCACCGTCTCCTCCACCAGTCGCCAGAGCCGGCTGAGGAACCGATGCACACCCTCCATGCCCTCATCCGACCAGTCGGCGTCCTGGTCGGGCGGACCGATGAACAGGATGTAGCAGCGGGCCGTGTCGGCTCCATAGCGCTCGACGAGCGCGGCCGGCGAGACCACGTTGCCCCTCGACTTGCTCATCTTCGCGCCGTCCTTCGTAACCATCCCCTGCGTGAACAGCGCCTGGAACGGCTCCTGGAAGTCGAGGTGGCCGAGGTCGGCGAGCGCCTTGGTGAAGAAGCGCGCGTACAGCAGGTGCAAGATCGCGTGCTCGACCCCGCCGATGTACTGGTCGACCGGCATCCACTCGCGCAGCGCCGCCGGATCCCACGCGGCCTGTTCGTTGCGCGCGTCGCAATAGCGCAGGAAGTACCACGAGGAGTCGACGAACGTGTCCATCGTGTCGGTCTCCCTGCGCGCGCTTCCCCCGCAGGACGGGCAGGTCGTGTTCACCCAGTCCTCCGCGGCGGCCAGTGGCGAGCGGCCTTTCGGCGTGTAGTCCTCGATGTCCGGCAATCGCACGGGGAGCTCATCGACGGGTACCGGCACGAGCCCGCAGCGCTCGCAGTACACGATCGGGATCGGGCAGCCCCAGTAGCGCTGTCTCGAGACCAGCCAGTCGCGCAGGCGGTAGTTGATCGACGCGTGACCCTTCCCCTCGCGGTCGAGCCACGCGACGATCGCGCTCAGGGCCTCGCGATTGGGCATGCCGTCGAACTCCGGATGCGAGTTGACGAGCAGACCGTCGCCGGGGTATGGAAGGCCCTCCTCGGTGGCCTCGGCCGCGCTCGGGTCGGCCTCCGGCGCGGCGCTTGCCGGACCTTCGATCACCCGCCGGATCGGCAAGTCATACGCGCGCGCGAAGGCGTAGTCGCGCTCGTCGTGCCCGGGCACCGCCATAATCGCGCCCGTGCCGTACTCCATCAGCACGTAATCGGCCACGTACATCGGGATCTGCTCGCCGTTCACAGGGTTCGTCACCGTCCTGCCGAGCGGCACGCCCGTCTTCTCCTTCTCGGCGTTGCCGCGCTCCTCGTTGGACTCGTTCAAGGCGTGGTTTATGTAGTCGTGCACATCGCTTTCGTAAGGGGTGCCCTCCGCGAGTCGCGCCACATCTGGGTGCTCCGGCGCCATCACGAAGAACGTCGCCCCAAACAGCGTGTCCGGCCTGGTCGTGAACACGGGGTAGTCGATCCCCAGCTCCTCGCATCTGAACGTCACCTCCGCCCCCTCGCTGCGCCCGATCCAGTTGCGCTGCATCGTCTTCACGTGCTCAGGCCAGGCGATCTCGTCGAGGTCGCTCAGCAGTCGCTCGGCGTAGTCGGTGATGCGCAAGAACCACTGCTCGAGCTGCCTGACTTCGACCAGCGCGCCGCAGCGCTCGCAGTGCCCCTCCGCGTCGACCTGCTCGTTGGCGAGCACGGTCTGGTCGTGCGGGCACCACTTGACCGCCGCCTCCTTGCGATAGGCGAGGCCGGCGTGGAACAGCTCGAGGAAGATCCACTGCGTCCAGCGATAGTAGTCCGGCTCGCACGTCGCCAGCTCGCGCGACCAGTCGATCGAGATGCCCCAGCGGCGGAACTGGCGTTGAAACGAGGCGATCGACTCGGCCGTCGAGTCGCGCGGGTGCACGCCGGTCTTGATCGCGTGGTTCTCGGCCGGCAGACCGAACGCGTCGTAGCCCATCGGGTGCAGCACGCGGCGGCCGAGCCGGCGATGGTAGTGCGCGATCGCGTCGCCCACGGAGTAGACCTTGAGATGGCCGATGTGCGGCTCGCCGCTCGGGTAGGGAAGCATCTCGAGCACGTACGAGCTCTGCGCCCGGGCGTCGTCGCCTGGCGTGGAGGGAGCTGCCCCTTCGTTGGCCACCTCCCACGTGCGCTCGCGCGCCCACACCGCCTGCCAGCGGGGCTCGATCTCTTGCGGGTCGTAACGGCTCTCGGACATCGAGAGCGGAGGTTAGCGTTCACCCTGGGACGGAACTTCGCGCCGACCAGTCCGCTCGCGCGCATCGCCAGTGTGGGCGGTGCGAAACGCGAGCGAAACCGATCGTCGATCGCGGCGCCGAACGGTCTCGAGCGTCACCGGACGATGTGCGTCTCGGCGTCGGCCCCGCTCAGGAGAAGGACCGCGCACGTGCGCGCACCGCCGCGACGATCTCCGCCGGCGCCTTTTGAGGCGAGCCGGCATCGAACGGCGGCTGCGGGTCGTACTCGATGCCGAGCTGGATCGCCTGCGCGACCTGATCGTTCGCCACCCGCGCCGCCAGCGCCAGCGCCATGTCGATCCCGGCGGAGACGCCCGCCGCCGTGACGATCTTGCCGTCGAACACGACCCGGCCGCCGACCGCATCGGCGCCCAGCCGACCCAGCTCCTCGAGCGCTAGCCAGTGGCTGGTCGCGCGCTTGCCCTCGAGCAGGCCGGCCGCGGCGAGGATCAGCGAGCCGGTACAGACCGAGGTGGTCCACGTCGAGGTCTCGTGCGCCGCCCGTAGCCAGTCGTGCACCGGGCCACCGTCCATCAGCGCTTTCTGGCCGGTGCCGCCGGGAACGAGCACGATGTCGGGCTTCGCCAGCTCGGCGAGCGCGACGTCGGCCACGAGCGCGAGCCTGTTCGTGTCGGTGCGCTTGGGACCGGGCTGCTCGGCCACGAACGTGACCGTCGCGTCCGGCAGGCGGCTCAGCACCTCATAGGGCCCGATCGCGTCCAGGGCGGTCAGTCGGTCGTAGAGCAGGATGGCGATGTCCATGTGTACTCGTGTCTCCTTTGTGATGGTCAGGCGGGGGTCGGATAGAGGGCGGGAGCGTGGAAGCGACGGCGGTACTCGGCCGGCCCGACCTCGAACGCGCGCAGGAACACGCGGCGCATCGTCTTCCCCGTGCCAAAGCCGCACCTCGCCGCGACCGCGGCGATCGGCTCCGCGGTCTCCTCCAGCAGCCGACGCGCCGCCTCCAGGCGCACCTGCTCGACGTAGCGGGCGGGCGTAACGCCGGTCTCCGCGCGGAACGCACGCGCGAAATGCCGCGGGCTCATGTGCGCGCGCGTGGCCAGCGCCTCGACCGACAGCTCGCTCGCGACGTTCTCGACCACGTGGCGTTGCGCGTCGCGCAACGGCTCGCGCGCGGGCTGCTGGGCGGCGAGCGTCGCGCTGAACTGCGACTGGTTGCCGGGACGGCGCAGGAACAGCACCAGATGACGGGCGATCGTCAGCGCCGCCCCGCGGTCGAGATCCTCCTCGACGAGCGCCAGCGCCAGATCCATACCGGCCGTGACACCGGCCGAGGTCCAGACCGGACCGTCGCGCACGAAGATCGGCTCGGGGTCGACCTGCACGGTCGGATACAGGCGCGCGAGCTCGGCGGCGGCGGCCCAGTGCGTGGTGACGCGTCTTCCGTCGAGCACGCCCGCGCGCGCGAGCAGGAACGCGCCGGTGCAGACCGACACTGTGCGCCTCGCCTTGGTGGCGACGTGCGCGATCCACTCGATCAACGCGCTGTCTTTCGCCGCCTCCATGCAGCCCTGCCCGCCCGCCACGATCAGCGTGTCGATGTCTTGGGAAGCTCCGCTCAGGGCGGCGTGTGGAGCGATCGTCAAGCCGCTCGACGTTCGCAGTGGAGCTCCATCGCGGCTGAGGATCGAGATCTCATAGCCGCGCTCGTGGCGCGCCTCAGCCGCGATCAGCTCGCGCGCGCCTGCGAACACCTCAAGCGGGCCGGTGACGTCGAGGCTCTGCACGCCGGGATAGGCGACGATCGCGATCTGGCGTGGCTCGTCGCAACGACGGTCGATCTCGAGAAGGGCGTCCATGACTCGATCATCGCTCAAGCCAGATCTGTCTGCAAGGACATATTTCCCACGTTTCCTGCCATCACCGGTGGCGTGTCGATTCCCGTTCGCGCCCGGCGACGGCGTTTCGATTCGTGCCCACCCCCGCTGCGCAGTCATGGGCGACGCGCATCCGCGACCCGGCGAGCCGGTTTACCATGGGCGGATGGAGGGTGGATCGCATGGCGACGGCAGCGCTGAGGAGCCCGGTGAGCTGAGCACCGCCCCCGGCCGTGTGACCGGGATCGTAGAGGCAGCCGAACGGGCCGCGGCCGAGCTGCGCGAGCAGGCCGAGGCACGCGCGCGCGAACGGATCGCCGAGGCGGACCGAGCGGCGGAGAATCGCGTGCTGGCGGCCGAGCAGGAGGCCGGAGAGATCCTGCTCGCGGCGCGCACACAGGCGGAGAGCGCCAGAAACGAGGCGCTGGCGGCCGTCGGCTCGATCCGAGCCGAAGCGGACAGCGACCTCGCCGCCGCACGCGAGGAGGCGGCCGGTCTGCTCGCGCGCGCACACGAGCAGGCAAGTGAGCTGCTCGCCGACGCCCAGCGGGAGGTCGAGCAGACGCGCGCCTCTGTGGAGGACGAGGGAGCGAGGGTGCGCGCCGCTGCGGAGGAGCAAGCCGAGCGGGTGCGCGCCGCCGCCGAGGAGGAGTCGGCGCGACTGACAGCCGGCTCGCGCGAGGAGGCGAACCGAATCGCCACCCAGGCGCGAGAGCAGACCGAACGGGCGCTGGCCGCGGGCGGCGAGGACCTCGAGCGACTGCGCACCGAGGCGCATGAGCAGGCAAAAGAGATACGCGCGAAGGCACGCGACGACGCGCGCGCGATCGTCAGCGAGTCGCACGTCGTCGCGCGCGAGGTCTTGCGCGACGGCACCGAGCTGTCGCGCAACCTGCGCGAGCTGTCGGTTTCGCTGCGCAACAACGCCGAGCGCATCCTGCGCGATGTGCGCCTCGCCCACGGCTCCATGACCGCGCGTCTCGACCAAGCCGGCCCGGGCGCACCGCGGGGCGAGGACCACCCGCGCTTCACGAGCAGCAGCGCGCGCGACGACGACCCCGGTGACGACCTCGACGTGCCGGAGTTCATTCCGCCGGGGTGAGGCGGGCCGGTCGCGGGTTCGCCGCAGTTTCGGCACAGAGTTGGCACACCTGACACCCGCACGGCACACAAGACCACGTAGCTTGCGTGGGGATGAAAGAGCTGACTCCGAGCCAGAAGGGAGCTGCGGCCGAGGCGGCGATCACAGCCGAGGCAATCCTGTGTGGTCTGACGGTGCTACGCCCTCTTTGCGAGGGTCGGCGCTACGACCTCGTCATCGACCTCAACCCGGCACTGCTGCGTGTCCAATGCAAGTTGGCGCAGCGCCTGGATGGAGTGTTGCTGGTTGGCCTCGCCACCAATCGATATACGCCCGGCGGTTATGTGTCCACGACCTATCGCTCCTCTGAGGTCGACGCGATCGCTGCGTACTCACCCGAGCTCAATAGCTGCTTTCTGATTCCAATATCAGAGGTCGCGGGCCGTAGCGCAATCCACCTTCGCTTGGATCCCACGAGGAACAACCAGGCCCAACGCATCAGATGGGCGTCCGACTACAACTTCAAGGCGATGCTCGAACACCAGACCGGGGACCAGACGTCGTCGGGTCGGTTGAGTAGACTGGGTGCTCACGAATCATAAGCTTGGGGCTATAGCTCAGCTGGGAGAGCGCGACGCTGGCAGCGTCGAGGTCGTCGGTTCGAGCCCGACTAGCTCCATAAACCGGACTCAATGCGAACCGCAGGTACGCGGAAGGTCGGTTCAATTTGATCGCGTGCATCCACGCGGATTCTGTCGATCATTGCTTGGAGTACAAGCGTTGAGGAAGCGGAGCGCCAAGCAGCGTGCGGATCGATTTGCGGGCGCCGGGAACCTTGTGCCCGGCTTCCATCTCGATCAAAGCCGCCTCCGAGGTCAACGCGACGATCAGGCGAGCAGAGATGCGCGCCGGTGTCATGCCGAGCGCGCGCATGCTCGGCTCGGCGAGCTGCGCGAACAGCGCCTCACGCTCCTCCATTGTCGTGGTGAGCGTGCTCTGAGCGCGGGTCTCAAAAACAAGCGCCTTGACCGCATGGTTTGTCAAACAGACGTCGAGATAAGCCTCGATCGCCGCCAGAAGCAGCTCGCGTCCCGCCGGCAGATCGGCGACGGCCCGCGAGACGGCCTCGGTCACCTGCGCATAGAAGCGCTGATGGAGTGCGTCGATAAACGACTCTCGATCGGTGAAATAAAGGTAGAAGGTCCCCTTCGCAACGCCGGCCTGAGCCGCAACGGCGGCCACGCTCAGCCCGGACAGCCCGTCACGCTCGGCGACCACCTCGCCCGCTCCGAGCAGGGTCTCCCGTGTCCGGCGCCCCTTGGGAGTCACAGGCGTGATCGGCGTGGAGTTGGCGCGGGTCTGCGGCGTAGCGTGCGATGCCATCCAAGCAACTATAGATGACTATCTCGTCATAAAAAACTGACCACGAGGTCAGAAAGTATGCTAATCTGCCCGACGATTCGCCAGCCAATTCAGATCTCCGGAGAGAGCGCTATGAGCACTGAAGTCACCGCTGACACGCCTGCCCATCGGTGGCGTGCCGAGGCGCTCGGCGTTGAGGAAGAGCTGTCGCTGCCGGGCGGCCGGCTGCGGTATTTCCGCCGCGGCGAGGGCCCTCCGCTCGTATTCGCCCACGGATGGCTTGCCAACGCGAACCTCTGGCGCAAGGTGGTCGAGCGCCTTGCCGATCGCTTCACATGTATCGCCCTCGATCTGCCGCTCGGCGCCCACCGGGTCGCCATGTCTCCAGACGCCGACCTCAGTCCAGCCGGCTGTGGAGACTTGATCGCTTCGGCGTTGGCTGCGCTCGGGCTCGTCGACGTGACGCTCGTGGGCAACGACTCAGGGGGCGCTTACTCACAGATCGCTGTCGCGTCCGATCCCCAACGTATCGCACGGCTCGTGCTGAACTCCTGTGAGACGCCGTACAGCGAGTTTCCTCCTCCACCCTTCGACGGCCTGCCTGCCGCAGCCAAGGATCTTGCGATCCTGCGGCAGCTGTTCGAGGCGCTACGCGACCGAGCGATCCGGTCGACCCCACCTGCCTTCGGCCTGCTCATCAAGCATCCTCTCGAGGACATCGTCTCCGATTCCTATGCGCTGCCGTGCGTCAGCGACCCCTCGATCTTGCGCGACACCGGCAAGGTGATGTCGAGCGCCACCTCAGCGCCGGTGCAAGCGGCAGGGAGACGCCTCATCGCCGAGTTCAGACGCCCCGTGCTGTTTGCCTGGAGCCCGGAAGACCAAGTGTTCGCGCCCGCCGACGCACAGCGCTACTCCGAGGCGCTGACAGACGGGCGCATCGTCTTCATCGAGGACGCGTACAGCTTCACCCCCGAGGACCAACCCGATCGACTCGCCGAGGAGATCGCGAAGTTCGCAAAAGCTTAGGTCAGTCGCGGCGGTGGACGATCAGCACCGAGCGTCGCGAGTGCGCCGCGACCGCCTCGGCGACGCTCCCAAGCAGCACCCCGGCAAGCCCGGTACGGCCGTGGGAGCCGAGCACGATCAGGCTCGCGTCGTGCTCGTCGGCGACATCGACGATGCCCTTCCAGGTAGGAGCCCCCTCGACCTCCAGACCGCGTGCGTTGAAGCCCGCCGCATTCGCGAGCGAGGCTCCGTCGGCGGCCGTCTGTGCCGCGGCCTCTCCGACGTCGGCGATCTCGGCGGCGTCGAGTCGAAGCGGCACGGTCGGCACGAACCCGACGTCGAACGGCTGCCAGACGGTGAGGACGATCGCGTCGCGTCCCGGCACGAGCTGCCGGGCGGCCTCGTCGATCGCGAGCTTGGCCAGCTCGGAGCCGTCGTAAGCGAAAACGACGGGGCCGTGTGCCTGACCGGCGACGCTCTCGATGTCCTTTGTCATTGTCATGCTGCCTCCTCGGCGAGCGCTTGGTGTTGGTGGTTGCGAATGCCCGCGAGCAGCGGCGGCGAGTCCCACGCTGGGCCCTCGCCGTCCATGAAGCGCTCGAGGTCCGGCGTTTGCGGACGCGCACCGCCGAGCGCGTAGAGACCGACCGCGGCGAGCGCGCCGCCGATCGCGAGGCCAAAGCCGATCCACAGCGCAATGGAGGTGCCGGCTCTGGTGTTACCGCCGACGGTGGCGGCGAAGTGCACGAACACCGGAGCGATCATGAACGCGGCGACCGCCCGGAAGAGCTCGACGATCGCGAACACCCGCTGGAGGCTCGCGGCCGCCAGCGAGAACCCCGCGACGAACAGCGCCGGAGCGACCGCCGCGCCGAGACCGATTCCGGTAAGCCCGGAACCGATCAGGGTGAGCGCTTCGGTGGGCGGGGCATGAACCTGGAACACCGCGATTCCAGCGGCCAGGAACGCCATGCCCGCCAAGGGCAGGTAGTGCATTTGGCGCTTGTTGAGAACGACGCCGAGCGCAACCGCGGTGATCAACGCGCCACCCAGCTCGGGGAGATAGAGCAGGCCAAGATGCAGCGGCGTGTAATGGGGAGACAGCTCGCCGGCGGTCAGGACCGTCGCCGAGATCGACGCGGCTGCGGCCGACAGCGCGAGCACGATCCCCGCGACCGGAATCGTGCTGGTCAGCATCGTGCGGATCGTCAAGAGCGGGCGGCTGCTTCGATACTGGTTGACGACGAGGGCAAGGATCAGCGCCAAGCCGACGATGAGCGGCAAGAGGGTCTCCGCGCCGAGGAAGCGATGGGTCAACAGCTCGGAGGCCCCAAAGAACGCAGCGGCGCATCCCGATGCGGCCAGACCGATCGCGAGGAGGTCTCGCGGAGCGTCCCGGTCGGCCGGCGGGGCGTCCTCGAACGTCAGCAGGGAAAGCAGGAGCGCCGCCAGCGAGATCCCGGCGACGATCCAGAACAGCGGCCGCCACGCGTGGGCGCTCGCCTGGATTCCACCGATCACGGGTCCGAGCGCGACCGCCCCGAAGATGCAGACGTTCATGATCATCGCGGTCCAGCGAAACTTCTCCAAGCCGAAGCCGAGCGCCAACGGCGGCACGGCGGCGATCAACAGCAGGCTCGTGCACAGTCCCTGCAGCGCGTGCCCGGCGATGAACATCGCAGGATCTTGCGCCGCCGCCGACACGGTCGACCCGATCACCAGCAGCGCCGCATAGAGGACCATCATCCGCCGCTGCGGCAGAAGCTGGGCGAACTGCACCGCGAGGACGGTCCCGACGGCGTACCCGGCGTTCGCCATGCCCAATCCCAGGCCCATCGTCTGCACGCTCATGTGCAACTGCCGACCGATGATCGGCGTGAGCGGCTGCAGGGCCGCCGAAAGCCCGAGGTAGGGCACCAGGGCGAAGATCACCATCGCGGCCGCGGCGGGATAGCGGCCGGCCCACCGGCCCTGGCGCATCAGCCTCCCACCGATCCGCAAGCAGCCTGATCCAGCGATCTGGTGGCAACGGGACTCATCCGGACAACCATACGGAGATAGCTCCGCTGGGGCTGCTCGCCGTAGGCGTCATGCCCCTACCCATCCTGGATACGACTTTGTGAGCGCAACGCCAAGTGGCGAAGGATCCCCCGTCGTGATCCTCGACCCCCGCCGACGAATATTCGCTGAACCGCTCCTTTGATCGCGACTCGCCCGTAGCTTACGGGCGGCAGCGACCACGTCCTGGGTGACGACACGCCGCGGCGGCGATCGCAAGCTTGATCGGAGCGCTTTCGGCCGTAACACCTTCAGCGTCGGTGGCGATCAAAGTCACGGTCGATTCGCCGCCAGCGGATGGGATGCCACGGATCTGGCCACTATGAGCATCGATCCGCAATCGGCGAGGCAGGCCCGTGGCGCTCCATCGCAACGGCGGGGTACCCCCTGTCGCAGCGGCAGCGGCAGTGTAGAAAGCTCCCTGTTTGCCTTCGGGCAGGGTCGTCGTGGAGACAGCGAGCGGCGGTGGCGGGACCGGGACGATCGCCAGCACATGATTCGCGGACGATCCTCGGGCTACGCTCTTTACATGTGAAAGATCCACGAGCGTCGGGGTGGAGTACGGGGTTTCTTCGGCTTTGCCGTTACCGAGCTGGCCGTACTGGTCGCTTCCAAACGCGAACAGCTGACCCCTCCGAGTCACCACCAGGCTGTGGTTCTTACCGGCGGCGATCTCCTTGATCGAGCCCTTCGCACCGGGAAGCGCGATCGGTTCGGGGGTGGAGTGCGATTCGGTGTCGCTTTTGCCGTTCCCGAGCTGGCCGTATTCGTCGTTGCCAAACGCGTAGAGCTGGCCGCTCGCCGTCAACGCAAGGCTGAATTCCCAGCCTGCCGCGATCTGCACGATCGGCCCTCTGGCGCCGGGCAGCGTGATCGCTTCAGGCGTCGATCGGGACGTTGTGCCGCCGTCTCCGAGCTGCCCGGAGCGGTTGGCGCCGAAGGTATAGAGCTGTCCGCTCGAGGTCAGGACGAGACTGTGATACTCGCCGGCTGCGACCTGCACCGGCAGCCCAGTGGCACCCGGGAGCGTGATCGCCTCGGGGGTCGAAACGCCTTCGAAGTTGTCGCTGCCGTCCCCGAGTTCGCCGTTGCTGTCACCGCCAAATGCGTAGAGCTGCCCGCCGGCGGTAAGCACAAGGCCGAATTCACGCCCGGCGGCGACCTGAACAGGCGCTCCGGTGGCTCCGGGCAGCGTGATCGCTTCGGGGGTCGGGTTTTCTTCAAAGCTGATTTTGCCGTCCCCGAGCTGACCGGCGGCGTCATAGCCGAACGTGTAGAGCTGACCCCCGGCGGTCAGCACCAGGCTGAAGGAGACCCCAGCGGCAGCTTGCACGGCCGGCCCGGTGGCACCGGGGAGAGTGATCGCGACCGGGGTCCGGAATTCGGAAAAGAGGTTCCCGCTTCCGAGACCACCTGTGCCGAACGTGTAGACCTGACCACCCGATGTCAGCACGACGCTGTGATCCTCGCCCACCGCGACCTGCGCCGGAGATCCCGTGGCGCCGGGGAGCGTAACCGCGGCCGGAGTCGGGGCGCTTTCGACATAGCCGGCGTTTCCCAGCTGGCCCCAGATGTTTTCGCCGAAGCTCACCACCTGCTTGGGCGAGTCGGCCGCCGCCGACGGCAGACAGATCGCAAGTGGGGCAAGGACGACCGCCAAGACGGCGATCGCGCCATTCCACTTATTAGCTCGAATCGTTCGACTCTGCCCCATCGCTCAAACGAGCATACCTCCACCGTAGATTCCCGCAAGTTTCGTTTCTCACTTGCGAAACTGCCTCGGCCTCACCCCCGTTCATCAACACCTTGGTGAGAATCCTCGAGCATCATCTTCAGCGCATTGCGTATCGATCCTGTCAAGAGCAGCCTGGCTCCTCGCAGCGGTACGACCCGCTCAATCTGATCCGGACCGCCGAGCAGAACAATCTAAGAATCCTTTCCACGGGGACATGCCTCCTATCTACGCATCGATACCCGATCGAGCGGAACGGCTGCTCATCATCCACCAGGAGGACATTGATCGTGACAATCGCCGTCTATCTCATCGCCGCCGCGGTCGTCGTCTGCGGCTGCCTCTTCTTCGTCATGCGAGCCCGATCCCGTGACTGAAACGCGCGCATACGGAGCTTGGCCGACCGAACGGGTCGTCAGCGCAGCCCAGCAGGGCGACACACGCGCGATCGCAACACTGCTGAGCGGCTCACACGCGCACGTGCGGCGCTTCGCCCGCACCCTCTGCGCTACGCCCGAGGATGCGGAGGACGCGGCCCAGGACGCCCTGATCGTCATGTACCGCAAGATCGGGACGCTGCGCGCCACCGCCGCCCTCGCATCGTGGATGTTCCAAATCGTTCGCAACGAGTGCATCCGCCGGACACGCGTCACATTCAATCGGCTCGTCCCTGCCGGCACATCCGAGCCATCCGCCGAAGACGCCGCCCTGGCGCGCATGGAGATAGAGCGGATCGTCGACTCCATCTCGAAGCTCCCTCCCGAGCAGCGCGCGGTCCTCGTCCTTCGTGACATCCACGGCCTCTCCGGAGCAGCCGCGGCCGAGGCGCTCGGCCTCAGCCGCGCGGCGATGAAGTCACGATTGCATCGCGGACGCGCAACGCTCCGCTCAGAGCTCAGAGCGTCGGACACCCCGACCGCCGACGGAGGTCTCGAGCATGATCGACCATGACCACAGCCCCCTCGCCGGCAGTCCCTCCCTCGCGCGTCATCTCACGCGCGGAGCGCTCGGCTTCGGGCTGATCGGCTCAGCCATCGCCCTGGCCCCGAGCGTGGGCCCGACCGCGCTCCTGCTCGGGGCACCCGGCATGCTCGCACTCCGCGGCTGTCCCACGTGCTGGATCGTCGGGCTGGTCCAAACCATCTCCGCCGGACGGCTGCAGCGCAAATGCACCGATACAGGCTGCACGCTGGCCAGAGATCCCGGACGCAGCCGGCGTCGCTGACACCGAACCCGCCGGCCCTTCCAGCCGAGCATTGCCTCGCCATCACCTTCAGGCTTGGAAACACCGGTTCCATTGACCCCCGAAATTCGATAAGTTCGATGTTTCCGCTGTCCCATGGCGGGTACTCCGAATAGGTCCACCCAAGTGGACATCTCGTGTTTCGTGTCGAGGAGAAAGGATGGTCGATGTCCCCTCATCGTTCGCTGTCTTCCAAGACTCACCCGGTCGCTCCCCACAGAGCTAGGCCGGTGTGGTGCCTCGCGGCGCTCGCCGCGGCCCTGCTGGCCTTCGCGGCAACGCCATCGCTCGCAGGCGCCTCATCCGCCTATGTGTCGCTGGGCGATTCCTATGTTTCCGGTCCGTTCATCTTGCCGCCCGCTCTGGGGGCACCGCTCGACTGTTTGCAGTCTGCCCGCAACTACCCACACTTGGCGGCCTCGGCACTGAGCCTGTCTTTGAAGGACGTCAGCTGCTCAGGCGCCACCACGGAAAACATCACCACGACCGCCCAATACTCAGACCAGCCGCCGCAAATCGGCGCCCTCAACTCCTCAACCCAGGTTGTATCTGTGGGAATCGGCGGCAACGACAAAGGACTGTTCCTCAACACGCTGATCACCTGCGGAGCAGAGGATCTCGTGTTCCCGTTCGGGACGCCCTGTAAAAACACATACGGTCACAAACTCGCCGAAGAGATCGTCGAAGACGGGCCCGTGGTCGGAGCGATGCTTCATCAGGTCCACGTGATCTCGCCGTCGGCAAAGGTGTTCGTCGTGGGCTATCCCGACATCCTCCCCCAGAGCGGCAACTGCTGGCCCACCGTGCCGCTGACAACCGGCGACGTGGCCTATCTCAACGGCGTCGAGAAGGAACTGAACTCGATGCTCAACAGCGAGGCAGGATCCAACGGCGCGACCTACGTCGACACCTACACCCCGAGCATCGGCCACGACGCCTGCAAGTCCCTCAGCGTCCGCTATGTCGAACCGGTGCTCCCCGAATCGGACGCGTTCTCCGTGCACCCGAACGCAAAAGGTATGGAAGCGGACGCCTCGGAGGTCGAGGCTGCGATGCGCGCGAAAGGCATCTCCTGACGGAGCTCGGCGAAGAACCTCACCGACGACGCGTGGCGGGCCCGAGCTCCGGGTGCTGCCACCCGCCGTCGGGGGTACGCTGACGTTGTGGCCCAAGAGCCTCCCTCTCTGCTGATCCTCGATGCCGACGCATGGCGAGGATGGCTGGCTGAGCATCACGAGACCTCCGGGGGCGTGTGGCTGATCCTGGCGAAGAAGGGCATCGTCGAGCCGACGAGCCTCACCTACGACCACGCGCTCGACGAGGCGATCTGCCACGGATGGATCGACGGGCAGGTCCGCCGCCGCGACGATCGCACCTACCGTCAGCGCTTCACCCCCCGCCGCGCGCGCAGCTCGTGGTCTGAGCGCAACGTCTCCATCGTCGAGCGATTGACCGGCGAAGGCCGAATGCGGCCGGCGGGCATCGCCGCGGTCAAGCGAGCCAAGGAGGACGGCCGCTGGGATGCCGCCTACGCCGGCCAGGCCACGATCGCTGTGCCGGACGACCTCGCCGCGGCATTGCAAGCCGTGCCCGCGGCGCAGGCGATGTTCGAGATCCTCACGAGCCAGAACCGCTACTCGGTGCTGCTGCGGATCGGCAATGCCAAGCGAGCCGACACACGCGCGCGGCGGATCGAGCGCTTCGTGGCGATGCTCGCGCGTGGCGAGACGCCCCACCCGCAGAAGCGTACGCTCGCCGACTGATGTCTCGCGCCGTGTGCCGGTCCCGTGCGTCGCTGCTCGCAGCGCGCGCAGCACCCCATAGCCGGCAAGCTGCTCGTTCAGCCCCCACGTCGCCGCCGCAGGTCGCTCGCGGCGGACCGGTGGTCGACGATCGGATCGGGATAGTCGAGCCCGCGCCTAGCCGCCGGCGCCAGACGCCACGGCTCGTGCACCTCGCCCCCGTCGATGCCGGCAAGCTCGGGCACGTAGCGACGCACATACTCGCCGCGTGGATCGAAACGGTGGGCCTGGCGCAGCGGGTTCAGCACGCGGATGGGCCGCGTGTCGTTGCCCGTGCCCGCCACCCACTGCCAGTTGCCGACGTTGTTGGCGACGTCGGCGTCCACCAGCAGCTTCGCGAAATGCGCCGCGCCCACACGCCAGTCGATGTAGAGGGTCTTCGTGAGAAAGGATGCGACAATCAGGCGGGCGCGATTGTGCATGAAGCCCTCGGTCGCCAGCTGACGCATGCCCGCATCGACGATCGGATAGCCGGTGCGTCCCGCTCGCCAGGCCTCACTCGCGCGCTTGTCGCGTCTCCACCTGTCGCCTCGCGAGCGGTAGTCGGCGTGCGGCAGATCCGGCCGCGCGGCGAGGACCTGATGATGGAAGTCACGCCAGCACAGCTGGCGGGCAAGCGGCTCGCCGCCCTCGCGATCGGCGACTCGAGCGAGGACCGAAGCCGGCGAGAGGCAGCCGAAATGCAGGTACGGGCTGAGACGTGAGGTCCCGTCGGCAGGGAGGTCGTCATGCAGCGAGGCATATCGCGCGAGCCCGCCTCGCAGCCATCGCGAGAGCCGCTCCCGGCCCGCGCGCTCGCCGCCGCGAGGCGTCTCGGGTGAGCGGCGCTCGCGTGCCAGGCTCGCCAGTGACGGGATCGGCGTGCCACGAAGCCCGGCGGGTGCGGTGATGCGACGGGGCGCACGCTGAACCACAGGGGTTGGAAGCTCGCTCCAGACCCTCCAATACGGGGTGAACACCCGATAGTGATCTCCGCTCAGTGGTGTGAGCTCACCAGGCTCCACGACCGTGATTCCCGCAAACAGCCGCAGCTCGATGCGGGCGCGCTTGCAGCTCTCACCCAATCGCGCCTGCCGGCTCTGCGCATACGGGCTCGTATCGGCGCTCATGCAGACAGTCGACACGTCCCATTCGCTCGCGAGCCGCAGCGTCTCCTCGATCGCATCGCCGTGGCGCACCACCAGCGGCGCTCCCCGCTCCCACAGCGAGGCGGCGAGGTCTTCGAGGCTCTCAAGCAGAAACGCCAACCGGTTGGGTGCGCCACAGCTGCCGGCCAGCAGCCTACGATCGAGCACGAACAGCGGCAGGACCTCGTCGGCCTCACGCACGGCGGCGGCGAGCGCCGCTTGGTCGCGCACGCGCAGATCGCGCGTGAACAGGACCAGCGCCCTGTTCATCGAGCGTGCTCGCCGCCGGCCGCGACCTGCTCCTCCTCGGCGAGCGCGCGCCTCAGCGTCTCGTCGAAGGACACGGGCGCGATCCCGAACGGCGCCGCTCCGGAGGGGTCGGTGACGATCGTCTCAGTGGTCAGGCCCTCTACAAGCGGGCGCGCGACGTTCGTGTCGACCGGCGTGACGAGGCCGAGCCATAGGGCGGACAGCCACGGTGTGATGAACGGCACCGGTAGCTTCGGGCGAGGCCGCATCCCCATCACGACCGCCATCCTGTCGAGCATCTCGCCGTAGGCGAGCACGTCGGGGCCGCCGATCTGGACCTCGCGTCCCTGCGCCTCGGGGACCTCGCCCGCCCGGCGCAGATACTCGACCACGTCGTCGATCCCGATCGGCTGCGTGGCGATCTGAAGCCAGCTGGGGGCGATCATCACCGGCAGCCGTTTCACGAGATAGCGCAGCGTGCGATAGGACTCGCTCTGCGCGCCGACGACCATCGCGGCGCGGAAATAGGTCAGGGGCGGGCCCTCCGCCGCCAATGTCAGGGCCGTTTCGTGGCGGCTGCGCAGGTGCTTCGAGACGCTCTCGTCGCCGAGGCCTCCGAGATAGACGATCCGCCCCACCCCCTCTCGCTTGGCCATGCGCCCGAAGCCCAGCGCGCCCTCGCGCTCGCGCTCCTCGAAGCCCGGCCCCCCGGCCATCGCGTGCACGAGGAAGTAGGCGACGTCGATCCCCTCCCCGGCTCCCTGCAGACTCGCGGGGTCGGTGACGTCACCGCGGCGGGCTCGCAACCCGCGCGTTGCAGGTGCGTCGCCCGGGCCGGGTCTCGCACGACGCAGCGCACTCGCGCGCCCGAGCGGAGCAGCGAATCTGCGAGGCGGCCACCGATGAACCCGGTTGCCCCTGTGACGAGCGCGTTGGTGGCGATGCACTGAGGTTATACCCCGGTTTGCGCCTCCCGGCCACCTGCAGGGCGCGCTCCGCTCGCTCGACTCCAAGATGAAGCCGCAACTCGGCTGTCAGCCAGCCGATCGAGCGGCAAACGACGAACGAACCGGTCTACGACTACCGGGTGGGCTGGTGGCGGACACGGTCGCGCACCTCCGCGTAGCGCAATACCTCATAAGCGATCAGCGCAACCAGCACGGCGGCAAGGATCGCGAGCGTCGCAAGCGCCGGCAGCTTCGCGCCGGCCGGCAACAGCGCGAGCAGCACGAGCGCGCAAACCAGGCGCCGCCGGCTGAGGCTGTGCATGTTGCGCAGGCGAAACGCGACATGCGCGAGCAGGTACAGCGCCGCGCCGCCGAGCAGTGCGGTCGCCGCGACCAGCTTCAGCGGGCTGCCGACGTGCTCGATCGTCAGCTTCATCCCGACCGCGATCAGCCCGATGCCCGCGACCATCGGGAAGTGCAGGTAGGAGTAGGAGTCGCGCGCGATCTCGTTGCGCTCGCGCCCCTCCGTAGCTTTCTCCAGGCGCCTGCCCGCGACGATCGCGACCACGTCGAAATAAGCCCACCAGAGCGTCGCCGTGACCACGATGCCCAGCACCGCGGCGACGACGACCCCCGCGCCGATCACGGCTTTCGCGCCGACGCCGATTGCCACGACCGACTCGCCCAGCGCGATGATCACGATCGCGCCGTGGCGCTCGGCGAAATGGCCGGGCACGAGCTTCCAGCCGTCGGCGCCGAACAGGAACGGACCGCCGGCGTCGAGCACAAGCGCTACTCCCCATAGCCCGAGCTGCACGGCGCCGGCGGTGAACGCCGCGACGAGCAGCAGGCCCACGGCGATCGCCGTGCTCGCGGCGAGCCCGATCACCGCGCTGCGCAGCGCGGCGTCCTCGCGGCTGGCGAGCATGAACAGCATGATGTGCGCCGTTCGCACCACAGCGTAGGCGCACGCGAACAGCAGCGCCTCCGCACCGAACGTGCCGGGCACGCACAGCGCCGCCACGAGGAACGCGGCCATCGCGGCGAACATCACCAGCCGCACGGTTCCCTCCTCCGGGTCGAGCACGCTCGTCAGCCACGCGTACCCCACCCACGACCACCACAGCACGCCGAGCACGAGCACTCCCTTGAGCATCCCCTCCCACGTCGGCGTGCGCACGATCAGCGTCGTGCACTGCGTCAGCGCCAGCACGAACACGAGGTCGAAGAACAGCTCGAGCGGGGTCACCTGCTCGCCCTCGCGCATCACCGCCGATATCCGCGACGTGTGACCGCCGGACTCTGTGCTGCTCACGCCCCCATCTTGGCGCAAATCCGCCTAGAAACCGGGACCGCGAGCCTTGCGTGACCCATGTGCTAGTCAGCGGGCTTGGCGCCGGTCGGGTCACGGCCGGCGCCCCCGTTGGCCGATCAGTGCGATCACGTGTTCGGCTCGCCCGCTGAGCTAAGGGCTCACGATCCTACACCTTCCTCGCAACGGCGGCGAGCAAGATTTTGCTCGCCGCCGTTGCGATCAGCTTTGCGTGTGACTCAGTGCAGCGACATGTTCGGCTCGCCCGCCGAGTTCAGGCCCGTGCCCGAGGTCGTACACGTCCCACCCTTCGGCGTCCCCGCGTTATAGGCCTGGGTCAGGCAGTTGCGCAGCCCGAGCTGCGCCCAGTAATTGGGGTGTATGTCTTCCTGGAGCTGGTAGGTGCCGAACAGCGTTTCGACCGTGCGGATCTGGTTGAACCACTCGCTCTTGTTCACCGCTTCGGTCGCTTTCCAGTTCGACAGCCCCTCTTCCTCGAGCAGCCCCACGCCTTTGTCGCACAGCCTGTGGCTGTTGAACGCGGAGCCCAGTTCCATCGTCTTCACGTTCGACAGGCCCGCCCCGGCCGCCGCGTTCATCACGGTGCTGTCGATCGTCGGCAGCATCGTCGCATTGGCGTAATTGGCGTCCTTGTTCCAGAAGCCGCAGCCACCCGTCGTCTGCCTGCTGTAGCCGCTCTGGGTGTAGCGGAATTCCGACCCGTTCGGGATCGGCGAGGGATAGTTCTGCACGAGGATCGTGTACTGCGAGCTTGTATAGCCGGCGTTGGTCATCGCGGTGGCGACGTTTTTGATCGCCCCTTCGATTTCGCCCTTGACTTTGGAGACGTTGCCCGACGTGAAGTTGCTCGTCACCGAGCTTTCTTCACTGCAGTAGAAGTCATAGAAGAAGGTCGACTCGAGGAAGTCCTCGATGCACGTCGTCACGATCGGCGCGAAGTTGAAGTTGTTGCCGCCGATCGACAGCGCCACGAGCTTCACGTTGTGCGTCGCCGCATAGTGTTGGAGCATCAGCGCCTGGCCTTCGTGCCCCCCGGAGTTGTAGAAGTCGATGCCCGGCTTGAACTCGCCTTCCTCGGTGAAGCTGGACGTCTTCGCGCCCGAACAGGCGAGGTTCTCGCCGTTGACGCCCCCGCCGACGTAGACCTCGGCCGACTTCGAACGGTGACAGCCTTCGATCAGTTCTCCCGTGTTGGTGGCGTTGTCGTAGTACGCGGTCGAGCCGAGCGCGTCGGTCTTGGATGAGCTTTCGTCCGTGTTGCCCGCCCAACGTCCCGCCTCGCCCGAGATGAACGAGTCGCCGACGCTGACCGTCGTCGGGGTGCCTTCACCGGGGCCTTCCGCATGCGCCGGCGCCGCGAGCGCGCACCATGCGAGCGCCGCGATCACGAGAGTTGCTGCGAGGAATGCTCCGCAGAGCCTGTTGCGGGCAGTGGCAATCGCCGCCAGATTCATCTGATCTCCTCCTGCTGCGCGCCCGAAGCTTCCCCGCGAGCGCTGTACCGCGCGACACTACCCCCAAACAAAAATCTAAACAACCGAAACTGGACGGTTGTTGGAAAATGTCTCCGGCTATTGCCCGCACAGCCGGCGGTTGGGCCGGCGAGCCGGGATGCGTGTGATCGCCGCGCTACGCCCCGCCGGCGGCGCGCGCCGGAGCCTCGCCCCACAGCTGCTCCAGCCGGTAGAACTCGCGCGTCTCGGGCGTGAACACGTGCACCACCACGTCGAGGTAGTCCATCAGGATCCAGTCCGCCTTGCCCGCGCCCTCCACCCTCCGCGGCAGCGTCTCGTGCTCGCGCTTGAGCCCCTCAAGGATCCCGTCGTGGATCGCTTTGGTCTGCCGCGCCGTGTTGCCCGTGCAGAGCACGAAGTAGTCGGTGTAGCCGAGCACGCCACGCAGATCCAGCGCCACCACGTCGTGAGCCTTCTTGTCCTCCGCGTAGCGCACGATCTCATCGAGCAGCTCCTCGGGGCTCATCGGCTCACCGCCCCCGATCCCTCGCGGTACAGGCCGTGCTCGGCGATGTACCCCGCCACCGCCTCCCCCACCAGCTCCTCGACCGGCTCCCCCCTCGCCACGCGTTCGCGCACGAGCGAAGAGGAGACCTCCACGGTCTCCATCCGCAGGAAGCTCACACCGGGCTCCGGCGCCCCGTGCGCGTTTCCTGCCGTGGCGGTCCTCGCCGCCATCGGCCTCGCCGCCGTCGCCGATCGCGCCGCGGCTACAGCCCTCAGCACGTCTTGCCGGCCTGCGCCCTCGCGCTCGGCCACGGCGAGGCTCGCCAGCTCGAGCAGCTCTCGCGGCTCGCGCCAGCTCGGCAGCGTCCGTGCCGCGTCGGCGCCCACGATGAACGTCAGCTGTGTGTCCTCGTGACTGGCATGCACGGCCCGCAAGGTATCCACCGTATACGACGGACCCGCGCGCTCCACCTCGAGCGCGCAAGTCGTCAGTCCCTCGACCCCCCCCACCGCCAGGCGGCACATGCGCAGGCGGTGCTCGGCGCCCGGATCCTCGTCGGCGGGCTTGTGCGGCGCCTCACCTGCGGGCATCAGCACCACCCGCTCGACGCCGAGCTCGCGTAGCGCGCAGCGCGCGAGCGCGACATGTCCGACGTGCGGCGGGTTGAACATCCCGCCGAGAATGCCCACGCGCGCCACAAATCAGCCGCGCACGTGCCCGTCGCCCTCGACGAGGTACTTGAACGTACACAGCTCGCGCAGCCCGATCGGCCCGCGCGCGTGCAGCTTCTGCGTCGAGTTGCCGATCTCCGCCCCCATCCCGAACTCGCCCCCGTCCGTGAACCGTGTTGAGGCGTTCACATACACGCACGCCGCGTCCACGCCCAGCTGGAACGCCCTCGCGGCGGCGGTGTCCCGGGTCACAATCGCCTCGGAATGACCGCTGCCGTAGCGCCCGATGTGCTCGATCGCCTCCTCTGTGGAGTCGACAACCCGCACCGCGATCGTCAGCGCCAGGTACTCGGTCGCCCAATCCTCCTCGCTCGCCTGCTCGAGCGCACCGTCCTGTGCTCCCGCGAGCGCGATCGTGCGCTCGTCCGCCCGTACGCGCACGTGCGCAGACCGCAGCGCCCTGACGATCCGCGGCACGAACGCGGCCGCGGCGTCCTCGTGTATGAGCAGCGTCTCCGCCGCGTTGCACACCCCGGGCCGCTGCACCTTCGCGTTGATCACGATCGCCTCCGCCTGCTCGAGGTCGGCGCTCGCGTCCACGTACACGTGACAGTTCCCCGAGGCCGCATAGATCACCGGCACGCTCGCGACCTCTTTCAGCGCCGCCTTCAGCCCCTCGCCCCCGCGCGGGATGATCAGATCGACGCTCTCCTCCTGCGTGGCCAGCTCCGCCAGCTCCTCCCTGCCGCCGCCCGCCACGAGGCTCACACACCCCTCCGGCAGGCCGGCGCCCACGGCGGCCTCTGACGCAATCTGTACGAGCACGGCGTTCGAGTGCGTCGCCGACGACGATCCCCGCAACACGATCGCGTTGCCCGACTTCAAGCACAGCGCTGTCGCGTCGATCGTGACGTTCGGCCGCGCCTCGTACACGACCGCGATCACGCCCAGTGGCACGCGCACCTTGCGCACGTCCAACCCGTTCGCCAGCCGATGCCCGTCGATCACCTCACCAACCGGATCGCCCAGCGCGGCGATCTGTCGCACCGCGCCCGCGATCGCCGCGATCCGTCCCTCGTCGAGTCGCAGACGGTCGAGCAGCGCGTCACCGAGGTCCGCCTCGCGGCCCGCGCTCATGTCGCGCCCGTTCGCCTCCACAATCTCACCGCTGCGCACTTCCAGCGCCGCCGCGATCGCCTCGAGCGCCGCGTCCTTCGTCGCCGTGTCCACCCGCGCGAGCTGTTTCGCCGCGCGCTTGGCCGAGCGGCAGATGTCGGCTACCGAAGAGACGGTCGTGGCCATTCCCACAGGGTACGACAGCCCGGGCTCGTCCGGCCCGTCCTGTGACCGGCGACACCGAGCCCGATGCGGGAGACCCGCGTGATTGTCTCCCAAAAAAAGATCCCATCGCGCGCGCACGCGTACGCGCGCCTGCGCAGCCGCAGCCGTCTTAGTCGAGCACGAGATAGTCGCGATGCACGGCCTCCTCGGTCGCGCGCGGCAACACCTCGCGCACCGACGCCGACTTCAACCCCATCACCCGCCGCAGCTCCTGCGCGGAGTAGTTGCAGATGCCCTTCGCGATCGGGACCCCCGGGGCTGCCTCCTCCCCGTCGCTCCGCACGGCGATGTCGACCGCGTCGCCCGCGTCGAACTCGCCGAGCACCTCCACCACGCCCACCGGCAGCAGGCTGGCGCTGCCCTCGCGCACCGCGCGCGCCGCGCCCTCGTCGATTGCGAGCGTGCCGCGCGCGGGCTTTGCGTACTTCAGCCACAGCTTGAAGCTGCTGTACCTCGCCTCGCGCGGCGCAAACCGCGTGCCCTCGCGACCGCCCGCCAGCACGCTGCGCAGCGCATCCGCGCTCAGCCCGTTGCAGATCACCGTCTCGATACCCGCCGCCGTGGCCATATCCGCCGCGACCACCTTCGAGCGCATCCCCCCGGACCCGAGCGGCGAGGTCGTGTGCCCCACCTCCAGATCCTCGAGCGCCGCAAAATCGCTGACGTCGCTGACCATCCTGGCGTCGGGCCGCAGCCGCGGATCCGCCGTGAACAGGCCGTCGATGTCCGTCAGCAGCACGAGCAGATCGGCCCCCGCCAGCACCGCCACCTGCGCGGCCAAGAAGTCGTTGTCCCCGAACGAGATCTCATCCGTCGCCGTCGTGTCGTTCTCGTTGATCACCGGCAGCACCCGCCACTCCAGCAGCGTGGTCAGCGTCTGGCGCGCGTTCAAGTAGTGCGTCCTCGCGCTCATGTCGAAGAACGTCAGCAGCACCTGCGCGCTCGTCACCCCCCGTTCGCGCAGCAGCTCGTCGTAGATCCTGTACAGCTTGCCCTGCCCCACCGCGCTGGCCGCCTGCAGCTCGCCGATCGACCGCGGGCGCTGGGCCAGCTCCATCACGCGCATCCCCCGCGCGATCGCGCCGCTCGTCACGACGATCGTCTCCTCGCCGTCGCCGTGCAGCTCGGCCAGCACGTCGCACACGCGCGCGAGCACGTCCATCCGCGGCTCGCCGTCGCCGTCGGCGACGACGCTCGAGCCGAGCTTTATGACGACACGTCTCATCGTGCCACGCAGCGTAGACGGTCGCCGCTCCACGACACCAGATCACCAGTCAGCGTCGTGCCAAGTGATGCCGCCTACAGGTGAGACCCGCGGCGCGATACTTCGCTTCCCTGCTCGGCAGACAATACTGCCCGACGCGATAGGCTAGCGCGGCCTTCGCCGAGTGAACACGAACATGTGCCGATGTGTTTGTCCTCGCGGCAGTCGTACCGCCACAACCGCCTAAAGCGATCACGACCGCCACGACCATGACAGGCGTGCTCCACAAAGCACGCAGGTTTGGTCGCACGAGCTGAGTTATCTTCAATTCAGTACTGCCGACATACGCTTGCCGCCTTCGACCCAATACAGTTCGCTGCCCCTCAACCCAAGCGCGTACGGCTTGATGTTCCGGTCGGAGGCAAGCACCCTGTTACCCGTACTGTCGAGCGCGTGGACTTGATAGCCGCCTTCGCCAAGCGAGGCTTCGGTGATCCACGCCACGGCGCCATCGCTCTTGACGACGATCGCTGTGGTCTGGCCGACACCCACAAAACCGGGCCTCGGCTGGAGGGGTGTCCCCGTCGGCACTTTGTGCACGATCCTGCCGTTACTGAGGTTGCGCACGACGACGATGAACGTTCCGCTGCATTCGCTTTCGTTCAGTCCGCAGCCGTGAACCGATTCTTCATAAGCGACCAACGCACCGCCGAGCGTCTCATTCCGGGTGCCGCTGCCGCTTTCGTGACCAGCACTGCCTTGTCCCGATGGAGGCGAGCCGAGTTCATATGACCGCCTATATCCGCGTGCGCAACCGCGGATGCCAAATAAGTCCGTTTTGTAGTGTTCGACTCCGCCACCTGGCTTTTCTCGAATTTCGGTCCCGGGCCCCACGCCTTCATATACGACAGCCTGCCGATCCGAGCGCAGTATGTGCGCATGCTCCGGCGGACACTTCGTAGCATGGCCAGGGTGAGCCCCCGCCCCCTGTGCGGCCAGCAGGACAACCATCGTGGTTGCGCAGATGAGAGCGCTGATTCTTCGCATGGTTCTATAAACTAGTCAAAGGCTGGCGAAGTTGCGGTGTGCTGGACATTTGTTCGAGCGGCACGGTTGTCTAGGCGGTAGCGTCGAACGTGACTTCGCTGGCTGTGCCATAAGTCGTGCCGTCAGCGCTGGTAGCCACAATGCGGAAATGTGTCGGATAGCAGTCACTTGTCGGCAATTTGATCTGAGCCATTACTGCAACCGGGGGTGTGCCGTTCCCAACCGCCTCTGGGCGTGTTGATTGCCGGACACCTGCACCCCAGTATTCGAAATGATAGCGCGTCGATGTCCCATTGGGGTCGACGAGTCCGGTCAGCATTGCTGTTGGGTAGGCAGAACAAAACTCATTTGGATTGAAAGTGGTGCCGCCTCCGCCTCCGATGTGTACGCCGCCTTCGGCGCCGCCTGTGAGGGTCTTTACAGTGGGCGGACACACGTGGTTCATATATGCGAGCACGCAGTACGCGGGACGGGCTTCGCCTTTGTTGTCGTATGCGTTGACCGCGGGTTCGTGTTCGGCTTCCACGAGGCCGCTGTCGAATGAATGTTCTCCATTACTCTTACGGTATATTTCCGACGGCTGCCTATAGCTGTAGTAGAAGAGCCGCTCGATGCTGCTTGAGACTTTGTGGAGATGAAGAAAGCCGAAGGCTGCCTTGCGTTGGTCGTTGCGGCGGTCCGTCGTCGATGCTTTGGCGCTACCGAGCCGGGTGGCGCTTTCGCCGCTTTGCAGCTCGACGCCGGCCTCGCTGATCCAGACGTGGGGATAGGAGAGTTTCTGAGTGACGATATGCTGAATAAACTCGTCGGCGGCGTGCTGGGTTTCATGTACGACGTCGTGGTAGTCGTGCAGTCCCCAGATTTCAGGCGTGCAATGACGGGTCATGCATTTCCCGTGAGCGAGCTTGACGATCTCGTTGCTGTAGCGTTTGATGTAGTTTTCGTGATTGATGCCGTTGTCTTCCTGGAATTCTCCCGCAATCACTTTGCACCCGCCGCAGTAGTTGTGCACGACGGACTGCGCTGTCCTCCAGAGTTCCGCCGCGCGGCCTGGGTAATTGCGCAATGGGCTCGCTGAGCTACCTGGTTTGAGTGGCGCGGGGACTTCTTTGCCGTTCTGCAGTTTCCGCGTTTGCGGCTCGTTGAAGTCAGGCTCGTTGACGGCGCCCCAGTACTTGACCTTGACCGCGGGCAGCCCGTCCTTGCCGTCGCCGGTGGCGAGGCTTTCGACTATCGGCTTGATCGCAGATGCATATTGTCCCGCGGTCGGTGGCTGGCCTGCCTTGGTCGCGCATGACTCCGCAAAGGTGCATGTTGGCACTTCGAAGGTTATGAGGCGTTCGTCGAGATGTTCACGACGGGTGAGGTTCAGCCAGTCTACGAGGCGTTCGCGCTCAGTTACTTCTTTGCGCTTTTCGCTTACTTCCCGCTCTTCTCGGGCGTTGAGTGCTGAGTTTGTGAGAGTGTTGTAGCGAAGGATCAGACGCGTCGAGCCGGTGTGCAGCGCTCCGGTTTTCAGGTGCGGGTCGAGCTCCTGAAATTCTTCGGGGGCCGCGCCGGAGTGTTCGAAGTCTCTAGGGTTCTGGTCGGAGAGACCGTAGCTGTACTTGTCGGCGCGGGACGCCGAGGCTTTGTCGGTCGGTGCGGTGACGGACGGGTCGGCGATGACGGGGTAGGCGGTGCTCGGGCTTGGTGTGATGTGCATGGTAATTGTGTTGTCGTTGATGGTGAGCGCGGAGGGTACGGTCTGGCCATTCGCGTCAGTGACGATCGGCGACTCGATCACCATCAGCGTGTCGCCGCCGGTTTCGCTTTCGGCTGTGGCGAGGGTGTTCCGGTCCGTTTCGTACTGCGTCTGGGTCTGTTGGGGCTGGGGTTGGCCGGTCGGTGGTTCGCCGGGTTCGGTGGCAAGGGTGGGCGCGGCGGCCGGGTTTTCGAGCGTGACTTCTTCTTGCCCCGTTTCTGCTTCTTCGGGGGCTTCGCTTTCAGTTTCTTCTTCGCCGCCTTCTGCTGATTCTGTGGTTTCCTCTTCGCCAGGGGCGTTTTCTTCGACGGTTTCGTTTTCGTTGCTTTCCGGCGGCGGCTGTGTGGGGTCGACGATCGCGATCGCGCCGTCAGGCAGTTGGTGCAATTGCTGGTCGGCGCCGAGGTGCGCTTCCCAGGAGAACGAGGTGGGCGCTTGCGCTGAGCGGAGCTGTAGGAGTGTGGTGGCGCCGAGCGCGTCGGGGCGCACGATCGTGTCGGTCGCGGTCCAGGTGTTGGCGAAGAACGCGGCAGCGCCGTTTACGATCGTGGGCAGTCCCGTCGCACTTGGGGAGACATCGATGGGGGTGAGACTGAGCTTGCCCTCGGTGGTGTTGACGGCGAATTCGCCGGGGGTTTCCTTGGACACGGTCGAGGACGTCAGCGTGCCGGATGAGGAGATGTCTTCTTCGCCGTCGTGGAGCTCGGGGGCGATTTCCTGTTCTTCCAGATCCGCGCTGGTGGATGACGCGAGCAGCGAATTGTCGGCGTGCTGGGCGCTATCGATGGCTTCGCTGACGCTTGCTTGCGCTGTGGCGGCGGTGTACGGCGAGAGCGTGCTGGCGCTGGCGGAGGGGTTGGTGACCGTCACGTCGACTCGGAGGGTCCCGCCAGTTTCGCCGCCGCCGAGCGTGTAGGTAGATCCGGTCGCGCCAGCGATCGCCGCGCATTCCGCGCCGGTCGCGTTGCAGCTCTGCCACTGGTAGGCGTAAGTGAGCAGTTCGGCGCCGCTCCAGATGCCCGGTTCGGCGCTGAGCGTGTCTCCTGGCCGTGCGAGCCCGGAGATCGCGGGCGCGGACAGCTCATGGGGCACTTCAGGGGCTATCGCCGCGGTCGCGGAGGATACGGCCGTGGTGCTCCCGCTGGCGTCGCCGGCGGATACCAGTACCAGGACCGTGGAGTCGACGTCGGCTTCGGTGAGCGTATAGGAGCCGCTCGTGGCGCCTTCGATCGGAGCGCATGCGCCACTTGCCGTACAGCGCTCCCACTGGTAGGCGTATGAGACCGGTCCTTCGCCCGCGATCACGCCGGTTTCCGCGACAAGCGTCTGTCCGCTCAACGCGGTGCCCATGACCGACGGCGGCTGCTCGACCACTGGCGCACCCGCCGCCGCGACCGGCTGGGTGGCTTCGGACGCCCGCGAGGCGCTGTGGCCCTGTTCGTCGGTCGCGGTCACCTGCACCCGTAGGCGATCACCGACGTACCCGGAGGCCGGCGTGTAGACCGCGCTGCTGGCACCGGGTATTTCTTGGCAGGCGGAACCGGAGCTGTCACAGCTCTGCCACTGGTAGGCGTAGCTGATCGCGCCGACGCCGCCAGACCAGCTCGCCGGCGCCGCGGTGAGCGCCCGGTCTGACTGGGATGCACCGGAGATCGTGGGCGCATTTGTGGCTACGAGCGCGCCCATCGTGCCGATCACCGGGGTCGGGGACGCAACGTCGCTGAGCGAGTCGCGCGCGCTGTGCACGCCCACGCGCACTCTCAGCGTGGTCGAGACATCGCCTTCATTCGGCTCGTATTCCTGGCTGGTGGCGCCTTCGATCGGCGCGCATTCTGCGCCGCCCTGATTACAGCTTTCCCACTGGTAGCTGAACTGCGCATCGTCTCCCGTCCAACCGCCAGGGTTGGCCTGGAGCACCCCGTCTGCGTCGGGCGTGCCGGAGATCGAGGGCGGCTGCTGCTCGCGCAGGGGTTCGGCCTCGATCACCCCGCTCGGCAAGGAGATGGCCTGGGTGGACCCGCCGGTGTCCGTGGCCGTGACGACCGTTCGGAGCGTCGTGCCGATGTCGCCTTCTTCGGGTGTGTACTGTGGCCCGGTGGCACCTTCGATGGGCGCGCATTCCCCGCCGCTCGAGTCACAGCTTTCCCACTGGTAGGCATAGGAGACGGGCGCGAGCTCATTCCAGCTCCCTGCGGTCGCCGTGAGCGTTGCTCCCTCTTCCGCCGCACCCGAAACCGCTGGTGGCGCCGTGTCTGAGGGAGCCGAAGGCGCGGCGATCACTGCGCTCGCAGGGGACACCGCCAACGCCTGGCCATAGGAGTTGGACGCCGTCACTAGAACCCGCACCGTGGCTCCTACTTCGCCAGAGCCGGGGCTGTAGCTCTGGCCTGTCGCCGCGGTGATGCTCTGGCATTCCGCGCCGCTCGAGTTGCAGCGCTGCCACTGGTATGCGTAGGAGATCGGTTCTTCGCCCGACCAGCTTCCTGCGCTGGCCGTCAAGCTCTGCCCCGCTTGGACTGTCGTGCCTGAGATCTCCGGCCCCGCCGTCGAGGCCGGCGCCGGAACTTTCGTGACCGTCGCTTCTTCGGTCCCAACAGCCGCGAGGTTCGCTGCTTCACCGACGGAGAAAGGCCCCTTGAGGAGGATTGCGCCCTCGTTGTCGACGCCCCATGCCCCGGTCGACCCCTGGCCGGACAGTCCTCCCGCAGTGAAGTCGAGCGTTCCGCTCAGCGCCCTGACGGTACCGTCGTTGGTGAAGTTGACCGCCACGACACCCGTGCCGCTGCCTTCGACCTTCTCGAAGAGACCCGTGTTCATGATGCTCGCCGGACCGGACGCTTCGTGAGGAATGAGGATCTGAGTCTGGCTGATACAGCAGGAGTTCGTCGTATCGGCGTCGTCTATAAACAGGCCCTCGTTGTCAACCGACGCTCCTTCGGAGAGTTCGATGAAACCGTATTTGAAGGTAAGCGCACCTTCATTGACGAGCGTCCGTCCGGTCATTCGCAGGAAGGTGATCGCCGCCGTCGCAGTTGGACTTATGACGGTGCGGCCGGTTCCCGCCATCGTCGCGCCTGAGTTCCATTCTAGGCTGCCGGTGACATCGATGCTGCCGACCCCTGTGAGATCCGCTTGGTATTCCGAAGATACCAGCGTACTGACGGTCGAGATCTGTGATGGGCTGGTCAGTTCGAGTGTCCCGTGTGACAGCCACAGCGTCCCCTGGGACCTGAGCGCACCGACATGCCAGGTGCCATATTCCTCCACATAGACCGTGACGCCCGCTCCGACGCACGCAACGTCGCTCGAGCCGGGCACGCGGTTGGAGGACCAGTTGATGGCTTCTCCCCACGCTGCCGCCGTGGGGCCGACCCACGTATCCGTGCATCCTTCTTCGGCTTCGCCGAGGCCTTCGACCACTGTGCTCTGCGCCGAGACACGCGAGGCGCTGCCGGTCGCGTTGCCGGCGGTGACAAGCACGCGCAGCGTGTGACCGACATCTTCAGGAAGGAGTCGGTAGCCCGATCCGGTGGCCCCCGAGATGTCGGTGCAGCTCTCGCCGGTGCTGGCGCAGCGCTCCCACCGATATTCGTAGGAGAGCCGCGGTGTTCCCGTCCACGAACCCACGGTCGCGGTGAGCGTCTGGGCCAACCGTGGCGCTCCCGAGATTTCCGGCGGCGCGAGGCTCAGCGGCGCTGTCACGGATGTGCCGACCACGGCGCTCGGCGCGGTGCTGACCGAAGCCGAGCCACCAGCATTTGCCGCGCTCACCACGGCGCGTAGCGTGTCACCGACATCTCCCGGTCCCGGTTCATATGTTTCACTGTCCGCGCCTTCGATTTCGGCGCATTGTTCGCCTTTTTCGTTACAACTTTCCCATTGATAGCCGTATGTGAGAGATTCGCCGGTCCACGTTCCGGTCGCGACCGACTCCGTGACGCCTTCCTCGGGCGAGCTGCTCGACAGCACTGGGGCGAGCGTGTTCACCGGCACCGCAATCAGTACTTCGCTCGTGGCCTGCGATATCGCCGAGCTCGAGCCGCCCGGGTTTGTCGCGGTGACCTGCACTATGAGCGTGTGCCCCACATCGGCGACAACGGGGGTATACGTTGAGGCAGTGGCGCCGGAGATCGCTGTGCATTCCCCTCCGAGGACATCGCAGCGCTGCCACCGGTAACTATAGGAGATCGGCACCGGCGATATCCAGCTTCCCGTGCTCACGCTCAATGGCTGTTCAGCCTGCGCGACCCCTGAGATTTCCGGTGCTGCTGTGTTCGAGGGTGGCGAGGGCACCCCAACGACCGTTGTCGGCGAGGACGCAGCTTCCACGGACCCGAGACTGTTTGTCGCGGTCACGACAGCGAGCACCGTCGATCCAACATCGCTGCTTGTGAGAGTATAAGTTTTACCTGTTGCGCCGGCGATGTTCGCGCATTCCCCGCCACCGGCATCGCACCGCTGCCACTGGTAGCTGTAGGAGATCGGTCTGGAGCCCGCCCAGGTTCCAGTGCTTACACTCAACGGGCCGCCATCAAAAGGTTCGCCCGAGATCACGGGCGAAGATGACAAGACCGGCGGACCGCTCCCCACCCTTATGACCGTGGCCCCATCAACGGTGATCGCAGAGAGGTCGACCGCTTCAGCGATCCAGAAGGTACCCCCGCTCAACCCGATCGACTGTCCACCCGGTACGGACCACGAGCCGTTTGCCGTTTCTTCCGGAATCCCGCCGTCGCTGAAATCGAGTGTCCCGGTCTTCGCCTCGACGCTGCCCTGGTTGCTGAAGTTGACCGCCGCGGTCGAGGTGCCTCGACCTGCGGTCTTCTCGAAGATGCCCGTGTTCAGCACCGACGGCGCCGTGCCACTTCCAGATGGGCTCTGGATCTGCGGCCCGTAGCACGTGGATTCTGTGTTATCAGCGAAGATGCCCGTGTTCTCGAAGCGAGCGCCTTCTGACAAGGACAAGGTGCCCCAGCCGAACGTCAGCGTGCCTTCGTTGACGAGGGTACGACCACCGGCCAGGCGCATTTCTTCACAGCCCGAGGACGCGTAGATTTCCCCTGTCACACCGGACTGCACGACCGTCGAGCCGGATCCCGACATCGTGGCGTATGCCCCGAGCGTGAACAAGTTCGTGACATCGAGCGTTCCGGGCCCCGACAGCGTGGCACCACTCAACGACAGCGAGGCCACGCTCGACGCCTGCGAGGAGCTCGCCAATTCAAGGGAACCGCCGGAGATCACAAGGCTCCCCAGGTCTTCCAGCGAACCGACGTGGTTGGCTCCTTCCGTGATCTGTACAGTTTCGCCGAAGCCGATACAGGCCATGTCACTTGGCCCCGGCACGCTGCCTGTGGACCAGTTGTCGGCGGTCTCCCACGAGTCACCGCCGGCTTCTCCGGTCCAGGTGTCTGTGCAGCTGGATGGTTCTGTCACTATGCGCGTCACCGCCGAGGTGTCCGATGCCGAACCGACAGAGTTCGTGGCGGTCACAGTCACTCGTAGTGTGTCGCCGACTTCACCCGGACCGGGCGCGTAACTGGAGCTCGTTGCTCCCGATATGTCCAAGCAGCCTTCGCCGAGGCTGTCACAGCTTTCCCATTGGTAGGCGTAGGACGGGGTAGGCGAGCCGGTCCAGGTGCCGGTACTCGCACTCAATCTAGACCCCGCTCGAGCGGTTCCCGAGATTGCCGGGGAGGTCGTATTCACGGGAGCAGCAGGTGTACCAGGGTAGCCGTAGTAGTGCGTCGCGTCGCCGTAGCAGGCCTCGTTGGTGTAGTCACAGCTATTGGCTTGATCAGACGGGGCGGCGATTTCGTTCAGGGTGCCGTTGTCTAGTCCCACAAACACGGTGATCGACCCTTCGGAGAGGTTCACGCGGAAGATGTGCCCCTGTTCGACTTCGGCTCCGTTCTCGTAAACGTCGAATTCATCGTCGGTTCCCGACGCATAAGCGCCGCCTGGACCCCAGAAGAAGTTGCCGAACTCATCCACCGAGATTTCGTCGTCCGCGAACCCAGCGGCCTGAGCAGATGCGATGCAGGCTTCGGGTGTGCCGTTCACGACGCACCCTGTTGGGAGGGGCCTTGTTGTGGGCGGGGGCGCGATGACGCCGGTCGCTGGGGAGACCGCGGAGGCAGAGCCCTGTGAGTTGCTAGCGGTCACCTGCACGACCAGCGTATTTCCCACATCTGCTTCAGTTAGAGTATATGAGGCGCCGGTTGCACCGGAGATGTCGGAGCAGCTTTCGCCGGAGGCGTTGCAGCGGGCCCACTGGTATGTGTAGGACGGCGTTGGTGAGCCGGTCCAGGTGCCGGTACTCGCACTCAAGGTAGACCCCGCTCTCGCGGTTCCTGAGATCGCGGGGGGCGTCGTGCTCACCGGAGCGGCAGGCGTGCCAGGGTTGCCGTAATAATGGGTTGCATCCCCGTAGCAGGCCTCGTTGGTGTAGTCACAGCTGTTGGCTTGATCAGACGGGGCGACGATTGCGTTCAGGGTGCTGTTGTTCAATCCCACGAAGACCTGGATCAAGTCTTCCGCCACGTTTACTCGGAAGACGTGGCCCCGTTCGACTTCGGCTCCGTTCTCGTAGATGTCGAATTCATCGTCGGTACCGGACGCGTACACGCCGCCTGAGCCCCAGAAGAAATTCCCGTACTCATCTACCGAGATTTCGTCGTTCTCGAACCCGGCAGCCTGAGCAGACGCGATACAGGCTTCGGGTGTGCCGTTGATGACACACCCTGCGGGCAGCGCCCTGCTCGCAGACGCCACCACGCCGCTGGCGGGGGAGGTGCCTGGCGTCGAGCCGGTGGAGTTCGTCGCGGTCACCACGACCCGCAGCGTGTCGCCGATCTCAGCCGGGCCAAGCGTGTAACTGGAGCTCGTTGCTCCCGATATGTTCAGACAGCCTTCCCCGAGGCTGTCACAGCTCTCCCATTGGTAGATGTAGGCGATGGCGGGGGTGCCTTCCCAGTTGCCTGTGCTCGCGGTGAGCGTTTGGTCCGCCTTGGCTTCCCCAGAGATCGTTGGCGCAACCGTGTTCGACGGGGCGAGCGCCGTTACGACAGCAGTCGGCTCCGAGGTGCTCGACGCCGGGCCGCCGGCATTTGTGGCCGTGATGGTGACGCGCAGCGTGGTCCCCACGTCGCCGTGACCGAGCACGTACGTCGAGTTCGTCGCGCCGGAGATGTTGGTGCAGCTTTCACCGGAGGTGCTGCAGCTCTGCCATTGGTAGCTGTAGGAGATTGTCGGCGTGCCGGACCAAATGCCGGTGCTGGTGGTGAGCGTCTGACCGTCCTGAGCAGTCCCGGTGATCGCCGGTGGCGTAGTGTTCGACGGCGCGAGCGCGCTGACTACAGCGCTTACGACTGAGCTTGCTGATGCCGAGCCCGCCGTGTTGCTGGCCGTGACCATGACACGGAGTGTCGTGCCCACGTCGCCATGACCCAGGACGTAGGTCGAATTCGTTGCGCCGGAGATGCCGGAGCAGGCTCCACCCGAGCTGTTGCAACTTTCCCACTGGTAGGTGTAGGTCAGCGGTGGCGTGCCTGCCCAGGCGCCGGTACCTGCGGTCAGTATCTGCCCGTCCGTGGCGGTACCTGTGACTGCCGGTGCAGTTGTGTTCGACGGCGCAAGCGCCGTTACCACCGGAGTCGCGGCGGAGCTCGCGGATGCGGACCCCGCCGTGTTTTTCGCGGTCACCACAACGCCGAGCGTGGTCCCCACGTCGCTATGACCAAGCCCGTAGGTCGAGCTGATCGCGCCGGAGATGTTGGTGCAGCTTTCACCCGAACTGTTGCAGCGCTGCCACTGGTAGGTATACGTGAACGGCGTGACCCCTGTCCATGAGCCGGTGCTGGCGCTCAGGGTCTGCCCATCCAGCGCCGTACCCGAGATCACCGGCAACGCCGTGTTCGCCGGAGCCTTCGCCACCACGACCGCAGTGGCAGGCGATGTCGCTTTAGCCGAGCCGCTTGCGTTTTTCGCCGTGACGGCGACCCTCAAGGTGGTGTCGAGATTGCTCGACCCGAGCGCATATGTAGCGCTTTTCGCTCCCGAGATGTTGGCACAGCTTTCGCCGGAGCTGTTGCATTTCTCCCACTGATAGGTGTAGGTGAACGGCGGGGTACCGGCCCAGGTGCCGGTACCCGCACTCAGCGTCTGGCCTTCCATCGCGATCCCCGAGACTTCCGGGAGCGCCGTGTTCACGGGCACGCCGGCGGCGATGACCGCGCTCATGGCCGATGTCGCGCTCTCGCTCCCACCCGCGTTGCTCGCGGTGAGGGCCGCCCGCAGCGTCCCGCCGATCTGAGAGGTGGTCACCCGGTAGGTCGAGGCCGTGGCGCCTGCGATGCTTGAGCATTCAGCACCCGAACTGTTGCACGCTTCCCACTGATAGGCATAGGACAGCGGCGGCGTGCCCGTCCAGGTGCCGTTGCTGACCGTCAGCACCTGGCCATCCTTGGCGGTCCCCGAGAGCGCGGGCAGTTTCGTGTTTGCCGGTGGCAACGGCGCTACCGTCGCGGTCTGATTCGAGCTCGCGCTGGAGCTTCCCGCGCTGTTGCTAGCCGTGAGCGCGATCCGCAACGTCCGCCCGACGTCTTCCGGGGTCGCTTTATACGTTGTTTTGGTCGCCGAGGCGATGTTCGTGCAGCCGGCCCCCGAGGGTTCGCAAAGCGTCCACTGATACGTGAACGTGATCGGCGTCAGCCCCGTCCAAGTACCCGCCGCCGCGGCCAACGTCTGCCCGTCCTGCGGGGTACCCGAGATACTCGGCAGCACCGTGTTCACGGGGAACTCCGCGGTGTCATAGTGCGCCTTGATCTGTTCAGCCGTGAGCGCCTTGTTGTAGAACGCCACGTTGCTCATGCTGCCGTTGAACGACGGTTCGCCCGAGATGACCGACTTCGCCAGATACACATCCGGAATACTCCCCAGCGAGGACGGCGTGATCGTCGCACCAGTGGTTTCACCGACCTGCGCACCGTTTAGATACAGCGTCAGCGTGCCCGAGTTCGTCTCGGTCACCGCGACGTACTCCCACGCTTTCGATTTCAACGTCGGCGCCGTGACCTGGAACACCGTACCCGACGTCGTGCGGATTTCGAACAGCATCGTGTGTTTCGTCAGGGCCGAGGCGGGCGTCAGATACATGTAGTTGGTCGAGCTCGACCCGAAGTCAAAGATCGGCTGTTTATAGGAGGCGCCGCCTGTCCAGTCGACCCACCCCTCCGCCGAGAACGCAGTCGCGCCCGCCAACAGATTCGCCGGCAACGACGCGAACGCGGAACCGCTGAACGAACCCGATTTGCCGCCATCGAACGGACCTTCCCCACCCAGCACGATCCCGTTGTTCGTAGCCATATAGGAACCCGCGGAGTCCGCGAGCGTACTCGACCCCACGGCGTCATCAAAGCGGTACTGCGCCACAGGACCATCGGCGGCAACCGTCGACTCATACGTCGCATACGGCTGCGTACCGCTAGCCAACCCGGCCCACACCAACACGCCGGCTACCCCGGCAAGCACCGCCAAAGCGATGCGCCCGAGACCTCCGAGCCGCAGCCGACCTATACCTCTCTGCAATAGCCCTCTCACCGGCAGGCGCCTCCTCAAGCGCAGACTCGCCACGCCGCCATGCCATCGATCGCGTATTAGCCGAGTTCAGATAACGCGGACAGTGCCGCGGACTTACCCTAACCACCCTCGCAATTTATTTCAATGCACGGACTTACGAAAACAAGCGCAATTTGCGGTGAATCGCATTCCCCAGCAATCTTCAGACAGTCGACATGCTGCGGAGCATTATCGGAGCGCGATTATGAAGGCTGCCCTCGGGCGCCCGGATCCAGCTCGAGGATCACCCCTGCGATCTCGATCTCATCGCCCGGCTGAAAGCCTTCGGCCTCGAGCGCGCGCACGACGCCGATCTTCCTCAGCCGCCCCTCGAGGTAGGCCATCGCGTCGTCGTTCTCCACATCGAACCGTTCCAGCAAGCGCTCGATCCCCCTGCCCTTCACCGCGAACGATCGCGGCCCCACGCGCTCGACCGAGAAGCCGGACCCGGCCGCCGGGCGGAACACCATGTGCTCGGCCAGCTCCTCCTCGCCGTCCGCCCCACGCGCGCCGAGCGCCTCCATGCGGCCGTGCTCGACCCCACCGGGCTCCTCCGAACTCGCGCCCGCCCCTCCGGTGGCCGCGTTCAGCGCCGGCACGCAACGCAGCAGCTCCCCGGCCAGCTCCGCGACCCCCTCGCCCGTTGCGCTCGAGGTCACGATCACGGGAACCTCGCCGCCTAGCCGCTCCCGCCACTCCTGCCTGGCCGCCGCCGCGCGCTCCGCGGTGACGAGATCCGCCTTGGACAAGACCAACACGCGCGGCAGCCGCGCGAGCCGCTCGTCGTGCGCCGCCAGCTCCCGCTCAATCGTGGCGTGGTTGGCCACCGCATCAGCCCGCTCCTCGCCCGTGAGCTCCGGCGCGATGTCGAGCACATGTACGAGCAACCGCGTGCGCTCCACGTGCGCCAGAAAATCGTGTCCCAGCCCCGCCCCGTCGCTTGCGCCCTCGATCAGGCCGGGGATGTCGGCCACGACCAGCTGGCGATCGTCGCTCTCGAGCACGCCCAGCACGGGCGAAAGCGTCGTGAACGGGTAGCCGGCGACCTTCGGCGTGGCGCGCGTCAGCCGCGCCAGCAGCGAGGACTTGCCGGCGTTAGGCAGCCCCACGAGACCGACGTCGGCCAGCAGCTTCAACCGCAGCTCGAGCCACCCCTCCTCACCGGCGAGCCCCCGCTCGGCGAAGCGCGGCGCTTGCCGCGTCGGCGTTGTAAAGCGCTTGTTTCCCTTGCCCCCACTCCCGCCGCGCGCGACCGTCGCGCGCTGCCCGTCGGCTAGCAGCTCCCAGCTGCGACCTTCCAGGTCTCCGCCCTCCTCGCCCTCGGCGGCGTGGATCTGGGTCCCGGGAGGCACGCGGATCGTCAGCGTCTCCCCGTCGGCGCCGTGGCGCAGCGCACCCTCGCCGTGCCCGCCGCGCCCGGCCTTGTACTGGCTCCTGCGGCGAAAGCTCTGCAGGTCGCGCAGCGACTCGTCGCACACGAAAACAACCTCTCCCCCCCTACCCCCGTCGCCGCCGTCCGGCCCGCCGCGCGGCACCTTCGCTTCGCGGCGAAAGCTCATGCAGCCGTCGCCGCCGCCGCCGGCCTGTACGTAGATCCTCGCGCGATCGTGCAGCATTGGACCCATCGTGACAGCCGCCGGGAGTTGAGGGGGACTGCGCAGCGACGCCGTGAGCTCAGGCAGCGATGGGCCCTATTCTGACCCGTGATTGGGACGAGCCTGTGCTATCGGGGCGTAGGTAGGCTCTGTGGGTAGTGAGTGGCTTGGTTGAGCGTGTCGATGGGTGGGCGGGTCAGGGGATCGAGGTCGCGATCGCTGCGCATCACCGTCGCCGGCTACAGCGTGCCGGCCGAATCGATCAGCTGGCTCCGCCGGACAGCCCATCGCTGTGGGCCGCCGGCGATCCGCCGCCACGCACGCAGTGCGCGCTCGACGTGTTGGTTGATGGTGGGGAGGCGCTGCCGCGCATCGCCGAGGCGCTCGCCGGTGCCCGCTCGCATGTGCACATCGCCGGGTGGCACATCACCCCTGACTTCGGGCTGACGCGCGATGATCGGGCGTCTCGGCTGCGCGATCTGCTTGGTGATCTGGCCGAGCGAGTCGAGGTCAGGGTGCTCCTGTGGGGAGGAGCGCCGCTGCCGGTCTTCACACCGGCTCGTGCGGCCGTGCGTCGCGTGCGCGAGGAGCTCACCCGCGGTACGCGCGTGCAGTGCGCGCTTGATTTCCACGAGCGGCCGATGCATTGTCACCATGAGAAGCTGGTGATCGTGGACGGCGAGGTCGCGTTCGTCGGCGGTATCGACCTGACCTCTCTCGGCGGCGATCGCTTTGACAGCAGTGATCATTTGATGCGCGGCCGTCTGGGATGGCACGATGCCTCCAGCCGGGTGCGCGGACCAGCGGTCGCCGATGTCGCGGCGCACTTCACCGCCCGTTGGCGCGAAGTGACCGGCGAGCAGGTGCAGGAAACGCCGGCGCCGGCCCCCGCTGGCGACGTGAAGCTCCAGGTGGTGCGGACCGTCCCTGAGAAGATCTACGACTTCCTGCCCAGGGGTGATTTTCGCATCTTGGAGTCCTACACTCGCGCGCTGCGCTCGGCTCGCCAGCTCGTCTATCTGGAGAGTCAGTTTCTTTGGTCGGCACAGGTGGTGGAAATCCTCGCCGGCAAGCTTCGCGAGCCGCCGAGCGACGATTTTCGCATCGTCGTGTTGCTGCCCGCAAAGCCGAACAATGGCGCGGACACGACGCGGGGCCAGCTGGGGGCCCTGGCCGGCGCCGACAATGGCGCCGGTCGCTTTCTGGCGACGACGATCTCAGCGCGCAGTGGGGGACTCGCCGGCCCGCTGTACGTTCACTCAAAGATCGGGATCGTCGACGACGCTTGGCTGACCGTTGGGTCGGCCAACCTCAACGAGCACTCGTTCTTCAACGACACCGAGATGAACATCGTGACTTGCGATCCCACCATTGCTCGCGAAACGCGGCTGCGACTGTGGGCCGAGCATCTGGAGCGCTCGGTCGAGGAGGTGTCCGGCGAGCCGGCTGAAGTCGTCGACGAATTGTGGCGCCCGATCGCCGGCGAGCAGCTCGAGCGCCAAAAGCGAGGCGGGCCCCTCACCCATCGCCTCCAGGAGCTCCCCGGCGTCTCGCGCCGCTCGATGGGACTCCTTGGACCCCTTGACAGCCTGCTTGTCGACGGCTGAATCTGGCCAGGGCCGCCGGCGTGATCGGCCAGTGCTGAGGGATGGCTCTGGTGTTCTCAGCGCCCGAAGGAGCTGTTCACTTCGTCCTTGTCCCCGACGAGCCTCTCAAATGCTCCCGTCTGACGCTGAAATGAGCGGCGAAGAACCAGGCTCCCCGGGCATGATCGTCTCGACGCGATCGCGACCGTTCTTCTTGGCTGAGTAGAGCGCCCGATCGGCTGAGCGGATGAGTGTGGGTGCGTCACCGGCATCGTCGGGTAGGACCGCGACGCCGATGCTGGCGGTGACCTGGTTGAGGTTGGGCATGTGGATCGCCGCGATGGCCTTACGAACGGTCTCGGCCACCTTGAGCGCGGCCTGCTTGTCGGTCCCAGGAAGCAGCAGCAGGAACTCCTCGCCTCCGTAGCGCCCAACGAAGTCGCTGTCGCGGACCGCGTTACGCATAGCGACACCGGCAGCGGCAAGAACCTCGTCACCGTGGTCATGACCGAGGGTGTCATTGATGTTCTTGAAATGATCGAGATCCAGCAGCAGAGCCGCGAGCGGGCTGACCCCGCGCGCGGACTGAGCGACCATGCGCTTGATCGTGTCCTGTACGGCTCGACGGTTGGGCAGCCCCGTCAGACCATCGGTCGCGGCTTGCAGCTGGGCGATCGCGAGGTTACGCAGGTTCGCCAGCACCGGTGCGGCCTGGGCGACCGTTTCGCGAATCCGCTGACGCGAGCTCGCATCGAGCTCCTCAGGATGGCTGATCAGCACCACGCCGATGACCTCGCCGCCCACAAGCAGCGGCTCACAAGTCGACGCACCTGGAAGCGCACCGCAGATCTGACAGCTCAGCAAAGCCTTATCGTCGCTGCACTCCTCGGTGTGGCCACGACCAAAGCGAACGGCAAGACAGGACCGTGGCGTCGCACCCATCAGTGGGTCGCGCAGAGCATCGACCTGGTTCGAAAGCGGCGTCTTGGCTTGCAAGCGGTCCGCGCTGTTGTTCCGCACAAGCACTACCGCCCGTGCCCCCCCTACAGATCGCTCGAGTTGACGGCGCAGCAGTTCATGAGCTTCGTCCTCGCTCTCGGTGACTTGCAACGTCTCGATGTACTCGCCCTCGCTCTCTTCGAAGCGTCGATCCCTAGCTCGCTGGTCCACCATGCGCTTGAGCGTCATCCCGACGAGCAGCATCACCGCGGCGGCCGCGGCGGCTACGATCGCGACGACGATCAGCCAGCTCTGGTCACGGTGATAGGTGGTCTGCGCACCCGCGCGGGCATCGGCCGCCGCCTCGCGCTCGATCGGCTCACGCCCAGACACGTAGAGGATGAGCGGATCCATCGCATCCGCGATCGAATCAGCGGCCCCAGCACGCCGCCCCGCGCTGAGCGATCCCCCAACAGACGCCAGAGCCCGACGCTCCGTCCCCGCGGCTGCCCCCCATCCCGAGGGGACCCGCCGCAATTCGGCACGCTCCGCCGGTGGATCACCGGCATGCAGCCGCAGAAACCTCGTGATGTCGCTATCGACCTGAGGCACAGCGATCAGGTCAAGTTCCGCTCGAAGCCGGTCGATTTCAGCGGCATTGTTACTCGCGGTCAACTCCAAACCGATGCGCTCAGCATTAGCCAGGTCAAGCGCCAGCCGGCTACTCGCTTCAGCCGTCAGGAGATTGTCGGCAAAAACCTGATCATTCGCATGCTGCACATCCTGCAAGCCGCGAAGCCCGAGAACACCCACCGCAACCAGAGACGCAAACAGCACAAACAACGCGACGAAAAAACGAGCACTGATACCGATCGAACTCGGACGCACCCCAATACATCGACACAGACAAACTCATCCATAAGCCCTCGGCCGTCCCCTCGTCATGGAACACCCGACCAGCAACACGGCCTGAGCCCGCTTGGATGCTGCCTCAGGCCTGCGCCGTCGCGCGCGCCAGATAAAGGCCCGCAGCCGCGGCCCCACCGGCTATCGCGACCGTGCCGAGCACGCCTTTCGCGGGGAGCGCCCTGCGCGCAAGGAGCGTCGCAAATGCGTCGACCGTGTCGACCGCGGCGGCCGCCCCCTGCACACGCGCGCCGGCCACGGGATCGTCGAGCGTCCACAGCGTCGCGAGCCCGAGCGCCACGTCGCGCGCGCCGAGCGAGCGCGCGAGATCCTGCACGGCCGGATGCGACGCGTTCTCCGGCCCGAGCCATCCGGCCGTGACCCGCTCGGGCGCGGCGAGCACGACCAGGCCGAGCGCGGCGCGTCCCACAGCGAGCATCGCCGCGCCCTGCCGCGGCGTCATCGCCTGCTCCTTGTGTCCCGAGTCACTCGGGACACCGGCTTCTCAGCCCGCTTGGCCGTCGCCGTCGGGCAGCACGTTGACCACGCGCCCGCGCCGACCGGTCGTGAACTGCACCGTTCCGGCCGCACGCGCGTACAGCGTGTCGTCCTTGCCGATGCCCACGCCCGCGCCCGGCTTGAATTTGGTGCCGCGCTGGCGCACGATGATCTCACCGCCGGCGACCGTCTCGCCGGCGAACGTCTTCACACCGAGTCGCTGCGCGTTCGATTCGCGCCCGTTACGGCTGGAGCCCAGCCCCTTCTTATGAGCCATGCTTGATCTCCGTGACCTCGATGCGTGTCAGCTCCTGGCGGTGGCCGGTGCGGCGCTTGTACCCGCGCTTGGGCTTGAACTTGAACACGCGCAGCTTCTCGCCGCGCTCGTGCGCGATCACCTTCGCGGTGACCTTCACCTTGGCGAGGCCCTTGGCGTCGAACACGGCCTCCTCTGAGCGATAGAGGATCGGCTCGAGCGCCACGTTTGCGCCCTCCTCGACAGCGAGGCGCTCCACGAGCAGCTTCTGGCCCCGCTCGACGCGGTACTGCTTTCCGCCGGTCTTCACGATCGCGTACATGTCTTAAGTCGTCTCTTCTCTACTCTGAGGTGCTCGCCCGCGCTTTGGCAGCCGAACGGCGTCGCCCGCCCCTGCGGCCACGACGCCGAGGTTTTGATTGTACGTCATCTCCCTCGCCCTCAGGGGTCTCCCCTGTCGGATCTGGCGCCTCGTCGCTCGCCGGCGGATCGGGCTCCGGCACGGGCGCTCTCGCGTCTGCCGCGACCGGCGCGGGCGCGGCAGGCTCGGGCTCAACAGGCTCAGGCGCGGCAGGCTCGAGATCACGGGACTCATCCGAGCTCGGATCGGTCGCGCGGGACTCGCCGGCGACCGGCTCCTGCTCGCGGGTCCGGGATGCGGCCGGTTTGGACGCGGAGCGCCTGCCGCCGCGCCGCCCACGCGGAGCCGCCGGGCGCGTCGGCGCCGTGACAACCTCGCCGGACTCATCCAGCAACAGCGCCGTCGCCGCGGTGCGCCCGACCTGGTCGACGCGCACCATCCGCTTCTCGCCCACGTGCGGCGCGGCGCCGGCGATCGAGATGATGTAGCCGTCGATTTTCGCGACCGCGTCGTCGACGTCGTACATGTGCGGCTCGACGATCTCGACCAGCACCTCGTCGCCCTGCCTGAACGGCAGCGCGCGCTCCTCGACCTCCTCACGCGTGCCCATGAAGGTGATCGCGAAATGGTCGAGCTCGAGCCCTTCGGAGCCCTCGAACAGGAACGACTTGCCGGTCTGCGCCTCCAGTGCGTGCAGCACGCGCGAGCTGTGCCCGGTGAACTCGGTCGTCACCCGCGAGTTGATCTGCACGAGGAACGCCTCCACGTCCGGGTTCTCGGCCGCGACATCGCGCAGGCGACGCTCGAACTCGATCGCGATCGTCTCCTCCGAGCGGATCACCCCCTCGCCCTCGCAGGTGGGACACGGGCGGCTCATGATCTCGCGCACACCCTCCGTCACGTTCTGACGGGTCATCTCGACCAGGCCGAGCTTCGATATCTCGGCCGTGAACGTCTTCGTACGGTCCTCGTCGAGCGTCTTCCTCAGCGTCTTCATGACCGCGTCGCGATTGCGCGCGCGCGCCATGTCGATGAAGTCGATCACGATGATCCCGCCGATATCGCGCAGCCTGAGCTGGTTGACGACCTCCTCGGCGGCCTCCAAGTTCGTCTTCGTGATCGTGTCCTCGAGGCCGGCGCCCTTGCCACGGCCGATGAAGCTGCCCGAGTTGACGTCGATCACGGTCAGCGCCTCGCCGTAGTCGATGATCAAGTAGCCGCCGCTCGGCAGGTCGACCCGCCGCGACATCACGCCGGCGATCGCCTTGTCGACGCCGTAGGCCTCGAACAGCGGGGTCTCCTTCTGCTCCCACAGCTCGACCCGCTCGACCAGCTCGGGGGCGGTGCGCGTGAAGAACGACACCAGGCGGTGATATTGCTGCTCGTCGTCGACGATCGCGCGCTCGAAGTGCGCGGAGAAGATGTCGCGCACGACGCGCACGGACAGGTCGGCCTCCTGGAAGACGAGATCCGGGGCGACCGTATCCTCGACGCGCTTGACGAGCACCTCGTGCAGCTTGTGCAGGTACTTCAGCTCGCGCTCGAAGTCCTCGCGCTTGGCGCCGTGGGCCGCAGTGCGCACGATCGCGCCGCCGCCGTCGAGCACCAGGCCCGCGGTCTGGCGGCGCAGCCGTTCGCGCTCCTTGTCCTCCAGCCTGCGCGACACGCCCACGCCCTCGCCGGTGGGGGCATAGACCATGTAGCGCCCGGCGATCGTCAGCTCCATCGACAGGCGCGCGCCCTTGGTCTTCAACGGGTCCTTGACGACCTGCACGACGATCTCCTGACCGGGGCTCAGAAGGTCTGAGATCTTGTTGCGAGCGGCGCCGCTACCGCCACCGCGCCCCCGTTTGGGCGCCTCCACGCCAGGCAGCACGATCTCGTCGACGTGCAGAAACCCGTTCTTCTCGAGGCCGATGTCTACGAACGCAGCCTCCAGGCCGGGCAGGACGTTGTCGACCTTGCCCTTGTAGATGTTGCCGACGATCGATCGCCCGCCGCGGCGCTCGATGTAGAGCTCGGCGATGCGATACCCGGCGTCAGGCGCTCCACTGCCGCGCTTGCGCCCGCGGTTGGAGGAGGTACGCGAGGCGGCGGGCGTTCCGCCGGCCTCCAAAAGCGCCACGCGCGTCTCCGCGCGGTCGACGCTGACGAGCACTTGCTTTTTCAATTTTCTGGTCCAGTCTTATAGTCATATGTCTTCTAGTAGATCGGCACTCGGCCCTTCAGCGCCGCTGAGGCGCGTGCCTGGACGTAGATTGACTGCAGCAAGCCTACGGCCAGAAGGGTGGTGATCACCGACGAGCCGCCATAGCTCATGAGCGGCAGCGTGACGCCGGTGATGGGCATGATCCCTATGGTCATGCCCACGTTTACAAAGACCTGAAACATCAGCATAGCCGCTACACCGGCCGCGAGAAGCGACCCGAACAGGTCCTTGGACATCGTCAGGATCCGCAACGTCCTCGAGATCAACAGCCCGTACAGGCACAGCACGAGCCCGGCCCCGAGGAAGCCGTACTGCTCGCCGACGGCCGCGAACACGAAGTCGGTGTCGTCCTCGGGCAGGTAGTTGCCCGTGAGCACGGTGGAGTTCGATCCCCGACCGGTCTTCTGGCCCGAGCCGATCGCGATCTTCGATTGGGCCAGCTGGTAGCGGGGATCGGGTTCGCCGGTCTTCGATTCCTTTTCCTTGATTTCGGCAAAGTTCGACGACGGGTTCAGGAACGCCGTCAGCCGTTCGGTCTGATACGGCTTGAGCACGTGCACTCCGAGCGCCGGCGCGGCCACCAGCACGATCGCGACCGACACGCACACCAGCGCCACGAGACCACCCAGCTGCTGCCACGGCGCTCCCGCCACCAGCAGGAGCACGAACGCGATCACCATGTACACCATCCCCGAGCCGAGGTCGGGCTGGACGATCACGAGCATCGCCGGCACGAGCGCCGCGAGCATCACGCGAACGGTCGTGTCGCGCTCGCGCAGCCGCCGCGCGCGGTCGATGATGAACGACGCGAGCGCCACGATCAGCAGCACCTTGCCGAGCTCGGAGGCCTGGAACGAGAAGAACGGCAGGCTGATTGCGCGCGTCGCGCCTTTGGCTTCGTGGCCCAGGCCGAGGACGGCGAGGATGCTGAGGATCAGCACCGCGTAGATGGGGTACTTCAGCTGGCGCAGGCGCGCGTAGTCGACCCGGGCGAGCACGACCATCAGGATCAGGCCGATCGCCAGATAGACGATCTGACGGTTGACGTAGTAGCCCGGATCGCCGGGGATCGCTTCGCGCGTGGCCGCCCCGAGCGTCAACGCCGAGGCGATCCCGAGACCAACCACGGCGAGCGTCAGCAGCGGATCGAGCGGCAGCCCGTGCCACGCGCGCGCGCTGGGCGGCGCCGGCGGCTCTTCGGTGGCGGCCTTGATCGGGCTGGTGAGCGAGGAGGGCATGTCGATCGGATTAGAACGTCTTTGAGGTTCCCACGACGAACTTCTCCGGCTTGCCGAACCACCTCGAAGCGATCAGGCGCGCGATCGGCGCGGCGGTTTCGGCGCCGAAGCCACCTTCTTCGACGGTCACCGCGATCACGATCGGATGCGTGGGATCGGCGATATAGCACATGTACCACGACTGTTCCACGTGCCCCGCCCGTTCCGCGGTCCCCGTCTTGCCGTACACGGGGTGCTGGGCCTGATTCCAGCCGGTCCACACGTCCGCGGAGGTGCCGCCGGGCTGGCTGGCGGCCTCGTGGATGCCCTGCATCACGTCGCTCAGGTCGGAGTAGTTCAGACGCACGCGGCGTTTCGCTGGGAAGTCCCGGCTCAGGCTCTGCACGAGCCCACCGTCTGCTTCGTCGACCTCTTTGCCCAGATGCGGCGTGACCACCTCCCCTTCGCCACCGTGCCGGTAAGCGTTGGCGAGCGTCGAGTAGGCCACCGCCATCTGCAGCGGGTCGGTCTGCAGGCTGCCCTGCCCGACCGCGAGATCCATGTTGTAGCCCACCGTCCAGGGCTCGCCCGGTTCGGCCACGATCTGACAGCGCCGGCCGTGGTGTTCGCGCGTGCACTGCGATTCGGCCTGATTCTGCTTGACGAGCCACTGGCGGCTGGGGATCGTGCCGGTCAGCTCGCTCGGCAGGTCGATGCCCGTCTGCTCGCCGATCCCCAGTTCGCGGGCCTTGTTCTGGATCACGCTGCCGTGGCTGTTGGCGAGCTCGCCGACGGTGAAGAAGTAGGTGTCGGAGGAGACCTTCAGCGCTTCCACGAGCCCGACCGCGCCGTAGTTGGTGTGGCCGGAGTTGCAGAATAGCTCGCCGCCACCGCCGGTCGCTTCGATGCAGGAGCCTCCCCCGAGCGCCTCGTTCGGGTCGATCACGCCCGCTTCGAGCGCCGCGATCGCGGTGATCGGCTTGAACGTCGATCCCGTCGGATAGGCGCCGTTGACCGCTCGGTTGACGAGGCGCGAAGGCGTTTCTTCGCCCCCGCCCTTGCCCTCGAGCGCCCTGTATTCGCTTTCGGTCAGCGGTTTGGCGAACTTGTTCGGATCGAAGCTCGGATAGGAGCCGATCGCGAGCACTTCCCCGTTGAGCGGATCGAGCGCCGTGAACGCTCCGGCGACGGCCGGTTTGCCGCCCGCGCGGGCGTTTTCGATGCCCTCGAGCAGCGCCTTTTCCCCCTCACGCTGCAGGCCGAGGTCGAGCGTCGTGCCGAGGCTGTAACCCCCCCTGGGAGGTCGTGGCTGCAGGCGCGTCGGCTCGGGGTAGCCGGCCGCGTTGACCTGCACGCGCTGCACCCCAGGCTCCCCGCGCAGGTAGTGGTCATAGAAGTACTCGAGCCCTTCCTGCCCGACCACGGTGCCCTGCTTGACGCCACGAAACGCCGGTTTCACGAGCTCTTCCTTGTTGACCTCCCCGACGTAGCCGAGCACCTGCGCCGCCATTTCCCCGTAGGGATAGGCGCGGATCGAGACGGGCTGCTGCACGACGCCGGGGAAGTCGTTCTGGCGCTCGGCGAGCACCGTCAGCACGCCCCGCCCCGCATCGGTCTTGATCGTCACGGGCGCGTATGGGAGCGCCGTGCGGCCTTTGATCACGAGCGCCTCCACGTGCTGCGCGCTCATGCCCAGGAGCGACCCCACGCGACGGTACAGCGCGAGCCGGGGCGCGCCCGCGGGCGGCAGCGCGGACGGCACGATCTGCACGGCGTTGGTGATCCGGCTCGAGACGATCGGCTTGCCTTCGCGATCGAGGATCTCCCCGCGCGGCGCCGCGATCGGCAGGTCGCGCACGCTGTTGGCGTCGGCCTGCTGCACATACTGTTCGCCGGAGAGCACCTGCAGATACCACAGGCGGAAGAAGATGATCGCGAACATCACCATCGCCAGGACACCCAGCGCGCCGACGCGCAGCGCCAGCTGCGGCGAGACCGGCATCCGCGGATCACTCGGCCTGACCGGCTCGAGCGCGCTCACGATCTGGAAAGCGGGCTCAACCCGCCCGTGGTGTAGGCGCGGCGGCGGCGGCGACGCGGATCGTCGGGCAAGCCTCCGATCAGGCAGCGGCGCACGATGATCCACGCGGGCAGCGCAACGATCGTGTCGACGACCACACCCAGCACGATCTGACGCAGCAGCTCGACGCTCACGGGCGCGTCGACGCCGAGCAGGAACTCCATCAGCGAGTAGCCCACCAGCGAGGCGGCGGCCGCGGCCGCGCCCACGAGCAGCGGCGTGACCGGCGCCTGGGGGTCGCGCAGCTCGCGCAGCCGCCCGCTCCAGTAGCCGACGATCGTGAAGATCAGCGAGGTGACCCCCAGCGTCTGCACGAGCATCAGGTCGACGAGCAGGCCCACGGCGAAGCCCGTCGCCGCGCCCACGCTCGAGCCGCACAGCAGGCCGACGAAGGCCACCAGCAACGGGGACAGGTCGACGTTGACGCCGAGCACCGGCACCTCGGAGACCACCCCGATCTGAACGAACACCGCTACCAGGACGAGTGCCGCGATCCGCCCGAGCAGCGCCGGCGAGGGGGTCGTGATCATCAGCCGGCCCCCGTGGAGGCCAGCTGTTCGCCCGAGTTGCCGCGCGCGCCCGTGCTCTGCCCGGCGGGCAGATCGGCCGCGAGCCGGCTGAGGTTGGACGGCAGCGTCCCCTGCCCCGCGGTCAGCACCTGCACGACGTCGAGGTTGTGCAGGTTCGCCAGCGGATGCACGTTGACCGAGGTGTAGGCGCTTTCTTCGTTCACCGAGGTCACCTGCCCGATCGGGATGCCGGGCGGGTAGAGCGAGTCGTCGGGGCTCGACACGGTGCCCGACGTGACCACGTATTCGCTCTTGCCGACCTGCGTGTTGGCGGGCAGGTACTGGAGCAGCAGGTCGTTCGGGTCGCCCACCTTGGGCTGCACGATGCCGGTCGCGCTGCTCGTGCCAATCCGCGCCGAGACCCCCATCGTGCTGTCGGTGATCAGGCTGACCTCGGCGCCGTCGGAGGCGACCTGGGTGACCTTGCCGACGAGGCCTTCCCCGTTGATCACCGGGTCTTCGACGTGCACGCCCGCCGCTTCACCCTCGTCGATCGTCACCGTCGAGTACCAGATGTTCGGCGATTTGCCCACTACCGTGGCGGTCACCGGATGGTAGCTCGCCATGCTCAGCCGGTTGTCGAGGTGGAACATGCCGATCAGCTCGCGATAGGAGCGTTTTTCGCCTTGGTCCGCAATCTGTTCGCGGCGCAGTTTGTCGACCTGCTTGAGCAGCTGATCGCGCTGGCTTTTCGCGTGCAGCGTGTCGTCGAACCAGCCAAACAGGTCGCGCACCGGCTTCAGCGCCTTGTTGGCGCCGTCCTGGATCGGCGAGATGACCGTGAGAAAGCCGCGCTGCACGGAGTGCAGGCGGCCGCCGGGCGCCTCGCCGAAATAGGCGGTCAGGAGCAGCAGGGAGAGCACGACGAGCAGCACGAGCACCGCACGTCGACGCCGGACCGTCTTGTCGTACACGAATCAGGGCCTTCCGGAGCGTTCATTGCACAGGGTACGCGTCGCCAACGCTCGATGCCTCAACCGCCCGCGAGGCGCCCATCCCGTTCATCTGCGGCGTCGGCTTCGCGTCGTGCGGTTCGCGCGGTGGATCGCCTCGAACTCCTCCAGCGAGCGGCCCGAGCCGACCGCGACGCAGGTCAGCGGCGACTCGGCCAGGTGCGCCGGCATCTGGGTCTCCTCGCGCAGGCGCTCGTCCAAGCCCTGCAGCAGCGCGCCGCCGCCGGCGAGCATGATCCCGCGATCCATGATGTCTGAGGCCAGCTCCGGAGGAGTGCGGTCGAGGGTCTCCTTGACCGCTTCGATGATCTGGCTGAGCGGCTCCTCGAGCGCCTGGCGGATCTCCTCGCTGGTCAGCACCACGGTCTTCGGCAGCCCGGCGACCATGTCGCGGCCGCGGATCTCCGCCTGCAGCTCCTCCTGCATCGGGCAGGCGGAGCCGATCTCGAGCTTCAGCTCCTCGGCGGTCTGCTGGCCGATCAGCAGCTTGTACTCCTTCTTGGCGTAGTTGATGATCGCCTCGTCCATCTCATCGCCGCCGACGCGGATCGACTGCGAGACGACGATCCCGCCGAGCGAGATCACCGCCACCTCGGAGGTCCCGCCGCCGATGTCGACGACCATCGAGCCGGTCGGCTCGCCCACCGGCAGGCCCGCTCCGATCGCGGCGGCCATCGGCTCCTCGATCAGATATGCCTGCCGCGCGCCGGCGGCCATGCAGGCGTCCTCGACCGCGCGCTTCTCCACGCCGGTGACGCCCGAGGGCACGCACACGACCACGCGCGGGTGCGCCCAGCGGTTCTGGTGGACCTTCTGGATGAAGTGGCGCAGCATCTCTTCGGTCACGTCGAAGTCCGCGATCACCCCGTCCTTCAAGGGCCTGATCGCCTGAATCGTTCCCGGTGTCCGGCCAAGCATGCGCTTTGCCTCGATCCCGACCGCGTGAACTTCGCCGGTGCGCGAGTCGATCGCGACCACGCTCGGCTCCGACAGCACGATCCCGCGGCCGCGCACGTACACGAGCGTATTGGCCGTGCCCAGATCCACCGCCATGTCGCGGCCGCCGAAACCTGTCAGATAGCTGAAGATGCCCATATGGAGGAAGGAGATGGGCGCCCGGGCTAGGTTTCGCACCGTCACGTAGCGACACGCACGGCGGCCTTCGCATGTCCGGGGACTACCCGCGCGCAGTGTAGCGAACGCCCTATCGAGGCGAACAGGGCTGCGAGCTTATTTGCAGGCGAAAATCAGCTCCGGCCAGAGGTCGATCAGGCGTGCGAGCGGCAGGCCGACGACGTTCTCGTAGTCACCCCGCACCGCGCGTACGAGCGCGGCGCCGGCGCCCTGGATCGCGTAGCCCCCCGCGCGCCCGTCCCACTCGCCGCGGGCCAGGTACCAGTCGAGCAGCTCGTCGCCGAGCTCGCGGAACGTCACCGCCGTGCGCGCGACCGCGGTGCGCTGCTCCTCGCCGGGCAGCAGCAGCGCAAGCCCACTCACGACCTCGTGGGTGGCGCCGCTCAGCGCTCGCAGCGTCGCACGCGCATCCCGCTCGTCGCGGGGCTTGCCGTAGAGCGCGCCGTCGAGCGCGACCAGCGTGTCACAGCCCAGCACCCGCTCCGCCGCGCCGCCTGTCCCCCGCTCGTGCGCGGCCCGTGCCTTGCGCAGGGCGTTCTCGAGCGCCACCTCTCCGGGATCGCCGCGGTCGAGCTCCTCGACGTCGGTGGGACGGACCGTGAACGCGACCCCCAGACGCTCCAGGATCGCCCGCCGCTGCGGCGAGCCGGATGCCAGGACCAGCGCAGACGTGTCTACAGCTCCGGGAAGAACAGCCCCGCCTCGCGCGTGGCGGACTCGGGCGAGTCCGAGCCGTGCACCATGTTGGCACCCATCTCGGTGGCGAAGTCGCCGCGGATCGAGCCGGTGGCGGCCTCCAGCGGGTCGGTCGCGCCGATCGTCTGCCGGGCGGCCTTGACCGCGTTCGACCCCTCGAGCACCATCGCGACGATCGGGCCGGAGGTGATGAACTCGACGAGCTCGCCGAAGAACGGGCGCTCTGAGTGCTCGGCGTAGTGGCGCTCGGCCAGCTCGCGATCGACGGTCATGTGGCGCAGCGCGACGATCGCAAGGCCCTTGCGCTCGAAGCGGGCGATTATCTCGCCGCTCAGCCCGCGGGCGAAGGCGTCGGGCTTGACCAGTATCAGCGTGCGTTCCATGAGTTCCTTTGGCTTCGGCGTTGTTTGAGATCAGCGCGCGGATACGGCGCTGGCAGAGCGTGACATGGGGGTCACAGGGACGTCGTGCGGGTCAGGAGGTCGGGCGGGGGCGGCGCGCACGCCCGGTCTGCGGCGTCGCCACCGGGCGGCTGAGATCCTCGTCGCGACCGTCCTCGGCGCTCGTGCTCGCGCCCCCGCTCGCGGGCGCGCGGCGCGCGGCGCGCTCCTCGTCGTCGACGAGCAGCGTCTCGCTGTCGACCGGTTGAGCGGCGCGCCGTCGACGAGTCCGCGGCTGCACGGCGCCGGGCACCTCGGTCTCGCAGTACGGGCAGATCGTCCAGGCCTGGTCGAGCGGGCGCGCGCAGCTGCCGCAGCGCTCCTTGAGCTTGCGCAGGCAGCTCGGGCAGCGGATGAAGTCGCGCTCGATGCGATAGTCGCAGTGCGGGCACAGCCCCTGGTCGAGGTCGTGCAGCCGCGCCTCCGCCGCCTGCATCTCGAGCTCGCGCTCGCGCACGTCCTCGAGATACTCCGGCGGGCGCAGGATCAGGTAGACGATCGTGCCGACGAACGGGAACAGCGACGCCGCCGTGGCGCAGCCGACCATCACCGAGTCGTAGACCCGTCGGCGCGCGTCGGCGTAGGTCCAGTAGATCAGCGACAGGTAGAGGACCACGACGAACACGATCAGCAGGTCGATGACCAGGTTCAGGCCGCTGCTTTCGATGCCGAAGTAGGCGAGAGGGAGCATGGGCGACTAGTGAGCGCTCGGGGCGGGCATCGAACGGCTGAGTTTAGAGAAACAAGCGGCCGAATCCATAGCCGGCCGCGAAGAACGCGAGGATCACGAGCGCCACGATCAGCGCCACGGCGCCGATCATCGTGAGCACGGACGGGCCGTCGTCGTTCATCCGCTCGACGCCCGCGACTGGACCGGAGAGTCCGCGAGCGGCTCTCCCGCGAGCAGCTCGCCGACGAGGTAGACGGAGCCGGTGGCGAGCACGGCCGCGCCGCCGCCGCGCTCGCGCGCCCAGGCTCGAGCCTGCTCCAGCGCCAGGCGCGGCCGGGGCTCGCGGCGGACCGCCGCGAAGCCGAGCTGGCGGGCGAGCGACTCGAGCGCCGCGGGCGACAGCGCGCGACTGGAGGGCGGCGCGGTGAACCACGCCCGCTCGCACAGTGGCAGCAGCGCCGCGAGCATCGAGGCCGCGTCCTTGTCCTCGAGCACGCCGAGCACGAGCCCGAGCGGCCGCCCGGCGATCAGGTCCGGGAGCGCCTCCACGAGCGCCGCCACCGCGTCCGGGTTGTGGGCGCTGTCGAGCACGGTCAGCGGGCTCTCACCGGCGGTTTGCAGCCGCCCCGGCACCTCGATGGACGCCCCCGCGGCGCGTACGGCCTGCTCGCTCAACTCGTTTCCAACGCTCTGCAGATAGGCCTCGGCGGCCAGGCGCGCGAGCGCGAAGTTCCGCTGCTGAAAAGCTCCCCTCGCCCGCAGCGGCTCGGGAGTGGCGCCCATCGGCTCGCGCTCCGGCGCGGCCGGCGCTGCGGATACGGCCGCGACACGCACGATCTGAGCCTCGCGCTCGCGCGCGACGCGCTCGGCGACGGCGAGCGCCTGCTCGTCGAGCTCTGAGCCGAGCGCGAGCGTCGTGCGCGGACGCAGCACGGCGAGCTTCTCCTCGGCGATGTCGCGCACCGTCGGGCCCAACCAGCGGGTGTGCTCGAGGCCGACGTTCGTCAGCACGCTCACGCGCGAGGCAAGCACGTTGGTGGCGTCATAGCGTCCGCCGAGCCCGGCCTCGACGATGGCCACCTCCACCCCTCGCTCGGCCATCACCCACAGCGCCGCGGCGGTGAGCAATTCGAACTGGGTGACGTGGTCGTCCTCACCGAGCGTGCGGTTGACGCGCTCGGCCGCCCACGCGGCGCGCGCTACGGCGGCGGCGAAGGCGTCTGCCTCGATGTCGCGCTCTGAGACCTGGACGCGCTCGGTGTAGGAGGTCAGATGGGGCGAGGTGTAGGCCCCGGTGCGCAGACCGTGGCGCTCGAGGATCGCGGCGGCCATGCGCGTCGTCGAGGTCTTGCCGTTGGTGCCGACGACGTGGATCGCGCCGAAGCGTTCCTGGGGGGCGCCGAGCACGGTCATCATCCGGCGCATGCGGTCCAGGCCAAAGCGCATGCCGAACAGCTCGAGCGAGCGCAGGTGAGATTCGGCCTGGGCGGAGCTCCACACTGCTCTCGAGGTCACTGGGCGCCGCCTACGCGTCGGGGTGCTTGCGCAGGTAGTCGGCGAACACGGGGCGCAGCGCCTCGCCCAGCTTGCCGTCGCCGCTGTGAACCGCGTCTGAGATCAGCCCGTGCGCGTGTTCGATGTCGAAGTCGGCCTCGCCCTCGTCGCCGCTGAGCGCCTCGGCCGCCGGGATCATCTCCAGCAGCGACCACAGGAACCTCACGTCGAGGTGCTTCTCGGCGCGGCGGATCGCGCGGTCGTGCAGCTCGTGCGTGGAGAGCCTGTCGAGATCCTCGGGCATGTGGATCATCCGCCTCGCGAGACGGTCGCGCTCGCGCGCATGGGAGCGACCATCAACGGTGCTTGCGCTTGCGGCACTTGCCGCCCCGCTTGCCGCGCAGCAGCCCCCGCAGCTCCTCGCCGATGCCGCGAAGGTCGAGCTTGCGGGCGAGCTTGCGCAGCTCACGCCGCTCGCCGGAGCTGAGGTTGCCGAGGCGCCCACGCGACTCCCGCACGAGCTCCGCCAGGCGTGCGCGATCGCGCTCGGAGAGCGAGCGCCAGCGCCGGCCGGCGGCGAAGCCCACCCGCAGGAGCGCCGCCCACGGCAGCGCCTTCACACGGGCCGTCTTCGACTTGGAGCTTTGCGTCTTGCGCTTGACCATGAGGCGATGGTAGCGGGCGGCTAGGCCGACTGCTCGCGCGGGGAGACGTCCTCGGCCTCGTCGGGCGCCGCTTCGGTGACGAGCGTCGGCGTGAGGCCCTTCTCGACCGTCTCCTTCGTGACGACGCACTTCTTCACGTCGCGCCGGGAGGGCAGCTCGAACTGGACCTCGAGCAGGATCTCCTCGATGATCGAGCGCAGCCCGCGCGCACCCGTTTCGCGCACGAGGCCCTTCTCGGCCACCGCCGTCAGCGAGTCCTCGGAGAAGACGAGCTCGATGCCGTCGAAGGAGAAGAAGCGTTGGAACTGCTTCACCAGCGCGTTGCGCGGCTCGGTGAGGATCGAGACGAGGTCCTCGCGCGTGAGCTGGTGCACGGCGGACATCACCGGCAGGCGACCGATGAACTCCGGGATCAGCCCGTACTCGATCAGATCCTCCGGCAGGCACTGCTCGAACACCTCGCCCTGGTCGCGCTCCCCTTTGGCCTCGATCGCCGCGGCGAAGCCGACGCCTTTGTGGCCGATCCGCCGCTCGATCACCTGGTCGAGGTTCGCGAACGCGCCGCCGCAGATGAACAGCACGTTGGTCGTGTCGATCGTCAGGAACTCCTGATGGGGGTGCTTGCGCCCGCCCTGAGGGGGCACCGAGGCCTGGGTGCCCTCGAGGATCTTCAGCAGCGCCTGCTGGACGCCCTCGCCGGAGACGTCACGCGTGATCGACGGGTTGTCGGCCTTGCGGGCGATCTTGTCGACCTCGTCGATGTAGATGATCCCCGTCTCGGCCTTCTTGACGTCGTAGTCGGCCGCCTGGATCAGCTTCAGGAGGATGTTCTCGACGTCCTCGCCGACATAGCCCGCCTCGGTCAGCGCGGTCGCGTCGGCGATCGCGAACGGCACGTTGAGGATCCGCGCGAGCGTCTGGGCGAGCAGCGTCTTGCCGCAGCCGGTCGGGCCGAGCAGGAGGATGTTCGACTTCTGCAGCTCGATGTCGGAGTCGCCGGACATCATCATCTGCACGCGCTTGTAGTGGTTGTAGACGGCGACCGAGAGCGTTCGCTTGGAGGGATCCTGCCCGACGACGTACTCGTCGAGCACGTCGTAGATCTCGCGCGGCTTGGGCAGGTTCTCGAGGTCGAACGTGGGGGGAGCGGAGAGCTCCTCGTCGATGATCTCGTTGCAGAGATCGATGCACTCGTCGCAGATGTAGACGCCGGGGCCGGCGATCAGCTTCTTGACCTGCCGCTGGGACTTGCCGCAGAAGCTGCAGAGGAGCTGCTCGTTTGAGTCTGTCGGCCGGGCCATGTCTGCCTAGTGCTCGGAGATGACCCTGTCGATTATGCCGTACGCCTTGGCCTCCTCCGAGCTCATGAAGTAGTCGCGCTCGGTGTCTTTGCGCACGTCCGCGAGATCCTTTTTCGTGTGCTTGGCGATGATCTCATCGAGGCGCTGGCGCACGTCGATGATCTCCTTGGCGTGGATCTCGATGTCGGTCGCCTGGCCCTGGAAGCTCGAGGAGACCTGGTGGATCAGGATCTTCGCGTTGGGCAGCGCCATGCGCTTGCCCTCCGCGCCGCCGGCCAGCAGCAGCGCGCCCATCGACATCGCGATGCCGACGCAGATCGTCTGCACGGCGGGCTTGACGAACTGCATCGTGTCGTAGATCGCGAGGCCGGCGTAGACCGAGCCGCCGGGCGAGTTGATGTAGATCGAGATGTCCTTGTCGGGGTCCTCGGACTCCAGGTGCAGCAGCTGGGCGACGATCAGGTTGGCGATCTGATCGTCGACGGGGGTGCCGAGAAAGATGATCCGCTCGTTGAGCAGACGGCTGTAGATGTCGAACGCGCGCTCGCCACGCGAGGTCTGCTCGACGACCATTGGAACAAGTGGGCTCATAGTCTCGCTTTGGTTTCGCTTCGCGGGCTGGATTCCTCTACAAGGTTGTGTGGCGATCCTAGCTCGCCGCTCTCAATCTCCGGGGGTCCACAGCTTGCCGGGAGCCGCAGCGGCGCCCGCTTGGCCCTCCGCCTGCTCGGGCGTCCACAGCTGCTCGCGCGCCTGCGCCTGCTCGGGCGGTATCGGCGTGGAGCGGGATGCGATCAGCTCGACGGCTTTGCGCGCGGCGAGGTCCTCGCGCACGTCCTCCAAGCGCCCGGCGGTGCGCAGGTCCTCGAGCAGCTTCTCCGGCGCGATCTCCTCACGCTCGGCTGTGGGCGCGATCGCCGCGAGCAGCTCCTGCTCGGAGGGCTCGATCCGCTCGGCGGCGACGACGGCTGTGACGACCGCCTCGCGGCGCAGGGCCTGCTCGGCGTCGCCCTCCATCTCGGCGAGGATCTCCTGCTCCTCGCGAGCGGCGATCTGCAGGTAGGCCTCGCGCGAGATCCCGCGGTGGGCGAGCGAGTGCAGCATCCGCTCCCACATCTCGCGTGCGCGCGCTTTGACGAGCTCGGGGGTGACCGCGACCTGCGCGCGGGCGACGGCCACGTCGAGCGCGGCCTGCAGGAACTCGCCCTCGATCTTCCCCTCCTCGACCTCGAGCAGCCGGCCACGGATGTCCCCGCGCAGCTCCTCGAGATCGTCGAAGCCGGCGTCGATCGCGAGGTCGTCGTCGACGTCGGGAAGCTGCTTGAGCTTGACCTCCTTGACCGTGATCTCGAACGTCGCTGCTCGCCCGGCCAGCTCGGCGGCGCCGTAGTCGTCGGGGAACGAGAGATCGACCGTGCGCGTCTCGCCGGCGCTCGAGCCGAGCAGCCCCTCCTCGAAGCCGGGGATCAGGTTGCCGCCGCCGAGCTCGACGAGCTGGTCGCGCCCCTCGCCGCCCGCAAACGGCGTGCCGTCGATCGCGCCGAGATAGTCGATCACGACGAAGTCGCCCACGGCGGCCGCGCGCTCGGCGGTGTCGAGGCGGGCGAGGCGCTCGCGCATCGCGTCGATCTCCTGCTCGATCCGCGCGTCCTCGACGGCGGGCTCGCGGCGGGGGACCTCGAGGCCCTCGTAGGGGCCGAGCTCGGCTTTGGGCAGCACGCCGACCTCGATCGAGAGCTCGAGCGGGGCGCCTTGAGGCGGCAGGTCGAAGCGCCCGATCTCGGGGTCGCCGACGGGGACGATCCCGGTCGTCTCGATCGCCTGTGCGTACCAGGCGGAGATCGTGTCGCGCACGGCCTCCTCGAGCACGACCTCGCGGCCGACACGCTGGATCACGAGCGGCGCGGGGACCTTGCCTTTGCGAAAGCCGGGCAGTTTCAGCTCGCGGCCGAGCTGGCGCGCCTTGCGCTCCACATGGGTGTCGAGCTCTGCGGGCGGGACCTGCACGTGCAGGCGCACGCGCGAGTCCGCGAGCTCGGTGACGGTCGTCTCAACGGCGGCGGCGGGCACGCCCGTCACGATACCGTTATCGGCCGTGAGGCTCCGCTTGCGACGCGCACCACCCACGCCGATGGAGACGTGGCTATGGACCGGCCCTGTGGGCCATCTGGTGGGTGGCGGACTGGACTTCCTCGTCGCGCTCGCGCGCTACGTGCGCGCGCGAGCGAAGGACGAGAGAGTTATTCGTTAGGCGACGGCGCCGGCCCGGGCGCGGTCGAACGAGAGGGCAGTGCCGGCGGGCACTACCACCACTGGGCAGGTGGCGAGCTCGATCAGGCGCGCGGCGGAGGAGCTGAGCGAGACGCGCCCGGGTGTGGCGTCGGAGCGCGAGTCGATCACGAGCAGGTCCGCCTGGTCGTCGGCGACCGGCACGACCTGGGCGCCGAGCGCGGAGGCGAGCGCGGCGGCGGTGCTCTGCGCGCTGCCGTCGCCGCCGGCCTCGCCGACCGCGACGATCCGCTGTGCGGAGGTGTGCAGGCGGTCGTCGGCGAACCCCGCGGGCGCGATCGCCACCGCGACGGGACCGCCCTCGAGCAGGCGCTGGGCGGAGTTGCCGATCGTGATGTGGCCGGGAGCGGTGTGCGAGTCCGAGCAGAACACGATCGCCTGGGCGCCGATCTCCTCGGCCAGGGCACGCAGCCCGTCCGGGGTGGAGCGGTCGGTGATCGCGTGGCTGGAGGCGAACGTGCCGGTGAAGAGCGCCGCGCCACGGTCGAGCACTTCCTTGGCCTCCTCGTCGCTGACGGCCTCGTTGGTGTGGCGGACATAGCCGAGGGACACCTCGGCGCCGGCGCGCGCGAACAGGCCGGCGAGCGCGATCGCGTCGTCCTCGTTGGCGGTGCCGTCATAGGAAACGATGATCTTGGTGGAGGGCATGGCTCTTCTCCTTGGTGTCGATGGCTCGCCTGGAGCGGGAGCCGTTGCTGATGGAAGCTTTGAGTTCCCCTCGATAGTGCCACGCTCCTGCCATCAGCACCAGTAACCTTGATGATCGTTGATATAAGGCTTACTTATGCTAAACGTGGCTCGGTTGAAGGTCTTGAAGGAGGTCGCCTACCGTGGCTCGTTCTCGGCGGCGGCCGAGGAGCTGTCCTACACCCAGTCGGCGATCTCCCAGCAGATCGCGGCGCTCGAGGCGGAAGCGGGAATGGCGCTGCTGGAGCGGCGCGCGCGCGGCGTCAGCCTGACCGCGGCGGGGCAGATGCTGATGGGGCACGCCGAGGGCATCCTCGCGCGGCTGGAGGCGGCGGAGGCGTCACTGGCGGAGATCGCGGGCCTGCGCGGGGGCCGGCTGAGGATGGCGTCGTTCCCGACGGCCGGGGCGACGCTGATGCCGCTGGCGATCGCGACGTTCCGCGCGTCCTATCCGGAGGTCGAGCTGACGCTGAGCGAGGGCGAGCCAGAGGAGATCGCGCCGCGCTTGCGCGCGGGCGAGCTCGATCTGGCATTGCTGTTCGAGTTCGCGGGCGAGACGGAGCTGGGTGAGGGCACGACACGAGTTGAGCTGCTCGAGGACCCGATGTACCTGGCGCTGCCGCGCGAGCATCGGCTGGCGAAGAAGAGGCAGCTGCGGCTGGAGGACCTGAAGGACGAAGCGTGGGTGCAGACCTCGAGCGCGAGCCCGTGCGCGCGCCACGTGGTGCGCTCCTGTCACGCGGCGGGCTTCGAGCCGAACGTGTCGTTTGAGAGCGACGACTACCAGACGGTGCAGGGGCTGGTGGCCGCCGGGGTCGGGGTCGCGCTGATCCCCGAGCTCGCGCTGTCGGTCGTGCGCGAGGAGATCGCGATCCGCGCTCTCTCCCCCGGTCCGCCCGTGCGCCAGGTCGTGGCTGCCGCGCCCGCGGGCGCGCGGTTGGTGCCGGCGGCGCCGACGATGTTGGGCGTGCTCGAGCGGGTCGCCGAGCGGTACGAGGCGCTCGGCGCGCGTCGAGCGGCATAGGCGGGCTGTAGCTGTCTCGAGGGCCGCCTCCCGGCGGCGGGGTCGCAAAGGTCGGTGAAGCCCGGCGCGCCTGGAGGCGTAATCAGTCCTGCAGCGCGACCGCGGCCGGCACTTTGGCCGCGAAGCGCCCCGGGAGCGCGACGATCGCGACGGCCGCGGCGGTGACGAGCGCGAAGCTGACGATCGCGCCGAGCAGGCCGAGCGAGGGGACGACGGGGTAGTTGATCGTGTGCGACAGCGCGCGGTCGAGCAGCTGCTGGCCGAGCAGGCCGAGCAGCGCGCCGCTCGCGCAGCCGACGCCGAGCAGGATCAGCGCCTCGAGCATGATCGTCTGCCACAGCTCGCTCGGGGGGAAGCCCTCGAGCTTGAGCTTGGCCAGACGCGGGCGGCGCTGCCAGATCATCGCCCCCATCGCGGCGGCCATCGCGAGGATCGCCGCCGTCAGGATCAGCGTCGCTATCTGGGTCAGGCGGGCGAGGCCCTGGCGGCTGAGCGTGTTCTGCTGGCTCGCGCGCGCTTCGGCGGTCTGCACGGCCAGGCCGGTGCGCGGGCCGAGTGCCGCCCGGATCTCGCGGCGACCCTGCGCTTGGCTGACGCCGGGCGCGAGCAGCACGTTGTAGGCGCTCGCTTCGGGACTCCCCCACGCGCGCGCGAAGTCGTTCGCGTTCATCACGATCGCGCCTGGCGCCCAGCCGATGTTGGTGGACATCGCGGCGACTCGCACGGCGAGCGGAACGGGCCCGGGCAGCGTGAAGGACTGGCCGATGTGGAGGTGGTTTTCGGCGGCCAGCGCCTGGGAGACGACGACCCAGCGGCCTGCGCGCACGCGCGCGCTCGCCCGCGCAAGCGATCCTTCGACGAGCTGTGTCGGCGGCACAAGCGGGACGGCTTCGGCGGGCGGCGCGATCACCCACACGCGCCGCGTGCCGTAGTCGAGCAGGCCGCCGCGATAGATCCGCACGGCGCGCACACCCGGCAGCCGTTCGAGCTTCGACCGGGTCGCGCGCGTCGGGAACGGAGCGGTCGTCAGCAGGTTGTATTCGCCCGCCGGCGCGACCCACACGTCGGTGTACGCGTTCGCGTCGTGCGCCGCGTTTTCCAACCCGTGCAGCAGGTCGCCGTGCGCGCCCTGGATCGAGACGGAGCCGAACACCGCGACCGCGCCGGTCGCGGCGATCGCGACCGCGCGGGCGCGGCCCGAGCGGAGCTCCATCACCGCGATGTGCGGCACCGCGCTGACGATCGACGGAGCGAGCCGCTTGACGAGCTCGAGCGCCGCCGTCAACGGAAGCGGCAACAGGAGCAGCAGCGCCGCGATCAGCGTGACCATCCCGACGACCGCATCCTGCGGGGCGGCCAGCAGGATCGCGACTGTGACCGCGAGGCAAACGAGGCCGGCGACGGCAAGCCACGCGGTCAGCGTGCCCCCGCCCTCGGGCTTCTCGGCGATCGCCGCGAGCGGGTCGCGCGAGAGGATGTCGCGCAAGGGGCTGAGCACCGCGACACAGGCGGCGAGCATGCCGCCGCAGACGGCGATCGCGAAGCTCTGCCAGCCGACGACGCGCGCCGAGCCGACCGCGAACGCGGAGGCGAGGTAGCCGGGGGTCGCGTGGAACAGGTGGATCGAGAGCTCGTCGCCCAGCAGCAGCCCAAGCGCCGAGGCGATCGCGCCAAGAATCACGGCGTCGAGGAGCAGCACCGCGATCACGGCGCCGGGGGTGTAGCCGTCGCGGCGCAGATCGGCGATCAACCGCCGACGCTGGGGGACGGTGAGGAGCATCGCGTTGAACGCGAACAGGAAGCCGACGAGCGCGCTGATCACGGCGAACAGCGCGGTCGACTGGTTGGTCGCGGCCGCCGCCTTCGTAAACAGCTGCTCGTCGTAGGAGGAGCTCTCGACGTTCAGCCGCCCCGCCGCGACCCGCACCAGGCCCGCACGCACGGTCGCTTCGCTGCCCGGCGCGGGCTCGACGAGGATGCGGCTGATGCGGCCCGCCAAGGCGCTCAGTTCCTGGGCGTATTCGAGCGGAGCGATCGCGACCGGGCTATCGATCAGCGCGCCGATCTGACTGGCGTGCAGCTGCGCGTAGAGCGCCGCTTCGCTCTCGCCGCCGCCCGTCTGGAAGGTGACCATCTGCCCGAACTTCCTCACCCCGAGCTTGGCGGCGACCGGCGATGGGAGCACGACCGCGCCGAGACCCGCGAACGGCGTCAGCGCGGCGCGGCGCACGAGCGAGCCGCCGAGCTGCGACAGGCTCGAGTCGGCGCCGACGAGCTGCACCGACTCGCGCCCGCGCGGGCCGATCGCGTTCGCGTTGACTTCGAGCAGCGGCGCGGCGACGCGCACGCCGGGGATGTGGCGCACCTGCGCGAGCGTCGTCGCAGGGAACCCCTGAGCGTCGCGGGCGGAGAGCTGGAGCGTCGCGCGCCCGACGATCCCCTTGTTCAGCGCGCCGACGGAGCTCGACAGCGACTGGCTCGCGACCTGCGAGGCGAACAGCAGCGCGACGCCGGCGGCGATGCCGACGATCGCAAAGCACTCCTGCAGGCCGCGCGCGCGCAGACGCACGCGGTAGAGGTGCAGGACGTTCGCGAACCTCACCGCGACCCCCCGGGCCCACGAACGATGCTCTTCGAGATTCTCACCGCGGCCCCCCGACGGCGGGAGCCGCTCTCACGTCGCGCCGGCCGCGGCGAACCCCTGGACGGGGTCGTAGTCGATCAGCTTGCCGTCGCGCAGCGCGAGCACGCGGTCGGCGTAGCCGGCGGCCAGGGGGTCGTGGCTGACGAGCACGATCGCCACACCGCGCTCGCGGCACAGCTCGCGCAGCAGCTCGAGCACTTCGCTGGAGCGCTGCGAGTCGAGGGAGCCGGTCGGCTCGTCGGCGAGCAGCAGCTGCGGCTCGGTCGACAGCGCCCGCGCGATCATCACGCGCTGGCGCTCGCCCATCGAGAGCATCTCGGCGCGGTGCTCCAACCGCTCGCCCAGCCCGAGGCGCTCGAGCAGCGGGGAGACGCGGCGGTGCGCCTCGCGCCAGCGGACGCTCTTCAAGAGCTTCAGCACGGCGTTGTCGATCGCGCTGACGCCCGGCAGCAGGTCGAAGTTCTGGCGCACGAAGCCGAGCTCTGAGAGCCGGTAGCGCGAGGCCTCCTGCTCTGAGAGCGAGGAGACGTCACGGCCGTTGACGAGCACCGCGCCCGAGGTCGGCTCGAGCAGCGCCGCGACCATCAGCAAGAGCGTCGTCTTGCCCGACCCCGACGGCCCGTACAGCGCGACCATCTCCCCGGGCGAGACCGACAGCGAGACGCCGTCGACCGCCCGCACGGGCTCGCCGCCGACGGCCGGGTAGTGCTTGACGAGCTCACGCAGCTCCAGCATCGGCGCCCCCCTCGAGTGCGGCGGACCTCGCGACCGGCTTCCCGGCGCGTTCGCCTCTCCGCCGCCGCCGGAGGCGGGACCCGAGCGCGCGGCGGCCGCGAAACACGAAGAGCGCCCCGCCGACCGGCGGGCCGGCGCTCGCGATCACGCTCTCCGTCACCTCGCGCACACGCGGCGCACGGGCCTCCGGCAACGAGAGATAGGAGGCGATCATGCCGGCGAGGAGGACGAGATGGAGGCGGCCGCGAGGCAGGTTCCGCAACTCGCTCGCGGACCGCTCAGCGAGCCACGCCATCCGCACGCGCGCCTCCTGTCGCGATCCATAGCAGCCGATGAAGGAGAACTGCGCGCTGTCCGCGTCCTCGCTTTCGTCGACGAGCGAATCGAGCAGCGAGTGAAGCGATCCGGCCCACGTGAGATAGGGCGCGGCGAGGGACGCTGCGAACGCCGGGCGGACGCCGCGATCAGCGGCGGTAGCGATCAAGAGATGCACCCCGAGCGATGTTCCCCGTGCCGACGCCGTCTCCCACCACCGAAGGCCCGTTCCGGGCGGCGTCTGCGCGCGCGCCCAGCGCACGAGCTGCTCGCGCTCGGCGGGGCCGCGTCCGAGGCTGAGGCTCTGGAACGCGACGATCGACTCGGTCGCCGCGCGCGCCGGCTCGGCCACCGCGGACCAGGAGGGCAGCGCGGCGAGCGCCGCCCGGCAGGTGTCGACGAGCTCGCGCAGGTAGCCGCCGTCCTCGTGCCGGGGATGGTGCTCGTAGTAGTCGAGGTGCGGGGCGAGCGGGTCGAGCGCGACGAGCAGCGCCTCGTGCAGCCGGCGGCCGTTGGGAACCGGCTCGGCGCAGGGTTGCTCGGCGAGCATGTCGATGTAGTTGTACGCCGCTTGAAACGCCGCGAGCGCGCGCACCGCCGCGCGCCGCCGCCACCACGGGACGAATACCGCGAACGCGCACGCGCCCTCGATGTTGCCGCGCTTATCGAGCGCCGCGAGCGCGAGCTCGCGCAACGCGGGGTCGGAAACTTCACCTGCGCGCAAACGGCGGCGACGCAGCTCGCCGCGGACACGCGGGAACACCGTGAGCCAGTAGCGCGCGGCCGCGCCGGCGAACACGCCCGCGAGCGCCACCCGCTCCCACGCCCTGCGCACGACTACTTCCGCCGCCGCCGCACTGGCGGCGGGCACGGCACCGTGCTCTGCGCGGTCGTCGTGCTGCCGTCGACGAACGTAAAGCTAGCGACGAACGGAAAGCCGCCGCGGGGACAGCTCGGGGGCACTTCGACGCCGCGCGGGTGGAAGCTGATCGTGCGACCGTGGGCGCGTTCGGTGTAGATCAGGCCGCTCGGGCCGATCGTCGCCTGCACGTGCACGATCGACACCGGCGGCCCGCCGGGCACGCTCGGGATCAGCGGGATTGCCGTGTCGAGGCTTCCGCCGAGCGTCTGCGAGCCCTGCACCAGTTCACCCTGGAAGACGAGCTGCGCGTACACGGGCGCCTGGCCGTTGGCGTAGAACAACACGACCATGTTCCCGTCGTGCGACGGCCCGCGCAGCGCTTCGATCGTCGGGATCTCATGACCGGCTCCCTGCCCGAACGGCACTTCGACATAGGCGCTGCCGGACCCGATCCGCGAGTTGGGTGGGCACGCGGACGGTCCCCCCGCGGCGAGCGCCGTCGGATTGCAGATCGCGAGGCCGAGCGTCGTGCGCAGATAGTCGATCCCCGGCGGCAGGTGCAGGCTCATGTCCTCAAGCGCCGGTGGCAGCACCCCTTCGCTGCCGGCGATGTCGAATTCGAACCCGATCGTCGTCGGCGCGCCGAGCCGGTCCGGCGTGAACGAGGTGTGCAGCGTCGCGGTCTCCGCCGCGCCCGCCGACGCGGGCAGGCAGGCGCACAGCGCGAGCGCCGCTATCACTGCCCCGAGCCGGGGCAGAGCGCCGATCGGCAGAGGCCCGAGCCGGGACGTTGCCGGCGTCCCGTTCGAGCTGGTTCGTGTGCAGCGCATCGAAGCCCCCGCTAGTACGACAGCGGGCCGCTCACCTCGACCGTGGTGGCGTCGTTCACGCGCTTGATCGAGCCCGTGAAGCGCAGGTTGCTCGCGTGCGCGTGCGCGTATGTCCCCGTCCCGCGCGAGATCGACAGCGTACCCGAGAACGAGGCGTAGGCGCCCCCCACTTCGTAGTTCGCCGAGCCGTGCCCCGTCAGCGACCCGCCCGAGGGGTAGATGCTGACTTCGGCCGTGACGTGCGTCTGCGAGGCGACGTCGAGATGGATGTAGATCGGGCCTTTGATCGCGCCCGTCGCGGTGCCCTGCTCGTTGAGCGTCAGCCCGCTGTGGCTCGTCAGGTGCAGACGCCCGCTCTCGTGCAGGCTCAACGTCCGCGCCGCCACCGCGACCGGCCCGTCCGCGCTCGAGGCGCCGGCTCCGAGCGCGCCCACGCCGACGAGCGTCCCCAGCGATGCGACCGTCCCGATCGCCAGCGCGCGCGCCCTTCCCCGCCCGCGCCGCGAGACCCTGTCCAACCCCAGTCCTACGTCATCTCCACCAGATGCGTATCCCATATGACCCGACCCCTCTCCTCTTGATACGTAAAGACAGCTTGAGACATAAAGACAGACTGATTATATACGTACATGCATGATCGTGGGGCCGGTTGGACAGCAAGCGACCGTCGAGTGCTGAACATCTCCCGTGCGGAGCGTCAAGCCCTCACGCCCGCGGCGTTGTGTCTGCGACGTCCATTTCGTGCGCTCAGCACGACGCCTGCGCGAGCAAGCTGTCGACGTACGGGCCGAGGATCTTCGACACCGTCGCCGCGGCGTGCTCGGGGGGGCCCGCGGACAGGGCCGCGTGGCTGATCGCCAGGCGTACGAGCGCGTCGGCGAGCAAGCGCAGCTCGGCGACGTCGACCTGCGGCCAGCCACAGGTCAGGATCGCCGCGAGGCGCTCGGTCCCGAGCGCAAGCACGGGCGCGCCATGGGTGGTGAACAGCGCGAGCAGGCCGTCGCTGCCGTCGCCGGCGAGGACCGTCTGGATCAGCTGGTTCTCGGCGGCCGCGTTCAAGAACACTTCGAAAGCCGCGCACAGCGCCGCGTGGGGATCGTCGAGATGGACGCGCACGGCCTCCTCGACGGTCGCGAGGAAGCGATCGCTCTCGCGCAGGATGTATGCCTGCGCGAAGTCCTCGCGCGAGCCGAGCTCGTTGTACAGCGTCTGGCGACTCACGCCCGCGCCGCGGGCGATGTCGGCCATGCTGATACTCGCCCACGCACGCTCACGCAGCAACTCGTCGGCCGCGTCGAGCAGCCGCTCGCGCAGGAGCGAGCGCGTCGCCTGCGCGTAGCTGGGACGGGCAACGGTCGCCGTCTCGACGGCGCTCACGGCGCGACCGGCTCAAAGTCGACCTTGTCGCGCACGCCGCAGTCCGGGCAGGCCCAGTCGTCCGGTATCTCGCTCCACGGCGTGCCGGCGGGAAAGCCCTCGCGCGGCGCGCCCTCCTGCTCGTCGTAGACGTACCCGCACACGGGACAGGCGAACTTGCTCGTGGTCACGCTCGCTCCTTCCCGCTCAGGTTCGTCGACTCAAGGACAGCGGCGGGCCTGGTGCCCGCCCCGGCGCGATAGCGAGCGAGGAGCCGCTTGTGTGCGCGGGGGCTGATGTTCGCGCGCGTGACGTCGCCCTCGTAATGGTCGAGCACGCGGCTGTCCATCGTCCGTTTCCACAGCGGCGGGATCGCGGCGAGCACGATCATGCCCGCGTAGCCGGTCGGCAGCTGCGGCGCCTCCTCGTAGTGGCGCAGCGCCTGATAGCGGCGGATCGGGTTGGCGTGGTGGTCGGAGTGGCGCTGCAGGTGGTAGAGCAGCACGTTGGAGGCGACGTTGTTCGAGTTCCAGCTGTGCTCGGGCCGCGTGCGCTCGAAGCGGCCGTCCTCGCGGCGCTGGCGCAGCAGGCCGTAGTGCTCGAGGTAGTTGACAACCTCCAGCAGCGAGAAGCCGAGCACCGCCTGCAACAGCAGGAAGGGCAGCACCACGAGCCCGAACACAGCCGTGAGCACGCCGAACAGAACGACGCTCATCGCCCACGCGTTGAGGATGTCGTTGCGGTACGTCCAGTGCGAGGACTCGAGCCGATCCAGGCGCACGCCCTCGAGCTTCCCACGCCGAGCGCAGGGAGCCCGAGACCGTGCGCGGCCAGAACGCCCAGAAGCTCTCCCCCAGACGCGAGCTGGCGGGATCCTCGGGCGTGGCGACGCGCACGTGGTGTCCGCGGTTGTGCTCGATGAAGAAATGCCCGTAGCCGCTCTGCGCGAGCGCGACCTTGCTCAGCCAGCGCTCGAGGCTCGCGCGCTTGTGGCCGAGCTCGTGGGCGGTGTTGATCGCGACGCCGCTGACCATCGCCATCGTCAGCGCGAGGCCGATGTCCTCGACCGTCGACAGTTTCCCGCTCGACCACTGCCAGCACGCGAACACCAGCCCGGCGTACTGCACGGGCAGGTACATGTACGTGCACCAGCGGTAGTAGCGGTCCTGCTCGAGCCACTTGATCGCATCCTCCGGCGGGTTTGCCGCGTCGAGGCCGACAATCAGGTCTAGCAGCGGGAAGATCCCGAACACGAGGAACGGCCCGTAGAACCAGAAAACACCGAGGCCGGTCGCCTCGACCAGGCCCCAGGCCAGGAACGGCAGCGTGGGCACGATCAGCCCGAGCAGCCACAGGTAGCGCTTGTGATCGCGCCATCGCGGCGCCGTTGCGGCCGGCCGCTCCTCCGCGATCGCGGGATCGACCACCCCTACGCTTGCTCCACTCGCCGCCATCGCCACCGCTCCTTTGCTTGACAGAATCGTATCTTCTGTCCAGAGTATTTACAATCCGGCCATGTTTGTCAAGTAGGTTCCTCTAGCGCCAGCAGGTGTGGTGGCCGGCGCCGCTGCGGACGGACGGAGCACAAGGCCAACGTGCATCCCACAAAGACCAGCCAACGTCCGGAGCGGCTGTCATCTTCGAAGCCGTGAGCATCCTCCTGCTGATCGTCGGAATCCTCCTCGGCGGCGCCTGCGCGCTTGCCTTCGCGCGGCCCAACCGCGCGCGAATGCACGACGAGCTGAAGTCGATCTCCGTCGACGTGCTCGCCCAGACCGGCGATTCGCTCGCGCAGCGGCTGGCCGACCAGCGCCGCGTCGAGGAGGAGCGGGCATCCGGCGAGATGGCCAGGCGCGCGGAGGAATTCAAGGGGCTCGTGCAGCCCGTGCAGGAGAAGCTCGGGCGGATGGAGAGCGAGATCGGACGGCTCGAGCGCGAGCGCCGCCAGGCGCAGGGCGAGCTCGGCGAGATGGTGCGCAAGCTGAACGACGGCGTCGGCACGCTGCGCCAGGAGACCGGCGCGCTCGTCTCCGCGCTGAAGCGGCCCTCCACGCGCGGGTCGTGGGGGGAGATCCAGCTGCGCAACGTCGTGGAGATGGCCGGCATGGTCTCTCACTGCGACTTCGTCGAGCAGTCGACGATCGACACCGAAGACGGACGGCTGCGGCCAGACATGCTCGTGCGCCTGCCCGGCGCAAAGCTGATCGTGGTCGACTCCAAGGTCCCGCTCGACGCCTACCTCTTGGCGCTCGAGGCCGCCGGCGATGACGAGCGCGAGCTGCACATCGCGCGCCACGCGCGACAGACACGCGAGCACATCGCGAAGCTCGCCGCCAAGGGCTACCAGCGTCAGTTCGACGCGACGCCCGAGTTCGTGATCATGTTCGTGCCCTCCGACGGCATCTACCAGGCCGCCCTCGCCCAGGACCCGGCCTTGATCGAGTACGGCGTGCAGCAGCAGGTCCTGATGGCCACCCCCACCACCCTGATCGGGCTCCTGTGGGCGGTGCACTACGGCTGGCGCCAGGAGCTGATCGCGGAATCCGCGCGCGAGATCGCCGAGTCCGCGCGCGAGCTGCACAATCGCCTCGGCCGCTTCGTCGAGCCGCTCGCCAAGGTCGGGCGCCAGCTCGACTCGGCCGTCGGCGCCTACAACGAAGCCGTCGGCTCGTTCGACCGGCGCGTGATCCCGCAGGTCCGTCAGATCGAGCAGGCCGGCGCCGCCTCCGAGCGCGCGGTCGCCGCGCCCGAGGCGATCGAGCGCAGCGCCCGCCCGATCACCGCGAAGCTCGAGCTCGAGCCGTCGCCACGGACGGCGCGGGCACGCTCGGGGCACGAGCCTCTCCAGGTGGCGCCTGAGCAGCGCTCGGAGCTCGCGCCCCCCGAGATCGAGCCCCGTCCCGAGCGGACGCCGAGACTGCCGCTCGCCCCGGAACACGAACCGCTCGTCGGCGACGCACAGCCAGGAAGATCAGCAGCGTAAGCGCGACCGGCACGGTCGCCGGCAGCTCGTGCACGAAGAAGAACAGCAGATCGAAGCCCAGCGCGAGACACGCCACGAGCACGGCCACGCCTCGTTGCGACGCGCGCGGGACAGTCATGGCGAGCAGCCCGCCGAGCGCGCCCGCGACGAACAGGTCTCCGTAGCCCATCACCGCCGTGCCGAACACCGCGCTCTGCAGCTGCGGCAAGCCCGCGGCCGGACGCGCCGCATTGAGCGCGTTGTTCGGCCGTTGCAGCAGTTCCGCAACCACGAGCGTCGTGTCCGCCACGGCCATCGCCACGATCCCCGCCGCTAACCACCGCGGCGGCGTGACCGCCGCGAGCCCCACGCCGAGCGCCGCACAGCTGAGCGCCGACAGCCAGAGCGCGGCCCCCTCCCCCGCGAGGCCGCCACGGTCGATCCAGGCGAGCGCGAACAGCGGGAGCACGAGCAGCGCCCAGCGTGGGCGCGCACCGTACGCGAGCCGGCCGAGCGCGAGCGCGGCCAGCAGCGGCACGGCGCACAGCGCGAGGTATGTCAGCCCCTGCGCGCTCGCCTGTTCGGCCGCGCGGGCGACGAACACGAAGCCGATCACCGACAGCGGCGGGACCACCGCCCAGCGGCGCCCGCGCAGCCGCGCGAGCCGGGGGTCGCTCAGCGCGCCCGGAACCGCGACCAGCGCGCCCTGCAAGAGCGACAGCACCGCGATCGACAGCCAGAAGGGCGGCATGCCATCAAAATAGACTGCTCCCGTGTCGACGCCGCCCGTACCCACATCGCCCCGCTCGCAGCAGGTGCGCATCCGCCGTCGCCGCTTCGCCGCCGCCGCGGGCGCCGCGCTCGTCCTGGTCGTGCTGATCGTGGCGATCTTCGCGCACGGATCGGGCCGGCCCGCCGCGCGGTCGAGCGCGCGCGGCGTCGTCTCCCACCGCATCGTCGATCCGCCCCTGAGCGCGGCCGCGAACAGGGCGCGCGAACGGCAGGAGGAAGAGAACGCGATCGACCACGTCCTCTCCTACACGCCCGCGGTCTCCTCGGGCGGCGCGCACGGCGACGAGGTCGCGCTCACCTTCGACGACGGCCCCGGCCCCTACACCCGGCAGCTGGTCGAGACGCTGAACAGGCTGCACGTACGCGGCACGTTCTTCGCGATCGGCGAGGAGGAGCGCTACTTCTCCGCCGGCACCCAGCTCGAGCTGCGCTCCGGCGACGTCGTCGGCGACCACACCGAGACGCATCCGCCGATGGCCTCGCTCTCCGCCCACGACCAGCACGAAGAGCTGTTCGAACAGATCGCTCGCATCGAACTCCTCGGCGGACCGCGTCCGCGGCTGTTCAGGCCTCCGTACGGCTCGTTCGACACGACCACGTTCCGCGAGCTGCACAGGCTGCGCCTGCTGATGGTGCTGTGGTCGACCGACACCGCCGACTACACCCTGCCGGGAGTCCGCGCGATCGTGCAGAGCGCGCTCGCGGGCGCGCATCCCGGCGCGATCATCCTGATGCACGACGGGGGCGGCGACCGTTCGGAGACGATCGCCGCGCTGGGAGCGATCGTCGCCGGCCTGCGCAAGAAAGGGCTCGAGCCCGTCACGATTCCGCGCCTGATGCTCGACGACCCCCCGCCGCGCGGCCTGCCGATACCGAAAAGCCTCGCCGGGGATTGAGCAAGAGGGTCGCCCAGTCGCGCGGCCATGCAAGCCGGGCCGCCTGCCGCGAAGGCCCTACCATGACCAACGTGAACGCGCCGATCAAAGAGGCGCCGCCGATCCTGCACCTGTCCGCGGTGATCGGCAGCCCGCTGCGCGACGCGGACGGCGAGCGGCTGGGCAAGGTCGACGACCTGATCGTCCGCCTCGGCGGCGTCGGCTATCCGCCGATCACCGGCTTCCTCGCGACCGTCGCCGGGCGAGGCTCCTACGTGGGCGTCGATCGCATCTCGGACATCGCCGCGGACGGGGTCGTGCTGCGCAAGGCCAAGCTCGACCTGCGCCACTTCGAGCGCCGCCCCGAGGAGGTGCTGCTCGGACGCGACGTGCTCGACCGCCAGCTGATCAACGTCAAGGGCGCGCGGCTGGTGCGCGCGAACGAGATCGAGCTCGCGCTGATCGCCGGCTCGTGGCGCGTCGTCGGCGTCGACACCGGCCCGCGCGGCGGCATCAGGCGGTTGCTGCCGAAGGGACTCGGCGCGCGCATCGCGACCGGCCAGTTCCTCGACTGGGCGTCCGTCGAGCCGTTCGTGGGGCACGTGCCGACGGTGCGCCTGCGCATCCCCCATCCGAAGCTCGCAAAGCTCCACCCCGCCCAGATCGCCGACCTGGTGGAGGCGGCCTCGCGACGCGAGGGCGAGGAGATCATCCAGGCCGTGGGCGACGACGACCGCGAGCTCGAGGCGGACGTGTTCGAGGAGCTCGACGATCACCACCAGCGCGAGTTCCTCGACGATCGCCCCGACGCGCAGGTCGCCGCGATCCTCGCGCGCATGGCCCCCGACGACGCCGCCGACGTGGTCGGCGAGCTCGACGAGGACCGGCGTGAGCCGGTCCTGGCGCTGCTGCCCGTCACCCACCGCATCAAGGTCCGCGCGCTGCTCGGCTACGACCCCGCGGAGGCCGGCGGGCTGATGAGCCCGGACTTCGTCTCGCTGCGGCGCTCGACCACCGCGGGCGAGGCGCTCGACGCGGTGCGCCACTCGAAGATCGCCCCAGAGCTGCTCACGGCCGTGTTCGTCACCTCGCCCGCGGGCTCGCTCGACGGCTCCATCCCCGTGACCGCGCTGCTGCGCTCCGAGCCCGACCGGCGGCTGAGCGCGCTCGTCAAGCACGAGCTGCCAAACCTGCGCCCCGACGCATCCTTCGAGGAGGTCGCGCGGCTGATGGCCGACTACAACCTGACCGCGATCCCAGTCGTCGACGAGCGTGAGTGCATGGTCGGCGTGGTCACGGTCGACGACGTGCTCGAGGCGATGCTCCCCCGCGGCTGGCGCCGGCGCTTCGGTTTGCTGACCGACGATTGAGCGTTGCGTTGGTTGCGTTGCGTGCGTGCGTACGTGCGGGCGTGCGCAAGATGCATCGCATGAAGGCTTCATAAACAGCGGGCGAATACACTCCGCGACGTGAGCACCACAGCGGGTCAGTTCGATGGCGGCTCGAGTACCGCCATTCATGCGTCGTGTCCGGTCGGCCAGCCTTGGCCGACCGCGCCTGCCTGCCCGGCTTAACCCTCGCCGCACGCGCCTGTTCGCGTTCTTGGGCCTGCTCGGCCCGGGGTTGATCGCCGCCAACGCGGGCAACGACGCGGGCGGGATCGCGACGTACTCCTCGGTCGGCGCCAAATACGGCTACAGCCTGCTGTGGACGATGGTGCTGATCACGATCTCCCTCGGGCTCGTGCAGATGCTGGCCGCGCGGATGGGCGTCGTCACCGGCAAGGGGTTGGCGGAGCTCGTGCGCGAGGAGTACGGCATCCGCTGGTCGGTGCTCGCTACCAGCGCCGTCGTGGTCGCCAACCTCGGGATCTGCATCTCGGACTTCGTCGGCATCGGCGCCGCGCTGGGACTCGCGGGCGTGCCCGTGCAGGTGTCGGTGCCGATCGCCGCGGTCGGGATCTGGCTGATCATCGTGCGGGGCTCCTACCGCTCGGCCGAGCGAATCTTCATCTGGTTCACGATCCCGTTCTTCGCCTATCCGATCGCCGCGATCCTCGCCCACCCGCACTGGGGCGCCGTGGGCAAGGCGCTCGTCATTCCCCACCTGCACACGAGCTCGACGTTCCTGCTGCTGTTGATCGCGACCGCGGGCACGACGATCACCCCCTATATGCAGTTGTATCTGCAGTCGGCCGTGGTCGAGCGCGGCGTACGCGAGGACGAGTTGCCCCACGAGCAGCGCGAGGCGGTCGCGGGCGCCGTGTTCGCGAACGTCGTGGCCTCGTTCATCATCATCGCGACCGGCGCGACGCTGTTCACGCACGGGATTCACAACATCGGCTCGGCCGCAGACGCGGCGCGCGCCCTGAACCCGTTCGCGGGACGTTACGCCGAGGTGCTGTTCGGAGTGGGCCTGCTCGGCGCGAGCCTGCTCGCGGCCGCGATCCTGCCGATCGCCACGTCCTACGTCGTGTCCGAGTCGCTGGGCTATGAGAAGGGCGTCGGGCGCCGCCGCGAGGAGGCGCCTGTGTTCGTGAACATCATCACGGGCATGATCATGCTGGCGGCGTTCGTCGCGATCATCCCCGGCGTCCCCGTGATCACCCTGCTGGTCGCGGTGCAGGTCGTCAACGGCTTGCTGTTGCCGATCAACCTGTTCTTCATCTGGCGCCTCGCGCGCTCGCGGCGCGTGATGGGCGAGCACCGCAGCCGCGGAGCGCTCGACGGCATCGCGGCGATCACCGTCGCGGTCTTCTCCACACTGTCGATCGTGCTCGTGATCGTCACCGTCGCGGGGCTTTAGTGTCCTGAATCATAAATTCGGTGGCGTTTCCCGGCGCCTGGACGCGCCTGACGTCCGCCGCCGTCGGCCCATGTGCTACCGGCACACCGCCCGACACCGGCGAACGTCATACACGCCCATCCATCCGGCAAACACTGACCGAATTTATGACTCAGAACACTAACCAAACAGCAGCGTCGCGCCGATCGCGCCGCCGAGGTCGCCGAGCGCGGCGACGTGCACGTGCGGGGGACGGGAGTCGGCGAACAGGTGCGGCTGCATCGCTTCTACGATGCGCTTGACGTAGGGATCGCCGAGGCGCACGCCCAGGCCACCCCCGATGATCACAGCCTCGACATCGAGCAGGTTGACGGCCGAGGCGACCCCGGCGCCGAGCGCATCGATCGCGCGGTCGACGATGTGCATCGCCAACTTGTCTTCGTGCTCGAGCGCGCGCATCCAGATGCCGCTCGTCAGGCGGGTACGCTCGTGCTCTTTCATCAGCTTGAACAGGTCGGTGTTCTTGCCCTTCTGCTCGTGCAGCTTGCGCGCGCGCGCCTCCATCGAGGCGCGGCCGGCATAGGCCTCCATGCAGCCGAGTCGCCCACACGTGCAGCGCGCGCCGTCGATCTTCACGACCATGTGCCCGATCTCCCCGGCGCCGCCGCGCCCGATCCAGGGCTTGCCGTCGAGCACGATCCCGCCCCCGACGCCGGTGCCCCAGAAGACGCCGAGCAGCGAGTCGTACGGGCGGCCGGCGCCCAGCTCGAACTCGGCGTCGGTCGCGACCTGCACGTCGTTGCCGACCCGCACCTCGGCACCGAGCGCGTCCTTCAGCGTGGACGCCAGCGCGAACGTACCTTCCCAATCGGGCAGGTTGCGCGCGCGTGTGACGTCGCCGTTTTCGATCGTGCCGGGCGAGCCGACCCCGATCCCCGCAAGCGAGGCGGTCTCGAGCTTGGCCTCCGCGGCCGCGTCGCGCAGCGCCGCCGCCATGTCCTTGGCGACATCGGCCGGGCCCCCGCTCGTGGGCGTCTGGCGGCGCGAGGAGCCGAGCACGTTGTGGTCGTCGTCGACGACCGCCGTTTGGATCTTCGTGCCGCCGAGGTCGATCCCGCCGAAGTTGGGCATCGGCGGGATCATCGCAGAGCGTGCGGCGTCGGCCGCCGGGCGGCAGTGGCTTCCCACCGTCCGCACACACCCCATCTCGCCGCTCCCCAGCCGTCTCTACATAAAGAAAGGCGTTAGCAACATTTAGGCGAATTTAGGCTCGCTTGCAGCGTTTCTTCGCACCCTCTTACAGATCCCGCGGAAGATCGATGCAGACTGAACATGGGCAATCAAACCAGAGCATCCTGGCTCGTCTACGCACTGGGGGCTCTGTGCGTCGCTGCCATTGTCGTCGCCTTCCTCATCGTCGGACCCCAGTCGCAGTCGGCGACCGTGCAGAGCCGGATCGTCAGGGTCCAGCAGGGGGTCGTTCAGTCGACGGTGTCCGGCAGCGGCAACATCCAGCCGGCGACCGAGCTCGACCTCGGGTTCAAGACCACCGGCGTCGTCCAGCACATATATGTCTCCCAAGGAGAGCAGGTCACAACTGGCAAGCTGCTGGCCGAACTCAACCCGCAGAGCACCGAAGTGACACTCGAACAGGCCAAGGCGAGCCTTTTGGCGGCCGAAGCGACGCTCGCGCAGGAGGAAGAAAACGGCGGCGAAACATCCTCCGGGCAGAGCGGCGGCACCGGCGCGAGTGCAAAGACCGCGAACGTCTCGACCGCTCCGGCAACACCTGAAGACACTGCGCCGGCCACCAAGAGCGCTCCGTCTGCTCCCGAAAAAGCCACGCCGGCCACACCTGAAAAAACGAAAGAGAGCGCGGCCACACGCGAAGCCAACCTCGCCTCGGCCAAAGCCGCCGTGCGGAGCGATCGTCTGGTCGTGCAGAGCGACGAAGAGGCCGTGCAGGACACGAAGCTGTACGCGCCCACGAACGGCACGATCGTCTCGCTCGCCGGAGAAGTCGGCGAAACGGTCTCCGGCGCCGGCACGAGCAAGGCGTCGAGCACGGGCTCCTCCTCCAGCTCGACCGGGACGGGCACGGGCTCCACGGGCACCGGCGCCGCGGCGGTCGGCCGCACGGCGGGCGCGACCTCCAGCACGGACTCTTCCTCCAGCTCGTCGATCTCCTCCAGCGCGTCGTTCGCGGTGCTCAGCGACCTCAGCACGATGCAATTGGTGGTCCCGTTGAGCGAGTCTGAAATCGTGCACGTGCACGTCGGACAGCCCGCGGCCGTGACGATCGAAGCCCTCGAAGGGCTCGAGCTCGCAGCCGAAGTCGTGAGCATCGCGACGCTTGCGACGAGCAACAGCGGCGTCGTCAGCTACGACGTCACCTTCCAGCTCAATCAGACAGGGTCGGGCGTCAGGCCCGGGATGAGCGCCTCGGCCGAAGTCGTCGTCAAGCAGGCAGAAGGCGTCAACGTCCCCACCAGCGCAATCTCCGGCGGAGCTGTGACGGTCGTACGCAAAGGCAAGCACATCCGACAGACCGTCGTAACGGGGCTGGCCGGCAACGCCACGACGATCGTTCTCAGCGGCCTGAAGGCGGGAGAAGAAATCGCCCTACCGGTGGCCAGCACGAGCGGCGCCACCAGCCTCACCTCGAAACTCGCCGGTCGTGCCGGTGGCGGCGCGCTCGGTGGCGGCCTCGGCGGTGGCGGGGGCGTCTTCTTCAGAGGCGGCGGATGATGCGACCGCGGCGCCCGCCGGTGATCCACATCCACGGCGTCACCAAGACCTACGACCTCGGGCAGATCGAGGTGCGAGCGCTGCGCGATGTTTCGCTGCGCATCGATCGCGGCGACTTCGTGGCGATCATGGGTAGCTCCGGCAGCGGCAAGAGCACGCTGATGAACATCCTCGGCTGCCTTGACATACCCACGAGCGGCCGCTACGAGATCGACGGCACCGACGTCAGCCGGATGGACGAGGACGACCTTTCCGACCTGCGTAATCGCAAGATCGGCTTCGTCTTTCAGAGCTTCAACCTGGTGCCGCGCACGAGCGCGATCGCAAACGTCGAGCTGCCGCTCGCATACGCCGGCCTGAACCATGCAGAGCGCCGCCGCCGCGCCGCGCAGGCCCTCGGCGCGATGGGCATGGCCGACCGCCTGCGCCACCTGCCCTCCGAGCTGTCCGGCGGTCAGCAACAGCGCGTCGCGGTCGCCCGGGCGATCGTCACGAACCCGTCGCTGATCCTCGCTGACGAGCCGACCGGCAACCTCGACTCCCACTCCACCGAGGACGTGCTCGCGATCTTCGCGCGCCTGAACGAAGAAGGCCGCACGGTCGTGCTCATCACCCACGAGCCCGACGTCGCCGCACAGGCAAGACGGGTGATCAGGCTGAGCGACGGGGAGATCGTCGCGGACGAGCGGTTGCTCAGCGTGAACGATCCGCTGCCCGCCGCGCACAGCCAGAAGTCGGCGCATTCGATCGCCGCCGCGCATGTTCCCGGAGCCCAATCGTGATCGGGCTCGAGACACTCCGCATCGCGTGGGGCGGAATCACGACGAACAAGCTGCGCTCTGGCTTGACGATCCTCGGGATGACGATCGGCGTGGCGTCGGTGATCGTGCTGATCGCCGTCGGCAACGGCTCGTCCAAGGCGGTGCAGTCGCGCATCCAGAGTCTCGGCACGAACGTGCTGATCGTGATGGCCAACGGCTTTCGCGGCGGTGCGCGCGCGAATACCGCTTCCGGTGTCTCGCTGACGAAGGGGGACGCGGAAGTGCTGCAGAGCAAAAGCCTCGCCCCGGACGTGAAAAGCGCCTCGCCGGTTGTAAACGCCGCGAGCGTCAAACTCGTCTATGGCTCCACGAGCTACGAACCGTCCTCGTTCGTCGGCACCACCCCCTCCTACATCAGCGCCCACAGCTACAAGCTCGCCGACGGCTCCCCGTTCACGAGCGAAGACGTCGGCAAGCACCATCGCGTAGCGGTGATCGGGCAGACGGTCGTGCAGGAACTGTTCGCCGGGCAGAGCGCCGTCGGGCAGAACATCAAGGTCAACGGCTCCAACTTCGAGGTCGTGGGAGTGCTGGCGTCGAAGGGATCGAACGGCACGACCAACGAGGACGATGTCGTGATGGCGCCGATCACGACCGTGCAGGACTCGCTAACCGGCTACGGGCCGATCGACTCGATCACCGTCGAGGGTTCCTCGCCGTCGACGTTGAACGCGGCCGAAGCGGAGGTCTCGCAGATCCTCGAGGAACGGCACAAGATCAAAGACACGAGCGAACCGGGCTTTGAGATTCTCAACCAGGGGTCGCTGCTGGAAACCTCGAGCTCGACCTCGAGCGTGTTCACAACCCTGCTCGGCGAGGTCGCCGCGATCTCGCTGCTCGTCGGCGGGATCGGCGTGATGAACATCATGCTCGTGTCGGTCACCGAGCGCACTCGCGAGATCGGGATCCGCAAGGCGATCGGCGCCCGGCGCTCGGACATCCTCACCCAGTTCCTCACCGAGGCGCTGCTCGTCTCGCTGATCGGGGGCCTCACGGGGGTGCTGGTGGGCGTGGTCGGCAGCCAGTTCAAGATCGCCGGTGTAGAACCGGAAGTCGCCACCTACTCGATCTTCCTCGCCTTCGGCGCCGCCGCTCTGTCGGGCCTGTTCTTCGGCACCTATCCCGCCGCCCGCGCGGCCACCCTCAGACCGATCGAGGCGCTGCGCTTTGAGTGATCCATCTCTCCCCAACGAGGAGCCCGTCATGCCCAACGAGGAACCCATCGTCGAGCCGCCCGCGGGCGCGGCCATGCACGAGACCGCTGTGCAAGCGCCCGCGCCCGCTTACGAGCCGCGCGCGGAAGAGGACGGTGGCTGGCTGGACGAGCCCGAGGAGCTGCCCCGGCGGCCCCGCCGCCGGCTGCTCGCACCGATCCCGATCGCGTTGCTGATCGTGCTCCTGACCGCCTGCGGGTTCATCGGCGGCGTGCTGGTCGAGAAGAGCCAGGGCAGCTCGGGCTCATCCTCCGGGACCGGTGCCTCGGCCCTCGCCTCGCGCTTTGCCGCGCTGCGCGGCGGGAGCGCCGCCGGCGCCAAAAGCGGCGCCTCGAGCAGTGGCTCAAGCGGCGCCGGGTCCCTGTTCGGCGGGTCCGGAGGCTCGTCCGGCGGCGCGGGCGCGACCACCGGTAAAGTGGCCTATATCCAAGGGAGCACCCTGTATGTGACCACCGCGGAAGGCAACACCGTCAAGGTCGATACGTCCCCGGCTTCAACCGTCACCAAGACGGTCAAAGCCGACGTCAGCTCCATCCGCCCGGGCGAAACCGTCCTCGTCACCGGCGCTGCCGGCACGAACGGCGCGGTCAGCGCCGAAGCGATCCGCGTCGGCACGGGTGGCGGAGGCGGCCTCGCGGGCCTGTTCGGCCGCGCCGGCCGCGGCTCTGCCGCAGGGGGAGGCGCCGGCGGCAGTGACGGGTCCGGCGGTGGCGGCGAACCGGCGCTGTTCGGCAAGGGCGGTTAGTACGCGCGGCTTATGCAGCGGTTAAGCCGGCGCGGTTTAGTTTCCTCAGCAGATCGCCACTGCCGGCGGACTGGTCTCGACATCGACAGCAGAAGATCATCTAAAGGAGCTCCATGCCTCATATCGACAGCAATAGACGTCCACTCGCGGCGAGCGCCATCGTACTGGCGCTCCTGCTCGCCTGCCTCGGGCTGACGGCCTGCGGGGGCTCCTCGAAAGGCTCGTCGTCCACCGCGGCCACAAACGCCGCGGCCACGTCAACCTCGACCTCGACCTCGACCTCGACCTCGACCTCCGGCACTAGCGGTACCACCACCGGCACGAGTGGCACCACGAGCCCCACCGGAAAAGGCCCTGCCGCCACCAACTCGGGTCGGTTCGCGGCGCTGCGGGAATGCTTGGAGAAGAACGGGATCACGCTGCCGAAACGCACCCCCGGACAGCGGCGCCCAGGTGGAGCGGGCGGCGTTCTCGGCGGCGGCGCGGCCGGCCCGCAACTGCCCAAGGGCGTAACGCGCGCGCAATACGAAGCGGCCCTGAAGAAGTGCGGCGGCAACGCCTTCGCCGGCGGTGCGAAACGGCGCTTCAACAGCCCGACGTTCAAGACGGCACTCGCGAAGTTCGCGACGTGCATGCGTGAAAACGGTGTGAACATCCCGGCGCCGAACACCTCCGGCAGCGGCCCGATCTTCGACACCAAGGGGATCGACACCGCAAGCACGCAGTTCAAAACGGCCGAGACCAAGTGCAGCGGCGATCTGCGGGCCGGCTTCCGGGGTGGAGCGGGCGCCAAAGGAGCACCGGGCGGCCCCGGTGGGGCTGGAGCCAATGGAGCGCCGGGCGCGGCGCCGCCGGCGGAATCCGCCGGCTGAGCGTGAGCGGCAGCGCCGCGAACGCCGGCTCGGGGCTCGCGCCGGACCGTCCGTCCGTCCGGCGCTGGTCCCGTTCCGGCGCGGACCCCTGATTCGCCGCCCGCCGATTCGAGGGCTTACTTCTTTCCCGGGCCGCTGCCCTTGGCGGCCTGGGGAACGGTGAAGCTCGTGGAGCTTGTCGAGTCGGGGATCGCCGAAGAGCTCGGCTTGACCCTCACGGCTGGCGCCGGCAGCGCGGCGACGCGCGTGATCAGCGTGTTCCATTGGGCCGCACTCAGATCTCCACTTACCACCACCGGCGAAGGTTGCACGCGGCCGGCGCCGGCCGCGTGAGCGGCGGACGTAGCCTTCGTGGCCACCACCTTCGCGGTGGCGCCGCGCTTGGGCACGGGCGAGAAGACGAGCTCGATGTAGTCGCCGTGGTCGGGGCGCGCGAGCGTGCTCGGAGCATGCGGATAGCGCATCAGGCTGACGATCCGCCGCGGGACGAACTCGCCCTGTAGCGTCAGCAGCGTACGAATCGTGGTGTCGGTGATCGACCCGGCGCCTTGATGACCCGTAATCGGGACGCCGTTTATCTGCGAGATCGCGAGGCCGTCGCCGAGATGAGCGGAGGAGACATAGCCAGAGACGGCGTAAGCACCGCCTCCGCACCGCAGCGCGGCGACCGTCGGCTTCAGGCCGCTGCGCGAGAGGAAGCCGAGCACCGCCAGCATGCGCTTGTCGATCGCGCCGGCGGCGACCTCGTGGCGTGAGCAGGCGGACATGACGATGCCGGGATCGGACAGGATCTCGCGCTCGAGGTCGCTCTTGGACATCAGGAAGACGGCGCTGGCTGTCGCGCCGAGCAGGCTCGGGTTGCCCTTGGCCCCCTGGGGATGCAGGGCGGTGTCGAGCTGCATCCAGTTCTCGAGGATCGCCTGCGGGTCGATCGTGCTGGGGTCGCCGGCCGGGCGGATCGCAAAGCGCATATGACCGTCTTTGGCTCCAAGCGGTACCCGCACGCGGCCGAGCACCGTGCCTTGCGCAACGACCGATCCGCGCCGGAGCGGCAGCCGCCGATCGGTACCCGTCGCGTGCAGGCCGGCACGCGAGGAGCTGCGGCGCGCGATGCGCGCGGCCGCGAGCGCGTCGGGGTTGCCCGGGTGGGCGAACAGGCGCACCTTGCCCCCGGTCACAGGCGCAGTTTCGGTGCCGGTCGCGGTCGCTTCCTGGGCACCGTTCACGGCTGCTGCTTCGCTCGACACCGGCTTGGCGGGCGTCTTCACCTGAAGCGTCAGCGGCAGCTGGCGCCCCGCGCTCGCCGGCTGGGCCGGCACTGGTTCGTGTCCCTGGACGCCTCGAGCCGGTGCCGCCTTCTCCGAGGCGGCCGGTGCCTTGGGCAGTCGATAGGTCGCAGCGACGCTGCCGAGCCCCGCGTAGGTGAACACGTCGCCGTAGACGTCGCGCAGCACCACGTACCGGCCGAGCTTGCGAGATTTGCCGAGCTGGACGATGCGACCGTCCTGCACCGCCACGACCGAGGCGTTCGGCGCGCTCATCAGGTCCACGAACCGGGGGGCTTCGGCTTCGACGCCGGCATTGCCGGTCGCGAGCGCCGCCGCGAGCGCCGGTGTCGGAGGCGCGGTGGACCCGGGCGTCGCCGACGCAGAGCCCGCGGCTGCCGGTGAGCCCGACGGGCTCGAGCCGGCGGGCACGGGTGCGCTTGACGCGGTCGGTGCCGGCGCAGCGCTCGTCACGGTTTCGGGGCTCGAGCCGCTCGCCGCGACGGGCGCCGCCGCGTGCGCGGTCGCGCTCGAGGCCGGCACGGCGGACAGCAGCGGCCCCCACGCCAGCCGCTTGCCGGTCACCGGCGGGCGCGCGTCGACGAGGCCGGTGAGCGTCGCGATCACCGCCTTGGGGTAGGTGGCGATCAGCTTGGCCCGCAGGAGCACGGAGTCGGCATATTCTTCGGAGTGGTTGTAGGCGAGGATCGCGCCGCGCAGGTTGCTCTCCGCGCCGGCCGCGCGCAGGTAGCGGGCGGCGGCGAAGATCGCGTCCACCGGGTTGTACGGATCGGCGTAGCCGGCGTTCAACGCGTCCACCCCATACTGCAGCCAGGTCGACGGCATGAACTGCATCCACCCCACCGCGCCCGCCGTGGAGACCGACTGATCGCTGCCGTAGTCGGTCTCGATTTCGTTGATCGCCGCGAGGATCTGCCACGGAACTCCGTACTGGACCGCGGCCGCCTGATAGATCGGGAGCAAGAACAGCGGTACGCGGTAGAAGCCGAGCGCCTGCTCGGAGGCCGCCGATCCGGCCAGCTCCGCCGCCAGCGCCTTTGCCTGTGCGGCGACCAGTTGCGGCGGCAGCGCGACGTTGCTCGGTCCGGACGGAGCCGCGCCCTTCGCGTTCGCGCCTGCCGGCACGAGCGTGGCGCTCGGCGAGACTGGAGCGGTGGCGGAGACACTGCCACTCACCTTCTTGGCGGGAGTGACCTTCTGCCTGCGCTGCAGCACGACGGTCGGGACTTCCGTGGCCGCGGCGGGCGCCGGTGTGCTCGCGGGCGAGGGCGCGCCGCCAGGGCCCGAAATGTCTCCCGAGGAAGTGGGCGGCGTGCTCGCGGGCGGCGTCGTGGGCGTGCTCGTGGTCGTTTGCCCGGAGGCGTCCGACGGGGCCGCGGGTGCGCTTGCGGCGGGCGTGGACGCCGTGACCGGCGGGGTCGCGGCGCCTTCTCCGGGGCTGGGCGAGGCGGCGGGCGCTTCGGCGCCGAGCGCCGCGCCGGACAGGGGCCCACCAAGGCTGACCGCCGTAATGCCACCCCCGGCAAGAGCCGACAGCATCGCGCGCCACGCTCGGCGGCGCGGGTCTCTCAGCACGGGCATGCGCCGAAGTCGGTCATCTTGCGGTCGTCCCATAGTCGTGGTTGGCGCAGCTAGCCCACGATCGCGGGGTACGCCCACCGAGATTCATATCGGCAGGCAACCACGAATCCGTAAAGGAATCGTAATCGCGCCCGCAAATCGAGGCCTAAAAGGCGAAAAACCGGCACCGGCTGACCTTTCGGGAGCCCACGCGATCCTCCTGCTGGAGAGGGCATGACGCATTTGTGCCGAACCGCTCTATTCTTCCCTCCCACGGGTTAGAGATTGGCAGAGGCTGGAGACGACACACCGGCCTGAGCAGAAGACAAAACGTGGAGCACGACGAGGAGAGGGGCGTGGCGCAATGAGGATGTCCAGTATTCGGGTTAGAGCTGTCCTGGGAGCGCTGGTCGGCTGCGTATGCCTCTTCAGTGCCGCCGCGGCACAGGCGGAAGAGACCGTGACGGTGACCTCGGCGGGCTTCTCGCCCGATCGACTGGGCGTGCCGACGAACGTGTTCGGCAGCGCGAACATCGCCTCGACGAACCTGCCAGTGCCCTCGCCGATCACCCACATCAACGTGTTCGGCCCGGCCGGGCTGACGCTGAACCTGCAAGGCACGGGCACCTGTACCGTGGCAAAGCTCGAAAACCTCGGCCCCGAAGGCTGCCCGGCCGACTCCAAGGCCGGTTTCGGCGGCGGCGTGGGCGCTTACGAACTCGCCAAAGAAATCATCAACGAGAAATTCACGGTCGACTTCTTCCTCGAAAGCAACCGGCCTGGCCACGTCGTGCTGCTGATCTACCTGGACGGCGCCACACCGGTCTCGATCCAGCTCGTCTTCAAAGCACCGGTGATCGAGCGTCCCAAGCCATACGGGCTTGGCTTCAGCCTCGAAGTGCCGTTGATCAAAGTCCTGCCGGAAGCTTCCGACGCATCCGCGATCAGCGCCTTCTTCACGGCCGGCGCCAAGAACGTCGCCTACTTCAAGAAGGTTCACGGCAAGCGCAAGCTCGTCCACGTGAAGGGCATCATCACACCCAAGAGCTGCCCGCATGGCGGCTGGCCGGGAATCTCGGAAATCAGCTTCGAGGACGGCTCGACGGTCAAGACCACGGTCAAGCTTCCGTGTCCCAAAAAGTAGAGCGGTGAGAAACGCGGCGATCCCGCTGGCGGCGCTGACAGCCTGTTTCTGGGGTGCTGTCAGCTCGCCGGCGGCCTCGGCGCAGCCGGGGACGGCACCGCCCGTAACGGATGCGAGCATCCATGCGTCGTTCCTGCCCGACCGCCTCGGCGCCAGCACCGCCCTCACCCTCACCGCCGGCTTCTCCGGCGGCGCGGAAGGCGTGCCGGCGCCCGTCCGCCAAGCGGTCCTGCGCCTGCCCGCCGGTATGGCGATCGACCTGCGCGGTGGCGCGACCTGCCCACCGTCGCACCTGCGGCGCAGTGGCGCGGCCGGCTGTCCGGCGGGATCGATAGTCGGCCGTGGCCATGCCCTGGCCGACGTTTACGCAGGCTCGCTCGTCGTCCCTGAGGAAGCCAATGTCACGGTGTTTCGCGGCGCCAGCCACGGTGGGCTGCAAACCTTCGAGATCTTTGGCCAGGGCGAAACCCCGCTGTATCAGAGCGTGATCAGCACGGTCGTGCTGCAGCCGGACAGCGCGCCGTACGGTGCGAAGCTGACGGTGTCGGTGCCTTCGATTCCAACGCTGGTGCTCGAGCCGGACGCGTCGATCGTGTCGGTGTCGGTGACGGTCGGCGGGATCGGTCGCAAGCCCAAGGCGCACGCCGCCGCCGGCTCCATCCGCGTGCCCCAAAGCTGTCCCGCCGGCGGGTTCCCGTTCGCCGCGAGCTTTGCGTTCGCCGACGGCTCCGCCACGAGCGCGTCCACCGCCATCGCCTGTCCGTAGCCGATCCATGAGCCGCTCGACGCGATAACCTGAGCGACCATGGAAACGATCTTCTCCGTCCTGCAGGTCGCGATCGCGGTGATCGTGATCTTCCTGGTGCTGATGCATTCCGGCAAGGACTCCGGCCTGTCCGGCGCATTTGGCGTCGGCAGCGGCACGGGCCCGCTCGGGGGAGGGTCGATGGTGGAGCGCAACCTCAATCGCTGGACGATCTTCTTCGCTGTCTTGTTCATCGTGAACGCCGTGATCTTGCTCAAGCGTCCCTGGGCCTGACTCTCAACGTCTTCTTCAAGCGTCCGTCGTCAGCGCCTCCTTCAGCGCCGCGAGCCGGTTGAGGATCTCGACCGCCTCCGCGCGCAGCGTGGAGTCGATCGTCTCGTAGTCCTCGCGTGAGAGCTTGCCGGTGCGGTAGTCGAGCTCGGCGTCGCGAATCTCGCGGTACTTCGCCTCACGCGCGGCCTCAAGCTCGTCGCCTCCCGGCGAGGAAGCGGACGGCTCCCGGCGGACGGCACGCAATGGCTGGCTGACGACGGCGATCACCGCGACGAGCAGCACGGCGATCAGAAACGCGATCAGGATGTCCATGCGGGTCTCGGTTGCCGGCGCTCAGGCGCGCGCCAGGCCGTGCTCGGCACGGCTGCGCGAGCGCGCCGCCACACGGCGGCGCACGGCGCTCGGCGCGGGCCAGATCGCGATCAGGCCGCCGCCACCGACGATCAGGCCACCGATCCAGATCCACATCACGAGCGGCGAGACGATCAGATGGAACTGCGCCGGCGGCGGGCTCTTCAGGTAGGCGCGCGCCAGGTAGCCGAGCGCGACGTCGGCGTCTTCCGGCGGTAGCGTGCGGTTGCCGATCTTGATGATCCGTTGCAGCGTCGGCGTTTCGATGTCGGGCGCGATCGCCGTCCACACGTCGCGCGTGACGCCGGCGTCCATCGCGATGTGGCTCACCGGCTGGCCCCCGATCAGGCTGCCGACCGAACCCTGGCTGGGTTCCTCGGACGCGTAATAGCCCTCGCTGGGATATAGCGTGGCGACGTGACGGCCGCCCTTGGTCACGTCGAGCATGGCGCCCAGGCTGAGCGTCGAGCCGGTATGAGCGGCGTCGTTCTTCGGCGTGATCGTCGCGGTGGGACGCACGTAGCGAAGCGTGTAGGCGCCGACGCGCGCGGACTGGCCCGGCGAGAGACCGAGCTCGGAGGCGTGCTGGAAGGACGACGAGGCGGCGACGCCGATGAACAGGACGGCCATGCCGATGTGCACGATGTAGCCGCCGTAGCGCCTGCGGTTACGGCGCACGAGCGCTACCAAGGCGACCGGAGCGGCCTCGCCGGCCATCGCCCGGCGCGCGCGCGCGCCGCGGAAGAACTCCTGCCCGATCGAGCCGAACACGAACGCGCCGCAGCAGAACATCGCGATCGCGAACGGCTTCTCCGCTACGCCCGCGCCCACCAGCACCACCAGCGTGAGCAGCGCGACCACGAGCGGCACGACGAAGTTCCGCCGCGCGTTGGCGAGCGTCGCGCGCCGCCACGCGATCACCGGCCCGATCCCGCTCAGCAGCACGAGGATCAGCGCGAGCGGCACCGTATAACGGTCGAACCATGGCGGCCCGACCGAGGCTTCCTGCCCGGTCAACGCCTCGGAGATCAGCGGAAACCAAGTGCCCCAGGAGATCACGAAGCACAGCCCCACCAGCACGAGGTTGTTGGCGAGGAAGATCGACTCGCGCGAGAGCAGCGAGTCAAGGCGATGCTCGGAGCGCAGCATGTCGCGACGCGAGACGACCAGGTAGATCGAGCCGGCGATCAGCACCCCGATCAGGCATACGAACGGCACGCCAAGCGTGGCGCCGCCGAAGGCGTGGATCGAGTTCAGCACGCCGCTGCGCACGAGGAACGTGCCCATGATCGCGAGCGTGCCGGTGGCGAGCACGAGCGAGACGTTCCATACCTTCAGCATCCCCCGCTTCTCCTGGATCATCAGCGAGTGCAGGAACGCCGTGCCGGTGAGCCACGGCATCAGCGACGCGTTCTCGACCGCGTCCCAGCCCCAGTAGCCGCCCCAGCCGAGCTCCGAGTAGGACCAGCGGGCGCCCAGCAGGATGCCGACCCCGAGGAACAGCCAGGCGGCGAACGCGAAGCGCCGCACCGCCCTGATCCAGTCGGCGTCCACCCGGCGGGCCAGCAGCGCGCCCATGCCAAAGGCGAGCGGGATCGTGCACAGCGTGTAGCCCGAGTACAGCATCGGGGGGTGGATCATCATCGTCGGAAACCGCAGCAGCGGATCGAGCCCGGCGCCTTCGGCCGGCGCCGGGCTGGTCGTGTCGAACGGGTTCGCGTAGAACACCATCAGCGAGATGAAGAACCCGCCGAAGCCGAGCAGGATCGCGGTGGCGTAAGAGGCGACGTCGCGCAGGCGCTTGCGGGTCAGGAACAGCGCGAGGCTCGACCACAGCGACAGAAGCCAGGCCCACAGCAGCAGCGAGCCTTCCTGCGAGGACCACACCGCGGCTGCGCGATAGAAGGTCGGGGTGGTCCTGCTCGACGTGTCGGCCACCGTGTTGAACGCGAAGTCGTTGCGCAGGAACGCGATCTCGAGCACGGCGAAGGCGACTGTGAGGATGCCCGCGAGCGCGTACACCGCCCGGCGTCCTGACTCCGACAGCTCCACGCGGCCGGTGCGCACGCCATACAGCGACACGCCGATCCCGTATACGCATATGGCCAGCGCCAGCAGCAGGCAGGCGCGCCCGAGACCGGCCATCTCAGGAGGTCTGCTTCCCGCCCGGGGGGGCCGTCTTGTACTTCGACGGACACTTCGTGATCAGCGAGTTGCGTTCGCCGATGAACCGCCCCCCCTGCTTGTCGACGGTGACGATCACCTCGCGCCCTTCGCGAAAAGGGTCGGGCACGGTGCCGGTATAGGCCAGTGGTATGACGGTCCCCCCCGCGCGGTCCTCGACGCTGAAGTTCAGCACCGTGCCTTCGCGGCGCACGGATTTGGCGACGACCGTACCGGTCAGCATGTAGCTGCGCCCGGGCTGGGCCTCGCGGAGGAGCTGGCTGGGGCTGAGGGCGGGACTGGCGGCGCTGAAGCTGGTGTAGATCAGCGCGCTCGCCAGCGCCACAGCCGCGCCCAATGCCACCACCAGACGCACCGTTCGCTTACGCGCGGGGTTCATCGCCCCTCAGTATCTCAAACCGCCTCGCCGATCGTGCCGCAAACCGGCTATTCGGCCAGGAAATTGCGTATGCAAAGCGAAACCTTCGAGCGTGAGCCGAGTCTTTACCAGTAGAGATCCATGAGAGCGATCATCTCCCTCCCCCAGCACCCCTTCGCCGAGCGGCGCCACTCGCGCCGTCGCCGTCGCCGCGCCAGGCACGAAGCGCCGGCTGCGCCTGTGCCGGAGGCGCAGCCCGTCCGCGAGGTGACACTCGTCGCACATAGGTCATCGTCGTTGGACCCCGCCGCCCAGCGTGTGCGTGAGGCAGGGGGTCCGATCGACCGCGCCTCCTACACGTGCATGTGCGGCTATGTGTTCCTTGCGCCGGTCTCCACGACCGTGCAGTGCCCGCATTGCAGCGCCGCACAGGCCTGGTAGCGCTGTCCCACATCGCGGGAGCGACCATGAGAGTCCTCTCACAGTGGCGCGGTCTTTAGCCGAGCCAAAGCGACAGCCGCCAGGCTGGCCGACTCCGAGTTGGATCCGTGCCGGCTCGCATCAGATAACACAATCAACGATGAGCTCTCCACCGCAGCAGCATCATGTCCCCCGAGCGATGGCCAAGGTGCCCGAGATCACCGGGATCTTCTGGGCCCTGAAGCTCCTGACCACAGGCATGGGCGAGTCGATGTCGGACTTCCTCGGCCAGCAGAGCGTCCCGATCGCGGGCGCGATCGGGATCTTCGGGCTGTGGCTCGCGCTACGGCTGCAGATGCGCCAGGGCGAGTATCGGGCTGTCTACTACTGGTTCGCGGTGATGATGGTCGCGATCTTCGGCACGATGGCCGCCGATGGGGTACACGTCGGAGCGAGCATTCCCTACGCAGTCACCACACCTGTCTTCGCACTCGTGGTGGCGGCGGTGTTCTTCTTCTGGTATCGCAGTGAGGGCACCCTGTCGATCCACACGATCACGACCCGCCGTCGCGAGCGCTACTACTGGACCGCGGTGCTCGCGACGTTCGCGCTCGGCACCGCCGCGGGAGACCTGACAGCGATGTCGCTGAACCTCGGCTTCTTCGGGTCGGTGGTTCTGTTCGCTTCGGTCATCGCAATCCCCGCGGTCGGCTGGTGGCGCTTCGACATGAACCCGATCTTCGCGTTCTGGTTCGCCTACGTCGTCACCCGGCCGCTCGGGGCCTCCTTCGCCGACTGGTTCAGCAAGCCGCACTCGACCACCGGCCTCGGCCTCGGGGATGGCACCGTCAGCGGCTTGGCGCTCGTCGCGTTCATCGTCCTCGTCGCCTACGTGGCCGCCACCAAGCTCGACATCCAAGGCGCACAGGCGCACCACGGCGAGCACCTAGCGCCACCCCCTCACCTGACAGTCTTGGACGCCGACGTGGAGTTTGACTAGAGTTTTCGGCGGCCCGACCCCGATAGACCGGGAGGTCCGGCGGTCGAGCGATCCCGACGCCGGACCCTACCCCGTCGCGGTCTAGCGAATGTGCATCCCCGAGATCGCGCGCGAGATCACGAGCTGCTGGATCTCGGCGGTGCCCTCGAAGATGTCGTAGATCTTCGCGTCGCGGTGCCAGCGCTCGACGGGGTACTCGCGCGTGTAGCCGTTGCCGCCGAGGATCTGGATCGCGCGCTCGGTCACCCACACGGCGACCTCGCCCGACTTGAGCTTCGACATCGAGCCCTCGGCGTTCTCGAACGGGACCTGGTTGCGGCCCATCCACGAGGCTCGCCAGACGAGCAGGCGCGAGGCGTCGATCTCCATCTTCATCCGCGCGAGCGTGAACGCGATCGCCTGGTTCTCGATGATCTTCTTGCCGAACTGCTCGCGCTCCTTGGCGTAGTCGAGCGCGTACTCATACGCGGCGCGCGCGATTCCCAGCGCCTGCGAGCCGACCGTCGGGCGCGAGGCCTCGAACGTCTGCATCGCCGCCTGCGACTTGCCTTTCTTGCCCTCGCGCACGCGGGCGAGACGCTCGTCGAGCTTCTCCTTGCCGCCCAGCACGTAGCCTGCGGGGACACGGCAATCGTCGAGGTACACATCGGCGGTGTGCGACGCGCGCAGACCGTGCTTGGACACCTTGGCGCCCTGGGAGATCCCCTTGGCTTCGCTCATCGGCACGACGAACGCGGCGTGTCCTTTCGAGCCGAGCTCGGGATCGACCGTGGCGATCACGACGTGCACGTCGGAGATGCCGCCGTTCGTGGCCCATGCCTTCTGGCCGTTGATGACCCACTCGTTCGTGGCCTCGTCGAACTTCGCGCGGGTGCGCACGTTCGAGACGTCCGAGCCGGCGTTCGGCTCAGAGGCGCAGAAGGCGGCGACCTTGAGGTCCTCGGGGGTGCCGAAGCAGCGCGGGATCCACTCGCCGATCTGCTCGCCCGAGCCCTGGCCGAAGATCGCGGCGACCGCGAGCGCGGTGCCCATGATCGACATGCCGATACCGGCATCGCCCCAGAACAGCTCCTCGTTGACGATCGGCAGCGTCAGCCCGGTGGGGTCGGCGAAGAACTGAGCCAGCCCCTCGAACCCGTAAAGCCCGATCTTCGCGGCCTCCTGGATGATCGGCCAGGGGGTCTTCTCCTTCTCGTCCCACTCGTGCGCGGCGGGGCGCATCACGTCGGCGGCGAACCCGTGAACCCAGTCGCGGATGTCCTTCTGGTCCTGGTTCAGCGCGAGCGAGAAGGTCGCCTCCTGGTTGGCAGAGTTGGCGATCGCGTTGACGGCGGCCTCGGCGGCCTCGGTCTTCTCGTCGGTGCTGGCGACGGGTGTCGTCGTGGCTGACATCGAAACGGGCTCTCCTTTGGATGATCACAGTCCCGTCGCGCGCGTGCATGCGTGCGTGGCAGCAGAGCAGAGCGACGGGCCTTCGGGCAGGTCACGACAAAGCGTAGCCCAAGCAGAGCGATTGCGCGAATGGGCCAACTAATAGACAGACCCTCCATTCCCTATTAGACCTAATCCCGATTGGGTTTATAGTGTTGGCTTCCACACCATGCCAATGTTCTCGACGCAGAAAGTGACCATGCCCACACGCACCCTCGCCGTACCCCTTGTTCTGATCGCCGCCGCGCTCGGGCTCGCCGCCTGCGGCAGCTCCTCCTCCAGCTCCGGGAAACAGCTGGCGCTGGTCGCCTACTCGACCCCGGAGGCGGCATTCGAAAAGCTGATCCCTGCCTTCGAGGCGACCACCGCAGGCAAAGGCGTCGCGTTCAGCAAGTCCTTCGGTCCCTCCGGCGAACAGAGCCGCTCGGTCGCCAACGGGCTGCACGCCGACGTGGTCAACTTTTCGCTCGCGCCAGACGTCGAAAAGCTCGTCAAGGCGGGGCTCGTCTCCGCCAACTGGGACCAGAACGCGACCCACGGCTTCGTCACCGACTCGGTCGCCGTGATCATCGTGCGCAAGGGCAACCCCAAGCACATCACCGGCTGGTCGGACCTCGTCAAGCCGGGCGTGCAGGTGCTGACGCCGAACCCGTTCACGAGCGGGAGCGCGCGCTGGAACGTGATGGCCGCCTATGGCGCCCAGCTGAAGGAAGGCAAGACCCCGGCCCAGGCCGAGGAATACCTGAAGGCGCTGTTCCACAACGTGGTCAGCCAGGACAGCTCGGCCAGGAACGCTCTGCAGACGTTTCTCGCCGGCAGGGGCGACGCGCTGATCGACTACGAGGACGAGGCGATCTCAGACCAGAAGAAGGGCGCCGCGATCGAATACGTGATCCCGAAGGACACGATCCTGATCCAGAACCCGGTCGCCGTCGTCGGCACAGGCGCGGGCGCGAGCGAGGCGCAGAAGTTCGTGAGCTACCTGCTCTCACCGGCGGGCCAGAAGATCTGGGCTGCGGAGGGCTACCGGCCGGTCGTGCCAGGGGTCGCCGCGCCCGGTCAGTTCCCAACGCCTGCGGGCCTGTTCACGATCGAAACGCTCGGCGGATGGAAGGCCGTGACGAAGCAGTTCTTCGAACCGGAAACGGGGATCGTCACCAAGATCGAGCAGTCGCTGGGAGTGTCCACTGCCAAATAAGAACCCGATCCCGGCGCCGGCGAGCGCGAGCGGCCCCGGTGGCGGCAGCGGAGGGCCGGCGCCGGCCGCGTTCACGCCACGCCTACCGCGCGGGCGCAAGCACAGACGGACGGGCGGAGCGTCGCTGGGGGCCGGCGGCGCGCTCGGCAAGGGGCTGCTCGGGATCTACCTGTCGGCGCTCGTGCTGCTGCCGGTGGCCGCCCTGCTGGCCAAGTCCGGCAGCGGCGGCACGAGCGCGTTCTGGCGCGAGGTGACGAACCCGGAGGCGCTCGCGGCGATCAAGCTGACGCTGGTCGTGTCGGTGATCGTCGTGCTCGTCAACGCGATCTTCGGCACGCTGATCGCGTGGGTGCTCGTGCGCGACGAGTTCCCCGGCAAGCGGGTCGTCAACGCCTTGATCGACCTGCCGTTCGCGCTGCCGACGATCGTCGCCGGCGTGGTGCTGCTCGCGCTCTACGGCAAGAACAGCCCGGTCGGCATCGATGTCGCGTTCACGCGCGCGTCGATCGCGCTCGCGCTGCTGTTCGTAACGCTGCCGTTCGTCGTCAGATCGGTGCAGCCGGTGCTGCACGAGCTCGACACCTCGATGGAGGAGGCCGCCGCGTCGCTGGGCGCGCGACCGTTCACGGTGCTGCGCCGGATCGTGCTGCCGAGCCTGACGCCCGCGATCGTCTCCGGGATCGCCCTCAGCTTCGCTCGGGCGGTCGGCGAGTACGGCTCGCTCGTGCTGATCACGGGCGAGCTGCCGTTCAAGACGGAGGTCGGCTCGGTGTACGTGTTCGGGCAGATATCAAACGAAGACCTGCCCGCGGCGGCGGCCGTGTCGGTCGTGCTGCTGCTCGCCGCGCTGCTAGTGCTGGGCGCACTCGCGCTCGTGTCGCGCTGGAGGTCCAAGCATGTCAGCTAGGAACGCTTCGATCGGCGCGCCCGGCGCGCGCGCCGCGCTCAGCCTGACCCCCTCGCGCACGACGAGGCTGGGCGTGCGGTTCGTGGCGCTCGGCTACCTCGCCCTGCTGCTGCTGGCGCCGGTGGCGATGATCTTCTACAGAACGTTCGAACACGGCCTCGCCCCGGTCTGGGACGCGATCACCACGCCGAACGCGATGCACGCGTTCTGGCTGTCGATCGAGATCGTGGCGATCGCCGTGCCGCTGAACACCGCGTTCGGCATCGGCATGGCGCTGCTGCTCGAGCGCGGCCGTTTCCGGGGGAAGGCGCTGCTGGGAGTGCTGATCGACCTGCCGTTTGCGATCTCGCCGGTGGTTGTAGGGCTGGCTTTGGTGTTGGTGTACGGCAAAACCGGCTGGTTCGGCGACTGGCTGGCCGCGCACGGCATCCAGGTGATCTTCTCCATGCCCGGCATGGTGATCGCCACCGCGGTCGTGTCGCTGCCGTTTGTCGCGCGCGAGACGATGCCGGTGCTACGCGAGCTTGGTACCGACTCAGAGCAGGCCGCGGCGACGCTCGGCGCGAGCGCGTGGCAGACCTTCTGGCGGGTGACCCTGCCCGCGATCCGCTGGGGCGTCGTCTACGGCGTCGTGCTGACGACCGCGCGCGCGCTCGGCGAGTTCGGCGCGGTCAGCATCGTGTCGGGGCGGATCGAGGGCCAGACGCAGACGCTGCCGCTGTATGTGCAGGACCGGTTCGAGAACTTCGATACTGCCGGTGCCTACACGGCCGCGGTCGTGCTCGCGCTGCTGGCGCTGGGGACGCTGCTGGCGATGAACCTGCTGACGCGCCGCCGGAGCGGAAGGACGGCCGTATAGCCATGATTGTCGAGGTCGGGAGTTGTGTTGTTGTCTTTGGAGCCCGTATAACAATGGCTATCGGGGAGTTCAACCTGTTATTGAGTCCGCGCGACGTGTGGTTGAGAAGGGATTTCGCATAAGACATGGCTATCGAGGTCCGCAACGTGGGCAAGCGCTTCGGCGAGTTCGTCGCGCTTGACGACGTCTGCATCCGCGTGAACGACGGCGCGTTGACGGCCCTGCTCGGGCCGAGCGGAAGCGGCAAGTCGACGCTGTTGCGGATCATCGCCGGCCTGGAGACGCCGGACAGCGGCGAGGTCGTAATCGGTGAGCGCGAGGTCACCGACACGCCCGCGCGCACGCGCGACGTCGGCTTCGTGTTTCAGCACTACGCGCCGTTCAAGCACATGACGGTGCACGACAACGTCGCCTTCGGCCTGACCGTGCGCAAGCGTCCCAAGGCCGAGATCGACGCGCGCGTGGCCGAGCTGCTCGGGCTCGTGCGGCTCGATGGCCTGGCCGAGCGCTACCCGGCACAGCTCTCCGGCGGGCAGCTGCAGCGCATGGCGCTCGCGCGCGCGCTCGCGGTGCAGCCGAAAGTGCTGCTGCTCGACGAGCCGTTCGGCGCGCTGGACGCGCAGGTGCGCGGCGAGCTGCGCGAATGGCTGCGCCGGCTGCACGAGGAGATCCACGTGACGACGATCTTCGTCACGCACGATCAGGAGGAGGCGATGGAGGTCGCCGAGCAGATCGTCGTGATGAACAAGGGCAGGATCGAGCAGGCGGGGACGCCGCGCGAGCTGTACGAGAGCCCGCGCAACGAGTTCGTGATGTCGTTCATCGGCCCCGTCAACCGCCTCGGCGACGCGTTCGTGCGCCCGCATGACATCCAGATCGTGCCCGAGGCGGACGGCACCACGACCGAGGCGCTCGTGCAGCGCGTCGTGCACCTCGGCTTCGAGGTCCGCGTCGAGCTGACGTTGCCCGACGGCCGCGACATCTGGGCGCAGGTCACGCGCGAGAGCGCACAGCAGCTCGAGCTCGCCGAGGGGCAGATCCTCTCGGTGCGCCTGCCCGCCCCGCGCGTGTTCGCGCCGTAGCAGGGGATCGATGCTGTTCTGTGGGGCGCATGCGCCCCACAGCGGGGGCGTGCATGCACGCCCCGAGACCCGCCGCCTGCGACGGGTCTACCGTTGGCGCATGCGCCAACGGCGGGGCCGCACATGTGCGGCCCCGAGGCAGGCCCGCATGCGGGCCTGCCGGCCATGCCGCATGCGGCATGGCCCTACACAGAACGTCCTAACGCGTCTCCCACGCTTCCTCTTGCTTCGTGAGCGCGACGATGTCCCTCGGCAGCTTGCCCGCGGCGACGTCGGCGACGGTGACGTGCTCGAGCACTTTGCGCAGGTTCGCGCGCAGCGCGACCCACACCTGCTGCAGCGATTCGGCCGAGCCGATGTACTCGATCTCCTCCGGACGCTGCCCGCGCACGCCCACGAGCGGGCCCTCGACCGCGCGGATGATCTGGGCCAGGTTGATCTCCTCGGGCGGCTGGGCCAGCCAGTAGCCCCCCTCGGGACCGCGCTGGCTGCGCACCATCCCCGAGGAGCGCAGCTGCGTGAGGATGTTCTCCAGAAAGGACACCGGGATCCCCTGGGCCTGGGCGACCTCGTCCACCTTGCGCGGGGCATCCTGGCTGCTGCCGGAGAGCTCTACGACGGCTCGCACGGCGTAGTCGGCCTTGGCGGTCACGTGCATAGAGCGGGATTCTCACGCATTCGGCGGCGCACAGGTTGCAGGTCTGGCATTAGGCAACCCTAACTCCTATGCTACCTTCCTATCCCGACCGGACAGCTCGGATTTCGACTATGCGCTACAGCAAGCTCTTTCTCCTCGCCCCGTTCATCGCCGCCGTCACGCTGCTCACGGCCTGCGATGGCTCGTCGCACAACGGTAGGACGATCACGCTGTACAACGGCCAGCACGAACAGACCACGGCCGCACTCGTCGCCGCGTTCGAAAAACAGACGGCGATCAAGGTCGCAGTCCGCTCCGGCGACGAGGCCGAACTGGGCAATCAGATCCTGCAGGAGGGCGCGAACAGCCCCGCCGACGTCTTCTACACCGAGAACACCCCCGTGCTGGAAGACCTGCGCGAGAAGGACCTGCTCGCGCCCGTCGCCGCCTCCACCCTGGCGGCGGTTCCCGCACGCTACGACTCCGCCCAGGGCGACTGGGTCGGCGTCTCGGCGCGCGTGTCGGTGCTCGTCTACAACACCTCGCTGCTAAAGGCATCGGAGCTGCCCGACTCGATCCTCGCGCTCGCCGAACCGAAGTGGAAAGGCAAGCTCGGCTTCGCCCCGTCGGAGACCGACTTCCAACCGCTGATCGCCGCGATCGTCAAGCTCGACGGCGCCGCGACCGCCGAACGCTGGCTGAAGGGGGTGCAGGCCAACGGCAAGGTCTACCCCGACAACGAGACGGTCGTCAGCCAGATCAACAACGGCGAGAGCGCGCTCGGGCCGATCAACCATTACTACTGGTACCGCCTGCGGGCCGAGCTCGGCGACGGCGGGATGCACTCTGCGCTGCACTACTACAAGCAAGGCGACCCGGGCGATCTCGTCGACGTCTCCGGCGCGGCCGTGCTGAAGTCGAGCTCTCATCGAGCCGACGCGCAGGCGTTCCTCGCCTTCCTCGTCAGCCACGCAGGCCAAGAGACGATCGCGCACAGCCACAGCTACGAGTATCCCCTGCGCCTCGGCGTGCCCCCCGCTCCGGGACTGAGACCGTTTGCCGACATCCATTCCGTGTCGCTGACGCCGGCCGAGCTCGGCGACGGCAGCGTGGCGCTCGCGATGGAGCAAAAGCTCGGCCTGTTGTAGGCGATGGAGACATCCGCGTGAGCGCGTTCGCACCGATCGACTCGTCCGCAACGGGGCTCGCGCGCGCCTGGTCCGGCCGGCGACGCTGGCCACTGGTGAGCATCGTCGGCGCGACGATCGCCGTCGGGCTGGTGCTGCTGCCGCTCGCGTTCCTGCTCGTCCAAGCCCTGCAGCCGGGCTGGCCCACGCTCGAACGCCTGCTCCTGCGCCACACCGTGGCCGTGCTGCTGTGGAACAGCGTCCGCCTGGCGGCGCTCAGCACCGCCCTGTGCGCCCTGATCGGCGTGGCGGCGGCGTGGTGCGTACAGCGCACCTCACTGCCCGCCCGGCGGGTGTGGGCGGTCGTGCTCGTGCTCCCGCTCGGCATCCCGGATTTCGTCGTGAGCTTCGGCTGGGTCTCGCTCGAGCCCGGCCTGCACGGGTATTTGGCGGCCGTGATGATCATGACGCTGTCGCTCTACCCGCTGGTGTACCTGCCGGTGGCCGCTGCCCTGAACGGGATCGACCCGGCGCTCGAGGAGGTCGCGCGCAGCCTCGGCCTGAGCCCGTGGCAGACGTTCCGGAGAGTAACGCTGCGTCAGGTGTGGCCGGCGGCGCTCGGCGGCTGCCTGCTCGTGACGCTCGGCCTGCTGGCCGAGTACGGCGCGTTTGAGATCGTCCAGTATCAGACGTTCACCGTCGCGATCTTCACCGAGTTCAAGCTCGGCTTCGACGCCGCCGCCGCATGCGCCCTGTCGCTCGTGCTGATCCTGCTGAGCGTCGCCGTGCTCGCGGGCGAGCTGGTGCTGGCGGGCCGTGGCCGAGTCTGGCGCGCGGGACCGGGCGCGCGGCGAGTGGCGCCGAGGGTGGCGCTCGGGCGCTGGACGGCGCCGGCGCTCGCGGGGCTCGCCGCGCTGAGCGTCCTGGCGTTGGGCGTGCCGGTCGGCTCGCTCGTTTACTGGATGCTCCGCGGTGGCTCGACCACGCTGCCGTCCGCGTCGATCCTCACCGATGCGGTCCACACAGCCGAGCTCAGCGGCGGAGCGGCGATCGTGTCGACGCTGCTCGCGGTGCCGGTCACCGCGCTTGCGATCCGGCGGCGCAATCGGCTCACCGTGCTGATCGAGCGGCTCGCCTACCTGCCCCAAGCTTTGCCGGGCCTCGTGATCGCGCTCGGGCTCGTCGCGTTCTCGGTGCGCTACGCGTTCTCCCTGTACCAGAGCGCGCTCGAGCTGATCGTGGCCTACGCGATCCTGTTCCTCCCGCTCGCGATCGTCGGCGTGCGCTCCGCGATGGCGCAGGCGCCCGCGCGCCTGGAGGAGGTCGGGCGCTCGCTGGGGCGCGGGCCGGTGGCGATCTGGTGGCGAGTGACGCTGCCGCTGATCATGCCCGGGCTCGGGGCCGCATTCGCGCTGGTGTTCATCTCATCGACGACCGAGCTGACCGCGACGCTGCTGCTGCACCCGACCGGGGTGAACACGCTGGCGACCCAGTTCTGGGCCTACACGACCGACTTCTCCTATGGTGCGGCGGCGCCGTACGCCGCGTTGATGGTGGCGATCTCCGCTGTCCCCGTCTACCTGCTCAGCCGTCGCATGACCACGCTCGCGCGCGTGGGAGCAGGCCAATGAGCGACCACGCTCGCGCACAAGGGAACCGCCCAGCGACGCGTGGGAGCGGCCCGGCGAGCGATCTCTCGCGCGCACACGAGCGCGGCGCGACGAGCGAGCTGAGCGTGGCCGGCCTGTGGAAGGGCTACGCCGGAGCGCCCGTGCTGCGGGGCCTCGATCTCGAGATCCAGGCGGGCTCGCTGACCGCTGTGCTCGGCCTGTCCGGGTGCGGGAAGACGACGCTGCTGCGAGTGATCTCAGGGTTTGAGCGGGCCGAGCGCGGCAGCGTATCGCTCGGGGGGAGGACGCTCGACGACGGGCACACCTACGTCGCCCCGGAGAAGCGCTCCATCGGCTATGTGCCTCAAGAGGGCGCGCTGTTTCCGCACCTGAGCGTGGAGGCGAACGTCGGCTTCGGGCTCACGCGCCGCGAACGCCGTGGCGAGACGGTGGGCGAGCTGCTCGAGATGGTCGGGATCGCGCCGCTCGCACGGCGCCTGCCACACGAGCTCTCAGGCGGCGAGCAGCAGCGTGTCGCGCTCGCGCGCGCGCTGGCCTGTCGGCCGCGGGTGCTGCTCCTGGACGAGCCGTTCTCCTCGCTCGATGCCTCGCTGCGCACGCGCGTGCGCGAGGAGGTGCAAGCGCTGCTGCGCGGGCAGGGCGTGACGACGGTGCTGGTCACGCATGACCAGGAGGAGGCCCTCTCGCTGGCCGACACCGTCGCGGTCCTGCGCGAGGGGACAATCGTCCAGCAGGGAGCTCCGGCGGAGCTGTACGAGCGCCCCGCCGACGCGCGCCTGGCGCGCTTTCTGGGTGCGGCAAACATGATCGACGCGGCGTTCGTCGGCGAGACCGCACGCACTCCCCTGGGCGAGCTTGCGCTGCGATTCGCCCCCGCGTCCCGACCGGCGGCGGACGGGGTCGTGCTCGTGCGCCCCGAGCAGCTCGAAGTGCTGCCCCGCGAAGAGACGACCGCGCGCGCGCGCGACACCGGCGGCGACACGATGCATGCGGGCTGCGCGGGCACCGTGGAGCAGTGCCGCTACTACGGCCACGACGCGCTCCTGCATATTCGTCCCGACGAGAACAGCGGCGTGAGCGACACGCTGCTCGCGCGCGTGCACGGCGAGCAGGCATTGCCGGTCGGCACTCGGGTGACCGTCGCCGCGCACGGGTCGGTTACCCCACTGACCTGAACATCGGCAGGCCCACGTATCGCCGACGGGCAGATGCGCGCCTACCTTGCGCCTCCCTCGTTAGAGCCCACGCAAAAGTATCTGGCGGAACCCTCAACCGACGGTCGCGGGCGACGGCCGTCCCGCGAGATCCTCGCCGCTCGGCGAGGCCAGGCGCGTGACGAGCGGCAGCCCGAGCAGCGATACGGCGCCCATCGAGAGGAACGCGGCCAGGGGGTGATGAACCAGGATCTGCACGAGCAGCGCAACCACCAGGCCGCCGAGGTTGCCCGCCATCCACACGATCGCCCCGGCGGTGCCCGCCGCCGCGCCGGCCAGGCGCTCGGTGGCCGTGAGGATCACCGGCAGCGCGGGCAGCAAGAACACACCCATGATCACGAGCACGGCCGCGCGGCCGCCGATCCACGGGATCACCCCGAGCGCGACACAGCCGAAGCAGCCCACAAGCACCACGCTGCGCATGAAGCCGCGTTCGGTTTTGCGACGGGCGACGAGCGGCGGCAGCACCGCGCAACCGAGCACGCCCGCGATCACCATCCCGACGAGCAGCGCGCCCGCACCGGTTTCGGAGACCCCGGACGGCTGCAGCAGTGTCTGCAGCCACGTGGCGAGCGCTACGAAGATGCCGAAGCCGACGAACACCAGGCCACACAGCGTGCGCATTGCCGGCAACGCCCACAAAGCCCGTGCGGCGTTGCCGGCGATCGCCGCGTGCTCGTCGCTCTCCTGGCCCGGGCGGCGCAGCGTGACCGCCAGCGCCACGACCGGGAGTGCGACCAGCACCGCCTCGACCACGAGCAACCGCTCGAGGTGCCCGTGACCGCCCAAAGTAGGACCGAGCAGCAGCGCTATCACCATACCCACGAAGCCGCCGGCGGAGCCGACCGCGATCCCGTCAGCCCGCTGGTCGACCGGCAGGTACTCGCCGGCGAGCTTGCTGACCCCACTCAGCACGACCGGCTGGGCCACCGCGACGGCCACTTGCCCGGCCATCGCCCACGCGAACGTGTCGCCGCCAAGACGTATGAGTCCACCGAGCGCCACAAGCGCGCCGCCGGCCGCCAGCACCGGACGAAACCAGCGGTCGAGCAGAATCCCAGCGGGGATCGCCAGCGCGACGTACAGCAGCGGGAAGATCTCCGCCAGCCAGCCCACAGCGGCGACCGACACCCCGTAGTGTCGCGCCGTCTCGGTCGTGATCGCGGCGTAGGTCAGCCACAGCACCTGCGTTCCCGCGCATACCAGGCTGTAGGCGACGATCACGGGCCAGCCGCTGCGGCGCGTCATCTCGGGTCCGTGACCAACTTGTGCTTGTCCCTGAAACTCAGCATCTGCGCGGGCAGTTTAGTCATCGGATCGACGCCATGGCGATGGCGTTTGCACTCGTGTCAAGCGTCGGTGGCAGGCCCTCGGGTGGGCTGATATCGACACTCCCGAGGCAGTCGAGCTTGACGAGCGCTCCCGGGCGGTTCAGCTCCTCCTCACCCTGACATAAGGACGGTTCTGGCCACGACGGAAGCAGGTCCCTCCGGGCGCAAGCTAACACCCCCTCCCTTTACCGCTAGAGTAAAGGGATGGCGCGAATCTCGACCAAGAACCAGATCACGATCCCCGTCGCGGCGCTCGACGAGGTCGGGCTGCACGCAGGCGAGCGAGTCACGGTCGAGCCGGCCGGCGACGGGGAGCTGCGGATCCGCCGCACAACCACGACCTTCGAGGATGCGTTCGGGACGCTGACGGGCACCTACCCTGCCGGCTATCTCGAGCAGCTCGACACCGAAGATGAACTGCGGTGAAGCTGCTCCTCGACGCGGACGTCCTGATAGGAGCGCTTGACGGCAACGACCCGCATCATCATCGCGCTCGCGCGCTGTTCACCAAATGGCGCGAGGACCAAGACGCTTGCGCTATCAGCGTCGTTAACTTGACCGAGGTGCTGGTCGCTCCCTCCACAGACGTGTCGAAGCTCGCCACCGCCCGAGAGGCGATCGCCGCCCTCGGCGTCACCGTGCACCAACCGAACGAGGCGATCGGGGTCGAGGCAGCGCGCCTGCGCCAACGGCACCCGATCAGCCTCCCCGACGCCTACTGCCTCGCGACCGCGAAGCACACGAACTCAGCGGTCTCGTCATTCGATCAGAAGGTCCTGAAGGCCGCCACGCGCGAGGACATCGAGGCAGCCTGACGCCCACAGGCGCGAGCAAGACAGCCATGTGAGCCGGCCGTCCGCGCTTTGCTTGATCCTGCGAGCGCCATCAGGGTCCTTGGGAGTCTCAAGCGGCGGACGGGGGTCGAACCCGCGACCTCGAGCTTGGGAAGCTCGCGCTCTACCAACTGAGCTACCGCCGCGCTGACACGGATATTACGCGTCTGCGTCTACCCTTGGAGGCCATGAGGAGCCGCATCCTGCCGATCCTCGCCTCGCTCGCGGGCGCCTGCCTGATCGGGCTGCTGATCTACGGGATCTCCGCGCAGTCCGCGAGCCGCACGCTCGACGAGCGCGTGGACGAAGGCAAGCGCCCGCGAGCACCCGACGAGACGCGTTCGCTACCGGTACTGTCCGGCAGCAGCACCGTCCAGGCCACGCTTGCCGCGTTCCGCGGCAAGGTCGTCGTGCTGAACTTCTGGGCTTCCTGGTGCATACCCTGCCAGGTCGAGGCGCCGTTGCTCGAGCGCGCGCAGAGCAGCCTCGAACACCACGACGCGACCGTGCTCGGCGTCACCTACCTCGACGCCTCGCCCGACTCGCTGAGCTTCGTCCACCACTACCGGCTCACCTATCCCAACTTGCGCGACGACACGGGTGTCTTCGCCCACTCATACGGCACCGACCAGCTGCCGGAGAGCTTCGTCGTCGACCGCCAAGGCCACGTCGTCGAGATCTCTCGCGGTCAGATCGACCAGAAGTTCTTGAACCGCGCGATCGCGCTCGCCGAGAGCTCGTGACGCGTCTCCTCGTGACGCGTCACGATGGGCGCCGAGCTCTCGTGGAGCCTCTGTCCCCGTCCAGACGCCGCCCGCGACGCCTGCTCGGCGCACTGCTGCTGGCCGCCGCCGTCGCCTGTCCCGTCACGAGCGCCACGGCCGCCGTCGCGCGCACGTCGCTGCCGGCGATCGAGCGCCAGGTGATGTGCGTCACCTGCAAGATCCCCCTGAACGTCGCCCAGTCCCCGCAGGCCGACCGCGAGCGGGCGTTCATCCAGGGCCTGATCGATCAGGGCAAGGACGAAGCGCAGATCAAGAGCGCCCTCGTCGGCCAGTACGGGCCGACGGTGCTCGGCCTACCGCGGGCGCACGGCTTCGACCTGACCGTCTACCTCGTGCCGCTCGCCGTGCTGCTCGCGCTGCTCGCGACGGTGGCCCTGGTCCTGCCCCGCTGGCGCCGCCACGCTCGCGCCCAGCAGGCCATCCAGGAGGCGCCTGCCCCACCGCTCGCCGCCGGTGACGCGGCTCGCCTCGAGGCCGACCTGGCGCGCTTCGATTGACCTGACGCTCCCGCCCGGCGTTTGCGTATGGCGGCTCGAGCGAACGTCCGCCCTCCTACATCTTCTCAGGCGCGCTCACCCCGAGCAGATCGAGGCAGCGCGCGATCGTCCGCTGACTGGCCACGCACAGTGCGATCCGCAGCGACTCGACCGCTTCCGGCTCGGCGCCGAGCACGTGGCAATCACGGTAGAACGCCGTGAAGCTCTGCGCCAGCTCGAGCGCGTAGGCCGCGATCCGATGCGGCGCGCGCCGCTCGGCCGCCTCCGCGATCTCCGCGGGGAAGGCCAGCAGCTGCTTGATCAGCGCACGCTCGGCCGGATCGAGCGAAGCGACGCCGTCCGGAGCCCCGGCCACATCCAGCGAGGCGCCTGCGCCCGGCCCGTCGTCCACACCCGGCGCGTCAGCCCCCTCCAACGGCTCGTCGGCGACCAGGCCACCGTTGCCCTCCACCTCGGCCAGCGCCCCCCGCACGCGCTCCTCCCCTGCCTTGGCGAGCATCGAGACGATCCGTGCGTGCGCGTACTGCACGTAGTACACAGGGTTCTCACTCGACTGCTCGCGCGCGAGGTCGAGGTCGAGGTCGACCGTCGTATCGTGCGAGCGTGCCAGGAGATACCAGCGGGTAGCGTCCACACCGATCTCCTCCAGCAGGTCGTCGAGCGTGACGAACTCACCCGCGCGCTTTGACATTTGTGCGCGCTCGCCGCGGCGCACGAGATGGACGAGCTGCATGATCAGCAGCTCCAGCTGCTCCGGGTCGCCGCCGAGCGCGGCGTATGCCGCCTTCATCCGCGCCACGTAGCCGTGATGGTCGGCGCCCCACACGTCGATCTGCCGGTCGAAGCCGCGCTCGCGCTTGTCCTGGTGATAGGCGATGTCCGAGGCGAAGTAGGTGTGCTCGCCGCTCGAGCGCACCAGCACGCGATCCTTGTCGTCGCCGTAATCGGTGCTGCGCAGCCATAGCGCTCCTTCGCTGCGGTAGGTGTGTCCCTGCCGCTCGAGAATCGACAGCGCGTGGGCCACCCGGCTGGGATCGCCCTCGTGCAGGGCGCTCTCATACGCCCAGCGATCGAACCCCTGCACAGCAAAAGCGGCGAGCGAGGCTTGCATCTCACCCACCATCACGGTTACACAGGCGCGCCCCAGCTCGGCAGGATCGATCGCGTCGGTCTTCACCAGATGCACGAGCTGCTCGACGTAGTCGCCCCGATAGCCGTCCTGCGCCACCTCCTCGCCACGCGCGAGCGCAAGCACGGACTCGCCCAGCTTGCGCACCTGCGAGCCGGCGTCGTTGACATAGAACTCGCGCTCCACGCGGTGGCCGTAAAAGGCGAGCACGCGCGCGAGCGCGTCGCCATAGGCGGCGTTGCGGGCGTGGCCGACGTGCATCGGCCCGGTGGGATTGGCCGATACGAACTCGATCAAGATGTGCTCCGGCGCCTCGGTCCCCCCCGCGCCGTAGGCGTCTGACGCCACGAGCACACCGACGAGCGCCTCCACGAACCAGGAGTCCTCGAGAAAGAGGTTGACGAAGCCCGGGCCGGCCACCTCGAAACGCTCGAGGCTCGTGCCGAGCTGCGCTTGCAGCGCCTCCCCAAGGCGCTGAGCGATCTCTCGCGGCGCGGCGCCGAGACCGGGCGCAAGCAGCAGCGCGGCGTTGGTCGAGTAGTCGCCGAAGTCGGCTCGCGGTGGGCGCTCGAGCGCGATCGCCCCACGCCTTTCGGCGAGACCACCTCCGATCGGAGACCTCCCGGCGAGCTCCTCGGCGGCCGAAAGCACGGCTTCGCGCAGGCCGTCGAGCGGCACGAGAGAGGCTCTTGCATCGATCTTGCTCATCGCTTGCGATACTAGCTGCGTGAACGACCAAGACTCAGGCGCCGAGCGCCACATAAACATCCATCTCTCCCCCGAGATCATGGGGGGCGTATACGCGAACTTCGCGAACGTCAGCCATTCCGACTACGAGTTCACCGTCACCTTCGCGCGAGTCGACCACGAGGTCGAGTCCGAGGAGGTCCCGGGCGTCGTCGTCTCCCGCGTGAACCTCTCCCCGCGCTTCATGCGCGAGCTGATCGACGCGATGGAGGACAACTACTCCAAGTGGCGCACCCGCGAGGGCATCAAGAACCTGCCGGAGTACGGCGGCGCGGAGGCGGGTGAGGACGCCGGAGAGTAGGAAGACCTTGCCTGAGTCGAGACATCCAACCACATGGACGGTCGAGGGTCGAGCGGGGCAAGGACGCACCCTTGCGGGTACAGGCAGTTCGCGTGGCCTGCTTCGCAGGCGAGCGACTGAGGACGCCGCCCCGCGAAGTGCCATCGGCCATCCATGAAGGTCGCGGTCATCTCCGACATCCATAGCAACCGGCACGCCTTCGAGGCGACGCTCGAAGCGATCGCGGCCAGCGACGCGGCCGAGCTGTGGTGCCTCGGCGATCTCGTCGGCTATGGCGCCGAGCCCGATGCCTGCGTCGAGCTCGCGCGCGAGCACGCCGCGGTGTGCCTGGCGGGCAACCACGACCTCGCGGTCACCGGCGAGATCTCCCTCGAGGACTTCTCCCGCGGCGCGAGCCTCGCGGCGCAGTGGACCCGGGAGGTGATCGCACCCGAGAACCTCGCCTTTCTCGCGACCCTGCGCCCCCAGGGAGAGGAGGGCTCAGGCGGTGGATCGCTGGGCCTCTATCACGCCAGCCCGCGCGATCCCGTGTGGGAGTACGTGCTCTCCGCGCTGCTCGCCGAGCTGTGCCTGGACGAGCAGCCCCATCGCATCTGCCTGATCGGCCACTCCCACGTGGCGCTCTCGTTCGTGCGCACCGAGGGCGAGCTCGCCACCGGAGAGCCGCGGCGCGACGGCGCCCTGCTCGACGTCGCCACCGGCGAATGGCTGCTCAACCCCGGCTCCATCGGCCAGCCGCGCGACGGCGATCCCCGCGCGTCGTGGCTGCTGCTGGATCTTGCCGAGGCGACCGTGTCCTTTCAGCGCACCGACTACGACGTGGCCGGAGCCGCCGCGGCAATCCGCGCGGCGCGACTGCCGGACTCGCTCGCCGAGCGCCTGGAGTACGGTCAATGACCGTGCGCAACCCCACGCCATCCGTCGCCGGCGCCACCCATCGGCCCGTCCCCCCTCGCCGCAGGCGTCTCACCGCCTTGCTGCGTCTCGCCTGCGCCGGGCTGCTCGGCCTCGCCGCCGCCCTGCTCGTCTCCTGCGGCAGCTCCGGCAAGGGGCTGATCCCCACCGGCGATGCAGGGCCGCTGCAGAGTGACTTCGAAGGGGTCGCCCAGGCGGCGCAGAACGGCGATGGGAGCTGCACCGCGACCGCCGAAGCGATCCGCAAGACCGAGCACGACTTCGCCGCGCTGCCCCTCTCGGTCGACGCCGGCCTGCGCAGCACGCTCGAACGGGGCATCTCGAACCTGCGCTCGCGCGCGCTCTCGCTGTGCGCGCAGCCGCTCGCCCAGACGACCACGACGAGCGCCTCTCCGCCGCGCGCTCCCGCGCACACCCAGACCACTACAACCACGCCCACAGTCGCCGAAACGACACCCACCGTGACCACTCCCACCGTGACCGAAACGCCACCCAGCCCTGGAGGCGGCACACCGGCCCCGGGAGTCGAAGAACAGGCTCCCAGCGCCGGCAACAGCGTAGGCGGCGGAACCGGCGCCGGCGAAAGCGGCGGGGGCCAGGAAGCCGGCAAATGAGCGAGGGGGACATCGCGGGGCGCTATCGCCTCGAAGGGAGGCTGGGCTTCGGCGGCATGTCCACCGTCCACCTCGCCCTCGACCTGCGCCTGGAGCGCCAGGTGGCGGTCAAGCTGCTGGCCGAGCATCTCGCCGACGATCCCACCTTCGTGTCGCGCTTCCAGCGCGAGGCGCAGGCCGCCGCGCGCCTCGTCCACCCCAACATCGTGCAGATCTTCGACTCCGGCCTGGACGAGCGCACCGGGCGGCACTTCATCGTGATGGAGTACATCGAGGGTCAATCCTGCGCGGAGATCTTGCGCGACGACGGCTGGGTCGACGTCGACGAGGGCATCTCGATCATCGAGCAGGCGTGCGAGGGGCTCCATTACGCGCACCGCCACGGCGTCGTGCACCGCGACGTCAAGCCCGGCAACCTGCTGCGCGCGCGCGAAGGCGAGGTCAAGCTCGCGGACTTCGGCATCGCCAAGGCCACCGAGCAGTCCTCCATCACCCAGGTCGGCTCGGTCCTCGGCACCGCCGCCTACCTCGCGCCCGAGCAGGCCCGCGGCGAGGAGGCCGGTCCGCGCGCGGACCTGTACGCGCTCGGCGTCGTCGCCTACCAGCTGCTCTCCGGTCGCCTCCCCTACGAGGCGACCTCGTTGACCGAGCTCGCGCTCAAGCAGCAGCAGGAGGAGCCGCCTACGCTCGACACGCTCGTCGCCGCCGTCTCCCCCGCGCTGGCCGACGCGATCGCGATCGCGCTCGCGCTCGACCCCCGCGACCGCTACCAGACGGCGCGCGAGATGGGCCGCGCGTTGACCGACGGCGCGCACGGCATCGCCCCCGGCGAGCGCCCCGCCGCCGCGCGCACGGCGCCCGCGACGGCGGCGACGAGCCTGCTCGCGACGCGCGGGCGCGGCGGCAGCGCTCCCAGCGGCGCGCCCACGACCGTCACCCCTCGTCGGCCCCGTCCCGGGCCGGCCCGGCGCGAGCCGCCGCCCGTCGCCCGGGCGAGCCCGTCAGCGTCGCGACGACGGGGACGCGGCGGCCGTCTGTTCCTGGCGCTGTTCGCGCTGCTCGCGATCGGCGTGGCGATCGTCGCCGTGGTTGTCGCCACCGCCCCGGCGCCGACCAAGGTCGTGTTGCGCAACGTCGTCTACAACGACGTCCAGCAGGCGTCCTCCGCGCTCAAACAGCTCGTCTCGGAAAACACCAAATAGAACGCGTTAAAGGCGAAAGGCCCGCTTACGCGGGCCCCTCGGTAAGACAACTGCCCTTTCGGGCTGGGCACCCGTCAAGTGTCCAGCAGGCTAGCAGCCGCAACCGTCGCCTTCAATACATGGCTCCGGCGGCCGGACTCGAACCGGCACCTGGCACTTGACGGGTACCCGTGCTGCCCTTACACCACACCGGAAGGCCACTCCTCAAAGTACGGATCGCTTGGGATGAAATTCTCCGGCGCGCCAGGCTCCTGCCACGCTTTCCAAGTCCCCGTCTAGGATCCCCGCCCGCAGATCTTTCATCAGCCGCGCGAGAAAAGCGAGGTTGTGCAGCGTCAGCAGCCGTGCGCCCGTCAGCTCGCCGGCGCGCGCCAGATAGCTGAGGTATGCGCGCGAGTAGCCGCCCGCGCAGGCCGGGCACTCGCAGCCCTCGAGCAGCGGCTCGTCCGCCTCGCGCCAGCGCGCCTTCTTCAGGTCGACCCGCCAGCGGCTCTCCGGGTCGGGCACGAGCGCGGTGCCGTGCCTGCCGAGGCGCGTCGGCATCGCGCAGTCGAACGTGTCGATCCCCAGCTCCACCCCCCTGATCAGGTCGTCCACCTCGCCGATCCCCAGCAGGTGTCGCGGCCTTTGCTCGTGCTCTCCTCCCAGCTCGCTGACAGCCCATCCGACCACCTCGTACATCTGCGCCTTCTCCGCCCCGAGCGAGCCGCCGATCGCGATCCCGCCGCTCCCGCTCGCCGCGACCGTCTGCGCCGATTCGCCCCGCATGTCCTCGTACACGCCGCCCTGCACGATCCCGTACACGAGCTGCTCTCCCGGACCGTGCTCTCGGTGCCAATCCAGGCATCGTCTCAGCCAGCGGTGCGTGCGCTCGGTCGAGCGCTGCGTGTACTCGCGGTCGACGTGAAACGGCGTGCACTCGTCGAACACGAGCGCGATGTCCGAGCCGAGCGCCGCCTGGGTCGCCATCGAGCCCTCGGGCGAGAGGAACCGCTCGGTCCCGTCGACGTAGGAGCGGAAGCGCACGCCCTCCTCGCCGATCTCGAGGATCGCCCCCGCGCCGTCGCTCGAGGAGCCGCGCGCGCGGCCCTTGATCTCCTCCGCGACCGTGCCGTGTCCCATCGAGAACACCTGAAACCCGCCCGAGTCGGTGATCACAGGCCCGTCCCAGCGCATGAACCGGGCGATCCCGCCGAACCGCTCGATCAGCTCGGGGCCGGGGCTCAGCAGCAGGTGGAACGTGTTGCCGAGCACCATCTCATAGCCGAGCGCCGCCACCTCGCCCGGCAGCAGCCCCTTGACGGTGGCCTTCGTCGCAAGCGGCACGAACGCCGGCGTGCGCACCTCGCCGTGCGCGGTTCTCAGCACTCCCGCGCGGGCGTTCGAGGCGCCATCGCGGCCCTCGATCGTGAACGCGGCCATTAGTACGGCATCCTAAGGCGGACTCTTCATGCTCGCGTCCCTCGTCAACGTCACCCACCTCGTCGAAGTCTCCGGCTACCCGCTGCTGTTCCTCGTCGTGATGGCCGAGTCGAGCGGTGTGCCGATCCCCGGCGAGACGGGGCTGATCGCGGCGGCCGTGCTCGCGAGCCTCGGCAAGCTGCAGATCGAGCTCGTGATCCCGATCGCCGCCGTCGCGGCGATCGTCGGCGACAACATCGGCTATCTGATCGGGCGCAAGGGCGGGCGCTGGCTGCTCGAACGGCCCGGCCGCTTCCAGCGCCAGCGCCTCGAGGCGCTGCGCACGGGCGAGTCGTTCTTCGACCGCCACGGCCCCAAGGCCGTGTTCTTCGGCCGGTTCGTGCTCGGCCTGCGCGTGTGGGCCTCCTGGCTCGCGGGCGCGACCCACATGCCCTGGCGCTCGTTCGTCCTCTGGAACGCCCTCGGCGGGATCATCTGGGCCACAGCCATCGGCTTAATCGCCTACTTCATCGGCCACTCCGCCGGCAACGCGATCCAGGCCTTTGGCTACTACGGTCTCGCCGCGGTCGTACTAGCGCTCGTCAGCGCGTTCTTGATGCACCGCCGCCACCGCCGCGAGCAGCAGCAGTAAGAGCAACAGCTCCGATCAACAGGTGCTGCTGCTGCAAGGGGCGATGCGCTCCCACATATCCGCGAGCGCCCCCAGCTCGTCCTCGGAGAAGCGCGAGAAGAAATGCTCCCTGACGACCGCCAGGTGCGTGCCGCGCGCCGCTTCCAACCGCTCGCGACCGCTCTCCGTCAGGCAGGCGTAAGACCCGCGGGCGTCGTGTTCGCAGGAGCAGCGCTCGAGCAGCTCCTCCCGCTCCAACCGGTCCACCAGCCGTGTCAGCCCGCTGCGCGAGAGCTGTGCCTGCTCGGCCAGATCGCACATGCGCATGCGTCCCTCGCTCGCGTCTTGCAGATGTTGCAACACCTCGTATGAGGTCATCGGCAGCCCGTGCGCCTGCTCGAGCGTAGCGTCCAGCCGCTTCGCCAGGCAGGCGTGTGCCCGCAGCAGACCGCGCCAGGCGCGCACCTCTCCCTCGCTGAGTGCCTCGTTCTCAGGGGCGGTGATCTTGACGGCGGTCGCGGTCGACATAACGGTCTGAACCTAAAAGCCTTCTAATCCGAACATAGCAGCGCGGAAAACCACTCCGGGAGCCGTTCTCTCACGGGCGGGTCGCCCGCCATGCCCACCACATCATCAGCGGCTGCAGCGGCAACCGCCCGTACAGCGCCCAGCGGGGGATCTTCGGGAACTCCTCGGGCGTGCGCGCCATGTGCAGGTTCGCCGGAAACACGGCCACCAGCAGCGCGATCAGCCCCAATCCCGAGAGGCGCCGCGTCGCCGGCAGCAGCACTCCCAGCCCGCCCGCGACCTCCGCCACGCCGCTGATCTCCACCACCAGCTTGGCCTGCCCGCGCAGCCGCGGCGGCACGATCTGCCGATAGGGGCCGGGCATCGCGAAGTGGTTCACCCCGCCGCCGATGAAGAACCCCGCGAGCAGCCGCCGCGAGAGCTTTCCTCCCGGCACGCCCGCCTCTTTTCCCGCCTGTACCTCCGAACTCACTCGTCCACCCTCTCTCTGCCACGCGAACGCCGCGGCCGGTAGGCCGTTCATCCCAAAATCTAGCCGCTCTCGATCAACGATCGCCCGGTCATCGCCGGCGGCTGCTCGATGCCCAGCAGCTCGAGCACGGTCGGCGCCACGTCCGCGAGGATGCCTTCGCGCGCGCGCAACGACAGCCCCTCGCGGGTCACGATCAGCGGCACGGGGTTCATCGAGTGGGCCGTGTTCGGGCTGCCGTCGGGCTCGAGCATGTGGTCGGCGTTGCCGTGATCGGCCGTCACCACGCACGCGCCGCCGCGCTCGCGCACGACCGCCACCACCTCGCCGAGGCACTCGTCTACCGTCTCGATCGCCGCGACCGCCGCGGGGATCACGCCAGTGTGGCCGACCATGTCGGCGTTCGCGAAGTTGATGATCCCGAAGCGCGGCCCGTCCTCTCGCCAAGCGCCCACGAACGCCGCTGCCGCCTCGCGCGCGCTCATCTGCGGCTTGTGGTCGTATGTCGGCACATCCCTCGGCGAGGCCACCAACTCGCGCCGCTCGCCGCTCAGCGGCGTCTCCTCGCCGCCGTTGAAGAAGTACGTCACGTGCGGGTACTTCTCCGTCTCCGCCACGTGCAGCTGCGTCGCCCCGGCCGCCGCGAGCACGACCGACAGCGTCGTCGCGGGATGCTCTGGCCCGAACACCATCGGATATGGCCAGCCCTCCTCGTACTCGGTCAGCGTCGTGTACCGCGCGACTGGCCCCGCGCCCCCGCGCCCCTTCCAGCCGGGAAGCTCTTCCCCGGGCGGCTGGACATCGTCTCCCAACCCGGGCTCGGCCAGCGCGCGCGTCAGCTCGCGCATCCGGTCGGGCCTGAAGTTGAACGCGATCACGCTGTCCCCCGGGCGGATCTGCGCCTCGGCGCCGACGAGCGCCGGCTCGACGAACTCGTCCGTCTCGCCCCGCTCGTACGCCTGCCTGACCGCCTGCTCGCCGCTGTCCGCGTGATGGGGCGCGCGGCCGTGCACGAGCGCGTCGTAGGCCCGCTGCACCCGCTCCCAGCGGCGGTCGCGGTCCATCGCCCAGTAGCGGCCGATCACCGACCCCACGCGCATGCCGTCCGTCGCGTCGAGCTCGGCCAGGTACCCCGCCCCGGCATGCGGAAGCGTGTCACGGCCGTCGGTGAACGCGTGCACGACCAGATCCTCGACGCCCTGCTCGCGCGCGATCGCGACGAGCGCGCGCAGATGGGCGAGCGAGGAGTGCACGCCGCCGTCGGACACCAGCCCCAACAGGTGCACCCGCCCCCCGTCGCCGCCCGTGCCCGCGCCACCGCCTGCGCCCGCGCTCGCGAACGCCGCGCGCAGGATCGGGCTCTGCGCGAGCGTCCCGTCGGCGATCGCGTCGTCGATCCGCACCAGGTCCTGGCGCACGACCGCGCCCGCCCCGAGGTTCAGATGCCCGACCTCCGAGTTGCCCATCTGCCCGTCGGGCAATCCCACCGCGCGCCCGCACGCGGTCAGCGTCGTATGGGGATACTCAGCCCACAGCTTGTCGAACATGGGCGTGCGCGCAAGCGACACCGCGTTGCCCGGCCCGGGCTCGGCCAACCCCCACCCGTCGAGCACCACGAGACAGACGCTCTCGACAGGCAGCTCGCCCGCCCCGGATGGACCGGTCATGTCGAGGCTGCAGCGACTATCTGCGCGAACGTCTCCGCCTGCAACGACGCCCCGCCGACGAGCGCGCCGTCGACGTCGGGCAGCACCAGCAGCTCAGCCGCGTTCTCCCCCTTGACCGAGCCCCCGTACAGGATCCTCACCCGCTCCGCCGCCTGCTTGTCGCGGTCGCCGACGAGCGCCCTGATGAACGCGATCGCCTCCTGCGCCTGCTCGCCCGTCGCGACTTTGCCGGTGCCGATCGCCCAGATCGGCTCATACGCGATCACCACGTCCGCGAGCTGCTCGTTCGCCACGCCCGCCAAGTCGTCCTTCACCTGCTGGCGCAGCTTGCGGTCGGTGTCGTCGTTGTCGCGCTCCTGCTCGGTCTCGCCCACGCACAGGATCGGCGTCAAGCCGGCCGCCAGCGCCGCCGGCACCTTCAGCGCGAGCGCCTTGTCGGTCTCGCCGAACAGCTCCCTGCGCTCGGAGTGCCCGAGCACGACCCCGCGCACGTCCAGCTCGTCGAGCATCGCCGCCGACACCTCGCCCGTGAACGCTCCCTCCGGCTCCTGGTGCATGTTCTGCGCGTACACCTCCACGCGCGAGCCTCTTGCGCTGTCGACCATCGCCTCGAGCGCCGTGAACGGCACGCAGATCGCCACGTCGGCGCCGTCGACCGCCGACACCCGCGGCAGCAGCGCCTGGATGTACTCCTCCGCCTGCGCCTTCGTCTTGTGCATCTTCCAGTTCCCCGCGATCAGCGGCACGCGTGCGGCCCCGCCGGCTGTCACGTCGCCACCCCCGCGCCGTTCAGCGCCAGCACCCCCGGCAGCTCGCGGCCCTCGAGGAGCTCGAGCGTCGCGCCGCCGCCGGTCGACAGGTGGTCGACCGCCTGCTCGAGCCCGAACTGCGCGAGCGCCGCCGCCGAGTCGCCGCCCCCGACGACCGTCAGGCCGTTGGCGCGCGCCACCGCTTCCGCGACAGCGCGCGTGCCCGCCGCGAACGGCTCGAGCTCGAACGCCCCCATCGGGCCGTTCCAGAAGACCGTGCCCGCGCTCGCGATCACGCTCGCATAGCGCTCCGCCGTCTTCGGGCCGATGTCGAGGCCCATCCAGCTCTCCGGCACCTCCACCCCGTCGAGCACGCGGTGCTCCGCGTCGGCCGCCAAACGCTTGCCGATCACGAGGTCGTTCGGGACCAATATCCGTGCCCGGCCGGCTTGCGGGTCGTGCGTGTCGCTGGCTCGTGCAAGCGCGCTGCGCGCGTGCTCCACGTCCTCTTCGTCGCATAACGACTTGCCCACCGCGTGTCCCTGCGCGCACAGGAACGGGAAGCACATCGCGCCGCCGATCATCACCACGTCCGCCACCGCGAGGAAACGCTCGATCACCTTGATCTTGTCCGCAACCTTGGCGCCGCCCACGATCGCCACCAGCGGGTGCTCGGGATGCTCGAGGATCCCCGTGAGCGTCTTGACCTCACGTTCCAGCAGCCGTCCGGCCGCGCTCGGCAGCAGGTGGGTGATCCCCTCGTTGCTCGCGTGCGCGCGATGCGCCACGCCGAACGCGTCGTCCACGTAGAGATCGGCCAGCGCCGCCAGCTCGCGCGCGAGCTCGGGGTCGTTGCTCGTCTCCCCCGGCTCAAAACGCACGTTCTCCAGCACGAGAATGTCGCCGTCATCCAGCTCGTCGGCCAGCGCCGTGACCTCCTCGCCCACCACGGCCGGCGCCAGCGTCACCTTCGCGCCCGTCAGCTCGCGCAAGCGATTCGCCACCGGCGCCAGCGACAGCTTCTCCACGCGCCTCCCTTCCGGCCTGCCCAGATGCGAGACCAGCACCAGCCGCGCCCCGCGCGCGCGCAGCTCTTCGATCGTCGCAAGCGCCGCCGCGATCCGCGTGTCGTCGCTCACCAGCGGAACGCCGCCGGCCGTCGCGCCCTGATCGACATCCGCATCGCCCAGCGGCACGTTGAAGTCGACCCTCACCATCACCCGCTTGCCCTGCACCTCCAGGTCGTCGATGCTCCTCATCGGCGGTGTCCCGAACTTATGCCTCGGGACACCATTTACAGCACCCGCTGCACGAGATCGACGATGCGGTTGGAGTAGCCCCACTCGTTGTCGTACCAGGCCACCACCTTCAACATCGTGCCGTCCATCACCGCCGTCAGTTTGGAGTCGACGATCGACGAGTACTGCGACTGGACGATGTCGGTGGAGACGATCGGGTCCTCGGTGTACTGCAGGATCCCCTCCAGCGGGCCGCTGTCCGCGGCCTCTTTGAGCGCGCCGTTGATCTCCTCGACGCTCGTCTCGCGCGCGCACTCGACGGTCAGGTCGACGACCGACCCGGTCGGCACAGGCGCGCGCACCGCGAAGCCGTGCAGCTTGCCCTGCAGCTCCGGGATCACCAGCCCGATCGCCTTCGCCGCGCCGGTCGAGGCGGGGATCAGGTTGATCGCCGCCGCGCGCGCGCGACGCAGGTCTTTGTGCGGCATGTCCTGCAGCCGCTGATCGGCGGTGTAGGCGTGGATCGTCGTCATCAGCCCGTGCTTGATGCCGACCGTGTCGTTGACGACCTTCGCCACCGGCGCCAGACAGTTCGTCGTGCACGACGCGTTCGAGATCACCTCATGCCGGTCACGGTCGTACACCTCGTCGAAGTTGACCCCCAGCACGACCGTCGCGTCGGGGCTCGTCGCGGGCGCCGAGATGACCACCTTCTTCGCGCCCTGCGCCAGGTGCTTGGCGGCGCTGTCGCGGTCGGTGAACAGCCCGGTCGACTCGATCACTACATCGACGCCCAGCTCGCCCCACGGCAGCGCCGCGGGATCGCGCTCGGCGAGCACCTTCAGCTCGTGTCCGCCTGTGCCCCCTAGGGGCGCGACCTCGATCGCGCCCTCACCGGCCTTCACGGCGCCGGGGTACGGTCCCAAGATCGAGTCGTACTTCAGCAGGTGCGCGAGCGTCTCGGAATCGGTCAGGTCGTTGACCGCGACCCACTCGATCGCTCCCCCCAGCTCATCCGCCCGGGCCTGGGCGGCGCGGAACACGTTACGGCCGATCCGGCCGAATCCGTTGATGCCCACGCGTACGACGGCCATGCACAGCCTCCTTGGCAGCGAAAACGAACGATGCCGGGCCTCTGGAGAACGGCTCCATCGCCCGGCGTGCACCGGAAAGGCTAGCAGCGAGGGGTTGCCGCCGGCCGTTTCGCGCCTCGCGCGGGCGGGCGGCCGGAGCCGGGCGGCGACCCTCCGTCAAGGCGTACGACCCGTGCCTCAGGAGCCTCCGGGGCGCTTGTCGATGTCGCGGTGCGCAACCGCCACGTCGAGGTCGTCGTGCTCGCGATAGCGCGCCGCGAGGTGCTCGGCGATCGCGACCGAGCGGTGGCGCCCGCCGGTGCAGCCGATCGCGATCACGAGATGGGCCTTGCCCTCGGCGACGTACTGCGGCAGCAGGAAGTCGAGCAGCGCGTGCAGCCGCACGTACAGCTCGTCGAGCCGCCCGTCGCGCGCGACGTACTCGACGACCCGCTCGTCGCGCCCGGTCAGCTCGCGCAGCTCGGGCTCGTAATGGGGGTTGGGCAGGAAGCGCACGTCGAACGCGAGGTCCTCCTCGCGTGGGGGACCGTGCTTGAAGCCGAAGCTCATGAACGTCAGCGCGAGACGGCCGGCGTTCTTGCGCGGCAGGAACTCGTCGGCGATCTTCCCGCGCAGCATCGTCGCGGACATGCCCGTCGTGTCGATCACCATGTCCGCGCGGCTGCGCAGCGGCTCGAGCAGCGCCCGCTCCGATGCGACGCCCGCCGCGACGCTGCCCTCAGGCGCGAGCGGATGGCGCCGGCGGGTCTCCTTGTAGCGGGTCACCAACGTCTGCTCGGCGGCCTCGAGGAACAGCACGTGATGGGTGATCCCGAGCGCGTCCAGATCGTCCACGACCGCGCGCAGCGCCTCGAAGTAGACGCCGCCGCGCACGTCGGAGACGACCGCGGCGCGCTCGACCTTCGAGCCCTGGTGCACGAACAGCTCGACCAGCGAGCGGATCATCTCGGGCGGCAGGTTGTCGACGCAGAAGTAGCCCGCGTCCTCGAACACGTTCATCGCGGTCGACTTGCCGGCGCCGGAGAAGCCCGTGATCACGACGAGATCCTGCAGGCGCGACTCCAACACCGGCTTGCTTGCCGGTCGGGGAGGGCGCATGGGCCTGATGACGGCCATCTGCACCATTGTGCCGCGCGCGCCGGACGCTCGCGTCACTTGGCGGTGAACGTCTCTGAGCTACGCCCCCGAGCCTCCGAGGGGCGAGGGAGGCAAGGACGCCGCATCGCGAAGCTCCTCGGCCGACTCAGCCGGCTCGATGGAGATGGCCGTGTATCTCCCGCGCGACCTTCGCCGGCAGGCCGGGCGCGGCCTGCAGCTCCTCGCTGGAGGCAGCCACGATCGCCTCGGGTGAGCCGAAGTGCGCGAGCAGCGCGCGCTTGCGCGCCGGGCCAACGCCCGGCAGCTCGTCGAGCAGCGAGCTCGTCATCGCCTTGTCGCGACGGCCGCGATGGTGGGTGATCGCGAAGCGGTGGGCCTCGTCGCGCACGCGCTGCAACAGCTGCAGCTCGGGCGTCGAGTGGTCGAGCACGAGCGGCGCCGAGCGGCCGGGGACGAACACCTCCTCGATCCGCTTCGCCAGCGACACGACCGTCACGCCGCGGTCGCGGAAGCCGCGCAGCGGGCCGAGGCCGGCGGCGAGCTGGCCCTTGCCGCCGTCGATCACGACGACGTTCGGCAATGCCGCGAAGCTCGCGTCGTAGGCGGGGTCGTGGGGGGAGATGTCGGTCTGCTGCTCCCAGCGCGCGAAGCGCCGGCTCAACACCTCGGCCATCGCCGCGAAGTCGTCGGACTCGCCCTCGGCGAGCGTGCGGATCTTGAAGCGGCGGTAGTCGGACTTCTTCGGCGCGCCGCCCTCGAACACGACCATCGAGGCGACCGTCTGGGTGCCGCCGATGTGCGAGATGTCGAAGCACTCGATCCTGATCGGCGGCACGTCCAGCCCGAGCGCCTGCTGCAGCCCCTCGAGCGCCTCCACCCTCCCCTGGCGGCGACGCTCGGAGCGCAGCCGCTCCTGGTCGAGCGCGAGGCGCGCGTTGCGCTCGGCCAGCTCGAGGATGCGGCGCTTCTCACCGCGCTCGGCCGCGCGCAGCTCGACCGGGCCCTCGCGCCGACGGGCGAGCGCGCCGGCGAGCGCCTCACGCCCTTCGAGCTCGCGCTGGACGACGAGCAGCGCGGGGATCGACATGTGCCCGCCGTAGTACTGCAACATGAACTCCTCCCCCACTTCAGCCACGTCGCGCTCGGTCTCGTTCGACAGGTAGAACGACTGGCGGTCGGACAGCACGCCGTCACGGACCTGGAACACCTGCGCGTTGGCCTCGCGTCCGTCGACCGCGACCGCCACCGCGTCGAACGTGCCGACCGACTCGTTCGCCACCCGCCGGCGCTCGAGCAGCGAGTGCACCGCGCGCAGCCGGTTGCGCTCGAGCGTCGCCTGCTCGAACTCCTCCTCGGCGGCGGCCGCGCGCATGCGCGCGTCGAGGTCGCGCTCGATCGCGGCGAACCGCCCCGACAGGAAGTCGACCACCCCGTCGATGCTCTTGCGGTAGTCCTCCTTCGAGACGTATCCCACACAGGGGGCCTCGCAGCGCTTGATGTAGTAGTCCAGGCACGGGCTGCCGCTGCGCCTGCCCGGCTCCGCGCCGGTGCAGGAGCGGAACATGAACACCTTCGCCAGCACCTCGAGCGTCGCGCGCACGCGCTTGGCGTTCGAGTACGGGCCGAAGTACGCGCGGCCCGGCCGGTGGCGCTCGCGCGTGAAGTACACCCGGGGGAAGTCCTCGTCCAGCGAGATCGCGATGAACGGATAGGACTTGTCGTCGCGCAGACGGATGTTGAAGCGCGGGCGGTACTGCTTGATGAAGCTCTGCTCCGCGAGCAGCGCCTCGGCCTCGCTGGCGACGACGACGCACTCGATGTGCTCGACGGACGCGACCATCTCCGCGTGCCCGGGGCTGCTCGGGACCTGGGCTTTGGCGAAGTGCGACGCGACGCGCTTGCGCACCGACTTGGCCTTGCCGACGTACACGACACGGCCTTTGCCGTCGCGGAACAGGTACACGCCGGGCTGGTCCGGCAGCCCTTTGCGCTGCTCGGCGATTGACGCGCGCGCGTCCTCGGCGCCTGTCGTTGTGTCGGTGCTTGCCACTCCCCCGAGGATAGGAGGCGCGGGTCAGGCGGCGGTTGTGGGCTTGATGTGGTTGAGGGTGGTTTGGATGTTGTGTCCTTGGGTTGTGAGGTGCCAGGCGTTGGGGTCGCGCTTGGTGTTGTGGTTGGGGTTTGTGTTGTGGATCAGGCCGAGGCCCTGCAGGCGTGTGAGTAGCTTTGAGATCTGGCCCTGGTCTGTGACGTCGGCGTGGTCTGCGATCTCGCGGTTGGATGCGCCGGGTTGTGCGGTGATCGCGGCGAGGACGCGGAGGGTGCGATATGTGAGGCGCATCTTCAGTCCCTCGAGCGGGCTCTTCGCCATGGTGTCGATGGTGTGTTTGGCTTTGGGTACGGGCCGTTCGAGCTCTTCCGCGGCGGCGGCGGGACCGAGATATGGCAGGACGATCATTCCCATCAGGGGATTCAACAGGTCGATCAGGGGACCATCGTCGTGTTCGGTCAGGCGTGCGTGTACGACCGACAGGACCGCACCGACCGTCCCCTCCGCCGTCAAGGGTGGGGGTTCGGGCGCTCGTCCCGGTTTTGTCTGTATGCGTCCCTGGTCGATGAAGGCGTATATCGGGGCGAGTCCCTTCGCGCGGTGTTCAAGCGCGTTGGGACCGGCGCCGAGCGCGTCCGCGATCAAGAGCTTTCCCAACACACGCTCATCCCCTGCGAACAGGAGCAATGCCGACAGTCCGGCCCTGACCTGCTCCCGCCAGGTCTCCTTCCCTGCCGCGGCGAGGGTCGCGATACCGGTGGCGCGTTCGAGGGCTTGGTCGAATACCGCGATGAAACAGTCTTCACGATCGTCGAACAGGTCATAGAACGTGCGCCGCGACACACCCGCACGACCCGACACCCGCGCCACCGACAGGCCACCGTAACCGTGCTCCGCGACTACCTCTATCGCCGCGGCGAGCAACCTTGCACGCTGCACCCCGTCCAGCTGGGCGCGTCCCTGACCGCCGGGTCGGGATGTCGTCTCATCCCGACCGGCCCGCTCTCGCGGGCTTTTCGGTCGGGATGAGACGACATCCCGACCCTGCTTTTGCGCAGGTTTGGGCTTTGCCATGACAGCCATCCCACGATCACTTCCCGCTCTTGACCTTGGGCTTGCCCTTCGCCTTGGGCTTCTTCCTTGCCAGCGGCCCATAGCGTTTGCGGGCCTGCTTCACGCACTTCGCGCGCTTCTGCTTGTTCCTGTCCCGCCTGCACGCCTTCAACGCGTTCGCGAGCTTCTGTGCTCTCGTGAGGGCCTTGGGCTTGACCTTCGGACAGCCGGTAACAGCCGCCTTCGTGGTCTGGTTGAGGACCGCACCGTTCTGAGCCGTGAGAACGGTCGGCAACGTCAGTGACTGTCCACAGAGACTGTTCTTCGCGCTCACCGGAATGTCTGTCGAGAGGACGGAGTACTTGCCCTCGGGGAACGTCGCTTCGAACGTGGCGATCGGCTGGTCCGGGACCGTTTCGAAATGGCTGTAGGTGATGCCCTGCTTGATCTGCGTCTTACCATCAAGGACGACCTCCACCCCTTCGCCCTGGAGCAGGAACTCGACATCGGGGAACGCCGCACCACCATGGGAGACGAGGACCGCGGGACCCACCAACGGACCGGCCAGCAACGGTGTTATCGCCTTCCCCGTCCCGATCATCGACGCTACGGGACAGCCTGCGGGGTTCGTGTTGAACTGCGCTTCGGTGCACGCTTTCTGCAACGTCGTCAACCTTGCCGGCAACTGCTTCGGCAACTGCAGGTCGACACGGCCGAGGTTCGCCTCAGTCCCCAACGATCCCACCGGGTAGGCGACCTTCACGCTCAAGCTCGCACCAGCGGCTTTGCTCGTCCTACCCGCCGTCGACACCGAGAACGATGGCTTGAACGCGAGGCTCTGACACGACCCGACCTGGAAGCGGCTCGACAGCGGCGCGACCTGCCCCACGGTCGAGACCTCCTGCCCCGTGACCGTCAGCGGGTCGCAGTTGGTGGGGTTCAGGGTGAAGCCGGGGCGGCTCACATCGACCGTGACGGAGCGGATGTCCAACGGGATGCCCTGCAAGATCGAAGGAATCGGGTCGGACTTCGCGGTCACCTGCGCCGTCACAGGGTTGATGTACAAACCCGCGCGAACCACAACAACGCCGAGGTCGAACGGGCCGGCGACGGCGGGAGTGATGATCGCCATGCTGAACGGCGCACCCTTATACGGGCCCCCCAGATACATGTTGCCCGTGACGTAGAACGGGTTGGGACCAGCACCCGCACCAACCGTGACCGTCCCGATCTGTGAGGACGCCGGACACGACGGGCTCGCCGCCTCCACTGCACCCTCGCCGGGATTACTCCGGGCCTGCGCCACGGCGATCTGCGCATCGGAGCATTGCGGGATCCCCGCGAGCTTGCCTGTGGCTCCCGGGGGGAGCGTGACGTTCAGGGCACTGAAGTTCTGCGACCCGTCGCCGCGCGTGAGATGCACGACGAAGGGGCTGAACGCACCAGCAACGGGGGCCTGCGTACCCGCTTCAAATGCGGGGCTATTCGGCTCCTCGCCAGGGCTGTGCGCGCACGCGCCACCACCCGGACCCTCAGTCACTTCAAACGGAGCGGACGGGGTCGCCGCCGGGCCTGACTGCGGTGCTGACCAAGGCGTCAGTTCGGAGGTCAGGGTGTAGGTGCCGCATGTTGCGGGGGTGCGTAGCGCGGCGGTGTTCCCACCGAAGAAATGCGTGCGGAGTTCCGTGAACGGGAACTGCGGCGTATCCCGCACGTCGGTTGTGAGCTGCCCCGTAACCGGGTTGGTTTTGATTTCGGCGGGGATCTTCACAATCACGCCGGTGCGGGGGTCGTTGACGACGATGTACAACGCGAGCAGGCTCCCGAACGGGTTTTCAAGCTGCCGGGCGACATAGATCGCGCCGGAGAGGTGGACGTGTTCGCGTTCTGATGGTTCGGGGCACTGTTCAAGCGCGGTCTGCGGTGTCTTGCAAACTTCGCTCGGTAGCGCCGGGGTTTCCAGTTCGACCGTCCCGACCTTCGAGGCGTTCGGGCATTCCGGCTGCGCCTCGTTCGGGACCCCAGCTGCGCTGACCCCGACCTGTTCCTCCGAGCAGGCCTGTAGCCCGTTCGCGGAGGATGGGTTCACCGACAGCCCTTCAGGGAGCGCGACGACCGTATCGCGCAGCGGCGGGGTGGACTGGCCTTCGGTCCCGGTGTTCTGCGGAACCTTGATATTCACGTTGAATCCTGTCGGGCTGTCCGCCTGCGTACTTTCCGTGGCTGCGGTGATCGACGGTTCGAACAGGCCCGCGAGGGCTTCACAGCCCGTCACCGGCGGGGAGGTCGAGGTTTTTTCGACCCAGTTCGGGTCTGCGAGGTTCGGGCTGCCGTCGGCGTTGTAGGTCCCCGGGTGCTGCCAGGAGTCCATCAGCACCGTCGTCGTGAGCGGTTCCCCCGTGCAATCGGAGGGGTTCGTCAGCGTGTAGGGGCCTGGGGTGGTCGCGCCGTTACGGAGGGCGGGGTTGCCGAAGATGTTTGTGACGATTTCGGTGAGCGTGATCTGGTCGATTTCCTTGGCAGTGGTGCGGAGCACGTAGCCGCTCGGGGTCGGGGCGAGCGTCACGTAGAGGACGTGGGTGCTGCCGGTGAGGTCGATGAACCCGAGCTGGGCGGCGACGCCGTCTTCGGGGACGAGGTTGTAGATCGGGGTGTTGGCGCTGGCGCCGCCTTCCGGCACGGTGCGGATGTGCCCGACGATCGCGTCGGACGGGCAGCCGGTGTTGCCATTTTCTTTGACGACGCCCTTGGATGCGAGGCGGGCAAGGGTGCACTGCGCGGCTGAGACACCGCTACCGCTCATGCCGACGGGCAGGTCGACGAGCACATCGCGCAGGTCATCGACGCTCGTCGCGTTGGTTCTGGCCTGTGCGGTTTCCCTGAGCACGCTGCGCAGGGGGATCGCGGTGTAGAGCTCGTCCGGGTGTCCGCCGGCGGTGGTGTCGGGTGTGCCGTTGACGGAAAGGAAGGCGTTGTCGGTGACGGCCGGGCCGAACGAAGGTGGGGCGGATTCGACGGTGTTTTCCACTGACGCGGATGCTGCGCTGGTGCCGGGGGCGGAGACCGTCGCTGTGTTCGTCAGGTTGGCAGGCGCGGTGCCCGGCGGGACGGTGACTGAGATATAGAGGCGCAGATCGCCGTCGGGTTCGACGGGCTTACCGAGGCTTGCCAGCGGAACGACGCACTGCACGGGCGTGGTGGTGCAGTGCCCCTGGGGGATTTTGGTCGGCGAGAATCCCTGCTCGAGATACGCGTTGACGGCACGGACGGTGAGGCCGGGCGGGACGGTGTCCTTGATCGTGACGGACACCTGGCCGGTGGCTTTCGCACCGACATTGGTCGCGATCACCATGTAGGTGTCACAGACTTCGAATGCCAGCTCGAGGATCTGTTCTTCACAGAGCGCGTTGTCGGCCTGGGTGAAGTTCGACGGGTAGGCCGTGGTACGAAGATGCCACGCCGGGGCGCCGGTGACCGCACCGGCCGAAGCCGCACCAAACGCAAGGATCGCCAGAACGACCGCGAATGCAAGCGCCGAAGATTGCTTGGTGGCCCTCATGACTTTGCCCTCCCGCCGTGACCGGCTTTCCTGGCTTTTCTCTTGGACTTTTTGACACACCGATTCTTCTTGTTCTTCACGAAGCCCCTCTTACACCTGACGGTCTTCTTGACCGTGACCACAGGCCTCGGCTTCACCGCAGGGGCAGGCGCGAGGTTCCCTGGGCCGGAGAAGAGGGCGCTTGAGATCAACGGCGCCGGTGGTTCACCGCCGGCACTGGCTCCGTGACAGCCTTCAAGCGTGCCGCACGGTTCGACCGCGGCCGGTTCTGCGATGCCACCTTCGACGCGGGCGTCATACAGGTCGAGCTGGGAGTCCTCATCGGACGGCAGGACCGGGTCGGCGGTAAAGAAAAAGATGTTTCTGCCGGTCGGGTCGATGCCGAGGAGTTCGGTGGCGCTTTCGTTTCCGTAGGAGTCGGTTCCTTCGTAGCGGTCCCTGCCGTCGGAGATCAGCGAGATGCAGCCCGCCGGGTTCGAGCACGCAGGGGAGCCCGCGGCCGGCTGGGTGCCGGGCGCCTCCCACTCGTAGACGTTCTCTGCCAGCACTTTTGAGTTGCCGATCACGCTCGCGTCATTCAAAGCGCCCGGCGTGAGGCCCGTCGGCGACCGGAACACGACGATCTGCCCGTCATCGGAGACCGACGGGTTCGCGCTACCCGGGCCGTCATCGTTAACGAAGGACGCAAACGCTTCGACGATCTGGGCGTCGGCGGTGGCGTTGTTGCCGTTGTCGTTGAACCCGGCCTGCCCAATCGAAACACGCGCCAGCTCTTCGGTGTCGGCGTCGTAGCGGTAAACCTGCGCCGGGCCTTCCATCTGAGTGGCATCAGAGGTGAGCGCGCGATGACTGGTGAACACCAGGTAGCGCCCAGTGGGCGTGACGTTCGCGATGCCGATGCCGCTGAACTCGAGCCACATAGCACTGTCAGAGTCCGGGAGGCTCGCGATGAACATCGAGTGGCCCGGGGTGCCGCCGGGGCCGGCGCGATACACGTACAGGTTGTTCAGCCCAGCGACGGGTTCCTCGCCGGCGTCGTTCGCACCGGTCAGGACTCCGTGGGCGACGAAGTAGACGTCCGAGCCATCCGGGGGGATCGCGACGACACCCTGGACCTGCGGGCCAACACCACTGGAGTCACCAGCGGAAACGTCGAGGAGCTTCCGTTCGGATTCGTTGGCGCAGCGTTCCGGGCAAACGAACTCGTAGAGGTTGCAACCCGAAGAGCCGGTGTGGGCGCATTCTCGGTTCGCTTCGTCGCTGGAGTGGGTGTCCTGGCTGGCTTCGTCTGTCAAGCGGCCCGTGTCCGTGAAGAAGACGTTCGTGCCGTCAGTCGAAGCGCCCTCAAACGCCGCGGGCCGAGGTGCAGCGGTGAGACACGAACCCTCGCAGGTCCCCGCCGGCCCGGGCCCCGATACGCGCACGGTGTACGCGTGGGCCGGGCCGAGGACACGCTCATACAATGTGTTCGCCGGCACTTCGTGTCCCGCGTTTTCGCCCGTCCCCCCGGCAGGGCATTGCTTGGCGTTGAAGAAGACCGCGTCCCCGTCCGCGGAGAGCGAGCCGTACCTAGCCTTTGGGTCCTTCCCAGCGCCGGTTACGGTGCCGCAGGCGCTGATCAGGCTTTCGCTGCCAGCGGGACCGCTGACACCCACCAGATCCGGGCGCCCAACACGCAACCCAGGGTAGGTGTAGATCTGCTGCCCCGACGGCGACATCGACGGCCAAAGAGGGGCACCGGATTCATAGATGACGCGGGCGAGACCAGCGGTCGCAGCATAGATTTCCGGCGCGATGTTTCCGATCGCTTCGCCGGGTGCTTCCTTCAGCGGACCGATGTCACGGATCGTGCCGTCGGCTTCGCGGGCCCAGAAGTCTTCATGTCCAGTTTCGCTGTTCATCTGGGCGAACAGCAGGTCATCCGTTGCGGCGTTGTAGGTGAGGGGCGTGTACCCGTTGGAGACCGGGGGCGAGAGCGGCGTCGCCTGCCAGCCCTTGGGTGCTCGTTCGAAAGAGTAGGTCGTCCCTTCGGTCTGGCGCAGCGCGTTACAAGAGCTCGGATCGCCGAAGCACTGCAGGCTCTGCATTACGATCCGCGAACCATCCATCGCCACGGACGGCTGCTTCGGAAAGGCACCGTTGTCGATCAGCGCCCCGTTTTTCCCGGGAGGAGTCGCCAGCTCATAGGCACGACAATCGGCCAAGCCCAGGTCGACGGCCGCCCGAGCGGTGGCGCACGCGGGCGCCGCGGGTTCAACGACGAACGTGCCTTCAGGAGTGCTCAGCGGTTCACCGTTGCTGTCGCTCACAAGCACCCGGAAGTGATAGGTCGTTCCCGCCGTCAGACCCGTGATGGGCTGGGAGACCGTCGCGGACGCCGACAGCGCCGCCGTCGGCTCGATGACGGTGAAAGGAGCACCCGCGCACACACCGGCAGGGCATTCCCCGTACTCGAAGTGATAGTGCGCTTCCAAGCCTTCCGGGTCGATCGCGGCTTCGAGCGTCGCGGCCGAGGCGGTCAGGCCGGACACGTTCACCGAGCGCACCTCCGCGGTCACGGCAGTGGTGAACGGTTCCGGTTCGCTGGAAACGACGCCGACGGGGCTGACCGCCCGAACCCGGAAATGGTATTTCGTGCCGCTCAGCAAACCCGGCACCGTCGCTTCGACTGGCACCGCCGCGACACCGCTCCCGATCGAGCCGGTCGACTCCGCGCAAGGGACACTCGCCGTGTATTCCGATTCCGGACCGAACCCATATTCAAAACGGCACGACGACAACCCTGTCCCCACAGGGTTCACAGAGCCATGCAAGACCGCTTCATGAGCGGTCTTGCCCGCGGCAGGAGCCGCTGCGGCTTCGAGGACCACCGGGAACCTGGTGACCAGATCGGATGCCGCGTCCCCCACATAGACCGCACCCGATCCCGAATCCACCGCCAAGCTGGTCGCTTCACCGAAGACGCCTTCACCGAACACCTGCGAGGGCAAACATTCGCCAAATTCGGAGGTCGCAGCCATCACGCATCCACCGGGAAGCTCTTCAACGCTCGCACGCTGGTGGACGACATACGCATCACCGTCGGTCGTGTCTGAGCCTATACCCTCGTGTTCACCAACGGGGGGTTGTTCCGCGAGCGTGAGCTCACCCTTATACGAACACTGCGGCTCAAACTGATGGACCACCCCGCCGCCGTTGTGGACCAGCAACGCGCCTTCATCGAACGCGATACCCCCCGCGCCGGGGCTCGCCGGCACCCTGGCTTCACAGGTCAGGACGGACGCTCCGTTCTGGTCGAACTCGAACAGGGACTCGTGCCCGTTGTAGACCCAGAGGGCGCCAGAGCCATCGAGAGCGATTCCGACGATCGTTATGCCCGCGAAGCCGGAGTTGAACGTTTCGGTCGGTGACCCGTTGAGCTGCCCGTTCGGTTCGGTGCGTTTATGGGAGGCGCTTTCGCCGTTGTTCCCCCACGTCGAGACCAAATGCCCTTCCGCGTCGAACTTCGAGACCAGGTCATTCGCGGTGTCCGCGACATAGACGTCACCGTGAGAGGGACTGCCCGTCGCGTTATCGACCGCGATGTAGGACGGGGTTTCGAACTCGCCCGGTTCAGAGCCAGAAAGACCGGCGCGACACGTCGTCGCTGTCGTGCAGACCTCAAACGCCGCGGCGCCCGTCGCGACACCCCACCCCCATGCACGAACAAACGTCCCGGTGGCGGTGAGCTCATCGACACGACGGTTGCCGGTATCGGCGACATACACGTCGTGGGAGGCTTCATTGACCGCCAAGCCGCTACCCGGGGAGTGCGCGTCGGGCTCCGTGGCCAGCGACAGGGAGCCCGCCCCAGTGCCCGGGCCGCCGAAGGAGAGCGACGGGGACTGCGCGTGAGCGCGGGCGGCGAGGGAGGCACTGGGCGTGGCCGCGACCACCAACATGCCGAGCATGCACGCCGCGGCGAGCAGGCCGGCCAGACGCGTAGCGATGGCTCGCTCGCATAGCCAGGTGATCTCGGTCTGAGCGGCTGGCTTACCGTTGATGTGCTTGACGTGGTCCACTGTTCTCCCTTGCCTCTGATATCGCCACTGATTGACTGGTTGGTAGGGAACGCGATGCGTCCATACAGCACCCGGCCTGGCTACGGGACGAGTAGACCCCGCCCGCCCCAAAGCCAGTCACGTGCCTAGCCGGCAGTCACCGCCCAGGTGCCTACAGCAAGACCGCCTTCGAAGACACCGCCAATTTCTTCCGGGTGGAGTTCGACGATCGCGCCGCTGGCCAGCGCCCCGACCTCAGTGAAGTTATTAATGCTGCTCCGGGGGGCATGAATGACACCTTCAGTACCAGGGCGTAGGCTCGTGGCAGCCCCCGCGTAAACGCAGAGGTCGCCCTTTTCAGCCAAAGGTTCTTCGACCGAGCCGGGGCACTGCGGTACTTCAGCTTCAAAAGCGACATAGAACACGTGGCTGTCGTCGAGCGGACCCGCGAGCGGAATCGTGAAAGAGATCGCCCCGAGACCCGGCTGCGGGCTACCCTGAGGCGTCTCGGCGGTCCAGACACCCTGCTCAGCAGCGCCTTCAGGGAGCGTTTTAGTGAAGCCAGTCGTCCCAGGAGGCCCCTGTTTGCCTTCTTTGCCGGCCGCGCCGGTGGCGCCGGCCCCGCCGGCCACACCGGCCACACCGGCTGGACCCTGAGGACCGGCCGGGCCTGTGCCGCCAGCGGCCCCAGCCGCGCCCGCGGCGCCGTTCGCGCCGTTCTTGCCCGCGGGCCCCGCCTTACCAGTCAGCGACTTCAATACCTTCGGGCTGATCTGCTTGGTAGAGGTAATTACATACTTACCTGCGGCGTAGGCGCCGCCGGTCATTGCGAACACGAGCGCGAGGCTCGCGATCACCGTGCTCGGCGTCAGGCGCAGCCGTGTGCGTATTGCTGAGAACATCGGTTATCTCTCCTCCTCGGAGTGGAAAACGTGGGAGCGCTCGGCGCTACGCACGCGGGTTCGAGTACGGCGAGAAGGACGCATACAAGCGCCGCTCCTCGCCCGCGCGCAAAGCACGCCACACGACAACGACAAGCACCGCGCCGACGGGCGCGGTGAAGAACCGGCTAGAAGACCGTTGAAAGCGCCGCTACGGGCGCTGAGGCCAGACGAGCGCCCGGCTGAAAGGGAACAGAGAGAGAGAGAGAGAGAGAGAGAGAGATGTGTCAGCGACGCTGACGCATCTAGCTACGGGCCCGGTCTGGGCGCCATAGATCCCCGGCACGAATGTCCCCAACGAACTCACGCGAAAACAACCCCTCATCGTTATGACCGGTATCCCTCTCCCAAGAGTTTCCGATTCAGCGCTAAAGGTCGACCAACGGTCAGACCCAAACCCGATCCTATGTTCACCAGCCCTTAGGCTGGACTGTACGACACAACGAACATACATACTTCAACCGGGGTTGTCAAGAGGGTACCGCAAGGGTTCCAGAAAGCGGTCTGCTCCGTTCGAGAACTCCGGCCTCGCGGGATGAAATCCATCAGGGTCCGAGCGCGCCGATCGGGATGACGGCCACACCGTCCTTACGACGGTAGGCGTAGCCGGTCGCGACGATGACGCCCAACAACGCCGGGCTTCCGCAGCTTGCCGTGTCGATTCGCTCGGCGAACCGCTTCAGGCTCGCCGCGGCGGTATCGACCTGACCCTGCCCGAGCTTCACCTCGAATGCCATCCAACGCCCGTCGCCCGCCTCGACGATCGCGTCGACCTCGAGACCTCCGCTGTCACGGTACTGAGACACCCGCGCGTCGGCAGCCTGCGCATAGACACGCAGGTCGCGCACGACAAGCGACTCGAACAGAAACCCGAGCAGGCTGAGATCGCCGAGCAGGCGATCGGGGGTCGCACGCAGCGCCGCCACCGCCAGCGACGGATCGACGAAATGGCGCTTCGGCGCCGTGCGAAGGCGATGCCTGGAGCGTAGATGCGGCGCCCAGGCGGGCTGATCCTCGACGACCATCAGCCGCTCGAGCACCGCGAGGTACTCGCGCGCCGTGTCGTCCTTCAACGGACCGTCCGCCCCTCCCGCGTCCTTGGCGAGCGTCGTCGCCGCCGCGTGGGTGGCGACGTTGCGCGCGAGGCTGGCCAGCAGCCGCGCCACGCGAGCGGGGTCGCGACGGGTCGCGTCCACACGCTCCACATCGACGCGCGCGATCTCGTCCAGGTAGTCGCGTACGGCGAGCAGACGATCCGGGACACTGCGCCCAAGCAGGCCCGGCCATCCGCCGAGGGCAATCTCCCCAGCGATGCCGGTCACGGTTAACCCTGGGTCGCCGCTCGAACTCACGGAACCGTCCAGCAGCTCGCCGAGCGAGACACGACCGGTGCTGCGGCCCAGCTCGAAGAGGCTCATCGGACGCATCCTCAGACGCGTGATGCGCCCGGCGCCCGTGTGTCGTGTGACGTCGTCCGCCGGCACCGCGGAGCCGGTCAGGATGAACTGGCCAGGCTCCGAGCGATCGTCTATCGCCCTTCGCACGTGGTTCCAGATCGACGGCTCGATCTGCCACTCGTCCAGCAGTCGCGGCACCGGACCGTCGAGCACGAGCGCTGGATCGATGGCGATCGCCCGCCGAGCGTTCTCATCGACGTCGAGCAGCACCTCGCTTGCCGCGAGCTGCCGGGCCGTCGCAGTCTTTCCGCATGCCTTTGGCCCCTCGATCACGACCGCACCGACGGCGCTTAGACGGGCGGCAAGCTCAAGATCGACGATCCTTGGCTGATAGTCAGAGGGGATAATGCAGTGAGTATAGCGGGGAGAATGCGGTACATGCAGCGGGGATCATGCAGAAGCTGGGTTTAGGTGGTGGTTGTGTGTTTGGTGTGGTTGAGGGTGGTTTGGATGTTGTGTCCTTGGGTTGTGAGGTGCCAGGCGTTGGGGTCGCGCTTGGTGTTGTGGTTGGGGTTTGTGTTGTGGATCAGGCCGAGGCCCTGCAGGCGTGTGAGTAGCTTTGAGATCTGGCCCTGGTCTGTGACGTCGGCGTGGTCTGCGATCTCGCGGTTGGATGCGCCGGGTTGTGCGGTGATCGCGGCGAGGACGCGGAGGGTGCGATATGTGAGGCGCATCTTCAGTCCCTCGAGCGGGCTCTTCGCCATGGTGTCGATGGTGTGTTTGGCTTTGGGTACGGGCCGTTCGAGCTCTTCCGCGGCGGCGGCGGGACCGAGATATGGCAGGACGATCATTCCCATCAGGGGATTCAACAGGTCGATCAGGGGACCATCGTCGTGTTCGGTCAGGCGTGCGTGTACGACCGACAGGACCGCACCGACCGTCCCCTCCGCCGTCAAGGGTGGGGGTTCGGGCGCTCGTCCCGGTTTTGTCTGTATGCGTCCCTGGTCGATGAAGGCGTATATCGGGGCGAGTCCCTTCGCGCGGTGTTCAAGCGCGTTGGGACCGGCGCCGAGCGCGTCCGCGATCAAGAGCTTTCCCAACACACGCTCATCCCCTGCGAACAGGAGCAATGCCGACAGTCCGGCCCTGACCTGCTCCCGCCAGGTCTCCTTCCCTGCCGCGGCGAGGGTCGCGATACCGGTGGCGCGTTCGAGGGCTTGGTCGAATACCGCGATGAAACAGTCTTCACGATCGTCGAACAGGTCATAGAACGTGCGCCGCGACACACCCGCACGACCCGACACCCGCGCCACCGACAGGCCACCGTAACCGTGCTCCGCGACTACCTCTATCGCCGCGGCGAGCAACCTTGCACGCTGCACCCCGTCCAGCTGGGCGCGTCCCTGACCGCCGGGTCGGGATGTCGTCTCATCCCGACCGGCCCGCTCTCGCGGGCTTTTCGGTCGGGATGAGACGACATCCCGACCCTGCTTTTGCGCAGGTTTGGGCTTTGCCATGACAGCCATCCCACGATCACTTCCCGCTCTTGACCTTGGGCTTGCCCTTCGCCTTGGGCTTCTTCCTTGCCAGCGGCCCATAGCGTTTGCGGGCCTGCTTCACGCACTTCGCGCGCTTCTGCTTGTTCCTGTCCCGCCTGCACGCCTTCAACGCGTTCGCGAGCTTCTGTGCTCTCGTGAGGGCCTTGGGCTTGACCTTCGGACAGCCGGTAACAGCCGCCTTCGTGGTCTGGTTGAGGACCGCACCGTTCTGAGCCGTGAGAACGGTCGGCAACGTCAGTGACTGTCCACAGAGACTGTTCTTCGCGCTCACCGGAATGTCTGTCGAGAGGACGGAGTACTTGCCCTCGGGGAACGTCGCTTCGAACGTGGCGATCGGCTGGTCCGGGACCGTTTCGAAATGGCTGTAGGTGATGCCCTGCTTGATCTGCGTCTTACCATCAAGGACGACCTCCACCCCTTCGCCCTGGAGCAGGAACTCGACATCGGGGAACGCCGCACCACCATGGGAGACGAGGACCGCGGGACCCACCAACGGACCGGCCAGCAACGGTGTTATCGCCTTCCCCGTCCCGATCATCGACGCTACGGGACAGCCTGCGGGGTTCGTGTTGAACTGCGCTTCGGTGCACGCTTTCTGCAACGTCGTCAACCTTGCCGGCAACTGCTTCGGCAACTGCAGGTCGACACGGCCGAGGTTCGCCTCAGTCCCCAACGATCCCACCGGGTAGGCGACCTTCACGCTCAAGCTCGCACCAGCGGCTTTGCTCGTCCTACCCGCCGTCGACACCGAGAACGATGGCTTGAACGCGAGGCTCTGACACGACCCGACCTGGAAGCGGCTCGACAGCGGCGCGACCTGCCCCACGGTCGAGACCTCCTGCCCCGTGACCGTCAGCGGGTCGCAGTTGGTGGGGTTCAGGGTGAAGCCGGGGCGGCTCACATCGACCGTGACGGAGCGGATGTCCAACGGGATGCCCTGCAAGATCGAAGGAATCGGGTCGGACTTCGCGGTCACCTGCGCCGTCACAGGGTTGATGTACAAACCCGCGCGAACCACAACAACGCCGAGGTCGAACGGGCCGGCGACGGCGGGAGTGATGATCGCCATGCTGAACGGCGCACCCTTATACGGGCCCCCCAGATACATGTTGCCCGTGACGTAGAACGGGTTGGGACCAGCACCCGCACCAACCGTGACCGTCCCGATCTGTGAGGACGCCGGACACGACGGGCTCGCCGCCTCCACTGCACCCTCGCCGGGATTACTCCGGGCCTGCGCCACGGCGATCTGCGCATCGGAGCATTGCGGGATCCCCGCGAGCTTGCCTGTGGCTCCCGGGGGGAGCGTGACGTTCAGGGCACTGAAGTTCTGCGACCCGTCGCCGCGCGTGAGATGCACGACGAAGGGGCTGAACGCACCAGCAACGGGGGCCTGCGTACCCGCTTCAAATGCGGGGCTATTCGGCTCCTCGCCAGGGCTGTGCGCGCACGCGCCACCACCCGGACCCTCAGTCACTTCAAACGGAGCGGACGGGGTCGCCGCCGGGCCTGACTGCGGTGCTGACCAAGGCGTCAGTTCGGAGGTCAGGGTGTAGGTGCCGCATGTTGCGGGGGTGCGTAGCGCGGCGGTGTTCCCACCGAAGAAATGCGTGCGGAGTTCCGTGAACGGGAACTGCGGCGTATCCCGCACGTCGGTTGTGAGCTGCCCCGTAACCGGGTTGGTTTTGATTTCGGCGGGGATCTTCACAATCACGCCGGTGCGGGGGTCGTTGACGACGATGTACAACGCGAGCAGGCTCCCGAACGGGTTTTCAAGCTGCCGGGCGACATAGATCGCGCCGGAGAGGTGGACGTGTTCGCGTTCTGATGGTTCGGGGCACTGTTCAAGCGCGGTCTGCGGTGTCTTGCAAACTTCGCTCGGTAGCGCCGGGGTTTCCAGTTCGACCGTCCCGACCTTCGAGGCGTTCGGGCATTCCGGCTGCGCCTCGTTCGGGACCCCAGCTGCGCTGACCCCGACCTGTTCCTCCGAGCAGGCCTGTAGCCCGTTCGCGGAGGATGGGTTCACCGACAGCCCTTCAGGGAGCGCGACGACCGTATCGCGCAGCGGCGGGGTGGACTGGCCTTCGGTCCCGGTGTTCTGCGGAACCTTGATATTCACGTTGAATCCTGTCGGGCTGTCCGCCTGCGTACTTTCCGTGGCTGCGGTGATCGACGGTTCGAACAGGCCCGCGAGGGCTTCACAGCCCGTCACCGGCGGGGAGGTCGAGGTTTTTTCGACCCAGTTCGGGTCTGCGAGGTTCGGGCTGCCGTCGGCGTTGTAGGTCCCCGGGTGCTGCCAGGAGTCCATCAGCACCGTCGTCGTGAGCGGTTCCCCCGTGCAATCGGAGGGGTTCGTCAGCGTGTAGGGGCCTGGGGTGGTCGCGCCGTTACGGAGGGCGGGGTTGCCGAAGATGTTTGTGACGATTTCGGTGAGCGTGATCTGGTCGATTTCCTTGGCAGTGGTGCGGAGCACGTAGCCGCTCGGGGTCGGGGCGAGCGTCACGTAGAGGACGTGGGTGCTGCCGGTGAGGTCGATGAACCCGAGCTGGGCGGCGACGCCGTCTTCGGGGACGAGGTTGTAGATCGGGGTGTTGGCGCTGGCGCCGCCTTCCGGCACGGTGCGGATGTGCCCGACGATCGCGTCGGACGGGCAGCCGGTGTTGCCATTTTCTTTGACGACGCCCTTGGATGCGAGGCGGGCAAGGGTGCACTGCGCGGCTGAGACACCGCTACCGCTCATGCCGACGGGCAGGTCGACGAGCACATCGCGCAGGTCATCGACGCTCGTCGCGTTGGTTCTGGCCTGTGCGGTTTCCCTGAGCACGCTGCGCAGGGGGATCGCGGTGTAGAGCTCGTCCGGGTGTCCGCCGGCGGTGGTGTCGGGTGTGCCGTTGACGGAAAGGAAGGCGTTGTCGGTGACGGCCGGGCCGAACGAAGGTGGGGCGGATTCGACGGTGTTTTCCACTGACGCGGATGCTGCGCTGGTGCCGGGGGCGGAGACCGTCGCTGTGTTCGTCAGGTTGGCAGGCGCGGTGCCCGGCGGGACGGTGACTGAGATATAGAGGCGCAGATCGCCGTCGGGTTCGACGGGCTTACCGAGGCTTGCCAGCGGAACGACGCACTGCACGGGCGTGGTGGTGCAGTGCCCCTGGGGGATTTTGGTCGGCGAGAATCCCTGCTCGAGATACGCGTTGACGGCACGGACGGTGAGGCCGGGCGGGACGGTGTCCTTGATCGTGACGGACACCTGGCCGGTGGCTTTCGCACCGACATTGGTCGCGATCACCATGTAGGTGTCACAGACTTCGAATGCCAGCTCGAGGATCTGTTCTTCACAGAGCGCGTTGTCGGCCTGGGTGAAGTTCGACGGGTAGGCCGTGGTACGAAGATGCCACGCCGGGGCGCCGGTGACCGCACCGGCCGAAGCCGCACCAAACGCAAGGATCGCCAGAACGACCGCGAATGCAAGCGCCGAAGATTGCTTGGTGGCCCTCATGACTTTGCCCTCCCGCCGTGACCGGCTTTCCTGGCTTTTCTCTTGGACTTTTTGACACACCGATTCTTCTTGTTCTTCACGAAGCCCCTCTTACACCTGACGGTCTTCTTGACCGTGACCACAGGCCTCGGCTTCACCGCAGGGGCAGGCGCGAGGTTCCCTGGGCCGGAGAAGAGGGCGCTTGAGATCAACGGCGCCGGTGGTTCACCGCCGGCACTGGCTCCGTGACAGCCTTCAAGCGTGCCGCACGGTTCGACCGCGGCCGGTTCTGCGATGCCACCTTCGACGCGGGCGTCATACAGGTCGAGCTGGGAGTCCTCATCGGACGGCAGGACCGGGTCCGCGGTAAAGAAAAAGATATTCCTGCCGGTCGGGTCGATGCCGAGCAGTTCGGTGGCGCTTTCGTTTCCGTAGGAGGAGTCGGTGCCTTCGTAGCGGTCCCTGCCGTCGGAGATCAGCGAGATGCAGCCCGCGGGGTCCGAGCACGCCGGAGAGCCCGCGGCCGGCTGGGCACCTGGGGCCTCCCACTCATACACGTTCTCTGCCAGCACTTTTGAGTTGCCGATCACGCTCACGTCATTCAAAGCGCCCGGCGTCAGGCCCGTCGGCGACCGGAACACGACGATCTGCCCATCATCGGAGACCGACGGGTTCGCGCTACCCGGACCATCGCCGTTCTGGAAGGACGCAATCGCTTCGACGATCTGGGCGTCGGCTGTGGCGCTGTTGCCGTTGTCGTTGAACCCGGCCTGCCCGATCGAGGCCCTTGTCAGCGTTTCTGTGTCCGCGTCATAGCGGTAAACCTGCGCCGGGCCTTCCATCTGAGTGGCATCAGAGGTCAAGGCGCGGTGACTGGTGAACACCAGGTAGCGCCCAGTGGGCGTGACGTTTGCGATGCCGATGCCGCTCCACTTGAGCCACATAGCACTGTCAGAGTCCGGGAGGCTCGCGATGAACATCGAATGGCCCGGGGTGCCGCCGGGGCCGGCGCGATAGAAGTACAGGTTGTTCAGCCCAGCGACGGGTTCCTGTCCGGCGCCGTTCGCACCGGTCAGGACTCCGTGGGCGACGAAGTAGACGTCCGAGCCGTCCGGGGGGATCGCGACGACACCCTGGACCTGCGGGCCAACACCACTGGAGTCACCGGCGGAGACGTCGAGGAGCTTCCGTTCGGATTCGTTGGCGCAGTGTTCCGGGCAGATATACTCGTACAGGTTGCAACCCGAGGAACCGGTCCTGGCGCAACCATTTTGCGTTGTCGCTTGATCGCCGGAGTGGGTGTCCTGGGTGGCTTCGTCTGTCAAGCGGCCCGTGTCGGTGAAGAAGACGTTCGTGCCGTCAGTCGAAGCGCCCTCAAACGCCGCGGCCTGAGGTGCAGCGGTGAGACACGAACCCTCGCAGGTCCCCGCCGGCCCGGGCCCCGATACGCGCACGGTGTACGCGTGGGCCGGCCCGAGGACACGCTCATACAACGTTGTTGCGGGTACTTCGTGTCCCGCGTTTTCGCCCGTCCCCCCGGCAGCGCACTTGTGGGCGTCGAAGAAGACCGCGTCCCCGTCCGCCGCGAGCGACCCGTAGTTGCCCTTGAGACCAATCTGTTCAATTTCGGTCCCGCATCCGCTGATCAGGCTTTCGCTGCCAGCCGGACCACTCACACCAACCAGATCCGGACGCCCAAGACGCGACCCAGGATAGGTGAAGAGCTGCGCCCCCGGCGGCGCCATCGACGGCCACAAAGGCGCGAGGGACTCGTAGACGACGCGGGAGACATCAGCGGTCGCAGCGTATCGTTCCGAAGAGATCTGTCCGACCGCTTCGCCGGGTGCTTCCTGCACAGGACCAATGTCCCGGATCGTGCCGTCCGCTTCGCGGGTCCGGAAGTCTTCATACCCGGTTTCGGTGTTCATCTGGGCGAAGAGCAGGTCGTCTGTCGTGGCGTTGTAGGCAAGCGGCGTGTAGCCGTTGGAGACCGGCGGCGTAAGCGGCGTGGCCCGCCAGCCGGCAGGTGCCCGTTCGAAGGAATAGCTGGTGCCTTCGTCCTGGCGCAGCGCGTTACAAGCGCTCGGATCGCCAAAGCACTGCAGGCTCTGCATCACGAGCCGAGAGCCATCCACAGCCACGGACGGCCGTTTCGGAAAGGCACCGTTGTCGATCAACGCTCCGTTTTTCCCGGGAGGAGTCACCAACTCATAGGAACGACAATCGGCCAAGCCCAGGTCCACGGCCGCCCGGGCGGTCGCGCACACGGGCGCCGCGGGTTCAACGACGAACGTTCCTTCAGGAGTGCTCAGCGGTTCACCGTTGCTGTCGCTCACAAGCACCCGGAAGTGATAGGTCGTTCCCGCCGCCAGTCCCGAGATGGGCTGGGAGACCGTCGCGGACGCCGACAGCGCCGCCGTCGGCTCGATGACGGTGAAAGGAGCACCCGCGCACACACCGGCAGGGCATTCCCCGTACTCGAAGTGATAGTGCGCTTCCAAGCCTTCCGGGTCGATCGACGCTTCGAGCGTCGCGGCCGAGGCGGTCAGGCCGGACACGTTCACCGAGCGCACCTCCGCGGTCACGGCAGTGGTGAACGGTTCCGGTTCGCTGGAAACGACGCCGACGGGGCTGACCGCCCGAACCCGGAAATGGTATTTCGTGCCGCTCAGCAAACCCGGCACCGTCGCTTCGACTGGCACCGCCGCGACACCGCTCCCAATCGAGCCGGTCGACTCCGCGCAAGGGACACTCGCCGTGTATTCCGATTCCGGACCGAACCCATATTCAAAACGGCACGACGACAACCCTGTCCCCACAGGGTTCACAGAGCCATGCAAGACCGCTTCATGAGCGGTCTTGCCCGCGGCAGGAGCCGCTGCGGCTTCGAGGACCACCGGGAACCTGGTGACCAGATCGGATGCCGCGTCCCCCACATAGACCGCACCCGATCCCGAATCCACCGCCAAGCTGGTCGCTTCACCGAAGACGCCTTCACCGAACACCTGCGAGGGCAAACATTCGCCAAATTCGGAGGTCGCAGCCATCACGCATCCACCGGGAAGCTCTTCAACGCTCGCACGCTGGTGGACGACATACGCATCACCGTCGGTCGTGTCTGAGCCTATACCCTCGTGTTCACCAACGGGGGGTTGTTCCGCGAGCGTGAGCTCACCCTTATACGAACACTGCGGCTCAAACTGATGGACCACCCCGCCGCCGTTGTGGACCAGCAACGCGCCTTCATCGAACGCGATACCCCCCGCGCCGGGGCTCGCCGGCACCCTGGCTTCACAGGTCAGGACGGACGCTCCGTTCTGGTCGAACTCGAACAGGGACTCGTGCCCGTTGTAGACCCAGAGGGCGCCAGAGCCATCGAGAGCGATTCCGACGATCGTTATGCCCGCGAAGCCGGAGTTGAACGTTTCGGTCGGTGACCCGTTGAGCTGCCCGTTCGGTTCGGTGCGTTTATGGGAGGCGCTTTCGCCGTTGTTCCCCCACGTCGAGACCAAATGCCCTTCCGCGTCGAACTTCGAGACCAGGTCATTCGCGGTGTCCGCGACATAGACGTCACCGTGAGAGGGACTGCCCGTCGCGTTATCGACCGCGATGTAGGACGGGGTTTCGAACTCGCCCGGTTCAGAGCCAGAAAGACCGGCGCGACACGTCGTCGCTGTCGTGCAGACCTCAAACGCCGCGGCGCCCGTCGCGACACCCCACCCCCATGCACGAACAAACGTCCCGGTGGCGGTGAGCTCATCGACACGACGGTTGCCGGTATCGGCGACATACACGTCGTGGGAGGCTTCATTGACCGCCAAGCCGCTACCCGGGGAGTGCGCGTCGGGCTCCGTGGCCAGCGACAGGGAGCCCGCCCCAGTGCCCGGGCCGCCGAAGGAGAGCGACGGGGACTGCGCGTGAGCGCGGGCGGCGAGGGAGGCACTGGGCGTGGCCGCGACCACCAACATGCCGAGCATGCACGCCGCGGCGAGCAGGCCGGCCAGACGCGTAGCGATGGCTCGCTCGCATAGCCAGGTGATCTCGGTCTGAGCGGCTGGCTTACCGTTGATGTGCTTGACGTGGTCCACTGTTCTCCCTTGCCTCTGATATCGCCACTGATTGACTGGTTGGTAGGGAACGCGATGCGTCCATACAGCACCCGGCCTGGCTACGGGACGAGTAGACCCCGCCCGCCCCAAAGCCAGTCACGTGCCTAGCCGGCAGTCACCGCCCAGGTGCCTACAGCAAGACCGCCTTCGAAGACACCGCCAATTTCTTCCGGGTGGAGTTCGACGATCGCGCCGCTGGCCAGCGCCCCGACCTCAGTGAAGTTATTAATGCTGCTCCGGGGGGCATGAATGACACCTTCAGTACCAGGGCGTAGGCTCGTGGCAGCCCCCGCGTAAACGCAGAGGTCGCCCTTTTCAGCCAAAGGTTCTTCGACCGAGCCGGGGCACTGCGGTACTTCAGCTTCAAAAGCGACATAGAACACGTGGCTGTCGTCGAGCGGACCCGCGAGCGGAATCGTGAAAGAGATCGCCCCGAGACCCGGCTGCGGGCTACCCTGAGGCGTCTCGGCGGTCCAGACACCCTGCTCAGCAGCGCCTTCAGGGAGCGTTTTAGTGAAGCCAGTCGTCCCAGGAGGCCCCTGTTTGCCTTCTTTGCCGGCCGCGCCGGTGGCGCCGGCCCCGCCGGCCACACCGGCCACACCGGCTGGACCCTGAGGACCGGCCGGGCCTGTGCCGCCAGCGGCCCCAGCCGCGCCCGCGGCGCCGTTCGCGCCGTTCTTGCCCGCGGGCCCCGCCTTACCAGTCAGCGACTTCAATACCTTCGGGCTGATCTGCTTGGTAGAGGTAATTACATACTTACCTGCGGCGTAGGCGCCGCCGGTCATTGCGAACACGAGCGCGAGGCTCGCGATCACCGTGCTCGGCGTCAGGCGCAGCCGTGTGCGTATTGCTGAGAACATCGGTTATCTCTCCTCCTCGGAGTGGAAAACGTGGGAGCGCTCGGCGCTACGCACGCGGGTTCGAGTACGGCGAGAAGGACGCATACAAGCGCCGCTCCTCGCCCGCGCGCAAAGCACGCCACACGACAACGACAAGCACCGCGCCGACGGGCGCGGTGAAGAACCGGCTAGAAGACCGTTGAAAGCGCCGCTACGGGCGCTGAGGCCAGACGAGCGCCCGGCTGAAAGGGAACAGAGAGAGAGAGAGAGAGAGAGATGTGTCAGCGACGCTGACGCATCTAGCTACGGGCCCGGTCTGGGCGCCATAGATCCCCGGCACGAATGTCCCCAACGAACTCACGCGAAAACAACCCCTCATCGTTATGACCGGTATCCCTCTCCCAAGAGTTTCCGATTCAGCGCTAAAGGTCGACCAACGGTCAGACCCAAACCCGATCCTATGTTCACCAGCCCTTAGGCTGGACTGTACGACACAACGAACATACATACTTCAACCGGGGTTGTCAAGAGGGTACCGCAAGGGTTCCAGAAAGCGCGGCCAACCACCCAAAACCCGCACATAAGCACTGACGCCGCGCAGATACGACGGCCGGCGCTCAGTACATACGCCAGCGGCGATACACCGCAAGCGCGGTGTAGACGACAAAGCCTACGAGCGCGAACCACACCAGCTCACCGAGACCCGTCTGCCACATGCGCGCGCGGGCGGTGACCGCGATCACAGCGATCGCCAGCGCGCCGTAGAGCAGCGCGCGGTGACGATCACCGAGGCTGTGCAGCGCGACGCGGTGTTCGCGGTACAGGCGCATGCAGAGATAGGCGATCCCGATCCCGAACGCGACCAGCAGCGCCGCTTCGAACGTGCTCGCCGCGCGGCCGCCGCCGGGCAGGAAGTAGATCGCGGCGGCGATCAGCGCGACGATCGCGACGTTGCGCGCGGTCTTCAACCGGTCCATTGCACGAGTTTAGGTCAGTCGACGAGCGCCTCCAAGCGCGCGTAGGCCTCCTCGACCGCACGTCGCGCGGCCGTGTGGCGGGCCTCGGACTTGGCCGACTCGTATTGCGTGGCCCAAGCTGCCGGGTCGGCCAGCTCGTCCTCCAGCGCGCGCATCGCCGCCTCGGCCTGCTCGACCGCCTGCTCGGCCTGCTGCTGTGCGGTCAGGCGATTCTTCGACGGTCCCTTCGCCTTCGCTTTGCGCCCCTTGGCGGCGCCCGCCCCGTTGGCTGACGCGCCCCCCTCGGCGCCCGCCTCCTCGCCGCCCGCCGCGTGCGTTTGCGACCCGTTCGCGCGCGCGCGGGCAGAGCCTGAAACGGCGTTGCCCGCATCGGCCGGCCGGAATGCCACACCCGGTGGCGCCCCCTTGCCGCCGGCCGCCGCGCGGCGCTCGTCGCGGATGCGCACGTACTCGGGCCAGCCGCCGACATAGCTGTGCAGCGCGCGATCCTCAACGGCGACTGTGCGCGTGCCGACCGCGTCGAGCAGCGCGCGGTCGTGGGAGACGAGCAGGATCGCTCCTTCGAATGAGCGCAGCGCGTCCTCGAGCGCCTCGCGGCTCTCGATGTCGAGATGGTTGGTGGGCTCGTCGAGGATCAGCACGTTCGCGCCGGAGTTGACGAGCACCGCCAGCGACAGGCGCCGGCGCTCGCCGCCGGAGAGGCCGTCGAGCGGCTTGTCGGCGTCCTCGCCGGAGAACAGGAAACGCCCAAGCAGCGCGCGCGCTTTGCCCTGGTTCAATCCCGTGTCGCGCTGGACCGCCTCGACGACGGTCTGGCTGCGCGCGCCGCCGGCGCCGAGCTCGTCGGCGTGCTGGGAGAGGTAGCCGACCTGCACGTTGTGGCCGACGCTCAGCTTCCCCGCGGCTAGCGGGCGGCGGCCGGCGAGCGTCTCGATCAGCGTCGTCTTGCCGGTCCCGTTCGGCCCGACGAGCGAGACGTGCTCGCCGCGCTCGAGCCACAGCTCTGAGTGCTCGAGCAGCACGAGCGGCGGATCGCCGATCTCGATCCGGCCGTCGCGCAGCTCGAAGCTCACCCGGCCCGAGCGCTCCGGCGCGGCGAACGCGAACTCGAGGCTCTTTTCATCCTTCGGATCGCGCTCGATCCGCTCGATCTTGGCGAGCGCCTTCACGCGCGACTGCGCCTGGCGGGCCTTCGTGGCCTTCGCGCGGAAGCGCTCGATGAACCGCTCCATGCGCTCGATCTCGGCCTGCTGCTTGTCGATCGCGCGGCCCAGCGACAGCTCGCGGGCGGCCTGCTCGCGGCGCCAGTTGTGCCAGGTGCCCGCGAAGAAGCGCGATTTCCCGGCCTCGAGCTCGAGCACGGCGGTGCCGACCGCCTCGAGGAACCAGCGGTCGTGCGCGACCAGCACGATCGCCGCGTCCAACCCGGTGAGCGTCTGCTCGAGCCACTCGAGCGACTCGATGTCGAGATGGTTGGTGGGCTCGTCCAGCAGCAGCACGTCCGCGCCGGTGGCGAGCGCGCGCGCGAGCGAGGCGCGCGTGAGCTGGCCGCCGGAGAAGGTGTCCAGGGCGCGATCGAGGTCGCCGTCGACGAACCCCAGCCCGCGCGCCATCCCGGTGGCGCGGTCCCGCCACAGATAGCCGCCGCGTGCCTCGAGCAGCGCCTGCGCGCGGGCGTAACGATCGAGCAGCGCCTCGTTGGCCGCGCCCTCCACCGCCATCTCCCTCTCGAGCTTTGCCAGCTGCGCCTCGATCCGCAGCTCCTCGGCGCAGCCGGACAGCACGTAATCGCGCAGCGAGATCTTGCGTTCGCGCGGGGGGCGCTGGTCGTGCAGGGCGATGCGCGCGTCCTTCGCGAGGCTGAGCCCACCGCGATCGATCGAGGTCTCCCCCGCGAGCATCCGCAAAAGCGTCGTCTTGCCCGCGCCGTTGCGCCCGGCGATCGTCATCCGTTCGCGACGCTCGAGCTTGAACGACACCCCGCGCAGCAGCGGCTGCCCGGCCATGTCCTTGTGCAGGTCTGATGCGATCAGTACGGCCATCGGCTGCTGATGGTAGGCGTCCGGCGCCGTCCGCTCGACTCGCCCGGCGAAAGGACGCCCGTGCGCCTGGGACCCCTCGGCGTGATCGCCGCTCGCCCAGCGAGCCCGCCCCGGGCTTCGATACGATCCGCGATGTGACCCGCCTGATCTCTTTCCGCCTCCTCTCGCTCGCGCTGCTCGTGTCGCTCGTGTTCGCGCCGACGGCCGCCGCGTACAACGACGGGCGCGGGTTCTACGGCGCGACGAACGACAAAGTCGTGACCGACGCCGGTTTCATCCTGATCGTGTTCTTCCCGACGTTCGTGTTCGCGATGAGCATGCTCCAGCGCGCTCTGGACAGGCGCAAGGCAGCGCGCAAGGCGGCGCACAAGTCGCTGATGGGCAGCGCCGCCCAGTCGCGCGGCGGCTGGTAGCCGGGCTGCGCACCGAGGCGACGGGCCGCGGATGAGCGAGGCCAGCACGAAGCCCGAGCAGAAGACGCCACAGGCGGGGCCCCCGGTCCTCTACGAGCGCCGCGGCGCGGCGGCCGTGATCACGATCGACCGCCAGGAGCGGCGCAACGCCGTCGACGGCCCCACAGCGGCGGCGCTGCACGACGCGTACATGCGCTTCGAGGAGGACGACGACGCGCGCGTGCTCGTGCTGACCGGCGCGGGCCCCGTCTCCTTCTGCGCGGGCGCGGACCTGAAGGCGACCGAGACGTTCGCCAACCGGCTGATGGCCCGGGAGGGCCCGATGGGCTTCACGCGCCTGACGTCCTCCAAGCCCACGATCGCGGCGATCTCCGGCTTCGCGCTGGCCGGCGGGCTCGAGCTCGCGCTGTGGTGCGACTTGCGGATCGCGACCGAGGGCTCGACGCTCGGCTATCCCGAGCGGCGCTGGGGCGTGCCGCTGATCGACGGTGGCACGCAGCGGCTGCCGCGCGTTGTCGGCCTCGGCCGCGCGCTCGACCTGATCCTCACCGGGCGCATGATCGACGCGGCCGAGGCGCTCACGATGGGCCTGCTCACCGAGGTCGTCCCGCCGGGCGCACACCTCGAGCGCGCGCTGCAGCTCGCCGAGGGGCTCGCGACCTTTCCCCAGGCGACGATGCTCGCCGACCGGCGCGCCGCAATCGAGGGACTGGGAATGACGCTCGCCGAGGGCCTCGCGCTCGAGGCCAAAGCCGGGCCCGAAGTGTTCGCCGACGGCGCCCGTGGCGCGGCGCGCTTCGCCGCGGGCGAGGGTCGCGGCGGCGCCGGCGCCGGCGTGTAGATCCGGCCGTTTCAAGGTAGGCTCTTTCGACAATGGCTTACTTCGTCACAGGAGCGACAGGGTTCATCGGACGGCGTCTGATGGAGCGGCTGCTGGAGAAGCGCCAGGACAAGGTGTACGTGCTCGTGCGCGAGAGCTCGCTCAGGCGGCTCGACGACCTGCTCGAGCGCTGGACCGTCGTGGCCGGCCCGTCGGCCGCGAAGCGGATCGAGCCGGTGATCGGCGACCTGCGTCGACCGCTGCTTGGGGTGGAGCAGGAGCAGGTGACCGAGCTGCGCGGCAAGATCGCCCACTTCTTCCATCTCGCCGCCGTCTATGACATGACCGCGCCGGCCGAGCGCAACACGGCGGTGAACGTCGGCGGCACCACGCACGCGGTCGAGCTCGCACGCGCGCTCGATGTCGGCCACCTGCACCACGTCTCCTCGATCGCGGTCGCCGGCGAGTACAAGGGCACATTCGAGGAGGAGATGTTCGACGAGGGGCAGAAGCTGCCGTCGCCGTATCACCGCACCAAGTTCGAGTCCGAGCGGATCGTGCGCGAGCAGCCGTACGTTCCGTGGCGCGTGTACCGGCCGGCGGTCGTGGTCGGCGACTCGAAGACGGGCGAGATGGACAAGGTCGACGGGCCGTACTACTTCTTCAAGGCGATCCAGCGCGCGCGGGGGCTGTTCCCCGAGTGGATGCCACTGGTCGGACTGGACCTCGGGAAGACGAACGTCGTGCCGGTCGACTGGGTGGCCGCGGCGCTCGACCACATCGCGCACGAGCCCGATCTGAACAATCGCGCCTTCCACCTGACCGATCCGAGAGGACAGCGCGTGGACGAGCTGTTCAACGAGTTCGCCGCGGCCGCGCACGCGCCGCGCTTCGCGGTGAGCATCGACAAGCGGCTGACCGACGCGCTGCCGAAGTGGCCGCTCGCGCTTGCGATGCAGCTGCCGCCGTGGCGTCAGGTGCGGAACATCACGCTGCGCGAGCTGGGGATCCCCGAGGAGGTGCTCGCGCACGTCGAGCTGAAGCCGCGCTTCGACACGCGCGAGGCCGAGCGCGCGCTACGCGGCTCAGCGTTGGAGCAGCCGCCGCCGCTGCACGACTACGCGGGCCGCTTGTGGGACTACTGGGAGCGCGAGATGGACCCCGGCCTCGCGCGCGGGCGCACGATGAAGGAGGCGCTTGGCGGCAAGCACGTGATGATCACGGGCGCCTCCTCCGGGATCGGGCACGCGGCCGCGCTGAAAATCGCCGCGGCGGGTGGCGTGCCGCTGCTGGTGGCGCGCAACGTGGAGAAGCTCGAGGAGGTGCGCGCGGAGATCGTCGCCGCGGGCGGCACCGCGTACGTGTACGCGGCGGACATCTCCGACATGGAGTCGGTCGAGCGTCTGCTCGAGCGCGTGCTGGCCGACCATCGCAACGTCGACGCGCTGATCAACAACGCCGGGCGCTCGATCCGCCGCTCGATCGCGCTCAGCTACGACCGCTTTCACGACTTCGAACGGACGATGCAGCTCAACTACTTCGGCGCGGTCAAGCTGATCATCGGCCTCTTGCCGCACATGCGCGAGCGCGGGTCGGGGCACATCGTGAACATCTCCTCGATCGGCGTGCAGACGAGCCCGCCGCGGTTCTCCGCCTACGTCGCCTCGAAGTCCGCGCTCGACGCGTTCACGCGCGTGGTCGCCTCGGAGACGATCGGCGACGGGGTGACGTTCACGACGATCCACATGCCGCTCGTGCGCACGCCGATGATCGCGCCGACGAAGATGTACGACGCGTTCCCGGCGATCACGCCGGAGGAGGCGGGCGAGATGATCTGCGAGGCGCTGCGCTCGCGCCCGAAGCACATGGGCACGCGCCTCGGCACGTTCGGCGAGGTCGCCTACGCGCTCTCCCCCAAAGCGGTCGATCGGCTCTTGCACCTCGCCTACCGCGTGTTCCCGGACTCGGCTGCGTCGAAGGGCCAGGCCGACGTCGAGGAGAAAGCCTCGTTCGAGCAGATCGCGATGGCGACGCTCACGCGCGGCGTTCACTGGTGAGCAAAAGCTGAATAAAAGCTGAATAGGAAGACCTGGCCACATGTGGCCAGGTCCCGGCCGGTACATGTACCGGCCGGCCGAGCCGTGCATGCACGGCTCGGAACGGGGGCGTGCATGCACGCCCCCGCGGGCGGCACATGTGCCGCCCGGACTGGATTCTTGGAATGATCGAACCGTGAGCGACGGCGGCCCAGCTATCGAGGTGCACGACCTGCGCAAGCGCTACGGCGAGCACGAGGCGGTACGCGGAATCGACATCGAGGTCAGGCGCGGTGAGGTGTTCGGGTTGTTGGGGCCGAACGGCGCGGGCAAGACGACCACCGTGGAGATCCTCGAGGGCTATCGCGCGCGTAGCGACGGCGAGGTGTCGGTACTGGGGCACGATCCGGCGAACCGCTCGCTCGAGCTGCGCCGGCGGATCGGGATCGTGCTGCAGAGCGGTGGCATCTACGGCCACATCACCCCGCGCGAGGCGCTGCGCCATTGGGCGAGCTTCTATCCGCACCCTCGCGACGTCGAGGAGGTGCTGGGGTTGGCGGGGCTCGAGGAGAAGGGGGACGTGCGCAGCCGCAAGCTTTCCGGCGGCCAGCTGCGGCGCCTCGACTTCGCGCTCGCGCTGGTGGGCGATCCCGAGCTGATCTTCCTCGACGAGCCCACGACCGGCTTCGACCCGGCCGCGCGGCACGCCGCGTGGGAGACGATCCGCGGGCTGAGGGACCTGGGCAAGACGATCCTGCTCACGACGCACTATTTGGACGAGGCGCAGGCGCTGGCCGACCGCGTGGCGATCGTCAAGGACGGGCGCGTACTCGCGATCGGGCCCCCGCGCGAGCTCGGGGTGGGCGCGTCTCACTACCGCGTCGCCTATCGCGACGGAAGCGGCGAGCTCGTCGAGCGTCAGACCGACGACCCCACGAGCCTGCTGCACGAGCTGACCGAGCAGGCGCTCGCGCGCGGCGAGCGGCTGGAGGAGCTGAGCGTCGGCCGCCCCACATTGGAGGATGTCTACCTGGAGCTGACGGCCGACGTGGCCACGTCGCCGGCCGAGGACGGGTCCGGCGGACGCAACAAGGTTGTCGCCGACGAACGGACGGCGCTGCGCGAGGGAAGCAGCGATGCCTGACGCGCTCGTCCTCAGCTGGCGTCAGTACCGCCTCGAGCGGCGCATGTTCTGGCGCAACCCGAGCGCGGCGTTCTTCAACTTCGCGCTGCCGCTGCTGTTCCTCATCGCGGGCGGCGCGATCCTCAGCGGCAACCAGCACAACCTGAACAAGCTCGTGCCGGCGATCGCGGGGATGAGCGTGATGTCGACGACGTTCACCGCGCTCGCCTACAACATCGTGTTCCTGCGCGAGCGTGGCGTGCTCAAGCGCATCCGTGGCACGCCGCTGCCGGGCATCTCCTACTTTGGCGGGGTCGCCGCCAACGCGGTCACGAACACCGCGTTTCAGATCGCGATCGTCGTGCTCGCCGGGCGCGTGTTCTTCGGGATCGGCTGGCCGCGGGACTGGGGCGAGCTGATCGTGTTCGTCCTCGTCGGCGTCGTCTGCTTCGCCGCGCTCGGCGTCGCGTTCGCGCACGCGATCCCCAACTTCGAGTCGACCGCCGCCTACGTCAACGCCGTGTTCCTGCCGGTCGTGTTCGTCTCGTTCTACGTGTTCGACTCTCATAGCGCGCCGGGCTTCTTGCGATCCATCGCCGAAGCGCTGCCGCTGAAGCCGCTGATCGACGGGCTGTCCGGCGCGCTCGTGACCGGCTCGGGCCTGAGCGGCCATCTCGATGCGCTCGCCGTGATCGGGCTGTGGGGCGTGTTCGGGCTGTGCCTCGCCGTGCGCGGGTTCTCCTGGGAGCAGCGCCGCGGCTAGGCTTGTCCGGGTTCGGATCCTAACGTCCGGATCCCACCGTCTTCGAGTTCGATCCCCCAACGGAAGAGAGCGCGTCACATGAAACAACTGGCCGAGGGTGTTCAGATGCTCGACGGATGGCCGCGCAACGTGATCAACGTGTACCTGGCCGGGGACGTCCTGATCGACGCGGCGACCAGGCAGGGCGAGAAGCGGATCATGCGCCAAATCTCAGGCCAGGGCGTGACCGCCCACGCACTGACGCACGTGCATCCCGACCACCAGGGCTCAAGCCACGCGCTCTGCGAGCGGCTTGGCATTCCGCTGTGGTGCGGACAGGCGGACGTACCGATGATGGAGACGCCCGGCGCCCTCGCCGGGGCCTCCAGCGGATGGGCCACGTGGGTGCAGCGGCGCTTTTGGACGGGGCCCGCGCACCCCGTCGCGCGCGCGCTCGTCGAGGGCGATGAGGTCGCGGGCTTCACCGTGCTCGAGACTCCAGGGCACTCCGTCGGCCACGTCTCCTTCTGGCGCGAGTCCGACCGCACGCTGATCGTCGGCGACGTGCTGGTCAACCTCAACATGCTGACCGGCCGACCGGGCCTGCACGAGCCGCCCACCCCGCTCACGCCCGACCCGGCGCGCAACCGCGAGTCCGCACGCCGGCTGGCAGAGCTGAGGCCGGCGCTCGCGTGCTTCGGTCATGGACCGCCGCTGCGCGACCCGGGCAAGCTGGCGGAGTTCGTGGCGGGCTTGCCGACCTAACCGCAGCGCAGGACGGCCGCCGCCGGACGTGATTTCCGCCCGGCGCACGCACGGCTCTATCGGGAGTCGCTGCGAACTCCATCGGATAGGACCGGCAAATAGGATGGGGACGATGGCCGACTCCATCTTCACCCCGTGCGCGGACGGGCGCTACGAGCCAACCGAGCACGCCAGCGGGCCGTGGGACCCGGGCGCACTGCACGGCGGCGCGCCGGCGGCGCTGATCACGGCCGCGTTCGAGCGGGCCGAGCCCGGCGCGGAGCTGCCGATCGCACGGTTGGGTTTCGAGTTCCTGCGCCCGATCCCGTTCACCCCGCTCAAGCTGTCTACGCGCGTCGTGCGCGCGGGCAAGCGCGTGCAGGAGCTTGCGGCCGAGCTGACCGCTTTCGGCAGCGACGGGGGCGAGCAGCTGATCTGCCGCGCGAGCGCGCTACGCGTGCAGGCGGTCCCGGCCCCCCTGCCGCCCGGCACGCTGCCTGAGCAGGAGACGATGCAGCCGCCCGAGCAGGGCAAGGGGATCCCGTTCGCGCTGAACCCTGAAGGCGGCGCGAGCTTTGCGACCACCGGCATGGAGATGCGCTGGTTCAGCGACCCGTGGGCGCTCGGGCCGGGGCTCGTGTGGATGCGCCTGCGCCACCCGCTCCTGCCGGGCGAGGAACCGAGCGCGCTCGCGCGCCTGGCCGCCACCGCCGACTTCGGCAACGGCGTCAGCGCCGCGTTGCCGTTCGACAAGTACCTGTTCATCAACGCCGACCTGACGATCCACCTAGCCCGCCCACCCCAGGGCGAGTGGGTCGGGTTGGATGCGCGCACGCTCCTGCACAGCGGCGGCACAGGCCTGAGCGAGAGCGTGCTGCACGACGAGTCCGGCCCCGTCGGTCGCGCGTTTCAGACGCTCGTCGTCCAGCCGCGCTGAGAGCGATCTCACCGGCTTGTGGCGAGCCGCCGGCTCGTGGCGAGCCGCCGGCGAGCCGCCGGCTTGTGGCGAGCCGCCGGCTTGTGGCGAGCCGCCGGCTTGTGGCGAGCCGCCGGCTTGTGGCGAGCCGCCGGCTTGAGGCGAGCCACCGGCTTGTGCCGAGTCGCGAGGCCTGCTCCAGGCTGGCGAGCCGCCTCAACAAAATAGTTGTAGACGCAATTATTGTTGCTACTGTCGAGGCAACGTGCTCCCAACCGGGAGACCACCACCTCGCAAGGAGCCCAAACATGTCAACACCAGAGTCAACCGCCACCCAGACCGCCCTCCCCACCGGCACATGGAAGGTCGATCCGGTCCACTCGAGCGTCGAGTTCCACGTCAAACACCTCGGCATCGCCACCGTCAAGGGTCAGTTCAAGGAGTTCGAGGGCACGCTCGAGGTCTCACCCGAGGGGTCGCGCGCGTATGGCACGGTCAAAGTCGCGAGCGTCGACACGCGCGAGCCCCAGCGTGACGCCCACCTGCGCTCGCCCGACTTCTTCGACGCCGACCAGTACCCGGAGATCGCCTTCCAATCGACCGCGATCCGCCCGCTGGACGAGGACACGTTCGAGATCGACGGCGATCTCTCGATCCACGGCGTCACCCGCTCGCTGACCCTGAAGGCAACCCTCGAAGGCACCGAGACCGACCCGCAGGGCAACCCCCGCGTCGGGCTGTCGGCGACCGCTCAGATCGACCGCTCGGACTACGAGATGAAGTTCAACATGGCGCTCGGCTCCGGCAATGTCGTCGTCAGCGACAAGGTCAAGATCCTGCTCGAGCTTCTCCGCCGTCAAGGCGGCGTAGCCTTCAGCGCGCGAGCAGGTCGCCCAGCGCGTCGTCCACCGCGGTTAGCGTGTCCTCGCTGAGCACGATTCCGGAGGCCGACGCGTTGGCGTGTACCTGCTCGGGCCGGCTCGCCCCGACGATCGCCGAGGCCACGTTCGGCTGGCGCAGCACCCAGGCGAGCGCAAGCTGGACCATCGTCAGTCCCGCCTGCTCCGCCACCGGCACCAGGCGCTGCACCGCCTCGAGCACCGGCGGCGTCACGAGCCAGCCGATGAAGTCGTTCATGCTCTCGCTCGCCGCGCGCGAATCGGCCGGCGGCGGCTCGCCGGGACGGTACTTGCCGGTGAGCACGCCCTGCGCAAGCGGCGACCACACGATCTGGGAGATGTGCTCGCGTTCGCACAGCGGGATCACCTCCGCTTCGGGCCCGCGCCACAGGATCGAGTACTGGGGCTGGCTCGATACCCAGCGCGGGACGCCGGGCAGCGCGAGCGACTCGTCGATCTTCTCGACCGGCCACTCGCTGAAGCCGATGTGCCGCGCCTTGCCGGCCTGCACCACTTCCGCGAGCGCGCCCATCGTCTCCTCGAGCGGCGTGTTCTCGTCGTAGCGGTGGCACTGGTACAGGTCGACGTAGTCCGTCCGCAACCGCTTCAGCGAGGCGTCGATCTGCTTGTGGATCTGCGCGGCCGACAGCCCCCTGTCGGTCTTCGACATTTCGAAGTACACCTTCGTCGCGAGCACGTACGAAGAGCGCTCATACCCGGAGAGCGCCTCGCCGAGCAGCGTCTCGGCGGCGCCCTGCCCGTACACGTTGGCCGTGTCGATGAAGTTGATCCCCGCGTCGAACGCCGCCTTCACGCACGCCTCAGCGCGCTCGCGCTCGACCCCTCCGGAGTAGGTAAGCCACGAGCCGAGGCTGATCTCGGATACCTCGATGTCGCTGGAGCCAAGCTTGCGGAAGTTCATGTGCCGAGCTTACCCGCTGAGCGATGAGCCGGAATCTTTCGCGCCGTCCCCCAGGCCAGACACGCTCGGGTAGTAGCCTCGAGCCCGATGGCCAGCGAGCCCACTCGGATCGACCCGGCCCTGCGCATCGACTCCGTCCAGCTCGCGGTCAGCGACCTGGCGCGCAGCGTGGACTTCTACACGCGCGTGCTCGGACTGCCGCCGATCTCCCACGACGCACACGAGGCGCTGCTCGGAACCAACCCCGAGTGCTCTGCCCTCGCGCTCGTTCAGCTCGCCGACCCCTCTCCGGCTCCCCGGGGGAGCACCGGCCTGTTCCACGTCGCCTGGCTGTCTCCCTCGCGCGCGGCGCTCGCCGGCGCCTTGCGACGCGTGGCCCACAGCCGCTGGCCGATCGACGGCGCCGCCGACCATGGCGTCTCCGAGGCTCTGTACCTGAGCGATCCCGACGGCTTGGGCATCGAGCTCTACGCCGACCGGCCACGCACTCGCTGGGAGCGACCGCCCGACGGGCGCGGCGTGAAGATGGTCACGCTGCCGCTGGACGTCGAGGACCTGCTGCTGGCCCAGACCGCGGCGGATGACACGCCCACGGCGGCGCTCGGAACCGGCATCGGTCACGTGCACCTGCAGGTCTCCGACGTACCCCGCGCCGTCGCCTTCTATCGCGATGCGCTCGGCTTCGAAGAGCAGGCGCAGCTCCCCTCTGCCGCGTTTCTCTCCGCCGGTGGCTACCACCACCACGTGGGCCTGAACGCCTGGCACAGCCGGGGCGGTCAACCCGCTCCCGACAGCGCCCCGGGCTTGCGCCACGTCGTCTTCGAGCTCGCCGCCGAGCAGGCCGTCGATGCGCTCGAGCGCAGGCTGTCCAGCACGGCCGCCGGCCCGTCTCCCGCGCGCGGCGAGGACGGTCGGCTCACCCTGCGCGACCCAGACCACCAGTTGCTCTCGTTCACCTCGGCCGCACAGACCGGCACCTCCTGACGCCGCCTGCCGCCGCCGTTCGTCGCTCCTACCGGCGCCGTCCCATCGCGAAGCTCTGCACGGGCGGAGCGGCAGCGCGCATGCCGGCGCCCATCTCGGCGGCGCTCTCCTCATCCTCATCCGTGCCCGCCGACGCAGGCCGCCGATCGGCCAGGCTGTGCACGCGCGCCCGCGCGGCGGCCTCCTCGCCCGCCTCGATCCCGCCCGGCAGATAGCGCTCGAGCGGCTCGAGCTCGCGCACGATCACGTTGACCACGCCCTCTTGCGAGCGCTCCAGACGGCCGCGGGCGAGCAGCAGCGGCTCGGCGCGCGCCAGGTGGCGGTGGCGCTCGTACACCGCCTTGCCGACGATCAGGTTGATCGTGCCGAGCTCGTCCTCGAACAGCAGGAACATCGTCCCCTTCGCGGTGCCCGGTCGCTGGCGGGCGATGACCAGACCGGCCACCGTCACCGCGCGGCCCGAGGGCAGACGGGCGAGCTCGGCGCTGGTGGCAAGCTTCGGCGCGGTCAACCGCTTGCGCAGCACCGCCATCGCGTGCTCGCCGACCGTCACGCCGCTGGTCTCATAGTCGGCGATCACGCCCTGCCAGCGGCTGAGCGGACGCAGCGCCGGCGCGCCCGGCAGCTCAAGCGGGAGAGCGAGCTGAACTCCGGCCCCAACCCTTACTCCGGGTCCTGATCCGGCGCCGAGTCCGGGCCCGACGCCGACCGTCCTGCCGGGCGTGGCCAGCCCCAGCTGCCACAGCGCCCGGCGCCTGTCCACATGCGAGCACGCGCCCTCCCCACGACGGCCGGCCGCGCTCCTCGCGTCCACCTCGACGAGGGGGTCGCACGCGCCCGACCATGCCAGCTGCTCGAGCGTTGTCCGCCCCGCCCCGACACGCGCGGCGAGCTCGCCGAGGCTGCGAAACCGACCGCCCCGTTCGCGCTCGGCGACCAGCTCTCGCACCTCCTCGGCGACCACCCCCTTGACGTAGCCCAAGCCGAGCCGCACGCCCAGCGCAGTTTCCTCGCGCGGCCCGGCCTCCGCCTCGCGACTCTCGTCGATGACACGAGCGGCCGAGGGCAGCGCCTCCGCGGGGAGAGCCTGCACCGTGCATTCCACCCCCGACTCGTTCACATCCAGCCCCAGCACAGCGATCCCGCGACGCTCTGCCTCGTGCACGAGGGTGTCGGGTGCGTAGAAGCCCATCGGCTGCTCGTTCAGCAGCGCGCACAGGAACTCCGGGCCGTAGTGCACGCGCAGCCACGTCGACTGGTAGGCGAGCAGGCCGAACGCGGCGCTGTGGGCCTTGGGGAAGCCGAAGCCCGCGAACCCGGACACCATCTCCCACACGCGCTCGGCCGTCTGCCTGTCGGCGCCCGCATGGCGTTCGCCGCCGGTCACGAACCGCTCGCGATGGCCTTGCAGCAGCTCGTGGGAGCGCTTGCGGCTCATCGCCCGACGCAGGCCGTCGGCCTCGCTCGCGGAGAAGCCGGCGAACGCCTCCGCCACCTCCATCACCTGGTCCTGGAAGATGATCGTGCCGAGCGTTGCCTTCAACACCGGCTCGAGCGATGGATGCTCATATGGGATCGCATATCCGGGGTCCTCGCGCAGGCGCGCGCGGCGCTCGATATAGGGGTTGATCGCGCCGCCCTGGATCGGCCCGGGGCGCACGATCGCGACCTGCACGGTCAGGTCCTCGATGCTCTCCGGTCGCGTGCGCCGCAGCGACTGCATCTGCGCGCGGCTCTCGATCTGAAACACGCCGACCGTGTCGGCCGCGCGGATCGCCGCGAACGTCTCGCGATCGTCGAACGGGATACGCGACAGGTCGACGCGCTCTCCGCGCGCGCGGGCGATCAGCTCCACGCAGCGTTCCACCGCCGAGAGCATGCCCAGTCCCAGCAGGTCGATCTTCAAGAAGCCGGCATCCGCGCAGGAGTCCTTGTCCCACTGCACCATCTGCCTGCCCGCCATCGCCGCGGGCGCCACCGGACAGCAGTCGATCAACGGCTGGGTCGATACGACCATCCCGCCCGGGTGCTGCGAAAGGTGGCGTGGCAGCCCATAGGCCTCGTCCACCAGCCGCTCGAGCCAGCGCCAGCGCTCCGAGCGGGCGGGAGCGCCCGTGCCGCGATCTCCCCGCGGCGAATCGGCGGTGGAACCGCTCCTGTCACTGGTACCCGCGACGGGACGGGTCGCAGCGACGTCCGCGGCAGCGGCGATGTCGTGCTCGGCCCCTCCCCTCCAGGTCTCCGCCCCGCGTGCCACCCGCTCGATCTCGCCCGCGGGCAGGCCCAGCACCTTGCCGAGCTCGCGGATCGCCCCGCGCGCGCGAAAGGTGGGAAAGGCCGCCACCAGCGCCGCGCGATCCGCGCCATAGCGCTCGTGCACGCGAGGGATCAGCACCTCGCGGATGTCGCGCGGGAAATCCAAGTCGATGTCCGGCAGATCGCTCAGCTCCGCGTGCAGAAAGCGCCCGAGCAGTAGCCTGTTCGCGATCGGGTCGATGTGCGAGAGGCCGGTCAGATAGCAGACGATCGAGGACACCGAGGAGCCGCGCCCGCGGCCCGGCTCGAGCAGCGTGCGCGCGGTGTCCGGCCCGCGCACCTCCACCGCGACCTCGCGCGCCAGCTCGAGCATCTCGTGATGGAGCAGGAAGAAGCCCGCCAGCCCGAGCCGCTCGATCACCCTCAGCTCCTGCTCCAGCCGCGCGCGCGCCTCCGCCTCCACGGCCTGCCTGTCGCGGCCGTGACCTGCCTGACCGTGAGCGGGGGCCGCGCCCGGCCCGTAGCGCTCGTCCAGTCGCGCGCGACACAGCTCGACGAGGCGCGTGAGCGAGCTCTCGTCCTCCGCTCCGGGATAGCGGTAGCCGAGGTCCCTGCTCAAATCGAAGCGCAGCTCCTCCGCGAGGCTCAGCGTCTCGCGCACCGCCTCGGGATGATCGGCGAAGCGGTTGGCCATCGCCCGCGGCGCGCTCATCACATGGCTGTGGTTGCCTCGCCTGAGCGGCTCTGAGGCGTCGAGCGTGGTGTGGTGGCGCAGCGCCACGAACGCGTCCTGCAGCTCCGCTCGCGCGCGCGTGTGGGCGTGCACGTCGCCGCTCGCCACGCACGCCACCCCCAGCCGCCGCCCCAGCGCCGCGAGCATGCGGTTGCGCGCGCGATCTCTCCGCTCATACGGGCGCTGCAGCTCAACACGCAGGCTCTCCGGCCCGAAGGCGTCGAGCAGCCGTCGCGCGATTCCCTCCTCGCGCACCCCGCGCGCGGCGCAGCCGGTCAGGCACACGAGCCCCTCGGCGTGCGCCGTCACCGCCTCGATCCCCACCGCCGGCTCGGCGAGCGCGCGCCGGCTCCCTCCCTCACGGGTGTGCCGGTGAGCGAGCGTGACGATCCGGCAGAGACTCCTCCAGCCGCGCGCGTCGCGCACGAGCAGCGTGACATGGCGACGAGCGCCCTCGCCGGCGGCCCCATCAGCGCCGCCCCCGTGCCCGGTGTCATGCCCCTGCCCGGCCCCGTCTCCCCCACCGTCCACGACCATGTCGATCTCGGCGCCGTGGATCGCGCGTATACCGCACCCCGCAGCGACCTGCGCGAGCTCCATCGACCCCGACACGGAGTTGTGGTCGGTCAGCGCCAGCGCCCCATATCCCAGCTCGCCCGCCCGCTGCGCGAGCTCCTCCGGCAGCGACACGCCGTCCAGGAACGAATAGGCCGAGTGACAGTGCAGCTCGGCGTATGGCGGGGTGCCTCCCATCATCCTGCACCGCTCATAGGGCAGCCTCTCCTCGCCGGGCGCTCAGGTTGTTCTCGTTGCTCACGCCGCCTGACCGAACCAGCCGCCCGATGACGCGCCGGCCTTCCCCTGCAGATCGTGAAAGACGACCAGGTTCCGCCCCCTGACGCTCACCACCTCCCAGTAGCGCCGCCGCAGCGGCCGGGCTGTCCACCAGCGGTCCTCCACCAGCCAGGACTCTCGCACCTGCTCGATCGACTCGCCGTCGACCTCCACCGGCACGCCATCGCCTCGCGTGCGTACGCGAACAGGACGCGGCAGGTTGAGCGCGCGCGGACCGCTCATCCGCTCACTCCGTCCGCCCCATCCCTGCCGGCAACCCGGTCAACCGCCCGCACCCGATCCATCCGCTCACCCCGTGAACGGGCTCAGCACGACCCGTCGCTCAGGCACCCGCGACTCGAGATCCACGCACAACGCTCGCAACGCGGCGTCGCGCCCGGCCAGCGCACGCATCTGCCCGACGGCCTCGCGCAACCGCTCGTGACGAGCTTCTACGTTCTCCTCCAGCAGCGCGCACTGCGAGCCGCCCGGCGGGCCGAACCGCTCGACCGCCAACCGCAGCGCCTGCGCGGGCGCCGGCAACAAGGCCAAGCGCAGCGACAGCGCCAGGCGGATGCGCTCGGCGTCCGCGATCGCCTGACGGAACACCACCCGCTCGCTCCACGTGCCGCCCTCCACGAGCACCGCGGACAACGTCACCACCCCCAGCGTGCGCCCGCGCCGCTCCGCCCGCGCCAGCAGCCGCTCCACGAGCACGCCCAGCACGCGCTCGAGCGCCGCTCCCGAGCCCGCCTCCCACAACTCCATCTCCTCCTCCAACCTGTCCTCGACCCTGCGTGTGCGAAGCGGCTCCTCCTCACCCGCGGCGAGCCGGTGAGCGAGCACGCCCGCCGCCCCGAAACGATCGGCCACCGCGTCGCGCCCGAGCGCCGTCAGCTCGCCGAGCGTGCGCACCCCGAGCCGGCTGAGCCCCTCCACCAGCACGGCGGTCTCCGCGCGAAAGCTCAGCAGGCTCACCGGCTGAGCGGCGAGATAGCGGCTCCCCTCGCGCTCGCCCACGACGACCACGCGTCGCGAGCGTGCCGCGAGCGCCGCGGCCAGCGCGCACGAGCGCGTCGGCCCGGCACCCACCCGCGCGATGCGGCCGCTCTGGGCACGAGCGGCCCGCCGTGCGGCCGCGATCGTCTCGTACTCGCCACCGTACACCCCACGCAGGCCATCCATCTCGAAGTAGGCCAGGCCGGCACGCTCGAGCTCGACCGCCGCGCCGATCCCTTCGAGCGCGCGCGCCGTCTGCTCCCACGCCTGCGCGACTCCCAGCGGATCGGCCGCGATCAAGCCGAGCTCGGGACAGCGCGCGAGCGCCTCGCCCAACACCATTCCCGGTGCCACCCCAAACGCCTCCGCCGCCCCCGACACCTCTCCCACGCGCTGAGCGCCTCCGGGCACCGGGGCGATCGCCAAGGCGCTCCCCGCGAGCGCCTGCGGGCCGCCGGCGGCCACGACCAGCTCGAACCGCGGAAGATGAACGCACACGACCATATACGAACACATGTTCGCAGATGGTCGGGACTGCGTCCAGCGCTCGATCCACAACCTCTAGCGCCAACAGCTGTGGTAGCCGGCGCCGACCGCGCCCGACGAAGCTGCAAGCTCACGTGCTTCCCAGAAAAAGCGCCCGACCGCGCCGGCGGCGCTCAGTCCATCGTCAACGGGCCCTCGGCCGACCCGTTGAGGAACTGCCGCACGAACGCGTTGTCCGAGGAGAACATCCGCTCGGCGTCGCCCGCCTCCACGATTCGCCCGCGCCACAGCAGCGCGATGTATTCGCCGATCTGCCGCGCCGAGGCGATGTTGTGGGTGACGACGATGTACGTGCCCCCGTGCAGCTGGTGCATCTCTTGGATCAGGTCGCACAGCAGCGCTGTGCGCACCGGGTCGAGCCCCGAGTCGGGCTCGTCGAAGATCACGATGTCCGGCTCCATCACCAGCGCGCGAGCGAACCCGGCGCGCTTGCGCATCCCGCCGGAGAGCTGGTTGGGCATGTCGTCCATCGCCTCCGTCAAGCCCACGTCGGCGAGGCGATCGGAGACGATCTTCGCGATCCTCGCCTCGGAGTAGTCCGTGTGCTGGCGCAGCGGGAACGCGACGTTGTCGAACACCGTCATCGACCCGAACAGCGCGCCGTCCTGGAACAGCACGCCGACTTTGCGCCGCAGTTCCAGCAGCTTCGGCATCGTCAGGGCCGGCACCGAGTCCCCGTGCACGATGATGTCGCCCGAGTCCGGGAACATCAGCCCGATCAGATGCTTGATCAGCACGCTCTTGCCCGTGCCCGAAGGACCGAGCACGACCGTGATCGTCTCGTCGGGGATCGACACGTTCAGCCCGTTCAACACCGGCACCCCGCCCAGCCGCTTGTGCACGTCGCGACAGTGGATCGACCAGTTGCCCTCGGCCGGATCGGCCAGGTTCAGCTCACTCGAGTGGTACTGGAACAGCTCGTCCGGCTGCCCGAGCGCCGTCCCACCCTGCGCGTCGAGCGATCCCCCCTCCGGGTCCCGTGGCGTGCCGTCGGTCTCCACCCGCCCATACTAATCGTCCGCGCTGCCGCCATCAACTGCGGGGACGGCGGGCCGCGGCGGGCAGGCCGCACGCACGCGCACGACGCTACATTCGGCCGGCTCGGTGCAGACCCCATGACAGGCCCCCGCAGACTCCCCAAAGGCACACTTGACAACCCACTGCCGGCGAGTCTACGATATGGCGTCAGAAGCGGTTTATAGCTCGGGGGTAGCGCGGGGCCGGGCAGGGAGGGAGGAGAAGGAGGATGTTGGACCGTACCCGCAGGCATCTTGCCGTTGCGCCGCCTGAGCAATCCACGGTTCGCCGTGGCGATCCGCGGCGTCGCATCGTCGATGCCCTGATCACGACAGTCGCGCAGCGAGGCTATGACCGCACCACCCTGGAGCGCGTCCTGCACGTGGCCGGCGTGCCCGCGCCGGTCTTCGACGAGCACTTCGAGAACAAGCAGGACTGCTTCCTGCAGGCGTTCGACGAGCTGATCGGCCGGCTCGAGTGCACGGTGCTCGAGCGGATCGCTCGCCCGCTCCCCTGGCCGGAGCGGATTCGTGTGGGCCTCCAAACCCTGCTGTACACGCTCGCCGGATATCCCGACGGAGCGCGCGTGGCGATGGTGGAGAGCCTCAGCGCCGGCGAGCCGGCGGTCGAGCGTCTGCGCTGCGCGCTTGCGAGCTTCGTCCCGGTCCTCGAAGAAGGCCTCGCGGAGGCTCCCAGCACCGAGCACCTGCCGCCCCTGACCTCCGAAGCCGTCGTTGGCGGCATCGCCGCGATCGTCCACCGCCGCGTGCTCGAAGGACACACCGCCGAGCTCCCCGCGCTGCTCCCCGACCTCCTCTACTTCGCGCTCATGCCCTACCTCGGCCACCACCGCGCGCTGAGCGCCGCCGGGCTTTCCGCGGCGGCATAGCATCTACCAGCCAGAGCTCGTACTGCAATAGCTATACCGGCTCTGAAAAGAGTAGAGCCTTACCCGAGAGCGCTTTACCAAGAGACCCTCTCTCGAATGCGCTGCTTCTGTCCTTGCCTCCTACTTCCCGCTGTACGTAGCCGGTGCAGACGGGCTGTACGTAACCTGCGGGTACTGACTGGTCTTCCCGTTGAACGTGAACGGACCCTGCTGGTTGCACGCGGGCGCGGGCACCGAGTTGGGGCTTTCCGGCGCGTTGGCGACGTGGAACTGGACGATCTGTTCGATCAGGCTTTCGGAGATCGTTTCGTTCCCCGGGCCGCTCACCGAGGGCACCGGGTTCGAGCACGCGCTGTCGCTGAACACTTTCAACCCGCCGTTCCCGAGCGCGCTGAACGCCCCGGGCTGGAAGTAGGGGTTCGCTCGGTTCGTGCCGATCCGCTGCGGGTAGATCGCAAGGCTCTCCGGGCTCAGCACCAGCATCGCGCGCAGGTAGTGCTGCTGCGGGCCCTGATTGGCGGTGTTGCTATTCAGCGTGTGAGCCTGGCTGGCAGCGGTGAGGTTGGCGAACAGGGCCTGCGCCTCCGGCACGTACTGCCCCGCGTATTGCAGCAACGGATCGAAGTTGTGCAGCACGGGCCTCACGTTTTCCAGCAGCGGCACCGTCAGGTCGAGCTCGGTCTTCACATCCGGCAGCCCCTGCTTGGCGGCCTGCGTCAGCGGTCCAAGCGATGTCAGAAAGCGATTGAACTGTGGCGCGAACGGCTTCACGGCACCCACCAGGCCGCTGAGCTGGCGCTCGATCGGGAAGAACTGGTTGTAAAACGGGTTGGCGTCGGTGGCGAAGTTGTCGAGTTCTTTCAACGCCTTTCGCGAGTTGCGCTCGACCGCCGGCAGCGCTCGGAAGGCGTTGGCGAACGCCTGGCTGTTGGCGGCCGCCACATGGAAGGTGTGCTCGCTGTTGACGATCAGCCCTTCGAGGTCGTGGTCGCGCCCGGCGAGCGCGTTGAAGACCACGCCGGTGTTGTGCACGACCGCTCTGGTCGCGCCTTCCTGCGAGGCCAGGACGCTCAGCAGCCGGTCGGCGTGTTCGCTGAACGGTTCGAGCTCGGCGAAGTCGGCGTTGATGTCTTCCCCGCGGCCATTGATCCCTTCCGCCACGGACTGCTGCCACACCTCGAACGCGTGCCTGGTCTTCGGATCGAACGTCGAGAGGATGTCGTCGAGCGTCACCGAGCGTTCGACGTTGCTGTCCGCCAACTGCCCCTCGTCGCGCACGAACGGCCCGGTCTTGCCCTCGGGGATCAGCTGCACGTAGGTCTCCCCCAGCAGCGTCTTCTGGCGCAGGATCGCGTGCATGTTCGCCCGTATCGGCGCGTAGCGACCCTCGATTTCAAGCGTCGCGCGGGTAAGGCCTTCCTTGCCGAGCTTCACCGAGATCACATGGCCGACATTCACGCCCGAGATCCGCACGTCGGACTGTTCGGCCAGCGCCAGCGCGCGCGGGAATGCGACCGTCATGCGGTAGCCCTTCGGCTTCAATGGCAGCGGTCCGCCGAACGACTCCCACAGGAACATCAAGAGGCCGAAGCAGCTCAGCACGAACAGGATGATCACGAGGATGTTGCCCAGCGTGGGCGCTCGCTTTTGCATTGCTAGCGACCCCCCCCGTGCGCATTGGCCTGTTTAGCGTGTGGGGCCGGCGTGGCGACCCCGGCGGCTGTGTGGGCTTCCCGAGCGGTCAAGCCGGCCTGCAGGCGCTGGCCGAAGACGCGATCGCTCAGTCCGGAGAACACGCCACCGTGCCCGCCCGCCGGCAACCGCAGACGGGCGCGCTCGCTCGTGGCGGCGGTGGTCGGCACGCCCGCGCTCTGACACGTCGCCCTGGACGGCGGGTTCAGCAGGCCGACCAGCAGGTTCACCGTCGGGTTGACTTCCCCGGCCGCTTTCAGCAGCGGGGCGACTTCGCAGTTGAAGTAGACAAGGGTGCGCGGCAGCACGCCGTGAGCGTCGGCGGAGCTCACCGTGCTGTTGAGATCGTGCGAGCCCCAGTCCACGAAGAACAGGAAGCCCGCCTGCTTGGCGCCGGGGTTGTAAGCGAACTCGTTGAACAGTTCGTTCAGCACCGAGAAGCTCGTCGCGAGCTTCGGCAGCGCTTCGCTCAGCTGGCTGGTGCTCGGCTGAATTTCGTTGATGACCGGCAGGATCTGGCGCGCGAACGGCCGGATCTGGCTCTTGAAGATCGGCGTCGTCTTCCTGAAGAACGGCTGTGTCCGTTCCTGCGCGGGACCCAGCGCGCTCGCGAACGGCCGCAGCTCTTTCAACGTCGGGCCGAGCTCGTCCGCGGCGACCGCGAGCTTGCCCAGCCCGCTCTTCGTCTTGTCCAATGCACCAGGCAGCAGCTGCACGGTCTTCTGCACGTTCTGATCCTCTTCGCCGAACGTTTTGAACACCTCATTCGAGGAGTCGACGAACTCCGTCAGCTGTTTGTCCTTGTTCCCCAGCGCTTCCACCAGCAGCCGGAAGTTGTGGATCGCACGCGCGGTGTTCGCCTGCCGGGCTTCGAGCTGTTGGGAGATCTCGTTCACGTCGCGCGTGATCGGGTCAAACCGCTTGAGCGTCGCCGACAGCGCCTTGCCGTTGTTCTTGAACCCCTCGCCGGCCCCGGCCAGCAGCTCTCGCAGGTAGTCGCGCGTTTCGGCATCGAACGCCGCCAAGAACTCTTCGAAGTTCTCGTCCGGCGCGGTCTGCGACAACGGGATCGTTTCGCCGCTGTGCAACCGCCCGGCCGACGGTGTGCCGGGGTTGACCTCCACGGTCATGTCCTTCAACTGCGTCTTCGGCCGCAGCAGCAACGTCGCGTTCTTGTAGATCCGCGCGTACTTCGGCGTCACTTTCATCGTCACGACCGCGACCCCGCTATTCAAGCTGACGCTCGCGATTTCCCCGATCTTCGCGCCGGCGATCGTCACCGCCTGGCCCTGTCCCGGCGTCACCGCCTGCGCGGTCTGGAAGTCCGCCTTCAGCATGAAATAGTTTTTGCCCAGCACCGGCACCCAGCTCGGCAGCTTGAGGTTCTCGTGCGCCAGGATGTAGCCACCGGTCACAGCCGCGAGCAGCACCATCGTCACGACCGCGATGAACGCCGTGCGATAGCGCTCGATCTGATCGCGAACGCTGAGCCCGCCTTCGTGGCTGCCGGTGGGTGTCTCAGGAGATGCCATCAACCGGCTCCGTCCGCGGGGCCCGAGGCCAGGGGCCCGTTGAATTCGGGCAGCTTCTGCGTGTAGCAGGGCACGAGCGGCTCATACGGCGGCTCTTCCGCCGGGAACGCCGGGCTCGTGCCTTGCGGGGTCAGCGTCGCGTGCGCGAGCAGCGGCAAGCCCCGCAGCTTGGTGCCCTGGATCGACGCGGGCGCCGAGCGCACCGTTTGCCCGCCGCTGCCGATCACGGTATGGAACACCGTGCCGTTGCCGTCGAAGCTTTGACCGGCGCCGGCCAGGCCCGTCAGCGCGTACCAGAACTCCTTGTAGTCTTCGACGCCCGACGTGCTCGTCCCGTCCTGGATCTTCGTGTTGGCGGCGGGATAGAAGACGTTGGTCAGACACTTGCTGAACAGTTCTTGCTGGTGGAAGAACGCGGGCTGTTCGCTGAACAGGCGGGACAGCGACGGTGAGGCGTTGGACAGCCCGGAGGCAACCCCGCCGATCTCGCTCGGGGCGAACGATGCGTTCACCTGTTCGATCCACGGCAGCCCGGCGGCGACCGTGGCTGGCGTCTGCTTGACCCCCGGGATGATGTCCAGGGCGAATTCCCGTGTGGGCGGAAGTGCCGCGTCGAGCGAGGTCAGCCCTCGATTGATCGCGTGCAGCCCCCCGGGCAGGCGCGCGACCGCGGCGCTCAAGCTCGACGCCTGGACTGCGAACGAGTGGAAGAAGGCACTGAAGTTGGGTACCAGTTCGCTCAGCTGCTGCTCGTGCACGTTCAGCGCCGCCGTCACTTTGCCGATGCTCGCGACCAGCTTCGACAGATCGTGCGCGTCCGAGCCGCTCGTCGCCTGGGAGATGATTCCACCGCCGCGCAGAGCCGAGGGGGAGCGGTGGTAGACCTGGTTGAACGCCTGCGCGCCCGTCAGCCCGCGCACTTCGGGTTCCTGTTCTGAGTTTTCGGCCGCGTCCGGCTTACGCGTCAGGCCGTTTCCGAAGCCGATCAAGAAGTTCTGCAAGTTGGCGCGCGTGTCCGTGTTCAACGCGTCCAGCACCTGATCGAGCTGCACCGGGTCGGAGGTCTGCGTGATCGGCAGCGTCGCCCCCGACGAGAGCGTCTTCGCGGAGGGGCTTCCGGGCTGCAGTTCGACGAACCAGTTGCCTTCGAGGAAGGTCCGCGGGCGGATCTTCACGGTCGCATCGGAGTGGATCGGCAGCCCGCCCGATTCGATTTCCATCGTCATCACGCCGGTCTTGCCCACACGTTCGATCGCGCTGACCTTGCCGACGTTGACGCCCGCGATGCGCACCGGCGACTTCGGATGGACGTTGAGCGCCGAGGCAAACGCCGCCTTCAACCGGTACTCGTGTTTGAACGGGATGTGCTTGGTGAAGCCGAAGAACGCGGCGATCGCCACGATCACCAGCAGCACGGCCCCGAAGCGCACCGGATTCGCCCGCTGCAGCAGTTCGACGACAGGCACTTCCTGATGCCGGCGCCACAAGCGCCCGCGACTCATGACTTCTTCCCCTTCTTCGACGCCGGCTTCTTCTTGCTCTTCTTGACGGCCGGCTTGGCGGGGGTTGGCTTCGCCAGGCCCAGCGCCTTCAGCGTCGCGCTCGAGTAGGGCGCACCGAACAGGCTTTCGTTGCGACTGGTCAGTTCGTGGTTGCTGCCGATGCTGCCGGGCACGTTGCCGATCACGGCTTTGCCGGGCAGGTATGGCTCGTTGCCCGCTTCGCACACGCCCGCGGGCTGGCCGGGACCGGAGACGTTGGGGTATGGGTTGACGTGCAGGTGGTCGTCATCGATGATCGCGCTGCTGTGGTAAGGGTGGTCGACCGACGGGCCATTGGCTGGAGCCGAGGAAGGGTACCCCTCGTTGTTGGGACCGTCGGGAGAGAGCACGACCGACGCGCGCGCCACCGTGCCGACACCGACGTTCTCCGACAGGACGCTCGCGAAGTTGCGCAGCGCCAGCGTCAGGTAGTTGCACTGCGCCTGCGCGGGGGCGAGCCCGGCGACGATCGGGGTGCCGATGCCGGTCGTCTGGGTGAGGTCTTCCAGACCGAGGTTGACGACCGGGTTCTGAGCGAAGCCCCGCAGTGCCTGCGCCGCGGAGGCCAGGCGCGTGTTCAGCGCCGTCGCGGCGTCGAGGTTGACGGCGCCCACCGCAAACGCGTTGCCGAGCGGCTTGGCGGAGGTGCTCAACCCGCTCGCGGACGGGCGCAGCAGGTGCATGAACTCCGCGCTTTTGTTGACGAAGGAGGCCGTTGAGATGAACGAATGGGTCGCTTCTTCAAGCGCCGGCGGACCGCCGACGATCGTCTGTTCGAGCGATGGCGCGACGCTCGCGAACGCCGTGAAGAACGTGTCCAGATCGCTGAAGCCCGCGGCGTTGGCCTGAGCCACCGGGGCGGTCTGCGACGCGGCGCGGTCGAGCGCCACGAACAGCTCGCGCAGCCCCGTCTGCGGCGAGGCGAGGTTGTGCAGCACGGGAACCGCGTGGTTGAGCAGCGGCCGCAGCGTCGAGATCGTTTGGTTGAGCCCCAGCCCGCGCCCCGCGACGCCGTCACCGAAGTTGTTCAGGTTCTGCTGGTTCGCGGTCCTCGTCTTCTGATCGAACATATTGAAGAATTCGTCGATGTCCACGGGTTCGCGGGTTTGGCTAACGGGGATCGTCGCGCCCGGCTTCAGCGTCTGACGGGCGGATCCCTTTTCCAGTTCGAGGTACTTCAGACCGATCGCCGAGACCGACAGCACGACCGCTTTGGTGTCGACCGGCAACGGCTCGACGCTCTTTTCGAGCTTCAAGTTCGCGATCGCCGTCACGCGCCCGGTCTTGGAGTCCTGATGGAGCGTCAGCGTGCTGATGATCCCGACGCGCGAGCCCGCGATCCGCACCTGATTGGCTTTCTGCAAGCCCGACGCCTCCGGCAGCGCCACTTTCAGATTGTACGTCGGCACGAACGGCAGCCCATTGTTGGCGTTGAACGACAGGAACACCGCCACGACCACGATCAGCGTCGTGACCGCGCCGATCAGCAGCGGGCTGGAGGCAAGGGATCCGCGGCGGCGATTCATCTAGGGAGTCTCCGACGGGTCGCAACTCAAGATTTCGTTGTCGGTGAACGGCGAGGACCCGTCCGCCGCCGGCTGGGTCGCCGCGCCCGGGCAGCGGCGCAGCTGACCGTTCTTCAGCCCTTCCAGTCCCTGCTGGGGGCTCGCCGGGGTGAGCTTGTTGTTCTTGCCGACCTTGAAATCGGCGACGACCGGGCTGATACGCGCGTAGTGTCCGTTGGCGTCGTAATAGGCGGTCGCCTGCCCGAAGTCGCGCGCCGCGCCCTCGAGCTCGGGCGCGTACGGTCCGAAGAAGGAGGTGATCGGCACCGATTCCTTGAGCGCGGTGACGCCCGCGGGAGAGCCCGTGGACAGCGTCTGCGCGAGCGCCGGCAAAGCACGGATCGCGTCGGTGAAGTCGTTGTTGGGGCCGGGCCGGTTGAACGCCGTGGCGAGGTTGCCGACGACCGGTGTGCCGTTGCTCACCAGCGGATGCAGCCGTTCGAAGAACAGCGCGAGCGTCTTCGTGTCGGGCTTGGAGACGTCCACGAGCTGTTTGAGCGCGCTCAGCGTCGACGGCAGGTTCACGAACGTACGGTTGCTGTGGCGCAGAGCGACGGGCAGTTCGCGCAACGCGGCGCCGAAGCTCGTCTGCTGAGAGCCGATCGCCTGAAACGTCTTGCTCGCGTTCTCGACCAGGTCCGTCAGCTTTTCGCTCCGTGCCCCGATCGTGCTGGTGGCCTTCGCCGTTTCGACCAGGAAGCTCGTGAACGTCGGCTGGTCGTGCACGAGCTCGGCGAAGATGTGGTCGGTGGCGGCGAACGAAGGCGCGAAGTATTCGGCCGACAGGCCCAGGTCCTTGCCCGCGCCCGCGTACTGTTCAGCCGAGCCCCCCAGCACCTCCTGCAGCCCCTTGCGCGTCTTCGGGTCGAGCGTGTTGAACAGCTGGTCGAGGTCCACCGCCCCTTCGGTCGCACTGGTCGGCAGCGTCGCTCCGGACCCAAGCTTGGGACGGTTGTTCGGGCCCGGCGTGAGCGCGATGTAGCGGTTTGCCACGCTCGCGAGCGAGGGCACCCTGATCTGTGCGGTGGCGCCTTCGTGCAACGGCGCCAGCGGCGAGCTCACATGGATCGTGACCCGCGCTTTGAAGTCAGAGGTCAAGACGATGTTCGTGATCGTCCCCACGGGAACGCCGCCGACCTGCACCTGGTCGCCCAGCACGAGCTGGTCGGCTTCGGCGAACACGAGCTGGTAGTCATCTCCTCCTCCTCCCGCGAACACGAGATAGGCGACGACCAGCACCACTACCGCGAGCGCACCGATGGCGATCAGCCTGGGCGTGACCGGCCGCCGCGTGCGCGCACCCGGGCGGACAGGCGCCGCGGCCGCCGGGGGGCCGGGAGGGTTAGCGGCCGCCATCGGCTTCCTTTGTTGCGCTCGCCGAGGACGAGCTCGCGGCATCTGGGATCGCCGCGGTCGAAGGCTTGCCGGCGACCGTGGGATCGGGGATCTCACCGAGGCGCGCGATCAGCTTGATCCACTCATCCGGCGAGAGCGTCTGACCCAGGGTCCCCGCGGTGTGCGCCGAGCTCCTTGTGGACAGTGAGCTGAAGGAGATGCGGACGTCGTCGCGCGCGGACGGCTCGGCAAGCGCGCCGACGGCGCCCGGATAGCTCATCGAGCTGCACGACTCGCCGTGGCCGCGAAGCGCCCTGCAGCATCAGCAGCTTGCGCACCGTGGTGTCCGCGATCGAGCCCGGCCCCTGATGACCTGCGATCGGGATCCCGTTGACCGCGACGATGTTCACCGTGTCGCCCCTCGCGCTCGCGGGCGCGTTGCCTTCCGTCAACGGCGAGGAGTGGGCACATTCGAAGCCCGCCACAGTGGGCTTCAGGCCGGAGACCGACAGGAACTCGAGCGTTGCCAGCAAGCGCCTGTCGACCCGCCCGGTCTGGACGTCCGCTTTCCCGCACCTGCCAAGATGGATGCCCGAGTCGTGCAGCACCTGGGGCTGGAGCTGGGCCTGTGACTCCAGCAGCACCTGACCCGTCGTCGGCGAGGTCGCGAGGAACGGGTTCTCGCCTTTGGCCCTGAAGATCGAGGTGTTCTCGAGCGCCACCCACCCATCGAGGACCGGCTTGGGATCGATCAGCGGTGCGCCCGCGCCGGCCGGACGGATCTGGAAGAACATGTGCGGCTGTGCCTCCCCGCCTGCCGATGTGGTCACGTCGACGGCGCCGACGTGACCAAGGACGGTACCCGCGAGGACCTGTACGCCGACGCGCAGCCGGTGCAGGTAGACGTCGTCCGCCCCCGCCCTGAAAACCTTGACCGTGCCCGCCGGCGGTGTTCGTGGCGAGGCCACCTTCGGCGCGGTGAGGGCCGGCGCGGGTGCGGGGATGCTCGGAGCCGGTTCCAGCGCGGCGGGCGCACCTAGCGCGAAGCCCGACACCGCAGCCCCTTCGGACACCGGCGAGCGCGGCTGCGCGCCGGCCGTGGCCGGACCGCTCGGAGCCGGTTCGGCCGATCCGCCGGGCTGCGCTATGCGTGTGCTGACCGTCGTGTGCTCGTGCGGCTGAAGCACCGGGTAGAGAGTCGCCACGCTCCCCAGCTGTGCGTACACATACGTGTTGCCGAACGCGTCACGCAGCGCGACGAACCGCCCGAGCGAGGGCGAATCGCCGATCTGCACGATTTCGCCGTCCTGTGTGGCGATCGCCGACGCGCCCGTCTGGGTGTAGATCGTCGTTCCGATGAGCGTCCGCGGCGTCCGCCGCCCCGAGTTCTCGCCGCCGGCGGGCACGGTCGCGAAGCCGTCGCTGAAGTGCGACGGCGCGTGCACCGGGAAGCGCGCCTCGGTCAGCCCCGTGATCGCGCCGAGCAGTTCCGGCGGGGTGCCGCCGAGCAGCTGCGCGCGCAGCATCACGGAGTCGACATACGCCGCGGAGTGGTTGTAGGAGAAGACCGCCGCCTTGATGTTCTGATCCCCCCTGGCCGCCCGCAGGTAGCGCGCCGCAGTGAAGATCGCGTCGGCGGGGTTGTACGGGTCCTTGAACCCGTCCCCGTTCGCGTCCACCCCGTACTGTTCCCACTCGGCGGGCAGAAACTGCATCCATCCCTCGGCCCCTGCGCTCGAGACGCTCAGATCGCGCCCGTAGTCGGTCTCCACCTCGTTGATCGCCGCCAGGACCTGCCACGGGATCCCGTAGGCGGTGCCCGCCGCTTGATAGATCGGCAGCAGGAACGGCGGGATGCGAAAGCTTTCGATGAAGAAGCCGGGCACTCCCGCGATCGACGACCCGAGCGTGAGCGGCAGCGGCGGCGTGAGGGTGGACGGGGACGGTGCGGTCCGCTTGGCGTGCGCGGGCGTGGAGGAGGACCCTTCGGTGGTCGATTCCGCTCCCCCTTCGTGGTTGGCGCCTGCGCCGGGCTTCGAGTGACCGCTCGGCCTTTTCGCGTGCGTGTGGCCGGTGCTCGCGGGTGCGCCTGCCGTGCTTCCCTGCGCGTGCTGAGCCTGCACCTGCGGGATCGCCGCTTCCGGCGCTTCGGAGCCCGGCGCGGCCGGCGGTGTCGTCGGGGTCGATTCGCTCGTCGAGGCAGCCGGCGGCCCGGGCGGGGATTCGGGCGCCGGGGTCGAGGTCGTGGCTTCGGCCGCCGGGCTCGCGCCGGTCGGCGCGGCGGGTTCCGCCGCGAGGCTCGAAACAGGCGTGAGCGCGAGCGCGAGCGCGCTCGTCGCGGGGAGCAGCATGCGGATGGACAGGTGTCGCCGGATCGTCATCTCAGTTGCCGAGGAGGTAGTTGAGCAGCATGCCGCTCGCTTCGGTCCCTTCCGCCGCTGGCGTGTAGTAGGTGGTGCCCCCGCTCGTGCCTCCCACCGGGTTGGCGCTCTGGGCGGACGCACCCCCGGCCCCGGGCGTCCCGGCGGGTGATCCCGTGCCGGTGACTTCGTCGGCGCTCGGCGCGGAGCCAGGGTATTTGGCGAGCGCCTGCGCCGGCGTGGAGCCGTCGAGGACCGCCAGCGTGCGCGCCATCACCAGGCTCGTAGTGGCCGGGTTGGGCTTGCCGGCGGATGCGGCTTTTGCTTCCGAGCCCGTCGTCTTCGCTTCCGAGCCGGTCGTGCTGAAGAGCTTGGCGGTGCACCCGGGAGCAGGCGTGATCACGTAGGTCACACACGCCTTGACCACTCCCTCTCCGCGCAGGAAGTGACCGAGCGAGTCGTATCCGTTCACCGACCCGGAGCCGAGGAACACGAAGTCCATGAAGCGCTCCAAGCCGCCGGTGGATCGCAGGCTGGAGAGCAGTTCGGCGAGGCTGCTGCTAAAAGGCTTGCCGTTGGCGCCCAGCGCCTGCACCCGTTTGAGCAACGGCTGGGTCGCCGCGATCGCCGGGCCGGACGCCCGCGCGGTCTGGCCGAAGGTCGTGAAGAACTTGGTCGAGCTGTCCGAGAACGCTCCCAGATGGGTGAACGCCTTGTTCAAGCCGGGCGCCGCGATGCCGAGGTTGGCGAAGGCCGGCGCCGTCTGGTCGGCGAAGCGCCCGAGGCGTTCCATCGCGGGTCCGAGCTGCCGCAGGAAGGCGGGGAAGTCGGCCAGGTTGCGCTTGAGCGCCGCGCTGTGCTCGGCGGTCGCCCGCGAGACCGTGCCGGCCTGAGCGACGAAGTCGGCGACACGGTTGCGCACCGAGGCGAACGGGGCCAGGGCCTTGTCGGAGTCGACCGCGAGTTTCGCGAGCACGTGGTTCTCGCCGGCCAGGATCGCGAGTACCTTGCCCAGTTCCTGCAACGCGGGGTTGGCGCGGCGTATGACCTCGTTCAGGTCGCTCCCGCGGCCGGCGAGCCCAGCGCCGAGCTCGTTGATGATGATCGCCAGGCGTTCGCTCTCGGGCCGGCGTGTGATGTCCTGGAGCAGGTCCACGTCGACGGGGCTGTGGGTGTCCGTCACCGGCAGCAGACGATTGCCTGCTCCTTCCCGCCCGTGCGGGATGATCTTCAAGGGAGGCGGCAACGGCGTGCCTTCGACGCGTGGCTGGGTCGGCAGGCAGTCGACGAACTTCTCGCCGATCAGCGCCTGGGGACGAATCGTGCAGCTGGCGTCGGCACGGAAATCTTGAAAGCCCGGGTTTTCGACGACGAGCGTGACCGCCGCCTGCGCCTTCGGCGTGGGTTCGACCGCCGTCACCTTGCCGACGTTGACGCCATCGACCTTGACGTTCTCGCCGGGGATGATGTTGGCGGCGTCGTCGAAGATCGCGCGGACGGTATAGCCGCCGTTGGAGCCCCCCGCCGAGGTAGCGAGCAGCACGACCGCAACCAGCGCGGCGACGCCCACGACGCCGGCCATCCAGGCCGCTCCTCTCCTCCACCCTCCGGTCTGCTGCGTCCTCAACCCGAACCTTCCTTGCAATTCAACAGCGAGGCGGGCGACCCCACCCATACCCTGGGGCCGCCCGTAACGCTTTCGCTCCGGTCGAGCTCACGCCCTCGTCGAGGGCATGAGCTCGCCGCTGTCGGCTACTTCTTGGGGCACGGCGCCTTGTATTCCGCCGTCGAGACTTCGCCGGTGGCGAAAGTGATTTCCGACTTCACCGGGAAGCCGCCCTTCGGGCACTTCTTCGGCAGCGTGCCGTAGGAGATCGTCTTCTTGCCCTTCTTGTACGCGGCACCGACCTTGATGTTGATCGATTCGGTCGACACCGGCGGGGCGCCGGGCACCGATTCGACCAGCTGCACGGCGGTCGTCAGCTTCACGCCGTAGGGAGGGCTGGCGGCACTGAAGCTCCCCTTGGCGACAAGCAGCTGGGCCGAGATCGGCGACGCCGCGTTGGCATAGAACTGCAGGCCTCCGCCAGGCGCGAAGAACGCCTGCAGGGTCGCGTTCTCTTTGACCAGTTCGCCGCCGATCGGGTCGACGACTCCGGCGGTGCCGATCGGGCTCGCTTGCGACTTCTTCGGGCAGCCGCTCGGGCCGATGTTTTCAAGCGTGGCCGTCGGGCAGGTGACGAACCCGTTTTGATTGATTTTCGAGCCGGCGGGAAGGTAGAAGTTGACCCCGGTGATCTGCGAGGGGACGCCCCCGGTCGATTCGGTGCCTTTGATCGTGTATTTCGCTTCGACGGCGGCGCCGGCGCCGAGGATGTTCCCGGTGCCCGGGAAGCCCGCGATCGGCACGGCTTTTGCGACGAGCGTGACCGTCGGGGCTGCCGACGCGACGGCCGGTAGGCCTAGGACGGCAAGGCCGAGCAAGGCCAGGCAGGTGGATGCTCTGCGCATCAGATTCTCTCCTCTGTTGATGGACAGGTCCGCCTCGATCCGGGTAGCTCCGGATCCATACCGGTCCGGCGACATCGAGATCCCCGACGACCCACGTCGGAGAACGGTGGCGATTTCTAGGAGAACCTTATCCGTCTCGGCCGATGGGTTCAAGTTCCAACGTGCCGGCGGGCGGTGGCTTGCACTCGTCTGCGACCCTCGGACTGGCCGTGCGGCCAGTGCTCAAACAGGCCGCTGGCACGGGAATTCTCCCGGCATGTCGAACCGTCAGGTTGAGAATGAGCGTTAGTGTCTGCCGGAACGACGAGGCCCCATCCCGGTCACAGCGGGACGTCAGGCCGCCGACAGATCGAGCTCATCGCCCGCAAAGCGAATGCCGAGCGGCTCGAGGACGACCTGCCTGGGACCCTCCTCGACGCCTCCGGCAACCATCGCCCTCAGCCCCAGATCGGAGGCGACCCCCGCGACCCGCTCACCGGCGCCGGGCCGGCAGTAGACGGCAAAGCCCGAGCCCATGTTGAACGTCGAGTACGCCGCTTGCAGGTCGAGCTCGGCCTTCGCCACGAGGAAGCTCAGCACCTCTGGCACCGCGGGTAGCCTCTCGATGCGATAGGTGAGCGACTTGACGGGGCGCATCAGCTTGAGCAGGCCGTGGCCTGTCACATGGCTCATATAGGTCACCGGCAGGCCGCCTTCCAGCAACGCGGCGACGAGCCCCACGTACATGACGGACGGCTCCAGCAACGCTCCGCCCAGCGTCGCTCCGCTCGGCAGCGCCGTCTCATAGCCGCTGTCCAGCCGCCCCGCCACCAGCCGTGCGAGCGAGGCCCCGTTGGCGTGCAGCCCGCTCGAGGCGACGATCACGATCTCGTCTCCCGCGCTCAGGTCCGCTCCGAGAATCGGGGCGCGACCCGCGGGCACCGCCCCGACGGCCGCACCCGCCAGCTCGATCTCCTCCGTCGCGAGCAGGCCCGGCAACGACGGCGACTCTCCTCCGCCCCACGTGCAGCCGGCGTCCTCGCATGCTCGCCGCCAGCCGTCGATGAGCGCCGCGGCGCGCTCTTCCCGGCGATACCACTCCGAGGAGCCGGTCGCGAAGTAGGCGTTCACCACGAGCGGCAGCGCTCCGACGCAGCAGAGATCGTTCAAGATCGCAGCGACCGTGTCGTAGGCGACATCGCCAAAGCGGTCGATCCCCTGCCGCTCGAGCACCTGTCGCGCGATCATCGACTTCGTGCCGAGTCCCTCGACGACGAACGCGAACGCCCGCCCGTCGAGCTCGAACACGAACGCCGGCTCGCCCCGCGAGGCGTCGAGCGCATTGCCGCCTCGCGCCGACAGCAGCGACGACGTCGAAAGCGCAGCGGTCATCGCCAGCCGCTTGCCCGCGTCGAGCGTCTCGTAGTCCACACCCGCCGCTCGGTAGCTCGCGCGCGCATCGCCGTGACCTGCTCCCGCTTGCGTCATCGGCGATGATCCTACGGACCCCGGGCGTCCAAGGCCCCCAGGCCGTTGCCACCAGCAAGGAGAACCGATGGACTTTCAACCGAGCGAGCGCTGCGCCGAGTTCAAGGAGCGCCTTACGGCGTTCATGAAGACGCACATCCATCCGGCCGAGGCCGTCTATGAGCGCCAGCTGCGCGAGTCGGGCAACCCCCACTTCCAGCCGCCGATCATGGAGGAACTGAAGATTCGCGCGCGCGAGGCGGGACTGTGGAACATGTTCCTGCCCGACGCGACACACGGGGCCGGCCTCTCCAACAGCGACTACGCGCCGCTCGCGGAGATCCTCGGGCGCTCCCACATCGCCTCCGAGGCCTGCAACTGCTCGGCGCCCGACACCGGCAACATGGAGGTGCTCTTCCACTTCGCTACCGACGAGCAGAAGGAACGCTGGCTGATGCCGCTGCTCGACGGCGAGATCCGCTCGTCGTTCGCGATGACCGAGCCCGACGTCGCCTCCTCCGACGCGACCAACATCGAGCTCAGCATCGTGCGCGACGGTGAGGATTACGTGCTCAACGGCCGCAAGTGGTGGACCTCCGGGGCTCTGCACCCCCACGCTCGCGTCATGATCGTGATGGGCAAGACCACGACCGAGGGCTCGCGCTACAAGCAGCAGAGCATGATCCTCGTGCCGCTCGACACTCCCGGCGTCGAGATCGTGCGCGGGCTGCCGGTGTTCGGCTACCAGGACCAGGAGGGCCACGCCGAAATCGATTTCTCCGACGTTCGCGTGCCCGTCGCCAACCTGATCGGCGCCGAGGGCGACGGCTTCATGATCGCCCAGGCCCGTCTCGGTCCCGGGCGCATCCACCACTGCATGCGCGCGATCGGCGCCGCCGAGCGCGCCCTCGAGGCGATGTGCGCCCGCGCGGTCTCGCGCGTCACCTTCGGCCAGCCGATCGCGATGCGCGGCAACATCCAAGACTGGATCGCCGAGTCGCGCATCGAGATCGAGATGGCACGCCTGTTGACCCTCAAGGCGGCCTGGCTGATGGACACGGTCGGCAACCGCCACGCACGCATGGAGATCGCGGCGATCAAGGTCGCCGCGCCGAACATCGCCCTGAAGGTCATCGACCGCGCGATCCAGGTTCACGGCGGCGGCGGCGTCTCGGACGACACGACGCTCGCGTGGGCCTACGCCCACCTGCGTACGTTGCGCCTGGCCGACGGCCCCGACGAGGTCCACAAGCTGTCGATCGCCCGCCGCGAGCTGATGCCGTACGTGCCGCGCGAGGAGTAGAGCGCCTTTCAAAAGAGCGGTGCGGCGGGGCCGCGAAGGCAGCGGGAAGCGTCCCCCGCGCGCTGCTTTTGAAAGGGTGCTCTCAGCCGCTGGGCTCGTCCGGTTTCACCAGACGGACGAGCACGTCGACGATCCGCGGGTCGAACTGTGCCCCGGCGTTGTCGTCCAGCTCGGCGATCGCGGCGGCCAGCCCCATCGCGCGCCGGTAGGGACGAGTGGTCGTCATCGCGTTGAACGCGTCGCAGGCGGAAACGATCCTCGCTTCGAGCGGGATCTCCTCCCCGCGCAGCCCATCCGGGTAGCCCCCGCCGTCCCAGCGCTCGTGATGGGAGCGCACGATCTCACCGACCTCGCGCATGAAGCCGCCCACCCGTTCGAGCATTTTCTGGCCCTCGAGCGTGTGCGTCTTGATGATCGCCCACTCGCGCTCGTCGAGCTTGCCGGGCTTGTTGACGATCTCCTTCGGCACGGCGATCTTGCCCACGTCGTGCAGCAGCGCCGCGAACTCCACGTTGCGCCGCTCCTCGGCGTCCAGCCCCAGCTCCCCCGCGACGTCGAGCGCCAGGCGCACGACGCCCTTGCAGTGCTCGCCTGTATATGCGTCGTCGGCCTCGACGACATCGCCCAGCACGAGTGCCGTGCCGCGGTAGGCGTCGTTGAGCTCGACCAGCTGCTCCAAGCGGGCGTGGCGCTCCTGGGAAAACCACCTGAGGACGGCGAACAGCGGTGCGATCAACAGCACCGCCCAGCGATGCGTGACGGCGGTGAGCGCGATCGCGAGGCCCAACGGCGCGAGCGCCAGGTCGATCAGGTAGACCTGGCGCACCTCTTCGACCAGCTCGCGCAGCGTGAGGCCGTCGCGCAGGCGCTCGCGCGCCGCGTTGGCGGCGAAGTCGCACGCGAACTGAGCAACCAGCGCCAGCAGCAGCACTCCCCAGCGCCCATCGGGGTCGTAGTCGCGCGCGAGCAGCAGGACGAGTGCCGGCCCCAGGGCGAACCAGCTGTTGCCCGGCACGGTCAGCAAACGACTCGCGGGCACGCGTCCGGCGGCGATCGCCGGCGCCATCCCGAGCGCCAGCGACAGCGCTACCAGCAGCGGCACGACCGCCAGCGGCACGGCGAACAGCATCGGCACGAACACCGCCTGCGTCGGAACGGTGAAGCCGGCGCCGATGTCGAACCGCACGTGGCCGGCGACCGCCACGCTCAACACGTACAGCATCATCACCGGCAGCGACAGGCCACGGTCTTGACCTCCGCCCAGCAGGGCAAGCGTGACAGCCGCCGCAAGGAAACCCGCGCCGACCAACGTCTCGCCACGACGCTCGGCGGCGACCATGCGCTGGGTCCGGCCGGCAAACGAAGCGCGCACGCGCTCGGATTCGATGAGAGCGTGGACGGACATGACCTCCTCCGCATATCGTCATCCACACGCTCGGACTTCACCCGTGGATGCAAACCGTTGGTGGCCTCCCTGATAAGTCGATAGAAATCTCCACTATCGGAACTATCGGGGGGAGAAAGTGTCGATCGCTACAACGATCGTCCAAAGCCCTTCCCTAAAGGTGCTTCGTGCTGCATGCTGCGGTCCATCGGATAACCGGACTGAAAAAGGCAAACCCGTCGTGAGGCGGGGACGCAAAGCCAGAGGTCTCGAACTCAGAGATAGCTCGGCCGCCAGCGAACACCACGCACGGAGGCCCATTGTGTTCCCAAACCCGTCTCGAGTCCAAGTCGCGAGAGCGCCCCGACACCCACTGGCAGTCGCGGGCAGTGTGATCGCGTGCATCGCTGTCGCCCTCCTGCCCGCCACCGCGGCACAGGCGGCTTCCGTGAGCACGACCTCACCGGCCACGACGTCCACGAGCACCACCCCCCAGGCCGCCGTTCCCCCGAGCACCGCGGCACCGGCGACCGCGCCCACGAGCACGAGCACGACGCCGCGAGCCGCGCCTTCCACGAGCGCCACACCGCAGGCCTCGTCTTCCGCGAGCACACCGAGTACCTCCACCTGCGCCGGCTCGGCGCAGAGCCAGCCGTTCGTGAAATGGGGTGACTCGAACTCCTATCAGCTCGTCGCGGGCGGTGATTTCGAGGGCTCGTCCTCCGGCTGGACGCTGTCGCACAGCGCGGCGCCAGCCGCGAGCAGCGAGACATACGGAGTCACCGGATCGGTGGGTAAGTACTCGCTGGCGCTGCCATCCGCCGGGGCCTCCGCTCAATCGCCGTTCACATGTGTGACCGCGAGCGATCCGACGTTCAGGTTCTTCGTGCGCAGCGAAGGCGCGTCGGCGAGCGTCAGCGTCGCCGTGGCCTACCAAACCCCGCTGGGAGTGATCGCGGTGACCGTGGGCATAGTGACGCCGAGCGGCACCTGGCAGCCCTCCGCCGCGATGCCCACCGGCGCGGCCATCGCCGGCGCGCTCTCCTCCAACGGCACCGCCCAGATGGCGCTGCGTTTCACGGCGCTCAGCGGGTCGTCGCGTATCGACGACGTGTTCGTCGACCCGCGGATGAGATAAGGGCCGGACGAGGCAGGCAGAGCCCATCGAGACGGCGGGATGCCGCACGGAGAGGGATGGACACGGAGGTCCGGGGCACGGACCGGCGGGAGTGAGCGCCCGCCGGTCCATCGCCCGGTCCTCCACTCCGACACGGCAGCGCATGTCCCGACACAGCGCCGGACAACACCACCGACGTTTGAGTCCGGGCCGCGCTAGCGTCCCAGCACGCGCACGAGCTCGCGGGCCTGCCCCCGCAGGCCGCCGAGATGCTCGCGCACCTCCGCGATCCCGGCCCGCAGCTCCGCGTCTCCGACTTCGACCGGCAGCATCGAGTCCTGCAGCGTGGCGAGCTCGCCATCCGCCTTCTCGACCGCCTCGATCGCGCTGTCGATGAAGCCCTTCGCCCCGCCCGACGGCGCGCCGGGGATCCGTGGCTCGAAAGTCTTGCCCGGCAGGTCGGAGCGCTCGGCGAACGCGGAGTACACGCGCTGAGCCCGCCCGTAGGCCGTGCGCACAGGACGGAACAGCCCCGCTTCGAGCCGCTCGCCGGCATGTTCATCCAAGTGCTCGTACGCCTCTCCCAGGGAGGCCAGCGCGAACCCGAGCTCATCAATTGCCCCGGCGATGGAGTCGAGCAGCTGCTGTCTCCCTGCGAGGGTCGTATACGCCATGCACGTCAGGGTAGAGCCTCGAACAGCCAGGCCCGTGTGCTCGGCTCAGCTCGCAAGCAGAGACTCGAGCCCGCGCTAGCGCCCGAGCCGTTTCCGGTACAGCTCCTGGGCGCGAAACGCCAACTCGTCGAAGCTCAGGTGCAGGCCCTCGCACAGCTTGAGCATGGTGCTGAACGTCGGGTTGCCCTGGCCGCGGATGAAGGTGCCGACCTGCTTTTCATCCAAGCCCGAGTCGGCGGCCACGGTGTCCAGCGTCATAGATGCGTCTTCAGCGATCACCAACTCGATCGCCTGACCCAGCGCGGCGTGGTGCAGACTGCGGGGCTTGGCGGTCCTCGGGCGTGCCATGGCCGCAGCCTTACTCACTCTCGAAGCAGGTGCCAGGGCATATATGTGGAAACCCCATGATGACGGTTGTCGTCATCGCAAATTGGGAGCTTTCCTTGCCCGAGAGCAAACACAACGATGCGGATTTGCGTGGCCTCGCCCAGGCCGTTCGACGCATGCGAGAACAGCTGGGCATGAGTGCCGAGGCGCTGGCCGATGCCACTGACATGGGCCGCCAGCGTATCGACGCGCTCGAGGACGGGCGCCTCGACCCGACCTACGAGCAGCTGCTGGAGCTCGCCGAGAGCCTCGATACACAGGTGTCCGTTCTGGTCGCTCTTGCCGCCCGGCTGAAGGGATCGGGGGAGCCGTGAGAGATGCTCAGGCGTGGATGCGAGGCGCTATCGGTACCTGGCAATGAGCCCCTCGACGTACTGCGCGTAGCCGTCTGCGATCCTGCCGTTGCTTACGGCGAGCACGTTCTCCGCATTGCGCGTCGCGTTGAGCGAGAAGTTGAAGCTGCCGGTGGCAATCCTGTCGTCGGCGATCGCCACCTTGTTGTGCATGAAGTTGTGTGCGAATTCGGGGTGCTGCTGGTCGAACTCCTCTGAGTCCTTGGCGACGAGGTGGGCGATCACCTCGTTCAGCAGCTGCACCTTGGGCGCGTCTTTTTCGAACCTTTCCCAGTCTTTTCTTACTCCCAGGGTCTGGTCCTTGTCGTAGATTCCGGCCACGTCGAGCCCCGCGTCGATCTTCTTCTTGAGCGCTTCCAGGATCTCGACGGACGAGAGCACCATCGAGGCGATCCGCACGCGTTCCTGCGCGCCTTCGATCGTCTCGGCGATCAGCTTCTCGACCTCTTTGCCCTCCCCCGGAGCGAAACCGAAGCTGACCTGCTGACCCGCCACGTCGACCGCTCCCTCGAGCCCTTTGCCGGTGCCTTTCAGCGCTTGCGCCTGCCACAGGTCTTCGAAGTCCTGCTCGTACTTGGCGGCGAGGTCCGGACAGTCCGTGAAGACGATGACGTTGTTCTCCTGCAGCGCCCATGCGTCGATCGTGAAGTTCGCCGAACCCATCCAGACGGCGGCATCAGCCGACCCCGCGTCACGCACGAGGTACTTGTTGTGCATGATCTGATGCCCCGCTTCGATCGCCTCCTCGGCGATCGGCTTGATCTGAACGGCGTCGTGCAGGCCGGCCTGCACGTGCAGGAACTCATCGGTGCCGGTCGGCGCGGGATCACCGCCCGCACCCTCGAACAACTTCAGGATCGGCTCGTCGCCTTTCTCGTTCTTGTCGTAGGCGATGCGAACCGTCACGCCTCTTTTGGCCGCCTCGTTGATCGCCTGCACGACGACGTCGCGAACCTCATCGAGTTCCAGCCGGAAGTCGTAGATGCATATGTCGAGCGTCTGCTTGGCCGAGCCGACAAACGCGGCGAACCGCTCCGCCACCTCCTTCGCCTGGGCTGTGATCGCCGCGAGCGCCTGCTGCTGTTCGATCGGCTTGGATTCGACCTCCGCTTCCACCTGCGAGAGGAAGAAGGTCTCGATCCCGTCGACCTTCGGTCCCGGCGTAAGCATGCACCCTCCCTAGTTCCGTAAGGTAGATGAGTCCCGCTATATAACAAGACTGACTTGGAAGCTACCACAGGGTCGGCGATACGATGGAGAAGACCTCGTCTTGCTTCCGTTACGACCAGCTCCCGAATCGCGTGAAGCACGACCGCGTATGCGCCGGCCCACCCGGCCGCTATCCCAGAATCGCGCATTTGGCCCTGGACAGCACTAGAGGCTGGATGTGGGTTTAGCGCGGGGTACGCGCCCGCATCCGGATCAGCTAGCAGCCAAGAGCGCCGCGATCAACCGATAGACACGGTCCTGGGCGCCCGGGAACGCCGAAGGCCCAGCCCCCGAAGGGACTGAGCCGGTTCGATCTTCACCAAGATGATGGAGAGGAGCGTATGTTGCACAAACCCCATACTGGAACGCGGCTTAGGGCGATCTGCGCGAGATGGGCGCGTGGCACCCATCTCCTCAATGGCCTCGCCACCTCCGACGAGTCGGGATACAGCGATGGACATGGGACGCGGCACCGCTTAGCCTGCTCATGTGGCCTACGCGGTGTCCTGCAAACGGTGCGGCTGGGAAGAGTTCATAGACGGAAGCTGGCCATCGCTCAGCGCCTGTCCACAGTGCAGCACCGGTGCGCTATCTGTCGTCAACGAGCTCGGCGAGCAGTTCAGGACTGACGAGCGATCGAGTGCCGCTCTGAGCGAGCTAGCAAAAGAGCAGATCGACTGCATCGGCCGCGACGCCGAGCTTCACAGCCTCACGCGTTGGCTCCTCGTCGAGCGGCGGAAGCGGATCGTGATCTGTGGACCAGGCGGTATCGGAAAGACGATCCTCGCTCAGCGTTTCGAAGAGACGTACCGCGTAGCAACCGGCGGCACCTTCCTGACACTCCCACCTGGCCCGGATCAAATCGACGAACTCGCTAATGCGCATCTCGGCGTGCGCGACTTGCTCATGATCGACGATCCGGCTGGGGGCGCCGATGCTTTGCTCGGTTGGCTAGCTGACAACCGCCCAGACCAGGCGGCGCTAGTAATCAGTCGCGGGCAACCGTCATCTTCGGCCGTTGAAGCCATCCTTGAACTCAAGGGATTGCCGGGTCCGGCGATCGCTCGATTGCTTCGGCGTGCTGGGCTCACAGAGGCGGAGTCAACGCGAGCTGCCGACAAGATCGGAAACGAGCTCTCGGGCCACCCCATGATCGTCTCGACCGTTGGACAGCTCCTCGGCCGGAACATACCTATTGACCAGATCGTTGGCGACCTCCAGCCGTTTGAACACCTCGTAGTTCTGGCGGATGCCGCTAGTAGCACGTCTAGCCTCGTTGAAGCTGTCGTCGATCAGTCGGAACGCCTCTTCGACTTGGTCCGTCGACGGCCGAGTCTCGTGCACACCCTGACCGGGCGTGAGTTCGAGGAACTCGTAGCTGAAATGTTTACGCATGATGGGTTCGACGTAACGCTGACGCCCATAGCGCGCGACGGCGGAAAGGACATCTACGCGGCCAAAAAGGACCAGTTCGGATCCTTTCTCTACGTCGTGGAGTGCAAGAGATATGCTCCGGAGCGGCCAGTTGGGGTGAGCCTTGTACGAAGCCTCCATGGCGTCGTCCAAGCCGAGAGTGCCACTGCCGGCATCATGGTCACGACATCACGCTTCACGAAGCCAGCGCAGGACTTCCAAGAGCAAATTCAACACCAGCTGAGCCTCCTCGACTACCACGATCTGGCGCGGTGGCTGCGAAAGTCGACCGCAATCTGACAATGCCAGACGGACCGCACATCCCTGGGCCCGTACCAGGGTTTGCGCAGTGTCCGAAAATAGAGACGGCGGGAATCGAACCCGCGCAACGTTCCCGCCGTGAATGAGTCGCGGGAGCAACGCCGGGGCCTGAAGCAACCATCAGTGGCCCGGCTCCGCCGCCGGATCGACGACAACCACACCCGCGGCATCGAAGTCGCGTCGGTTGAGGGTCACAACCGCCAGATCGTGCGCCAGCGCGGTTCCGGCAATGAGGCTGTCCTTGATCGGCATCGCGCGTCCTTCCGCGCGCAGCGTCGCGAGCAGCTCGGCCCAACGCAGACCCGTCGCAGCCTCCCATGGGATGCACTGCAACCTCTGCACGCCGTCCTCGAACCAGCGCTCCAGCCGGCTTCGGCGACGACCGCGCGGGAGCAGCAGGATGCCGAAACGGATCTCACCCAGGATGATCGGATCGACAGCGACCTCGGGCTCGTTGTGCCTAAGCCACTCGACAACACGCTCGTCCGGGGCGGGCTTGGTCGCCTCCGAGAGGACGTTCGCGTCAACCAGAAAGCGCGCCATACGATCAGCTAGAGCGAGTCGGTCGACTCCGACTCAATCTCCACGAACCAACCGTCCTCCGGACACGACCGCAGCCACTCGACCAAGCCGCGGTTCGCTAGCGGCGTCAGCCGAGTGAGCCGGTACTCATCAGGACCAACCCGATCGACCTCGAACTCCTCCCCCGCTTTGATGTCATCCGCAACACGAAGCTCCGCCGGGAGAACGATCTGGCCCTTTGTCGAGATCGTGGTACGCATAGAAGTAAGATAGCATCTTACTCATCCTTGATGGTCCAGCCGACTGAGCCGGTTTCGGCAGGGCCGTTATCTATGTAGATCCAGATGAGATCAAGAGCACATGGGTCGGATCTTTCAACGACCTCAAGCGCCCATCGAACGGCATCGACAGCCTCAGACAGAGCCAGATCCGGGTGGCATCCCACGACGCCACTCCACTCCGCACGAAACCGGCCTTGGTCAAGAAGACGTTTGCCGATGCCCATTCGGATCGCATTGCCCTCCTCGCCATCGAACGAGTAGCGAATAATCGCTCTGCTCATTCGAGGGCCCGGTGCCGCCAAATCAGCGGACGAGGGCTACCAGATCGTCGTCGCGTCGATGTCCCACCACGAGCTTGCGAGTCTCGACTTCGACCTTGCCAACGGCAGCATTGTAGGCGTCGTCCGACGGTGCAGTTTGACCGTGCAGCGCGCTGTCGATGTATCGTTTTGCAAGCACAGCGATCTCGTTGTCCGTCATGACTCCTCCTCAGAGTTTATCCCACAGCTCATCAACTATGTACTCGGCGAAGTTCGTGAACCAATATTTCTGGCCTAGCCGATTTTCGTCGAGGAAGTCACGCAATTTGTCGTCCAATTCCAAAGCTGGGACCAAAACTGGAATCAGGTCATCAGGGTGGATCGCGTCTCGTTCGATCATCTGCGCCATATAGTCGCAGGCACGCTTGGCGTGCGTGAGCCAATGTTTCCTGTTTTTCGCGAACAGTCCGTTGAGACCTGCATCCACGATCTGTTCGGTCTTGAGGGTCGTGATTGCCATGGTGCTATTTGAGAACCACGCGGTAAGTCGTCCCGACAGCGACAGCGAAAATCGTGACAATACTGGCAAAGAATGTCCCGACCACCGCTTGATATAGCGGCCCCCCTCCACCACCAGTCGCAAGCCACGCCATACCAAGGCCGGCACACGCAAGGCTCAGTGCGAAGACGACGAGTATGGCGGCGGTGGCCTTGCGGTAGGGCTTGAGAAGTCTTTTTGGCGTACCACCCGGATAGGCCTGGTATCCGGCTATGACAACGCCGAGAAAGACCAGAATCAGCCCAGCCAGCGCAGCACTTGCTCCAGCGGCCGCGATGACCGTTTCGTTTCTCGTCGGCACCGCCGCTAGAGCCAATCCCACAGATCAAAACTACTACCCCTGGCGGACATACCGCCAGGGAGGTTGACGGGGTCTCGGTGAGCGGGTTTCGCAGATGCCCAGCTGCTGCCCAGGACTTGTCCGCTACCCCGCCTGCGAGGCAGCCTGCGAGGTCCCTTGCCCAAGGTGTTCAATGGCGTGGAGCTTCAGCACGGTCCCGGCGGTGCGTAGCGGGTAGGCAGTCCAGCCGTGCGCCAGTGCCACCGGGATCACCGCATCATCGTAGAGGCGTGTGCCAATCCGGTCGAGCAGCCCACAGATCGGCCGGAGCGTCGGGTAGCACTCAAGCGCCTCCACTCCACCGTTGCCGTAGGACAGCTCGCCGACCGCGCTAAGCGGCGGCACAGTGACCACCATCACGCGTTCGTCGACGGTGCGGTAGATGAACTTCCTGGCGTAGTAGGTCTCCTTGCCGTATGAGCTGTCGCGGAAGCGGATGAACTCGCGAATGTAGTCGAGCGGCAGTCTCATCAGGTGCGCGGGCGGGAGCAACTCCCCGAGGTTCTTTGCATGATCGACGAACTCCCCGGTCTTCTCGATACCGAGCAGCATTGGCGCGGGCAGGCCTTTCGCGGCCAACTCCGCAGTCATCGTCTGCCAAAACGGGAGCAGACCACTGCGGAGCTTCGCGGCCTCACCGAACATCGCGAGAGGCCCGTCGTGAATAAGTGCGAGCGCACCAAAGATCGACGGCTGCTCCTCAAAACACCACTTGCCGAATGCCGCGAGCGTCAGGTGCTCGCTGACGCCCATCACACGGCCCGCCGCCTCGGCGTTCGATCCCCACGGGTTGAAGCTCTCGTGTAGCCGAAGAACGTCGGTCGGGAACAGTGGCTCGCCGCATGAGCACGCCGCCCCATCGCTCGGGATTGAGTCCGGCAGCGGCTGCTGACAGCTTTCAGCCGGGCAGCGTGGCGCCCGTCCACTGGCGGCCGCCGACGCAGCGGAGGCCGCAATACGTACCGCCTCGACCTCGAGCAGCATGTCCAACAGCATCCGACCATGCACAGTGGTGTCGCGAAACAGCCTGTCCAACTCGGAGCGGAACGCCCTAACGGGGTCCGTGTGCTCGTCCGAAACGAGGTTCGACGACGGAAGAAAGCCGGCGAAGACACCGCCGTCCTGCGCGGCGGCGATGGCGGCGGGGTCGGCGAAGCCATGGCGGCGCTCACGCATCCGCCGGAGATCGACTACGACACCACCGACCTGCAGATACAGGAGCCGGGTGGAGGGGAACGCGGGGTCCACCTCTTGCTCGAATTGAGTGCCGTCTACCCCGAGCACCCAGCGCACGTCGCGGTCCTCGCCCGGGATCTCGCTGACCGGGACAAGAAGCTCCCTCACGCGGTCGCGGTGCTGGCTGTTGTCGGGCTTACCGGGACGTCGGTAGTGTCTGAGCCGCTCGGCGACCAGCTCGTTCTTGACGGTCGGAACGTGTCCAAGCGGGCTGGCGCGCTCGTAGCGGTCGCCGGACCGGTAGGGCACGCCTACCCCTCCGTCGGAGGCAGACCGGTCGCCGCGGCTGCACTCCCGTTCGAGCTGGCGGCGGCGGCCTCCGCGACGGCCCCTTGTGCCTCCTCGATCATCGCCGCGTCAAACTTGCGTACTTGGACGGGGACGACGAAGCGCGAGGAGAGCGTCTTCAGTCTGACGAAGCCACGGTCCTCGGCTGTGAGGATCTGCTCGGCGAACCGACCGAACTCGTAGCGACCCCGCAGCAGCTTCACCTCGCCCTCGCTGTTGAGGTGGGCGATGATCCAGTTCGCAGTGTTGTCGAGCACATCCGTCTCCACCGACGAGACTTGCTGCGTGGAGTAGATCATCCCGATCTTGTACTTCGCGGCCTCGCGGGCAAGTCGCACGTACGGGTCGGCGGTGCGCTTCGCGTCGCGGAAGCGCTCGCGATCGAAGAGGCGATGTGCCTCCTCAAGGAAGATTTGTATGACATCTGCTGTCTGGCCATTACGGAACTTCTCGGCGGCGCGGCCGAGGACGTAGTTGATGATCCGCTCGGACGCAAACTGCAGGACCCCCTCGCTGCCACGAGAGAGATCGACTATCACGATGCGTCCAGCAACGAGGTCGCTGTAGATCTGCGGGGCGTAGTCGTCTTTAGCCGCGGGCGAGTGGTAACCCTCGCCGAGCGGAATCAGGATCTTGTAGCCGCCACCGCTGGCAGCAAGAAGCACATTCGCGACGTGCTTAACGCGCTCGTCAGGCACATTGAACCACTCAGCAATATCCTGATTCGGGCTGTCCTTTAGCCCCTCTGTCGCGATCGCCTCCGCGACTGTCAGCACCTGCTTCGCGTCGAGTGGGATGCTCCCGTCCTTGCCTGCATTGAGCGCCGAGATAAAGGAAAGGTCCTCGCCGCGTGGGCCTTGCATGCCGGCGAGCGTCGTGCGGAGATCGCTGTTCGTCGGTGCCCGATAGGTCCACCCGCGGGGCGGCTCTAGTCCGGCCTTTATGAGCGCTGCGTAGAGCATCAACCGCGCGCGGCGCGCGTAATGGCGCTGCTTGCGGTCATCGCCGTCAATCAGCTCATCTGGGCCGACGACATCGGCGTGAGCAAACGCGGTCACGTACTGAGCGCTGTTCGCCGCACCTGCGAAGTCACCGATGAGGTCCCATACAGGTCCTATCTCATCCTCGTTGAAGAAGTTGAGCGCAAGTGGACGCAGGCCGGCGTCTTCGTCGAGTTCAGCCTGGGTCGCGCCGAAGCGGTAGCGCCGCACGTGCTCGGCGCCGAGCTTGGCGAGCGCTGTGCCGTCTTGCGGGTTCTCTGACGCGTACTCGGAGGCCGGGTCGAAGATCAGCTGGCCGATCTTCACGCCTTGCGTCTTCCCGTACCGGAAGACGGCTGTCGCGATGACCTTCATCGTGTTTGACTTGCCGAGGCGCGTCATGCCGAAGACGGCGGTCTTGTGGGCGACGAAGTCGGCGATGTTGACCTCCACATCGACATCTGTGGGCTTCGGCGGGGACGCCTTTGCGGCTATTCGCTCACGCCGCCGGGTCGAGGCGTAGCGCAGCGTGCCGAGTGGCATCATCATCGGCGGCTCGTCCGTCATCAGCTGCAAGAACGACACGATCCGCTTCAGGCTGTCGCCGTAGGGCTTGTAAACGAGGAGTCGCCTCGCCGCGTAGACGTTGTCCATGTCGCTACCAAAAGCCAGCGTGCCGTTCTCCTCGTCATAGAACGTTCCGAGCACAGCACACGAGAGGCCGAAGGTCTGGATCTCGCTCTGTGTCAGCGCATCGATCAGCTCCTCAGGTGTCCGGCGGTTCTCGTCGGTGCGCCGGTTCTCGGTGACGAGGTCACGACCGAGCCGGGCACGTAGTCGCTCCATGTCACCGTCGTCCGGAAGCGCGCGCGTGTCGCATACGCGGAGCAAAATCACCTCGCGGTCCTCTTCGGGCATAGAGCCGGCGGTCTCCATCTCCGTCAGATCCCGCAGGCACGCGAGCAGAAACGCATGCTGCGGCACGCCGTAGGCGTCAGCGACGAAAAGGTCGTTCGTTACGATCAGCGCCTCGCGGAAGCCGTCGAGCCGGTACACCGCCCCGATCTCGTCCGCCTGCTGCAAGAGGCCGCGGATAGGTGAGGATGTCGCGATCATCTCGCGACCAAGGACGAGGCCGCTTTCCGGTATGACGTTCTCCCTCTGGATCGGCTTTCCAATTGCTCGCCGAGAACGAGCCAGCGGTCAATCGTAGCTTGCAGCTCGGCGACGTAGCTCGCGGCGGAACTCCGTCCACGCCTCCGACGGGCGCCACAGCGGTGTGTGCTCTGGGAGCTTCGCGATGTTAGAGATCATCAGCTCGCGGCCGGCTGCGCGCACGCTACCGGAATACAGCAGCTCGATTTCCTTGATCCACACGCCATCATGGTCACGGTACATCTCGGCGATCTCGGGAGCCGGGTCGTAAGAGAGCAGCCAGTGGTCTTCCTTCAGCCATGTAAGCGATTCGGCGAGCTCGCTGTGCTGCCACTCCTGAAAGGAGTGGCGATAGAGCAGATCGCTCTTTGCCCAGAACGGCGGGTCGAGGTAGAAGAACGTGTGCCAGCCGTTCTCGCGCCCCCTCTTGCGGGCGTACGAGATCATCCGGCCCGCGTCGTCGCAGCGGACGAAATCGACCCGATCCGAGAGGGCCTCGCAGGCGCGAATCCGCTTGACCAGTCTCGGCCGGGGGAACCTACAGTCGAGGGCGTAGTCGCCGGCCTGTGCATGGCCGCCGATCGGCCCGGCGCGGCGGTGCAGCGCGCCGTTGAACGAGGTCCTGTTCAGAAAGAGGCAGGCGAGCGCGAGCTGCCGTCGCGCGCGCAACCGTCCACGCTTCAGGCGAGTCCAGGTCTCAAGATCCACCGGCATGTTCTCGACCTTCCTGCAGAGCCAGTCAGCGTCCTCGAAGACCGTCTCCCAGAACGCAGCGACCATCGGGTCGCTGTCGGCGAGGCCGATCCGCTCGACGAGCTTTGCGTGCAGGAGTTCGAGCGACACGCTCGCCCCGCCTGCGAACGGTTCCACGAATAGGTCCGGCCTCAGGTCGTTGACAGCAAGCGCGACAGCAACGTAAGGAACCAAGCGGCGCTTCCCGCCGGGGTAGCGCAGCGGGCTCAGTACTGTGCGGCCACGCTGCAGATGATGCAGGATGTCGGCGGCGGAACTCATCGCACGAACGTATCGGCATTCGCGGATCGTCGTCAGCGCGGCGTGTAGCAAAGTTCGCCGGGGGCTCTGCTCTGATCGTCGGCAACCCAAAAACCAAAGCGGCCGGGACGAGTGCTTGAGACACCAGCCCCGAACTTTTAGCACCGAAGAAACACCTTCGATACCGCGCCTAACCGTAGCTCCTCCAGGCTAGGTTCGCCTTGCATAGATCGTTGCGCCTTTTTCGGTGTCGAACCGAAAGGAGTCTCCCAAATGGGCATGACGATCAATCGCCGGTATCGGGATGCGCTGTACGACGGGCTGATGACCGAGAGGTTGTCCCGTTCGCCGTGGAAGTTTGTGGCGGCGGTCCGGATGTGATGGTTACACGGTGACGGGAATGTGGGTGTCCTCCTCCGTGGTGGTGTGAATGGGTGGGCGGTGGGGTGCGAGGTCGCGTTCGACGGCGACGGCGAGCTTGGCGAGATCGCTGTAGCCGATGATCTTCCGGAACTGGGTCTCTGCCTCGAGCATCCCCGCAGCGGTCCAGCGCAGGCACATATCGCCGTTTTGCCAGCGCTTGACGTTGCGGCTGGTGTGCCGGACGGTACCGATCATCGACTCGATCGGGTTCGTGCTCTGGAGCGTGGTCTTGAGTTTCCCGCGGACTCCGAGGCGCGTGAGCGTCAGCGTCTCTTCCCTGCCCTCCCGCAGCGAGCTGGCTGCGCCGGGGTGCGAGCGATCGAGCTCTGAGGCGAGCAGCGCCAGGCCCTCGAGCGCGAGCTGGTGGTTCTCTGACGCCCACGCCTTCCGCAGGCGTGCCTTCACGAGTGGCCGGTCGCGTTCGGGGAGATGATCCAGCACGTTGCGTTCCTTATGGCGAACACACCGCTGCACGGGCACGGGGCCGAAGACATCGTCGACGGCTGCGCGGAGGGCCTTGCCGCCGTCCAGGACGACCAGGACACCCTGCTCGATGTCCAGGCCACGGCCGACCAAGTCGGCGAGCAGGTGCACGGTGACGGTCTTGTTCTCTGTGGAGCCATCCCAGAGCCCGAGCGGGATCTTCACGCCCTCGGTGCTGACGCCGAGCGCCACGACACAGCAGCGGCCCTTCAGCTCGACCCCGTCGAGCATCAACGCCGCCAACCGCACATCAGAGAGCGAGCGGGCCATGAGCGCAGCGAGATGCTCGCCTGTGCGAGCGACGAACTCGCGGCTGACCGTCGACTTCGACGTTGAACGCTCCGTCTGAGCGACGGCATCACCGACAGGCTCGCGGGTCCTTGAGAAGCGGCGGGTGGAAACGCCCGCGAGCATCTGCTCGAGCACGACCCGGGTCAACGGGTCACGGTCGGCGAAATGCGCATAGGTCGCAAGCGGCACCTCGCGCCCTCCGTCGACGGTGCGGGCCCGCGGACGCTTCACGGCGACCCGCCGGCCACCCAAGGTGACCTCGCCGTCTTCGTGGCCGTGACGGACAGCGGTGCGCTCCTTGACCGTTGCGTGCTTCTCGCCGACGACCTCATCGAGCTCGGCCTCCATCATCTCACTGAGCACGCCCAACCCAACACCAACGCTCAATGCGAGCAACCCCTCCTTCGCGGCCCCCGCGAGCTCCCCGAGCGCTTCCTGCACCCGCAACGGCAAGCCCTCGCGGCCACTGTCCTGCTCCTGCATTACGGTCTTCATGGCGGTTCCCTTCGTCTCGATGGACTTGTTTGCACTCGCCACCGTCCCAACGGGACCGGACGAGGCGAAAGGGACCGCCACCTACAAACTTCTACACGCTACGGGACAACCTCATGACCGACCTCAGCGCACACAGCGACATCTTCACGCACCTCGAAACGACGAAGCAATGGAGGCCTCGCACTACCTGCTGTGCACGCAGCGCACGATCCCGCGTCGGCGTGCGGCGCTACCCCGAGAAGCCAATAAGTGGCCACAGCGCACGACTGGTGGGATCGCTGCCTCGCCATTGCCAGAATCATTGCACCGGGCACGACCAGCGGCGAGCGCATGCACAAGAGCCGCCACGATGGCCGACGTGCTCGCCGAGGGCAACGAAAACGGCCGATTTCGCAATCGTTCCCCCCATCCCCGCCGCAAAACCGTAACCGTTCAGTCTTCCGGCCGGCTCAAGTGGGCAGCGGCAGGGGGTCCCCTTGAGCGCTGGCGGTGAGCGCGTCGGTGAGGTAGACGAGCAACAAGCGCTGCTGCGGGACGGCAGGCGGTGTGCGCCGAGAGCAGCGGTGTGGTGCGCAGCTCGCCGGCCTGCGACTGGCTGCCGAGGGACAGCTGGTGGTAGATGACGGCGTTTCTGAGAGCGCGCGCGCTCGGTGTGGTTGTTGGTCGGCTGCACACCAGGGTGCTTGGCAAAGCTCCACAGCGCCGGTCATGCCTTCGGGAGGTTGCGGGCCATCCCGCGGCAGTGGCGGTTGCGTGCACGTTTAGCGGCGTAGCCCCGGATGATGGGCTTGTATTCGCGCTGCAGCCGGCGGATCGTGAGCTTCAGATCACGGCGATCCGCGGTGTGCCCGAAGACCTCCCACGCCCAGAAGACGCGATCGCACAGCTCAAGGCCTCTCTCCCCGAACTCCTTCTCTGCCCCGAGGGCCTCGGCGTGGGCGGCGAAGTCTCGCTTCAGATGAGCCCAGTAGAGCTGACGACGTTTGAGGGGTAGATGCGAGTAGGCCCACCAGCGGTCAGAGGTGACGATCGCGTCGGTGTCTGCGAGCAGTTGCTTGGCGTGGTCCTCATGGCGATCTGAGGAGACGTGCAGGTATGCATGACTATCGTCAAAGACGCCCACAGCGTCCGCCGTTGACAGCGGTCCGCCAGCCGGTCTCATCCATGTTCACTGCAGCACTCAAACGCAGTCGCTGCAGCAGATCGGCGTGGGGCTCGGCCAGGGCCTCTGAAGTCCGGCTTAAGGATCGCGTCCACGGTGCCGGTGGAGATCCGCGAGCCGAACAGTTGCTCGCACAGCTCCACCACATCCCGTCGGGAGATACGATTGCGCACCGAGAGCGTCGCAATCGAAGCCTGAAGGCGGGAGCCGAACGCGCTGTGGGCCACCTCGGCGGGCAACTCGGCGCGGGGACGCTCCCCGCAGTCAGGGCAGCGCAGACACTCACAGCGGTCCTCGGTCACCCCCACCGTGATCACCGGCAGCTTCTCGATCTGCCAACGCACGGGATCACCAATCCCAACACGCTTGTCCTCTGCAAAGACGTGTCCGCAAGCGCAGCGCCCGGGCCAATGCTCGACGACCTCATCCACCGCCCATGCCAACAACAGCGGACGACCCTTGCCCTCGTGACCCGGCTGGGCGCCCTGCGAGCGAGCAGAGGAGTCCTTCGCGCGCCGCAGCGGAGCGCTCGGACCGTCGGCGCTTGGTGGCTGGGAGCTGTCGCGCGAGCTGCGGTTCACTCGACGCTCGAGTTGGGCGATCCGCTCACCCTGCCTTGCGAGCAGCACTTCTTGACGGGCAACCTGCGCGCTCACCTCTCCGATCTGGCGTATCCATGCGCAGCAGAACCTCAACGACCACCTCGCAGCCCTGCACGTAGATCCGCCTCAGCCTCTACACACTCCACACGGTGGACTTCGACGGAGCGGAGCTATGTCCCCCCAACCAACTAAACGGTTACGCAAAACCCATCATTTGCAGCGGGAACGAGGAATCTATGGAAGCTACGCGACGAAGAACAAACCGAAAAGCCCGGGTTGAAGCTTTACGCCGGGCGCTGGCGGGCAACCAATGATTCTTGGGGCCCCGGCACCCAGAGTTAGAGCGCGAGCGAAGGCTTGCGGAGACGATAAACCAGGTCAAGCTGCGTGCGAGCGAACTGTCGGCACATTGGCAACGGCCGTTGTGTCCACGAGGCGCTGCACGACGCTGAGGAATTCTGCGAGCTCTTCGAGCTGCGGATAGCCGGTGATCGTCGCATCCAGCCCCCCAGCGAGGTGAGACAGTCCTACCTCATTTAGCTGTGTCGGAAGCTCCGCTCGCGAAAGCGGGAAACGGTGTGCAGCAAGCAACTGCCACCGTGCGGCGAGGGTCAGAGCTGTGCGGACCTGCTCTACGGCAGCTTCCTGATCGCCGCTCTGCACCATAGCCATAGCGATCTTGAGCGACTTGATGGATTGGTCGGCCTTGCGACTCACATCGGGCCACAGCCCGCGCTGTTCGATAAGTCTCAGACTGTCGTTGACGATTCCGTTATCGAAGATGATCCGACCGAAGCGCAATGACCATTGCGTAAAGTCATCGCCTTCCTCAAGACGAGTACGGACTAGGTCAGATGAGACGACATGGATGTCGAGATCAGCTGGGAGATCATCGTGTGGGATCGCCACGCCGATGACGTGGTAGTCGAGGTCGCTGATCGATGTGCGTGACCCTCGAGCGGTCGAGCCAGTCAGCAATAGCGCCTCTGCACCCGTCTCGCGAGCCCGGATGCACACAAGATCGTGCGCAGCCCGCAACCGCGGCGGGACGAGAGAGCGAACCTCACGCGGTGTCACTGAAGCACCGGAGCCTGCGCTGGCTGGCCGGGCACTCATGACCCTGCCTCGGCGATCCCTACGGCCGTCTCGACATCGGCTGCTACGTCCTCGAGCGATTGGCCTTCTAGCTCTGGCTCCTCGCCCTCGTATATCGCCTCCTTGCGTGCGTCATTGAGAGTGCGTAGCACCGGACCAAAATCGAACGAGATATGCCCTTCGTTGAATAGCTCTTCGGCTATCTCCACCTTCCTCCAGTGCTTTGGAGGGATCGATACGCCTTGCTGATCTGCGATGGCCGCAATCGCTGCCTCAAGCGCCACGAAAAGCCACGTGACAGCCTCCGTATAGTCCTCCGCCTCGACAGCCGGCAGAGCACGGTCTAGGTGCTCCCGTGCAAGCCGCGTCTTGGCCTTTGGCGACATGCCCCCATGCTACGCCCCCCAACGGCTGAGCCGCTGCGACTCGCAAAAGCTGGTTTGCACGTCAGACCTAGTATTTGCCGAAGTGGAGACGGCGGGTTCGACAGGTGCGAAATCCAGGCGGAGATCGGCTCTGGAATGCCTGATTGTGGGGTCGTGTCGAATCGGGTTGCGTACGCTGTGCGTACGTTGGTCGCGATCCGCTGGGCTACTCCTTAGCCGGCTCCTCGTCATCACGATCGACTATCCCCCGCGCCCACTCAACCGCAGCCGCAGACCATCCCAGCGCCTGATCGCGGTCCAGTCGCGTGTCATGACTGGCGCCGTAGCGCATCCGCACGCCGTAAGGCGATAGCTGATCGGCGTCCTCGAGTGCATCTGGAACCTTGAGGCCGTGCCCGCGACAAAGCTCGATCAGACCATCCAGGTCGTGCGTATACGGGAACTGCACGTCGGCAGAGGCGAGCACGGCCTTCAGCGACTTCTCTACGGCTTGCTGCGCGTGGAAGCCAAGGATCGCGTCGGCCACGCCCTCCACCGGCAGCAACGACCTCGCCGCGAAGTCATCGTCTCGCGCTAGGTCCAACAGGACACGCGGAAGATCGCCCGGCGCCATCAAGCCGCCATCGCGCGACCGTCTGAAAGCGCCTCATGGATCAGGCTGCCATGCACATCTCGCCACTGTTCCGCTTCCATCTCGCTCACGACCACGATGTCCGCAAACAAGCCCAAGCCCCGCAGCGTCCGGCGCAAGCGCACCGACTCAGCCACGACATCCTCAACCGCTGGCTCGACCACCAAAAAGTCGAGGTCGCTGCCCCGGCCTGCATCGCCACGAGCGTGCGAGCCGAACAAGATCACCTGCGCATCCGGTGCCGCAGCAGACAGACGCCGCGCAGCCTCAGCTATGACCGCCTCATCGAACATGCCCATACGGTAGCGCCGCTGCAACGGCACTGAACAGCCATGCAATGCCAAGATCAGCAAGCAAAGATGAATAGCCCTCCGAATCTTCCCCCGCGGCAAGCCGCTGGCGGCCGTACTGAAGCGGAGGCAGAGACGGCAGCGAGCGGGTCCCGTTCGCTGCCTGGGGATGGTGTGATCCGGTGCGGTCGGAAGAATCGATGCAGTGCAGATGCCGCGTCGCAATATCGAGTTCAAGGCACGCGACCCGGACCCCGAGCGCACGCTACGGACCGCCCTCGGCGCAGGCGCCCAGGATGCCGGGTGGCTGGCGCAGACCGACACCTATTTCAACGTCCCGCACGGCCGTCTGAAGCTCCGTGAGGAGTCCGACGGCGCACACCTCATCGCCTACCAGCGCCCGGATGACCCGACTGCGCGCGAGAGCTGCTATCGGCTCGTCCCAACCGACGATCCCGCGAGGCTCCGTGATGCCCTCACCGTCGCGCTCGGCGTGCTCGTCGTCGTCAAGAAGAAACGGCACCTCCTGCTCTGGCAAAACGTCCGCATCCACCTCGACACCGTTGACAGCCTCGGACAGTTCATCGAGATCGAGGCCGTCGCCGACCCCACTTCCGATCTCACGATCGAGCACCAGCTCGCAGCAGACCTACAAGCCAGACTCGGGATCACCCCGGAGCAGATCATCGCGTTCAGCTACAGCGATGAGATGCTCCGCACACATAGCCGATAGTCCCCGTTGGCTCGGGCTGTTTGATCGAACGCATCTGCGAGCTGCCGCAGATCCGCACCGAGCGCCCGCAGGAACCGCATCGCCGTGTTCCACCGCACCCCCGCTGACCACGCTCCACCCGGCCAAACGAACGTCGGATGTGCGCCAAGACGCTCCGCGAGCTGCTCCTGCGTTAAACCCGCCCGCACGCGCAAGAGCGACCAGCCCAACGTACGCAACGTACGCACACCTGCGTACGTTGTGCGACCAAACTCCGCGAACCGGCCCGCAAATCGACGGGTTTTGTTCGCACCGTTTCGCACCTCAAAAGCCCCAGAATCACGGTGTAAAGGGGCGAAGTTCGCACTTCTTCGCCCCTTTACATATCAGTGGAGACGGCGGGAATCGAACCCGCGTCCGCGATCGCGTGAGAATGGCTTCTACGAGCGTAGCCGGCGCTCTGATCTCATCCCTCGCTCGCCTCGCCGGCGGGGTTGTGAGGGACCAGCCTCCTTAGATGTTCCCGGCTCGGCGAAGGCGGACCTTGCCGGGTGAGCCTGCTTTCTGATCCCGGCCTTCCCCGCCGCAGGCAAGCGGGGCCCGAGACCTCACTCGCCTAGTGTTTGCTAGGCAGCGAGGGCGTACTCGTGAGAGTCCGCACTTATGGTTTTCCCGGGTGTTTTACGAGGCCGCCCGGGACCTCGACTCGCCACCACCCTCACGAGCCGACCGCGTCGAAGCCTGTCGTCCCCGGGGTGTTCGCTGCTTGGCCAGTGTAGCCGACCCGGCTCGGCGTCTTCGCGCGGGGGTGTGCCGGCAAGCAGACATCCAGCGGAGAACGAAAGCGACGCGGTCCCGGGCCGCTCGAGGAACCTGCTCGGTCCGGCCCGAAGGCCTTCCTTTGCGGGTGGCGCGGCCTCACACCTCAGTGGCCTCGCTCTTTGCGGCTCGGTTCCGCGTCTGGATTCAAAGTAGCTCCGGTCCTGGGCGATTGCAACCCTTTGAGCGACGTCTCCCCCGCACGTTCCGAAAAAAGCGGAGTCAGGCAGGACAGGCGGCCGTCGCGAGCGCGCTGCCGGTGGTGCCGTCGGCGTAGGTGAATTCGGCGGCGAACGGAAAGCCGCCCGCCGGGCAGGTGGAGGGCACGAGCAGCGTGTTCGCATGGCGCGCCGCTCGGCCGTGGGCGCCGATCGTGAGCGTGAACGTGACGATCGAGGCGTCGGGCTCGAAGCGCAGCGTGGGGATCGGGGGGATCGACAGCACGAGCTCTTCGCCGTAGGGCGCCGCGACGAACCGTACGGCTCCGGTGAACACGACGCGCTCGTCGAACGGCGAGTATCCCTGCCCGAGGATGTCCAATACCTGCTGGCCGCCCTGCAACGGGCCAAGGAAGGCGTTCAGGGCGATCGCCTCGGGCAGGTTCACGGTCCCGACGTGCGTCTCGATCAGCGCACTCCCGTGGCCGATCTGCGCCTGCGCCGGGCAGGCGCTCGGACCACGCGCTCGCAGTCGCGAGGCCGAGCAGCTGCGGAGGTCGGGGATGTCGAGGTCCAGGCCGGCCGGCAGCCGCACGACCGTGCGCAGCACCGGCGGGGGGATGTAGAACAGGCCGACCGCGGCCGTTGTGTAATGGATCCTCAGCGTCAGCGAAGCCTTCGCGCCCAGCCGGTTGGGCGCGATCGACGGCGCGATCGTGGCGGACGTCAGCACCGGAGCCGGCATGGGAGCCGGAGCAGGTGTTGAGGTAAGAGCCGGCGCAGGTGTCGGCGCCTGCGCGCTGGCCGGCACAGCCGTCGCCGCGCTCACAGTCAGGGCCAGGAGCACGGCACGTAGGACTCCCGCCAACGGCGAGATGCGAGGGCACGGTTTGTTCATCACGGGTTATCTATGAGGAGAGGATATGACCCCGTGTGGGTGGGCGAGCCACCATCGGCGAAGCGACTGAGTCGCTTCATATGGGAGGCCGCTGGGGTACAGGTGTTGACGGCGACGATCGGATGGGTGCACGCGCTCGTCGCACAACCTTGCGCGCCGGTCGGAGGAGGGCTTAGGCAACGCTTAAGGGTGCTGCCACAATGGGTGTATGGACAGCGGCGACCTCTCTCTGCCGCCCCCGCGGGCGGTCACGCCGCCGGCCCTGCCCGGCGGCCCGCTCAGGTCAACCGCCGTTTCGGGGGCGCACGCGGGCGAGAACCCGTTCGGCGAGCCGGGCCGAGCCCGTGGTAAAGGGCCAACGCGCGGCGTGCGCAAGCGGATCGGCAGCGCGTTCGCCGGTCTGCTGGCGCTGCTGGCGAAGTTCGGCGCGGCGATCAAGGCGCTGTTCGTCGCGCTGCCCAACTTCAAGCTGCTGACCACCGCGGGCACGGCGCTGGTGTCGGTCGCCGCGTACTCCTTGTTCTGGGGATGGACGTTCGCGGCGGGGTTTGTAGTGCTGCTGTTCATCCACGAGATGGGCCACGTGCTCCAGCTGCGCCGCGAGGGGATCAAGGCGAGCGCGCCGATGTTCGTGCCGTTCCTCGGCGCGCTGATCACGGCGAAGTCGCTCGGCGAGAACGCGCTCGCGGAGGCGCGCGTGGGGCTCGCCGGACCGATCCTCGGCAGCCTCGCGGCGGCGGTGGTGGCGGTGGTCGGCGCGTTGACGGACAGCTCGCTGCTGCTCGCGCTCGCGTATGTGGGGTTTTTGATCAACCTGTTCAACCTGCTGCCGGTGGTGCCGCTCGACGGCGGGCGCGCGATGGCGGCGATGGCGCCGTGGATGTGGTTTCTGGGCTTCGGCGGGCTGGTGGCGATGGTGTTCGTGTTTCCCAACCCGATCCTGTTGATCATCGTGCTGTTCGGCGGCATGGAGACGTGGCGCCGCTGGCAGCAGCGCAAAACGCGCTCGCTCGAGCAGGCGGCCTACTACCGCGTGGCGCCTCGCCACCGGCTGATCGTCGGCGCGGTCTACATCGGCCTGATCGCGGCGCTCGCGTTCGGGATGTACGAGACGCACATCCTGTTCAGCGAAGGCCACGACTTCACCCGCATATAGGACCCTACGCGGACCCCACACCGTGACCGCAACCGTGTGTCCGAGCCGACCGCCGTCCCCTGGGCGCGCAGCGCCTGACGCGACACCACCGCGCCCGCTCAGCGTCGCGCTTCGCGGACGCCGCGTTCGATGTCGCGGCGCGTGTCCTTCTCGCGCAGCGACTGGCGCTTGTCGTAGAGGTCCTTGCCGCGCGCGAGCGCGATCTCGACCTTGGCGTGGGCGCCGGAGAAGTAGATGCGGGTGGGGACGAGCGTCAGCCCGCGCTCCGAGGCCCGCGCGGCGATGCGGTCGAGCTCGCGGCGATGCAAGAGCAGCTTGCGCACGCGCTCGGGGTCGTGGTTCTCGCGCGAGGCGGGCGCGTAGGGAGGGATGTGGATCGAGTGCAGGAACAGCTCGCCGCCGGCAACGGCCGCGTAGCCGTCCTTCAGCTGGGCGCCGGACTCGCGCAACGCCTTGACCTCGGTGCCCTCGAGCACGATGCCGCACTCGAGCCGCTCGATCAGCTCGTAGCGGTGGGATGCATAGCGGTTCGACGCGACGTCGCCCGCGCCGATCTTGCGCTTGCCCTTGCCCTTGGCCATTAGTCGAGCCTATTGCGTCGCGCGCGATGGAAGCGGGTCAGAGATCGATGGGCTCCGCCCTCCGGGCTCCGCCGGCGGCGTTCGCAGTGACCGTTACGGAGCGGGCACGAGATCCACGCGGCCGCGGATCGTGTCCACGCGCGCGACGCGTACCTCGATCGGGTCGCCGAGGCGCAATGTGGCGCCGGTGCGCTCGCCGCGGAGGATCGTGTTCTGCTCGTTGATCTCCCACCACTCGCGACCGGCGGACCCCGCCATGCGCCGCACGGGCAGCATGCCTTCATAGATCGGCAGTGATCCACCGGGCTCAGCCGCCCCCTCGCCTGGCATCGTCCCGGCAGGAGCTGCCTCCCCTTCGCCGGATGCTCCACTACCAGACGTCCCCTCCCCCTCGCCCGACTCGCGCCCGTGGGGATCGAGGCCGAACGCGACGAACGCGCCGGCGGAGATCAGACCGACGACCTCGCCGCAGAACGTCTGCTCCCAGCCGCCCTCGTACAACGCCTGCTCGAGCGCGAAGCAGCGCGCGACGTCGTCTCCGTCGCGCTCGATAGACATCGCGAAGCGCTCGCGCTCGGAGGTCCACGTCCCCAGCTCGGCGAGCTCGCCGGCGCGGTGGGCGTGCTCGTGGCCGCCGACGGCGGACAGCAGCGCGCGGTGGCAGACGAGGTCGGGGTAGCGGCGGATGGGAGAGGTGAAGTGGCAGTAGTGCGTGGAGGCGAGGCCGGAGTGGCCGATGTTGCGAGGCGAGTAGTAGGCCTGCTGGAGCGTGCGCAGCACGAGCGATGTCAGCGCCGCCCGCCCGCCCGAAGGGCCGATCGACAGATCGCCTGAGCTCGCCTTCGCGGCGCGCGCGCGGATGTGGCGCTCGACGCGGCGGGAGATCTCCCCCATCAGCTCGGCCGCCTGCGACGGCGACATGTTCTCGGGCACGGGCGGGGTGGGGACTTCGAGCGTCGCCAGCTGCTCGACGAGGCGCGCGACGCGCTCGGGCGCGGGGCGCTCGTGCACGCGATACAGGCACGGCGTGGAGCGCTCTGAGAGAAACCGCGCGACGGCTTCGTTGGCGGCGATCATCAGCTGCTCGATCAGCCGGTGGGACTCGGTCTGCGTGCGCATCAGCACCTCGCTGACGTGCCCGTCTGCGTCGAGCACGAACTCCGGCTCGGCCGAGTCGAGCGTGAGGGCACTCCCATCTGTGAGACGGGCTTTGCCGAGCGCGTCGGCGGCCGCGCGCGCAGCCTCGAGCGGTGTCGCCCACGGCTCCGCGGCGCGGTCGCGGCCCGCGAAGATCTGATCGACGCGCTCGTAGCTCAAGCGCTCGTCGGAGCGGATCAGCGAGCGGTAAAACGCGGTCTTTGAGACCGTCGCGCCGTGCAGCTCCAGCTCGACGGTGACGGCCGGACGGTCGGCGCCGGGCACGAGCGAGCAGGCATCGTTCGACAGCGCCTCGGGCAGCATCGGCTCGACCGCGCCGGGCACGTACACGCTCGTGCCACGCGCGCGCGCCTCGGCGTCCACGAGCGAACCGGCGGGCACGTGCGCGGCGACGTCGGCGATGTGCACCCACACGCGTACACGGCCATCGTCCATCCGCTCGGCTGAGATCGCGTCGTCGAAATCCCGCGCGGAGGCCGGGTCGATCGTGAACGTCGGCAGCTCGCGCAGGTCGCGTCTGCGCCCGTCGGCGACTTCGGCACGACCCCGCTCACGCACCCGGTCGCGCGCGGTATCCGCCTCGCGCTCGACGGCGGGATCGAACTCGCGGGCCAGCCCGCGGTCGAGCGTCAGCGCCTCGATCGCGTCGCGCGCGACGTCCGGGCGGCCGAGCACGCGCGCGATGTTCGCCCGTGCGCCACCGCCCCGCCCGGCGATCTGCACGAGCACCAGATCGCCGCTTCGCGCGTTGCCACCGTCCCGCCCGGCCACGCGGTTGGAGGCGAGCGCGATCCGTCGTGGGCCGCGAGCCTCCGGCCGGTCGCCCGCTGACTGCGGCGCCGGGAAATGAGGTTCCGCGGCCCAGAACTTCCCGCGTTTCTCGATCACCGCCACGACCGTGACAGCGGCGGGCTGCGCCTTCGAGCCCGCTCTCCCCCGCCCGTCCGAGGCGCCCGTCTTGCCGGTCGAGGGACGACCGCGCGAGTCGGCCGCCTTGCCGTTCGAGCCGCGACCGCCCGCTCGATCGGCGCGCCCCGGCCGACCCCGCGGGGGGCCGCTCACGCGGGTTTGACCTTCGCGGCGAGTGTTTCGAGCGCCACGGACAGGCCGTGGTCGGTGTCAACGCCGTGAGGGACGAGCACTTCGGGGATCACGCCCGCCCCCTGCTTGACGCCGCCGCCGCCGAGGTTGCGACCGTTGGGGGTGAAGTACTCGCCGACGGTGATGTCGAGCGCGCCGCCGTTTGCGAGCGGCGCCTCCTCTTGGAAGACGCCCTTGCCAAAAGTGTGGGTGCCGACGACGGTCGCGCGGTGGTGGTCCTGCAGCGCGGCGGTGACGATCTCCGATGCCGAGGCGGTGTTCGAGTCGACGAGCACGACGAGCGGAATCGACGGGGAGATCGCGCCGCCCGCGGCGGTGAGGACGTTCGTCGGCTGCGCGCGGCCGCGGGTCGTGACGACCGTGCCCTTGGGGATGAAGATGGAGGCGATCAGCCGCGCCTCCTCGACCAGGCCGCCGCCGTTGGCGCGCAGGTCGAGCACGAGCCCGCGTGCGTGCGCGGAATGCAGCTCGTGTTCGACGGCCGTGCGCACTTCACCGTGCGCGCCGGGGCTGAACGTCGCGAGCGCGACGACGCCGAGCTTGACGGAGTGGACGGTGCGCGTCTCGGAGGCGACGACGGGCTCGGAGACGACCGCACGGGTGAGCGTGAGCGTGCGCGCGAGCGTGTGGCCGGAACGGCGCTCGCGTACGCGCAGCGTGACGTTGGTGCCGGGCAGCCCCTTGATCAGCGCGGTCGCCGCTTCGGCGGAGAGACCGGCGAGCCGGTGCCCGCCCGCGCCTTCGATCAGGTCGCCCGCCTGCAGGTGGGCGTGAGCGGCGGGAGAGGAGTCGAACACGCGCGCGATCAGCAGCCCGCGGCGGTCGGGGCCAACGACGACGCCGATCCCGGTGAAGCTCGGGGGCGCCTCGAATTCGTGGAATTCGTGTGGGGAGAGGTAATGAGAGAAGCGGTCGCCGAGGCTCGCGACGACGCCTGAGATCGACGCGCCGGACAGCCGGCTCTTGGAGATCGGCCGGTAATATTCGCTCGCGATCCGGTCGATCGCTTCGTCGACGACGAGCGTCGAGTGGTTGGCGACAAACGCGCGGCGCGCGAACTCCGGAAGGTCCCGGGGATGCCCGCCCAGCCAGATGCCGAGCACGAGCAAGATCGGCAAGAGCGCCGCGAGCACGGCGACCAGCGGCGGGCGTTTCGACGAGGGCATCGCCTCAGACTACGAGCTAGACCCGCAAGAAGCGCCGCAGCGACAGACCCGATCCGGCGGCGGAGACCGCGATCGCGCAGGCCATCAGGATCGCGACGAGCAGTGGGAAGGCGATCATGTCGGGCTGGGAGATCAGCTTGACGGTGTTGGTCAGCGGGTCGACGAGCGTGAGCTTGGCGAGCGCGAGCAGGCCGATCGCGGCGGCGCCGCCGAGCGCGCCGAGGAACAACCCCTCGAGCACGAACGGCCAGCGGATGAACCAGTCGGTCGCGCCGACGAGCTTCATCACCTCGACCTCGCGCCGACGCGAGAACAGCGACAGGCGGATCGTGTTGGAGATCAGCAGGATCGAGGCGAACACGAGCAGGCCGGCGAGCAGCGCCATCGTGATCTTGACGATCCGCGTGGCGGAGAGGATCTGGTCGGTCTGGGCCTGGCGGTCCTGCACGGCGGCGATCGCCGGGTCGGTGACGAGGCGCGTGGACGCGGGGCTCGACTGGTCGAGCTCGGCGCGGATCGCGGCGGAGTCGGAGGGGTTCTGGGGCGTGACGCGGAAGATGTCCGGCAGCGGGTTGTAGCCGATCAGCTGGAAGGCCTGGGGGTTGAGCTTGCGCTCCTGTTCGTAGCCGGCCTGCTTGGAGACGAGCTGGACGCTTTTCACGTGCGGCGCGCGCACTAGCTCGGAGCGTACGCGCGCGACTTCGGCGGCGGTCGCGCCGGTGGTCAGGTCGACGTCGACGAGCACGCGCCCGCGCACGTCGTTGGCCGCGCCGTTGGTCGCCTCGACGACGGGAATGAACACGCCGATGACGAGCGTCGTGACGAGCACGGAGGCGAGCGCGGCAAAGGAGGGAACGGCGTTGCGCCGCATCGAGCGGACGGCCTCTTTCAAGAAGAACCCGGGCTTCATGAGTCAGTCGTTTCGTATTTCAGTCGGTGCCCGAGCTCGTCGGTGTTCTCTTCGCGCGCGCCGTACAGCCCGGAGGCCTCGTCGCGGACGATCCGCCCGCGGCGCAGCTCGATCACGCGACGGCGCATGCGGTCGACCATCGCGTTGTCGTGCGAGGCGACGATCAGGGTGGTGCCGGCGCGGTTGATGCGGTAGAGCAGCTGCATGATCCCGATCGAGGTCTCGGGGTCGAGGTTGCCGGTGGGCTCGTCGGCGAGCAGCAGCGGCGGGTGGCCGGCGAACGCGCGGGCGACGGCGACGCGCTGCTGCTCGCCGCCGGAGAGCTGGTGGGGATAGTTATGGAGCTTGGTGGACAGGCCGGTGAGGCGCAGGATGTCGGGCAGCTGGGTGCGGATCTGCTTGCGCGAGGCGCCCGTGACCTGGAGGGCGTAGGCGATGTTGTCGTAGACGGTGCGGGTCGGCAGCAGCTTGAAATCCTGGAAGACGACGCCGACGTTGCGGCGGTAGTAGGGGACCCGCTTGCGCTCGATCTCGGACAGGTCGCGCCCGGCGACGAGGATCTTGCCCTCGGTCGGGTCGAGCTCCTTGATCAGCAGGCGCATGATCGTCGACTTGCCCGAGCCGGTCGAGCCGACGAGGAAGACCATCTCCTGGCGGCCGATCGCAAAGGTCGCGCGCTCGAGACCGACGCCGCCGGGGCCGTAGAGCTTTGAGACGCCGCGAAACTCGACGACCGTGTCGCGCGCGGGCGCGACGGCGCGCTGTGTCTGCGCGTGCTCGGCGCGGCGAGGCGCGCGAACGGGCGGGCCGGCGGCGCGAGCGCGCCGGGCCAGGGTCTCAGCCGGTGACATCGGCCGGGGACAGTAGCGGCGCGGCGCCCTCCTGCCCGCACTTTTCCCTGCATGCAACGGGATTTGCAGGAGGTGCGACCGTGGACGTGGGCGTCGCTGGCTATCGTGGGCGCCAATGGCGAGCATCGAGACGACCACGATCCCCGGCAACGGCCTGCCCGTGCACCGCATCGGGCTGCCCGGCACGCGCGCCCTGACCGTGCTGGTGGCGTTCGACGCGGGCGCGCGCAACGAGCGTCCGGAGGAGAACGGGATGGCTCATTTCCTCGAGCATCTCGTGTTCAAGGGCGGCGAGAAGTACCCGCACTACCGCGACGTGAACGAGACGGCGGAGCGGCTTGGAGGTGTGCTGAACGCGTACACGAGCCACGACCTGGTGGCCTTCCACATCACGGTCCGCGCGGAGTCCGCGCCACAGGCGATCGACCTGCTGAGCGATTTCGTGGGCCGTCCCCACCTCGACGCGGAGGAGCTCGACCGCGAGCGGGGCGTGGTGATCCAGGAGATCAACCGCGCGTACGACCAGCCGTCGACGGTCGCGGAGTACCTGATCGACAAGGCGGCGTTCGGCGAGCACCCGCTGGGCCGCACGGTGCTGGGGCCGGAGAAGAACTTGAGGAGCTTCACGCGCGAGGGGATCGTCGCGTTCCGCGAGCGCCGCTGGGCGGGCGGGCGCGGCGGCGCGTTCCTGGTCGGCAACCTCGACCACCTGCCGGACGAGCAGGAGCTGAACGAGCGCTTCGCACGCTTCCCCGCGCTGGCCGCCCCCGACCCTTACGTGCCCGTGCCGAAGTTCGCGCCGGAGACGCTGGTCGAGGAGCGCGACACGAACCAGTCGCACCTGCGCATGATCTACCGCCCGGAGATCGCCGTGAAGGACGTGCGCGAACGGGCGGCGCTGTCGATCTACTCGACATTGCTGGGCGGCTCGATGGGCTCGAGGCTGTTCGACGAGATTCGCGAGAAACGTGGCTTGTGCTACTCGGTCTACGCGCTCGACCACGCGTTCGCCGACGTGCCGATCCTGCAGCTGGGCTCGGGCCTCGAGTCCGGCAAGTGCGTCGAGGCATACACGCGCATGCGCGAGATCGTCAGCGAGCTACGCGACGACGGCCCGACCGAGGAGGAGGTCCAGCGCGCCCGCGCCTACGCCGCCGGCCGCCGCGTCCTCGCCTTCGAGAACACGAACGCGGTGGCCCGATACGCAGCCAACCAGAGCATCGTCTTCGACGAGGACATCGACCCCGACGCGGCGATCTCAGCGCTCGACGCGGTCACCTACGACGAGGTCCGCGAGGTCGCCAAGGGCGTGGCCGACAACCTGGCAATAGCCTGCGTAGGACCGCACAGCGCCGACGAGTTCTAAGCGCATTTTCTGGGATGCTCGGTTGGTTGAGCTACGCCATGCTTCGTGGTGATTTACCGACGCGTGGTGAGCTGGTGGCTATGTCTTGAGTGGTTTGGTGTGTTGTGGGGTGGTTGTTGGTGGGGAGATGGGGGTTGGCAGTGTTTTGAGCTACGCCATGCTTCGTGGTGATTCCCGGCGTGTGGTGATGGTTGATGGTGGTGGGATGTAGGGTTGGTCGCGTTTTGAGCTACGCCATGCGTCGTAGTGATTTACCGGTGCGTGGTGAGCTTGCCGGCATTTCTGGCTGTGTCATTTGGGTTTGTGTCTTTTTGGTTTGTGCGGACCGGCGGATGTTGCCTGGTCTTGCGCGCGTGGCGTCACGATGGCCTTGACGTGCCTGCCGCTTCGTGTAGAAACACAGGCAGACAAACAGCTACCGCTCCACCATGCGCTTCTACACATCTCGCGAAAACGCTTGCCTAGCCAACACGAAAGAGCTATTATAGCCCTATGGTTGCCTCGATCACCGAAGCGAAGAATCAGTTGAGCGCGCTGATCGATCGCGTGCGCAGCGGCGAGTCGGTGTTGATTGTCGATCGAGGAATCCCGGTCGCGCGGTTGGAATCGGCAGCAGGCATCGGCGACGATCCCTCCGGTCGCATCGCACGCCTGCAACGCGCAGGGATCGTTCTAGGCGCAAAGGTTCCTCTCAAAGGCAATCCGTTGAAAGGAAAGCCTCCCCGCGCCCGCGGAGACTCAAGCGTCGTTCGAGCTCTGCTCGACGAGAGACGGGAAGGCCGCTGAAATACTGGGACAGCTCGGCGGTCGTGCCGCTGCTGGTGGCTGAGCCCACGAGCGGTGTGGTCGAAAACGTCTTCACGCAGGACCCGCTCATGCTTGTGTGGTGGGCGACCGAGGTCGAGTGCGTCTCGGCGATCGCACGTCTCGAGCGCGAAGACCGCCTCAGCGAGAAGGCCATTCTCGGTGCCTTGCAACGCTTGGACGCTCTGGCACAGCATTGGTATGAGGTTCAGCCGGTCCAGAGCATCAGAGTCACAGCGAGACGCCTTCTGCGTATGCACGGTCTGCGGGCCGCCGACGCTCTGCAGCTGGCGGCAGCGATCATCGCAACCGAGGGCAACCCCGCCTCACTGGACGTGGTCACCCACGATGACCGCCTGGCCGACGCCGCGCGACGCGAGGGGTTCAACGTCATCGACTGCTCGAGAGCAGATCAGTAGCGAGATCCCCCTCCGTACAACCGATGTGAAGCCGGCCGCCACGCCAGCGGTTTGCCTGCCTGTGTCGAAACAAGAAACGGCAGGCATGTCAAGGCCATCGTGTCGCCACGCGCGCAAGACCAGGCAACACCCGCCGGTCCGCACAAACCAAAAAGACACAAACCCAAATGACACAGCCAGAAATGCCGGCAAGCTCACCAGGCACCGGTAAATCACCACGAAGAATGGCGTAGCTCAAAACCACGCCCAACCCTGCCTGCCGCCGGAACCCTCAAGGACGCCGCGGCCACAGCGGCGGGGGCTCCGCCTGAGAACGACGGCTCGCCCGTAGCGCGGCCAGCTTCTCCACGCGCTCATCATCTCCCACCATCTCGCGGATCCAGCGGGTCGCCTCGTCGAAGTCGATCGTACGGGCCTCGACCATCGCCTCCATGTCAGCCCAGTCCCTCGTGCGGTCGAACATCGCCTTGAAGACGGCGAGGCCGGTGCAGTCCAGCACCGGGATCGTGCGGCCCTCGAACGGAACCTCTCGGATGTGTGCCTGTACCCTGTCATGGAAGGGCAGGACACTGAGGAACAGGTCGATCGGAGTGATGCCCCAGCGGAGCCTCACCTGACCATCGCGTTCGGCGTGCTCGAGTTGCAGGCCGCTCACCTCGACCCCCTCGGGCATCGCCGCGAACACGTCGCGCGCACGCTGCGGATCGACGAATACGTTGACATCCACGTCGCGCGTGCCGCGCGGCTCGAGAACGCAATAGCCAAGAGCGATCGCACCACCGATGGCATGCGGGATACCAGCCCCATCGAGCCCGTCGTGCACGGCGAGCAGCTGATCGCCGAGCTCGGTCACGCGCTCAGGGTTCGCGGGGCCCTTAGTCTGATCAGTGGCGGGTATTGCAGCTCGCCACGTCCCTTGAACGGCATCGAGCCCGCGAGATCCAGGACCATCTCCAGGATCCTCGCCTGGCGCTCCATCGACGCGTCGTCGAGGTTCGGAGCCAGCTCCAGTTGCAACCCGGCGCCTCGCGCAATCCGTGCCATCGCCGCCACCGACGGCTGTCGCCGGCCGCGCGCATATGCGCTCAGCACGGATCTGTCCAACCCAGCCCTGCGCGCCATTTCCGAGTGCTTGAGCCCGCTGCGGTGACCGATCTCGTGGATGAGCTGTGCCGCAATGCCCTCATCTATGGTGCTCATAGCAAGCTATGTTAGCGCAAGCGCAAACATATATGGGAAAAGATGGGCGTTTTCGTCCATCGGTTCAGGCACGGCGACTACCCCAGCGCGACCATCCGGTCGATCGGCACGCGCGCCTTCATCGCCACATCCTCCGGTACGCGCACCTCGAACTTGTTGTCCCGCAGCGCGTCCCGCACCTTCGGTAGCGTGATCATCTTCATGTATTGACAGCTCGCCTCGGCGTTCGCGGGGATGAACTCGGTGCTCGGGGCCGCCATGCGCAGCGGGTGCAGCATGCCGACCTCGGTCGCCACCACCACCTGGTCGGGACCGCCCTCGGCTTCTGTGGACTCGGCGTACTTCAACATCCCACCCGTGGAGAGCATGTGCACTCCCTCGCTCGCGATGTCGCCGGCGGCGACGTACTCCATCACGCTGGTGGAGCACCCGCACTCGGGGTGGATCAGGAAGTCGGCGTCCGGGTGGGCGGCGCGCGTGGCCTCGATGTCGGCGGGGCGGATGCCGGCGTGGACGTGGCACTCGCCGTCCCACACGTGCATGCGCTTGCCGACTTCCTTCTCGACATAGGCGCCGAGCCACATGTCGGGGCCGAACAGGATCTCGGTGTCCTCGCCGTGCGTCGCGTAGATGTGGCGCACGACGTCGACCGCGTTGGCCGACGTGCAGCAGTAGTCGGTCAGCGCCTTGACCTCAGCCGTCGTGTTCACATACATCACTACGACGCCCTTCGGATACTGCGCGCGCCAGTCGGCGAGCTGCGCGAAGTCGATTGAGTCGGCGAGCGAGCAGCCGGCATCGAGGTCGGGGATCAGCACCGTCTTCTGCGGGCACAAGATCGAGGCGGTCTCGGCCATGAAGTGCACGCCGCAGAACACGATCGTCTCGCCGTCGGCCGCGGCCGCCTTACGCGAGAGACCGAGCGAGTCGCCGACGTAGTCGGCGACCTCCTGCACCTCCGGCAGCTGGTAGTTGTGGGCGAGGATCACCGCGCCGCGCTCGGCCGCGAGCGCGCGCACCTCCGCCTGCATGCGCGCGATCTCCTCGGGCGAGAGCGTCGGTGGGACGCCCGGCGCGGGGGCCATCGGCAGCGTGGGCGCCATCGGCAGGTTCATCGTGCCATCCCTCGCGCGAGCGTCGGCAGGCACGGTGCCGTGCCCCGCGTCGTCCACCGCCGGGTCGCGGTTCGATCGGTAACGAGCGTCATGGCAAAACCTCCAGGATCAGGGACAAATCCAGGGCGGGCGCGGAGTGTGTCAGCGCGCCCATCGACACCCAGTCTACCCCCGTCTCAGCCGTCTTCCTGAGCGTCTGCAGGGTCACCCCGCCGCTGGCCTCCAGCTCCGCGCGGCCCGCGACCTGGGCGACGGCGGCCCTCAATTGCGCAGCGTCCATGTTGTCCAGCAGCAGCCTTGGCGCGCCCGCCGAGAGCGCCTCGTCGATCTCATACGCGTTGCGCACCTCGACCTCGAGCTTCCCAGCCAGCTCGGGCGCCGCCTCGCGCGCGCGCGCCACGGCCTGTGCGATCCCGCCCGCGGCGGCGATGTGGTTCTCCTTGATCAAGATCGCGTCATACAGCCCCGCGCGATGGTTGCTCGCGCCGCCGGCCGCGACCGCCGCCTTCTCCAGCGCGCGCATCCCCGGGGTCGTCTTGCGCGTGTCCAGCACCTTCGCGCCGGTTCCCTCCACCGCGCGCGCGGCGCGCGCTGACATCGTCGCCACGCCCGACAGGTGCGCGAGCAGGTTCAGCGCCGTCCGCTCACCCGTCAGCAATGCGCGCGCCCTGCCCTCGACCACGAGCACGGGGCCACCCTCGCGCCACACACCCTCCTGCACCAGCCGCTCGCAGCGTGCATCGGGATCCAGCCGCATGAAGACCGCCTCCGCCGCGTCGAGCCCGTAGATCGCCCCCGGCGCCTTCTGCACGATCCCCGCCTTGGCGAGCGCCTGCGGTGAGACGGTCGCGTCGGTCGTAGCGTCGCCCGGGCCCACGTCCTCAGCCAGCGCGTGACTTACCAGCTCCGTCAGGTCGTCACTGCTCATCGAATCGCTCTCGCTCGGTTCGCCGGGACGTGGCCCAGCCCGCTTGGGCCGGTCCGCATGAGCCTCGCTCACTCGAGTCCCGCCTGCGTGAGCGCCGCCCGCTTGGGCCCACGCCGTTGTTCACCGCCGCGGTGAGACCGTCCACCGCTAGCCGCCCGGCGACGCGCTGGACAGCAAATACGAACGCACGAATCCATCCAAATCACCGTCCAAGACGCGATTAACGTCGCCCATCTCGTAATCGGTGCGATGGTCCTTCACGAGGGTGTACGGGTGCAGCACGTATGAGCGGATCTGCGAGCCGAAGTTGACGTCCTGCGCCTCGCCCTTCTCCTTCGCGATCTCGGCCTGGCGTTCGCGCTCGATCCGCTCCAGCAGCTTCGCGCGCAGCATCGCCATCGCGGTCGCCCTGTTCGAGGACTGCGAGCGCTCGTTCTGGCACTGCACGACGATTCCCGTCGGCCGGTGCGTGATCCTGACCGCCGAGTCGGTCTTGTTGACGTGCTGCCCGCCCGCCCCGCTCGCGCGATAGGTGTCGACCTGCAGGTCGTCCTCGTTAATCTCGACCTCGCCCGTGTCCTTCACTACCGGGGCGACCTCCACCCCGGCGAAGCTCGTCTGGCGGCGGTGCGCGGAGTCGAACGGCGACAATCGCACGAGCCGGTGCACGCCCCGCTCGGCGCCGAACAGGCCGTACGCGTTCTCGCCGCTCACTTTGAACGTCGAAGACTTGATCCCCGCTTCCTCGCCCGCGCTCGCCTCCAGCAGCTCAGTCTGGAAGCCGCGCCGCTCGGCCCAGCGCATCTCCATCCGCAGCACCATCTCCGCCCAGTCCTGCGCGTCGGTCCCCCCCGCTCCCGCGTTCACGCTCACGAGCGCATCGCCTCCGTCGTAGCGTCCCGAGAACAGCCTTTGCTCCTCGAGCTCGGCCAGCCGCGCCTCTACGGACGCGATCTGCTCGTCGACCTCGCCTTGCAGCGACTCCTCCTCGGCGGCCATCTCCACGAGCGCGTCGAGGTCCTCGACATCGCTCTCGAGCGCCGTGAACGTCTCCAAACGCTTGCTCGCGCGCGCGTGCTCCGATGACACCTCCGCGGCGTGCTCCGAGTCGTCCCAGAAGCCCTCCGCCCCCATCTCCCCCTCGAGCGCACCCACGCGCTCCCTCAACCCAGCCGGGTCAAAGATAATCCGCGAGGAGCGTCAACTGCTCTCGAATCGCGGATAAGCGCTGCGGTATGGACTCTGTTGGGGCGTTTGTGGCCATGGCTCAACGCTATCAGTGCGCTACGCGCCGTGGCACTTCTTGAACTTCTTCCCGCTCCCGCACCAGCACGGGTCGTTGCGCCCGACCTGGTGCTCGTCGTCGACCACGCGCTGCTCGACGACCGGCAAAGCTTCGCCTTCCTGCTGCCCGTTCTCGCCGAAGGCCGCCTGCGCGGCGCCCTCCGTGCCGAGCCCGGCGGCCTGGGCCGCCGCCGCCACGGCTCCGGCGCCCGCCGCGCTGCGTCCGCCCGAGTATGAGACGCGCCCGGCGCGGGTCGAGCTACCGGCGGCCGCGAAGGCGGGCATCGGGCCTCCCCCTTCCCCACCGTTCTGGCCCTCGACGTTGACCTGGACGTTGAAGATCATCCGCGTGTAGTCCGCCCAGACGCTGTTCATCAGATCGCCGAACAGGGTGAAGGCCTCGTTCTTGTATGCGACCAGCGGGTCGATCTGGGCGAAGCCGCGCAGATGAATGCCCTCGCGCAGGTAGTCCATGTCGAACAAATGCTCGCGCCAGCGCTCGTCGATGATCTGCAGCAGCAGGAAGCGCTCCAGTGCGCCCATCAGCTCCTCGCCGAGCTCCGTCTCGCGCGCGTTGTAGCGCTCGATCGCGATCTCTGTGATGCGCTCGGTGAGCGAGCCGCGGTCGATCGTCTCGGGGTTGAGGTCGCCGTCGGCGAGGTCGAACGGGAAGAACTGCCCGAGCGCGGTATACAGGCCGTCGAGGTCCCAGTCCTCCATGAAGTCGCCCGGCGTGTACTGGTCGATCGTGCGCTCGAGCACGTTGGCGACCTCCTGGCGCGCCTCCTCGCCGATCGCCTTGCCCTCGAGCACCTCGTCGCGGTAGGCGTAGATCACGCGGCGCTGCTCGTTCATCACGTCGTCGTACTCGAGCACGCGTTTGCGGATCAGGAAGTTCTGCTCCTCGACCTTCTTCTGCGCTTTCTCGATCTGTTTGGAGAGCATCCCCGCCTCGATCGGTTCCTCGTTGCCCTCCTCGTCGACGCCGCCGAGTTTGTCGAGGATCTTGTAGATGCGGTCGCCCGCGAACAGCCGCACGAGATCGTCCTCGGCGGACAGGAAGAAGCGGGACTCGCCCGGGTCGCCCTGGCGGCCGGCGCGACCGCGCAGCTGGTTGTCGATCCGCCGCGACTCGTGGCGCTCGGTGCCGCAGATGAACAGCCCGCCCGCGGCCATCACGCGCTCGCGGTTCTCCTCCACCCTGCGCTCGAGCTCCGGCAGGATCTCGCGCAGCCTGCGCTCATACGCCTCCTCGTCCTTGGCCCGCTCGAACCCCTCCTTCGCGAGCTGCAACCCGGCGAGGTGCTCGGGGTTGCCGCCGAGCTTGATGTCGACGCCGCGGCCCGCCATGTTCGTCGCGATCGTGACCGCGCCCGGCTGGCCCGCCTCGGCGACCGTCTCGGCCTCGCGCGCGGCGTGCTCGGGCTTGGCGTTCAACACGGTGTGCGCGATCCCGCGCTGCTTCAGGCGATCGCCGAGGAGCTCTGAGACCTCGACCGAGATCGTCCCGACGAGCACCGGCTGGCCGTTCTCGTGGCGCGCGACGATCTCTTTGACGACCGCGTTCCACTTGCCCTCTTTGGTCTTGTAGACCTGATCGTTGCGGTCGTCGCGGACCATCTCCATGTTCGTCGGCACCTGCACGACGGGCAGCTCGTAGATCTTCATGAACTCGGTCGCCTCCGTCAGCGCCGTGCCGGTCATCCCGCTCAGCTTGTCGTACAGCCGGAAGTAGTTCTGGTAGGTGATCGTCGCGAGCGTCTGGTTCTCCTCCTGGACGGACACCCCCTCCTTGGCCTCGATCGCCTGGTGCAGCCCCTCCGACCAACGGCGGCCGTCGAGGATCCGGCCGGTGAACTCGTCGATGATCTTGACCTCGCCGTCGATCACCGCGTAGTCGACGTCGCGCTTGTACAGCGACTCGGCCCGCAACGACTGGATCAGGTGGTTGACGAGGTGCCCGTTCTCGGCCCGGTACAGGTGGTCGATGCCGAGGAAGCGCTCGGCCTTGGCGACCCCAAGCTCTGAGATCGCGACCGTCTTCTGCTTCTCCTCGATCTCGAAATCGAAGTCGGCCATGAACTGCTTCTTGGAGCGCGGGTCCATCCCTTCGGGGGTCTTGCCCGCGACCATCTTCGGCGCGAGGCGCGCGAACTTCACATAGAAATCGGCGGCCTGTTCGGGCGCCCCGGAGATGATCAGCGGCGTGCGCGCCTCGTCGATCAGGATGTTGTCGACCTCGTCCACCACCGCGAAGGAGTGCCCGCGCTGGACCTTTTCCGAGAGGTCCTTGGCCATGTTGTCGCGCAGGTAGTCGAAGCCGAGCTCCGAGTTCGTGCCGTAGACGACGTCGCAGGCGTAAGCCTGCTGCTTCTCCTCGTAGGGCTGCATGTTCTGCAGCACCCCGACCGTGACGCCCAGCGCGTCGTAGATCGGCGACATCCATTCGGCGTCGCGCCGTGCCAGGTAGTCGTTGACGGTCACGAGGTGCACGCCCTTGCGCTCGCCCGTCTCTTTGTCTCTGACGGCGAGCGAGTTGAGCACGACCGCGAGCGTCGCCGTCAGCGTCTTGCCCTCTCCCGTCTTCATCTCGGCGATCTGCCCGTCGTGCAGCGCCATCGCACCGATCAGCTGGACGTCGAAATGGCGCATCCCCATCTTGCGCTTGCCGGTCTCGCGCACGATCGCAAAGCACTCCGGCAGCAGCTCGTCGAGCGACTCGCCCTCGCGCGCACGGGCGCGCAGCGCGTCCATCCGCTCGCGCAGCTCCCCGTCGGAGTCGTGCTCGAGCTCCCCCTCGAACGCGCCGATCAGCGCGACGCGCTTCTGGTAGGTCTTGTACTTCTTCGCCTCGCCGACGTTCAGCGCGCGATCGAGCAGGGAAGGGGACACGTCCCCCAGATTAGCGCCTACAAGGCCGGTCCGGCCGACCTCAGCTGGGTCGCCGCGGTGCGCGCCTCGCGGCGGTGGCGGCGTTTGTCGCGGTGGCGCTTCACCTGGCGCGAGAGCTCGTCGACGACGAGGTTCAGCGAGTGCAGCATCTCACGCGAGGAGTCGTGCGCGCGCAGCGTCACGCCCTTCAGATACAGCGTTGCCTCCGCGACCTGGCAGTCGGCCACCCGCGGGTTGGGCTCCTTGAAGATCTCGATCTCCAGGCGGGCGAGGTCTGAGACCTGCCGCGCGACCTTGTCCAGCCGGCGTTCCGCGTGCTCGCGGATCTCGTCGGTGACCGGAACATTGCGACCCTTGATGTCGATTTGCATCACAGGCTCCCTTGGTCGGCTGTCTGTATGTCTGTCTCTCCGATGCTACGCCGCCGCGAGGCGGTTGTCCATCGGGTTACCCGCAGAATGGTGGGACAATCATCGACATACGTGAGCACCTTCCCGCGACGAGCATCCTCTCGGCCCTGAGCCCTCCACCACGAGCCCCCTTCCGGCGGTGAGCCCTCTGCCATGAGCCCCCTCCTGGCCGCGAGCCCGAACCTGTCCTGGACGCTCAGCCCCGGCGTCCTGATCAGCGGGGCGATCGTCGCCGGCGCCTACGTGCAGCGCTGGCGCCGCGTGCGCTCGGCTCCTTCACCGCGGCGAGCAAGCGAGGCGCCGGTGTGGCGACTGTGCTGCTTCCTCGCCGCAGTCGCGATCGGGCTGATCGCGCTGATCTCGCCGATCGACGCGCTCGCCGATCAGCTGTTCTTCATGCACATGGTCCAGCACATGCTGCTGCTCGACGTCGTGCCGATCCTCGCGATCCTCGGCTTCACGAAGGTCTTCCTGCGACCGGTCACGCGCGCCGTGCGCGACCTCGAGCAGCGCGCGGGCGCGCTCGCGCACCCGGCGTTCGCGGTCGTGCTGTACGTCGCGGTGATCTGGGTCTGGCACATCCCCGCCGCCTACGACTACGCGGTGACTCACCCCGACGTGCACGTGCTCGAGCACGTGAGCTTCGTGCTCGTCGGCTCGCTCTACTGGTGGCACCTGCTCTCGCCGATCCGCGCGCGGCTGCGCCTCGACGGCCTTGGCCCCGTGGTGTATATGGCCTCCACCAAGCTGTTCGTCGGCGCGCTCGGCATGGGCCTCGCGTTCGCGCCCTCGGCGCTCTACCCCTATTACGTCCACCACGCCCGCGTGTGGGGAATCTCCGCGCACGACGACCAGTCGATCGCCGGGCTGATCATGGCGGTCGAGCAATCGATCGTGATGGGCACGGCGCTGGTGCTGCTGTTCGTGCGCGCGCTGTCGGAGTCAGAGCGCGAGCAGCAGCGGCGCGAGCGCTACGAGGTCGCCTGAGGAGCCGCTTAACGCGGGCCCCACGAGACCGTCTCAAAACATCTGGAGTCGAGCAGTGCCGCAGACAGATGTCTGCTACTATGACGATGTCGTAAGTCTCACTTTCCGTGAAGGGGCTCGCTTCTGGCGGGTCTCTTCGCGTTAAGGAGGGGATCGCCGGAGAGGGCGAGAGGGTCGGGAGGGCTCGCGTCGGCGGGCCCTCCCAAAAAAACCCTTTGACGTTCTCAGCGCTCGCGACGGCGCAGGCTCTGCAGGATGCCTCCATGCCCGGAGATCGCGCCGATCAGAATCGACTCGGGCGCGATCTCGGTGCCGGGGAAGAGGATGGAGCCGCGCAGCTGCGCGCGATCGCCGACCTGTGCGCCGTCGCCCAGCACGAGCGGCCCCATCAGGCGCACACCCTCGCCGATGCTCACGTCGCGCCCGATCCACACTGGCCCTTCGATCTGCGTGTCCGCGCGTAACGGCGACGGTCCGCCCGCGACGACCACCCCCGGGCGACACTCCTCCCCCTCGATTCCCAGGCGCAGCTCGCCGCGCAGCGCGTCGAACGTGCCCTGGCGCAGCTCGGAAAGCGAGCCGACGTCGTTCCAGTACTCGCGCACCTCGTGGATGTGGAACGGCACGTCTTGCTCGAGCAGCGCCGGGAACACGTCTTTGGCCCAGTCGACGAACGGGCGGTCGGGGAAGTGGTCGAAGATCTCGGGGTCGAACACGTAGATCCCGCAGTTGCCGAGGTCCGACAGCGCCTCCTCGGGGCGGGGCTTCTCCTGAAAGCCCGTGATCCGGCCGTCGCGGTCGTGCAGGACGACGCCGAACTCGCGGGTGTCCGCCACCTTCTTGACCGCGAGCGTGGCGATCGCACCCGTCTCGCGGTGTCGTGCCTCGAGCGCGGTCAGGTCGATGTCGGTGAGCGCGTCGCCCGAGATCACGAGGAACGGCTCGTCGCCGAAGAAGTCCGCGCACGCACGCACCCCGCCTGCCGTGCCGAGCAGCTCCTCCTCGAAGCGATATGAGATCCGCTCGCCGAAATGCTCGCGGATCATCTCCGGGAAGTAGTGCAGGTTGGCGATCGTCTGCTCGATCCCGTGCCGGTCGAGCAAGTCGAGGATGTGCTCCATCACCGGCCGGTCGAGCACCGGCACCATCGGCTTTGAGATCTCGTACGTCAGCGGCCGCAGCCGGGTCCCCAGCCCGGCGGCGAGCACCATCGCCTTCATCGAACCACGCCCATCCGGCTCGCCCGTCTAATACCTGTAATGGTCGGCCTTGTACGGGCCCTCGACGGGGACGCCGATGTAGGCCGCCTGCTCGTCGGTCAGCTTCGTCAGCTTCACGCCGAGCGCGTCGAGGTGCAATCGCGCGACCTTCTCGTCGAGGTGCTTGGGCAGCACGTAGACGCGCTTGTCGTAGTCGTCGTTCTTCGTGAACAGCTCGATCTGGGCGATCGTCTGGTTGGTGAACGAGTTGCTCATCACGAAGCTCGGATGACCGGTCGCGTTGCCGAGGTTCAGCAGGCGGCCCTCCGACAGCATGATGATCGCGTGGCCGTCCGGGAACACCCACTTGTCGACCTGGGGCTTGATGTTCACGCGCTCGATCCCATCGATCTGGGTGAGGCCGGCGATGTCGATCTCGTTGTCGAAGTGCCCGATGTTGCCGACGATCGCCTGGTGCTTCATCTTGGCCATGTCGGCGGCGGTGATGATGTCCTTGTTGCCGGTCGTCGTCACGAAGATGTCGGCGCTCGAGATCACTTCCGCGAGCGTCTTCACCTCATAGCCCTGCATCGCGGCCTGCAGCGCGCAGATCGGGTCGATCTCGGTGATCACCACGCGCGCGCCCTGGCCGCGCAGCGATTCGGCGCAACCCTTGCCGACGTCGCCGAAGCCGCAGATCACGGCGACCTTGCCGCCGATCATCACGTCGGTTGCACGGTTGATGCCGTCGATCAGCGAGTGCCGGCAGCCGTAGAGGTTGTCGAACTTCGACTTCGTCACCGAGTCGTTCACGTTGATCGCCGGGAACAGCAGCTCGCCGCTCTCCACCATCTGGTAGAGACGGTGCACACCGGTGGTCGTCTCCTCGGTCACGCCTTTGACGCTCTGCCCGAGCTTCGTCCAGCGCTGCGGCTCCTCCGCCAGCGAGCGGGTGAGCAGCGAGAGGATCACTCCGAGCTCTTCGGAGTCGGCGCTCGCGGGATCAGGCACGGCGCCAGCCGCCTCGTACTCGGTGCCCTTGTGCACGAGCAGGGTCGCGTCGCCGCCGTCGTCGAGGATCATGTTCGGACCGTCCTCGCCCGGCCACAGAATCGCCTGTTCCGTGCACCACCAGTACTCCTCGAGCGTCTCGCCCTTCCACGCGAACACGGGCACACCCCGGGGATCCTCGGGCGTGCCGTCCGGGCCCACGGCCACGGCAGCGGCCGCATGGTCCTGGGTGGAGAAGATGTTGCAGCTGCACCAGCGCACCTCGGCGCCGAGCGCGGTCAGCGTCTCGATCAACACGGCCGTCTGGATCGTCATGTGCAGCGAGCCCATGATCCGCGCGCCGGCGAGCGGCTGCGCGGCTGAGTACTCGCGGCGGATCGACATCAGGCCGGGCATCTCGTGCTCGGCGAGCGTGATCTCCTTACGGCCGAACTCGGCGAGCGAGAGGTCGGCGACCTTGAAATCGGTATCTGTTGCGACTGCGGTGGGGGTCATTACGGACATGACTGATCCTCCTGTCCGGTCAGATGAGCGCCCTTGCTGCAAAGGCCGGTCGAGCGTGGCGGATCAGGGCCCGTCGCAGCGCTCCTCGACCGAGAGCCCGACCGTATCACAACACCCGAGCGGGCTAACGCTGCGCGAGCGCCGCCTTCAGCTCGTCGATGACCTTCACGGGCCCTGGGTCCACACCGCGCAATGCAGCGAGGTAGATCGAGACGAGATCGCCGAGCAGCACAAGCGAGGTCACGCGCTCGATCGTCGTCTGCCCGCGTGTCTCCAGGCGGAAGCTCGCCGCCGCGCTCGGGGCGATCAGGCGCTCGGTCTCCTCCATCCGCGCCTTCACGCGAGGGTGGGCGTCGGAGTCGTCGAGGAACACCGCCGAGAAGCGCCCCACGTCGTTCGCTCCCTCCCAGCCGACGATCTCGTTGTGGTCGAGCTCGGGCAGCTCGTGCGCGAACGCCGGCTGCTTTGAGTTCTCGTTGATCTGCGTCTTCCAGCGATAGGCGATCGGGGCGGTCAGGCCGGCGCCGGCGATCACAGGCGTGGTGCCGAGCAGGCCGCGGGCGAGCTCCTTCGCGAGCGAGTCCTCCGGCGCGTCGGGACCCCACTCCGCGACCAGTTGCTCGGTGTGGGAGGCGGCGACGTCGATCTCCGATGTCAGCCGCGGGCCGGCGCCGCACAGCGCCGCGACCTCGAGCGCGGCGACGGTCATGTAGGCGACCGCGGCGCGCGGCTGAAAGCCGCCCGGCAGCGGGATCACGGGCACCCCGTCCGCGCGCGCCATCTCGGCCAGTCGCCCGCCGGTCGTGACGACCGTGCGCCGTGCGCCCAGCGCGCCCGCCGACTCGTAGCAGGCGAGCGTCTCCTCGGTGTTGCCCGAGTAGCTCGCGCACAGCACCATCGTGTCCGGCGTCGTCCACGACGGCAGGCCGTAGGCGCGCGTCACGAAGATCGGGCGCGAGGCATGATCGCCGAGAGCGGCGCGCGCCAGGGCGCCGCCGATCGCCGAGCCGCCCATCCCCGCGACGACCAGCCCCGCGGATGTGTCCCAGTCCTCCATGATCGCCGACTCCACCCGCCACAGCGCGTCGCGCAGATGATCGGGCAGCGACAGCACGTCGCTCAGCTGTCCGGACACGTCGACGGCGGCGATCACCTCACGCGAGAGCGCCTGTGTGTTCTCGGTCGTCTGCGGCGTGCTCATCAGAACTTGATCGCTCCGTCGGGCAAAGTCACGCCAGGGAAGATACGCGCCCCGCGGTCGATCGTGTTGTCCGCCCCGACGGTCACGCCCTCGCCGAGCACCGCGCCGCCGCCGATCTTGGTGCGCGCGCCGACGCGGCAGCCCGCGGCCACGATGCAGTCGCGCAGCGTGCAGCCCTCGCCGATCTCCGCGCCGTTCAAGATCACCGCGCGCTCGACCGAGCTGCCGGCGCCGATCGAGACGTCTTCGCCGAGCACGACCAGGGAGCCGACGTGGGCACCCGCGGCGACACGTGCCCCGCGCTCGATCACCGCCGGGGGAATCACCCGGCCCTGAACCTCGGCGCCGGGGTCGATCGCCAGCCAGTCGGCGCCGAGCCGCGCGCGCACCGCCGTGTGAACGTTGCCCTCGATGATGTCGAACGTGCCCTGCAGGTAGCGCTCGGGGGTGCCGATGTCCAGCCAGTAGCTCTCGCACGGGAACCCGTACAGCCCCTGGCCGATCAGCCGCGGCCAGACCTCGCGCTCGATCGAGACGTTGCGCTCCGCCGGCACCAGGTCGAGGATCTCGCGCTCGAGCACGTAGGCGCCGGCGCTGATCAGGTTCGTGTCGATCCGGTCGGAGCTCGGCTTCTCGACGAAGTCACGCACGGAATGATCGTCGTTGAGGTGCACGAGGCCGTAGGCGGTCGGGTCGGGGACCGGCACGAGCGCGAGCGTCGCCATCGCGCCGGTGCGCTCGTGCTGGGCGATCTGCGCGGTCAGATCGAGGTCGGTGAGCACGTCGCCGTTGAGCATCAGGAAGCGCTCGTCGAGCAGCGACTCGGCGAACTTCAGCGCGCCCGCCGTGCCGCGCGGGTCGGGCTCCTCGACGAAGCGCAGGCGAATCCCCAGCCCGGAGCCGTCGCCGAGCACGTTGCGCACGCTCGTGGCGAGGAACCCGCAGGACATGATCACGTCGTCGATCTCGTGGCGGCGCAGCCACTCGAGCATGAACGAGATGAACGGCCTGTCGACCAGCGGGACGACCGGCTTGGGCACGGTCGAGGTCAACGGGCGCAGCCGCGTCCCCTCGCCGCCGACGAGGATCACCGCCTGCATCGTGGCACCATGCCGATCTGCCGTCGCGACATCTCAAGCTCCATTACACGAGCTCCTTGCCAAGCGGCGCTTGGGCGCGAGCCTCGCCCGCACCGGCCTTCGAGCTGCGCCCGATCCCCTCGTACACGAGGCCGGCCGCGCAAACGGTCTCCGGCGAAAGTGCGTTGCGCCCGTCGATCACGAGCGTCCCGTCCATCTCCTGCGCGATCAGCTTCCAGTCGAGCTCGAGGAACTCGGGCCACTCCGTGACGAGCACCACCGCATCGGCGCCTGCGACCGCGCCGAGCGGCGAGTCGGCGAACTCGATTCCCGAGACCAGCTTGCGAGCCTGCTCCTCGGCGACCGGGTCATACGCGCTGACGATCGCCCCGTCGGCGTTCAATCGCGCGGAGAGCACGAGCGAGGAGGCCTCGCGCATGTCGTCGGTGTTTGGCTTGAACGCGAGGCCGAGCAGCGCGACGCGCTTGCCGACCAGACCGCCGAGATGCTTGTGCAGCTTGCCGATCACGCGGCGCTTCTGCAGCTCGTTGACCTCGATCACGGCCGTGAGCAGCTGAAAGTGATAGCCGGAGTTGCCCGCGAGCTGCTTGAGCGCGTCGACGTCCTTGGGAAAGCAGCTTCCGCCGAAGCCGATCCCCGCCTGCAGGAACTTCGGGCCGATGCGATCGTCCAGGCCCATGCCGCGCGCGACCTCGACGACGTCGGCGCCGGTCTCCTCGCAGACGTTGGCGATCTCGTTGATGAACGAGATCTTCGTGGCAAGAAAGGCGTTGGAGGCGAGCTTGACCATCTCCGCGCTCGCGATGTCTGTGCGCACAAGCGGCGCCTGCAGGGGCGCATACAGCTCGACGACGGCGTCACCGGCCCAATCGCCGACGTCGCCGACGACGACGCGGTCGGGATGCAGGAAGTCGTTGACAGCCGAGCCCTCCTTGAGGAACTCGGGGCAGGAGACGTAGCGCAGGCCGCCCTTGTCCTGCTCGCCGAACACGCGCCGGATCGAGGCGCCGGTGCCACATGGCACCGTCGACTTCATCACCAGCGCGTGATCGTCGGAGGCGGGGATCGCGTCCACGACGGCGTGCACGGCCGAGAGGTCGGCGTCGCCGGAGTAGGTCGGCGGCGTTCCCACTGCGACGAACAGCAGCCGCGCACGCTCGAGCGCGGGCGCGAGGTCGGTGGAGAAATGCAGGCGCTCTCCGTTGCGCTGCAGCAGCCCCTCGAGGCCCGGCTCGTAGATCGGGACCTCGCCGCGCTGCAGCCGCTCGATCTTCTCGGCGTCGATGTCGACGCACCACACCTCGCTGCCCAGCTCGGCGAAACCGGCGGCGGTCACGAGGCCGACGTAGCCGGTGCCGATCACTCCGATGGGTTGGCTCGCGGTGGTCATGGAGGCAGGAAGGCTAGCCGGAAGGGGCGGCGACGGGAGTTACCGCGGCGCAACGATCCTCCTCATAGCTGCGACGCAGAGCGGCAAAGACCCCGGAATCGTCGCCCCGACCGCCGATCTCGGTGCCGGCGATCTTCTCGACCGCGCGGAGTCCTTGGACGGCGTTCGTGACGAACACCTCCTCCGCGCCCAGCAACTCGTCCAGCTCGATCCGGGCCTCCGACGCGGCGATGCCGAGGAGCGGCGCGAGCTCGAGCAGCCGTCCACGGGTGATGCCGGGCAGGCAGTCGCACGCGGGCGGCGTCAGCAGCCTCTCGCCGACGAGCGCGAACACGTTCGAGGAGACGCCCTCGAGCACGCGCCCGTCGGCGGCGACGTAGATGCCCTCCTCGGCGTCCCGCCGCGCGACGAGCCGCCGGTCGAGGACCGCTTTTTGCCAGCTCGTGCTCTTGACCGCCACGGCGCGCGCTTCGACGTCCCGCTCGAGCAGCGCCACCGCGATCGGCTCTTTTGCGCGCGCGCGCGAGGAGACGAGAGGAAGAGCGGCGACGACAACGGTCGGGGGACCCGCGGGGGCGAGCAGACCTGCGCCTCCCAGACCACGGGTGACGGTGATGCGCACGTACGCGTCTGAAAGCGCCGCACGGGCGAGCGTCTCGAGCACCTGCTCCTCGAGCGCCGCCAAGGACGGCAGACCCGAGAGCTCGACCGCGTCCGCGGCTGAGCGCAGGCGCGCAAGGTGGCGATCCAGTAAGTAGGGGACGCCGCCTGACGCACGAAGCGACTCGAACAGGCCGTCTCCCAGCAGGAACCCCGTGTCGAGCGCCGAGACGACGGCATCACCCGGAGCGGAGAAGCGCCCGTCGACGCAAACACACCCTGCCGCGGGCGGGCTCGACAAGCGCGTCAGTCCCCCGAGTTGGCGCCGACCCGACGATCGGCGCGACGGTCAGCGTCGGCTCGAGGGTCCGTGCGGGCCCGGGGCACTATTGCTGCCCGACCGCCAGGAACGCCTCGTAGCGGCGTATGTCGCGCTGGGCGCGGGCCTGCTCCTCGCTACGGTCCTCGGCGCGCTCGGCCGCCTGGCGCGCGTCGGCGAGCTTCGCCTCGAACGTGGCGCGGTCGAGCCGCTCCGGCGCGATCGCCTCCTCGACCAGCACGAGCGCGCGGTTCTCGCCGAACTGCAGGTAGCCCTCGGCCTGTGCGAAGCGCACGATCTCCTGCTCGGAGCGGTACAGCCGCAGCTCTGTCGGTTCGAGCATCGCCAGCAGCGGCTCGTGGTTGGCGAGCACCGCGATCGAGCCCACGGAGGTACGCGTCGAGAGCATCTCCACCTCCTCGCTGAACACCTCGCCCTCGGGTGTGAGGACTTCGACGGGGAACGTCGTGCGCGCCATCTACTTCTGCGCCGCCTCTACCACTTGCTCGATCGTTCCCTTCAGGAAGAACGCGCTCTCGGGGACGTCGTCGTGCTTGCCTTCGATGATCTCCTCGAAGCCGCGGATCGTCTCTGAGATCGGCACGTAGGCGCCGGGGGTGCCGGTGAACTGTTCGGCGACGAAGAACGGCTGCGACAGGAAGCGCTCGATCTTGCGCGCGCGCTGGACGGTGAGCTTGTCCTCGTCTGAGAGCTCGTCGATGCCGAGGATCGCGATGATGTCCTGCAGCTCCTTGTAGCGCTGCAGGATCTCCTTGACGCGGTTGGCGACACGGAAGTGATCCTCGCCGAGGATGTCCGCCTTGAGGATCGTCGAGGTCGAGTCGAGCGGGTCGACCGCCGGGTAGATGCCTTTTTCGGAGATCGCCCGCGACAGCGCGGTGGTCGCGTTGAGGTGCGCGAACACCGACGCGGGCGCCGGGTCGGTGTAGTCATCAGCCGGCACGTAGATCGCCTGGATCGAGGTGACCGAGCCGTGCTTGGTCGAGGTGATGCGCTCCTGCAGCTGACCCATCTCCGTCTCGAGCGTCGGCTGATAGCCGACCTGCGAGGGCATCCGCCCGAGCAGCGCCGAGACCTCGGAGCCGGCTTGGACGAAGCGGAAGATGTTGTCGATGAACAGCAGCACGTCCTGGCCCTGGTCGCGGAAGTGCTCGGCCATCGTCAGGCCGGACAGCGCGACGCGCATACGCGCACCTGGCGGCTCGTTCATCTGCCCGAACACGAGCATCGTCTTGTCGAGCACGCCCGACTCCTTCATCTCGAGCCACAGGTCGTTGCCCTCGCGCGAGCGCTCGCCGACGCCGCAGAACGCCGATAGCCCGCCGTGCTCCTTGGCGAGGTTGTGGATCAGCTCCTGGATCAGCACGGTCTTGCCGACGCCGGCGCCGCCGAACAGGCCGACCTTGCCGCCCTTGGCGTAGGGCGCGAGCAGGTCGATGACCTTGATGCCCGTCTCGAACATCTCGGTCGTCGGGGTGAGATCCTCGGCGCGAGGTGCCTCCTGGTGGATGCCGCGGCGCTCGGTGTCGGCGGGCAGCTCATCGCCGAGGTCGATCGTCTCGCCGAGCACGTTGAAGATCCGCCCGAGCGTGACCTCGCCGACGGGCACGGTGATCGGAGCGCCGGTGTCGATCACCTCGGCGCCGCGTGCGAGACCGTCGGTCGTGTCCATCGCGACCGCGCGCACGCGGTCGTCACCGAGGTGCTGCTGGACCTCGCACACGAGCACGCCCTCGCCCGCGCCGGAGCTGACGCCGGGCGCCTCCTCGTCGGCGGCCGCCGACGGGCGGGCGACGGTGATCGCGTGGTTGATCTCGGGCAGCTTCTCGGAAAAGACGGCCTCGATCACGACGCCCTGGATCTCCTCGATGCGCCCGACGTTGCGGGTGCTCGATCCGCTCTGGGCGTTCGGGCCGGTCGGGTCTGTGACGGTGCTGGGTGACATTTGGTTCTGATTCTCCTCTTTATTCCTTGAAGTCGTTGTCGTGGTGGACCAGCACTAGGTCAGTCCCTCAGCTCCGGCCACAACCTCCATGATCTCCTGCGTGATCTCCGCCTGGCGCGCGCGGTTCATTTGCAAAGTCAAATCGGTGATGATCTCCCCGGCGTTCTCCGACGCGCTGCGCATCGCGGTCATCTGCGCGCCGAAGAACCCGGCCGCCGACTCGACGAGCGCTCTGTAGATGGAGACCTCGACATAGTCCGGCACCAACCGCTCGAGGATCTCCTCGGGGCCCGGCTCGTACTCGACCAACGGGTGGGGACCGCCGCTCTCGGCTGCGGCGGAGCCGCCGTCCCCGGACCGCTCTTCGCCCTCGTGATCATCGCTGTCGGTGAGCGTCGCCTGCGACAGCGGCAGCAGCGTCTCGCGCGTCACGGTCTGCGTCAGCGGCGAGACGTAAGAGTTGTAGAGAATCTCCACCCGGTCCACCCGGCCGTCGATGTAGGCGGTGATCAGATCGTCGGCGATCGAGCGTGCGTCGGCGTAGGCGGGACGGTCGGCGAAGCCGGTGTAGCTGCCGCTCAGCTCGCGGCCGCGAAAGCTCAGCGAGGACACCCCGCGGCGACCGGTCGCGTACCAGACGCTCTGCATGCCCTCCTCGCCGAGCTCGCCCGCGGCTTTGACGCCCGCGCGCACGATCTGCGAGTTGAACCCGCCCGCGAGCCCGCGATCGCCGGTGACGAGCAGCAGCCCGACGTTGGTCGTGGACTCGTGCTCGCTCAATAGCGGCAGGCGCGTGACCTCGGCGCCGGCGGCGGCCGCCGCCTGGCGGGTCATCCGCCGGATCGCCTCCGCGTAGGGGCGCAGCGCGGCGATTCGCTGCTCGGCGCGGCGCAGACGCGCGGCGGCGACCATCTCCATCGCGCGGGTGATCTTCTGGATGTTCTTGACCGAGGAGATCCGGTTCTTGACGTCTCGCTGGCTGGCCATCTACGCCGCCTGGGCCTCTTCCAGCTCGAGGCCCTCCTCGTCGAGGTCGTAGCCGAAGTCGCTCGCGAACGACTCGACCGCGTCGTGGACCTCCTGCTGGGTCTCCTTCGACCAGTCGCCGCCCGCGATCTTCGCGCGCAGCTCGCCGTGCTGGGCGTGGGCGCGCTCGGTCAGCCCGCGCAGGAACTCGGCGACCCGCTCGACGTGCAGGCGGTCGAGGAAGCCGTTGGTGGCGGCGTAGATCTGGATCGTCTGGTCCTCGACCGCCAGCGGCTCGCGCTCGCCCTGGTTGAGCGTCTTGACCAGCCGCTCGCCGCGCGCGAGCGTCTTCTGCGTATCGGCGTCGAGGTCTGAGCCGAACTGGGCGAACGCCTCCAGGTCGCGGTACTGGGAGAAGCTCGAGCTTGATCCGCCCGGCGACCTTCTTCATCGGGCCGATCTGCGCGTTGCCGCCGACGCGCGAAACGGAGATCCCGACGTTGATCGCGGGGCGCACGCCCGAGTTGAACAGCTTCGGCTCGAGGAAGATCTGCCCGTCGGTGATCGAGATCACGTTCGTCGGGATGTACGCGGAGACGTCGCCGGCCTGCGTCTCGATCACCGGCAGCGCTGTGAGCGAGCCGCCGCCGAGGTCGTCGTTCAGCTTCACCGCGCGCTCGAGCAGCCGCGAGTGCAGGTAGAAGACGTCGCCCGGGTATGCCTCGCGGCCGGGCGGGCGGCGCAGCAGCAGCGACATCTGCCGGTAGGCGTAGGCGTGCTTGGTGAGGTCGTCGTACACGCACAGCGCGTGCTTGCCGTTGTAGAGGAAGTGCTCGGCCATCGCACAGCCGGCGTACGGCGCCATGAACTTGATCGGCGCAGCCTCGTCCGCGGGCGCGGCCACGATGATCGTGTTCTCCATCGCGCCGTGATCCTCGAGCGTCTGCGCGAGCGCCACAACCGTCGCCATGCGCTGACCGATCGCCACGTACACAGACACCACACCGGTGTCCTTGTTGTTGATGATCGCGTCGATCGCGATCGCGGTCTTGCCGGTCTGCCGGTCGCCGATGATCAGCTCGCGCTGGCCACGCCCGATCGGGATCATCGCGTCGATCGCCTTCAACCCGATCTGCATCGGTTCGGTCACCGGCTGGCGCTGCACGACGCCGGGCGCCTTGAACTCGGCCGGGCGAGATTGCGAAGCCCCGATATCGCCCTTGCCGTCGAGCGGGCGGCCGAGCGGATCGACGATCCGCCCCAGCAGCTCCTCGCCCACCGGAATATCAAGCAGCCGTCCGGTGCGCTTGACGGTGTCGCCCTCAGAGACGCGCTCCCACTCGCCAAAGAGGACCGCACCCACGTTGTCGGACTCGAGGTTCAGCGCAAGCCCGGTGACCCCATGCGGCAGCTCGAGCATCTCAAAAGACATGCAGCTCTCCAAACCGTGCAGCCGCGCGATGCCGTCAGCGACCGACAGCACCGTCCCAACCTCGGTCAGCTCGGCCGAGCCGCTGTCGAGACCCTCAATACGGCTCTTCAAAATGCTGGTTATCTCATCGGGATTGATCTGCATCTCTGTCCTTAGCTCTTTTGCAAAATGGAAGGGGGAGGGGGGCGTGGGGGGAGGGGGGAGGAATTACCTCCCCCCTCCCCCCACTTGCACGCGCAGCCGGTCCAGTCGATTTCGAATAGAGGCGTCGAGAATCGAGTTACCGACCCTCACCACGATCCCGCCGAGGATCTCCGGATCCACGCGCGCGTTCAACTTGACCTTCAGCCCGGTGCGCTCGCCGATGCTCCTACCGAGGCTCGCGGTCGTGCCCTCGTCGAGCGCGATCGCGCTCGTCACCTCGACCGGCAGCACCTTGTTCTCCCGCGCCCACAGCCGCTCGTACTCGTCGCGAATGCGAAACAGCACCGGCATGCGGTGGCTCTCGATCAACACCCTCAGGAAGTTCACGAAGCTCTCCTCGGCACCGTCCAGCAGACGGGCGAGCGCGTCCTGCTTCTCCACGCTCGAGAAATACGGCGAGAAGAAGAACACCTGCAGCTCGTGACTGCCGTTTAGCGCATCGACGAACTGATTTAGCTGCTCGCGCAGCTCGTCGAGCTTGCCCTGCTCCTGGCCGACCTCGAACAGCGCGCGGCCGTATACCCGGGCGAGCTCCTCCATCAGTTGTTGGCCGCCCCGGAGGAGATGCCGGAGAAGTCGAGCTCGCCGAGCGCCTCCTCGACCAGACGCTTCTGGTCCGCGTCGTCGAGCGTCTTGCGCGTCACCTTCTCGGTGGCCATGATCGTCAGGTCGGCGACCTCCTTGCGGATCTCCCCGAGCGCCTGCTTCGTGGCCATCTCGATTTCGCGCTGCGCGCGCTTGGCGCCCTCGGCGACCAGCTCCTGGGCGTTCTCTTTGCCCTCGCGCTCCTGCGCCTTGGCTGTCTCGCGGGCGCGCTCGACGATCTCCTCCGACTGGGCGCGTGCCTCCTTCAGCCGCTCGCGATATTCGGTGAGGATCTTCTCGGCTTCCTCGCGCGTGCGCTGGGCGGAGTCGATCGAGTCGTCGATCGCCTTCTGGCGCTTGTCGAGCGCCTCGCTGATCCGTGGGAACGCGAGCTTCGACAGCACGTACATCGCGATCACGAACGCAATCAGCGTCCAGATCATCACGCCCAGGTTGGGCGAGACCAGGAAGTTGCCGCTGCTCGAGGCGGCCACGATCGGTGCCCCCATCAGGATCGATTCCTCCGCTCGGCGTGAGTGTGAATAGAGGAGGTCATCTAACCGAGGAAAAACGCGATCAGGCCGAAGATGAACGCGTAGAACACGATCGCCTCGGTGAGCGCGAAGCCCAACCACTGGATCGAGGTGATCTCGTCACGCATCTCGGGCTGGCGGGTGACCGCCTCGATCACCTTGCCGAAGATGTAGCCGACGCCGATGCCGGGGCCGATCGTGCCCAGGCCGGCGCCTACGCCGAGGGCGATGGCCTTGATCGACTTGGCCATTTCAGCCTGGCCGGTTGCTGCTGCGATGAGGGAATGCACAAACGCTCCTTGTTGTGGGTCGGTGGGACTCAGTGGGACTCGGCGACCGCGCCGCCGAGGTAGATGGCTGTGAGGGTGGCAAAGATGAACGCCTGAAGTGTTGCGATCAGGACGATCTCGAACAGGAAGAACACGACCGCCACGGGCAGCGTGACGGCGCCGAGGGCGGCGAGTCCGAGCAGGATCACGAGACCGCCGCCCATGAACAGGATCAGCAGGTGTCCGGCGAGGATGTTCGCGAACAGCCTGACCGACAGCGAGATGATGCGCACGAACTGCGAGATCACCTCGATGCCGAAGATCAGCGGAATCAGGACGAACTTCGCGGGCACGTTCTCGAGACCACCTGGCAACCAACCCTTGACGTAGGCTCCCGGCCCCTTGGCGCGCACGCCTTCGACCTGGTAGCTGCCCCACACGAGCAGCGTCAGCATCAGCGTGACGGAGATGTTGGCCGTCGCCGCGTAGATCTGAAAGGCGGGGATGTGCGCGCCGAACACGTTGAACGTCTCCTCGCTGTTCACCGGCAGCGGGATGTAGCCGAGCAGGTTGGAGTACCAGATGAACAGGAACAGCGCCCCGATGAACGGGAACCACTTGACGGCGAGCTTGCTGTCGATGTTGTCCGGGCCGGCGATGTTGTCGCGCATCAGCCCGTAGATCACCTCGACCGCCGTCTGCACTTTGTTCGGCTTCTCGGTCATGCGCCGCGCGATGTAGACCATCGTGCCGACCGTCAGCGCGGCGGCTATGAACAGGTAGAGGACCGCCTTGTTGATCGACATGTCGATCGGCCCGAGCTTCAGCTTGACCCACGGGTCGAGTTTGAACTCGTTCTGGGGCTGGTACTCGGTGTTCATCCCGTGCGAGCCGAAGATCACGCCGAGCGCGACTACCAGCAGCGTGAACAGCCCGACGCCCAGGCAGATCTTCGCGCGCCGGCTCACGGGGTGGCACCGGTCGATGGGGTGGCGCCGGCCGAGGGCCCGTCGCGGCGGGACAGGTCGAACGGACGCACGACCATGCCGACGGTGAAATAGACCGTGAACAGCGCGATCACCAGCACGGCCGCGGCGAGCCCCGCGTGATTGTCGTCCAACCCCACCAGGAAGATCGCGATCGCGACAAGCCAGCCACGGCCGATCATCGAGCCCGCGAGCAGACCGACGACGGTGCGCGGATCGTCGGACGCGCGTGCGCGGCGGTTGGTGTACAGCTGCAATCCTCGCTGCACACACCACGCGCCGGCGCCCACTCCCCACCCGGCCAGGGGCAGGCCGGCGGCCAGGAACACAGGCAGGGCTAGGACGACCAGCAACAGGTCGAGGTAGCGGAGGAAGGTCACGTCAGCGTGGAGATCCGGGGGGCAGTCCGTGGCACACGGTCCACAGGCGCCGGCGGTTGTACCGCTGGGTTGCCAGCACCGGCAGTCGCCGGCCGTAAGGGCAAGCGCGCCGGGTGGCGTGCCTGCGCCGCGCGATCATGGTCACGCCGATGCCTCGCGCGGGCCTGCCGCCGCGGGCCTTGTAGTGGCCCTCGACGTGCACACGGGTGCGACGCACGAGGGGCGGCTCGGCCCTGACCGGATCTACCTCTACGGGGTCGGGAGTATCATCCCGACCAGCGCGTGTCAGGCGGATGAAATCGTCGTTGGCATCGAAATCTGGCATAGCGTGGCCCACCCTACAGACGAGAAAGTCCGCGCGTCATCGTGCGACGGACCCGACGAGCGCTCGCTGTGAGCGCTCCTTCCCCTCTGCGTTGGCTCGCTCAGTCTACCTGATCCGGGACTTCGTAACAAGTTTGTGACACTCGGTACGCGGGCACGGTCGCGAGGAGATCCGATTTGGGAGCGTATCTCGGCCCGTCCCTGCCACGATCGGCCCAGATGCCTCTCCACCGCGCCGCGCTCGGAGCGGCGACCTCCGTCAGCGCAACCGCGGCCGCGATCGCGAGCAGTCCACCGAGAACGTCGAAGAGGAAGTGGTTGCCGGTCGCGATCACCGCCAGCGCGGTCATGCAGGGGTAGAGCAGCGCCAATGCTCGCACCCAGCTCCGCGTTGCGATGCGCCACAGCGCGAGCGCGCACCATGCCGCCCAGGCCATGTGCAGCGAGGGCATCGCCGCCAGCTGGTTGGCGTGCGAGGCCAGCGCGCCGGTGTGCCAGGAGCCGAAGGCGTGCGTCGACGCCACCACGTCGGTGAAGCCGCCCAGCATCCGCGGCGGGGCGACGGGATAGAGCCAGAAGACGACGAACGCGAGCACGTTGACGAGCACGAGCGAGTTGCGCAGCGGGCGATACAGGTCCGCCCGCCGCCACCACAGCCAGCCCAGCAGCCCGAGCGTGACGATGAAGTGCGCGTTGTCGTAGTAGTCGGACAGGACCAGCCCGAGCGTGTGATGGCCTGTGAGCCAGCGATCGAGCGCATGCTCGGGATCGAGGTGCAGCGAGCGCTCCACATGCAAGATGCTCGTCGCATGAGCGAGCGCGGTGTGCAGGCGCAGCGGGGCGAGGTTCGTGACCGCGTCGTACACCCAGCACAGCCATACGATCACCCCCGCCTCGACCCACCATCGCGTTCGCGTTCGTGGCCGCGCGCGAGCCCCGATCAGGCCCGGTGCAACGGCAGGCACAGCGCCTGCAACAGCGCCGATCCCCGCCGTGACGGGATCGCTCATGTCGATCGAGGCCGTGCTGGACAAGCCCTTGATGCTATCCGCCGGCACGGAGAGCAGGGCGGTGAGTCGACTGTCAGGGCCTTGTGGGCCGCAACCCCCGCTCGGCGAGCGTCTCGAGCACCCGCGGGAGCGCGGCAGCGGTGCGCTGCCAGGAGCCTTGAGCCGAGTAGTCGTCGGCGTCGTGCAGCAGCAGCACCGAGCCCTCGGCCGCACCGTCGGTCACGCGCGTGGCGATCGACTCTGGCGTGGCGTTCGCCTGCCAGTCCTTGCCCCACTGGCTCCACAGCAGCGTGCGCCAGCCATGCGCGCGCGCGACGCGCAGCGCCGACGCGCTCAGCGCACCGTACGGCGGCCGGTACAGCCCGATCGCGCGGCCGGTCGCCGCCTCGATCGTCTCCTGCGCCCGCGCGATGTCCGCGCTCACCTGCCACGGCGCGAGACGCAGCAGGTTGCGATGCCGATCGCAATGCAGGCCGACCTCGTGCCCAGCGGCGACGATCTCCCGCGCCAGGGCGGGGCTGCGCCGAACCTGCTCACCCACCAGGAAGAACGTCGCGCGCACCTCCGCGGCAGCCAGGATCTCGAGCACCGCCGGCGTTCCCCGCGGATGCGGACCGTCGTCGAACGTGAGCGCATACCCACGTCCGCTCGCGGTGGCGCACTCCACGTCCAGCCGGCGACGCAACACCGGCCAGTAGATGCTGAGCGCCGGTAGCAGGTGGCCAGCGACGGCCACGGCTCCCATCCCCAGCCCGCCCAGCACGATCTGGCCCGTGGTGGCGGGATCGCGAGTGCGATGATCGTGCGTGGACATGGTCGATCTTGTACTGGGAATAGGGGCGGCCGTGGGCGCCTCGGCCTTTTACAGCCTAGGGATCGCGCTCCAGGCGCTCGATGCCAGGGAGGCGCCCCACGAGGAGCACCTGCGCGTGGCGCTCGTCTGGGGCCTGCTCAGGCGCGCCCGCTGGCTCGCCGGCACAGGGCTGTCGATCCTCGGCTGGCCACTGCAGGTCCTCGCGCTGCTGCTGGCTCCGCTGGTGGTGGTCCAGCCGGCGCTCGCCACCGGCCTGCTCGTGCTGATGTTCGTCGCGCAGCGGATGCTCGGCGAGCACGCCGGGCGCTATGAGTACCTCGCGATCGGCGCGATCGTGATCGGTGTGATCGGCGCCGGGCTCACCGCGCCCCCGCGCAGCGACTCCCACACATCCGAGGAACTTACGATCACGATCGTGCTGAGCCTGCTTGCGATCGCGAGCCTGCTGCCCTATCTGCTACGCGCGATCCACCGCTCGCCCGCGCCGGTGACGATGATCGGCGCGGGGCTCAGCTTCGCGTGGAGCGGCGTCGCGACCAAGCTCGCCTCCGACGACCTCGCCCAGGGACACCTCCTCGCGGCGGCCGCCTGGGGAGTTGGCACGGCGATCTCCTCGGCCGTGGGGCTGCTCAGCGAGGCGAGCGCGCTGCAGTCGCGACCGGCGATTCAGGTGGCGCCGGTCGTGTTCGTGACTCAGACGATCGTCCCGGTCGTGCTCGCGCCACTGCTGCTCGGTGAGAGCTTCAGCGCCACCCCTTTCGGAGGTGTGCCGCTGAGCTGCTCGCTCGCGCTGCTGGTCCTCGGCGCCGCGCTTCTCGCCCGCTCTCCCCTGCTGACCGACCTCTTCGAGGTCGGTGCCCCGGCGGCGGATGGCGAGCGCGTGAGCCACGCGAGCGGCTCGGCGCCGAGCCGCTCGGAGTCGAGCCAGGAGACGACGTGCTCCACCCACACCACCGAGGAGGACGATCCGTCGATCGTCACCACCAGCACTTCGCCGGCTCGCGTGCCGCGCTGAGGTAGGGCCCCGGGGACGCTCAAGCGCTGTGCGCCCTGCACAGGGGTCGCGTCGGCGGTGCGCGCGAGCACCAGCTGACCGACGGTCAACCCCGTGCGGGGCTGCAGGAAGTAGAAGTGGTGACGCAGCCCCAAGGCGTGCGCCTGCGAGCGCAGCTTGCCGCGGGTGCGCACCCAGCGCAACAGGGACCTGCCCGGCCCGACTTCGGGCAGCAGCTCGTCGTAGAGCGAATGCAGCCCGAAGATCGTCGCGCGCGAAGGCACGACGCCGTCGTCGGTGAACGAGGCGTGGATACCCCGGCCGGCGAGCTCAGCCGCCACGAGCGTTATCTCATTCGCAGGCGCACGCACGATCAGACCCACGTCGGGCTGGTCGGTCTTGATGCGGGTAAGCGGATGGACGCGCAGCAGCGCGCTCGCCAAGGCCGTGACCTCGTCGGTCGACATCGTCCACGCGCCGACGCTCAGCAGCAGCACGAAGGGAGTGGCGAACGCAACCAGCCGCAGTCGCCACAGAGGAATCGAGCGCACACGTCGTGGCGCGCCCAGAACCAGGTCGACCGCAGCGGTCTCCTCCTCGGCATGAGTCGCCACCGTCGTCAGCCCGACAGCCGGCCGTCCGTCCGCCCGTGTCCGTGGCCGGCGACCGTCGCTCACGAGCAGCTCCTGCAGGGAGTCCTCCGTCGGCGCTCCCACCTCGGAGTCGTCGCCGGTCTCGGCGAAGCTCGCCCGCACGTGCTCGCGCAGCTCCTCGACGTTGTTGGCCAGCTTCAGCAGCTCGAGCGTCGCCATCGCGCGTGTGTTCAAGCGCGCGTGACCGACGGGCAGCCCGTAGGAGACGACCGGGGTGCCGGCGGCCTTCGCCTCCAGGCAGGTGACGCCTCCGGTGGAGTGCACGAGCACGTCGGCAGCCGCGAGCAGCTGGGGCATCCTGTCGGTGAACCCGTACACGGTCACGCGCGGCTCCCGCGCGAACGCGTCTCTCAGCTTGCTCTCGAGCTGCTCGTTGCGCCCGGCCAGGCAGACGATGGAGCTGACCTCCTCCATCCTCGCGAGCTCACCCACCGCTCCTTGGATGTCCCCCACCCCCCAGCCTCCGCCGGAGACGACCACCATGCGGCCCTGCTCGGGCAGACCCAGCGCGCGACGGGCCTGCAGCGGGCAGCGAGGGCCAAGGAAGTCGGCCGATATCAGTGGGCGCACGAGACGTACGCTGCCCTGCCCCGCAATCCGCTCGACCGAGGACAGCGATTGGCCGTACATCACCAGATGCATGTCGATTCCGGGCTGAGCCCAGAAGAACAGGCCGGTGAGGTCGGTGATCGTCGCGACCGTCGGACAGTCCACCACTTTGGTTCGGCGCAGCCGCGCCAGCACGACCGTGACGGCCGGATAGGTGGACACGATCACATCGGGGTCGTGCTCGGCGATGCACCGCGCCAACGGGCGCGAGCCGAGCAGCCACAGCATCCGGCGCGCCGAGAAGCGGATCGGCGCCACGTGCTCGAGCAGCCAGTAGACGAGCGTGTACGTCCACGGCATGAAGCGCAGCTGCACGCGATATCCGTCCTCGACTACAGGGCGCAGCAGGCGCCCCATCGCGGCAAGGCCGTCGATGATCGTGACCTCCGCCTGCTCGGGCGAGCCCTCGATCTGCTCCGCGAGCGCCCGCGCGGCGGCCGCATGGCCCTCGCCCACGTCGGCGGACAGGATCAGGACGCGACGCGGTCCGGGGACCCGGTCTGAAGTTGGTTTGCGGTAGCGGCTCAGTCGTCGCACGTTGGGGAAATCTCACCCAAATAGAGGCGTTTGCCTCGATGCGCGCCCGTGGGCAGAAGCTTCATACCGGGCGCTATGGCTATCACAGGGTAGCTGGCACACCAAACACTTGCAGGTCGGCTAGACGTAACAATGGGCGCATACACGCGAGCACCCCCGCATCCGGCGCCCTGGCGCAGGACACTGACCACCACGGCGAGCGCGAGCCCGATGGATCCGTGAGCGCGGCTCGTGCGCGGCGTGCGCGAGCGAGCGGCGACGTTGACGAAGGATCGTCGAGGAGTCTGCGCGTGCTCGGCCTGCTCGGACTGGCGGGGGTGCTGGCGAGCGTGTTCTTCATCGCCGCGGGCGCCGCGAGCGGCCCGACCCAGCTCGTCCCCGGGCGCAGCGGCGGCTGGCCCGGCTGGCTTGCCGGCCCTTTCGAGGGACTCGGCCTGGGGATCTCCTCAGGCAGCTTCCAAACGCTCACCCTGATCATGTGCGCGGGCTACCTGCTCGTGCTCGTAGGCGCGCGCGCGCTTCCGTGGCGCGTTCTCGTCGCGGCGATCCTCGCGACGAACGTCGTGCTGCTGCTCGGGCCGCCGTTGATCTCCCAAGACGTCTTCGGCTACCTCGCGTTTGCGCGCATGGGCGTGCTGCACGGGCTCGACCCCTATACGCACGTCGCCTTCGAAGCGCCCACCGACCCGATCTACCCGTTCATCGGCTGGCCGTTTCAGAACTCGCCCTATGGACCGCTGTTCACGCTCGCGAGCTACGCGACCGCGCCGCTCGGTCTCGCGAGCGGGCTGTGGGCGTTGAAGGCGGCGGCGGTCGCGGGGAGCCTGATCGCCGTGGCGCTGACCGCGCGCGCGGCCGGCGCGCTCGGACATTCGCGGCGCTTCGCCGCCGCGTTCGTCGGTCTGAACCCGGTCATGCTGGAGCTGGCGGTCGGCGGCGGCCACAACGACACGCTCGTGCTCGCGTTCCTTGGCGCGGCCCTCGCGCTCACCGCGGGAACAGCGATCACGGCGTCTCCGCGCTATCGCGCCGGGGCGCTCACGCTGGCCGCGGGCGTCGGCGTCAAGGTGACGGCGGGGATCGTGCTGCCGTTCCTCGTGCTCGCTCCCTCCCGCGGGCGCGAGCGCCTGCGCGTCGCCGCCGCCGCGGCTCTGGGGCTCGCGCTGATGGCGATCGTCGGGCTGATCGGCTTCGGATCGCACGCGCTGGGCTTCCTCGATGCCGTCGGCGAACAGCAACAGCTGATCGCCACCCACAGCATCCCCGCCGAGACCGCACGCCTCTTCGGGCTGAACGGCACCCCGGGCTGGTGGCGGCACTGCTTCATCGCCGCCTTCCTGCTCGTGCTCGGCTACGCGCTTTGGCGCACCGCGCGGGGCACCGCGGACTGGCGCGTGGCGGCCGGCTGGAGCACGCTCGCGCTGCTGCTGTCCACGGCGTGGCTGTTGCCGTGGTACGCCGTCTGGCCGCTGCCGCTAGCCGCCGTCTGCGGCGATCGGCGCCTGCGTGGAGCCACGCTGCTCGTCTGCGCTTACGCGATCCTGATCCACCTGCCGCTCGCCGACCCGCTGCTCAGCGCCCCCGCGATCCATACCGCCCCCCGTCACGGGCACGTCGGTGCGCTCGGCCGCTGAGACGCCTCGCGGCGCAAGCGGCGCCGGCTCGCCACTGGACCCGGGAACATCGATCGGCTCGCTCGGGGAGCCGCCGCTGCCGGGCTGCGCAACGATCGTCTGGAACTCGCCGGTCTCGAAGTCGCGCGTCACGTGTCGCTCGATCTCCGTCGGTGACGCATTCGGGCGCAGCCGCCGCAGGCGCATCGCGTCCAGGCGCCTGAACTTGAGGATCTCGAGCACGTACACCAGATAGACGCTCGCGGCCGCGACCAGCAGGCCGAGGGCGATCATCACGAGCGTCCAGCCGGTGTGCAGATGACCGTGGTGATCGCTGTAGGGAATGAACCGCAACGCGAGCGCGAGCCCGGCGAGCATCAGCGTCCACGCATACAGATAGGCGATCGTGCGCCTGCTCGAGAAGCCGATCCGCGCCATCCGATGGTGGAAGTGCTCGCTGTCCGGCCGGTAGATCGGCTGGCGGTACTTCAGCCGCTTGAGCACCACGAACGTCGTGTCGAGGAACGGCATCGTCAGCAGGATCAGCGGCAACACGAACGACACCACGGCGGTCGTCTTGACCGCCGCCTCGACCGTGATCACGCCCATCAGCAGCCCCAGCAGGTTCGCTCCGCAATCGCCCATGAAGCTCGACGCGGGCGGGAAGTTGTAGATCAAGAAGCCGAGCGCAGCGCCCGCCGTGAGCGCCGCGAGCACGCCCGGCTGCCCGCGATGCAGGTCGAACGCGATCACCGCAAGCGCGGCCGCGAGGATCGCGCAGACCCCGGCCGCGAGGCCGTCGACGCCGTCGGAGAAGTTGACGACGTTCATCATCGCCACGATCCCGATCACGGTCAGCACCGGCCCGGCATTCGTAATGCCCGCGTTTGGGAACGCCAGTTTGCCGATGAAGGGCAGGGTGATCGCCTTCACCGCCACGCCGAAGTGCACGACGATCATCGCCGCCAGCAGCTGCCCGAGCAGCTTCACCGCGGGCGGCAGGTCGAAGCGGTCGTCGAGCGCGCCCACCAGCGTGATCAGCCCGGCGGCGATCAACACGCCCGACCACAGGTGAGGCTCGCGATTGGCGCCGGCGCCAAAGCCGCCCGGCAGCCAGACCAGGCCCGCGACGAGCACACCGGCGAAGATCGCAAGCCCCCCGAGCAGTGGGGTGGGGCGGTCGGACAGCCCCCGCTCGCGCGGCTCGTCGATCGCCCCGACCGCCCTGGCGATCCGCATCGTGACCGGGGTCAGCAGCGCGGTCACCGCCGCGGCGGACAGCAAGGCATAGAGCGCGTCGAGCTCGGTTGGGTTACGCATCGACATCGACAGCATCGCAGGGAGGGGGGTCGTTCGAGTCACGGCCGCGCACAGGCGACCTCAGAGCCCTCACCACGGCGAAGTGTTGCGGCGGGCGCTAAACAGCCGTGGCTGCGGCGAGGCTCTCATACAGCGGGTAGCGCTCGACGATCGCGTTCACGCGCTCTGTCAGCTCGGCGGCGCGCGCCTCGTATTCGGGCGTCAGCGCGCTCGCGAGGATCTTGCCCACCTCGACGAAGTCCCCCGCTTGCAGACCTCGCGTCGCGAGGGCGGGCGTCCCGATCCGCAGGCCGGACGCCTCCATCGGCGGGCGCGGGTCGAACGGGACGGCGTTGCGGTTGACCGTGATGCCGATCTCGTGCAGACGGTCCTCCGCCTGCCTGCCGCTCAGTTCTGGCTGAACGTCGCGCAGATCGACGAGAACCAGGTGCACATCGGTCCCGCCCGTGAGCACGTTGACGCCGTGACCGGCCTGCAGCAGCTCGCGTGCCAATGCTCTGGCGCCCTCCACGGTGCGGCGCTGGCGCTCGGCGAACAGCTCGCTCGCGGCGATCTTCAGCGCCACCGCCTTGCCCGCGATCACGTGCTCGAGCGGCCCGCCCTGCTGGCCGGGGAAGACGGCCGAGTCGATCTTCTTGGCGTACTCCTCCTTGCACAGGATGATCCCCGCGCGCGGCCCCCCCAACGTCTTGTGGGTCGTCGTCGTCACGACATCGGCGCCGTGCTCGATCGGGCTCGGATGCAACCCCGCCGCGACCAGCCCGGCGAAGTGCGCCATGTCGACCATCAGCAGCGCGCCGACCTCGTCGGCGATCTCGCGGAAGCGTGCGAGGTCGAGCTCGCGCGGATATGCGGACCATCCCGCCAGCAGCAGCTTCGGGCGGTGCTCGCGCGCGATCCGCGCGACCTCGTCCATGTCGATCAGGCTGCTCTCGCGATCGACCTCGTACGCGGCGATGTCATACAGCCGGCCCGAGACATTGATCTTCATGCCGTGCGTCAGGTGGCCGCCGTGGGCCAGCGACAGCCCCATGATCGTGTCGCCCGGCTGCAGCAGCGCGTGGTAGACGGCGGTGTTGGCCTGTGCGCCGGAGTGCGGCTGCACGTTCGCGTGCTCGGCGCCGAACAGTGCCTTGGCGCGGTCGATCGCGAGCTGCTCCGATACGTCCACCCACTCGCAGCCGCCGTAGTACCGACGGCCGGGGTAGCCCTCGGCGTACTTGTTCGTCAGCACCGACCCCTGGCATTCGAGCACCGCCCGCGGCACGAAGTTCTCTGAGGCGATCATCTCCAGCGTGTCCTGCTGGCGTGCCAGCTCGCCACGCAGCGCAGCGGCAACCTCGGGGTCCACCGCGGCGAGCGGGCGGTTGAAGTAATCGGGGCTCAGCTCGTCGGACATCGCGCTCTCCTTGGACAAGGACGGAAAGGACTTTTGTGCCCAGGCGCGCGGCGGGTTCGCTGACCGCTTCCCGGTGGTCGCTTCCACCTCAGGGCGCCAGTCGCGGCAGCTGTCACGAGGCTAGCAGGAGCGGCGCGCCGAATTCCATCCCAAGCGGCGCGTAGCCTGGCTACGGTGTCAAATGATCGACCTGAGACAATCGATCCCGACGGGCGTCGAGTGATGTTCGATGTACGTACCGAAGAGCATCTCAGGCGTCGACGACCTCAGATGCTGACCCACATGTCGGCGGTTCTCGACGCTGTGGCACGACCCGACTCGCGGGAAGACGATCCGGCGCCTCGGAGGGAGCGCTTCTTTCGCCGTGATCTCGACGCTTTGCGATGGCTTAGAACGCCTATCAAAAAGAGCGGTGCGGCGGGGCGTTTCTGGACCAAGCTGGGCGTCGTGGGGCGGTGAAGCGCGTGCTGGTGGCACGTGCGAGACGTCACGCGATCCAGCGCCGTGTCCAGGGACGCATCCGGCGTGCCGATCTTTTTGATAGGCGTTCTTAGGGTAGTTGTAGACTTCACCGAGTCTCCCGGCTTTGTTGTGACCGCCTTTACCCAGGATCACAAGCCGGAAGGAAAGCCATGAGCGTCACAACCATCGCCGGCATCTCCTTTGACGAGCACGAGTATGACGAGCGTGCCGATGTTCTTTATCTAAGCGTCGGACCTCCACAGAAGGCATTCAAAACGATCGCAACCCCGGAGGGACACGCTGTCGACTACGACGAGTCGGGTGCGATGATCGGGATGGTGTTGGTCAATGTGCGATTTCTACTTGACCGTGATGGTGCAATCACCGTTACCCCTCCGCCAGATCGAGTGCTTCTGGCGAACATCAAGCCTGCGCTGATCGCAGCGTGAGATCGAATCCAAATAGCCATCGGCGTCACACTGGATGGCCGACGCGTCTTTACGCAAGCGCCCGCTCCAGCGACGATCGGTCGAGCGCTCCCTCGCGCACCACGCGCCACTTATGGCTCGCCTGATAGTCGCACAGGTCGACCACCGTCGAAGGGGTTCCCGGCAGCTCGCCGCCGTCGAGCACGAGGTCGGCGCCAGCCCTGATGCTCTCCGGAACGTCTGTAAGCCGCCGTGCATCGGTCTCGCCGGAGAGGTTCGCGCTCGACTGCATCGCCGGTCTGCGGACTGAGCGCAGCGCCGCCATCTGGGCGGGCAGGCGCGGCACGCGCAGGCCAAGCGTCGCCGGATCGGGGCCGCAGGCCGGGCCGAAGCGCAGGTTAGGGTTGGGCAGCAGGAGTGTGACCGGGCCCGGCAACAATGCCCTCAGCGCCGTTCGCTCCGTGTCGTGCAGCTCGCTCAGCGTGCTCAGCGCCGGCTCGAGGGCGAAGAACATGACCGCCGCCGGGCGCTCGGGCGGGCGGCCCTTCAGCTCGTACAGGCGCCTTACCGCACGCTCGTCGTCGGGGTCACAGCAGACGCCGTAGACGGTGTCTGCTGGAAATACCGCGACGCCGCCGCTCGCCAGACACTCTTCCAGCCCGCGAGCGTCGGACTCGTCGAGTGGCCTTAACGTCGGACTCACGATGCACGCTGTCCCGAGACACGGTGTCCCGACGTGCGCTCCCCCGATGCGCGCTCCCCCACCACCACGCGCTCGATGGAGGCGAGATCGCGCTCGACGCGCACCGCCGCAAAGCCCGCCGCGTGCACCAGCTCCCCTACCGCCTGCGCCTGGCCGGCGCCGATCTCGATCGCGACGAGTCGCACACGCGCGCGATCGTCCAGTTGCGCGAGCAGTGCCCGGATCGTCGCCAGGCCGTCCTCCCCGGAGAACAGCGCGCCGGGGGGCTCGTGGCGGAGGATCTCGGGTGCGAGCTGCGCGCGCTCAGACTCGGCAACATAGGGCGGGTTGGAGAGCATGGCGTCGAACTCGTCCTCCACGCCCGCGAGCAGATCAGCCTGCAGCCAGCGGACCCCGAGCCCGAGGCGCAGCCCGTTGGCGCGGGCCACGTCGAGCGCCGTCGCGCTCACGTCGCTGCCGGTCAGCTCGAGGTCAGGACGCTCGTCCTTCAGCGCCAGCGCCACCGCGCCGCTGCCGGTGCCCACGTCGAGCACGCTCGACCCATGCGGCAAGGTCAACCCAACCTCGACCAGGAGCTGAGTCTCGGGACGTGGGACGAGCACGCGGTGATCCACCTGCAGGTCGATCCGGCGAAAGCCGCGACTGCCGACGATGTAGGCGACCGGCTCGCGTTCGACCGAGCGGCGGCGCACGGCGTTCTGAAACGCGCGCACCGCCTCCCCCTGAACCGCCAAATCGCGATCGATCAGCAGCCGCCCGCGCTCGACTCCGAGCACGTGCGCGAGCAGCACTTCGCTGTCCAGCCGCGGCGTTTCGCACCCGGCCGCGCCGATCGCCGTTATCGCTCCGTCGAGCGCGTCGCGCGCGGAGACGCCCGAGCCGATCACAACGCCTCGCCGATCACGGTGCCCCAGCCGATCACGGTGCCCAGCCGATCACGCCACCGGTTTGACTGCGCCCTCTGAGTGCGCCTCCAGGCGCCGCCGCTTCTCGTCGGCCTGCAGCGCAGCGGTGAGCTCGTCCAGCTCGCCTTCGAGCACCTGGTCGAGGTTGTGCACGGTCAGCTTGATCCGGTGGTCGGTCACGCGCCGCTCGCCGTAGTTGTAGGTGCGGACCTTCTCCGCCCGGTCGCCCGTGCCGACCTGCGAGCGGCGGTCGGCGGCGAGCTCGGCCTGCTGCTCTGCCAGAGCCCGCTCGTAGATCCGCGCGCGCAGCACGCGCAGCGCCTTCTCGCGGTTCTGCAGCTGTGACTTCTCGTCCTGCATCGAGACGACGATCCCCGACGGCTTGTGCGTGATGCGGACCGCCGAGTCGGTCGTGTTGACCGACTGCCCGCCCGGACCGGAGGAGCGGTAGACGTCTATCTGCAGCTCGTTCGGGTCGATCTGCACGTCGACCTCCTCGGCCTCCGGCAGCACCGCCACGGTCGCGGTGGAGGTGTGCACCCGCCCCTGCGACTCGGTCTGCGGCACGCGCTGCACGCGGTGAGTGCCGCCCTCGAACTTGAACACCGAATACGCCCCGTCGCCCTTCACCGCGAACGTGAACTTGCCCTCTCCGATGTCCATCGGCTCGGCCTGCCAGCCGCGGCGCTCTGCGTACTTGCTCAGCATCCGATACAGATCACCGGCCCACAGGCCGGCCTCGTCACCGCCCGCGCCGCCCTGGATCTCGACGATCACGCTCTTCTCGTCGTTCGGGTCGCTCTCCACCATCGCCAGGCGGATCTCCTCCTCGAGCTCCTCGATCCGCTCGCGCGCGCTGCCCAGCAGCTCGCGCAGCTCGGCGTCCTCGCCGCTCTCCGACAGCAGTTCTTCGGCGCCCGCCGCGTCGTCGCGCGCGTGGCGCCACTCCACGCCGAGCTTGGCCGCCGACTCGAGCCGGCTGTAGGCCCTGCCGACCTCGGCGTAGCGCTCCCGGTCGCCGATCACCCGCGGGTCGGTCATCTGCTCGCCGAGCTCGGCGAAGCTCGTCTCGATCTGCTCTACGAGGTCTTCGATCATCGCGCCCAGCAGTCTAAGGGCGCTTCACCGATGGGCCCGTGCGGTCTAGGCGACGACCTCTACGCCCATCAGGTCTGCCGCCGTCAGCTCGCCCGGCTTCTCCAGCTCGAGCACCGCCTCGAGCGCGGCGATCGCCACCGCGAGCTGGTCGAGATCGGGCTCGCGGGTGGTCAGCAGCTGCAACTTCAATCCTGGCCACATCACGGCCTGCACCCACCGCCGGCGACGGTTGCGCCCGGCGAACTTGATCAGCTCGAAGGAGATCCCCGCGATCACCGGCACGCCGAGGATGCGTGTCGCCACCAGCCAGTACCAGGCGGGCAGCCCGATCGGCGCGAACACGAAGATCGCGACGATCATCACCACCAGCAGGAAGCTCGTGCCACAGCGGGGATGCAGCCGCGAGAAGCGCTTGCAGTTGGCGGGTGTAAGCGGCAGGCCGGCCTCGAAGCAGGAGATCGTCTTGTGCTCGGCGCCGTGATACTCGAACACGCGCCGCAGGTCGCGCAGCCGCGAGAGCAGCAGCATGTAGCCGAGGAAGATCGCCGTCCGCACCACCCCCTCCACCAGCCAGAACAGCACGGAGGAGCCCAGCTGGCCCTTGATCAGGCTCGTCAGGCCAACCGGGATCAGAAAGAACAGGACGATCGCGAACAGCATCGCCACCACCACCGTCCCGGCCCAGACTCCACGCGGGATCTCCTGCCCTCCCTGTTGAGGATCCCCGTCGTCAGCGCCGCCTGGCTCAGGGTCCCCGCCACCCAACTCCTCGGGCGGCAGCTGTGCGTTCGCGGAGATCTCCAGGGCGCGAAAGCCGATCATCAGCGACCCGCCCAGCGCGACCACTCCACGCACGATCGGCAGGCGCAGTGCACGATGGCGGCTGAGCGCCGAGGTCAACGGGAAGGTGCTCACCTCGATCTCACCCAACGCCGCCTCCTCGGGCTCGAGCTCGCCACCGTCGAGCTGCTCGGCGGTCGGCTTGCGCACCGCCACCGCCCAGTTGGAGACACCGCGCATCATCACGCCCTCCAGCACCGCCTGGCCACCCACGGGCGCGTCGCGCTGAGCGCTCAGCTCACCGTCGCCGTCGCCTGCGACTGCAACATCCGTCACGTGGTCTACCGAATCGACCTGCAAGACGGGTGACGGCGTCTCTCTCTCCGCCGGCTCCGCTGGCGTCGGTGGTGAACCGGCGGCCAGGAGCGAGTGCATCGGGCTACTTGGAGGACCGAGTCTGCGCGGAGTGCAGGCGGCCTTTGGCCACCCTGCGCTGGAAGCGCTCGACACGCCCGCCGGTGTCCATCAGCTTCTGGCGCCCGGTGTAGAACGGATGACAGTTGGAGCACACCTCGACGTGCAGCTCGTCACGCGTCGCGCGCGTCACGAACTCGTTGCCACAGGTGCAGCGCACATGCGCCGCTGCGTAGTGTGGATGGATCTTCGCCTTCATCGTCCGTTCATTCTAGCGACCGGCGCACGCAACGCGCGCACGCGGCGATGGCGAGACGTATTCAGCCGGCGGCCAACCGGAGGGCGGGAGGCGCCGAGACGGTTCCCGGCGTGGACGTCGTGCCGGGCGTCGTCGGCGTCGAGAGCGCGGGCGGCGCCGGCTGCGCGCAGACGGGCGTGAGTATCGCCGTGTGTCGCACCACGCGGCCTTTGGCGCTCAGCCAGTGAAAGCGCACCACCGCGCGATAAGCTGCGGGAAACGACAGGTCGGTGACCTGCTTTACGTATTTGTAGATCATCACGCCCTGACTCGACATCCGCCACACACCCAGCCCCGGCGCGGTGACGAGATGAAAGCCGATTTCGCCGGACGGCCGCTCCTGCAGGTCGATCCGCATCTCCATGCGCGCGGCGCCTGCCATCGCCGTCATTTCGCCGGAGAACGTGGCGGAGCGTTCGCCCTGTTCGCCGGTTGTGACGCACTGTTCGAGCAGCGCCGAGGCGCTCGGCACGTCCCCTCCCGTGCCGAGCTGCCCCGTCTGGCCACCGTCCCCGGCGGTGATCCCCCCCAGCGCAACGGGCGCCTGCGCCAGACACATGAGCATCAGCGCGCAGCCCGTCGACACCGCGACACGCCTGGCCGTTGCCGGCCGGCGCGAGAGAAGCGTCCTCAGGGGAGATGTCGTCGTCTTCATCACAACCCCCTAACACGCGCTATCCGCGCATGTTTCGCCCCACCTGAAGATGCGCCAGTACGAAGCAGCACGCCTCTGAGCGCCATCGATCAAGCAGGGCCAGGACGCAGGGAGCGTGGCGTGCTACGCACGCGAGCGACCGAGGACGCAGCCATGCGCCGGTCGATGGCGCTCAGAGAATTTGATACAGCGGCCCGTCGCCACCCTCGGGGGTGGTGAGGCGGCCGCCCTTGGCGGTGATCGCACCGCACTGCACGCAGTTGGTGTAGTTGACGATCACGTCCACGTCGCCGGTCTCGGGCGCGTCCTCGGGGATCTCGTACACCCCGGCCGGGCACATCCACCGCCAGGTCTCGGCGATCTCGCGGGGGACGTGCTTCTGAACGCGAATGTGGTTTGGCGCGTCGTCGCGCGTGGCGTTGCCGGTGATGAACACCGAGGAGAGCTTGTCGAACGTGTATTTGCCATCGGGCTTCGGATAGCGATCCTTCGTGTCGCCGACGAACATCGGCTCGGCGTCGTCGCGGTGCCAAACCTGGCGGCCCGGCGGAACCTTGCCCTTCGACATGATCGACGGGCCCGCGAGCAGGCTGCCGACGAGGAAGCCTTTCTGGAACGCCTGGCGCGTGTTGCGCACCTCGTACAGCTCTTTGCCAATCGTGGAGCTCTCGACCGCCTCCTCGTAGTCGGACAGGTCGCTGCTCCCGCGCTTGAGCGCCGCGTAGATCGACTCGGCCGCCAGCATCCCCGAACGGATGCAGTGGTGAATGCCCTTCAGCGCCGCCGTGTCGACCATCCCGCCGCCGTCGCCGACGATCACCGCGCCGGGCATCGACAGCTTCGGCATCGACCAGTAGCCGCCGCCGGGGAGCGCCTTGGCGCCCCAGGCGACCCGCTCACCGCCGTCGAGGATGCCCTTGACGAGCGGATGCGTCTTGAATGTCTGCAGCAGGTCGTGCGCCGAGGTCGTCGCGTCGCGATAGTTGAGGTCGACGACGAACCCGATCGAGACCATGTCCTCGCCCGTCTTCTCGTCCTTCATCGGGTACATCCAGGTGCCGCCGAGCTGTCCGTACTTGGCCGCGACCTTCAGCGGCCACGGCTGCACGAACGTGTGGATCACCCGGTCGAGTGGCTGCTTGACCTTCCACACCTCCTTCACGCCGAGCTCCCACACCTGCGGCTCGCGGTTCTCGGCAAGGTCGAACTCTTTGATCGCGGCGCCCGTGAGGTGACCCCAGCAGCCCTCGGCGAGGACGGTCGCTTGGGCCTTGATGTCGGTGCCGGGCTCGAAGTTGCCGAGCGGCTCTGAGTCCTTGCCGCGGCCCTTGTCGCCGGAGCGCACGCCGACGACTCGGCCGTCCTCGACGATCAGCTGGGTTGCCGAGGTCTCGGTGAGGACGTAGGCGCCGCCCTCCTCGGCTTGGCGCTGCTGGAAGCGGGCGAGCGCGGAGACGGAGACCACCTCGTTGCCGTGGTTCTTGAAGTTCGGCACCGCCGGGATCGGGACCGGGAGCTTGGTCTTCGGGCCGGTGAGCATGTACACCGACTCCTTCTTGACCTCCCCGAACGCGAAGCCCTCTTCGCGCCACTGCTCGCGGGTCATGTCGGGAAACAGCTCCTGCAGTGGACCCGGACGCATGACCGCGCCGGACAGGTTGTGCCCACCGCAGGTCTTCGCCTTCTCGATCACCGCGACCGGCACTTCACCCAGGCGCTCCATCATCTCCGGGTCGTCGCCCAGCAGTTGCAGCAGCCGGTTCGCGCAGGCCAGGCCCGCGGTACCGCCGCCGACGATCGCGACGCCGACCTCGATCAGCTCGTCCTCGGCGTCGAGGCCGCGCTTGACGAACTCCTTCTGCGGGTCGACCGGCGGCGGGTAGGCCGCCGGGGAGACCTTGCCATTGTGAGAGCCGTTATGAGATGACATTTCGCTTCACGCTCCTTGTGCTCGTTCGCGCTCGCGTATCCGCTCCACCCGGCGTTTCTCAGCTCGCCTTCTTCGCCTTCACAGCCTCTGTCAGCTTCGGCAGGATCTTGTTCAGATCGCCGACGATCCCGAGATCTGAGAATTCGAAGATCGGCGCGTTGGCGTCCTTGTTGATCGCGACGATGTTCTCTGAAGCCTGCATCCCGACCTTGTGCTGGATCGCGCCGGAGATGCCCGCCGCGAGGTACAGCTTCGGCGCGACCGTCTTGCCGGTCTGGCCGATCTGGGCCGCGTAGGGATACCAGCCGGCGTCGACCACCGCGCGGGTGGCGGCGACGGCGCTGTTGCCACCGAACGCGCCGGCCAGGTCCTCGGCCAGCTGGAAGCCCTCGGCCTTGCCGAGGCCGCGGCCGCCGGCGATCAGGATGCTCGCGCCCTCGATATCGACGTCGGCCCCGCGCTGTTCGCCGCGCGTGACCATCGTCGCCTGCTGCGCCTGCGGGCTCAGCTCGAAGGAGAGCTGCTCCACGGGCGCCGCACCAGCGCCGGTCTCCTTGATCTCGAACGCGTTCAGGCGACCGATGATGATGCCGACGTCCGAGCGGTATTTGATCTCGGAGATTGCCGAGTCGCCGAGGATCGGGCGCTCTGCGACGAGCTCTCCACCCTCGGCGCGCACGGAGGTGACCTCCATCGCGACGCCGGCGCCGAGGCGCGCGGCGAGACCGGCGCCGATCTCGAAGCCGAGCAGGCCGCCGCCGAACAGCGCGTAGGAGTAGTCGCCGCCCTGGATCGCCGCGGCCATCGCGTCGACCAGCGGCTGTGCGAGACCCTCGGGGCCCTCGGCGACGAGCACCTTCTTGGCGCCGTAGTTGCCGAGCGATGCCGCGAGCTCCTGCGGGACGTTCTCGCCGAGCAGGATCGCGTGCGCCTCGCCGCCGAGCTCGGCGGCGAGCTTCGCGCCCTCGGAGACGGCGCCGAGGGAGTTCTTGTTGATCGCGCCGTTGTAATGCAGCGCGTAAACCAAGATGTTCGCCATCTAGATCAGCTTCCTCTCGTCGAGCCAGGCGACGATCTGCTCGACCGTCTCGTTGGTGTCCTCGTCCTCGATGATCTGCCCGGCGGCCTTCGCCGGCGGCGCCTTGGCGGCGACCCACTGGGCGGCGGAGTTCTCCCCGCCCACCTTCGCGGCGTCGATCGCAACGTCGCCCGCGGTCACCGTGTCGAGGGGCTTCTTCTTGGCGCCCATGATCGCCTTCAGCGACGGGTAGCGCGGCTCGTTGATCGCGTCGCCGACCGAGATCACGGCCGGCAGCTTGATCTGCACGGTGTCGTAGCCGTACTCGGCCTGGCGCTCGCAGCGCAACGCGTCGGGCTCGACGTCCATCTTGATCACCTGCGTCAGCGAGGGCATGCCCAGATGCTCGGCCACCACCGCGCCGATCGTGTAGCACTCGCCGTCGTCGGACTGCTGTCCGAGCAACACGAGGTCGGGGCTCTCGCGCTCGAGCGTCTTCGCGAGCGCATAGCCGGTCGCAGCCACGTCGGAGCCGGCCACGGCCGGGTCGGACAGGTGGACCGAGCGATCGGCGCCCAGCGAGACGGCCTTGTGCAGTGCGCGCACGGCGCTGTCGGGGCCCATCGTCACGGCGACGATCTCCTCGACCGGCACGGCGCCGCCCTCTTTGATCTGCATCGCAGCCTCGATGGCGTGCGTGTCATACGGGTTGAGGTTCTTCTCCCCGCTGCGGTCCATACGCCCCGTCGAAGAGTCGATCCTCTTCTCGACGGCGGCATCCGGGACCTCCTTCACCAGGACGCATATCTTCATTCTCAGGCTACTCCTTAAGGTCTGTTGAGGGACATCCTACCCGTTTTGTTGACTGACAAGTCAATCGGGCCCAAATTGGCTCTGCGATGCGCATTCAGCACATCATCATCAATGCACGGATGCACGGATGAAGTCGACGATCGCCTGCGTCGGCGCGCCGGGCGTGAACACCTCGGCCACGCCCAGCTCCTTGAGCTCGGGGATGTCTTCGGCCGGGATCGTCCCCCCAACCGTGACGACCACGTCGTCGACGCCCTGCTCGTGCAGCAGCGCCACCACGCGCGGCACGAGCGTCATGTGCGCGCCCGACAGGATCGACAGGCCGACCGCGTCGGCATCCTCCTGGATGACGGTCTCCACGATCTGCTCCGGCGTCTGGTGCAGCCCCGTGTAGATCACCTCCATCCCGGCATCGCGCAGCGCCCGCGCGATGATCTTCGCGCCACGGTCATGGCCGTCGAGGCCGGGCTTGGCCACGACGACGCGAATCTTGCTGTGGGCAGTTGAAGAGGACATCGAGCCGGGCTCTAGCGACGTGCGCGCCGGCGGATGGGGCCGGGGCGAGTCGGGCGAGACGCGCGGAATTGTAGAGCCCTGGGGTCCGCGCGCGCTCCCACGTGCTCTCTGACGACGGATCCCAGCCCGCCGAGCGCGGCCGCGGCGCCCACCGCGGCGAGCACCTTCAGGCGCGCGCCGAGATGGTCCAGGCGCAGCACCTCCCAGCCCTCGTGCGCCGCGATCTTGGCGAGATCCTGGTCCGGGTTCACGACCACCGGGTGCCCGACGGCGCGCAGCATCGGCAGGTCGGACTCCGAGTCCGAGTAAGCGTAGGAAGCCTCCAGGTCGATGCGCTCGCGCTCGGCCACCTCGTGCATCGAGATCACCTTGCCCTCGCGGTAGTTGAACGGCCCCGCCGCGCGACCGGTGTAGCGGCCATCGACGATCTCAGAGCGCGAGCCCAGGCCGCCGTCGAAGGCGAGCACGTGCGCGAGCAGGTCCGCCATCTCCTGCGAGGCGGCCGTGAGGATGTACACGAGCCTCCCCTCGTCCTGATGCTCGTAGGCGCGCGCGAGCATCTGCGGATACAGGCGTGGCAGCACCCCGGCCAGCACCCGCGGAGAGAGCCGCTGCAGGTCGCGCACGCGCACCCCCGCGATCATCTCCCCGACGCGCTTGCGCACCTCGTCGGCGCGATCGTCGGTCGAGCCGCGCAGGCGAAAACGCAGGTTTTCGTACACGTCCCGCACCAGACGGCTGCGCGAGATCATCCCCGTCTCGTACGCGGCCCGGGCGAAGAAGATCCCTGAAGAGCCCGCCATCAACGTCTTGTCCAAATCGAAGAACGCCGCCGCGCGCGGTCCGACAGCGCCGTTTCCGGCCTCGAGCATCGCTTAGACCTTCAAGATCACCGCGTCGCCCTGCCCCCCGCCGGAGCAGATCGCCGCGCAGCCATAGCCGCCGCCGCGACGGCGCAGCTCGAACACGAGGCTGCCGAGGATGCGCGCGCCGGAGGCCCCGATCGGGTGACCGAGCGCGACCGCGCCGCCGTTGACGTTGACCCGGTCCTCGTCGATGCCGAGCATGCGGATCGAGTTGAGCGTGACCGAGGCGAACGCCTCGTTGATCTCCCACACGTCGATGTCGCCGGGCTGCAGGCCGGCTTTCTCCAGAGCCTTCTTGGCGGCGTTCGCGGGAGTGGTGGCCAGGTAGGCGAAGTCGTTGGCGCTCTGCGCGTGAGCGACGATCTCGGCCAGCGCCTCCTTGCCGTTGGCGGCGGCCCACTCATCGGAGGACAGCACCAGCGCGCCGGCCGCGTCGTTGACGCCCGGCGAGTTGCCGGCGGTGTGGGAGCCCTCCTTGCCGACCAGCCCGGGCAGCGCGGCGAGCTTCTCGAGTGTCGTGTCCCGGCGCGGGGCCTCGTCGATCTCGACCGTCGTGTCTCCCTTCTTGCCCTTGACGGTCACCGCCACGATCTCCTCCGGCAGGCGGCCCTCGTCGGTCGCCTTCAGCGCGAGCTCGTGCGAGCGCAGCGCCCAGCGGTCGAGGTCGGCGCGCGTCAGCTCGAGCTCGTCGCCGACCTCGGTGGCCTCGATGAACATCTGCTTACCCGAGAACGGGTTGGTCAGCCCGTCGTGAACCATCGCGTCGAGCGCCTTCACGTCGCCCATGCGGAAGCCGAAGCGCGCGCCCGGCAGCAGGTAGGGAGCCTGCGACATCGACTCCATGCCGCCGCCGACGCCGACGTTGACGTCGCCCGCGCGGATCGCCTGGTCGAGAATCACCGACGCGCGCAGGCCCGATGCGCAGACCTTGTTGACCGTCTCTGAAGAGACCTCCTTGGGGATGCCCCCCTTGATCTGGGCCTGGCGCGAGGGGATCTGGCCCTGGCCGGCCTGCAGCACCTGCCCCATCACGACGTGCTCGACCTGCTCCGGCTCCACGCCGGCGCGCTGCAGCGCGGCCTCGATCGCCACGCCGCCCAGCTCGGTGGCATCCAACGAGGACAGGCCGCCGCCCATCTTGCCGATGGGGGTGCGCGCGGCGCCGAGGATCACGGTCTTGGGCATGGGCTGAGAACGCTCCTGGGGTCGGGAAAAGAACGGATAGGTCAGTCAATGCTAGTGAAGGTCCCTCCAAAAACCCCGCACGATGTCCCAAGGGACCTCGGCCGGCAAGCTCAAAACGCACAGGCTTGCCACGCGCATCGTGGCGCAGCTCGAGCGGTCGAACCCTTTGTCAGCACAGCCGGTATCCTGCGCCACCATGCAGGTCTCCTCCACCATCGAGCCCGCGAGCACCACTGATGCGGACACGATCGTGCTCGGCGTGTTCGACGGCGGCGAGCCCGGCCCACAGGCAACGCCGCCGGAGGTGGCCGAGCTGCTCGCCTCGGGCGAGGCGCGCGGCTCGTTCAAGGCGCTCGGGCTGACCCACGCCGCCGGCAAGCGCTGGCTCGTCGTGGGGCTCGGCAAGCCGGGGGACTTCACGCCCGAGCGCGCTCGCGTCGCGGCCGCCATCGTTCGCGATCGCACCCGCGAGCTGTCCGCGAAGACACTCTGCTGGGAGCTGCCCGGCAGGAGCGCTGAGGGGTCCTCGGAGGTCGCGACGGCGCTCGTCGAGGGCACGATCCTGGCCGACTACCGCTTCGAGCGGCACAAGTCGACACCGTCCGGCGATTCCGACGCGCAGCCGAAGGGTCTCGAGCGGCTGATCGTCTCTTCGGTGGCGGACCTGGCGGACACCGTCGCGCAAGCGGCGCTTGTCGCCCACGCGGTCAACGGGGCTCGCGATCTGCAGAACCGGCCGGGCAACGACCTGACCCCGACGGCGCTCGGCGAGTACGCGCAGGCGCTCGCGAACGAGATCGACGGTCTGTCGGTCGAGGTGGAGGGCCGCGAGGGAATCGTCGGCCGCGGCATGGGCGCGTTCGCCGCCGTCGCCCAGGGCTCTGACGAGGAGCCCGCGCTGATCACGCTCCGCTACGAGCACCCACAGGCGACCGGCCCGGTGCTCGGCTTCGTCGGCAAGGCCGTCACCTTCGACAGCGGTGGCATCTCGCTGAAGCCCGGCGCGAAAATGGCGGAGATGAAGTTCGACATGTCCGGCGGCGCCGCTGTGGTCGAGGCGGTCGCGGCGATCGCGCGCCTGGGGCTCGCGGTGAAGCTGATCGCGGTCGTCGGCGCGACCGAGAACCTGCCCAGCGGACGCTCGATCAAGCCCGGTGACATCGTCACGGCCGCCAACGGCAAGACGATCGAGGTCAACAACACCGACGCCGAGGGGAGGTTGGTACTGGCCGACTGCCTCTGTCACGCCGTCTCGCTCGGCGCCGAGCGGATCGTCGACCTGGCCACGCTCACCGGCGCGGTGATCGTCGCGCTCGGCTCGACCTACGCCGGGCTGATGAGCAACGACGAGCAGCTCGCCGAGCAGATCACCGGCGCGGGCGATCGCACCGGCGAGATCGTCTGGCGCCTGCCGCTGCACCCCGAGTACGACGAGCTCGTCGCCGGCAAATACGGCGACCTCGACAACGCGCCCGAAGCGCGCAAGGCGGGCACGATCATGGGCGCGTCGTTCCTGCAGAACTTCGTCGGCGACACGCCCTGGGCGCACCTCGACATCGCGGGCTCGGCCTGGGATCTCGGTCGCGCGTACGTCGGCAAGGGCGCATCCGGCTACGGGGTGCGCCTGCTGGTCGAGCTCGCCCGCTCCTACAGCGCGTAGAGGCTACAGCCACAGCGAGCAGCCATCACGCGTTCTCCGGGAGCGCGTCGAACCGTAGACGTTCATCTGTCCCGCCCACCACACGGCCGCTCTAGGATTGAGTCACGTGGCTCGCACCCGCCTGATCCTCGACTTCCTCGCGCGCGGGCGATCTCATCGCTACGGGCCGCACGCCTCGCAGCGCGGCGATCTGTATGTGCCGCAAGGCTCCGGTCCGCACCCGGTGATCGTGCTGATCCATGGCGGCTCCTGGCACAAGCGCTACGGCAAGGCTTTCATGCGCTGGGAGGCCGGCGAGCTGCTCAGGCGCGGTTATGCCGTGTGGAACATCGAGTACCGCCGGCTCGGTGGCGCCGGAGGCTGGCCGGAGACGTTCGCAGACGTTGCCGCAGCGGTCGACCATCTCGCAGAGTTGGACGACCCGCGCCTCGACCTCGCGCGCGTCACCCTCCTCGGCCATTCAGCCGGCGGTCATCTCGCGCTGTGGGCGGCCGGCCGTCCCAACCTGCCCGCGAGCGCGCCCGACGCCCTCACGGGCCCCGCGGACAGGTCGGCAAGGACACCCGGCACGCTCGAGGATGTCCCGCGCGTGCAACCGGTTCGTGTCATCTCCCAAGCAGGCGTCGCCGATCTCGGGCTCGCCTACCGCCTCTGGCACGGAGGCGCCGTGCGCGCTCTGATGGGCGGCTCGCCCGAGGAGGTTCCCGAGCGCTATGCCGCAGGCGACCCGATGCGCCTGCTGGCGCTCGGAATACCCGTGCTGATCGTCCACGGCGTTTGCGACGAGACGGTCTCGATCGCGATCAGCCGCAGCTATGCCGAGGCTGCGCGCGCCGCCGGAGACGAGGTCGAACTTGTCGAGATCGACGGCCCGGCCGGCCGCCACCGTGCCCACCTCGACCCCCGCGGCAAGGCCTGGACAGCCGTCGTCGAGCGTCTGGAAACGACGTCCCCCGCACCCGTCGCGGCGTCGCACCCAGCGTAGGTTCGGGCAACGAACGCCGCACGGACGGCCTGCGGCCGTCCCCTTCAAAATCTCTCCTCCCGGCTCCAACTTGGCTCGTCTGTGAGAATGGCCGCCCGTGGACTTCGATCTCTCTCCCGACCATGAGCTGATCCGCCGCACGGTGCGCGAGTTCGCCGAGGGCGAGGTCGCGCCGGTCGCGGAGGAGCTCGACCGGACGAAGTCGTTTCCGTACGAGATCGTGCGCCAGCTGGGCAAGCTGAACCTGATGGGGATCCCCTTCCCCGAGGAGTACGGCGGTGGCGGTGGCGACACGCTCGCGTACGCGCTCGCCGTCGAGGAGCTCACGCGGATCGACAGCTCGGTCGCGATCACGCTGTGCGCGCACACGTCGCTCGGCACCCAGCCTGTGTACCTGTTCGGCTCTGAGGAACAGAAGCGCGAGTGGCTGCCCCAGCTGTGCTCGGGCGAGCGGCTCGGCGCGTTCGGCCTGACCGAGCCCGAGGCGGGTTCGGACGCCGGGAACACCCGCACGCGCGCGCGCCTCGAGAACGGCGAGTGGGTGGTGAACGGCTCAAAGCAGTTCATCACGAACGCCGGCACCGACATCTCCGGGATGGTCTGTATCACCGCTGTCACCGGCGATCCCTCTGCCGACGCGGGCGAGCGCGAGATATCGAACCTGATCGTGCCCAACGGCACGCCCGGCTACGAGCAGGGCGAGCCCTACCGCAAGATGGGCTGGAACGCGTCAGACACACGCCCGCTGACGTTCAGCGACTGCCACGTGCCCGAGCAGAGCCTGCTCGGTCCGCGCGGGCAGGGGTTCAAGCAGTTCCTGCACATCCTCGACATCGGCCGCATCGGCGTCGCCGCGATGGGCGTCGGGCTGGCCCAGGGAGCGCTCGACGAGGCGCTGAAGTACGCCAAGGAGCGCAAGGCGTTCGGCAAGCCGATCTCCAAGTTCCAGGCGATCCAGGCCAAGCTCGCGGACATGTCGACCGAGATCGCGGCCGCGCGGCTGCTCGTGTACAAGGCGGCGCGCGAGAAGGACGCCAAACGCAACTTCACCCTGACCGCCGCCCAGGCCAAGCTCAAGACCGGCCGCCTGGCCGTGCGCTGCGCCGAGGAGGCCGTGCAGATCCACGGCGGGTACGGCTTCATCGAGGAGTACCCCGTCTGCCGCTTCTACCGCGACGCGAAGATCCTCACGATCGGCGAGGGCACCGACGAGGTCCAGCAGATGGTGATCGCCCGCGCGCTCGGCGCCTAGCGGCCAGCTGGCACGGCGCGAGACTGTGCGACCTCTGTACAGATCGCACGTTCGGCTCTAGGCTGACCGTCAGATGACAGGCGCCGCGATCGATCACACAACGGAGAGCGACCCCTACACCGCTCCGGCCGAGGACGTGCCCAGCCGCCACGAGACCGTCTCCCTGGGAGACAGCTTCAGGGCGTTCTGGCGCCAGCCCTCGCCCCCCTACCTGTTCGGCGCCGTGACGCTCGCGCTCGTGCTGCGCGTCGCGCAGGGCGCATGGAGCTGGCGCGACATCGTCATGGTCGCCGGCTTGATCGCGGTCACCCCGTTCGTCGAGTGGGCGATTCATGTGTACATGCTGCACGCGCCGCCGTTCACGCTGAGAGGTCGCCGCGTCGAGATGCTGACCGCGCGCGAGCACCGCGCCCATCACGAGGCGCCCGCGGTGCTCGACGGCGTGCTGCTGCCCGTATACGGCGTGCTGGTGTTCCTGCCGATGATCGCGCTCGTCAACTGGGCGCTGTCGTTTCCGATCGCGCTCGTGCTCGGCGGTCCGCGCCTGGCCTATGCAATAACGGGCATTCTCACCAGCTTCACGATCCTGGCTGCGTACGAGTGGACGCACTTCCTGATCCACACCCCCTACCGGGCGAGGAGACGCTACTTCAAGGCGATCTGGCGCAACCACAGGCTGCACCACTTCAAGAACGAGCGCTATTGGTTCGGGGTCACCTCTACGGTCGGCGACCGCGTCATCGGCACGCTGCCCGATCAGCGCTCCGTCGAGCGCTCCCCAACCGCACGCTCGCTGCACGCCGATCGCTGATCGCCCGCCGGCCCAGTGAGGGGGTCCTCAGCGCGGAGTGAGAATCACGAGCGGTATCTCACGCTCGGCGCGCCGCTGGTAATCGGCGTAGCCGCCGTAGACCTTCAGCATCAGCGGCCACAACCGCTTGCGCTCGTCCGGCTCGGCTTCGCGCGCGTGGACCGGCTGGTGCCGCGCGCCAACCTGCACCGTCGTGTCGGGATGGGCGAGCAGGTTGTAGAACCACGCGGGATTCTTTGGATAGCCGCCCTTCGACGCCACCAGAATCCAGTCATCGCCGTCGACGCCGTACACGAGCGGGCTCGTGCGATGAGCGCCGCTCTTGGCGCCCACGTGGTCGAGCAGCAGCATCGGCGGCGAGCCGGGGAAGCGGTGGCCGACCAGGCCGTTGGTGGCACGGTAGACCGTCGCGTGACCCTTGATCGCCCAGCCCAGCGCTCCCCAGTTGTTCTCCACCCAGTTGAGATAGTCCATCGCCTCCCGACCCTATCCGATCGCTGCCCGCACGGATCGCCGTGGGCGATCGCCGCCGATGCGTCGCCGTGAGCGCGCGGGCCCCGGGCGCCGATCAGGACTCCACGGCACGGGACTCCACGACGCGCTCGAGCAGCTCCGTGGCCGCGCTCGCCGGGTCCAGGCGCCGCTGCACCACCTGCTCGAGCAGGCGCTGGAACCGCTCGTCGCCGAGCAGGTCCTCCTCCAACCGCCGGCGCATGCGTGCGGCGGCGATCGCGAGCACCTCGTTGCGCAGGTTGCGACTGCGCCGCTCGGCGAGCTGGCCCGCGGCGAGGATGTGGGCGCGGTGCTCCTCCAGCCGCTCCACCAGCTCGGCTACGCCCCTGCCGTTGCTCGCCTCGGTCTTCACGATCGGCACCCTCCAGCTTCCACGGACCTCCTCGGCGGAGCGGTCGAGGTTGGCGAGCGACAGCACGCCGCGGATCTCGCGCACCATCGTGTCCGTCAGCGGGTGGTCGGCCTTGTTGATCACGATCACGTCGGGGATCTCCATCACGCCGGCCTTCAGCGCCTGGATCGAGTCGCCCGAGCCGGGCATCAGCACGAGCACGATCGTGTCGGCGTGATCGATGATGTCGATCTCGGCCTGCCCCACGCCGACGGTCTCGACGAAAACGTCGTCGCGCCCTGCCGCGTCGAGCAGCAGCGCGGCCTGCAGCGCGGCCTCCGACAGCCCACCGAGGGCGCCGCGGTTGGCCATCGAGCGGATGAACACGCCCCGGTCGAGAAAGTGCTCGGACAATCGTATGCGGTCGCCGAGTAGCGCGCCGTGCGTGAACGGCGAGGACGGGTCGATCGACAGCACCCCCACCGTACGACCATCTTCGCGCCGGGCCTTCGTCAGCGCCCCGATCAGCGTCGACTTGCCCACCCCGGGCGGCCCGGTGAAGCCGAACACGGCCGCCTTGCCCGTGTGGGGATAGACCTCTTTCACCAGCTCCCACCCCTCCGGCGAGTCGTTCTCCACGAGCGTGATCGCGCGCGCGAGCGCGCGGCGGTCGCCGTCGAGCAGACGTTGGGCGAGCGTGGGGTCGGACATCGCGCGCGCAATCATCGCAGGGGCGCCGCAACACCGGACGCCCGCACAGAACCCTTACGATTCCGGGCCATGGAGCCACTGGTCGCAGACCACACCGCCGCGCAGCCCCATGAGGGGATCGGCGGGGACACCGCCGACCCCCCTGTCGAGCGTCTTGCCGAGACGCTGCGCCGCGCACCGGAGCCCGTGCACGGCGGCCCGCTCGCGCTCGCGCGGTTCATGCGCGCGAACAACATGCTCAACCGCCACTACGCGCTGCTGCTGGCACGCTACCTGCTGCTGAAGCTGAGGTTCGGCAAGCGCTTGCAAACGGACGGCATCTGCTTCGTCTGCCCCGACGTACAGCTCGAGATCGGGCGCAACGCGACGCTGCGCATCGGCCGCTGGGCCTGGCTCGGGCACGGCACGAAGATCCGCGTGCACGAGGGCGAAGTCTGCATCGGCGCGAAGACGGTGATGGGCCAGGAGTGCACGATCTCCGCCTTCCAGCACGTCTCGATCGGGCGCGAGTGCATCGTCGCCGACCGCGTGATGCTGATCGACTTCGACCACGGCGCCGTCGAGGTCGAGCGGCCCGTGCGGCTGCAGGGGATCTACAAGCGCGACGTGCGCGTCGGGCACAACGTCTGGATGGGCTACGGCGCGTGCGTGTTGCGCGGCGTTAGCATCGGCGACAACAGCATCGTCGGCACGAGCGCGGTCATCACCAAGGACGTGCCCGCCAACGCCGTCGTCGCAGGCTCACCCGCGCGGGTGATCCGCATGCGCGAGACGCCCCGGTCGATGCGCTGGGAGTGAACTCCGGCCAGGAGTGGCTCCCGAAGGCCCGGCGAGCGGCGCCGCGCGGCGCCGGGGTCCCTTTCCCAGCGCCGCTACGAGCGTCGTGTGCGGTACTACTTGTGCTTCGACTTGTGCTTCGCGGCCTTCGCCGCCTTTAGAGTCACCGTAGCGGCCTTGACACCGCTGCCGGCGATCTGCACCCTGAGCCCGCGACGACCGGCCTTGACCAGGAGCTTGCGACCCTGGCCGGTCAGGCGCACGCGCAGCGTCACGCTCTTGCCGGCGGCCGTCGAGAAGCTGGCGACGCCGATCGTGACATTGCTCGTCTTCTTGTGCCGGCCGTGCTTGGTCGTGACGCGGGCGACGATCTTCATCACGCCCGAGCACGGCGCCACGCCCGGGCAGCTCAGCGTGACCGACGCGACGGCGCCCTTGACTTTGACGCCTGCAAACACGGCGAGAGGCACCGGGATCGCCAGGGCGTTGCTCATCGCGCTCACGGCCCCAGCGCCGTTGCCCGCCGTGACCGAGCAGGTGATCGAGTGGCCCGGATCGACGGGTTGCACCATGTAGGTCGATCCCGTTTGCGCGGAGATCACACTGCCGTCACGCAACCACTGATATACGAGATAGGTCGGTTCGTGCGACCAGGAGCCCTGCGAGCAACTCAGCGTCTGGCCGACTGCCGGCGTCCCCGTCAGCGTCGGCGCGGTGGTGCTGGCCGGCGCCGTCGGGAATGCTTCGCGCAGGCTTTCGTTGATCCCACCGGCGTTCGAGCCGGTCGTGACCGAAACCGATTCGCCTTTCTTGGCCGTTTGCTGCCCGTGGTAGTACCCGGTTACGTACACCTCGGGGCATTCTCGTTCGCCTTTCTTCGGGATCGAGCAGATGTAACCGTTGAATTCCACCTTGTACGACCCGCTTGCCAGACCGGAGATCGTGTACTGGCCGCTCGTATTCGTATACGCGCACCTGGCACTGGAGAAATATTCTATTTCTTCGAATTTGGTGGATTTCAACGCGCAGACTTCGATCTTTGCAAGTCCGGGATGGGTGATCGAGGCGTTTGTCACGGTGCCGCTGATCTGGCCGCCAGGCTGCAACGCCACATTTACGGTTTCGGTCTTGTTCGCCTTCACTTTCACGGAGGTGGACTGACTGGCGTAGTTGGCCTTTGGCTGGCAGCGGACCTTTTCTCCCTGTTCTTCGTCGCACGTTACCGCGGGCGAGAAGGTGATCGTGTAAGAGCCGACGGCAAGACCCGAGATGGCGTATTCGCCGTTGCCGTTCGTTTCGACGCAACGCCCGTTGGCGCACGCTTCGACACCGCCCGCTCCCTGCCCGTTGGAGGCATTGGTGGCTTGACCGGCGACCGCGCCTTCACCTGCTTCTTCCAGTGCGGCGTTGATGTTTTCGGTCAGGTTGCCGGTCGTCACGGTCACCGGCGTCGATTCGAGCAGCGAGGACACATCGCTGTAGTACTGGGTCGCAAACCCGGTGGCGTTAAAGCCCACCCGGTAGCTGCCCGCCCCGCCTTTGGGTTCAATCGTGTATTCGCCCAACCCGCCCGTGGTCACAATCTGGCATTCGATGAGCGTATTGCTTTCGCTATACAGGCACACATTGGGGCTGGGGATTCCAGCATGGGTTTCGGCGTTGGTGATTTTGCCGCTGAACCCAGTACTCGCCAGAGCGCTGGCGACCGGGAGGAGCGCGAACAGCGCGACACAGCCCACCAACACGGCGAGCGCCCGGCGAGCGGCGCCGCTGCGCAACACGCTCGACCCATCGACACGTGGGGTCACGTGATCGTCTGTGACAGCGTGGCGGTGGGACATCGATATAAGTCTGTTCATCTCACTCTCCATGTGATGGGAATCGGGTCTAGCTCTGTCTGTTTATGCGGCCGTTAGGAATGCTTGAGGCGGGCACGCTAACAGATTCCTGTCAACGAAGTCAGACCAGGCTTTCAGTTCAAGTGATTGGTACGTACCCGACCCGTCGGCGATGCCATCTCAGGGCGCCAACAGCCAGGTGGGGTCGGCGTGCACGGCGAGATTGCGCACGCCCGCCGCATCCGCTCCCCCACCCGCAGCCAGCGCGCGGACGACCCCGTCGCGATGTCCCGCGAACCGCTCGCGCGCGTAGGGCACGGCAAGCCCGCGCGAGACCATGAAGGCCCAGTCGCTCGCCTGCAGCGCCAGCAGCTCGCGAACCGCCGCCGTGCCCACATTCGAGCCGCCCCCACGGGCAGCGTGTCCACGGACACTCGCCGCGACCACAGCGAGCTCCGCGGCGCGCGTGGCAAACGCCATCTCCGAGACCGCCGGGCCCGACCAGGTCGAGAGACCGCCCCCTGCGCCCCAGGTGCTCGGCCGCCAGTCCTCGCCGCCGCTCACCGCCGCCGGCTCGAGCCGCTCGAGCGCGTCGTCCAGCCGCACCAGCTCGAGTCCCTGTCGCGCGCACTCCTCGATCACCGCTTCGAGCCAGGTGAGGCCCTCATACCACCAGTGACCGAGCAGCTCCGTGTCGAGCGCGCAGACCGCGAGCCCTCCCCCCGGCAAGCCCTCGCCCCCGTCGCGCAGGCGCGCGATCGTACGTGCAACGAAGTCGGCCCCGTGCTCGCGCGCGAGCGCCGAGGCGCGAGCGTGGTCGTACTCGCCGCCGTCGTTGGCCCACGGGTTGTGATGATGGACGGTGTGGCGGTGATAGTCGCGGTAAGCGCCGTTGGCGGGATAGCCCTCGTCGCTCCATACCAGCGACATCGTGGCGCGATCGACCGGCGCGAGCACGAGCCCCGACTCGCTCAACAGCGGGCGCAGATGCTCGCGCGCGCCGAGGCCCAAGCGGGCGGTCAGCTCGACGCAGGTGGCCCGGGCTCCCGCGGCCACGAGCGCGGGCTCGAGCCACGGAGCGTGGGCGCACTCGGGCAACCAGAAGCCGCCCTGCCAGCCATCCATCGCGAAGCGCGCGCGGTGGGACTCCACCCCCGCGCGCACCTGCAGGCGCAGCCCCGCGTCGGTCGCCAGCAGCGGCAGCACCGCGTGGGTCGCCGAGGAGGTCCACTGCGCGTGCGGCGCAAACGCGCCGAGCAGATCGCCGCCGCGTTCGCGCAGCCGCTCGAGCGCACGCGCATAGTCGTCCCACGCGCGCTCCAGCTCGCGCGCGAGCGTCTCGTGACCCCCGGCTCGCAGCCCGGCGATGTCCTCCTCATGGGTGTGGCGGCGCACCTCGTCCACGAACATCGCGAACCGCTCGGCTATACGCGGCGCCTGCAACTGATCGCACAGCACCGGCGTGAGCGACAGCGTCAGCGGGACATCGCGGTCGAGCAGGTCGAGCAGCGGCAGGTAGCAGCACGCGATCGCCTCCCACAGCCACTCCTCACCGAACGGCCATGTGCCGAAGCCCTCGACGTAGGGCATGTGCGTGTGCAGGACGATCGCCAGCGCGCCGCGGTCGCGGCCGGCGCTCACGGCCGGCAGACCGCGACGAAGTCCAGAGCGCGATCCAGATCGGCCTGTCCGCAGGGACGTAGAGCGAAGTCCGAGGCGGCGATCGACGGTGTGAAGCGGTCGTAGAACGTCTTCGTCACGCCCAGGCGTGGGTGGACCGCGTCCCATCCGAGCCGCAGCGCGAGCTCGTGGACGCGGAGCTTGCGCGCATGGAACAGCCCGTACATCCGCACCGAGGCGAAGTGCGCGCGGCACAGCCGCTCGAACTCCACCGCGCGGTACTCGTGCACGTGCCATGGATTGTCCGAGCGCGGCGCGCCCTTGGGAGCGAGCGTGAGCACGTTCGGGGTCGACAGGAAGACGGTCCCTCGACCGACGAGCGAGCGGAAGTGAGCGAGCACCGCCCCGGGATCCTGCAGATGCTCGATCGTCTGCAGGAACACCACCGCGTCCGCCGGCTCGGCGAAGCTCTCGACCAGATCGCGTGCGAAGCGCAGGTTCACACGGCGGTAGCGCAGCCGCGCGTGCTCGTGCGCCTCGGGGTTGGCATCGACGCCGACGACGCTCGCGGCGGCGGCGGCGAGCACGTCCGAGCCATAGCCCTCGCCGCAGGCCATGTCGATCGCGCGCATCCCGGCGACCTGCGCCGCGATCCACTCGTACACGGCAAGATGGCGGCGAAACCAGTAGTTCTCCTCGGGCACGTCCGGCAGCGTGCGCTCGCCCGTCAGCGCGAGCGGCGGCACGCCGGCGGGCTGATCGCGCTGCTCGTAGAGAGACACGGACACGGCGCGCGAGTATATGGTGCCGCCTTCATGCCACCTGCTCTCACCGCCGAGGAGATCCGCGACGTCAACACGCGCTATCACGACGTCGCGGCCGATCATTACGACGCCAAGTGGGGCATCGACTTCGGCGATCTCGGCCACGACCAGGTGACCGCGAAGGTGCGCAAGGCGCTCGGGCGGGAGCCGGGGCGCTACTCGAGCACGCTCGAGATCGGCGCCGGCACCGGCTATTTCACGCTGAACCTGCTCCGTGCCGGCCTGATCGAGGAGGCCACCTGCAGCGACATCTCGCCGGGCATGCTCGCAACGCTGAAAGACAACGCGGAGCGCCTCGGGCTGGAGGTCAGCACCGAGCCGGCCGACGCCGAGCGCCTGCCGTTCGCCGACGGGAGCTTCGACCTCGTGCTCGGTCACGCCGTGCTCCATCACATCCCCGATCTGCCACGCGCGTTCACCGAGTTCGAGCGCGTGCTCGTCCCGGGCGGCACGGTGCTGTTCGCCGGCGAGCCCTCCCGTTACGGCGACCGCCTGGCGAACGTGCCCAAGCGGTTGGCGAGCGCCGCGGCGCCGCTGTGGCGCCGCGCGATCGGCGCACGTCCGGCCCCTCCCGCCGAGGGAGGCGCCCCGGACGCGGCGCTCGAGGGGGTCGTCGACGTCCACGCCTTCGCGCCCGCCGAGCTGTCCCGCGCCGCGCACGACGCCGGGTTCACCGACGTGCGCGTGATCGGCGAGGAGCTGCTCGCGAACTGGTTCGGCTGGACCAACCGCACGCTGGAGGCCACGGCCGAGCCCAGCGACGTGCCGTGGGGCTGGCGCCAGTACGCCTACCGCGGCTACCTCGCCCTGCAGGAGGTCGATCGCCGCGTGCTCGAGTCGCGCCTGCCGGCGGCGATCTTCTACAACCTGATGATCGCCGCGCGCAAGCCGTGAGGACCCACGCCGCCGGACGCTCCCGTGGCAGCCTGTATGACTACTCCGCCAGGTGACAGACCTGCTGAGCGACCTGCAGCACGAACAGCTGCAGCCGGCGCAGGACCGCGGGCTGGTGAGCGGAGTTATCGCTGAAGCGGACTGCGCCGTTTTCCTCGCGCACGTAATAGCTGAGTACCGAGCCCACGCGCGGCTCGAGTGACAGGTGCTTGTCAGCCGAGCTCTGCAGGTCTTCCTGAATCGCCCGCGCCTGCACGATCCGGGGGTCGCTCAATTTCAGCGTCTTGCCGCTGTCGCAGCGCACGCCGCCTTCTTCGTTCACGAGCAACGTCAATCGCGCTCCCGGGCCGGTGCCGGTGCGCTGCACGACGAACAGGTCGGGCGCCGAGACCCCGGCGCCACAGCCGATGAGGAGGGATCCCGCGCCCAGGATCGCCACGGCGACCATCCACGAATAGCGCACCGCGCGTCGCGGAGCGCGTTCGTCGTGTCGCTCCGCGCACAGGCGTCTCACGCGCCGACCGCCACGCCGCCTCGACGGGGATCGCCCGCACCGGACGGCCGCTCTCCCGGGCGGCTTTGCACCGCCTGAACTCCACCGAAGAAGAGGTTGCGCGAGCCGAAGCGCACGAGGCGCGCGTCTTCGCCCGTCGAGGTGTCCAAGTCTTGCAGCTCCTCGACGGCGATCCCGGGCTCGGCGTAGAGCACACCGTCCTCGAGGTGCACGCGCGGAGCGTCGACCGCCTCCCGCGCGCTCATCCCGTGGTCGACGGCACCTACGATCGTCTGCAGCAACGCCGAGCGGATGCGGTTGGAGCCCGCGCTGCCCAGCACCAGCTCCACCTCCTCTCCGCGCATCACGACCGTCGGGGCCATCATGCTCGGCATGCGCCTTCCGGCTGGATGGCGGTGAAAGCCGAGCGGGTTGAGATCCTGCTCGCCCATCATGTTGTTGAGGTGCATCCCGGTGCGAGGCACGACCACGCCCGAACCCTCGCCGTTGCTGCACGTCACGCTGCACGCACACCCGGCGCCGTCGAGCACGGAGATATGCGTGGTTGCGCCCAGGTGGCCCGTGTCGCCCGGTTCGGGAGCGTCGTCGTGCCCCCTCCCCTCTCCGCCCGGCTCCACCCAGCCCGGCCGCCCCGCGTCCGCGCTGAGCCACGCGGCGAGGAAGCGCGCGGCGAACCCCTCCTCGGCGAGCCCGCTGAGGAACCGGGGGGTGCGCTCTGACTGGGCCGCGGCCATCGCCCGCACCACCCCGCTCAGCGTGGGCGGCGCCGAGCCGCGGTCGAGTAGCGCGAGCGCGTAGGCGAGCAGCGTCCCGCCCGCCGACGGCGGGGGATTCGTGAGGATCTCACGGTCGCGATAGCCGATCCTGACCGGCTCTCGCTCGATCGCGTGGTAGTCGGCGAGATCCTCGCGCGTGAGCGAGCCGCCGTGCGCCGTCAGCCAGTCACAGGCCGCCGCCGCGATGTCACCCCGGTAGAACGGCTCCGCCCCCTCGGCGCCCAGGCGGTCGAGCGCGTCGCCAAGCTCGGGATTGCGCAGCCGCTCGCCCTCTCGCAGCACATGGCCGCTGGGAGCCCACAGCGTCGCGCACTCGGGCGTGGAGGTAAGGAGCTCCGCGAGGATCTTCGCGATATATGCCTGACCCTCGTTCAGCACGACCCCGTCCCGGGCGAGCTGTGCGGCGGGCGCCGCCAGGTCCGCGACTGGAACCGTGCCCCAGCGCGCCACAGCGTCGCACACGCCCGCGGGCGTGCCGTACACGCCACAGGCGGCCGGACCGATGTGGAAGACCTGCGCGGCATCCCCGAACGACACGTCGATCGCATGCAGCTCCACCTCAGAGCCGTCGCCAGCGCGCGTGGGCGCCTGCACGAAGAAGTCCAGCAGCACCGGCGCCTCCCCGGCGCCGGCCACCAGCATGTACCCGCCGGCGCCCAGCCCGGTCAGCAGCGGCTCGGCGACGAACGACGTCAGCATCGCCGCCACGGCCGCGTCGACCGCGTTGCCGCCTTCGCGCAGCACGCGCGCACCGGCCGCCGCTGTCAGCGGGTGCCCGGCGGCGACGACTCCCTTTTCAGCTTGACCCATTCACGCCAAGCGTAAAGGGAGTCGCAGCGACTCCCCACCGGCCGCTTATCGCGGCATGAACTCGGGCACTTCCAGTTCGTCCACGGAGAGGCCGCCACGACGAGGCTCGCGACGACCCGCGACCGCGCGCTTGACGCGCACCTCGCCCGCCTGCGGCTCGAGCAGGCGCTCGGCGCTTTTGCGCCGGCCCTCGTCGCCGTAGCCGGTCGCGACGACCGTGACCCACACCTGGTCGTCGAGCTTCTCGTCGACCATCGCGCCGAAGATGATGTTCGCGTCGGGGTGCGCCGCCTCGGAGACCGCCTTGGCGGCCTCGTTGACCTCCCACAGCGACAGGTTCTCCCCGCCGGTGATCGACAGCAGGATCGAGCGCGCACCGGTCATCGAGGTCTCCAGCAGCGGCGAGGCGACGGCCTGCACAGCTGCCTCCGTCGCGCGGTTCTCGCCCACGCCCATGCCGATCCCGAGCAGCGCGGCGCCGGCCTCGGACATGATCGTGCGCACGTCGGCGAAGTCGAGGTTGATCAGCCCCGGCAAGGTGACGAGGTCGGAGATGCCCTGCACGCCCTGGCGCAGCACGTCGTCGGCGACGCGGAACGCCTCGACCATCGCGGTCTGCTTGTCGAGCACCGCCAGCAGTCGGTTGTTCGGCACCACGATCAGCGTGTCGACCTCTTCGGCCAGCGCGCTCACGCCGTGCTCGGCCTGAGCGGAGCGACGCGAGCCCTCGAAGCCGAAGGGCTTGGTCACGATCCCGACCGTGAGGGCACCGATCTCGCGCGCGATCCGCGCGATCACCGGAGCGGCGCCCGTGCCGGTCCCGCCGCCGGCTCCGGCCGCGATGAAGATCATGTCCGAGCCCTTGAGGATCGCCTTGACGCGATCGTAGTCCTCCATCGCCGCCTGACGTCCGACGTTCGCGTCCGAGCCTGAGCCGAGACCGCGCGTGACCTCGGCGCCGATGTGGAGCGTGATGTCGGCGGTGGACTGCTGCAATGACTGCACGTCGGTGTTGACGGCGAGGAACTCGACGCCCTCGACCTCGGCCTCGACCATCCGGTTGACCGCGTTGACGCCCGCGCCGCCGACTCCCACGACGCGGATCACAGGCTGTCCCACAGGTCCGGATTGCCCGGTCGCGGCGGGATGATCGCGGGCGTAGTCGTCCATCACCGGCCGCGCCGGGGCGCGATCCATCACGTTCTCGGGGATCTCCGAGGAGAAGGCGTGGCGCAGCCGCTCGCGCGGTGTGGGCACGCGTACGTCCTCTGCCGGCGGCTCGTCGACGGTGGCGTTCAGCGCCGGGTGGGGCAGGCGCTCGGGCTCGGGCGACTCGCGAGGCTCGGTCCGCGAGGGACGCGTCCCTCGCTTGGCCGTCGTGGCCGCTTGCGCGGATGCGTCGGAGGATCGCTCCCCGCCCGCGGGCGTCTCCGCGGCGCCATCGGCCTCCTCGCCGTCTTCGGTCTTGCGGAACAGCGCCGCCAGCGGACCTTCCCGCATCGAGGCGCGCTTGCTAGGACCCGTCATGTGCGAGCACCTCCTGCTCCCGACCGTTGGCCAGCACCTCTTGGGCGAGCTGGCGGTAGGACTGCGCGGCGACCCCGTCGGGCTCGTACTTGAGCACCGACATGCCCTTCACGGGCGCCTCGGCGAAGCGCACCGTCTTGCGGATGCGCGAGGCGAACACGCGATCGCCGAAGTTCTCCTCGAGGATCTCGATCGCCTCCTTGGCGTGGATCGTGCGCGAATCGACCAACGTCGGCAGGATACCCTCGATGTCGACGCCCGGATTGAGGTTCTCGCGGATCATCGCGAGCGTGTTCTGCAGCTGGATCAGACCGCGCATCGACAGATACTCGCACTGCACGGGGACGATCACCTTGTCGGCGGCGGTGAGCGCGTTGATCGTGAGCAGCCCGAGGCTCGGTGGGGTGTCGATGCAGATGAAGTCGTAATCCTCGAGGATCGGCGCGAAGGCCTTCTCCAAAGAGCGCTCGCGGCCGATCATCGTCGACATCGCGATCTCAGCGCCGGCCAGGTCGATCGAGGCGCAGGCGATGTCGATCTCGCGCTTGCGGATCACCTCGCGGATCGAGACTTTGTGGACGAGCACGTCGTACATCGACCGCTCGAGCGTGTCCGGGTCGATCCCCTGCGACATCGTCAGGTTGCCCTGGGGGTCCATGTCGACGCACAGCACCCTGTGGCCCTCCTCCGCGAAGGCGGCGGCCAGGTTGAGGGTCGTGGTTGTCTTGGCCACGCCGCCCTTCTGGTTGGCGAACGCGATGACCTTGGCCTTTCCTTGCACGGGGGGGCTCCGATACTCGTTGATGGAAAGCCGTCCGGTGGGTATTCGCACGGCGCGGAGCGATTCCTGCATGGGATTCCGGCATGGGAACTACGATCCTCGGATGGCAAGGGATTCCAGGGGCGGGACGCTCTACGGCAGGCTGAAGGGCAAGCGCGTGGTGATCTGCCTCGGCGCGGGCGGCGTCGGCAAGACCACCACCTCGGCGGCGCTCGCGCTCGGGCTCGCCGCGCGCGGGCAGAAGGTCGCGGTGGTCACGATCGACCCGGCCGAACGGCTGGCCGGCGCGCTCGGGCTGAGCGAGCTCTCGGGCGAGCCGCACCGGATCGACCCTGAGCTGCTCGCCGCGCAGGGCGTCACGGTGAAGGGTGAGCTGTGGGCGATGATGCTCGACGCGAAGGGCACGTTCGACGAGATCATCGTGCGGCTTGCGCCGGATGCGCGCGCGCGCGAGGAGATCCTCGCGAACCCGATCTACCGCGAGCTCTCGACCGCGGTCGCGGGCTCACAGGAGCTGAGCGCGATCTCCAAGCTGTATGAGCTGCGCCACGAGCGCGACTTCGACACGATCGTGCTCGACACGCCGCCGTCGCGCAACGCGCTCGACTTCCTTGAGGCGCCGACCCGGCTGCTTGGCTTTCTCGAAGGAAGAGCGCTGAAAGTGTTCCTCGCGCCCGGCGGGCTCACGGCGCGTCTGTTCGGCCGCTCGACGGGCCTGATCTTCGCGATCTTCGCTCGCGTCACGGGCGTTGACATGCTCGGCGACCTGTCGCTGTTCTTCCGCTCGCTCACGGGTGTGATCGACGACTTCGGCGAGCGCACGCGCGGCGTCGCCGCGCTGCTGCGCGATCGCGAGACCAGCTTCGTGATCGTCACCTCGCCCGAGCCGGAGCCGGCGCGCGAGGCGGTGTTCCTCGGCGACAAGCTGGCAGCGGCGGGGATGGCGCACGACGCGACGATCGTCAACCGCGTGCACGACGACGGTCTGGACGGGCACTCTGTGGAGGATGTCAGGGCGCTGCTGGCCCCCGAGCTGGGCGCTGGGCTGGCCGCCCGCGTAGCTCACAACCTGGCGGACTTCGACATCCTGGCTCAGCGCGACCGCGCCACGGTGAAGCGACTTTCACGCGAGCTGCACGAGCACCATCCGCTGCTGGTGCCCCACCTAGACCAGGACGTCCAGGATCTCGCCGGGCTCGCCCGCGTGGCGAGCCATCTCCTCTGACTCCTCGGTCGGCACGCTCCCGGCAAGCCCCGGCTCGCGATCGACGTGCCCCGCATCGCACCCCACCTGCCGCGGCTCGCTTTCAGCCTCGAGGATGCTTGCGCTCAGCAGCTCGTCGGCGAGACCGACCAGATCGGGTGTGAGATGACCGCAGATCACGTCTCTGAGCAGCGCTCGCAGGTGGTCTGAGATCTCTCTTGCCAGCTCTCGATCCCGCGCGCGCTCGAGCGGCCTGCCCGCGATCGCGGTGCGCTCGAGCGTGACAGCTTGCACCGTGCGCTCGGTCAGCTCGACCCGCTGCTCGGGCGTCGCGCAGAGCGCCGCCAGCCGCCCGGCCAGCAGGCCGCTCGACGGGCCCTCGGGCTCCAGCAGCGCCCGCAGCGCCAGGAGGTGATCGCTCAAGGCTTCAAATGCGCTCTCGCGCTCGCAGCCCAGCTCGAAGCGCCGTAGGGCCCAGGCCAGCTCGTTGCCGTGCGGGGCGCGCCGCGAGACGAGATTGCAGAACGCACGCAGCTCGTCCTCCTGCTCGGCCGTCACGACGAGCATCCCGTGCGGGCGGCCGCCGGCGCCAAGCGCGATCGGGTTCCACACGCTCGCGCCGGCCCGCGCCCAGGCCAGCGCCCCAAGCGTGACGCGACCGTCGCCGAACAGCCGCAGCGCGCGCAGCAGGTCCTGCAAGACCTCACGCCCTCCCGCGATCGCCTCCCGCGGGTCTGCGTGCTCGACGGCGAGGACCACGAGCAGGTGCTCTCCCGCCTCCTCTCCGTCCACGGCGACGGCCCCCTCGGGGGCGCCGCGCAGCGCACCGGGGTGGGCGATCGTCAACCCCTGGGTCAGCTGGAGCTCGGGGGAGGCGATCGTCAACCCGTGCAGCGTCGCGACGAGCATCACCTCGCTGGTGCTGGCGAACGCCGACTGCTCGAGCCGGTCGAGGGCGGCGCGCAGGCGCTCTGGCTGGAGCTCGAAGTCGGTCTGCTCGGCGAAGACGTCTTCCAGCAGGATGCCGATCGCGGCACGCACGCGGGCGCGGCCCCGCGTGCGTCCGACGTCGATGGAGGCGCCTGCCAGGTAGCGGTCGAGGCCGTCGAAGCTCGCCAGCAGTGCCGCTGCCTCCGTGTGGCTCGGCAACCGTTCCAAATCGCTCTGGCGCTCGGCGAGGAACGCGCCGGTCAGCGCGCGATAGCAGTAGAGCGCCGGCCGACCTCTGTGCCCGGCCTGGGAGGCAAGCTCGAACGGGACCTCCGCGCCGGCGGCCACCTCACCGTGCAGGTAGCCGGCCGCTTCCTCGACGAGCTCCGTGAGTGCCGTCTCGAGCTTGCGTGAACGCATGGCGTTCTCACTTCGTGCTCGCCCGCGGTGCTCCTGCTCGGCGCAGCCGGACTTGCACGCCAACGCCCGTCAGCCGTGCCGCGCTGTGCGAGGCTCACCGAACCGCGATCGAGCGCGGCGCCGCCGAACGGGTTGTCCTGAAACGCCTCTAAGCGACGGCTAGGGCGTCCGGAGCGATCAGCTCGGCGCACTCATCGCCGAGCCAGTCTTCGCCGTAGGCGCGCATGTCGTCGATGATCGGCAACAGCGCACGGCCCTTCTCGGTCAGCGCGTACTCGACCCGCGGCGGCACCTCGGGGAAGGTGTGGCGCTCGACGATCTCCTGCTCCTCGAGCGCGCGCAGGCGCAGCGACAGGGTGCGCGGGCTGATGCCGGCGAGCGAGCGTTCGAGCTCGCAGAAGCGCGAGGTGCCGGCGGCGAGGTCGCGCACGAGCAAAAGCGTCCACTTGCCGCAGACGATCTCGGCCGTCTTGCATACGGGGCATGTCTCATCAACGGCCATTTCAACCTTTACTTTACCAACTGAAGTACCGCCTGGCCCACGAGTCGGGCAGGCGCAGCGCCGACGAGACGGAGGAACGTGAGCCGGGATCGCCAGCGTGCGCTCCTCAGAGCGGCGCGAGAGCAGCACGCCTCGCGCGCGAGGCGCTACGCGACGGTGAGCGGCGCGGCGGACGGCCGCGCGTCATTCGCGGGGTCCGAGCCCGTGTCGCGGCGCGCCTCGGCGGCGGCCACGTCCTCCATCGTCGTCCCCGTTTTGCCGTCGGCCTGCATCAGCAGCTTGAAGTCGGCGGGGCTCGAGGCGACGCGCATCGCGTCGTCGAAGGTCACGCGACCGGCCTTGACGTGCCCGAACAGCGCCTGGTCGAAGGTCTGCATGCCGTAGTAGGCGCCCGAGGAGATCACCTCGACGAGCTTGCCGGTCTGGGTGGGGTCGATGATCATGTCGCGCACGCGACCGGTCATGCGCAGGATCTCGCACACGGCCACGCGCCCGCCATCGGCGCCCGGTACCAAGCGCTGAGAGATCACGCCCTTGACGGTACCCGCGATCATGCTGCGCGCCTGCTGGTGCTGATGCGGTGGGAAGAAGTCGAGCATGCGGTTGATCGACTCGGTCGCGTCGACCGTGTGGATCGTCGAGAGCACGAGGTGGCCGGTCTCGGCCGCGGACAGCGCCGTCTGCACCGTCTCCTCGTCGCGCATCTCCCCCACCAGGATCACGTCGGGGTCCTGGCGCAGCACGCGGCGCAGCGCGCGCTTGAACGAGGCCGTGTCCATGCCGACCTCGCGCTGGTTGATCACGGAGCGTTTGTCCTCGTGCACGAACTCGATCGGGTCCTCGATCGTGACGATGTGCTTGTGCATCGTGTAGTTCATGTGGTCGATCATCGCCGCGAGCGTCGTCGACTTGCCCGAGCCGGTGGTCCCGGTGAGCAGCACGATCCCGCGCTCCTCCTCGGCCAGTTCCCTGACCACTTCGGGCAGCGACAGCTCTTCGATCGTTGAGATCTTGTGCGGGATCGCGCGGCACGCCATCGAGACCACGCCGCGCTGCTGGAAGGCGTTGATGCGGTAGCGCGCGACGCCGGGGATTTCGTAGGAGAAGTCGACCTCGTGCTCGGTCGCGAATTCCTCGAGCTTGCTCTCGTCGGTGAGCAGCTCGCGCATCGCGCCCTCGGTGTCCTGCGCGCTCAGGGCCTCGACGTTCTCGTCGGCCGCCAGGTGGCCGTGCACGCGATATAGGGGCTTCGACCCAACCTTCAGATGGAGGTCCGAGCCCTCGCGCTGGACGAGCTCGCGCAGGGCAGCCTTGACGTCGAACATGCCTTCCAATCGGCAGCGATGCCGGAAGGCTTGAGCCGCGGCGGCGCGCCGCGGACGGCCTACGCTACATCTCTGAGCTTTTGCGCCTCTGCGAGCGACTGGAGCTTCTTCAAGGACTGGTTCTCGATCTGGCGGATGCGCTCGCGGGTGACGTTGAACGTGCGACCGACCTCGTCGAGCGTACGCGGGTGCTCGCCGCCGAGGCCGTAGCGCAGCTCGAGCACGCGCCGTTCGCGATAGGAGAGGTTCTCGAGGGCCTCGCGCAGAGCCTCCTTGGTGAGGATCTCGGCGGCGCGCTCGTAGGGGGACTCGGCGCGCTCGTCGGCGATGAACTGGCCGAACTCGGACTCCTCCTCGTCGCCGACGGGCTTCTCGAGCGAGACGGGGGCCTGGGCGGAGCGCTTGATCGAGTCGACCTCCTCGGGCTCGATCCCAGTCACGTCGGCGATCTCCTCGGCGGTGGGCTCGCGACCGAGCTCGGTCACGAGCTTGCGCTCGGCGCGGCCGATCTTGTTGAGCTTCTCGACCACGTGCACGGGGATGCGGATCGTGCGTGCCTTGTCGGCGAGCGCGCGGGCGATCGCCTGGCGGATCCACCAGGTGGCGTAGGTGGAGAACTTGAAGCCCTTGCGATAGTCGAACTTCTCGGCGGCGCGCACGAGCCCGAGCGTGCCCTCCTGGATCAGGTCGAGGAACGGCAGGCCCTGGTTGCGGTAGTTCTTGGCGATCGACACGACCAGGCGCAGGTTCGACTCGACCATCTTCTGCTTGGCGTCGAGATCGCCGCGCTCGATCCGCTTGGCGAGGTCCACCTCCTCCTGGGCGGTCAACAGGCGCACCTTGCCGATGTCCTTGAGGAACAGCTGCAGCGAGTCGGTCGTCATGTCCGGCTTGAGGTCGAGCGCGGTTTTCGCTTTGCGCCGACCGCGCTTGTCGGGCGCGCGCTCCACCTGCGAGGAGGCGGCTGTCGCCGGGTCGATGTCCTCGACGAGCTCGATCTCGGATTTCTCCAGGAACCCGTGCAGCTCCTCGACGTCTGACTCGTCCAGGTCGATCTCGGACAGCGCCTTGGTGATCTCCGTGTAGGAGAGCACGCCCACCTGCTGGCCTTTGGCCAGCAGGCCCTTCACCTCATCCAGCTCCTGAAGCTCGACTACTGACATCTGTTTCCGTTTCTTCCGTCGATCGGCAACTCGGGGGCCATCGTGGGGCCCGGCCGAATTCTGGCTGAGGACAACTGCTCCGCTGGACCACCCCGCTGGAACATACGGCCGGAGCCTGCCCAACGTTACAGCTCAAACGTAGCTTTCCAGGCACCCATGCTAACGCCTCGCCTGCGTACATCAAACCGGCTTGGCGAGATTTTCCGATGTAAGCCATGATGTGCGCGTGAGCGACGCGTCCAACAGCAGCCGAGCGAAAGGGTCCAACTCCGAGACGGGGGTGCTCGCCAACCTGCCGCGAACACGCCCGCAGCGCTCGAGCGCGCGCCGGACCGCGGCGCGCAAGGCGGCGGGCGCGACCGCGAAGGCCGGGGACACGGCGGCGAAGATGCCACGGAGAGCCTCGGCGAAAGCGTCCCCCGCGGCTCCGACTCCAACCACGGCTCCGGCCCCACCCAAAGCTCCGGCCCCATCGCGGGGGGGCAAGCGCACCGGCGCGCGCAAATCGCCCGTAAAAGCCAGGCCCGGGCCGCTCGAGGCCAAGCGAGCCGTGGCGGCGGCAGGCCGCGAGGAGACCGTTCCGCGGCAGGGCTTCGAGCCCGACGGCGAGCTTGCAAGCGGCTCCGTGCAGCCACCTGGGGCCGCCGAGCTCGTCTCCTCCGCGGCCGAGCTGGCCGGCGAGCTGGCCAAAGCGGGGGTCACAGGCGGCGCGCGCCTGCTCAGAGACCTGTTCGCGCGGCTACCGCCGGGCTGAGGAGCACCGCCGGGCCGAGTGGTGCCGCCGGGCCGAGTGGTGCCGCCGAGCCGAGTGGTGCCGCCGGACCGAGTGGTGCCGCCGGACCGAGTGGTGCCGCCGGGCCGAGTGGTTATACTGCCGCGCACGCCGAGCTTTTGCGATCCAGATCGCGGAAGACGGGGGACCCAATGCGGAGCGAGCTTCGTCTCGAGCCGCGGGGGCGAATCGGCCTGTCAGGGCCGTAGCGCCGCACTTCACGTGCCGCGCGAGCCCGTCAGCTGACCCCGTAGGCGCCGAAGACGATGCGAATCGATTGCCATAAAACCACGGCCTTGCTCGCCCTGATCGCAGGCGTTCTCTGCGCGACGGCGCCTGCCGGGAGCGCGCTTGCCTCCACCGGCGGCGCCTCCGCCTCCTCGAGCCCGGCGTCGAGCTCGACGCCGGCTCCAGCGCCAGCTCCAGCTTCGGCGCCCGCACCGGCGACGGTCCACACGACCGGGATCGCCACCTGGTTCGGGCCTGGCTTCTACGGCCAGACGACGGCTTGCGGTCAGACCTTGACACCCGGCGTGGTCGGGGTCGCCAACCGCACCCTGCCGTGCGGAACGCTCGTGAAGGTGAGCTACAAGGGCCGCACGCTGACCGTGCCGGTGCTCGACCGCGGGCCTTACAGCAATATCGGCGCCAGCTGGGATCTGACGGCCGGTGCCGCTGAAGCGTTGGGCATCGAAGACACCGTGCGGATCGGCACGCGGGTCGTCGGCAGCGCCCCCAACACCCCGACGCTCGGTGCGCCCACGCCGTCACTCGCGGAATCCGCGACCGGCGGCGCCGCGGCAAGCTGACCCAACCCGGCTCGCGCCAACTACTCAGACGGAGCTGTCCGCCGGGGGTCGATCGACGGCGCGGCGCGTCACCCGCATCTCCTCGCGCGGCGACTCGTCCCACGGCAGCGGACGACCGCGAGGTGGTTGCTCTCCCACGGCGGGGGTCTGCGTACGCGTCAGCGCAGGCCAGGTGCGGGGATCGTCCACGGGCTGCTCGTCAGCGGCGATCTGCTCTTCTGGCGGCTCGGCGCGCTCGTCCACGATCACAGCCCCCGCGCGCGGCGGGGCCTCCGAAGGCGCGGCGACAGGTCCCGGCGCGCTCGTCGATTGCGAGGCGACCGACGGCGCGGAGGCAACCGCGGGCTCGGACGGCACGGACGGCTCCACAGACGGGGAGAGCCTCTCGAGAGCCTCCTGCGACGCCGCGTCGCGTGCGAGCGCAGCCACGGTCGAGGAGATATCGGCCACCTGCTCGGAGAGATCCGCGACGCGTTGCGCGCGCGGACCGCTGCGCGTACGGTCGGACAGCTCTCCGTGCAGCACTTCCCAGAGCACGTCGCACAGGTCTTGAGCGGCCCGTGCCGCGCGTGCCAGGCGGTCCACGACGGCGGTCTCGAGGGGATCGTCGGCCACAGTCATTGAATATCAGAGGATCAGGACGGTGGCGACCGAGTTGACGAGCGTGTTTGACGATTCGATCGTTGTTCGTGCGGATAACCTGGCGTCATGAGGAGGGTCGCCACGATCGCCAACCTCGAGGACGACACCTCCGAAGACCGCGCTACGGGCGCGGTGCGCTCGGTGCAGGGGGCGGACCTGTTCCTGGAGGCAGAGGCGCTAAGACAGATCTGGGCGCCGGTTTACCTGGAGCGCCTGGCGCGTACGTATTGGCGCTTTCTCTCGCGGGTGACGCTGGGGTTGGTGCGCGTGCGCTACACCGAGGGGGAGCGCTCGATCGTGTTGATCGGCCGCCCGTTGAAGCTGCTCACGTTCCATGCGCCGGAATACGAGATGAGCGCCTCGCGCGGGCTCGTGCGCTGGCGCATCGCGCGAGGCCTGCTTGTCTCCAAGCGGGGGCGCGACGGGGGCGGATACCTGCAGATCGAGGTGGTCCGCGAGCCGAATGCAGCTGGCGACCCGGGCCCGCCAGACGACCCGGCCGGGGTCGGCGCCGAGCCGCGTCCCGCCGCTGACGGCGTTACGCGCGTGCGACTGCACGTCGACGTGGAGGTGGCCAACTTCTACCCGTCGATCGCTTCGGGCATCAGCCGCCGGATCTACAGCGCGACGCAGTCGCGTATTCATGTGATCATCACCAACCGCTTTTTGCGCTCGCTCGCGCGGCTGGATCTCGCGGAATCTCGCGTGAGACGGTTCAGCGAGCTGCAGACGGACTGAACCTACGCGACCTTGAGGTATTCGCGTAGCGCTTTGCGAATCACCGATGAGGTCGTCTCGTGATCGCGCTCAGCGCGCCGGGCCAATGCTTGGCGTAGCTCGGGCTCTAGGCGGACCGACTCGACGCTTGCGGCTGCCGATCCTATGGGGGGGCGCCCGCCACGCCGGCGTAGCGTCTGCTCGACCTCATAACCGGCCTCTGCCTTGGCTGCGAGCTTGTTTATGAGTTCGTCGGTGATCGGTGTCCCGCTCGCCGTCTTGCCGTGCGTTTTGTTGGCCATGCTCAACCTCCCGGTAGCAGGCGCTCGTACTTGGCTCTCATCCGCATGGCGTGGATCGCCAGCTCAGACCCGTCGTCTCGCATGACCGTGACGACCTCGAGCATCGCTGCGTCGCGCGCTGGGCCAAGATACAGGCGGGTGTCTTCCTCTTGATCCTCGATCGTCATGGCGTGTTCTACGGCGTGTTCGATATCGGCGTCAGCGATGCCGTGCTTGCGCGCCGCCGAGTGGATCTCCACACGGCAATTGTAGTACGAAACTCGGGAGCCCTCCCGCCGGGCGTCGACCCGTGCCGCTTGAAAAACTACCCGCGCAGCGCCGCGAGCTTCGCGCGGTCGTGCGTCGCGCGAATCCGCCGGATCGTGCCGGAGCGCGAGCGCGTGACCAGAGACTCGGTGGTGGCGCCGCCGGCGGACGGATAGCGCACGCCTTGGAGGACGTCGCCGTCGGTGATGCCGGTGGCGGAGAAGAACACGTCCTCGCCGGCGACGAGGTCGTCGCGGTCGAGCACGCGCTCGAGGTCATAGCCGGCGTCGAGCGCCGCCTTGCGCTCCTCCTCTTCGCGCGGCCACAGCCGGCCGAGGATCTGCCCGCCGAGGCACTTGACGGCAGCGGCGGAGATGACGCCCTCGGGCGTGCCGCCGATTCCCCAGAGCAGGTCGACGGGGGAGCGCTCGGTGACGGCGAGCAACGCGGCGGAGACGTCGCCGTGGGCGATCAGCCGCACGCGCGCGCCGGCGGCGCGGATCGCGGCGATGGAGTCGTGGTGGCGGGGACGGTCGAGCACGACCACCATCACGTCGCCGATCGGGCAGCCCTTGCGCTCGGCGATCAGCTTGACGGTCTCCCCGAGCGGGCGGTCGAGGTCGAGCAGGTCTGAGATCTCGGGCGAGCCGGCCATCTTCTCCATGTAGACGCAGGGGCCAGGGTCGAACATCGTGCCGCGCGCGGACAGCGCGATCACGGCGAGCGCGCTCGGCATGCCGTGGGCGGCGAGCGTGGTGCCCTCGAGCGGGTCGACGGCGATGTCGACCTGCGGCGGCGTGCCGTCGCCGATCTGCTCGCCGTTGTAGAGCATCGGCGCCTCGTCCTTCTCGCCCTCGCCGATCACGACGACGCCGTCCATCGGGACGGAGTGGAGCATGTAGCGCATGCCGTCGACCGCGGCTTGGTCGGCCGCCTCCTTGTCGCCGAGACCGACGAGCGGCGCGGCGGCGAGCGCGGCGGCCTCGGTCACGCGGACGAGCTCGAGGGCAAGGTTGCGGTCGGGCCGCTGATGCGTGGGGTCGGGATTCATGATTTTTATGGGAAGCAATCCGGCGTGTCCACCGTATTCATCGCGGTGTCGCCGGCTTCAACGCGTGTGGAACGCGCACGAGGGAAAGGACGCCGGGAAACTATAGGGTCCGTCACACCGGCGTCGCGGTCACTACGATCCTGGCGTGAGCGACAGTCTTCTTCCGATCGAGGCTCGCGTACCCGCCTCGCTGGAGGCCGCGGTCGGGGAGAAGGTCGCGCTGGCGCGGCAGGCGCGTGTCGCGGAGCGGCTCAAGGACGGGGACGCGACACTGTGGGGCCCCGCGGGCACGCCGGAGATCGCCAACCGGTTGGGCTGGCTCGATATCGCGGAGCGGATGCTCGAGGAGGTGGACGAGCTGGAGGCGTTCGCCGAGCACGTGCGGGAGGACGGCATGCGCGACGTGGTGCTGCTCGGGATGGGCGGCTCCTCGCTGGCGCCGGAGGTGCTGCGCCGCTCGTTTGCCCAGAGACCCGGCTACCCACGTCTGCATGTGCTGGACTCGACCGACGCCGCGACGGTGCGCGCGGTCGAGGCGGCCGTCGATCCAGCGCGCACCCTGTTCGTGGTGTCTTCCAAGTCGGGGGGCACGATCGAGCCGCTGTCGCTGTTCGCCCATTTCTGGTCGTCGGTAGGCAAAGGCGAGAACTTCATCGCGATCACCGACCCCGGCTCGGGGCTGGCCGAGCTCGCGCGCGAGCATGGGTTCAGGCAGACGTTCGACGGCGACCCGAACATCGGCGGGCGCTACTCGGCACTGTCCGCGTTCGGCATCGTGCCGGCGGCGCTGATGGGGGTGGACATCGGCGCGCTGCTGTCGGGCGCCAAGTCCGCCTGGCGGACTCCCATGGGCGAGGCCGGGGACATCACCTCTGTCGCCGCGCCCGCATCCGCCTCGGAGTGCACCGCCGGTGTCTGGCTGGGAGCCGCTTTGAGCGCGCTCGCGCAGGCGGGCCGGGACAAGCTGACGTTCGTGATCTCGGAGTCGCTGCCGGGCTTGGGGCTGTGGCTGGAGCAGCTGGTGGCCGAGTCGACCGGCAAGCACGGGACGGGGATCCTGCCGGTCGCCGAGGAGCCGTTGGGCGAGCCGGCGGTTTATGGCGAGGATCGCGTGTTCGCCTACCTGTCCGACGTGGACGCGCCCGACCCCGCGCTGGACGCGCGCGTCGGGGCGTTGTCCGAGGCGGGTCATCCGCTGATCACGATTCCCACGCACGGGCCGGCCGATCTGGGGCGCGTGTTCCTGCTCGCCGAGCTGGCGGTGGCGGTCTCGGGTTGGGGCCTCGAGATCAACCCGTTCGACCAGCCGAACGTGCAGCAGGCGAAGGACGCGACCAAACGCGTGCTCGCGGACTACGAGACGAGCCACGTGCTCGAGCAGGCCCCCGACGCCGACGACGCGGCCTTGCGCGCACTGCTCGCCGATGCGGCTCCGCCGCACTATGTAGCGCTGATGGGGTATGTCCAGCCGACGGCGGAGCTCGACGCGGCGGTGGCCGAGCTGCGCGAGACGATCCGCGCCGCCACGAAAGCCACGACGACGTTCGGGTACGGCCCGCGGTTCCTGCACTCGACCGGCCAGTTCCACAAGGGCGGCCCGAACACGGGGCGGTTCTTGCAACTGCTCCACGACGGGCCGAGCGACGTAGACATACCGGGCGCGCCGTACACCTTCACCACGTTGAAGAACGCCGAGGCGATCGGCGATTTGAGCACGTTGCGCGAGCTCGGGCTCCCCGCCGAGCGCGTGCGCCTGCGGGGCGATGACCCGGCGGGGGCGTTGCGCGAGCTAACCAAACGGATCAAGGAGGTGCCGCGGTGACACAGATCGGGTTCGTCGGGCTGGGCAAGATGGGCGGGAACATGGTGCATCGCATCCGCCGCGACTCAGAGCATGAGGTGGTGGCGTTCGACTTCGACGCGAAGGCGGTCAAACAGGCGGTCAAGAACGGGGCGTCAGGCGCGGACTCGCTGAAGTCGCTCGTCAAGCAGCTGAGGGCGCCAAGGATCGTGTGGATCATGGTGCCGGCGGGCGACCCGACGCAGGAGACCGTGGAGAAGCTCGCGAAGCTGCTCGAGCGCGGCGACACGATCGTCGACGGCGGCAACTCGAAGTGGACGGACGACAAGCGGCGGGCGAAGGAACTGAAGGGCGCGGGCATCGACTACGTCGACGTTGGCGTGTCAGGCGGCGTGTGGGGGCTGGAGGTCGGCTACTGCATGATGGTCGGCGGGCCGCCGAAAGCGGTCAAGCAGCTGTCGCCGATCCTCGACGTGCTCGCGCCGGAGACGAACGCGCAGAGTCTTGACGCGATCGGGCCGCGCGGCTGGCTGCGCTTCGGCACGACAGGCGCGGGGCATTACGTGAAGATGGTGCACAACGGAGTGGAGTACGGCCTGATGCAGGCGTATGCCGAGGGCTTTGACCTGTTCGACAAGTGCGAGTACGAGCTCGACAACGCGAAGATCGCGCACCTGTGGGGCCAGGGGTCGGTCGTGCGCTCGTGGCTGTGCGAACTGGCGGCACGCGCGTTCGAGGCCGACGGCAACGGTCTGGAGGCGATCGAGGGCTTTACCGAGGACTCGGGCGAGGGCCGCTGGACGATCGCGGACGCGACCGCTCGCGACGTGCCGACGCCGGTAATCACCGCGTCGCTGTACGCGCGGCTGCGCTCGCGCGGCAACGGCGACTTCGCCGATCGTGTGCTCGCGGCGCTGCGCAACCAGTTCGGGGGCCACGCGGTCAAGAGTGCTCCGGGGGCCAGCGGCGGCAAGGGGGCTGAGAAGTCGGCCGCGAAGAGCGGGGGCCCGGCGAAAAGCGCGAACTCGGCGAAGGATGCGAATCCCGTGAAGAGCGGTAGTCCACAGCCCACGAAGGCCAGGGCCCGTTAATGGCGGCCGTCGCCGGCCAGCCGACGGCGAGGGTCGAGCCCGAGAACCCGCTTGTAGCGGGGCTCGAGCGGTTGCCGGTGGCGCCGACGACGCTCGTGATCTTCGGGGCGACAGGCGATCTGGCCAAGCGCAAACTGCTGCCGGCGCTGTACAACCTCGCCCACGACGGCGCGCTGCCAGAGCGCTTCCATCTGGTGGGGGTGTCGCGCAAAGAAAAAGAGCACGAGGACTATCGCGAGGAGTGCGAGCAGGCGATCCGCCGCTTCTCGCGGCGCAAGCCCGACGAGGACGTGCTGAAGGGCCTGCTCGAGCACGTCAAGTACGTGCCCGGAGTGTTCGACGACGCTTCGGTGTACGAGGAGCTGGGCAAGGTGCTCGACGGCTTCGAGGCGCACGCGGGCCAGAAGCTGAACCGGGCTTTCTACCTGTCGACCGCGCCTGAGTTCTTTCCCGTGATCGTCGAGGCGCTCGGCAAGAGCGAGCTCGCCAGGCACGATGGGGCCGAGGTGCGGGTGATCATCGAGAAGCCGTTCGGGACGACGCTCGCGGAGGCGCGCGAGCTGAACCGTGAGGTGCTGTCGATCTTCGAGGAGTCGCAGGTCTTCCGGATCGACCACTACCTGGGCAAGGAGACCGTGCAGAACATGATGGCGTTCCGGTTCGCGAACGGCATGTTCGAGCCGTTGTGGAACCGCAACTACATCGACTCGGTGCAGATCACCGCGGCGGAGGATCTCGGCATCGGCACGCGCGCCGGCTATTACGACCACGCGGGGGCGCTGCGCGATCTGATCCAGAACCACATGCTGCAGCTGCTCTGCCATGTCGCGATGGAGCCGCCGGTGAGCTTCACCGCCGAAGAGGTGCGCAACGAGAAGGTCAAGGTGCTGCAGGCGATCCCGCCGCCGACGGCGGTGGAGATCCCGGACATGTCGGTCCACGCGCAGTACGCATCCGGACACGCGGGCGGCGAAGCGGTGGTGGGCTATCGGGAAGAGGAGGGCGTACCGGAGGACTCGACGACCGAGACCTACGCGGCGTTGCGGCTGGAGGTCGACAACTGGCGCTGGGCGGGCGTGCCGTTCTACTTGCGCACGGGCAAGCGGCTCGCACGCAAGATCACGGAGATCGCGGTGACGTTGAAGCCTGTCCCCCACCTCGCCTTCAGCCAGGACGGCTCGCTGGGAGTGCAGCCGAACCAGCTGATCCTCACGATCCAACCCAACGAGGGAGTGACGCTGCGCCTGGGGGCGAAGATCCCGGGAACGCGCATGATCATCCGGCCGGTGAGCATGGAGTTCCTGTACGGGACGGCGTTCCTGTCGCAATCCCCGGAGGCGTACGAGCGGCTGATCACCGACGCGATGCGCGGCGACGCGACGCTGTTCACGCGCAACGACGAGGTCGAGGCGCAGTGGCGGATCTGCGATCCGATCGTCAGCGAGTGGGCGCAGGCGCCGGGCCCGCTGCCGCAGTACGAGGCCGGCTCGCAGGGCCCGAAGGAGGCCGACAAGCTGCTGCTGGACGGCCATCGCTGGCGCGCGATCTGATGACGGTCGAGCAGACGACGGCGACGCAGCCCAGGGGCGACGCGACGTTGACCGAACGGGGCACGACCCCGGGCACGATCTGATGACAGCGGCGACGCAGAGCACGAGCGATGCGACGTGGAGCGAGGAAGGCACGACGCCCGACGCGATCGAAGGAGCGCTGCGCAAACTGCTGGTCGAGCGCCACAGCGAAAACGCGAACTTCGCGCCCGCGCGGGTGCTGAACATGATCGCGTTCGTCGACCACGAATGGAGCGGGGAGATAGCCAACCGTTTGCGCGGCGTCGGCCGCTATCACGCCTCGCGCACGCTCGTCCTGTCATACGAGCCGAAGCGCGAGCGATTGGACGCGCGCGTGACGATCGCCTCCGAAGGCGAGCCGCGGGACGGCGAGCTGGCATTGCTGCGCGAGACGGTGATCGTCGAGATCGGCGACCGCCACCTCGACGACCTGTTCACGATCGTCGACCCCCTCGTGATCACCGACCTGCCGACGCTGCTGTGGTCGCCGCACGGGCACTACGACCTGCTCGACGGGCTAATGGGGCTGACCCAGGCGGTGCTGATCGACTCGGTCGACGAGCCCGACCCGCGCGTCGCGATCGAGCGCGCGTGTACGCTCAGCGGGCAGGCCTATGTCGTGGATCTCGCCTGGCTGCGCTCGACCCCGTGGCGCGAGCGGGTCGCGGCAAGCTTCGACCCACCGCCACTGCGAGCCGAACTGCAGGCGATCGAGAGCCTGACGATCCGCCACCACCCGGATTCGACGGTCGCGGCGATGCTGTTCGCGGGCTGGCTGGGGTCGCGACTCGGTTGGGAGCTCAGCCCGCTGACAGCCCACGAGGACGGGCTGCGCGGGACGGTGAGCACGATCGGGGAAAAGGAGGTCGCGCTGCGGTTGCAGGGCGCGCGCGAGCTGCAGGTGCGGGGCCTCGAGGGCCTCACGCTGCAGACGGCCGACGGCCGGCGGATGCTGCGCTTGGACCGCGGACCGGGAGGCCTGCACGCGCACGAGCGCGACGCGGGCGGACACGAGCACGCGTGGACGATCCCCGGCGCCTCCCGCGGGGAGACGGGCATCCTCGGCGAGGGCATCCGCCAGGCGCTGCTGCGCGACCCGACGTACCTGCCGGCGCTGAAGGGGGCCGAGCTGATGTTGCCCGAGAACGCTTCACTCCCCTCCCACTCGCCCTCCTCGTGATGCGTCCGTTCAGACCGGCGCGAACGGGCCGGGACGACGCGGCGATCGTCCGCGGGGCGAGCCGGTGACGCGCCTGACCACGCTGCCGGACGCGGAGGCGGTCGCGATCCGCGCGGCCGCTGAGATCGCGCGCGAGCTGGAAAGCGCGCGGGAGCAGCGCGGCGCCGCCCACCTGGCGCTGAGCGGCGGCACGACCCCGGCGCGCTCCTACGAGCTGCTCGTCGCGGCATTGGGCGACTGGGACGGAGTCGAGGTGTGGTTCGCCGACGAGCGCTGCGTGGAGCCGGACGACGAGCAGAGCAACTACAAGATGGCGGCCGAAACGTTGCTCGGGCCAGCTGCGATCCCCCCGGAGCGGGTACACCGGATGGAGGGCGAGCTCGGCCCGGAGGACGGCGCCGAGCGCTATGCGAAGGCTTTGACCGAGCGCCTGCCCGGCGGAGAGCGGCGACCGCCTACGCCGCCGGTGCTCGACGTGGTCGTGCTCGGTATCGGTCCGGACGGGCACGTTGCCTCGCTGTTTCCCGGAGCGCCCACGCTCGACGCGGGCGAACAGGCGGTCTGCCTGGGCGTGCGCGACTCGCCCAAGCCACCGCCGGAGCGGATCACGCTGAGCCTCGCGGTGCTGCGCGCCGCGCGGCGCTGCACGCTGCTTGCGACCGGCGCGAGCAAGGGGGACGCTGTCAGCGCGATGCTGGGCGAGCCGAGCCCCCATGTGCCCGCGAGCCTGCTCAGGCGGGGTCGATTGACGGCGATCGTCGACGATGCGGCTTCACCCCCACCCAGCTTGGGTAGATCTTGAACGCAAGCCATGTAGATGAAATGCGAGCTAATCGAACTGCCTGTGACGCGGAGACGATCGGACTAGGTAAGGTTCTGCCTCTACAGTGAGCAGTCCGATCGCATGAGCACCCCGAACGCCATGCCGAGCACCACCCACCTCGAGGCATCAGAGCCCCGCGTCGCGGGCGTGCGAACGCTGCCCGGGATCGAGCAGGCACTCGCGGCGCTGGACGAGGCACGTGCCGGCACGCTCGCGCTGGTCGCGGACATCAGCGACAGCGACCTCGAGCGCGTGCACTCGCCGATCATGAGCCCGCTCGTGTGGGACCTCGGCCATATCGCCGCGTACGAGGATCTGTGGCTGGCCCAGCGCCACGCGGGTCTCGAGCTGCTGCGTCCCGATCTGGCCGAGCTGTACGACGCGTTCGAGACGCCGCGCGCGGTGCGCGGCGAAATCGAGGCGCTCGGCCCCGGTGAGGCCCGCGACTACATGGCCGCCGTTCGTGCCCGCACAAGCGACGCGCTCGCGGGCGATGGCCTCGGCGATGGGACGATCTGCGAGATGGTGCTCCGCCACGAGCTCCAGCACTCAGAGACGATGCGCCAGACGATGGCGATCGCGGGGTTGCTCGGGCCCCGCGACCGGTCGCGGCTCGACGAGCCGCTTCCCGTACGGAAGGACGAGCACGATTGGATCGAGCTGCCTGCCGGCCCGTTTGCGATGGGCGCGGACGAGCAGGGCTTCGCCTACGACAACGAGCGCCCGCGCCACACGGTCGATGTGGCCGCCTGTCAGATCGCGCGCCGGCCGGTGAGCAACGCGAGCTGGATGCGCTTCAGCGAGGGCGGCGGCTATGAGCGGCGCGAGTGGTGGTCGGACGAGGGCTGGGCGTGGAAGCAGGAGCACGACATCACCCACGATCCCCAGATCGAGGCGGGACACGGAGAGGCGCCCGCCTGTCACGTCTCCTGGTTCGAGGCCGACGCCTTCGCCCGAGCGCACGATGCGCGCCTGCCCACCGAGGCGGAGTGGGAGAAGGCGGCGACCTGGACCCAGGAGACACCCGCGGCCATCGGCCGCGTGTGGGAGTGGACGAGCAGCATTTTCGGCGGCTACCCCGGCTTCAGCGCCCACCCGTATCGCGAGTACTCCGAGGTGTTCTTCGGCGAGGACTACCGCGTGCTGCGCGGCGGCTCCTGGGCCACGCATCCCCGCGTGGCGAGCCTCACCTTCCGCAACTGGGATCTGCCCCTGCGCCGGCAGATCTTTGCCGGAGTGCGGCTGGCACGTGACGGCGGCCAGACATGAGACAAGGTGCGCGAACCCAGATCGAGCCGCGCCCGGCCCGGGAGAACAGAGGAGCCTGATGGAGCCAGTCGTCACCCCCGCGGAGACCATTCAGATCGACTCGCACCTGGATGGCAGCCAGGAACGCTCGCTCGCGGAGGACGTGCTCGACGGGCTGACACGGCCGTTCAAGGAACTGCCGCCGAAGCATTTCTATGACGCGCGCGGCGCCGAGCTGTTCGACCGGATCTGCGAGCTGCCCGAGTACTACCCGACGCGGGCGGAGCGCGCGATCCTCGAGCAGACCGCGACCGAGCTGGCGACGAGCACGAACGCGGTCGAGCTGGTCGAGCTCGGCTCGGGCACGGCTGCGAAGACGCGCGTGCTGTTGGACGCGCTGTATGCGGCCGGCACGCTGAAGCGCTACGTGCCGGTCGACGTGACGGAGAGCATGGTGCGCGACTGCGCCGCGACGCTGACGGAGGAGTACCCGGGGTTGCGCGTGCACGGCGTGATCGGCGACTTCGAGCGCCACCTCGACGGCATCCCGGAGGCGATCGGCCCGCGAATAGTCGCGTTCCTCGGCGGCACGGTGGGCAACTTCCAGCCCGGCAGCCGCCGCCGCTTCCTGCGCTCGATCGGCCGCCTGCTCGGTCCGGAGGACTATCTGCTGATGGGGACCGACCTCGTCAAGGACCCGGGCGTGCTGGAGGCCGCCTACGACGACGAGCAGGGCGTCACGGCGGAATTCAATCGCAACGTGCTGAACGTGCTGAACCGCGAGCTCGACGCCGACTTCGACCCCGAGGACTTCGACCACATCGCGTTGTTCGACTCAGAGCACGAGTGGATCGAGATGCGCTTGCGCTCGCGCCGCGAGCACACAACGCTCGTGCGCGCGCTCGATTTGCCGGTGCATTTCGACGCGGGCGAGGAAGTACGCACGGAGATCAGCGCGAAGTTCACCCCGGAGCGGCTGGAGGGCGATCTATCAGCGGCGGGCTTGGAGCTCGTGCGCTGGTTCACCGACCCTGAGGAGCTGTTCGCGCTGACCCTCTCGCGCGTAGCAAGCGACGGATCGAGCGTCTGACTCTGGTCCTGCAGTAGCACGTCCTTCGCGTTCGCGAGAAGCGGACCAGCGAGGCGGGACAGTTGAGCGGGATTAGCAATAGGCTTCCGGCAATGCAGATCGAGTCGAGCGCGGCGATCGTCGTCGGTGGAGCCTCCGGGCTCGGCGAGGCGACCGTGCGCGCGCTGCACGAAAAGGGCGCGGAGGTGACGATCGCCGACGTCAACGCCGAGAAGGGACAAACGCTCGCGAGTGAGCTCGGCGCGGAGTTCGTCGCCTGCGACGTGCGCGAGGAGGGTCAGGTCGAGGCGGCCGTGCAAAAGGCGGCCGCGAATGACGGCCCTCTGCGTATCGCCGTGTGCTGCGCGGGAACCGGCTGGGCGCAGAAGGTCGCGGGCTCGAAGGGCCCCCATCCGCTGCTGCCGTTCGAGACGATCGTGCAGATCAACCTGATCGGGACGTTCAACGTGCTGCGCTTCGCTGCGGCCGCGATGATCGCAAACGAGCCGGCCGAGGACGGCGAGCGCGGCGTGTGCGTAACGACCGCGTCGATCGCCGCCTACGACGGGCAGATCGGCCAGATCGCCTACTCCGCATCGAAGGGCGGCGTCGTCGGCATGACGCTGCCGGCCGCGCGCGATCTCGCGCAGTACGGAATCCGCGTCAACACGATCGCCCCGGGCCTGTTCGACACGCCGCTGCTGGCGGCACTGCCGGAGGATGCCCGCCAGAAGCTCGGCGCGGGAGTCCCCTACCCCCCACGCCTCGGCCAGCCGCCGGAGTACGCCCAGCTTGCCTGCCACATCGTCGAGAACCGGATGCTCAACGGCGAGACGATCCGGCTCGACGGCGCTCTGCGTATGCCGCCGCGCTGAGCACGTCCGTCGCAGACAGAAGGGTTCATCGGTTCGGTCGGTACGGTAGAATTAAGATTATGGATCGTCGCCCACGTACCATGCTCGAGCCCGGCCACGAGGCTGAGTGGGCCGCGCTCAATGAAGAGAAGCGCCGTGCGCTGACTCCTCCGGCCGACACTTCAGTCGGCGAGTTGCTCAGGCGCGGGCAGCATCTCTCAGCCCAGGCGGCATGGCTGCTGCGAGCCGTCGAGCGAGCCGATGGCCACGCTCGACCCTGAGCTCGACGTTGCTGTTACAGCGATGGCCGCCGAGGGTGCCCGCTTTGTCGTGGTTGGCGGGTTCGCGGTCATCGCCAACCGCTTCATCCGGGCAACGGAGGACATCGACTTCTTGGCACCCGACGACATCGACAACGACCGGCGCGTGCTGGCCGCCCTCGTCAAGCTCGACGGCGTGCGTTTTCGCGACGACGCGCCGCTTTGCGATGAGCACCTGCTCGATCGGACGCATCTGCGGACGAAGACGCGTGCAGGTGTGATCGACATCATCCGTGGCGGACTTCCCCCCCTCGACTATGACACCGTCGAGGAACGCGCGATGCCGGCCCAGCATGGAGGGATTGAATTCCTGGTCGCCGGCCTGAGCAGCATCGTCGGCTTCAAGCGCCTGGCCGGCCGGCCCCGAGATCGCAACGACTTGATCGGCTTGGCCGAAATACACGGCGAGCTTCCGATCGAGTCGATCCCAGGGCTCGACACATAGCAGGCAGTTGAGTTGCGCATCCCTTCGCTGGCCGACGCGACTCCTTGAAAGCCAATCCCAGCGGCGCGGAGCGGACTTTGCATCTCTTCCGGCCGTGTCCGGCCGGAAGAGATGCAAACGTGCCGCTCTGCGCAGCGTGTCCTTCGCCGTGCGCAGCATGTCCTCACCGCGCGCGGCGTGCACCCCCGCGCAGCGTGCGTATTAACCGAGCCGTTCGACAAGCATCGCCATGCCCATCCCGCCGGCGACGCACATCGACTCGATGCCAAAGGTCCCGTCGAGCGTCTCCAGATCGTTGAGCAGCGTCGTCATGATCCGCGCGCCGGTCATCCCGAACGGATGCCCGAGGGCGATCGCGCCGCCAAAGGGATTGAGCTTCTCGTCGGGGATGTCGAGGTCTTCTTTGCACGGCACGATCTGCGCGGCGAACGCCTCGTTGATCTCGACCACGTCGATGTCGCTCATCGCCATGGAGGTGTTCTTCAAGAGCGCCTGAATCGCCGGTACCGGGCCGAGGCCCATCACCTCCGGGCGGATCGCGGCGACCGTGGAGGCGATGATGCGCGCACGGGGCTTCAGCCCGAGCTCGGCGGCCTTTTCCTGAGACATGACGAGCAAAGCGGCGGCGCCGTCGTTGAGCGGGCAGGCGTTGCCGGCGGTCACGGAACCGTCCGGCTTGAACACGGGCTTCAGCGAGGCCAGCCTCTCGAGCGTCGTCCCCGCGCGCGGGCCGTCGTCCTTGGTGACGACCGTCTCGGGCACGTCGATCTCGTTGCCCTCCTTGTCGAGGTCTTTGTGCGCCGCCACGGGCACCGGGACGATCTCCTTGTCGAAGTGCCCCGACTCCTGCGCGGCGACCGCGCGTGTCTGCGATACGAGCGCCCATTCGTCCTGCGCCTCGCGGCTGACTTTGCGCTCGTCGGCGACGTTCTCGGCGGTCATGCCCATCGAGATGTAGGCGTTGTACAGCGAGCCCTCGGAGCCGTCGAGCTTGGGATGGAACTCGAACGGAGCGCCCTGCCCGGCGCGCGAGACGGCCTCGACGCCGGCGGCGATGTAGGTGTCGCCCTCGCCCGTCTTGATCGCGTGGAACGCCATGCGGGTCGTCTGCAGCGAGGAGGCGCAGAAGCGGTTGACGGTGCAGCCCGGCACGTGGTAGTCGATGCCGGCCAGCAGCGACGCCAGGCGCCCGATGTTGTATCCCGCCTCGCCCTCGCCGTAGCCGCAACCCATCATCACGTCGCCGATCGAGGCCTGCTCGACCTGGGGGTTGCGCGCGAGCAGCTCGCGCAGCGGGATCGCCGCGAGGTCGTCGGCGCGAACGGTCTTGAGCGACCCCTTGACCGCCCGTCCGATCGGCGTGCGAATGGCGTCGACTATCACTGCTTCAGGCATGTAAGGCTCTTCTCCTTGGTTGAGGTGCCGGGGACTATAGATCCAAGCGGCTCACGCCCAGCTCGTCGAACCCCACGTGGTGGGCGAGCTCGTGGCGCACGGTGCGCGTGACCTGGTCGCGCAGCAGGTCGGGATCGTGGCCGTAGTCGCGGCGCAGGGTGTCGCGGAAGATGACGATCCGGTCGTGGGTGTCGTCGCGGCGGGACTGCCCGCCCTGGTAGAGGCCGTAGGCGCCGCGGCGACGTCCGCCGTTTGAGATCACGACGGCGACGTGGGAGAGCGCGTTGCGCAGCAGGTCGGGCAGCTCGTCGAGCGCGTCGCGGACGAGCTCTTCGAAGTCGTCGTCGTTGAGGGGATCGAGCTCCATGAACTCCGCTTCCCCGGGATCGACGGCGAGCCCTTCGCGCGCGAGCTGCTCGGAGTGGCGCACGACCTCTTCGAACTCCGCCTCGGACTCAGGGTCGCGCCAGCCGGCGAGGCGCACGGCGACGAACGCCGCGCCGCCCATCAGGAGCGCCGCGGCGAGCACGCCGAGCGCGACGTCCTCGAGCGCGCGGACGGCGCCGATCGAGGAGAAGCCCTGCCCGACGACGAGCACGACCAAGCCGGCCGAGAGGGCGACGAGCGCGGCGATGCCTACACGTTTCGATTGACCGGGGGCGCTGGGCGGGGACGGCGAGCGCATCGGCAGGGCCCCGCTACTTGAGCGTGCGGGCGATCACGAGCCGCTGGATCTCGTTCGTGCCCTCGTAGATCTGGGTGATCTTGGCGTCTCTCATCATGCGCTCCACCGGGTACTCCTTGACATAACCGTAGCCGCCCAAGACCTGGACGGCCTCGACGGTGACGGCCATCGCGGTGTCGGAGCAGAAGACCTTGGCCATCGAGGAGTACTTGGCACGCTGCGGATGTCCCTGATCGGCCATCGCGCACGCCTTGTAGAGCAGCTCGCGCGCGGCGGCGGTGCGTGTTTCCATGTCGGCGAGCTTGAACTGGATCGCCTGGAACTCGTTGATCGCCTGGCCGAACTGGCGGCGCTCGCGCGCGTACGCCACGGCGTAGTCGGTGGCGCCCTGCGCGATCCCGACCGCTTGGGCGGCGGCGCCGAGGCGCGTGCGCTCGAGCGTGCCGAGCGCGACCCGCAGGCCGCGGCCGACCTCGCCGATCACGTTCGCCTGGGGCACGCGCACGTCCTCGAAGATCGGCTGGCCGGTCGGCGAGGCGCGAATGCCGAGCTTGTGCTCGAGCTTGCCGACGGAGAAGCCGGGGCGATCCGCCTCGACGACGAACGCGGTGATCCGTTTGGTCTCGCGGTCGGTGACGGCGAAGGTGATGTAGAAGTCGGCTATCCCGAGGTTGGAGATCCAGTTCTTGGTGCCGTTGATCACCCATTCCTCGCCGTCGAGCACGGCGCGCGTCTGCATCCCGGCGGGGTCCGAGCCGGCCTCGGGCTCGGACAGGGCGAACGCGGGCGACCACTCGCCGGAGGCGCACTTCGGCAGGAAGCGCTCCTTCAGATCATCGGAGCCGAACAGCTGGATCGGCAGCGTGCCGAGCTCCTGCACCATCAGGATCAGCGCGCAGGCGGCGTCGACCTTGGCGATCTCCTCGACCGCCATGTTCAGCATCAGCGTGCCGGTGCCGGTCCCCCCGTACTCGGTCGGAAACGGCAGCCCGAGGATATCCTGCTCGGAGAGAACCTTGCGCACGTCCCACGGGTACTCGGCCCGCTCGTCGATCTCGGCCGAGCGCGGCGCGATCTTCTCGCGCGCGATCTGGGAGATCGTGGCGCAGAAGTCGAGGTTCTCCTGAGGGATCGTGTAGGTGTCGGCGGTGGCTTGCATGAGGGGAGATCTTATTGATGAGCGCCGCCTTCCGGCGGCAGGCGTGCGCAGCGCGGCGGGGGCACGGGCGACGTGAGCGCGTTATTGCGGTTTACGGATCGACCGAGCGGGTAAAGCGAGTGTCATGCCACTTGGAACCTCTATTTTTCTGATCGCGATCGGTGCGATCCTGCGCTACGCGGTCACGGCCACCACTTCCGGCATCTCGCTGCCGACGGTGGGCCTGATCCTGATGATCGTCGGGATCGCCGGGCTGGTGCTGTCGATCTTCTACATGCTCGCGTGGAGCCCCCGCCGGGGGCGTGTCATGCGTGAGCGCGTGGTCGAGCGCGACCCGTACGAAGAACCGCCGGTCTACTGAGCTGTACCGCTACGCTCCTTCGATGGGCGTCGCGGAGTCGTCACAGATCGAGATCGACCCCGAGCGGGTCGCGGACTGGCTCACGGAGCGGCCTGGCCCGCAGGTGATCGACGTGCGCGAGGGATATGAGCGTGAGGCCGGTCACATCGCGGGCACGCGCCACATCGCGCTGGTCGAGCTCACCGCCCAGGCGGGCACCGTCGAGCGCGAGCGACCGGTCGTCTTCTACTGCCGTGTGGGAGCGCGCTCGGAGATGGCCGCACAGGCGTTTCGGGCCGCGGGCTATGAGGCGTACTCGATGAGCGGCGGCCTGCGACGATGGGCGCAGGAGAACCGGCCGCTCTCGCCCGAGGGCGGCTCCGTGGCGGACCACTGAAAAAAGGAGACGTGCGATGGAGGCTTCGACCGAGTACCCGAACGTGACCAGGGGCGATGGCTACGCCGTGGCCAATCTCGACGACCTCGGCGACGGGCCGGGCTTTCGCAAGGTGCGCAAGGGCCTCGACGTGACCGCGTTCGGCGTGAACGCGATCGTGATGCCCGCGGGCATCGAAAGCGGCTCGCACTACCACGACACCCAGGAGGAGCTGTACTTCGTACACCGCGGCACGATCGAGATGGTGTTCGGCGACGGCTCGGCGCAGGAGTTGCGCGAGGGCTCGTTCGCGCGCGTGGACGCGGCGACGGTGCGCAAGATCAGGAACCCCGGCGATACGGACGCCGTCTACCTGTGCGCCGGCGGCAAGGACGGCTATGTCGGTCGCGACGGCCAGGTGCCGGAGGGCGAGGAGCAGCGGGTCAAAGCGATCCACGACCTCTCCGGCTCCGCGGGCGAGCAGTCGCAATAGGCCCCGAGAGAGTCTCGCGTCGAGCCGACAGTACGACGGGCTCGACGCGGGGATGGCGCCGGACGGGGCGGGACTGGGCGTGGGTGCCGCGGACCGCGCGTGAAGGGACCGAGAATGGACGATGCTGAGGACAGTGCCGGGGGTGGAAGCGAGCGGCGATTGCGCGTGGGGCGCGAGCTGAGAATCCCCCTGGCCGAGATCGTGCTGCGCACGAGCCGCTCGTCCGGCCCGGGGGGCCAGCACGCGAACGTGACCGCCTCGCGCGTGGAAGCAAGCTTCGACGTGCGCGCGTCGACGGCGCTGAGCGAGTTACAGCGCGAGCGGTTGCTCACGCGCGCAGGCGAGCGCGTAACGGCAGTAGCACAGGACGCCCGCTCGCAAACGCGCAACCGCGAGCTGGCATTGGCGCGGTTGAGCGAGCGCCTGGAGCGAGCGCTGGCGGTGCCCCGCAAACGCCACCCGACCCGCCCAACAGCAGCCTCGCGCGAGCGACGCCTCCAAGCCAAGCGCCGTGACGCCACGCGCAAGCAAGAGCGCCGCCCGCCCGAAGACGCATAGCCCCACCAAATCAGCCAAGCAGGTCCGGCAAACTTTTTTACGGCCGACCGCGAAGCGGTCGTTCGGCCGTAAAAAAGTTGCCGGATCCTGCGTCGCGCTAATTCAGAAGCTCCTTGACGTAGCGTTGGTGCAGCCGCCCGAGGGGTGTCTTGGCCGGGTTGAAGCCGATCGCGTTCCACAGCAATCCCGACGCGGGCGCCCACGCCACGATCAGATAGACCCCCAGCACGAGCGCTGTCGTGCGCAGCCTGCGTGAGCTCGACAGCGCCGCCAGGGGCAGTACCCACAGGATGTACCACGGCAGCACCCAGCTGAGGGTCACGAGCAGGGCCACGCTCGTCCAACCGGAAGCCGTCAGCAGTCGATCGACCCCACGCAGAGGCGAATCGCCCCGGGGGCCGCCGGCAGAGCCGCGCGAGCCACGGGCCAGCCGGCAGCAATAGAGGATGGCTGCCACCAGCACCGCGCTCATCAACTTGCGCAGCGTTTCGCTCTCACCGCCCGCCCCGATCGCGAGACCGATCAGGTTGGGGATGCTCTCGTTGGTCACCAGCCGGCCCTGAGTGCTGAGGTCGGGGATGTGCAGGCCGAAGGCGATTAGGCTTGCGGCCCCGACGACCACGGCCGCGACCGCCATGCCCACGAGCACCTGGCACAGGCGCCGCGGGGCTCTGAGCAGGCCGACCAGCACGACCGGGATCAGAACCCCGCCGGAGGCCTTGATCGCGGTCGCCGTGATCAAGGCCGCGCCCGCGCCGACCTCGAAGAGAGACAGCGGCCACAGCCACCCTCGCAAGCGCGCGCCGAGGCGCAGATGCTCGCCCGAAGGCGCGTCCGCCTCCGCGGCGGTTAGAGGGATGGGCTCGGCGGCATCGGCCCGCTCGAGCTGACCGGTGGCCGGATCGAGCTGAGCGGTGGCCGGATCGAGCTGACCGGCGGGCGGATCGAGCTGAGCGGCCGGCACGACAGAGGACCTATCTCCCGCCGTCCGCGCCCGCGCGAGCAACAGCAGGTAGAAGCCGAGCATGATGAAGAAGACCATCAGGAAGTCGTTGTGGTCCCCCCCGAGCCCCCACATGAGCACGATCGGGTTCAGGCCGACGAGCACGATCGCCGCGATCGGGTCGCGGCCCAAGAGCCGCGCGCACTTCCACACGAGCAGGATCGTCCCCAGGCTCGTGAGCGCGAGGAGTCCCTTCAGCGCCCAGAACGACGCGGCCACGCCGAGCGGCACGACCGCGAACGTCATGAGCGTGAACAGCGGCCCGTAGGGGCTGAGCAGCTGGTGCCAGTTGCTGAGGAAGTAGCTCGGGTCCGAGTGCGGCTCGAGGATCGGGATCGTCGTATAGGGGTTGAGGTGGTGCACGACCTCCATGCGCCCGTAGTTGACGTAGTTGAAGATGTCCGTCAGCGCCAGCGGCGGAGCGAGGAAGAAGATCGCGTGCACGGCGAGGATCGCGCCGATCGCCCAGCGGGCCTGCAGCCTGGGGACGTAGCGCAACCCCAGCAGGTAAGCCCCGTACATGACGGCGATCGACCCCGAGAACAGCCACTTCAGCGCGGTTCCGTTGCGCGTCAGCCCCGGCCACAGCCCGCCCAGCGGACCGGCCATCCAATGCGGGAAGTAGCCGCCGTGAGTGGTCGCCGAGAGCAGGCTCGGCCGATCCGCGGCCGCGACCAGCACAAGCGCGCTGCAGGCGACGATCGCGATCAGCGCCAGCGCGCCGAGCCTTGCGTCCCGGCCGGCCGTCCGCGCCGGCGCTTCGACTCCCGTGCGGCCGCCCGCTCGCTTAAATACGAGAGCCCGCTTGAGGGCGGGCTCTCGAAAAGTCGAGCTCATCGTTCGCGAGGTCTACACAGACCTCGCGCGCGGCGCTAGATCGACTGGACGTTTACGGCCTTGGGGCCCTTGTCGCCCTGCTCCGGGTCGTAGGAAACCTTCGAACCCTCCTGCAACGAGCGGTAGCCCTCGCCGTTGATGCCGGTGTGATGGACGAACAGGTCCTTGTCGCCGTCATCGGGGGTGATGAAACCAAACCCCTTGTCGTCGCTGAACCACTTTACTGTGCCAGTAGGCATGTGGGTACTCCTCCACGGTATGTTCGTGCTGCGACGCGGAGGATGCTGCTTAGAGCTTCGACCTGCGAGCGCTTGCACTGCTTTCGCCGGTCTTTTGTGCCGGCCAGACGCTCACGACCGTAGCAGGTCCCCGCAGGGCCGTGTTGTCGAGATGTTCTCGCTGCACACATGTCCGATTGGCTTGCTCGCGCAATCTCTGCACCACATCGCGGCGATCTCGGGACGGTTAAGGTGGCTTTGTGAGCCAGCGCGCGGACACGAACCGGCGAGAGACAGCGAGCGGGCAGCTCGTGCTGAGGCGTTTGCTGCCGCCCGGCGACCCTGTCACGGTCGCGGAGATCGTCGCGGATCTGACCTCGCGCGAGCCGGCGGCTAGACCGACGCACCGCCCGTACCTGACCCTCAACATGGTGAGCACCGCCGACGGGCGCGCGAGCATCGGCGGGCGCTCTGGGCCGATCGGCAACCGTGCCGACCGCGAGCTGTTCCACGGTCTGCGTTCAGTCGCCGACGCGGTGATGGCCGGGGCGGGCACCGTGCGCACCGAGCGCTACGGCCGGATCGTTCCCGACGAGGCACGCCGGGAGGCGCGCGTCGCGCGCGGCCTGAGCGCGGAGCCGCTCGCCTGCATCGTCTCCGGGCGCTTGGAGCTGCCCGTGGACCTGCCGCTGCTCGCCGAGCCCACGGCGCGGGTGGCGATCCTGACACCGTCGGCGGCGAACCTCCCCGAGCACGCGGCTCACGTCGACTACATCCGGCCGTCCCACGAAGGGGTGCTGGACCTGGGGGCGGCGCTCACCGAGCTGCGCACGCGCTTCGCCGTACGCACGCTCCTATGCGAGGGCGGGCCGCACCTGAACGCCCAGCTCCTCGCCGCCGGGCTCGTCGACGAGCTGTTTCTCTGCGTCGCGCCACTGCTGGCGGGAGGTGACCCGGTGGCCGGCGAGGCGCTGCGAATCCTCGCCGGGATCGACCTCGATCCTCCCGTGGAGCTACGGCTGATCGGGGCTCTCGAAAACGACTCCCACCTGTTCCTGCGCTACGCGCTCGCGCCGAGATAGACGGCGGGACGAAGAGCGTCCGTATCGACGCCCTGCTACGCGAGCCGATCGACGCCGTGCTACGCGAGCCCACCCGGCGCCCTCGAGACCACACCGGGAGATCTACGGCGTTCGCGTCTCCGCGCCGGGGCGCGTCTCGCGCGAGACGATGCTCAGCAGCTCGCTCGCCAGATGCCTCCCTTCGCTCGCCACCCTCGGGGTCGCCGCGATCCGCACGACGACCTCCTCCCCGTCGAGCTCCTCGAGCGTGATCCGGGGCGCGTCGCGCAGCGGCGTCTCCAATGACTTCTCAAGCAGCTCCTGCAGGTCGCTCGGCGTCATCCCCGGGCGCAATCGCGCGCGCAGGTTGACCGCCTCCGGCTCCCTGATCGGCAGCACGGCAACGTTCAGCACCACGCTGTTCGGCACCAGGATCGAATCGTCGCCCGTCGCGAACGTCGTGTACAGCAGGCCGAGCGAGCTGACCGTCCCCTCGAGCTGACCCGCGAGCGGGCCGCCCTGCAGGCGCACACGCTCGCCCACTCGGAACGGGCGAGCGCTGAGCAGCACGGTGCCCGCGATCAGGTTGCCGAGCGTCTGCTGCGCGGCGAGCCCGAAGATCACCGCCGTAAACGCGCCGCCGAGCGCGAGCGTGCGCGCTTCGATCCCGGCCACGCGCAGCGCCACGAACAGCGCCACCACCACCGTGACCAGTCGGATCAGGAACCCAACCGTGCCGGCGGTCGCCGGCTCCAGCCGCCTGAACAGCGGCGGGCCGAGGCCGCGGCCGACGTCGCGCGCGATCGCCCAGCCGAGGATCATCAGCGCGAGCACGGTCACGATCCGCACGGTCGCTTCGAGCGGTTCTTCGAGCGTCGTCGCCGGGTGACCGTGCGTACCGGCGCCGCCGAGCAGGCTCACGCGGTTGTCGTACAGCACCACGATCCCCACGAACAGCGGCAGCAGCACGAGCGCCTCGACCCGCGCGCGCTTGACCACGCGCGGGCTGATCTGGCGCAGCAACCCGACCTCTTGCCAGGCATGGCTGCGCGTCTCGAACATCTTCTGCGGGGTCTTCGGCTTGGGCATCGCCCTCCAATGATGGCGAACCGCCCAGGCGCACCCCGCAATCGGCCGCCCGGACGCGCTCTATGTCTGGGTGTAGATCACCATTGCCACCCCGAACAGCAGGCAATAGATCGCGAACGGTGTGAGCGTCTTCGTTTTGAAGTACCCGACCAGGAAGCGCACGGTGAAGACGGCCGTTACTCCAGCGACCACGCACGCCACGAGCGCCTGCCCGCGAATCCCGTTGCCGAGGTGGCCGAAGAGGTCGGGCAGCTTGACGATGCCCGCGGCGAGGATGATCGGCGTGGCCAGCAGGAACGCGAAGCGCGCCGAGTCGCTGTGATCGAGACCGCGCGCGAGCCCCGTGCCCATCGTCACCCCACCACGGCTGATCCCGGCCACCAGCGCCGTCGACTGGGCGACGCCGACGACGAACGCCTCGCGATACTCGAGCGTGTCGAGCTCGCGCGCGCCATCCGGCTTCGCGCCCTCGCGGATGGCCAGTTCGCGCACCTCCGCGCGGCGGCGAAACCGCTCGGCCGCAAGCAGCACGAACCCGTTGACGATCAAGAAGACCGCCGCCACTTCGGGCTTTGCGGTCAGCGTGCGCAGCTGGTGCTCGAACGCGAGCCCGAAGATCCCCGCGGGGATGCTCGCCACGATGATCAGCCATGCCAGGCGCTCGGTCGAGGTCTGCACCCGCCGCGTGCGGAGCGTGTGGAAGAACGCGCCGACGATCTCCACCCAGTCGCGTCGGTAGTAGAACAGCAGGCCGAGCGCGCTGCCGACGTGCAGCATCACGACGAACGCCAGCCAGAAAGACTCCGACTGTGACTGCGCCTTGACGAGCTCGTTCCACCCGAACAGCGTCGGGAACAGCACCGTGTGCCCGAGGCTCGAGATCGGGAACAGCTCGGTCACGCCCTGCAATAAGCCGAGCACGATCGCTTGGAAGTAGCTGATGGCCGAGGCCATGATCGTGGTCATCGCGGCGACAGCTTACGGATGCGCACCGGCCGGAGCGCCGCCGGTGAGCGGATTCTCATCGATCGCCGCCCGGCTCTCGGACCGAATGCCCTCTCCGCGTCGCGAGCTGTCGTGACCGGCGCCGGCGGCTGCCATTCGGGGGACCGGCTCCCGTGTCTCCCCCCAACCGGCCGTCCGTGCTTCACAGAGCCTTCACACAATCGTTCCCGGCTGGTCACAAAAGCCGCCGTATGCAGGGCAAACTTCTATGCGACAAGAGAGATAGACAAGGAGGAGCAACGATGACCCTCGATACACACGGCACAGATGCAACGCGGGTGGACATGCACTGCCACTCGACCGCCTCGCAGATCTCGAAGCTCGGCGTCCAGCGCGCCGTCGGCCTGCCCGAGTGCGCCACCCCGCCCGAGGAGGCCTACGCGCTGGCCAAGCGCCGCTCCATGGATTTCGTCACGATCACCGACCACGACACGATCGACGGCGTCCTTCAGATCTCAGACCGTCCTGACGTGTTCGTCTCCGAGGAGCTCACCGCCCACTTCCGCGGCGAGCCCCAAGCGGTGCACGTCCTCTGCTACGGGATCACTCCCGAGGACCACGACCACCACCGTGCGCACCCTCGCCGACGTGCTCCGCCGTGGCGGCGTGCGCACGCTGGCGATCGACCTCGATCCGCAGGGGAACCTCTCCGACTACTTCGACCTGCCCCCCGACGTCGAGCCGACGATCGCCGACGTGCTGTCCGGGCGCGCGAAGGCCGCCGAGGCGATCCACGAGGACCTGATCCCCGCCAACCTGAGCCTCGCCGAGGCCGAGCTGATGCTGGGCGGCAAGATGGGCCGCGAGCTCACGCTCAGGCGCGCTCTGGCCAAGCTCCCGGGCGAGTACGACGTGATCCTGATCGACTGCCCGCCCTCGCTCGGCCTGCTCACCGTCAACGCGCTCGTCGCCGCCGACCACGCGCTCGTCACCGCCGAGGCTCAGTACTTCGCGCTGCAGGGCGTCGAGCAGGCGATGGAGGTCGTCGAGCTCGCGCGCGAGAGCCTCAACCCGGAGCTGTCGCTGCTCGGCGTGCTGCTCAACCTCGCCGACATGCGCACCGTCCACTCGCGCGAGGCGCTCGTCTCGTTGAAGGAGCGCTTCGGCGAGCAGGTCTTCGACACCGTCATCCGCGCCTCGATCGCCTATGCGGAGTCGGCCGAGCGGGCCAGGTCGATCCTCGAGCACCGGCCCGACCTGGGCGCGGACTACGTTGCGCTTGCGGGCGAAGTGGTGGGGCGACTGGGCGGGATGGACGGGGCGCGCGGGCGGATCTCCGAACTCGGCTGAGCCGCGACGCACGTCTGTCCCGCCGGCCGTCTTCGAGCCTCGCCTCCTACCGCTCGAGCGCGCCCCCTACAGCTGGCTGACGTAAGCCCCCTGCGGCTCGAACGGCGTCCGCACCAGCCGCGCCCAGCCGTCGATCTCCGGCCCGAGCGCTTCGGCGACCGCCCCGGTCTGCTCGTAGAAGCACCACACGAGCAGCGTCGGCCCCGCCCCGGAGATCGTCGCGCCGAGCGCGCCCAGTTCGCGTACGCGGCGCGCGAGCGCGTAGGAGCGCGGGTATAGGTCCGCGCGGCGCTGCTCGTGCAGACGGTCCTGCAGCCCGCGCGCCAGCGTGTCCCAGTCGCCGGTGAGCAGGCCGAGCGTCAGCAGCGCGCCGTGGGCGACGTTGAACACGGCGTCCTCGATCGGCACCTCCTTCGCCAGCACTTCGCGCGCGAGATGGGTGTGCACGGGCCGTTCGGGGACGACCGCGAGCGCCTCCAGACCCGAGGGAGGATCGAAGCGCACCGCATCGCCGTCGGCGCATACGACGAACCCGCCACGCAGCGCGGCCGCGGCGTTGTCCGGGTGACCCTCGATCTCGGTGGCCAGCGCCAGCAGGTTGACGTCGAGCTCGAACAGGTGATCGGCCGCCATCAGCCCGGCCACGACCGCGGCGGCGCTCGACCCGAGACCACCCACCAGCGGGATCCGCGAGCGGATCTTGAACGTGAAGCCGTCCGCCGGATGCAACCGCTCGAACGCCCGCACGCACAGGTTTTCGCGGCCCTTCGCCACCGGCAGGTCCGTCTCGACGGCGAACTCGCCGGTCTCCACCACCTCGAGCTCCATGTGCAGGGAAAGGGCCGTCGCCATGCAGTCGAATCCGGGGCCGAGGTTCGCCGAGGAGGCCGGCACGCGCACGAGGCGCCTACGAACCACCCGACACCGTTCCCCTACGAGACACCGTTCCCCTACGAATCACCCAACACCGCCTCCTCGATCGCCGCGGTCTCGGCGACGCATTGGATCACCTTGCCGTCGTTGTTGGCGATCGCCGTCTCGGGATCCTTCAGTCCGCGCCCGGTCAGCACGCACACAATCTGCTCGGCGCCTTCGGCGCCGTACTTCAGCAGCCCGGCGACGGACGCGGCCGAGGCCGGCTCGCAGAACATCCCTTCGCGCGAGGCGAGCAGCCGGTAGGCGGTCAGGATCTCCTTGTCGCTGACGACGCGGATCTCGCCACGCGAGTCTGTGGCCGCCGCCATCGCGTCCTCCCAGCGCACGGGGTTGCCGATCCTGATCGCGCTGGCGACCGTTTCGGGGTGCTCGATCACTTTGCCCTCCACCAGCGGCGCCGCGCCCTCGGCCTGGTAGCCGAGCATCCGCGGCGCGGCGCCGACCTCGCGGAAGCCTCGCCAGTAGGAGGTGATGTTGCCGGCGTTGCCGACCGGGATGCAGAGCGCTTCGAGCTCGCCGCCGAGCGCCTCGTCGATCTCGAACGCGGCCGTCTTCTGGCCTTCGATGCGATATTCGTTCACGGAGTTGACGAGCACGATCGGATGCGACGCGGTCAGCTCGCGAACGAGCGTCAGCGCCTGGTCGAAGTTGCCGGCGAGCGAGATCACGCGCGCGCCGTGCACGAGCGTCTGCGCCATCTTGCCCTGCGCGATCTTCCCCTCGGGGACGATCACCGCACAGGTGATGCCGGCACGCGCCGCGTATGCGGCAGCGCTCGCCGCCGTATTGCCCGTCGAGGCGCAGATCACGGCCTTGGCCCCATCGCGCACGGCGGCTGACAGCGCGCATGTCATCCCGCGATCCTTGAACGAGCCGGTCGGGTTGGCGCCCTCGAGCTTCAACCGCACCGTCGCGCCGACGATCTCGGAGATGACCGGCGCGCGCAACAGCGGCGTCGAGCCCTCCTGCAGGCTGACGAGCTTGTCGCCGGGCTCGAACGGCAGGCGCTCGTGATAGCGCTCGATCAGCGGCACGTGCACGCCCGAGAACGCCGCGCCTTCGACACGCGGCAGCGGCACGCGCGGGACGTCTGGGAAGACGGGAGGCGTCTCGCTCATCATGTGAACTCCTCTTCGATTACATGGATCGTGCGTGGAGTGGAACGTATGAACTCCGACGCTTGAAGCAGGTCGATCGCCGCGCGCAAGCGCGATTCGGCAACCTGGTGGGTGACCATCACGAGGCGCGCGTTCTCCTGCACGCCCCGCTGGACGATCGACTTGATCGACACCCCCTGCTCGCCCAGCACACGTGTCACAGCCGCGAGGACGCCCGGACGGTCGGCCACCTCCAGGTGCACGTAGAACGCGCTGGCGACATCCTCGAGCAGGTGCAGCTCCAGGGGCGGCGCCGGGGGGCGGGCGCCGCCGGTCATCACGCTCACGACGTCGCCCAGCACGGCACTCGCGGTCTGCAGGCCGCCGGCGCCCGGACCGGACATCGTGATCTCGGTGATCGCGTCGGATTCGACGGTGACGGCGTTGAACGGGCCCGACACCGACGAAAGCGGGTGTCCGGCGTAGAGGAACGCGGGATAGACGCGCACCGACAACCCGTCGTCGCGGCGCTCGGCGGTCCCGATCAGCTTCAACCCCAGCCCCAGCTCGCGGGCGTACTCGAGGTCGTCTGTTTGCAGGTGCTCGATTCCTTCGTAGGGGACGTCGTCGAGGTGCACCGGCGCGCCGAACGCCAGCCGCGCGAGGATCGCCATCTTCGCGGCCGCGTCGCGGCCGGAGACGTCGTCGCTCGGGTCCGCCTCGGCATAGCCGAGCCGCTGTGCCTCGGCCAGCGCCTGCGCGTAGGTGCTGCCGTGAGCCATCTCGGAGAGGATGAAGTTGGTCGTGCCGTTGACGATCCCGTGGATGCGCTCGATCGGCGTAGCGGCCAGCGACTCCTCGAGCAGCCGCACGACCGGCACCGCGCCGGCGACGGCGGCCTCGAAGCGCAGGTGCACGTCGTGCTCGCGCGCCACGCCGAACAGCTCCTCGCCGTGCTGGGACAGCAGCTGCTTGTTCGCGCTGACCACGTCGCGCCCGGCGCGCATCGCCGCGAGCAGGTACTCCCGCGCGGGCTCGATCCCGCCCATCACCTCGACGATCAAGTCGGCGCCCGAGAGGATCTCCGCGAAGTCGCCGCGCGTGCGCGTGAGCACCCCGCAGATCGTCGGCGCGCGGCCGTTGAACCGCTCGATCTCCCCGGCTCGCTCGTCCAGCAGCGCGGCGAACGCCGAGCCGACCGTGCCGTGGCCGAGCAGGCCGACTTTGAACGGCTCCGACTTGGCCGGCTCAGACGACATCGCGCGCCGTCAGATCCTCGAAGCTCTCGCGCCGCACGACCACGCGCGCGTCTCCGTCCTTGCAAAACACGACAGGAGGACGGGGCACGCCGTTGTAGTTGGAGGACATCGCGTAGCCGTACGCGCCGGTGGCGGGCGTCACGATCACGTCGCCGGGGCGCGGATCGTCGAGCAGGGCCTCGCGCACGATCACGTCGCCGGACTCGCAGTGCTTGCCCGCCAGCACGCACCGCGTCGAGCCCCCAAAACGATCGGCGACGTGAGCTTCATAGCTCGCGCCGTAGAGCATCGGCCGCAGGTTGTCGGACATGCCGCCGTCGACGGCGACCCAGGTCGAGACGTTGCGCTTGACGCTCTCGACCGTGTACAGCGTCACCCCCGCGTTCGCCGTCAGCGCCCGGCCTGGCTCGATCAGCAGGCGCTTGCCCGCTGCGTCCATCCCTTGCTCAGCCGCCACGCGCAGCAGCGTGCCGACATAGTCCTCGATCGCCGGCGGGGGCGCCTGGGTCTCGGTGTAGGCGACGCCGAGACCGCCGCCCAGGTCATAGGTGGAGAACCCGCCCACCCCATCGCCGAGCTTTGCGAGCTCGGCCACCTCACGGCGGAACGGCTCCAGCTCGAGCAGCTGCGAGCCGATGTGCGCGTGCAGCCCGGCGAGCGCGAGCCCGCCGACGCCTTCGATCCGCTCGATCGCCGCGGGGACGTCCGCCATTGCGAAGCCGAACTTCGAGTCGGCCTGGCCGGTCGAGATCTTCTCGTGCGTCTCCCCTCGAACGTCCGGCGTCACCCGGATCAGCACGTCCTGGGCGTGGTCGCGCTCTGACGCGACGCGCTCGAGGCGGTCGATCTCGTCGAAGTTGTCGATCACGATCAGACCCACGCGTGCCTGCAGCGCCGCACGCAGCTCCGACTCGGACTTGGCGTTGCCGTGCACGACGATCCGCCCGGGCGCAAAACCGGCGTTCAGCGCCAGGTGCAGCTCGCCGCCGGAGGCGACGTCGCACCACAGGCCCTCCTCGGCGAGGAGCCGCAGCACGGCGGTGCAGGGAAACGCCTTGGACGCGAACACCACGTGGAAGTCGGCGCCATTGCCGTGCTCCTTACCGGCCCGCAGGAACGCCCGCGCACGCTCGCGCAGGTCGTCCTCCGCCACCACATAGGCAGGCGTGCCGAGCTCGCGCGCCAGCTCGACCATGTCGCAGCCGCCGATCTCCAGGCGCCCGCGCTCGTCCAGCCTGCTGCCGAGGGGAAACACGTGCGAGAGGATCGTCCCGGTGGCCATCCGGGGATTATCGCCTGCGGTCGAGGGAGTCGTCGGACGGAGCCACCGAAGCGATCCAGATCGCGTCGAGAGCCCGACGGGGCGATGCGCGTTGAAGCTGCCCGGGACGGGGTAACCAGTGGGCATACTCAGTCGGGCGAGAAACCAAACGGAGGTCGAGAGATGAAGATCGGACGATTGCTGCTGAGGTTGGTCGTGGGCGGCCTGTTCGTCGGGCACGGCACGCAGAAGCTGTTTGGCTGGTTCGGCGGCAACGGCCTCGACGCGACGGCGCAAGGGTTCGAGCAGCTCGGCCTGCGCCCCGGACGACCGAACGCGATCGCCGCCGGCTCCGCCGAGGCGGGCGGCGGCGCGCTGCTGGCGCTCGGCCTGCAGACACCCCTGGCCGCATCGGTGCTGGTCGCCACGATGCTGACCGCGATCCACCGCGTGCACGCGAGCAATGGCCCGTGGGTCACGAACGGCGGCTATGAGTACAACCTCGTCCTGATCGCCGCGGCGCTCGCGCTGGTCGACGCCGGGCCGGGCGCGCTCTCGCTCGACGGGGCCCGCGACCGGGAGCGCACCGGTCTGGGCTGGACGCTCGCCGCGCTGGGCGCCGGGGCAATCGGCGCCGCGGGCTCCTACGCGGCGGCCGAGGTCCAGCCCGCGCCTGCGGCAACGGAGGAGACGGCCTGAGCTCAGAAACCGGCGTGGGTCCAGGACCGGCTGGGCTGGGCTGGGCTGGCTGAGACAGGACCAGCCTGAACCAAGGTCCCTGGCGGCAGGCCCGGTGCGATCGCGGCGCCCAGCTCGACCGGCGCCCCTCAGGCCGACATCGCAGGCGCGCGGCGCGTACGAGCCCGCAACCCGTCCAACCCGCCCGCGCGTGCCATCAGCGCCAGCCACACCAGCCCGATCAAGAGCAGCCCGACGCTCTCGACCTGCGGGGCGGTAAGCCCGATCAGCACCTCCTTGTTGCGGCGGACGAACTCGACCAGGAAGCGCTCGAGCCCGCTCAGCGCCAGGTACAGCGCGAACACCACGCCCGGGCGCAGGCGGTCGCGCAGGTGCCACAGCACGTAGGCGACCAGGCACATCGCGACCGTCTCGTAGATCGGCGTCGGCTGCACCGTCACGCCCGGCGGGGTCGGCACCGTGCCGTGCGGGTAGCCCATCGCCCACGGCAGGTGCGAGCGGATCCCGTAGTCGCCGTCGCCGGAGACCTGGCAGCCGATGCGCCCGATCGCATAGCCGAGCGCGAGCGCGGTGGCGCACATGTCGAACATCTGAAGCTCGAGCACCTTGCGCCGGTGCATCCATGCGATCACGCCGATCGCGCCGCCGATCGCGCCGCCGTACCAGACGAGGCCCGAGCCGGAGAAGATCGAGCCGATCAGGTCGTGCTTGACCTGGTCGTAGTTCTGGATCACGTAGTACCCGCGCGCGCCGATCACGCCGCCGAGCAGGGCGGAGAAGACGATCTCATACGCCCAGTCGACCGGCCGTCCCAGCTCGCGCAGGCGCCGCGCGACGACGGCCCCGCAGGCGAGGAACCCAAGCGCGAACATCACGCCGAAGGTCTTGATCGAGATGCCGAGCAGTTCTACTTCGGGCTTCATCGGAGGGCACTCTAGTCGGCTTCTGCGACAATCAGCACCGATGGCCAAACGACATTCGAGCTTCGGCAAAGACACGGGCCTGCAGGCGCGGATGCTCCTGACGATGGCCCTGCTCGGGCTCGTCTATGTGGTGTTCGTCGGTGTGTTGATCGCCGCCGGCGCCGGCGCCGGGATCATCGTCGTCGTGGCGCTCGTGCTGCTGATGCTGCAGCTGTTCGGCTCGGACAAGATCGCGATGGCGACGATGGGCGTCAAAGAGGTCTCGCCGGCCGAGGAGCCCGAGCTGCACGGGATCATCGAGCGTCTGTGCGTGCAGGCCGACCTGCCGAAGCCACGGGTGGCCGTGATCGAGACCTCGATGCCGAACGCCTGCGCGATGGGCAAATCGCAGAAGTCGGCGACCGTGTGCGCGACCCGCGGGATCCTCCAGCTGCTCTCCCCCGCGGAGCTCGAAGGGGTGATGGCGCACGAGCTGACACATGTGATCAACCGCGACGTGATGGTGATGACGCTCGCGAGCTTCTTCGCCACGCTGGCCTCGATGATCGCCCAGTTCGCGCTGTTCTTCGGCGGGGGCTTCGGCGGCGGGTACGGGCGTGGGCGCGAAGAGGAGGAGGACATCATGATCGTGCTGCTCGTCTCCGCGATCGTCTACGCGATCTCCTTCCTGCTCCTGCGCGCGCTCTCGCGCTACCGCGAGTTCGCCGCCGACCGCGGCTCGGCCGTGCTCACGGGCCGTCCCAGCGCGCTCGCCTCGGCGCTGCTGAAGATCAGCGGCACGATGGAACGCGTGCCCACGCAGGACCTGCGCAAGGCGGAGGGCATGAGCGCCTTCTTCATCCTGCCCGCGCGCACGAAGAAGTCGCTAATGAACATCTTCGCGGACCATCCCCCGCTGGAGCAACGGCTGGCGGCGCTCGAGCGGCTCGAGTCGCAGCTGCAGAGCAACGCCTGACCCATGGGCCTGCTCGACGCCCTCACGGGCCGCCACACTGTCAAGGGCCCGGCGCCCGACCGCCTGTTCGCGATTACGACCGCGTATGTGACGCTCGAGTCCGCGCACCAGGTCGAGCCGACGGGGACCGCCGCGATCGTCTTCCAAGCGCTCGCCACGAGCGAGTTCGAAGCGACGCTGCGCGACATGGAAGAGGTCGTGACGGCGACCGGCGGCGACTCCGGCACGCGGGTCGCGACGCAGGACGACAGCTTCGGCTACCGCTGGATGGTGCTGCGCAACCCCGACGGCGCGCCGTCGGTCGAAGACCTCGCGGTGGGCATCAACGCGGTGTCCAGCTCGATCGAGACCGCCGGCCACGGCGAGCGGCTGCTGTGCGCGGTGTTCTCGTTCGTCGATGCGCAGAAGCGGCGCATCTACTTCATCTACAACTACAAGCGCGGCTTCTGGTACCCGTTCGTGCCGGCCGCGGGAGAGCAGCAACGCGACACCGAGCGCGAGCTGCAGATCAAGGCGCAGATGGCCTCAGAGCTGCCGATGGAGCCCGAATTGGAGCGATGGTTCCCGCTGTGGGGCATCCCGATCTGATCAGTCGGGGATCAAACCCTCGCCGGTGAACTCCCTGCCGGCCTCCGCGAATGTGAGGTCCGCCGGGGGAAGGATCACCTCGGAGGTCTCGATCTCCTCGTCGCCGACGCGCTTGCCCTGCGCCCTGACGTAGTCGAGCAGCGTTTTGTACGCGTCCTCGAAGCCGTCTTCCCGGCCGTCCTCGACCACGGCCACAACCGCGTTCTCGAGCTCGTTCAGCCGCTCGGAGTCGCTGTCCGCGAGGACGTACTGATCCTCGCCGGAGATGCGCACGATCATGACTGCCCGCCCTCGGCCGGCGGCTGAACCTCGGTCCCGTCCCCGGCCGCGGCGATCTGAGGCGCGGGCGCCGCTCCCGCGCCCTGTCCCAGTTCGCCCTTCATCTTGGCCAGCTCGTCGTCGACTTCCGGCTGACTCGACAGCTGCTTGAGCTGGCGATCGATGTCGTCTTCGCCGGAGCCGAGCGCCGTGATGTCGTCGAACGTACCGGCGGCTTCGAGCTCGGACACGGCGTCCGCGCGGGCTTTCATGTTTTCGGTCTTGTCCACCGCGCGCTGCATCGCGAGGCCGACGTCGGCCATCTGCTCGCCCACGCCGGTCGCGGCCTCGGAGATCTTCACCTGGGCCTCCGCCGCGGAGTACTGGGCCTTGATGACCTCCTTCTTCGTGCGGAACGCCTCGATCTTCGCGCGCAGCTTCTGCTCGGAGTCCGTCAGCTTCTGCTGCTGGTCTTCGAGTTCTGTGACCTGCGTGTCGAGTCCCTGCAGCTCGGTCTGGGCGACGTTCTTGCGCTCGAGCGCCGTGCGCGCCAGATCCTCCTGGCCGCCGGCCAGCGCCTGCCGGGCCTGCGTGTCGAGCTTGACCACGCTCTGCTTCAGCGTCGCCTCCTGTATCTGCAGCCGCTTCTTGGCCGTCACCACGTCGGCGATGCCTTTCTTCACGTTCTGCAGCTGTTCGACCTGCTTCTGGTAGCTGTAGTCCAGCGTCTCGGCGGGATCTTCGGCTCGGTCGAGCAGTTTCGAGACCTTCGCCTTCACGACTGTCGACATGCGCCCGGTCAATCCGGCCATCTGATCCTCCTAGTGCGTTGCCACGACGGGGCGGCCGATCGGCGATCGGCCGGCGGTCTCAAGCGTAGCCGAGACGAGACCGGCAGTCGCCGCTCCGTGCAGGGCACGCTCGTGGAGAAGGCTCTCAGAGCCCGAGCGGGTGACGCACTACGTAGCCTTCGTTGCCCTGGCGCAGCGGGCGCCAGCGGGGGCCCTGCTCGTTGGTGGGGTCGTCGGCCGCGCTCGTGTCCAAACGTAGGCCGGCAACCGTCATGTAGGCATGGCCCGGGTTGGAGAAGATCGTCACCCAGCGCCCGACGCCGTGCGAGCCCCATGTTTCGAATTCGGAGGAGTCCGCGGGCGCCTGGAGCAGGTCGGCGCCGTGCAGCGCGAAGGAGACCGTCCCCGAGCAGTCATAGCCAGGAGAGGTGAACGACGCGTGGCCGCCGCCGTAGATGTAGGGCAGGCCGATCAGCTGGTCGCCGGCCCATACGATCTGCTGCACGGCCGCGGGCGCGGACATGGGCGCCGCCGCGAGACCGTCGACGTAGCGCGCGAGCGTGCCGGGGACGAGCAGGTCGGGCTTGGCTTCGGCGCCTGTGCCGGTGCTCGGGGCGCCGGGGGTTGGGGTGACGGGGCTGCCACCGGTCGGGTTCGAGGCGGTCGAGGCGGTCGAGGCGGTCGTCTGACCGGCGGCCGACGGCGCCTGATAGGGGACGACTTCGCCCGTGGCCGTCTTCTCGTACACGGGCCCGGTGTAGGCGACGTTGGTGGTGCGTGCGGTGATCGGGGCCGCGTGGAGCGGTACCGCCGGCTTGGCCGGCTTGGCCGGGGTCGGCGTTGCGGCCGGGACACCGCCTGTGCCGCCCGCGAGCGCCGGTGTGGCGAGGGCGGCCATGGCCGTCAAACTGCAGAAAAGCATGCTGCTGAGGGTTCGCACCCGCACAACCACAACCTCTTTCGTCGGCCTGCGGGGTTAGCTGACGGGCTAGCGCTGAAAGAGCCTGCGCTTCTCACGGGTCTACCGTGGGATTCGCCCCAACAACTTGGGTCCCCCGTTCCCTGACATCTGGTCAAGGATTCGGCGTTCTGGGCGGCAGGCTAGCAAAGTGCAATGACGCTTGCACGACATGCACCGCTTTTCCCGCGAAATCCTCGCAATTGCGGGGAATTCGTTAGGGTCCTGCCATGCGATGCCCCTCGCCCCGGCTTTCCGTCGCGGCGCTCCTTGCCTGTGGCGCAGTGCTCGTGGGCTGCGGCAAGTCGACTCCGCCGCGAGCCGCTATCGGCGGGCCCATCGGGGCGGTGGCGGAAGCGAGCGGCGCGCCGGGAGTCGCCACGAAGAACACCGTCCGGCTGGGCGGCTCAGATCCGGCGAGCGACGGGGCCGCGGTCGCGCGCGCGGTGTATCCGGGGCTCACGCCGGCCTCCCGGCCGCAGGCGGTAGTGCTGGTGGACGAGCGCGACTGGGCGGCCTCGCTCGCGGCGGCCTCGCTCGCGAGCGCTCCGCTCGGCGCGCCGCTCTTGTACAGCGACGGCGAGACGCTCCCGCACGTGAGCGAGGCGGCACTCGAAGCGATGCATCCCCGTGGGGCCGCCGCCGTCGGCGGCGCGCAGGTCATCCGCGTCGGCGCCGCCGCGGCGGTGCCCGCGGGCTTTCGCACGTACGCCGTTCCCGGCGGCGAACCGGCGACCGTCGCAGCGGCTGTCGAGCGCATCGTGAGCGCCGCCCGCGGCGCTCAGCCGCGGCAGGTGATCGTGACGGCCGCGGACGGCCCGCCCGCGCTCGCGATGGGCGCGGCCGGGCTGTCCGCCGAGAGCGGCGCGCCGATCCTGTTCGTCACCGCCGCCGGCGTGCCCGCGGCGACGGCCGCGGCCCTTTCGAGCCTGGGCCGGCCGACCATCTACACGGTCGGGCCCGCGGCGATCAGCGCTCGCGCGCTGACGGCGCTCGCGCGGCTCGGCCGGGTCGTCCCGATCGCCGTCGCCTCGCCCGCCGAACGCGACAGCCCGGCAGCCAACGCGATCGCCGTGTCGCGCTTCGCCGACGGATCGTTCGGCTGGGGCATCCACGAAGCCGGGCATGGCCTCGTGTTCGCGCTCGCCTCCGACCCGCTCGCCGCGCCGGCGGCCGCGCCGCTGTCCGCCCACGGCGACTACGCACCGCTGCTGCTGCTCGAAAGCGCCACCTCGATACCGGGCCCGCTGATCGCCTACCTCGGCGACATCCAGCCCGGCTACAGCGCAAGCGCGCCGCCGGTCCGCGGCTTCTACAATCACGGCTGGCTGATCGGAGGCTCGATCTCCGCCGCCGTCCAGGCCGAAATCGACTCGCTGCTCGAGATCTCGCCCAGCAAGACACCGGGCAAAGCGACCACCGAAGAAGAACAGTCAGCGTCACCCGCCCCCGAATGACAGTCCCCTTCAACGAATGACCCACTTCTCCACTCTTCCCACTCGAGCCCCGCGCGCGCGATCGGGTCGAGCCGAATGAGCCAGGCCGAGGACCCGCGCCGCCTGCCGGGCGAGCAGGGCGACTACGAGGTGACCGTCGAGGACGTGCGCCAGCTGATGGGCGCCTCGACCCCGCACTTCGCGCTGCAGCTGCGCAACCGCATCGCAAAGCTGATCGCGCCCCTGCCGACCGGCCACCCCGCGCGGGTCGAAGGCGAGCGCGAGATCGCCCGGTTGCAGCGGCTGGGCTTCGACGGTGAGCTCCGCGGCGAGGACCCGGCCGGGGTCGATCTGCGCCCGCTGCCGTCGCTCGCGCTGGGTAGCTCCACCCCTGCGGCCTAACGCTGCCTGGGCCAAGAGCGCGGGACCCAACCAACCGTCGGCTCACTCTTGCTCCGAACGATCCCTATGTCAAATTGAGTACGATCTCTTTGGCGATCTAAGTACATTCCCTCTTCTGTTTCTGGTACGATTTCTTTCTGTAGGCGTAACGTGCCGAGGGTGGGGAGCGCATGGCGGGCAAACAGCGGGCAAGGATCGTCGAGGGACTGGTGCAGGCGCGTCTGCGCACCCACGGAGCCGTCCTGCTAACCGGGCCGAAGGCAGTCGGCAAGACGACCACGGCACGGAGGTTTGCGGCCTCGGAAGTGCGCCTCGACCAGGATCGTGCGGCGCTCACGGCGGCTCAGACCGATCCGCATCTGGTGCTGGACGGCGATCACCCGCGACTGATCGACGAGTACCAGCTTGTTCCGGATCTATGGAACTCGGTGCGCGGGCGAGTCGACGATCTTGGCGGCAAGGGCCTGTTTCTGCTCACAGGATCCTCGACCCCCGAGAGTGAGGCAGCCGGCCATAGCGGCGCGCGTAGGATCGCGCCCGTGCGGATGCGCACGATGACGCTGATGGAGCGTGGCCTCTCCAGCGGCGCCATCTCGATCGGCGCGCTTCTCAGCGGCGTTCCCGCCCCGGCCGAGCCGCATAGGATCGGCGTGGCCGAGGCGATCGGGGCACTGGCGGTCGGAGGGTGGCCCGACAACCTCGACCTGGCCACGAGCGACGCGCTCGAGGCCAACGCCGATTACCTGGAGGTGATCGTGGACGTGGACGTCCATCGCGAGGGTGGCGCCAGGCGCGACCCGGACGGAATCCGCCGTCTGCTGGCCTCCTATGCCCGCAACGTGGCGACGGGAGCGAGCCTGCGGACGATCGCTCGCGCCTCCGAGCAGCCGCTCGCTGAATCGACGCTTCACGACTACCTGCGCGTGCTCAGACGCCTCATGTTGATCGAGGACCAGGAGAGCTGGAAGCCAGCTCTGCGTTCACGCGTCCGTCTCGCGGCCACGCCCAAGCGCCACCTGGCCGACCCCTCGCTGGCGGTCGCCGCCCTCGGCGCCACGCCTGAGCGCCTGCTTGGCCCGGAGATCGAGCTCGCCGGGCTCCTGTTCGAGTCCCAGGCGATCCACGATCTGCGCGTCTACGCGCAACCGCATCGCGCCCAGGTCCGCTTTTACCGCGACAATAAGGGGCTCGAGGTCGACGCGATCGTCGAGGCTCCTGACGGCCGCTGGATCGCGGCGGAGGTCAAGCTCGGACACAACGGGGTGGAGGATGGGGCCCGGAGCCTGCGAGCCCTTCAAGGCAAGCTTTCTCCTGAGGCCAATACCGCCTGCGGCGCACTCCTGGTCATCGTCGCAGACAGCCCCACCTACACCCGCCCTGACGGGGTGCTAGTCACCTCGGTTGCCGCTCTGGGCCCGTGACGTATCAACAGTCGCGCCCAGCCGCCGCCCGCGGCTTGTATTCGCGCCGCGATCGAACCGCTTGAAGAAAGCGCGAGATCATCGGGCGAGTCGTGAGCCCTATCGCCGCGTGGCGAAGGTGCGCTCGCGGCGCGCGTCGGTAAAGCCTGCCCGCAGCAGTTTGAACAGGACCGCGAAGATCGCCGCGTCGACGATCAGCAGCCCCACGTTCAGAGCGCGCGGCGCCGGCGTGAAGGCGGACACGATCAGGATCGTCGCGGTGTGGAACAGGATCGTGGGCAGCAGCGCGAGCAGGAGCATGTGCGAGCGGTAACCGCTGCGGTGCTCGCGCAAGGTCACCTCGATCGTGCCGATCATGACCGCCGCCAGCCCCGCGAACAGCAGGGGCGCGTCCTGAGAGGCTCCGTTGCCAAGACGTGTGATGCCCACCACCGTGCCGATCGCGCCGATCAAGATCAGCAGCTCGGACAGTGGCAGCGGGTGCCACGGCGCCTGGGGGCGCTCGCCCGCCGGCGCCGGCTTGACTTTGGCCCCACCTGTGGGGACCGGCCCGGCTCGAGCGACCCGTGCGGGGGCCGACGCTGACGCGGCCTGAGCGGAGGGACGTCGCTTGCGCGAGCGTCCCCGCCGATGGCTGTTACCGCTCTTGCTGGGACCGGCCACGACGTCAGCGGGCGGAACTTGGCTGGATGCGCCACATTGCCGTCGATCGTAGCGTCTAACCTGATTCAGATGTCCACGTTTTCCTCCGCAGCGACGCCCGCCGGAGCCGGCGGCTCGGGCGAGGGGATACCTGGCAGCGGGCTCGCCGGGCCGTTTCCCGTGGGCGAGTACGCCCGCGCCCTGCGCGGCCGGCTGCGCTCGTTCGCGCACGTGCAGCTCGTCGGGGAGCTCGTGAGCTTGAGGCCGTCGCGAGCGCGCGTGTACTTCGAGCTGCGCGACCCCACCGGATCGATCCCCTGCGCGATCTGGCTGAAGGACTGGGAGGCGATCTGCGCGCACGCCACGGGTCCGCCGACGGACGGGATGCAGGTGGTGGTGAGCGGCGGCTGCGACTACTACCCCGGCAGCGCGACGTCCTCCCCCGGCTTCTCCTTCGCGGTGGCCGACCTGCGCGTGGCCGGCGAGGGCGATCTGCTCGCGCGGATCGAGCGCCTGCGCAGGCAGCTGGCCGCCGAGGGGTTGCTCGAGCCGCAGAAGCTCCTTCAGCTGCCCCCGCTGCCGCGCACGATCGGGGTGATCACCGGCGAGGGCGGCAAGGCCCGCGACGACATCCTCGCCGGCCTTGCTCGGCGCGGCTGGGCCGGGCGTCTGGTGTGGGGCTTTGCGCCCGTGCAGGATCGTCACGCCGCGCCCGCGATCGTGCGCGCGCTCGGTGACCTCGCCGCGGTGGGTGGGGTCGAGGTGGCGATCGTTGCCCGCGGCGGCGGCTCGCTCGCGGACCTGCTGTGCTTCTGCGACGAGACGCTGTGCCGCACGGTCGCATTGCTGGGGGTGCCGGTGATCTCCTCGGTCGGTCATCACACCGATCGCACGCTGCTCGACGACGTCGCCGCCGTCAGCTGCTCGACCCCCACGCACGCAGCGGAGGCCGCCGTGGGAGTCGATTGCCGGCGCGCCCGCGCCGAGACCGCCGCTGCCGCCGCGCGCCTGCGCGAGCACGGGCACAAAGCGGTCCAGCCACGCGCGAGCCTGCCGGTCTCGGCGTCGCGCCTGCGCGACCACGGACGTCGCGCGGTGCTCGCTCGCGCCCGCGTGCTCGCGACGCTCTCGCGCGCGCCCGCCGAGCACCTCGCCCGCCAGCGCACGCGCCTGCACCAGCAGCTGCGCGAGATGCGAGCAGGCGCGCGCAGGCGCGCGCAGTCGGAGCGAGAGCTGACCGAACGGCGCGCGCTCGTGCTGCAACGCAAGGGAGACTCCTCGCTGCTCGACTGCCGCCGGCGCAAGCCGCGCGAGCTCGAGCGGCTCGCGCTCGCGCTCGCCGCCCACGACCCGCAGCGCACCCTCGAGCGCGGCTACGTGCTCGTGCAGAGCACCGACGGGGAGCCGATCACGACAGCCACGAGCGCCCGCGCGCGGAAGCAAGTGCGACTGCGGTTCGCCGACGATGTCGTCCCTGCGAAGATCGCCAAGCCATGACCGACTTTTCGTCGAGCGATCCCCATCCGCCGACATCCGCGACAGGCTCGGCCCGGACCGAGCCTGCCCGGACCGAATCTCACGCGACCGAGCCTCCGCAGACCTACGAGGCGGCGGCGGCGCGTGTGGAGGAGATCATCCGCAGGCTGGACTCCGGCGATGCGAGCCTCAACGAGACGCTCGCGCTGGTCGCGGAGGGCAAGGGCCTGATCGAGCTGTGCGCGCGTGAGCTCGCGGCGGTCGGCGATGCGCTCGAGGAGCTGCGTCTCGACGAGCTGGTCACGCGCCTGGAAGGCGAGGCAGGCTCGTGAGCGCCACGTGGGAGCTCCTGGCCGGGCTGCCGGTGCGGATCGACAGCTATGAGCTCGAGCCGCTGCAGACCGCGTTCTCGAGCGAGCTCGTGCGCAAGACGACCGTCATTCACCTGCACGGAGGCGGCGAGGAGGGCGTGGGCGAGGACGTCACCTACGCGGCCGAGGACCAGGAGGCGCTGCAGCGCTCGCCGACGACGCTGCCGCTGACCGGCGACTTCACGCTCGCGAGCTTCGCCGAGCGTTTGCGCTCGCTCGAGCTGTTCCCACAGCCCACCGAGCGGCCCGAGTTCCGGCTGTATCGCAACTGGGCGTTCGACTCGGCCGCACTCGACCTGGCGCTGCGCCAGGCGGACGCCACCCTGCACGGGGCGCTCGGACGCGAGCCGCGGCCGGTGACGTTCGTCGCCTCGCTGCGCCTCGGCGAGCCGCCGTCGCTCGGGCCGGTGAAGCGCCGCCTCGAGATCGCGCCGGGGCTGCGCTTCAAGCTCGACCCGACGCCCTCGTGGGACGCGGAGCTGATCGCGGGGCTCGTGGCGCTGGGCGCGGTCGACTCGGTCGACTTGAAGGGCCAGTACGAGGGCACGATCGTCGACAACCCGGCCGATCCCGCACTGTACAAGCGCGTCGTGGAGGCCTTTCCAGACGCGTGGATCGAGGATCCCAAGCTGACGGCGGAGACCGAGCCGATCCTCGCGGCCCACCACGAGCGGATCACGTGGGACGCACCGATCCACTCCGTCGCGGACATCGAATCGCTGCCGTTCAAGCCGCGGACGCTGAACATCAAGCCCTCGCGCCTCGGCGGGCTGCGCTCGCTGCTCGACACCTACGACTACTGCGCCGCCAACGACATCTCCACCTACGGCGGGGGCCAGTCGGAGCTGGGGCCCGGGCGTGGACAGATCCAGTATCTCGCCTCGCTGTTTCATCCCGACACGCCCAACGACGTCGCGCCCGGCGGCTACAACCTGCCCGACCCCCCCGCCGACCTGCCCTCCAGCCCGCTCGCGCCGACACCGTCCGCCACGGGCTTCCGCTGGGGCTGAGAACCTGTCTGAGACAGGTTCTAAAACCGCTCCGACACGCAACTTCTGTCCCGCAGGCTGGTTTGCGCTGACATAACGGTTACCCTCGGCAGTCGCCGCTCCGGCGCACGCGGGTGTTCCAGCGTAGAAGGGGTTTTTCCTGATGAGCACAGGCGCTCACAAGAAGCGATTCACGTTTCTCTCGGCCGCAACCACGGCCGTCGCGATGGCGCTCGCCTGCTTGGGCGCGCTGTCGCCGATTTCCGCCGGGGCCTCTACCGGGGGCGCCGCGGCGGGCGGTGCGAGCAAGACCGGCGGCGCGACCACGGTCTCCCCCAGCTTGCACGTCACCACAGTGCGTATCACGAGCGTCAGCTGCATGCCGACGGCGAGCTGCAGCGGCAACCCGCATCAGGTCTCCGCGCGCGGCACTCTGCTGATCTCCGGCAAGGGCCTCGCGGCGGGGATGGCCGTGGCCTTCCCCCATTCGCCCGGCGCGCGGATCTCGAGCGCCTCGCCGTACGCCCATCTGCACAAGCCGCCGAAGGTGGCGGGCCTCGAGGTGACGGTTCCGAAGAACGCCCATTCTGGGCACATCATGGTGCTGCTGAGCCACTCGCGCTACTCGAGCTCGTACGGGCCGATCTATGTGTACAACCATGCGCTGCACCCGCCCCTGCCGAAGACCCCGCCGCCGGCCGCCGCCCCGAGCGCCGTCGGCGCGGCGCCGACCGCCAGCGCGTTCGAAGGGCAGGGCATGTGGATCTGGTACATGAGCCACTCCGACGGCGGCAACGTCGCCGCGATCGTGGCCCAGGCGCACGCGGCGGGCGTGACGACGCTGTTCGTGAAGAGCTCCGACGGCTCGAGCAACTACTGGAGCCAGTTCTCGCCGCAACTGGTCGCCGAACTGCACTCAAATGGGCTGAAAGTGTGCGCGTGGCAGTACGTCTACGGCACGAACCCCGAAGGCGAGGCGAACCTCGGCGCCGAGGCGGTCGCCAACGGCGCGGACTGCCTGGTGATCGACGCGGAGGCGGAGTACGAAGGCCATTACGGCGCGGCGCAGACCTACATCGCCGACCTGCGGGCGAAGATCGGGCCGACCTACCCGCTGGGACTCGCGTCGTTCCCGTACGTGTACTACCACACGTCGTTTCCCTACTCCGTCTTCATGGGACCCAACGGGGCGCAGTTCAACGCGCCACAGATGTATTGGAAGGACATCGGCAACTCGGTCGACACGGCCTACGCCAACACGTTCATCTCAAACCGCGTGTACGGGCGGCCGATCTTCCCGCTCGGGCAGACGTACAACCATCCGTCGAGCAGCGAACTGGTGCGCTTTCGCGAGGAGGCGGTCGACTACGGCGCGACGGGCCTGTCGTGGTGGGATTGGCAGGAAACCCCGAGCAGCGGCTGGACCGCGCTGACCGAAGCGCTCACGCCGCTGACGAGCGTCACGCCGAACCCGAGCTACACCGAACTGGGACAGGGCAACAAGGGCGATCCGGTGCTGTGGATGCAGGAGCACCTCGCGGCCGCGATCCCCGCACAGGCGACGACGGGCATCTTCGACGCGACCACCGCGGCCAACCTCGCGCAGTTCCAGACCGCGCACGGGATCGCCCCGACGGGCAAGACCGAAACGGCCACTTGGCAGGCGTTGCTGGCGCTCGCGCCGGTCGCGGTCAACTGGACCGGCGGGGGACCGAGCGGCGGTTAGAGGCTGTCTCAAAACCATGAGTGCGGTCGGGGCGTTCGTGGACCAAGCTGGGCGTCGCGGGACGGTGAAGCGCGTGCTGGTGGCACATGCGAGCCGTCACGTGGCGATCCAGCGCAGCGTCCACGGGCGCATCCGGACGTGCTCACGGTTTTGAGACAGCCTCCAAGCCGCAGATCGCCTTTTGGGGAGGACAGGCCGCATGCGGCCTGTCCCGAGGGGGCGCATGCGCCCCCTCGTATGGGCCCGCACATGTGCGGGCCCACCGGGCGGTACATGTACCGCCCGGACGGCCGGCGCATGCGCCGGCCGTGGGGAGGGCACATGTGCCCTCCCCCCAAGAACGATTCAGACGCGCTGGATCAAGGTGCCGGTGCCGAGCCCGCCGCCGCAGCACATCGTGACGAACCCGATCTCCTTGTCGGAGCGCTCGAGCTCGTGCAGCAGCGTCGTGATCAGCCGCGCACCGGTGGAGCCGAGCGGGTGCCCGAGGGCCATCGCGCCGCCGTTGACGTTCACGCGGTCCATGTCCGGGTTGTGCTCGCGCCGCCAGGCCGCGACCACGGGCGCGAACGCCTCGTTGATCTCGATCAGGTCGATGTCGTCGATCTTCATGCCGTTGCGATCGAGGATCTTGCGCGTCGCGGGGATCGGCCCCTCGAGCATTTTCACCGGGTCACAGCCCACGGTCGTCTGGTCGACGATCCGCGCGCGCGCGGTCAAGCCCAGCTCCTTGGCCTTCTCAGCGCTCATCAGCAGCACCGCCGCGGCGCCGTCTGAGATCTGCGAGGCGTTGCCGGCGGTGATCTTGCCGTCGGGCTTGAACGCCGGCTTGAGCTGCGACAGCGTCTCGAGGCTCGTGTCCGGACGGATGCCCTGGTCGGCGACGAGCTCCTGCCCGTCGACGGTCATCGGCACGATCTCGCGCTCGAAGCGGCCCTCCTGCGTGGCCTGGTTGGCGAGGCGGTGCGAGCGCACGGCGAGCTCGTCGAGCTCTGAGCGGGAGATCTCCCACTGATCGGCGATCATCTCGGCGCCGAGGCCCTGGCCGACGATGTTGTGCTTGGCCATCAGCTCCGGTGTGAACGCGAAGCCGAAGTCCTCCTGCGTCTTCATGCCGGCGGAGAACGGGAAATGGCCCATGTGCTCGACGCCGGAGCCGATCATCGCGTCGTGCACGCCCGCGGCGATCAGCGCGGCGGAGAAGTTGACCGCCTGCTGAGCGGAGCCGCACTGACGATCGACGGTGGTGCCGGGGGTCTCGATCGGAAGGCCCTCCTGCAGCCAGGCGTTGCGTGCGATGTTGAAGCCCTGCTCGCCGAACTGCTGCACGCAGCCCGCGATCACGTCCTCGACCTCCGCGGCGTCGATGCCGGAGCGGGCGATCACCTCGGAGTAGACCTTGCCGAGCAGCTCGTTCGGATGGACGTCCTTGTAGTAGCCCTTTTCCTTGTGCCCGCGCCCGATCGGCGTACGCACCGCCTCGACGATGACGACCTCGCGGCCCTCTGATTGCCTCATGACTGAACGTCCTCCTAAGGTCTTGCGCGGCATGTTGATGGGGTATCCCCTACTCTACCGCGCCAAAGCGAGAATAGATTGACCAGTCAGTCAACCTCGCCGGGCCGCTCGCAAAAGCGCCATCATCAACCACCATCACCCTTTCGACCACGATCATGAGCGGACAGACACAGCGATGAGCGACGAGCGCTTGGCGATCGCCGGCAGCGGCGCGATCGCCTGCGGCTTGGCGGCGACCGCCGCCCATCATGGGCCGGTGCTGCTGCTGGCGCGATCGGTCGACTCCGCCGAGCGTGCGCGCGCGAAGGTCGAGCAGACGCTTGACCGGATGGGCGCCGAGGTCGACCCCGAGCACGTCCAGGTCGTGACCGACCCGCAAGCGCTTGCAGACGCCACGTTCGTGGTCGAGGCGGTCGTCGAGGACCACGGCGTCAAGGCGGGGCTGCTGGGCGAGCTGAACGGGATCGTCGAGGACGATGCGATCCTCGCGAGCACCACCTCCTCGCTGTCGGTCAAGCGCCTCGCCGAGGCGAGCGGGCGGGCGGAGCGGTTCGTGGGGCTGCACGTGTTCAACCCCGTGACCAAGATGAAGCTCGTCGAGCTGATCTTCCCTCCCGCCGCGAGCGAGCAGACGCGCGCACGCACGATCGCGCTGTGCGAGACGTTCGAGAAGACGCCCGTGATCGTTCCCGACGTGCCCGGGTTCGTCGTCAACCGTCTGCTCTTCCCCTACCTGTTCAGCGCCGTGCGCCTGCTCGAAGAGACCGGCATGGAGGCGGCCGACGTCGACCGCTGCATGCAGCTCGGCGCCGGCCACCCGATGGGGCCGCTGGCGCTGCTCGACCTCGTCGGCCTGGACGTGTCGGCGTCGATCGGCGAGACGATCGGCGAGCCCGTGCCGGCGCGCATTCAGGCACTACTCGCCGAGGGCGCGCTCGGGCGCAAGAGCGGGCGCGGGTTTCACTCCTATTGAGGCCCGGCCCCGGTTAGACCGGCCCCGTTAGACCCGGCGCCGGCTACTTCTTGAACGTGAGTTTGGTGGTCTTGGCTTGCTTCTTGCGGTCTTTGCCGGTGCTCGGCGTGAACGCGACTTTGACGGTCGTCCTCAGCTTGCCGGTCTTCTTCTGTTTGAGGGTGATGGTGATGTGTTCCTGGCCTTTGACGCTCTTCGCCTGTGACGTCAGGCCCTTACCGTTCGCGGTGACCTGACCCGCAGCGGGGGCGTAGACGGACAGCGTCACCGTCTTCTGCTTGATCCTTGCCGTGAACGCCAGAGCGGTTGAGCATCCTTGCACCGTGATCGGGGTGCTCTGGACGAGCTGTGCGCCGTTTTGCGCGACGATCGTCGTCGGCATCACCAATGATTGGCCGCAGAGACTGAACTTCGCGCTCTCCGGCACGTTCGCGCTCAAGATCGAGTCCGGACCCGTGGGCAGCCGCAGCTCGAAGCTCGAGACGGGAGTGTCCGGGACCGTCTTGAACGTGCTCGAGGTGATCCCGTTCTTGATCTGCGTATTCCCAACCAGGACTAGCGTGACACCTTCGCCCTGCAAGATGATCTCCAGATCGGGGAACGCCTCCCCACCATGAGACACCAAATACGCCGGACCAGTCAACGGCACGTTCAATACCGGTGTCGTCGCGACCGCAGTCCCGACATCGGATGCCACGGGACAGTCCGCGGGGTTCTTTTCGAACGTCGCCGCTACACACGCCTTCTGCAACGTCGTCAACCTTGACGGGAGCTGCTTGGGGAGATCTACCTTGACGGACTTGATGTTCGCGTACGTTCCCGCCGGACCCGTCGGATAGCCCACCTTCACGTCCAGGGACGCACCGTTGGCTTTGCTCGCGTTCCCCACGGTCGAGGCGGAGAATTTGGGTGCGAACTTCAACGTCGCACAGTTCGCCGCCTGATAGCGCGAGGACACCCCAACATGCGTACCACCGGTCGATTCGAGCGTCGCGCCGATCGTCTTTGCTTCACAGCTCGTCGGGTTGAACGTGAAATCCGGGCGATCGAGAGTCACGCTCACACTCTTCAACCTGAGCGGGACACCCTGCAGGATCCTCGGGAACGGATCAGACACATCCGTCACATGCGCATCGCTCGAGTCGATGTGCAGTGATTGACGGACCACCACCGTCCCCAGATCGAACGGACCAGCGACAGCGGGGACGACGATCGCGATGCCGTACGGGCCACCCTTGTACGGGCCCGTCAGGTACGCCTTCCCGGACACCGCTACGGGGCTCGGGCCCGGGCCCGCCGTCGTCTGGACGGTCCCGATCTGCGAGCTTGCGGGACAGCTCGGGTTCGCTTGCTCCGCTTTCCCGGAGTTCGCCGCGGCCGCCGCGAGCTGCGCATCATTGCACTGCGCAACACCCGCGATCTTCCCGATCAAACCTTCCGGCAAGGACACGCTCGCTCCCGCCAGGTCTTCTTCGCTGTCCGTCCGCGAAAAGGACAGCGTGAACGGGCTATACGCACCGGCCTGGGCACTGACCGTGCCGGCGTTGAACGCGGGGGCGAAGCCGCTCACGCAACCCGAGCTCGTCGTAAACGGCAAGTTCATCTGCGTCGGCGCGAGACCATCCCATGGCGCGAGCGACACGCTCGTGCTCGGGCTCCCGCATGCCTCAGGGGTCGCCAACGCTCCGCGACGTCCGCCAAACAGTTTCAGTTCGAAATCGCTGAACGGGATCTGTGGCGTTTCGGTAAACGTCGTCGTCAGCTGTCCCGTGACGGGGTCAGCGACGATGTGCCCGGCGAGCTTCACACGAGCACCGTCGGCTTCCGCCGCTATATACATCGCGAGCAGCGAGTGGAACGGGTTTTCCGCTTGGCGCGCAACATACACTCCCCCCTTCAGATGATCGGCAATCAACGGGGAGGTGATTTCAACCGTCCCGATCTTCGAGGCGTCCGGACATTCCGCAGCCGCCTCGCTGTTGAGGCCGATCTGGGCTTCCGAGCACGACTGGAGGCCGTTGGCGGCAGACGCGGACACGGCGGTTCCCACGGGCAGCTGCACCGTCGTATTCTTCAGAGCCGAGCTTGCGAGACCCGATGGTGTTTCGTTTTGCGGCAACTGAAGGTTCACTTCGAGCCCCGCCGGCGAGTCCGCGACCGTGGTGTCGGGCGCGATCATGATAGATGGGGTGAAGTCGAGCGCTTCGCAGCCGGTGGTCGCAGGGATCGGCGTGCTCGCCGAGACGAACTGGTTCGGCTCCTGCCAGGAGTCAACCCGCATGTGCGCCGAGAGCGGTGTACCCGGACAACTCGTCGGGTTCGTGAGCAGCGGCACGAGCGGGCCGGCGGGCTGACAGGAGCCCAGGCCGGGTACGGCTTCTTCACCCGGGACCGGGCACACCCTACTGCTGTTGTGGCTCGGATCTGCGGGCACCCCCCAGAGCGCCAGCCGGGCTGACACGATGTTGTCGTTCGCGGAAACGCTGAGAACCTTCGCCGTGGCTCCATAATCGCCACCTGTTCGAACGTTGCCGTCAATGTAGACAAGTCCGACACCATGCACGACCCCGCCGAGCTCAACCGGAGCGCCGCTCGGCGGCACGACGTTGTAGATGCCCCTGTTGAACGTTTCTTTCGAGTCTTGAATTTCGATTTCACCGACCTGGGTCGCCGGGGGACACTGATCGACACTCATCAGATACCGGCTACAGCGTGGCGTCGCCGTCGCACTCGCGATCAGGCCTGGCGGGAGTTCAGTTTCGACATCTCGGAGGTTTGCATCCGCCGCCTGTACTTCTTCGACCCCCTTCGCGCGCAAAGTCGGGGTCGAGTTGAGGCTGAAAGTCGTTATCCATTCGTACGGGTGTCCACCGGCCTGCGTGTATGAATGCCCTTCTTTGTCGAGCACTTCGAAAGAGAACGCCTTGATCCCGAACGTCGCGAACGTCTGGTCGGCTCCGTGCGTCATGCCCGAGGAGTTGACAGACACCAAGCGATAATGATAGGTGGTGTTCAGCGCGAGACCGCTGACAGTCGCCGAGACCTTTGCTGTGCTCGCGGATGCAATCGTCGCCGGAGTGCAGGGCTGGCTTGGGGCGCCAGCGAACCCCGATGCTTCAAAGCTTGCGTCGTTCACGTATTCCACGTGACAGTCTGCTTCGAAACCCGAGGCATCGATCGTCGCGCTCAACGTAGCTGCGGTAGCGGTGAGTGCTGAGGCTTTCTCGGCAGAGATAACCGGCGGCCCCACGGTCGAGATCTGTTCGACGGCCCCGTGGCTTACGACTTCGTTTGAGTTCGAAGCGCTGAGACGGAACCTGTAGGCCGTGCTGGGCCGAAGCGTAACCTGTGCGGTCACATGTTCCGAGGCGGAGAACGTCGGAGGAACGCACAGCGCCACCGACGCCGCTTCGAAGCCGGTGGCTTCAAAGGCTTCCAGCGTGACGTATTCGAAGTCGCAGCTCGTAACCGGACCGCCCCCATGGAGCGCGTCGGGATCCACTAGCCCGTGCAGAGTTGCACTCGTTTCGGTCACTGCCGTGGCCGCTTCCGTGGTGACGGTCGGAATCGTGATGTCGGGGCTGTACTTCACCAGTCCTGGCCCGACTTCCAGACCATAAACATGGCCGTCGTTCGACACTGCAATGCTCCGCATTTCCGCTTCTTCGTGTTCCACGAAGGTGTCGATAAGGTTGCCCGCTTCGTTGTACTCCGCCACCCTCCCTCCTGCTTTCTCAAACACGTACACGTGATGGTTCGTCGGGTCGGCTCCGACGCTCAGCGGTTCGTGTTCGTCCAGAATCCGACCGAAGGCGCCTTCGTGGAAGATCACGACGCTGTCGCTGGCGGCGTCTCCGCCGAAGCCGGGCCTGTTGGTCACGTACAGATCTGTGGAGTTGAGGGCGATCGGGCCTGGGCTGACGATGTGTGTGTCCTTAATCTGTGCGACGTATTCTCCCGCCGGGTTGAACTCGTCGATCGCAGCGTGCGCGTGGTCAGCCACCCAAACGTCGCCTGTCGTTTCGTCCACCGCAAGTCCGGCCGGTTCGATCGAGCCATCCGGCGTGGCGCTTCCCGTCGCACCGGCGCACTCGACCGGAGCCGGTTCGGTGGGGGGTGTTGATCTACCGGTGATCTGACAGATGAATTTGCCTTTTTCGCTGAACTTGTCAACGAACCCATGTTCGAGATCGGTGACGTACAGGTCGCCCGCATTCGGGCCCGCCGACCCGTCTACCGCCAACGCGCCTGTGATACCGGATTCCGAGGTCAAACCAAAGGATCCCTGGGGCGTTTCCGAGCCGTTGAACTCGACGCCTGCATAGGTGCCGTCGGGGTTCAACTTGGCGACGGTCGCCGAGTTGGCCATGTAGACGGCTCCTGAACTGGGCCCGGATGAGTTGTCGGTAGCGTCCGCCCATGTGAACACCAACGGTCCTTCGGGACCTTCAGCGGCTTTGAACGTACCTTCCAGACGGTGAGTCACGATTGCTAAAGAGGAGGAGCAGAGAAGCAGCGTGAGACAGCCGGCAAGCATTAGTGTCTGGAGGAGGCGACGGCGCATCGGTTTTGCCGCGCGAGGCACGGAGTCTTTCTGTTGACAAGCGCTCATCACTTACCCCTCCGATTGGTCTTTGCCAACTTCTTCAAATGCGGCCCATATTTTTTGCGGGCCTGTGCTTCGCAAGCACTCCGCTTGTGCCTGTTGCGTTTCGCGCGGCAGGCCTTCCGCGCGTTCGCGAGCTTCTGCGCACTGGTCAACGACCTGACAGCCGGCGGTTTGGATACCACTGGTTCGAGGTTCCCCCGGCCAAAGAGCGACGCGCTGGAGATCGCGGGGGGCGGCTGTGCCCCCGGAGCCTGCGGGCCGCTGCAAGCTTCGCCTGAGCACGGTTTACGTGGCGCCGGGGGCACTGGGAACCCTCCGTCGATCCTTGCGTCGTAGAGCGCCAGTTCCGCGGCGCTCGCATCCGATGCGACCGCCTGCTGCGTGACCAGGTATACGTCGCCGCCGTCCGAGCTCGCTTCGTAGAAGAAGGAGGACGATTCGGCGGTGCCGCTCGAGAGCAAGTGCAGTTGCTCGTGCTCGTACTCGTAGACGTTCGATTGCGTGTAGAGGTTTCCCCCGTTTTGTGCTCCTGGGACGAGCGGGTTCGGCGTGTCGTAGAACACCTGGCCGCCGTCACTCACGTTCCGCTGGAGATAGCGTACGAACGGTTGCGCGATCGTCGACACGCCCTCCGGTTGACGGATTCCTGCCGGGGCGATCGGCGCGGCGCCTGTCGTGCCGCAGGACGCGCAACTCAAGCGTTCGACTCCTCCGTCGTACAGGAATATCTCCTGGTCCGGTTTGCCTGTCAGCGCGTCGAGGTTATCGAAGCCGGTTACCTGTTCGAGGGAATTGAAGCCCAGGTACCTGCCGTTCGGTGACACCCGAGCTGTCATGCAGTTGTTTTCCCAATCGCAGCTGTCGGTGGCGGAGCTCAGCGTCGCTATGAAGCTCGTCATGCCTTGATGCGCCATGTAGAGATTGGGCGCCCCAGGCTTCGGGAGTGCGCCGGAGCTGTCGGGCTTGGAGGAGAGGACGCCGGTCGCTACGAAGTAGACGTATTCTCCCGCGGTCCCGGCTTCGTTGCTGCCGACGTAGCCCAGCACGTCAGCGTGTTCGCCCGCATTCTGATCAGATGTGAGGTCGGTGAGACGGTTGCCAAGCGACTTGCGGAAGTCGTATTCGTAGAGGTCCGGTTCGCCGGTAGTTGCAGTCGCTTCCGGCGTGAGACGATTCACGTCCGTGAAGTAGACGACGCTCCCGGCTTCGCCGCTTCCACCCGCAAACACGCCTCCACCTCCAGGCGATGCCGTCTCTGACCGATCGATTTGGACCGTGCAGCCCTTGCTCGGTTCGTCACATTCTTCGGTCCCATTGAGCGCGCTCTGCGCAGTGGCGGGGTTCACTCGCGAGTACAGGCTCCCCCCGGCCGTGAACTCGATTCGGCTGCCGTCCGGCGCGACAGCATGAGTGAACGTCGGGCTAAGGGCGTTGAATTGCAGTTGGCTGGCGGGCGGCACGGTAGCGGCGTCTGCGATTTCGCCTTCGGTCGGCTGCCCGCTGGGAAGGACCGTGAGCAGTCGATCTGTGCCTCCGGCCCACACGTAGTACTTGACTTCGGAAGTCAGCGCTGCTTCCTCGGCAAAGACGATGACCCCCAGGTCGTTCGAGCCAGCCTGGTAGACGGCGTTGCCCGGTTGCCCGCTCAGCCCGGGTTGATCAATGAGTTGGTAGGCGCCGGTCGCACTGTCGCGAAGAAAGAGGTTTTGAGTGCTGTCGCGCGGCTCGCCAGCTACGAGTTCGGGTTCGTCGGCCGCGCAGTTGGCTCCCGGGGCAGGGTGATGGGCGCTGAAGCCGTCGGCGAGCACTCCGCGCTCGAGGTTCGCGGACCAGGCGATCATGTACGGAAGGCACTCGATGGTCGGCTCGGTGGCCTGGGGCGGAATCAGGTTTTGCGTACCCCATCCCCCCGTCCCACGAGAGGAGAGGAAGTAGGGGCCGTCCGTCGTGCTGACAGGTGGCGCCACCGTCGAGAAGAAAGCGATCCCACTGTCGGCAGAGCTCTGAGAAGCCGTTGTGCCGTCCTCGGCGCCGAATTCCAGCGAGGCCTTTTGGATGTTCCCGATGGTCCCGACTATTTCGAGGAAAGGCTGAAGCGCAGGGGGGGAAACAAGCTCGTAGGCCCTGCAGTCAGGCAACGCCGCGGAGTAGCCGGTCCGAAACTGTTCGTTGGTACATTCCGCAGCGACCGCGGGCGCAGTGGTGACTGCGGCCGCGATAGTGGCAAGTGCGGCCACGATCAAGGCGAGAGGCGCGCAGGTGCGTGGGTGTGGTTGGGTGTGGGTGCTCATTGAGCGATCTCCTTGGTAGCGGAGGGGATCGCCCCTCGATCTGATGACAACAACGACACGTCCTTACGGTCCTCACGGGGAAGACTGAGATGCTCGGTCACGCGCTCCCCGAGGCCGGTCAGGCGCCAGGCGTTCGGCTCGCCCTTGGTATGTCCTTCGCCGGTGTTGGCAAGCAGCCCGATGCGCTCCAGCCGTGCCAGTAGCTTTGAGACCTGGCCCTGGTCGAACACGTCGGCGTGCTCGCCGATAGTGCGGTTGCTCGCACCGGGGTTCTGCGCGACGGCGCCCAATACCAGCGCGGTGCGGTACGTCAAACGCATCGGGATGCCCGCCAGCGGATCGTCCGTCCCGTATGTCGTTACCGGCGACGAGGGGTGAGCGATGCTCGAAATGTTGGGCGCGGGGCGCCTGCTCTCCAACCGTGCCGTCCTCGCACCGAGATACGGCAGTACGAGCAGTCCCATCAGGTCACCGAACAGGTCCCGCAGCGAGTCCTGCTCAGAACCGAGGAGGCGTGCTTGAAGGACCGAGAAGGCGCCGCCGACGAGGCCCTCCGCACTCAACACGGGACTATCCGCCGCGCTCGCACTCTCCAAACGACCCTCATCGATCACCATCGCAAGACGCGCGAACACTTCTGCGCGGTACTCGAGCACCCGCTCACCGCCCTGTGCGCTTGCGAGCACACAGAACCGTGCGAGATCGGGCTCGCGATCAAAGAACGACAAGATCACCCACAAGCCCGTGCGCAGACGCTCACGCCACGACAAACCATCACGCTCCCCGACCGCGACAGCGATCTCCCCACCAATACGCCCGACGGTGTCCCTCAACGCCTCGAGCAGACAATCATCGCGATCGTCGAACAGGTCATAGAACGTGCGCCGCGACACCCTTGCCCGCGACGCGATACCCGCAACGGTCACACCAGACCAGCCCTGCTCCCCACCCACGAGCACCGCGCTGCTGAGCAGGCGTGAGCGCTGCATCTCAGCGACCGTCACCCGACCCCCAGCCACAACGACAGCAGTAGCGGGCTCTACTGCTGCACGGGTTCTTCCACCAGCCCGCACGACTCGCGCTGAGCGCCTCGACAAGGACTTCGCCGTGGAGGCCATCAGCGCTCACCCCCCACACAAACAAGGGCGTGCAGCGAACCGGGCTTCAGATCAAACCCGCAGCGTGCGTCCGACGACGGACACGCAAAAGCCCTCCCCCAAAAAGGGGCGGGCGAGAAGACGGAGGAGGCGCTTAGACGCTCAGCGCAAGACGGCGCAGAGAGAGAGAGAGAGAGAGAGAGAGATGTGTCAGCAACGCTGACGCATCTACCTAGGGCCATACCGGCCAGGCAGCGATCCCCCAACACATCCGTAAAAAACGAACCAGTGCGCACGTGACCCTTCCTCATGCGGTCCAGCCCCTCTCCCTAACGATCCCCTGAAAGCTTCACAAAGTCGACCCAGGAACAGCCAACCCAACAAGACCTATCGAACACAACACGCCCCAACAAGGACGCCACAACACGACCATCATAAACACATCCCGCAACAGAATTCAATAGGGAACCCTCCCGCACCACGCACAAACGCCCCGAAAGCCCACTAACCAAGCCATTCCCCGGTCCTTGATCTTTTGGATAGCAATGTCTACAGACCCCTCTCCCCGCAGGAAGCCCTCGAACGCGTAGAGAATTTGCAGCGCTCGCGTGTTGCGATCTCTCATGGCGCGACTCGCGCGGTCGTCTTGACGCGGTCGATGGAGCGGTCGAACGACAGGATCGCGCCGACACCGGTCGCCTCGGCGCCGGCGACGAGATACGCCTCGGCGAAGTCCAGACGGTCGAGCTCGTAGACCTCCAGCGCGCGGAGCAGAAGCGAGGCGTCGATGACGGAGACCGACGGCAACGCGATCGCCGCACGCATCAGCTCCGCCACACGCTGCCGCTCGACCTCGTAGAACGACTCGAGCACGTACACGCACTCGGCCACCACGAGATCGGCCAGCAACAGCTCGTCGGCGCCGGACAGCATCGCTGTGGCTCTCGCTGCCATCTCCGGCGGGTCGCCCGTGAGATGCCGGATCAGGACGTTGGTGTCGAGAAACGCCCTCAGTGGCGCTGCCCCACACGCGCGCGCCTCGTGCGTGACAGAACCTCATCCCACGGCGTGCCACGCTTGGCCTCTGGCACAGCCACCGACCCGGCCATCGCCAGGAAGTCCGGGGTCTTGGCGACGATCGCACGCGCACGCTCGACGCGAAACACGATCTCATCGCCCTCCTGCAGATCCAACGCGTCTCGAACCCGCTTTGGGATGGTGACCTGGCCCTTCGATGTGAGACGCGCCGCAGCGTCCATGGAGTTGCTCCTTACATTATCTTTGGAGTAAGGATAACAAAGGCTCCTGATCGCGCGGCAAGCATCCAAGCCGCATCTCAGGACCTTGATATTTCGGTCGGCCCCTCCGGGACAGGGACGGCAATCACCTCGAGCCCGTCGATGGAGCTGAAATCAGCGGGGTTGCAGGTGTAGAGCGGCAGGTCGTTGGCGATGGCCGTGGCAGCGATCATCGCGTCGTAGGCCCGCGCGGTGGTCTTGCGACCGGCGCGCCGCAACGAGGCGGCCACACCACCAAACGCCCGCGCCGCGTCCGCATCGAACGGGAGCGGCTCGAAGTCCGCCTCCGCCTGCTGGAGCTGAGCTTGACGAGCGACACGCTCGCTCTCCTCTTTGGCGACCAACGGGCCGACCGACAGCTCGGCAAGCGTCACCGCCGTGATCAGCGGTTCGGCCGGAAGCGTATTTGCGTCCACGAGCCTCTCCAGCAGGATGACCGTCGAGGTGTCGAGTATCCCGCGCAGATGCGGCGCCTGCTCGCTCACAGGCTCGAATCCAGCAGCCGGTCGATGTCTTCGCGAAACACCACGGGATCTACGGACGGCAGCCGCCGCCAGCGCCCCAACAGGGCTTCGGCCGAAAGTCCGCGGGGCGATATCGCGCGTAGTTCGGCAACGGCCTTGCCCGAGCGCGTGATCGTGATCTGCTCGCCACGCGCCGCACGATCCACAACATCGCCCCCGTGATTGCGCAAGTCTCGGATGCTGACATCAGCCATACAACGAGTGTATCACGCGTGATACACCGGTCGACTGTGAGAATTTATCTCGCCTGAGCCGAGTTTTAGCTGGCATTCATCCTGGTGGAGATACTTCTACATGCGACGACGGTAAGTCGCAAACGCACACCCGCCTCCTCCCAGTGCACACGCTCCGGCCCGCTCCCCCCGCGGGCCGGACGTGTCTTTGGGCGCTTCGGGAATCTTCGGGCCGCTCTAGGAATCCCCGCCGTCGCGGTCTGAACGCTCGCCGGGCGGCGGCGCGGGCGGGCGACGGCGCTCGCGGATGCGGACCGCCTCGATGCGGTTGTCGCGCACCGACTCGACGCGGATCGAGAAGCCGTCGGCGTTGACGGTGTCGCCGCGGCGCGGGAGGCGACCGAGCTCGGCGAAGACGAAGCCGCCGACGGAGTTGTACGCGTCGCTGTCGACGGGCAGGTCGAGGCCGTAGTCGGCGAGGTCGGTGACCGCGACGTGCCCGCGCACGAACCAGTCGCCCCCGGCGAGCTTTCGCACCTCCCCGGCGGCCGGGTCGGTTTCGTCGGCGATCTCGCCGACGACCTCCTCGATGATGTCCTCGACCGTGACGATCCCGGCGACGCGGCCGTACTCGTCGACGACGACCGCCATCGAGGTCCGCTCGCGCTGCAGGTCGGCGAGCAGGTCGTCCAGCGGCTTGGTCTCGGGCACGATCGGCGCATCGTGCACGAGTGGCGCCACCGACGCGCGCGGGCCCTCCTGCAGCAGCTGACGGGCGAGCGTGGAGGCGTGGACGATGCCGCGCACGCGGTCGCGGTTGTCCTCCTCGGTGACCACCAGGCGGGTGTGGCCGCTGGAGACGCACAGCTGCAGCGCCGCCTCGACGTCCTGGGAGACGTCGATCGTGACGACCGCCGGGATCGGCGTCATCACCTGGCGCGCCTCCTGCTCGTGCAGGTGAAAGACGCCCGTGAGCATGCCCGCCTCGCCCGGATCGATCTGGCCGCCCGCGTGCGACTCGGCGATCAGCCGCTTGAGCTCGTCGGGCGAGCCGCCGCTTCGCTCGAGGCTCATGTCGACGCCGAGCAGCCGCAGGATCCGGTCGGAGACGGCGGTGAGGATGACGATGAAGGGACGAAACAGCACGGCGAACGCGCGCAGCGGGCGCGCCACCCGCCGGGCGACCGACTCGGCGCGGTCGATCGCGTAGAACTTCGGCACCATCTCGCCCGCGACGAGCTGCGCGGAGGCGATGATCAGGAAGGCGATGACCACGGCGAGCGCGACGGCGACGCCGTGATCGAGCCCGTTGCCGAGCGCCCCCTTGAGGATCTCCGCGAGCGCGGGCTCGCCGAGCGCGCCGATGCCGATCGAGGTCATCGTCACGCCGATCTGCACGGCGGAGATGTACTCGTTGATGCTCGCCAGCTGCTCGAGTGCCAGCGTCGCCCCTTTGACGCGCTCGTCGCGCATGACTTCCAGGCGCGCGCGGCGGGAGCGCACGAGCGCGTACTCGGCGATCACGAAGAACGCGTTGATCGCGATCAGCACGACCGCGAGGATGAGCTTCAGGCCGTTCACGCGAGCTGGTCGATGCGCGCTGCCAGGTCGAAGTCGGCCTCTGTCAGGCCGCCCTCGGAGTGGGTGCAGAGCTCCAGGCGCACTCTGTTCCAGCCGTGCACGAGGATGTCGGGATGATGGTGGGCCGTCTCGGCCGCCGCCGCGACGAGATCGACGAACGCGATCGCGGCGGCGAAGTCGGCGAGCTTCAGCTCGCGCGCGATGACCTCGCCCTCGCCGAGCAGCCCACGCTCACGAAGCCACTCACTGCCGGCGAGGCGTTGTTCGATCTCCTGATCGTTGAGAACCGTCATCGTGGGCAAGGGCGAGAATAGATGATCGCGGGGTCGGCATCGAGCCTGCGTGTCACGCTCACGGACGGCGGCGTCGACACCGGACCCCGCCACGGCCGCAGGCCGCTCACGACCGGCCGGAGCCGCCGACGACACCCGGAGTGGCTCACGCCAGGCCGGAGCCGCTCGCCCCGGCGACGGCGAGCGCCCCGGCGACAGCCGCGATACACAGCAGCACGCAGGCGAGCAGGCCGAGCGCGGGCAGGCGCCGCCCGTCGGCGTAGCGAATCGCGGAGCCCGCGAGGAAGCCGCCGGCCAGGCCACCGACGTGAGCGCCGACGGAGATGTTGGCGAGGCTGAAGCTGAGCACCAGGTTGATCAGGATCAGGCCGCCGATGCCGGACTCCATCACGGAGAGGTTGCGCGAGCGTAGCTCGACCACGGCCGCGCCCATCAGCCCGAAGACCGCCCCGGAGGCGCCGAGGCTCGGCGCGGCGGTCGCGAATAGCGCGCCGAAGGAGCCGGCGAGCAGCGCGGTGAAGTAGACGGCGGCGAACCTGACCGAGCCGATCGCCGGCTCGAGCATCAGGCCGAGCAGGTAGAGGAGGTACATGTTGAAGCCGATGTGGATGAAGTTCTCGTGCAGGAACGCGCTCGAGACGAGCCGCCAGTACTGGTGGTTGACCGACACGTCGAAGCGATCGATCACGCCTTCGTCGATCACTGTGCCGTGGATGTTCGAGCCGAACAACGAGAACTGGCCCTGCTCGGTGAGGAACGCGACGACGTTGATCGCGATCAACGCATAGGTGACACGCGGGACCTTGGCCATGTTGCGCATCGTCGTCACGCGGGTGCGCTGGCTCGAGCACTCCGGGCAGCGCATGCCGACGGGGGTCGGCGTCATGCAGTCGGGGCAGATCGGCCGCCCGCAGTTGGAGCAGGAGACTCCCGTCTCGCGCGACGGATGGCGGTAACAGGTGGCCATGGTGCGGGCAGAGCGTATCTCTACTCGGCTCGGCGGCCGGACCGAGCGCCTGCGGAGTGGCTCGCCCGGCCCAGGACACGGCATCCGGTCCAACAACGCGAACGGCGCGCGACTCGCACGAGGGTTTATATCGGGGCGACGATGACCGGGTTGCGCGTCGGGTGCGGGCTGCCGCCGAGCGGCTCGTCGGTGACGAGCACTTTGGTCACACCTTGCAAATCGCTCGGCACGACGACCGAGCCGTTGCCATGAAGCGTGACCGAGAACAGCACGTCGGTGGGCCGCGGCGGCTGGGTGCCGCGCTCGAGCCACACCTCATAGATACGCCCGCGCGGCGGGGGCGGGAAGCCGGCCAGTTGCAGCACGACGTGCGAGCCGGTCTGATGCAACGCGGCGTTGGCGTGGGTGCCGGGGGCGACGACCGTCGCCTGGATCACGCGCGTGCGCACGCTCGAGCTGTTGCCGATCGCGAGCGCGCCGATCAAGAGCCCGGCGGCCAGGGCTCCGGCGGAGGCGAGCGAGGGCAAAAGCCAGAAACGCCGAGGCCGGGCGCGCGCCGGACGGTCGGCGTCATGGCCGGCCGCGCGCAGCAGTTCGGACTCACCGTGCACGACCGCCATCAGCCGGGCACGCAGGCCGCCGGGCGCTTGCACGGTCGAAACGCCGACCGCCAGCGAGTCGACGACTGGTTGCAGGTGCAGGACCTCGTCGCGACAGGCGGCGCAGCCGGCGAGGTGACCTCGGTAGGCATCGAGCTCGGACTCCGCGAGCGCGCCCAGCACATAGGCCGCGGCATCGTCGATGCGCTCGCAGGGACGTATCGGCTCGGGCTCGTTCATGGCCTCGGGCTCGTTCATGAGGTCACCTGCATATAGCCCAGCTGGGAGCGCAGCTTTTGCAAGCCCAGGCGCATACGTCCCTTGACTGTGCCGATCGGCGTGTTGAGCATTGTGGCGATCTCGGTGTGCGTGAAGCCGCCGTAGTAGGCAAGCTCAATTACACGACTCTGCTCGGCGGGCAGATCTTCCATCGCGGCGCGAATCTCGCGTGCCTCGTCGCGGCGTCCGACCTCCCGGTCGGTCCGCTCGGGCGCCTCTATGCGCTCCTCGATGCCCTCGTCGCTGACCCGGCCACGGTCCTGGACGATGCCGCGGCGCAAAGCGTCGATCGTACGGTTGTGCACGATGCCGAGCACCCAGGTGCGCACGCTGCCACGCGTGCGGTCATAGCGCGTGCCGCCGCGCCAGGCCGAGAGGAACGCCTCTTGGACGACCTCTTCGGCGATCGCGCGCTTGCCGCACATGCGGAAGGCGAGCGAGAACGCGACGGTCGAATGGCGGTCGTAGATGATCGCGAACGCGGCGGAGTCGTTCTCGGCGACGAGCTGCATGAGATCCTCGTCGGCGAGCCGATGCAGTGAGGCGGAGGCGGACTCCACCGAGCGCTTGTAGCGAGCCATGTCAGACATGGATACGTGCGACCTGGTCGCCGTGGATCAGAGCTACGAAAACCAACGCGCAGGCATTTAATCACCCCCAGCGGTCGGAATGCCCGCTGGCGGAACTATTCGCAATCCGGGGGGCCGGTGCTGTATGCCATCAGGCGGCGCTCAGCACCTCGGACGGCATTAGCGATCGCCAAGCAGCTTGCGCGTCTCGCGGCCGAGATCGTGGATCACGCGCTCGGCTGTGTCACGCGCAATCGTCAGGCCGGCGGCGGGTCCGCTACCGCGGTCGTGTGCGCGATGGCGGGCACGCAAGAGCACGAGCGCCGTGCCGGCGGCGCCACCGGCCACGAGCGCGGCGGCCGGGCGAGCCCAGTTGCGCGGGTCGCGCATCGCCGAGAGCTCCCACGCCTCGAGCTCCTCGGCGGCGAGCTCGGTGATGCTGGTGAGCGTGCTCTCGAGCCGGTTGGCGAGGTCCGCGGGCGGCTCGACAGGCGCGAGCGCTTCGCGCAGCAGACGCTCGAAGCTGGGCAAGGCCTCACTCATCGGTGCTCTCCGCCCCACGATCGCCGACGATTTCCTCGAGCTGCTTGATCGCGCGATGGATCAACACCTTGGTGGCGCCGTCCGACCGCCCAAGAGCACGGGCGATCTCGCGGTTGTCCATGCCGAGCGCGAAGCGCATGATCAGCGCCTCGCGGCGATCGTCCGGCAGCTCGCGCACCCCGTCGAGCACCCGGCTGAGCTCGTCGCGGCCCTCGACCAGCTGCTCGGTCGTATGCAGCGCCGCGAGCGGCGTGGTGTCGTCGATCGGCGAGGCCGGCTTGCGCGAGCGGTCGCGGTAGAGGTTGGCGGCGAGGTTGTGGGCGATGCGGATCAGCCATGGCCGCAGCGGGCGCCCATGCGATTCGCGCTGGGCACGCTCGAAATGACGGTAGGCCTGCAGGAAGGTCTGCTCGGTCAGATCCTCCGCGTCGTGGTGGTCGCCGATGCGGTAGTAGGCATAGCTGTAGACGTCGCGCAGATGGGCGCGATAGAGGTCGGAGAACTCCGCGTCGAGCTGCGCCTTTGACTTCTTCTGCGGGGTCTCGTCCACTCATCGCACACCCTATCCACCGGCCTTCCCCACACCCGACCCACCGATGGCCGGTTTAGAGGGACTCAGGCGGCGCGGGCCTCCTCGCGGGCGGAGGAGGAATTTTGAGGGGCGCGCCTGCGGCGCGCGGGCGTGCGGCGCGGCCGGTCTCCGTCCTCGCGCCTGACTCCCACGCCGCCCAGCCACTCCCATTGCAGGCAGACGCAGGCCCAGACGCGAGCGGTGACGCTGGCGGCCAATGGGGGCGAGGGGCGCTCGACCGTCGGGAACAGCAGCGGGCGACCGACGCGCAGGCGCACCTTGCGCGGGCGGATGCGCCAGCCGCGGCGGACGTCCTCGGTGCCGATCGTCGCGACGGGCGCCACGGGCGCGCCGGTTTCGAGCGCGAGGCGCCCAATCCCGCGACGAGGGTCGCCGAGCGGGCCGGGGCGCACGCGGGTGCCCTCGGGGAAGATCACGACGCAGTCGCCCCGCGCGAGGATCGCCCGGGCGGTGTCCATCGCATTAGCATCGCCCGCGCCGCGATCGACGGGAAAGGCGCCGAGGCCGTTCAGCAGCCACGCCTGCCAGCGATGCTCGAACAGCTCGCGCTTGGCCATGTAGTAGACGGGGCGGCGCAGGAGCGTGCCGATCACGAACGGGTCGAGAAAGCTGCGATGGTTGGCGGCCAAGAGCAGCGGGCCGCGGGACGGCAGGTGCTCGCGGCCGATGCGCTCGAGGCGGAAGTAGAGCAGGAAGAACGGCACGAGGATCGCGCGCAGCGTCCAGTAGAGGACCGGATTGACACCGCGCGAAAGGGCGTGCTCGCGAAAGCTGTCCAGGTCCGCGCCGTGATGGTCCATGCCATTCGATACCCGCTCGTCCGAATCGGGTTACAAGGGGAGCTCCGGTTACAGGGAGGCTTGCCTCGCGCTGCGGCCCGGGACCGGGGATCGAACCGGCGACCCTGGCCATGCCGTTCTTACGAGAGCCGACGGCCGGGATCGAACCGGCGACCTCCGCTTTACAAGGGTGTTGCTCTCCAGGGGCCTTTTCCCTGCAAAAACGGTATTTGTCCCACGATCCCATCGGGCAAAGGAACGACGTCACCGCATTGACACCGCGAGTCTTCCTGTTTTAATCGGGAGGACCGGGGAGGAGATGCTCTGAGCGAGGGGTGGGTGGGATTGTCCATGCGCGTCGTCGATACTCGTGCCCGGTCGGGTCCGCGAGGTACAGCGGATGGCTAGGCCCTGGCGGAAGGGCTCGGCGTGGCCGTATGTCGCCAAGAGCGGTCGCAAGTCCTACGCGGTCGGCTTCTACGACCACGACAAGACCGAGCGCAGCCGCTCGTTCCCGACGGTGCGTCACGCCCGCGCATGGATGGACGACTACATCACGGCCGAGCGCCGAGGCCGGGAGAGCCTGCGACGGTTTCTGCTGGACCTCGACGCGAAGGAGGCCAACGCAGCGGAGATACGCACGATCTCCGAGGTACTCGAGCTCTATCTCGCTGTCAATGCCCACCCACGCAACGAGGGTGGCCTTGCGCCCTCCACCTATGAACGCTACGAGCAGGTGATCGGCCTGCACCTGCTCGGAAAGACACGCGGGCGACCGCAGGACGGGACACGCCGCGCACCTGGCTACGCGGTGAAGGTCGCGTCTGTGCCTGCCGCCCGCTTCAACGAGCCGCAGGCGCCGAGGGCGTGGCGCGAGGATATGTTGATCGCGCGCGTTCCCAAGCCAACCCGAGACAAGGCGTGGAGCGTGCTCTCAGCGGCGCTGAGCTGGGCGGCCACGTCGCAGATGGTGCCGGAGATCCAGACCAACGGCTGTGGACTGGCCAGCGAGCAGCGCGCGAACCGACGCCGCTCGATGCGACGCGGCGGCACCGGCTACGCCCCGATCGGACGCCGCCAGGGGCTGGATGTCGCCAGTTGGGCGCTCTCCCCTCAGGCCGTGGAGGCAATCCGTGCCGAGATGCTTCTCCGGGTCCAGTCGCGTGGGGAGATCCTCGCCCAGCGCGACGCGATGGTCGTGGGCCTGCAGTACGGGCTGTGCGCGCGCAACCAAGAGGTCTGGGGGCTCCGCTGGGCGTCCCTTGCCGACGAGTTCGCGTGGGTGCGCGAGGTCCTCTCCTGCGGACATCTGGAGGAATGGGGCAAGACCGAACACAGCACAGAACGACGCACCGCTATCCCGAGCCTCCTGCAGGAAGATCTATCCGAGTGGCAGGTAGCGCTCGCACACGCTGGACATCCAGTCCGCGACTGCGACTTCATCATCCCCGGAGACCTCACCAACCCCCAGCACGGCATACGCGAGCTCTCCACCAGCGCCTGCCATCTCAGCAACAGCCAGGCCCACTCATGGGGCGCACGCTTCTTCACCCCCGCCGTCAAGAAAGCTGCGCAGCGCCCGGAGCTCGTCCCGATCCTCGGCGCGACGCCCTACGCACTGCGCCGCGGCGGCATCTCCCTACGCCTACGCGCCGAGGACCCCCAAACCGTCGCCAGCGAGTGCGGCACCAGCCTGCGGATGCTCAGCGATCACTACGCCTACGCCATCGAAGACCTCCGCCGACAAGGACCAAGACCCGCCGACATCGAGTGGCGCGCCGCACGCGCCGTAGAAGCGGGTCGGCTTTCGCGTGAGCAAGCTCGGCGTTCTATTGCGGCACATGAAGGTGTGGAGCGTCGACGGAAGTCGTTCTTTGCTTGGTTTTCCGCCCGTAGACAGGCCCAACGCGCGTCATAGCCCGATGCCAAGGTGCTCGGGGCTGGGTGTTCGCAGTCCTTCGGGGCTACCATTGGCTCATGGCGACTGCTGTGAAGAGGCTCGATTTGATGATCGGTGAACTCGTGGAGGTAGCGGGGCGCCGTTATGAGGTAGTCCCGGATCGCGAGGGCGGCGTGACGCTCGAACCGCCGATCACTCCTGCGGCGCAACTGCACGCCCACCGGAAAACCAAGCCCGCCTCCAAAGAGGACTTCGAGCGTCTCTCGGCCGACGTCCCCTCCGACGACGAGGGCTAACGGTGCCGGATAGATCGGTGGGCGGTCTGCCGCCCGTCTCGGTCGAGTTCGGCTCGATCGAGTGGAAAGAGGAGGTCGAACGCTACGACCCTCGCTCCCTAGCTCGCACTCAGGCACAGAGCGCCCGCAAAACGATCGATACCGGAACAGAAAAGCTCAACTGGAAGCGTTGCAAGGCCGACGGTCCAGGCGCCACAAAATTGCCCGGCTGTCGCAAGCTCTACGTACCACTCGGCAGACAGGGCGCCTCAGATGCGCCCTACGGATTCGTGTTCCAGCTGATCCAGAAGCCTGACGACAGCCTCGCCTGGAACATGATCGCCTTCGGCGAGCGCCACCCCGCCGACGAGAGAACCCGAAATGTCTACGAGCGAGCCCACAAGCGTCTGCATGGCCGCTATCCGTAGAGGAGTCTGACGAGCCGGCCGACCCCGGCGGAGGCTCGATTTGCGCGCGTATGAAGCTGGAGCTGATAAACGAGTACCAGCTTTCGTCAGCTCGATCGTCCTTGGCCGCGGCTGGGACGAGCTTGAGGGCCTTCGACACCTTGTGGTACAGCTTTGGTAGGTCGTCTCCTGACTTGTATTGCTCCCAGCGTCATCGCGGATCGTCTTACAGACGGACTCCAGCAACGCGCGTGCGGCCGTAGTGGCCCCGTCGGGATCGGTCCCCTTCGCTCCAGAGCCTTGTTCCGGGCTGCGAGGACCTAGGCCTAATTGAGATCCTCAGCTTCCTCTGCCATTAGGGCGTCAGAGGAGAGGGCTCAAATCTCTCCAGCGGGACATATTTGACAGCTTGGCATGCCTTCGTGGTTCATGCCGCGCGGCCCGGTATCCAGGCGGCGTCGCGGCTCGATGTGATTCCAGCTTGCGACCGCAAGCTGCGGCGGCGAGTTAGCTGCGCGTCCGCCGGCTCAATGCTCTTCGGACGGGATGGGAGGCTGAAAGCCTTGACTAAGCAGTGGGCCGGCCAGGAAGCTGACAAGCGATTCACGCAAGGCGGACAGGTCGTCCATCTTGTAGACGATTTGCCGCCAATCCTTGATGTCGAAGGGTGTGTCGTTGACGGCTTGGTTCAAGACGATCGTGGGCTTACTGAGAGCATCGGCGTAGCCGAGCTCGAAGAGGACATTCGGATTGCTTCCGGTGATGTCGGCGACGAGCACGTCGGCGCGTTCGATCGCGTTGATGATCTGGTCGGTGATTCGCCCAGGGTCCGTGATGTCGTCGGCGCGCTCCCACCGCAGACCCGCGAACCGCAATGCGATCTGTTCGCACGCCTGGGCAACAACGTCCTTTACGTTCGCCGACCACTCCGTATCGAAGGGCATCAGCACGAAGACATATGGCTCGACCGCAGAGGGCATCGTCCGCGTGTATTGCGGCGGTTCGGGCATGCGATCTATGAAGGCATCGATGTCGCGCACATCGCGATATACGCGTAGCCTTCGATCGAATTTAATGCTCCAGGTGTCGTCGGCCGACCGACTAGATCCGGAGTCGATCTGTGCCAAATGCACTATCTCAAACAGTCGTTCCCGTTCCTGGACCGTAAGCAACCGACCCCAGATGTCGTTCGCCCGGCCGCTGGGAATCTCGACGCGGCTGGCGTCAAGCGGACCCGGTCGCGTGCTGCTCTCTAGATCTGCCGCGAAGCGAACAAGCTGAACGAAGTTGTTCAGATCGTCTGCCGCTCGGGGCACTGCGCTGAGCGCGGCCAACGTCATCCAGATCTTTGAGTTCTCCGTGTATCCCGCGGCAGCGTTCACCGTCCCCGCTGGCATCTCGCCGAGAACCACATCAAGATCGAGATCGTAGTCGTAAGCAAGCACCGCGTCCACATAGGCAGTCGTCGGCCACGTCCCTGCCTCGCAAAGACCGACATAGATGACATCGAGCAGCCGGACTTGTGGTTCTGTGAACTCTGGGACACGCATGTGACTCTGTCAGCATGATGCGCTTTTCGACGGAGCGGTGCAGTTTCCGGCACTGTAGCGTCTGCCATCCTAGAGGCACATGCGCAGTGTCGTGGATGTATTTCCTCCGGGCTAACCCTCGACTCGGTGAGCCGGCTGTGGCGTCGAGCCAGTGCCGGATCGCGACAGAAGAGCTCATGCGGTTCCTGGCTGCTGACGGTGTGCAGGCGAAGGCCGTATGGGTCGCGGTCATCGCACGGAACCGTCGGAAGCCACGCGCGAGGCGTTGGCGGCTGACCGCCATATGCTCGCGCGGTTGCCGGAAGGGTTCGTCGATGTGACCCGACGGCAATACGATCGCGGCTCCCATCCGCGCTTCTATAGCTCCGAGGCGGACCTTGCACAGGACTGGCGGAAGATCGATGACGGACCCGCTAACGGATCGCTCAATGACGAGCACTGGCGGCAGCTGGCGTTGACTCCCTGGTCACCGGGTGGTCCAGGCAAGGGAGTGCTCATGCTGGACGGCATGCTTCATTGCTGGTCGGTCAATGACGAGGAAGTGCCCCATCATCCCAGTGGACTAATCGTACTGGAACGTGAGTTCGAGGATGTCGAGGAGTCCATCGTGATCGCCGCGGACGGCAAGGTCGAGCTCACGCTGCTACCAGGTGAAGACACGGATGCTGCGGCCCGCATCGAAGCGGCTGATGCGCGGCTCAAAGTCACGACTCGAGGGTTGCTCGGGTAGGCACGACGGCGGCAGCGCCAGCATTGCCACCGTTGAACTGAGCGTGTCCCAGGAAGAGTTCATTTGTTCTACCTGCTCACCCCCTGTGACATTGAAACCAATGTTTGGGGTGCGCTCCGGCTTATGCGTCAGACTTAGTTTCATGAGCCAGGACCCTCGTCGTGTTGCCTTCCAGCGCGCGCTGCACGGGTCCGGCATTTCCGCAGCTACCGGCGCACTCCCGACATACTCCGACGGCCACGTACCGGTCATCGATTCCCAGTGGCGGTGGGTGCTCTGCGACTCCGGACTCACAATGCTGTGGCCGAAGTTGCTCGCTGCGCGCGCGTCAGTGCAGGGGCTGCTCTCGCTCCCACCCTCAAAAATTGGCGCCAAGGCTCCGCGCCGAGCCGGAGCGGCTGTGACGGTCGCTGAAGAACTGGTCGACAATCTCGAGACCGCCTGCTGGTTTCGCGCGCCCGAGGATTCGATCGTCGATGGCGCCACGCTCGCGGAGCTCGGAGCGCTCGCGCACGTGGTGCTCGCCGAGACGCTCGATCCAGAAGCAGATCCGTCCATCGCGGCGCAGGCAATCGCGCGCTGTGACGCCATCGTCGAGATGGTCAAAGAAGAAATTGTGCAACCCTCAACCGGATCCCCGGCATCCGTGGTGGCCAGCGTGTTCGGGGTCCCGGTCGACACCATCGGCGACCTGAAGGGCCTGGACTCCGGCGGCAGAATTCGTGTGGCCAGCGGGTTGGGCGCCGCCGAGCTCGAGGCGATTTCACGGAAGATCCTGCGCCATCTCATTCCCAAAGGAGCCGCGTATCCGCCCTCGGCCACGGACGTTCTGCCCGGCATGCTCGTAGCCGCGCGTCCCTCGATCGCGCATATGGCCGCGCTCTATGGACGGGACGCGGTGCTTAATGCCGACCCGAGCCGAGCAATTGAGGTGCTGGAGCGCCGACGCGCCAATATGCCCCGGGACTGGGCGACCCACCGCTCCTATATCAACGGCCTGGCTCGACTCAAGGCCGCCGATGACGATGAAGAGGAGGCATCGCTGGCCGAGGCCGAGCTCTCGTTGCTCGTCACCGAGGGACCCGTGAGACAGACAGGGTGGGCGATGCTGGCGCTGGATGGCGCGGAAGGTCACACGGCGCCGCTGCTCTCTGAGCTACACGACCGCCTGGTTGCCGCCAGCAGTCCTCTCATGAAGCTGACTGCAGCGGCGATTGAGCCAGCGTGGCGCAACTCCGTCGCACATCGTGACGTCGCCTACGACGCGACTCATCACAAGCTCGTGCTGAACGGCAAGCTCGTAGAGGCGCGACAGTTGCAGCACGGGCGCATGATCGGCGATGCCGTGATTCATGGCTTCGCCTGCGGCATCGCGCTCGCGTGCGCGACCAGCCCGGCACTCGCCCAGCGCCTGAACGGAGACCTGTCCGTCGCGCGGCATCCTCAAATCGCTCAAAGCCAGCTCGCCAACCGTCTCGCGGGCCAGGGTCTTGTCGCAGAGAAGATTGAGGTGCAGGGAGACACGGTGGTGATGGCGTTCGACGATGGCAACCTCTATGACGCCAGCAAGGCGATCGCCGAGGTCGCGGCGGCGTACTGCGAGTTTGAGATCTCGCGGCTGCAGATGCGGTTCGGGAATCGACCACCGCTGATCGTCAACCGCAGAACGCTCGCCGAGGTCGCCCTTCTGTACCGTGGGGCCGGCGGCGTCATGCCGGTCTACGCCATGTGGCCAGTGATCGCCACCGGCCGTCTCGAGGAAGGAGTGGAGGCGAGCGGCATCTACGCAGAGATGGCAGACCGGGCCGCGTCCGCAGCAATGCGCGTCGTCGGACCACGTCTGGGAATTAAGATGGGCATCGATCATGTGACGCCAGCGGCCGGAGCCAAAGAGCTCGAGGAAATACTTCAAGCGCTGCTGTCAGTCTGGCGCGTGCTCCCGGGTCGGGCGCCGGGCGCCCAAGCGGACGTCCCTCAGCGAATTCGATCCGCAAAGGCCGTCATCCGGCAACAGGACCATCTCTTCACCGCTGGCAAGGCGCTGCACGAAGTCATGACACGTCAGGGACCGCCAGACCTGCCTTGGGTCGCGACTTTTCGAGAGGGCAGCGCGCGCAGCCTAAGCACGCTCGGTCGATAAGACGCTCATCCCCCCACGCCAGAGTCGGCGAGCGGGGTTCGTTGGCCTAAACGAACGGGGCGAGACGGGCGGACGGCGAGAGGCGGACTCGAACTGCCGACACCGCGATTTTCAGTTTGGATTTTAGCGGGCCGAAAATCGTCGGATTTGCAGGACCTTCGCTAGACAAGGCGCCTCGAACATGCCGTTGGTTTCCTGGGATTCCCAGGGGTTGGGCCGGGGGAGGGCTTCTCCGGCCAAACCCTAATCGGGTGACTGGCGAGGAGGTGCTGGCCTCCTGGTCGAGCACGAGGACATCTCGGCCAGCACAAGCCTAAGCCGAAAGGGCACCGGCAGGGGTCGAACGACATCGACAGCCGACGTGAGACTGATGGGACAGTCTCCGCTCGGAACGTGAGCGGCTGGACCGCTATACCATTACGGAAGATCCCGCCGACGTAGCTCAGATGGCCAGAGCACTCGCCTTGTAAGCGAGGGGTCCGGGGTTCGACTCCCCGCGTCGGCTTGGTCGAGATTCCCTGTTCCTTCGCGAAGGCTCACGTACGGTCAGGAGTACGTGACGTCCATACCTGGGACGCTACTCGCCGAGGCGTCTCCTATGCTCGCGAGTCCGGACAAGCGAGATGTCGAGCTAGGACGACGAGGTCGAAACGCAGCCGGCCGCCTGCGCCGCCGAACCGCACGCCGCCGAGATATCGCGCATGATCGACGACCCACTAGTGCTCGACGCCGAGGCGGCAGGCGACCTCGCGCGCATCAACGAGACGGCGCCGGCCCTTCGTACTCGCCTCACCAGTCAGCAGTTCGCGTACACGGTCAGCGAGGGCCTGCCTATCGCTGCCGGTGAGGCTGACACGCTGATCACGGCCTGACATAGGGCGCAAAGGCTGAGGCTCCATGCAACTACGTCGCGGATAGGTGCGCGGTGCCCCCTTCCCGATAAGCAAGTCTGCGAGCGACGCTTATCCTTGAGTCCGTGGCGACCCTTTTTGCTGCCACGGCGCAGCAAACTGATATCCTTCTTGCCCGTAGTTGCCCGCGCTTGTCCGGCGGGCGGACCATAGAAATAACCTGCTCAGGAGGCAGTTTTGGCGCTCTACCTAACTAGGGAGCGCCCCCTGGAGCCGCACTTTACAAGAGCGGCGCTCTGCCAGCTGAGCTACGTCGGCGGGCGTCCTTATCGTACCGCCGTCGTATCCGGCCGCTCTTCGCTCGTGCCGATCAGGATCGTGAGCAGGTCGCTGATCCGCTGCACGCGACCTAGGCGGTCGGGGAGCGGAAGGCCGGATTGGATCGTGTAGTGGTTGCGACGTCCGTCGCGCTCCCGTGTGATGTAGCCGCCGTCGGCGAGCTCCGTGACGATCCGGTGGGCGGCCCGTTCGGTGATCCCGACTCGCTCGCTGATCTCTCGTAGAAGCACGCCTGGATCGTGGGCGATGCAGGCGAGAACCTGGGCGTGGTTCGTCAGGAACTTCCAGCGGTGAGCGGTGGACTCGACCATAGACAGAGACTAGCGTATCTAGACTCCGATTTCCTAGATATTCATTTCCTTGATCCAGAATTCATGCTATGTTGTTCAAGTCCGCGGTGCTCTTCAGGTCGCTGGCGCTAATGCGCACACCAAACGAAATGAGGCCCACCGTGTCCAGCTCAGTCCTGTCCGATCCGTACACAGGGACCGCCGGCAACGGCGTCCCGCCCCTCGCAACCGCCGGCAACGGCGTCCCGCCCCTCGCAACCGCCGATCCCGTCGCCGATGGACAACCACACCCTTTGCCACGCCCTCGGTCATCGCGCAGCCCACTCCTCGCGAAACTCACCGGCCTGACCTCGATCGCAACGGTCGCCGCCTTGGGCATCGTGATCGTCGGAATCATCGCCGTCGTGGGAGGCAGCTATGACAAGAAGGTCGTCCACGACCAGCTCGTCCCCCAGAAGATCTTCTTCCCCGCCTCCAACAGCCCCGAGCTGCTGCCCGGCGTGAAGCAGTACGCGGGTCAGCAACTCACCACCGGCAGCCAGGCCAAGGCGTACGCGAACAACTTCATCAACGTGCACCTCTCAAAGATCGCCGGCGGACAGACCTACGCACAGGTCAGCACAGCAGCCCTCGCCGCACCGACCAACACAAAGCTGGCCGCAGAGAAGGCGACCCTCTTCCAAGGCGAGACCCTGCGCGGCCTGCTCCTGAACGCCTGGGGATGGTCACTCGTCGGCACCATCGCCACCCTCGCCGGATGGATACTGATCGCGCTGGGGGCAATGCTGTTCCTGCTGCCACTGGCCAACTGGCAGGTGAACCTCAGGCCACGTGGCACGACGGTGGCGGCATGAAGGGCTCTTGTCCACCACCGAGCGCTAACTCGCTCAGCGGCTTCTGAGCTCGCCGGCTAGGTCGGCGACGATCGCGACGAGCGCTCCCGCGCCGAGGAGACGGCGGAACCAGTTGACCCCGCCCACTGCCTCCTCCCACGCCCATACGGCGAGGCTGAGCGTGAAGACCGCACGACCGGCGTCGCGTGCGGTGCCGCCGGCCGCGGCCGCCAGTCCCCGCCCGGCGAACGCGAGCAGCAGCGGCGAGTTCGGGAATTGCGCAATGGGAAAGCGTCGCGGCCAGCCCACCTGGCCGCGACGCCAAAGCTCGGCAATGGTCACCGCGCACATGTTCGCAGGCCGGTAGCTGGTTTGGAGCCGCTCTTGCGTTTGGCGGAGCAGCGATTCGCTAGCCCTGCCATCGGATGCCCACGATCGCCGTATCGTCGTGGTGCTCCTCGGAGGTGAGATCGCGGGCGAGAGTTGCCAGCAGGTCCTCGAGCGCCATGTGGCCGACGGCGAGGTCGCGCAGGCGCTCCAAGCCGGTGTCGAGGATCTCGCCGCGGCGCTCCACGAGTCCGTCGGTGAACGCGATCAGGGTGGCTTGGGGAGCAACCGATACGGTCGTCTCACGATACGGCTCGTCACGCGGGACACCGATCGGCACGTTGACATCGAGCTCGAGGAACTGCCCACCGTCACCGTTGAGCAGGAGTGGCGCGAGGTGACCGGCGCTCGCGACCGTCAGACGTCGTGCCCGCACGTCGATCAAGACGCAGAGCATTGTCGCGAAGTAGTCGTGGGCGGCGCTGTTGACGAAATCTGAGAGTCTTGCCAGCACTCGCCCCGGGCTATGGTCCTCGGCGGCGTACGCAAGCGCCGCGTGTCGCAACGAGGCCATCGTGGTCGCGGCGCGAAGACCGTGGCCGGATACGTCGCCGATCATGACGAGCACCCCGTTCTCGCCGACGGCGATCACGTCATACCAGTCGCCGCCGATGTCGATCGCCGAGGCCGCCGGGACGTAGCGTGCGCCAACCTCGAGCCCGTTGAATCGGGGCAGCTCTTCCGGCAGCAACGCGTGTTGAAGCGTTTCAGCGATGCTGCGCTGCTCGGTGTACATCTCGCGGTTCTCGGCAGCCACTCGGTCGAGGACCTCGACGAGCTGCTCGGCATAGTGGCGGCGCCGCACCAGACGCTCGGTCACCAGCGCCGCCGCCAACGTGAGCAGCACGCCAAGGGCGCCGATTATCCAGGGCAGGCTCTGGAAGAACGCGCCGCCGAGCGAACCGTTGGGGGTGACTACCAGGGTGAACGAGCTGTCCCCGAACGGCACGACATCCGATGCTCGGCGTCCTGCGACCGGGAAGTGCCGCATGTTGGTGACCAGCAGGTCGCCGGTACGTCGTGAACGCCCCAGATACACCGCGTAGCTCAGATCCGAGAACGCGGAGTCGCTCGAGAGCCTGGAGCGCCGGTCCTTGGGAAGCGGGCTTTCGGCGTAGACCGCAAAGCCGTGCACGACGCCCGGCGTACTGAACTCGTAGCCAAGGCTCGCGGGGACCGAGCCCAAGATCCCGGTCACGTTCAGCAGCCGTGAGCGCTTGGCGTGCGCAAACAGCTCGCGGGCCTGCCCGGGCAGCGACATCAAAGCCGGGGTCCTCCCCAACACCACCGCCGGCTTTAGCTTGGAGGCTCCAAGCGGCCACAGCGACGCCGAGATGAACTGACGGCCCGCACCGACATAGGAGGACATGAAAGCGCTGAATTTCCGAGGGTCACCGTGCGTCGCATCGGCGAGCTCGGCGGCGGATGCGAGCGGCGTCTGAATCGACGGGACAGCGGCGGTCAAGACCAGTCCGAGCTCACGAGCGCGCAAGCTCAACAACCGGTTCTCGTTACGGTCGTACAACCCGGAGGAGGTCAGCACCAATGCGGCGGTCACGGCCAGTCCCGTGATCAGCGCGACGCCGGCGGCCCGCGACGGCCGTCGGCGCCGGAGCGGGCCGGCGGTGTCCTGAAGGTCCGCGGTGGAGGCCTCGCGAGACCCGATCGACCCCGCGGTCGCGGCACGACTGCTCATCGCAAGCATCTCCCCGAGCCCATAGCCGGGCCGGAGTGTACTCGGACGCCCCGCGGCGAGGATCCATCGAACAGACGGATTCACAGCTGGAGCGGGACGTTTAACGCACCATCCGTCGCCTTCTTTCTCTGGAAGATCTCCTAGACATGCGAAGCTGGTTGGAGCCGAAGCTGGTTGGAGCGGGCGTAGTGGGAGTCACCCACTCCTCGACGTGCTCATTTGAGGACGATCACGAGCTCTTCTTGCCCCCCTTGCGTCCAGCGGCGGCCTTCTGCGCCTTGGTGCCCCCTTGGCTGGTGGCGTGACGACGGGTGCCGGAGCCCGATTGTTCGCCGCCCTTTTTCGAGGCGTCCGGAGTGTTGGCGATCTTCGCTGCCCGTTCCTTGCTCATCCCCTTCTTGCGCAGTCCCTCATATTGTTTGTCGTCCTTTATGCTGGGCCCGTGATTGGCAGCCATCGTGCGATCTCCTTTCACTCGCAGTCTTCGTGTTATTCGCTTTGCCTCGGCTGGCTGAAGCTGCGGAAGGTGTCGGTCATCTCGCGCTCCTGCTCGAGCTGAGGATCCGGCTCGGGCGCTTCCTCGCGCAGGCCGAGGTCTGTGTTGGCCTGCAGCACCGCGCTCTCCAAGAGGTGGCGCAGATCATCCTCGGACCCCGGTTGGACCGCGGCGACGGTGATCGTCTTCCTGTGGAGAGCGATCTCGCCCCACCCCTTCGAGTTGGTCTCCAGGAGAGCGCTCACCCCGGCGAAGCGCTTTGCCCATCCCTTGGGCGGGTCTCCCTCCACGGCAACAGACAGGTTGCCATCGATGATCTCCGCCGTGCTCCAGTCGATTCGCGCTTGAGTCGAGTCGCTCACCGGATCAGGCCTACCCGCCTTTGGCAAAATCGACACGTGCGCCGACACGGCCGTTTTTGGCATCAAGCGACGTAAGTGCGCCCCGCGGTCTAGATCCGGAGCTCAGCTTGCTCCCCGATGGACGGGCTGCTCATACGCGAGCCTTCTGTCGCCGCCCTCCATCAGGAGCGTCCACACGCTTGTCGGTGAGCCGCTCGGCGAGTCTCGAGGCGAGCGCCATGATCGTGAGCGCGGGGTTCGCTGAGCCCTGGGTGGGCATGACACTGCCGTCGGCGACGAACAGGTTGGGCACTCCCCAGGCGCGATGGTCTGCGTCGATCACGCCGTGCTCGGGCGAGGCGGACATTGCGCAGCCGCCGACCAGGTGGGCGTAGCGATCGATGACGAGCGTGTCCTGGGCTTCGGCCGCCTGCAGGATCTGATGGAGCTTGTCCTTGGCGTAGGCGATGTTCGCGCGATCGTTCTCGCACTGCGTGTAGTCCAGGCGCGCGATCGGCATGCCGTTGCGGTCGTGCTCGTCGGCGAGCGTTACCCGATTCTCCGCGCGCGGGAGCAGCTCGCAGAGGACGCCGAGCGTGTACCAGTGGTTGTAGTCTCGCATGTACTCTCGCAGCGCCTGTCCCCAGTGTCCGTCGGCGAGGACGTGCTCGGCCCAGCCGATCGGCAGCGGGCCGACGGTCTGGATCGAGAAGCCTCGCGCGAAACCGCGGCCGGCATCGGTCTCGTAGAACTGCTCGGAGCTGATCTCGGGCGGCGGCGCCTTGTACATGCGCAGCTCTTCCTCGAAGCGGCCGGCGACCTGCGGCGCGCCCTGGACCATGATCCCACGCCCGACCAGGTCGCTCTCGTTGGCCAACCCGTTCGGGAAGCGCTTGCTCGTGGAGTGAAGAAGCAGCCTCGGCGTCTCGATCGAGTAACCCGCGATCGTCACGACGTCCGCGGCTTGAAAGTGCTCGTGGCCGTCGTGGATGTAGGTGACGCCGGTGCAGCGTCCACGCTCGTCGGTCTCGACGCGCGTGACCATGCAGTCGGCGCGGATCTCCACGCCGTGAGCGAGCGCGTCGGGGACGTGCGTGACCAACGGCGATGCCTTGGCGTTCACCTTGCAGCCCTGCAGGCAGTACCCCCGGTAGATGCAGTGAGGCCGGTGCCCGAAGGAGCCGTTTGCGATTCCGACTGGCCCAACGCACATCTCGATGCCGCATCGCCGCGCTCCTTCCCAGGCGCGCAGCGCGCCGCCGCCAACCGGGTGCGGTCCGTGGGGATAGCCGTGGGGCTCACCCCATGGCCACCACTCGCCGGCGACGGGGAGCTCACGCTCCAGGCGCTCGTAGTGGGGCTTGAGCTCGCGGTAGGAGATCGGCCAGTCCGCGGCGACGCCGTCGCGGCTTGCGACCTCGAAGTCGGATGGGTGAAAGCGTGGCGTGAAGCCGGCGTAGTGGATCATCGAGCCGCCGACCCCCCGCCCGCAGTTGTTCTTGCCGAGCTCCACCGGATCCTCGCCGCCGATGATCCGCGGCTCGGTCCAGTAGAGCCCGTGGGAGCCGGCCTCGTCGGAGACCCAGTCCTCGTCCGGATCCCAGAACGGCCCTGCCTCCAGCACGAGTATCTTCCATCCCTTGCGGGCGAGGCGCTGGGCGAGGGTCGCGCCGCCGGCGCCGGCGCCCACGATCAGCATGTCAATGGAATCCTCGCGTTTGTAGCGGCGCATCCGCTCGCGGCCCGGGACGCCGCGCCTGTGGGGATCGAGCAGGAACGCAGAGTCGTTCTCGGGCGGGCGCAGCGAGCCCTTGAGCGCTGTGCGCAGCTGCTCTTTCACTCCACTCCCCGCTCCTTTACGTCAGACACCGGATCGACCGAGAACTCCGGGGGCGACTCCCAGTGCTCGCGCTGCCCGGGCCCCAGACGCGCGAAGCCGCGGGGATAGGCGGGGCCTCCGAAGCCAATCTCGTTCCACGCCCACGGATGGGAGTAGAAGGCGGCGAGCACCAGGCGCATCACGACTGCCCACGCGCGTTTGACCGGCAGATCGTCCCATTCGAGATCTCCTTTTGAGAAGCGCTCGACAAGCTCGTGCTGAAGCTCGCTGCCGGCTGCGGCGAACCCCTGCTCGCAGCCGGCCTGCCGGGCGCTCGCGTCCAGGTTGGCGGCCACTCGCCGCCAGGTCTCCGGGTCCGCCGGCATGTCGTGGTAGCGGAACCCGTCCAGGCGGCCGGCGTGGAGCTTCGCGTCGACCATCTCGAGCACCGGGATGCGCGGATCGCAATCCTGTCCGGTCACGACGTCGCAGAACGCTCGCAGCGTACGGGTTTGCGTCTCGTCGAAGAACCGGATCGGGGGCACGTTTGCCACCCGGTCGAGCACCACCCGGCGAGTGAGGGCGTCCCAGTGGCTGGTCGTGGCGAGCACGTCGTAGTCGGGGTATCGCCCGCGCATCTGCGGCGTCGTTCCACGGCGCTGGGTGGGGAGGTCGGGGGGTGGTCCCGGTTCGGTGCGTCCTCCTTGCTTGGGTAGATGACCCGCTCCGTCTGATGTGGTGCTGGTGGCCATCCTTATCGCTCTCGTTGAACAACAGCGGCCAGCAGCCCCATCCCGCCGACCAGCGTGAGCGATCCCGGCGCGAGCAAGGGTGGCCCCATCACGATGTTGTAGAGCGGCTCATCGAAGCCGCCAGGGCGCTTGCGGACGCCCTGCACATGGGTGTAGACGCCGATCAGCCCGTCGAGGCAGTAGAGCGCCGAGACGGCCGGCAGTACAGTGGTGGCAGCGCGCTTGGAGCGCACGCCGGCCAGTCCGGCGAGTGTCAGCATCGGGGAGAGCGCGACGGGGGTCCACATCCACTTGTCGCCAAAAGAGCCACGGAAGTGCTCGAAGTAGATCTCAAGGCCGAGCGGGAGCGCGCTGAGGGCGGTGGCGGCGGAGAGCGCGCGCTGCAGCCGCCCGCGGCGCACGTTACGCATGAGGCCCCAGCTCATCGACTCGAGTGGCCGTGCAGGATCTCCGGAAGCTTCTGGCGGATCGCCTGCGCGATGATCCGTCGGCGGGCCGGGTCGCCGTGCCGGATGGCGGAGGCGAAGGAGCGGGCCTGCTCGATCGTGATGTGCGGCGGCAGCGGCGGAACCTCAGGGTCGCACACGACCTCCAGCACGGTCGGCACCGTGCTCGCGAGCGCGCGATCCCAGCACTCCCCGATCGCGCCGGGATCGTCGGTGCGGATGCCGTTCAAGCCGAGCAGCTGCGCCCACTGCGCATACGGTACGTCCGGCAGCTCCTGGGACTCGACGAACTTGGGGTCGCCGGACATCGCACGCTGCTCCCAGGTCACCTGGTTGAGATCGCGGTTGTTGAGCACCATCACGATCAGGCGCTGGTCTGACCAGCGCTCGCGGTACTTCGCGATCGTGATCAGCTCCGCGAGACCGTTCATCTGCATCGCCCCGTCGCCCACGAGCGCGATCACGGGCCGGTCGGGGTAGGCGAACTTGGCCGCGATCGCGTAGGGCACGCCCGGCCCCATCGTCGCGAGCGTGCCCGACAGCGTCGCGAGCATCCCGGCGCGCAGGCGGACGTCGCGCGCGTACCAGTTGGCGGCTGAGCCGGAGTCGGAGGTGAGGATCGCCCCGTCGGGCAGGCGCTTTGACAGCTCGTGGAAGATCAGCTGCGGGTTCACCGGCTCCGCGGGCTCGAGCGCGCGTCGCTCGATCACCTGCCACCAGTCCGCGACATTCTTTTCGATCTTCTCGCGCCAGGAGCGATCCTGCTTGCGCTCCAGCAGCGCCAGCAGCGCGCGAAGGGTCAGCGCGCTGTCGCCGACGAGGTTGACCTCCATCGGGTAGCGGATGCCGAGCATCTTTCCGTCGAGGTCGATCTGCACGCCTCGGGCCGCACCCTCTTCCGGCAGGAACTCGGAGTAAGGGAAGCTCGAGCCGACCATCAGCAGCGTGTCGCAGTCCTGCATCAGCTCCCAGCTGGGCCGGGTCCCCAACAGGCCGATCGAGCCGGTGACGAACGGCAGGTCGTCGGGGACGGCGGCCTTGCCGAGCAGCGCCTTGGCGACCCCCGCGCCGAGCGCGTCGGCGACCTCGATCACCTCCTGAGTGGCATGCAGCGCGCCGGCGCCGACCAGCATCGCGACCCTCTCCCCCGCGTTGAGCACCTCGGCGGCGCGCCGCAGCTGCTCGTCCTCGGGGACCACGCGCGGGCGCTCGTAGCCGGCCCCCGAGTGAACGGTTCCATGCGCGTGTGGTGGGGTGGGCACCGCGTCTTCCATCTGCAGGTCGTTGGGCACGATCACACACGTCACGGTTCGCTCTGAGAGCGCGATCCGCATCGCGCGGTCGATCAGATGGCGGATCTGCCCGGCCTCGGTCGCCATCTGCACGTACTCGTGCGCGACGTCCTTGAACAGGGTCGTCAGATCGACCTCCTGCTGGTAGTTGCCGCCCAAGCCGAGCCGGGCCTGCTGGCCGACGATCGCCACCACCGGCTGATGGTCGAGCTTCGCGTCATACAGGCCGTTGAGCAGATGGATCGCGCCCGGCCCGGAGGTCGCCAGGCACACGCCGACCTCGCCGGTGAACTTCGCATGCGCGCATGCCATGAACGCGGCCATCTCCTCGTGGCGGACCTGGATGAACTCCGGGCGATCGTCGCTTCGCCCGAAGGCGCCGATGATGCCGTTGATCCCATCCCCGGGATAGCCGTAAATGCGCCGAACTCCCCACTCCTTCGCGAGGCGTCCCAGTAGATAGTCGGCAACGCTTTCGCTCACGAGGCTCCCTTCCGGTGGTCACGGTCTTCGCTCTCCCTCCTACCCGAGGCATCGAGCCACGAAACCCCATGCGCTTCCTTGCAGACGAGGGGCGAGGCTGGTGGAGCCAAGCACGGGCTCATCGCGCCGCCTCTTCCGGCAGACGGCTTTTGCGCCGGGCCGCAGGTGGGTATGAGCAATGACGTCCTTGCATCTCCGAACGCGAGTGGAGGAACCTGAATTGCCGACGATGAAGAGCAGCACTGGAATCCTTGCCGATGACATGCGCGAAGAGCGCGAGAAGATCATCGGCATGCTCTGTGAGGCCTACTGGATGGAGATCGAGACGGTGATGAGCTATCTCGCCAATTCGATCAACCCCGATGGGGTGCGCGCGCAGGAGATCATCGAGTCGTTGCGCGTGGACATCCAAGAGGAGCTCGGGCATGCCACACAATTCGCGACCCGCATCAAGGAGCTCTACGGCGTCGTGCCCGGGTCGATGGATTTCGAGGCCGAACAGGACTACCTGCAGCCGCCCGAGCGTCAGTCGGACGTCGTGCACGTCATCAAGGGTGTGATCGCCGCCGAGACGGGCGCGATCGACCACTACAACAAGGTCATCCAGGCCACCGAGGAGAGCGACCCGGTGACCAACGACATGGTGATCGCGATCCTCCGCGACGAGGAGCGACATCGCCGCCTGTTCGAGGGTTTCCTGCGCGAGTACGAGGAGCAGGAGCGCAGTTGAAGCGCACGATCGTCGTATGGGCGGGGGCGCTTCGATGACCGATGAGCATCGACTCGTCGTAGCTGTCACGGGGGCCAGCTCTGGAGTGGGCCGCGCGAGCGCTCAGGCTTTTGCGCGCAAGGGCGCCGCCGTCGGGCTGATTGCCCGTGGCGTCGATGCGCTGCAAGCAACCGAGGCGGAGGTCCGCTCACTCGGGGGCCGGGCGCTGGCGGCTCCCGCCGATGTCGCGGATGCACAAGCGCTCGAGCATGCGGCGGAGTCGATCGAACGGGCGCTCGGCCCGATCGACGTGTGGGTCAACAACGCGATGGCGTCGGTGTTCGCACCGGTGAGCGAGATCGCCCCGGAGGAGTTTCGCCGAGTCACGGAAGTCACCTATCTCGGGGTGGTGTACGGCACTCTCTGCGCCCTGCGACGGATGCGCCCCCGCCGGGTGGGCGTGATCGTGCAGGTCGGCTCTGCGCTCGCTTATCGCGGGATCCCGTTGCAGAGCGCCTACTGCGCGTCCAAGCACGCGATCCAGGGATTCACCGAGTCGCTGCGCTGCGAGCTGATGCACGAAGGCAGCGCGGTCCGCGTGACGATGGTCCAGCTGCCGGCGCTGAACACTCCGCAGTTCGACGTGGTGCGCACGCGACTGCCGCGCCACCCCCAGCCGGTCCCCCCGATCTATCAACCCGAGGTCGCGGCGCGCGCCGTCCTCGCCGCCGCCGAGCAGCCGTCGCGGCGCGAGTGGTGGGTCGGCGCCTCCACGGCCTTCACGATGATCGGCAACGCGCTCGCACCCGGCTTCGCCGACCGTTATCTGGCACGCACCGGCTATGACGCCCAGCAGACCAAGGAGCCGGTGCCACCGGGGCGGGCGGACAATCTCTATGAGCCGCTTCCGGGCGACCGCGGCGCCCACGGCGACTTCGACTCACAGGCGCACGATCGCAGCGCGCAGTGGCTCGCGACCCGCCACAGGGTTGCGCTCGGCGGTCTGGGGGTTGCGGCGCTCACAGGCGCGCTCGGCGCTCATCGGCGGCGAGGATGAGCGCAGACGCGGGAGCGCCGCCCCTCGCGCAATACAGCTTGATCGGTGACTGTCACGGCTCAGCGCTCGTCTCCGACACGGCTTCGATCGACTGGTGCTGCCTCCCACGCTTCGACAGCGGCAGCTGCTTTGGGCGCCTGCTCGATTGGGAGAGCGCAGGGCACTGTGCGGTGCGCTTCGCCGCGGGCCCGACCCATGCCGGTGGCAGCTCGTATATGAAAGACACGCTGGTACTCGAGACGGTCTTGCAGGGGGAGGAAGGATCGCTGCGTGTGCTCGACTGCTTTGCGATGCGCGAGCAGGGCGCTCAGCAACCGCGTCGCGAGATCGTGAGGATCATCGAGTGCCAGCAGGGCAGCGCGAGCGTCGAGATTGCAATCGCGCCGCGCTTTGACTATGGGGCTGTGCGGCCGTGGCTGCGACGCTCCGGCAGCGGCCTGTTTAGCGCGATCGGCGGCGACGATGGCCTCTTGATCTGGAGCGACGGGGAGCTCGACAGCGACGGGGAGAGCCTCCGTGCGCGCGCGTCCCTGCACGCGGGCGAGCGGCTGCGGCTGCTGATGCGGTTCGTCAGGCCACACCTGCTGGAGCGCGAGCAGACCTCCGATCTCGACGGGGACGCCGTCGACGCACGCTTGGCGGAGACGGTCGAGTGGTGGCGGCGCTGGCGCGAGCGGCTACGCCGCGACGGGGTCGACCAGGAGGCCGTGGTCCGCTCGGCGCTGACGCTGAAGGCGCTCACGTATGCGCCGACGGGCGCGATCGTCGCCGCTCCCACCGCCTCGCTGCCCGAGACGCTCGGCGGAGAGCGCAACTGGGACTACCGCTTCAGCTGGATCAGGGACTCGACGTTGACGGCGAGCGCGCTGGCGGAGATGGGCTGTGGACGGGAGGCTGAGCGGTTCAGGCACTTCATCGTGCGCAGCTCCGCCGGGCACGCGGATGATCTGCAGATCCTGTTCGGGATCGGCGGGGAGCGACGCATCTCAGAGCTTGAGCTCGATCTGGCGGGCTATCGCGACTCGCGGCCGGTGCGCGTCGGCAACGAGGCGGCTCACCAGCTGCAGCTGGACGCCCTCGGGGAGATACTGAACCTCGCATGGCGCTGGCACCGGCGCGGGCAGTCTCCCGACGATGATGAGTGGCGATTCTTCTCTGAGCTCGTCGAGACCGCGGTCGAACGCTGGCAGCAGCCCGACCGCGGGATCTGGGAGTGGCGTGGCGAGCCGCGCCACTTCGTGCACTCCAAGGCCTGCTGCTGGGCGGCCGTGGAGCGCGGGCTGACGCTCGCCGAGGAGTGCATGCGCAAGGCGCCCGTGCGGCGCTGGGAGAAGGCGCGCAAGGAGATCCGGGAGGCGATCGAAGAGCACGGGTTCGATCGCGAGCGAGGCGTGTTCGTGCAGTGCTTCGACGAGCCGGAGCTGGACGCGGCGCTGCTCCTGCTGCCGAGGGTCGGCTTCGTGGAGTTCGACGACACGCGGATGGCGAGCACCGCCCGAGCGATACACGAGGAGCTCGGGATCCAGGGCTTCGTACGCCGCTACCGGCGCGATGACGGCCTACCGGGCGAGGAGGGCGCGTTCTTGGCGTGCTCTTTCTGGTTGGCGGAGTGCTACGCGCGCCAGGATGCGCTGCAGGACGCGCGCGAGGTGTTCGATCGCGCGATGAGCGCCGCGAGCCCGCACGGGCTGTTCTCCGAGCAGGTCGATCCCGGCAGCGGCGAGCTGCTCGGCAATTTCCCGCAGACGCTCACACACCTCTCCCACATCGAGGCGGCGCTCGCGCTGAGCCAGGGCGCCGCCGCGGTCTCCGGCGAATCCGTCCACGACCGCATCGACGGCGATGGGCGCTGAGCCGATCGTGATCGTCGGGGCGGGAGCGGCCGGGCTGGCGTGCGCTCGCGCCTACCGCGAGCACGGCGGTCGCGCGAGCGTGCTGATGGTTGGCGCGGAGCCGCTCGCGCCGTATCGCCGTCCCCCCCTGAGCAAGGAGTTCCTGCGCGGTGAGCTGGACGCGGGTGAGCTTGCGCTCGAGCCCGAGCGGTGGTTCGCCGAGCACGATGTGCAGCTGCGGCTCGAGAGCCGTGTCAGCGCGATCGACCCGGAGGACGGGACCGTGACCGTGCAGGGGGAGGTCCTTGCCGCACAGACGATCGTTCTCGCGACTGGCTCTGAGCCGATCCGAGAGGGAATCGCGGGGCTCGAGCATCCGGCGGTTATGACGCTGCGCACGCTGGCCGACAGCACGCGGCTTGCCGAGCGGGCCCGCCCAAGCAGCGAAATCGTCGTGCTCGGCACCGGCTTCATCGGCTGCGAGGTCGCGGCGTCGCTGGCGATGCGCGGCGCCGGCGTAACGCTCGTTGGCGAGGATCCGCTGCCGCAGGCTCGCCGGCTGGGAGAGGCTGCCGCGCGGCGGATCGCCGGCTGGCTGGCGGAGGCCGGTGTGAGCCTCGAGCTGGAGGTCGAGGTGACGGCCGTCCACGACGGTCGCGTGCTGGAGCTGAAGGACGGCCGGCGGCTCGCCGGAGACGTGCTCGTGCTGGGCCTCGGCGCCCGTCCGCGCAGCGAGCTCGCGCAGAGTGCGGGTCTGCCGCTCGCCGATGGAGCCGTCTGCGTCGATTCCAAGATGCGGGTTCCCGGGACCGACGGGCGCGTGTTGGCGATCGGTGACGTCGCCACCGCTGAGAACGCTGCCGCCGGGCGCCGGCTGCGGGTCGAGCATTGGGGGGAGGCGCTGGAACAGGGTGAGGTGGCCGGTCGCACGCTCGCGGGCGCCGATGGGGCGTGGGACAGCGTTCCGGGCTTCTGGTCGACGATCGGCAAGCACACCCTCAAGTACGCCGCCTGGGGCGACGGGTTCGCGCAGGCGCAGCTCATCGAACACGAGCAGGACGCTTTCACCGTCTGGTATGTGGGCGAGGACGGAGAGATCGTCGGCGTGCTCACCCACGAGCGCGACGTGGACTACGACCGGGGGCGGCAGCTGATCGCCGCCGGGGCGGCGTGCGCGTGAGCGCCTCTACCACCCCCGGTGCGCCCGATGTCGCTGTCGAGAGCGTCCGCGCACGCGCGTTCACCATTCCCACCGACGCGCCGGAGGCGGACGGCACGCTGAAGTGGAGCTCGACCACGCTCGTGCTCGTCGAGGTCAGCGGCGGTGGACGGTCGGGGCTCGGGTTCAGCTATGCCGCCAGGGCGGCCGCCGCGCTCGTGCACGAGTTGCTGTGCGACGCCGTCGTGGGCATGGACGCGCTTTCTCCGCCCGCCGCATGGCAGCAGATGCGCAGCGCGGTGCGCAACGTCGGCTACCCGGGAGTCGCCTCGAGCGCGATCTCGGCCGTCGACATCGCCCTGTGGGACCTGAAGGCCCGGCTGCTGGAGCTGCCGCTCTCCGCGTTGCTCGGGCGCGTCCGCGAGGCGGTGCCGGTGTATGGAAGTGGCGGCTTCACCTCCTACACCGATACCCAGCTGGAGCGCCAGCTCACCGGCTGGGTGGAGCAGGGGATCTCCAGCGTGAAGATGAAGGTCGGCTCAGACCCCGCGCGCGATCCTGAGCGGGTACGGCGCGCGCGCGCCGCGATCGGCGAGGACGTGGGGCTGTTCGTGGACGCGAACGGCGCCTATGAGCGAAAGCAGGCGCTGCGGCTGGCCGAGGTGTTCGTTCAGGAGGCGGGCGCGAGCTGGTTCGAGGAGCCCGTCTCCTCCGACGATCTGGAGGGTCTGCGGTTGCTGCGCGACCGCGCGCCTGCCGGGATGGACGTCGCGGCAGGCGAGTATGGCTATGACCTCTTCTACTTCCGGCGGATGCTCGACGCCGGCGCGGTGGATGTTCTGCAGGCGGATGTCACCCGCTGTGGCGGTATCACGCAGCTGCTTCAGGTCGCCGCGCTGTGCGCCGCGCATGGCGTGCTGCTCTCCGCGCACACGAGCCCGACCGTCCACGCGCACGTGTGCTCGGCGATCGCGCCGCTTGCCCACGTCGAGTACTTCCACGATCACGCGCGGATCGAGCGGATGCTCCTCGACGGCGTTCCGGAGCTCGTGGACGGCGCGCTGCGTGCGGACCCGCACAGCCCGGGGCTTGGGCTGGCGTTGCGCGAGCGCGAGGCCGAGCGGTTTGAGCGCTGATGCCCGACACGCTTCACGCCTACCGCCATGTCGAGGGCGTCTACCTACCGATCGCGATCGCCGTGTTCGCGATCGTCGTCGGGACGCTGGTCATCCTGCTGGTGGCGGGCACCCGACGCTCACGGCCGGGGGGACGCTCGGAGGCGCTGCCGGTGGAGATCGCCTATGCGTTCGTGCTGGCGTGTGTGGCTGCGTTTCTGGTGTGGGTGACCTTCCGGGCGGAGACCCCGATCGACAGGCTCGTCGCGCACCCGGGTCTGCGCATCAGGGTGATCGCCGCCCAGTGGAGCTGGCGCTTCGTCTACTCCAACGGTGTGCAGGTCACTGACATCTCCACATGGAACCCGGCGCCGACGTATGTCCCGACCGGCACAGAGATCGAATTCAGCGGGACCTCTGAGGACGTGATCCACGGCTTCCTGGTACCCAAGCTTCACTATCAGCGTCAGGTCCTGCCGGGCTACACCACCCACTTCGATCTCCTCTTCGACAGAGCCGGGCGCTATCAAGGGGAGTGCTCTGTCCTCTGCGGCGAGCAGCACTCAGAGATGCATTTCGCGCTCGAGGCCGTCAGCCCGGCGAGCTTCCGGGAATGGCTCGCGCGTGAAGGCAAACAACTCCATCGAGGCTCATCCGCTCGAGCGGCGATCGCCACGGCGACGGGACCGGAAGCGTGAGCACCGTCGCGATAGCCGGCCGGGCGGGCTCGCTGCGCATGCTGGCATCGACCGATCACAAGCGCATCGCCGGCTCGGCGTGCGTGATCGCGTTCGTGTTCTTCCTGGCCGGCGGGCTGCTCGCGCTGCTGATGCGCAGCCAGCTCGCGGCCGATGGCGGCGTCGTCTCCCAGAGCACCTACGACGAGCTGTTCACAATGCACGGCTCGACGATGGTCTATCTGGTGATCGTGCCGGTCGCGCTCGCCGTGGGGCTGTACTTCGTGCCGCTGCAGGTCGGAGCCGCCGAGATCGCTGGGCCGCGGGTCGCGCTTGCGGGACTGTGGCTGTATGTGCTGGGCGGGGTGTGCATGTGGTCGGGCTTCCTCACGAGCGGCGGCGCGGCAAGCGCGTCGTGGTGGGGCTTCGATCCGCTCTCGGAATCGATCCACTCGCCCGGCAGCGGCATGGATCTGTGGATCTTCGGGGTGATGCTCGCGACGCTCGGGCAGATCCTGTGGGCGGGGTGCATCCTCGCCACCGCGCTGCGCCGCCGCGCGCCCGGGATGACGTTGATGCGGATGCCGGTGTTCACGTGGACGATGGTCGCGACGTGCACGATGACGGTGTTCGGGTTCCCCGCTTTGATCCTCGCGCTGGGACTGCTGTGGGCGCAGCGGCACCTGGGCGGCGTGCTCATCGGCGGCGCGGGGGCAGTGGATTACCAAGCGCTGTTCTGGTTCTACGGGCACCCCGTCGTATACGTCATGTTCTTTCCGTTCGTGGGGATGGTGGGAGAGATAATCGCGACGTTCTCGGCGCGTCGGTTCTTCGGCTATTCCGCGTTCATCGTCGCGCTGCTGATCTTCTCCGGCCTGTCGATGACGGTCTGGGCGCACCACATGTTCACCTTCGGGGTGCTCTCGAACAAGTACTTCGCGCTCACCTCCACGGCGCTGATCGTCCCGGCCGGGATCGAGTACTTCGACTTCCTCGCGACGATCTGGCGCGGACGGCTGCGTTTCACCACCGCGTTCCTGTTCGCGCTCGGATTTCTCGTGCAGTTCCTGGTCGGCGGCCTGACCGGGATCGTCCTCGCTTCGCCACCGCTCGACTACGGGCTGAACATGTCCTACTTCGTGGTTGCGCACTTCCATTACACGATCTTCGCGGGCAGTGCCTTCGGTCTGTTCGGCGGCATCTACTACTGGTTTCCGAAGATCACCGGGGTGATGCTGCGCGAGCGCCTCGGCAAGCTGAACTTCGTGCTGATGGCGATCGGCGCGAACCTTGCGTTCTTCCCGATGTTCTTCCTCGGCGCCGACGGCATGGTTCGCAGGGTCGCCCGCTATCCGTCCTCCAGCGGCTGGCAGGGACTGAACATCGTCGCAACGGCGGGTTCGTTCGTGATTGCGGCCTCGGTGCTCGTGTTCGTCGCCAATGTCGTGATCTCCCTGCGCCACGCTCGCCTCGCGGGGGACGATCCCTGGGAGGCGCACACGCTCGAGTGGGCCACGAGCTCCCCGCCGCCCAGGCACAACTTCACGGCGTTGCCGCCGATCCGCTCCTACGCGCCGCTGCTGGACCTGCGCGAAGCCGCCGAGCGCCACGTAGCCGCGGATCCGAGCATTGCGATCGCGGGGGTGGGAGCGTGAAGCGCGCCGCGATCTGGCTGCTCGCGTGGGGCTTGTGGCTCGGCGTGCTGACGGGGGCGCAGGCCGCGTTCGAGCCGAAACCGATCCAGTTCGCGATCCCGGGGGTGGCGTCGGCGGTGTGCATCGTGTGTGGGCTCGCGCTGTGGGCGGCTGAGAGCCACGGCGGACACGACGAGCAGGCTCGACTGATCAGCGACAGCTCGGTGGCGACAGCCACGCTCGTGATCGGCGTGGCCGTGACCCTCCTGGGCGCGGGCTTCGGGCTGTGGCTGATCCTGATCGGCGTCGGTGTCGGGGCGCTCGGGCTCGGGGGCGTCGTGCGCGAGCAGCGCACACGCGGGCGAGCTCTGCGCGGAGAAGACATACGATGAGAACGGCCGCGCCCACGCTCGCCCGGATGCTCGGTAGCTGGCGGCTCGACCCCGGAGTGCTCGCGGTGTGCGCGGCCACGGCGTCGCTCTACGCCTACGGCGTCCTCCGCGCCCGGCGGCGCGCTCGCGGGCACTGGCCGCTGTGGCGAGGCGCTTCTTTCATGGTCGGTCTGCTCGTCTTGATGACGGCGCTGCTTTCGGGAATCGACGCCTATGCCGATGAGCTGCTCTCGGTTCATGTCGTTCAGCACCTGCTCCTGATCCTGCTCGCGCCGATGCTGCTGCTCTGGGGAGCGCCGGTGCGGCTGGCGCTCAGCGCCTGCTCCCCCGCGGGCCGGGGCGCGCTCGGCGCGGTTCTGCGCCGGCGCTGGGTGAAGGTCCTGACGCGGCCGGCGTGCGGGTTCGCGTTGTTCACGATCGTGGTGCTCTCGACTCATCTGACGGGCCTGTACGAAGTGGCGCTCGAAGACCAGGCGGTCCACGCATTCGAGCACGCCGCCTACTTCTGGTCGGGCGTCCTCTTCCTGCTCCCGATCCTCGCGGCCGACCCGGTCCCCCATCCGCCGGGCCCGATCGCGCGGTTCTCCTGGCTGATGGCCGCGATGACCGTGATGTTCCTGCCGGCCGCGGTGCTCATGTTCGACGGGCACGTGCGCTACCCGTTCTACCTCGCACCGGCACACGCCCTGCACGTCTCAGCGCTGGCAGATCAGCACGCGGCGGGGGTGATCATGCTCGTCGCGGGAGGAGTCGCGATGGCGGCGCTGGCGATCTTAGTGGCGATGGAAGCGATGATCCTCGAAGAGCGACGCCAGCTGCGCCGCGACTCCTATCTGTACGCGGATGACGGAGATTCGCGCAAGCCGTCCGCGGGCCTCGCCGGGGAGACCGTGGGCGTATGAGGCGGTGGTTGATGGCAATCGCGGCGACCCTGTGCGGCGGGCTCGCGCTGCTCGACCTCGCGGCGCACGGAGCAGGCCGGGCGTCGCCCACAGGCACGCTCGCGCGCACGGCGGCCGTCCCGAGCGCCTCGCTCGTCTCCGCGGGACACGATCTGTTTCTCTCCTCGTGCGCGGCGTGTCACGGCATGAGCGCCCAGGGCATCCCCGGACGAGCACCGAGCCTGCACGGCGTGGGCGCGCTCGCCGCGGACTTCTATCTGGAGACCGGGCGGATGCCGCTGCCGTCCTCGCGCGCACAGCCACTGCGCACACGCCCGGCGTTCTCCCAGGCGAAGATCCAAACGCTGATCGACTACGTCGCGTCCTTTGGCGGGCCCGCGATTCCTACCGTCGAGGCGAAACGCGGCTCGCTCGCGAAGGGGCAGAGCCTGTTCGCGCTTGACTGCGCGGGCTGTCACTCGATCCAGGGGTCGGGGGGGATCGTGACCGGGGCGGTGGTGCCCTCGCTGAACGTCGCCACGCCGAGGCAGATCGCCGAGGCGATTCGCATCGGACCGTATGTGATGCCACGCTTCGGCCCTGGGGAGCTATCCGCGGCGGACGTCGACTCGATCGTGCGCTACGTGCACAGCACGCAGTCACCAGATGACCGCGGCGGCTGGGGCATCGGGCGGATCGGCCCGATACCCGAGGGCATGGTCGCATGGCTGCTCGCGGCCGGCGCGCTGCTGCTGATCGCACGACTGATCGGAGAGCGCACATCCGACCCCGAGCACGACTCCGGCGCCCGTAGAGGAGATCGGACATGAACGAGCGACCCCGCAAGCGAGGAGGTGTCCTTCATCGCCTGGGACAGGCGGGCCTGATGCTCACGTTGTGGCGGCTCGGAGCGCTGCGACGCCGACGCGGACTGCTCGAGCAGGATCGGCAGGCGGATCCGTCGCGTCGCGAGACGGGCGCGCCCGACTGGGCCGAGCGCCTCGTTCCTGCGTTGCTGGCGCTCACGGCGCTCGCGGGCTTCGGGTTCGTCGCCCTGCTCATCCTCGATCCGAGCACGCAGCTGCTCGGGCTGTGCCTCGGCGTGGCGCTCGCGCTGCTGGCCGGCGCGCTGATCCTCGCCGGACGCCGGCTGGTCCCGCAGGAGACAAAGGTCGAGGATCGCCCCCGTCCCGGCGACCCCGAAGCCATCGAGCAGGTATCCGAGCAGGCGCGCGCGGGCCTCGAGGGGATCACGCGCCGCAAGCTGATCGCGGGAGCAGCGGGCGTCGCGGGCGCCGGCCTGACCGCGGCAGTGGTGATACCGGTGGTCGCTCTCGGCCCGGGCATCGAGCGGCAGCTGAGCGACACCCCGTGGCATGCGGGTCGCGCGCTCGTTGACGACGAAGGCAACCCCATCCTGGCCGCGAACGTCAACGCAGGGAGCTTCCTGACGGCCTTTCCCAAGGACGCGGACAAGGACGATCTGGGCTCACCCATAGTGGTCGTCCGCGTCGACCCCGCCACCCTCGAGCTGCCGGCCCACAGGGCCTTGTGGGCGCCGCAGGGGATCCTCGCCTACTCGAAGATCTGCACCCACGCCGCCTGCGCGATCTCGCTGTTTCGTTCTCCCTCGAGCCCCACCACGCAGTCGCGCGGCCCCGCGCTCGTCTGCCCCTGTCACTACTCGACGTTCGACGTGCTCGACGGCGGCAGCGTCGAGTTCGGCCCCGCCGGCCGTCCGCTGCCGCAGCTGCCGCTGCGGATCGACGCAGCCGGCGCTCTGCGCGCGGCCGGGCCGATGTCCGGGCCCGTGGGCCCTTCCTGGTGGGGAGACAGCAAGTGAGGAAGCCCTCCTCGCGCCCCGGTGGCGCCGCGGTGGACGCGGTCGGCTTCCTCGACGAGCGCCTCGGAGCCGCACGCGGCCTGCGGTTCTTGATGAGCTACGTGTTCCCCGACCACTGGAGCTTTCTGCTCGGGGAGATCGCGCTGTACTCGTTCGTCGTGCTGATCGTCACCGGCACGTTCCTGGCGCTGTTCTTCGACCCCAGCACCGCCCAGACCGTCTATCACGGCGGCTACGCCGCATTGCAAGGCCAGAGCCTCTCGGCGGCATACAGCTCGACGCTGCACCTGTCGTTCAACGTCTCCGGCGGCCTGTTGATGCGTCAGACCCACCATTGGGCCGCGCTCGTGTTCGTCGCCGCGATCACGCTGCACCTGCTGCGAATCATCTTCACCGGCGCGTTTCGCAAGCCCCGAGACATCAACTACTTCATCGGCCTGACGCTTTTGATCCTCGCGATCCTCGAGGGGTTCGCGGGCTACTCGCTGCCCGACGACCTGCTCTCCGGGATGGGCCTCGCGATCGCCTGGGGAGTGGCGATGTCACTGCCGCTGATCGGCGGTCCGCTCGCCTTCGCGCTGTGGGGCGGGCGCTTCCCCGGCGCGACGACGTTCGAGTCGAGGCTCTACATCGCCCACGTGTTCATCATCCCCGCCCTGCTCGCCGGGCTGATCGCCGTGCACCTGACGATCATCATGATCCAGCGCCACTCGCAGTTCCCCGGCCCCGGACGTCGCGAGGACAACGTGGTGGGCACGCCGATGTGGCCCGGGTACGCGCTGCGCTCGCTGGGGCTGTTCGCAGCGGTCGCAGCGGTGCTCGTGCTGATGGGCGGCTTGATTCAGATCAACCCCGTATGGCTGTGGGGGCCATACCACCCCTACGTTGGCACCAACGGCGCGCAGCCGGACTGGTACCTCGGTTGGCTGATAGGAGCGCTTCGCATCATGCCCAACCTGGAGATCCACGCCTTCGGGCATACGCTCGTCCCCAACCCGTTCTTCGGCGGCGTGCTGTTCCCCGCGGTGGTCTTTGGTTTGCTCTATGCGCTGCCGTGGATCGACCGGCGCGTGATCAGCCGCGACTACGCTCGCCACGACCTGCTCGATCGGCCTCGCGACAACCCGCGGCGAACGGCGCTCGCCGCGGCGGTCCTCAGCGCGGTGCTGGTCGTCTTCGCGGCGGGCTCCGCTGACCGGCTGTTCTTCCAGTTCGGGTTCGGCTACGAAGGCGCGATCTGGTTCTTCAGAGGCGCCTTCCTGATCCTGCCCGTGATTGTCTTCACGCTGACGCGCAGAGTCTGCCGGGAGCTTTTGCACGGGGAGCGCCACCCGCTGCGCGGCTGGAGCGGCGCGCTCGTGCAGCGCAATGCGCGTGGCGGGTTCGACACCGTGCCAGCCCGATCCGGGAGAGTCGAGGCCCGACCCGACGACGAGCTTGCGAGCACGACGAAGGGAGAGATCGCGAAGCGCTCGTCTTCTCGTCTCTAGCGCAGGGGCGTACGGTCAAGGGCGCAGCGCAGCTCGGCGACCGACTGATAGACCGCGATCGCTCTGGCGTCCTTCAGCTCTTCCTCTGAGAAGCCGCCGGTCATCACGGCGATCGTCTCCACACCCGCTCTTGCGGCCGCCTCGGCATCCCACGGTGAGTCGCCGACCATGACCGCCTCACCCGCATCCGCATCGGCGCGGTCCAAGGCGGCCTGCACGATGTCGGGGGCGGGCTTGGTCGCCTCGACGTCGGCCGAGCTGGTCCATCCATCCACGAGGTCGCGGGCGTCGAGCAACTGAAGATAATGGTCGAGCTCCTGCTGCTTGGCGGAGCTTGCCAGCAGCACCGTGTGTCCACGCTCGTGAAGATCCTCGATCAGACGCCGCGCGTCCTGCATCGGTCGTACTTCGCCGATCAGCCGGCGATAGTGGCGGCTCTCGGCCTCACGAATATCATCGCCGCGTTCGCGCTCCACCTCCTCATCGGTGAGCGAGGGCACGAGCTGATCGCCGCCCATGCCGATGTGGCGATGAATCCGCCACACGGACAGCACGATGCCGTGCTCGCACAACGCGCGGTACCAGGCGAGCGTGTGCTGGTAGTTGGTGTCGACCAGCGTGCCGTCGACATCGAGGATCGCGACGCTCATGGCGCGCTCATGAGCGCGCTGCCTCGCCCGCGAGCACTCCCCTCTGCCCTGGCTCGCTGTCGTTGAACCGGGGCAGGATCTCGCGTGCGTACAGCTCGAAGAAGCGCTCCTGCTCATCCCCGATCTGCTGGATGTAGAGCTCGTCAAAACCCGCATCCGCGTACGCTTGGATCGCTTCGAGCTGTCGTGCCGGGTCCGGCCCGCAGGGCACGTCTTCGCTTGCCTGCTCGGCGGAGACCAGCTCACACGCCTGTTCGAAATGTGCCGGGGTCGGCAGGATCTGCGCCAGCTCACCGGGTAGCGCCTCGTTGGGCCACACCCGGTACACCGTCTCGCGCGCCTGCTGCTCGTCCTCGGCCACGCACGCCTTCATGCCACCGGCGACGAGCTTCCCCGCGCCCGCCTCGCTGCGAAACGACTCGACGGCATCTGCGTCGGGGCCGACCGTGCAATAGCCGTCGCCGATGCGGGCCGCGAGGCGCGTGGACTTCGAGCCGAACCCTGAGATCAGGATCGGCGGCGTCTGCTCGGGTAGGTCGTAGATGCGCGCGTTCTCCACCTGGTAGTGGCGTCCGCGATGGCTCTGCATCCCCCCCTCCCAAAGCGTGCGAATCACCTCCACCGCCTCCTCGAGCATCTCGAGGCGCGTGTCCACTTCTGGCCAATGATCGCCCAGAATGTGCTCGTTGAGCGCCTCGCCGGTGCCGAGCCCCAGCGCGAAGCGACCTTCCATGAGCACTGCCGAGGTGGCGGCGGCGTGAGCGATGATCGTGGGGTGAATCCGCGTGGTCGGACACGTCACTGCCGTTGTGAGCTTCATCTGTGAGGTGACCTGGGCGATCGCACCGATCGTCGACCACACAAAGCCGCTGTGGCCCTGCTCGTCGTTCCACGGGTGAAAGTGGTCGGAGATCCACAGCCCGTCGAACCCCGCCTGCTCGGCCAGCTGCGCCTGCCTGACGAGCTCGCGGGGACCGAACTCCTCGCTGGATAGGAAATAGCCGATTCTCACCTCAGGGTCTCCTTATCGTCGCGGTCGCGGCATTCTTACCCCGCGGAGGCGAGGCTCAATCTCTGTCGCGACCTCCAGCGCGAGACTTCCCCGGTTGCACGAGAAGCGGACGAGAGAAAGCGTCAGGAGGGCCATTCCCATGACCCTCGAATAGACATCGATGGCAAATGCTCCCGAAGGCGTGGCGCTCGAGCGCAGCCGTGATCTGGCGGGCCGCACGCACCATCTCTACTACCGCAGGCTCTTGCTGTGCGCGATCGCCGTCTTGCCGGTGTTGGCGCTGCTTGGCGTGTTTGGCCAGAAGCCGAGCACGAGCTCGACCGACGGGGGCGCCGCAAGCCTGAGCATCACGGCGCCGACCCGGCTGCGCAGCGGATTGATCTTCCAGGTGAAGGTCAAGGTGGTGGCTCACCGTGAGATCAAGCACCCCGAGATCGTCTTCGACGAAGGATGGTGGGAATCGATGAGCGTCAACTCGATCGAGCCCGAACCGAGCGAAGCGAGCTCGAAGGACGGGCGAGTCGTGCTGTCATATGGCAAGCTCGAGCAGGGAGAATCGTTGACCAGCTGGATCTATTTTCAGGTCAACCCGACGAACGTCGGCAAGCGCCGCGAGGACGTCCAGCTGGACGACGGCGAAACCCCGCTCGTGGGCGTCCATCGCTCGCTGACGATCTTCCCCTGAGCAGCCATGGACCTTGTAATCCGCGCCACCGTCGTCTTCTTCTTCATCTTCCTGGTGACCCGCGTGGTCGGCCGCCGCCAGCTCTCAGACCTCGAGCCGTTCGACTTCATCCTGCTCGTGGTCTTGGGCGATCTCGTGCAGCAGGGCATCACTCAGAGCGATCAGTCGGTGACGGGCACGCTGACCGTGATCTCCACGATCGCGCTCCTCTCGGTAGCGGTGAGCTGGATCTCCTTTCGCTCTCCTCGCGCACGGCTGATCGCCGAGGGCGAGCCGATCGTGCTCGTCCAAGACGGCCGCCCGATCGAGCCCAACCTGCGGCGGGAGCGCATCACGCTCGCCGACATCCAAGAGGAGGCCCGTCAAGCGCAGATCGCCTCGATCGCCGACATCCAGTGGGCGATCCTCGAGAACGACGGGAAGATCAGCTGCATCCCCCGCCGCGCTTGACCGCGGATAGGAGAGATATGACTTTGCCCCAGCCACCAACACAGGGCAGTCTTCGCCTGCAAGGGCCTTCAACGGGAGGCTTTAGCAGGCGTCCTGCGAGTTCCTGAG
>CAWBDC010000003.1:0-396710 GCA_963787605.1 uncultured Solirubrobacterales bacterium
CGGGGTGCTGATGGGATTGCGCCATCGCGAGCTGCCGGCGGAGGGCGTGCAGTTCCATCCCGAGTCGGTGCTCACCGACGAGGGCAGGCGCTTGCTTGGGAACTTCTTGAGCTGATGCCCAACGCGATCCTCACCCGCGCGATCGACGCGCTCGCCTCGCGCAGGGATCTGAGTGCCGACGAGGCCGCGGAGGTGCTCGCGGAGATCATGAGCGGCGAGGTCTCAGAGGTGCAGATCGCCGGGTTCTTGATCGCGCTGAGGACGAAGGGCGAGACCGTTGACGAGCTCGCCGGGCTGGCCCGCACGATGCGCTCGCTCGCCGCGCATGTGCCGACGGAGCGAGAGGATCTGCTGGACACCTCCGGGACGGGCGGCGGGCGCGGCACGTTCAACGTCTCGACCACGGCTGCGCTGATCGCGGCGGGCGCCGGATGCGCCGTGGCCAAGCACGGGAATCGCTCGGCCACGAGCAGATCCGGCTCGGCCGACGTGCTGGAGGCGCTGGGTGCGCGCATCGATCTCGGCCCGGAGGGCGTCGCCGCCTGCATCGAGGAGGCCGGCTTCGGCTTCATGTTCGCGCCCGCGCATCACCAGGCGACGCGGTTCGTGGTGCCTGTGCGTCGAAACCTGGCGGTGCGCACGATCTTCAACCTGCTCGGGCCGCTGACGAACCCGGCGGGAGCCCGCCGGCAGCTGATCGGGGTGTCTGACGCGAGCTTTCTCGAGACGGTGGCGGGAGCGCTGGCGCGACTCGGCGTCGATCGTGCGCTGGTCGTCTGCAGCGAGGACGGCCTCGACGAGATCTCGATCGAGGCGGCGACGAAGGTCGTGGAGGTCAACGGCGAGGAGGTGAGTCGCTACACGCTGGTGCCGAGCGAGGTGGGTGTGGAGCTGGCCGTCGAGGGAGCTGGAGACGCTCGCGCAGGGTCGGGGTCGCCACTGGAGAACGCCGCGGTCACCCGCGCGATCCTGGAGGGCGGCCGCGGCGCCGACAGCGATTTGGCGGTGATCAACGCCGGTGCGGCGATCTACGCCGCCGGGCGGGCGGGCACGATCGCCGAGGGCGTCGAGTTGGCACGCACGGCGCTGCGGGAAGGGAGCGCAGCGGAGTCACTCGAGCGGTTTGTCAAAGCCAGCGAGCGCCATGCGTCCACGGCCGGGGTTCCCCGATGAGCTCCGCTACGCATCCAAGCGCAGCTGGCTCGACGGTACTCGAGCGCATCTTGCGTAGTACACGCGAGGAGGTGGAGCGTCGCAAGCAGAGCGTGCCGCTCGGCTCGCTCGAGGAGCACTGGGTCTCCGGCACGGGCGCACGGCGGAGCTTGTACGGGGCGTTGACGGCGCCGGGCATGGCGGTGATCGCCGAGTTCAAGCGCCGCTCACCCTCGGCGGGACGATTGCGGGACGAGCCGGACGTGGGAGAGATCGTGAGCGCCTACGAGCGGGGCGGCGCGAGCGCCCTGTCGGTGCTCACGGAGGGTCCCCATTTCGGGGGGTCGCTCGAGGATCTGCGCGTCGCTCGAGCGGCATGCGATCTGCCCGTGTTGCGCAAGGACTTCATCGTCGATCCGTATCAGCTGCACGAGGCATGGGCGGCGGGCGCCGATGCGGTGCTGCTGATCGTGGCCGCCCTGAGCGACGGGGAGCTGGCCGCTCTGCACGGGCAGGCACGTGAGCTCGAGCTGGACGTGCTGGTGGAGGTGCACGATCGTGAAGAGCTGCGGTCCGCGCTGAGCGCGGGAGCGGACATCGTGGGGATCAACAATCGCGATCTGCGAGATTTCAGCGTCGACGTGGAGCGCACGTTTCGGCTGATGGGAGAGCTGCCGGAGGGAGTGGCCACCGTCTCAGAGTCGGGAATCGCCACCAGCGAGCAGCTGCGACGCCTCGAGGACGCCGGCGTGCAGGCGGTGCTGGTGGGGGAGTCGCTGATGCGCGCACCCGATCCGGAGGGGGCGCTGCGCGCGCTGCGCGGCGAGCGGGGCACATGAAGGCGTGTGCTCGGAATCGCCGGCTCGCCGAGAGTCTCGATAGTTTTATGGACAACGAGGCCTCGCTTTAGACGCTCTTCATAGCCGTCGACCATTCTTGCAACCAATGAAACGTACTTTCCTCATCCCGTTCGTGTCCGCCCTGCTCGGCGGAGGCATCGTTGTCGCGGTGATCGCCGCGGCCGGCGGCTTGGGCAGCGACCAGAAGACGGTCACCACGATCCAGGCGGCGCCGCTGGCGCCGTCGAACGCCGCCCAGCAGAGCACCGGCCTGACGCCGCACGCGATCTACGTGCGCGACGCGCCGGGTGTGGCGTTCGTGACCTCGACGGTCGTGCAGAAGACCGAATCGCCGTTCAATCTCTTCGGCGGCGGGGAAGCCCAGCGCCAGGGCCAGGACACCGGCTCGGGGATCGTGATCGACGGGAACGGCACGATCCTGACCAACTACCACGTGGTCGAGAACGCGATCAAGGTCACCGTGAGCTTCGAAAAAGGCAAGGCGGTCGAAGCCAAAGTGGTCGGCAAGGATCCCTCCAACGATCTCGCGATCCTGCGCATCCCGACGGACGGCCTGACACTTCACCCGCTTACGCTCGGCAACTCGAGCACCGTACAGGTGGGCGATCCCGTGCTCGCGATCGGCAACCCGTTCGACCTGCAAAGGACGCTCACCACGGGAGTGATATCCGCGTTGCAGCGTCAGATCACGGCGCCGAACGGGTTCACGATCGACAACGTGCTGCAGACCGACGCACCGATCAACCCCGGCAACTCGGGTGGTCCCTTGCTCAACGCCGCGGGGCAGGTGATCGGCATCAACTCGCAGATCGAGACGGGCGGCTCGGGCGGCGGTAGCGTGGGCATCGGTTTCGCGGTGCCGATCGACACGGCCAAGAGCGAGATCTCACAGCTCGAGAAAGGCGGGACGGTCCGCGGCGCCTATCTGGGCCTGACGTCGCTGACGATCGACGGCTCGCTGTCGGCGCTCAACCTGCCTGTGAAGAGCGGGGCGCTCGTGCAGAGCGTGCAGAAGGGCACCGCCGCCGAAAAGGCGGGCATTCGCGGCGGGAACATCAGCGGGAGCACGGAAAGCGGGCAGGTGGCTGTCGGTGGCGACATCATCGTCTCGGTCGACGGCAAAGCGGTGAGCAGCTCAGAAGAACTGGCCGGCGACATCGAGGCGAAGAAACCCGGTGACACGATCACGATCGGCCTCGAACGTGCCAACGGGAAGGGCGGTTATGAACACAAGTCGGTGAGCGTGAAGCTCGGCGAGCGCCCCAACTCGGTCCCGAACCCCAGCACCCCCGAAGGTTAGGGCTTACGCCGGCGTTCTCTTAGGTGCGCGAGCCATCTCTGCGCCGGTGCCGTGGAACTCGGCTGCCGCGGGACCCCGCTACCGTGGGGGCATGATCGAGACGCCCACCCGTGTGAAGATCTGCGGGATAACGAACCTCGAGGACGCCGAGCTGGCGGTGGAGCTGGGGGCTTGGGCGTTGGGGTTGATCTTCTATGACGGTAGCCCGCGCCGCTGTTCGATGGAAGAGGCGCAGCGGATCGTCGCGACACTGCGGCGCAAGGTGGAGGTCTGCGGGGTGTTCGTGAACGCTCCGCTGGAGGAGGTCGTCGAGACGAGCGAGGAGGTGGGGCTGAGCATGTTGCAGTTCCACGGAGACGAGGGTCCGTCGTTCTGCGCGGAGGCCGCGCGGCGCAACGGAGCGCGGGTGATCAAGGCGGCGCAGGTGTCCGGCCCGGGCGACGTGCAGGATCTGGAGCGGTTTCACGTCGACTTTCACTTGCTCGACGCCCGTTCTGAGGCGTCCGAGCGAGAGGGATTGAGGGGAGGCACCGGCGAGACGTTCGACTGGGGGCTCCTGGCTGCGCGGCGCTCGCGCACGCCGCTGATCCTCAGCGGCGGGCTGAAGGCGGAGAACGTGGCTGAGGCGATCTCGGTGACGCGGCCGTTCGCCGTCGATACCGCGAGCGGCACCGAGCAGGCCCCGGGGCACAAGGACCCGGAGAAGCTGCGTGCCTTCTTCGCGGCCGTCCCGCGAATCTCGGTCGAGTCGGCGGCGGCGTGAGCGAGGCCGATACAGAGATCGAGCACCGGTTCGGCGAATACGGCGGGCAGTTCGTGCCGGAGACGCTGATGCCAGCCCTTGCAGAGCTCGAGGCGGCATGGCGGAGCGCACGCGAGGACGAGAGCTACCGGTCTGAGCTGAACGGCCTGCTGCGCGATTTCGGCGGGCGCCCGACGCCGCTGTATCGCGCCCGGCGCCTGTCGGAGCGGCTGCAGCGCCCGGTGTACTGCAAGCGCGAGGACTTGAACCACACGGGGTCGCACAAGCTGAATAACGCGTTGGGGCAGGCGCTGCTTGCCAAGCGCATGGGCAAGCGGCGGATCATCGCCGAGACAGGCGCTGGCCAGCACGGCGTGGCGACGGCGACGGTGTGTGCGCTGCTCGGGTTGGAGTGCGTCGTGTACATGGGCGTGGAGGACACGCGCAGGCAGCGCCCGAACGTGCAGCGGATGGAGCTGCTGGGCGCGACGGTCAAGCCGGTGGATGCCGGGGCGAGGACGCTGAAGGAGGCGACCTCGGCCGCGATTCGCGACTGGGTGACGAACGTGCAGAGCACGCACTACGTGATCGGCTCGGTCGTCGGCCCGGCGCCGTACCCGGCGCTGGTGAGAGATCTGCAGCGTGTGATCGGCGACGAGGCACGCGCGCAGATGCTGGAGCGCGAGGGGAGGCTCCCGGCGCGGGTGGTGGCGTGCGTCGGGGGAGGGTCGAACGCGATGGGCACGTTCGCCGCGTTCATCGGCGACGAGCAGGTCGAGCTGGTGGGGGTGGAGGCCGGCGGCGAGGGCGTGGAGACGCCGAGGCACGGCGCTCCGCTGACGGTGGGTGGGCGCGCGGGCATCCTGCACGGGTCGCGTTCGGCGGTGATGCAGGACGAGGAGGGGCAGATCGTCGAGGCGCACTCGATCTCCGCCGGGCTCGACTACCCCGGGGCCGGCCCTCAGCACGCGCATCTGCGCGACAGCGGTCGCGCGCGCTACGTGGCAGTGACCGACGCGGACGCGCTCGCCGCCTTCCGCGAGGTGGCGCGCTTGGAGGGGATCATCCCGGCGCTCGAGACCGCGCACGCGCTCGCATGGGTACTGGCCCAGACCGAGGGAGAGCTCGACCTGGTGTGCCTGTCGGGCCGCGGCGACAAGGATCTCGCGGAGGTGCTGGGCGATGGCTGAGTGTTTTGCTGGGAGACGCGTGGGCGCGCGGCTCCTACAGCCTTGTCGGCGCCGGTCAAAGCAGCTGTCGGCATCGCGATGGGAGAGCGTGTCGCGGTGAGCGCTGCGGCGGCCGCGGAGACTGGGGTGGAGCGGATCGCCGCGGCGTTTGCCGGGTCGGGCAAGCGCGCGGCGCTGATGCCGTATGTGATGGGCGGGTTTCCGACGCTCGATGAGTCGGTGCGGATCGGCGAGGCGTGCGTGCGGGCGGGCGCTGACGTGATCGAGCTGGGCGTGCCCTACTCCGACCCACTCGCCGACGGTCCGGTGATTCACGCGGCGGGCACGCGCGCGCTAGGAGCCGGCGCGAGCATGGGGGGAGTCCTCGAGGTCGCGCGTGCGCTGTCGGAGAGCGTCCCGGTGGTGCTGATGTGCTACGCGAACATGGTGATGGCGCCGGGTGTGAGCGCGTTCGTGGAGCGCTTGGCGCAGACGGGGGCGTGTGGGCTGATCGTGCCCGATCTGCCGCTCGGCGAGGCGCCGGAGGTGGCACGGGCGTGTGTGGCGCATGGCCTCGCGCTGGTGGGACTGGTGGCGCCGACGACGACGCCGGAGCGGATGGCGGCGATCGGGGAGAGCACGCAGGGGTTCCTGTACACGGTCTCGGTCGTGGGTACTACCGGCGAGCGCGAGGCGCTGCAGGATCGCTTCGCCGAGATCGTGGCTCGCGCGAAGGCGAGCACGCGAGCGCCGGTAGCGCTCGGCTTCGGGATCGGCACCCCGGAGCAGGCCTTTCAGGCGGCGGATGCGGGCGCCGACGGGGTGATCGTGGGCACTCGTCTGGTACGCGCCGCCGCCGAGGGGGAGGACCCGGCGGCTGCCGTCGGCGCGGTCGTGGGCGAACTGGCGACGGCCCTCGCGCGAGGACGTTAGAAGCACGGGGCCCCGTGTACTAGGATTCCGCCGCAATGGGTTTGGTCCTCACAGTCACAGCGGGTCTCGTCGTCTGGATCGTCCTGTGGGCGCTCGGGGCGAAGGGCTTCGACGCGTTCATGCTCGCCACGGCGATCATCCTGGTGGGCGCCTCGCTAAAGATCCTCTCCGGCTACCTGCCCGGCCGCCGCAGCTGACTGCCGGTGCGCGCGCGCTGGCTCTGCCTGGCGGCTGTCGCATCCGCGCCGCTGCTGGCAGGCTGCGGGGGGGTGGGGGTGTCGTCGGGGGCCTCGAGCGCGCTGGGCAATCAGCTGGCGATCTACTCGAGCCTCCCGCTGCAGGGGCCTTCGGCCGCCGTATCTGAAGAAATCGTCGATGGGGAGAAGCTGGCGTTGGCCGACGCGGGCGGGCGTATCGGCCAGTTCAAGATCAGCTATGTGTCGCTGGACGACTCCAATCCCAAGAGCGGCCAATGGGATCCCGGCGTGACGGCGACCGACGCGAAGACGGCGGCGCAGGACACCGGCACGATTGCCTACCTGGGGGAGTACAACTCGGCTGCGACCGCCATATCGCTGCCGTTGATCAATGCCGCCGGCATCGCGCAGGTCAGCCCGGAGAGTCCCTACGTGGGGTTGACCTCGACGCTCGACGCGGGGCAGGACGAGCCCGAACGCTTCTATCCGAGCGGCAAACGCAACTTCGCTCGCCTGCAGCCTGGAGATGCGGCTCAGGGGGAAGCGCAGGTCGAGCTGATGCGGATGCTCGGTGTGAAGAAGATCTACGTGCTGAACGACCAGGACCCGTTCGAGATCCCGCTCTCGCAGATCGTCGCCGGCGATGCCGAACGTGCGGGCATCGGGGTCGCCGGCAACGACAGCCTGTCCACGACCCCGGGCGCCGTCTTCACGGGAGAGGTCGAAAAGGTCGTGGCAAGCAAGGCGCAGGCGGTGTTTTTCGCCGGTGGCCCGGGGACGGGCACGGTCGCGCTGTGGAAGCAGCTGCACGGCGCCGATCCGCGCCTGTGGCTGCTGGGCTCGAGCTCGTTGGCCGGGGAAGCGTTCACCGCGAAGCTTGGCGCGGCGGCAAGCAGCGCCTACCTGACCACGCCACTGTTGCCGCTGAGCCTGTATCCATCGTCGGCGCGGCGCGTGCTCGACGACTACCGCAATCGGTTCGCGGCTGCCGGCGGGCCGTACGCGCTGTACGGGTACGAGGCGATGACGATGGTGCTCGATGCGATCCGCGCGGCCGGCTCGCGCGGCAACGACCGTCAGGCGGTGATCGAAAAGCTCCTCGCCACGAAGGGCCGCGACTCTGTCATCGGCCGATATTCGATCGAAGCCAATGGCGAAACGACGCTGTCGAGCTATGGCGTTGACCGGGTCGCGAGCGATGGCCGTCCGGTGTTCTACCGCGGGCTCACCGTCCGTTAGCTGGCTCAGGTAAGACGCCGCTCGGGAGCGGTGGGTCGCACGGGACGCGGGTGGTGGGGGTGCGGCTCTCCCCGGGCGCGGATGCTCGTCAGCCGGCTCGCTGCAGTCCGACGACGATGCGCGTGCGCTCGATCCCGCCGCCCAGGTCGTGGCTGCCGCCGGCGAGAGTCGAGAGCGTGCGCAGGTCGGGCAGGAGGCCGGAGATCGACGGGTCTTCGCTCAGTCCCACGCCTTCGAGCAGGGTCAGCAGTTCGGGGAAGGCGACGGTCAGGCTTGGCTGGACGCCTTCGCCAAGGGCCGCGGAGGCTGTGCTCAGGGGCGCGCTGCCCGAGAGCTTGCTCGGTGGGTTCAGGGCGTCCTGTACGGAGGCTTCGCCGAGGCCGATCACGAACTTCGTCTGACCGTCCGCGGCGCGGCCGTCCGCGATGTCGAGTTCGACCGGCAGACCGCTGACCCTCGCCGAGATCGCGGCGTCGGTGCCCGAGATCGAGATCGACTGCGCCGAGGAGCTTTCGCCTTTGCTGAGAAGGGTGGCGAGCTTGGCGACGGCGGCGCGCGAGCCGGCTGGATTGTGCGAGACGATGGCGATCGCCGCCCTGAGGTTGACCACGCCCGTGCCGCTCGCGAACAGGCTCGCCGGTCCCATCCAGCTCTGGAATGCGCGTTTGGCTTCGGCGCTGCCCGCGGCGAGCGCGTTCAGCGGCGTGACGATCCCTTCCAGCACGCCTTTGACGGTGAAGCCTCCGGATGCCGCGCTTTCCGGTGGGCCGCCGGCACCGGCGGGGGTGCCGAGCGAGAGAAGATTGCCGAGGCTCCGCACGTCCGGTCCGAGTGAGGCGCCGACTTCGCCCAGGCCGGCGGCCAGCCACGATTCCGCGGGCAGCTCGCCGAGGGCCTGCGTGCCTGTCGCGCCGGAGGAGAGGAGGCCTCCGGTCCGGGCCGCCGAGCCCGAGGAGAGCGTGTCGGCGTCGAGTGCGAGCGAGGTGGCGGAGGGGATGAGCGAGAGGTTCGCCTCGCGCGTGCCGACGAGCAGCGCCAGCAGGCTCGAAAGCCCGGACGTGCCGCTCGACCCCGAGGCGCTACCGCTCCCAGGCGGCGTGCCCGAACCCGATGGGCCTGTCGTGGCGGATCCGGGCGTGCCTCCGGCTGTCGAGGCGCCGGGGTTGGAGTAGAGGTGGGCAAGCGCGCCGGAAGGGGTGGCGGCGAGCAGCTTCGTGTATCCGGCGCTTCGAGCGAGCGAGGCGTTACCGAGGCTGGTGTCGATCACGCCGCGCACGCCGGCTTCGCTACCGATCGCGACAATGTGCTCGACGATTGCGAAGGCGACACCGGAGGGGGCTGCGTAGTAGGTCACACCCTTGTAGCCGGCTGTGTGCGCACCGGCGCGCTTGGCCTGAGCTGTGATGAAGGAGCGAGCCTTGGCGGTGTCGCGAGCGTCCAGCACGATCGCGCCCTGCGCGCCGCCCTGCGCGCTGAACGGCCAGGCACTCGTCGCGGAGGAGCTTCCCAGCAGGCCCTGCTGGAGCAGGGAGAGCAGCTTGCCGGAGGAGCTCGGTGAGCTGAGGAAGATCCCGCCCTGGCTTCCGAGCCAGGGCGCCACGTCGCGGCCGAAGTCGAGCGGCGGCGAGCCTGGCGTCCGCAGGGCGGAGAGGAGGCGAAGGTAGGGATCGCTCTGGCGCGTGAGCGTGCCACCGGCCGCGAGCGCGTCGGTCTTCAGGGCGCCGTCGGGTCGCACGGTCGCGCCGAGGTAGAGCGGCGCCGAGGCGGGGACGAGCGACGCGGGGTCGGCCGCGGTCCCGCTCGTGTGCGTCGAGCCGCAGCCCGCGGCGAGGGCGGCGGCGAGCAGTAGGAGCACGGCCGCGATACGGGGCGATCGGCGGTGGGTCGCGGAGGCCATGGAAGACGATCGTATGGGCAGCGCGCTCGTGAGCGCAAGTGCTGGGCTTTTTGCAAGGGGCTTTGCATGCGAGGGCTTGTGCACGGGTGCTTGCACCGTAGCGGCCCTGAGCAGAGTCGTTATGTCGACCCGCAAAAAGCCCATAAGAGCGGGGATTTTGCCCATCTCCAGAGGCATGAGAAGAGAATTGTGGGGGAAGATGTGCAATTAGGGTTGCGTTGTGGGGGAAAGTGGGATAAGTTCGCGGACAGCGAGCCGGGGTGGAGGGGCTCCTCCCACTCCTCCACCTCGGCTCGGTAAACAACTTGGAGCCCCCACAGTGGTCCCTTTCCGTGGCACGTTCGACCATACGCTCGACGCCAAGAACCGACTCACCGTGCCGGCTCGCTACCGCGCGGCGCTGGCGGAGGGCGTCGTGATGGCGATGCCGGTGGACCTGAAGCCGTGCGTGGGGGTATGGCGCCCGGAGGAGTACGAGCGCTACTCGCAGCGCGCGCTGGCCGAGCTGCCGCCGCTCTCCCCGCGGCTGACCGAGCTCGAGCGCTTCTTCTACGGCAGCTCGCAGGACGCGGAGCTGGACGCCGCCGGGCGGATCATGGTTCCCGGCTTTCTCGGTGAACATGCCGGGCTGGCCAAGGAGGTTGTGGTTGTCGGGGTGGGGGACCGCCTCGAGCTGTGGGACAAGAGCCGCTGGAGCGAGCACCGACCGACGCTGCTGAGCGGCGTCGCGGAGATCACCGCGCGTGTCGATCACCCTGCTTGACATGAGAGAGAGCCGTGGCGGCGGCCAGGATGGCCGCGCGCTCGAGCTCGCGCGCCGCCGTCGGCGCGCCTCGGACGCGGGTCGTGCCTCGGCTGCCAGGCACGCCCTGCGGACCGCCGCGGCGGGAAGCCCGGGCACAGGCACGTCTCACACGCCGGTGCTCGCGGACGAGCTGCTGGAGCTGCTCGATCCCCAGCCTGGCCAGACCGCGATCGACTGCACTTTTGGCGACGGTGGGCACGCACGCCTGGTGGCCGAGCGGCTTGGCGCTGCTGGAACGCTGGTCGCGATCGACCGCGACCCGCTGGCCGAGGAGCGCTTCGCGGCGCTTGCCGCGGAGGTGGCCTGCTCGGTGCGCTTCATCCGCGCGGGCTACGCCGAGGCGCTCGAGCTGCTCGCGGCTGAGGGATTGCGCGCCGACATCGCCTACTTCGACCTGGGGATGTCCTCGATGCAGGTCGATACGCGCGAGCGCGGGTTCTCCTACTCGTATGAGGCGCCGCTCGACATGCGCATGGACCCGTCTCAACGCTTGAGCGCACGCGAGCTGATCGCCGACTGGGACGAGCGCCGGCTGGCGCGCATCCTGCGCGACTTCGGCGAGGAGCGCCACGCGAACGCGATCGCACGCGCGATCGTGCGACGGCGCGCGCAGGCGCCGATCGAGACGACGACAGAGCTCGTGGACACGATCAGCTCAGCCCTCCCCGCCCCGGCGCGCTTCGCCGGCGGCCATCCCGCCAAGCGCTCCTTCCAGGCGCTGCGGATCGCGGTGAACGACGAGCTGGGACAGCTCGATCGCGCGCTCCCGCTCGCGTGGGGGCTCTTGCGTGAGGGCGGCGTGATGGCGGGGATCGCCTTTCACTCGCTCGAGGACCGGCGCGTGAAGCGCTTCCTGGCAGAGCGCGCGCGTGGCTGCGTGTGCCCGCCGGACCTGCCCGTGTGCGTGTGCGGTCGCGAGCCGCAGGCAGCCCTGATCGCGCGCCGCTCGGTGGTGCCTTCGGCGGCGGAGGTCGCGAGCAATCCGCGTGCCGGCTCCGCGCGCCTGCGCGCCGCACGCAAGCTGCACGAGGACGGGGACGGTGCGTCATGACGCCTCCCTCCGCGGCCGCGGCTCCAGCGGTCGATCCGCGGCGCACGAGCGCCCCGCGCCGAGCGCCCCTGAGCGTACCTCAGCGACCGCGGCGCGTCTCCGGCCCCGCCCGCCGTCCGGTTCGAGCGCGGCCGGGCGAGGAGCGCCGGACGGCGCGCTCGCCGCGGGAAGCCGGGCTCGTGCTCGGCCTGATCGAGGCGCTCGGGCGCGTGCCTCGCTCGCGACTGCTCGACCGGCTGATCCAGGGACGCGTCTCGATCGCGTTGGTCGCGTTTGCGCTGATTGGCATCGTGACGATGCAGCTCGGGCTGCTCAAGCTCAACGCCGGGATCGGGCGCGCGCTCGAGCACGAGGCGCTGCTGCAGCGTGAGAACGCGGCGCTCAGCATCGAGAACTCCGAATTGGCTGCCGGCGACCGGGTCGAGCTGCAGGCGGGGCGTTTGGGCATGGGGCTGACGTCGCCGGGAGATCTGCATTTCCTGACGCTTGGCAGCCCTTCGTTCGAGGCGCGTCGTGCGGCCGCCGCGCTGAACGCTCCGGTCGCGTCTTCCTCGACCGCCACAACCGCCGCTTCGCCCGCGGGCGCGACCACGGGCGAAGGGACCTCAGGCACAGGTGCGAGCGAAAGCGAAGCGGCCGTCGGCGGGAGCGGTGAAGCCGGCGGTGGGACGTCCTCCGCCACGGCGGCGTCCTCGGTGGCGAGCTCTCCCGCGACCTCGCCGAGCGGAACCGCCGGCAACACGTCGTCGACTCCTGAAGGGGCAAGCACGCCCTCCTCGGGGTCATCGGCCGGCGCCGGCGAAACCAGCGGGTCGGCGCCCACGAGCGGCGTAGCGACCCAGTCATCGAGCGGCCCTTCCGGCGGAGCGGGCGAAGCCGCCCCCGTCGCATCGCCCGCTCCGACCGGCGGCGGCGCCACCGCCCCGTCGGGATAGGAGATCGGTGGCCGTCGTTCAGCATCGGATCGGGGTGATCTTCGCGCTGTTCTTCCTGCTGCTGGTGCTCGCGGCCGGACGGGCGTTCTATCTCGGCGAGCTGCACGGCGGAGCGCTGCGCAAGGTCGCGCGCAACCAGCAGCTGACCCATGAAAAGGTGCCTGCTCAGCGCGGCACGATCACCGATCGCAACGGTGTCGACCTGGCGGTCTCCGAGCCCGCTCAGGAAATCTCAGCCGACCCCTATCTGCTCAAAGATCCGCTCGGCGCGGCGCAGCGGCTGGCTCCGCTGCTCGGCCGCTCCCAGTCGCAGCTGCTGACAGCGCTCTCGCGGCGCAGCGGCTTCGTCTACCTCGACCGCGCGCTTCCGGCGAGCCAGGCTCAGGCGGTGCTCGCGCTGAAGATCCCCGGCGTCAGCGGTGTGCCGGTGATGCGCCGCGTGTACCCGCGCGGCACGCTGGCCGCACAGGTGCTGGGCGTGGCGGGCACCGAAGGCCACGGCTTGGGGCTCGAGTACTCGCGTAACTCGATGCTGAGCGGCCACCCCGGCGAACGGCGCGTGGTGAGCGATGCGCTCGGCCAGCCGGTGTCGATCGCCGAAACCCATCCCGAGGTGCCCGGGGCCTCGTTGAGGTTGACGCTCGACGCCAACATCCAGCAGCGCGCCGAAGACGTGCTGAGCGCGGTGGGCCGTGTGTTCGCACCGAAAGACGCGACCGCGATCGTGATGGACCCGCGCAGCGGCGCGATCCTCGCGCTCGCCAACTGGCCGCAGGTGAACGCGAACGATCCCGGCTCCTCACCGGCGGAAGCGCTCGAGGACCGGGCGGTCTCGTTCAACTACGAACCGGGCTCGACGTTCAAGGTGGTCGCCGTCTCCGACGGGCTGCAGCGCGGTCTGATCACTCCCGAGACGCCCTTCGACATCCCCGATCAGATCCAGGTCGCCGACCGCACGATCCACGACGACACCGAACATCCCGAAGAAACGCTCACGACCGCGCAGATCCTCGCCCGCTCGAGCAACGTGGGGGCGATCAAGATCGGCGCGCTCGACGGCGCCGACAGCTTCAACGAATGGGTCCACCGCTTCGGCTTCGGGGCTCACACGGGGGTCGATCTGCCCGGGGAGGAAATCGGCCGCCCGCTGCCGCTGAAGGAATATTCGGGCTCATCGATGGGCAACCTGCCGATCGGGCAGGGCGAGCTCGTCACGCCGATGCAGATGGCGACCGCCTACTCGGCGATCGCCAACGGGGGGATCCTGCGCCCGCCGCACATCGTCGGCGAGGTGAACGGCCGTTCCCAGCCGGAGCCCGCCGGCCGGCGTGTGATCTCCGCGACGACCGCGGCGGAGGTGCGCAAGATGCTCGAGGGTGTGCTCGGCCCCGGGGGCACCGCCAGCGAGGTCTCGATCCCGGGATATCAGCTCGCGGGCAAGACCGGCACGGCCAGCAAGATCGATCCCGCGACGGGCGAATACTCACAGAGCGCCTATGTAGCGTCGTTCATCGGCTTCGCCCCGGCTTCCAACCCGAAGCTGCTGTGTGCGGTGGTGGTCGACGAACCACAGTCCGGATCGATCTTCGGTGGCACCGTCGCCGCGCCGGCGTTCGGGCAGATCATGAGCTTCGCGCTGCCTTACCTGCGCATCGCGCCTGAATAGGGCCGCTTCCGAGGCGGCCCATGTTCCGGTACGACCTCCACGGTACGACCTCCTCGACCCGTCGTCTCCTCTGGTGCGAGCCCTAGACTCAAGGCGTGCCGGCACGGGGGATCGATCGATGAAGCTCGGGGAGCTGACCGGTGCTGTGACTTCCACGGCGGTCGCGGCGCAAGAGGGGGCCGAGGAGGCCGAGATCTCGGTGCTCGCCTACGACAGCCGAGAGGTCCGGCCGGGGACGCTGTTCTTCTGCGTGCGTGGCTTTCAGAGCGATGGGCACGACTTCGCCGCGCAGGCGGTCGAGCGTGGCGCGGCGGCGCTCGTGGTGGAGCGGCCCCTCGGGTTGGGCGTGCCGGAAGTGGTGGTCGAGTCCGCGCGCACGGCAATGGCCCCGATCGCCGCGCGCTTCTACGGAGATCCGAGCAGCGAGCTGCGTGTCGTCGGGATAACGGGCACGAACGGCAAGACCACCACGGCCTTCCTGGTGCGCGCCCTGCTCGATGCGGGCGGACAGCGGTGCGGGCTGCTCGGGACCGTCAAGTCGGTCGTCGGCGGGATCGAGCAGGAGGTCACCCGCACGACCCCCGAGGCGATCGACCTACAGCGCATCTTCCGCGCGATGCTCGACGCCGGCGATCGCGCCTGCGCGATGGAGGTCTCCTCACATGCGCTCGAGCTCGGCCGTGCCGGGGCGATCCACTTCGCGGCGGCGATCTTTACGAACCTGACTCGCGACCATCTCGACTTCCACGACACGATGGAGGACTACTTCCAGGCCAAGCGGCTGCTGTTCGCCGCGGAGCCGGGCGTGAGCGTCGTCAACGTCGGCGATCCCTACGGGCGACGGCTCGCCGCCGAGATCGAGGATGGGGTCACCTTCGCGGTCGATCGGCCAGCCGATTACAGCGCCACGCGCCTGCGCTGTGACTTCGCCGGCTGCCGTTTTACGCTACGCACCCCGGTGGGCGAGCGCGAGGTCGCGCTGCCGCTCGCGGGCCGCTTCAACGTCGCCAACGCGCTCGGAGCCTTTGCCGCCGCGCACGCGCTCGGAGCGGAGCACGACCTGCTGGTGGCGGCGCTCGAGTCGCCCGTGCGCGTGCCGGGCCGCTTCGAGGGGGTGGACGAGGGGCAGGGCTTCGCCGTGCTCGTCGACTACGCCCACACGCCCGATTCGCTCGAGAACGTGCTGCTCGCCGCGCGCGAGCTGGTGGCCGGTGGGGCCGAGCGCACGCGCGGAGATGACGCAAGCCCCAGGGGAGGGCGCGTGGTGTGCGTGTTCGGCGCCGGCGGCGATCGCGATCGCGGCAAGCGCCCGTTGATGGGCGAGGTCGCGGCTCGTCTGTCTGAGGTGGTCTTCGTCACCTCGGACAACCCGCGCTCTGAGCGGCCGGAGCAGATCGTCGCCGAGATCATGGCCGGCGCGGAGCGGGCCGCTCGTCCGGACGGGGCTCTGCCGGTGCAGGCGATCGTGGATCGTGGCGCGGCGATCGCCGGGGCTCTCGCCGCCGGCTTGCCCGGGGACGTGGTCGTGATCGCGGGCAAGGGTCATGAGCAGGGGCAGGAGCTCGCCGATGGGCGCAAGCTGCCGTTCGACGACGTGACCGTTGCCAGGCAGGCGCTTCGCTTGCGTGGCGCACATGGGCACGAGCGCCGCTCGACGGCGGGCAGGGCTGCGTGATCGCGCCGAGCACCTTCCATGTAGGGCTTCTTCGACGGCGGGAGCCGGTGGCGTGAGGGGCTGGGACGCGACGCGCGTCGCCCGCGCCGCCGGCGCGCGTCTGGAGGTCGAGCCGCCCCGGAGCGACGGACAGCGCGGCCCGTCGCGTGCCACGATCGACTCGCGGGCGGCGACGGCCGGAGACCTGTTCGTCGGGCTCCCCGGAGCGCGCGTGGACGGCGGCCGCTATGCCGAGCAGGCGCTCGCCGCGGGCGCGTGGGGTGTGCTGGTCGCGCCTGAGCACGCGCACCGGGCGGCGCGGGCGGGCGGGCAGGGAGCGGTGCTCGCGCACCCCGACCCGCTCGCGGGGCTGCAGGCGCTCGCGCGATCGTGGCGACGAGAGCTGGGCGCGGAAGGGGCGAAGGTCGTGGCGATCACCGGCTCGACCGGGAAGACCTCGACGAAGGACATCCTCGCGGCGCTGCTCGCCGGCCCGGCGGCGGCGGCCTCTGCTGCCAAGCACGGACAAGCAGGGGGGCTGCGCACGGTGGCGAGCCCCGAGAACTTCAACACCGAGATCGGCCTGCCCCTGGCGGTGCTCGCCGCGCCCGCCGGCACCGAGGCGCTCGTGCTGGAGCTGGCGATGCGCGGACCGGGTCAGATCTCAGAGCTGACGGCGATCGCCGAGCCCGACGTCGGCGTGATCGTGAACGTCGGCCCGGTGCACCTCGAGCTGCTCGGGTCGCTCGAGGCGATCGCCGCCGCCAAGGCGGAGCTGATCGACGGGCTCGCCGACGGAGCGAGCGTGGTGATACCGGTCGCCGAGCCGCTGCTCGGCCCTCACTTGCGAACGGGCGTTCACACGCTCACGTTCGGAGACGGCGGCGACGTCACGCTGCTCGAGCGACGCGCTGACGGACGTGCTCTGATCGGCCATGGGGCGGATGAGATCGAGCTGTGGCCGTCCTTTGCGCAGGCGCACAACCTGCGCAACCTGCTCGCGGCCGTGGCCGCCGCGCGCGCGCTCGGGATCACGCCGGCAGGCGCGGTGCGCCCGCGTTTCTCCGCCCTGCGCGGAGAGCGGTTGGGACTCCCCGGCGGGGTGGTGCTGATCGACGACTGCTACAACGCCAACCCGATGTCCATGCGCGCCGCGATCGAGGACCTGGCCGCGACCGCCCCCGCGCGCCGGGTGGCGGTGCTCGGCGACATGCTCGAGCTGGGCCCCGAGGAGCGGCGCTTTCATCGCGAGCTCGGCGAGTACGCGACCGCGAGCGAGATCGACGTGCTCGTGACCGTCGGTCCGCTGGCCCACGAGCTGGGCGAGACGTTCGCAGGGGAGGCTCACACGGCGCCCGATGCCGCCACCGCGGCAGGGCTGCTGCGAGGGCTGCTGCGCGACGGCGACACGGTGCTCGTCAAGGGCTCTCGCGGCGTTGGCTTGGAGCGGGTGGCGGAGATCCTCGCTCCGGACAGGCAGCCGGCCCCCGATCGCCCGCTTGCTCCAGGCCGTCAACCCGCGCCGGAGCGCTCGGGTGGGGGCGCTGTCGGCGCGCCCGGCGCTCGCCCGGGGCGACGCTGATGGGCCGGATCCTCTTCGGTGGCACCGCCGCGCTGCTCATCTGCATCTTCTTGAGCCCGAAGTTCATCGAGTTCATGCGCGTGCGCGAGTTCGGCCAGCACATCCGCGAGGACGGGCCGGAGGGTCACCATCAGAAGGCGGGCACGCCGACGATGGGCGGTGTCCTCATCTTCCTGGCCGTCGCCGTCCCGTTCCTGATCCTCACGAGCTATGAATGGCGCACGGTCGGGATCTTCGGCGCCGCGATCGCGTGCGCGCTGCTGGGCTTCGCCGACGACTACACGAAGCTCGTCAAGCGCCGCTCGCTCGGTTTGCGGGCGCGTACCAAGCTGATCGTGACGATCGCGATCTCGCTCGGGCTGTGGTACGTCGCCGAACGTCAAGCGCACCTCGCGCCGACGCTGCGTCTGCGCTTCGTCGACTACCAGATCGACCTCGGGCCGTTCTACCCGCTGCTGATCTACTTCGTCGTGGCCGGCACGACCAGTGCGGTGAACCTCACCGACGGCCTCGACGGCCTTGCCGCGGGCTGTGCGGCGATCGTGCTGCTCGCATACATCGGCATCGCGTTCATCACGCAGGACTTCGACATCGCGATGCTCGCCGGCTGCCTCGTCGGCGCGTGCATCGGCTTTTTGTGGTTCAACGCGTTCCCCGCCACGATCTTCATGGGCGACACCGGCTCGCTTGGATTGGGCGGCGCGATCGCGGGCCTCGCGGTCATGACCAAGACCGAGGTGCTGCTGATCCTGCTCGCCGGGATCTTCGTGATCGAGGCGCTGTCGGTCGTGATCCAGGTGATCTCCTTTCAGAGCACCCGCAAACGCGTGTTCCTGATGGCGCCGATCCACCACCATTTCGAGCTGCGCGCATGGTCTGAGACGAAGATCATCCTGCGCTTCTGGATCGTCGCGGCGATCTGCTGCGCGATCGGCTTCACGATCTATCGCCAGAGCCTCGGTTGACGTGAGGGCACGGCCGGCGCTGCCCGCAGGGCCCTATCTCGTGGTCGGGCTGGCCCGTTCGGGGGTGGCGGCCGCGCTCGCCTTGCGGGCGCGTGGGGAGGAGGTGATCGGTGTCGACCGGGGATCACCCATCGGCGTTCACCGGTTGAGGGACACCGGGGTGGAGCTTTTCTTGGAGGGTGAGGGGATCGCGCTGCTCGATCGTGTGCGCGCGGTCGTCAAGAGCCCGGGGGTTCCCGCGGAGGCTCCCGTGGTGGCGGCCGCGCGTGCGAGGGGCTTGCCTGTGCTGGGCGAGCTCGAGCTGGGGTGGCGGCTGCTCGCGAACGAGCTCGTCGCGGTTACGGGCACGAACGGCAAGACCACCACGGTCGAGCTGATCGGCCACATTCACCGCGAGGCGGGGCTGCCGGTCGCGATCGCCGGCAACGTGGGGGCGGCCATATCGGGGCTGGCCGCCGGTGGGTTGGACGGCGACGGCCTCCCGTCGGCGGCCCACGTGGGGGAGAGCACGACGATCGTGTGCGAGGCCTCCTCGTTTCAGCTCGAAGACACGCTCGCGTTCGCACCCGAGGCGGCCGTGCTGCTGAACCTGTCCCCCGACCACCTCGATCGGCACGGCACGCTCGGAGCCTACCGCGCGGCGAAGCTCGAGATCTTCGCGCGGCAGGGCAACGACGACATCGCCGTCGCGCCCCTCGGTCTCGGCGTAGAGGATCTCGGCGGCTGTGCGCGGCGCGTCTGCTTCGGCGAGGGGGCGGGCGCGGCGCTGTCGCTAAGCGCCGGTGAGCTGTGGTGGGAGGAGCGTGCGTTGCTGCGCGTCGATGAGATACGCCTGCCAGGGCGGCACAACCTGCAGAACGCGATGGCCGCGGCGGCGGTATGTTTGGCGCGCGGGATCGAGACGGACGCGGTACGCGCCGGCCTGCGTTCGTTCGTGGGGGTCAAACACCGGTTGGAGGAGGTCGCGCTGCGTGACGGCGTGCGCTGGGTGAACGACTCGAAGGCGACGAACGTCGCCAGCACGCTCGTCGCGCTCGACGCGTTTGCTCCCGGCACGATTCACCTGATCGTCGGCGGCCAGGCCAAGGGGCAGGATTTCTCCATGTTGCGTGCGCCGGTGGGGGAGCGATGCAAGGCGGTCTACCTGATCGGCGAGGATGCGCGGGTGATCGCCACGGCGCTTGCGGGTGGGGCGACGCCTGTGTTCGAGTGCGGCGATTTGGAGCGGGCCGTCGGCGACGCGCGGGGGGCGGCGCGGGCCGGGGATGTCGTGCTGCTGTCGCCGGCCTGCGCGAGCTTCGATCAGTTCGCCGACTTTGAAGCGCGGGGGGAGCGGTTTCGCGAGCTCGCGGGGTGATCGCCAGGGCTGGGCTCAGCGCTGTTTCTTCTCCCTGGCGTGAGTCTTCTGCAGCATGAGCTGCACGGTCTTTGTCTGGCTGTTCGCCGGACCGGGTGCCAGTTCGAGAAGTGCGAGGCTCGCGCTGAGCCGCCCGTGATCGGTGCTCAGCAACGCGAGCCCAGCGGCGTCCAGCTTGATCTTGACCGCCGTCGTTTCATCACCCGGGATCGAAAAGCTCACTGTGCCCATCGTCACTGTGTGTATCGCCACCGCGCGCTTGGTTGCCTTGCGCTTCCCCTTCGCCTTGATCGTCACCCGCGCCGTGAGGATGAGCTTGCCGTCGCAGGTCGCTTCCCCGATGCATTCGAGCTTCACGAGCGCCACCCCACTACCCTGGGCCGAGATGTGCGTGCCCGCGAGCGACACGTGGCCTGTGGGCGGAGGAGCGGGCGCCGTCGCAGGGCTCGCCGGCTGCGATGAAGGTGGGGGCGCCGGTGCAGCGGCTGTCGCAAGCAGACCGGGAGTGCGTCCTAGACCGACACCGCCCGCATTGCTCGCCTGGACCTCGCACGAGATCGCGTGACCTACCTCCGTCGCCGGTACCGAGTATGCGGAGGCGCCGCCCTGCTGCAGGACCTGACCGTCGGTGGTGTCGATGAATATATATGTGATCGTCGGATGCTCGCTCCAGCTGCCTGGTTCGCAGCTCATCACCCCGTCGTTGATCGGCGCTTCGCGAATCACCGTGTGCCCACCCCGGGGTGCCCGCGGCGGTTCTTCGCTGCCGTCCAAGAAGTCCTGGATCTCGGGGGCCGCCACGTCGGCGAAGGCGTTTTCGGCGTCGGCGACGCAGCGTTTCCCGTCGATTAAGTCATAGTCATCCTCGACCCCGACCAGCATCGACCCCGCGATAGTCAGACCGCTGCCGCTGTCGCCGCTGCATGGCGTGCCCGACGGGGATCTCGCGCAGATCAGTACCGCGTCGTCTTCGCCGCCGCATTCCCGCGGCCAGCCCACGGTCATGCTCAGCGAGTACAACCTCCCGTCGAGTTCGTTCGTGGCCGGGTTCTCTTCCCCGAAGCCAGTCAGGTTGACCGTTGTTCCTTCGGTGGGACTGGACCCCGCTGCGACCACGGGAATCGGGGTTGTCGCCGGTCCGAGCACGAGTGGCTCCTGCAGGGTCAGCACGGCGACATCGTCCGGGCTCACCCGGCCGCTGTCGGGATCGTAGGCGTAGTAGGGGTGCGGGCGGACGTCTGTGACGACGCGTTCCTGTTCTTCGGCTCCGCCATGGGACGCGAGATCAGCCGTGCCCGTGCGGACGGTGAAGTCTTCAGGAGATGTCACATGGCCGGTTTTGGAGTCGAACACGCAGTGAGCTGCAGTCAGGATGTAAGCGGAGTCGAGGATCGAACCACCGCAGAGAATCGAAACACCTTCTTCAGGGATCACTGCTTCGACCGCCACCTGCCACGGCACCTGGCCGATCACGAGCTGGCTGCCTCCGACGATCGTGGCGTGGGCACGACCCGCAGGCAGATGTGAAGCATGCCGACTGTACCTCGTCCGACCCTGATGAGGATGGCTATTCGAGGATACCGGAAGGCCGTGTGGGGATTCAGCAGACGAGCGAGCGGCCGACCTGAGGGCCTTCGCGGCCACTGTGGCCGGAGCGAGCACCAGCCACGCGCTCGCCAGCATGAACACGAGCGGTCTATGCGCGCCGCCGCGAAGGATCACGTGACCTGCACCGATCTGACGACGATCGACTTGAATCCCGGGGCGGACACTGAGATCTGGGCCGCCACTGGGTGCAGCCTGTCCGCATGGGCAAGCCACTGACTGCCCGCGGGTGTGAGGCGGAGCACGATGCTGGCACTCTTGCCCTCGCCCGTGAGAGAGAGCGATCCCTTGGCAAGCACCAGCACTGTCGCATGGGAGACCCTCCTTCCCGCAGTGCGGAGCTTAGTCACGGCTCGCACCGTCAACTCGACCGTATCGGCACAACGCTCCTCGCCGCACTGGACGCGCACCCTGACCAGGCCCCTCGCCGCGGAGAGCGTCGATGTCGTGATCGTTATCGGGCTCGAACCGGTTATGTACGACTTGCCCCCCATGGTGGGGGTGTTGCTGCTGGTGGTAAAGGGGGAGGAGAGGGCCGGGCCGGTTGTAGGGGTCACAATTGAGGGACTCCCCGGTATCGCCATCCCGGCGCTGACCGCGCTCTGTTCCCCGACGCTGCTCTTGGCCATGACTTCACACGTGAGACTGTGCCCTGCATCGGCGCTCATGACGGTGTAGCTTTCCACGGTCGCCCCTGATATGGGACTGCCGTCGCGCAACCACCTATCGGTCAGACTCGGCGTCGGACTGCCCGTCCATAGGCCGTCAGCACACAGCAGGGTTTCGCCGATCGCCGGCACCCCAAGGACCACCGGCGGTTTAGTGTTTGCAGGCGGAAGCGCATCGCTGGAGCTCATCGCGGCATCGATGTTCGTCGTCGTGCCGCCAGCGGTGACCGACACCACTTGGGCTTCGGAGAAGGAGAGCTTATTGTTGTAGTATTGGACCTTGTAGGGCTTGGTGGCTTGGAAGCCGATCACATAGCTGCCGGCCGGCACGCCCGCTATCGCGTATTCGCCGTTGCGATTGCTCAGCGCACATTCGACGGCTTTGCTGGGGTCCGCGAGGGCGCAGACGAGCACGTTTGTGAGCGGACCAGTGGCGGCAGTCCTCACCCTGCCCGTTACGCGACCACCTATCCGCATGCTGGCGTTTACACCAGAGCTGGTCGCGCCGACCGTTACGTGGACCAGCGTCGCTGTCTTGGCTACGCTCTGCCCGTTGAAGTACTGCCTGACATAGTCGAGTTCACCCGTGTAGGGAGACGAGAACTCGACTGTATATTCGCCCGCCGGTAGACCGGCGATCGTGTACTGGCCATTTTGCCCCGTGTTCGCACAGGCGCCGACCAGCGTTTCGGACTCTTCAGCATATGCGCAGGCGGATATCCCCTGAATCGGCGCCGGGGTCGAGGCGTCGGTCACTTCGCCGCCAATCCGTCCCCCTTCGCTCATTCGCGCGTCGATGCCGATGTCGACCGTTTCAGGGCCAACCGTTACGGCGGTCGCTTTTTCAGGAGATGCAACACCGTTGTAGTACTGCGTCACATAGTTGAGCCCACTCCCATACGGAGATGAGAATTCGACGAGGTATTCGCCGCTTGAAAGGCCGGAGATCGAGTATTCGCCGCCCGCTTCGGTGGTGGCGCACCGGCCGAAGAGTCCTGCTTCTTCCGCAGCGTCGTAGGCGCACACTTCGATTCCCGCGATCGGCTGCCCACCAGAGGCACTCGACACTGCTCCCCTGATATGCGAGCCGGCGCTTTCGGGTTCTATGAGTTCCGCGTCGATTTCGGCTGTCGTGACGCCGACGCTCACCTTCACGTGCTGGGCTTCCGAGCGCGTGTGCCCGCCGCCGTAGTAGCGGACCGGATAGCGGGCGGATGGGTAGGAATAGAATTCGACGGTGTATTCGCCGCTCTTCAGGCCGGTAATCATGTAACGGCCATTGGCGTCTGTTTTGGTGCACCGTTCTGCCTGTGAGCCGCCCACCTGTAGTGCACACACCCAGATTTCGCCGATCGCCGCTTTGGAGACGGTATCGATGGCCGTGCCAGCGATTACGCCGTACTTAGCTTCAAGCGCCGCATCGATGCCGGTGATGGTTTCTCCCGCAGTGGTGTGCAGTTCTGTGGACTCAGTGGAGACTCCAACGTGGCTCCAATACTGGTTTTCGTATTCGTAATCGCTTGGCTTGGGGTGAAATTCGACCTGATCAGTGCTCGTCGCGACCCCGGTGATCTGATATTCGCCATTCTGGTTCGGCTCAGTGCAATACCCGGAGGTTTCTTCTCTAGGGGCCATCCCGTCAAATTCTTCCTTGACGCGTTCGCTGAGACACACTTCGACTTCACCCGCCTCCATCGGCTTGCCAGTACTGGCACTGGTCACATCTCCTGAGATCGTAGTGCCGGTCAGCACGCTGGCATTGATACCCGCAAGCGTTTCGCCCTGATTGACCCACATCGGCTTCGCGTCGTCATAGCGTTGGCCTACGTATGGTCGTTCCGGCCAGAACGACATGTAATAGCTGCTGGTTTCCAGTCCATCGATCAGATAGTTGCCTTCTACGTCGGTCTTGGCGCACTTCGTTTCGAGCACCGGCCCAAACCCGGTAGCGCACGCCTGCACGCCTGAGACGGGAAGCCCGGTAGCCGCGCTCGCGACGTGCCCTCCGATCTGTGCGCCTTCGGGCAATGCCGCATCTATGTTCGCGGTCGTGCCGCCAGCCGACACCTGCGCGCCACGCTCGTAGTAGCGCTGCGGGGTTTCAGGAAGATAGTTGAGCCCTCCGGGCTTGAACTTCACCGTATAACTCACCGGTGCGAGGCCAAAGAACTCGTAGACACCTTCAGCGTTGGTGCTCATGCACGTAGGTTCTTCGGGCCAGGCCGCCGACGGCGAGGCGCAGACTTCGGCGGCGGCGATCGGCGCTTTCGTGGAAGCGTTGGTGACCACACCTTCGATTCGGCCTTCAGGTAGCAGTTCCTCGTCAATACCAGAGAAGACTTCCCCAACCGGAACCGTCAGTTCCGTCGCCTCAGATGGAATGTACGCGCCGTTATAAAACGTGCGAGAGACCAAACCACTACCAGGGGGAGCATTGAACTCTACATGTACCGGAACTGGCTGCGCCGGCACCACGTAGGTACCGTCGGCCCCTGTGCTAACACATTTCTGTTCATAGACAAACCGTCCGGCGCACACTTCGACGCTCTGAATCGGGGCCTTCGTCGCGGAGTTTGTCACCGTGCCAGTGATCTGGTCGCCTTCGCCAGCGAGCGCGCTCGACGCGAAGACGAGCGTGAGCGCGATGGCGGCAAGCACAGCGAGGGCGCGCAGAGTCGCGGCAGCCCGAGCGCGGCTCCCTTTCCCGTCGAACGCCTCCCGACTCAACCGCCTTCTGCGCCCCATCCAGCCCCCTCGTGGTCAGCCGCCAACAAACGTCGAAAAGATATCAGATGTCGGAACTCCTTGTCTGAGTTCTTGTAGCTAGCATCTTTTCTCATGTTCGGCCAGAGCTATGACTGGGGGACGCAGGGCGCGTTGCCTGTGTACGCAGAGAAGATCGCGCTTAATGACACTACGTGTTTAATCGATCGACCCGGGCTTCGCTATCCACACGCTCTCGATCCCAAGGACGCGACAGAGAGGGTCGAAATGGTGATCGTAGTGCAGTACTCCTGCGGCGCGTCCGGCGGCCGCGGCCGCGATAAGGTAATCGGCGGCGGGGATGCGACGCTCCCCACGTAGCTCGCGTGAGGCGCCGAGGGCCGCTGCGCCAACGCTTTGCGTGACCGGCGCTGCGGGGAGGGAGGTCAGAGTGCGATCTAGATCCGCGAACTTCTGCTCATCGCGAGCGCTTGCGAGCAGCTCGAGCGTGACCACTGGGCACACTGCGATCAAATCAGATTCCGCGGTGGCGAGCCAGCGGGAAAGTACTGCCGGATCTCGCTGGCGGTTCCAAGCCGAAGTGTCGAATACGAGCAGTCCGCCGGAGCCGTAAGGATCAGCGGGAGGCATGGAGGTACTCGGAGACGGAGAAGTCGTAGCCCTCATCCTCGCCGGTGGCGATTCGCAACAGGTGCTTTAGGGCATCGCGTTTCTTGGCGCGCTCTGCACGGATCGCCTCGGCGCCACGCACTGCCAGGTCACGGACGGCGCGTGACCGTGGCTCATTGTCGCCGAGCTCCGCCAGTGCGGCAGCGAGCTCAGCATCTAGCGTGACTTGGATGCGGGGGGATGTCGCCACGGGCTAAGTGTACCACGGAGCTGGTACACCGATGGATTGTTGTATCCCGGTGTCTGTCTGTCTGTCTGTCTATCTATCCGTAAGCCTTTGAGGCAATCGGATCCCTCTATTTTGGCTGGCTCTGCGTTCGTCTCGACCCCAAGCAGGCATCGCCACCGCAACGTCGAAGAGGGCGGGAATGGCGTCAGCCGCACAGCGCGCATCCCTGGGGAGAACCAAGGCCAAAAAGGCCGCTCGCGCCGGCGGCAAGATCGCGCAGCAGAGTCAATCGCTCGAGCACCGCCTGTTGCTGACCGCAACCTTCTGCCTGCTCGCGTTCGGCGCGGTGATGGTCTATAGCGCCTCCTCGGCCAGCACGCTGCTGCAGGGTCACGGCAACGGCAGCGGGGACCTCGTCAAATACGTGCTCTACGGCGGCGTCGGGCTGGTGATCATGCGCGTGCTCGCGCGCGACGGGATTGCGCGTGTGCAGAGCATCACGGCGCCGCTGCTTGCCGTGTCGTTCGTGCTCGTCCTGGCCGTGCACATCCCGCACGTCGGCGTCAGCGTCAACGGCGCGCGGCGCTGGATCGGGCCGGGGATGTTCCAGTTCCAGCCCTCGGAGCTGATGAAGCTTGCGCTCGTGCTCTACGCGGCGACGCTCCTTGCCAGGCGCCCCCAGCGGGTGCACGACCTGCGCGAGCTCTCAAACCCGTTGCTCGTCGTCGTCGGCGGCGCCTGCCTGCTGGTCGTGACCCAGCCGGATCTCGGCACGGCGATGGTGATCGCGTTCACGACCGCCGCGCTGCTGGTCGCCGCCGGCATCCCGCTGCGCAACCTGGCGATCGTGGCCGGCTCGGTGTTCGGGCTGGTCGTGCTGTATGCGCTCGCCAAACCGTACGCCCGTGCGCGCCTCACCTCGTTCATCGATCCCTGGGCGCACGCCTCCGGCAGTGGCTTTCAGGCCGTTCAGGGGCAGGTCGCGATCGGCTCCGGGGGGCTGTTCGGGGTCGGCCCGGGGCAGTCGGTGCAGAAGATCTTCTACCTGCCCGAGGCGCCGACCGACTTCATCCTCGCCGTGATCGCCGAGGAGCTTGGCGTGGTCGGGGTGTCCGCGCTGCTGTTCCTGTACGGGCTGATCGCCTACGCCGGCCTGCGCGCGGCCAAGGGGGCGCGCAGCCTGCACAGCGCGCTGATCGCGGTCGGCGTGACCTCCCTGATCCTCTCCCAGGCGATCCTCAACGTGTTTGCGGTGCTCGGACTCGCCCCGTTGACGGGGGTGCCGCTGCCATTCGTCTCCTACGGGTCGAGCAGCCTGATCGTGATGCTCGCTGCGATGGGCCTGTTGCTGAACGTCGCCGCGGGTGGGACCGCGCACGTGCGGGCGGTTCCGGCGTCGCGCCAACGCGCGGGCGACGCGCGCGGGCGCGAATCGAGAGGATTGCCCGATGAGCACGCCTCCCAGGAAGATCGCGATCGCCGCCGGCGGAACCGCGGGGCACGTGGTGCCGGCACTCGCGGTGGCCGCCGCGCTGCGGGCTGAGCACGTCGAGGTCGAGTTCTTCGGCGGCGAGCGCGCCGAGGCGCAGCTCGTGCCCGATGCGGGCTTTGCGCTGCACACGCTCCCGGTTGAGGGCCTTAGCCGCTCAAACCCACTGCGCGCCGCTCGCGCCCTGGCGCGCGCGCTTGTCGCCTTCCTGCGCGCGCGCGCGCAGCTTGCGCGTCTGCGTCCGGACGCTGTGATGGGCGGCGGTGGCTATGTCGCCGGGCCCGTCGGTCTGGCCGCGCTCACATTGCGCATCCCAATCGTCCTCACCGAGGCTGACAGCCATCTGGGCCTGACGAACAGGCTGCTGGCTCCGTTCGCGCGGCGGGTATGCCTGGCCTTTCCGATCGCCGGTCGCGGGGGATCTCGCTACCGGGTGACGGGCCGGCCGATCTCGGCTCCGGCGCAGGATCGCCTCGCCGCGCGCGAGCGTTTCGGGATCGGTTCGCATGAGATCTGCGTGCTCGTCTTCGGTGGTTCGCTCGGCGCGCACTCGATCAACCAGGCGGCGATCGACGCCTTCGCGGCAGGGCAGGCTCCAACGGTCGGTGCTCCGGTGGTCACTCGGTCGGCAGAGGTTTCACCGGTGGCGGATGCCCGGGTAAAGACGGGCTTTCAGCCGGCGGATGGGGCTATTCGCGTGCTGCATGTGTGCGGTACGCGCGACTATCCCGAGCTGGCGCGTCACGAGCTGAGGGCCGGATATGACCTGCGCGAATATCTGCCACTCGATGAGTTCCTCGAAGCACTCGCGGCCGCCGACCTGGCCGTCGCGCGCTCCGGTGGCTCGGTGTTCGAGCTCGTCGCGCACGGCCTGCCGGCGATCCTCGTGCCCTATCCTCACGCGTCAGGCGACCATCAGAGCGAGAACGCGCGCTGGATGGCCGATGCTGGCGCCGCGATCGCGATCCCGGACGGGGAGCTGAGCGGGGAGCGCCTCGCGCACGAGGTCGCAACGCTGCTGGCCGACCGTGAGGGATTGGCGGCGATGGCCTCCGCGGCGAGCGGCCTCGCCCGCCCGCGTGCCGCCGCCGAGGTCGCCGACGAGCTCTTGAAAGCGGCCGCATGAGGGCGGGGCGCGACCGCGGGTCGGGCCGGTCCGCGCGCTTGTGCAGGCTGGCGGATGGAGGTTCGGCGCGATGAACGGAGGTCTGGGACCGTGGAGTGCTCGGCGCCTGCACTTCGTTGGCGTCGGCGGCGCCGGGATGAGTGGCTATGCGCGCGCGGCCCACACGCTGGGGGCCGCCGTGAGCGGCTCGGACAGCGCGCTGTCTCCTTACGCCGAGCGGTTGCGTGCCGACGGCGTGCTCGACGCGCGGATCGGCCACGACGAGGCCAACGTGCCGGTGGGCGAGGACGTCGAGGTGATCTACTCGAGCGCGGTGGGCGCTGAGAACCCGGAGCGCGCGGCGGCCCGCGTGCGCGGCCTGCGAGAGCGTCCGCGAGCAGAGCTGCTGGGGGAGCTCACGGCGATGAAGCGCACGATCGCCGTCGCGGGTACGCACGGCAAGACGACCACCGCGTCGATGATCGTGCATGCCCTGCGCGGGGCTGGCCTACAGCCCGGCTGGCTCATCGGCGCTCCGATCGGCGGCGGTCTCGCGAACGCGGAGTGGGGGGAGGGCGAGTGGCTCGTGGTCGAGGCGGACGAGTCCGACCGCTCGATGCTCAGCCTGCACGTCGAGGTGGGCGTGCTGACGAACGTCGAGCTCGACCATCACGCCACGTTCGGCTCGCTGACGGAGCTACGCGACGCGTTTCGTGCCTTTCTCGCGCGCGCGCATACGGCGATCGTCGTATGGGATCGCCCGGAGCTACTCGAGCTGGCGGAGTCGGCGGCGTCCACGGGTGTCGGGCAGGGCGACGAGGGAAGAGGGATCGAGGGGGGAAGGGCCGAGGTCGTCCCGTACGCGCTCGCAGAGCCCCTTCCAGACGAGGGTGGCAACCGCCGCGAGGGTTGCGAGCATGGCGAGGGCCGCGAGGGTGGCGAGTCACGGATCGCGGGGCGCACAGAGATCTTCCAGCGCTTTCCGTGGCGCGGGCACGAGGTCGCGCTGAGGGTCCCAGGTGCGCACAACGCGCTGAACGCGACCGCCGCGCTCGAGGTGGCGCGGCTCGCGGGCGCCGATGCGGACCGCGCGATCGGGGGCCTCGCCGCTTTCACTGGCGCCGCGCGGCGCTTTCAGCTGCTGGGGGAGATGGCGAGTGGCGCGGTCGTCTATGACGACTACGCCCACCACCCGACCGAGGTCGCCGCCACGCTGACGGCCGCGCGCACGCTCGAGCTCGGGCGGCTGGTGGCCGTGTTCCAGCCTCATCTCTACTCGCGCACCGCGCTGCTCGCGCGCGAGTTTGGCGTCGCGCTGGCGCTCGCCGACGTGGTCGTGGTGCTCGACGTCTACTCGGCGCGCGAGCGCGCCGTGGACCATCCCGGCGTGAGTGGGCTGCTGATCGCCGAGGCGGCCACGGATGCGGCGCATGGCAAGCCGGTTTACTGGCTACCTGGTTTCGCTGAGGCCGAGACGGTCCTGGAGGGGGTGCTCGGCGAGGGCGATATATGTCTTGTGATGGGCGCGGGCGATATCGACACGCTCGGGCGAGGACTACTGGGGGAGCAGCGGGATGTCTAGACAGTCAGGCGCACACGTACCCGCCTTGAGAGCATCCCCGGCCAGTGCCCCGTCGATCGTGCGGCGCGATTTCCCACTCGATCGCTCCTCGACGATCCGGACCGGCGGCGAGGCCGAGTACTTCGCCCGCGCCGGCTCGGGCGCTCAGCTGAAAGAGCTGCTCGCGTGGGCGAAGGGGGTCGAGGCCGAGGTCAACGTCGTCGGGTCCGGCTCGAACCTGCTGATCGCCGACGAGGGCGTACGCGGCCTGGTGATCAAGCTCGACCGGAAGCTCGCGCTGATCAAGCACGAGGGAGAGCACATCCTCTGCGGCGGTGGCGCCCGGCTGCCGTCGGTCGCGGCGCGCGCGGCGCAGGCGGGGCTGTCCGGGATCGAGTTCGGCGTGAACATCCCCGGTACCGTCGGCGGCGCCGTGCGGATGAACGCAAACGCCTACGGCGGCGAGCTGGCAAAGGCGCTCGAGTGGGTGGAGATCGCGACCGCCGAGGGATTCGCCCGTCGCACCCCGGCCCAGCTGGGGTTCGGCTATCGCCATTCGAGCCTCGCTCCCGGAGAGATCGTCGCGCGCGTGTCGTTCCTGCTCGCACCGGCGCGCACGGCCGACGTCAAGGCGACGCTGGCCGAGATGCGCGAGCGCCGTCACGCGGCCCAGCCGCAGGGAATCAAGACGTTTGGCTCGACGTTCAAGAACCCTGACGATCCTCGTGCCGAAGGCCGCTCCGCCGGCCTGCTGCTCGCGGAGGCCGGCTGCAACGGCCTTCAGATCGGCGGCGCACGCTTTGCCGAGAAGCACGCGAACTTCATCGAGAACGCCGGCACCGCCACGACCGCCGACGTGATCGCCGTGATGGCTGAGGGTCGTCGCCGCGTCAAGGAGCGCTTCGGGCTGGAGTTGCAGCCCGAGGTGCAGACGCTTGGCGAAGTGCGCTTTCCCTGGTAGGGGTTTACTCCTCGGGGTCGAAGACCCGTGAATGGAACGCTCCATCGCAGCTCGCGCACCGGCTGGGTCGTTTGACCTCGCGTGGCGCCCGTTCGAAGCGATCGCGGGCTTGGCGCGCAGCTCATTCCAAGCGATCTCCCGCCATCGGCGCCTGCGCATCGCGCTGCTCGCCCTGCTGGTCTCACTCCCGTTGCTCGCCGGGGGCTGGCTGCTGTTGCGCAAGTCCTCATTTGTGACCGTGGAGCACGTGCGGGTGAGTGGCGTGCACGGAGCCGATGCGCCCGCGATCGAAGCGGCCCTGAGCGGCGCGGCGCAGCACATGAGCACGCTCGACCTGCATCCTGCCGCGCTGCGCGCGGCTGTGGCCTCGTTCCCGGTCATTCGCTCGATCCACGCGATTCCGAGCTTTCCTCACGGTCTGCACATCGAGGTGGCCGAGCAGTTGCCCGTGGCTGCGCTGAACGTGGGCGGGGAGCGGACCGCGGTGGCCGCTGACGGCGTGGTACTCGGTCCCGCGTTGCTTTCCGGCTCGCTGCCGGCCCTGAGCGAAAGCGCCGCGGAGGCGTCCGTCGGGCGGCGCCTTCACGATTCGACTCTCCTCGGCACGCTGGCGGTGCTGGGCGACGCCCCCGCTCCGCTGGCCAGGGAGGTCAAGCGCGTGTACACGGGCCCGGAGGGTCTGACCTTGGCGATGCGCAACGGCCTGCTCGTCTACTTCGGCGACGCTTCGCTGCCGCACGCGAAGTGGCTATCGCTGGCGCGCGTGCTCGCCGATCCGAGCTCGGCGGGGGCTGCCTACGTCGACGTGCGCCTGCCGGAACGCCCCGCCGCCGGGTTCGCCGACGGAGTGGCGCCGGGCACGGGGGCCACCGGCACGGAAGTGGGCAGCGTGTCCGATCCGAGCACCGCGGCGGAGCTTGCCGCCGGTCTCACGGCGGCGGTCGGTGGTGGCTCTTCGAGCACACCCTCGACCACGCCGGCCCCGTCGCCTACGGGGGCGGAAGCGGCGAGCGGTGCGGCCTCACCCCCGGAAGCCTCCAGCGGGGCGTCCCGCGAAGTGGCGCCGAGCACGGCGTCCAGCGCGACGCCGTCGGCGACAACCACGGAAACACCCTCTACGACCCCCGCCGCCGGCGGCTGAGTCGCTCCGGCGAGCACCTCGTCCACTCTAAACCTCAACTTAAGGTTGAGGGCAACTGGGGACCGATCCTCAGGCAACGGTCGAGAGTTCGGCGATCTGCAAGGAATCTTGCGAGATTGGATGCCGTCGTTGACAGGGCGAAGTTCCCTGCATAACGTGCTGATCCCCGGGGTTTCGCGAGGTGTATGCTGCGAACCCTAAATTACTACTGAAGGCTTCGGACGGGAACTGATATTCATGGAGCGCGGTGGAGTAGCGGGAAGCTATCTGGCGGTCATCAAGGTCGTAGGCGTCGGCGGTGGCGGCACCAACGCGGTCAGCCGCATGGTCGACGCGGGCTTGCGCGGCGTCGAGTTCATCGCCGCCAACACCGATGCCCAGGCGCTCGCGATGTGCGACGCCGACATCAAGCTCAACATCGGCCACGAGTCGACCAAGGGCCTCGGCGCGGGCGCCAACCCCGACGTCGGCCTGGGCGCCGCGTCGGAGTCGCGCGACGACATCAAGGAGGCGCTGAAGGGCGCCGACATGGTGTTCGTGACCGCCGGCGAGGGCGGCGGCACCGGCACGGGCGCCGCGCCCGTGATCGCGGAGATCGCCAAGAACGAGATCGGCGCGCTGACCGTCGGCGTGGTGACGCGCCCGTTCGACTTCGAGGGCTCCCAGCGCGGCCGCCAGGCCACCGAGGGGATCGAGCGTCTGCGCGAGGTCGTCGACACGCTGATCGTGATCCCCAACGAGAAGCTGCTCGCGGTCGTCGAGCGACGCACCTCGATGCTCGATGCCTTCAAGGAGGCCGACAACATCCTGCGCCAGGGCGTGCAGGGCATCACCGACCTGATCACGATCCCCGGCCTGATCAACCTCGACTTCGCCGACGTGCGCACGATCATGCACGACGCCGGCTCCGCCCTGATGGGGATCGGCACCGCGGGCGGCGAGAGCCGCTGCGCCGACGCCGCCAAGGCGGCGATCTCCTCGCCGCTGCTGGAAGAGTCCGTCGACGGCGCCACCGGCATCCTGCTGAACATCACCGGCGGCAAGGACCTCGGCCTGTTCGAGGTCAACGACGCCGCCGAGATCATCCAGAACGCGGCCGACCCCAACGCGAACATCATCTTCGGCGCGGTGATCGACGAGAGCATGGGCGATGACGTGCGCGTGACGGTGATCGGCACCGGCTTCGACCACCGTCCCGGCCGGTCCGTGCGCCGCGACAGCCGCTCCCGTGGGCGCGACCGCGGTCCCCGCATCGACGATCGCCAGCGCTCCTCGCTCGAGATCTCCGACGACGACATCGACGTTCCCCCGTTTTTGCGCTGAGCGGCTGATTGGACGGCAGGGCCGCATGCGGCCCTGCCCGGAGCCGCACATGTGCGGCTCCGCCGGCCGGCACATGTGCCGGTCGGAACGACGTGCCGCATGCGGCACGTCACGGGAGCGCGCATGCGCGCTCCCGCCTGGTGGCGCATGCGCCACCAGGAACAGCGGCGAGACGCCGGTCTGTCGATAGCCTGCGGGCGGTGTCATCGAACATGCGCCGCACCGCCCTGCACGACCGCCATCTCGCCGCCGGGGCGAAGCTCGTCGAGTTCGCTGGCTGGGAGATGCCCGTGCAATATGAGGGCGTCCGTCAGGAGCACATGGCGGTGCGCGAGCGCGCGGGCGTGTTCGACGTCTCGCACATGGGCGAGATCGAGACCGCGGGCCCGCAAGCGCTCGATCTGCTGCAGCGGCTGCTGTCCAACGACGTCGCCACGATCCCGATCGGGGGCGCGCAGTACAGCGTGCTGTGCCGCGAGGATGGCGGTGTGCTCGACGACCTCTTCACCTACCGCCTGGCGGCAGATCGCTTTCTGACGGTCACGAACGCCTCGAACCACGTGCAAGATCTGGCCTGGTTCCACACGCACGCGAAGGAGGACTTTCCCGACGCGCAGGTGACGGACAGGATCGACGACTATGCAATGCTCGCCGTGCAGGGGCCACGCGCGCGCGAGATCGTGCAGGCGATCTCCGACGCTCCCCTGCCGGCGCGCATGACGGCGGCGAGCAGGCGGCTGTCCGGCGCCGAGGTGCTCGTCTGCGGCACCGGCTACACCGGCGAGGACGGCGTCGAGCTGCTCTGCCGGCCGGGTGACGCTCCCGCACTATGGGACGAGCTGACCCGTCGCGGCGCCGCTCCCGCCGGGCTCGCCGCGCGCGACACACTGCGGTTGGAGGCTTGCTTTCACCTCTACGGCAACGACCTGATGCTCGAGCGCGGCCCGATCGAAGCGGGGCTCGGGTGGTGCTGCAAGGAGGAGACTGGCTTCATCGGCGCGGACGCCGTGCGTGCCGTGCGTGCCGCCGGTCCCGAAGAGAAGCTCGTTGCGTTCGCGATCGAGGGCCCGGGAATCGCCCGTCAGGGCAACCCCGTGATCGGCGGCGGCACAGTTACGAGCGGCACGCTCTCGCCCTGCCTTGACGTCGGCATCGGCATGGCCTACGTGCCCGCCGCGCAGGCCGTCATTGGGACACGCCTGCAGATCGACGTTCGTGGCAAGATGCGCCCCGCCGTGGTCGAGCAGAAGCCGCTCTATAAGGGTCCACGCCAAAATAAATGGCGGGATTGATGCGGCCGGTCCGCGGCGTCAGGCGCCACCCACGATGCTCGACGTGCCACCAGCACGCCTGCGCTCGTGTGCGCCGCCTGCCATCCACGGCCCGACCACCTCAACCCACCCTTTATTCTGTCGCGAACCCTAAAAGGGCTCCGAGCCCAAGCGATCCAGGAGGCTCGTGAAGAATGGCCCAAGGCAACTACCCGCCGGACCTGCTCTACCACCCCGAGCACGACTGGGCGCGGATCGACGACGCCGATCCCACGCTCGCCACGCTCGGCATCACCTGGTACGCGCAGGACTCGCTCGGAGAGGTCGTGTTCTTCGAGCCGCCGGCGGTAGGGACGATCCTGATCAAGGACGAGCCCTACGCCGAGGTCGAGTCGGTCAAGGCGGTATCGGACGTCGTCGCGCCGCTGTCAGGCGAGATCGTCGAGGTCAACGACGCGCTCGCCGACACCCCGCAGATGATCAACGAGGACCCCTACGGCACGGGCTGGCTCGTGAAGGTGCGTCTCGCCGACCCCTCCGAGCGCGACGCGCTGATGGAGGCCGCCGCCTATACCGCCGGCCTCGGCGGCTGAGCTAGTCTCAGGTACTTGAGCCGCTACACGTCAGTCACCCCGCGCGATCTCGAGCGGATGCTCGCCGCGATCGGCGTCGACTCCGTCGCGGAGATCTTCGACCGCCAGATCCCCGCCGCGGTTCGTCTCGGCCGCGCGCTCGACCTCCCGGATGGCCTCGGCGAGCAGGAGGTCTACACACACCTGCGCACGCTGGCCGCGCGCAACACGAGCGTCGAGGACGAGCTGAGCTTCCTCGGCGCGGGCATGTACGACCACTACGTGCCGGCGCTGATCGACATGCTGATGGAGCGCTCCGAGTTCCTCACGCCCTACACCCCCTATCAGCCCGAGATCTCACAGGGGGGGCTGCAGGTGATGTTCGAGTACCAGACCGCGATCTCCGAGCTGACCGCGCTCCCGGTCTCCAACGCCTCGGTCTACGAGGGCCCGTCGGCCGTCGCGGCGGCGGGCTACCTGGCGAAGCTGCACAACGGCGGCAAGCGTTTCGTCGTGAGCGCCGGGCTGCACCCGCATTCGCTCGAGACGCTCCGTACCCATGCCCATGGGTACGGGATGGACGTCGTCGAGGTCGGCTTACGCGACGGGGTGACCGATCCCGACGCGTGGGCGCAGGCGATCGACGGCGAGTGCAGCGCGGCGATCTTCGCCCAGCCGAACTTCTACGGTGCCGTCGAGGACGCGGCTGCGCTGAGCGGGGCCGCAAAGGGGGCCGGGGACGGGGCGAAGGGGGCCGGTGACGGGGTGAAGTCGCCGATCGGCGGCGCCGGCCCGGTCGTGATCGCACAGGTCGACCCGATCACGCTCGGCATCCTCGCCCCTCCCGGCGAGTGTGGGGTCGACGTCGCCGTCGGCGAGGGTCAGCCGCTGGGCAACCGCCTGGACTTCGGCGGCCCCTCGTTCGGGTTCTTCGCCGCGCGCGAGGAGTACCTGCGCCGGATGCCCGGCAGGATCGCGGGGGAGACCACGGACGTGGACGGCCGCCGCGGGTTCGTGCTGACGTTGCAGACGCGCGAGCAGCACATCCGCCGCGAGAAAGCGACCTCGAACATCTGCACCGCACAGGCGCTGAACGCGCTCGCCGGCGTCGTCTACCTCTCCTGGCTCGGCCGGCGCGGGATCGTCGAGCTGGGCGAGCTGCTGCTCGCGCGCACCCACTACGCGCGCGCGTCGCTCTGCGCGCTCGACGGTGTGGAGGCGCTTCACGACCAGCCGGTGATCCGCGAGCTGGCGTTGCGCCTCGACGCGGACGTGGCCGAGGTCAAGCGCGACTGCGCCGCGCAGGGCGTCAACCCGGGCGTTGACCTGGAGCAGATCACGGGCCGCGAGGAGGACCGCGGCGGGCTGCTGGTCGCGATCACCGAGCAGCGCTCCCGCGCTGACATCGACCGTTTGGCCGAGGTTCTGGGAGCGGCGGTGGCGGCTGGGCCGGGCGAAGGCGGCAAGAGCGATGTCGACTCGCGCGACGGCGCCGCGAGTGACGAGGCGAACGGTGCGGCGAACGGCGCCGGCGCGAGCGCAGGAAAGGCGGCGATCGCGTGAGCGGGATCGACGATAACCACCTGCACGCCGACCCGGGTATCGACGGACACCACCCGCATGGCGGCGCTCCGACCTCGGCCGCCGGGGCGACACCCCAGCAGCGAGAACGCGCGCGGACGATCTTCGAGAAGGGCGCTCCCGGTCGCCGCGCGTTTCAATGTCCCGAGCTCGACGTTCCGCGGGTGGGCGCGGAAGCGCTGCCCGAGCGCTTCCGCCGCAAGCAGCCGCCGCACCTGCCGGAGGTGTCCGAGCCTGAGATCGTGCGCCACTACGTCGGGTTGTCGAAGCGCAACTTCGACCTCGACTCGGGCTTCTACCCGCTCGGATCGTGCACGATGAAGCACAACCCGCGCCTGCACGAGCGCGTCGCGGCGCTTCCCGGGCATGCGCGACTGCACCCGCTGCAGGATCCCGAGCGAGCACAGGGCGCGCTCGAGCTGATGTGGAGCTTGCAGCAGGCGCTCGCTGAGATCTCCGGCCTGGGGCACGTTTCGCTGCAGCCGTCGGCCGGCTCCCACGGAGAGCTGGCTGGCGTGCTGTTGACGCGCGCCTACCACGAGGAGCGCGGTGAGCAGCGCCACAAGGTGCTGACGCCGGACACCTCCCACGGAACGAACCCCGCGACGGTCACGATGGCGGGTCTCGAGGTGGTGAAGGTCGCCACGAACCCCGACGGCGGCGTCGACCTCGACGACCTGCGCGCGAAGAGCGACTCCGATGTGGCCTGCCTGATGTTGACGAACCCGAACACGCTCGGCCTGTTCGACCGCAACATCGAGAAGATCGCGCAGATCGTGCACGGGGTGGGGGCGACGCTGTATTACGACGGCGCCAACCTCAACGCGGTGATGGGCATCTCGCGGCCCGGCGACATGGGCTTTGACATCGTGCACTTCAACCTGCACAAGTCCTTCACCCAGCCCCACGGCGGCGGCGGCCCGGGATCGGGCCCGATCGCGGTGTCCGAGCGGATCGCGCCGTTCCTTCCGCGGCCGCTCGTCGTACGGCGAGCGGACGGCGCGACCGGGTCCTCGCCGACGTTCGACCTCGATTTCGACCGCGAGCGCTCGATCGGCCGGCTGCGCGGCTTTCAGGGCAACTACGGCTGCTTCGTGCGGGCCTACGCCTACATCTGCTCGCTCGGCGCCGACGGGCTGAAGGACGCTTCAGAGACGGCCGTGCTGAACGCCAACTACCTGCTGGCGCGGCTGAAAGAGCAGGGGGTGGCCGAGTACTTGCCACTCGCCTATGGAGAGCTGTGCCTGCACGAGTTCGTCCTCTCCGGCGGACCGATGAAGCGCGAGCTTCAGATCAAGACGCTCGACCTCGCCAAGCGGCTGCTCGACTTCGGCTTTCACCCGCCGACCGTCTACTTCCCGCTGCTCGTCGAGGAGGCGCTGATGGTCGAGCCGACCGAGACGGAGACCAAGGAGACGCTCGACGCGTTCGCCGACGCGATCGCCGAGATCCTGCGCGAGGCGGTCGCCGAGGGGCCCGAGGTCGCTCAGAACGCCCCCTACACCACCCCCGTCAGGCGCTTGGACGAGGTCGCGGCGGCGAAGCGGCCGGTCATCCGTCAGGCGCTGACCTGATCGCGACCTGCGGTCGATACAGGTTTGCTATGGGCTCGTTTATGTCATTATTTTGACCGAGGTGTGTTTATATCTTGGTGATGTTGACCACGATAAAACACGGGATTTAGAGGGAGTTTTCAAGATTGTAAGACAAAAGGCTTGACACTTGGTTGACCATTGGGGTAGGGTCGGTGCTGATGTTTATGAGGGGGCTCAAAAAGGGTTTGAGACAGGAGAGGATGGTGGTCACGGTGGAGAGGCGTGTCAAGCGGGGTGCATGGTCGAGCTGGATTCTGGCCGTGCGTGGTTTTGTCGGTGTCGCATGCGTGGCGAGCTTCGTCGTCTTGTTGCTCGGCGGCGGCGTTGTCCAGGCGGCTGTGCCTTCCTCTATCGGCGCGCAGTCCCAGGAAGAACCCTCTCAGACTCCCTCGAGCACCAGGCCTTACTATGCGTGTCCTCGCTCGAAGTTGCGTCCCGATGAAATTACTTGCGATGGTGTGATCGTTCCGCGGGCGTATCGGCGTGCGCAGAGGTTGCGGTATGCGAGCGGTATCGGGGGTACGCAGGGCGGGTTCCAGCCGGACGGCGGGCACGGTACGAGCGGCACCGGTTTTGATCCGGCGGATCTCCAGCGCGCGTATAATCTGCCGTCGGCAACTGCCGGCTCGGGCCAGACGGTGGCGGTGGTCATCGTCGGGGACAACCCCGATGCTGAATCTGATCTGGCGACCTATCGCGCCACCTACGGGCAGTCGCCTTGCACGACGGCGAATGGCTGCTTCAAAAAGGTGAATCGACTTGGAGAACAGCGCAATTACCCTCCGCCGGCCGGATCGAACTGGGCAGTAGAGGGCGCGTCCGATATCGAGATGGTGTCAGCGATCTGTCCCAACTGTCACATCATATTGGTTGAGGCTCCGGGCCCAGAGGCAGACAGCACTTTGGCGACGGCGGAGAACACAGCCGCCGCGTTGGGCGCCAACGAGATCACCAATAGTTGGAGCCATGCGCTCAAAGCTGAAGATCTCGGTTATGAAGGGGCCTTCAATCATCCGGGGGTGATGATCACAGTAGCCGGCGGCGATCGTGGCTACACTTCGCAGGAATGGCCCGCCGAGTCGCCCCATGTCCTGGCGGTCGGCGGTACGAGTCTGTTCGAAGCCCCCAATGCGCGAGGCTTTGAAGAGTTTGCGTGGTCGCTCGGCGGATCTACGTGCGCACAAAACGAGCCAAAGCCGAGTTGGCAGACGGATACGGGCTGTGCCTATAGAACCACCAGCGACATATCGGCGGTCGCGGATTGGAAAAACTCGCCGGTCTCCATCTACGATGCTTATGAAGGCAATGCCTTTGGAGAAATCGGATGGGCGTCGTGGGGTGGCACAAGCGCATCGTCGCCGATAATTGCAGCAACGTATGCGTTGACGAATGCCTACACTCGGTCCTTTGGTCCGCAGGCGATATGGCAGTACGCAAAAGAGGGTGGGTCACTGAACGACATCATATCGGGCAAAAACAGTGAAGGTGGCTGTACGGTGACGTATCTATGTTGGGCCGTCCCTGGTTTTGATGGTCCTACCGGTTGGGGTACGCCGTGGGGTGCTCCTGTGGTGAAGCCGCCGCCGACTGTGGCGACGTTTGCTGCTTCGGAAGTTGGTCAGCGGACGGCTAAATTGAATGGGTCGGTTAATCCCAATGGACTTGATACGCATTATTATTTTGAATATGGTACGACGACGAGCTATGGTGGTGTGATTCCGGCCAGCCCGGGAATGGATCTTGGGGCGGGGGTGGGCTCTATTCCTACTTGGAATAATGTTTCGGGACTTGCTCCGGGTGTTACTTATCATTTTCGTGTTGTGGCGAGTAGTTCGGCGGGGACGGTAGCGGGCGGCGATCAGGTGTTTACAACTCTCGTGGAACCAAATGTGTTCTTCGCCGATGCTAACCACGGTAATACGATGACAGACAGATGGTATAGTTCGACGTCGGGATGGTTGCAGACTATTTTTGAAGGTGATGAAATAGGTAAAGGTTCGAGTCCCGGCGGGGTCGTGATCGGCGGTGAAGCAAACGTGTTCTTCGGTGACGCCACGAAGGGCGGCACGCTTACCGATCGGTGGGGGTATAATCCCACGTTGGGTTGGTCGCAAACAAATTTTGGTGGGGATGAAGTAGCTAAAGGTACGAGCCCGACCGCGGTCTTGGTCGAAAATAACGCAAATGTTTTCTTCGCTGATGCCAGTAAAGGCAGCACGATTACGGACCGTTGGTATAACCAGACGTTGGGTTGGTCGCAAACGAATTTTGGTGGGGATACCGTCGCCGGCGGGACGAGCCCATCCGCTGTTATGGTGGGCAACGAAGCAAATGTCTTCTTCGTTGACGCCAGTAAAGGCAATACGTTGACTGACCGTTGGTATAGTCCGACGTTGGGTTGGTCGCAAACGAATTTTGGTGGGGATGAAGTAGCTAAAGGTACGAGCCCGACCGCGGTCTTGGTCGAAAATAACATAAATGTCTTCTTCGTTGATGCCAGTAAAGGCAATACGTTGACTGACCGTTGGTATAGTCCGACGTTGGGTTGGTCGCAAACGAATTTTGGTGGGGATGAAGTAGCTAAAGGTACGAGCCCGACCGCGGTCTTGGTCGAAAATAACGCAAATGTTTTCTTCGCTGATGCCAGTAAAGGCAGCACGATTACGGACCGTTGGTATAACCAGACGTTGGGTTGGTCGCAAACGAATTTTGGTGGGGATACCGTCGCCGGCGGGACGAGCCCATCCGCTGTTATGGTGGGCAACGAAGCAAATGTCTTCTTCGTTGACGCCAGTAAAGGCAATACGTTGACTGACCGTTGGTATAGTCCGACGTTGGGTTGGTCGCAGACCAATTTTGGCGGCGACACGGTAGCGGCGGGTTCCAGTCCAGATGCGCTCGGAGTATGAAGTAGCATTTTGCGATGGGGGGTAGATCGCAGCGTCGCGGCGCCGCTTGACGCTAATCTCCCGCCCCCATGCGCATCTTCTCCGGCATCCAGCCCACCGGGCGCAAGCATCTGGGCAACTACATCGGCGCGATCGCGCAGTACGTTGCGGGTCAGGACCGCGGAGAGGCGATCTATTGCATCGTCGACCTGCACGCGTTGACGGTGGCCTACGACCCGGCCGAGCTGCGGGCCGGGCTGTACGACCTGCTCGCGGTGCTGCTCGCGGCGGGCGTCGACCCCGAGCGCTGCGTGCTGTTTCGCCAGAGCGACGTGCGCGAGCACACCGAGCTGACGTGGCTGCTGTCGAGCGTGACCTCCTACGGCGAGCTGACGCGAATGACCCAGTTCAAGGAGAAGGCCGGCTCTGCGCGTGAGCTCGCGACCGCGGGTCTGTTCTTCTACCCGGTGCTGATGGCCTCCGACGTGCTCGCCTATCGCGCGCAGGAGGTGCCGGTTGGCGATGACCAGCGCCAGCACGTCGAGTTGATGCGCGATGTCGCCCAGCGCTTCAACGGGCGCTTCGGCGAGACACTGGTCGTGCCCGAGCACCGGATCCCGGCGGTCGGCGCGCGGATCATGGACCTGCAGCACCCCGAGAACAAGATGTCCACGACGACCGGCTCGCTCGAGGGCACCGTCTACGTCACCGACGAGCCGGCCGCGATCGAGAAGAAGTTCAAGCGCGCGGTCACCGACTCCGGCAGCGAGGTGCGTCGTGGGGGGGACAAGCCAGGCATCACCAACCTGATCGAGATCCTCGCGGCGGTCCGAGGGCAGACGCCGGGGCAGGTCGAGGACGAGTTGAAGGACGCGCGTTACGGCGAATTGAAGGGGGCGGTCGCGGCCGCGGTGATCGACTACCTGGCGCCGGTGCGCGAGCGCTACACCGAGCTGCGCGCGGACGAGGGGTCACTAGAGGCGATCCTCGCCGACGGCGCCGCGCGCGCGCGGGAGATCGCGGGGGAGACGCTCGCGGACGTGCGCGAGCGCATGGGGGTGGGCGCGCCCACGTCGGGACCGGTCGCTACGGTGAGAAAATGACCGTCGCCTCGCTCGAGCTGGATCTCGAGATCTTTAGTGGCCCGTTCGACCTGCTGCTCACGCTGATCCTGCGCGAAGAGGTCGACCTGCTCGAGCTGCAGCTGGCGGAAGTCGTGCTCGCCTACCTCGACCATCTGGAAGCCCGCGGCGAGCTGGATCTGGAGACCGCGACCGAGTTCATCGTCCTGATCGCCGCGCTGCTCGAGCTGAAGTCCCGGTTGATGCTCAGTGGAGATGAGGAGGAGCTGCTCGACATCGAGCCTGAACAGGCCGCCGAGGAGCTGCTGGCGAGGATGCTCGACGCCCGTCGCTTTCGCGCCGCCGCCGCGCACCTCGGTGAGCTGCTCGAGCGCGAGCACGGAGTTCGCTTTCGCGCCGTGCCCCTCCCGGCGAGCCTGCGCCGCACGATCGTCCAGCCGCAGGATGGATCACAGGATCCACAGGTTCTGGGCGAGGCGATCGGCCGGCTGCTGCGCATGCCGCCCGAGATCAGCCTGCGTCACATGGGCGCGCCGCGCGTGTCGGTAGGTGAGCGTCTTGCGCATCTACGCGGGCTGCTGCGGCGCGGTCGCTTCAGCTTCGACGAAGCTGTCCGCGGCGCCGACCGGATGACCGTCGCGGTCACGCTGTTCGCGCTGCTCGAGCTGTACAAACGCGGCGAGGCCGACTGGGAGCAGGGGGAGAGCTTCGGCGAGATCGCGGTGCGCGCCCGGGTGGAATCGGCGCCGGCCGAGAGGATGGTCGGGTGATCGAGGCGGTGGACGGGGATGCTCGGGTGAGTGAGGCGGTGGAAGAGGATGGTCCCGCGAGCCCGCCGGCAGAGGATGATGGCCGGGTTGGTGCCGCAGCGGGGCTGGCACATACCGTCGAAGCGCTCCTGTTCCTCGCATCCGATCCGCTGAGCCTCAAGGAGCTGGCTGAAGCGACCCAGGCCGAGGAGGTAGAGGTGCAAGCCGCGATCGCTGTGCTCGCGCAGGAGTATTCCCCGGGGCGGCGAGGGATCGCCTTGCGCGAGCTGGGCGGAGGATGGACGCTCGCGAGCGACCCCCAGGCGGAGGATGCCGCGCGGCGACTGTTCAGCAGCCGGCGCGTCGCCACGCTGACGCCGGCACAGGCGGAGACGCTCGCGATCGTCGCCTACCTGCAGCCGATATCGCGCCCGGAGATCACGCGCATCCGCGGCGTCAGCGCCGACTCGGCGACGGCGACGCTGCTCGACCGTGGGCTGATCGAGGAGGGAGGGCAGTCGCAGTTCGGCGCGGTCATCTACCGCACCGGCGTGCAGTTCTTGAAGCTGTTCGGGCTGCGCACGCTCGATGACCTGCCCGATGTCGCCCGCTGGGACCCGACCCCGGAGGAGCAGGCCGAGCTGCGCGACCGTCTCTTGCGCGCGGGCGAGGCTCGCGCGGGGAACGGACCTTCTTAAGCGCTTCGCGCCGCGAGTTGGCCGCACGCTGCGTCTATGTCGCGCCCGCGGGTCAGGCGAACCGTCGCGGGGATCCCGCGCCCTTCCAACGTGGCACGGAACGCGGCGATCGACTCGCGCGAGGAACCGTCGTAGGGCGAGTCCGTCGGGTTGTAGGGGATCAGGTTGACCTTGAAGATCGGCGCTTGATCGTGCCTGCCCGACAGCACCCTGGCCAGCGCGAGCGCCTGCTCGTAGCGGTCGTTGACCCCCGCGAGCATCACGTACTCGACGAACACCCTTCGCCGCTTGCGTGCGTAGAACGCGTGACAGGCCTCGATCACGTCCGCAAGCGGGTAGCGGTCGTTCACCGGCATCAGCTCCGAGCGCAGCGCCTCGTCGGCCGCGTGCAGCGACAGCGCCAAGCGCAGCGGCATGTCCTGCTCGGCCAGCCGTTCGATCCCCGGTATCCAGCCGACCGTCGAGATCGCCGTGCGCCTGTGCGTAATGCCGATGTCCGGCAACCGCTCGCACGCGGCGAGCACGTTCTCGAGGTTCAGCATCGGCTCGCCCATGCCCATGAACACGCAGTGGTCGATCGGCTCGATCCGGCGGAAGTGCAGCGCCTGATCGACGATCTCCGAAGTGGTCAGGTTGCGCGCGAATTTCATCTGCCCGGTGGCGCAGAACGTGCACGTCAGCGGACAGCCCGACTGCGAGGAGACGCAGATCGAGCGCCGCCCACGTGTGCCTTGCGATGGGGTATCGCGATAGCGCATCAGCACCGCCTCCACCGACCGTCCGTCGGCGGTCGTAAACAGAGCCTTGACGGTGCCGTCGCTCGCGCGTCTCTCCTCCTGCGCGGTCAGGCTCGAGAACGGCAGCTCCCGCTCCAGCGCCTCGCGCAAGGGGGCGGGCAGGTTCGTCATCTCGCCGTATCCGCTTGCGCCCTTGGCTGCCCACGCCCACACCTGGCGCGCGCGAAACGGGGGCTCACCGCGCTCGGACAGGGTTTGGTCGAGTAGCTGTAGATCCATGATTGGAGGATGCGCGCGCCCTCGGCTGTTCAGCGTGGGACGGCGCGGTGGCTGGGCCGCCTCCTATGGTTGCAGCAGATGGCCATCTTCGCCCAAGGCCTCCGCGGATGCGTCCTAGCCGAGAACACAGCCACGTGCGCCTAGCCAAGTACCTCGCCCACTCCGGCGTCGCCTCGCGACGCGCGGCCGAGGCGCTGATCGCGGCCGGCCACGTGACCGTCGACGGCGCGCGCGTCACCGACCCTGCGTGTGACGTGGACGGGGACAGTTGCGTCGCGGTCGACGGTCGCTCGGTCACTGGGCCCGAGCCGCGCGTCGTCTATGCGGTGCACAAGCCCGTCGGCGTCGTCTCGACCGCGCGCGACACACATGGCCGCCCGACCGTGATCGAGCTGGTGCCCGCCACGGGGCTGCGTCTGTATCCGGTGGGCAGGCTCGACGCCGACTCGAGCGGGCTGATCCTGCTGACCAACGACGGCGAGCTCGCCAACCGCCTCACCCACCCGAGCTTCGAGGTCTCCAAGACCTACCTGGCACGAGTCGGCGGCGGCTCGCTCGAGGACGGGGAGCTGAGCGCCCTGCGCCGCGGGGTCGAGCTCGAGGACGGTCCCACCGCTCCCGCGCGAGTGCGGCGCGCGGGGAAGGATGCGATCGAGCTGACGATCCACGAGGGTCGCAACCGGCAGGTGCGGCGCATGTGCGACGCGGTCGGCCATCCGGTGCTCGAGCTGCGACGCGTCGCCTTCGGGCCGTTGCGACTCGAGGGGCTCGCCGCCGGGGCTTATCGAAGGTTGAGCGACGCCGAGGTCGAGCGGCTCCGAGCGCTCTGACACAATCGCCGCAATGTCACAACGGCTCTTCGCCCTGCGGGGCGCCATCAGCGTCGACCGCAACGACGCCCAGGACATCCTCGCCGCCACCACCGAGCTGATGCAGGCGATCATGGAGCGCAACGCGCTGAAACCCGAACACGTCGTGAGCTGCATCTTCACGGCCACCAACGACCTCAACGCCGAGTTCCCCGCGGTGGCCGCGCGCGCGCTCGGCTTCGACGGCGTGCCGCTGCTGTGCGCGCGCGAGATCGCCGTGCCGCGCTCGCTGCCGCGCGTGATCCGCGTGCTGATTCACTACCACGCCGAGGACGACCACGTCGCCAAGCACGTCTATCTCGGCGACGCCGCCGCGCTGCGCGCCGACTTACAGGCGGCGCAATAGGCCTGACGCCACCGGTCCGGCGGGTGGTCTGGAGGCAACCGAAGGATGGGCACGGCGAGCGCGGGTCGCACACGCCACAATGGGCGCATGGCGATTGAGTTCTCAGAGCGCATCGCGCGGATCCCCGTCTACCCTGCCGCGGGCGGCTACGCGCAGGACGTGCCGCCGGTGCGGCTCGCGAGCAACGAGTCGCCCTATCCGCCGCTGCCGGCGGTGCGCGAGGCGATCGAGCGCGCCCTGAGCACGCTCAACCGCTACCCGGACCCCTCCAACTCACTGCTTCGCGGGCGCCTGAGCGACCGCTACGGCGTGCCGTCCGCGCGGATCGCGATCGGCAACGGCTCGTGCGACATCCTGCTCGCGGCCGGCGAGGCGCTGCTCGAGCCCGGCTCAGAGCTCGTCTACGCGTGGCCGTCGTTCTCGGTCTACCCCCACCTGTCGGCCGCCTCCGGCGCCCGCGCCGTGACCGTCCCGCTCGACCGCTCAGAACGCCACGACCTGCAGGCGATGCTCAGCGAGATCACCGTCGCGACGCGTCTCGTGATCGTCTGCAACCCGAACAACCCCACCTCCACCGCGCTGCCGTTGCGAGATATCGCCGCGTTCGTCGAGCAGGTTCCCCCGCACGTGTGCGTGATCCTCGACGAGGCCTACTGCGAGTTCAACCTGCTCGAGGACCCCGACAGCTCGATCGAGCTGCTCGACTCCCACCCGAACCTCGTGCTCCTGCGCACCTTCTCCAAGGTCTACGGCCTCTGCGGTTTGCGCGTCGGCTTCGCCCTGTGCGGCTCTGATGAGCTGCCCCGCGCGGTCGACCAGGTCCGCCAGCCGTTCTTCTGCAACGCGCTCGCCCAGGCCGCCGCGGTCGAGGCGCTGGCCCATCAGGACGCCGTCACCGAACGCGTCACCCGCACCGTCGCCGAGCGCATCTCCGTCGAGGAGCGCCTGCGCGCGCTCGGCCTCGCCCCGGCCGACTCGGAGACGAACTTCTGCTGGTTTCACCTCGGCGAGCGCGACGAGAGCGAGGTCATGCGCGGTCTGGAGCAGCGCGGCATCCTCGTCCGCGGCGGCGGTGCGCTCGGCAGCGACACGCCCGCGCTGCGGGTCACCTACGGCACCTCCGGGGAAAACGCGCGCTTTCTGGAGGCGCTTGCCGAAGTGCTGTAGCCGGGGCGGGGCGACTGCGCGTTGAGGCCGGCGCAACGTCGCCCGCTTCGGGGAGCGAGGCAAAGTTGTCTCCCATCCTCGACCACACGCGGATTCTCTGCTACAACTTTCCGAGACGACCATGATCGCTTCGGCTTGCACATCCTCCGCCCGCGCCTCCTGGCCGTCCTACGCCTGCGCCTGGCGATTTATCTAGGCGCTTCGGCTCCTGCCCGCGCGTGAGCGGGCTGTGCAGTCGCACCGGGTCGTTTCCGACCGAGCGCCATCTCTCCGACGCGCACAGCGCGTCTCTCACGGATTCGCGGACCAATTAACATTTCCAGGCGCAGTAGTGAAAGGATGAGTAGATGATGATCGTCATGAAGGAGACCGCGACCGACGAGGAGGTCGACGCGGTCGTTGCCAAGATCGAGCGGGCGGGTGCGCGCGCCCATCGCAGCACCGGCACGCGCGTGACCGTGATCGGAGCGATCGGCGACGTCGAGCAGGATGCGAACGTCGAGAGCCTCGGCCTCGAGGGGCAGGCCGGTGTCGACCGTGTGGTGCCGATCCTCAAGCCGTACAAGCTCGCCTCGTTACAGATCACCCACGGCGAGCGCACCGTCCTCGACATCGGCGGGCGCAAGGTCGGCGGTGAGAGCTTCGCGCTGATCGCCGGTCCCTGCACGGTCGAGTCGCGCGAGCAGACGCTCGAGACCGCCCGTGTCGTGCGCGACGCCGGCGCGACGCTGCTGCGCGGCGGCGCCTACAAGCCGCGCACCTCCCCCTACGCGTTCCAAGGCCTCGGCCAGGAGGGTTTGAGACTGCTCGCCGAGGCGAAGGCCGAGACCGGGCTTCCGGTCGTGACCGAGCTGATGGACATGCGCGACCTCGAACCCGTCCTTGAGGTCGCCGACGTCGTGCAGATCGGCGCTCGCAACATGCAGAACTACCCTCTCCTCGCCGAGATCGGCCGCTCGGGATGCCCGGCGCTGCTCAAGCGCGGGCTGTCCTCGACGCTCGACGAGCTGCTGATGGCGGCCGAGTACATCCTCAAGGAGGGCAACCCAAACGTGATGCTGTGCGAGCGCGGCATCCGCACGTTCGAGACCGCCTACCGCTTCACCCTCGACCTGATGGCGGTGCCGGTGCTGCAGGAGCTCTCCCACCTGCCCGTGATCGTCGATCCCAGCCATGCCGCCGGACGGCGCGAGCTGGTGCTGCCGCTGTCGCTTGCCGCCGCTGCGGTCGGCGCGGACGGGATCATCGTCGAGGTGCACCCCAACCCGGACGAGGCGATCTGCGACGGGCCGCAAGCGTTGCGGGCCGATGACTTCGCCTCCTACGCCGCCGCGGTCGAGCAGGCCGCGCAGCTCGCCGGCAAGGCGCTCAGCGTCGCGTGAGCGATCGGCCCGGCGGCGAGCGCTCCGGCGGCGGCGACCTGTCCGGCGGCGGCGACCTGTCCGGCGGCGGCGACCTGCCCAGTGGCGCCGATCCCCCCGGCGTTGGCGATTGTGCCGGCGTGCAGGTTGCGCTCATCGGTGTCGGTCTGATCGGCGGCTCCATCGGTCTCGCCGCCCGGCGCGTCGGCGCGCGGGTGTGCGGATACGACCCCGATCCGCACGTACGCGCAAGCGCGCTCGAGCTGGGTGCGCTCGACGCCCAGGCCGCGGATATCCCGGGCGCCGTGACGGGCGCCGAGGTTGTGTTCGTGGCGGCGCCGGTCGGCGCGCTCACGTCCTGCGTGCGTGAGGCGCTCGCGCACGCCGGAACGGACTGCGTGGTGAGCGACGTCGGCTCGACCAAGCGTATGGTCTTGGACGTCGCCCTCGCCGATGAGCGCTTCGTCGGCGGTCACCCGCTGGCCGGCGCGGAGACCGCGGGCGTAGAGCACGCGCGCGCGGACCTGTTCGACGGCGCGACCTGGTACCTGACCCCGGCGCAGGGCACCGCCGGAGTGTTATACGAGCGCTTGCACCGGCTGCTGCGGAGCTTCGGCGCGCAGCCCACAGCGATCGACGCCTCCACGCACGACCGTTTGATGGCCCACGTGTCGCACCTGCCGCACGTGCTCGCCAACCTGCTCGTGACCCAGGCGGCCGGCGCGCTGGAGGTGGGCGAGCGCCTGCCCGCGATCGGCCCGAGCTTTCGCGACGCCACGCGCGTGGCGGGGGCGAACAGCACGATCTGGACCGATATCTACATGTCCAATCGCGACGCTCTGGTGCTCGCCGTCGACGAGCTGACGGGCCGCTTGGGCGAGGTGCGCGCCGCGCTGCAGGCGGGCGATGCGGCAACGGTCACCGCGTGGAACGAGCGCGCGCGCACCGACCGTGAAGCGCTGGTGGGCGCCGGCCTCGCCGGCGGGCTCGGCGGCGAGGCTCTGCTCGAGCTGCGCGCCTCGGTCCCCAACCGCCCCGGTGTGATCGCCGAGATCGCGCTGGCGCTTGGTCGTGCCGGCGTGAACATCCTCGACATGGCGCTGTCGCCCTCGGAGGACAACCGCCAGGGGATCGTCGCGCTGTGGGTTCGCGGCGCCGCTCAGGTCGAGCGGGCCCGCGAGCTGATCGCGGAGCTGGGCTTCCCCGTCGCGCACGCATGAGGGGCGTGGCCCTAACTTCCCGGGCTTGCGGGCAGTCCGTCGGCGGAGCTATCCGCTGCCGCTCAGCGCACGGCTGTCGATCTCCGCCAGCTTCCCGTCCACGAACTCCATGGCTGCCTCGGGATCGAGGAACGGAGCGAGACAGAGATAGACGACGAGGGGGACGAAGCGCGGCATCTCGTGGCCCTTGCCGATGCGCATCTGGCGATAGCCGAGCTCGAAGGCCGCTGCCGCGATCGCCTCTAGCGCCCCTCTTGGCGGCGACCCCGCGTTCGGCTGCTGGTAGCCCTCCTGCAGGAAGATCGTAAACGCGGTGCGGCTGTCGTCGACGCGCTGCAACGCGGAGAAGCCGACCGCGTGCGACTCGACGAACCCGATATGGGCCACGACCGGGTAGGACGCGGTGAAATGGGCGCTCGCGCGCACGCCTTCCCAGATGCGCTCAGGCCACGTGGAGCCGCTGAAATAGCCGCCGGCCGAGGTGGCCATCACCTGCTGGACGCCGAGCTCGTGCACGGCCAGAAAGGCCTGTTGCTTGTCGCGAAAATGGGCGTAGAAGACCCGTCCGTCGACTCCGGCGGTGGCGGTGATGTCGGCGATCCGCGTCGCGGAGTAGCCCTTCTCGACGGCGACTTCGGCGGTCGCGAACAAGATCCGTTCGCGTTGATTGCGCGCGACCTCGGCCGCGGACGCGCGCGGTCTTCCGCGGGGAAGCGGCGAGGGCGCCTCGAGCGACAGCTCCGAGACGTGTGGCGACGACGGGATCTCCGGCCCGGGCTCGAGCGTGCGCCAGCGGTGCTCGGACAGGGGCCGGTCGTAGCTCTCGATCCAGTCGACGAGATCCTCGGCAAGCTCGCTCAGGTCGCTCTCGCCCCGACGCAGCATCGGCGCGAGTAGCCAGAGGACGGCGCCGATCGTCGGCCTGATCGGCAGGTCCGGGCCGGCGGTCTCTGCCGGTGTGCGTCGGCGCGAGCGTTCGATGATCCGTTCGATCTCGCCGAGCATGCGATCGCGTTCGTCGAGCGCGCGCGGCCCGCCGGCCATGATCTCATTCATCAGGAAGCGGGCCCCCGTCGGGTCTGAGCCGGCGAGCTCGATCAACGCCCCGACCGCCAGCTGTATGGCGCGCTCTGGCGGCCCGTGCCCGACCGCGTGCCCGACCAGCTCGAGCAGGCGATGGGCGATCTCGCGATGTGCGGCGAGAAAGCAGTCGTCCTTGTCGGCGAAGTAGTCGTAGAAGGTGGGGCGTGAGACCCCGGCGTTTGCGATCACCTGAGAGACGCCGGCCCCGGCGTAGCCGTCGCGATTGGCCGCCTCGACCATCCCGTTCAGCAGGCGCTCGCGCTGGGTGCTCTTGCGGTCGTTTGCAGACATGGTGTTTATCGCGATCGGACGCTCCTCCTGACAGGTACGTCCCCGTGGACGGTAGCCCAAAGCCCCTGTCTTGCGGACGTTCGACAAGTTCTCGTGGCTGGACCCGCATCCGATTTATGCTTACCCGGGCCAAGCAGTTCCGCCTGCTCTAAGTATTTACACTTGGATCGTTTATGCGACCTGCTCGTATTGTTGGGCAACTATTCGCATAGATTTGTCTATTCCCAGTTTCCAGCCGGTAAACCCAGGGTGTTGCTTCCCGCACCGTGGGCCGTGACGGTGGAGCCACCTTGTATGATCCACGCTGTTTATGCAGGCCTTCTCGACACCAACTGCCCGCGGGTATGGCGCTCAACAATCTCGGGCCGTACGGACATAAGGGATCAAATTGCCACCTGACAGACCCGCCTCACCAGTGATCGCCCGCAACTCCGAGTGGTCGGTTCCCTCCCTGCGCGAGCCGCGCTACTCGCAGTCGCTCGAGCGAGGCCTCGCGATCCTCGGCTGCTTCACTCCGGAGCGCCGCATCCTGGGCATCGCCGACATCGCCGACGAGCTCGGGATGAGCCGCTCGACCACGCATCGATACGTGATCACGCTCGTCGCGCTCGGCTATCTCGAGCAGGGCGCATCGCGCAAGTACCGCCTCGGTCTGGGCGTGACCAACCTGGGGATGGCGGCGCTGAACGCAACGGGGCTGCGCGAGCACGCCCATCCCTATGTGGAGGAGCTGCGCCGGCGCATCGCCTACAGCGTCAGTCTTGCGGTGCTGGACGGCACGGAGATCGTCTACGTGGACTACGCGGCCGCCCGCCGTCGCGGCAAGTCCAAGATGGACCTCGATCTGGGCGCCGGCTCCAAACTGCCCGCCTACTGCACCGCGATGGGCAAGGTCCTGCTCGCGTACCTACCGGAGAACGAGCAGCGCGAGCTGATCGCGGACATGACGCTCGCCAAGCGGGGGCCCAACACGATCGGCTCCAAGAAGGCATTGCGCGCCGAGCTCGAGCATGTGCGCGAGGAAGGGTTCGCGGTCGACGAGCAGGAGCTCATCGCGGGCTGGCACGCGATCGCCGCCCCCATCTGCAACGAGTCGCGAGACGTCATCGCCGCGATCGACATGGTCGCTCCCACCGCCACGATCTCGCTCGACGAGCTCGTCGAGCATCTTGGCCCGCACCTCATATCGACGGCCGATCGCATCGCCGCGCGGCTCGGCTATCGCCGCGACGACGAGATCTGATCGCCGCTGAGATCTGACGGGTCCTGAGCTTCGCGCGCGCCGCCGCGCCCGGATCGGGGCGCGACCCCGGTCATACTGCCCTGCATGGACATGCGCTTCGAGCCCGCGCGCTCCGGGCTTTCCGGCGAGCTCACCGCTCCGCCCGACAAGTCGATCTCCCATCGCGCCGCCCTGCTCGGCGCGATGGCCTCCGAGCCGGTGCGAATCGAGAACTACCTGCACGCCGCCGACACCACCTCGACGCTCGACGCCGTGCGCGCGCTCGGAGCCCTGGTCGAGGTTCGTGAGCGCGAGATCGTCGTGCGCGGCAGCGGCCTGCGCGAGGCGCGCGAGCCCGGCGGGCCGCTCGACGTGGGCAACGCCGGCACGCTCATGCGCCTACTTCCGGGATGGCTCGCTGCTCAGGACGGCCGCTCGTTCACGCTCGACGGCGACGACTCGATCCGCCGTCGCCCCGTCGACCGGGTGGCTGAGCCGCTGCGGTTGATGGGCGCCGAGATCGACATCACCGACAGCCGCTTTCCGCCGCTGACAGTGCGCGGCGCGCGTCTGCGCGCGATCGCCTATGAGCTGCCGGTGGCAAGCGCCCAGGTCAAGTCATGCGTGCTGCTGGCCGCGCTCGCCGCCGACGGCGCCACGACCGTCGGCGAGCCCGCGCGCAGCCGCGACCACACCGAGCGGATGCTGATGCGCGCGGGGGTCGAAATCCACCGCAACGGTCGCCACGTGACCGTCGTCAACGCCGACGAGCTCGTGCTCGAGCAGCTGCGCGTGCCCGGCGATCCGAGCTCCGCGGCGTTCATGGTCGCGGCCGGCGTGCTCGTCCCGGGCTCGCGCCTGCTGATCGGCGACGTCGGCGTCAACTGGACGCGCACCGGCTTCCTGCGAATCGTGCGTCGCATGCGCGGGATCGTGCTCGGCGACCTCGAGGACGAGTCGGGCGAGCTCTCCCCGAGGAGCCCGTCAGCGACCTCGACGTCGCCCACGGCGCTCTGGAGGCGACCGTGGTCGAGCCCGAGGAGGTGCCGCTCGCGATCGACGAGCTGCCGCTGGTGGCGCTGCTCGGCTGCTTTGCCGAGGGCGAGACGATCGTGCGCGGAGCGCAGGAGCTGCGGGTGAAGGAGTCGGATCGCATCGCCGACGTGGTCGACGGCCTGCGTGGCCTCGGTGGCGACATCGAGGCGACCGAGGACGGTTTTGCCGTGCGCGGCAGCGGCGGCCTGCGCGGGGGCACGATCGATGCTCGCGGCGACCATCGCCTGGCGATGCTTGGGGCCGTCGCGGGCCTGGCCTCGCGCGATGGCGTCGAGGTGCTGGGGATGGAGGCGGCCGCCGTGTCCTATCCGGGCTTCGTCGCGGACCTGACGGGCCTGCTCGGATGATGCGCGCCGCGTCGCGATGCTGATCGCGATCGACGGTCCCGCGGGCGCCGGCAAGTCCACGGTCGCGCGTGCGCTCGCCGATCGGCTCGGCTACACCTATCTGGACAGCGGCGCGATGTACCGCTGCGTGGCGCTGCTCTCACTCGGCGCGCCCGAGCAGGCGCCCGCCGCCCTCGCGCGCGCCGCGAACATCGATCTGGGCTCCCGCGTGCTGCTCGACGGGCGTGACGTGACCGAGGCGATCCGCGCGCCTGAGATCTCCGAGGGGGCCTCGCGCGTGGCCGCCGATCCGGGCGTGCGTGAGGCGCTCGTGGCCGTCCAGCGCGAGCTGACCGCGGGGGGCGACTGGGTCGCCGAGGGTCGTGACATCGCCACCGTGGTCGCTCCCGGCGCTGAGCTGAAGATCTTCCTGACCGCGAGCCCCGAAGAGCGCGCGCGACGCAGAGCCCGCGAGCTGGGGGAGACCCTCAGACGGTGCTCGCCGAGCAGACGCTGCGCGACGAGCGCGACTCGACGCTCGGTCGCTCCACGCTCGAGCCGGCCCCGGGAGCCGTGACGCTGGACACCACCGGACTGACGCTCGAGCAGATCGTCGAGCGCATCGTGGCGCTTGCGCGGGGCGCCACCTGACCGGGAGGACAGGCCGGGACGGTCATACTGGCCTCATGCTGAAGGTCGCCGTAGTCGGCTATCCAAACGTGGGGAAGTCCTCGCTGATCAACCGCCTCACCGGTACGCGCGAGGCGGTCGTGCACGAGCGGCCCGGGATCACGCGCGACCGCAAGGAGCTCGACTGCGAGTGGAACGCTCGTCGGTTCAAGCTGATCGACACCGGCGGGGTCGACTTCGAGGACGAGGATCCGCTCGCCGGCTCGATCCGCGATCAGGCGCGCGCCGGGCTCGCGGAGGCCGAGGTGGCGGTGCTCGTCGTCGACGCCCGCGGAGGCGTGCGCCCGGGCGACGAGGAGCTGGCCGACCTGCTGCGCCGCTCGCCGCTGCCGGTGATCGTCGCGGCGAACAAGTGCGACTCCGTCGCCGAGCTGCCGCTCGCGAGCGAGTTTCACAGCCTCGGCTTGGGCGAGCCGCTGGCGGTGTCCGCGGCGCAGGGCCTCGGCACCGGCGATCTGCTCGACCGTATCGTCGCGCTGCTTCCCGCCGGCGAGGAGGCGCCCGAGGAGGGCACCGTGCGCCTGGCGGTCATCGGCCGGCCGAACGTCGGCAAGTCCTCGCTCGTCAACCGCTTCCTGGGCGAGGAGCGGGTGATCGTCTCGCCCGTGGCGGGCACCACGCGCGACGCGATCGACATGCCGCTGCTCGTAGGCGAGCGCAAGCTCGTGCTCGTCGACACCGCCGGGCTGCGCCGCCAGTCGAAGGTGGCCGACTCGGTCGAGTACTACACCGCCCTGCGCTCCCAGCGCGCCGCCGAGCGCGCGGACGTGGCGCTGGTGGTGTGCGACGCCGCCGACGGCGTGACCGCCCAAGACCTGCGCATCGCCGAACTGGCGATGAAGGCGGGCTGCGCCACGGCGATCGTGCTGAACAAGTGGGACGTCATCGGCGACGACGCCCACCCCCACTCGGAAGCCGATCTCGACCACGAGCGCGGCCGCGTGGCGCGGAAGCTGCGCCTGCGCCCGCGCGTGCTGACGGCCAGCGCCAAGACCGGTCGCCACGTCTCGCGTCTCTTGACGGAGGCGATCGCGCTCGGCGACCGCATGGCCGGGCGGATCCCGACCCCGGAGCTGAACCGCTTCCTGTCGGAGACGGTCCAGGCCCGCCAGCCGCCGATCGGCACGCGCCGCGGCTCCTCCCAACACCGCCTCAAGCTGATCTACATGGCCCAGATCGGCGAGCGGCCGCCGCGCTTCGCGATCCAGGTCAACTCCCGCGAGCGGGTCACCCGCGACTACGCCTACTTCGTCGAGAACCGCCTGCGCGCTCGCTACGCCATGGACGGCGTGCCGCTGATCATCGACTTCGTCGAGCGTGGCGAACGCGGCGGCGGAGAGACACGCTCGCGCTCCAAGCGCGAGCCCAAGGACGGGGTCCGTGTCAGCGCAAGCACGCCCTGACAGGCCCCGAGGGGCCCGGTTCTCCGCTCTGCGGGGCCCGGCCTCCCGATTCCCCTAGACTTTCCCGACTTTCCCCCGCGAACGACGACCTGGAGCGAGCCTCTCAAGCCATGACCGAGCTTTCCGACAACGAGTTCCTGTTCACCTCCGAGTCCGTCACCGAGGGACATCCGGACAAGATCGCCGACCAGATCTCAGACGGCGTGCTGGACGCCGTCCTCACCGACGACCCCTACGGCCGGGTCGCGTGCGAGACGCTCGTCAACACCGGCCTGATCGTGGTCTCAGGCGAGATCTCGACCGACACCTACGTTGACATCCAGGAGATCGCGCGCGAGACGGTCCGCAAGATCGGCTACGACAACGCGACCTACGGCTTCGACTGCGACACCTGCGCGGTCATCAACGCGATCGACAAGCAGTCTCCCGACATCGCCCAGGGCGTCGACGCGGCGTATGAGACCCGCCACGACCCCGCTGACGAGGACGAGCTGGACGTCGCCGGCGCGGGCGACCAGGGGATGATGTTCGGCTACGCCTCGAACGAGACCGAGGAGCTGATGCCGCTGCCGATCGCGCTCGCGCACAAGCTCGCCAAGCGCCTCTCGGAGGTCCGCAAGGGCGAGGTCGTCCCCTACCTGCGCCCCGACGGCAAGACCCAGGTGACCGTTCGCTACCAGGACGGGCGGCCTGTTGAGATCGAAAAGATCCTGATCTCGACGCAGCATGCCGACGGCATCGACACGGAGTCGCTGATCAAGCCCGACCTGCTCGAGCACGTGCTGCGTCCGGTGCTCCCGGCCGAGCTCTACGACGAGAAGAAGCTCGTGCGCAACTTCCTCGTCAACCCCACCGGCCGCTTCGTGATCGGCGGTCCGATGGGCGATTGCGGCCTGACAGGGCGCAAGATCATCGTCGACACCTACGGCGGCATGGCGCGTCACGGCGGTGGCGCTTTCTCCGGCAAGGACCCCTCCAAGGTCGATCGCTCCGCCGCCTACGCGGCGCGGTGGGTCGCCAAGAACATCGTCGCGGCCGGCCTCTCCGCTCGCGCCGAAGTGCAGGTCGCCTACGCGATCGGCGTCGCCCACCCCGTGTCGGTGATGGTCGAGACGTTCGGCACCGAGCTCGAGGGGCGCACCCGCGGGCAGATCGCGCGGGCGGTCGACGAGGTCTTCGACCTGCGTCCCGGCGCGTTTCGCGAGGAGCTGAAACTGCACCGCCCGATCTACCAGAAGACGGCCGCCTACGGCCATTTCGGTCGCGACGACCACGACTTCACGTGGGAGCGGACCGACAAGTCCGCCGCGCTGCGCGCTGCCGCCGGGCTCTGACCTAACGTCAGGTGGCGATGGGAGCGATCGCCCAGGTGGAGCCGATGACGACGGCCCGTGCGCTGCGCGGGCCGTTCGATTATCGCCTGCCGCAGGAGCTGCGCGGTGGCGTGGTGGATGTCGGCTCGATGCTGGTCGTGCCGTTCGGGCGCCGTGAGGTGCTCGGTGTCGTCGTCGGCCTGGCCGAGTCGAGCGAGGTCGCCGAGGAGAAGCTGCTGCAACCGTTGCGCGCGCTCGAGCTCGGCGTGCCCGCGGAGCTGGTCGAGCTGGCCGAATGGATCGCCGCCGAGTACTGCTCGACGATCGCGCGCGCGCTCACGCTCGTGCTGCCCCCGGGCGCGGCGCGGCGGCTCAGCGGCCGCAAGCGCCGCGCGGTCATCGCTCCGCGCCATCTCGCCGTCGGCGCGCGCAGCCCGCATCCGCCGCCGCTGACCGAAGACCAGCAGGCGGCGCTCGCGCCGCTGCTCGCGGCGCTCGCCGAGCGGCGCTTCCAGCAGCGCCTGCTGCACGGTGTGACCGGCTCCGGCAAGACCGAGATCTACCTGCGTGCCGCCGCCGCGACGCTCGAGCAGGGTCGTGGCGCGATCGTGCTCGTGCCCGAGATCTCACTCACCCCGCAGATCGTCGGCCGCTTCATCGAACGCTTCGACGAAACGGTCGCCGTGCTGCACTCGCGGCTCACTCCGGGACAGCGCTACGCCGAGTGGCGGCGGCTGCGATCCGGGGAGGCACGCGTGTGCGTCGGCCCGCGCTCGGCCGTGTTCGCGCCGATCGACGACCTCGGCCTGATCGTCGTCGACGAGGAGCACGACTCCTCCTACAAGCACGAAGGCGACCCCCGCTATGACGCACGCGACGTCGCCGCGCGGCGCGCCGCGCGCTGCGGCGCGCTGCTGCTCGCGGGCAGCGCCACCCCCCGTCCCGAGAGCCTCCACCGCCTCAGCGCCCTATCGCTTCCGCGGCGCGTCGACGGCCGGCCGCTGCCGGCGGTACAGGTGCTCGACATGCGCGGCGAGACCCAGGGGTTGCACCCGCTGACCGCCTCCGCGCTCGCCGACGTGCGCGCCACCCGCGGCAAGGCGATCGTGCTGCTCAACCGTCGCGGCTGGTCGAACTTCCTCTCCTGCCGCTCTTGCGGGCGCGTGTGGAGCTGCCCGGAATGCGACGTGGCGCTCGTCCTGCATCGCGCCGGGGGGTATGTGGCCTGTCACCACTGCGGCCATCGCGAGCCCGCGCCCAGTCGCTGCGGCGAGTGCTCATCGACCTCCGTGGGCCGTCACGGCGCGGGCACCGAGCGCCTGCAGCACGAGCTCACGGGCGTTCTCGACGACGGCGGCTTCCCCGTGTTCCGTCTCGACGCCGACGTGGTAGCGGACACGTCCGACGCGGTCGCGGAGCGGAGCGTCGGGACGATCCTGCGCCGCTTCGAGGCGGCTGAGTGCGGGGTGCTGATCGGCACGCAGATGGTCGCCAAGGGTCACGACTTCCCCGACGTGAAGCTCGGGATCGTGCTCGACGCCGACGCCACCCTGCGTTTTCCCGACTTCCGCGCCGAGGAGCGCACGTTCGCGCTGATCGCCCAGCTCGCCGGGCGCGTCGGGCGGGGCGGGGCCGGGAGCGTGCTGGTGCAGACGATCGCTCCCGAAGCGCGCTCGATCGAGCACGCGGCGCGCCACGACAGCGACGGCTTCCTGATCGGCGAGCTCGAGCGCCGCCAGGCGCTCTCCTATCCGCCGTTCTCGCACCTGATCAGGATCGTCTGCTCCGCGGTCGAGTCAGCCGACGCGCGGGCGGCAGCGAGCGCGATCCGTACGCTGCTGAGTGACGGTCCAGCGGCCGTCCTGGGTCCTGCGTCCCTTTTCCGGCTGCGTGGCCGCGAGCGGCAGGTGCTGATCGTAAAGGGGACCGCACGGCGAGCTGCCGTGGCGGCGGTGGGGGAGGCCGTGCGGCGAGTGGCGCTCGCCGGCGAGCATCGCGGGGTCAACTTCAGCGTCGACGTCGATCCGCAGTAGCGCGATTCGCGCGCTCGATCTGTGCGCTCGCGCTACTAGACTCGGGGTTTCATGGCGACCGAGGAGACGTTCGAAGAGCTGCCCGCGCCCGTGTCCGAGGACGCGGACGTCGAGGTCGAGCGCGAGCAGGACGTGCCGACGCTCGCCGAGCTCGATCCCGAGACGCGCGCGCGGCGTGACGCGGCGCTGCGTCACGTGCGCAAGCTCGGCGACCCGGTCCTGCGCGCGACGGCGCTGCCGGTCGACCGCTTCGACGAGCGGCTCGCCGCTGAGATCGAGCGGATGGGGGAGCTGATGCACGACGCGCTCGGCGTCGGGCTGGCCGCCACCCAGATCGGGGTCTTGCACCGGGTGCTCGTCTACCGCGCTTACGCCGACGATCCCCTGACGGCGCTCGTCAACCCGGAGCTCGCATGGGTCAGCGACGAGCTCGAGGCGGCCGAGGAGGGCTGTCTCAGCCTGCCCGGCGTGCACGTCGAGGTGGAGCGCCCGGCGCGGGTGCGGGTACGCGCGACGGACGGGGCCGGCGAGGATCTCGAGATCGAGGCCGAGGGGCTGACCGCGCGCGTGATCCAGCACGAGATCGACCATCTCAACGGCGTGCTGATCCTCGACCGCATCTCACGCGAGGCGCGCAAGGAGGCGATGCGCGCGATGCGCACAGCCCAGGAAGCGGACGCGAAACCGTCGGTCGGCGCCGAGCGGTCGTCAGATGGCGCCGAGCGGTCGTCAGATGGCGCAGAGCGGTCGTCAGATGGCGCAGAGCGGTCGTCAGACGACGGCGATCGGTCGCCGGACGCCGCCTAGCGGCGCCTGCCGGCGGGAGCAGCCTTGAGCACGGTCTTCCTCGGCACCTCCGAGTTCGCCGCGGACGTCCTCGAACGTCTGGCGACAAGCGACGCTCACCGCCCGGCGCTGGTGGTTACCCGTCCCGACCGGCCGAGCGGGCGCGGCCGGCGTCTGGCCTCGCCGCCGGTCGCCGCGGCGGCGCGCAGGCTGGGCTTAGCGCTCGAGCAGCCCGACGACGTGAACGGCGAGCACGCGCGGGCGCTGATCGCCCAGGCCGGCCGGGAAGGATCGTCGCCGATAGGCTCGGACGGCAACGACGCCGTGACCGCGCGCGTTCGTCAGACGGTCATCGTGTGCGCGTTCGGAGCGCTGATCCGCGAGCCGCTGCTGTCCGAGCACGACCTCCTGAACGTCCATCCCTCGCTGCTCCCGCGCTGGCGCGGCGCGGCGCCGATCGAGCGCGCGATCATGGCCGGCGACGAGCGCACCGGCGTGTCGATCATGCGCCTCACCGCGGGTCTCGACAGCGGGCCCGTCTGCCTGACCGCCGAGGAGCCGGTCCTTCCCGACGACACCTACGGATCGCTGGCGCCGCGCCTGTCGAAGCTCGGCGGCGAGCTGCTTGTACGCGCCCTGGCAGAGCGGTTGCCCTTCGTCGAGCAGCCCTCAGAGGGCGTCACCTACGCCGAGAAGATCGGTGCCGAGGACCGCCTGCTCGACCCGGCGCGGCCCGCCGCTGAGCTCGAGTGCGTCGTGCGCGCGCTGCATCCGCACATCGGTGCGCGCGTGGCGCTGCGGGATGGAACGCTGCTCGGCGTGCACCGCGCGGCGCTTGCGCCGGTGGAGGCGGCCGGCGGCGAGGATCGAGGTCAACGTGTCGTCGCGGATGGCGACGCAGGCGCGCTGGGCGTGACGGTGCGCGCAGATCGCCTGCTGCTCGATTGCGCCGTGGGCGTGCTCGAGCTGCTCGTCGTACAGCCCCCCGGCGGACGGGCGATGGAGGCGGGCGCGTTTCTGCGCGGCCGCGGCTTGCCGGATGAGCGATGAGACCGCGATGAGCGTCGGCGCGCATGCCACCGCCGGCGCTGCCGCGAAGATCGCACCCGCCCGCCGCTGCGCCTACACGGTGCTGCGCCGCGTATTCGAGCGGGGCGCCTATGCCGACCGCGCGCTGCAGGCGGAGTCCAAGCAGCTGGACGCGCGCGACCGGGCGCTCGCGATGCGCCTCGCCTACGGTGCCGTGCAGCGCCGGCTGACGCTCGACCATCTGATCGCGCAGTTCACGGAACGACCCCCTGAGAAGTTGGACGCGCCCGTGCTCGCCGCGCTGCGGCTCGGGCTGTACGAGCTGCTCTACCTGCGCGGCGCCCCCGACCACGCCGTTGTCGCCGACGCGGTCGAGCTGGCAAAGGCGCAGGGACGCGCCGGCCACGGCCTCGTCAACGCGGTCCTGCGCCGCGCCACCCGCGAGGGCGCCGCGCTGCTCGACGCGCTGACCGACGACACGCCTGAGCATGCCGCCGTGAAGCACTCCCACCCGGAGTGGATCGCGCGCTTGTGGTGGCAGGAGCTGGGGCCGGACGCGGCGCGCGCGCTGATGGCGTGTGACAACGAGCCGGGAGAGGTCGCGCTGCGCGCGAACACGCTCCGCACCGACGCGCCCACGCTCGCCGCCCAGCTGCGCGGCGACGATCCGCCGATCGCCACCCACGGTGACCCCGAGATCCCCGAGGCGCTCGTGCTGGAGGGCCAGTTCGACATCCACGGCTCCGCGCTGTGGCGCGAGGGCGCCTTCCTCGCGCAGTCGCGCGCGGCGATGCTCGTCGCGCGCGCGCTCGCGCCCGAGCCGGGCGAGCGGGTGCTCGACCTGTGCGCGGCCCCGGGCGGCAAGACCACCCACCTGGCCGCATTGATGCAAGGGCAGGGGGAGGTGCTCGCCGTCGAGCGCAACCCCGCGCGCGCGGGCGCCCTGGCGCGCACCGCCCAGCGATTGCACGCCGGCAACGTCCGGATCGAAATCGCCGACGCGGCGCGCCCGCGCCCGGAGGGCTCCGTGTTCGACCGCGTGCTCGTCGACCCGCCGTGCTCCGGCCTCGGCACGCTGCAGGCGCGCGCGGACCTGCGCTGGCGCGTGACGCCGGAGACGGTCGCCGAGATGGCGCGCACGCAGGCGGCGATCCTCGACGCGGGCGCGCAAGCGCTCCGTCCGGGCGGCGTGCTGGTCTACTCTACGTGCACGATCTCTCCTTCAGAGAACGAGTTCCCGATCGCGTCCTTCCTGGACTCACACCCCGACTTCGCCCTCGACGATCTCGCCGCCGAGCTGCCCGGCTTCGCGCTTGCTCCCGGGGCGGGCTCAGAGAGTAGGGCGGGGCTCGTGCTGACACTGCCCCATCGCGACCGTACCGCCGGCTTCTTCATCGCCCGGCTGCGGCGCCAGAGCTGACGGATGGCGGGCGAGCGCGACACCCCGGCGGCGAAGGCGCCGATCGAGCTCGGGCCGAAGTGCCCGAGCTGCGGCGAACCGTGGCTGCGCCCCACGAACCTGCCCGGGCGCTACCGCTGCGTCTACTGCCTGCACCGCTTCGAGCTGACCTCCGTCTGCCCCAACTGCGGCGAGCACTCTACGATCGTGCGGATGTCCTCCACCGCGGTCCTGAAGTGCAACAACTGCGGCGACTCGATGTTGCAAGCCATATGAGGAGTAAGTGAGATGAGGGCGCGCGAGCTGCTGAGTGGCGTGCGTGTGGCGCCGTCGATCCTGTCCGCCGACTTCGGTCGCCTGCGCGAGCAGGTCGGCGAGGTGCTCGACGCGGGCGCGCGCGTGATCCATGTCGACGTGATGGACGGCCATTTCGTGCCCCAGATCACGCTCGGGCCGGTCGTCGTCTCCGCGCTGGCGGAGCAGGCGCGTGACGCGGGGGCGATGCTCGACGTGCACCTGATGATCGAGCGCCCGGAGCGCCACATCGCCGAGTTCGTCGAGGCGGGCGCGGACTCGATCACCTTCCACGCCGAGGCAACTCCGCACGTGGCCTATGCGGCGAGCCTCGTTCGCGACAGCGGCGCGTGCGTTGGCGTGGCGATCAACCCCGCCACCCCGGTCGGCGTGCTCGCCGAGATCGCCCACGCTGTGGACTTGATTTTGTGTATGACTGTCAATCCTGGCTGGGGAGGGCAGGCTTTCATCGAGCACTCGCTTGACAAGCTGCCGCGCATCCGCGCGATCCTCGGCTCTGGGGCGGCGTTGCAGGTCGACGGGGGGGTTGACCCGGAGACCGCGCCTCGCTGCCGGGAGGCGGGCGCGAACGTGTTCGTCGCCGGCTCGGCGATCTTCGGCTCGGGCGAGCCGGGTGAGGCATACCGCGCAATCGCGCGGTCGATCGACGCCATCTGACGTCGCCGCTGCCTCGACCTGCAGCGACTGCGCTTTTTTGACCACCCTCTTTTTTGGCTCTACAGAGCCTGTCCAGGGATGTCAAGCTCGGTTTGTTCGTTTGGGGCTTGACGGGAAGTGACGTGTGTGCTTATGATTGATAGGTCGTGTGTTCCCGGATCAAGGGGACATGTGTAAATAGATCGGGTTTGGGTTGGTCCTTTGGGTCGATCGCAAGCGCTTTGCAGGGGATGTAGGGGAGAGGGCCGGGTCGTATGAAGAGGGGTTGTGTTCGCGTGAGTCCGTATGGGACAGATGTGATGGGGATCGTTGCGTGCCCGGTTGGGGCCGTAGCTAGATGCGTCAGCGTCGCTGACACATCTCTCTCTCTCTCTCTCTCTCTCTCTGCTCCGTCTAGCGCCCCTCGTCTAGCAGCAGGTTCTTCCCGCCCGGAGCAGTATTGGCGGGGGCTGGTCTCTCGCGGGTCCGTAGCGGTCTTGGGCGCGTCTGTATGGCATGACGTGTCGGCCCGGGGTCGTCGTGCTTCTCATCTTCGCCTCCTCTCCGGGGGGTGGCGAGCTTCATATCAGCCAAGCAGCAGGATCGAGGCTGCGTTCTGTCCGGTCCCGTCGTCGTGTGGCGGGGTCGGGTCGGTGCGCGTGTCCATGTGTGTCCTGTGTCACTCCGAGGAGGAGATGTAACCGATGTTTCATCGCATACGTGAGCACCTAACCCCTGGCACGTTCATCGCGCTGCTGGCGCTCGTCTTGGCTGTGAGCGGTGGAGCGTTCGCGGCGACAGGTCACGGTGGCGGTTCGGCCGCTATGCAGAGGGCGTCCAGTGCGCCGGCTGCTTCTACTGCGGCTGCTTCTGCCGCGAAGGTCAAGCTCAAGGTGAAGCCCGGTCCCAGAGGGCCGGCCGGGGCGAAGGGCGCATCGGGCGCTGCCGGGGCGACGGGGGCCGCGGGTCCTGTCGGTCTGACGGGTCCGGCGGGTGCTCAGGGCCCAAAGGGCGAGACCGGTGCGGCGGGTGCGAACGGCACGAATGGCAAGGATGGTGAAAGTGTTGTCAGCACGGCGTTGGGATTGGGCGAAGATGGTTGTATCGAAGGCGGCTCGAAGTTCACCGTCGGTGATAAAGAAACGACTGTTTGCAACGGCGAAAAGGGTGAAGGCGGAGGAGGTGGCGGTGGCGGAGGGTATCCTGCGACGTTGCCGGCGGGGAACACCGAGACGGGCAGCTTTACTGCATCTTTCGAAAAATCGGGTGCGACGTTTACCGCGCTCTCGTTTCCGGTCTCGTTGCCGTTGGAGCTCACCAGCGAAAATGTTCACTACGTAACGGTTGCGGAACAGAGCAATCATACTGCGCCTGCTGCGTGTGTCGGCGATGCGGAAAAACCGACGGCTGTCAAGGGCAATCTCTGTGTGTATGAAGGGTTTCATTCAGAAGCCGAACCGCCGGCCACCATCAGCGAACTCACGGTGACGGCGATCCTCAAACCGGTACAGGACAGTCAGGGCATCGCGGGTGCTGGTACTGCTGGTGCGTTGTTGCGTGTCAGCTATGAAGGCACCGAAGAAAAGGTGTTCCTTGGTGGCGACTGGGCGGTCAGTGCTCTTTGAGTAACGCATAGAGAAAATGGCTCGGTGGGGTGCCTTGATGCTCGCCGAGCAGGCGTTATGAAGTGGATGGGCAGCTGGTCACTTGGGACTTTTTTACTGGAGTCATGATTATGAGACGACGAGGAGGAGGAGACATCGTGGACCTGAACGGCTTGCGCAGACTGCCCGCAATGTGGGCGGCCGTTGGCGTGCATGGTGGATCGCTCGGCAAGGCGCCGGAGCCCGTGTATGCTCGGAGAGCATCGAGGATCCTCGCGTTGTGCTTTATGACCTCACTGCTTCTCCTGTTGTGTGGTGCGGGGTCGGCATCCGCGCACAGCAACTACATCTTCACAGGCTCGTTTGGGACATCCGGTGCGGGCGCCGGGCAGCTCTCGTTGACTGCCGGCAGTGGTGTGGTGGTGAACAGTGAAACCCATGACGTCTATGTTGCTGATACGGGGAACAACAGGGTTGACGAGTTTGAAGCCGACGGTAAATTTGTGCGTGCGTGGGGTTGGGGTGTGGCGAGCGGTGCTGCTGAATCGCAGACGTGCACAGTTTCATGCGAGCAGGGTCTCTCAGGGTCGGCGCCGGGCGAGTTTGAAGGTCCGGTCTCGATAGCGATCGATAACGCTCCTGGGGGTAATGGTGATATTTACGTGGCCGATGTCGGCGAGCCGGGTGAATCCCCGGCGAATGTCGTCTCGAAGTTTAATCCCGACGGTGGGTTGGTCGAAAGCTGGGGAGTCAAAGGCCAGCTACATGGATCGGCCACAAGCGCGTTTGGGCAGATCTTCGGTATCGGCGTAGACCCGTCGGGGAGTCTGTGGGTCTCGGGCTTGGAGAGGATGGACGAGTTCAGCCGGAGCGGGAGCTCGACCCAGAGCTTGAAGGTCCTTTACGTCACCTTGGCTGAGATCGTGTTCGATTCCTCCAGCGATCTTTACGCACAGAGTCCTTACGGATCCGGAGCCACGGCCCTCCTGTACAGCGCCGGTGAAGGTGGAGTTGACGAGCACCTCATGGCCGGCGCTTACGAGCAGTTGACAAGCAGTCTGTCGGTGACGGGTATAGCGATCGATCGCACGTCTGACGATATTTATGTGGACGTCGGTAGCTCAGTGGAACGTTTCGTCTCGGGATGTCAGATTGTCAGACCTGTCGCCGAAGGTTGTGTGCCGCTCGAATCGTTTGGCTCGCCCGACGTGGAAGGCGGGGGCGGCCTGGCGGTGGATTCGAGTACGGGGATTGTGTATGTGGTGAAGCCCGGGACGGATGGGGTGGATGTGTTTGCTCCGGAAGTACCACGACCGCCGGTTATCGAAGGCGAGTCGGTCTCGGCCGTCACGTCTGATTACGCGGCATTTGCGATCAAGGTAAACCCGAATGGTCCCGTGACCTCTTATCGTCTCGAATATGGCCAGACCGCTTCTTATGGTCAGAGCGCGCCCGTCCCGGACGGTTTAGTCGGAGCGGGCTTCGAAGCGCAGGAGGTCAGTCTGCACGTATCGGGTTTGATGGCTCAGACGACCTACCATTTCCGTGTGGTCGCGCACAACTCGAAGGGGACCGTCTACAGCGAAGATGACACCTTCACGACGCAGGCTGCGCACGGTTCTTTTGCGCTGGCCGATGGCCGTCAGTGGGAAATGGTCAGCCCTCCGCAGAAGTTCGGCGCCCTGATCGAAGGCTCTGGGCCCGACGCACACCTGATGCAGGCGTCGGCTGCGGGTGACGCGATCGCCTATCGTGCGAGCTCGCCGACGGAAAACGAGCCGCACGGGTATCCGGGGACGCAGATGGTCCTCTCGGCTCATACTTCGACCGGCTGGTCTTCACAGGATATCTCGCCGCCCCACGATCATCCGCCTAACATCACCCAAAGTGACGGCGAAGAATTCAGCATCTTCTCCGAAGATCTTTCTCGTGCGGCGTTGCAACCCACTGATAGCTCCTTGACGTTGCTTTCGCCGGAAGCGAGCGAATCGACGCCGTACCTGCGCAGCGACTTCCTCGGTGGGAATGCCGAAGATCTTTGTACTGCTTACTGTTATCGACCGCTCGTGACAGGTAAGGCTGGGTTCGCGAACGTCCCGACGGGGACCGTGTTCGGTGAAGAACCGACAGGCCGCTGCGAAGAAACCGATGGGGAGTGTGGACCGAAATTTCAGGGTGCCAGCCCTGATCTCAGCCATATCGTCCTTTCTTCGTCGGCGCAGTTGACCTCGACGCCCGCACCCGCAGGGGCGCCGGGGTTGTATGAGTGGTCCGAAGGGAGCCTGCAGCTGATCGATTTGCTGCCCCCGGGCGAAGCGGGCCCGGTTTTCCTTGCCGGGACCAGCGAAGGCGACCCGCTCGGCGTGCGGCATTCGATCTCCGACGATGGTCAGCGAGTCATCCTCGAACGTGAAGGCCCGCGGCCAGAATTGCAACCGCCATTTGCCACCGGCTTGTATCTGCGTGATCTTGCGGCGGGCGAAACGATCCGGCTGGATCTCCCCCAGGGTGGCAGTGGGTCTGGAGTTGTGACCTACATGGATGCCAGCAGTGATGCGTCGCGGATCTTCTTCCTCGACACCGGGCCGTTGATGGCCGATTCCTCGCCCGGTGGTGAGGATCTCTATGAATACAATCTCAACGCGCCCGCGGGCAGTCGCCTGACCGATCTGACGGTGGCTCCCGATGCCGGGAAGTCCGCTGGTGTTCACATGATGCTCGGCGCCAGCGAAGACGATTCGTACGTGTATTTTGCTGCCGCGGGCGCGCTCACACCGGGTGCGGTCGAAGGAGAATGTCCATATACTCTGGCTACCGCGGGGGGTGGGATCTGCAACATATATGTGCGTCATGAAGGCGTGACACGACTGGTAGCGGCGCTCCCGTCCCGCGAAATCTACGACTGGTCCGCATCACTGCATAGCGAGGGATACAATTCCGGGCTGTACGCGCGCGTGTCGCCGAATGGGCAATGGCTTGCGTTCGTGTCGTCGGCAGAATTGACGGGTTATGACACGCACGACGCGGTCAGCGGGCAGCCCGATCTCGAGGCGTACCTCTATCACGCGCCGGGCGGTATCGGAGCGGGCTCGTTGATCTGTGCCTCGTGCAATCCCACCGGCGCGCGGCCCGTTGGGGAGAGTCAAGAAAGCGATACGAAACCAGAAGATGGTGGGACGTTCAGCGTCCAGCGGGTTGCGGGGAGTGTGTCGCCGTGGACCGGGATCATCAATTCGGAAACGTTTGCTGTTCACCAGCCTCGCTATCTCTCAGATTCGGGCCGGCTGTTCTTTGACAGCACCGACGCCTTGGTGCCCCAGGACGTCGACGGCGTCGAAGATGTCTACGAGTACGAGCCTCAAGGCGTCCCTGCCGGTGAGCACGCCTGCTCGAGCGCGAGCACGAGCGGCAGCGTCGTCTTCAAGCCCGCGCGCAGCTTCGAAGTCGCAGGCCGGGTCGAGGAAGAAAGCGCGGGCTGTGTCGGCCTGATCTCCTCCGGTACGTCCAGTGAACGTTCGTGGTTCCTCGACGCGAGCGAATCGGGTGGCGATGTCTTCTTCATCACCGCCGCGCGACTCGCGTCGCAGGATGAAGACACGGCCGACGACGTCTATGACGCGCACGAATGCACGAGCTCATCACCATGCACGCCCGTCGTAACGCCGCCGCCCCCGTGTGAGACGGAAGCCTCATGCAAAGCGGCCCCCGAACCCCAACCAACCCTCTACGGAGCCCCCTCCAGCGCAACGTTCAGCGGAGCAGGCAATATCGCGCCCGGACCAGCGGCTCCGAGCCCGCCAAAGAAGGTCACAAAGAAGACGGTCAAGTGCAAGAAGGGGTTTGTCAAAAATAAGAAGAACAAGTGCGTCAAACAGCCCAAGAAGAAGAAGACAAAGGCCAAGAAAGCCACCAACGACCGGAGGGTAAGCCGATGACCATCCATAGAACCCTTCGAACGGTCGCTGCCGGGTTCGCTGCGATTGTGGCGCTTCTGGTCATCGTGGCCGCACCGGCCTCCGCCGAAACCGCCTCCCCCTGGTGGCACCTGAGCGCCTTCTCCCGCCCCTCCTACATCCAGCCCGGACAGGCCCGTGACGAGGTCCAGGAAGTCCGCCTCACCAGCACTGAAGGGCTCTTCACGCTCGGGATAGCAAAAAGTAACTCCAACACGCCTCCCGGGAAGAACGCATTGATTCTCGCGCAAGCGAGTGCAGGGGAAGTGCAGCAGGGGCTGGAAGAAGTCTATGGCGCGGGCAACGTACGCGTAAAAACAGCGCCGGGCCCGGTGGGCGGTAAGGCGTTTACGATCACGTTCGTTGGCGAGCTCGAAGACCAGTGGATACCAACCCTCGAAGCGAGAGAGGTCAAAGGTGCCGAAGTCTCTGCGAGTGAGATCAGGCGCGGCCGCCCCGATGGCGTCATCGTCGTCAACGCCTCGAACGTCGGCGATGCGATCCTCGACCCGGCGACGCCGGTGACGATCGCTGACACCCTGCCCGCTGGGATGAAGGCCGTCGCGATCGAAGGAACGGTCAGCGAAAGCGCACTTGTGTTTTATGGTTCAGATGCATTTAAACTCGCATGCTCGCTTGGGTCGTTGAGCTGCTCGTTCACGGGTAAACCTCCCGCGGGAGAACGACTGGTTTACGCGGGGATACATTACCCGTCGGGTTTGGCTCCATATCAGCCGCTTCAGGTGAGGATCGCGGTCAAGCTCACGGGCGCAAGCTCAGGTGCGCTCAACGAAGCGGTCGTCGCGGGTGGTGATGCTCCGCCCGCGTCGGTCAAGCGTCCGCTGACGATCAGCTCGACCCCGACGCCGTTTGGCGTCAGCTCCTATGAACTGCGCCCCGAAGAACCGGGTGGGCAGCTCGATACTCAGGCCGGCTCGCACCCCTTCCAGCTCACGACGACGCTGTTGTTGAACGAAACGCTCCAAGCGCAGTCGCCTGCGCCGGTCAAGGATCTGTCGTTCAAGCTGCCGTCGGGTCTGATCGGCAATCCCCAGCCGTTTCAACGCTGCACGATCGCGAAGTTCCACACTATCGTAAACGCGGGTCCGGTATGTGGGTCGCAGACCGTCGTGGGAGTTGCGCGGGTGTTCGCGAGCTTCGGGACCGCGGGACAGGAAGCGGCAGTGGCAGGGGGTGGGAGCAACGTTGTGACGGTCGCGTACGTCGAGCCGCTGTTCAACCTCGAACCGGCAGTCGGTGAGCCCGCACGCTTCGGATTCTTCGTCGATACCCCCAGTGGGAACATACCGGTGTACCTGGATACCTCGGTGCGTACGGGCGGTGACTACGGGGTGACGGTCGACGTCAAGAACATCACCGAGGAAGCGACGCTGCTCGGCAGCGAAGTCACGTTCTGGGGCGTCCCCGGCGACCACCGCCACGACAACTCGCGCGGCCTCGGATGCCTGAATGTTACAGTCGACTCCACGGTCGATGAGATCGGACTGGACTCGTGTCCCGGGGTTGAAGACGCGAGCCCGCCACCGTTGTTGTCGTTGCCGACCTCGTGCTCGGGCCCGTTGCAGACCTCTGTGGATTCGGATTCCTGGCTTGAACCGGGCGTGTTCGGTTCGACCGACAGCGCGGAAGCGTTGCCGGCGATGGAAGGTTGTAACCGGTTGCCGTTCACGCCGTCGTTGAAGGTCACACCGGACAGCATCGAAGCAAGCAAGCCGTCGGGATTGTCGGTCGACGTGCATGTGCCGCAGGATTTGCAGTTGAACGCGACGGGTCTGGCGGAGTCTGAGGTGAAGAACATCACGGTCGCATTGCCGGAAGGCCTCGCGTTGAACCCGTCGGCCGCGGATGGCCTGCAGTCGTGTTCGCTTGCGCAGATCGGCTTCGAGAGGACCAACCCCGAATCGGGCGCGGATGAATTCACGGATGCGCAGTCGAGTTGTCCCGATGCGTCGAAGATCGCGACGGCGACGATCCATTCGCCGTTGTTGCCGGTGCCGTTGACGGGGTTCGTGTATCTCGCGGCGCCACAGAACTTCGCGGGGCTGCCGGAAAACCCGTTCTCGAGCCTGGTGGCGATGTATCTCGTAGCTGAAGACAAGGAAGCGGGCGTCCTTGTGAAGCTTCCCGGCAGCGTGGTGTTGAGCGCGTCGGGGCAGGTCGTGGCGACGTTCGCGAACAACCCGCAGCTGCCGTTCGAAGACGCTGAACTGTCGTTCTTCGGCGGGGAACGCGCGCCGTTGGCGACGCCGTCTCGTTGTGGGTCGTATAGGACGAGCGCGTCGTTTACGCCGTGGTCCGGTAACGAACCGGTTCCCGCGCAGGCGTCGTTCTCGATCAAGACGGGCCCGAACGGCAGCGCGTGCCCCGGTGGGACGCTGCCGTTCAACGCGTCGCTTGCGTCGGGTACGACGAACAACAACGCCGGCGCGTTCAGCGCCCTGACGACAACGCTCTCACGCCCCGACGGGAATCAGCCGTTGCAGTCGGTGACGTTGCACTATCCGCCGGGAGTGTCGGGCTTGCTGTCTGGGGTGGAACTGTGTCCTGAACCGCAGGCGAGCCAGGGTGCGTGTTCGGCGAACAGTCAGATCGGGGAAACGATCGTAAGCGTTGGTGTCGGTGGTGATCCGTTTACGGTCACTGGTGGCAAGGCGTACATCACTGGCCCGTATGAGGGTGCGCCGTTCGGTCTCTCGATAGTGAATCCGGCGAAGGCGGGCCCGTTCGACTTGCAGCAGGGACGGCCGGTGGTGGTGCGTGCGAAGATCGAAGTGAACCCGACGACTGCGGCGTTGACGATCATCACGAACGCGGCGAGTGAGGGTTTTGCGATCCCGACGATCATCGAAGGGTTCCCACTACAGATCCAGCACGTGAACGTCCTGATCAACCGTCCGGGGTTCACGTTCAACCCGACGAACTGCTCCCCGGCGAAGATCACAGGAGCGATCGGCAGCGCTGAAGGTGGCAGCTCTCCTGTGGAAGTGCCGTTCCAGTCCACGAACTGCGCGAGCTTGAAGTTCGCGCCGAAATTCGCGGTCTCGACGCAGGGGAAGACCAGCAAAGCAAACGGTGCGAGCCTCGCCGTGAAGCTGACCTATCCCCAGGGCCCGATGGGGACCTACGCGAACATCAAGCAGGTCAAAGTAGAGCTCCCAAAGCAGCTCCCCTCACGCCTCACGACGTTGCAGAAAGCGTGTACGGCGGCGCAGTTCAACGCGAACCCGGCGGGTTGCCCGGCGGCGTCTGTGATCGGGCATGCGAAGGCGATCACGCCGCTGATCCCTGTCCCGTTGGAAGGCCCGGCGTACTTCGTGTCCAACGGTGGGGAAGCGTTCCCGAACCTTGTCCTGGTACTGCAGGGCTACGGCGTCAGGATCGATCTGGTGGGCGACACGTTCATCAGCAAAGCAGGCGTCACGAGCAGCACCTTCAAGACGGTCCCCGACGCGCCGGTGGGAAGCTTCGAATTGACGCTACCGGAGGGCAAGTACTCGGCCCTGGCAGCCAACGGGACCCTCTGCACGTCGAAACTCACGATGCCAACAGAATTCGTGGGTCAGAACGGGGCGCTGCTGAAGCAGACCACCCCGATCAGCGTTACCGGGTGCGCGAAGGCAAAGGCCCTGACAAGAGCGCAGAAGCTGTCCCAGGCAATGAAGTCCTGCAAGAAGGACAAGAGCAAGAGCAAGCGCCAGAAGTGCGAAACGACAGCACGGAAGACGTACGGCCCGACGGCGAAGAAGAAGAGCGCCGGTAAGAAGTCAAAGCGGTGATCGTGCAATGACCGGGGTGACGGGGTCAAATTCAGCAACGCAGATCCGGAATGCTTCATCCCGGTCCAAAAGCCCGCGCAAGCGGGCGGACCGGGAGGAAAGCCGTGATCCTGCGTCGCCGGACCGGGAGGAACATTCCCGGATCCGCGCGGTACAGCGCTCACGCATGTTGAGCGCAGCCGCACGCGTGGTGGGCCATCACGGCTACAACGGCCTGACGGTCGCAAGGATCACCGCGGGTGCGAACGTCTCAAGGCGCACGTTCTACGAACAGTTCGCCGGGCGTGAGGACTGCTTCCTCGAGCTGTTCGAGCTGGCAGCGACCCGCGCCGAAACGTTCGCTCGGAACGCGGCGACAGCTCACAAGAGCTGGCTGGAGCAGGCCAGGGCGGGACTCTCAGCGCTGCTCCAGTTCATCGAAGAGGAGCCCGCGGCGGGATCGCTACTGGTCGTGGACGCGCTCAACGGGGGTCCCACAGTGCTCGAGCGCCGCGCACGCAAGCTCGACGAGGCGGCGGCGTTCCTCGACACAGGCCGCGGTAGCAGCGATGGAATTGGAGATGGCCCGCCGGGCCTGACCGCGGAAGGTCTCGTCGGCGCGGTGCTCGGCGTGATCCACGCACGGTTGCTCGACCCCGGCGTCGGCGGCGGGTCGGCGATCGGGTCCTCGGGTACGAACGGTCATGCGGCTGGGTTGATCGCACTGTTGAACCCGCTGATGGGAATGATCGTGCTGCCCTATCTCGGCAAGGGAGCGGCGGCAACGGAGCTTGCCCGCCCGCTGCCGAAGGCGTTCTCCAAAAGCAGCCGAGCGTCCCGCACAAAACCAGACTCCTCAGCGGATGCGCTCGAGGGCCTCGACATGCGCCTGACCTACCGCACCCTGCGAGTCCTAGCCGCCGTCGCCACGCAACCCGGCGCGAGCAACCGTCAGGTCGCCGACGCCGCGGGCGTACACGACCAGGGCCAGATCTCAAAGCTCCTCGCCCGCCTGGAACGCCTCGGCCTCGTCCACAACCACGGCGACGGACAACCCCGAGGAGAGCCCAACTCCTGGATGCTCACGCCACGAGGCACAGAGGTCGCAACGGCCGTCGAGGAACAACGGTTGTAAGCCCACCGAGGCCCTACGAAGCCGCCCGCTGCTCCCCGGCCGGACGGCCGCCCCGCCGGTACAGCACGGCGAGCGCGCTCGCGAGCAGCGCTGTGGCGCCGCAGTAGCCGATCTCGGCGCGCAGCAGCTGGTCGCCGACGGCCGGGGTGACCATCCAGGCGAGGAACACGACCGCCGCGAGGCCCCAGCAGGCGGCGGCGGCCCGCGCGCGGTTGCGCGCCAGGGCGGCCTGGTTGAGCGCGCCGGAGACGAGGTGCAGCCCCATGCCGACGCCGATCAGGGCGAGGCCGAAGCGGTTGTAGGCGTAGTGCTGGCCGAACACGTGTCGCATCGCGAACGGCCCGATCGTGAGCAGGCCGATGGCTACGGCGGCCGCGAAAGCGGCGATCGACAATACGGTGAGACGGATCGCGCGACCAAACGCCTCGCGGCCCTGGGTCGCCTCGAGACCGGCCAGGTGCGGCAGCAGCGAGGTCTGGATCGCTTGGAACAGCTGCAGAGGGGCGCGCGCGATCAGCAGCACGTTGAACACGATTCCCGCGAGCGCGTGGTTGCTCGAGGTCGCGTCGACGGTGAGCACCGCGGCGTTCAGCAGGGTCTGCTCGGACAGCATGATCCCCGAGACCCAGAACGCGAAGCCGGTGCCGCGGCGCAGCGACAGGTCGTCGTGGGCGGCGACCTCCTGGGCGCCCTCCGTGCCCGGGCCGGCCAGCGCCGCGTCGGCCTCGTCGACCGTGATCGGCCCGTCGATCTCCCCGTGGCCGTCCGCGTGCTCGCCGTCGCGTTCGCCGCCGCGCCGCGCGAACGCGGCCGGGACAACGACCAGCGAGACGAACGGCGCGGCGGCGATCCCGAGCGCGACCGCGGTCTGCCCGCTCGCGAGCCCGAGCGCGACCGCGATCGCGAAGCTGATGCGCGACACCGACTCCATCAGCACGAGGCCGCCGTACAGCGCGAAGTACTCGTGCCCGGCGAGCCAGCCGCGCGCGAAGTAGCTCGCGGCGTAGGCGAGCGTGCCGACGACGAGCACGTCGTACAGCGCGCCGTAATGGTCGAACACGTGGTTGACCAGCTCGTCGTGCAGGGTGAGCGTGACCGCGAGGAAGACGAGCGCGGAGCCGAGCTGGATCGTGATCGGGACGCGCAGCGGGTGCTCCGCGTGGCCGCGCGCGCGGCGGTCGGCGATCGTGCGCGAGAGCAGCTGTTCGATCGGCCGGTAGATCACGGAGATGATCACGAACATCACCGACCACAGCAGGTCGATCCGCTTGGTGGGGACTTCGCCGAGGACGTGGCTCGCGATCGAGAAGTACGCGAACGTCAGCAGCCCCGTGCTGGCGATGCCGATCGAGAGAATGCGCGCCCCGCTCCCATAGGAGCGGGTCTTCGTAGCGGTGGGACTAGAGGCGGACAAGCAGCATGGTCCAGGGGAACGGCGAGCGAACCTCCACGACCTGGCCGTGGCGCGAAAGCAGGCGCACGAACGAGCGTCGCGACCAGTGGTTGAGATGGCCGGGGGTGTTGCCGAGCTGGGGCCAGTAGGCGCCGCGCGCCATGTTCAGCATCCGCCACAGCGGCTCGCGCGGGACCGACACGAGCAGGTGGCGCTCGGCGCAGCGCGCCATCTCTGAGACCGTGTGCGCGGGGTCGGGCACGTGCTCGAGCACCTCGATCGCGCTCGCCAGGTCGAACTCGTTGTCCGTGAACGGCAGGTTCTCTGCAAGCATCGTGCGGTACTCGAGGTTCGGCGCCTGGCGCTCGGCCCAGCCCGCCTGGATCGACTCCTCCTCGAGGTCGATTCCAACGACGCGCGTCTGCGCGCCGAGGCGCTCGGCCCAGCGGTGCACGAGCACGCCCTCGCCGCAGCCGACATCGAGCAGCGAGCGGGGCTCGGCGCGCGCGAGCAGCTCGTCGAGCGAGCGCTCGAAGGCGGCCATCATGCGCCGCACGGCCGGGTTCGAGGAGCCGTACTTGTCGTAGGTGTTGCCGGTGACGATCCCGTCCTCGGAGACGGTCACGCCGCCGCTCACAATCGCACCGCCTCGCGCGCCTTGGTCTCGCCTGCGCCGGGTCCGGGCTGCCGGCCGGCGGGGCTCACAGTCGCACCGTCTCGCGCGCCTCGGCATCGCCAGCGGCCGGTCCGCGTTCCTGGACGGGCGTGGTGTTCGCTTCGTAGTGCGAGGGCGCGACCCCGAGCTGCAGCTCGATCCGCCGTACCCGCTCGAACGTCTTTTGAGTCATCACCCGTTGGGCGGCGAGCAGGTCGCCGATCACGCCGAGCGCCCAGAGGACAACGGCGGCGATGAACAGCACCGCGCCGAGGATCAGCGACTGCACGTGGCCCTTGCCGTTGCCGTCGGCGTAGGCGACGACGAACCTGATCCACACCCCGACCGCGGCGAGCCCCATCAGCAGGGAGAGACTCCAGAACACGCGCAGCGGCTCGTACTGCGCGTAGATGCGGAAGATCGAGACGCTATTGCGCCGCACGTAGGCGCCCATCGAGGGAAACAGCCGCGACTCGCGCGTCTTCGGGTTGGTGCGGATCGGGACGTGGTCGATCGCGACGAGCTGCTTGCCGGCCTGGATGATCGTCTCGAGGGTGTAGGTGAACTTCGACACGACCAGCATCTGGATCGCCGCCTCGCGGTTGTAAGCGCGGAAGCCGGAGGTCGTGTCGGGCACGGTCGTCGAGGAGGCCTGGCGCACGACCCACGAGCCGAGCCGCTGCAGCGCCTTCTTCAGCGGCGAGAAGTGCTCGATCTCAGAGACCTCGCGGTCGCCGACGACCATGTCGGCCTGACCGGCCAAGATCGGCCGCACGAGCTTGGCGATGTCCGGCCCGTAGTACTGGTTGTCGGCGTCGGTGTTGACGATCACGTCCGCGCCGAGCTTCAGCGCCGTGTCGACGCCAGCCTGGAAGCCCGCCGCAAGACCCTTGTTGTTCGTCAGCCGCACGAGATGGTCGACGCCGTGTGCGCGCGCGACCGCGACCGTCTCGTCGGTCGAGCCGTCGTCGATCACGAGCCACTCCACGACCGCGAAGCCCTCGACCTCGCGGGGCAGGTCGGCGAGCGTCGCCGGCAGCTGCTCGGCCTCGTTGAAGCAGGGGATCTGGATGATGAGCTTCACCCCGTGAAGCCTACCCCGTGCGCCCCACGCCCGGTCCGGTGCACGCGATCTGGCGTCGCTGCGCTTTTTTGTCCACCCCCGCATTTGGCTCTGCTAAAGGGGTTGACAGGTGTCGGGGCGTGGGGCGCACAGCTGGGGGCTTGACGGGAAGTGACGTGTGTGCTTATGATTGATAGGTCGTGTGTTCCCGGATCAAGGGGGCACGTAAATAGATCGGGTTTGGGTTGGTCCTTTGGGTCGATCGCAAGCGCTTTGCAGGGGATGTAGGGGAGAGGGCCGGGTCGTATGAAGAGGGGTTGTGTTCGCGTGAGTCCGTATGGGACAGATGTGATGGGGATCGTTGCGTGCCCGGTTGGGGCCGTAGCTAGATGCGTCAGCGTCGCTGACACATCTCTCTCTCTCTCTCTCTCTCTGCTCCGGATCTGATCTAGGCACAACGCCTAGTTCGGGCGCCCGAGGGGCGTCTCTCCTCGCTATTCAGCCGGTACTGGCCGCGCCATTGGCGCGGCGTTTGTCGTTCCCCTCGGGTGCGAGCCATCGCGCCCTGCAGCCGAGCAGGGGTCAAACCGAGCGCTCGGCGCCTCACTCATCGAGGGCGAAATCGTGTCGTTGTCATCAGATCGAGGGGCGTCGGTTCCCTCCGTACCGCAGGAGGAGAGGTTCGATGAACGCTCGTAGGCTGACCCTGGCGACGCTGGTTTCGTTGTGTGTTGCGATCTGTGGGCTCGTTGCAGGCGCCGGTCTCGCGTCGGCGGCTGTGAGCGAATTTGGCAGCGCGGGCGGAGGCTCCGGGCAGTTCGGGGAACCGCAGGGTCTCGCTGTCGACCAGGAAAGCGGCGACGTCTATGTCGTCGATAGGAACAACGACCGGGTGGAGAAGTTTGGCAGCGAAGGCCAGTTCCTGCTGGGGTGGGGCTGGGGAGTTAAAGACGGGGCGCCGGCGCTACAGACTTGCTCAGTCTCATGCTTTCCCGGCAACAGCGGTTCAGGTGCTGGCCAGTTTGAATTCGCCCATGGGGTTGCGGTCGATGAAAGCGGCCTCTCACACGACGTGTATGTGATGGACAGCGGGAACGCCCGCGTTCAGAAGTTCAGTCCGACCGGAGAATTCCTGCTGATGTTCGGCAAGCATGTCAACGCTACGACGAACGGAGATGTCTGCGTGGCGGGGGAAGCGTGCCAGGCGGGAGAATTCGGCAGCGAACCCGGCGCATTCAGCCCCGCCGCGACCAGTCAGTACATAGCCGTGAGCAAGTTGGGTGTGGTTTATGTCGGAGATGCCAATCGCGTGCAGAAGTTCGCCTCGACCGGCGCGCTCGCGGGAGAAATCGCGCTCACAGGCGCGGGGGAAGTCACGGCGCTGTCGCTCGGCGCCGGCGGCGGTATCTACGTCGAGGCGAGCGAACTCAGCGGCGTCCATGAGTATCAGGATTGCGCGGGGGTGTGCGCGGGTGTTGAAATCGGCACGCCGCTGGACACGGAAGGCCTTACCCAGGGCGTATCGGGGCCGCTCGCCGTCGGACCTCTCGGAGAACTGTTCGTGGCCGATCCCTCTGGGGTTCGTCACATCTTGGAGTACGGCGCGAGCGGTGAACAGCTCGCGAGCTTCGATGCGGGCGGCGAAGACGCGTCGCATGGGCTCGCGTTTGGCGATGCGATCGAACGCGTATATACGATGAACCGGGAAAGCGTGAGCTTGGTCGCCCTACCGCCAAAAGGCCCGCTTGTGCTGCCGGGGAGTGTCGCGGCCGGCGAACTCATGCCGACGATGGCCACGTTCGGCGCCAAGGTAAACGCCGAGGGGGACGCCGGTGTCTCCTATCGTTTTGAGTACGGCCCAACGGCCGCCTATGGTGCGAGCACCGCCGGCAAAGCTTTGAATGGAGGCTTCGAAGACCAAACGGCGAGCGCGCCGCTGAGCGAACTTCAGCCCGACACGCTCTACCACTTCCGCATCGTAGTGACGAGCGGCGCGGGCGAAACGGTGGGCTCCGACGAGACGTTCACGAGCCTGTCCGCGGTTCCGATCGATAGCGAGTCGGTATCGAGCCTCACCTCAGAAAGCGCACGGCTGGCGGCCGAACTGAACCCACTCGGGCAGGCCACCGAATATAACTTTGAATACGGCAGCAGCATGGCCTACGGGGCGCGTGCGCCCGAACCCGACGCGAGCGCCGGTTCTGGTACCGGCGACATAACTAAGACCCTGGTGGTCGAGGGTCTGCAGCCCAGCACGACATACCACTTTCGTGTCGTCGCGCACAACCGGTTTGGCACGACGGACGGGCCCGACAGGGTGTTCGTTACGATGCCGCTCGCCACAGCGGGGAGCCTGGCCGACGGGCGGGCGTGGGAACTCGTCTCGCCGGTTGAAAAGCACGGGGTGCGCCTGGAAGCGATCGCCAAAGAAGGCGCGGTGATACAGGCCTCAGAAGATGGATCGGCGTTCACGTATGTCGCGAAAGGCCCGATCACCCCCGACCCGGAAAGCAGCCGCAGCGCGGTGAACAGCCAGCTGCTGTCCATACGGGGAGCGCAGGGCTGGAGCACCGAGGATATCTCCACCCGACACGAATCCGTCGCCGGCCTGCGACTGGGCGTCCCCTCCGAGTACACGATCTTTTCCCCGACACTGTCCGCGGGGCTCGTGGAACCCGAAGGAACTACACCGCTGGGCTTTGGCCAGGCGGCCGATGCCGAACGCACGCCCTATCGGCGCGAAGCGGACGGCTCGTTCACGCCGCTGGTCACCGCCGACAACGTACCCACCGAAACAAAATTTGGTGGCAGGGAAGAAGACCCTGGGCTGTTCGCTGAAGGGGCTAACCTCGTGTCCGCCACGTCCGATCTAAGCCACGTCATCATCGAATCGCCGCAAGATCTCGACACAACACGGCACTTCGAAGGGTTGGGGCACGAGAGCCTCTACGAGTGGGAACAGGGCGCGTTGCATCTCGTGAGCGTCTTGCCGAACGGTGTGCCGGCAGCCGAGGAGGGCTTTCGCGCTCAACTCGGCTTTGGTAGTCTCTCCGTCTGGAACGCCGTCTCCGCCAACGGTTCCCGCATATTCTTCGAAGCGAAACTGGAAGGCAACGCGCACCTTTATGTGCGCGATACCACGGCGCAGCAAACCGCGCAGATCGATCTGCCGGAAGCGGGAGTATTTCCCGGCGGGGGAAACCCAAAGTTCCAAACCGCGAGTGTCGACGGTCGCAGGGTTTTCTTCACCGACGAACAGCGTCTCACGATAAATTCTCGGGCCGGAACCCCGGCCGCCGTAAATCACCCTGATCTATACACGTGTGAAATCGGCATGATGGCCGGCAAGCTCGAATGTGGCAATTTGAAGGATCTCAGCGTCCCCCTCGGCAATCATGAACAGGGCAGCGTGCTGGGTGAGATTCTCGGCAGCGACGAAGCCGCGGACAGCGTGTATTTCGTCGCCAACGGGCGACTTACCCCCGACGCATCGGCGGGAGATTGCGAAGGGTCGGTCTACGGAGCGGCCACTCTCCCTCCCACGGGTCAGTCGTGCGGGCTGTACCGTTACAGCGCGGCTAGTGGCGCCGTGTCGTTTGTGGCTACACTCTCCAATCGCGACGCGCCCGAGTGGGAAGCGACGAGTGCCGGCGACCTGGGAACGACGGCGGCGCGCGAGTCTGGCGACGGAAGGTATTTCGCCTTTATGTCGCAGGAGTCTCTGACAGGCTATGACAACGTGGATGCGCGGTCGGGCGTGCGGGATGAGGAGGTGTTCGTCTATGACTCGGCGGTAAATTCTCTGAGATGCGTGTCGTGCGCATCCTCGGGCGCCAGGCCCGACGGCGTGTTGGACCCGCCCGAATTCCCCGGGCTACTGGTTGACCGTCCGAAAATATGGGAAAAACAGACGCTGGCTGGCTCGATCCCGGGCTGGACGCGCGTGAACGTTACACACGCCCTGTACCCCTCGCGGGTCCTTTCGAATAATGGACGGCTGTTCTTCGATAGCCCGGTGGCGCTGGTGCCACAGGACACGAACGGTAAGGGTGACGTGTACGAGTACGAGCCGGCGGGTGTGGGAACTTGTCACGAAGCGAGTGGCTGCGTGAACCTGATGTCCGGAGGACGCAGCAGCGAAGAAGCGGCGTTTCTCGACGCGAGCAGTGAAGGTGAAGACGTGTTCTTCCTGAGCGCGTCGAAACTCGTCCCGGCGGACACCGACGGGGCGCTCGACGTATATGACGCCCACGTCTGCAGCGCGGCGATGCCGTGTGGCGCCGCTGGACCGACCGTCACCTCGCCTTCGGAATGCGTTACGGCCGAGTCCTGCCGCTCGTCGGCCGCTGCGCAACCGGCGATCTTTGGCGCGCCATCGAGTGCTACGTTCATGGGCCGGGGCAACATCGTGCCCCAGGCCTCACCCAAACCCGTGGTCAAAAAGGCGCTGACGCGGGCCCAGAAGCTCGGGGCGGCGTTGAAGGCCTGTAAGCAAGAGAAGAAACGCGGCGGACGCGTGACCTGCGAAAAGAGCGCCCGGCGGCGATACGGCGCCGCGAAGAAGGCCAAGAAGTCTGCTCACAACAGCCGGGGGGCGGGCCGATGACCGTCTCTAAAGCCCTTCCTCGTATATCTGCGGCGTTCCGTGCCGTTCGTCTCGTGGCTGTGCTCATGCCCTGTTTGATGCTGGTGGGGCTCGGTGTCTCGGCCTCATCGGCGTTTGCCGCGCAGCCGTGGTGGCGGCTCTCCTCGCGTTCGCTGCCCGCGACGCTGCCGCAAAGTGGCACCGCGACGATCGATGTGACCGCGATCAACATGGGTGACGCCAAGACGGAAGGCCCGATCACGCTCACCGACAAGCTCCCGGCGGGCGTGACCGTGAAGAGCGTGTCGTTCTTCGCTTCCTCGTTCCTAAAAGCCTCGATCGACCTCGGCTTCGCCTGCACGCCCGGCGCCGAAGAAGTCAGCTGCATCTATCACGAGACTGGCGAAGAACCGTTTTTCGCGGTCAGCCCCTACGAAGACCTCGACATGCGGATCACCGTCGAAGCGCAGGCGGGCTTCGTCAGGGGACAGAGCCATCTCGAAGTCACCGGCGGTGGCGTACAGGCGCTATCCCGCGAAGCAGCGCTGACCGTCAGCGGTGCAATTCCTCCGTTCGGGGTGGAAGACTTCGAAGTCCTGCCCGAAGCCGAGGGCGGCGCGGTCGATACGCAGGCGGCCTCACACCCGTTTCAGCTCTCCACGACCGTCGCCTTCAACCAGGGGAGTAACCCGGCCAGCCCGCCCGCGTTGCCGCGCAACGTCCAGGTCAAGCTCCCGCCGGGGCTGATCGGTAACGCGGTGGCGATCCCGCAATGCAGCGAAGCGGACTTCAACCAGCTGCACGAAGGTGGCGCGGTGAACTTCTGTCCGCCGGACAGCGCGATCGGCGTCGCCGTACTGACCCTCGACGAACCCTTGAACATCGGATTTAATACGCTGGCGGTCCCGGTGTTCAACGTAATCCCGGCGCCCGGCGAGCCGGCGCGCTTCGGTTTCGAGGTCGTCGGCGCGGCGGTGCTGCTCGATACCGCCGTGCGGGCCGGCAGCGACTACGGCGTCACGGTGAAGGTCAGCAACACGACCCAGCTCGCGAACCTGATTTCCTCGACGATCGCGATCTGGGGCGTACCCGGCGACCCGGTGCACGATGAAGCTCGCGGCTGGGGTTGCCTGGCGAGCGGTATCTGGACACCAAAAACCGGGCTCACCTGTGCACACGCCAATGAAGGCCACCCCATGCCATTCCTGACGCTGCCGGCGTCATGCGCCGGTCCGCTGGCCAGCAGCATCGAAACTCTCTCTTGGCCCACCCGTGAAGAGCCAGGCGGCATTACCGCGCATCAGGAATACTCACTGCACGACGAATTCGGCCGCGCGCTGGGGATCACCGGCTGCGACCAGGTCCCGTTCGCTCCGTCTCTGGAAGTCGCGGCCGATGGCGAAGCCGCGAGCACCCCGACGGGCCTTGCTGTCAAGGTCAAGGTCCCTCAGGAAGTCGACGACAACGGCAACGGCATCGGGTCCTCGAGTGTCAAGGACATCGCGGTGACGTTTCCCGAAGGGGTGACGGTCAACCCGGCGAGCGCGGATGGTCTGGAAGCGTGCTCGGAGTCGCAGGTCGGTTTCGAAGCCGGTCGTGGTGTGGGTGGCAGTGGCTTCGAAGAATTCAACCCTGTGTCGGAACCTGGTTCGCGGACGGCGCTGTTCACGCCGACGATCGGCAACCCGTTCTGTCCGGCGGCGTCGAAGATCGGGACGGTCTCGTTGAAGGTGCCCGTGATCAAGAACCCGTTGAAGGGCGCGCTGTATCTCGCGGCGCAGGACGCGAACCCGTTCCAGTCGCTGCTGGCGGCGTATATCGTTGCGGAAGACCCGGAATCCGGGGTCGTCGTGAAGCTCGCGGGCGAAGTCAGCTTGAATCCTGTTACGGGGCAGATCACCTCGACGTTCAAGAACAGCCCGCAGGCACCGCTGGAAGAAGCCGAAATCCACCTGTTCGGCGGGTCGCGCGCGCCGTTCTCCACTCCGTCGCACTGCGGGACATACACGACCAATGCCGCGTTTGACCCGTGGTCCGGGACTCCGACGGTCGGCTCGTCGTCGAGCTTCAGGATCACCTCCGGCCCGTATGGCGGGGCGTGTCCCGGTGCTGTCTTGCCGTTCAGCCCGACGCTGCAGGCGGGGACGACGAACATCAACGCGGGGGCGTTCAGCCCGCTCGTGACGACGATCGGCCGCGAAGACGGCAACCAGAACATCGACTCCGTGCAGCTGCACATGCCCGCGGGCCTGTCCGGGATCCTCACCGGTGTTCCGTTGTGCCCCGAAGCCCAGGCAAACACGGGGACATGCGGCCAGGCTTCGCTGATCGGGCATACGACGGTCAGCGTCGGCCTCGGCAACGAACCGTTCAGCGTGGTCGGCGGAGAAGTGTTCCTCACCGAAAAATACGCGGGCGCGCCGTTCGGCCTGTCGATCGTCAACCCCGCCGTCGCGGGGCCGTTCAACCTCGGCAAAGTCGTCGTCCGTGCGAAGGTCGAGGTGGACCCCCACACCGCGCAGCTGACGGTCACGACGGGAGAGATCCCGCACATCCTCGACGGCATCCCCCTGCAGATCAAGCACGTCCAGGTCACCGTCGACCGGGCCGGGTTCACGTTCAACCCCACGAACTGCAATCCCCAGCAGCTCACAGGCAGCATCGGCAGCGTCGAAGGCGCCAGCGCACCCGTCGTGGTGCCGTTCCAGGTGACGAACTGCGCGAGCTTGAAGTTCGCGCCGAAATTCGCGGTCTCGACACAGGGCAAGACGAGCAAAGCGAACGGTGCAAGCCTCGCCGTGAAGCTGACGTATCCGAGTGCGCCGTTTGGGTTGCAGGCGAACATCAAACAGGTCAAAGTAGAACTCCCCAAGCAGCTCCCATCACGCCTCACGACGTTGCAGAAGGCGTGCACGGCAGCACAGTTCAACAGGAACCCGGCGGGATGCCCGGCAGCGTCGATCATCGGGCACGCAAAGGCGATCACGCCATTGATCCCCGTACCGTTGGAAGGGCCGGCGTACTTCGTGTCCAACGGTGGCGAAGCGTTCCCAAACCTGGTCCTGGTATTGCAGGGCTACGGCGTCACGATCAATCTCGTAGGTGACACGTTCATCAGCAAAGCAGGCGTTACGAGCAGCACCTTCAAGACGGTTCCAGACGCGCCGGTTGGAAGCTTCGAGCTGACGCTCCCCGAGGGCAAGTACTCAGCCTTGGCCGCGAACGGAAAGCTCTGCACCTCGAAGCTCACGATGCCGACAGAATTCCAGGGTCAGAACGGGGCACTGCTGAAGCAGGCCACCCCGATCAGCGTTACCGGGTGCGCAAAGACAAAGGCCCTGACCAGGGCACAGAAGCTGGCCAGGGCACTGAGGGCGTGCAAGCGGGATAAGAACAAGGGCAAGCGCCAAAAGTGCAGCGTGGCTGCAAGGAAGAAGTATGGCCCCACAGCAAAGAAGAAGAGCGCCAGTAAGAAGTCGAAGCGGTGATCGTGGGATGGCCGTGATCGTGAAGTCAAATTCAGCAAAGCAGATCCGGGAATGTTCATCCCGGTCCGTAAGCCCGCGCAAGCGGGTGGACCGGGATGAACATTCCCGGATCTGCGCGGTACAGCGCTCACGCATGTTGAGCGCAGCCGCACGCGTGGTGGGCCATCACGGCTACAACGGCCTGACGGTCGCAAGGATCACCGCGGGTGCGAACGTCTCAAGGCGCACGTTCTACGAACAGTTCGCCGGCCGTGAGGAGTGCTTCCTCGAGCTGTTCGAGCTGGCAGCCACCCGCGCCGAAACGCTTGCTCGGAGCGCGGCGACAGCTCACAAGGGCTGGCGGGAACAGGTCAGAGCGGGCCTGTCCGCGTTGCTCCAGTTCATCGAAGAGGAGCCCGCGGCGGGATCGCTGCTGGTCGTGGACGCCCTCAACGGTGGTCTCAGGGTGCTCGAGCGCCGCGCCCGCAAGCTCGAGGTCGCAGCCGCGTTCCTCGACAGAGGCCGTAGCCCTACAGCCGCTGGAGATGGTCCGCCGGGCCTGACCGCGGAAGGTCTCGTCGGGGCGGTGCTCGGCGTGATCCACGCACGGTTGCTCGACCCCTCCGTTGGCGACGGGTCGGCGAACGGGACCTCGGGTACGAAGGGCCATTCGGGTGGGTTGATCGCGCTGTTGAACCCGTTGATGGGCATGATCGTGCTGCCTTATCTCGGCAAGGCAGCGGCGGCGAGGGAGCTTGCCCGCCCGCTGCCGAAGGCGTTCTCCAAAAGCAGCCAGGCCTCCCGCGCAAGACCGGACTTCTCAGCGGATGCGCTCGAGGGCCTCGACATGCGCCTGACATACCGCACGCTGCGAGTCCTCGCCGCCGTCGCCGCGACGCCGGGCGCGAGCAACCGCGAGGTCGCGGACGGGGCGGGGGTGCACGACCAGGGCCAGATCTCAAAGCTCCTCGCCCGCCTCGAACGGCTCGGCCTTGTCCACAACCACGGCGACGGACAGCCCCGCGGAGAGCCCAACTCCTGGATGCTCACGCCGAGAGGCATAGAGGTCGCGACGGCGGTCGAAGCGCAGCAGTCTTTAAGAGACAAGTTCCCAATGCTCCGATGGGAGCTTCGAGCTGAAGTCCTCAAAGGGCCGAGTCCACAAAGGTCAGCGTGACGGGTTGTCCGACGGTCAGCTGCGTTTGTGGTCGGGTCCGGGCTCGACTTCGCTGGGTGTGATGACCAGCCCGAGGCGCTTGGCGCCGCGCCACAGTCGCATGTCGATCGTCACCAGCCCGGCGAGGTCATCTTCGAGCGCTTGAAAACCGTTCTGTTGACCGCATGCCTCGAGCGCGACGTTCGCGTCGATGACAAGCATCCTCAGCGGGCGCCGCGGACTGCATCGAGGCCGGCTACCCAGTTGGGCGCCGACGCTCCCGAGGGCAGAAGTCCCCAGCCTTTCGGCAGCGGCGCGATCTCAGGCTCATCCAGCTCCGTCACCCGGTTATCGGCCGACTCGCGCACGGTGCCTCCTGCGCCTCGCGAGGCGAGAATCTCAACGATCGGGCTCGAGCTCGGACTCAGGCAGTTCGGCCAGCAGTTTCTGGGCCTTCTCGCGCGTCGTCATGCGGCCCAAGTTTAGCGCGCAGCGCTCACGCCGAAAGGAATAGGAGTCGCGAGAGAGGCCGAAAGCTCGGCGGCCTTGAGAGGACGCCGCTCGCCGCGCGTTTTTGTCTACCCTGATAAATGGCTCTAGAAAGCGTAATCCTGGCCTTCAGGCGTGGCTGGTTGCGGTTGGGGGCTTGACGGGAAGTGACGCGTGTGCTTATGATTGATAGGTCGTGTGTTCCCGGATCAAGGGGGCACGTAAATAGATCGGGTTTGGGTTGGTCCTTTGGGTCGATCGCAAGCGCTTTGCAGGGGATGTAGGGGAGAGGGCCGGGTCGTATGAAGAGGGGTTGTGTTCGCGTGAGTCCGTATGGGACAGATGTGATGGGGATCGTTGCGTGCCCGGATGGGCCCGTAGCTAGATGCGTCAGCGTCGCTGACACATCTCTCTCTCTCTCTCTCTCTCTCTCTCTGCTCCGTCTAGCGCCCCTCGTCTAGCAGCAGGTTCTTCCCGCCTGGAGCGGTACCGGCGGGGGCTGGTCTCTCGCGGGTCCAATAGGGGTCTCACGCGCGTTCGTATGGCAGGACGCGCCGGCTGTGACCTGTCGTATCTCTCATCTTCGCCTCCTCCGTGGGGGGTGGCGAGCTTCATATCAGCCAAGCAGCAGGCTCGAGGCTGCGCTCTGACCGGTCCCGCACGGCGGGCTCTATCGGTCGGAGTGCGTGTCTGTGTCCTGTGTCACTCCGAGGAGGAGATGTAACCGATGTTCCATCGCATACGTAAACACCTGACACCGAGCACGGCGATCGCGTTCCTCGCGCTTGTCTTTGCCCTGACCGGAGGAGCTTTCGCCGCGACCAGCCACGGTGGTGGCTCGCCACGCGCGACGGCCATCGTCGCGAAGGCCAAGCCCAGGGTAAAGCCCGGCCCCAGGGGTCCGGCCGGCCCCAAGGGCGCAACAGGCGCCACCGGAGCAGCCGGCGCCGCAGGGCCGCCCGGGACCACAGGACCGGGCGGTCCCGCGGGTGCCAAGGGCGAAAACGGCGCGGTCGGCGCAGCCGGCACGGCGGGTGCAACGGGTCCGCAGGGGCCCCAAGGCGAAAAAGGGGAAAAAGGCCTACAGGGCGAACCCGGAGAACCGGCCTCGGGCGGCGGATATCCCAAGACGCTCCCCGCTGGAGAAACGGAGACGGGTAGCTTCGTGGCGAATTTCGAAAAGACGGGCGCTACGTTCACCGCGATCTCGTTCCCGGTCAAGCTGCCGCTCGAAATCGGCGTAGGTGAAGTTCACTACGTAACCGTAGAAGAATGGGGCAAGGAAAACGGTAAGACACCGCCAGCGGCCTGTCAGGGTACCGGGGGGAAGCCGACGGCCGAAAAAGGCAATCTCTGTGTGTATGAGGGGAGGCACTCGGAAGGGGCGGCCATCAGCGAGCTGGCCGTGACGGGATTCGTCAAGGCGGCCTCCGAAGGCAGTAGCCCCCTCGGTGCCGGTACTACCGGTGCGTTGTTGCGGGTTGCATATGAAGGGACCGAAGAAGGTGTCTTCCTGAGTGGCACCTGGGCGGTGACCGCGCTTTGAGCACGGGCTGCTGACCCTCTTGGCGGGCGTCCTAATTGGCGCCCGTCGAGGAACGGCGCTCCGCGACCCTCACAAGCGCATGACCATCACACGACGAGCAGAGGAGACAAGGTGAACCTGAATAGCATGTACAGACTGCCGGCGATTGGGATGGCGCTGGTGTGCGTGCTGTTCGGTGGCCTGCTCTTCGCGGCTGGGCCGGCGTCGGCGGCACTTCAGTACCCGCTCCTGGGAGAAATCAGCCCGGCGAGCACACCGACGGGCGAATTCTTTGAGCCTGTTGGGGTTGTTTTTGACAGTTCGAGCGGGGACGTGATCGTGGATGGCTATAAAGAGATTGACGCGTTCGGATCATCCTCCGATGAATTCGAATGGTTTCTGAACGAGTCGAATGCGCCATTGGGCCAAGAAGGTTTTGCCGGTGTCGCGGTTAACGATGGCACGGGTGAGATCTATGTCGCTGACAACAACGCGCATCGCGTCGCTGTGTTTGGTTCCGTGCGCGAATTTCTGTTCGAAATCGACGGTATGGGCGGGGGTAAGCCGGTGCCGAAAGGTCTCGTCGAGCCGGAAGCCGTCGCGGTCGATCAGGCGACCGGCGAGGTCTATGTCTATGACCGGAGTAACGAAGTGATCGACGTGTTCACCGCGACGGGCGAATACCTGTTTCAGATCGCGAGTGCCGGCGGTAGTGGTTTGGGTTCGTCTGTCACTGGCTTGGCCGTGGACGGCGCGACGGGTGACTTGCTCGTCGGCGATGAGGGCAACGGCGCCAGCGTCGTGTATGTGCTCGATGCAGCGACGGGGGCGTACGTCGCCACGTGGAGCGGGGCCGATACGCCACAGAAGGAGTTTGCCGGGCGTCTGGCGCTTGCCATCAATGTGAGCGGCGATGTCTACGTCGCTTCCAGTGGCGTGACGGAACAATCCGGAGGGGTACAGGTTGAAACGGCTCCGGCTGTCGTCGATCATCTCACCGCTACCGGGGAATATGAGAGTCAGATTGCGCGTATTCCGGGCGAAGCCTCTACGCTGCCGGCCGGCAGCTTGCATGGTGTCGCGGTCGACCCGTCAAGCGGCGATGTGTACGTGCTGCAGGAGTGCCAGCAGCAGGGGAACTATTGCCCCAAGCCAAACCATGGCGTGGTCGATGTTTTCGCCGGCAACCCAGTCGCGGTGCCGCGTGTCGCCTTGGCGCCGCTGTCGAGCTCGAAGCCGACGAGCGTGACCTTGCACGGGGTGCTCAACCCGGAAGAAACTGGGGTGGCGACTTGCGAGTTTGAGTACGGCACGAGCCCGTCTTACGGGCAGTCCGTGGAATGCGTGGGTCCCGGCAGCAAGGCGACGCCTGTCGCGAACGGCAATGCGGCTGTGCCGGTCGAAGTATCGCTGAGCGGGCTGCAGCCGGATACGACTTACTACTACCGTCTGGACGGGACGAACCTCGCGGACGGTGACACGAACACGGGTGAAGGCAGTGAAGATGTTGGTCAGTTCACGACGCCCGGGCCGGGTGTGCGGGAGTCCTCGGTCGTGGATGTGGCTGCGACCTCGGTGACGTTCGGAGCGACGATCGATCCCAACGGTGGGTCGACGAGCTACTACTTCCAGTACGGCACGAGCAGCGGGTATGGGTTGCAGGCGCCGGCGGGATCGGGCGAAGCGATCGGGTCAGGCGAGACGGATGTCGTCTCCAGCGTGCACGTGCAGGGTCTCGCGCCGAGCACGGTCTACCATTATCGCCTGGTCGTCGTCAGCGAGGTCGCGCCCGGCGATCTCGAAACGATCGACGGTGCGGATCACACGTTCTCTACACAGGCGGCCGGTGGTGGGTTCGTGCTGGCGGATGGTCGTCAGTGGGAGATGGTGAGCCCCGCGAACAAGCTCGGTGCGCTGATCGAGGCTCCCGGTCTGGGCTCTGATTTTGATGTGATGCAGGCGTCGGCTGGTGGCGATGCGATCGCCTACCGGGCGAGCTCGCCGACCGAAAGCGAACCGGCTGGAGGGTACGGCCAGTCGGAGATCGTGTTTTCGACCCGGGGCGTAGGGGGTTGGTCTTCGCAGGACATTTCGTTGCCGCATAATCAGGCGCCGCATACGTTTGGGAGTGTCGGCCAGGAATTTCAGATCTTCAGCGAAGACCTCTCGCGTGCGGCGGTGCAGCCGACGGAGAGCTCGTTCACGCCTCTGTCCCCCGCGGCGAGCGAATCGACCGCGTATCTACGCAGCGACTACCTGAACGGAAATGTTTCCGAACGTTGCGAAGCTTCAGATAAGAGCGCGACGTCGTGTTTCACACCGCTGGTTACGCGTGCGAATGACACCGCCGGCCCATTCCAGCCGTTCGGTGGAGAAGTTGACGGTAACTGTGAAGAAAACCGTTGCGGGCCGCTGTTTCAGGGTGCGAGCCCCGATTTGAGTCATCTCGTGCTTTCCTCACAGGTGCAATTGACCTCGACGCCCGCGCCGGCGGGCGGGCCGGGCCTGTACGAGTGGTCGGGAGGAAGTCTGCAGCTGCTCGACGTGCTACCCGTGGGCGAAGCGGGACCGGCAGTGCTGGCCGGCACCGCCACCGTGCTGCCCGGCGCCGATGCCCTTGGGGTGAGAGGCTCGGTCTCCGACGATGGTCAGCGCGTCGTCATGGAAGGCGGCGCGACGGGCGGCCAGGGTTTGTATCTGCGCGATCTGCCGGCGGGTGAAACGCTCCGGTTGGACGTGCCCCAGGGCGGCAAGGGCCCCAGCGAAAACGCCGTCTACATGGACGCCAGCAGCGATGCGTCGCGGGTCTTCTTCCTCGACAGCGGCCGTCTGATGGCGGGCTCCTCCCAGCGCGGCGCGGACCTCTACGAATACAACCTGAACGCCCCCATGGGCAGCCGCCTGAGCGATCTCAGTGTGGATTCGCACGCGCGGCAGTCGGCGCATGTCGCGATGGTGCTCGGCGTGAGCGAAGACGGCTCGTACTTGTATTTCGCGGCCGGGGGTGCGCTCGCGCCGGGCGCGGGCGAAGGCGCATGCCCCTTCGCCCGCGCACAAGAGCAGGCGGGGGAACGGGGTTGTAATCTGTATGTGCGCCACGAAGGCGTTACGCGGCTGATCGCCGTGCTCCCCGGTGAAGACTTCTACGACTGGTCGCCCCCGCATTCGACGGGCTCAGTGCAAGTGTATGCGCGGGTTTCCCCGAATGGCCGGTGGTTGGCTTTCATGTCGGCCGCAGAGCTCACGGGCCATGACACTACTGACGTTTCGGTACCTGCCCATGACACTGAGGTCTATCTCTATGATGGGGAAACGGGCCGAACTTCTTGCGCGTCATGCAATCCCACGGGCGCCCGGCCGACCGGAGTGGAAATCGAATCCCCCAGGCCTTTTGAAGGGCAGTCGGTTGCGGCGAGTGTGCCGTCGTGGACGAATCCCCGCGACGGCTTTGGTGCGGATTCTGTGCATCAGCCACGGTATTTGTCGAACTCGGGTCGGTTGTTCTTTGACAGCGTCGATGCGTTGGTGCCGCAGGACGTGGATGGTGTCGAAGACGTCTATGAGTATCAGCCCGCAGGGGTCCCCGCGGGCGAACACGCCTGTTCGGCTGCGAGCGTGAGCGGCAGCGAGGTGTTCGAGCCCGCACGCAGCTTCGAGTTCGAAGGCAGGACCGGTGAAGAAGGCGCGGGTTGTGTCAGTCTGATCTCCTCGGGTACGTCCAGTGCGCCGTCGTCGTTCCTTGACGCTTCGGAATCGGGTGGGGATGTGTTCTTCCGGACTGAGGCGCAGCTCGTGCCGCAGGATTACGACACGGCGTATGACGTGTATGACGCGCACGAATGTACCAGTGCCGTGCCGTGCCTACCGGTCGTCACGCAGCCGCGGCCGTGCGACACCGAAGCATCGTGCAAACCGGCCCCCGAACCGCAGCCCTCGGTTTACGGCCTCCCTTCCAGCGCGACCTTCTCTGGTGCCGGCAACCTGGCGTCCGGGCCGGCGTCAGCGCTCCCACCAAAGAAGGTCACAAAGAAGACCGTCAAGTGCAGGAAGGGCTTTGTCAAAAATAAGAAGAACAAATGCGTCAAGCAGCCCAAGAAGAAGTCGAAGAAAGCAAAGAAGGCCAAGCGAGCCACCAACGACCGGAGGGCAAGTCGATGACGAGCTCCAAGACCCTTTCAAAGTTTACGATTGCGTTGCTGGCGCTTGTGACTGTGCTGGCTGTCTCGGTTGCTCCGGCGTTCGCTGAAGCGGAATGCTCGGGGTGTAAGCCGTGGTGGCATGTGACGTCGTTGTCGCGGCCGTCGTATTTGCAGGCCGGCCAGGCGACCGACGAGGTTCAGGAAGTGCGTCTCTCAAGCGACGAAGGGCTCTACAGGCTCACGGAGCCCCCGCCTTTCGGCAGCAGCGCTGTGGGTAGGAGCGCGTTGATCTCCGCGGAAGCGAGCGCCGGCGAAGTGCAGCGCCAGCTGGAAGAAGTGTACGGCGCGGGGACCGTGAAAGTGGCTAGGGCGTCGGGTCCTGTGGGGGGTAAGGCGTACAGGATCACGTTTATCGGCTCGTTGGAAGACCGGCTGGTTCCCTTGCTCGAAGCGGCGACCGTTGAAGGCGCCCAGGTGACGGTCGGCGAGGTGACGCGGGGCCGCCCCGATGGCGTGATCGTCGTCAACGCGACGAACCTCGGCGACGCGAACGTGAACCCGGCGCTGGAACCGGTCACGCTCGCGGATAGGCTGCCCGCGGGTGTGCAGCCACTCGCGATCGAAGGGACGGTCAACGAAAACAAGGAATCGAGTTGGGGCGGTCAGGCCGCCAAGCTCGAATGCTCACAGGCGTCGTTGAGCTGTGCGTATACGGGCAAGCCGCCAGCGGGAGAAGAATTCTACCCGTCGCGGTTGGCGCCGTATGAGTCGCTGCAGGTCCGGATCGCGGTGAAGTTGACCGGTGCGCAGGCGGGCGCGGTCAACGAAGCAAACGTCACCGGCGGCGGTGCGCGGACGGCGAGCGCGCGGCAGGCGTTGACGGTCGGCTCGACGCCGACGCCGTTCGGGGTCAGCACATATGAAATGAGCCCCGAAGAACCGGGTGGCGGCGCCGACGCGCAGGCTGGCTCGCATCCCTTTCAGCTGACGACGACGCTGACGCTCAACCAGACGCTCGAAGCGAAGCCGGTAGCGTTGGCGAAGGATCTGCACTTCAAGCTGCCCGCGGGTTTGATCGGCAACCCGCAGCCGTTTCCGCGCTGCACGCTCGCGCAGTTCCTCACGACGACCGGAGCTGGCGTGCAGTGCCCGGCGCAGACCGCGGTCGGCGTTGCACGGGTCACTGTTGGCGCCGTCCAGGCCGGTCAGCGTGGGCAGGCGATTGACGGTAGCGACGAAGTGCTGCAGGACGTCAGTCCGCTGTTCAACCTCGAACCGGAAGCGGGCGAGCCCGCACGCTTCGGCTTCGTGGTGGTAACGCTGGTGGAAGCCGTGCCGGTGATCCTCGATACCGCGGTTCGCACGGGCAGCGATTACGGCGTCACGGTGAGCGTCAGGAACATCACCGAGTCGGCGGCCTTCCTCGCCAGCGAAGTGACGTTCTGGGGCGTCCCCGGCGATCAGCGTCACAACAACTCCCGCGGCTCCGGATGCATCCAAGCGGAGCTCAACGCCACAGACAACAGAAATGAAGGTAAAGGAGAGGGTGAATGTTCTGCATCTGTGGAGAATAGTCCGCCGCCGCTGCTGTCGCTGCCGACCTCGTGCACGGGCCCGTTGCAGACCACGATGGAAGCCGCGTCGTGGGCGCAACCCGGGGTGTTCCAGTCGTTTGGTAGCACCGAACCGTTGCCGGCGATGGACGGCTGTAACCGCCTGCCGTTCACACCCTCGCTTACGGTCACGCCGGACAGCACGCAGGCAAGCAAGCCCTCGGGCCTGTCGGTCGATGTGCACATCCCGCAGAACCTGGCGCTGAACCCAACCGGCTTGGCGGAGTCCGAGGTCAAGAACATCACGGTCGCACTACCGGAAGGCCTCGCGCTGAACCCCTCGGCCGCGGATGGTCTGCAGGCGTGTTCGCTGGCGCAGATCGGCTTTGAGAAAACGAACCCCGCATCCGGGGCCGATGAATTCTCCAACGCGGAAGCGAGTTGTCCGGACGCGGCGAAGATCGCGACGGCGACGATTCACTCGCCGTTGCTGCCGGCGCCGTTGACGGGCTTTGTGTATCTGGCGGCGCCGCAGAACTTCGCGGGCCTGCCGGAAAACCCGTTCTCTTCCCTTGTGGCGATGTACCTCGTCGCCGAAGACAAAGAAGCAGGCGTCCTGGTCAAGCTGCCCGGGAGCGTGTCGCTCACAGCGTCGGGTCAGATTGTCGCGACGTTCGCGAACAACCCGCAGCTCCCATTTGAAGACGCTGAACTGTCGTTCTTTGGTGGGGAACGCGCACCGTTGGCGACGCCGTCTCGTTGTGGTTCGTACACGACGAACGCGTCGTTTACGCCGTGGTCGGGTAACGAATCGGTCAGCTCGCAGGCCGGTTTCGCGATCACGAGCGGCCCGAACGGCAGCGCCTGTCCCGGCTCGTCGCTCCCGTTCAACGCATCGCTTGCGTCGGGGACGACGAACAATAACGCAGGATCGTTCAGCGACCTCACAACCACACTCTCACGACCCGACGGCAACCAGCCGATCCAGTCGGTCATGCTGCACTACCCACCCGGCGTGTCGGGGCTGCTGTCTGGTGTGGAACTGTGTCCCGAACCGCAGGCCAGCCAGGGTACATGCTCAGCAAGCAGTCAGATCGGGGAAACAATCGTAAGCGTCGGCGTAGGAGGCGACCCGTTCACCGTCACGGGCGGCAAGGCGTACATCACCGGCCCTTACGGGGGTGCGCCATTCGGTCTCTCGATAGTCAACCCGGCGAAGGCGGGCCCGTTCGATCTACAGCAGGGAAGGCCGGTGGTGGTTCGTGCCAAGATCGAAGTGAATCCGACGACTGCGGCGCTTACGATCACGACGAATCCTGCGAGTGAGGGTTATGCGATTCCGACGATCGTCGAAGGGTTCCCGTTGCAGATCCAGCACGTGAACGTGCTGATCAACCGTCCGGACTTCACGTTCAACCCGACGAACTGCTCCCCGACGAAGATCACTGGTGCGATCGGCAGCGCTGAAGGCGGCAGCTCTCCGGTTGAAGTGCCGTTTCAGGCGACGAACTGCGCGAGCTTGAAGTTCGCGCCGAAATTCGCGGTCGCGACACAGGGAAAGACCAGCAAAGCAAACGGTGCGAGCCTCGCCGTGAAGCTGACCTATCCCCAGGGCCCGATGGGGACCTACGCGAACATCAAGCAGGTCAAAGTAGAGCTGCCAAAGCAGCTGCCCTCACGCTTGACGACGCTGCAGAAGGCATGTACCGCCGCGCAGTTCAACGCGAACCCAGCGGGATGTCCGGCGGCGTCGATCATCGGGCATGCAAAGGCGATCACGCCATTGATCCCCGTCCCGTTGGAAGGACCGGCGTACTTCGTGTCCAACGGCGGCGAAGCGTTCCCGAACCTCGTCCTGGTGCTGCAGGGCTATGGCGTCACGATCAACCTGGTAGGGGACACGTTCATCAGCAAAGCGGGAGTGACGAGCAGCACGTTCAAGACCGTTCCCGACGCGCCGGTTGGAAGCTTCGAACTGACCCTCCCGGAGGGCAAGTACTCGGCCCTGGCAGCGAACGGGAACCTCTGCACGTCGAAGCTGACGATGCCGACAGAATTCGTGGGGCAGAACGGAGCGCTGTTGAAGCAGACCACCCCAATCAGTATCACGGGGTGCGCCAAGACAAAGACCCTCACACGCGCGCAGAAGCTGGCCAAAGTACTGAAGACATGCAAGAAGGACAAGAACAAGGCAAAGCGCCAGAAGTGCGAAACGACGGCACGAAAGCAGTACGGTCCCAAAGCAAGGAAGAAGAGCGCCGGTAAGAAGTCGAAGCGGTGATCGTGGGATGCCCGGGGTTGTGAAGTCATCGGCAACGCAGATCCGGAATGCTTCGTCCCGGTCCAAAAACCCGCGCAAGCGGGTGGACCGGGATGAACATTCCCGGATCTGCGCGGTACAGCGCTCACGCATGTTGAGCGCAGCCGCACGAGCAGTAAGCCAACACGGCTACAACGGCTTGACGGTCGCAAGGATCACCGCCGGTGCGAACGTCTCACGACGCACGTTCTACGAACAGTTCGCCGATCGCGAGGACTGCTTCCTCGAGCTCTTCGAGACAGCGGCAACCCGCGCCGAGACGCTCGCCCGTGACGCAGCAGCAGACGAGAGTACCTGGCAGCAGCAGGTCAGAGCGGGCCTGTCCGCGCTGCTCGCATTCATCGAAGAAGAGCCCGCCACGGGCTCGCTGTTGATCGTGGGCGCGCTCAACGCAGGTCCCCGAGTGCTCGAGCGCCGCGCGCGCAGGCTCGAGGTCGCGGCGGCGTTCCTCGACACGGGACGCGGCAGTGGTACGGGAGCGGAGCAGGGTCCACCGGGCCTGACTGCGGAAGGTCTCGTCGGCGCGGTGCTCGGCGTGATCCACGCACGTCTGCTCGAGCCCGGCATCGGCGCCGAGTCGGCGAACGGCTCCTCGTGGACGGGCGCCCGTCTCGACGGATTGATCGCGTTGTTGAACCCGTTGATGGGCATGATCGTGCTGCCGTATCTCGGGAAAGGAGCGGCGGCGAGGGAGCTTGCCTGCCCTCTGCCGAAGGCTTCAAGTACAAGCAGCCAAGCCCCCCGCACAAAACCAGACTCCTCAGCGGATGCGCTCGAGGGCCTCGACATGCGCCTGACCTACCGCACGCTGCGCGTCCTCGCCGCCGTCGCCGCGAACACGGGCGCGAGCAACCGCGAGGTCGCGGACGCCGCGGGGGTGCACGACCAGGGCCAGATCTCAAAGCTCCTCGCCCGCCTCGAACGCCTCGGGCTGGTCCACAACCATGGCGACGGACAGCCCCGAGGAGAGCCCAACTCCTGGGCGCTCACCGACAGAGGAGCCGCGATCGCGGGCGCGGTCGAAGCCCAGCAGCTGTGATCGCACCGGAGGGGTCCGCGCGCAGATAGGCTCCCAGCCCAAGTGGCCGCCGCGACGCTAAGAACTACCCGGGAACGGCCGGGCGGGCTCCGGCGGGCGCGGCTGTCCTCGCGACGTTCCGCGACCTGGGCGAAGGTCGGCTTCGGGGTGCTCTGCGTCGGCGCGATCGTCGGCTTCTTCGCCTTTCCCACGTACCCGACGTACGACTCGTTCTACGCGCTGCTGTGGGGCCGCGACCTGCTGCACCTGCACCTGCCCGACTTCCACGTCTATCGCGGCCCGACCGAGCATCCGCTGGCGATCGCCTTCGGGATGCTCTGCTCGATCTTCGGCCAGGGCGGCGCGCGCCTGATGGTGCTCGGCTCGATCGTCTCGTTCGTGGCGGTCGTGGTCGGCGCCTACCGGCTCGGGCGCCTCTGCTTCGGCCCGGTTGTCGGGCTGGTCGCCGCGCTGCTCGTGCTCAGCCGCTTCTTCGTCGAGAACCTCTCCGCCCAGGGCTATTTGGACATCTCCTACGTCGCGCTGATCGTGTGGGCGCTCGTGCTCGAGGTCGAACGCCCACGGCGCGGCACGGTTGTCTTCCTGACGCTGGCCGCGGCCGGGCTGCTGCGCCCGGACGCGTGGGTGCTGAGCGGCGTCTACTGGCTGTGGTGCGTCTGGCCCTCACGCGGACAGCGCCAAGCCGGCCGCGGACAGGACGAGGGGGAACGCGCACAGCCTCAGACGGCCCGCGGACAGCGCCGGGCGCTAACGAACCGCACGCGCCTACGGTACCTCGCCCTGGCGGCGATCGCGCCGGTCATATGGGTGCTCGTCGACGGGATCGTGACCGGCAACCCCCTGTACTCGCTGAGCTCGACCGCGGGCCTCGCCCAGGAACTCGAACGCACGCAGGGCTTCTCCACCGTGCTCACATCCGTCTGGACCTACGGCGTGCGGATCGACAAGCTCCCGGTCGTCCTCGGCGGCCTGATCGGGGTTCCGCTGGCGGTCTGGCTCACGCCCCGGCGCGTGCTCGTCCCGTTGTCGGCGCTCGTGCTGCTCGTGCTCGTCTACGTCGCCGAGGGCGCGGTCGGCGCGTCGGTGATCGACCGCTACCTGATGGGCGCCGCGATCGTGCTGCTGCTGTTCTGCGCGGTCACCGTCGGCGGCTGGACGATGCTCGAGCGGGGCTCGAAGCTGCGCCGCGTATGGATGGCGGGCGCGGCCGCGCTCGTGCTCTACGGCGGCTACACGGTCGCGACGACGCTCAGCCTCTCGAGCCTGCGCACGACGCTCGCCTACCACGAGGACTTCCACGAGGGCCTCGTCACCGCGCTTCACAGCCCCGCCGTCGAGGCGCAGCTGCGGCGCTGCCCGCTCTTGTCGCTGCCGAACAACAAGCTGATCCCCGACGCTCGCTGGATCCTCGACTCCGTCGGGCAGCACGACATCGTCGCCCGCTCCGAGGCACGGGCCGACGTCGGCAAGGGCTCGCACACGCTCGAGGACCGCATCCGGCGCGGCAGCGTCGCCGTCTACCCGCTCGGCAGTGCCGTCTTCTTCGAGGCGATCGTCGACGTCGGCGACGATCCCCGCGACCAGGTCCCGCTCGCCGGCTTCCGCCGCGTCTTCACGAGCCGCTATTACGCGGTCTATGCCAACTGCTGAGCATGGGCCGCTGCCCCCCGGTCGCGAGATCGCCGACTCGCGCCGCTGGGCGTGGCCCGGGCTCGCGGGCGTGCTGCTCGGCGGCCTCGGGCTGCGCCTGTGGGGCGTGAGGCAGGGACTGCCCTACGTGTACAACGCTGACGAGGGCGACCATTTCGTCCCGCGCGCGGTGCACATGTTCGCCGCGCACAGCCTCAACCCGCACTACTTCGAAAACCCGCCCGCCTACACCTACGTGCTGCACTGGCTGCTCGCCCTCTACTACGGCGGCGGGACGGCCGTGCTCCGGGCCTACGAGCTGCATCCCGCCGACGTCTACACGCTCGCGCGCGTCGTCGCCGCGCTGCTCGGCGCCGCGGCGCTGTGGCTGCTGTACGCGACCGGCGCGCGGCTGTGCGGCCGCGCCGTCGGCCTGCTCGCCGCGGCGATCGAGGCGGTCGCGTTCCTGCCCGTCTTCTACGCCCACCTCGCGCTCAACGACGTGCCGACGCTCGCGCCGCTCACGCTGTCGCTGCTCGGCGCCGCGGGCGTGCTGCGTAAAGGCCGTCTGCGCGACTATCTGATCGCAGGCATCGGGCTCGGCCTCGCCTGCGCGAGCAAGTACACCGCCGGCATCGTCATCCTGCCGCTCGCCACAGCGATCGTTATCCGCTACCTCGACGGCGGGGACACGCCTGCGAAACGGCGGGTCGTGATGGGCCTGTCGATCGCGGGGGCGAGCGCGCTTGGCGCGTTCCTCGCGGCCAACCCCTACGCGCTGCTCGACTACTCGAGCTTTCACTCGGGCCTCGTACACCAGTCGACGCTCTCCGCCGAAGCGCAGGGCAAGCTCGGAGCGCCCAAACAGGGCGGTCTCCTCTACTACCTGTGGTCGTTCACCTGGGGTCTCGGCTGGCTGCCGTCGCTGGCGGCGATCGGCGGCGCGCTGATCGTCTGGCGCGCGGAGCGCCGGCTCGGCTGGCTGCTCGTGCCCTGTGCGCTTCTGTTCCTCGTGTTCATGGGCGTGCAGGGACGCTACTTCGGGCGTTGGCTGCTGCCGATCTTCCCGGTCGTGTGCCTGCTCTCCGCGCTCCTCGTCGTGAGCCTGATCGAAGCGGCCACGCGCCGGGCGCGGTCGGCGGCGCCCGTCCGCGTCACGATCGCCGCCGTGCTCGTCGTCGCGACGCTGGCGCAGGGGCTGATCTACAGCGTCCACTCCGGGCTCGTCCTCTCGCGCACCGACACGCGCACCGAGACGCGCGACTGGATGGTCGCGAACATCCCCACAGGAGCAAAGATCGTCGTCGAGCCGGTGGCGCCCGACGAATGGGCTCGGGAAACCATCGCGGGGACCTCCACCGCCCGCAACCCCTATCGCTGGCCCAAGTACCCGTCGCTGTTCACGCGCGTCTCCGCCGGCGGGCAGCTCGAGCCCGAACCCGGCCCCGAAGCCGGGATCGAGAACTACGAGACGACGCTCTGGCCCGTGCTGATCGGCTACTACGAGGCCAACGACTACTGCTGGGTGATCACCGGCTCCACCCAGTCCGCGCGCGCGTTCGCCGACCCCCGGGCGGTGCCACACGCGGTCGCCTACTACCGCGCGCTCGCCCGCGCGGGCGAAGTCGTCTACCGCGCCTCCCCCTACGCGCGCGGAGCGGGCCCGGTCGCGTTCGACTTCGACTGGAGCTTCGACTACTACCCGCTCGCCTACGACCGGCCCGGCCCCGCGATGACCGTCTACAGGCTCTACGGCGGCCGCTGCGGACACAGGCCGGGCCCGTGAGCGAGGTGGGAGATATCCTGGACAGCCTGATGGGAACCTGCACCGGAACCGACAAGGCGCATCTCGCGCGGTCGATCGAGCTCGCGCAGAACGGCGCCGGCGCGGTCAGGCCCAACCCCGTCGTCGGCGCCGTCGTCGCGCGCGGCGAGGAGGTCCTCGGTGAGGGCTGGCACGAAGAGTTCGGCGCCGCCCACGCGGAGGTCAACGCGATCGAGGCGTGCGGCCTCGAGGACCTGAGCGCGACCACGCTGTATGTGTCGCTCGAACCGTGCTGTCACGAGGGCAAGACCCCACCGTGCACCGAGGCGATCCTGCAAGCGGGAATCCGCCGGGTCGTGGTCGCCTCCGACGACCCCACCGAGAAGGCCTCCGGCCGCGGGCTCGGCATCCTCCGCGACGAGGGCGTCGAGGTCGTGATCGCGGAGGGCGATCTCGCCGCGCGCGCACGCCTGCTCAACCAGGCCTTCCGCAAGCACGCCCGCGTCGGCCGTCCGTGGGTGCTGTTCAAGTCCGCGATGACGCTCGACGGCAAGGTCGCGACCCGCACGGGGGACTCGAAGTGGATCAGCGGCGAGGACAGCCGCGAGCTGGCCCATCGCTGGCGCGCGTCGGTCGACGCCGTCGTCGTCGGCATCGGCACGGCGCTGGCGGACGATCCGCAGCTGACCGCGCGCCCCGACGGCCTGCTCGCCGAGCTCGAGCACCAGCCGCGGCGCGTCGTGTTCGACACGCTCGCACGGCTGCCGCCCACCTCCCAGCTCGTGGCCGCCGCCACCGAGATGCCGCTCACGATCGTGGTCTCGCGCGCCGCGGCGCGCGCCGACACGGACGCGCTGGAGGCGGCCGGCGCCCAGGTGCTGGTTGCCACCGGCGAGAACGAGCCGGCGCGTGTGCGCTCGGCGCTCGATCAGCTCGGCACCCTCGGCATCGCCTCGGTGCTGCTCGAGGGCGGCCCGCACCTCGCGGGCGCGTTCCTCGACGCCGGCGAGATCGACGAGATCCGCCTGTTCCTCGCGCCGCTCCTGCTCGGCGGCAGCGCGGCACGCGACCCGCTCGAGGGCAAGGGGGTCGAGCGCATCTCCGAGGCGTTGCGCGCGCTCACGTTCGACTGCGAATCGCTCGGCGAAGATCTGCTCATATCCGCGCGTCTGCGCGAGTGGTAATCGTGAGCTTCGTGCGACTCGGAGAACGGGCAGGCGGATGTTCACGGGGTTGATTGCCGACCTCGGCCGCGTGCGCGCGCTCGAGCGCGACGACGCGGGCGCGAGGATCGAGATCGACACGCGTCTCGCGCAGGAGCTCTCGACCGGCGACTCGATCGCCGTCGACGGCGTGTGCCTGACCGCGACCGACGTGCGCACCGGGGGCTTTGCCGCGGAGGCGATGCGCGAGACGCTCGCGCGCTCCTCGCTCGGCGCGCTCGACGTCGGCGCGCACGTCAACCTCGAGCTGCCGCTGCGCGCGAGCGACCGGCTCGGCGGCCATGTCGTGCAGGGCCACGTCGACGGCACCGGCGTCGTCAGCGAGCTCCGCGAGGAGGGCTTCGCGCGCGTGCTCGCGATCACGATCGACCCGGATCTGGAGCGCTATCTGGTCGAGAAGGGCTCGGTCGCGGTGCAGGGCGTCAGCCTCACCGTCAGCGCGTTGCGCGACGGCGGTTTTGAGATCTCGCTGATACCTGAGACCCTTCAACGCACGAGCCTGGGGGAGGTCCCCGTCGGGGATCGACTCAACCTCGAGGTGGACATCCTCGCCAAGCACGTGGAGCGGCTGCTGCAGACCAAGCATGATCTGCACGAGAAGGAGGCATCTGCATGAACGAGACCGAGCCAAAGACAGCCACCAAGTCGTTCGCCACGATCGAGCAGGCGATCGAGGAGATTCGCCAGGGCAAGATGGTCGTCGTGTGCGACGACGAGGATCGCGAGAACGAGGGCGACCTGACGATGGCCGCGCAGTTCGCGACGCCGGAGGCGATCAACTTCATGGCCAAGGAGGGACGCGGGCTGATCTGCCTGTCGCTGACCTCCGAGCGCTGCGACGAGCTCGGGCTCGACCTGATGGCGGCCAAGAACGAGTCGGCGTTCGAAACGCCGTTCACGGTCTCCGTCGAGGCGCGCGAGGGCGTCACGACCGGGATCTCCGCGCACGACCGCGCGCACACGATCCAGGTCGCGATCGATCCCGAGAGCCGTCCCGTGGACCTGGTTCAGCCCGGCCACGTGTTTCCGTTGAAGAGCCGCGCCGGCGGCGTGCTCGAGCGGGCCGGGCAGACCGAGGCCGCGGTCGACCTCGCGCGGCTCGCCGGCCTGAACCCGGCCGGGGTGATCTGCGAGGTGATGAACGACGACGGCACGATGGCGCGCGTGCCGGACCTCGTCGACTACTGCGCTCGCCACGAGCTGCGGATGATCACGGTTGCCGACCTGATCGCCTATCGCCGCCGTCACGACAAGCTCGTCGAGCGGGTCGTCTCCACGCGCCTGCCGACCGCGTTCGGGGACTTCACCGCCGTCGGGTATCGCTCGTTGGTAGACGAGAAGCACCACGTGGCGCTCGTCAAGGGCGAGGTCGCTGCTCGCGAGGACGTGCTCGTGCGCGTGCACTCGGAGTGCCTCACCGGCGACGTGTTCCACTCGCTGCGCTGCGACTGTGGCGAGCAGCTCGAATCGGCGCTCGCGATGATCGAGCACGAGGGCGAGGGAGTGCTCCTCTACCTCTCCCAGGAGGGGCGTGGGATCGGGCTGCTGAACAAGCTGCGCGCCTACCGCCTGCAGGAGGACGGGCTCGACACGGTCGAAGCCAACGAGCGCCTGGGACTGCCCGCCGACCTGCGCGACTACGGCATCGGCGCCCAGATCCTCGTCGACCTGGGGCTCAGCTCGATCCGGATCCTGACGAACAACCCGAAGAAGATCAGAGGCCTCGAGGGCTACGGGCTGTCGGTCAGCGCGCAGCTCCCGATCGAGCACGCGCCGAACGCGCACAACGAGTCCTACCTGCGCACCAAGGCCCAGCGCATGGGCCACACGCTGCACCACCAGGGATTGAACCTCGACGAGGAGCTGCTGCACGCGGAGCGCGAACAGGACCGGGAGCAGGACCGATGAGCTATGCGATCGCCGTGGGACGGTTCTACGAGGATCTGGCCGAGCGGCTCGTCGCGGGCGCGCTCGCGGCCTTCTCGCGAGCCGGGCACGCAAACGTGGAGCTGTTCGACGTGCCCGGCGCATACGAGCTCCCGCTCGCGGCGAGCTACGCCGCGCGGTCGGGCCGGTTCGCGGGCGTGGCGTGCCTCGGCGCGGTGATCCGCGGCGAGACCGACCACTACGACTTCGTCTGCGCCGAGACCGCGCGCGGCGTCATGACGGTCCAGCTAGAGACCGGCGTGCCGTGCGCGTTCGGGGTGCTCACCTGCGCGACGATGGAGCAGGCGCTCGCGCGCTCGGGCGGAGGCAAGCGCGACCAGGGCGCCCACGCCGCCGAGGCCGTGCTCGCGATGGCCGCGCTGCGCGCGCAGCTTTCCGGGTCGGCGACGTCGAGCGCGAGCGTCTAGACTTCCTGCGGCGATGGCGAAGATATGTCACAGCTGCGGCAAGGGACCGGCGTTCGGCCAGAGCCGCAGCCACTCGATGGTCGCGACCAAGCGCCGTTTCGACCCGAACCTGCAGAAGGTCAGGGTCCTCGTCGGCAAGGCGCCCAAGCGCGTTTATGTGTGCACCCGCTGCCTCAAAGCCGGCAAGGTGACGAAGGCCCTTTAAGGCCTCGCTTCCCGCCGTCGCCGCGCGCCGCCCGGTCGAGGTGATAGAGGTAGGGTCGTGACGGATACGAATCTGGTCCGCTTTCGCGCCGCCGTGGCCGGAGCGCTTGTGAACTTGGAAGCGCGTCGTGAGGAGGTCAACGAGCTCAACGTGTTCCCGGTCGCCGACGGCGATACGGGGGACAACATGGCCCTCACGCTGCGGGCCGTGCTGAACGAGCTCGACCGGCTGCAGGGGAGCGACGAGGCGCGCACGATCGACGAGATCGGCCGTGAGGAGATCGTCCAGTCGGTCGCCCGCGCGGCGCTGCTCGGCGCGCGCGGCAACTCCGGTGTGATCCTCTCGCAGCTGATCCGAGGCGCGGCCGAGGAGCTCGTCTCGCGGCCCGGACAGCTGATCGACGCGACGCTGATCGGCGCGGCGCTCGCGAACGCGGCCGATCGCGCCTACTCCTCGGTGCGCGAGCCCGCCGAGGGGACGATCCTGACGGTCGCGCGCGAGATGGCCCACAAGATCATGACCGACGTCGCCCACAGCCCCGAGGGGCTGCGCCTGGAGCCGGCGACCGAGCCGCGAGCACAGGACACGGCGATCGCGCAGGTGCTCGAGAACGCGGTGATCGCCGGACAGGACTCCGTCAAGCGCGGCCCCGAGCTGCTGGCCGTGCTGCGCGACGCGGGAGTGGTCGACGCGGGCGGCTACGGGCTGACGATCATCTTCGCGGGCGTCGTGGCGGCGCTGCGCGGCGACGAGCCACCGGAGCTCGACCATCACGCGCCCGCACGCATCAGCCATCCCGAGCACAGCTCGAGCACCTACAGGTTCTGCACGAACTTCGCGGTCACCGGCAGCGGCCTGGCGCCCGCCCGGTTCATCGCGCCGCTGGAGGAGCTCGGCGACTCGGTCCTGGTGGTGGGCGACTCGGCGACCTTGAAGGTGCACGTGCACACCGACGAGCCCGAGCGGGCCACCGCCGTGTTCGCGGGCGCCGGCGAGGTCTCGCGACTGGACGTCGCCGACATGCGGCTGCAGGTCGCCGAACGGGAGGAGCGCCTGAAGAGCGCCACGGTGGCGCAGGCAGACGGCGTTCCCGGCGAAGAGACAGACGACGAGCGGGCATGGGCGCCGCCACCGAAGCCGCTCGCCGGGGTGGTCTCCGCGCTCGGCGCGGAGGTGCGCTGCGGCGCCGTCGCGGTGGTCAGCGGCGCCGGGCTCGCCCAGCTGTTCGCCGAGCTGGGCGTGCACACGATCGGCGGCGGCCCCACCCTGAACCCCTCCACCTACGATCTGCTGGCGGGCATCCACGAGGTCCCCGCGGAGGAGGTCGTCGTGCTGGCGAACAGCGCCAATGTGATCATGGCCGCCGAGCACGCCGCCGAGCTGTCGGACAAGCAGGTGCTCGTAGCGCCCACCACCAGTCAGCAGGCCGGCCTCGCGGCCGCCGTCGCGCTGTCGCCGGATCGCGCGGTGGAGGAGAACGCGCGGGCGATCACCGAAGCGCTCGCGCGGGTGCGCACGGGCGCCGTGGCCGAGGCTGCGCGCGACGATGCGCAGGGACGCTTCAAACGGGGAGAGGCGGTCGGGTTCGTCGGTGAGGAGCTGCTCGCCTGGGGCGATCCGGAGAAGACTTTGCGCGCCGTGCTGGCAACGCTCGCGGACGGTGCGAACGGCGCGGTGGCCGCCCTCAACGGCGCGGATCGAGCGCTGAGCGGATCCGGCAACGGCGCGCCGACACGACCCGAGCTGATCAGCATCATCGCCGGAGAGGGCGCGCCGTTGGAGCTCGAGGAGGTACAGCAGATGGTGGGGAGCGAGGAGATCGAGCTCGAGCTGCGCTACGGCGGTCAGCCCGCCTACTGGTGGCTGCTCGCCGCCGAGTAACGAACCGCGACCGTCGGGTGACGCTCGAGCAGCGACCGCCGCACGGTGCATGATGGACGGTTCGAGATGTCGCTGCGCGCGTTCGCAAGTCAACTGGAGCTGAGCCGCGAGGAGATCGTGAGCGCGCCCGTGCGCTGGCCACGGCCCTCGCGTCTGGCGGCGCCGCTCGAGCCGACGGCGGAGAAGCTTGCGGGCGGCCTGCGCACGCTGGGGCTGCACACGGTCGGAGATCTGCTCGAACACCTGCCGAGCGACAGCCGCGAGGCACGGAGCGTCGCGGCGCTGCGAGCCGGCGAGCAGGTGACGGTTGCGGTGCAGGTGCGGGCGATCGGCGCGCGCGCGGTTCGCCGGCGGGGGATGCGCCCGCTGGTGGAGGCGACGGTGTTCGATCGGAGTGGGACGATGCGGGCCACGTTCTTCAACCAGCCGTGGCTCGTCCAGCGCTACCCGCCCGGCACACGATTGCTACTGCACGGCAAGGGGGATGAGCGGGGAGGCTTTCGCGTGTCTCACCACGCGATCGACGCCGGCGCGCAGGGCCGTGGAGCGAGTCCCGAGGAGGCGGGCGCCGAGGGAGGTATGGGTTCGCTCGCGCCGGACGGAGGGATGGGCTCGGTGGCTCACTACCCCGCGGCAGAGGGCGTGAGCTCGACGCAGATCCTGACGCTGGTGGGGGCGTGGAGGAGCGCTTTGGGGGAGATGCCCGAGGCGTTGTCCGGGACGATGCGGGCGAGTGAGGGGCTCCCGAGCAGGGCGAGCGCGATGGCGGCGATGCATTTCCCGCGCGACTCGAAAGACGCCGAGGCGGGACGGAAAAGGCTCGCGTTCGAGGAGCTGCTGCTGACTCAGCTGGTGTTCCTGCGGCGCCGTGCTGCGCGGAGGGCAAGCACCGGCGCACACGTGCTCGACGAGCAGCCGTCGCTGAGCGGACGCTGGCTGTCGGAGGGGTTGCCGTTCGACCTGACGGGCGACCAGCACCGTGCGATCGAGGAGATTCGGGACGATCTGCGCAGAGAGCAGGCGATGCAGAGGCTGCTGATGGGAGAGGTGGGCAGCGGCAAGACGGTGGTCGCGCTGTACGCGATGCTGCGCGCTGTAGAGCACGGCGCGCAGGCGGCGCTGATGGCGCCGACGGAGACGCTCGCCGAGCAGCATTTCGCCACGCTGCAGCGGCTGCTCGGGGGGGAGCCGGTGGCCACGGCGCTGCTCACCGGCTCGACTCCCGCGCGCAGGCGCGAGGACATCCTCGGCAAGCTGGGAAGCGGCGAGCTTTCGCTGGTGGTCGGCACGCATGCGTTGATCGAGCCGGACGTTCGCTTCGCGGCGCTGGCGGTTGCGGTGGTGGACGAGCAGCACCGCTTCGGCGTGCGTCAGCGCGCGGCGCTCGGCGCACGCGAGGAGGGGGGACGGCCCCCGCATACGCTGCATACGACCGCGACTCCGATCCCGCGCACGCTGGCGCTGGCGCGCTACGGAGATCTGGACGTGAGCGCTCTGCACGAGCTTCCGCGCGGGCGCCGGGCGATCGAGACGCGGGTCGTGGCGGGGGAGAGCGCGCGCGCTCGCGCCTATGAGACGGTGCGGGAGGAGCTGCGGGGAGGGAGACAGGCCTATGTCGTCTGTCCGTTGATCGAGGAGGCGGAGATCTTGCTGGCGGCGGGCGGCTCCCCGTCGGGGGCGGGAGAGACGGTGGGCGCGCCTGGCGGGGCGGGCCCGGTTGGGCAGCGGGCGGCCACGGCCGAGCTCGAGCGTCTGCGGAAAGGCGAGCTGAAGGGCTACGAGCTGCAGCTGCTGCACGGCGGTATGCGCCCACGCGAGAAGCAGGAGGCGATGGCCGCGTTCGCCTCGGGCAAGGCCGACGTGCTCGTCTCAACGACGGTGATCGAGGTCGGCATCGACGTGGCGAATGCGACCGTGATGCTGATCGAGAACGCCGAGCGTTTTGGGATCTCCCAGCTACATCAGCTGCGCGGGCGGGTCGGTCGTGGCGAGCACCGCTCGTGCTGTTTGCTGATGGGGCCCCCCGGCTCTCCCCGCTTGCGGGCGCTCGAGGAGCACTCCGACGGGTTTCGCTTGGCGGAGATCGATCTCGCTCTGCGCAAGGAAGGCGAGCTGATCGGTCAGCGCCAGTCGGGCTTCGGCCAGTTCCAGGTGGCGTGCCTGCCTGAGGACGAGGCGTTGCTCGAGCGTGCGCGTGCGCTGGCGGAGACGATCCTCGCAGGGGACCCTGAGCTGCGGAGCCCCGAGCACGCGCTGCTCGGCGACGCGCTGCTGCGGAGATTTGGCGAGCAGGCGCCGCTCGAGCCGATTCCCGCCTGAGCGCTCGAGCGATCCGGCTCGTTCGAGCCGCTCCCGCCTGAGCCTGGTCGGGCGCGCGCGGGGAGTTGTGAGCGGGCGGGCGTTACCGTGGTGCGATGCGCGTGATCGCGGGACGCTTCGGCGGTAGACGGCTGCAAGCACCGAAGGGCAGGACGACGAGACCCACCTCCGACCGGGTGCGAGAGGCGCTGTTCTCGATGCTCGGCGATATCGAGGGCGCGCTGGTGCTCGACCTGTTCGCCGGCACCGGCGCGCTGGGGATCGAGGCGATCTCGCGCGGGGCCGGCAAGGCGGTGTTCGTCGAGCGTGACGGGAGCGCGCTGAGCGCGCTGGAGAGCAATCTGGCGGAGCTCGGAGTGGACGGCGAGGAGGCGGAGATCCGTCGTGGGGACGCCTTCGGCGCGCTGCGAAGAGCACGGGAAGGCAAAGAGACATACGATCTGGTGTTCATCGATCCTCCCTACAGGCAGGCCCGCGACTGGGAACCGGAGCTGTCGGCGATCCTGCCGTCGCTGCTGAGCCCCGCCGCGCGCGTCGTGCTCGAGAGCGATCGACGGGCTCCGATGGGGCTCGCACTGGAGATCGAGCAGGAACGACGCTATGGCAACACGAACATCACGATCCACCGTCAGTGTCCTGCGTCATAAATTCGGTCAGTGTTTGCCGGATGGATGGGCGTGCCTGACGTTCGACGGTGTCGGGTAGTGTGCCGGTAGCACATGGACCGACGGCGGCGGACGTCAGGCGCGTCCAGGCGCCGGGAAACTCAAGCGAATTTATGACGCAGGACACTAAATGACCGTCGATAAATCGACAGCCGTATGTCCCGGCTCGTATGACCCCGTCACGAACGGGCACCTGGACGTGATCCAGCGCGCCGCGGCGCTGTATGACGAGGTGGTGGTCGCGGTCGTCAATCGCTCGGTGCGCAAGGACAGCACCCTGTTCGGGATCGAGGAGCGTCTCGGCTTCATCGAACGAGCGACGGAGGCGCTGCCGGGCGTTCGCGCCGAGCCGTTCAACACGCTCGTGGTCGACTTCGCCAGGCGCGTGGGCGCAAAGGCGATCGTCAAGGGACTGCGCGCGATCTCGGACTTCGAGTACGAGCTGGAGATGCACCAGCTTAACCGCCGCCAGGACCCCGAGATAGAGTCGGTTTACCTGATGGCAAGCCAGCAGTACAGCTTTCTGTCCTCGAGCGGAGTCAAGGAGCTCGCTACGTTTGGTGGCAGAATCGACGATCTCGTCCCGGAGGAGGTGGCCCGGCGCTTGCAGGAAGAGCTGAAGCGCTGACGAAAAGGCCTGCGACCATGGATGTTCTCGTACTCATAGACAAGCTGGATGACTTGGTGCACAACGCCAAGCCCGTGCCGCTGACCGATCAGGTCAGGGTCGACAAGGAGGAGATCTACGACATCCTCGACCAGATGCGCGCGACGATCCCCGAGGAGATCAAGCAGGCGCGGTGGATCGTGAAGGAGCGCCAGGAGATGCTCGCGGAGGCCAAGAAGGAGGCCGAGCGGATCATCAAGGACGCGCGCGAGCGCCAGGAGAAGCTGGTCGGCGAGGAGGAGGTCACCAAGCAGGCCGAGCGCGCCGCCGAGGACATCGTCGAGGACGCCCGCGCGCGCGAGCGTGAGATCAGGCTCGGAGCCGAGGATTACGCGGATGAGATCCTCAACACGCTCGAGGTCAACCTGTCGAAGTTCATCGCCGCCGTGCAACGCGGACGCGAGCGGTTGCAAGGCAAGGACGAGCCCGCCGAAGTTGGCTGAGCCTCCGTTCGGGTAGGGTCCGCGCGTCGTGAACACGCGCGAGACTAAGAACAAGCTGTTCATCGGGAAGACGCTGCTGGGCACCGGCATGCTCAAGCCGGTGCGCCCGGACAGGGCTGTGCGCTCGCTGCGAGCGGTGCATCGCTGGGGGCCGACGCCGGCCGGCGCCTGCGCGGCCGCGGCTGCGCGCGATCCGCGGCGGGCGGCGATCGTCGACGAGCGGGGGACGCTGACCTACGAGCAGGTGGACCGGCGCTCGAACGCGCTCGCGCGGGCGCTCGGCAAGGCCGGCATCGGCGAACGGGACGGGGTTGCGATCATGTGTCGCAACCATCGCGGGTTCGTCGACGCGACGATCGCCTGCTCGAAGCTCGGCGCCGGCGCGCTGTACCTGAACACGGCGTTCGCCGGTCCGCAGATCGCCGACGTGATGCGGCGTGAGGAACCGGTCGCGCTGATCTACGACGAGGAGTTCGCGGATCTCGTGCAGGAGGGAGGCGAGGGGCGCAAGCGGTTCATCGCCTGGCACGATCCCGCCGCGGCGAGCCCGGCCGACCCGCTGATCGAGGAGCTGATCGCGGGGGAGAGCGACGCGGAGCTCGAGCCGCCGCTCGAGGCGGGAGGCATCGTGATCCTGACCTCCGGCACCACGGGGACGCCGAAGGGCGCAGGCAGGGCCAGCCCGGACTCGCTGGAACCGGCTGCCGCGATGTTCTCGAAGATCCCGTTCAAGGCGCGCGAGCCGACGATGATCGCGGCGCCGATGTTCCACTCGTGGGGGCTCGTGCACTTCGTGCTGGGGCTGTCGCTGACGAGCACGCTCGTGCTGCGCAGGAAGTTCGATCCGGAGGAGACGGTGCGCGCCGCGGCGCAGCACCGCGCGAGCGCCCTGATCGTGGTGCCGGTGATGCTGCAGCGGATCATGGACCTCGGGCCGCGGACGCTCGCGCGGTACGACACGAGTGCGCTGAAGGTGATTGCCGTGAGCGGATCGGCGTTGCCGGGAGAGTTGGCGACGAGGGCGATGGACGAGTTCGGAGAGGTGGTCTACAACCTGTACGGCTCGACCGAGGTCGCATGGGCGACGATCGCGACGCCCGAGGACCTGCGCGCGGCGCCGGGGACCGCGGGCAGGCCCCCGCAGGGGACGGTCGTGAAGCTGCTCGACGGCGACGGTCGCGAGGTGAGCCAGGGTGAGGGCGGGCGAATCTTCGTCGCCAACGGGATGGTGTTCGAGGGGTATACGGGCGGTGGTGGCAAGGAGATCGTGGAAGGCTTGCTGAGCACCGGCGACGTGGGACATCTCGACGCGGGCGGCCGTCTGTTCGTGGACGGACGCGACGACGAGATGATCGTGAGCGGCGGCGAGAACGTGTTCCCGCGCGAGGTCGAGGATCTGCTGGCCGACCACGAGCAGATCGAGGAGGCCGCGGTCGTGGGGGTGAGCGACGAGCGGTTCGGCCAGCGGCTGAAGGCGTTCGTGGTAGCGCGCGAGGGCGCCCCCCTCGACGAGGAGGCGGTGAAGGCCTACGTGAAGGAGAACCTCGCGGGCTACAAGGTCCCGCGGGAAGTGGTTTTCCTCGAGGAGCTGCCGCGCAACGCGACCGGCAAGGTGCTCAAGCGCGAGCTGCAAGCTCAGGAGTAGGGGATCGGGTAGCGCCTCTCTACTCTGAGGGTGAATGGCAGCCAAGGCAGACGAGCTCGATCTTGCCGCGATGCGGCTGAGTGCCGGCGAGGGCCGGCGATTGCCGCTGGACGTCTCGATCGAGCCGCTCGTCCTGGCGGGTGAGACCTACGTGGCCGAGCCCTCACGGGTGACGGTCGAGCTGGACGTCTCGAGGATGACGGGCGCGGGCTACGCGCTGCGCCTGCGTTTCGCCGCCGCGCTCGAAGGGCAGTGCATGCGCTGCCTGCAACCGGCCGCGCCGCCGGTGGAGGTCGAGGCGTGGGAGGTGGATCGGCCCGGAGGCGGCGAGGAGCTGGCGAGCCCCTATGTGCGCGAGGAGATACTCGACCTGGCGGCATGGACGCGTGATGCGTTTGCGCTGGCGGCGCCGGTGAAGGTACTCTGCAGAGAGGACTGCGCGGGGCTGTGCCCGGTGTGCGCGGCCGATCTGAACGTGGCCGCCTCGGAGCACCGCCACGAGAGCGCACCCGACCCCCGCTGGGCGAAGCTCAGGGAGCTGAAGCTCGAGTAACGAGTCGTTTCGCCTGCCATCCACGGCCCGACCACCCTCAACCCACCCTGATCACCTCAACCCGACATTTCTCCCGGCGTGAACCCTGACCACGGAGCGATCGGTCCGGCTGGTAGCCTGTCCAGCCGATGGCCGTCCCCAAGAAAAAGCAATCGCACAGCCGCACCGCGAAGCGCCGCGCGCAGCACAAGATCGATGCGCCCAGCGTGAACGCCTGCCCCAAATGTCACAGTCCGCGCAGGCCACATCGTGTGTGCCCGGTATGCGGCTTCTACGCGGGCCGTGAGATCGTTGCGCCAAGCGCGCACGGCCACGATCACGAGCACGAGCACGAGTAGACCGACGCGCGGGCAGCCCGCAGAGGGATCCTCGCCCGCGCGGCTTGCGCCAGACGGCGATATGGGCGCGGTTGTAGCGGTCGACTGCAACGGCGCCGATCTCGGGCCGCGCGAGGTCGCCGCGGGAGCGGCGCTCGCGGCTGAGCGAGGCGTACGGGTGCTGCTGTTCGGCCCGGCGGCCGATCTGCGCGCGGAGCTGGGGGCCGAGCCGATCGCGGGAGTCGAGGTGGTGGATGCTCCCGTGTCGATCGCGAAGAGCGCCGATCCGGTGAGCGCGGCACGCTCCACGCCTGAGGCGTCGATCGTCAGGGCCTGCCGCGCGGTAGCGGACGGGAGCGCCCACGCGCTGGTGTGCGCGGGCGGCACCGGCGCCGCGCTCGCCGCCGGGCTGTTCAACATCAAGCGTGCCCAAGGCGTCTATCGCCCCGCGCTGGCGATCCCGTTGCCGGTGCCGGGACACCCGGTGACGCTGCTCGACGTGGGCGCGAACGCCGAGGCGCGCCGTGAGCATCTCGTGCAGTTCGCGTTCATGGGCGCCGCGCTGGGGAGCACGGTGCTCGGCGTCGAGCGCCCCCGCGTGGGGCTGCTGTCCAACGGTGGTGAGGCAACGCGCGGCAGTCAGCTCGTGCTCGATGTGCACGCCGAGCTCGAACGGTGGACGCCGGGGGCGGGCGGCGCGTTCGAGTTCGTCGGCAACGTCGAGGGCGGCGACGTGGTCGGCGGGGCGGCGGACGTGATCGTGACCGACGGGTTCACGGGGAACATCGCGTTGAAGTTGATGGAGGGCGTGTCGCAGACGATCTTGCGAGCGGTGAGGGACGCGGCGATCTCATCGACCAAAGCGAAGCTCGGCGGCGTGCTGCTGCGAAGCGCGCTCGGCGGGCTGCGCGAGGAGATCGACCCGGAGGAGCACGGGGGCGCGTACCTGCTCGGACTGCGCCGGCTCGGGGTCGTGCCGCACGGGCGCTTCTCGAGAAGGGGGTTCGCGCGGGCGATCGAACGAGCGGAGCGGGGCGCGCGCGAGGACGTCGTCGGGCGGACGCACCGCGAGCTGGAGCGCGCGGGAGCGCTGCGCCAGGCGCCCATGTCCGCACGGGACGCTAGCCTGCCGCAGACGCAATGACGAGCCGCGAGCAAGTTCTCAACCTGATCCAGGCCCATCTCGCAGACGAGCTGGACGTCGAGCCGAGCGAGATCGCCGAGGGAACGAGGTTCAAGGAGGATCTCGAGGCGGACTCGCTCGATCTGTACACGCTCGTGCAGGAGCTCGAGGACACCTACGGAGTGCGCATGTCAGACGAGCAGGCGGCTCAGATCCTCACCGTGGGACAGGCGGTGGACTTCGTGCTCGCCCACGACGGGACAGCCGATGTCGAGCGATGAAGCTGCTTGCAGACCTTCTGCGGGAGCTGCCCGAGGATCTCGAGCGCCAGGTGTTCACGCACGCGTCGTGGAGCGAGCGGCGCAGCGACTCCTACACCCGGCTGGCGTTCCTGGGCGACAGCGTGCTCGCGTTGGCCGTGACCACCCACCTGTATCCCCGCTTGGAGGCGGAGCGGTTCGGGGCGGGACGGCTCACGAAGATCCGTGCGCAGGCGGTGAGCGGCCCGAGCTGCCGGCTGGTGGCGGAACGGCTGGGCGTGCCCGAGCGATTGCGCGCGGCGGCGCCCGCGGGCGTGGAGGGCAGCGCGGCCGCGCTGGTGGAGACCGAGCGGGTGCTCGCATCGGTGATCGAGGCGGTGATCGGCGCGTGCTACCTGCACGCCGGCTACGAGCGCACCGCGGAAGCCGTGGTGGAGGCGTTCGGACCGGAGATCGAAGAGGCGCTGGAGCATCCGGTGGACTTCAAGTCGGCGCTGCAGGAGCTGCTGGCGCGGCGCGGCGCGACGGTGAGCTACGAGATCCTCGCCGAGGACGGGCCGCCGCACGCACGCACCTACACGATCCTCGCGCTCCTCGACGGCCGGCAGCTCGGCAAGGGCACCGGCCGCAGCAAGAAGCACGCCGAGCAGGAGTCCGCACGGCAGGCGATCGACGCGCTGGAGAGCCAGTGAGAGCGGGCCACCCTTGCGCCTGAAGTCGCTGACGTTGAAGGGCTTCAAGTCCTTTCCCGACCGCACCCACATGGACTTCGGAGAGGGTGTGAGCGTCGTGGTCGGGCCAAACGGCTCGGGCAAGTCGAACGTCACCGACGCCGTGCTGTGGGCGATGGGCGAGCAGTCGCCGCTGGCGGTGAGAGGCCAGTCGATGCAGGACGTGATCTTCGGCGGTGGACGGGGGGTGCAGGCACGCAGCGCGGCCGAAGTGGAGATCGTGCTCGACAACTCCGACGGGACCGTCGATCTGCCGTTGAGCGAGATCTCGATCGTGCGGCGGCTGGATCGTGCCGGGGAGGGTGGATACAAGCTGAACGGCGCTCGCTGCCGGCTGGTCGACGTGATCGAGGTGCTGTCGGACACGGGCTTGGGCAAGGAGACACACTCGGTCATCTCACAGGGCCGGGTCGAGCAGATCGTGACCTCAAAGCCCCGCGATCGCAGGCTGCTGATCGAGGAGGCGGCCGGCCTCGGCAAGCACCGCAAGCGCCGGCGACGCGCGCAGCTGAAGCTCGAGAAAACGCAGGAGAACCTCGATCGTGCGTTGGACGTCGAGCGCGAGGCGCGCACCCGCCTGCGCCCGCTCAAGCGCCAGGCCGAGGCGGCCGAGCTGCACGAGCGACTGGAGCGCCAGATGCTCGAAGCCCGCCTCGAGCTCGTCCGTGACGGGGCGCGAGCGCGGCGCGCCGATCTGACGGACGCCGAGGCGCGGGTGAGCGAGGCGCGCGCTGCGCGCGGGCAGGTCGAGGCGCGCCTGCAGGCGACGATCGATCGCCGCGGCCGGGCCGAGCGGGCGCTGGCCGAGCGGGCCGAGCGCCACGACGCGCTCGCACGCCGCGTGTACGACGCGCGCTCCACACACGAGCGGCTGTCGCTGCGCACCGAGCAGGCAATCGCGAGCGCCGCGACGCTGGAGCGACGCGGCGAGCGCATCGAGCTCGAGCTGCGCGCGTTGAGCGAAGCGGCGTCTGACGAGGAAGATCGGGGGCCGGCGCCCGAGGAAGATCGCATCGGAGCGCTGGAAGCGGAGCTGGCCGAGATCGAGAGCAGTCGCGCACAGGAGATCGAGCGCGAGATCGAGCAGCTGCGGGCGGCGAGCGAGCTCCAGAGCGCCCACGTAGCGGAGCTCGAGGACGAGGTCGCGACCGCGAGGCAGGCGCGCGAGCACGCCGATGCGGAGGCCGAGCGCGCGCGCGAGCGGTTGACGGCGACCGAGCGCGAGATGCAGGACACGCGCCGCGAGGCCGCCCGCGTCGGGGCCGAGCTGGCGGCCGCGAACCAGTTCCTACGCAGCCACGTGCGTGTCGGCGGCGAGCGAGAGGGTGCGCCCAAAGCGCTCAGCGAGGAGCTGCAGGTCGAGGACGGCTACGAGCTGGCGCTCGCGGCCGCGCTCGGTGGACGCCTGGACGCCGCCCTCGTGGAGGACGTGGCCGGCGCCCAGGAGCTGCTGGACCGAGCGGGCCCCGACGGCGGCACCGCGCTGCTGGCCGATCCGCCGCCGGCCGGCGAGGAACGGCCGGGAGACGCCGGCCTGCGCGATGGCAAGGCGCCGGCGGCAAGCGCGCTGAGGCTGATCGACCTCGTGAGCGGCCCACCGGCGGTGGTGAAGCTGGCCGAGCGGCTGCTGGCGGACGCGTGGGTGGTCGAGCGCCTCGAGGACCTGCCGGGAGATTTCGCCGGCATCGCGGTCACGCGAGGAGGACGTGTGTGGTTCGCTGCCTGGGGCGAGGTGCGCCAGCTGACCGAGGGTGGCTCAGAGCGCGTGCTCGCGCGGCGCAACGAACGCGACCGGCTGATCGCCGCCGCGGAGCTGGCCGCGCAGGCGGAGCACGCCGCGCGTGGAGCCGGCGAGCGCGCCCTCGAGGACGTGCGCGCCGCCGAGGAGGCGCGCGGCGCAGCTGACGGGGCGCTGCGCGCGGTGGAGCGTCGGCGAGCCGAAGCGAGCGAGGCCAGGCGGCACGCGGAGTGGTTGATCGAGCAGCGCCGCGCGGCGCCCGAGCAGGGACCGCTCGCGGTGCGCAAGGGAGAGCTCGAAGGCGAGCTGGCGGCCGAGCGCCGCCAGGCCGAGCGAATGGCTCGCGAACGGGCCGAGCAGCTTCAGCGCATCGCCCGCCTGCGGGCGCAACGCGACGGAGACGCGGTGCTCGAGCCGCTCGCCGCGCGTCTGGTGACGGCGTTGCGGAGCGCGGGCGAGGTCGTACAGGAGCGGATGGGGGCGCTGGAGCGCCAGCTGGCCGACGATCGCGCCGCGGGCGAGGAGATGACAACGGAGCTGCGCGCCTGCGCCGGCGAGGAGGCGGAGATCCAGGCGCTGCTGCGAGCCGCGGGCGAGGCCGTGACCGGCGCCGAGGTGGCCGCGCAGCGCTTGCGCGACCAGGCGGCCGAGGCCGAGCTCGAGCTGACGAGCGTCGTCGAGCGCCTGGGGCTCACACCGCCTGAGGAGGGGGAAGCGCAGGAGCCGCTGGAGGAGGAGCAGGCGAGCGCGCTGCGCGCTCGGGTGGAGCGGCTCGCGCGCCGGCGCGAACAGCTCGGCCCGGTCAACCCGCTCGCGCAGGAGGAGTACTCGGAGGCGATCGCGCACGTCGAGGAGCTGGAGAGCCGTCGCACCGACCTGGAGACGGCGCTGCGCGAGCTGCGCGCGGTGATCCGCGAAACCGATCGCCAGATACAGGAGACCTTCCAGGAGACGTTCACGGCGGCGGCGCGCAACTTCGAGGAGCTCGTCGGCGACGTGTTCCCGGGCGGCTCGGGGCGGCTGCGACTGGTCGCCGACGAGCAGGCGCCCCGGCCGGTGCTCGGCGGGCAGTCGCTGCCCGACGGTGACGCGGCAGGCGAGCCGGACGGGGCCGCGGAGGCGGCCGCCGAGGCCGAGGCGGAGGCCGAGGAGCACGAGCAGGGCGAGGACCTGCTCGGCGTGGAGATCGAGATCACACCGGCAGGCAAGTCGACCAAGCGGTTGTCGCTGCTGTCGGGCGGGGAGAAGTCGATGACGGCGCTCGCGTTCCTGTTCGCGGTCTTCCTCGCCCGCCCGTGCCCGTTCTACATCCTGGACGAGGTCGAGGCCGCGCTCGACGATCTCAACCTCGATCGCTTCCTCGCGCTGCTTCGCCGCTATGCGGACCGCGCGCAGTTCATCGTGATCACCCACCAGAAGCGCACGATGGAGGCCGCGGACTGGCTGTTTGGCGTGTCGATGGGCGGCGACGGCGTCTCGAAGGTGCTGTCGCGACGGCTGCCGGCGGAGGAGCCAAAGCAGCTGCCCGAGGTGGCTCAGGTCGCATAGGCGCGGGTCTGAAGGGTCCGCTGCTATCGTCGCGCGGCCCGTGGCCCGCGACTGGAGCGATCTGTTCATCACCGGCGAGAGTCCCACGGATGGGGGGACGGCACTCGCCGCGGACGAGCGCCGTCGTGGCGGTTTCTTCCGGCGGTTGCGCGAGAACCTGTCGAAGACACGCCAGGCGCTCGGCAGCGAGATCCAGGCGACGCTGCTCGGCCCGCTCGACGAGCACACCTGGGAACGGCTCGAGGAGGCGCTGATCATGGCCGATGTCGGCGCCACCACCACGGCGTCGGTCGTCGCCACGCTGGAGAACGAGGCGAGCGACGGGAAGATCGAGGGCGGCGAGGCCCTCAGCGAGCGGCTGATCGAGCTGCTGGCCCAGACGGCGCGCGTGGGCGACGGGCGCATCGACCTGCGCGCACAGCCGACGGTGATCCTCGCGGTGGGGGTGAACGGGACCGGCAAGACCACGACGATCGGCAAGCTCGCATGGCATTTGCGGAACGAGCTGAGCCGGACCGTGCTGCTGGGCGCCGCCGACACGTTCAGGGCCGCCGCGAGCGAGCAGCTCGAAGGCTGGGCGCAGCGGGCGGGCGCCCAGTTCGTGAGGGGGCCGGAGGGCTCCGATCCGGGCGCGGTGGCGTTCGAGGCGATCGCCCAGGCGCGCGCAGACGGTGTCGACGTGGTGATCATCGACACCGCCGGGCGGCTGCATACGCAGGACGATCTGATGGGCGAGCTGGGGAAGGTGCGGCGGGTGATCGCACGGCAGCTGGAGGGCGCCCCGCACGAGACGCTGCTCACGCTCGATGCGACGACTGGGCAGAACGGGCTGCGCCAGGCGAAGCTGTTCGCCGAGGTCGCCGAGGTCACGGGGGTGGTGCTGACCAAGCTCGACGGCACGGCGCGCGGTGGGATCGCGCTTGCGATCGCGCGCGAGCTGGAGCTGCCGGTAAAGCTGATCGGCGTGGGGGAGGCGGTCGAGGACCTACGCCCGTTCGACGCGGACGACTTCGCTCGCGCGCTGATCTCGGAGGAGGACACCGGAGGGGTAACCTGAAGATATGGACGTTTGGATCATCTGGCTGGTTGCCGCCTGCGTCCTGGGTATCGGGGAGATGCACCAGGGCGGCTTCTACCTCGCGCCGTTCGCGGTGGGCGCGGTACTGGCGACGATCGTGAGCCTGCTCGGCGTGGGTGTGGGGCTGAGCGCGGTCGTGTTCGTCGCGTCCTCGGGCATGGTCTTCGGGACACTGCGCCCGGTCGCGCGGCGTCACCGCCGGCTGCCGCCGTCGATTCGCACCGGCGCCGCGGCGCTCGTCGGCCGGCCCGCGTTGGTGCTCGAGCGGATCGCCAACGAGGAGGGTGTGGGCTGCGTCAAGATCGACGGCGGCGAGGTGTGGACCGCGCGCAGCTATGACGAACACGAGGTGATCGACGCCGGCGAGCACGTCGAGGTCGTGGAGATACGCGGTGCCACGGCCTTGGTCATGCACTGATTGTGCGTAGGCTGCTCATGCTCTGATCTTCAGGGAAAGCTTCGAGAAAGGAAACCCGTCCAATGGTCGGTCTCATCGTCATCGCAGTGGTCGTCGTGTTCGCGCTGATCGTGGCTGCGCGCACGATCCGCGTGATTCCCCAGGCCCGGGCGGGAGTGGTCGAGCGGCTCGGCCGCTACAGCCGCACGCTCGAGCCTGGTCTGACGATCGTCACGCCGTTCATCGACCGGGTGAAGCCGCTGGTGGACCTGCGCGAGCAGGTCGTCAACTTCGCGCCGCAGTCGGTGATCACCGAAGACAACGTGGTCGTGGGGATCGAGACGGTTCTGTACTTCACGATCACCGATCCCAAGTCGGCGACGTATGAAATCGCCAACCCGCTGCAGGCGATCGAGCAGCTGACGGTGACGACGCTGCGCAACGTGATCGGCGGATTGTCCCTGGAGGCGACGTTGACGGCGCGCGAGAACGTGAACACCGAGCTGCGTATCGTGCTGGACGAGGCGACGGGCAAGTGGGGGATCAGGATCAACCGGGTCGAGATCAAGTCGGTCGACCCGCCGGCCGACATCAGGACGGCGATGGAGAAGCAGATGCGCGCCGAGCGCGACCGGCGCGCGGCGATCCTGACCGCCGAAGGCGAGAAGCAGGCCCAGATCCTCACCGCCGAGGGAGCCAAGCAGGCGGCCGTGCTGACCGCCGAGGGCGCTCAGCAGGCCGCGATCCTCGACGCCGAGGGCGAGCGCCAGTCGGCGATCCTGCGTGCGCAGGGCGAAGCGAAGGCGATCGACACGGTCTTCACGGCGATCCACGAGGGCAAACCCAACAGGGAGCTGTTGAGCTACGAATACCTGCAGATGCTGCCCCAGTTGGCCGAAGGCGACTCGAACAAGGTCTTCGTCGTCCCGTCCGAGTTCGCCGAGGCTTTCGGGGGCATCGGCGCGGCGCTGGCACGGGGTGCAGGGTCGGACAAGCCCGAGTCCTAGATCGCCAAGCCCAACCGACACGTGACCCCGGAATCGACGGTGTAGAGCCAAATGTTCGACTCGCTCGCGGAGAAGCTGCAGGAGACGCTCGCCGACGTGCGCAGGCACGGGACGTTGACCGAGGGGGACATCGACGCGGCGATGCGCGAGATCCGCCTGGCGCTGCTGGAGGCGGACGTCAACTTCAAGGTCGTCAGGCAGTTCACCGGCGAGCTGAAGGAGCGCTGCCTCGGGGCGGACGTGATCGGCAAGCTGAACCCCGGCCAGCAGGTCGTGAAGATCGTCGGCGAGGAGCTGCACAGCGTTGATGGGCGGCGCCTCCGCCGGGCTGAGCTTCTCGCCGCGCCCGCCGACGGTGATCCTGATGGCCGGACTGCAGGGGTCGGGCAAGACGACCGCGACGGCGAAGCTCGCGCGCTACCTGCGCGAAGAGCACTCATCGAGCGTGGCGGTGGCGGCCTGCGACGTGTATCGCCCGGCGGCGGTGGAGCAGCTCGTGAAGGTCGGTGGGCAGGCCGGGGCGGAGGTTTACGAGCAGGGGACCGACCGCGACCCGGTGGAGATCGCCGCCTGGGCGCTGCAGCGCGCGAAGGAGAACGGCAAGGACGTGCTGATCGTCGACACCAGCGGGCGTCTGCACGTCGACGAGGAGCTGATGGCCGAGCTCGTGCGGATCCGTGCGGCGGTCAAACCCCACAACATCCTGCTCGTCGTCGACGCGATGACCGGCCAGGACGCCGTCAACGTCGCCGAGAAGTTCGCCGAGGCGGTGCAGTTCGACGGCGTCGTGATGAGCAAGCTCGACGGCGACGCTCGCGGTGGCGCCGCGCTGTCGGTGAAGGCGGTCACCGGCAAGCCGATCCTGTTCGCCTCGACAGGAGAGAAGCTCGAGCAGTTCGAGCGTTTCCATCCCGACCGCATGGCTCAGCGCATCCTCGGGATGGGCGACGTTATGAGCCTGATCGAGCAGGCCGAGCGCCAGTTCGACGAGAGCGAGGCGATCGAGCTGGAGCGCAAGCTCAGGCGCAACGAGTTCGGGCTCGACGACTTCCTCGGCCAGCTGAAGACGATCCGCAAAATGGGCCCGCTGACGAGCCTGCTCGGGATGATCCCAGGGTTCGCCGGGCATCAGTTGAAAGACCTGAAGGTGGACGAGCGCGAGCTCGACCGAATCGAGGCGATCATCCTGTCGATGACCCCCGAAGAGCGCCACCGCCCGGAGCTGATCAAGGGGTCGCGCCGGCTGCGGATCGCGCGTGGCTCGGGCACGAGCGTGCAGCACGTCAATCGGCTGGTCAAGCAGTTCTCACAGATGCGCAAGGTTATGCGCCAGATGGGGCGCGGCAAGATGCCGGACGTCGGCGCGCTGATGCGAAGCGCGCGCTGATTCGAGAAGCGCGCTCCGACTTCACTCATGGCACCGCCGCGATCGCCGGATCACCCATCGCCCACCCACGCCGGCCTAGTGGTCTAAGCTCTATGACCGCAAGGAGTGTTTCTCAGCAGTATTTCCCGATCTTCGAGAGGAAAATGTGGCGGTAAGACTCAGGCTCACGCGAGTGGGCGGCAAGAAGGACCCGATGTGGCGCGTCGTCGTCGCCGATCAGCGTTCGCCGCGCGACGGCCGTGTGATCGAGACGATCGGCCACTACAACGCGCAGACCGACCCATCGACGATCGTGATCGACGAGGATCGCGCACGCAGCTGGCTGGCGCGCGGCGCCCAGCCGTCGGACACCGTGCGCAAGCTGCTCCGTATTCAGGGCATCGAGACCCGGACCGGCTAGCAGCCGATCGGGTTGCATGGAGATGCCCACCGAGAGTCCCAAGCTGCTGCTCGAGTACCTCGCCGAAGGGCTCGTCGACGATCCCGAGGGGGTGTCGGTTGAGCAGTTCGAGCAGGACGACGGCACCCTCGTGCTGGAGCTGTGCGTGGCCGAGGGCGACTACGGCAAGGTGATCGGCCGCGGTGGACGCACCGCGCACGCGTTGAGGACGGTCGTCAAAGCGGCCGCCACGAGCGAGGGCGCTCGCGTGCTGCTCGACATCGTCGATTGACGGGGGGCGACTTGGGGAGCGAGGACCTTCGCCCCGGAGCGTCCGCGGCCGAGGCGGGAGCGCAGGAGGACCGACCCGAGCTGCAGGCCGGTCGTGTCGGCCGCGCGCACGGCCTCGACGGCAGCTTCTACGTGACGCGCGCCCGTCCGCGCCTGCTGGAGCTCGGCACGGACGTGAGCGTGGGAGGGAAGACCGCTGCGATCGTCCGTCGTGCGGGCACGGAGCAGCATCCGATCGTGCGCCTGGCGGGCATCGGGGATCGTCCGACGGCGGAAGCGCTGCGGGGCATGCCGTTGGGCGTCGAGCAGCTGAACGCGCCCACGCTCGCCGACGGCGAATGGTGGGCGCACGAACTGGAGGGCTGCGAGGTCGTGGATGGCGAGCTGCGCGTCGGGAGCGTCAGCCGGATGATCGAGCTGCCCACCTGCGAGGCTCTGGAGGTGCGGCGCGAGCGCGACGGCGAGCTGCTGCTCGTGCCGATGGTCGGAGACGCGGTGCGCCGGGTCGACATCGGCAACCGGCGCATCGAGGTCGACATGGAGTTTCTGGGTCGATAGGGATCATGGAGATCGACATCTTCACCCTGTTTCCCGAGTGGTTTGCATGGTTTGCGACGCAACGCCACGTGAGCAACGCGCTGTCCGCGGGATCGAGCTTTGAGTGCGTGAACATCCGCGATCACACGCCGCTGGGCGCCGGGCAGGTGGACGACACACCGTTCGGCGGCGGGGCGGGGATGGTGCTGCGGGTCGACGTGCTCGACAGCGCCCTGCGTGCGCGCTACGACGTCGATCCGGTGAAGCTGCGCGAGCGTCGGCGGGTGATCGCGCTGGCGCCCGGAGGGCGGCTGCTCGACGACGGGCTGGTGGACGAGCTGGCGGGCGAGCCGGCCCTGACGCTGCTGTGCGGGCGCTATGAGGGCTTTGACGAGCGGATCGTCGAGCATTACGCAAGCGATGTGATCTCGATCGGGCGCTACGTCCTCTCCGGCGGCGAGCCGGCGGCGATGGTCGTATGCGACGCGGTGTTGCGCAAGCTCCCAGGAGCCCTCGGTCACGAGGATTCGGCGATCGAGGAGTCGTTCAGCGCGGCTCTCGACGGCAATCCGGAGTACCCGCACTACACCCGTCCCGCCGAGTACCGTGGCTGGCGAGTGCCCGAGGTCCTGCTCTCAGGACACCACCAGCGGATACGCGAGTGGCGACGAGAGCGCAGTCGCGAGCGGGGCACCGGCCGGGAGCGGGGTGGCCAAGGCTGATCGTCCGCTACCATTGCTCCCCGCGCCGCACGGACGCGCCCTCTCCTGGGAACGTGCCGAGGTGCTTCTTCCTTCTTGAGCTATGAGTAGCGTCATCGAAACCATCGAGCGCGCGCAGCTGCGCCGCGTTCCCAACTTCGCCCCGGGCGACCGCGTGAAGGTGCACTTCCAGGTGATCGAGGGCACTCGCCGCCGCGTGCAGGTATTCGAGGGAGTGGTCATCAAGCGCCAGGGACACGGCGCGCGCGAGACGTTCACGGTACGTAAGCAGTCCTTCGGCGTAGGTGTAGAGCGCATGTTCCCGGTGCACTCGCCCAAGATCGAGCGGATCGAGCTGGCCTCGCGGGGCGACGTGCGCCGCGCGAAGCTCTATTACCTGCGCGATCGTGTCGGCAAGCGCGCGCGGGTGCGTGAGCGCCGCTACACCGGCCCGGAGGAGACCGTTCAACCGGGGTTGCTACACGAGGCGACCGATGCGGACGGGGCGACCGCGGAGGAGGCGGTGCTCGAGCAGGCGCAGCAAGCGGAGGTGCTGGACGCGACTGGAGATGGAGCCCAGGTCGCGGACGGCGCGGGGGGCGGCGAGGATGGTTCGTCTGCAGCGACAGACGGACCGGAGCGGGCAGGTGCGAACGGCGAGGCCGAGGTCTCGCCGGACGCCGAGACGCTCGCGATCGACGCCGATTCCCCGTCCTCCGAGGCGGGTGACGCCGAGCAGGGCGTCGCCGCCGGCGATACGCCGGCGTGAGCCCCCGAGTGAAGACGGGGAGACGTTCGCCCGCGAACGTGGCCGCCAATGCCGCGCCGTCGGCGAAGACCGCCCAGAAGCAATCGAAATCGACCGTTGGCGCGATCGTCGAGCTGGTCGTCATCGTCGCCGTCGCCCTCGGTCTCGCGTTCGGGATCCAGGCGTTCATCGTCAAGCCGTATCGCATCCCCAGCGGCTCGATGGAGCCGACGCTGTCAGTCGGACAGCGGGTGCTGGTCAATCGCATCGGCACGAACTTCAGTGACCCCCACGTCGGCGAGATCGCGGTCTTCCATCCACCGCGCGACGCCCAGCAGCAGATCTGTGGTCCGTCTCCCCACGTGGTCAAGCTCGGTGGCGCCGCCTGCTCGGAACCGGAGCTCGAGAAATCGAGCGTCAACTTCATCAAGCGGGTCGTCGCCGGCCCGGGGGACGAGATCTACGTAAAGGAAGGGCACGTGTGGCGCAAAGGTGCGCACGACACGCGCTTCGAACGGGAGAAAGACTCCTACATCCGCGAATGCGGCTCGAGCCCGGAGTGCAACTTCCCGACACCGATCAAGATTCCGGCCGGTCACTGGTTCATGATGGGGGACAACCGTGGCGAATCGGACGACAGCAGGTTCTGGGGGCCAGTCCCCACAGGGTGGATCATCGGGGGCGCCATCGCCACCTATTGGCCACCCGACCGCATCGGGTTCTTCTAGTGTCCTGAGTCAGGACACTAGCGCTGCCAGCCCCAGCGAGAGGTTGCCGCCGGCCGCTCGGCGGGAGAGCTCCGGCTCTTCGGCTCGCGCCAGGCGCCGGGTGCGGCGCGCCGGCAGCGGACGGCGCCTGTTCGCCTTCGACCGCCGCCTCGATGTCCCACTGGTCGCAGGCGCCGACGAGGCCGGGCGCGGGTGTCTCGCCGGTCCGCTGGTCGCGGCGGGTGTGCTGTTCGACTACGACGCGCTCACCACCCGCGATCTGCGCGCGCTGAGCGCTCTGAACGACTCCAAGCAGCACTCCGAGCAGGCGCGCGAGGAGCTGTATCCGCTTGTGCTGGGCAGGGCCACCCGCGTCGTGGTCGTGTCGCGATGCGCCCGGGGCATCGACGCACGAGGGCTGCACAAGACGAACCTCGCCGCGCTGCGCGACGCGCTGCGCGGGGTCACTCGCGGCATCTCCGGGGAGGTCGTGTGCCTCGTCGACGGCTTCTCCGTGCCCGAGTTCGAGCGTCCCCAGCGGGCGATCGTCGACGGCGATGCCACGAGCGCCGCGATCGCGGCCGCGTCGATCGTCGCCAAGGTCACGCGCGACCGCTACATGCGCCACGCCGATACCGAACATCCCGGCTGGAGCTTCGCCGAGCACGTCGGCTACTCCACGCCCGTGCACCGCGAAGCGATCCTCCGCCAGGGCGTCTCACCCCTGCACCGGATGTCCTTCCAGTCGCTTGCCTATCAGCAGCTGGCGCTCTGAAGCGGCCGCCGCGGCACGGCGATACGCGGGCGGCCCTCACCAGGCCCCCTCGACGTGGTCGAGGCGGACGAGCCTGTCCCTGGTGTCGAGGATCACGCCGATCGCGTCGAAGCGGATCGTGTGGGCGGTGGGGCGGATGTGCTTCTCGTCGTGCAGCCAGGCGACGGCGAGACGGCGCAGGCGGATGCGCTGGCGGGGCCGCAGCCATGTCAGGGGCTCCTGGTCGGGACGAACCTGCTTTGCGCGGGCGCTCACGCGGCGCGTCTTGACCTCGACGAACACGAGCGTGCGAGTGTCGAAGGCGATCAGGTCGATCTCGCCGTAGCGGGTGCGTTCGTTGCGTCCCAGCATCGAGAAGCCGAGCCGCTCGAGATGGGCAGCGGCGAGCTCCTCTCCGAGTCGGCCAAGCGTACGGCGGGGATCGACGCGTTTGCTGTTCGGCAGAGGTGCCAGCGGGTCGGGAAGCATGTCGGTCACGCTAGATCGCAAGGTGTGACGCGCGACGCGCGTATGTGTCTATTCACTGTCCTGTCTGGGCAAAAGCCGTGTCTTTGGCCCGGGCGAGCAGGCCAAATCCCAGCCTGCCGGGGGACGACGGCCCGGCGCGAGCTGTCTTGCTCGCGTAGCCTCTCGCTCTGTGCGGAACCCTGACTCGAGCCCTACCGAGCCGTCCGACGTCGATGCGCCTACCCCGCCGCCCGATGGCTCCGAGCCCGCGCCCGGGTCGACGGGAGGACCGCGCTCGCTCGACGGCGTCAGCAGCTTCATGGGCATGCGCTGGGACGATCCGCAGACCGTCAGGCTGCAGATCCGTCCAGAGCTGATCAACAACGGCGGCCTGCTCTCCGGCGTGGTCACCTACGCGCTGGTCGACTACAGCATGGGCTCGGCGCTGTGGGTGCAGACCAGCGAGGAGGAGCGGATCGCGACGATCAACATCGCGATCAACTACATCCAGACCGCCACCGAGGGCGAGATCGTGTGCCGCACCGTGCTCGACCGCCGCAACCGCCGGACCGCGGTGCTGCGCAGCGAGGTGCGCCACGAGGATGGGCGGCTGCTGGTCACGGCGATCGGCAGCTACTCGATCTTCCCCGCGCGTCGCAACGGCACGCAAGCGCGCTGAGCGGTGGCTGCCGAGCGCACGCCGCGTGTGCTGAGCATCGCCGGCTCTGACTCGGGCGGCGGCGCGGGCATCCAGGCCGACCTGAAGGCGTTCGCGCGCTGCGGCGTGCACGGCATGACGGCGGTGACGGCGATAACCGCGCAGAGCACAGTCGGCGTCACCGCGATCCAGCCCGTCTCCGCCGACGTCGTCCTCGCGCAGGTGCGCGCCGTCGTGGGAGACATCGGCGTGGACGCCGTCAAGGTGGGGATGCTGGGCACCGCCGAGGTCACGCTCGCGGTCGCGCGCGCGTTGCGGGAGCTGCCCGCGGGCACACCTGTGGTGGTGGACCCGGTGATGGTCTCGGAGTCGGGCGCCCGTCTGCTGGAGGCGGACGCCGAGCAGGCGCTCGTCACGGAGATCCTCCCGCGCGCGAGCGTGCTCACCCCGAACCTACCCGAGGCCCGTGCGCTCGCCGGTCCTGCCCACGCGGACACGCAGCAGGAAGCCGACCGTGAGTATGAGGCTCTCGCCAGGGCAGTGCTGGCGCTCGGCTCCCGCATCGTCGTGCTCACCGGAGGTCACCGAGCGCGGGTGGTGGACCTCTTCCTGGACTCCGCGGGCGACGGGAAGATCGTCGAGATCCCGGGCGAGCGTCACCCCGACGGCTCCGCCCACGGCTCGGGCTGCACGCATTCCGCCGTGCTGGCCGCACAGCTCGCCCTGGGCTTCACGCCGATCGAGGCCGCTCGAGGAGCTCGTGCGCTGACGGGCGAGGCGGTAGCGAACGGGCTGCGCGACATCGGCGAGGGCCCTGGCCCGGTCGATGTCATCGACCTCCCTCGCATGCGCCGCCGCACTTGGGCATGAGCCGCTTGCCGTTTGCCATAATCGGAGGACGATGAAGCCGTTGTATCTGGAGTCCGATCGTCGATGAAGCTCCTACGCCTCAAGCCTGGTCACGGTGAGATCGTGCTCGCCGACGGCGATGTCGAGGTTCCCGAGCAGGAGCGCGAGCTGATCGAGGCGTTCCGTCGTGAGCTGGACGCCGGTATGTGGGCGGCCGTGCCCACGGAGACGAGCGGCGGGCGGCGCGAGGCCGAGCTGGTGAAGAGCTTCGCCGAGGTGCCGCGCGACGCCGAGCGCGTGATCTTCTTTCCCCGCGCTGCAGGTGGCGCGGAGCGATAGTCGCAGTGGCGCTCGCTCTGGGCACCGCTGCGCTGGTGTTCCTCGCGCTGCTCTGGGAGCTCACCCGGCCGTGGCTCGGCCAGGCGCTCGGGCGCCTACGTGCCCGCCGGTCGGAACGCCCGTGGGGAGCCGCCCCCGGTGGCTATGACCCGGGCCGCGAGCGCCGCGCGGAGCTCCGTGCGCAGGCGCTGCTCCGCTCCTGCGTAGAGGAGAGCGACTGGGCGATGTACCGCGATCTCGGCTTTCTCCGCGTCTGGGGCGGGCGCCGCGATCGCGTGAACGGCGCTCACTACGCCTATCTGATCTACCCGCACAGGCCGATCGTCGCCTACGTGCCCGGCACGGGCGCCCTGCTGAGCGAGTACTGCGTCGCCTTCCCCGACCATTCAAAGCCCTTCGGCAGCGCGCGGCTGCCCGACTCCGACGACGTGCTCGCGAAGTGGATGGCGCTCACCGCCGACGAGCGCCGTCTGGTGGCCGAGGCCAACATGCACCTTCCGGGCCGCCAGATCGATCCCGACAAGGTTCGTCGTGACCTGTCGCGGCTGGCGCGCTGGGAGCGCGAGCGAGCCGGTGACCGGCTCGATAGTGTGCGCGCAGCGTGAGCCTCGACCATCCCTTCGACGTCAGACACCGCAGCAGGGCCCTGACCGAGGGGCCCGAGCGCGCGGCCGCGCGCTCCTATCTCCACGGGATCGGCTACTCGGCCGAGGATCTGTCAAAGCCGATCGTCGGCGTGGCGCACTCGTGGATCGAGACGATGCCGTGCAACTTCAACAACCGCATACTCGCCGCCAAGGTCAAGGAGGGCATTCGTGAGGCCGGCGGCACGCCGATGGAGCTCAACACGATCGCGATCTCCGACGGCATCACGATGGGAACCGCGGGCATGCGTGCCTCGCTCGTCTCTCGGGAGCTGATCGCCGACTCGATCGAGCTCGTCGCCTCCGCCCACGCGTTCGATGCGCTCGTCACGATCTCCGGCTGCGACAAGACGATCCCGGGCACGGTGATGGCGCTCGCGCGCCTGAATATCCCCGGGCTGATGCTCTACGGCGGCTCGATCAAGCCTGGCCATTACAAGGGCGCGGAGGTGACGATCCAGCAAGTGTTCGAGGCGGTCGGCCAGTTCGCCGCCGGCAAGATCTCAGAGCGCGAGCTGCACGAGCTGGAGGAGGCAGCCTCGCCGGGAGCGGGCGCGTGCGGAGGGCAGTTCACCGCCAACACGATGGCGATGGCGTTCGAGGCGCTCGGCATCTCGCCGGCCGGCACCGCGATGGTCCCGGCCGAGGACGGGCGCAAGCTCGAGGTCGCCAAGCGGTGCGGCGAGCTGGTGATGGACGTCTTGCGCCGGGGCCAGCGCCCAAGCGACGTGATCACGAAGGGGGCGCTCGAGAACGCGATCGCGGCTGTCGCCACCAGCGGTGGCTCGACCAACGGCGTGTTGCACCTGCTGGCGGTCGCGCACGAAATGGGCGTGCCGCTTGGGATCGACGAGTTCGAGGCGATCTCCGAGCGCACGCCGCTGCTGTGCGATCTGCAGCCCGGCGGGCAGTACGTCGCGACCGAGCTGTATGAGGCCGGCGGCGTGCCACTCGTGCTCGCGCGGTTGAAAGAGGCGGGAATCCTGAACGCGGACGCGCCGACGGTGACGGGGAGAACGATCGGCGAGCACGCCGACGAGGCGGTCGAGACCGACGGCCAGCCCGTCGTGCGCCCGCTCTCCAATCCGATCAAACCGACCGGCGGTTTCGCGATCCTGCGCGGCAACGTGGCGCCCGACGGCTGCGTGGTCAAGCTCTCCGGCCACGAGCGCCGTAAACACACCGGACCGGCCCGCGTGTTCGACGGCGAGGAGGCGGCGATGGCGGCGGTGCTCGCACACGAGCTGAAGGCGGGCGATGTGGTCGTGATCCGCGCCGAGGGGCCCGCCGGTGGCCCCGGGATGCGCGAGATGCTCGCGGTCACCGCGGCGATCGTGGGCGAGGGGCTCGGCGAGCAGGTCGCGCTGATCACCGACGGGCGCTTCTCCGGCGCCACCCACGGTTTCATGGTCGCCCACGTCGCGCCCGAGGCCGTCCGCGGCGGCCCGATCGCGGCGATCCGCGACGGCGACGAGCTGACGATCGACGCGGATACGCGCCGGCTGGACGTAGCGCTCTCCGACGAGGAGATCGCGGCTCGCGTCAGCGCCTACAGGCGCCCGCCGCGCGCCGACGAGCACATCGATGTGGCGATCCAGAAGTACGCGAAGCTGGTGGGCAGCGCCGCCGAAGGCGCCGTCGCACGCTAGGGAGCGGCTGGCGCGGCGCGTGCCTGCGTCCTTGGCCAGCGACTCCCCCTAGCCCAGTCCCAAGCCCTCACGATCGCGCTACTCGGCGAGGAAGCTCGACAACAGCTCGTTGAACGCAGCCGGGCGCTCGATCATCGCGATGTGTCCCGTATCGGCGAGGACGACCTTCCGTGAGTCGGGGATCAGCTCGGCGAAGATGTCGGCGTCGCGCACGGTGATCACGCGATCCCCGTCTCCCCACACGATCAGGGTCGGGCACGCTATCTCCGGGAGGCGCTCGCGGAAGTCGTAGTCGAGATTGGCCTGCAGCCCCTGGATGAAGCCGGGCTTGCCCGCTCCTCGCAGCAGCTCGGCGGCGAGCGGGGCAGGCAGGCGGCCGGGATGGCGGGCGACCACGCTCAGCGTTGCCTCCCGCAGTCGCGGGCGGCGGGTGACGGTGTCCGACTTCGACGCGATCCAGGCGGTGTAAGCCGCAACGATCCGCTCAGCCCGCTGGAGCACCGGCACCGCACGTGTGCCCCCGCGATTGCCGAACGTGGAGATGCCGGCCGCGGAGACCAAGACGAGGCGCTCGACGCGCCGCGGGAAAGCGATCGCGAGCTCGGCCGCCACGAAGCCGCCCATCGAGTTGCCCACCACGGCGGCCGCGTCCACCTCGAGGGTGTCGAGCAGCCGGTCGAGCAGGCGCGCGTAGCCCGAGATCGTGATCTGCTCGGCGGGCATCGGCGAGTGGCCGAAGCCCGGGAGGTCGAGCGTGATCACGCGATGCCCACCCAAGACGCTGGACACGCGCCCTTGGCGCGCATCCCCGCTCAGGCCGGCGAACACGGGCAGCTGCTCGAGCCAGTTCGTCCAGGATCCCGAGAGGCCGTGGACGAACACGAGCGGCGGCCCCTCGCCGAGCTCGATCACATTGACGGGTTGACCGTCTAACATCACCCAGCGCTGGTGCTCTCGCCAGTCGACGTCGAGCCATGGGGATCGGCCCTGTGGTCCGTAGAGCGATCGATCGCCGGGCGGTGAGAGCGGGGGTGGGGTTGTGGCTGTCGGGTCCATCGCAGCTCAATCTACCCGAGGATCGCACTAAGGACTCCTAGCCATGAGGATCGCCATCGACATCGACTCGACGCTGCACCACTACTGGGACATCCTCTCGGAGGTGTCGGTTCGGCGCTTCGGGATCGAGCTGCCCTACCAGGAGCAGTTCACGTGGGGGATCACGCGCTTGCGGCCAGAGCAGCTCGAGCTGTGCATCGAGGAGAGCCACAGCGATGAGCGCATCCTCACCGGCACGCCGTATCCGGGCGCGGCGCAGACGGTGCGCCGCTGGCATGGAGCGGGCCACTTCGTGCACGTGACGAGCCACCGCGCGCTCGATCGCCACGGCGTGACCGCCGCATGGCTCCAGCGGATCGGGCTGCCGTTCGACGACCTGCACTGCTCATACGACAAGGTCTCGCGTTGCGTAGAGCTCGATATCGACGTGCTGATCGACGACGGACCGCTGAACCTGGCGGCGGCGATCGAGCGTGGCATTCTCGCAGCGACCATCCGCCACCCCTGGAACACGGACATCTGTGAAGAAGAGGACGTCCTCTGCGCGCGCGACTGGTCAGAGCTGGAGCAAAAGCTCGAGCCGATTCTAAGCAGGGAGGGCGCGGGGGTAGGTACGGCGAAGTAGGTGCGCATGGACCAGGTCTGGGAGCGTGCGCTTCAGCTGCTGCAGCAGGACCTCGAGCGTCGCGACGCGGCCGCCAGGACCAAGCGCGCGTACGCGATCGACCTGGCCCAGTTCGCATGCTGGGCCGAAGAGCAGGGCTTGGGGCCGGCCGATGTGAGCTCGAAGGACGTGCGCGCCTACGTCGCCGGTCTGTCCGAACGCGACGCGGCGCCGAGCACGAGCGCACGCAAGCTCGCGGCGCTGCGCGCGCTGTTCGCCAGCCAGCGCGAGCACGGCCTGCTCGCGCAGAGCCCCGCCGACCTCGTCTCGACGCCGCGGCAGGGATCGCATCTGCCGCGCGTGCTGAGCGCACGTGACGCCGCTCGGCTGCTCGACTCCATTCCCGCGGGCGGTCCCCTGGAGCTGCGCGACCGTGCGCTGTTCGAGCTGGCCTACGCTTGCGGCCTGCGCGCGGAGGAGCTCGTGTCGCTGAAGACCACCGACATCGACCATGACGGTGAGCAGCTGCGGGTTGAGGGCAAGGGCCGCAAGACCCGTTTCCTGCCGGTCGGCGAGGTCGCGCTTGGAGCGGTGCGCAGCTACCTGGAGCGGGGACGGGGAGGGCTCGCCACGGGCGACGGCGAGGACGCGCTGTTCCTGTCGAAGACCGGCAGGGCGCTGGGTACGAGCGACGTGCGCAGGAGGCTGAGGACGTGGACGACGCGGGTGGGAATCGACGGCGGCTGCTCGCCACACGCGCTCAGACACAGCTTCGCCACCCATCTGCTGGACGGCGGCGCGGACCTGCGCTCCATTCAGGAGCTGCTCGGTCATTCAAGCGTCTCGACAACGCAGGTTTACACTCGGGTAGAGTCCGCCAGGCTCAAAAGCGCGTATGCGCGCAGCCACCCCCGGGCCTGACTGCACCGGGAAGAGGACGGACCCGTTGGAGACCAATGTTAAACCGATCGAGCTGCGAGAACTCTGGCGGCGCTACAAGACCGACGGCGACAGCCGCGTGCGCGAGCGGCTGGTCGTCGCCTACTCGCCCCTGGTCAAGTACGTAGCCGGGCGCACCGCCGCGGGGCTGCCCCCGCACGTGGAGGAGGCCGACCTGATCTCCTACGGGCTGGTCGGGCTGATCTCCGCGATCGAGCGCTTCGACCTCTCGCGTGAGATCAAGTTCGAGACCTACGCGATCATGCGCATCAAGGGTGCGATCATCGACGAGCTGCGCTCGATGGACTGGGTGCCGCGCAGCGTAAGAGCGCGCGCCCGCGAGGTCGAGCGCGCGAACGCCAAGCTCGAGCACTCGCTGCAACGGGCGCCGACCGACCAGGAGATCGCCGACGAGCTCGGGATCAGCCTCGACGAACTGAACGACTCGCTGCTGGCGATCTCGCACTCCTCGATGGTCGCGCTCGACGAGCTGTGGAGCGTCTCGGACTCGAGCGGCGATCAGGTGTCGCTGATGGACACGATCGAGGACCCCAACGCCCCGGATCCCTCCCGGGCGCTCGATGTCGGCGATCTGAAGGACCGCATCGCCGAGTCGATCGCCAAGCTGCCCGAGCGTGAGAAGCTCGTGATCGCGCTCTACTACTACGAGAACCTGACGCTGCGCGAGATCGGCGAGGTTCTCGGGGTGACCGAGTCGCGCGTGTCGCAGCTGCACACCAAGGCGGTGCTGCGCTTACGCTCGCGGATGCAGGAGGAGTCGTTCGACGATTGATCCACCGGGCGTTTACGAACGCCGATCGACTACTCTCCTAAGCCGTGTCCACTCGTACGATCGTCACCTCCCAGCCCGATGTCGCGTGCGATGTGTGCGAGCGCAGGCTGTTGCGGGGCGAGCAACCGGATGTCTTCCTGGCGGGCGGCAGGCGACGGACGGTCTGCGAGCTGTGCGCGCCGCGCGCGACTCACGAGGGGTGGCTGCGCGAGGCCGACCGCCATTCGGTGAGCCTGCCCGCCGCGCGCACGCGGCGCGGACGCAATCTCCTCGACCGGCTGCGCCAGCTGCGCGATCCGGTCGAGGACCCAACGCCCCTGACCGGCCGATCGGCCCAGGAGATGGTCGCGGAAGCCCCGTATGAGATCGAGCCGCAGGCGTCCTACGATTTTCTGGAGCCGCGCACGGTCGCGGACGGACAGCTCCCGGCCGCAGGCGTTGAGTCGCCGGCTTCGCTCACCGGTGCAGACCTGAAGATCGAGCGCGCCCTCGCGGTGTTCAACGGGGGCGAGCATCCTCGGCGGGTGGCCGGTGTCGCACGCTCCCTCGGCGCGCCCGAGGTGAGCGTCGGCCCTGTCGAGGAGTCGGGCGGACGCGTGGCGATCGTGGTCGCGTGGGAGCTCTGCTGGTATCGCTACGAGGTCGACCTCGGTGAGGAGGCCGCCGGCGCTCTGGTGGTCGCCCAGGGGACCGAGCTGGGCGAGCTGGCGGAGTCCGAACGGCTCGTCAACGCCACGGCCGACGAGCTGGGCGCGCTGTCGTTGCTGTCTGGCGCGTAGCGTCGGCGCACCAGCTCGCCCTTGCTTATCCGGGCGTGGAGAGTAGGATTGCCCCACGATGATCTACTGCGTGGTGCCAAAGCCCCTTGCCGACGAGCTGTATCCGAAGCTCGTCGAGCACTACAAGAGCGAGAAGAACGTGACGGTGATCGTCGACCGCCGCGAGTTCGACCGCCGCGCCCGTCGTGGGCGCTCGTCGGCTGCCGCCGACCCGCAGGAGAGTCAGCGGCGCATCGTGCGCGACCGTCGCAGGGCCCGCGTGCCCGGGGATCTTCCCCCGCTCGCCACCGGTGCGTAAGTCATCGCCGGCCAGCCTCACGGTTGTGCCCCGTATCCCTCTGCCGTCCTAACCGCCCTGGATACTTCCTGCGATGGTTGACAAGGTCATCGTGCATGTCGACGGCGGCGCTCGCGGCAACCCCGGGCCGGCGGCGGCTGCCTGCGTGATCACCTCTCCCACCGGCGAGCTGCTGGGGGAGCACTCGCAGCTGCTCGGGACGGTCACCAACAACGTGGCCGAGTACCGGGCGCTGCTGTTGGGCCTGGAGCGTGCGCTAGAGCTGGGCGCGTCTGAGGTGGAGGTGGTGGGGGACTCGGAGCTGATCGCCAAGCAGGTGCGCGGGATCTACAAGGTCAAGCACGAGTCGATGCGCCCGCTGCACCGCGAAGCGCTGGCGGCGCTCGGTGCGTTCGCGAAGTGGTCGATCAGGACCGTGCCCCGCGCGCAGAACGCGCACGCCGACGCGCTCGTAAACGCCGCCCTGGACCAAGCCCGCGCAGCCGCCTCGGGCCTGGCCTGAATCTCAGGCTGTCAGGTCGGCGAGGTCGTCTCGGCCAGGAGATGCTTCAGGCGCTGGAGTTCAGTGCAGCGGCTGGGCCGACTGGGCGAGGAAGATCATCTGCGGGTTCGACAGTTCCTCGGTCAGCGTGTTCGTCAGCCAGTACAGCACCCGCCCCGAGCGCCAGCCGATGACGTGGATGTGCGAGCCGTCGTCCACCAGCCGGTAGGAGCGCCCGCCGATGACCTGCACGTGGGCGTGCGCGAACAGTGGTGGGTTCAGCCAGTCCGAGCCCTCGAGGTCGTAGTACCCGCCAAGCGAGCTCTGCCGCCACACGGCGACATACGCGTGGTGGACGTTGCCCTGCTGGTCTTTGAGCGTGTAGGGGCGCACCTGCTGCTGTTCGGCCGGGCCGGTCTGCAACGTCGGGAAGAGCACGGGGAACGGCACGTCGAGGGCCGCCTTCACCGCTTCGTCCTCGTCCGCCGAGGATGTTCCGAACAGGCCGAGCTCGCGTGGGGTGATCCCGCTGTGCGCGTGATGTCCATGGCGGTGTGAGGCGTGCGCCGAGGGCTTGGGCGTCGCCGGTAGGACGAGCCGTTCGTGGCCGTGGATGAAGTCCGTGAGCGTCGCCCGCGCGAGCTGTGGAGTGGTCGTCACGTAGGAGCCGCCCCGTGGCCCTTTGAAGTTGACGTTCGAGCTTTGGAACTTGACCTGGCGCAGCGGCTTGCCTTGGGAGAAGGCGATCAGCTTCGCGAGTTCGATCAGCTCGCTGGCGGACGCGTGGAACGTCGTCGAGATCGCCCGCCCGACGGCTTTGGCGACCGTGTCGATCTGGCCGATCTCGTTCCCCGGTGAGATCTGCTCGCGCAGGTCGCGGATGAAGTCCTGCTGGCGCGCGACACGCACGAAGTCCGAGTCGGTATGGCGGTAGCGCACGTAGTCGAGCGCGTTTTCGTAGCACAGCTTCTGATAGCCCGGCTGCAGGTTGATCGACGTGTAGTCGGTTTCTTCGGAGCCGACGTTCTGGTTGTAGTAGCGATGGTCGACGTTCACGTACGCGCAGCCGAGCGTGTCGACGACTTTGATGAAGCCCGCGAAGCTCACGTCGATGATCCCGTTCAGCTTCAGTCCGGGGAACACTTCGCGCTCGATCGTTTCGGCCGCCAGCACCATCCCGCCGCGGGTGCCGCTGAGTTTGTTGCCGATCGTGTATGCCGCGTTGATCTTTTCGCTGGGATAGCTTTCGCCGTGCTTGGGCTCGATGTTGACCATCAGATCGCGCGGGATCGACAGCACCGAGGTCTGTTCCTGGGCCGGGTCGAAGCGCACCAGCAGGATCGTGTCCGAGTGCGGCGGGTCTTCGCGGTCGTAGGAGTCCTTCGCGCCCACCCGCCGGTCTGAGCCGAGGATCAGGAAGGTCTGCGGCCCGCCGCTGTATTCGGCCGTGACGACACCTTTGGGGGCGTCGATCTGGTTGAGCTTCGGAAAGACCTCGTCGGCGATCGTCGTGATCTTGTTCAGCGCGACCGTCGCGGTCGCGCCGCCGCTGAGCGCGACGATCAGCACCGCGGCGATCGCAAACCGCTTCCACATGCTTCGGCCCAACGTGGGCGGACGCTCGTCCTCGGGTGTCACTGGATAGCCGCTCATACGGTCATGGCAAGCGGACGCCGCCCCCCGGGGCGCGCTCGTACGGCAAGGCTAGCGAGCCGGGCGGCGTGCCCGCGCCGGAACCGGGGGGCTGCGGCTATCGGGGCGCCCGCGCCGGGCCGGTGGCTAACCTCGGTCGATGCTGAGTGCCCGTAATCGTGAGCTGATGGGCCTGATCCCATCGGCGCTGCTCGTCACGGCGGGCTTCACCGCGATCTTCATCCAGGCGCAGAACAACTCGCCGGGCGCCTCGACCAACCTCACGCTGAACCACGCGTCGAGCACCTCGCTCCTCTACGGCGCCCTGTTCCTCGGGCTGTGCCTCGCGGCGCACCTGGTGATCCGCTTCGCGCTGCCCGACGCCGACCCCTACCTGTTCCCGCTCGCCGCCGTGCTCGCGAGCGTCGGCATCGTGATGGTGTATCGCATCGAACCGGCCCTCGCCCGCCAGCAGGCGCAGTGGATGGTGCTCGGGCTGGTGCTGTTCGCCGCCACGATCCTCGCGCTGCGCACGCGTGGGGTGGGGGTGCTCGAGCGCTATCGCTACACGATCGCCGCGGTCGGCATCGGCATGACCGTGCTGCCGCGCTTCCCGGTGATCGGCGAGCAGGTCAACGGCGCCTACCTGGACATCCACGTCGGCAGCGTCTCCTTTCAGCCGTCGGAGCTGGCGAAGGTCGCGATCGTGATCTTCCTCGCGAGCTATCTGCGCGACAACCGCCAGATTCTCGTGACCGCAGGGCGCCGCTTCCTGGGGCTGACGATCCCGCCGATGAAGCAGTTCGGACCGATGCTGATCGTGTGGGGCGCGGCGATGGCGACGCTCCTGCTGACACGCGAGCTCGGCACCTCGCTGATGTTCTACGGTGCGTTCCTCGCGCTGCTGTACGTGGCCACGGGACGCTTCTCGTTCCCGCTGATCGGACTCGTGCTGTTCGCGCTCGGCGCCTGGTTCGTCACCGGGCATGTGAGCCACGTCCATGCGCGCGTGCTCGCCTGGGAACACCCCTTCGACCGAGCCCTTTACAACACGCCGGTGGGCGGCAGCTACCAGCTCGCGCAGTCGCTGTTCGCCCAGGCCGACGGAGGGCTGCTCGGCACCGGCTTCGACCAGTCGCTGCTGCAGTATCCCGTCGAACTGGCCAACCACCGGATCGTGCACCGCTCGATCCTGCCTGTGCCGGAAAGCGACACGATCTACGCGGTCATCACCGACGAGCTGGGCCTTGCGGGCGCCGCCGGGCTGCTGCTCGTCTACCTGCTGTTCGTCGCCCGCGGCCTGAAGACGGCGATGCTCGCGAAGGACTCCTTCTCCAAGCTGCTCGCCACCGGCCTGTCGTTCGTCGTCGCGATGCAGGTGTTCGTGATCGTCGGCGGCGTCACGCGCGTGATCCCGCTGACCGGGGTGACGCTGCCGCTGGTGGCCTACGGTGGCTCGTCCGTCGTCATGAACTTCGTGCTGCTCGCGCTGCTGCTGATCGTCTCAGACCGTGCGCGACGTCCCTATCGGGCCGCTCGTCGCGGCAGGTGAGCCCGGCGAGTCGTCGAAGACCGACGCGGAGATGCTTACTTCGACGATCGCCCGCGCGACACCGCGCATGTTCCTGTGGGAGGCCGCACCTGCCCCGCACAACCGCTATCGCGGGCTGTCCGACTCCCGCTCGCGCCCCGGTGCCCTCTCCTCGCCCGCGGGCCTGCACCGGCGACCGTGGCTTGCACGACTGCGTCACGCGTTGGTGGAGGATCTGTTCGTGCTGCACTACCAGCCGATCGTCTCGCTGGCGGACGGCCGCGTATCCCATCACGAGGCCCTGCTGCGCTTGGCCGACGTGCCCGGCGGGGGATTGATCGCGCCTGGCAGCTTCCTGCCTGCCGCCGAGCGCTACGGGTTGGTCCGCGAGATCGACCGGATGGTGCTCGACAAGGTCACGGCGCTGCTCGGAGATGAGCGTGGGAAGAGCACGGTTGCCGTCAACCTCTCTGCGTTGTCGGTCACCGACGGGGGCATGCTCGCCCATATCGAGCGCCGGCTCGATCTCTGCGGGGTCGACCCGGCGCGGCTCGTGATCGAGATCACCGAGACTGCCGCGATCTCCGACATGGAGCGCGCAAAGGCTTTCTGTGCCGGAGTTCAGGCGCTCGGCTGCGCGGTCGCGCTCGACGACTTCGGCGCCGGCTTTGGCTCCTTCCAGTACCTCAAGCACCTCCCGTTCCGCTACCTGAAGATCGACGGCGATTTCATCCGCGCCCTGCCAGAGTCCCCCAACGACCAGCTCGTGGTCAAGGCGCTCGTCGGCCTCGCCCGCGGCATGGGGCGCAGCACGATCGCCGAGTTCGTCGGCGACGAGGCGACGCTCGAGCTGCTGCGCGATTACGGCGTGAACTACGCGCAGGGCTTTCAAATCGGGCGCCCGCGCGCGGCGGTGTCGCTCACTGCGTAGGGGCTCTCGCGGGCCCGTTGCGACACGCGTATGCAGCTGGGGCGCCGTAGCGGTCGGGCTCTTGCGGGCGGGGCCGGGCAGCTACTTCGGCTGTGGGAACTGCCGGCGCATCGCCGCGTCCCACGCGCGGTCGGTGAACAGGCGCCGGCTCGCGAGCGTCAGCTTGGCCGAGGGCGTGATCGTGATCCGCGCCGGGGGACGGCGGCGCTTCAGCGCTCGCTCGATCACCTTCGCGACCCGGTCCGGGCCGCCGCCCAGCAGGCGCATCGGGCCCTCGTAGGCGCCTTTCGTGACCGCGCCCACGGTCGCGTTGAAGTGCGCGTACGGGTCCTCTCCGGCCGCCGCGGTCTCGATCCCGGCCATGCTCGCCGTCGCCGCCTCGCCGAACTCGGTCGTGATCAGGCCCGGCTCGAGCAGGACCACGTCGATGCCGAAGCCGCGCAGCTCGAAGCGCATCGCGTCGGAGATCGCCTCGAGCGCGTGCTTGGTCGCGTGGTAGTGCCCGCCGCCGGGGAACGACAGGCGCCCGCCCATCGAGCCGACGTTGACGATCTTGCCCCAGCCCTGCGCGCGCATCTTCGGCAGCACGAGCTGGGTGAGTCGCACGAGCCCGAACACGTTCGTCTCGAACTGCCGTCTGACCGCCTCCAGCGGCACCGTCTCGATCGCGCCGCTCTGGCTGTAGCCGGCGTTGTTGATCAGCACGCCCACCGCGCCCTCCTCGTGCTCCACCCGCTCGACCGCCGCGCGCATCGACTCCTCGTCGGTCACGTCGAGCGCGAGCGTGCGACAGCCGGCGTCCTTCAGATCGGAGATCGACTCATGCCTGCGCGCCGTGGCATAGACCGTCCAGTCGCCGCGCGCGAGCCGCACTGCTGTTGCGCGGCCGATTCCCGAGGAGCAGCCGGTGATCAGCACAGCTTTCGAATGACTGGACATGCGCGCAGCATATGGCCTGCGCGCGCAACCGAGATGCTCCACGTACTAAGGTGGGCGCGCGATGCGTGCCGTCACGTTCCAAGCCCCCGGCGAAGTACTCGTCGCCGATGTCCCCGAGCCCGAGCTGCTCGACGCGGGCGATGCGATCGTGCGGATCGACGCGACCGGCGTGTGCGGCTCCGACCTGCACATCTACCACGGTCGCGTGCAAATCGAGCCCGGCTTCACGATCGGCCACGAGTACGTCGGCGCGGTGATCGCAGCTGGCGACGGGGTCCACGACGTGGCCGTCGGCGATCGCGTGCTCGGTTGCTTTCAAACCGCTTGCGGCCGCTGCTTCTTCTGCCGCCGCGGCTGGTTTCACAAGTGCGATACCTCGCGCACGTTCGGTCACGGCGCGGCGCTCGGCTCGCTGCAGGGCACGCAGGCCGAGCAGGCGCTCGTCCCCAACGCCGACCTCGTCCTGCGCAAGCTGCCCGACGGGATGAGCGACGACGTCGCGCTGTTCGCGGGCGACGTGATGGGCACCGGCTACCACGCCGTCGTCGAGAGCGGCCTACGCCCCGGCGACACCGCTGCGGTGCTCGGCCTCGGGCCGGTGGGGCTGTGCGCCGTGCAGGCCGCCCGCGCGGCGGGCGCCGCGCACGTGATCGCGATCGACTCCGTCGCCGAGCGCCTCGCGATGGCGGAGTCGTTCGGCGCACAGCCTGTGCACCTGACCGACGACGATCCTCGCGCCGCAGCGCGCGCGGTCAGCGAAGGACGTGGGGTGGACGTGTGCATCGACGCCGTCGGCCATCCCCAGGCGCTCGAGCTTGCGCTGCGCCTAACCCGCAAGTGCGGCACCGTCCAGACGATCGGGGTGTACGCCGAGCGCTGCGAGGTGCATATGGGCCTGCTCTGGATCAAGGCCCTGCGCCTCTGCTCGGGCCATGCCAACGTGATCGGCCACGTCGACAGCGTGCTTGCGATGATGTCCGCCGGGGTGCTCGACCCTTCGCCGCTCGTCACCCATCACATGGCGCTCGACGACGCGCCCGAGGCTTACGCATTGTATGACCGCCGCGAGGCCCTGAAGATCGTGCTCCGTCCATAAGGTCGGGCTCCGCTGGACCCCGGTCCCGCGTCTCCGAGTGGCTATACGGCCTTATCTCCTGCGTGGTGGGAGGGGGAGATGGCGATACAGGATGATGGGGGAGCCGACGAGCATGATGAGCGCCATCGTCCACAGAGGTGCACCCAGGACGAGGACGCCTGCCATCAGCAGACCGAAGAATAGGGACATGGCGACGTCATAACGGTCGAAATCATTCATGAAGCGATCCTAGCGATGAAGACAATGAACATCAAGAGACCGGTGAGCATACCTACGCGAAAGCCGACGCCGAGGCCGCGGTTGATGAGATCGGCCCGGATGTCCGCGGGCGTTGTGTCCAAGGCAAATACCGCGGCTGACAGTCCGGCGCAGAACGCTGTCCAACCGCCAAGGACGGTTGCCCAGGCGAGCAGGCCGTTGACGACGGCAGTCCCCAACGAGGGATCGGCTTCACAGAGGATGTGGATCACGGCTATTGCGGACATCGCCGAGCACGCTACGCAAACCTTGGGACGAAATTCTCCGCCCGCGCTCCTCAGACCCTTGGGTAGATCCAATCATGGCTCTCGCATAGGGTTTTGCGGAGTAGCTCCAAAATCTCCACGAGTTGGCTGGCTCCGTAGCGCCTGCAGCTGTGGTGACCGGCGCCGACAGCGCTGGACGCAGGAGCTAGCTCACGCGTCTCCCACAAAACGCGCTCACAGTCGAGGTAGGCTCTAAAGCATGACCACAGCCTCCGCCATCCCCACAGATACCCTTCCCGACGCGCTCGGCGACTCCGCGCGTGCGTTCATCTCCCAGCCCCACCGTCTCCTGATCGGCGCGGAGCGTCTCGACGCCGCCGACGGGCGCACGTTCGCGACGCTCGATCCCGCCAGCGGGCGCGAGATCGCTCATGTCGCGCACGCCGGTCCCGAGGATGTCGCGCGCGCCGTCGCCGCCGCGCGCGAGGCGTTCGCCGCGGGGCCGTGGTCGAGCATCGCGCCGTCCGCGCGCGAGCGGCTGATGCTTGCGCTCGCCGACGCGATCGACGCGCACCAGGAGGAGCTCGCGGAGATCGAGTCGCTCGACAACGGCAAGCCCGTCAAGCTCGCCCAGTTCGTCGACGTGCGCGGGACCGCCGCGCACCTGCGCTACTTCGCCGGCTGGCCCACCAAGATCGAGGGCGCCGTCCTGCCCGTCACCGCGCCGAACATGCTCTGCTACACGCGTCGCGAAGCCGTCGGCGTGTGCGCGCAGATCGTCCCCTGGAACTTCCCCCTGCTGATGGCCGCCTGGAAGATCGCCCCGGCGCTCGCCGCCGGCTGCACGATCGTGCTGAAGCCCGCCGAGCAGACCCCGCTGTCTGCGTTGCGCCTCGGCGAGCTGGCGCTCGAGGTCGGTTTCCCGCCGGGTGTTCTCAACGTGTTGACCGGGGACGGCGCGACGGGTGCCGCGCTCGTCGATCATCCCGACGTCGACAAGGTCGCCTTCACCGGCTCCACTTCCGTGGGGCGGGAGATCGGCGCGAAGGCCGGCCGCGCGCTCAAGCGCGTCACGCTCGAGCTCGGCGGCAAGTCGCCGAACATCATCCTCCCCGACGCCGACATCCCCGCCGCCGTCAAGGGGTCATATCAGGCGCTCTACTTCAACTCCGGCCAGGCCTGCAACGCGGGCTCGCGCCTGTTCGTGCCCGCCGAGCGCTTCGACGAGGTGATGGTCGGTCTCGCCGAGCAGGCCAAGGCGGCGCGCGTCGGTCCCGGCCTCGATCCCCAGACCCAGCTCGGCCCGCTCGTCTCCGCCGAGCAGCGCGACCGCGTGCTCGGCTACATCGACTCCGGTCTCTCCGAAGGCGCCGAGCTGCTCGCCGGCGGCGAGGCCGCGCTTCCAGACAGCGGCGGCTACTACGTCGCGCCGACGCTCTTCTCCACGACCTCCGACGAGCCGCGGATCGCCCGCGAGGAGATCTTCGGGCCGGTGCTGGTCGCCTCGCCGTACGACTCGCTCGAGGAGGTCGCCCGCCGCGCGAACGACAGCGAGTACGGCCTCGCCGCGGGCGTGTGGACACGCGACATCTCCTCCGCCCACCGCCTCGCCGCGCTGCTGCGCGCCGGCTCGGTCTACATCAACCACTGGGGCGGCTCCGACCCCGCCGCGCCATTCGGCGGCTTCAAGTCATCGGGCCTCGGCCGTGAGCACGGCCACGACGGCCTCGACGCCTACCTGGAGACGAAGAGCATCTGGACGGCTTTGTGAGACCCGCAGCTTCGTGAGCACCGTCGCGGCTGGTCTGGCGTGAGCCCTCAGGTTCTACTGAGCGGTAGGCCAGTCGATCAGCTCAACCAGCTCGCTCGCGCCCAGGTCGACCAGCCCGCCTCGCTCGATCGCTTGGTACTCGCCGTCCTCCAGCCCCAACCAGTCGACGGTGCGTGTGGCGGCGTCGACGATCAGCACCTCCTCGACGTCGTGAGCGGCGTAGAACGGCAGCTTTTCCCAGCTCTCGTCACCCGGGGAGACGATCTCGATCACGAGCGCCGCGGTCGGGTGCCACGTGCCCGACCTCCCAGCCCGGTGTAGGGCGCTGTCAGGTACGCGAAAGTCATGTTCGCCCTCGCCGAGGTTGCTCTGGCCAACCATCCTTAGGCCAGCCTGCCGGGCGAGCGGCCTGAGGATCGCGTGGAGCTGGCTTTCGAGATCGCCGTGCTCGATGGTGGGCGCCGGAACCATGTGCAAGACACCCTCCCAGACCTCGTCGAGACGATCAAGCCCCGAACGACGCCGACGCTCGAGCAACTCCTCGAGCCCTGCCGTGGGAGGGTCCACAACCAGCGCGCGCATGTAAGCAAGCGTAGCGCTCTGGCGAGGTAGGCTCCCCGCATGACCAGGACCTCCGCCGCTCCCATCGCCCGCGGGTGCCTTGACGGCCCTGTGGACGCCGCGGCTTCGTGAGCGCCGTCGCGGCGAGCGAGCTGGGCCTGCCGCGCACGCGCTCCGCGCGCTGGGCGCCCGCGCTTGTGACCCTGCTCGCGCTGCTGATCCTCGCGGCGACCGCCGAGATCGTCCTCGACGGCGCGCTCGGACACTCCTCGCTGATCCCTCGCTCGCCCGCGATCGCCGGCTGGCTGCAAGGGATCGGCGAGCGGCTCGGCTACCGCGTGTTCTTGATCGCGCTGATCGTCTTCACGCTCGCCTACGCGGGCGTCCTCGCGCTCGCGCGCGGCATCTCCAAACGCTTCGCGATCGGGCTCGTCGGCGCGCTGCACGTGATCGTGTTCGCCGGGCCGATCTTGCTCTCGACCGACGTGTTCTCCTACATCGCCTACGCGCGTATGGGCGTCGAGCACGGCATCAACCCCTACCTGCACGGCCCGCTCTCGATCGCTGGCGACCCGATCTACCACTACGTGGGCCAGGACTGGAAGCACGTCGCGACCGCCTACGGCCCGCTGTACACGCTGATCTCCTATCCGCTGGCGCCGCTCGGCGTGACGGGCGCGCTGTGGGGGATGAAGCTCGAGGCGCTGCTCGCGAGCTCAGGCACGCTTGCGCTCACGTGGCGTTGCGCGCGCGCGCGCGGCTTCGACCCCGTCCCGGCGCTGCTCGCGGTCGGCGCCAATCCGCTGTACATCGTCTATGGACTGGGCGGGGCGCACAACGATCTGATCATGATGTTGCTGATGATGGCCGCGGTGAGCCTCACGCTCGCCGGGCGCGACGCTCCGGCCGCCGCGACGGTCGTCGCGGGCGCGCTCGTCAAGGCCACCGTCGCGGCGCTGCTGCCGTTCATGGTCCTCTCTCGCCGCCGTCTCACTCCGATCGTGGGAGCCGTGGCGGCGCTCGTGCTCGGCGCGCTGATCGGCTACGCCGTGTTCGGCATCCACGGGATCGACGTCGTGTCCGCGCTCAATCGCGACGCCGCGTTCGTCTCGACCGACAGCTTCCCGACGGAGATCGCGCACCTGCTCGGCAAGCCCGGCATCTTCCCCGTCGACCACGACCTGCTCAAAGTCGCGCTCGTCGCGATCGTCCTGCACCTGATGTGGCGAACCTGGCGCGGCTATGACTGGGTCGCGGCCTCCGGCTGGGCGCTGCTCGCGATCGCTGTCACGAGCACGTGGCTGCTCGCCTGGTACATCCTGTGGCCGCTGCCGCTCGCCGTCGTCACGCGCGACCGGCGCCTGCTGGTCGCGACGCTCGCGGTCCAGGCGCTGTTCATCGTCCACCAGACCGCGCCGCTGCTCGCACCTGTGTCATGAACGACGCCTCGACAAATGCCGAGCGACAGGGCTTCGGCGCCGGACTGCCTGCGTGGCTGCGCCCGCTCGACGGGGAGCAGCCGGGCCTCGGCAGGACGCGCCTGATCGAGACGACCCTGCTCCTGCTCGCCGGTCTCTTCCTGGCGATCGCCACGGTCGACGACGTCGTGCTGCAGACGCACGTCAACCACCGCCTCGTCGCCGACCTGCGCACCTGGCGCTCATACACGGGCCACGACTACCACAACGTCGCCCCCGAACGGGACATCTTCGGCCACACCACGCGCGACTTCGTCTGCGGCAACACAGTCCCCGGCCCGCCGAAAGAACGCGTCCAGATCTGCCTCGTGATGACGGGACCGGTCATCCACGGGCGCCGTGCCGTGCACGCCGGCTGGTACCTGCCGCCGAAGACGGAGGACCTGCTCCGCTACCGCTACGCCTGTTTCGGCTCAGCCGCGCAGCAGGGGCTATGCGGGGGGTGAGCGAGCGGGTTTCTGCTTCGCCCGCCGCCCCGGGACCGCGCGCGGGGGCACACACGCGTCTGGGCTCGGGCCGACAGGGAGCCCTGCCGGAGTGGTGGCCGCTCGCGGCGCTGATGGTGCTCGCCGCGGCGCTGCGCTTCGCCACGCTCGACCTGCAGAGCTTCTGGTACGACGAGGCGTTCACGCCCGTGCACGTGCTGCGCGCGAGCCTGTTCACGACGTTGCACGGGGTGGTTCACACCGAGAACACCCCGCCGTTGTGGTACGTGCTCGAGTGGGGGGTATCGCGCGTGCTCGGCACCGGCGAGGTCGAGCTGCGCCTGCTCTCGGCGTTCGCCGGTCTTGCCACCGTGCCCATCGCGTGGGCGATCGGGCGCGAGCTCTCCGGCCGCCGCGCCACCGCGATCGCCGCCGCCGCGCTCGTCGCGGTCAACCCGCTGTTCGTCTGGTACTCCCAGGAGGCGCGCGCCTACGGGCTGTTCGTGTTGATGGCAGCGTTGGCGATGCTCTGCTTCCTGCGCGCGCGCGCAGAGCCGACCCCGCGCCGGTTGGCGCTGTTCGCCGTGACCGCTTCGCTGGCGCTGTTGGCCCACTACTTCGCGGTATTTCTGCTGATCCCGATGATCGTGTGGCTGCTGCTGCCGTCGTTGCGCGCGCGATCGCCGCGCGGTGAGGGGGCCATGTCCACTCGCGGGGCCATGCCCGGTCGCGGTGACGCCGATATCGACGCCGGGGGGGCCGGAAACGAGCGGGTCGGAGTCGCGTCGGTGCACCCCGGCCGACGCCCGATCCTGCTCGCCTGTGCCGCCGTCGTCGCGGTCGGTCTCGCGCTGGTCCCGCTCGCGCTCGCCCAGGGCGGCCACGGCTCGCAATGGATCGGCGCCTGGGCGCTCTCCAGCCGCCTGCAGGCGATCCCGCAGTACTACCTCACCGGCTATTCGGGCGCCCCGCTCGGGCACGGGATCGAGCTGCTCGTCGCGCTGCCGATCCTCGCGGGTGTGGGACTCGGCCTGTGGCGCGTGCTCGAGCCGCGCGAGGAGCGCGGCGCGCTGATCGCGCTCGTGCTCGCCGCCTGCGGCATCCTGCTCCCGCTCCTGCTGGTCGCGCTCGGCGCCGACTACCTCGCACCGCGCAACCTCGTCGCGGCGATGATCCCCGTCACCGCCCTGATCGCGATCCTGCTCACCGGCGCGCGCGCGGGCCGCTCAGGAGCTGCGCTCGCGGGCGTCATCGCCCTCGCGTTCCTCGCGATCTCGATCGACGTCGACCTCACCCCCCGCCTGCAGCGCGGCGACTGGCGCGGTGTCGCGCGGGTGCTGCGCGCGGGGTCGCGTGCGCGCGCGATCACGACCGTCGAGCTTGGGGCGGCGCCGTTCGAGTACTACCTCCCGCCGCTGCACAACCTGCCTCGCCGCACGTCCGTGACGGTCAGCGAGATCGACGAGACCGGCTATGCGCCGCTGCGCTCCTCGGCGGGCAGCCCGCCGGCCCCCGGCTTTCGCCTGCTATCACGCAGCGATATCAACGGTCTGATCGTCTACCGCTTTGTCTCCTCCACGCCGCGCTCGGTCTCCGAGGCGACGCTGCGCCGCCATGTGATCACCGCGGCGCATCCGGAGGTGCTCGTGCCGTCTGGTCTCGACATGTCTTCCATTGGGGAAAAGATTTAGTGTCCCGAGTCACAAATTCGGTGGCATTTCCCGGCGGCTGGACGCGCCTGACGTCCGCCGCCGTCGGCCCATGTGCTACCGGCACACTGCCCGACAGCGTCGAACGTCAGATCACGCCCATCCATCCGGAAAATCCTGACCGAATTTATAACTAGGGACACTGCTTTCCGACTATGACCTCGTCGACCGTGGAGGCTCGCAGCGAAGCGAAGTTGGCGTTGGAGCGCGCGTGCGAGCACCTGCTCTCGCTGCAGGACGAGGCGGGATGGTGGCAGGGGGAGCTGCAGACGAACGTCACGATGGACGCGGAGGACATGTTCCTGCGCGAGTTCCTTCACATCAGACGCGACGATGAGACCGAGCGCTCGGCCGCGTGGATCCGCTCCCAGCAGCGCGCCGACGGGACCTGGACGAACTTCTACGGCGGTCCCGGCGAGCTGTCCACCACGATCGAGGCCTACTGGGCGCTGCGCCTCGCCGGCGATCCTCCCGAGGGGGAGCACATGCGCGCCGCCGCCGGCTTCATCCGTGAATCCGGCGGTCTGGAGCGAGCCCGCGTCTTCACGCACCTGTGGATGGCGCTGTTCGGCCTGTGGTCGTGGGAGCGTGTCCCCGCGCTTCCGCCCGAGATCGTGCTGCTGCCGTCATGGGCGCCGCTGAACGTCTACGACTTCGCCTGCTGGGCGCGCCAGACGATCGTCGCCCTGTCGGTCGTCAAAGCCCACCGTCCCGTCCGCACACTGCCGTTCGACCTCAGCGAGCTGCGCGGTTCGGACTCCTCGCCGCCGTCATCGACGGCAGCAGAGCGGCCGACCGCGCGCATCGGCGGGTGGCTGACGCGACTCGACGGCGTGCTCCGCGCATACGAGCGCCGCCCGCTGCGTCCGTTGCGCCGCATCGCGCTCGCTCGCGCGGAGCGCTGGATCGTCAGCCGCCAAGAGGACGACGGCTCGTGGGGAGGGATCCAGCCGCCGTGGGTCTACTCGCTGATGGCGCTCTCCCTCTGCGGCTACCCGACCGAGCACCCCGTGATGCGACGGGGGCTTGAAGGCCTCGATCGCTTCATGGTCGAGGACGAGGACGACACCCGCGGGGTGGGCGCGCCGGCCGGGCGCAGCCGCCGGCTGGAAGCGTGCCAGTCGCCTGTCTGGGACACCGCGCTCGCGGTGCTCGCGCTCGCCGATGCCGGCATCTCCGATCGGCATCCCGCGGTCGCGCGCGCGGCTGACTGGCTGCTGGGTGAGGAGGTCACCGCCTATGGGGACTGGTCGGTCGCGCGACCGGGGCTCGCGCCGGGGGGCTGGGCGTTCGAGTTCGCAAACGTTAACTATCCCGACGTCGATGACACCGCCGAGGTAGTGCTCGCGCTGCAGCGCCTGGACGCGGCTGACGCCACCCGGCGTCCGCCGACGTGCCACCGGCACGCAGACGTTCGCCGTGCGACGTCAGCCACGCCCGTCCACGTACCCGATACGCCACGGATCGACGGGGCGATCGAACGGGCACAACGCTGGGTCAGCGGGATGCAGAGCGCGGACGGCGGCTGGGGGGCGTTCGACGCCGAGAACACCCGCGCGCTCGTGCGTGAGCTGCCGTTCCTCGACTTCGGCGAGGTGATCGACGAGCCGAGCGCCGACGTCACCGCGCACGCGATCGAGATGCTTGCCGCGCTCGGTCTCGCCGACACCCCGCAGGCGCAGCGTGGCGTGCGCTGGCTGCTCGACCGCCAAGAGCCGGGCGGCTCGTGGTTCGGCCGCTGGGGCGTCAACCACGTCTACGGCACGGGCGCGGCAGTCCCGGCGCTGGTCGCGGCCGGGATCGGGCCCGAGGCCGAGTGCATCCGCCGCGCCGTCGCCTGGCTCGAGGCTCACCAGAACGAGGACGGCGGCTGGGGCGAGGACCCGCGCTCCTATGACGATCCCGCCTGGATCGGCCGTGGCCCCAGCACCGCTTCGCAGACCGCCTGGGCGTTGATCTCGCTGCACGCGGCGGGCGAGTCGCACGGCCGGGCCGCCCAGCGCGGTGTCGGTTGGCTGATCGGCACCCAGCGCGAGGACGGCTCCTGGGATGAGCCGCAGTACACCGGCACCGGCTTTCCGTCGGACTACTACATCAACTATCACCTCTACCGCCTCAGCTTCCCGATCATGGCGCTCGGACGCTGCCTCGACGTCGAGGTCGCAGACCGCGCCGGCGCTGACCCCGGCACAGTCCTCGCGAATGGCGCCGACGTCGCGACCGACGCCGAGAGCGGTGAGTGACAGCGATGATGCTCGTCGCCGAGGCGCCGCTCGCCGGGCCCACTGCCGAGGAGGTGATGGCCCGCGCCGCGACGGAGAACTTCCCCGTCTCCAGCTGGCTGCTGCCGCGGCGCGCGCGCTCGCACCTGCTCGCCATCTACGGCTTCGCCCGCCTCGTCGACGAGCTCGGCGACGGCCCCGCGCAGGGGAATGAGCGCCTCGCGGCCCTGGACTGGGTCGAGCGCGACCTGGACCTCGCCTACGCCGGGCGGGCCGAGCATCCGCTGCTCATACGCCTGCAGCCCACGCTGCGCGAGTGTGCGCTCCCGCGCGAGCCGTTCGTCCGCCTGATCGAGGCCAACCGTCTCGACCAGCGCGTCAGCCGCTACGAGACGTGGGCGCAGCTGCGCGCCTACTGCGCGCTGTCGGCCGATCCCGTCGGCGAGCTGGTGCTCGGCGTGCTCGGTCTGGCCACTCCCGCGCGGATCGCGCTGTCGAATGCGATCTGCACCGCGCTGCAGCTCGCCGAGCACTGCCAGGACGTCGCCGAGGACCTCGCCCGCGGCCGCGTGTACCTGCCCGCCGAGGATCTCGCCCGCTTCGGCTGTGTCGCCGCGGATCTGGCGGCCGTGCACGCGGGCGAGCCGCTGCGGGCGGTGCTCGCCTTCGAGGTGTCCCGTGCGCGCGGGCTGCTCGATGCCGGCGCGCCGCTGATCGACGAGCTGCCCGGCGCGCGCGCGCGGCTCGCCGTGGCCGCCTTCGCGGCGGGCGGGCGGGCGGCGCTCGAGGCGATCGAGCGCGCCGACTACGACGTGCTGCCCGGGCCGCCGCGTGCCGGCAAGGGGCGCCGGGCGCTCGTCCTGACGACGACGCTCGCGTGTCGCCGAGGACGGGTATGGCCGTGAGCGTGGTACGAGCCGACTCCGTGCGGATCGCCGCCGCATACAAGCATTGCGAGTCGATCACGCGCGCGCAGGCCGCCAACTTCTACTACGGCATCCGCCTGCTCCCACCGCCCAGGCGGAGGGCGATGTGCGCGGTGTACGCGTTCGCTCGCCGCGTGGACGACATCGGCGACGGAGCGCTGCCACACGAAGAGAAGCTGCGCCGTCTCGACATCGAGGCGGCCGCGCTGTCAGGGCTCGAGGCAAACGAGCACCAGCCACCCGCCGTCGCCGATCAGGTGCTCGTGGCGCTCGCCGACGCGTACGCGCGCTTCGCGCTGCCCGCGGGGGCTCTGGGGGAGCTGATCGAAGGGGTGCGGATGGATGTCGATGGCATGACCTACGAGCGCTTCGAGGACCTGGTGCTCTACTGCCGCCGCGTCGCCGGTGCGATCGGGCGAGTGTGCCTGGCGATCTTCGACACGCGCGTTCCCGCTCACGCCGACGAGCGCACTCCCGATCGGATCGAAGCGGAAAAGCTCGCCGACGACCTCGGCGTGGCGCTGCAGCTGACGAACATCCTGCGCGACGTGCGCGAGGACGCTGAGAACGGCAGGGTCTACCTGCCGGCCGAAGACCTGCGGCGCTTTGGCCTGATCGCCGCGGGCGAGGAGGAGCGGGCGCCGGCGGTGCTCGCCGGGATCGCTCACGGACAGGACGGTGAGCTCGAATGGCTGCAGGCGCTCATCCGCTTCGAGGGGGCTCGCGCGCAAACCTGGTTTCATCGCGGGCTGGCGCTCGGCTCGACGCTCGACCGCCGCAGCGCGGCCTGCGTGCTGGCGATGGCGGGCATCTATCGCAGGCTGCTCGAGCGCATCGAGGCCGATCCCGAGCAGGCGCTGCGCGAGCGCATCTCGCTGCCCGCGAAGGAGAAGGCGTGGGTCGCGGCGCGCAGTGTGCTCGCCAGCGAGCGCAGGTCGTTCGGCAAAGTCCTCGGCTGGCGTGCCTAGTACACGCCGGTGAGCGCACCTCGCGTCGTCGTGATCGGTGGAGGGCTGGCCGGCATCACCGCGGCGCTCGACTGCGCGGCGGGCGGTGCGCGGGTGACGCTGGTCGAGGTCAGGCGCCGGCTCGGCGGAGCGGCCTACTCGTTCGAGCGCGACGGCCTGCTCCTGGACAACGGCCAGCACGTCTTCCTGCGCTGCTGCCTCGCCTACCGCGCGCTGCTCGAGCGACTGGGCAGCACCCGGCGCGTGGCTGTGCAGCCGCGCCTGGAGATACCCGTGCTGAAGCCCGGGGCACGGATCGCGGCGCTGCGTCGCGGAGGCCTGCCGGCGCCGCTGCACCTCGCGGGCGCGCTCGCGCGCTATCCGCACCTGACGCTCGCGCAGCGTCTGGGTGCGGCGCGTGCGGCGCTGGCCTTGACGCGCCTGCGGCCCGGCGATCCGGCGCTCGAACGGATGACCTTCGGCGACTGGCTGGCCGCGAACGGCCAGGGGCCCGAGGCGGTCGCGGCGCTGTGGGATCTGGTCGCGCTGCCCACCCTGAACCTGCCGGCGGCCCAGGCCTCGCTCGAGCTCGGCGCGTTCGTCTTTCGCACAGGCTTGCTCTCCGGCGCGGACGCGGGCGACGTCGGCTTTCACACCGCGCCGCTCGGCGCGACGATCGGCGAGCCGGCCGAGCGTGCGCTGGCGCGGGCGGGCGTGGAGGTGAGGCTCGGCTGGCGCGCCGAGGATCTGCTTCAGAGCGCCGGTGGCTTCGAGGTTCACGGCTGGGAAGACGGTCTGAGCGCAGAGGCGGCGATCGTGGCGATTCCTCACGCGCGCGCCGCCGCGCTGCTGCGGCCGCTGCTGCCAGAGCTCTCGGCGAAGCTCGAGGGGCTGGGGCACTCGCCGATCGTGAACCTGCACGTCGTCTACGACCGGCCCGTCTGTGATCTGGGGTTCGCGGCCGGGGTGGGCACGCCGGTGCAGTACCTGTTCGATCGCACCGCGGCGTCCGGAGCGCCGTCCGGCTGTCAGTACCTGGCGATCTCGCTGTCCGGCGCCGAGCGGGAGATGGGCATGAGCGTGGATGGGCTGCGCGAACGCTACCTGCCCGCGCTGCGCGAGCTGCTGCCGCGCGCGCGCGCGGCGAAGGTGGAGAGCTTCATGGCCACGCGCGAGCACGCCGCCACGTTTCGTGCCGCGCCCGGTGTGGGGGCGTTGCGTCCCGGCCCGGAAACCGCCGTCAAAGGGCTCGTGCTGGCCGGCGCCTGGACGGATACGGGCTGGCCCGCGACGCTCGAGGGCGCCGTCCTCAGCGGCCATGCCGCGGCCGAGAAGGCGCTGGCCCTGCTGTGAGCGACCTGCTGATCGCGGCCCCACTGCGCATCGAGGCCGCGCTGATCTCCTCCGCCGCGCGTGGCGCCCGGGTGCGCAAGACCGGCATGGGGCCGGCGCAAGCGCGGCTAGCCTCCGGCGAGCTCGCCCGTGAGGGGGCCGGCGGCCTGCTCGTGCTCGGCTTCTGCGGCGGTCTCGACGAAGCATCGATTCCCGGGGAAGTGATCGTCGCCGAGGAGGTCTATGTCGCGGACGAGCACGACCGGCCGAGCGAGCGGGTGTCGTGCACGCACACGGGAGAGCTCCTGGTCGCGCTGGCCGGACGCGGGATGAAGGTGCGCAGCGGCAAGATCGCATGCGTCTCGCGTCTGGCGCTGGGCGAGCAACGGGTGCGTCTCCACGCGGGTGGGGCGATCGCCGTGGACATGGAGTCGGTCTGGCTCGCCCCGGCCGCCGCTGGGCGGACGTTCGCGGTCGTGCGCGTCGTGCTCGACAGTCCCAGCCACGAGCTGCTGCGCCCGCGGGCGGCCGTCGGCGCCATACGCGCGGCGCGGACGTTGCGCCGAGTCGCCGCGACCCTTCGCGAGTGGACGCCGGGGTAGGCGCCCACACGTCAGTTTCCCGCCAAGCTTCCGGCCGCGCGTACTAAGGTAGGGGACGATGGCGGTACCGATGAGGCAGGGCGCGCGCATGGGCTGGTATCTGCTGCGCCAGCGGCTGGCCAAACGCGAGAAGTTCCCGCTGATCGTCGAGCTGGAGCCGCTGTTCCAGTGCAACCTGGCGTGCTCCGGCTGCGGCAAGATCCAGCACCCAGAGCACGAGCTGCGCCGGCGGATGTCCGTCGAGCAGGCGATCGGCGCGATCGAGGAGGCCGGTGCGCCGATGGTCTCGATCGCCGGGGGTGAGCCGTTGATCCACCCGGAGATCCACACGATCGCCGCGGAGCTCGTCAAGCGCAAGAAGTTCGTCTACCTCTGCACGAACGCGCTCCTGCTCGAGAAGAAGCTCGACAAGTTCAAGCCCAGCCCGTACTTCGCCTGGGCCGTGCACATGGATGGCCTGCGCGATCGCCACGACGCCTCGGTCGAGCGCGAGGGCACCTTCGACAAGGCGGTCTCGGCGATCAAGGCCGCCCAGAAGGCCGGCTTCCGGGTGACCACCAACACGACGTTCTTCACGCACGACTCCGCCAAAACGGTGCGCGAGGTGCTCGACTTCCTCAACGACGACCTCGGCGTCGACGAAATGATGATCTCGCCCGCCTACGCCTATGAGAAAGCGCCGGATCAGGAGCACTTCCTGGGCGTGCAGCAGACGCGCGAGCTGTTCGGCGAGGCGTTCTCGGGCGGGCGGCGCAAGAAGTGGCGCCTGAACCACAGCCCCCTGTTCCTCGACTTCCTCGAAGGCAAAGCCGAATTCGACTGCACCGCTTGGGGCATCCCCAGCTACTCGCTGTTCGGCTGGCAGCGGCCCTGCTACCTGATGGCGGACGGCTATACCGAGACCTACAAAGAGCTGATCGAGACGACCGACTGGGAGAAGTACGGTCGGGGCCGCGACCCGCGCTGTGAGAACTGCATGGCTCACTGTGGCTATGAGCCGACCGCCGTGCTGCAGACGACCCACTCGCTGCGCCAGTCGCTGCGCGCGCTCGCCGGCTAGCACCCCCACGGACCCCCTGATGTATACCGCCGCCGAGAGGCTGCTCCGTCCCTGCGCATTGCGCGCTGGGACGGCGCCCATTGCGTATTGGGACGGCGCCCGAGAAGGCTCGCTAGGACCAAAGGTCTTGTGATGCAACCTTGCTTGTTATCCTGACAATGGGATGCTGGGCAACGACTATCGCGAGCTGAACTGCTCGATCGCGCGTGCGCTCGAGCTGGTCGGCGAGCGCTGGACGCTGCTCGTGCTGCGCGACGTCTTCCTCGGGGTCCGCCGCTTCGACGCTCTGCGCGAAAGCCTTGGCGTCGCTCGCAACGTGCTCGCCGTGCGCCTGGATCGGCTCGTGACGGAGGGGATCCTCGAGAAGGCGCCCTACCAGGAGCGCCCGCTGCGCCACGAGTACCGGCTGACCGCCAAGGGCCTCGACCTGTGGCCGGTCGTCGTTGAGCTGCTGCAATGGGGAGACCGCCACCTCGCGCCGGCCGAGGGTCCCCCGATCGTCCTGCGCCATCGCGGCTGTGGCGGCACGCTCGGCGAGCGTCGCGTCTGCACCCGCTGCGGAGTGCCGCTCGAGGTCGGCGACGTACGCGCCGAAGCGGGACCCGGCGCTGCTGTCGAAGCCTTCAGGGAAGCGTCTCCTCCTCGAGTTTCTCCGGGCGAATATCGCGCCAGGTCATCCCCTCGCGCAGCAGCGCCGGAGCGCCCAGCGTGAGGGCCGTGAGCACCTCGACGGCCTGCAAGATGATGCCGTAGGCCAGGCCCGGCCCGGCGCCCACGCCGTAGGCGGCCAGCACGACCAGGCAGGCCGCCTGGAAGACACCCACGTTGGACGGGGTGGCGGGCACGACCGCGCTGACGTTCACCGCCAGCAGGATCGCCGCCGCCGTCACCAGGCTCGCGTGGGACTGGAGGCCCAGCGCCAGCACGATCGTGTAGCAGGCAAGCCACTGCAGCGTCCACGCCAGCAGCTGACATAGAACAGCGCCTGGACCGTGGCGCGGATGGGCGAACACGCGCAGTCCCTGTCGCGCGAGGTAGAGCGCGCCGGCGATCGTGTTCGCCGCCCGCGCGATCCGCGCCGAGCGCGCCCCGCGGCCGATCCGCAACAGGCGCGGGCCGGCGAGCACGAGCGCGCAGACGAGCAGCGGCACAGCGATCGCGGCGGCGAGACCGGCCGGGTGTCCCTGCGGTAGCGGCACGCTCGTGAACGTGACGGTGGCGAGGATCGCCAGGGCGAGCAGGTTGATCAGGGTCTGGGAGAACACCGTGCCGGCGACGATCGGCAGCAGCCGTTTGGCCGGACCGCCGAGCCTGCGCGTCAGCACGAGCACGCGGGAGGGCTCGCCGATACGCGCGGGGAACACCGCCGAGCCCATCACGCCGATCATCGTCGCGCGGGCGACCGCCGATACGGGGATCGCCGTACCGGGCAGCGCCGCGCGCAGCGCCTGCTGCCAGGAGATCGCGCGCAGCAGCAGCGACAGCGACATCAACACGAACGCCAGCGCCACCCATCCGGGGCTCGCGGTGACCAGGGCATGGCCGACGCGGTGGAGATCGAGGCGCGAGAGGGCGAACACGAGCAGTCCGGCGAGCAGGACCGCCGCAGCGGCTAGACCTGCGCGCCTGCCCCACTGGCGTGGACCTTTACGCCACGACGGCCGCTGAGCTGTGCTCATCGCGTCATGGGTCTATCAGAACATGATTGAAAAGGATCGGCATGGTCCATGAAACACGGCCGCACCGCTTCGTCTCAAATACGTCATCAGAGCGGAGTCCGACCCTGGGTTCCGGACGCGCAAAGCTACGAATTTGGTTATCTGGGTCAGCCGGTGATCCGAACTGGGCTGTTATGCGAAAGAAAGGAGCATAGGGCCCCGATCTGCTCGATCGTGGGCTTACAAATCCAGGATCAGGAATCAATACACGTGGGGAGAAGACCAATGAGCACAAATCAGGACAGGGGCGACATCTCGATCAAGCTGTCGCCCGTGCAGGTCGAGCAGGTAATGCGCGCGGCCAGTCAGGCCCCGAATGGGACCGTGTCGAACCTCCTGCTCGCGGCATTGGACAATGCCTATCCGCCCCCCAACGGCAGCGGCCGGCAAGCCTACAACCTGCATCGCGCCGCCCAGGAGGCCCTCGCCGCCTCGCTGGGGGACCCGCAGCTCTCGCAGTCGCTGTTGCGCGGGCTGTCGGTCCTCTCCTGCTACGGCCCCGATCGGCCGTGGCGCCCAATCATCGAGCTGGCCACCCAGCTCGACATGTCCCCCTCCACGACCCACCGCTATGTGAAGACGCTCAAGGCGGTTGGCCTGCTGGAGCAGAACCCGACCACGAGGGAGTATCGCCCGGTCTCCTTGGACGAATAAAGCACGGCGACCGGCTCTCGTAGCCTGATGAATCGGCGTCGCAGCGCAGCCGACGCCAGCGTGTCGGCTGCGCCGGCGAGGCCGATCGCTACCTGTCGCCATCCACGATCGCGAGCACGAACCCGTCGTAGCCCTTGTCGCCGACCGTCTGGATCGCGGTCGCGCTGAGCGGCGGCTCGCCAGCGAGCATCTCATAGAAGCGGCGCACGCCGCGAATGTGCGCGGTCGGGTCGCTCATCGCGGGCACGCTAGCTTATTCGCAGCAGATCGTACATCCGATGTTCCGGCCTTCTAGGATCCGCTACATGCGGCCGTCTTCTCGACAGAGGATTGAACCCGGCGAGACCCTCGGGCCGGAGGCCTCATGAGCCGGACTGAGCCGGCCCGCGCTCGCCGCATCGAGGTTACCGCGCAGACACCGGGCATCGACACTGCCACCGGCGCCCACTACATGGCGGCCTGGGAGGTCACGACACCCAATGCGGATGCACGTTCAGCCGAGCAGTGGGCGCGAGCGGCATTCGAGGACGCACCCCGGGCGATCCGGGCGTTCGTGATGGCCGGTTGGGTTGCCGGCCTGCGTCTGCGACTCGGCCCGCGATCCTCTGCCGACCACGTTCTCGGCTGGCGGATCGTGAGCGCAACCCCTGAGCGGGTTGTTCTCGAGGTTCTATCGGCGTTGCTCGGTACCGGTCACCTCGCACTGCGGGTCGAGAGCTCGCGGGTCGTCCTGGCCAGCTTCGTGCGCTACGAGAAACGCGGCGCGCGCCCGATCTGGGCGGCCGTCCAACCCCTCCATCACCTGATCCTTCCGTACATGTTCGGACACGCCGCATCGCAACATCGATCCGGGAAAGCCTGACGATGCCAATATGAACAAGGCCCACGCTGTCGTCTGTTCATCCGGCTGGTGGGCTCGCACCGTCGAGCGCGAGCTGCTTCCGTGGGGTCTCTCCGGGGTGGACCTCGGCGAGGATGTCCTCGAGATCGGCCCTGGGTTCGGCGCAACGACGCGTGTGCTGGCACGCCGGTCCGGCTCGTTGACGGTCGTCGAGCTCGCGGAAAGCTATTGCCGGCGGCTGCGGCGCACGCTCGACGACGAGGTCGAGATCGTGCAAGGGGACGCGACCGCGATGCCGTTCGTCGATGGCCGCTTCTCGGGTGTGGTGTGCTTCACGATGCTGCACCACGTGCCGTCGCCTGAGCTGCAGGACGGGTTGCTGAGCGAGGTGTCCAGGGTACTGAGAGCGGGAGGCGTGTTCGCGGGCACCGACAGTCTTGGCACAGGTAGAGCGTTCAAGATGCTGCACGTTCGCGACACGCTCGTTCCAGTGTCTGTGGATGAGCTGCCGACGCGGATGGAACGCGCGGGCCTGATCGAGCCGCGGGTCGACCGTGGTGGTCGCTCGTTTCGCTTTCGCGCGCGTAAGCCTCGCTAGCGCTAGGTGACTGCTTATGCTCGCCGGAGCGCTCCACGGCCGATGTGACGTGCCAGGCTACGCGGCGCTCTTGCGACGCGTTGCGGCAAGTGCGCCAAGGCCCGTGATCAAGCCGAGCGCGCCGAGGACCAGCGCGGTGATGCCAAGGCCCTTGCTCGCCCCGCCGCTCGACGCGGCGCCAGCCGGTGTTGGTGCACGCGATGATGTGCTTTCTCCTGTCTGTCCGGCTTGCGGGCCTGCCTCGTCCCCCGCGATGTCTTGAATCACTCCGCCCCTGGCTGTGACGTTGATCCTCGGGGAGGGATGTTCTGCTTCGAGCGATGGGGAGATCCAGTGGACGACCTGGCCGTCGCTGTAGGTCTGAACGGTCCTGAATTCCAGTGCCTTGCCCGCCGCGTTGTCGGGGATCGCCAGCGATAGGGGAAACTGGATGAACTGGCCGTTGTCGACCTTTCCCAATGGGCCGGTCCAGGTCCACACGATCTGAGAGACCTCCGTGTCGATCGTTTCACCGTCTTCTTTGATCGGGGTCGCGAGCTTCGTTTCGATGACCTTCGTGCTCCAACCCGCGACGTTTTCGTAGTCGACGCCCGTAAAGCCCTGCGGGAACAGCACGTCGATCTTCTCGATGTGGGCGCCTTCCTGCTCACCGGGAACCCGCACGTCGAGCGTCGCGAACGCTCCTGCCGGGATGGTGTTGGGATGCAGACTGATGTGCGCTTGCGCGCTGGCGGGCACGAGGAGCGCTCCCGCCGCGAGCAGCACACCGACCTTCTTGGATCTCATGCTTGATGCACCTCCTGGGTAAGTTGCCTGAGAGCGATTCGATGCGCGAGCGGCACAAACACGAAGACCACGACGCTGCTCGCAAGCGCGATGTTCAGATGTCCTCGATTCGGCGCGCTCATCCGATCGGCACTTTCACCGTGCGACTGAATTGTTCAAATTCAGAGACGCGGTCGACGATTTCGATATCCCAGGTGCCACCAGGGCTGAGCACAACCGAGTTCAACACGTAATGCCCCGGTCCCGCCACGATCGGCTTGAGCACCAGCGGCCCGATCCCCTTGGCGGCCAGCTTGGCGGTAGCCGTGAGTTCCTTGGTGGCGGTGAACTGGGCGCCGGTCTTGGCGTCGATGAGATACAGATGGATCGTGTTCAGCCCAACCTCCGCCGGTTCGACCGTCATCTCGAGCTCGGCCGAGCCGATCGAGGTATTCACCGAGAACGGCCCGATCGCGGCGTCGATCGGCGGCGCATAGCTGATGAGCGCGGCAGTCACACCGAACACGCACAGCATCAGCGCGAACTCGCCCCGCATCGTGCGGCGAGCCAACGTCCCGATCCCGCCGGGTGGCCGCCCGTCACCGACCAAGCGCTGAAGCGCCGGTATGACCCGTTCGCGGTTGATGAAGCCGAAACCGATCAGGCAGGCAAGCAGCACGACCTTCACGATGATGAGCGCACCGTAAGTGGTGTGGAGCAGTCCGTGCAGGCTGCGCACGTCGATGTAGGCCTGGATCACACCCGTCACGGCGATCACGACCACCGCACCCAACGCGATCGGCGAGAACCGCACCAGATTCGCAAGCAGCAGCCGGCTACGCTCGCCGCCCTCGAGCTGTCGCGTCGCGCCGGGTAGTGCCAGCAGCAGGCACACGATACCTCCGACCCACACGCTGCCCGCCAATACGTGCAGAGCGTCGGACGGGAAGAACACGCCCACCGGACTCTCGATGCTCGCATGGCCCGCCAGCGCCGGGGTGAGCGCGAGATACAGAGCATCGATCCCGAGGAGGGCGAGAATCACGCGCGGCGGCCGGGGGGTTAGCCCGAACGTGTTGGCGTCCGGCGCACCGGCTCTCAACTTCGGGATCGCGTCCCTGCCCATCGCCCTAGCCGCCAGCAGCACGGCGGCGATCAGCACCCAGTCGATCGCGCGCAGACCCCATACCTTGCCGAAACGGCTTTCCAGCGTGTTGTCGATGATCGAGCTCTTCAGCGATGCCCACAGCGACACTCCCGCCGCGCTCGCACCCTGCAACAGCACCCCAAGCACACTCACGACCACGCCGAGCACGATTGCGAGCGCGAACAGCCGCCCCAACCGCGAAGCAAACACCCGCGACGCCGAAGACCAGCGCTCCTCAGGGCCCGCGACCGCGGTCACGCCGGGTATCCACACAACGAACAGAAAGACCAGGCCACCCACCATCAGCGCGAGCGTCAGGTAGTTCAGCCCACGCACCACCCCGAATGCGACCTTGGTCACCTTGCCGCTCTCGTCCTTGCCGATCAGCTCCGCCACCGTAACCTTTGACGAGGTGCTTGGATGCCCAATGCTGAACACCAGCCCGCCGTAGACGATGTGAGTATCGGCCGAGATCACCCGATATGTGCCCGTGTAGGTGCCGTCGGGCAGGCCCGGCTCGAGCCCGACGCCCATCCAGTGCTCGTTGCCGTCGGGGTGTGAGACGTTCAGATCGTCGACCTCGTCGCCCTGTGCGTTATAGACCCGGACGGCGCCGAGCGTGCCGCCAACGTCCTGGTCGAACTCGAAGATCACCTCCCTCGGCTCGACCTTGACCGTCGAGCCGGACACCGGCGAGGCGCCAAGCAACTGCGCGTGCGCCCACCCCGCCGGAGCGCTCCCAAGCAAACCGGCGACGGCGAGCACGAGCACCAACGAGACCCGGCTCAGGCCGGGGAAGCTCGGGGTGATGCTGGTGGCGCTCGAGCGGTAGCTGTGGTTGCCGCCCTGATCGTCGATCGGGTCGTCGCTCTCCGTCACGGAAGTCGGTGTGCTGCTCTGTGCTCGTGCCACAACACCCAGCCCCAACGGGAGGGCGCTGAGCGTGGCAGCGGTAAGACGACGGGACATTAAGGGGCTCCTCGCATACTGCCGATATGGGCGAACCGAGGACCCGCCAAAACGGGCAGACGTGCCCGTTGCCGGCAGGGACCTCTAGGGACGAGCAGCCGACGCTCGTCGGAGTCGAGCGGAAGGGTCTAGCTCGCCGAGATCAGCACAGGGGGTGGGCGCACCGCGAGAGACGAGCCCATCAAACGACCTCCACGCACCGCTGACAGCACCACACGACGGCGTATGGCCACACAAGAGCGCGGGCGCGGCCACTGGGCCGTCTCCACACGCCGGAGCGCATGTAGAGCACGCTCACCCGGATAACGCCGCGCGAGCAGCGGCACCGCCACCACAACAGCCGGCAAGAGACAGAGCAGAGCGTGGAGCACGAGGCCGCGAACCTTACTCCAACCTACGTTCACCAGCTGCAGACCCTGACAGCCGAAGACCGCTTGGTTGGACGTGTTTCGGTAGTGCCGGAGGAGGGACTCGAACCCCCGACACGCGGATTATGATGGCTTCCCGGCTACTCGAATTTGGCTCTGCTCAGCGGATCTACGCTCAAGGAATATGGCCCGTTTGCTTGGGAGACCGGGGGCTTGTGTTCTTAAGCGAGCACCGCCGACGCCTAATCGCAGCCGTCATTTCTTGTCGACGCGGACAGGCTGTCCGTCCGGGCGGATAAATGAGATTTCGATCCCGAGTCGCATGGCGTTTGCGATGTTGGCGAGCTGGCCGAGCGTGAGGTTGCGACGACCGGCTTCGATGGCGGAAATATAAGACGGGGAGACTCCGAGGCGTTCGGCAACCTCAGCTTGGGTAAGCCCGAGCGCTTGGCGGGTGTCTTTGAGCTCGCGGCCGACGACCTTCGCGTGGATCTCGGATACCGCGGTTCGCGGCACGACGCTCAGGCGGCGGTGGAGTAGCGGAAGCTCGCGGCGACCGGCTCAGCCACGGCGACCTCGGTGACCTGGACGTAGAGGTCTCCACTGCGGTAGCCGTAGGGCTGCAGTTGTGCCCAGCGCTCGGCACCATCAGCCCGCGTGATGCGCTCCGCCGTCTTGGGGTCGACGATCGCGAGGTCCGGGTTGATCCAGTCGGCGTGCGGCCCGCTGATGCTCACCTCGTCTCCATCGGCGAGTAGCTGCGCGACAGACAGCTCGACCCACTCCTTGGTGTCCGGATGGCGCTCGAGCGTTGTGAAGGTGACTTGGATCATTGGAGGCTCTCCTTCGATATCGGGCCCGCAGGTTGACCTCTTGAGTTATGATGCTACCACGCAGTACAGAACGCATGGCGACATCTCAGAACTCGCCGGGGCGCAGGATCTCGCCTCTTTGCAGCATGAGCCGTGCCCTGTCCGCCAGCGCCTGGGCGCGGTTGGGCAACAGGAACCTTGCCATTCCGAGCAGGTCGGAGTCGCTGAGCAGGCGAGCGATCGCATCATGCTCCTTGGCGAGCAGACTCGCGGCGCCGCGCCCGTGGCGAGCAGCTACGAAGTCGGAGTAGTTGAGGATGGCCCGTGGCAGCGCAAACGCGTAGCCGTGATCGATCAGCGTCATCCGACTGCCGTCCCAGCGCCAGTTCCCATCGTGACGGTCCTGCTGCGCGATGAGCGAGTCGAAGAACGCCGCGGGCAAGCACCAGGTCGGATTCAAGGTCGGCGCCATGTCCCGCGGCCATCCAATCGCTCGTAGCGAGAGCGAGCCATCCTCGCCCGCGTATTCGCGCAGCACGCACGGCACGACGATCTCATCCCACGGCGGCCCGAGCGCCACGGCGAGCCGCCAGCTGGCCGCCTCGTGCAGCGGCGGCGTCTCGTCGGTCTGTCCGTAGGCGATCGCGTTGGCGACATGCACGCCGGAGAACGGCTTGTGGAACACGATCGCTCCACCGGCGAGTTCCAGCTGCTTCGTCGCATTCACGCCGGGAGAGGTCGTGGGCGCCGGAGGGCCGGCGAACGCCTCGTTGAGCATCTGCTGCTCAATCGTGCGAGCGTCCTGGCTCGCCCGAACAGCCGCTATCTGCACGTCGATCTTCACGCGTCCAAGTGTGCCCGTGCGTTAGGACGCCCCTGGTCGGTGCCCATCCGCCGCCCCACAGGGAAATCTCTGGGGAAATCCACTGCCGCCGTGATACTCTGCAAACCACCGTATTTGCAGGCCTTTCGTGATGCCGGAGGAGGGACTCGAACCCCCGACACGCGGATTATGATTCCGCTGCTCTAACCGACTGAGCTACTCCGGCGGGGTTGCGCAGTTTAGCCTTCAAGTGATGCAGCCACAGCTCATGCTCACGGTGCCCAACGTCTCGGAGGGCCGTGACGAGCGGACAATCGTCGCTGTCGGTGCGGCGTTCGCGGGCAGCGGGGACGGGGCACGCCCAGAGAGCGGCGCTGGGGGGGTCGTCGTCGATAACGTGGCGTCGGCCGACCTTCCGACCGCTGACGCCGCGCCGGTGCGCCTGCTCGACGTGCACAGCGACGGTGACCACCATCGCTCGGTGTTCACGCTCGCCGGTTCGCCCGCGGGCCTGGTGGATGCACTGGTACGCGGTGCCTGCGCGGCCCGCGAGCGGATCGACGTGGTCGGCTCCGATCCGGCGAATGGCTCGGGCTCTCCGGGCAGCGAGAGCGCTCGGCGCGGCGAGCACCCCTACGTGGGCGCGCTCGACGTTGCGCCGCTCGTCTACCTCGACGCGAGCGCTCGTGGGGCGGCCTGCGCGCATGCGCTCGTGGTAGCCGACCGGATCGGCGAGGAGCTCGGCATTCCGGTCTTCCTCTACGGCGAGCTGTCCGGTGGTCGCACGCGTGCGGAGCTGCGCCGCGGCGGCCCCCTCCGCCTGGGCGAGCGGATCGAGGCGGGCGAGCTGCGCCCAGACTTCGGTCCCGCAAAACTGCATCCGACAGCCGGGGCGACGCTCGTGGCGGCGAGGGAGCCGCTGGTCGCCTTCAACCTGCGCCTGGCCGCCCCGGCGACGTTCGAGGATGCGCGCTCGATCGCTGCGCTGATCCGCGAGGGCGGTGCCGAGGGGCTGTCCGGGGTGCGCGCGATCGGCGTGGCTTTGAGCGAGGGGGTGGCGCAGGTCTCTACGAACGTCGAGCGCCCCCTGGAGGTTCCTCTGGCGCGTGTGATCGAGGCTGTCAGGAGGCACGCGGATCTGGTCGACGCCGAGCTCGTCGGCCTCGCGCCGCAGGCGGCGCTGGTGGGATTTCCCGAAGACGTCCCGCTGCCCGGCTTCGATCCTGTACGCCACACGATCGAGAACGCTCTGCTGGGTCCGCATCACGCTGGATGGCGAGCTGGAGACGCGGGGCCTTAGTAGGCTTGTAGGCCGATGGCCCAGACCAAGCGCAAGCGCCAGACCAAGCACCGCGGTAACGCGGCCGGTGCGGTCGAGTCGCGCGGGCGCACCGGGCGCAAACCGACGGCGGCAGAGAAGAGCGGCAACGCCGCTGACGTCGTAGGAGCCAAAGAGAAGAAGCTCGACAAACGCGACCGTCCGCCCACGTGGCTCGGCGCGTTCTACCGGGCGATGGCGGCGACCGTCGTGCTGCTGCTGGCAAGCCTGTTCCTGATCAAGCAGTCCAACAAGGCAATCGGCCTGTTCCCGCTCGTGCTCGTCGGCTACACGCTGGTCAGCTACTACACAGATCTATGGATGTTCAAGCGCCGTCAGCGCAAGAAAGCTGAGGCCACCGGCGGCAACGGGAAGCCGGTGGCGCGATGAGCCTTGCTCGACGACAGCGACGCGTCGTCCGTGGAGCCCGGCAGAAGGCTGAGCGATGAGCGGTCTCGACGTGCGCGGGCTCACCGTCGGGCCGCTGCAGGAGAACGCCTACATCGTGCGGGCCGACAGCACAGCGAAGCGCGCGATCATGGTCGACCCGGGCGACGAGGCCGAGCGGCTGCTGCAGGCGACGCGGGCGCTGGGCGTCGAGATCGAGGCGATCCTGATCACCCACGGCCACTTCGATCACGTCGGAGCGCTTGCGCCGGTGGCTCGGGCGACCGGCGCGCCGGTGTACTGCCCGGAAATCGAGCAGATGATGCTGACGGACGTCATGCGCTGGGTGCCTCTCGGGTTCGGGCCGTTCGAGAACTGCGTGCCCGACCACACGCTCCACGGCGGTGAGCGGTTGAATCTGGCTGGGCTCGACATCGAGGTGCTCTTCACGCCCGGTCATAGCATCGGTCACCTCACCTACGCGATCGCACCGGCTGGGTCAGACGATCGGGCAGGGCAGGCCGAGGCGCAGGCGAAGGGCACGGCGCAGGCGAGGGCGCTCCTGTCCGGAGACGTGCTGTTCGCGGGCTCGGTCGGCCGGGTCGACCTGCCCGGGGGCGACTGGGCGACGCTCGAGCGCTCGATCGGCGAGCTGCTGCGCAGGTTTCCCGCGGAGACGACCGTGCATCCGGGTCACATGGGCGTCACGACCCTGGGGCGCGAGCGAGACACGAACCCGTTCCTCGCCGAGCTGCGCGTCAGCGTTCCCCGTGTGACGAGCCCCGCGGAAGCGAGCACGGCGGACGCGGCGCCGGCGCGACATTGAGCGACGCGAAGATCAAAGCGCCGCGCGGTACGTTCGACGTGCTCGGCGAGCAGGCGGCGGCACGCTCGGAGCTGCAACGAACCGCGCAGACGATCTTGCAGAGCGCGGGCTACGAGCGGATCGAGACGCCCACCTTCGAGGCCACAGAGCTGTTCGCACGCGGGGTGGGCGAGTCCACCGACATCGTGCAGAAGGAGATGTTCACGTTCGAGGACGGCGGCGGCCGCTCGCTGACGCTGCGCCCGGAGGGCACGGCGCCGGTGTGCAGAGCGTATGTCGAGCATGGCATGCACAAGCGCCGCCAGCCGGTGAAGCTATGGTACCTGTCGAGCTTCTTCCGCCACGAGCGCGCCCAGGCGGGACGCTACCGGCAGTTCTGGCAGATCGGGGCCGAGGCGCTCGGCTCCGACGATCCGGCGCTCGACGCCGAGTCGATCGTGCTGCTCAACGCGTTGCTCGTCGAGTCCGGTGTCAGGAACGTGCGCCTGCGACTGTCGAGTCTCGGTAGCGGCGAGAGTCGCGCCAGGTATCGCGAGCGGTTGCAGGCATACCTGCGCGCGCACGAAGACAGCCTCTCGGCGGAGGTGGCAAGCCGGATCGAGCTGAACCCGCTGCGTGCTTTCGACTCCGATCACGATGGCACGCGCCGCACGATGAAGGACGCGCCGCGCCTGCTCGATCAGCTGAGCAAGGAGGATGGGGAGCACTTCGCCCAGGTACGCGAGCTGTTGGACGTCGCACGCGTCCCGTATGAGCTCGACACGACGCTGGTAAGGGGCTTGGACTACTACACGCGCACGGTGTTCGAGCTCACCTCAGACGCGCTCGGAGCGCAGAGCGGCGTCGGCGGCGGCGGGCGCTACGACGGCCTGATCGAGCAGTTGGGCGGCCCGGCGACGCCCGCGATCGGCTGGGCGGCGGGAATCGAGCGGATCATCTTGGCGAGCGATACGCCAACTGCTCACCCCGAGACGATCGACCTGTTCGTAGCGCTGTCGGAGCCGGCTTCGCGCACCGCCGCATTTGCCCTACTGGGCGAGGCGCGTTCGGCCGGGCTGGCGGCTCGGATGGAGCTGGCGGGACGATCTCTGAAAGGCCAGCTCACTCACGCGAACGCCCTCGGGGCCCGCTACGTGGCGATCGTCGCACCGCGGGAGACCGTGTTGAAGGACATGCAGGCAGGTGGGCAACAGACGATCGCCACGAACACCGTGACACACGCCGTATTGCAGGGTCTGCGCACCCTCTGAGGCACGCCAGAAGCACCCGCTCCCGTCCAACGCGTTTTGCGCGGCTCAACTCAGGAGGCCTACCTGCCGAAAGAAGGGGCAATGAGCCAGCTCTCCCGTCCTTACCAGATAGCCCTGCTCGCGCTGGGGTTGCTCGTGATCGTGTGGGCCGTCGCCCTGCGTGGGCACACGGCCGCGACGAGCACCGGTGGCGCCGGCTCATCCCCGGCCACGTCGGCGCCCGCGCCGACAGCGGCGAGCGAGGCGAAGGCAGCGGCCGCGCCGACGCACGTCTACACCGGCCCCGTTCCCGGCGTCACGGGCTTGACACGCGCGATCGCGAAGGCGCACGGGGCGGTCGCAAGCTCTCAGCAGAACGCCAAGCAGGTCGAAGGCGAGTCCGGGGAATCACCTCACTCTCCCTCCACCACAGCCACCGCGGGCGGCGCGGGCGCACAGTCGGCGCACGCGGGTTCGCCGACGGGCGCTGCCGCCAAGCATGCGGCCGTGGTCCGATCGCATGCGGCTCATCGGGCCGCGTCAGACAAGTCGAGCACAGCAGCGTCGAGCAAGCCGGCTACGAACGGCGCCTCCACGCCCAAGACGCATAGCTCCTCGCCGAACATGCAGGCGAGCGTGGAAGCCGAGTTGAAACAGGGCAAGGTCGTCACGATCCTGTTCTGGAATCCCAAGGCCGCGGTCGACCGAGCGGTGCAACGCGAACTGCAGGCGGTCGGTCACGCCCTCGGCGGGAAGATCGCGGTGCACGACGCGCACGCCGATCAGGTCGGCTCGTTCGGGTCGATCACGCGCACGATCCAGGTCGACGAGACACCGACGATCCTGATCGTGAGCAAGGGCGGCCAGACGACCACGCTGACCGGGCTGACGGACGTGTTCTCGCTCGAGCAAGCGATCGGCGAAGCGCAGAAGGCGACCGCCAAGTAGCCGCAGAGGCGATCGTCGATTAGCTGTAACGGCTTCCTGGCGCGGACCCTTACACTCGACCGGGTGGGAAGCGTCGAAGCCTTGGCCGATCATCTGCATGCGCCGCGCGGGCGCGGACACACACCCGCCGACGCGTTCACCGGAGCCGCCGGTGGGGCTGCCTGCGGCGATCTGATCCGGATCTCGCTTGCGATCGACTCGAGCTGCCCGGCGGGCACGATCTCAGACGCCGGCTTTGACGCGAGCGGTTGCGGCACGAGCATCGCCGCGGGGAGCGCCACCGTCGCCCTGCTGCGCGGAGCCCCGCTGCTGCAAGCCGCGCGGATCGGCGCCGATCGGATCGCGTCCGAGCTCGGTGGGTTGAGCGCCGCCAAGCGCCACGCGGCCGAGCTTGCGAGCGACGCGCTGCACCGCGCGCTCGGCGCCGCGGTGCGCGAGCGCGCGAGCCTGGCCCCCGTACAGGGACGGACGCTGGTCGCGATGAGCGGTGGGGTCGACAGCGCGGTGGCGGCGCTGCTGATCGCCGCGGAGGATGACGCGGCAGAGGGGGTCGGGGTCACGCTGGAGCTGTGGTCTGACCCCGAGAACGACGGCGATCTCAGCTGCTGCTCGGCTCAGGCGGTGCGCGGCGCGCGCGAGCTGGCGCACGGTCTCGGCATGCCCCATCTCTCGATCGACCTGCGCGCCGAGTTCCGCTCGGGCGTGGTCGACCGCTGGCTCTCAGATCACGCCGCGGGCCTTACGCCGAATCCGTGCGTGCGCTGCAACGGAAACGTTCGCCTCGACGCGATGCTCGAGCTGGCGGGCAGGCTCGGCTCCTCGACGCTCGCAACCGGTCACTACGCACGCGTCTGCGATGGGCCGCTGCTGCGCACGGCGGTGGACGAATACAAGGACCAGAGCTATGTGCTCGCCGCGCTCGCACCCGCGTCGCTCGCGCGTCTGCGCTTTCCCCTGGGAGACATGAGCAAGCCCGAGGTACGCGCACTGGCCGCCAGGGCCGGCTTGGCGGTGGCACGCCGGCGCGACTCGCAAGACCTGTGCTTTCTCGCCGGCACTCGCCAGAAGGCCTTTCTGGAACGCCATGGCGGCCTCGGCACCAGACCCGGGTCGATCCTCGACCGGGGGGGAAAGGTGCTCGGCGAGCACGGAGGCGCGCACGGCTTCACGGTCGGACAGCGACATGGCCTCGGCCTCGGCGGCGGGGCCGCGTTGTACGTGCTCGCGACAGACACGCACGCCAACACAGTCACCGTCGGTCCGCGCCAACATCTCCTCGCTCGCGAGATTTCCGTGCGCGAGCTGACGCTCCACCGCCACGGAGGCTGTGTCGACGGCGTGCGCGTGCGCTCGCACGGGCGCACTTTCGCCTGCCACCTGTCCTCGGCGCTCGACCCCGGGCGTCACTCGCGGGTGCGCGTCGAGCTGACCGAGCCGGCGGAGCGCACGGCGCCCGGTCAGCTCGCCTGTCTGTACGCGGGTGAGCTGTTGGTCGGTCACGGTACCGTTGCTTGACTACACACCCGGGTTGCCTGACTACACACCTCCACATCGCGCTTCCATCTCGAGTTATTCGATAGAGGCCAAGCAAACTGATATCTGGAAGTTGTTACCTCTCTGCACACCACTAATCCCTGGAGCTGCTCGAGGCTGTTGTAAAAAGCGACTTGCCTAGAGGCTCCGGTCTATGACCTCACCGAGTGTTCGCAGATCGGCGTGGTAGGCGCGGAGGAACGCAAGTAGCGTGTGCCATCTCATCCCGCGCTCGCCGCGCTCGATCTGTGACACGAACGTAGACCTGACACCGACGAGCTCGCCTGCCTGCACTTGCGTCAAGCCGATCCGCTTGCGCAGCGCCTTGAGCGCGTTGCCGAGGGCGGCGTACTCGGCGGCTGAAGGTAGATCGGGATTGGTCACGATAGATTCCACAGTAAGGCTTAGTTTTGTTAGTATGGAACTACTATGTGGACATTTGAGAATCGGCTGGGGGTGCGCTTGTCCGATTCTCTTACACGAACGAAAGCGACTCGTTCATGCCGGCAGAGCCTATCGACGTTTCGGTCCAAGCCACCATCGTTCTCGAACTTCTGGGGAGGCCAGGCGGTTACTCGCGATCCGCCCTACACACAGCTCTCAAAGACGTCACAGCCGATCGCGTGACGGCTGCGCTCGCCAGTCTGTCGGACGCCGGGGTGATCCGATTTGACGACCGGACGATCCATCCGACGGCCGCCACACAGCGCCTCGATCTTCTTCGCCTGATCGCAATCTGATGTCCTCGTTCGGGACAGAGGTCATTGTGGTCCGATTCTTGCCTTGGGAGCACCGGATGGTCGAACGAATCGCAGACTCTCGCGGGCTCACGACGAGTGACTTCATCCGCGCCACGCTAGGCCTGGAGCCGGAGGAGGACGCACGCTTAGCCGATCCGGCCGTGGAGCCCTCCGGGCGCCTGGCTTGAGGTCGATGCGGTCTCATCGGGCGCGGTCCGCCGGAGGACCTCTGGCGAAATCGACAAGGGGAGAGCGATCGTCTCTGCATCTGAGGGTGCCGCCGGCTGCGCGAGCGGGATTCTCAAAGGCGGGCAACGGGGTCTAGCCGTGTCGATCCTCGGTGGGACCCCTAATATCAGCGCACGATGACCTCCGATGAGATCCGCGAGCGATATCTGAGCTTCTTCGCGGAGCGTGGGCACACGCGCATCCCGTCGGCCTCGCTCGTGCCCTCAGCACATGACCCCTCCGCCTTGCTGACGGTCGCGGGCATGCACCCGCTGAAGCCGTACTTCCTGGGTCAGGAGACCCCGCCCGCTCCGCGCCTGACCAGCTGTCAAAAGGTCTTTCGCACGGTCGACATCGACAACGTCGGCAACACCGCCCGGCACCTGACCTTCTTTGAGATGCTCGGCAACTTCTCCTTCGGCGACTATTTCAAGCGCGAGGCGATCGTGTTCGCGTGGGAAGCTCTCGCGCGAGGTGTTCGGCTTCTCCGAGGACTCCATCTGGGTGACGGTCTTCGGGGGCGACGAGGATCTCGGGCTCGGGCCCGACGAGGAGGCGATCGCCTTCTGGCGGGACGTCGGTGTGCGGCGCGAGCGGATCGTCGAATGCCCGCGCTCGGAGAACTTCTGGCAGGCGGGCCCCACCGGACCGTGTGGACCGTGCTCTGAGCTCTACGTCGACCGCGGCGTCGAGCACGGCTCGGCCGAGGACCTGCCCGGCGGCGAGAACGAGCGGTTCCTCGAGTACTGGAACCTCGTGTTCATGCAATACGACCAACGGCCGAGCGTCGGCGGCGGGAGCTCGACCCTCGAGCCGCTGCCGGCCAACAACATCGACACCGGCCTCGGGCTCAACCGCATGGCGGCGATCCTGCAGGGCAAGCCCTCGGTATTCGAGACCGATCAGTTTGCGCCGCTGATCGGGCTCGGAGAGAAGCTGTCGGGCCGGCGCTACGGCGAGGAGCTCGCGACCGATCGCGCGCTGCGTATCCTCGCCGACCACTCTCGCGCGACGGCGTTCCTGATCGCCGACGGCGTGGTGCCGTCGAACGAGGATCGTGGATACGTGTTGCGCCGGGTGATGCGCCGGGCGATTCAGCAGGGCCTCGCCCTCGAGCTCGAGCCCGGGTTCCTGCCGCGCTACACCAAGCTGGTCACCGAGCTGATGGGCTCCGCTTACCCGGAGCTGGGAGAGCAGGCAGCCGCGATCGCGGAGTGGACGGCCGCGGAGGAGGAGGGCTTCGGCCGCACGCTCGCGCAGGGCATGACCACCCTGCGCCGCCACATCGAGCAGGCGCATGCGAACACCTCCTCGGCGGTGGCCGCCGAGGAGGTGTTCCGCCTGCACGACACCTTCGGCTTTCCCTATGAGATGACCAGGGAGCTGCTCGGCGAGGAGGGGCTTGCGATCGAGGGCGACTTCGAGCGGCTGATGGACGAGCAGCGCGCACGTGGCCGGGCGAGCGCCAGGGGCGTGAGCGCGGACACCGGTGGCGAGCGCGCCGCGGCGCGCTCGTTCGTCGGCGAGACGCCCGTTCAGACGCGTTTCACCGGATATGAGACCGAGCGCCAGCAGACGACGGTCGCGGCCCTCCGCAGGGTCGCCACGAGCGGCGACCCGGGCGAGGCCGTTCTGGTCAAGCTTGCCGAGTCGCCGTTCTACGCGGCCGGCGGTGGTCAGGTCTCCGACGCGGGCACGATCGAATGCGTAGCGGGTGACTGCAGCGCGCGGGTGGAGAGCGTCTTCCGGCTGGGCGACGATCAGGCGCTCTCGGTGGTCGTGGAACAGGGAGCCCTGCGGCCCGAGGAGCCGGTGATCGCACGAGTGGACAGCACACGCCGGCACGCCATCGAGTGCAACCACACCGCCACCCATCTGCTCCACGCCGCGCTGCGTGAGCGCCTGGGAGATCACGTGCGCCAGGCGGGCTCCTACGTTGGGCCGGACAAGTTGCGCTTCGACTTCAGCCATGTTCAGGCATTGAGCGAGCAGGAGCTGCGCGACGTCGAGGATCGCGTGAACGAGTGGATCGCTCGCAACGACCCCGTGCGCCCGATCACCACTACTCTTGTGGAGGCCAAGCGCCTCGGCGCGATGGCGCTGTTCGGCGAGAAGTACGGTGAGGTGGTGCGGATGGTGCAGATCGGAGAGGGCGAGTACTCGCGCGAGCTGTGCGGCGGCACGCACGTCCGCAGCACCGCTGAGATCGGGCCGTTCGCGATTGTCGGTGAGACCTCGAGCGCGGCGAACGTGCGGCGAATCGAGGCGCTCACGGGCCCGGCGGCGGTGACGATGCTGCGCGTGCACGATCGCCTGCTGAGAGAGGTCGCGACGGTGTTGCGCGTGCGTCCCGAGGATGCGCCGGAAAGAGCTCGCGCGCGTGAGCAGGAACGCAAGCGGCTGGAGAAGACGCTGAAGGACGGAGCGCACGACGCGGGCACCGCTGTGGGCGCAGGCGGGGTGAACCTCGAGAAGCTCGTTGCCGGCGCGAGCGAGATCGCGGGTGAGCGTGTGCTGCTGGCGACGGTCGACGTACCCGATGCCAAGGCGCTGGCGGCGCTTGTCGACCGCTTGCGGGCAAAGCTGCCCGACGCTGCGATCGTGCTCGGGACGGCCGTCGATGGCAGGGTGCACCTGGTCGTCGGCGTTCCACCGGAGCTCGTGCAGCGCGGCGTCCGCGCGGGAGGCGTGGTGAAGATCGCCGCGGCCGCCGTCGGCGGCGGGGGAGGGGGACGCGACACGATGGCCCAGGCCGGGGGACGCGATCCGGAGAAGCTGCCGCAGGCGATCGCCGCAGCTCGCGCGGCGATCGCGGCAGCGCTCGAGAGCTGATGCGATGCCGCGAGCGACTTGGCATCGGGGAGGCGAGGCGCCGATGAGGGTGCTGGCGCTCGACTACGGCAGCGCGCGTTGCGGCTGCGCCCTCAGCGACCCCTCGGGCACGATCGTCACACCGATCGAGGCCGTGTCGCGCCCCGGCACCCGACGCGGTCTAGACACGATCATCGAGCTCGTGCGCGAACGGGACGTCGAACGGGTGGTCGTCGGACTGCCGTTGTCGCTGCAGGGCGGAGACACCGCACAGACGCGCGAGACGCGCGAGTTCGCGCAGCGGCTGTCGCTGCGGCTCGGCGAAGAGGTCCCGGTCGAGATGCACGACGAGCGCTTCACCACGCGCATCGCCGAGCGCATGGGGGGCACGTCGATCGCAAGCGAGGACTCACGCGCCGCGGCGCATCTGCTGGAGGGCTGGCTGACGGCCCGATCGCGCTAAGAACTTGTCCCAGAGCAGGTATGCCGGACGTTTTGAGACAGGTTCTAATAGAAGCGTGTACCGGGTTTGAGACAGGTTCGTTAGGGTCCGTACAGGCATGGCGGGCGAACGTACCGAAGAGGAACGCGAGCGCGCCCGTGAAGAACGTGCGCGCCGACGGGCCGAACAGGTCGAGGCTCGAACCGAGTCCGAGTCGCCGGCTGTCGTCGAGCCGTCGGGCGCCGAGCTGCCTGGCGTTGTCGAGCCGTCGGATGTCGAGCCGCCGGATGTCGAGTCGCCGGATGTCGAGTCGCCGGATGTCGAGCTGCCTGGCGTTGTCGAGTCGCCGGATGTCCCGCCGTCACACGTCGTCGAGCCGCCAGATGTCGAGCCGTCACACGTCGTCGAGCCGGTTCCGCCGCCGCCGCTCGAGCCGCTCGCCCCACCTTCCCGAGGCCGACGAGACATGTTGCTGGAGCACCGCCGTCATCGGCTGCGGACACACCGTGCTTCCGCTCGCACGCGACAGCAGGGCGCTCGCAAGCTGACCCGCGCGCGTGTCGGCGCGCTGCTGGCGCTGGCGTTTGCGGTGGCGGCCTTGTGGTTCCTGCTGTCGCTGTTTCAGCCGTTCGCCAACGCGGGGCACGGCAAAGTCATTGTCGACATACCGAAGGGCTCGAGCTCGGGCGCGATCGGCTCGATTCTCGCCCGCGACGGGGTCGTCTCCTCCGGGTTCTTCTTCGAGCTGCGCGCATTCGTGACCGGCAAGCGGGGCGATCTGCGCTCCGGGCGCTTTCAGCTCGCGCGCGACATGAGCTACTCCGCCGCGATCGCGGCGTTGAGCAAGCCGCCTCCCGCCGCGATCGTCGTGAAGGTGAGGATCCCCGAGGGCTACACCCGCTTGCAGGTCGCGGTCCTCGCCCGCGAAGACGATCTCACCGGCAGCTATCTGGCAGCCTCGATCCATGCGTCGTCGCTCGATCCCGCGCACTACGGTGCGCCGAGCGGCACAGCGGACCTCGAAGGGTTCCTCTTCCCCGCAACCTACGAAATGGTCGCGGGCGTCCCAGCCGTTCGTCTGGTGGAACAGCAGCTGCTCGCCTTCAAGCAGCGCTTCACCGCCGAGGACCTTCGCCGGGCGCACGAGCTGGGAGTGACGCCGTACCAGCTGCTGACGGTCGCCTCGATGGTCGAGCGCGAGGCGCAAACGGCGCATGACCGTCCGCTGATCGCGGCCGTCATCTACAACCGGCTGCGCGAAGGCATGCCCCTGGGCATCGACGCGACGATCTACTACGCGGTGGAGCTGCAAAAGCAGGTTCCCGTCTACGCCCAGGAACTGACGGAGGCCCAGCTGCACATCGACTCGCCCTACAACACCCGTCTGCACAAAGGGCTGCCGCCGACGCCGATCTCAAATCCGGGCATCCCCTCGATCGAAGCGGCCGCCCGCCCGGCGCACGTTCCCTACCTCTACTACGTCGCGGCGGCCGACGGCTGCGGTGAGCAGGCGTTCTCGAACACCTACGCCCAGTTCGAACGCGACGCCGCCGCCTATCAGGCGGCGGTGAGGAAGAACGGTGGACATCCCCCGGCGTGCAAGCGCAAGTGATGTACGGCTCGCATCGACCCGGGCGCAGGCGTGCCCCATCCACGTCGAGCATCGAGGGCATATGACTTCGCCCGGCGGCGTCTTCGATCCGGCCGGGCCTGCCGGTGGAAGCCCTCGCCGTCTGGGCGTGCTCGGCTGGCCGGTGGCCCACAGTCGCTCTCCGGCGATCCACAACGCGGCGCTGGCCGCGCTGGGCATGGACGGCTGGCGCTACCAGCTCCTGCCGGTCCCACCCGAGCTGTTCGAGGAGACGGCCCGGGGGCTGGGAGCATCGGGCTTCGTAGGCGCCAATGTGACGATCCCGCACAAGCACGCCGCGCTTGCGCTGGCGAGCGAGGCGAGCGCCGCGGCGGTTGCGATCGGCGCGGCGAACACGCTCACGTTCGTCGCCGACGGCACGATCGCGGCGGAGAACACCGACGCCCCCGGCCTGATCGCCGCGCTCGACCTGAAGCTGGGAGGGATGAGCGCGCTCGTGCTCGGCGCCGGCGGCTCCGCGCGTGCTGCCGTGTGGGCGCTGCGCGAGGGCGGTGCGCGCGAGATCTCAGTGTGGAATCGCACTCCCGACCGCGCCGAGGAGCTGGCACGGGACCTCGGTGCGCGGCCTGTGAGGGCTCCAGCTCCCGCCGACCTGCTCGTCAACTGCACGTCGGTGGGGCTGACCCCGTCTCCGGGAGCGAACCTCGCGGCTGAGGTGACATCGCCGACGGTGGCGCCGGACCGGGTAGAACGGTCGGCCAGTGAGCGTGAGGAGCTCAACCAACTGGGGCTGACGTTCGATCAGGTCGGTAACTACCCGTATGTCGTCGACATGGTCTATCGCCCCGGCTCCACCCAGCTGCTCGCCGCCGCGCGAGAGCACGGCGCGCGCACGCTCGACGGCCTCGAGATCCTGCTCGCGCAGGGCGCGCTCAGCTTCGAGCTGTGGACGGGTCGCAAGCCGCCGCTCGATGTCATGCGCGCAGCGCTTCGCGCCTGCGACAGCTGAGGCGCTCCGGCGGACCCCCGAATGCCTGACCCGGATGCGCCGGACTCAGGACACCGACCGGCTCTGGCGATGAGCGACACACCCCGGCACCCCGTCCCCGATCTGCACTCGATCTTCGGCATGAACGTGCGCGACGCAGAGCCGCTCGAGGAGGAGCGCCTAGTCTCCTCGAAGACCTCCTCGCCGGTTGCGGAGCGGGCAGGGCTCGACGAGGCGACTGAGCGCGAGTCGCCCTTAGCGGTGGACAGGCTCCTTGCGCCCGGCCCCGTCGAGGAGTTGGAGCCGGTCGTCGAGCTGGATGAGCGAGACGACCAGAAGCTCGCCATCAGGCGGCGAGGCGGCCGTCGAGATCGAGCGCGGCGAGCACCGTCCCGGGATCGTCGGGCCGAGCACGGAATGGACGGACCCGAGCACGGAGTGGACGGGCATCACCGTGCCTTCGCGTCGCGGCTCCTCGCCGCGCTTTCTCACCGATGTGATCGTGGACATGGGCCTCGTCTCGCGCGCGCAGGTCGAGGATGCCCTCGAGGTCTCACGCGGGTCCGGGATGACGCCCGAGCGCGTGCTCCTCGATCGGGGGGCGCTCACCCACGACGCCCTCGCGCGCGCGCTGGCCGAGCGCTACGGGCTCGACCATCTCGACCTCGGCGTGTTCTCGGTCGACATGGGCGCCGCCAACCTCGTCAGCACCACCGCCGCCAAGCGCTACCAGGCGGTACCGGTCGCGTTCGCCGACAAGCGCACGCTGCTCGTCGCGATGGCCGACCCCGCGAACGTGCTCGCGGTCGACGACATCGCGATCATGACCGGCTACGAGGTGCGTGTCGCGGTTGCGCCCCCGGAGGACATCGCAACTCTGATCTCGCGCCTGGACCGTCTCGAGGACGTCGTCGGCGAGCCGGACGGCACTGCGCATCTGGAAGAGGTGGACGCGGGCGGTGAGGTCGTCGACCTGCACGACACCGCCGAGGATGCGCCGGTCGTCAAGCTCGTCAACCAGATCGTCGCCCAAGCGGTCGAGCAGGGCGCCTCCGACATCCACCTGGCGCCCGACGGACGCGAGCTGCGGGTGCGCTTCCGCGTCGACGGGGTGCTGCACGATGTCACGACCGTGCCGCGCCGAATGGCGGGCGGAGCGATCTCGCGCGTGAAGATCATGGCCGAGCTGAACATCGCCGAGCGGCGCCTGCCTCAGGACGGCCGCGTCGGGCTGACGGTCGACGGTCGCCACGTCGACCTGCGCGTTGTCACGTTGCCGTCCGTCCACGGCGAGGCGGTCGTGATGCGCGTGCTCGACAAGGACTCGGTCGTGATGTCGCTCGACAAGCTCGGCATGGCCGAGGGCGACCGTGACCGCTTCGAGCGTGCGTGCCTGGAGACCCACGGCGCGGTGCTCGTCACGGGGCCGACCGGCTCGGGTAAGTCCACCACCCTGTACGCCGCGCTGCAGAGCGTCAACACGCCCGAGAAGAACATCATCACGGTCGAGGACCCCGTCGAGTACGAAATGGAGGGGCTCACCCAGCTGCAGGTCTCCGCCAAGTTCGGCCTGACGTTCGCCGCCGGGCTGCGCTCGATGGTACGTGCCGACCCCGATGTGATCATGGTCGGAGAGATCCGTGACCGTGAGACCGCGCAGATCGCGATCGAGTCCGCCCTCACCGGTCACCTCGTGCTGTCTACTCTGCACACCAACGACGCGCCGTCGGCGATCACCCGTCTGGTCGAGATGGGGATCGAGCCGTTCCTGGTCGCCTCGGCGCTCGACTGCGTCGTCGCCCAACGTCTCGCGCGCATGCTCTGCCCAGCGTGCAAGCGCCGCACGATCCTTCCTGCCGGGGTGCTGCGCGAGAACGGCTACAAGGCGCTCGTCGACCTCGAGGCTTACGAGCCCGTCGGCTGCCGCCGCTGTGGAGGCTCGGGCTACCGTGGGCGGCTCGGTCTATACGAGGTGATGAGCGTCTCGCCGGAGATCCAGACGCTCGCGTTGCAACGCGCACCCGCCGAGGCGATCCGCGACGTTGCCGTCCGCGAGGGCATGCGCCGCCTGCGCGACGACGGCCTGGACAAGGTTCGCCAGGGCCGCACCTCGATCGCCGAGATCGCGCGCGTCATCGGCAGCTCTTGAGACCACGCGGCTGCGGTCGCGAGACGTACCCTGCGATGGGTCGAAAACGCTCCTTGTCACGCACGCGCTGCGTTCGGGCGCGTGCCGTCGCATGTCCCGCGCGTGGACTCGCCGAAATCGAACCTTCGTCCAGCGCTCGCGATCGGCGGATGGCGGCGCTAATGGCGGACGGTTCACCTGTCGATGGGGGGCCATGGACATCGATTTCGCCGAGCTGCTGATGGAGGTCGTATCGCGCCGCGCCTCCGACCTGCACATGGCCTCCGGGGCGCACCCCACGATCCGCGTGCGCGGGCGGCTGACGCCGCTCGAGGACTATCCGAAGCTCACCTCCACCGATACGCGCGAGATCGTCTACGCGATCCTCACCGGCGACCAGCGCCAGCGCTTGGAGACCAACTGGCAGCTCGACTTCGCCTACTCGATCCCCGGCCACGCCCGCTTCCGCGTCAACGCCTACTACCAGCGTGGCGCGATCGGCGCGGCCTTCCGTCTGATCCCCTACGGGCTGACCTCGATCGACGAGCTCGGCCTGCCGCCGACGGTGCACGAGTTCACGCGCCGCCCGCGCGGCTTCGTGCTCGTCACCGGCCCCACCGGCTCGGGCAAGTCCACCTCGCTGGCGGCGATGATCGACGAGATCAACCGTACCCGCGAGGAGCACATCATGACGATCGAGGATCCGATCGAGTTCCTGCACGCGCACAAGAAGTGCCTCGTCAACCAGCGCGAGCTGGGCTCCGACGCGCAGAGCTTCGCCGAGGCCTTGAAGGCCGCCCTGCGCCAGGACCCTGACGTGATCCTCGTCGGCGAGATGCGCGACCTGGAGACGATCTCGACCGCCCTGACGGCGGCCGAGACCGGCCACCTCGTGTTCGCGACGCTGCACACCCAGGACACCGCGCAGACGATCGACCGCATCATCGACGTGTTCCCCGCCCACCAGCAGGGCCAGGTGCGCGTGCAGCTGTCGGTCGCGCTGCAGGGGATCATGACCCAGCAGCTGCTGCCCAACGCCGACGGCTCCGGTCGCGTCGTCGCGACCGAGGTGCTCGTCCCCAACCCCGCGATCCGCAACCTCATCCGCGAGGGCAAGACCCACCAGATCTACTCCGTTCTTCAGACCAGCTCGGCCGTCGGCATGCAGACGATGGACGCCTCGCTGGCGACGCTCGTGCGCGAAGGCCAGATCACCCAGAAGCTCGCCGAGGCGCGCTCGGCCACTCCCGAGGAGCTCAAGCGCCTGCTCGGCGCCTCCACGCTCGCGGCCGCCTAGGAACCCGCCCAGATGAGCACGTATGTCTTCAAGACGATGGACCTCGCCGGCATCAAGGCGCGCGGCGAAGTCGACGCCGACTCAAAGCAGGCGGTCTCAGACCAGCTGAAGGCGCGCGGGCTGATTGTCCTCGACATCGCCGACAAGCGCGCCTCGCGCGAGATCGAGCTCTCCATTCCTGAAGTCCGTCAAAGCCTCCGAGCTCGCGATCTTCGCGCGCCAGCTCTCGACGATGATCAACGCCGGGATGAGCATCCTGCGCTCGCTCTACGTGCTCGAGGAGCAGACCGAGAGCAAGTTCCTGACGGAAACGATCGTCGCGGTCCGCAAGGACGTCGAGGCGGGGCTCCCGCTGAGCGACTCGATGGCGCGCCATCCCAAGGTCTTCAACCCCCTGTTCGTCGCGATGACGCAGGCCGGGGAGATGGGCGGGGTGCTCGAGGACGCGCTCATGCGCGTCGCCAACCAGCTCGAGAAGGACGCCTCGCTGCGCCGCCAGATCCGCTCGGCGATGGTCTACCCGATCCTCGTCGTCACCTTCTCGATCGGCGTGATGATGGCGCTCGTCGCCTTCCTCGTGCCCGTGTTCGAGAAGGTCTTCCAAGAATTCGGCGGCGAACTGCCGAAGCTCACCCAGGTATCCGTCTTCCTCTCCCACATGGTCACCGGCTTCTGGTGGGCGATCTTCGGCGGCGCCGGGCTGGCGGCGTTCCTGTTCATCAAGTGGAAGAGCTCCTCCTGGGGACGGCCCCAGTGGGACCACTTCCGCCTGCGCATCCCGATGAAGATCGGCACGATCGTCCAGCAGGTCGCGGTCGCGCGCTGGTCGCGCACACTGGCCTCGCTCACAGGCGCGGGCGTGCCGCTCCTGCAGGCCCTCGAGATCACCGGCCGTACCGGCGGCAACGTCGCCGTCGAAGAGGCGATGGACGGCGTGATCGCCTCGGTCAAGCGCGGCGGGACGATCGCCGCGCCGCTCGCGAAGGCGCCGATCTTCCCGACGATGGTCTCGCACATGGTCGGCGTCGGCGAGGAAACCGGCGCCCTGGACTCGATGCTCGACAAGGTCGCCGAGTTCTACGAGGACCAGGTCGAGGCGTCGGTCAAGGCGCTCACCTCGATCCTCGAGCCAGTCATGATCATCGTGATCGGCTCGATGGTCGGCTTCATCGTGATCTCGATGTACCTGCCGTTGTTCGAAGTTTACAACCACATCGAATAACCGACGCGCCTGTTTCGGCGGGGTCAGGGTTCCGGCCGTACGCGGATCTTGCCGCCGCCGACCGACAGCGACAGCCGGCCGTCGAGCAGTTCCAGCAGCTCCGCTCCCACGAGCTCTCTACGCCAGCCGCGCAGGGTGCGCACGTCCGCCTCGTCGTCACCGGCACGGTGTGCGGCCACGATCGCCTGCAGGTCGGCACGTGCGGCCAGCAGCTCATACGCGAGGCCGGCTTCGCGTGCGCGTGCGCGAATCAGCGCCTCGGCCAGCGCGACGAGCGGCGCGTCGTCGGGTCGCGGCGCCGCTCCTCGCTCCTCTGCCGGGGCGGGATCGGGCGGGCGCCCGTGCCCGCTTCTGACCACCTCGAGCAGGTCTTCCGCGCGTCGCTGCCCGCCGCCCGTGCCGACGCCGCGGATCTGCTCGAGCTCGGCGTTTTGACGCGGGCTTGCGCTTGGCGAGCTCCACCAGCGCGGCGTCGCTCAGCACGCTCTGCACTGGGCGGTCCTGCCGGGATGCCGTCCGCTCGCGCCACTCCACCAGCTCGCGTGCGACCGGTCGCGACGAGGGGCTCATCCCGCGGATCCGCGGCAGTCGCGCGAAGATCCGCTCGAGGTCGCGCTCGTCGCTCGAGCGCGCCAGTGGCTCGCACTCCTCGCGCGCCCATTGCAACCGTCCCGAGGCGTCCAAACGGCGCTCGAGCTCCGCCGCGAGCTCGAGCAGGTGCACGACGTCCTCGCGTGCGTACTCGCGCTGCTCGGCGGACAGCGGTCGCGCGTCCCAGCGCGTGAAGCTCGCGCTCTTCTTCACCCGCAAGCCCAGCAGGTCCGCCAGCAACGACTCGTAGGAGCTCTGCGCCCCCAGCCCCGCGAAGCCGGCCGCGACCTGCGTGTCGAAGACGTTCGCCACCTCCGTCTCGAAGCGTCTGCGCATGAGCGCCACGTCCTGGCGCCCGGCGTGCACCACCACCTGCACCGCCGGGTCGGCGAGCACCGCTGCAAGCGGGGCGGCGTCGAGGTTCTCGGCGAGCGGGTCGACGAGCTCGATCCGCTGCTCCGGGGCGTCGGGCGCGCCGCCGCCGACGGCGAGCTGCACGAGGCACAGCAGCGTCCGGTAGCGCCCCTCGCCCATGAACTCCGTGTCCAGCGCGATCCGCCCGCTCGCGCGCGCGGCCGCCGCCAGCTCGTGCAGTGAGTTCTGGTTCATGCGGTTCTCCCGCGTCTCGGTGTCGCGTTGCGATTCGTTCATGGCTTGGTGCCCGGAAGCAGCCACAGCACCTGATGGCGAGTGAGGCCCGCCTGCCGGGAGACGTCGGTCCCGTTCGCGCGGATCCACCGCGCTGGTGCTGAGCAGGCCGCGTTCACCTTCGACGCCACCCGGCCGCAGTAGGTGTTGAGGAACGCGTATCGCACCTCGCCTCTGGCGATCAGCCGCTGCAACTTCGCGACGCTCGTGAACACGCGCGCTTCGTACGTCGTCAAGATCACGACCGGGCGCGCGTCCTGCACGATCAGCGAGCCGATCTGCGTCGCCGACTCGGCCGCCATCTCATAGCGCGCGCTGCCCTGATGGGCGAGCAGGTAGGAGCTCACCTGGCGCTGCTCGTCGCCGGGCAGGGCGCCGACGTAGCCCGCGTCGCCGACGCGATTTTCGATCGCCGTCACGTTCACGCTGACGGGCAGGGCGAGGACCGACAGGAGCGTCATCGCGATCGTCGCGCCCGAGATCAGCGCCGCGCGGATTGGACCGCTTGCGCGCGGGCCAAGGCGCGCGAGCGCCGCGAACGCGAGCGCGCCGAGCGCGCCCGCGAGCGACAGCCACCACACGCCCGGCCGTCCGTACAGCAACCGCTCGACGTAGTACACGGTTGCGGCGAGCGCCACCCCCAGCGCGATCAGCCGGGCAGGGCCCCTCCCGGACGCCGCCCACGCGACCCCGATCCCGCACAGTGCGGCGACGGCCGGCATCAAGCCCTCCACGTAGCGTGGATGCAACCGCGCCATGTCGCTGAACAGCGCGATTCCCGTGGCCGTCCATACGATCAGCCCCGCTGCCACGGCGCGCCGCATGCGGACCTGGGTCTCGGCCGTGCCTCCCTGTGTGGCAGGCCGCTCGACGGTGGTAGCCGTCTCTACGCCCGCGCCCGCGCCCGCGCCCGCCCCCGCGCCCGCGCCCGGGTGCCGGGCCCGGCCTGGGCTTGCGCTCACGCGAGCGCGAAGCATGTCGCCGCCCACAGCTGCCCCCAGTGCCGGGATGCCCAGCAGTAGCGCGACGAGCAGCTCGAGCCCCAGTCGCTCGCCCGACAGCGGTCCGATCCGCGCCAGCAGCCGCGTGGGGGACGTCGGGACGATCGGGATGTGATCGCGCTGCGACTGCGTCGCCACCGGGTAGCGCTTGCCGGGCTGATAGACGGTCTGCGGTTCGATCGACTTGCCCGCCAGCCGGTCGGTCCCGTTGAACACGAATGCGGCGTTCCACGCGCTGCCGTTCGTCGAGCCGATCGCGAACGGCCGCTCGTGCGCGGGATACAGCAGCGTCGCGCTCAGCCACGCGAGCGCGACGACCACGTACACCCCGCCGGCGCCGAGCATTCGCAGAACGCGTCTTTGCCGGCTGGGGCCCGCCACGCCCAGGTAGGCGAGCAGCGCGAGCCCCGGCAGCGCCACCAGCGACTCGAGCAGCTTCACGTCGAAAGCGACCCCCAGCGCCGCCGCGCCCGCCAGCAGCCAGCCGTAGCCGCCGGTCTCGCACGCGCGCACGATCAGCCACAGCGCGAGCACGATCAGCATCATCATCACGCCGTCCATCGTGTCGCTGCGCGAGGTGATCACCTCGACCGGCAGCACCGCGAGCGCGAGCGCCGCGGCGAGCCCGGCGGGCCCGCTCCACATGCGGCGCACGGCCGCGAACAGCAGCGGCACCGCCAGCGTCCCCGCGAGCGCCTCCGGCAGCTTCAGCGCGGTCGCGGAGAAGCCGATGAGCTTCACGCTCGCCACCTGCAGCCATAGGTCGACGGGCGGCTTGTCGATCGAGACGCTCCCGCCCGGCTCGAACGCCCCGAAGAAGAAGTTGTGCCACGACAGCGTCATGCTGCGCACTGCCGCGTCGTAGAACGGGTCGGGGGGCACCTGTGCGAGGTGGATCAGCCGCAGCACGGCCGCGCCCGTTGTGATCAGGGCGATCGCTCCCCACTCGAGCGCGCGCGCTTTCGTCGGTCGGGAGCTTGTCCGAGGTGGTCCCATCAGCTGAGGAACGCTAGTCTGATCGCCTGATGGCGGACGACGCGGACGACAGCGAGGATCAAGCGGAGGCATCCCACGGGGGGCGGGAGTGTATGCCCTGCCGCGGCACCGGCCAGGTGATCTCCAACCTCGGCGGTACCGCCAGCATGGTCAAGTGCCCCTGGTGCGGCGGTGGCGGGGTGCGTCTCACGGGCGTCGACGCCCAGGCGCCGTGGCTCGAGAGCGCCGACGTCTCGAAGTAGGGACCGCCGAGGTCGCCGACGGGGCTGCCCGGCCGATACGCCGCCGATGTTTCGCGACCGCCCGCGCGCCGGTCGCGAAACGTTGGCGTCATGCGTCCAGGCTCTTATGCAGCTATTAAGGTTACCGGCGCAGCGGTCGATGCAGACGGCGTAATAGCCAGTACCAAGGTTCTCAAGGCAACGCCCATCGGGTGTGTAGCAAAGCCGGCGGCTCTCGCATATGGGGGACGCATCGCCATTTTTGAGGCGAATACCGAGGCTGGCGCCCAAATACGGATCCTAGGAGGATTCAAATGTTGAATCGACTGCGCCAGCGCTCTGCAGATGAGGGTGGTTTTACCCTCATCGAGCTTTTGGTCGTCATCCTGATCATCGGCATCCTCGCCGCGATCGCCATTCCCTCGTTCCTGAACCAGAAGAGCAAGGCGTATGACGCTTCGGCGAAGGAGCTTGCACGTACCGCTCAGACGACCGCAGAAACCTATGCGACTGACCACGAAGGTGGGTACGTGGGTATGACGACGGCCGAATTGCAGAAATATGAAACAGGCCTCGCGTCCTGTCCCCCCAGCGGCAACGCGTGCTTCCTGGAATCGAAATCACCCTCGGCGACCGAATACACGCTGGTGGCGAAGGCAGCCAACACCGAAGATGAATTCACGATTCACCGCACGTCCACGGGCCTCATCGAACGAACCTGTAAAAGCACCAAGAGCGGTTGCTCAGGCGCCAATTCAGGCACTTGGTAGACACCGGGTGCGAGTCTGAGCTCGAACTAGAACGATGAGAAGAGGCGGCCTCCGAGCCGCCTCTTCTGCGTCCGGGCTCAAGCACCGCCTCACCGTGGCCGATCAGTCCACATGGAGGCCATCACATTCGCGGGAGTGCTCGGGGCGATCGTCGGCTCGTTCCTGAACGTCGTCGCCTACCGCCTGCCTCGCCACGAGTCGCTGATCGCGCCGCCGTCGCACTGTCCCAAGTGCGACACCCCGGTGCGGCCGTACGACAACATCCCCGTCCTCTCCTGGCTGTTCCTGCGCGGGCACTGCCGCACCTGCGGCGACTCGATCTCGATCCGCTACCCGTTGGTCGAGGCGCTCACCGGGGCGCTCTGCATCGGCGCCGTGCTCGCCCACCACACCGCCGTTGGGATCGCGCTCGGCGTCGTCCTGATCCTGCTGCTCGTGCCCGCAGCGCTGATCGACCTCGAGCACCGCATCATCCCCAACAAGATCACCGCCCTCGGCGCGGTGCTCGCGCTCGCGATCGGCCTCGGGCTCGATCCAGCGGGCGAGCCAGAACGGTTGGTCGCGGGCGCCGCCGCGGGCGGCTTCCTGCTGCTGGCTGCGCTCGCCTATCCCGGCGGCATGGGCATGGGCGACGTCAAGCTCGCCGCCGTGATGGGGCTGTTCCTCGGCAAGGCCGTAGCGCCCGCGATCCTGATCGCGCTGCTCACGGGCGTCCTGCTCGGCATCGCCGTGATCGCCCGCAAGGGCACCCGTGACGGCCGCAAGACGGCGATCCCGTTCGGTCCGTTCCTCGCCCTCGGCGGCCTCGTCGCGGTGTTTGCCGGGAAGCTCGATCGTCGATCTCTACGTCAACAACTTCCTGCATTAAAAATCTCACCCTAAAGCGCCTCGTCCCGCGCGCCGATACGCCACTGCGGGCACTCCGCCCACACCCACCGCTCACCGTATGCCCCCCTCACTGAACATCAACCTCGGCCGTCGCTCCGGCGCTGACGTCGTCGGACTGGATATCCAGCCCGGTGTCGTCGCGGCCGTGCAGGCGCGCGTCAACGGCTCGATCGTGGCCGAGCGCGCCGCGATCCTGCCGCTCCCCTCCGACACGGTGCGCGAGGGCGAGGTCGTCGACGAAGGCGCGCTCGTGGAGACGCTGCGCGAGCTGTTCGGCGACAGCCGCCTCAGCAAGCGCGTGCGGCTGGGCGTCGCCAACCAGCGCACGGTGCTGCGCACGCTCGACCTGCCGCCCGTCACCGACCGCAAGGAGCTCGACGCGGCCGTGCGCTTCCAAGCTCAGGACCAGGTGCCGATGCCGCTCAACAACGCGGTGCTCGACTTCCATCCCCTCGGCGTGATCGACACGCCGGCCGGGCCCCGCCAGCGCGTCGTGCTGGTCGCCGCCCAGCGCGACATGGTCGAACGCCTCCTGTCGGCCGCGCGCCGCGCCGGCCTGCGCCCCGAGGGAATCGATCTCTCCGCCTTCGCCCTGATCCGCTCGCTCTATCGCAGCGACGACGAGCACAGCGGCCGCGTCCTCTACCTGAACGTCGACGGGCTCACCAACCTGGCGATCGCCGAGGGGTCCATCTGCCGCTTCACCCGCGTCGTCGGCAGCGGTCTGGAGGGTATGGCCGTCGAGCTGGCCGAGCGCCGCGGCATCGCCCTCACCGAGGCGCGCGAGCTGCTGTTCGCCGCCGACCTCGATGTGCCCGCGGACGGCGAACCCGGCGCCGCCGTGCCGGTCGAGGCCGCAACCGGATCCGATGCTTCCGCAGCGAGCCACCCCGACGAGGAGACGCACGACGTAGCGTCGGTCGAGGAGTCACTCGACCGACCGGCCGTGCCCGCCGACGAGCTCGCCATGAGCTACGCCGAGGAGCTGTCCTCGATGGAGCAGGCGCCCGTCGAGCAGACGGCCGCAACGCCCACCGGGGCGGACGTGCGCGTCGTGCTCGACAACGGCATCCGCGAGATCGCCGGCGAGGTGCGCAACTCGCTCGACTTCCACCGCTCCCAGGACGGCGGCGGAGAGGTCACGCGGATCGTGCTCAGCGGCGCCGCGCTCGACCTTCCCGGCTTCGCCGCGGCCCTGCAGGGTCAGCTCGGCATCGAGGTGCACTCAGAGACCGTCTCCACGACCGAGGCCGGGCTCGCCGACGGTCTCACCGGCCATCGCCTGGCGGTCGCCACCGGACTGGCCACGACCGAGGCGCCGCGATGAAGGCCGTCAACCTGATCCCCGCCGACCAGCGCGGCGGCGCCTCCGTCGGCGCCGGGCGCTCAGAGGGAGCCGTCTACGCGGTGCTCGGCCTGCTCGCCGGGCTCGCGCTGCTCGCGTTCCTTTACGGCACGGCCGACCATCAGATCTCGAGCCGCAAAGCGCGTGTCGCCACGCTCGAAGCCCAAGCGCAGCAGGCGACGGCGCAGGCAAACGCGCTCGCGCCCTACACGAGCTTCATCGCGCTGCGCGAACAGCGCGTGCAGGAGGTCTCACAGCTCGTCAACTCGCGCTTCGACTGGGCCCACTCCTTCCACGAGCTCGGGCGTGTGCTGCCGCGCGACGCGACGATCTCCTCGCTGACCGGCACGATCGGCTCCTCGACCGCGACGGCCGCCGCTCCGGCTGCCGCCCCCGCGGCTCCCTCCGCCAGCGCGGCGAGCGCGGGCGCGAGCACCTCGGTCGCGTCCGCCACGCCCCCCGGCAGCGTTCCCGCCTTCGCGCTCAGCGGCTGTGCGACAAGCCAGTCCGAGGTCGCGCTCACGCTCGACCGCCTGCGCCTGATCGACGGCGTCAGCGAAGTGACTTTGCAGAGCTCGGCCAAGGGTGGCGCGAGCGGTGGAAGCGGTGGCTGCTCAGGCAAGGACCCCGCCTTCACCGTCCAGGTCGCCTTCGACCCGCTGCCGGCGACGCCGGCCCCAGGGGCCGCTTCGACCGCTACGGCGGCCGCGACGTCCACCGGCGCCGGCTCGGCCGCCGCCCAGCCCACAACCCCGACCGGAGGCGCGCGATGACCGGCCGCGACCGTATCGTGATCATCGCCATCGCCACGCTGGCGATCCTCGGGGCCGTGTGGCTGATGGCGGTCTCCCCTGAGCGCGAGCAGGCATCCAAGCTCGACGCCCAGGTCAGCGCCGCGAGCGCCACGCTCGCGACCGCCGAAGGCCAGGTCGCGAGCGCCCGCGGCGACCAGGCGCGCTATCAGGCCGCCTATGCGTCCGTCGTGAGCCTCGGCAAAGCCGTGCCCGCGAGCCAGGAAGTGCCCGCGCTGATCTACCAGCTCGACCAGGCCTCGAACCAGAAGGACGTCGAATTCGCCTCGATCACCGCGGGGGGAGGCGGCGGCTCGAGCGCCTCGGCGACTGCGGCGAGCGCAGTGGCGAGCGCCGGCTTCACCTCGATGGGGTTCACGTTCGTCTTCAACGGCACCTATCAGGACCTCTACCACCTCTTCCAGCAACTGAACAACTACACCGTGCAGACCGCCTCGGGCGTGCGGGTCAGCGGCCGGCTGCTGACGATCCAGGGCGTCAAGCTGTCACCCGTCGCGAGCACCGCCGGCGCGACCGGCTCCGGCAAGAGCCGCGAAGAGCTGAGCGGCACGATCACGGCGACCGCCTACGTGCTGCCCGCCGGACAGGGCCTGACCGGCGGCGCCACTCCCACATCTCCCACAGGCGCTACCGCGCCGGTGTCATCGACCCCTGGAGCGGCCAGCTCCCCGACAGCTCCGGCGATCGCGAGGGTGAACCCATGAGCGAGTTCTTCAACTCCCTGAAGGGCGACCTGCTCGACCGGCGCCTGCTGCCGTTGCTGGCGCTTGTCGCGGTCGCGCTCGTCGCCGCCGTCGGCTACGCCGCGCTCGGCGGGGGCGGCTCCTCCTCGACCACCCCCCCGGCGCCGACCTCGCCCTCCCCACAGGCTTCCACGAAAACCGGAAGCATTGCCGTCACCCCGGCGATTACCGGGGCTCAGCAGCCCGTGGCCGAGACCACCTACGGCGCCTCCCATCAGCACAGCGGCTCTTCGCGCAACCCGTTCACCCCGCTTCCAGGCGCGAAATCCGCGAGCACATCCACCCCCGCCGCCACGCCCGGTTCCTCGAGCCCCTCCTCGGGCTCGTCGAGCTCGACACCGTCGACGTCCTCCGCTCCGACCAAAAGCTCGGGCGGGACCTCGCCGGCTCCGACGACCCCCGCCAAGCCGACTCCCGCGAAGCCGAAGGTGGCCTACCAGGTCGACGTGCTGTTCGGCGCCGGCCCGGTCGGGACGATCCCGCCGATCATCCAGCTCACGCCGCTCAACGACCTCACCCGCCTGCAGCCGTTGACCACGCCCGGTGGGGAAGCGCCGCTCGTGTTCGCGGGCGTCGCGGCCGGCGGCAAGAGCGCGATCTTCACGCTCGTGCGCGAAGTGATCCTGCACGGCCCCGCCGTCTGCGGCCCCAGCGCTTCGCAGTGCCAGACGATCAGGCTGAGCCCCGGGCAGACCGAGGAACTCGAATACATCGTCCCCGGCGGGCAGTCGCTCCTCTACAAGCTCCAGCTCGTCTCGATCGCCGCCGTCAAGGCCTCCGCCGCCAAGGCCACGAGCCTGTTCCGCGTCGAGTCGAAGGTCGGGCGCGCGCTGCTGCGCCGCGACGGCCTCTCGGCGCTGCCCGGCATGCGCTACTCGCAGAACAAGGGCGTCGTCGTGATCGGCCGATGGTCCCCCTTCGCCGCGCGCGCCGCCAGGGCTCGTGCGGCGCGCGCTCACGCCGCACGCCACCGCTGAGCCAGCGCGTTCGGAGCCGCGAGCGCCAACAACTGTCGTGACCGGCGCCGGCGGCAATCGACGCAGATGCGCGCCCACGCGTCTCCCCAATCGACCGGCTGTCCGGACGGCCCCTGCTACCGGCAAATAAGCTAGGGGCATGAGCCTCCGTCTGATCACCGCCGGCGAGTCCCACGGACCCGGTCTCACCTGCATCGTCGAGGGCTTGCCCGCCGGCCTTACGCTGCGTCCCGAGGATCTCAACGAGGACATGGCGCGCCGCCAGCTCGGCCACGGTCGCGGCGGGCGCATGAAGATCGAGCGCGACGCGGCCGAGGTCACCGCCGGCGTTCGCCACGGGCGCACGCTCGGCGGCCCGATCGCGCTGCAGGTCGCAAACCGCGACTACGCCAACTGGGAGGAGCGCATGAGCCCCTGGCCGGTCGCGGACGACGTCGCCGAGGTCCACCTCCCGCGCCCCGGCCACGCCGACCTCGTCGGCACGCAGAAGTACAAGCAGACCGACGTGCGCAACGTCCTCGAGCGGGCCTCCGCGCGCGAGACCGCCGCGCGCGTCGCCGGCGGCGGGCTCTGCAAGGCGTTCCTGCGCGCGCTCGGTGTCGAGGTCCGCTCGCACGTGATCCAGATCGCCTCGATCCACGCGCCGGCGCGCGAGGGACAGCTGACGGTGGAGGACTTCGCCACGGTCGACGCCTCGCCCGTGCGCTGCCTCGACGCGGCGGCGTCCAAAGCGATGGTGGCCGAGATCGACCGGCTGCGCAAGGCCAACGAGTCGCTCGGCGGCGTGTTCGAGGTGCAGGCCTTCGGTCTCGTCCCCGGCCTTGGCTCGCACGTCTCCTGGGAGGAGCGCCTCGACGGGCGGTTGGCGATGGCGATCTGCTCGATCCAAGCGATCAAGGGCGTCTCGATCGGCGACGGCTTCGCCGTCGCGGGCGTGCCCGGATCGCAGGCCCACGACGAGATCTTCTACTCCGAGTCCCACGGCTATGAGCGCGAAACCAACCGCGCCGGGGGCCTCGAGGGGGGTATGACCAACGGCAGCCCGCTGATCGTGCGTGGCGCGATGAAGCCGCTGCCGACGCTCACCAAGCCGCTGCGCTCCGTCGACACCGAAACACACGAGCCGGCGCAGGCGCTGCGCGAGCGCACCGACTCCTGCACCGTCCCCGCCGCCGGGGTCGTCGGCGAGGCAATGGTCGCGTTCGTGCTCGCCAACGCCTACCGGCTGAAGTTCGGTGGCGATCACATCGACGACGCCGTCGCCGCCGTCCGCGCCTACGAGGAGCGGATCGAATGGCGCTCGTCCTGATCGGCTTCATGGGCGCCGGCAAGTCGACCGCCGCGGTCGGGCTTGCCGCGGCGCTCGACGTATCGCCGCTTGACAGCGACCTGTTGCTCGCCGCGCGCTTCGGCCATCCGGTCGCGCGCGAGTTCGAGCTGCGCGGCGAAGAGTCCTTTCGCGCGGCCGAGGAGGAGCTCGTCTGCGAGCTGCTGACCGGCGCGGGCTCGCGCGACGTCGTCGCGCTCGGCGGCGGCTCCGTCCTGTCGTCGCGGGTACGCGACGCGCTCGCCGATCACCTCGTCCTGCGCTTGGACGTCGATCCCGGCGTCGCCTGGGAGCGGATCCGTACGGGCGGCGAGCGTCCCCTTGCTCGTGACCGCGACACGTTCCTCACGCTTCACGCGGAACGCGCGCCGCTGTACGAGGAGCTGGCAGACGCCACGCTGCTCTGGGCCCGATCGGCCTCGGGCGACTACCCCGTGCTCGTCGGCCGTGGGCTGCTGCGCGACGCAAGCCACGCCGACGCGGTGTGGCCGCTCGACCGGACCGCTTCGCGCTCCTTCCGCATCACCGACGAGACCGTCCAGTCGCTGTACGGGGAGCGGCTGAGCGAGCCCGCGGGCACGTTCGCGATCCCGCCGGGCGAGTCGCACAAGACGCTCGCGAGCGCCGAGGCGGCCTGGACGGCAATGGCCGACCGCGGCGTGACCCGCGCCGATCACGTGGTCGCGCTCGGCGGCGGCGTCGTCGGCGACCTCGCCGGCTTCTGCGCCGCGACCTACCAGCGCGGCGTTCGCGTCGTGCACGTGCCCACCACGCTCGTGGCCCAGGTCGACTCCGCTTACGGCGGCAAGACCGGCGTCGACCTGCCCGCGGCCAAGAACTACGTCGGCGCCTACCACCAGCCGGCCGGCGTGCTCGTCGACCCGGCGCTGCTCGACACCCTGCCCCCCGCCGAGCTAGCGGCCGGCTGGGTCGAGGTGCTGAAGACCGCGCTGATCGCCGGGGGGGACCTGTGGAAGCGCATCTCGACCGGGGGCGACGTGGACGAGCGCACGATCCTCGCGTGCGCACGTACGAAGCTCGCGGTCGTATCCGAAGACGAGCGCGACGCGGGCGCCCGCCAGGCACTGAACCTCGGACACACCGTCGGCCACGCGATCGAGACCGTCACCCGCTACGCCCGCTACCGCCACGGCGAGGCCGTCGGCCTCGGGCTGCTCGCGGCGCTGCGCCTCTCCGGCTTGGAGGACCTGCGCGCACAGGTGCGCGAGCTGCTGCGCGCGCGCGAACTGCCCGTCTCGTTGTCCGGAAGCGAGGTCGACGTCGCGGCGGTCGTCGCGGCGACCGCACGGGACAAGAAGCGCGCCCGCGCCGATGCGACCGTCCCGTTCGTGCTGCTCACCGCGCCTGGCGAGGTACGCGTTGGCTGTGAGGTGCAGCCCGAGGACCTGCGTGCCGCGGTAGAGGAGCTGGCTGCATGAGCACGCACGGACACGACGAGATGCACGGAGACGCAGACCCTACGGGGCCCCGGATAGAGGTGATGCACGGTGTCAACCTCGACCAGCTCGGCCGTCGCGACCCCCTGCTCTACGGCACGCTCACGCTGTCCGAGCTCGAGGCCAGGATCGCCGACGACGCCCGCGCGCTCGGCCTGCGGACCAGTTTCTTTCACACCAACCACGAAGGCGCGTTCGTCGAGCGCCTGCACGCGCTCGCAGGGCATGCCGACGCGATCCTCCTGAACCCCGGCTCGTGGACTCACTACGCGTGGGCGATCCGCGACGCGCTCGAGATCGCCGCCCTGCCCGCGCTCGAGATCCATCTCTCAGACATCGAGTCGCGCGAGCCGTGGCGGCGCGTGTCGGTGATCCGCGAGCTGTGCTTCGCGACGATCTCCGGCCGCGGTCCCGACGGCTATCGCGACGCGCTCGCGCTGTTGCACGAGCACCTTGCACAGGACCGGTCGTGAGCGGGCCGTGAGCGCCGAGGGGACCCACACAGATCGCGTCCGGCGACTTACCGACGATCTGCGCACGCGCGAGGTCGACGCGCTGCTCGTCGACGCGCTGCTCGGCGTGCGCTACCTGACCGGCTTCACCGGCACCCACGGGCTCGCGGTGATCGCCGCCGAGCCGCCGGCGGCGCATCGGTTCTTCACCGACTTTCGCTACGCCACCCAGTCGGCCGAGCAGGTCTCAAGCATGTTTGAGCGGGAGATCGTCGTCGGCGAGCTGCTCGAGGCGGCCGTCGCCTCGCTCGACGCGGCGGGCGGGCGCCTCGGTTTCGACGACGCGAGCGTCACCGTCGCCCAGCACGCGCGGTTGCGCGAGCTGCTGGAGGACCGGTGGGAGCTCGTGGGGTGCGCCGGCGCGGTCGAGCGGCTGCGGGCCGTCAAGGACGCGAATGAGATCGCGCGGATCCGCGCCGCCAGCGAGCTCGCCGACGAGGCGCTGCGCACCGTCCTCGAAGACGGGGTGGTGGGGCGGACCGAGCGCGATGTCGCGATCGCCCTGGAGCTGCACATGCGCCGCCTCGGCGCCGAAGCGGCGAGCTTCCCCTCGATCGTCGCGGCCGGCGCCCACGGTGCGCTGCCACACGCCGAGCCGCGCGACGAGCTGATCCCCCGCGACGTGCTGCTCACGATCGACTGGGGCGCGCTGCACGAGGGCTACTGCTCGGACTGCACGCGTACGTACGCGACCGGCGAGGGGATAGCGGAGGACGCTCGCCGGGTCTACGACCTTGTGCTCGATGCCCAGCAACAGGGGGTCGCGGCCGTCGAAGCGGGTCCGAACGGCAAAGAGATCGATGCGGTCGCGCGCGCCGTGATCGAACGGGGCGGCCACGACGAGCACTTCGGCCACGGCCTCGGGCACGGCGTCGGCATGGAGGTCCACGAGGGGCCTCGCCTATCGCGCACCGCCAGTGAGGAGCCGCTGCAGGCCGGCAACGTCGTGACGGTCGAGCCGGGCGTCTACCTACCCGATGTGTGCGGTGTGCGCATCGAGGACCTACTCGTCGTCACCGAGCAGGGGAGGGAGATCCTGACCGCGCTTCCCAAGGAGCTCACGATCGTCTCCTGAGCTCTGGTTGGGTTGACGGGTGTTCAGCTGTGGCTGGAGCCGGCGCTCAGCTTGCGGGACGCCAGTGCGAGTGGCTCGGCGTGGGCTGCGGCCCGCCCGAGCCAGCGAGAGCGCACCGAGAGCTTCAGTCCCGGCACGTACAGTTTAACCGAGAGCACAGCCACCAGCGGTAGCGTCCAGGCAAGGAACAGCGCCGCCTGCAGGTCGGGGCTTGCACTCGGGAGTTCGTGCAGCCCGATCCAGGGAAGCACGATGCCCATGAGCGCCAGGATCGGCGGCCTGCGATTCGCGCCGGACACCTCCCAGGCGAGCAGCGCGAGCAGGCAGGGGAGCATGTAGTAACCGGTGTTCCACGTGTCCAGCACGCAGCGGAGCAGCAACACCAGCGCGAGCAGCAGCAGAGCATCGCGCTCGCACACTCCCTGGCCGTTCCGTCCGCGCCGCAGCCATAGCGCTCCCGCGAGCGCGAACCCGACCGCGACGATCAGGGGGTGGCTGACGACGCCAGTCCAGGGGGGGCCCGTGCGATATCCGTACAGCGGAGTGCCAAACAGGCCGTGAACGAGCGGGCCGTGATAGCCGAAGAACCACCAGATCTGCCAAGGCTGGAAGATTGTGCTCGAGGTCGACGCGGTCGCCTGGGCACTCGCCGCGAACCCGCCTGATGAGAGCATCAGCGGGAGCAGGACAGCCGCCGCAGTTGCGCCGGCGCTGGCAAGGCACCTCAACCTGTATTTCGCGGGCAGCGTCAGCAGAACCGGTCCGATCGCCAGCAGCGCCCACTCCTTGTTCGCGATCGCCAGGCCGAGCAGCAATCCTGCCCACAGAGGACGGTCGCGAGCCGCAAGCAGCAACGCAGCAACGCACAGGCAGGCGCCGAGGATCTCCTCGGGATGGCCGAGTTCAAGGGCGTTGAGGGTGAGCGGATTGGCGACACATATTCCGAGAGCCACCGCGCGGGAGAGCGTCGAGTGTCCCTGCGCGCGCATGCGCGCGACGAGCCACACGCCGAGCGCCGCGGCGACCAGCAGACAGGGGAGAGCCGCCATCCGGTAGACGGCGAGTTCGCCGCCGCCCCACAATCCCGGCATCAGTGCGAACGGCGCGCGCTCGACGAGTGAGCCCCCATACGCGGGCGCGAGCCGCAGGAAACTCGACAGATGGCCATGCACGAGGGCCGCAAAGGCTGGTTGTGCCTCGTTTTCATAGTCGTTCCAAGCGAATCCGTACAGTCCCAACCACGCCAGCGTCGCGCAGCCCGTGCTCGCCATCAGCGCGCACAGCGTGTTCTCGCGTAGGAGCCTCCGCATACCTGTACATCGGCTTTCAGCCAGGATCGCTTGAGTTCTGCGCGCGCGCTTCCGATACCTATGAAGATGGGTGTTGATACCCATCGGCACGACGAGGGCACAGGCCGTTACTGCCCCAGACCGGAAATCCCCCCAGGAGGTAGTCCAGTGCTCAAAAATTCCATCAAGCGGCGCTCGCGGGAACAGGACGGCTTCACGCTGATCGAGCTCCTCGTCGTGATCCTGATCATCGGCATCCTCGCCGCGATCGCCATCCCCTCGTTCTTGAATCAGAAGGGCAAGGCCTACGACGCCTCGGCCAAGGAGCTCGCCCGCACCGCCCAGACCACGGCGGAAACCTACGCGACCGACCACGAAGGCGGGTATGTGGGGATGACGACGGAAGAACTGCAGAAATACGAACCGGGTCTCACGAAATGTCCGCCCACGACCAACGCGTGCTTCCTCGAATCCAAAACTCCCTCCGCGACCGAATACACGCTGGTCACGAAGGCGGACAACACCGAAGACGAATTCACGATTCACCGGACCTCGACCGGTCTGATCGAACGCAAATGCGCGAGCACCAAAGGCTCCAAAACCGGCTGTTCGGGCGCGGCAAGCGGTAGCTGGTAGAAGCGCCGGACTGCATCCTGGGGCAGTTCCGCGTTCTCCCGCAGCACCTCTTGCCGCCTCGGCTCGCGCGAACGGGATGCGAAGCTCGGTCCGGTCTCCCGCTTCCGACCTTCGCTACGCCTCGACGAGCCCCCGCCGGATCGCATAGCGGGTCAGCTCCACCCGGTTGCGCATCCCGAGCTTGTCGAGCACGTTCGCACGGTGGCGCTCGACCGTCTTCTTGCTGAGCACCAGCAGCGCGGCGATCTCCTCGCTGGTCTGGCCTTCGGCGATCAGCTTCACGACCTCGAGCTCGCGCGGCGTCAGCGGGTCCTCGGGCGGCGCCTCGCCGCGGCGTGCTCCCTCCAGGTAGTCGCGGATCAAAGCCGCGACCGCCGGCGGGTAGAGGAACGGCTCGCCGCGCATGCTCGCGCGACACGCCTCGACGAGGTCGCGGTTGGCGGCCGTCTTCAAGACGTAGCCCGACGCGCCCGCCTTCAGCGCCTCGAAGAAGTACTGCTCGTTCTCGTGCATCGACAGCATCAGGATGCGCAGCTCGGGTTTACGGCGGTGCAGCTCGGCGGCGACCTGCAACCCCGTCATCCGCGGCATCGAGACGTCGAGGACCGTCAGGTCCACATCCTCGGAGAGGCCCTTCTCCAGCGCCTCCGCGCCGTCGCCCGCCTCCGCCACGACGTTGATGTCGGGCTCGGCCTCGAGCACCATCCGCAGCCCGCTTCGCACGACCTCGTGATCGTCGGCGAGCAGGATCCTGATCTTCAGCGGCGTCGTCACGTTCGACTAGCGGCTCTTGGCGGGATGGCACTCATGCGCTCTCGTGATTCGACGCGACCGTCAGGCGGACCTCCACGCCCTTACCCGGCGCGTTTGCGACCTCGAGGTCCGCTTCGATCAGGATCGCCCGCTCGCGCATGCCGGGCAGGCCGCCCGTCTGCCCGATCGGCGTCGCGGGCAGGCCCTCGCCGTCGTCGGTCACCCTGAGCACGATCGTGTCCGCCTCGCCCCGCCCGAGCGCGACCCGGACCTCGCTCGCCCTCGAGTGACGCAGCGCGTTGGTCAGCGCCTCCTGGGCGACGCGGTAGATCACCAGCTCCACCTCCGCGCTGACGGGGGGAAGGCCGCCTTCCAGTTCGCGCCGCACCGTGATCGCGCCCTGCTGCTCCATCCTCAGGCAGAGCGAGATCAGGGCATCGGTCAGCCCCAGGTCGTCGAGCGCCTCGGGACGCAGCTCGCGCACGATCCGTCGCACGTCGGCGAGGCTGTCGTGGACGGTCGCGATGATCTCCTGCAGCGGCTCCGTCTGCGAAGGAAAATCGTCGGCCACGCGTTCAGCCTGCAGGGCGACCGCGGTCAGCGTCTGGCCGAGCTCGTCGTGCAGCTCGCGCGCGACCCGCAGCCGCTCCCCCTCCTGGGCCGCGAGCGCGCGGCGGGCGCTCTCGCGCCGCTCGGTCTCGATGCGGTCGAGCATCGTGTTGAGCGCCTGCGACAGGGCGATCGTCTCGCTGCTGGCCCAGTTTCCCGCCGGCGCGCGCTGACCTGGGCGCATTGGGTCGACGTCGCCCATCAGCGCCGCCAGCCGGCGCAGGGGCGACAGCACGAGGGCGAGCAGCACCAGGTCGATCGCCAGCGTCGCCGCGAGGCCGACGATCAGGACCGCCAGCTCGGTGAACCTGATGTGGTTGTGGACCGTCGCCGGGCTCACGATCAGGGCGAACACCGCCGTGCCGAAGACGAGCGCGTTGACCGTGAACACACGCCACAGGGTCGATACGGCGACTGGATTGCGGCCGAAAAGCGGGTGTTCGATCTTTCGCAGCGAGGAGAGGGCTGGGGGCTTCATCGCCGCTCGATGCTCGCGAGTGCACCGGACGGTTTGGCGCGCCAGGCGGTTTCAGTTGTGAAGGCGCCCCGGCGCCGCCGAACGTCAGTGGCCGCCGCAGTCATACAGCGCCGTCGGGCCATGGCCGCTCGAGGGCGATGCGGGTGGCGGGGCGCAATGCGCGTGAACCCACGAGACACGCGGATCGTCGCTCACCCGCGGGACGAGAAACGCGCGAACCTGCCCGGAGGCGATGTAGCGGCGCAGCTGAGCGAGGGTGGGGGACGGGATCCCGCCTTGGAACCCGCCAATCGGAAGGATCTCGCGGCCCGTCGCGAGAATGTAGGGGGCGGCGAGGATCGAGGAGTCCACGGCCATCGCCATCGGGGTTTCATACGTCGAGGAGAGCTCTTCCACCACCTGCTCGTCGAGTGCTCGCGTACGCGCCGCTTCCGCTCTCGAGACTGTCGCCGAGGAGGGCTCATACGGCGCCGCGAACGGCCCGAGGCCGCGGACGACCATCAGCGCTGACGTGACACCCGGGAGCACCAGCGCGCACGTGAGCACGAGCGCCGCGACGCCGCTCGTGAGACCTTTGACCGCCCCTTCTCTCCGTGTCGCCGCCCCGAGCGCCGCGACACTCGCGAGCGCCGCGCAGATCGCCACCGGGACCAGCCAGCCCGGGACACCAGCCCCGCCGTCCAGCAGGTGGATCCCATACCCGGCCGACGCGAGCAGGGCGCCAGCGACCCACACGCGCGTCGCCGCCCGCTCCCGTCGTCGCCACGCGAGCTCGGCCCCGATCCCGCACAGCGCCCCGATCGCCGGTGTCAGCGCCGCCACGTAATAGGAGTTGGGATAGCCGCCCGCGCTGAAGAACGCTCCGAGCACGATCAGCCACAGGCCCCACAGCACGACCGCCGCCCTGAGCGGGTCGCGACGGCTCGCCCGGCGGGAGGTCAGGAGCACCGCGATCGCGGCGAGCAGCGCGGCCGGCAGCAGCCAGCCGTCGTCGCGTCCGAACGGGCCGCTCAGCAGCCGGTGCCAGCTCGGCGCGATCGAGTGAATCGGACCGGCGCTCGCCTGGGAGATGTGCACGAGGAACGCGGCCGGATGGCCCGCGCCGGCGAACACGCCGCTGCCGTGGCGCAGACGGGCGATCCCGTTGTAGTCGAACGTCTGGCTGAACACCGAGTCGTTCTGCGTCCCGTCTACATACGGGCGATCGTGCTCGGGCACGAGCGACACGACGGTCATCCAGCTGAGCGACACGACCGCCGTCACCGCTCCCGCCATGGCGACGTGGGCGAGACGGACACGCAGCCGCGGTGGGGCAGTGAGTAGATAGGCCCCGGCGAGCGCCGGCAGCACCAGCCAGGCGACCGTCATCTTCGCCTGGAACGCGAGACCCACCCATACTCCGGCGAGCAGCAACGTCCGCAATCGCCCGCTCTTTTTGAAAGACGTTCCAAGCGCCGCCGCGGTCGCGTCTGCCGCCAGCACGATCAGCAGGATCAGCAGCGAGTCGGCGACGTTGCCGCGATTCAACGCCACCGTCACCGGGCTCGTCGCCACCACGCCCGCCGCCACGATCCCCGCGACCGGGCCGGCCAGGCGGCGCACCGCGCGGTAGAGCACGAGAATCGTCAACGCCCCCTCGACGACCTGTGACAGCACGATCGCCCAGGTGTGAAACCCGAACACGCGCAACGACAGCGCCTGCGGCCACAGCGCTCCCGGGAGCTTGTCGACGCTCACCGTCCCCGCCGGGTCGAACGCGCCGAAGAAGAAATCGTGCCAGCTGCTCGACATGCTGCGCGCCGCCGCGCCGTAGAACGCCTCGAGCGTGGCGCCGTTCATGCCCCACGCGTATGTCAGGGCGGCGAGCGCCGCGACTCCGAGCAAGGCTGGGCGGGCCCACCGCGGTTGGTCCGAGGGTGAGCGCCAGAAGCGTGTGGGCGTTCTTGCAGCGACGTTCCGCAGCTGTGCGACTCTCCCCGCCCGCTCACCCATCGCGCCATCCTAAGGCGCTACCGACTCTCTGACTAGCCCTGGTGCTCGGAATCGAGGAGCCGCTCAGGCAGCTGCCCCGCATGGAGGCCGATCGTCAAGCCGTGATCACGACCAACCAGTTCAGGTGCGTCGGCGAGCCACATCGAAGTCCGGCTCCTGACGCTTGAGGTATCCCGCGAAGTGAGGGACCGTATAGTCGACGAATCCATGCTCGGGGGCATAGACCAAGCCCTTTTGAATTAGTCTGTTGCGGCGCATGGAGAGAGCGCGTTGATCAGTCTTCCCGAGTGCCCTTGTCACCTCGGCCATAGAGTACGGTGGACCTTCACAAGCCGTCATGGCGTGTAGGAAAGCCCGCTCTGCTTGCGTTGCTCGGCCCTCGTAGCGCACACGAAAGAACCCCTCATCTAGACGGTCTTGAGCGATCGTTCCTCCGGTACGCGCATCTGAGCTCGTGATGCATCCGTCTTTCGCGACATCCCAGATGTACTTCCCGTACTCCTGCACGAAGTAGGGATAGCCAGAGGTCTGTCTGAAGACACGATTCAGTGCCTCCTGCTCCCAAACGACTTCGAGCTTGCGTGCGGGGTCGGCGAGCGCCGCGTCTGCGTCCGTCTTGCTCAGCTGCTCGACGCGTGGATAGTCGAATAGGCGCTCGGCGTAGCTCTTTGCCTTGCCGGCGAGCACCGGTAGGGAGGGAAGTCCTGCCGCGACGCATGTGATCGGGAGCGATCGCTGGTTGATGCGGTGAAGGCCGACCGTGAACGGTCCAAACTCCCTGGCAGCCACGTACTGGACCTCGTCGAGCAGGAAGGCGACGCCGCGTCCCTTTGACTCGGCGACTTCCCCTAGCGCCACAAGCACGTCGACAAAATCCTCGCTGAGCCTGTCGCGCTGCAGCGTTGCGCCAGGGGTGTATGTCAGCTCGAATCCGGCGGGATCCTTCAACGAGAACGTGCCAAGGCCGCCAAGCACAAGCCGAACTCGCTCGGCCATCTTCTTCGTTGGGCTGAGCTCGCGCAGGGCCCTTCGAATGCTTCTTGCGAGCGCGTCGGGAAAGGACGTATCCTCATCGAGCTCAATGCTCTCGGGGACCCAGTCGCGTTCGATCGACATGTCCTCGAAGGCATTCAGCAGGACGGTCTTGCCGACACCCCTCAGGCCGGTCACGATCATGCTCTTTGCGGTGTTGCCTCGCTTCAACCTGTCCAGCAGGACGGAGTAGGCCTCGATCTCCCGATCACGGCCAGCGAGAAATGGTGGAGATGTGCCGGCACCGGGCGCATAGGGATTGGTACGCGGATCCACATGCGAGAGTCTACAAGTCTCTAAGAGATTCCAGTAGATGCTATTAGATACATTTAGAGTGCCTTAGAAACTACTAGACTCGGTCCAAGCTGCGTGCCCCTTTGGGGTTGGTCGGTCGCGTCGAGGCCGGAAGGCCGAGTTTGCCGCTGGAACGGCCGGCCCCAGAATGAGACCGCCGTCGCCGCCCGCTACCCTGCGAAGCCGTGATCACGACCAACCAATTCAAAAACGGAAACCACATAGAGGTGGACGGGACGATCTTCAAGATCCTCGAGTTCCAGCACGTCAAGCCCGGCAAGGGCGGGGCGTTCGTGCGAACAAAGCTGAGGCGCGCTTCAGACGGGAACGTGATCGACAGGACGTTCAGGGCGGGAGAGAAGTTCAGGCCGGTGAGGACGGAGGCGCGCAGGATGCAGTTCCTGTACGCGGACGGGACGGACGCGCACTTCATGGACACCGAGTCGTTCGAGCAGATCGCGGTCGCGGAGAGCACGTTGGAGGAGGCGCTGCGCTGGACGAAGCCGAGCAGCGAGGTGGACGTGCTGTTCATCGACGACGAGCCCGCGGACGTGCAGCTGCCGAGCGGGGTCGATCTCGAGGTCGCACAGACCGATCCGGGGCTGCGCGGGGATTCTGTCTCGGGCGGGGGGACGAAGCCGGCGACGCTCGAGACCGGAGCCGTGATCCAGGTCCCGCTGTTCATCGAGCAGGGCCAGCTGATCCGGGTGGACACGCGCTCGGGCGAATACGTCGCGCGGGCGTAGAGGGCTCCCGGCGATGCGGCGCTCAGAGCAACGGCGGGGGGCGGTGGTCGCGCTCTATCAGCACGATCTGACCGGCAGGCCGCTGGTGGAGACGCTCGGCGCGAACGCGTCGCTGTTCACCCGCGCGCTGGCGCACGCGGCGGCCGATCGCGAGGAGGAGCTCGACGGGGTGATCGATCGTCACGCGCACGGGTGGTCGGTGCAGCGGATACAGCCGCTGGAGCGGAGCATCATGCGGGTGGCGCTGATCGAGATGCTGCATCCCGACGCGGCGCCGGCGGAGGAGTCGATCCCGGCCGAGGGGGCGATCGAGGAGGCGGTGGAGAGCGCCAAGACATTCTGCGGCGCCGACGCGCCCAAGTTCGTGAACGGGGTCCTGGGCGCAGTTTTGCGCGAGGTGCGAGAGAATTCGCCGCAGGTCCCATGAGCCACCTGTCGATTACATGAGCAGCGCCGAGCATCTGGACGATCTGATCGCGCGGTTGGAGCGCGCCGCCGAGCAGCTGCGTTCGGGCGAGCTGTCGGCCGATGCGGCGGCGACGATGGTCGAGGACTGCGCGGCGCTCGCGAATCAGGCGGCCGCCGAGCTCGAGCAGCTCGCGCGGGCGGAGGTCTCCGCACCGGTGCCCGGCCAGGACACGTTGTTGTAGTGAGCGACCGCCGCCGCTGCCGTCGTCATCGCCATTGCCGCCCGTGAGCGTCGCCTATCCCGAGCACCTGCGCGAGCGGGTGGAGCGGTATCTGGAGGAGCTGCGCTTCTCGGAGGAGCCGTTGACGGAGGGGTTGGAGGAGGCGATGCGATATTCGCTGCTCGCGGGCGGCAAGCGCATCCGTCCCGTGCTGGCGCTCGCGACCGCGCGCGCGGTCGGGATGGAGCCGCTCGAGGTGCTGCCGCTGGCGGGCGCGATCGAGCTGATCCACACGTACTCGCTGATCCATGACGACCTGCCGGCGATGGACGACGACGTTCTGCGGCGGGGACAGCCGACGTGCCACGTGAAGTTCGGCGAGGACGTTGCGATCCTTGCGGGGGACGGGCTGTACGCGGAGGCGTTCCGCCATCTGCTCACGAGCGACGGCGCTGCGCCGGAGCGGGTGCTGGCGGCCGCCGCCGAGCTGGCGGCGGCGACGGGTGTGGGCGGGATGGTGGGGGGGCAGTACGCGGACGTCAGCCCGAGAACGCCGTCCGGGGCCGCCGCGCTGAGGCGATTGCACGAGCTGAAGACGGGCCGCCTGATCGGGGCTTCGGTGCTGTGCGTACTACTGTTGGGCGGGATCGACGGACCTGCGACAATGGGCTTCCGTAGATTCGCCGCCGAGCTGGGCGTGCTGTTCCAGATCGTCGACGACATCCTCGACGTGACGGGTACAGACGATGCACTTGGAAAGCCGCGAGGCAGCGACGAGCGTCAGGGCAAGCGCACATACGTGAGCGAGTTTGGAATCGATCGAGCCAGGGAGCTGGCGGCTGAGTCCCACCGGACGGCGCGGGACGCGCTCGTCGCGGCCGGGGCGGGGAACGGCTCGGCGCACGCCACGGAGGAGCTCGAGCAGATCGCCGACTTCATCTACACCCGCACCTCATGACCCTGCTCGAGCGGATAGACGGTCCGGAGGACCTGCGTGGCCTGTCCGAGGAGGAGCTGGCGACGCTCGCGCAGGAGGTGCGCGAGCACATCATCGAGACGGTCGGGGAGATCGGCGGCCATTTCGGGGCGAACCTCGGCACGTGCGAGCTGGCGGTCGCGCTGCACTCGGTGGTGGACTCGCCGCGCGACAAGATCCTGTGGGACGTCGGACATCAGGCCTATCCACACAAGATCCTGACGGGCAGGCGCGCGCGGCTGAGCACGATCCGGCAGTACGGAGGGCTGGCGCCGTTCTGCTCGATGGAGGAGTCCGAGCACGACATCATGGGTGCGGGACACGCGTCGACGTCGATCGGCTACGGGGTGGGGATCAAGGAGGGGATGCGCCACCTGGCGCGCGTGCGCGATGCGCGGCTTGGAGATGCGACCGACCCGTCGAGCGCGTCGGGTGCGACCCCGGCTAAAGGCACGGCGAACGCGGGCAGTGGCACGGGCGCTGTCGAGGAGGTCAGGGACGGGAAGGTGATCGCTGTGATCGGCGACGGCGCGATGACAGGCGGCGTGGCGTTCGAGGCGATCGGTCAGGCGGGCGGGCTGGGTACGCCGCTGGTGGTGGTGCTGAACGACAACGGCATGTCGATCGCGCCGAACGTGGGCGCCCTGTCGCGGTACTTCAATCGCGTGAGGCTGAACCCGAAGCTGTGGCACGCGCGCGCGGGCGTCGAGGGCGGCCTGACGCGCCTGCCGGGCGGGATCGGCTCGGCGTTCGAGCGGCTGGGGCCGCAGCTGAAGGAGTCGATCAAGGCGTTCTGGGCGCCGGGGCTGTGGTGGGAGGAGCTCGACTGGGCGTACATGGGCGTGATCGACGGTCACGACTGCAAGGCGCTGCGCGAGGCTTTGCGCGAGGCATTGGCGGCCGAACGGCCGGTGGTGGTGCACGTGGCGACGGTCAAGGGCAAGGGGTTCGCGCCGGCCGAGGACGGCGGGCTGGAGGGCATGGAGAAGTGGCACGCGGCCAAGCCGAAGTCGATCTTGAACGGATCTCCGACCCGTCCGGCGGCCACGCCGCCGGGGACGGTCGCGAAGCCCGCGAAGCTGCCGGCGCCGCAGTACACGCAGGTGTTCGGCGAGGCGCTCGTGAGGGAATGCGAACGCGACGAGCGGGTCGTGGGAATCACCGCCGCGATGAACTCCGGCACCGGGCTGAGCATCCTGCAGAAGGCGATGCCGGAGCGCTACTTCGACGTGGGGATCGCCGAGCAGCAGGCGATCCTGTTCGCGGCGGGCCTGGCGCTCGAGGGAGTCAAGCCGGTTGCGGCGATCTACTCGACGTTCTTGCAGCGCGCGTACGACCAGATCGTGCACGACGTTTGCCTACAGAAGCTGAACGTGGTGTTCGCGATGGATCGCGCTGGGCTGGTCGGCGACGACGGGCCGACGCATCACGGTGCGTTCGACATCGCCTATCTGCGTTGCCTGCCGAACATCGTGCTGATGGCGCCACGGGACGAGGCGATGCTGACGCACATGCTGCGCACGGCGCTGACATACGACGACGGGCCGATCGCGCTGCGCTATCCGCGCGGGGCGGGCACGGGCGTCGAGCTGCCGAAGGAGCCGCGGGCGATCGCGATCGGGACGGGGGAGATCCTGCGCGAGGGTGGGGCGCGCGAAGGGGCCGGACGGAGGGTGGCGCTGGTCGGCTACGGAAGCGGTGTCGGCAAGGCGCTCGAGGCCGCCGAGGAGCTGAGCGGTGTGGAGATCGCGGTGACGGTCGCGGACGCGCGCTTCGCCAAGCCGATCGACGCCGGGCTGATGGCGCAGCTGGCGGCCGAGCACGACCTGCTGGTGACGGTCGAGGAGGGCGTGCTGGCGGGCGGGTTCGGCTCGGCGGTGTGGGAGAGCCTGAACGAGACGGGCGCGACGCCGCGCATCCTGCGAGTGGGGCTGCCCGACCGCTACGTGACCCACGGGGCGCCGGCGCTGCTGCACGAGGAGGTCGGGTTCACGGGCAAGCGGATCGCCGAGCGGGTGGCGGCGGCGATCCTCGACCGCGCTTCGGCGACGATCGGGGCGTAGAGCGCCTCGGAGCGTAGAACGATTTTTGGGGGAGACACGTTCGCGCGTGTACCGGTACGGCCCTGTCGGCGCCGGTCACCGCAGCAAGCGTTTCGCGCGAAGGGTTTAAATGAAACGGCCCGCCGGGGAAGCGGGCCGTTTCGGGGAGGAGGGATGCTGCTGTGCTTCGGGTCGTTCACTATGTTGCCCGCAGTGGGAGAGCTTATGTGTGAGGTTGATCACAGAGACAAGGGGTTCGTCTCACGCGGCGGGATCAAGCTCGAGAACGCGCTGCGCTCGTGCGGCCTGGAGGTGAGCGGCAGGCGGGCCCTGGACGTGGGCGCTTCGACCGGAGGGTTCACCGACTGCCTGCTGCGGCGGGGCGCGGTGGGGGTCGTGGCGGTGGACGTCGGCTACGGGCAGCTCGACTGGGGGTTGCGCAACGATCCACGTGTGACCGTGCTCGAGCGTACGAACGCGCGCGCGCTGACGCCGGAGATGCTCCCGTACACGCCGGACCTGGCGACGGTGGACGTGTCGTTCATCTCGCTCGAGAAGGTGCTGCCCGCGGTGCTCGGGTGCATGGCGGGCGCATATGACGTGCTGGCGATGGTCAAGCCCCAGTTCGAGGTCGGTCGCGTGCTGGCGAGCAAGGGTCGCGGCGTCGTGCGCAATCCCGACGACCGCCGCGGAGCGCTCGTGAGCGTGGGCCGCGCCGCGCTGGGCCTGGGAGCGAGCGTGCTCGGGTACCACTACTCGGGGCTGCCGGGACCGAAGGGCAACCGCGAGACGTTCATATGGCTCGCCGAGGAGGGGCGTGTCGGTGGCGCGAGGGACGGCGAGGATCTGGAGGCGATGGCCCGCGAGATCGAGCCGCCCGGGGACGAGCAGGGACAATGACGAGAGCATGAGGGAGATCACCGTCTTCACGCATCGCCGTCCGGGCGACACCGGGGCCGCTTTGGAGCTGTTCGCGGCCCGGGCGGCGCAGGCCGGGGTGACGTTGCGGCTGGACGAGGAGGAGACGCGCAAGCACGGCGCGCGTACCGGGCCGGGGATCGAGGCGGACGCGTCGGTGAAGGACGAGGTGGAGCTGTGCGCGGTGCTGGGCGGCGACGGGACGATCCTGCGCGCGCTGCAGCGCTACGCGGGCACGGGCGTGCCGGTGTTCGCGATCAACTTCGGTGAGATCGGATTCCTGGCGACGGTCGAGCCGCAGGACCTCGAGGATGGGGTCCGTCGCGCTCTGAGCGGGGACTTCGAGCTGTTGCGGCTGCCGGCGATCGCGCTCGACACCTCGAGCGGAACGCATACGGCGATCAACGACGTGGCGATCCACCGCAAGGTCGGCGAGCGCGTGGCGGAGCTCGCGTATGCCTTGGAGGGAGAGGTCGTGGGGAGCGTTCGCTGTGACGGGCTGGTGGTCTCCACGCCGGCGGGGTCGACCGGCTACAACCTCGCCAACGGGGGACCCGTGATGGCGTGGGGCGTGGAGGGGTTCGTGGTGTCGTTCATCGCGCCCCACTCGCTCACCGCGCGCGCGCTGGTGGTGGCGCCGGGAGATCATCTGGAGATCCACAATCGCTCGCACGAGCCACTCGACGTCGCGGTCGACGGGCGGCCGGTGGGCGAGATCCCGGCCGGGGAGACGATCCAGGCGCGGTTCGTCAACGACGTGGGGACGATCGCGCAGCTGCCGGGATCGTCGTTCTATCGCAGATTGCGCGAGAAGTTCGGCCGCCTCGCGAGCTGAGGCTCGGTCAGGCTCGATTCATCGCTCCCGCGCCCCTGAGGCGCCGGTCATCGACACCTCAGGCCTCAGGCGACCTTCGCGGGGCGGTGCTCGACATGGTCGGCGCCGTGGTGCATCGAGGCCATGAAGCTGTCGAGCTGGTCGCGCGAGAAACGACGCTGGCCGCCGGGGGTCCGGTAGCAGCCGACGTGGCCGGCGTCGGTCCAGCGGCGGATCGTGGCGAGCGACACGCCCAGGTAGCGGGCCGCCTGGGAGCTCGTGAAGATCATCTGGCGGTCATTGCGGGGATGGGTGGGGGCGGCGAACGGCATATTGGGGCCTCGGCGATCGATCGCGATGATTAGGGGTCCGATGCGGGCCGAGAAACGCGCTACCGGTTGCTTTCTTTGCGCGAAGGTCCGGGATCGGGTAGTCAACCTTCGTCAAGATGGCCTGAGAAGTTGAGCGGCGATCGGGTTTGTGGACCTTTGGGCGAGGAAGTCCACGAGGGTGTTGCGGTAAATCGCCGTGTTTGCAGACAGGAAGATGCGAAAAGGGACGCAACCGCTGGGACGCAATGCCTCTCCCGATCGCGGCGTCTACCCGTAATCCCGCACTGGAGCTGAGATCCGCCCGTTTTCGCCGGAGCTTGACCTGGCGATGCAACCATTCATGCACAGGGCTCCAACAAGCTGGACATTTCGTCCAATCTCGTTAGTATGGTGAGCGAACCTACGCAAACATAGCGGTCGTCCTGTGGATGGAGACAGACGGGTCCCCGCTCGGCAACGGTCCCCGCGGACCGGGAGATGGAGACACTATGGGTTGGTATCGCGGTTGGTATCGCTAGAACCGAATGAGCTCTGGCGCTAGACGACCAGAGTTGAGAGCGTCGCGTCGGCGGGTCTTCGGGCCCGTAGGCGCGGCGTTTTTTTATGCCCTATGCCGCCGAGGCGAGTGGGCCCGAGCGTGTCGAGGCGGCCTGTGACGTGCCGCGATCGGGCGGGCGAGTGCTAGCGAGAAGCAGGCTGGGCGATCTTGCGGGCACGACGCTCGAACGCCAGCTCGGCCTCGAAGTCCGCGTCGTCGCCGTGGGCGAAGGTGACCGGGCCCTCGCGCTCGAGCATCGCGATGAACTGCTCCACGAGCTCTGCGTCGAGCTGGCGCCCGGCGACTTTGCGCAGCTCGGTCATCGCGTCCTGGGGGGTCATCGGCGAGCGGTAGGTTTCACGCGCGGTCATGGTGTCGTACGTCGAGCAGATCGCGAGGATGCGCGACGCGAGCGGGATCTCGCCGCCGATCAGCCCCGCTGGATAGCCGCTGCCGTCGACGCGCTCGTGGTGATAGAGGATCGCGTCGGCGACCGGCCCATAGCCGTCGAGCCTGCCGACGAGGGTCGCGCCGTCCTGCGGATGGCGGCGGATCACCGCCCAGTCCTCGTCGGAGAGGACCTCGGCGTGGAGGATGCGATCGGGTAGCGCGAACTTGCCGATATCGTGGAGCAGGCCGGCGGTGTGGATGAGATCCTGCTCGGCGTCGCTGCACCCGGCCTCGCGCGCGAGCGCACGGGAGTAGCGCGCGACCGCCGCGGCGTGGCGAGCGGTCACCCGATCGCGCAGCGCGAGCGTCTCGACGAGGGTGGTGAGCACGCCGAGCTGCAATGACGCGAGGTGCATCGAACGCGCTTCGAGCTGGTCGGCGCGATCCTCCGAGCGCAGGAGCGCGATCGTGAGGTACTGGAAGATGACGATCACCAGGATGACGCCGAACAGCGCCGGCAGCCCGAGGTTCGTGTAGGCCACGGCGAGCAGCGCCGCGAGCGCGCCCGTGGCGATCTGCCCGGGGAGCAGCGGAACGAACAGGTCGCGCACCTGTCCGGGCAGGGGACGGCCTTCGGTGACGCGTACGTCGATCGCGACGAGCGCGAAGTTCAAGGCGTTCGTGACCATGAACACCGCGAACACCACCAGCCCGAATTCGACGCTCTGCGTCAGCTGATGGTTGCTGGGATCGTGGACGTTGCCGATCAGCGCGCGCACCATCAGGCCGCCGACGATCGGAAAGGCCGCGTAGGTCGAGAGGTTGTTCAGCCACAGCGCCGGCGATACGCGTCTGGTCGCCGAGGTGAGGATCATCACCGACAGGCCGAGCAGAACCGCCGGGGCCGGTCCCAGCAGGCTCATCGCCAGCACGAGCGCTACAAACGCGGCAGATAGGTTCTGCCCGCGAATCGAGAGGTTGAGCTGCTGTCCGACGAGCGCAAGCGCGAGCAGCAGCCCGACCAGCAGCACCGGGTGCCAATCCTGCGTGCGAGAGGTCCATGCGGCCGCGCCCACCGCCAGCGCGAGCAGCACGGCCTCGGCCGTCCAGAAGAGACGTGTGGTGGTCTTGGTCGAAAGCATGCGCAGTGAAGGTCTCGTCGTGGTACTTAACGGCCGATATGACGTGGTCCTTAAGGTGCGGCTCGATTTTGCCGGGCGCCGTGGAGGACGCGGGTCCGCGAGAGGTGTTGAGTATGTGACCGCATTCCGTCGTTTGCCACAACCTGCCGGGACGGTCCGTCGCGGCCTGAGGATAGGATCGCCCCTCGCGCGGTCACTGGCTGGCCGCGGTCGCATGTTCGGCAGGAGGCAAAGTGGGACCCGGCGCAAGCTCCAAGACCATCGAGTCGGTACGCGGCGGCGCGCGAGCGGCGCGCGAGGATGTGCTGACAACCGTCAGAGCACTGTCGGCGGGGGGGCAGCTGCGCAGGCTGCTGCTGGCCGAAGGGCAGTCGGCGCTCGGCGACGCGGCCGCCGAAGTGGCGCTGGTGCTGATCGCCTATGAGCGTCTGCGCTCGCCGTGGGCGGTGTCGGCGGTGCTGCTGGCCGACCGCGTGCCGCGGATGGTGCTGGCGCCGCTCGCCGGGGTGCTGGCCGACCGCATGTCGCGACGCGTCCTGTTGATCGTCGCCGATCTGCTGCGCGCGGTGGCACTCCTGGGATTGGTGCTCATACCGTCGTTCGCCGTGACGGTGCTGCTGGCGGGCGTGCTCGGGTGTGGCACGGCGCTGTACCGGCCCGTGGCCGAAGCCTCGCTGCCGGCGCTCACCGGTGGCCGCGAAGGGGCGGCGGCCGCGGTGACGAGCCGGTGGACGATGATCACGCTCGGTGAAATGCTCGGGCTGATGCTGGCCGCGGCGATGCTGCTCGTGCTCTCCCCGGGAGGCGTGCTGCTGTTCGACGCGGCAACGTTCGTCGTCTCGATCGCGGTGCTCGGCCGCACCACGACGCTGGATCGTCCCAAGGACCTCGCGCGGGCGGAGGAGGTCTCCCCGGGGGCCGTGAGGATGCTGCGGGACGGAGCCAGGGCCACGCGTCGGATACCCGGGATGCTGGTGCTGTTCGTGACCGTGCTGAGCGCGATCCTCGCCGGGGGTCTGATGAACGTCGGGGATCCGCTGCTGGCGAAGAACGTGCTGCGTGCGGGCAACTCGGGCTTCGCGGCGCTGAAGGTCGCGATCGGGGTTGGCCTGGTGCTCGGCACGGTCCTGTCGGGACCGCGCGGGAACCCCGTGGGGACGATGCGAGGCAGCTACTTCCGCGCGCTGGGAATGGCGGCCGCCGGCATCGCGATCATGGCCGCCTCGCCGGATCTCCCGATCGCCCTGCTCGGATGCCTGATCCTTGGCGCCGGGAACGGGCTCGCGGTGGCGCGGCACCTGCAGCTGATCCAGCTCACGACGCCGGAGCGGCTGATCGGGCGGATCAACGGCCTGCTGAACGCGGCCGAGGCGGCCGCGTTTGTCGTCGCCTTCGTCGTCGCGCCCACGGCGGTGGTGCTGCTCGGCGTGCGCGGGACGTTCGCAATCTCCGCGGCCGGGGTCTTCGTTGCGGCCGTGGTCGGCTTCGTGCGTATGCGCAAGGTCGACTGGAGCGCATCTTCCGCGCTCGCCGATCAGGCGCCGCCAAGCCCGGCGCTTGCGCCGGTGGATCGAGTCTCGAGCGGCTGACGAAATGGCCGAGCGCGTCAGACGCGCATCGCGCCACCGTGGGCGGCGACACGGGTGACGACATGTCGGGAGGGGCTGTCGAGGATCATGACCGGCAGCGTGGGGTGCCGCTGGGCGAGCATGTGCATCAGCGCCTCCGCCGAGACCTCGCCCACGTCGCCGGTGACGATCGCCATACGGCTGCCGGGAGCTAGCTCCAGCGCCTCGCAGATCGAGTCCGTCTCCTGGAACCCGATGGATTCGGGGAGCGTGCGGGCCAGCTCGCCGAGGATTGTCGCACGACGGCCGGCATCCGGACCGATGATCAGGATGCGTGTCGGTCCCTCGATGACGCGCAGCTGCGGTGGGCGCGTGGCGTAGCCGCCGAGCGGCTCGACCTGCGCGTGTCCCTGGCCGCGCAGGAGGCCGAGCGCCGGTCGTCCCGGGCGGGAGCGGGCCCTGGCCGGCTTGAGAGCGAGGCTCATCGGGCGCCGGCTCCCGACAGCCCGGGCCACGACGTGTAGAGGAGGGCGCTTCTTTCGGGATCGAGAGACGGACGCTCGGCGCCGAGATCCTGACGTCGCTCGCGGCGGCCGAGTGCGGTCAGGGCGGCGAAACCACCGGCCGTCAGGGCCAGCCAGGTCAGCGCGATCATGAGGGCGAGCATGGTGACTCCTTCGGGGTCGCGGATGTGTGCTCGTGCGGCATAGACGACATGATGCGTCCTCACGGGCCGTTTGTCTGTAGAGCGATGGGTGCAGATCGTGTCGGCCTAAACGGGCAGATCTGTGTCGTCCCACAGGGTCCTGCTGCGGCCGAGCGAGGACCTGCGGGAGACTGAGCGGAGGACACGGAAAGGGGGCTGTCCCTGCGAGGCGCTACGGTGTCGAGCTGATGGAGGCTGGCGTCCCAGGGGTGGATCGACCGATCGAGGTGATCATCGCCGACGATCACGGTGTCGTGCGCGACGGGATCCGCACGGTGCTCGAGCGCGAGGAGGGAGAGTTTCGCGTGGTCGCCGAAGCCGCGGACGTCCCGGCGACCGTGCGGGCGGTGCGCGAGCACAAGCCCGACCTGCTGACGCTCGACCTGACGATGCCGGGAGGGTCGAGCCTGGCGGCGCTGCCGTCGTGCTTCGTCGCCCATCCGACGCTCGCGGTCGCGATCTTGACGATGCGCGAGGATCCCGAGTACGCCCGTCAGGCGCTCAGAGCGGGCGCGCGCAGCTACGTGTTGAAGGAGGCCGAGCCCGCCGAGCTCTTGCAGGCTTTTCGCCTGGCGGTGGCCGGCGGCAACTACCTGCACCCGCGGCTGGGGGCGCTGATGGCCACCGGCGAGGACGACCCCGCCGACGGCGTCGCGCTGTCAGAGCGCGAGCGCGAGGTCGTGCGGTTGATCGCCAACGGCTACACCAATCCGCAGATCGCCGAGCAGCTGCACGTCGCCGAGCGCACCGTCAAGACCTATCGCGCGCGCGCGATCGAGAAGCTCGGCTTCTCTTCTCGCGCGGAGATAACCGCCTACGCACGGCGGCTTGGGCTCGTCGAGTAGCGCGATGGCGCCCGCGCCTGCTCGGGGCCGTATAGGTCGGCTCCGGTAGCGCAACGTCGAGTAGCGCAGCGATGGCGACATCTCCTGAGGCCGGCTCTGATAGGGCTGCTACACCGACGCGGTGGGGCGGCCGGCGAGCGACACCGACAGCCGCACAGCGGTTCCCTGACCGGGGGCCGGGACCATTTCCAGCTCGCCTCCGACGAGCTCGGCGCGCTCGCGCATGCCGGACATCCCAAAGCCTCCCTCCAACCCGTCGCCACGCGGGCCCAGGCGCCCGCTGTCCGGAAGTCCTTTGCCGTCGTCGGTGACCGAAGCGCGCACGACGCCGTCGCGCTCTGAGACGCTGACCACGGCCTTCGTCGCCTCAGCGTGGCGGCTGACGTTCGTCAGCGCCTCTTGCACGACGCGATAGATCGTGCTCTCGAGCTCCGGGTCCAGACGTCTTTGGCTCGTGTCCGGTCCGAGGTCGATCTCTGTCTGCACGTCGAGGCCGTCGATCGCCTGCATACGACGCGCGAGCGCCTGCAGGGCGGCCTCCAGCCCCAAGTCGTCGAGCGCCGCGGGACGAAGCTCGGTGATCAGATGGCGCAAGCCGTCGATCTCGCCGCCGAGTCCCTCGAGCACGGCGTCCACGGCCTCGCTCAGGGCCTGCTGGTCATTGAGATCGCGGGCGTTGGCCAGCTTCAGGCGCAAGGCGCCGATGCCCTGGACCGTCTCGTCGTGGATCTCCCGCGCCCAGCGGGTGCGCTCGCGCTCGCGGGCCTCCATGCCGTAGCGCAGGCGTTCGATCTCGACCGAGCGCTCGGCGCGGAGCCGCTGGGAGACGCTCGTCGCGAACGCGTTCAGCGCCTGCCGGTCGGGATTGCGAAAGCCGCCGTCGCTGCGCAAGGCGATCACGAGGCCGCCCCCGTGGCCCTCCATGCTGAGCGGCTCGACCAGCGCGGCGCGCGCCTCGATGCCAAGTTCGTGCAGCCACGCGGCCTCCTGTCCCCGTGGGCGGTCCAGCGCCACCGGCTTGCCCGCGAGGTAGAGCGCCCCAAGCGCGCTGCCCTCGACCGGCATGATCCGCAGTCGCACCGTCCCCTCTCCGCTCGAGGCCGCCACGCGCAGCTCGCCACGCTCCTCGATCACCATCAGCAGCGTTCCGGCGTCGAGCAGCGCGAGGCCGCGATCGGCCATCAGACGCAGCAGCCACAACTCTGATCCGGAGAGCACCGCGCGAGATTATGGACCTATCGCGCCGATCTCGTCGTAAGCGTGGGGAGCGAGAGCTCTCCTCGGAGGCTGTCTCCTACGGCATGCCGGTCTCAGCCGGTACGCCGTTCTCGTGACGCTCGCGTTGGGCCGCGGCGCGCGTGCGTGCCACCAGGTCCTCGCCGCTGGAGTCCTTGCGCCAGGCCGCGAGACCGACCGATACGCGCAACGGCCGTCGTTGCCCGCCGGCTTCGACCTTGATCGCGCGCAGCCGCTCGAGCACGCGCCGGGCCACGATCTCTCCGCGCGGCCCGTCGGCCCCGGGGAGCACGAGCAGCAGCTCGCCCTCGCTCGGCCTGCCGATCCGGTCGAAGCGCCGCAGCTCGCGTCGCAGGGCAGGCCCCACGTAGGCGAGCGTCTGCTCGGGCAGCTCGCTGCCATGCTCGCGCGAGAGCTCCTCGAGGTTGTCGATCGCGACGAGCAGACAGCTCAAGGCGGTCCCGTGACGTTCGGCGCGATTGATCTCCTCCTCCAGGCGCTCCGCGAGCTCGGGCGCGGACAGGCAGGCGACACGGCCCGAATGGGACGGGGGGAGCGCGGGTGAGGGTCGCTGGCAGCCATGCCGTGAGGCGGACGAGTGTACGTGGAGCTGAAGAGTCGTAAGGGATCCATCCCTACGCGATATACACAGCCTACCTGCTCGACACGCTCGGATCGCCGTCGTTCGAGCGATCCGTCCCCGGGCGCTGCCGATCCGTCCCCGGGCGCTGCTACACCTGCCCGATGCTTACAGAGCTGCGTGTCGAGAACCTGCTGCTGATCGAGCGAGCCGAGCTGCGATTGGGCCCGCGGCTGAACGTGCTCACGGGCGAGACGGGGGCGGGCAAGACGGTGCTCGCCCATGCGCTCGACCTGCTGCTCGGAGGCCGCGCGCGGAGCGGGATCGTGCGTCCCGGAGCAGGGGAGGCGTACGTGGAGGGCGTGTTCGAGCTGCCGAGTTGGATGCGGGCAGAGCTTGCGGATCGCTTTCTCGGCGACACGGAGGAGGGCGCGGAGCAGGACGCGGAGATCGTCCTCGCGCGGCGCATCGCAGCCGACGGGCAGCGCACGCGCGCCTACGTGAACGGCCGCTCGGCGACCGTGGCCGAGCTGCGCGACATCGGCGCTCGGCTCGTCTCCTTCTACGGTCAGCACGAGCACCGCAAGCTGACGCTCGCGACAGCCCAGCTGCAGATCCTCGACGGCCACTGCGGTCCGCGGCAGGCTTCGCGCCTGCATGCTTGCGCCGAGGCGTTTGCGGAGGTCGGGCGCTTGCGAGCCGAGCTCGCGCGCCTCGCCGAGCTCGCCTCCGCGCGCGAGCGCGAGATCGACCTGCTCGAGTTCGAGCTGGGGGAGATCGACTCGGTCGCTCCGCGCGAGCGCGAGCACGAGGAGCTGCTCGCGGCACGGGAGCGCTTGCGCCGACTCGACGCGATCCTCGCGGCCGCGGGCGCGGGTGCGGAAGCGCTCGCACCCGAGGGATCGGTGGACGCGGCCGGAGCCACGCAGCTGATGGCCGCGGCCGCCGCGCGCATCGATGCGCTCGCCGGCGTCGACGTGCGCTTGGACGCGCTCGCGGAGCGTCTGCGTGCGCTCGTGGTCGAATCCGGCGAGCTCGCGGGGGAGCTTCGTGGTTACGGCGAGGGCCTGTCCGGAGAGGAGATCTCGCTCGAGCAGCTCGAAGAGCGCCTGGCGGCGATCGAGCATCTCGCGCGCAAGCACGGGGGCAGCGTGCGGGCCGTGCTCGACTACGCCGCCACCGCTCGCACGCGACGCGAGGAGCTCGCGGGCGTCGAGGTCGCGCTTGCGCGGAGCGAGGAGCGCTTGCAGGAGGCCCAGGGGAAGTTGCAGGAGCACGTACTGGCCTTGCGTCAGGCGCGCGCAGCGGCGGCGCCCGGGCTGGCGCGGGCGGTAGCGGAGCAGCTCGCCTCGCTGCAGATGGGCGAGGCGACGTTCGAGGTGGCCCTCACGGAGCGAGAGCCGGGACCCGCCGGAGGGGACGCGGTCGAGTTCCTGATCGCGCCCAACCCGGGCGTGGGGGCCGGGCCGTTGCGTGAGATCGCCTCCGGCGGAGAGCTGTCGCGCGTGATGCTCGCGCTGATGAGCGTCGCCAACGCCTCCGCGTCGGACGCCACGCTCGTGTTCGACGAGGTCGACGCGGGCATCGGCGGCCACACCGCCCGTGCTGTCGGCGAGCGTCTGCGCGAGCTGGGGGAGGGGCGGCAGGTGCTCTGCATCACTCACCTGCCACAGATCGCTTCCCTGGGAGACCGTCATTTTGCGATCGTCAAGGACACGGCCGCCGAACCCACGCTCACAACGGTCATTCAGCTCGACGAGCCCGAGGTGGTCTCCGAGCTGGTGCGGATGCTCGGCGCGGACGCCGAGGACCTGACCGCACGGAGGCACGCCAGAGACCTGCGCAAGGCTGCCTGAGGCATCGTAGGGCGGCGCTGGTCGCTACTCTCGATTCGATGGCTGCAAACCAGCCTAGTGTCCTGAGTCATAAATTCGCTGGTATTTCCCGACGCCTGGACGCGCCTGCCGTCCGCCGCCGTCGGCCCATGTGCTACCGGCACACCGCCCGACACCGTCGAACGTCAGACACCCCCATCCATCCGGCAAATACTGACCGAACTTATGACGCAGGACACTAGCTCGCGGGAGCCCGCTTCGCGCCAAGGCTCGAGCGGCGGAGACGCGCTCGACCAGTCTCCTACGCCGGTGCCGGCTCCCCTGCCCGGGGGCGAGATCGCGCCGTGGCGGACAGTCAGCGGACCGGTGCGTCCTGGCCGGCGGACGAAGCTGCTCGTCAAGCATCTCGTGCGCGGAGACATCGCGTTGGTAGACCACTTGGATATCGATCGCGTGTCGGCTGAGGAGCTGATCGCCGCGGATGTCGGTGCGGTGTTGAACTGTCGCGCATCATCCAGCGGCTCCTACCCGAACCTCGGCCCGCAGCTGCTCGTCGAAGCGGGCATCCACCTGGTCGACCTGCTTGACGACTCGCTGTTCGGGATGCTCTCCGACGGAGAGCCGATCACGGTGCGCGACGGCGAGGTGCTGCGCAAGGGAGAGGTGCTCGCGCGCGGCGACGTGCTCGATCTCGCGCGCGTGCTTGGGGAAACGGAAGCCAGGCGGCGCGAGATCGGCGAGGCGCTGGAGCGGTTTGCGCACAATACGATCGAGCACATGCGCGAGGAGCGCGAGCTGTTGGCCGGGCGGATCGAGCTGCCCAGGTTCGCCACCGACTTCCGCGATCGCTCGACGCTGGTGGTCGTGCGCGGCGTTGGCCATCAGCGCGACCTGCGCGCCCTGCGGCCGTTCATCCGCGATCTGCGGCCCGTGATCGTCGCCGTCGACGGCGGCGCCGAGGCGGTGCTCGAGGCGGGGCTCAAGCCGGACATGATCGTGGGCGACATGGACTCGGCGGGGGAGCAGGCATTGCGCTGCGGCGCGGAGCTCGTCGTGCACTCCTATCCCGACGGCCATGCCCCTGGACGGCGGCGGCTGGAGGAGCTGGAAGTGCCGTTCAAGCTCGTACCCGCGCCGGGCACCAGCCAGGACGTCGCGATGTTGATCGCCGCCGAGAAGGGCGCCCGGTTGATCGTGTCCGTCGGCTCCCAGTTCAACCTCGTCGAGTTCCTCGACCGCAACCGCAAAGGCATGTCCTCGACGTTCCTCACGCGGCTGCGGATCGGCGAGATCCTGGTCGACGCCAAGGGCGTCAGCCGCCTGTATCACCCCCGCCCGAGCTTGACGCCATTGCTGGTGGTCGTGGCCGCGGGCCTGATCTCGATGATCGCGGTCGTGTGGCTGACGCCGGCGCTGCGCGACGTGGTCGATCTGCTGTGGTTGAAGCTCCAGATGCTGGCCGCGGTCGGACCGGTCGATCCGGGCTCGGTCGCCGGTGCCGGCGGCTGACTTCTCGCCTGGTCTCTCCGTTACCGACCCGCTTACTATCGCTCGCATGTTCGACTACCGCTATCACGCGCTTTCCCTGGCCGCGGTCCTGTTCGCGCTGGCGGTGGGCGTGCTGATCGGGGTGGCGATCGGCGACACGAACCTCGTCTCCTCGGCGAAGAACGGCATCGTGCACAACCTCGAATCGGAAGTCGGGACGGCACAGCGCCAGGCCGGGCAGCTGCAGGACAAGCTGAGCGCCGAGGAAACCTTCACGAACGACCTCTACCCGCTTGCCGTGCACGGTCTGCTGCACGGTCGCAACGTCGGCTTGGTGTTCCTCGGCGGCTCCTCGGACCGGATGAACGGCCTCGTGCACAACGCTGTCACGCAGGCCGGGGGAGGCCTTGCGACCGTCGTGGCCGTACGCGAGCCGCTCGACCTGGCCGGCGTCGCGCGGGAGGCGAGCGGCACCTACTACGCGGCGCTCGCGACCGACCCGGCGATCGTCCACAGGTTCGGCGGCCTCGCCGGGCGCCAGCTCGTCAGCGGCGGGGCGCTCGTGAGCAGAGAGCTGCTCAGCCGTGTGCGCGGCAGCTTGCTGAGCGCCTTCGACGGCGCGCTCGGCAAGCTCGAAGGGCTCATCGTGGTGCGCGCCGACCCGAGTGGGATGACGGCTGAGGAGACCGAAGCGAGCGCAGCGTTCGAGTCGGGCCTGGTCGCGGGCGTGAAGGCGGTCGGGGTGCCGGCAGTCGGCGTCGAGCTGAGCAATACCGAACCATCTCAGATCCCGTGGTTCAAGAGCCAGGGGATCTCGAGCGTCGACGACCTCGACACGCTTGCCGGTCAGGCCGCGTTGATCTACGCGTTGACGGGCTCACGCGGCGCCTTCGGAGCCAAGTCGACCGCCGACTCGCTGCTGCCGGGCGTCCTCGAAAGCCCCGCGCAGCCGTAGAGTCCGGTGCGAGACCGTCGCCTCCCCGTCCGGGATCGTCGCTAAGTTCCGAACGTGCGCGCCCTGCCATTCGTTCTCGCCCTGGCCTGTGCGGCGATCTTGGCGCAGCCCACGTTGCGCCTGCTGAGCGAGGGGGGGCACACGCGGCGTAACTACCGCGATCGCCCGCTTCCCTGTCCCAGCGGCGTGCTCGTCATCGCCGCTTCGCTGCTCGCGCTCGTCCCGCTGCTGCTGATCGAACACCTCGCGCGGGTCGCGATCGTCTATCGCGGGTTGACACCGATAGGGGCCTATGCCCTGGGAGTCGCGTGTCTCGGCCTGATCGACGACACGCTCGGCGGCGCGCAGGGGGAGCGTGGGGGTCCTCGCGGCTGGCGTGGGCACGGCGCCGCGGTTCTGCGTGGAGAGCTCTCGACGGGGATGCTGAAGGCCACCGGATCGCTCGGCCTGGCCTTGCTGGTGACGAGCTTTGCCCACACCCACTTGTCCACGGGTCGCTGGCTGCTGGCTGCGGGCGTGCTGGTGCTGGCGACCAACGTCTTCAACCTGCTCGACCTGCGGCCGGGCCGCTCGATCAAGGCGCTGGTGCTGCTCGGCGCCGGCCTTACGATCGGCGCGGCCGACGCGCGCCCGCTGTGGATGCTGGGCCTGTTCGCGGCGCCGGCGCTCGTCGCCGGCGCCTACGACCTGCGCGAGCGCGCGATGCTGGGCGACACCGGCGCCAACCTGCTGGGAGCGCTGGCCGGTCTGTGGCTGGTACTGACGCTGTCGGGGACAGGCCAGCTGGTGGCGTTGGCGCTGCTCGCCGCGGTCACGGTCTATGGAGAGTTTCGCTCTATTTCCGAGTTCATCGAACGGACTCCGGGACTGCGCGAACTAGACTCTCTGGGCAGGCCCTCATGACCTCGCATTACTCCGACCGCCACGCCCAGGCTCCGAGCAAGACCCGGTTCATCTTCGTGACCGGCGGTGTCGTCTCCTCGCTGGGCAAGGGCATCGCGGCGGCCTCGCTCGGACGTCTGCTGGTCTCGCGCGGCCTGACCGTGGGATTGCAGAAGTTCGATCCCTACATCAACGTCGACCCCGGCACGATGTCGCCGTACCAGCACGGCGAGGTGTTCGTGACCGAGGACGGCGCGGAGACCGATCTCGATCTCGGGCACTACGAGCGCTTCACCGACGCCAACACGAGCCGTGCCTCGAACGTCACCGCCGGGGGGGTCTATGACGCGGTGATCCGCCGCGAGCGCCGTGGCGACTACCTCGGCGGCACGGTGCAGGTGGTGCCGCACATCACCGACGAGATCAAGCAGCGCGTCGCGCTGATCGCCGAGTCGGCGGACGTCGACTTCGTGATCACGGAGATCGGAGGCACCGTCGGCGACATCGAGTCGCTGCCATTCCTCGAGGCGATCCGCCAGTTCCCCGTCGACGTGGGGCGCAGACGCTGCCTGTTCATCCATCTGACGCTCGTCCCCTTCATCGGCCATGCAGGCGAGCTGAAGACCAAGCCGACACAGCATTCGGTCAACGAGCTGCGGCGCATCGGGATCGCCCCGGACATGCTGATGTGTCGCTCCGAGGGCTCGCTGTCGCAAGAGATACGCAAGAAGATCGCTCTGTTCGCGAGCCTGCCGGTCGAGGCGATCGTCTCCGCGTGCGACGTCGAGAACATCTACAAGGTGCCGCTCACCTTTCGCGAGCAGGGGGTCGACGACTTCATCCTCGAGCACTTCGCGATGGACGCGCCCGCGCCCGAGCTGTCGAGCTGGAAAGAGCCGATCGAGCGCGCCGAACGAGCCAGTCGCAGCGTCAAGGTCGCGCTGGTCGGCAAGTACGTGCAGCTCGAGGACGCCTATCTGTCGGTCTGTGAGGCGCTGCGCCACGCCGCCGCATTGCAGGACGCTCGCGTGGAGATCGACTGGATCGACTCCGAGCATCTGGAGGATCAGAGCACGGACGCGGCGGACCGGCTGGCGGCCGCCGACGGAATCCTCATCCCCGGCGGCTTCGGCGGTCGTGGGATCGAGGGCAAGATCGCCGCCGCCGGAATCGCGCGGGAGCGGCGGATCCCCTACCTGGGCATCTGCCTGGGCATGCAGGTCGCCGTGGCCGAGCTCGCCCGCCGGCTGGCGGGCATGGAGGGGGCCAATTCGACCGAGTTCGACATCGAGACGCCCTATCCGGTGATCGATCTGCTGCCTGAGCAGAAGGAGGTCTCAGACCTCGGCGGCACGATGCGCCTCGGGGCCGATCCGATCAAGCTGCACTCTGGCACCCGGGCACGGGAGATCTACGGGGAGGCGGTCATCTACGAGCGTCACCGTCACCGCTATGAGGTCAACAACCTGTTGCGCAAGCGTCTGCAAAGCGCCGGGTTGTGCATCTCCGGCACTTCCCCCGACGAGCGCCTGGTCGAGGTGATCGAGCTCGAGGACCACCCGTTCTTCGTCGCATCGCAGTTTCATCCCGAGTTCAAGTCCCGCCCCGAGCGCCCGGCTCCGCTGTTCCGCGACTTCATCGCCGCGGCGCTCGAGCAGGCCTCCGGGCGAGCGGACGCCGACTCGACGACGCTCGCCGGCCGCTCGTGACCGACGAGCGCGCGACCGCCTCACGCGTGCATTTGCGGGTGGAGACCGTCTTTCAGGGTGTCGAGGAGGGTCACGCGCGGCGGATCGCGGCCGAGCTGATCGATCGCGCGCACGAGCTTGCCAATCTGCCGGACGGTCAGTGCGATTTGGATGTGAGCGTCGAGGAGACAGCGACAGACGACAACATCGAGCGCTCCACACAATCGCCTCGCACGCACCCACTCGCGCGATAGCGTCCCGCCGATGATGTTGAAGCTGCGTCGTGCCATCGTTCTCGAAGTCGATGCCTCAGTGAGAGGTGAGCAGGGTCTCGTAATCGAGCTCCTCGATTCCGGCAGGGGTGGCGAGAGGGGCGTTGCCGGTGGTAATGGCGATGGCCCTCGCGTCAGCGGCACGCCGCGCGCGGCGATCTCGGATATCGGGCTCGTCGGCCGCGCGGAGGTAGGCGACGAGGTCGTGGTCAACGTGCAGGCGCTCGACCTCGGCCTCGGGTCTGGCGGGTTCGACGTCGTGCACGTCAACCTCACCCGTGGCCTCGCAGGGGAGGGTGCGCGCGGGGCGCATGTGATGAAGCTCAACTACACGAGCCTTCAGCACGCGGTCGAGCCCGTGGAGGACGAGCGGCGTTTAACGCTGCCGGTGGAGCGGCCGGTCGCGGTGCTCGCGCTGCACGGTCAGCTCGCGGCGGTCGCATGGGCCTTCGCGCAGGCGAGGCCTGGCGGGCGGCTGGGATACGTGCAGACCGGGGGAGGCGCATTGCCGGGTGGGCATTCACGAACGGTGCGCGCCCTGCGCGAACGAGAGCTGCTGGCCGGTCACCTGACCGCCGGCCCGGCGTTCGGAGGCGAGGGAGAGGCGCTCACCACCGTTGGAGCTCTGCACCATGGGTTGCAGTCGCTCGGTTGGGACGCGGCCGTGTGCGGGCCCGGCCCAGGCATCGTCGGCTCGAGCTCGTCGCTCGGGCACGGCGGCATCGCGGCACTCGACTCAGCCCACGCCGCGCTCGCGCTCGGCTGCTCGACGCTGGTCGTGGTGCGCATGTCTTCAGGCGACCAGCGAGCGCGTCATCGCGGAATCTCTCACCACACGCTCACGGTGCTCGACCTGCTGCTGGAGCCGGTCACGGTGGCCCTGCCGGCGGGGATGCGCTCTCCCGTCGGCGCCGATCTGCGTGCCGGTCTCGGTGCCGTCTTCGGTGGTTCGATGCCCAGCCGGCCCGCGCTGGCGCTCGACGTGGAGCGCCCCGTGCGCATCACCCGTCACGACTGGCGCAGAGCGATCGTGGACCTCCCCGCCTATGCGGCGGCCGGCCTGCCGGCCGCGACGATGGGCCGGGGCCTGATCGAGGACCCGCTGTTCTTCGGGGCCGCGCTCGCCGGGGGCGGAGCGCTGGCCGAGCTGGTCGAGCAAGGCGGGCGGGAGCAGCCGGTCGGGGTGGGTGAGGACCGCTAGCGTCCCGACATCGGACGTTCGCTGCGTCTGAGGGGGCTCCCGACGCGACATCAGCCGCGGTGTGAGGCTGAACGGGGGGTTGCACGGCCAAGGAGCCACGGTCATGGAGGCGAAGCTTCCATTATGAGCGTCATCGCGAACGATTTGCATGCTCCGACACGCGCGATCGAGCGCCTGATCCTCGACTTTCTCGCTTATCTGGAGCTGGAGCGAGGATTGTCGCGAAACACCTTGCAGGCTTATCGCTCCGACCTGCTGCAGCTCGCCGAGCACCTGGATCGCATGGGGCTCGACGTGCTGCGGGTGGGACATCGCGAGCTCGCTGCGTTCTTGTCCGAGCTGGCCGCGGGCGGCGAGGAGCGAGCGCCGGTCGCGGCGGCGACGCTCGCACGCAAGGTGGCCTGCCTGCGCTCCTTCTACCGGCACTTGCGCCGCGAAGGGGCGATCGTCCACGATCCGACGGCCGAGCTGCGTGGACCGCCCAAGACGCAACGCTTGCCGCGCGTGCTCACGCGCGGGGAGGTCGCCAGGCTGTTGCGTGAGCCGAAGGGATCGGAGCCCCGGTCACTGCGCGATCGCGCGCTGCTCGAGGTCATGTACGCATGCGGGCTGCGCGCGTCGGAGGCGGTGGTGCTCGAGCTGGGGGACGTCGACCTCGACGAGGAGATGTTGCGCGCCCGCGGCAAGGGCTCCAAGGAACGGCTCGTGCCGATCGGCCGCCAGGCGGTCACAGCGATGCGCGCCTATTGCGAGCGCGGGCGCCCGGCACTCGTCGGCGTGGGTGTCGAGCCACGGCTGTTCGTCAACCGCCGTGGCTCGGGCCTCACGCGCCAGGGCCTTTACAAGATCGTGCAGGGCCATGCACGCGGAGCGGGGCTGCAGGAGAAGATGAGCCCGCACACCTTGCGCCACACGTTCGCCACTCATCTGCTGGCCGGCGGTTGCGATCTGCGCTCGCTGCAGGAGATGCTCGGCCACGCAGACCTGGCCACCACCCAGATCTACACCCACCTGTCGGCCGATCGGCTCAAGGACGCCTATTTCAGCGCCCATCCACGCGCGACACGCGAGCAGCTCGGGTCCTTGCCGCGGAGGCCCACGATCCACGAGCGAGCGATCCCTGAGATCGACCTCGAGCTATGAGAGAAGGGCACGGTGGCGGGCCTCGACGGGCGATAGTCCTGGTGATCGACGCGTGCGGCGTGGGAGCGCTTCCGGATGCGGCCGATTACGGAGATGTGGGTACGAACACGTTGGCCCACGTCGCGCGGGCCGTCGGCGGTCTGCGCCTGCCAGTGCTCGCCTCGCTCGGCCTGGGGTCGATCCTCGAGCTGGAGGGCGTCCCCCGTGCGGTGGATCCGGCGATCTACGGACGGCTGTGCGCGCACGGCCCGGGCAAGGACTCGACGGCGGGCCACTGGGAGCTGATGGGGGTGGTGCTCGATCGGCCGCTGCCGACCTATTCCCGCGGGTTTCCCCCCGCCGTGATCGCCCGGCTGGAAGGGGCAATGGGCCGGGAGATCGTCTGCAACCGTCCCTACAACGGGATCGCCGCGATCGAGGATTTCGGCGCGGAGCACCTGCGTACGGGCGCGCTGATCCTCTACACCTCCCAGGACTCCGTCCTACAGCTCGCCGCCCACGTCGAGCGCGTGGGGCCCGAGGAGCTCTATCGAGCGTGCGCGGCGGCGCGGGGGGAGATGAGCGGCGTGGATGGGGTGGGCCGCGTGATCGCACGTCCTTTCATGGGCGCTCCCGGCGCGTTCGAGCGTACCGCCGGGCGGCGTGACTTCGCGCTCGAGCCGCCCGCGCGCAGCTACCTGCAGGAGCTCTGCGACGCGGGCGTGGAGACGCACGGCGTCGGCAAGATCTGCGATCTGTTCGCGGGCGTCGGGATCTCCCGGTCATATCCCGGCGCCACCAACGAGCTGGCGCTGGCGAGCGCCCGTGCGCTGCTGGCAGAGGCTCGACGGGGGCTTCGTCTTCGTCAACTTGATCGAGACCGACCAAGTCTACGGCCATCGCAAGGACTCCGCCGGCTTTCACCGCGCCTTGCGCGCGGTCGACGGGGAGCTGGCGGAGTGGCTCGAGCGGCTGCGCTTCGGCGACCTGCTGATCGTGACGGCCGACCACGGCGTCGACCCGGCTCACCCAGGCACCGACCACACGCGCGAGTACGCGCCGCTGCTGGCTGTTACCGGGGAGATGCTGAGAAGACGGGCGGCCGGAGGGCGGTTGGATGGAGCTCGCCACGACGGTCCACTGGCGGACGTCGGCGCGACCGTGCTGAGCTGGCTTACCGGTCGCGACGCGGATGGGCTCCCCGGAGATCCCTTGGTCGCGCTGCCATACGGTTCCGAGGGAGCATCTGCATAAGCTGGAGGGCGATGCCCGAGCTGCCCGAGGTCGAGACGATCCGCCGCCAGCTCGCACCGCTGGTGGAGGGTCGCAAGCTGAAGCGCATCGAGATCCTCGACCAGCGGTGGTCGCGCCCGCTCGCGCCGCGGGAGCTTGCCGATGCGCTGCTCGGGCGCCGGGTGCAGCGGCTCGATCGCCGGGGCAAGTACCTGGTTTGGCACCTGTCCGAGGATGTGCATCTCGCTCAGCACCTCCGTATGACGGGCGCGGTCCTGGCCGACCCGGACCCGGAGCCGGCGCATGTTCGGGTGCGTATCGAGCTCGGCCCGCTGGCGGGCGCACGCAGGTCAGGCGGCGTTCAAGACGGCGCCGGGCGGCGCGGGCGGCGGCTCGTGATCGTCGATCCACGCCGGTTCGGCACGGGCGAGCTGCTGCTCGGCTCGGAGGCGCTCGATGCGTTCTTCACCGCGCGATTGGGGCTCGAGCCGCTGGATGAGGGCTTCACCGGCGAGCACATTCGCGCGCTGGCGCGCGGGCGCGTGGCGCCGATCAAGGCGTTCCTGCTCGACCAGCGCAAGATCGCGGGTGTGGGGAACATCTACGCGGACGAGGCGCTGTTTCGTGCCGGCATCCATCCGCTGCGCCCGGCCGGGCGCTTGTCGGCCAAGCAGTACGCTCGCCTGCGCGACACGATCATCGAAGCGTTGAACGCGGGCATCGATGCCAGGGGGGCGACGATCGACGATTTCCGCCACGTTGACGGCGTGCGCGGATCGTTTCAGGATCAGTTTCTCGTCCATCGGCGCGCCGGGGAGCCGTGCGGGGAGTGCGGACGGACGATTGTCAAGATGGTCGTCGCGGGGCGGGGGACCTATGTGTGCGAGAGCTGCCAACCGCGGCCGCGCTCGCGGAAGGGACCTGAAAGATGATTGAGCTACTCGACGCGTTGACCAAGCGCCGCGCGAGGCGATCGGGCCAGGGACGCGACCGGTCGCGCGCTTTCTAGGCCGCGGCCGAGCCGGTAGACGTTCGCTTCGCTCACATCCCCGAACCGACCAGCTCGTCCAGCCGGCCGTTGTCGGCGGCGGCCTGAACCTCGGTGAAGCCACCTAGCAGCTCATCGCCCACGATCACTTGGGGAAAGCTCATCATGCCCGTACGCTTCACGAGCTCCATGCGTCCGGCGGGGTCCTTGGAGAGGTTGATCTCCTCGAACTCTACGCCCCGTGCCTTCAACAGGCCCTTGGCGCGCGCACAGAACGAACACGGATCGGTCGTATAGACAGTTACCCGACTCATTACTTCACAAAGTATAGCAACGGTTTGACGCCGTTTATAGACCTAGACTCGGACGGCGATGCCGGGACCTGTGAAGACCGAGGCGGTGGTGCTGCGTTCGATGCGCTACGGCGAGGCGGACCGCATTCTGCAGGTATATACGCCGAATCGCGGCCGCGTGAGCGCGATCGCGAAGGGGGTGCGCCGTGCGCGCAGCCGCTTCGGGGGGCGTTTGGAGCCGTTCTTCCGCCTGCAGCTCGATCTGCACGAAGGCAAAGGCGAGCTGTTGACAGTCACGGGCGCGCAGACCGTCGCCGGCCATGCCCGCCTGCGAGGTGACGCCCGCGCTCTGGACGCCGCCGCGCGCGCGTGCGACGCGGTCGGTCGCCTGTTCGAGACGGGCGAGCCGCATCCGGGGGTTTTCAACCTGCTGTGCCGCTATCTGTCGCTGCTCGACGAGGAGCCGGCCGGCGGCGGAGGCCGATCTCCGATCGGGCGCTCGGGAGCACTGGCGTTTCGCCTGAAGCTGCTGCTCGCGGCGGGGCTCGCGCCACAGCTCGGCGCGTGCGCGTGCTGCGGGGAGCGCGAGCATCTCGTCGGCTTCTCCGGCGCGGCCGGAGGGGTGGTGTGCGGCGCCTGCGAGGCCGGATCGTTCCCGCTGCACGAGGAGGCTCACGGCTTCATGGCTGACGCGCTCGGCCGGTCGCTCGTGGAGACGCCACTGGCGTCCGATCCGGTGCTGGGCCAGGTCGAGCGGGCCATATCGGCGACGCTCGAGCATCACGCGCACCTGCGACTGATGCCGGCCGCCGGTCCCTCGGCCTGAGAGGCGATCGCCGCGGGGCTACAGGCACCTGCGGGTCTCGCGGGGGCGTACGGCTCTGCGGGGCCTCGTTCGGGCCTCGTGGGCCTGTATCGTGGGACGCATGGACGAGGGCTTGCCAATTGCGTATGAGGTGCTCGACAAGGGCGTCGCCGTGCTGTCCTCCGACGGCGAGCAGGTAGGCACGGTGCATCATGTCGTGGCCGCCCCCGAGAAGGACATCTTCCACGGGCTTGTCATCACAACGCCCCAGCACGGCCGGCGATTCGTCGAGGCGGCCGACGTCGCCTCGCTGCACGAACGCGGTGTGGATCTGCGGATCGACTCCGCCGCGGCCCAGGCCCTGCCGGAGCCGGGCGGTGGGGCGCCGGTATACGGCGAGGATCCCGGAGAGATGCAGGGCTGGCATCACTGGGCCCACAAGCTGGGCATGCGTGGCGACTGGCACCACGAGTCCTGACCTTCCAACACGTTTCGCACATACGCGAGCGACCACGCACGGTTTCCCTCTCGATCGCCTCGCCCGGCGCTCGTGCGACGGACGCGAGCGCCGCGGCCGGTGGCACAATCGTGGGATGAGCGTCGCCGCAGAGAAGGACACCGTCGCCGCCGGCTTCGCCGCGCGCACGCGCGAGCTCGAGCAGGCGAGCCTCTCGCCGCTGGCGGCGCGCTCCTACCCGGCGGTGCGCGCGCGTGAGGAGGAGGACTGCGCGCTGCGCACGCCGTTTCAGCGCGACCGCGACCGGATCGTGCACTGCAAGGCGTTTCGCCGGCTGACGCACAAGACACAGGTGTTCGTGGCGCCGCGCGGGGATCACTACCGCACGCGGCTGACCCACACGCTCGAGGTGACGACGATCTCGCGTACGGTGGCGCGCGCGCTGCGCCTGAACGAGGACCTGGTCGAGGCGATCGGCCTGGGGCACGACCTCGGCCACCCGCCGTTTGGGCACATCGGCGAGGAGATGCTCGACAGCTGCCTGAAAGAGCGCTTCGGGCTCGACTTTCGCCACTACGAGCATTCGCTGCGCGTGGTCGACCACCTCGAGCGCGATGGCGCCGGGCTCAACCTGACGAAGCAGGTGCGCGAGGGGATCGTCGGGCATTCGAGCCGCGCTGCGCTGCCCGCGACGCTCGAGGGGCGGATCGTACGGGTGATCGACCGGGTTGCCTACATCAACCACGACATCGACGACGCTGTGCGCGCAGGACTGCTGCACGAGCGGGACCTGCCGCGCGAGCCGATCGAGACGCTCGGGCACACGGGCTCGGAGCGGATTGACGCGCTCGTGCACGACATGGCCGAGTGCTCGGAGCGCGCCGGAGGCATCGTCCAGGGGGCGGAGGCGGGCGCGGCGATGAGCGAGCTGCGGGAGTTCATGTTCGAGCGCGTGTACCTCGGCCCGGCGGTGAGGGCCGAGCACGCGAAGATCTCGAGCGTGGTGAAGCGGCTGTTCGAGCACTACACCGATCACCCTGAGCTGTTGCCCGTGGCGCACGGGAACACTCCTCGAAGCGAGGAGGAGATCGCGCGGAGCGTGACCGACTACCTGGCGGGCATGACCGACCGTTACTGCATCAGGGCATACACCGAGCTGCAGGTGCCCCAGGCCTTCGCCCTGTGAGCGGGAGGACGCGAGGTGTACAGCCTGCGGTGAGCGGAGCGGCTAGCGTAGATCCGCGATGGCCCTCTACACCGCCGCTTCCAAGGATCGCGTGCGCGACGCGGTTGACTTCGTCGAGCTCGTCTCGGCGCGGACCGACCTGCGGCGTGCAGGGCCGGCGCGGTACGAGGGGTTGTGCCCGTTCCACGAGGAGCGGACCCCGTCGTTCGGGATCGACCCGACGCAGAAGGTGTACTACTGCTTTGGATGCCAGGCTTCAGGCGACGTTTTCACGTTCGTGCAGGAGACCGAGGGCGCCGACTTCAAAGGCGCGCTCGAGCTGCTCGCGGAACGCTACGGGGTGGAGCTCGAGCGCGAGGCTGAGGACCCGCGCGAGGCGGAGCGGCGCAAGCGCCGCGAGCGGCTGCTCGAGCTGCTGGGTCGTACCGCCGCGTACTACGAGCGCTGCCTGTGGGACTCAGAGGAGGCGGAGGGGGCGCGCGAGTACCTGCTGGGACGGGGGCTCGGCGAGGAGATCCTGAGGGAGTTCCGCGTCGGGTACGCCCCGAGCGCGTGGGATCGGGTGCTGAGCGCCTCGCGCAGGGGCGGGTTCTCCGAGCAGGAGCTGTATGCCACGGGGTTGGCGCAGCGCTCCAAGGAGAACGGGCGCCCGTACGACCGTTTCCGCTCGCGGATCATGTTCCCGCTCGCCGACGTGCGCGGACGGGTGCTCGGGTTCGGCGCTCGGGCGATGCGTGAGGAGCAACGCCCGAAGTACCTGAACACCTCCGACAACGACGTCTACCACAAGGGGTTGCACCTGTATGGCTCAGATCTTGCGCGCGCCCACGCGGCACGCGCCGGGGAGGTGATCCTGTGCGAGGGCTACACCGACGTGATCGCGCTGCACCAGGCGGGGCTGCGCAACGCGGTCGGGCTGATGGGTACGGCGCTCACCGCCGAGCAGGTCGGCGAGCTGGCGCGGATGGCCTCGACGGTATTGCTCGCACTGGACGCGGACAGCGCCGGGCAGGAGGCGATGCTGCGCGCGTCGAGCCTCGCGGCGAAACGCAAGCTCGAGCTGCGCGTCGTGCCGCTGCCCGCAGGCAAGGACCCGGCCGAGCTCGTGCAGCAAGGCGGGGCGGAAGCGATGAGCGCTGCGGTGAAGGAGTCGGCGCCGTTTGTGCGCTTCCGCGTGGAGCGGGTGCTGGTGGCCGGCGATCACGACAACCCAGAGGGCCGCGACCGCATGATCGAAGAGCTGCGCCCGGTGTTCGCCACCTTGCCGCCGAGCGCGATGCGGATGGAGCTGACGAGGATCGTCTCAAGCCGGCTGGCGCTGCCGGAGAGCCTCGCCGAGACGCTGCTTGCCGGCCGTGGTGGAGGAGGGGGCGCGCGCGACGGCGCCGCGAGTGCGGGGCGGGCGGCGAACGGGTCCGCCCGCGCCGGGGTCGGGAGCGGGCTGTCGCGGCGCGAGGAGACAGAGCGGGCGTTCCTTGCGCTGTGCATCGCGTCTCCTGACGAGGGCGCGCAGGCGCTCGCGAGCATCGACGTCGACGAGCACTTCGCCAGCGAGCTCCTGCGCCGCGCCGCGAGGCGCCTGCGCGAGGGGAGCTTGCGCGAGCCGATGGCGGACTCCCCCGGACAGGACGGTGACCTCGACGAGGACCCGGAGCTGAAGGCGCTGCTCGCCGAGCTCGTCGTCGAAGCGGGCCGTGAACAGGCCCACCCGGCGATGCTCGAGGTCCAGCGCCTGCAGCTCGAGCTCGCGCGTGTGGACCGCTCGATCCAGCGCGCGCGGGGGCAGGAGAGCGGCGACATCAGCGAGCTGGCCCAGCGCCGCGCCGAGGTCAAGCGCGAGTTCGACCGGGCGTATGGACGGGTGCTGGAGGAGACGGGGGATCGGTAGGTAGGGCTAACGATCCTGTGTGCAGAAGGCAGCCGCTGGCGACCCTCTTCGATGGTCGAGGGGCGGAAAGGCGCAAGGTCACAGAGTTGGCACGAAATGGACGCAGAAAAGACCGTATTTTCGGGCTTTTTCGTCCGAAGGGCCGAGGACAATAGGGTGCATGGATCGGACCTCTTTGGAGCAGCTTTTGGGGCAGGGACTGTCGCTCGCGGAGATCGGCAGGCAGGTAGATCTGCACGAAGCGACCGTCAGCTACTGGATCAAGAAATATGGGCTGCAGGCGGTCAACCGTGACAAGCATGTTGCGCGAGGCGCGCTCGGGCGTGAGGAATTGGAGCGGCTCGTAGAGGAAGGCGCCTCAATCGCGCAAATCGCCGAGACTCTAGGGCGCAGCACTGGGTCGGTGCGACACTGGCTCGGTAAGTACGAGCTGAACACGACCAATGCCGGCGGCGGGCGAAGGCGAGAGGGCGTGCGAGAGGCACGAGCGGCAGGACTTACTGAGACGGTTCTAAGATGCCCGCGCCACGGAGAGGTAGCGCACGTGCGCGGCTCTCGTGGATACTTCAGATGCCGTACCTGCAGGGTCGAGGCGGTTATACGGCGTCGTCGTAAGGTGAAGCACCTCCTGGTTGAGGAGGCCGGCGGCCGTTGCCGGCTCTGCGGCTATGACCGATGTGTGGCGGCGCTCGAGTTTCATCATCTCGACCCGGCTGCCAAGGAGTTCGGAGTTGCGCAGCGCGGAGCTCGCAGCATTGAGCGTCTGCGTGCGGAGGTTCGGAAGTGCGTGCTGTTGTGCTCGAACTGTCACGCCGAGGTGGAGGCAGGATTTGTCAGTCTGTCGAGTCGCTTTCCGGAGCCATCGCTTTCCCCTGATGGCAACGACCTGACCATGTCGTAGAATGACCTCGCTACAGTGGATTTCCGAGGTAGCACAGACGGTCCGGGGTGGCGCAATGGCAGCGCAAGATCCTGTTAAGATCGAGGTTGTGGGTTCGAATCCCACCCCCGGAGCTGATTTTTCGTATTGCAGGGTAGCTCGGCTCTATCGCTTATCGCCCACGCGTGACGATCCGTCAGACACCGGTTTGATGTGCTTGAGGCCGTTCGGACTGTGCTCAGCGAGTTCCTCTACCAGTTTGGCCGCCCTGGCCCCGGCCTCGTGCGAGGCGTCCCAAGCGGCCAACTCCCGAGCCTTCGCACGAATCGAAGGGTCCTCTAGAGCCCGCTCCACCGCAAGCCGAAGCACGCGCGGCGATGTGAACCGCCGCGGCACGCGCACGCCCGCGCCCGACCACGCTAGCCGGGCCGCGTTCTCGCTCATGTCGCCCACCGCGGGACAGGCGACGACGGCGCAGCCGGAGGAAAGCGCGCGGACGAGCGTGCCGTGGCCGGCGTGGCAGACGACGACGTCGCTTGAGGGCATCGTCCGCGCGTAGGAGACCCAGTCGACCACGCGTGCGTTGGCGGGCACGGGCAGAGGATTCGAGGGCAGGCGCCGGTTCCAGGTCGCGAGCACGCGCACGGGGGCATCGGCGAGGCCGCGCAGGGCGGCGCGGAGCAGGGTGTGCTCGGCGTCCTGGGCGGTGGATGGCGCGATCAGCACGAGCGGCGCTTCGCGGCTACCGCCGTCAGCGGGACCGTTGTCACCACGACCGCCGTGGCGGCCGCCACGGCCGGGGGGAGACGTCGGGAGCTCGACGTCGCGGGCCGGGGGCTCCCACATCAGCGGGCCGACGACGTGGACATGAGCGGCCCAGGTTCGCGGGTACTCGAGCTGGGGGAACGTCGCCACCAGCGCCAGCTCTCGGGAGATGCCACCGTGGACGTAGTCGAGCTCGGGCAGGCCCAGTCGCACGCGCACCGCATTGAGCTCGGTGCGGCCGAGCTCGAGACCGCGGTTGATCGGGCTTTGCGCGCGGCGCCACAGCGCGCGGCCGGCGGCGGTGCGCGGGTAGCGCGCGCCGAGCGAGTAGATCGGGAAGTGCGGCTCGCCGTGCGGGTACACGTGCGGGATCAATGTCGCGCGCGGTACGTCGCACAGCTCGGCCGCGAGCGACGGGGCGAGCGTGAGGATGTCCGCGACGACGACATCCGGCTTCAGCTCGCGCACGAGCGGGAGCGTGTCGCGGGTGGCGTGCACGACCGCCTCGTAGAAGTCGAGCGGCTCCGGGCCGGACGGAAACACCTCGTACTCGGGCGCCGCCGCAAACGTGAGACCCTCGGCCTCGACGTTCCCCTGCCAGCGGCGCCACGTCTGCAGCGTGACCTCGTGCCCGCGCGCCGCGAGCGCGCGACCGAGGGCGATCATCGGGAACGCGTGGCCCGGGTCGCCGAAGGCGCCCAGCAGGATGCGGCGCACGATCGTGGTGCTAAGCGGCGAGCTCGGCCACGAGGCGCAGCTGCTCGAGACGCTCGGCGGCGGTGAAGGCGATCGGGGTGACGCCGAGCGTGCCGACGCCCGCGTCGCGGTAGACCGCGAGGCGCTCGCGCACGACGTCGGGCGGCCCGCAGAGGGAGACGGAGTCGATCAGCGCGTCGGGGATCGCCGCCATCGCCTCCTCGCGCTTGCCTTCCAGATACAGGTCCTGGATCTTCGCGGCCTCCCCCTCGAAGCCGTAGCGGCAGACGAGCTGGTTGTAGAAGTTCTGCTTGCGCGATCCCATCCCGCCGACATACAGCGCGATGAACGGCCGCATCCCGTCGCGTGCCGCCCGGAGGTCGTCGGTGACGAACACCTGCACGGTCGGAGCGATGTCGAAGTCGTCGAGCGATTTGCCCGAACGGTCGGCGCCCTCCTGCAGCAAGGGGCGCAGCTCGGAGACGTGCTCGGGCGAGAACAGCGTGGGAATCCACCCGTCGGCGATCTCGCCGGCGAGCGCCGTGTTCTTCGGGCCGATCGCGGCGAGATAGATCGGCATGTGCTCCTGCACGGGCGCGATCGTCAGCTTCAGCGCCTTGCCCGGACCGTCGGGCAGCGGCAGCTCGAGCGTCTCGCCGTGGAACTCGACCCGTTCGCGCGCGAGCGCCATGCGGATGACCGCCACATACTCGCGCGTGCGCTGCAGCTGCTTGGCGAACCGCTGCCCGTGCCAGCCCTCGGCGACCTGCGGGCCGGAGGAGCCGATCCCGAGGATCATGCGGCCGTTCGACAGCTGGTCGATCGTGGCGGCCGTCATCGCGGTCATCGCCGCCGAGCGTCCCGGCATCTGGAAGATCCCCGAGCCGAGGCGGATCTTCGAGGTCTGCCCGGCGAGCCAGCCGAGCACGGTCGCCGTGTCCGACCCGTACGCCTCAGCTGCCCACACCGAGTCGTAGCCGAGCCGCTCGGCCTCCTGCACGACGTGCAGCTGCTCCTCTGAAGAGAGGCCGAGGCCCCAGTAGCCGATGTGCACTCCGAGCTTCATGTCCGGTTTCCTTTCAGCGGAGAAACAGCATTATTGGGAGACAATCCGGCGCGTCCACCGCATGCGGGTCGGTGTCGCCGGTCACCACGCGCGTTGGCCGAGTCCCCGCGCGAGGAGCCCTTGCAGACCCTACAGCCCCGCGAGCGCTACAGAGCGTCGCCGGGCCGCATGAACATGATCTCGGGCACGACGCACGCGGGGGAGGTGCGCAGCAGGTAGCGCACGGACTCGGCGACGTCCTCCGGGCGGATCATCTCCTCGGCGGGCACGTGCTCCTTGGCGAAGTCGGTCATCGCCGTGTCGACGAACGCGGGGCACAGCGCCGTCGACTTGATGCCCTGCGCGCCGAGTTCCTTGTTCATCGCCTCCGTCCAGCCGACGACGCCGTGCTTGGTGGCCGAGTACACCGACAGCCAGCCCTCGCCGCGCTTGCCGGAGATCGAGGAGGTGTTGACGACGAGCGCGTTCCTGTGCTCGCCCGCGGCCGTGAGCAGCAGGGACACACATTCGCGGTAGAAGATCACGATCGAGCGCAGGTTGACCGACAGCTGCATGTCGAGGTACTTCGTCTGGATCTCGCCCACGGGCGCGCCGACGCCGACGCCGGCGTTGTTGACGAGCACGTCCAGCCGTCCGTAGCGCTCGCGGTGCGCGGCCACGACCTTCTGGATCTCCGTCTCGTCGGCCAAGCTCGCAGCGACCCCGTGCACGTCCAGGCCGTCGGCGGCGAGGGCGGCGACGGCCGCGTCGAGCTTCTCGGCCCGGCGCGCCGCCATCGTGACGCCGTGGCCCTCCTCGGCGAGCACCCTGGCGATGGCCAGCCCGATCCCGGACGAGGCCCCCGTGACGATCGCTGCGCGCTGTGCTGTTGACATCTACTGCCGCCCTTTCGTGCTCGATATGACCGGAGTCCCGATTCGCGTCCCCACCGCCGACGGGGACGGCGAGCGTGAGCATTCCATATTTGTGCCTCCGGCTCCACGTTTCGAGCCATTCGATCCTCGTGCTCAGAAACGCCCACAACACCTGCTCACGGCTGGTAGCGTTGCCCGATCGTGCTCGAGCCAGTGGCCCGCGCGCGAGACGGGCCCGTAGCTCAGTTGGTTAGAGCAGTCGACTCATAATCGATTGGTCCCAGGTTCGAGTCCTGGCGGGCCCATTCTCAGCCACGCGGACCGGTCACTCCGCGCGCGCTCAGGTCCCGGCGGCAGGGCGCGCGCGTCTTCGTGCCCCCTGTACCGCTTCGGTCAGCGTTGCGATGTCATAAGCGCCGTGGTGGCGCCGGCCGTTGACGAAGAAGGTCGGGGTTCCCGACACGCCACTCTCATCTGCGCTCGCGACGTCCTCACTCACACGCGAGGCGTGTTCGCGCCGGTGCAGCTCGGCGGCGATGCGCTCGGCGTCGAGGTCGAGCTGCCGCGCGTAGCCGGTGAGGTGTGTCGGCGTGAGCTCGCCCTGGTGTGCAAGCAGCACGTCGTGCATCTCCCAGAAATGTCCCTGGGCAGCCGCGCCCTCGGATGCCTCGGCGGCGATCTGCGCGCTTGGGTGAACGTCGTTGAGCGGCAGGTGGCGCCAGACGTAGCGCATGTCCTCGCCGAACGACGCCATCAGCTCGCGGATGACCTGCTCTGCCTGCCCGCAGAACGGGCACTCGAAGTCGCCGTACTCGACGAGCGTGACGAGCGCGTCGTCAGGCCCGCGCACGTGGTCGCGCTCGGGGTCGACTTCCTCGGAGAGGTCGAGGATGTCCTCGGCCGTCCCAGCGAGTTGCCTGGCGCGCACGTTGGCCGGCAGGCGTCTGACGATGCGCAGAACGGCCCACGCAAGCAGGGGCGCGAGCAGCACCGTGGCGAGCGCGCCGAGCTTCGCCTCCGCGAGGCGCTGCCCGCTGAACGCGAGGCTCGCCATCAGCAGCGAGACCGTGAACCCGATCCCGGCGAACGCCCCTCCGGCCGCGAGCACAGGCCCGCTCAGGGGAGAGCGCGGCCCGTGCAACGCCGGCCGCGAGGCGACCCACGACCCACCGGCGATGCCGAGCGGCTTGCCCGCGAGATAGCCGACGAGGATGCCCAGGGTGATGGGGGAGGCGATCGCGTCGCCGATCAGCCCTCCTGTGATGTGAACCCCGGCGTTGGCGAGCGCGAACAGCGGCACGACCACATAGCCGCTCCACGGGTGCAGGCTGTACTGAAGGCGCTCGTTGGGAGAGATCGCCGACATCACCCCCTGCTGGGCCGTGCGGGCCAGCTCGGGAGTCGGCTGCTCGCGAAACGAGCGCGCGAGCACGGTCGCGCGCTCGAGATCCTCGCGCGTGGGCGGATAGGCGCTTGTCGCCAGTCCGACCGCGAGCCCGGAGATGACCGGGTCGATGCCCGACTCGAACATCGCGATCCACACTCCGATCGCGACCGCGACCGACACGGGTCCTCGCCACCGCGGTGCGTAGCGGAGCAGCAACAGCACGCCGAACAGCGCGACCGCGATCGCCAGCGCAGTCCACGAGATGTGGGTCGTGTAGACGGTTGCGATCACCACGAGCGCGCAGAGGTCGTCGACCACCGCAAGCGTGAGCAGGAACACGCGCAGCCTGGTGGCCGCCCGGGGCGTCAGCAGTGCAAGGGCGCCGAGGGCGAAAGCCGTGTCCGTGGACATCGCCGTGCCCCATCCGCGGGCGCCGGGGCCGCCTGCGTTGAACGCAAGGTAGATGGCGATCGGGAGCGCCATGCCCCCGACCGCCGCGAGCACGGGTATCGCCACGCGACGGCGCTCACGCAGCTCTCCCAAGTCGAGCTCGCGCTTGGCCTCCAGGCCGACGACGAGGAAGAAGAACGTCATCAGCCCCTCGTTGACCCAATGGCGCAGGTCGATCGAGATCCCGCTGCCCCCGAGCCTGATGCCGAGCGTGGTGGTCCACAGCGATTCGTAGGAGTGAGACCACGGCGAGTTGGCCCACAGCAGCGCGACCAGCACGCCGGCCAGCAGCACGCTCGCGCTGCCGGTCTCGGTACCGAGGAAGTCGCGCACCGGTGCCGCCATGTTCCGTGCCCACGCCGTTCGCTGCGCGTCGGCTGCGTCGCTGTCGCTGCTCACCCCTGAGGAGGCTACCTCCGCCCCACGATGCCGGCGCGGTCGCCTGCACCGGCAGCTGTGATCGTGCGATCTATCGCCGCATGATCGTCAGCTGCGTTGCCGGCGTGCCCGCCCCGCTGACGAGGTCGTCGCCGGCCCACTGGGCGATGAAGTCGGTCGTGGCCCTGATCCCGGGAACGGTCAGCGCGAACGTGCCGCTCGAGGTGACGGTGACGTTCTTGAAGTTCCAAGTCCCGCGGGTGAACCACGATATCGCGACGTTTTCACCGCCGAGCGCGGGGTTGAGATGGCCGATCAGGCGTACCTGCCCGCCGGCCCTTCTCAACTTGGCCACGGTCAGCCTGTGCGGTCCGGAGATGGCGAGCGTAAGCGTCGAGGGGGTGGCGTTCAGCCCGCCGTCGGTCGTCTCGAAGAGGCTCGATGCTTCTTTGCCCTCGGCATAGTCGACGGCGCCGGCGGCCGTGATCGAGCCGGGCGTGAACGGCAGGATCTCGGGCGTCCACGACGCGCCCCCGTTCACGGTCCGCTCGAGCACATCGCTCGCGCCGTCGAACCGGCCGAGCACGTATCCGTCGCTCGCGCTGCTGAATGACAGTTGTACGAGCGAGTCCACGTCGGAGGGGTCGACCGAGGGGATCGCCGTCCAGCTGCGACCGCGATTGCGAGTGAAGAACATGCGCCCGTCGGAGATCTCATATCCGGTGCTGGGGCTGACGAACGCGATCGCGGTGACGGGGTGCTTGGGCAGCGGGCGGGGGATCAGCGTCCAGCTGCTGCCGTCGTTGGTGGACTCGAGCACGTCCTTGCCGTAGGCGAGCACGGCTCCCCCGGCGAGCTGGGCGCCGCGCGAGAGGTCGAAGCTCGACAGCTTGACCTTGAGCGCGTGGCCATGTCGATGGCCTGTCACGATGCTCGCGTTCACGGGGCCGAAGCTCGCGCCGGAGTTGGTCGTGCGCCGCACACCGCTGGGGCCCGTCAACAGTACCGTGGCGGCGTTGGGAGCCAGCAGCGCCACGGGCGCGCGGCCGCCCGAGCTCAGGATCGACCAGCTGACGCCTGCGTCGGCGGTGCGAAAGACGGTGCCTGTGCTGTTCACCGCGTAGCCGACTTCGCCGGTCGGAAAGGCGACGTCCTCGAGATTCGCCGAAGCGGGCACGCGCAACAGGCTCCAGTCGTTGCCGCCGTCGGTCGTGGCGACGATCTGTCCCGCGGACCACGGTGCGTAGGCGTCGAGCGGAGACTGACCGATCCGGACCAGCCCGAGCAGCTCGCTGCCAAGGTTGTGGGAGATCGGAGTCGGGAAAGTCGCACCGCCGTCGGATGACAGGACGGTTGCGCCGCCTTCGCCGACACCGACGGCGTTGGTGGCGGTCGAGAAGGCCACGGACAGGAGGTTCTGCTTCGACGCGGACACGAGCGTGCCTGTCATCCCACCGTCGGTCGTGCGCACGAGCACGTTTGTGTTGCCCCCCGAAGCCGGTGCCGTTGCGATCAGGCAGTGCGTTTCGTCGCTGCACGATATCTGCGTCAGCGTGAGCGCTCCCGTACCGCCCGGCAGCGCCAGCGACAGCGTGCTCCAGGTGCTGCCGCCGTCGGTGCTGTGCAGCAAGCTGCTGTTGGCGCCAACCGCATAGGCGGTGGTGGGCGTCACGAAGTCGACGTCCGACAACGGTGCTCCCGTGGCGGCGACCTGGGTCCAGGAGTCGGCGCCGTCGGTGGTCCGGAAGATCCTCCCGCCACCCGGGCCGCTCGTGACCGCGAAGCCCGTCGTCGGCGAGACGAACCGCAGCTGCGCCGGGGTCGCGCCGTTGAGCGGCACGGGTGTCTTCGCTTCGAGCGTCTGACCGCCGTTTGAGGTCAGGAAGATCGTGCCGTTCGCTTGCTCGATGAAGCCGGTGCTCGCGCTCAGAAAGGAGAACGAGGCGACCTTGGTCGCGCAGGAGCTTTCGGATTCGTTCACCGCCAGGCGCTGGAAGCTCGCGCCGCCGTTGGTGGACTCACGCACCGTACAGCCACCGGCGATGACGACGGTATTGGGTTCGACCTCCTGCACCTGAGTGAGGTCGCTCGTCGTCCCGCTTGGCAGCCCGGCCCATGTGTTGCCACCGTCTTCGGAGCGCAACACCGTGCCGAAGGCCCCGACGGCGAACCCGCGCGTGCCGCTGAAGACGACGTCGTCGAGCGTCTCTCCCTGCGGTGAGGGGTCGCTCCAGCTCCAGCCGGAGTGCCCGACCGATACCGGCGTCGCGAGCGCCGCCGGCGCCCCCAGCCCGATTCCCAGCGCGCACACCACACCAACGACGATCGATCGCCTGTACTTTTCCCGCACGGTTTCCCCCGATTAATTGTCGTGAGACGTGCCGGCTCACCGAGTCGGCACGCGTCGTTCTCAAATGGCTAACAACGCAGACAGCGAAACGATGTGGAGCTCCTGTCATAGGCGATAGTCGGGATAAGTGGCGTCATGTTGCAAAGAAGTCACCTGTCTGCATGACAAACGTCTGTAATCACGAAGATAGCCTGTTCCAATAGAGGTGTCAAGCAGCGATTGTCCGAGGTGTGCCTCCACCGATGCCCAGCAACGCCGATCTCGGCCGTGCCATTCGCCGTCTGCGCCGAGAGCGGCGCCTGACGATCAATGACCTCGCCCATGTCGCCGACATACATCCGACATACCTCTCTGGCATCGAACGAGGCTTGCGCAACCCAACTTGGAGCAAGCTGATCGCCGTGGCGGAGGCGCTGGGAAGTTCGGTGACGAGCGTCGTGCAAGAGGCGGAAACCGAATCTCAGCTCGCGAGCAAAATGCGCTCGATCAGGTCCGAGCTGGGCCTGCCGTTGTAGCGGCCGACCGAGCCCGGACCGGAGTCGGTGTGTTGCGAGCGCCGATCGCGAGCCTGCCCAAGAAGAGATTTTCAGCCGGCCGGTACAGGGAATACGCTCAGCTCGTGCAGCCCGATGAGCGACTCGCCGTGATCGATCTCGGCTCCAACTCCTTTCGCTTGGTCGTCTTCACCGCGGCGAATGGCTGGTGGCGTCGAACAGACGAGATCTACGAGCCCGTCCGCATCGGCCAAGGGCTCGCCGCCAGTGGCCGGCTGGGGGAGGAGCCGATCGGGCGAGCGCTGGCCACGCTGGACGTGTTCGACCATTTCTGCCGGGCCGCCGACCTGCACGGCGACGCGGTGGACGCGGTTGCCACGAGCGCGATTCGCGACGCCGAGAACGCTGAGGGCTTCCTCGCGCGCGCACGCGAGCGCACGCGCCTGCCGATCCGTGTCCTCAGCCGCGAGGCCGAGGCTCATTACGGCTATCTCGCGGCGGTCAACTCGACCACGCTCAACGACGGTTGCGTGCTCGACCTCGGCGGAGGCTCCCTGCAGCTGGTCCGCGTCGTCGATCGGATCGCCCGCGAGGCGGACTCCTGGCCCCTCGGCGCGGTGCGTATGACCGAGCGCTTCCTGCCCGCCAACGGCCCGGCCAAGCGCCGGCAGATCGAGGAGTTGCGCGAGCACGTCGCCGCCGAGCTAGAGCGAGCTTCGTGGCTGCCGTGCGCCGGACCCGCAGGCGGCGGGGAACGACGCCTCGTCGGCATCGGTGGCACCGTGCGCAACCTCGCCGTCGCCGCCCAGCGCGCCGCCGGCCTGCCATCCAACGGGGTGCAAGGCACGGTCATCGGGGCGGACGCCCTGCGGGAGCTGGTGCAGCGGCTCGCGGCGCTGCCAGCCTCCGAGCGTGCTCGCGTCCCAGGCATCAAGCCGGTCCGAGCCGACCTGATCCTCGCCGGGGCGCTCGTCATGCAGGGCGTGCTCGAGATCGGTGGCTTCGATGGCCTGGAGACCACCGAGGCGGGCCTGCGTGAGGGTGTCTTCTTCGAGCGGCTGCTCGCCGAGCGATGGCCGATCTCCGATCGGTCGCCGCTGTTTGCCGACGTGCGCCGTGCGAGCGTCCTGAACCTCGCGGCTCGCTACCACCGCGACGCCGCCCACACCGATCACGTCGCGACGCTCGCGCTGGGGATGTTCGACGAGCTGGCCCGGCTAGGGTTGCACGAAGGCGATCCACGTGAGCGCGAATTGCTGTGGGCGTCCTGCATGCTGCATGACGTCGGCATGTCCGTCGACTATGACGATCATCACAAGCACGGGCGCTACCTGATCCTCAACGGCGGGCTGCCCGGCTTCTCGCCGCTCGAGGTGGCGATAGTCGCGCAGGCGGTCCGCTACCACCGCAAGGGCATGCCCGAGCCCGGGCCGCTCGCGGCTCTGTTTGGCGAGGGCGACGCGGCCAGCCTCGACCGCTGCGCGGTGCTGCTGCGCCTGGCCGAGGATCTCGAGCGCTCACGCGACCAGCTCGTCCGCCGCGCCAGCCTCACGTTGCGCGATCAGGTACTCGAGCTGCACCTGATCGCCGACGGCGAGGCGGCGGTGCCGCGCTGGGCCGCGGGGCGGGAGCGAGAGCTGTTCGCTCGCGCCTTCGCTCGCGAGCTGTCCGTCGCCGCCTGAGGGTCGATGGCCTGCGCGAGACTGCGTCCTTACCGATTGTCGATCAGATGCGATCGACTAATCGGCCAGCTCGCCTGCGAAGGCCACGCGAACTGCCTGTGCCCCGAAGGGGTACGTCCTTGTCTCGCTTGACCCTCGACCCTCAGGTTGTGCGATGACCCAAATATCGTTTACGAAGCGGCTAGCTCGCGCCCGCGGCCGGCGCAGTCGAATAGCACGAGGCTGTCGGAGTAGGGCGCCGGGCCGCCCCAAGCGGACGTGGGCAACTCCCGGCAAGCGCGCTTGACGGCGACCGTGGCGCGGTTGCCGCCGCGAGTCGAGTACTCGCCGCCGAGCACCACATAGCGCACCTGACCGCGCGACACGAGTCGTGCGAGGCCCGAGCCGTCCAGCACCGGATCGGTGCCGCCATAGCCTCCCAGCGCGCCGGCCGGCAGGTCGAGCAGGATGAACGGAGCGGCCGTGTCCGAGGCGTCGGTCAGGAGCGCCCAGCGCGAGCCGGAGCCGTGAGCGCGCACGTAGTGCAGCAGCGCGAGATCGACGTGCAGGTCACGGCTGGACACGCCCACTCCTCCCGCGCCGGTCGCCTGTTTCGGCCCGGCCGCCGGGAAGGTTCCCTCGACCGGTGCGAGCCAGGTGGTCGACGCATACGCCGCCGGCGCCACCAGCAGCAGGACGAGCGTGCACGCCATCGCGACGGGCGCGCTGCGGCGTACGGCCAGCAGCGCGATCGTCCCGACCCCCGCCCCCACGATCAGCACCGGGACGAACCAGTGCATGTAATGCTCGCGATGCAGCAGCACCAACTGCGCCACCACCGTCGCCGCGACCGCGCATGGGATCGCCGGCAGGCGCCAATCCCAGCGCCGGCCACGCGCGAGGCGCACGAAGGCGACCGCGCCCGCGCCGGTCATCGCCGCCGCGCCCGGCGCGAGCGCCGAGGTGTAATAGGGGTGGACGATGCCCTGCGACAGGCTCAGCACGGCCGCCTCGACCAGGAACCACCCGCCGAGCACGAGCGTTGCCGCCAGTCGCGGATCGCGACGATCGAGGCCTTTTCCATCGCGGGAGCCGGCCGTCGCGAATGCATCCGTCTCGCCGAACAGCAGCAGCGCCATTACCGCCAGCAGCCCGAAGAACGCGAACGGCAGGATCCAGCCGCTCTGATCGCCGAGTCCCAGCCCGAACAGCCGCAGCGGACCGACCGGGCCCCCGAACGGAATCGGCTCTCGTTCTCTGCCGTTGGGCAGGAGCCGAGAGGGGGGACGGGGCTTGACGGTGGCGACCGGTCTGGGTCTCGAGTTTGCGCGCGCGCCCGAGCGGGGCGCCCGGTGGACGGCCGACGGCGATGCGGATGACGGCAGCGCACCGGTGCCGACGGGGATGTGACCGGGGCCTCCGACCTGCCCTTCGACGCGCCCGAAGCCGTTGTATTCGAACGTCAGACCGACCTCGGAGTTGTTGGTCGAGCTGCCGACATACGGCCGTTTCGCGGCGGGTGTCTCATCGACGAAGGCGATCCACGCCGCCGACACGACGACCATTGCCAGGCCCGCGACGAGCAGCTGGAGCACCCGGCGGGAGAACGGTCCCGGCGCGCACACCGCGTAGCCGAGCGCGATCCCGGGAACGACCAGGTAGGCCGCGAGCGTCTTCGTGTTGAACGCCAGCCCAACCAGCACGCCACACCAAACGAGCGCGCGCCAGCGCCCGGTCTCGATCGCTCGCAGCGCCGCGCCGCAGGCGAGCAGCATCAGCAGGATCAGCAGTGGATCGACGCCGTTGTCGCGCACGACTCCGACGAACGATGGGAACACCGCGAGGGTCAGCGCCGCCGCGAGACCAGCGCCCGAGCCGAACGGGCGGCTCACCAGGAGGTAGAGGAGCGCGACGGCGAGAACCCCCATGATCGCCTCCGGCAACAGCAGGCTGAGGGGGGAGAAGCCGAACACCTTGGCGCTCGCCACCTGCGCCCACAGCGCGAGCGGCGGCTTGTCGACGCTCACGAGGCCTCCCGGGTCGAACGAGGCGAAGGCGAAGTTGTGAAGCGAGCGCCCCATCGACTTGACGCCGGCCGAGTAGAAGATGTTTGCGTAGCCGTTCTGCGCGAGCCTATGCGTGTTCATCACCGCCGCGAGCGCGAGCACGCCCACCAGCGCGAGGTGGTGCGGCGCCGGCCGGCGTGTGTTCGTCTCGGAGGTCATTGCGCGGGCGAGGCTATTTGATGGTGTGCACGGCTGCGACGGTCTGCTGGCACGGTGGTGGCAGGGCGCCGGCCGGCATCGACGCCGCCGCTTTCCCGGGAGCGCTCAGAAACGGCGTCAGGGCGGCTTCCGTCAGGGTGGCGTCGTCGACCGTGAAGCCACCCACGCGCGCAGCTGGTTTCGCGGGAGTCCCGGGCGCGGAGAAGCTGACCGCGCTCGTGCCCGGCTTCAGGCTCAGGCTCGCTTGCAGCGAGAGCTTGGCGCCTGTCGGCGCCACCGGCTGCACCGTGCCGCCGGGATAGTGCACGAGCAGCTTGGCCGGCGCTTCCGCGCTGCCGCTCAGCTTCATGCTCAGCGTCGCTGTACGCGTGCGGTGAGACGGGTTGATCAGCTCGAGCTCGTCGCTGGTTTCGCAGGCTGTGCGCAGCGGGTACAGCGTCGCGAAGCGCAGCGCCGCCAGCTGTGCGGTGGAATGCCGGCGCGCCAATCCCGCGGCGAACGGGCGTAGGTCGAAGAACAGCAGGTCGTGTGCGGGGCTCACCAGCGGCGCGACCCCGAGCACCTTCTCGAGCAGCGGCGCGAGCCGTTTACGGATCGCCTTGTCGTAGCCGTGAGGGTCGACCCACAGTCCTTGAAAGCCGTCCTCCGCGGCAGCCGCGAGGGACAGGTAGAGCGGCTTGGCCGCAAGCTGGCCCTGCCAGTCGGCCGGCCTGCCCTTCATTGCGCCGAAGCTCCAGCGCAGGCTCTTCGAGTGGATGTACCCACGTCCCAGTTCGTAGGTCGTGTCGAATGTCGTGTTGGGCGCCGAGATGCTCGTCGAGATCGACCCGTAGCCCTCGGGGAAGGGGACGTAGGGCAGCTCGAAGATGGAGGCGCCGCGCCCCATGCGCGTTTCGATCTGTCGCACGAACGTCGCGTCGCTGCGCCACTCGCGCGCGTCCTTCTCGTAGTTCGGCACGAAGTACGACGAGGTCTCGTCCGCGGCGCCGAGCACGAGCACGCCCGCCAGCAGCAGGCCCGCGAGGACGCGCCCGCCGCCGTCCGGTCGTCTTTGCGTCAAGCGGCGTGCGCCCGCGTCGAGCAGCAGCGCGATCGTCAGCAATGAGAAGAACGCGATGAGGAGCGACATTCGGTTCCAGCCGCGGATGTCGCTCGTCACGAAGAACGCGAGCAGGCTCGAGACGCCGCCGATCGTGGCGACCGCGAACGACAGCGCCACCCCCAGCGCGGACGCGCGGTAGACCGCGCGGACCGCGAACGCGCCCGCGACGCCCACGATCGAGACGAGCGCCAGCAGGCACAGCGACAGGAAGCCGATCGAGCCGACCGTGCCGAGGTTCTCGAAGCACTGCTCGCAATATCCCGTCGAGGTTGCTTCGGTGTATCGCTGATTGACGTCGGACGCGAACGGCAGGCGATCCTGCTGCACCGGCAGCAGCAGGTTGTCGAGCCGCAGGCCGAACTGATCGCTCTGCAGCGGGGTGCGCGCGATCGCGGTGTTCTTCCCGTGCGCCGATTGGTAGCTGAGGCTTGGCGCGAGGTTGATCGCGAGCATCGCGACGATCGCAAGCGCGCAGATCAGGCCGGAGATCACCGTGCGCCGCCCGCGGCGCGCGAACGCCGCCACGACGCTCCCACTGAGGAGCAGCACGAGCGCGAACACGGCGTAATACAGCCCAGCCGAGCCGATCACGAGGCATATCGCGACCGTCAGCAGCGACCTGGGGGAGAGCCACCCCAGCATGCTCGTGCCGCCCGCTGCACCGTCTCGGCGCGCGAACAGCCCAGGCTCCTGCCACAGGCGCAGGAACAGCAGTGCGCCGAGCGGGACCGAGTAGTAGGCCGACAGCAGCACTTGCGACTCGGCGCGATAGAAGTGATAGGGCAGCAGCGCGAAGATCGTCGCGCAGACCACCGCGGCGCCCGTAGAGGCCCCGAGCGCGCGCAGCGCCAGGTAGGCGCTCACCGCGGTGAGCGGGAACGTGAGCAGGAAGAACACGTTCAGCACCCACGCCGGGTTCGAGGAGATGATCCCGAGCGTCTTGACGATCAGCAGGTTGAGGTTGTCGGCGCCCTGGGGGAAGTCGTACAGCTGAAGCCCGAACGGCGCGCCCAGGTTCGGGTTGTGCTGAAACCAGCCGTGGTCGAGGATGCCCTTGATCACGAGCAGGTAGAACTTCGTGTCGCCTCCTCCTGCGTAGCTCCACGGCAGCGACAGGTGCGCCTCGCCGAGCCGCAGCACCCAGGCGGCGATCGCCAGGCTGAGCACGGGCGCGGCCAGGGCGCCGAGCAGCAGGCCGGCTCTCCGGCTCTTCAGCATCGTCAAATCGGTCATGCCCGCAGTGCCGCAAGCAGTCTTCGCAGGTCGTCCTCGTCGTTCCAGGCTCCGACCGAGGCACGCAGCCACGGACGGCCCGGGATGTCGCGCACGATCACTCCCTGCTCAGCCAGATGCTCGCCCTCGCCGACGGGGTCTTCGCTCGCGAAGGACACGAGCGTCGTCGCGTCCCGTGGCGCCACCTCCCGGCCCTGCCGGCTCAGCTCCTCGGCCAGGCGGGCGGCCAGCTCGCGGGCGCGCCGGTGCACCTCGCGCCAGCCGGCGCGCTCGAGCACCCGCACCGCCTCCAGCGCGCAAGCGAGCGCCTCGGCGCTCAGCATCAGCGTGTCGAAACGGCGCCCGTCGTCGTGCAATTGCGCCGCGAGTCCCGCGTTCGGGTCGGACAGGTTCGCGTACCCGCGCCTCGATACGTCCAGCCGCTCGCGCAGAGCCGGGCTCACGTACAGCATCCCGCACCCGTCCGGCCCGCACAGCCACTTCTGCCCGGCGCCCGCGTACGCGTCGCAGCCGAGCGTGCGCACGTCGCACGGGATCGCGCCGATACCCTGTGCGCCGTCGAGCAGGACCGTCACATCGAGCTCCGCGAGCTCCGCCGGCGCCAGGCGGCCGCTCACCCAGCCGACGTGCGAGCATGCGACGAGCCGTGTTCTGCTCGTGTCGAGCGCGCTCGCGATCCGCTCGAGCGGCGCTTCGCGGATCGACACCCCGCGCAGCTCGCGCGCAGCCGCGAGCGTGCCCAGCAGCCCGGGGTGCTCCTCGTCGCTGGTGAGGATCTCATCGCCCGGGCCGAGCCGCAGACCGGCGATCGTCTGCGCGAGCCCGTCGCTCGTGCAGGTCGTCAGCGCGATCTCGCTCGCCGCGCACCCGAGCAGGGCGGCGTACGCGGATCGCAGCTCGCGGGTGAGCTCCTTGCGGCGCTCGACATGGCTGTGATGGCGACCGTCCCGCGCCTCGCGCTCGAGCTCCTCGCGGGCCGCCGCGATGGCGCGCGCGGGCAGCGGCCCGTCGGTGCCCGCGTTCAGATACGTGAGCTGGTCGAGGACAGGGAATTCCGCACGCAGCCCGGAGAGATCCACAGGCAGCGAGAATACTGATGCGCACGCGGTGCGCGGCAGGTCCTACCGGGGGAGGACGATAATCGCTATATTCGTGTCAGTCGAAAACTGAGTAGGTATGAGAAGCATTTGGGACGACGGGAGTATTCAGGGCAACTCTTTCGTTCACGCTACGCAGGGGGAGACAGGGCAAGATGTCCAGCGCAGCTCAGCCGAGACTGTTGTGGGAGCCGTCCGCGGCCGATGTCGAGCGCGCCGAGATGACGCGCTTCATGCGCTGGGCGGGTGAGCGGCGCGGAGCGGCGTTTGCCGACTACGCGGAGCTGTGGCGCTGGTCGGTTGCCGAGATCGAGGAGTTCTGGGCCGCGATCTGGGAGTTCTGCGGCGTGCGCGCCTCGCAACCGTATGAGGAGGTGCTGGGCCGAAGCCGGGAGACACAGGCCTCCGGCCCGAATCCCCGTTTCGACCAGCGGCGGATGCCGGGCGCCCGCTGGTTCGTCGGCGCGGAGCTGAACTACGCCGAGAACATGCTGCTGCACGATCGCTGGCCGATCTCCGATCGGTCCGACGCGGTGGCCGTGCTGCATGCCTCGGAGCTGCGCGCTCTGGACTCGCTCACGTGGGGGAGCTCTCCGAGCGCGTCGCCGCGGCCGCCGGCGGCCTGCGCGCGCTGGGCGTGCGTCGTGGCGACCGGGTGGTCGCCTATATGCCGAACATCCCCGAGACGCTGATCGCCTTCCTCGCCGTTGCGAGCATCGGGGCGATCTGGTCGAGTGCGGCGCCGGAGTTCGGCGCGCGCAGCGTGATCGACCGCTTCGCCCAGATCGAGCCGAAGGTGCTGCTGACGATCGACGGCTACCGCCACGGCGGCAAGGATTTCGACCGCACCGCCGTCGTCGCCTCCATCCTGCGGGAGCTGCCGACGGTGGAGCACGTCGTGCTGCTGCCTTACCTGTTTGCCGGTTCAGCCGGTTCCACCAGTGCCGCCGAGACCACCGGTGCGGGCGAGGCCACAGGAGTCGCCGAAGCGGACGCGGCACAGGGCTCAGCCGCCCGCGGCGCTCCGTATCGGCTCACGTGGGGTGAGCTGCTCGAGCGGGGCGAAGGCGTCGCGCTTCACTTCGAGCAGGTGCCATTCGATCATCCCCTGTGGGTCCTCTACTCCTCCGGCACGACCGGCCTGCCGAAGGCGATCGTGCACGGCCACGGCGGCATCCTGCTCGAGCAGCTGAAGAAGAGCAACCTGCACCTCGACCTGCACCGCGGCGATCGCATGTTCTGGTTCACCACGACCGGCTGGATGATGTGGAACTTCCTGATCGGCTGTCTGCTCAGCGACGCGGCGATCGTGCTCTACGACGGCAGTCCCGGCCATCCCGATCTCGGTGTGCTGTGGAAGCTGGCCGAGCAGACTCGGATGACCTGCATGGGCGTCAGCGCGGGGCTGCTCGCGAGCTCGGAGAAGGCGGGCATCGAGCCCGGCCGCGACTATGACCTGTCCGCCCTGCGCGCGATCGGCTCTACCGGCTCGCCGCTCGCGCCGGAGAGCTTTCAGTGGGTCTACGAGCACGTCGGCTCCGATCTCTGGCTGTTCTCCACGAGCGGTGGCACCGACGTCTGCACGGCGTTCGTCGGCGGCTGCCCGCTGCTGCCCGTCTATGAGGGAGAGCTGCAGTGCCGCGGGCTTGGCTGCGCGGTCGAGGCGTGGGACGAGCACGGGAGCCCCCTGATCGACGAGGTCGGCGAGCTCGTGCTCACAGAGCCGTTGCCGTCGATGCCGCTCTACCTGTGGGACGACGACAACGGCGAGCGGTTGCGCGACAGCTACTTCTCGATGTACCCGTCGATCTGGCGCCACGGCGACTGGATCCGGATCACCCCCCGCGGCGGCGCCGTGATCTACGGCCGCTCCGACTCCACGATCAACCGCCAGGGCGTGCGCATGGGCACGAGCGAGATCTACCGCGCCGCCGACGCCGTGGTGGAGGTCGTGGACTCGCTCGTCGTGGATGTTCCCCGAGGCTCGAACGGTGAGGAGCTGTGGATGGTGCTGTTCGTGGTGCTCGCGCCTGGGGTTACCCTCGACGAGGAGCTCACGGCGCAGATCAAGCGGCGCATCCGCGAGGACTGCTCGCCCCGGCACGTCCCTAACGAGATCCGCCAGATCGAGCTGGTCCCGCGCACGCTCTCGGGCAAGGTGCTCGAGGTGCCCGTCAAGCGCATCCTGATGGGCGCCGCGCTGCACGAGGCGGCGAGCGTCGACTCGCTCGCCGACCCTTCCTCGCTCGACTACTTCGTGGAGCTCGCCAAGACTCTCTGATGTCTATGGGCCTGGAGACCAAGCGGTGCGCGGACGCAAGGAGCGTGGCGTGCTGTGCACGCGAGCGACTGAGGACAAAGCACCGCGCCGCGTCTACAGGCCCATAGACCGGCCGACGATCTCCTTCATGATCTCATTCGCGCCGCCGTAGATCCGTGTGACGCGCGCGTCGGCGAACGCGCGTGCGATCGGGTACTCGAGCATGTAGCCGTAGCCGCCGAACAGCTGCAGGCAACGGTCGACGACCCGGCCCTGCAGGTCGGTGCACCACCACTTCGCGGTGGCGGCGTCCTCGGGGGTGAGCTCGCCGACGTCCAGCGCCAGCGCGCACCGGTCGACGAACGTGCGCGCGATCTGCGCTTCGCCGTGGAGCTCTGCGAGCGTGAAGCGAGAGCTCTGAAAAGAGCCGATCGGCTGCCCGAACGCGCGCCGCTCGCGCACGTATGAGAGCGTCCATCCGATCGCCGCCTCCGCGGCGGCGACGGCGGACGCGGCGATCGACAGCCGCTCCTGCGGCAGGTTCGAGACCAGGTAGCGAAAGCCCTCGCCCTCCTGCCCGAGCAGGTTCTCCACCGGCACGCGCACGTCGGCGAACGACAGCTCGGCGGTGTCCTGCGCGTGCTGGCCGATCTTCTCGAGGTTGCGCCCGCGCTCGAAGCCCTCCATGCCGCGCTCCACGACCATCAGGCTGATGCCGCGATGGCGCTCTGACGGGTCGGTCTTCACGGCGAGGATCACGAGGTCGGCGTTGATGCCGTTGGTGATGAACGTCTTCGTGCCGTTGACGAGATAGTGATCGCCGTCGCGCTTGGCGCTCGTGGACATCGCGGCCAGGTCTGAGCCGATCCCCGGCTCGGTCATCGCAAGCGCGGTGATCAGCTCGCCGGAGGCGATCCCGCCGAGCCAGCGCTCGCGCTGCCCGTCGTTGCAGTAGGTGAGGAAGTAGGGGAGGCAGATGTCGTTGTGAAGCGTTATCCCCAGGCCGAAGCTGCCGACGCCCGCGCGCTGGGTCTCCTCGCCGATGACCATGTTCAGGCGGAAGTCCTCCGCGCCCGCGCCGCCGTAGGCCTCCGGCACGGCCATCCCCAGGAAGCCGCCGGCGCCCGCGCGAGCGAACACCTCGCGCGGGACGATCCCCTCCTGCTCCCACTCGCCGTAGCGTCCCTCCTCGCCGAGCACCTCGCGCTCCAGAAACGTGCGAAAGCTCGCGCGGAAGTCTTCATGCAGGTCGTCGTACAGGGTGCGCTCCATGCTCTGAGCACCCTACCGTCCCGGTTCTTGCTCCGAGTGCCTGCGCGCGCGCTCAGGCGGCGATGTCGATCAGCGTCGTCGGCGGACGCTCGACGCTCTGAGGTGACGGCTCCGCGCGATATCCGGGCTTGACCAGCAACAGCTGCACGTCCTGGATCCGCCGCTCGCGAAAGCCGCCCTCGCAATAGGACAGGTACAGGTTCCACAAGCGGCGAAAGCGCTCGTCGTAGCCGAGGTCCGCGAGGCGCCCGGAGGCGGCGAGGAAACGTGTGCGCCAGTGCGCGAGCGTCGTTGCGTAATGCGCGGTGATGTCCTCCATGTGCACCTGGCGCAGATCGGTCACGCGCGGCAGCTGGCGTGAGATCAGCTCGAGCGACGGCAGGCACCCGCCGGGGAAGATGTAGGTGTTGATGAAGCTCTTGCCACCCTTCTCGACCTGGTAGGCGCGGTCGTCGATCACGATCGCCTGCAGCAGCATCGCGCCGTCTGGCGCGAGCAGCTCCGAGCAGCGCCGGAAGTAGGTCGGGAAGTTCCGCCAGCCGACCGCCTCGATCATCTCGATCGACACGAGCTTGTCGTAGCGGCCGCCGAGATCGCGATAGTCCTCGAGCAGCACCGTCACGCGGTCCTCCAAGCCGGCCGCGCGCACGCGCTCTGTCGCGTAGGTGTGCTGTTCGCGGGAGATCGTCGTCGTCGTCACGCGGCAGCCGTAGCGCTCGGCCGCGTACACCGCGAACCCGCCCCAGCCGGTGCCGATCTCGAGCACGTGGTCGGCCGGCTCGAGAGCGAGCTTGGCGCAGACGCGCTCGAGCTTCGCCAGCGACGCCTCCTCGAGGGTCGTCCGCGGCGAGTCGAAGACGGCGCACGAGTACATCATCGTGCGATCCAAGAACAGGCCGAACAGGTCGTTGCCGAGGTCGTAGTGCGCGGCGATCTGCCGGCGCGAGCGGTCGATCGTGTTGCTTCGCAGCCATCGCATCCAGCGCTGCACCGGGATCAGCACGGGCGCGAGCGCGCGACGCAGGCCGTCGAGCGCGTGCACGTTCAATGCGGCGATGCGCGTCAGCCCCACCAGGTCATCGCACTCCCACAGACCGTCCATGTACGACTCGCACAGCCCGACGCTCCCGCGCAGCAGGGCCCGATAGAAGGCCGGCGAGCGCACCTCGAGCGTGACGCGCAGCGGGCTCGGCCCGGTCGCCTCGCCGAACGTGTGTCGCTCGGATCCCTCCACGATCGTGAGCTCGCCGCCGTGCAGTCTGCGTAGGACTCGTAGCACGATCGATCTGGCGAGCCGGCTCACGCGAGCGCCCCGTTCTTCTTCGGGTGGGGGTGATAGCGCGCGCCACGCAGCCTCAGGCGCAGCGCGTGCGTGTAGATGCGCGTCACGATCCGCAGCGTGATCAGCGGATAGCGCATCAGGACCGCCCGCAGCGAGCGCGGCGTCAGCTCGCGGCGGCGCAGCGACAGGGTCGCGTCGAACACCTTCCTCCCGCGCTCGCGATCGCTGGACTCGATGTGCACCGACAGCCGCTCGCCGGGCTCGGTCATGCGCCAGTCATACGCGTTGTCCATGCCCATCAGCGGCGACACATGCAGCTGCTTGTCGAACTGTGCCCGCATCACCACGGCCGTCCCGTGGTCGGTCGAGTCGGTGACGGCCATCACGTAGGCGTGGCGCTCTCCCCAGGGAGTGTTCGTCACGTCCGCCACCACCGCTACCACCCGCTCGCCGGACTGCTCGAAGCAGTAGTAGAAGCTGACCGGGTTGAAGCACTTGCCGAAGTACCGGAGGTGCGTGAGCAGCCGGATCGGTCCCTTCACGCGCACCCCGGTGCGCTCGCTCACCAGCTCGCGCACAGCGTCGGTGAGAGGCACGCGCGGATCGCCGAGGTAGTCCGCGCGCCTGAACCAGGCCGGCGCCGGTCGCCGCGCCGACCACAGCCAGCGCCCGTCGAGCAGCTCGGGCAGCTCGTCGAGGTCGAGGTAGGCCATGAACAGCGGATAGCGAAACTCGTCGTTCACGGCTCCCGTGCGGCGATGGCGCACGCTCCCTTCATACAGGCAGCTCTGCTTCACGGCCTCACCCTTGTCACGATCTCACCCACGTTCACTCTTTCCCCCGCGGTCACGACTTCACTCACCGTCGTCACAGCTTTACCCCGAACGGGGAGCACGCACGCAGCGCGCTCACGACACCGTCCTCGTGAAAGCCCCAGCCCCAGTAAGCGCCGCAATAGTGGGTGCGCCCGGCGAGGCCGCTGATCGCCCCGTGCTTGGACTGGGCGGCGACGCCGGCCGGCGTGTAGACCGGATGGGAGTAGGAGATCGTGCGGATGACCTTCTCCGGGTCGATCGCCTCGGTGCGGTTCAGCGTGACGCAGAAGTCGCGGTCGGCTCGCAGCCGCTGCAAGTGGTTCATGTAATAGGTGACCGTGCTCTGCGCCTTCGGCTCGCGCAGGAGGTGGTAGTTCCATGCGGCCCGCGCGCCGCGGCGGCGGGGCAGCAGCGCGCTGTCGGTGTGCAGCACCGCCTCGTTCTGCTGGTAGGGGATCGCGCCCAGCAGGCGCCTCTCCAGCGGCGACGGGTCTTCCAGCAGGGCGAGCGCCTGATCGGAGTGGGTGGCGAGGATCACGTGGTCGTAGCGCTCTCCCTCGCGGCCCGCGGCGTTGACCTCGACGCCGTCCGCACGCCGGGCGATCGAGCGCACCGGGGAGTCGAGCCGGATGCGCTCTTGGAAAGGGGCTGTCAGGGCTTCGACGTAGCGAGCGGAGCCCCCGGCGACCGTCGACCACTGTGGGCGATCGCGAAAGCCGAGCATCCCGTGGTTGGCGAAGAACTCGGCGATGAACCGCGCCGGCATCAGGAACGTCCGGCGGGGGTCGGCCGACCACACGGCGGATACCTGCGGAACGATCAGCCGGTCCGTGAACGCGCGCGAGAACCCGTGCCGGGCGATGAACTCGTGCAGCGACTCGCCGGTCTCCGTACGCGTCAACAGCCTGCGCAGCTCGCGGTTGAAGCGCAGCAGGTCGGCGATCATCCGCTGAAAGCGCGGGCTGAGCAGGTTGCGAGGCTGGCAGAGGAGCCCGCGGGGCGTGCCCGAGAACTCGAAGTCCTCCTCCTCGCCCTTCACCGAGAAGCTCATGTGCGTCGGCTGGGTCGCCACTCCAAGCCGCTCGAGCAGGCGGGTGAAGTTGGGGTAGGTGCGATCGTTCATCACGATGAACCCCGTGTCGATCCAATGGGTCTCGTGGGTGGTGTCCACGCGGATCGTGTTCGTGTGCCCACCGGCATAGCGGTTCGCCTCGTACACCACGATCTCGTGCTCGCGATGCAGCAGGTGGGCGGCCACCAAGCCCGAGACGCCGGCGCCGACGATTGCGATCCTCATTGTGTCCCAGTGTGCGCCCCAGGCGGGAGTCCGGATCATCTCGCTCGTAGGAGCTGGGCAGGAGTGCGAGGTCATGGCGTCGAACAGAGCGCCGATGAAACGCGCAGCCACCTCCACCACCGAGCGTCCGCCAGTGAACGGCACGAGCGAGCACCAGAGCCTCTCGAAATACATTCAGGCGCGGTTCGAGGAGTGTTCGCGCTCACAGAAGGATGTCGCCCAGTACATCGTCGACCACCTCGACGAGGCGGCCTTCCAAACCGCCGAGGAGCTCGCCCGTCGCGCGAACACATCGAGCTCGACCGTCGTGCGCTTCTCCCAAGCGCTCGGTTTCGAGGGCTTCCCCGAGCTGCAGGCCGCGGCACGAGAGGAATATCGTCGTGTCAACGCCAAGCAGCCGGCGCCGGGCGCCGCCACGGAAACTTCCACGCCGCTGTTCTCGCTCGACCAGAACGAGTTCGAGACGGCGCTGTCCGCCGATCACCTGAACGTTGAGGAGACCGCGCGCAAGGTCTCCCGCAGCTCCGTCGACGCGCTGATCGAGGCGATTATCTCAGCCGAGAAGGTGCTCGTCGCCGGCACCGATCAGATGGCGTTCTTCGCCAGCTACCTGCGCCACCTGCTGATGCTGCTCGACCTGCGCGTCGACGTCGTCGCGAGCCCATCTCAGGAGGCGCTCAGCCGGCTCGGGCGGATCGACGAGCGCACGCTCGTGATCGGCCTCTCCGCCGGGCGTCCCCACCCGTTGGTGGTGCGCGCGATGAAGCTCGCCCGCCACCGCCGCGCGCGCACGGCCGCGGTCACCGACGCCACCCTCTCCGAGGTCGCCAAGCTCGCGCAGATCAAGCTCTACTACTCGTCCAACTCGCCCGCCTACGTGCGCTCGCACACGGCCCTTCTCAGCCTGCTCCAGGCGCTCGCCTACGGCGTCTACGCGCAGGACTCGGCGCAGTACGACGACCGCATCAAGGCCTTCCGCCTGAAGTAATCGATTCCCTGAGGCCATGCCGCATGCGGCATGGCCCGAGGCCGCACATGTGCGGCCTCGTCCGGGACCGTGCATGCACGGTCCCGCCGACCGGCGCATGCGCCGGTCGGAACTGAACCCATCCCAAGCTGTCTTTACGGTGTGTTTGTCGCCTTCGGGCGGCGCGCCCCTGCCGCCGGATGCGGGCCTCGAACTCACGAATTGAGGTTGGCGGGTTCGACTCCCGCCAGGGGCGCTACACTTCACTGTGTGAGTTCGGGGCCGTTTGTTTTCGGCGGCAACCTCGATTCGTGAACGGCCCGCCCTGTGCGGGCCGTTTGCGTTCATGGTCTGCAAGCTATCCTCCTACCCATGCGTGACGAGGCGACATTCCGGGTCAAGGCCGGCCTGGCGGAGATGCTGAAGGGCGGCGTGATCATGGACGTCGTCACCCCCGAGCAGGCGACCGTCGCCGAGGAGGCGGGCGCCGCGGCGGTGATGGCGCTCGAGCGCGTGCCGGCCGACATCCGCCGCGACGGCGGCGTGGCCCGGATGTCGGACCCGGAGATGATCGCGTCCATCCAGCGGGCGGTCAGCATTCCTGTGATGGCGAAGGCGCGCATCGGGCATTTTCTCGAGGCGCAGGTGCTGCAGGCGCTGGACGTCGACTACGTCGACGAGTCCGAGGTGCTTACGCCCGCGGACGAGAGCAACCACATCGACAAGTGGGCGTTCAAGGTGCCGTTCGTCTGTGGCGCGACCAACCTCGGCGAGGCGCTGCGGCGAATCGGCGAGGGCGCGGCGATGATCCGCTCCAAGGGCGAGGCCGGCACCGGCGACGTCGTCGAGGCCGTGCGGCATATGCGCCGCATCGTCGGCGACGTCCGCCGGCTGGGAATGCTCGAGGAGGGGGAGCTTGCGACCGCCGCGAAGGAGCACGGCGCCTCGCTCGAGCTGGTCAGAGACGTGGCCCGCGACGGGCGCCTGCCGGTCGTCCTGTTCTGCGCCGGTGGTATCGCCACACCGGCCGACGCTGCCCTGATGATGGCGCTCGGGGCCGAAGGCGTGTTCGTCGGCTCGGGCATCTTCAAGTCCGAGGACCCGCCATCGCGCGCGCGCGCGATCGTGGAGGCAACCACCCACTGGCAGGACCCCGAGCGCGTCGCACAGGCCTCGCGCGGTCTCGGCTCGGCGATGGTCAGCCTGGAGAGCTCCAAGCTGGAGAACGAGCAGCTCCTCGCCTCACGCGGCTGGTAGGACGGTCGATGGCCGGCGCTGGGCGTTGTCCTCGGGCTCGACGTGGGCCCACCACGCCTTCACCCTTGCGTCCTAGCCCAGCTTGGCCCTCGACCGTCCTACGATCGTTATGCCTCTGATCGGCGTGCTCGCGCTGCAGGGCGGGTTTCAGGCGCACGAGCGGATGTTGAGCGGGTTGGGAGCGGAGGTTCGCGAGGTGCGCACGCCCGCCGACCTCGATGGGCTGGAGGGGCTCGTGATCCCGGGGGGAGAGTCGACCACGATGACGTTGGGCATCGAGCGAGAGGGTCTGGCAGGGCCGTTGCGCGAGCTGCTCGGCGCGGGCTCCTCGCACGTGGGCGCGAGCGGCGGCCCCGTGCCGGTTCTGGGCTCGTGTGCGGGGCTGATCATGCTCGATCGCGACCACCTCGGCGTGATGAACATGCGCGCCGAGCGCAACGCGTTTGGTCGCCAGATCAACAGCTTCGAGGCCGACGTCGAGGTGCGTGGCCTGCCCGGCGGGCCGGTTCGGGGCGTCTTCATCCGCGCGCCGTGGATCGCCGAGCACGGACCCGACGTGGAGATCCTCGCCGAGGTCGAAGGGCATCCCGTCGCGGCTCGCCAGGGGCGGATGCTGGCGGTGGCGTTCCACGCCGAGCTGACCGACGACGAGCGCGTCCACGAGCTGTTCCTCGACAGCGTGGCTACGACGCCCAAGAGGTTCTAAGTCGAGGCGCTTTGCGCGGTGAAAAGCTCGCGCGCGAAAAAACCGGCCTCGCGTCCGGGAAACTAGCCGGCGAGCGCCGGCTCGGCGCCGTTTCGCTGCGCGGAGCGCAGCTCTGCGGAAGCCGGCTCCGGGAGCGTCAGCTCGGGGCCGAGCGAAGGCGGGGGAAGCTGCAGAGCCGGCTCTCCCAGCACGGCCAGGACGCGGTCGATCGCGTCGCGGATCTCACCGGCCAGCAGCCCGTCGTCGTCGAGCTTCTGTGCCTCCTCCCACGACCACGAGCGCGACACGTGTATGCCGGGCCGCAGGTGCGCGAAGCGCCGGCCGAGCGCGTGCAGGAAGGGGTCGAGGCGCTCGGCGTCGCCGGGCGAGGCGTAGCCGCGCTCGAGCAGCCACGGCCACAGCTCGGTGCGGATCGTCTGACGGTGATGTGAGCCGACGTGCGACCAGTCCTCGCCCTGCCAGCGGCGCGCGTACTCGAGCGCGTCGAGTGTGCAGCTGAGATAGACGCGGGTCCGTTTCGGCGCGTTGCGAAACCCGAGCAGCGGTTGCGGCTCCACGCGCCAGTGCTCGTTCGCGGCGGCCAGCTCGCACAGTCGCTCCGCGTGCCCGGCGGCGTAGAGGTGCTCGGCCTGGGCCTTCAGCTCGCCCGGCCACAGGTGCAGGACGAGCTGCTCGTCGTCGATGTCGAGCGCGGCGCGCTGGATCGAGACCGCGCCGAGCGCGACATCGAGCCGGACGTGCACGAGACCGACCCGCTCGGGTCCGATCGCGGTCGCCTCGCGCAGCAGCGAGCGCAGGCGCCACTTGCGCCGCGTGGGGTCCTTGCCGGCGCGGCGCAGGCTCCCGAACGGGAGCAGCTGGCCGAAGTCCTGGTGCGCGTAGGAGAGGATGTCCTGGATCAGCGCCTGCTCGGCGGGGGAGAGAACCCCGATCTCGGCCAGCCGCCACCATGACTCGAGCAGGTCGTGCCAGCGCAGCAGACAGGTGCGCCGCTTGGCGAAGTGCACGCCACCGAGGTTGACCTCGGCGACGCGATGCCCGTTGCGCTTGGCCCAGCGCCGGCAGACCTTGCTCTCGATCAGCACGACCAGCTCGGGGTCGAAGCGCAGCACGCCGTCGAAGCGCTGACCGCGGTCGGTGTCGGTGACCTCTTCCTCGATCTCCGGCGGCTCGAAGTCGGGTGTCAAGAAGACGCTCACCAGCCGCCCGCGCTGCACCGCCTGGCCGCTCGCGGCGCCTTCCTCGGAGGGGTCGACGATGTGCGAGGCCTGCAGGTCGACCGAGCAGTCCGGCAGTTGGCTCTGCGAGCTTCTCCCCGATCTCGCGCAGCAGCGTCTCGCGCGCGAGCGGCACCAGCCGCAGCACGATCATCGCGGCACGCGTCAGCTGGTCCTCATGGCCGCGCCCGAGGTCGCGGTAGGGCTCGAACACGTTCAGGTGTGGGTTCGAGGTGATGCTCTCCACGACCTGTCAACCCTCCGTTCGTCCCCTTGCCGCCCGCTATCAATGATACCTCATAGACAGCGATTTGTCTAACCGTCAGACAGTCAGGTTGCTGTCAGACGTCAGGTTGTCAGACGGCGTGGAAGCTCAGGCGGCGGAGAAGCGCACGACGCCGCCACGCTCGTCCTCGGCGACGCGACCTTCGCCGTGCAGCATGTCGAGATGCCCGAGCACCTCCGACAGCGTCAGATAGGCCTGCGTGACCGCCACATTGCCCCACAGCTCCTGAGCGATCCCGTGCGCCGTGCGCGGCTCGGCGGCGATCAGGCGGTGGATCTTCTCGGCGCGGCGGCGATGCAGCCGCAGACGCTCGTCGATCAGCCCTACGTGGTCCGATACCGGCGCGCCGTGCCCGGGCAGCACGAGCTCCAGCTCGAGCGCGCGCGTCTGCTCTAGCGAGGCGATGTAGTACGGGAGCGATCGCGGTCGCGGGCCCGTGTACTCGCCCAGGGCGTCCAGCGGGCGCGCGAGCAGGGGATTGGAGGAGATGTGCCCGATCAGATGGTCCGCGGCCAGCATCAGCGAGCGGGCCTCGTCGAGGAACACCGTGTCCGACGGGCTGTGACCGGGGCGGTGCAGCACGCGCAGCGTGCGATCGCGCAGCTCGAGCTGTGAGCCGTCGGCGAGCGGGCGGGTGACCTCGACCGGTGCTCCCCAGGCGCGAAAGCTCGCCGAGACCCCGCGCAACGCTGTGATGACGTCGGCGGATATGCCGTGCAGCAGCATCATCCGCTTCGCGAAGATGTCGTCGTATTCGGCCTCCTCGCCGAAGTTCGCGAGGTATGGCGCCAGGCGATCGAGCGAGGCCACCTCGGCGCCGGAGCGCTCCGCGAGCGTGGCGGCCAGACCGAAGTGATCGATGTGCTGGTGGGATATCACCAGCAGCTCGATGTCCGCGACCGTGTGGCCGTGCTCGCTCAGCGCCTGCTCCAGCGCGTCGAGCGCCTTCTCAGAGTTGGGGCCCGAGTCGATCAGCGTGAGCGGCGAGTCCTCGATCAGATACGCGTTGACGCGCCCGACCTGAAACGGCGTGGGGATCGCCAGCCGGTGGATCCCCGCCGCGGCGGCGCGCGCGAGCTCGTCGCGCTCTCGCTCGTCGTCTTCCGCCTGCCGGCGATCTCGCTCCTGGGCGGCGGTCACGACCCGGCCGCGAACGGGTCGGGGCCGCTCGCGGACGAACGAATCAGCTCGAGGATCTCGTCGCGGCGACGCACCATGTCCTCGGAGGAGATCAGCGACTCCAGGCACAGGCGCAGCAGTGGCTCGGTGTTCGACGAGCGCACGTTGAAGTGCCAGTCGGGGTAGTCGATCGAGATGCCGTCGAGGCGCTCCTGGCGAGCGTCGGGAAAGCGCGCGGCGATCTCCTCCATCTTGGCCTCGGGGTCTGAGACCTCGGAGTTGATCTCGCCGGAGATGAAGTACTCCGCGTGGTATGGCGCGAGCAGCTCGGACATGCGCTTGCCCTGCGTGGAGAGCAGCTCGAGGATCAGCAGCGCGGGCAGCGTGCCGGAGTCGGCGCAGTAGAAGTCGCGAAAGTAATAGTGCCCGGAGACCTCCCCGCCGAACAACGAGCCCTCGGCGCGCATGCGCGTCTTGAAGAACGCGTGGCCGACGCGGTTGACGTAGGGGACACCCCCGGCACGGGTGACCGTGTCGGGCACCGCACGCGAGGCGCGCACGTCGTACAGGACGGCTTCGCCAGGCGAGTCGCTCTTGGCCAGCAGCGACTCGGCCAGCAGCGCGGTGAGGAAGTCCCCGTCGACGAACGCGCCGGTGTCGTCGATGAAGAAGCAGCGATCGGCGTCCCCGTCCCACGCGATGCCGAGGTCGGCGCCGGTTTCGAGCACCTTCTCGATGATGAACTTGCGGTTCTCTGGCAGCAGCGGGTTGGGCTCGTGGTCGGGGAAGGCGCCATCGGGTGTCCAGTAGGTCTCGATCGGGTCGAGGCCGAGGCGCTTCAGCAACGGGCCGACCATCGGGCCTGCCATGCCATTGCCGCCGTCGACGACGACCTTGAGCGGGCGGATGGCCTCGGGGTCGACGAAGCGCAGCGCCGCCTGCTGGAACTCCTCGTAGATGTCTATCTCCTCGCACTCGCCACGCGCGTGCGTGGGTGAGCGCGCGACGTCGTCCGACGTCGAATCGCTTGTAGGGCCCTGGTCGTCTTCGTCGCCACGATCCTCGCTGCCATCCAGGTTCCCGTCGAGCCCCGCTTCGATCGTGCGGCGAATGTCCTGGATGCCGGAGTCGCCGGAGAGGGCGATCGCGCCCGCGCGGACGAGCTTGGCGCCGGTGTAGGCGGCGGGGTTGTGCGAAGCGGTGCACATCAAGCCGCCGTCGAGCTCGCGCGAGCCGACGAGGAAGTAGAGCATCTCCGAGCCGACCTGCCCGGCGTCGATCACGTGCGCGCCCTCGCGCAGCAGGCCCTCGCGATAGCGGGCGGCGAGCTCGGGCGCGGTCAGACGCATGTCGCGCCCCAAGCCGATGCGCAGCTCGGGTGCCGGCTTGCCCTCGAGCTTGGCCAGCACGCGCGCGAAGGCGCGGCCGATCTGCTCGGCGACGTCGCCGTCGATCTGCTCGCCGTACAGGCCACGGATGTCATACGCCTTGAAGATCTCGGGCGGGGGAGCGGTGGGCATGGGTCCGCATCCTAGAGATTGCCGACGTCCCCACGGCGTTGCCGCCAACGGCCAGGTCGCCATAATGGCCGCGGATGAGCGCCGAGAGTAAGGACCCACGTCACTCTGACGTGAGCCCCAAGCTCCCCCGGGTGGTGATCCTGTGCGGCGGGCGGGGGGCGCGGCTGCAGGAGCGCACCCAGGAGATCCCCAAGCCGCTCGTGGAGATCGGCGGGATGCCGATCGTCTGGCACGTGATCGAGCTGTACGTCGCTCACGGCTTTCGCCGGTTCCTGCTCGCGACCGGATACAGGGGAGAGCTGATCGCCCAGTTCGCGGCAGCGCAGGCGTGGCCGGAGGGGATGAGCGTCGACTGTGTCGATACCGGCCTCGACACGCCGACGGGCGGGCGGATCAAGCGGCTCGCGCCGTGGCTCGAGGGCGAGCAGGCGTTCTGTGCGACCTATGCGGACGGCTTGGCGGACATCGACCTGCGCGCTCTGTCTAGCTTTCACGCGGCGCATGGTGCGCTGGCGACGATGACGGTCGTGCGGCCGGAGCTGCAGTTCGGCGTGACCCAGCTCGACGAGCACGACCGGGTGCTGGGCTTTCGCGAGAAGCCGCGCTCAGAGCACTGGATCAACGGCGGGTTCTTCTGCTTTCAGGCGGGCGTTCTCGGATACCTGGAGGACGACAGCGTGCTCGAGCGCGAGCCGCTGCAGCGGCTGGCCGGCGCGGGCGAGCTGCGCGCCCGCCGGCACGAGGGGTTCTGGGAGTGCATGGACACCTACAAGGACGCGGTCGCGCTCAACGATCTCTGGGCGGCAGGGAACGCTCCGTGGGCTCCTGGCTAAGCAGCGCCCGCGCGCGAAACAGCGGTACGGGCTCGCGGATACCGCGCAGGCGCCGCTCGCCCGCATAGGACCAGCGGTAGGAGGAGCGCGCGGAGTCGCGCAGCGCGCGCTCGGCGAGCAGGCTGCCGGGACGGGCGATCGAGGTGATCCGGCTGGCGAGGTTCACGGGCCGTCCAAACCAGTCGCCGGCGCGGCTGAGCGCGGAGCCGAGCGCCATGCCCACGCGCAGCTGGGGGAAGTCCTCGCCCTCGGCGTCGGCGGCGTCGAGCAGCTCGAGCGCGGCGTCGAGGAGCGGCTCGGGCTCGAGCGAGGTGAGCATCGCGGCGTCGCCGATCGTCTTGATCAGCCGCACGGGCGGCGCGGCGACCTCGGTCGCGAGCGCCTCGAGGCGGACCGCCAGGCGCCCGAGCTCATCGGGCGGGACCTCCTCGCCGAGGCGGGTGAAGCCGACGAGGTCGGCGAAGCACACGGTTATCTCACGCGAGCCGGCGAGCTGCCCACCGCTGCGCTCGGCGGCGTTGATCGCCTCGCTCTGTGCCATCTGGCGCAGGTGGAGGTTCAGCAGGTTGGTGACGAGCGGTCCCAGCATCGGCGACAGCTGAGAGGCGGTGTACGCGTAGCGTTGGGAGAGGTCGTGCTCGCTCACGCCCGGCTCGAGCACGAGGCGCAAGGTGAGGGTGCGCATCGTCTCCGCCGCTTGAGAGAGCCCGCGTCCGAGCGTGCGCATCAGGTCGAGGATCTCCTCGTCGGAGATTCCCGCCGCGCTGGCAACGTGGCGCATCCGCACGGCCTCGAGGTCGGCCTCGGTGTAAACGGCCTCCTCCGGCGCGGCGATCGGCAGGCCCATGGCGCGGCGGACCGCGATCAGGAAGGCCTCCGTGACCTCTCCGCGCTGGGCGATCTCAGCCGCGGTGTAACGCGCCCGCCCGCCGATCACGCGCTCGGCGGGAAGGAACATCAGCGTGCCGGAGGCCGTGGTGCGGAGCAGCTCGGCGAGCGGCACGCCATCGTCCGCCAAGTACCGGAGCAGTGCCAGGCGCTCGGTGCGCTGCTCGCCCTCCAGCCCGTCGAGCAGCCCCTCCGCGGCGAAGTCGATGTTCTGCTCAGGCATCGCAGTCGCCAGGGTAGTCGCCTGCCGCTAAGAGAGGCTGTCTCTTGGGCAGGCGTCCGGTGCTAACCGCAGAATCACTGAGCATGATCGTGCTCGGCATAGATCCCGGCCTGGCCAACACCGGCTACGGCGTGGTGGCGAGCGACCGCTCCTCGGCTAGCAATGGCCGGTTGCTCGCCCTCGACGGCGGAGTGATCCAAACGCGTGCCGGAGTGCCGCAGGAGCGGCGTCTGGCCGACATCCACGCGGAGGTCGATGCGCTGCTGGTCGAGCACGAGCCCGACGCGGTCGCGCTCGAGGAGCTGTACTTCGGCCAGAACGTGCGCACGGCTTTCGCCGTCGGCCAGGCGCGCGGCGCCGCCATGCTGGCCGCTGGACAGCGCGGGGTGCAGTGCACGAGCTACACCCCGCAGAAGGTCAAGGGCGCGGTATGCGGGAACGGCCGCGCGGACAAGGAGCAGGTGGCGCGCATGGTGCAGGCGCTACTCGGATTGGTCGATCTGCCCCGGCCCGATCACGCCGCCGACGCGCTTGCGGTGGCGATCTGCCATGCCAACTGCGCTCCGCTGTCGCGCGCGCTCGCCGGGGCGGCAGAGCTCACGGGAGCAGCCGGATGATCGCGCTGCTGCGGGGCGAGGTCGCGGTCCGGCGCACCGATCACGTGACGGTCCTGTGCGGCGACGTCGGCTACCGGGTCGCGGTCTCGGCGGAGACGTTGCGCCACGTGCCCGCGGTGGGTGAGCGCGTGACGCTGCACGCGCATCTGATCGTGCGCGACGACGCGCTCGCGCTGTACGGCTTTCACTCCGAGCAGGAGCGCGACCTGTTCCTGATGCTGCTGTCGGTCCAGGCGGTCGGCCCGAAGGTGGCGCTCGCGGTGCTCTCGGGAGGCCATCCGCGCGAGCTGATCGCGGCGATCGCGGCCGGCGACGCCGCTCGCTTTCAGGCGGTGCCCGGCATCGGCAAGCGCACCGCTGAGCGGATCATCGTCGAGCTGCGCGAGAAGGTCGTGGTGACAAGCGATGAGAAGGGCGGGGCGGGTGCGCCGATCGTTGCGAGCCGCGGCTCCGGGCCGCGCGCGCTCGCGCGCGACGGCCTGATCGAGCTGGGATACGCGCCCGCCGAGGCCGAGGAGCTGCTGAGCGGGGCGGAGGGCGAGAGCGCGGAGGAGCTGCTCGCACACGCGCTGCGTGTCGCCCGCGCCCCATCGTCATGACCGAGACGGCGCCGCGCATCCAGACGCCGTACCTGGTCTCCGAGGACGAGCTCGACCGCTCGCTGCGGCCGCGGCGGCTCGAGGAGTTCGTCGGGCAGGAGACGCTGCGCGAGCAGCTCGCCGTGGCGATCGAGGCGTCCACGGCGCGTGGCGACGCGCTCGATCATCTGCTGCTGGCGGGGCCGCCGGGACTCGGCAAGACCTCGCTCGCGCAGATCGTCGCGGCCGAGCTGGAGGTGCCGTTCGTGCAGACGGCCGGCCCGGCGCTCGAGCGCAAGGGAGACATCGCGGCGTTCCTGACTGCGCTCGAGCCGCGGAGCGTGTTCTTCGTCGATGAGATCCACCGCCTGCCGCGCACGCTGGAGGAGACGTTCTACCCGGCGATGGAGGACCACCGTCTGCCGATCACGGTCGGGCAGGGAGCGGGCGCGCGCGTGGTCACGCTCGAGCTGCCGCCGTTCACGCTGATCGGCGCGACCACGCGCACCGGCCTGTTGACGACGCCGTTGCGCGACCGTTTCGGCATCCAGGCGCGCTTGGAGCCCTACGCGGTGGCGGAGCTCGCGACGATCGTGCGGCGCTCGGCCGCGATCCTCGAGATCGGACTGGAGGAAGACGGTGCGATCGCGATCGCGGCGCGCAGTCGGGGAACGCCGCGCGTGGCCAATCGGCTGCTCAAGCGCGTGCGCGACTTCGCGGAGGTGCGGATGGAGGGCGTGGTCACGGCGGCGGCCGCGCAGGGTGCGCTCGAGCTGTTGGAGGTGGACGAGCGCGGTCTCGATCGCCTCGACAGAGAGATACTGCGAACGATCTGCGTCAAGTTCGACGGTGGGCCGGTCGGGCTCTCGACGCTCGCGGTGGCCGTCGGCGAGGAGCAGGACACGATCGAGGACGTGTACGAGCCGTATCTGCTGCAGGAGGGTCTGATCAAGCGCACCCCGCGAGGCCGCGCGGCGACCCCGGCAGCATTCCTCCACCTCGGCCTGGAGCCCCCGGCGCCGGACGGGCCGTCGCTGTTCTGAGAGTCCGGACCGACCGCTCCCTTCGCCGCGCGGCTTGCGTAGTCTGTGCACTATGGCGCACCCGTTCATCTGCCCGAACTGCGGGCATCGCACCTCCGAGCTGGACCGTAACCTCGGCTTCACGCGCCAACGCAAGGGCTGCACGAAGTGCGGGTTCGCGTTCCTGTTCGAACTCCTCGACGACTACTACCCGGCGCCGGACGCGGCGTTCTTCGTGTGCGACGGCGAGGGTCGCGTGATCGGCTGCGGGAAGAACTCGTTCTCGTTCACGGGCCTCGAGGAGGAAGAGGTGATCGGCCAGCGCGTCGAGCAGGTGCTCGGGTTGAAGTTCGCAAACGGCGACGATCCGGTGGCCACGGTCTTGGAGTGGGGCGTGCGGGCACTCGAGGTACCGGTGGAGGTCTCAGGCGAACGCGATGTCGCGGCAAACGCGAAGGCCGACATGTTCCCCGCGTATGACGACGACGGCGGGCTGTTGCTCGTGCTGACCCCAGACAAGTAGGCTCACGCGGATGATCGACCGTCGCCGCAACGCCCTCATCCTGCTGATCGTGCTCGGCCTGATCGCCGCGTCGGTCGCCGTGATCGCCACCAAGAAGACTCGCCTCGGGCTCGACCTGAAGGGCGGCGTGGAGCTCGTCTACCAGGGCAAGCCGACGGCCCAGTCGAAAGTCGACACCGAATCGCTGAACCGCGCGATCGACATCATGCGCAAGCGCGTCGACCAGCTGGGTGTGGCCCAGCCGGAAATCCAGCGCTCCGGGGCGGACGAAATCGACGTGGCGTTGCCGGACGTGAGCAACGCCTCGCGCGCGCAGGACGAGGTCGGCCAGGTCGCGCAGCTGTACTTCTACGACTGGGAGCCGAACGTGATCGGGCCGGCCGGCACGCCGGCGCCAAGCGAACCCACGGTCACCGGCGGGCAGCGGGCCGGGGAAGCCACGTTCGGGCTGCCCGAGTACAAGGCCGTGCTGCGCGCGGCCAAACGCGCGCCGATTCTGCGCAAGACGGACACGACGTGGTCGCGAGGGTGCACGCCGCAGCAGGTGAACGGCTGTATCTACGGCAGCTGGTACCTGCTCGACACCGCCCACGAAAAGATGCTGTGCAGCGGCGGCAAGCCGACCTGCCCGCCGGAGGAAACCGAACAGAACCTCTACGCGGACGGCTACAAACCGCCGGCCGGCGCGAAGGTCAAGGCGGTCCGCGTCAACCCGGGCACCGTGGTCGTGCAGGCGCGGCCGGTGGAAAACGAAAAAACGGGGAAGGTCACGAACCAGTCGCCCAACAGCTGGTTCGTGCTCAACGACGATCAGGTGCTGTCGGGCTCGGATGTCACGAACCCGACACAGAGCTTCGACGAAGGCGCCGGCGGCACGGGCGCCCCGAACGTGACCTTCGGCTTCACCTCGCACGGCAAGGGCATCTTCGAACGGGTCACCAAGGAGATCGCCCATCGTGGCCAGGAAGCGCAGCTGCCGGGCGTGACCAAAGAAGCGGCGCTGCAGCACTTCGCCGTCGTGCTCGACGGTCAGCTGATCACGACGCCCTCGATCGACTTCACGAAGTACCCGGAAGGGATCGACTCCTCCAACGGCTCTGAGATATCCGGCGGGTTCACGATCACCTCCGCGCAGAACCTCGCCCAGGAGCTGCAGTCGGGCGCGCTGCCGATCAAGCTGGCGCTAATCTCCCGCTCGCAGGTGTCGGCGACGCTCGGCAAACAGGCGCTGAACCAGGGCTTGATCGCGGGCCTGGCCGGCTTCGCGGTGGTGTGCATGTTCCTGCTGCTGTTCTACCGCGTGCTGGGAGCGATCGCGGTCGGTGGGCTGCTCATCTACGGGATCTACTACTTCGCGTTGATCAAGCTGATCCCGATCACGCTGACACTGCCGGGGATCGCCGGGCTGATCCTGACGATCGGCATCGCCGCGGACGCGAACATCGTGATCTTCGAGCGCGTCAAGGAGGAGATTCGAGGGGGACGGTCGATCGTCTCGGGAATCGCCACCGGTTACCGGCGCGGGTTCGCCGCGATCGTCGACGCCAACGTCGTCACGTTCATGACGGCGTTCATCCTGTTCGCGCTGGCGACCGCGGAAGTCAAGGGCTTCGCGTTCACGCTCGGCATCGGCACGCTGCTGACGCTGTTCACGGCGGTGCTCGCGACGCAGGCCGCGCTCGGCACGATGGGCCGCTCACGGATGGTCTCCCACCCCGCGGCGCTCGGCGCCTCGGCGCGGCGCGGTCAGGGCTGGACGTTCGACTTCATGGGCGCCTCGAAGTGGTTCTTCTCGCTGTCGGGCTGCATCCTCTTGATCGGCGCGCTCGCGATCGGCGGGAAAGGGCTGAACTTCGGCATCGACTTCAAGTCCGGCACGCGCATTCAGACGGCGTTCGTCAAGAGCGTCAGCGAGAGCCAGGTTGCCGAAGCGATGAAGTCCGCCGGGTACGGCAACGCGGAGGTGCAGAAGTTCTCGAACAAGAGCATCGGCGGGCAGGGCTATCAGATCTCGACCAAGACGCTTGGGCCGGAAGGCGTCAAGAAGGTCCAGGCCGCGTTGGACACGAAGTTCGGCAACGGGCCCAACGTCCCCGGCACGAAGGACTTCTCCTCGACGTCGATCGGCCCCACGTTCGGCAAAACGGTCGCCAACAGCGCGGTGATCGCGATCATCGCCTCGCTGCTCGTGATCTCGGTCTACATAGCGCTCAGGTTCGAGTGGAAGTACGCGATCCCGGTGCTGATCGCGTTGATGCACGACCTGCTGATCACGGCCGGCGTGTACTCGCTGACGGGCCGCGAAGTGACGACCGCGACGGTCGCGGCGCTGCTCACGATCTTGGGGTACTCGCTGTACGACACGATCATCGTGTTCGATCGTGTGCGCGAGAACGTGCCGCGAATGCCCCGCGCAGCGTTCTCGCAGATCGTCAACCGCTCGATGTCGGAGGTGCTGACCAGGTCCTTGGCGACGAGCTTCTGCACGCTCCTGCCGGTAGCCGCGCTGCTGCTGTTCGGCGGTGAAACGCTCAAGGACTTCGCTTTCGCGCTGATGGTCGGCGTCGCCTCGGGCGCGTACTCGTCGATCTTCATCGCCTCACCGGTGCTGACCCACTGGAAGGAGCGCGAGGGCGCCTACCGCAACCGCCGCGCGCGGATCGTCGGCGAACTCGGCCAGGTGCCCGCATATGCGACCACGGCCACGGGCGCGCCGATCGACGTCGAGCCGGAGCAGAAGCGCAGGCGCACGCGGCGCGGCAGCATCATCGCACCAGAGGAGGCCGGTGCGCAGATCTCAAGAGAAGAGTTCCAGGAGCTCGTCCGCGATCTCGACGTCGAGAACGGAGAGCCGGTCGCCCAGCGCTCCTCCGCGGCGGATCTGACACCGGAGGATCTCGTGCTCAAGGACGCGCCGAAACGGCGCGAGAAGAGCAAACGCCCCCGTAACCGCCGCCACGGGAGGTCACGCTGATGGGTCTGCTCGGCTGGGTGATCATGGGCTTGGCGATCTGGCACTTCACGATCTTCTTGCCCGACCGCTTCTGGGGCGGGATCGTCGGCGCGTTCGTGGGATCGCTCCTCGGCGCGATCGTCGTCGGGCTGATCATCTACGGGGTGAAGGTCTCCGCGCTGAAGATCCCCGGGCAGAAAGCGACGGACATCGGGGTCGTGCTGTACGCGGTCCCAGGCGCGCTGCTCGGCATCGCGCTCGTGTACTTCGAGGGGATCCGCAGAGAACAGCGCGGCTGAGGGAGGACCAAATCAGCAAAGCAGGTCGGTCTTCGCTCCCGACCAAGACGACCGCGGAGCGGTCTGGTCGGGAGCGAAGATCCGATCCTGCGCCGGATCCGTCTTTGGCTGGCCATAGGCTGGCTGAATGCAGACGCCCCGCTTCGAGATTCCCGACTGTCCCAGCGCCGAGGTCGAGCGACTCGAGCGCGAGCTGGGTGTGAGCGGCCCGCTGGCGCAGGTGCTCGTGCGCCGTGGGCTCGGCGCGCCTGAGCGCGCGCGCGCGTTTCTGGCGGCCGACGAGGAGCATCCCCCGAGCGCGTTCGCCGGCATCGACACGGCGGTCGAGACGATTCGCGCGCATGTGGGCCGTGGCGAGCGGATCACGATTCACGGCGACTACGACGTCGACGGAGTGTGCTCGACGGCGATTCTGGTCCGGGCTTTGAGAAAGCTCGGAGGGGACGTCGACTGGTACCTGCCCGACCGCGCGAGCGACGGGTACGGGTTGAACGCGAGCACCGTCGCGCGGCTCGCGGTGCGGGGAACGCGGCTGCTGGTGACGGTCGACTGCGCGATCACCGCGGTTGCGGAGGTCGCGGCCGCGAAGGAGCTGGGCATGGAGGTGGTCGTCACCGACCACCATTCCCCCCGTGCGGACGGGGCCCTGCCGTCGGCGCCGATCGTGCACCCGGCGATCTGCGGCTATCCCTGCGCGGAGCTGTGCGCCACCGCGGTCGCGTACAAGCTGGCACAGGCGCTGTGGGAGGCCGACGGCCGCGATTCGCGCGAGCTCGAGGACGAGCTCGATCTGGTGGCGCTGGCGAGCATCGCCGACGTCATGCCGCTCACGGGAGAGAACCGTACGCTCGTCAAACGTGGGCTGCGCGCGCTCGCGAGCACGGCGAAGCCAGGTCTGCGCGCGCTGATGGCGGTCGCGCACGTGGAGCCCGGCAAGGTGAGCGAGCGGTCGGTCGGGTTCGCGCTGGCGCCTCGGATCAACGCGGCAGGACGGTTGTACAGGGCCGACGCCGCCCTCGAGCTGATCCTGACCGAGGATCGGCTGCGCGCGGCGCGGATCGCCGATGAGCTCGACCGCGCGAACAGCGAGCGCAGACAGACGGAGATGCGAATCCGCTTCGAGGCCGAAGCCCAGGTCGCCGCGTTGGGGGAGCGTCCGGCGTATGTCCTCGCCGGCGAGAACTGGCACGCGGGCGTGATCGGGATCGTCGCCTCGCGCCTGGCCGAAACCCACCGCCGCCCGGTCGTGCTGATCTCACTCGCGGGTGCGACGGGGAAGGGATCGGGGCGCAGCGTCGAGGGTTTCGACCTGCTCGGAGGCCTCACCGCGTGTGCGGGATCGTTGCTGCGCTATGGCGGCCATCGCGCGGCGGCGGGTCTCGAGATCGAGCGTGGCAGCCTGGAGGGGTTCGCGGCGGGGCTGTGCGCCCACGCCGAGGCGATGCTCGCAGGCAAGGACACGGCCCCGATCGAGCGAGTGGACGCCGTGGTGAGCGGCGCAGAGCTCGGAATGGAGCTCGCCGAGGAGCTGCGGGGACTGTCGCCGTTCGGCCGCGGCAACCCGACGGTCTCACTGCTCGTGGCGGACGCCAGCTTCACCGATGCGCGGCCGATGGGGGAAGGCAAGCACGTCCGCTTCAGCGTCGAGTCCGGCGGCGCGCGTGCCAGAGCGGTCGCGTTCGGTACGGGTGGGCGACTGCCCGTAGCGGAGGGCGAGCTCGCCGAGGCGACGTTCACGCTCGAGGTCAACGAGTGGAGGGGCGTTACAGAGCCACGTCTGGTGCTGCGCCAGGCGAGGTGCGCGCCGAGCCCGCTCGAGGAGCTCGATCGACTTGAACGCGCCGAAATCGTCACCGCGGTCCCCGCCGTCGAGCCCCAGGGCGAGACTGTGGGCTCACAGGGGCACAGCGAGACACAACGGCACGGCGACACTCGCGACGGGGAGCTCGTTCTCTTCGCTCTTTGAGCGAGGCCCGTGGCTTCGCGACGGAGCGCTTCAATCCGGGTGGGCGGTCCCCTACCCTATGAGGATGGCGATCGCAAGCAATCCCGGAAGTCCGCGCACCGCCGAGGATCGGCGGGATGGCAGCGCGCAGGCGCGCCTGGACCTCTCAGAGCCGGAGCGGCGACTGCTGGGCGACCTGTTCGCGATCGTCTCCGAGCACGCGGCGGACTCCGCGGTGGAGATCGACCGCGGCCGGGTGCAGGACGCGTTCGTGTTCGCGTGCGAGCACCACGCCGCCCAGCGGCGCAAGTCGGGCGAGGACTTCATCGTGCACCCGGTCGGTGTAGCGCGCATCTGCGCCGGCATGCGGCTGGACACGGAGACGCTGTGCGCGGCGCTGCTGCACGACACGGTAGAGGACACGTCCGCCTCGATCGAGGAGGTGCGTGCCCGCTTCGGCGAGGAGATCGCCGCGATCGTCGACGGCGTGACCAAGCTGACGGGCATCACGTTCCAGTCGCGCGACGAGGCGCAGGCGGAGAACTACCGCAAGATGATGGTGGCGATGGCCACCGACGTGCGGGTCATCCTGATCAAGCTCGCCGATCGGCTGCACAACATGCGCACGATCGATGCGATGCCGAAGCAGAAGCAGATGGAGAAGGCGCGGGAGACGCTCGAGATCTATGCGCCGCTCGCCCATCGCCTGGGTATCCATGCCTTGAAGTGGGAGCTCGAGGACTTGGCGTTCGCGACGCTTCACCCGCGCAAGTACCAGGAGATCAAGGGTCTGGTCGCTCAGCAGCGAGACGATCGCGAGCGGTATGTGAACGAGGCCGGCGAGTACCTCTCGAGCGCGCTGGCGGAGTTGGGCATCGAGGCGCAGATCGCGGGAAGAGCCAAGCACTTCTACTCGATCTACTCGAAGATGACGAAGAAGGGCCGCGAGTTCAACGAGATCTACGACCTCACCGCGATGCGTGTGATCGTCGACTCGGTGAAGGACTGCTATGGCTCTGTCGGGGTGATCCACTCGCTGTGGAAGCCGCTGCCCGGACGCTTCAAGGACTTCATCGCGATGCCGAAGTTCAACATGTACCAGTCGCTGCACACGACGATCATCGGGCCGGAGGGGAGGCCGCTGGAGATCCAGATCCGCACGCAGGAGATGCACGAGATGGCGGAGTTCGGCGTGGCGGCGCACTGGGTCTACAAGCAGCTGCCCGGTGCCGGCGGCGAGGAGCCCGACGGCCGTTCGGGGCAGGGAGAGGACACCAAGCTGAAGTGGCTGCGCTCGATGCTCGACTGGCAGAAGGAGCTCTCGGATCCGCAGGAGTTCATGGAGACGTTGCGCACCGACCTGTTCGAGGACGAGGTGTACGTGTTCACGCCCAAGGGCGAAGTCAAGTCGCTGGCGGCCGGCGCGACGCCGCTGGACTTCGCCTACGAGGTGCACACCGAGATCGGCCACCGTTGTGTGGGCGCGCGCGTGAACGGGAAGATCGTGCCGCTGCACTACGAGCTGCGTTCGGGGGACATCGTCGAGATACTCACCGCCAAGCGCGAGCGCGGACCTTCGCGCGACTGGCTGGCGATGGTCAAGACGACACGCGCGCGTAACAAGATCAAGGCTTGGTTCAAGGCGGAGTCTCGTCAGGACACCGAGCACATCGGCCGCGACCTGCTGCAGGAGCATCTGCGCAAGCAGGGCCTGCCGGCGCAGAAGATCACCGGGTCGGCGCTGCTCGCCGACGTGATCCGCGAGGTCGGCTACCGCAAGGCGGACGACTTCTACATCGCTCTGGGCGCCGCCAAGGTCTCGCCGAAGATCGTGGTGAACAAGGTCATGCAGCGTTTGAAGCAGGGTGAGGCGGCCGACGGCGAGGCGAGCGCGGTCGACCTGCTGCGGGTGGGACGCGCACGCCGGCGCCCGACGAAGTCATCGGAGCAGTACGGGATCCGGGTCGAGGGCGTGGAGGACGTGATGTTGCGCCTGGCGAAGTGCTGCCGCCCGGTGCCGGGCGATGAGATCGTCGGCTACATCTCACTCGGCCGCGGCATCACGATCCATCGCGAGGATTGTCCCAACGCGGCGCTCTTGCGCAAGGACCCCGAACGCTTCGCCGACGTCGCCTGGGAAGGCGATCAGTCCACTGCGTTCGTCGTCGAGATCCAGATCGACGCATGGGATCGCCACCGCCTGCTCGAGGACCTCTCGCGTGTCTTCTCTGAGTCCGGCGCCAACATCCTCGAAGCCCGCTGCCTGTCGATGCCACCGATGGTCAAGAACAGGTTCGTGGTCGAGGTGGCGGACACGCACACGCTGAAGAGCGCGATCACGCGCATGCGCAACATCGAGTCGGTGTTCGACGCCTACCGGGTGACGCCGGGTGCGGCTGGGTAGCTGAAGGCCGGCGGCCTCCGCCTGTTCGAGACGGGGCTCTACGCCACGACGTTCAGCGCGCCAGGCATGATCGAGTAGCGCGCCTCGAGCACCTCGCCGAGGTAGTCGCCGTCGACCTGGAGGGGAAGCGTGCGCTCGTCGGCGCTGCGCACGAGGAGCTCGCTCGTGGCGGGCAGCCCGGTCACCTGGCGGTGGCGCGCGACGCGAGCTCGGCGCGAGAAGGCGCGCCAGGCGATGAAGGGCATCGAGACGAGCGTCGCCCGGTGGAGGACTCCGGCGGCGAGCGTGCCCGAGTCGAGCGCGGCGTCCTCGGCGATCTCGATCGGGCGGTTTTGGAAGTAGGTGAACGGCGAGCCGTTCTGGACGATCGCGGTGACGCCCGCGAGCGTCTCCTCGCCGGCCTGCACCTCCAGGCGCGGTGGCCGCAGAAGGTAGCGCCGGGCGAAAGTGCTGACGGCCACCCACGTGAAGAAGTAGGGCCCGAAGCGAGCCTTCATGCGGGGGTTGGAGTCGACGCGCTCGACGACGCTCGCGTCGAGGCCGAGACCGGAGGCGAAGGTGAAGCAGCGTCCGTTGACCACCCCGAGGTCGACCTTGCGGGGGCGCCAGTCGTCGGCCATCGCGAGCAGGTGCTCGGTGGCATCGACGACATCGCCGGGAATGCCGAGGATCTTGCCGAACACGTTGGCCGAGCCGCCCGGCAGGCAGCAGAGCGGGGTGGTGGATCCGAGCAGGCCGTTGGCGGCTTCGTTGACCGTGCCGTCTCCGCCGAAGGCGACGACGACGTCATAGCCCTCGTGCGCGGCCTCCCGGCACAGCTCGGTGGCGTGGCCGCGCGCCTCGGTGTCTACGGCGTCGACCTCGAAGCGGCCTTGCAGGGCATAGACGACGAGATGACGCAGACGGTCGGAGACCGTGGTGGCATAGGGGTTGACGATGATCAGCATGCGCCGCTTGCTCGCGGGGAGGGTGGGCTCGAAGTCCTCGGGGGTCTCGCTGGTCGTGGGCGATACGCTCATCGCGAAGGCGTACACCGCGGGCGGGCGGGCGTTACCGGGTTTGAGACGGGCCTCTGACCGGCTTGGAGGAGCAGTCATTGCTTCCGCGGAGATGCTTGCTAAACTGCGAGCCAACATAGCTGGACACATCCAGAGGGGTGGAGGGACTGGCCCTACGAAACCCCGGCAACCACCGTCACGTCACAGCGGGAAGGTGCCAATTCCAGAGAGATGTGTGGCGGGCCTTCGTGCTCTTCGCCACACCGGTGACACGGCGAAGACTAGAACGAAGGGAACGCGCAAATGGCTGTCAGTCATCTGGAGTGCAAGGAGTGCAAGGCCGAGTACCCGCTGGAGGCGCTGTACGTGTGCGAGCGCTGCTTTGGGCCATTGGAGGTCGCCTACAACCACAGTCGCCTCGAGGGCGACATCGGCCAGCTGCGCCGCCGCATACAGGGCGGACCGCAGAACATCTGGCGCTACGCCGACTTCCTGCCCCTCGCGGGCGGCCCTCCCGGCCCGTCGGGCCGGCTCGCATCGCGCGTGGGGCTGCCGGCGGGCTGCACGCCGCTGATCCGCGCCGATAGGCTCGCGGAGCGGCTCGGGCTGCGCGAGGTCTGGGTCAAGAACGACGCCGCCAACCCGACGCACTCGTTCAAGGATCGCGTCGTATCGGTCGCCACGGCGCGTGCGCGCGAGCTGGGGTTCGAGACGATCGCGTGCGCGTCGACCGGCAACCTCGCCAACTCCGTCGCCGCGCACGGCGCAGCGCTCGGCTTGGACTCATACGTCTTCATCCCCGCCGATCTCGAGGAGCAGAAGGTGCTCGCGACGGGCGTCTACGGGACGAAGCTGGTCGGTGTGGAAGGCAATTACGACGACGTCAACCGTCTGTGCACCGAGCTGTGCGCCGAGCGGGACTGGGCGTTCGTGAACATCAACCTGCGCCCCTACTACGCCGAGGGGTCGAAGACGCTCGCGTTCGAGATCGCCGAGCAGCTGGGCTGGGAGCTGCCAGACCGCTGCGTCGTGCCGATCGCCTCGGGCTCGCTGTTCACGAAAATCGCCAAGGGCTTCGAGCAGTGGCGCGAGATCGGGCTGCTGGAGGGTGAGTTGCCGCGGATGAACGGCGCCCAGGCCGAGGGCTGCTCGCCGGTGGCGAGCGCGTATGCGGCCGGCCAAGACGTGTGCCGGCCGGTGAAGCCGAGCACGATCGCCAAGTCGCTCGCGATCGGCAACCCCGCCGACGGCCCCTACGCGCTCGACCTGGCCAGGCGCACGGGTGGCGGTGTCGACTCGGTCACAGACGATGAGATCCGCGCGGGCATCAAGCTGCTGGCCGAGACCACGGGCGTGTTCACGGAGACCGCAGGCGGCGTCACGACCGCGGTGCTGGCCAAGTTGGCGGCACGCGGCGAGATCGACCCGGACGAGCGCGTGGTGCTGGTGATCACGGGCGAGGGCCTGAAGACGCTGGACGCGGTGCGCGGGTCGTTCGAGACCCACACGATCGCTCCCAGCATGGAGGCGTTCGAGGCAAAGGTGCCCGAGGCGGTGACGGTCTGATGGCTGTGGTCGTGAAGATTCCCACGCAGCTGCGGGCAGCGGCCGGCGGCGAGGCCGAGACACAGGTCGACGGCGCGACGGTGCAAGAGGTACTGGACGGGTTGTTCGAGCGCCATGACGAGCTGCGCACGCGCCTGTACGACGACGACGGCTCGCTGCGGCGCTTCGTCAACGTCTATCTGGCGGGCGAAGACATCCGTTTTCTGGATGGTCTGGCCACGCCGGTGGCCGATGGCGCGGAGCTGACGATCCTGCCCGCGGTCGCAGGCGGCTGACGCTAGAGCGCCGCTGGGCGGCGCGATGCTGCGTCCTCAGTCGCTCGCGTGCAAAGCACGCCACGCGAATTGCCTGTGCCCCGAAGGGGTACGTCCTTGCCTCGCTTGTCCAGCGGCGCTCTAGCGGGCGTGTTGACGAACAACGGGCGCGTGGTGAACAGGCGGCGTCGAGCCGCTGAAGCCGATCGTGGAGACGAGCCCGGCGGCGCACATCGCACCGATCGTCAGCTGTCGCAGCCGGCGGGGGGTGAGCCAGGTGAAGTTGTGGGTTTGCAGCCACGAGCGAAAGCCCGTCGCGGCTGAAGCCGCCGCCATCGCACAGCCTGCGCACATGCTTTCAGCATAACTCGCTCGTGAGCCGATCGCGCCGTTCAAAGGGCAGGTCGACAGGCGCGTCGCTCAGCGTGGAGGCCAGCGTCAACGCTCAGCGCCGACGCGCGACTCCAGGCGCTTGCGCAGCTCGGCGCCGCGGCCGGCGGCGACGGCGCGGGCGGCGCGTGCCTCGGTCAGCTCCAGGCCGCGCGAGTGGGCGAAGTCGAGCAGGTCCTGGCGCTCCTCGCCCTCGCGTGCCGTGCGTAGGAACAGCCAGCAGAACAGGCAGATCGTGAGGATCGACTCCTCGACCATCATGATCGCGCCGGCGATGTTCTGGTCGGCTATGGGCGAGATGTGGAAGTGGGCGTCGCCTTTGAGGTAGAACGGGTAGAAGACGGTGCCCGACCAGAGGAAGACGTTGCCGAGGATCGTCCCGGCGAGGCGCACGGCGATGATGTAGGCGAGCTTGCCGAGGTTGCCGAACCAGGGGGGCGTGGGGAGGGGACCGAACAGGCACATCCACATGTTGACGCCGAAGCCGAGGAACATCGCGTGCTCGAGGGCGTGAACGCCCGTGTGGCGCAAGGCCGCCTGATAGAGGACGGGCAGGTGCCAGACGTACAGGTCGATGGTCCACAGGGGAAAGGCCACGGCGGGGTGGGAGAGGGCGCGCAGACGGTCGAACAGGCGAATGCGCAGAACCGGCGCGAGCAGCGGGCCGGTGAGGCCGAGGACGATCAACAGCGCGGCGATGTCGCCGAGCAGGAGGTGCTCGACCATGTGCATGAACAGCAGATCTTGGCTGGCGGCGCCGAGCGAGGTGAGCGCGACGGCGATGACGACGAAGCCGGAGTAGAAGCAGGCTTGGCGCCAGCCGGGGACCGGGCGCTCCTCCAGCGCGAGGGTGCGCACGCGCCGCGCGTAGAGCATGCCGACGAGCGCAAGCGGCCCGAGCTGGAAGGCGGCGGAGAGATCGGTGGAGACGGCGAGCGGGAGGCGGAGCAGCATGCATCTGGAGGGTACGGGTTGGGAAGGTCTCAGAACGTACTGCCGAGGGTCCAACCGGACCGGTGAGAGCAGATCGATGCGTAGACTGGCGCGGGCATGAAGGCTGCCTCCCGACGCACACTGCTGTCGCTGCTGGGTGGCTTCGGCGTGGCGGCGCTATTGCTGCCGGCAAGTGCGCAGGCGCACGGGATCGTCGGCAAGGCGGACCTGCCGATTCCGGTGTGGCTGTTCAGCTGGGCGGCGGCGATCGTGCTGGTGGTGTCGTTCGTGGCGCTGTCGACGATGTGGACTTCGCCACAACTGCAGGAACAACGCCGGCGACGGCTGATCGGGTTGGCACGCCCGCTGGAATGGCTGGCGAGCGCGATCGGGGTGGGACTGTTCGCGGTGGTCGTCTACAGCGGGTTTGCGGGCGCGCAGGTGACGCAGGCGAACTTCGCGGTGACGTTCGTCTATGTCGTCTTCTGGGTGGGGATGCCGGTAGTGAGCGTGCTGTTCGGCGATGTGTTCAGGGCGCTCAGCCCATGGCGGACGAGCGCGCGCGCGATCGGGTCGGTGGTGCGCGCGATCCACGGCGATGGGAAGGGCTCGGCGCCGCTGCGTTATCCGCGATGGCTCGGGCTGTGGCCGGCGGCCGCGGGGATTGTGGGGTTTGCCTGGCTCGAGCTGGTGTACGAACCGAGCCTGCGCGACCGGCCGTCGACGCTGGCGACTCTGTCGGTCGGGTACTTCGTGGCGATGCTCGTGGGGATGGGGCTGTTCGGGATGGAGGAGTGGGGGAGCCGGGCGGACGGCTTCGGCGTGTACTTCAGCCTGCTGTCGAGGCTGTCGGCGCTCGTGCGTGGGGAGGACGGGGCGGTGTACGTGCGCCGGCCGCTGAGCGGGCTGACCGACCTGCCGGTGGGGGCGGGCACGGTGAGCTTCATCTGCACGCTGATCGGGACGACGACGTTCGACGGGTTCAGCAACGGTGGGATCTGGCGCAACAACGAGCCGAGCGTGCAAAGCCTGTTCTCCGGGCTCGGTTTCGGGCCAACGGCCGCCCTGGAGCTGGCCTACTCGGTCGGCCTGGTGGCGTGCATCCTGCTTGTGATCGCGGTCTACCGGCTGGGGATCCGCGGCATACACGGCGTCAGCGGGCGCTATGGGCGGGACGAGCTGACACGCACGTTCGCCCACACGCTCGTGCCGATCGGGTTCGCGTACGTGGTCGCTCACTACTTTTCGCTGCTGATCTGGCAGAGCCAGGCGATGGTCTACCTGGTGTCGGACCCGCTCGGCAACGGCGCGAACATATTTGGCACGAGCAGCTACGAGATCAACTACCACATCCTCTCCTACGCGGGGATCTGGTACGTGCAAGTCGCGGCGCTCGTGGGGGGGCACGTGGGCGGGCTGATGCTCGCGCACGACCGGGCGCTGGTGCTGTACGAAGAGCCGGAAGAGGCGGTGCGCAGCCAGTATTGGATGCTCGCGGTGATGGTCGCGTTCACGAGCTTCGGGCTGTGGCTGCTCTCCGCCGTGGGCACGTAAGCGTGGGCGGTCACGAGCGGCCGATTTTGGGAGACACGGGGGCGCGACGCTTCGTCGAGCCGTAGTGGCGCCGGTCACCACACCTGTCGGCGACTGGAAGGCTTTCAACGGATACGGTTCTGGGAATGCGCCGCACCTGGGTCCCTGCCGTGCTCGCGATCGCGCTGTTGGCGCTGCCGGCGTGCGCGAACGCGAAGTCGAGCGCTACGGGCGGGGGGCTGTCGAGCGAGAGCGACAACCCGATCAGCGATCAGGGCAGCAACTACAACTACCGCTCGAACATCACGTCGGTGACGCCGGCGGTGAAGGGGCTGAGCGTGCAGGTGCTCGAGTTCGCCGACCGCTTGCTGCTGACGAATCACACGGGGAAGACGGTCACGATCGACGGATATCAGGGCGAGCCTTATGCGCGCGTGCTCGCGAACGGGACGGCCGAGCTGAACGTGCATTCGCCGGCGACATACCTGAACACGAGCTTCTACGGCAACGTGACGGTCCCGCCGAGCGCCGGCCCAAGCGTGACGCCGAAGTGGGAAGTGGTCGATCGCACGGGGCAGTTCGAATGGCACGACCATCGCATCCATTGGATGTCGCCGCTGACGCCGCCGGAGGTCAAGGACAAGAGCAAGCTGACGCTGGTGTTCGACTGGGAGGTGCCGATCGAAGTGGGCACGCGCAAAGGCGCGATCGCCGGTCGGCTGTACTGGACGCCGGAGGGCTCGAAGGCGTCGATCGGGGTGATCGTGCTCGGCGTGGCGATTGCGGTCGCGGGTGGGCTGTTCGTGCTGTTCGTGCGTAGGCGGCGCGCGCGGAGGCCTGGAAGCCCGACCGGGGGAATATCGGCGTCCGGGTCGGTCGATCCGCCGCGCGAGGCCTGGTAGAGCCGGCGTTCCGAGTCGTGCGGGCTAGGGTTGCGCGTGCGTCAGGGTCGGAGCCCCGGCGCGCGCGGCGGACACAAATAAGGGCGGGGAGCGCTCGTGATAGATTGCTCGGGATGGCCCCACTGGCATGCCTGATGCACTGGTACATCTCGATGCTGTACGTCGTGCCGGTGCTCGCTGTAGGTGGGTGGGGTTGGTGGAGCACGAAGCGGATGTCGCGGCGTAAGAACCCGCCCGGAAGCACCGGCTCGGCAGGCTCAGCCACTTCGGCCTAGCTTCGCCCGGTCCGCTGGACGACTAGTACATCCGTCCAATTCCCACAATCGGGCTGGATATCTGCGTATATTCCCGCAGGTCGCTCAAGTCAACGACTGAAAAGGGCAAACTCGTCGCGAGGCGGGGGCGCAAAGTTAGAGGTCTCCACGAGATAGCTCGGCTGCCAGGCAAACAAACGCCATGGAGGGCTATCTATCTTGTTTGTACGCGCACCCAAAGGCATCTCTTGGAGTGTCGGATCTCGCCCAGCCCAGACGCCACGGCGGCCGACAAGGGCATCAACGGCAGCGGACGAGAGCGGGTTCACGCTCGTCGAGCTGCTGGTCGTGATCTTGATCATCGGCATCCTCGCCGCGATCGCGATCCCGTCGTTTCTCGGCCAGAAGTCAAAGGCGTGGGATGCACAGGCGAAGGAGGTCGCGCGTACGGCCGAGACGACGGCTGAGACGATCGCGACCGACGACAACGGCGAATACGAAAAGGTCACGACGACCGAACTGCACAAGTACGAACCGACGATTCGCATCTCAGCGGGCGGCGGCGAAGCGTACATAAGCTCGACGACAAAGGGCAAGAGCGAATATTCGGTGACGGCAAAGTCGGAGAACGGCGACGAATTCACGGTCAAACGGAACCCGAAAGGCGAAATCTCGCGCGAATGCAAAAGCGCGACGGGCAAGGGGGACTGCGCCGGAAGCGAATCGTCGAGCTGGTAGCGGAGTCTTGGGCGGCTGAGGCTGGGAGCGCCGTCCGAAGAGGGAGTCCAGCGCAAGGCGTGGCGAGCAGGGATGCTCGCCACGTCGCCGGGCGCTCAGCTCGAGTCCTATAGCCGGAGGCATTCTCGGCGCCCGGGTGCATCTGACGCCGTAGCTACCGGCTCCGTACCCTTGGTACGCCCGTCCGACCGGGTGATGACGGGGAGATGGGGTTTCGATATTTCTTAACGAACGTTGAGGTGGGCCTGAGTAGCCTGGAGTTAGCTAAAGGCATGCTCACACAAGCTCCCACAAGCCCCACGATCGAAGGGTTGACCGAGAGGGTCGATCCGATCGCCTGTCTGGACGAGCGCGTCCGCCGCCAGGCGACACCGGCGCGCCCGGCCGAGCCCGGCCGCTACATCGAGGTCCAGGGCTCGGAGGAGACGCTGCTGATCCCGCTGGGTCAAGGCGTGATCCACATCGGTCGCGGCCTGGCCGCGGATCTGCATCTCGACGAGGATTCGGTCTCTCGCCGCCACGCGATCCTCGTGCACCGCCGTGACGGCATGCGCGTGCTCGACGACCGCAGCTCCAACGGTACGTTCGTCAACGGACGCCGGATCGTGCAGGCGGACCTTCAGAACGGCGACGTGCTCGTGCTCGGACGCGTCGTGCTGCGGTATCTCGAGGTCTGAGCGCGCTGGCCCGGTCGCAGTGCGCGATCGGCGCAGCCCGGAAGCCAACGAGCGCGCCCGGCAAGATTCGAACTTGCGACCTCTCGCTCCGGAGGCGAGCGCTCTATCCACTGAGCTACGGGCGCCGACGATGTCGCATTGCGCGGCAACGCTGCCGAGAGAGCTTACCGTCGCGCTCGCCTGTCCCATCATCACAGCGCGCCAATCCCGGCCCCAGCGCACCACATATGGGCCCTCGCCGCTACCGTAGCCACCATGGACCTTTCGCTGTTCTTCGCCGGCACCGGCGGCTCCGTGCCCAGCGCGCGGCGCGGGCTGCCCGCGATCCTGATCCGTCGCGGTGGCGATCGGCTGCTGTTCGACTGCGGCGAAGGGACTCAGCGCCAGCTCGTGCGATCGGTCGGGCTCGCCGACGTGGACTCCGTCTTTATCACCCACTTCCACGCCGATCACTGGCTGGGGCTGCCGGGGATGCTCAAGTCCTTTGCCCTGCGTGAACGCGACCAGCCGCTGACCGTCTACGGTCCGCGCGGGCTGAAGGAGCTGATGCAGGCGATGCGCATCGTCTATGGGCGGCTTCCCTACGAGTTCAACCTCGTCGAGCTCGCACCCGCCGAGACGGTCCGGCGCGACGGCTATCTGATCGCCGCCATCCCCGTGCGCCATCGCGGCGACTCCTCGTTCGGCTACGCGCTCGTCGAGGACGCTCGCCCTGGCCATCTCGACGCACGGCTCGCCGCCGAGCTGGGGGTCGCGCCGGGGCCCGACTTCGGGCGGCTGCAGCGCGGTGAGACCGTCGGCGGGGTGACGCCCGAGCAGGTCATGGGCCCAGCACGGGAGGGTCGCAAGATCGTGCTCTCCGGCGACACCGTCCCGTGCGAGGCGCTCGCCCTTGCCGCCCACGAAGCCGACGTGCTCGTGCACGAGGCGACATTCGCCGAGGAGGAGGTTGACCGTGCGCGCCAGACCGCGCACTCCACGGCCCGCCAAGCTGCCGACCTGGCGCGCGACGCCGACGTGCGGATGCTCGCGCTCACCCACATCTCCTCCCGCTATGCCGGCGGCGAGCTGCGCGACGAGGCACGCGCCGTGTTCGCCGCGGCCGAGGCGCCTCGCGACTTCGACACGATCGAGATCCCCTTCCCCGAGCGCTCCGCTCCCGCGCTCGTCCGCTGGTCTGAGCGCCAGGCGCGTGAGCCGGCCGCGCCCGAGCCCGTCACGGCCGGCTGAGGCCGTCTGCGCGCACGGCGTCCCGGCGAGAGTCCTGTCGCCGCCCGTTGATACAGTCCACGCGCTCCTTTAATCCGGTCCCGCGAGGCCAGGAAGGAAACGATGGACAGCAGTCACAAGGTCGTCCTCCACGAGGACGACGTGCAGCGGGCGCTCACGCGCATCGCGCATGAGATCGCCGAGCGCAACCCCGACGGTCAGGCGCCGGCCATCGTCGGCATCCATCGTCGCGGCACCTTTCTCGCGCGCCGCCTACAAGCTCTACTCGCAGGACTGCTCGATGCCGAGATCCCGCTCGGGGACCTGGATATCGGCTTCTACCGCGACGACGTCGTCCAGCGGCAGGACGCGATGCCCGTGCTGCACGCCTCGCACATCGACTTCGACGTGACCGCCCGCACGATCGTGATCGTCGACGACGTCCTCTACACCGGGCGCACCGTCCGCGCCGCGATCGAGGCTCTGTTCGATTACGGCCGTCCCGCGCGCGTGCAGCTCGCCGTGCTCGCCGACCGCGGCCATCGCGAGCTGCCGATCCGCCCCGACTACGTCGGCAAGAACCTGCCGACCTCGCGCGCCGAGCATGTACACGTGCGGGTAGCCGAGCTGGATGGCCTGGACGAGGTCGCGATCGCCCCGGCTACGTTAGGAGTGGGGGTATGAGGGTCTTCTGCCAGGGTGCCACAGAGGATGCTCGCCCGTATCGAGTCGCCTGCCAGATGGAGGTGGGAGCGTGAACCACCTGCTCTCAATGGAGGATCTCGACCGGGCCGCGATCGAGCGGATCGTCGAGCAGGCCGCACGCTTTGCAGAGGTCTCCGACCGCGAGATCAAGAAGGTGCCGGCCCTGCGCGGGCGGATGGTGCTGAACCTGTTCTACGAGGCCTCCACTCGCACGCGCAGCTCGTTCGAGCTCGCCGCCAAGCGCCTGTCCGCCGACGTCGTCAACTTCGCCGCGTCCGGCTCGAGCGTCGAGAAGGGCGAGTCGCTGAAGGACACCGTGCTCACGCTCAGCGCGCACAAGCCCGACGCGATCGTCCTGCGCACTCCCTGGGCGGGCGCCGCCGAGCTCGTCTCGGGCTGGTGCTCGGCGGCGATCGTCAACGCGGGCGACGGCAAGCGCGAGCATCCCACCCAGGCGCTGCTCGACGTCTACACGCTGCACAACCGCCTCGGCGGGATCGACGGCGCCTCGATCTGGATCGTGGGCGACGTCGCCCACTCACGGGTGGCGCGCTCGAACATCATCGCCTTCCAGCGCATGGGCGCGCGCGTCACCGTCGCCGGCCCCCCGACGCTGATCCCGCGCGGGATCGCGTCGCTCGGCTGCGACGTCCGCTACACACTCGAGGAGCTCCCATCCGCCGACGTCGTCTATGCGCTGCGGATGCAGCACGAGCGCATGAACGACACCTGGGTCCCCTCGCTGCGCGAGTACGCCGCCTGGTATCAGATCAACGGACGGCGACTCGGTCCGCGCCAGGTGCTGATGCACCCAGGGCCGGTCAACCGTGGTGTGGAGCTCTCCGGCGAGGTGGTCGACTCGCCGCAGGCCGTCATCACCGCGCAGGTCGAGGCCGGCGTGGTCGTGCGCATGGCGGTGCTCTACGAGCTGTTGGCCGGTTCGGGGCTGCGGCCGCAGGGAGCGTCTCCCGGTCCGGCAGGTTTGCACGACCCCCATCCGCTCCCCGGCTCAGAGATCCCGCGGCAGCTGGCGTGATGGCCGCACAGCCGCTCCTCCACGGCCCCCACCGGCCGGCCGACCTGCTGCTGCGCGAGGTCCACGTCCTCGATCCGCGCGCCGGGATCGAAGCGTGTCACGACGTCCGCGTCCGCGCGGGCGTCATCACGGAGCTCGCCGCGCCCGGCGGGCTGAACGAGGAGCCGGGGGAGGAGACGCTCGCAGGCCGCGGCGAGCAGCGCCGGATGGTCCTGCCGGCTTTCTTCGACCCCCACGTGCATCTGCGTACGCCAGGACAGGAGCACAAGGAGGATCTCGACAGCGGCACCCGCGCCGCCGCCGCCGGCGGCTACGGCGCGGTACTCGCGATGCCGAACACCGATCCCGTGCTCGACTCGGCGCCGTTATTGCGCTCGCTGCGCGACGCTGCCGCCCGCGAAGCGCGTATCCCCGTCGGCTTCCTCCCCGCGATCACCCGCGGCCTGCAGGGCGAGCAGCTGACCGAGATGGCCGAGCTCCGCCAGGAGGGCGCGGTCGGCTTCACCGACGACGGGCGCCCGGTGCAGAGCGCCGGGATGCTGCGCAAGGCACTGCAATACCAGCGCCTCTGTGGCGGCGTGGTCGCGCTGCACGAGGAGGACGTGACGCTTTCGCGCGGGGGCTCCATGCACGAGGGCGCCGTCTCGGCCGCACTCGGCCTCGGCGGGATTCCGACGATCAGCGAGTCCACGATGGTCGCCCGCGACGCTGAGATCGCCGGCTACGAGGACGCGCGCGTGCACTTCCAGCACCTGAGCTGCGCCGCCTCCGTCGAGGCGGTTGCCGCCGCCAAGGCGCGCGGCTGGCGGGTGAGCGCCGAGGTCTCCCCCCACCATCTGCTGTTGACCGAGGAGGACGTGCGCACGATGGACACGCGCATGAAGATGCACCCGCCGCTTGCCACCGAGAGGGACCGCCTGGCGCTGCTCGCGGGCTTGCGCGACGGCACGATCGACTGCGTCGCGACCGATCACGCCCCCCATGCCCGCGACGAGAAGGAGGTGCCGTTCGAGCAGGCCCCGATGGGCACCACCGGCCTGGAGACGGCGTTCGCGGCGCTCTACACCGCGCTCGTTCTCACCGGTGAGCTCGATCTCGGGGTGCTGGTGGAGCGGATGACGGCGGGCGCGGCCTTGTTCGACCTGCCCACTCCGAGCATCGAGGTCGGCCAGTCGGCCAATCTCGCGTTGATCGATCTCGGCGCCGACTGGGTCGCGGGCGAGCGTGGCTGGGAGAGCCGCTCTGAGAACTGCTGCTTCGCTGGCCGCGCGCTCAAAGCTCGCGTGCTGCTTACGCTTGCCGCCGGTGCCGTCGTGTATCGCGAGCGGGCGTTCACGGTGGTGGGCGCATGAGGACCGTTCTGCCGTGCGAGAGCACGGATGCCCGCACGCGGTCTTCGTGTTGTACGTCTCAAGAAAGGCTGTCTCGCGTGTGCGTGCGCGCCTCCGCGTGCGTGCGCGCGCGTTCGAAGCAAAAAGAGAGAGGTGCATCGTGAGCCTGCTCGACCGCAATCGTGCCGCGCTCGTCGTCGTCGACGTCCAGGAGGGGTTCCGCCCCTATGCGTCCTTCGCCTCTGTCGCCGCCGCCTGCTCGAAGCTCGTGCAGGCGGCGCGCATCCTCGGCGTGCCCGCGCTCGTCTCCGAGCAGTACCCCAAAGGCCTCGGCCACACCGCGCCGGAGGTCGGGCTCGAGGACGAGCGGCGGATCGAGAAGACTGTCTTCTCGGCCGCGCGCGCCGACGGGTTCGACCTCGGTGCCGGCCGCGACCAGGCGATCGTCTGCGGGATCGAGGCGCACGTGTGCGTAAGCCAGACCGTCCACGACCTGCTCGACCGCTCGATCGAAGTCCACGTGCCGGCCGACGCCGTCGGCTCTCGCCACGAGATCGACTACTGGCGCGGCGTCGAGCGGATGGAGCGCGCGGGCGCGATCGTCCCCACGGTCGAGGCCGTCCTGTTTGAGTTGCTCGGACAGGCGGGCACCCCGGAGTTCAAGGCAGTGCAGAAACTGATCGTCTGATGGCTGAGGCGACGGGATATGTGTTGCTGGACGACGGCACGCGCTTCGACGGGGAGGTCTGCGCGGCGGAGGGGCACGCGGTCGGGGAGATTGTGTTCACCACGGGGATGTCGGGCTATCAGGAGTCGATGACCGACCCGTCGTTCGCCGGACAGCTGATCGCCTTCACCTATCCCCACATCGGCAACTACGGCGTGAGCTCCGCCGCGATGGAGTCTGAGCGGGCCTGGGCGCGCGCGGCGATCATGCGCGAGGCGTGTAACCGCGAGGACGCGCCGAGCGCCGAGCGCGGCTGGCTCGATTGGCTCGCCGACTGCGGCGTGCCCGCGATCAGCGGGGTCGACACGCGCGCGCTCGTGATGCACATCCGCGAGGCCGGCGCGATGCGCGGCGGGGTGTTCCCGGCGAGCATCGACGAGCGCCACGCCCGCGAGCTGATCGAGGCGGAGCCGCCGATGGCCGGCCAGGACCTCGCGGCGCAGGTCACGCCGCGCGAAGTCACTCGCCACGGACAGGATGGCGACGGGCCGCGGATCGCCGTGATCGACACGGGGATCAAGGGGTCGATGGTGCGCGAGCTGGTGGCGCGCGGCGCGCGCGTGAGCCTGCACCCGTGCACGAGCAGCGCCGACACCCTCCTGCAAAGCGATCCCGACGCGATCTTCCTGTCAAACGGCCCGGGCGACCCGGCGGCGCTCGACTACGTGGTGAGCACCGTGCGCGAGCTCGTCGGCAAGAAGCCCGTATGGGGCATCTGCCTCGGCCACCAGCTCCTCTGCCGGGCGGTCGGCCTCGAGACGTTCAAGCTGCCGTTTGGCCATCACGGCGCGAACCACCCCGTCAAGGACCTCCAGACCGGGCGCGTCGAGATTACCTCCCAGAACCACGGCTTCGCGGCGGTCGGCCCCGGCGGAGCGCGCACGATCGACGGGGACGAGCCGGTGCGCTGGGAGACCGACTTCGGCGTGGCGGCCCTCTCGCACGTGAACCTGTACGACCGCACGGTCGAGGGCCTCGAGCTGCTGGACGTGCCCGGTGGGACCGTGCAGTACCACCCGGAGGCAGGGCCCGGCCCGCACGACTCCCTCTACCTGTTCGACCGTTTCCTCGAGCGCATCGTCGCGGCGAGTTAGATGCCTAGGCGCGATGACATCCACAAGATCCTGATCCTCGGCTCGGGCCCGATCGTGATCGGGCAGGCCGCTGAGTTCGACTACTCCGGCGTGCAAGCGTGCAAGGTGCTGCGCGAGGAGGGCTATGAGATCGTGCTCGTCAACTCCAACCCGGCGACGATCATGACCGACCCGGAGTTCGCCGACGCCACCTACATCGAGCCGTTGCTGCCCGGCCCGGTCGCGCAGGTGATCGAGCGCGAACGTCCCGACGCGCTGCTGGCGACGCTCGGCGGGCAGACCGCGCTGAACGTCGCCACCGCGCTGCACGAGGACGGGACGCTGGAGCGCTATGGGGTTGAGCTGATCGGCGCCAACTACGAGGCGATCGCGTGCGCGGAGGATCGCGAGCGCTTCGGCGCCGCGATGGCCGCCGCTGGGTTGCGTATGCCGAAGAGCGCGATCGTCAGCGGCTGGCTCGTCGAACCAGGGGCAGAAACAGCGGGTGTGGGGGAGACGGGCGTAGAAGTGGCGGGCGCGGCCGAGACGGGAGCAGAGGGCGCGGGCGCGGGAGAGACCGGCCGGGTCGATGTCGAGCTGGGGCTGACGCACGCGCGGGCCGCGCTCCCCGAAGTCGGCTTGCCGTGTGTCGTACGACCCGCCTACACGCTCGGCGGCCGCGGGGGGGGAGTCGCCTACACCGAGGAGGAGTTCTTCCGGATCGTCGCGCGCGGGATCGAGGCCTCGCCGATCGGGCAGGTGCTGCTCGACGAGTCGGTGATCGGCTGGGGCGAGTTCGAGCTCGAGGTGATGCGCGACCACGCCGACAACGTCGTGATCGTCTGCTCGATCGAGAACGTCGACCCGATGGGCGTGCACACCGGCGACTCGGTCACGGTCGCGCCCCAGCAGACGCTCACCGACTCCCTCTATCAACAGCTCCGCGACCAGGCGATCACGGTGATCCGCGCGGTCGGCGTCGAGACGGGCGGGTCGAACGTGCAGTTCGCGGTCAACCCCGACACCGAGGAGATCCTCGTGATCGAGATGAACCCGCGCGTCTCGCGCTCCTCGGCGCTCGCCTCGAAGGCGACCGGCTTCCCGATCGCGAAGATCGCCGCGCGCCTCGCCGTCGGCTACCGGCTCGACGAGATCGACAACGACATCACCGGCGTCACCCCCGCCTGCTTCGAGCCGACGATCGACTACGTCGTCGTGAAGTGGCCGCGCTTCGCCTTCGAGAAGTTTCCCGGCGCGGAGAGCACGCTCACGACGCACATGAAGTCGGTCGGCGAGGCGATGGCGATCGGGCGCACGTTCCAGCAGGCGTTCGCCAAGGCGCTGCGCTCGCGCGAGCTCGACAAGGAGCCGTGCCTCGACGCGGTCGGCGAGGCGGAGCTGCTCGAGAGCCTGCGCACGCCCGGAGCCGACCGGTTCGAGATCGTGCTCGAGCTGCTGGCCCGGGGCGTCGAGATCGAGCGGGTGCGCGAGCGCACGCTGATCGATCTCTGGTTCCTGCGCGAGCTGCAAGCGCTGGCGCTCGACCCCGCGGCGCCGTTCGCGGGCGAGCGCTCGTTCCGCTCGGTCGACACCTGCGCCGCGGAGTTCCCCGCGCGCACGCCCTACTACTACTCCGGCTGGGAGCGCGGCGCCGTCACCAGCACAGCCGGCGGTGCAGGACGGCTCTCGGCAAGCGAGGTGCGCCGCGACCGACCGATCGGAGATCGGCCGGCAACGGGGTTGTCGCCGACGACCGGGTCGGCGCCGCGCGCCGCCGGCTCGCGCGAGTCGGTCGTGATCCTCGGCTCCGGCCCCAACCGCATCGGTCAGGGGATCGAGTTCGACTACTGCTGCGTGCACGCCGCGATGACCGTGCGCGCGTCCGGGCGCGACGCGGTGATGGTCAACTGCAACCCCGAGACGGTCTCGACCGACTACGACACCTCCGACCGCCTCTACTTCGAGCCGCTCACGTTGCAGGATGTGCTCGCTGTCGTCGAGGTCGAGCAGCCAAAGGGCGTGATCGTCCAGTTCGGCGGGCAGACGCCGCTGAAGCTCGCCGCCGGGCTCGCCGCGGCGGGGGTCCCGTTGCTCGGGACGAGCGTCGAGGCGATCGACCTCGCCGAGGATCGCGGCCGCTTCGGAGCGCTGCTCGAGCGCCTCGGCTACAAAGCGCCGCCCTACGCCACTGCCCACTCGGTGGAAGAGGCACTCGCAAAGACCGCCGAGGTCGGCTTCCCGCTGTTGGTGCGCCCCTCCTACGTGCTCGGCGGCCGCGCGATGGAGATCGTCTACTCGCGCGACGGCCTCGCCGACTACCTCCGCCGCGAGGCGCCCGCCCAGGAAGCGAACGACGCGACCCCGCCCCAGAGCCCGGAGGGCTCCCCCTCAAAAAATCCTTCAGCGTCCGAGCCCGCGCGGGCGACGATCTTCCTCGATCGCTTCCTCGAGAACGCGACCGAGATGGACGTCGACGCGCTGTGCGACGGCACCGACGTGTGGATCGGCGGGATCATGCAGCACGTCGAGGAGGCCGGCGTGCACTCCGGCGACTCCGCCTGCGTGCTGCCGCCGCACTCGCTCGGCGAGGAGATGCTCGAGCAGATTCGCACCGCCACCCGCGAGATCGCCCTCGCCGTCGGGGTCGTCGGGCTGATCAACGTCCAGTACGCGGTCCACGGCGGCGAGCTGTACGTGATCGAGGCCAACCCGCGCGCCTCGCGCACGGTCCCGTTCGTCTCCAAGGCCGTCGGCGTGCCGCTCGCGAAGCTCGCCTGCCGGATCATGCTCGGCGAGCGGATCGCCGACATGGACCTGCCCCAGGGGCGCGAAGGGCTCGGCCACGGCGAGCACGTCTCGGTCAAGGAGGCCGTCCTGCCGTTCGACCGCTTCGAGGGCTCAGACGCCGTGCTCGGCCCGGAGATGCGCTCGACCGGGGAGGTGATGGGGATCGCGCGCGACTTCCCCACCGCCTTCGCCAAGGCGCAGGCCGCCGCCGGGGTGCCGCTGCCGAGCGAAGGCACCGCCTTCATCACCGTCACCGACTCCGACAAGGCCGGCGCGTTCGCCGTTGCGCAGATCCTGCACGACAACGGCTTTCGCATCCTCGCCACGCGCGGCACCGCCGAGGCGATCGCGCGCATGGGCGTGCCCGTGCAGCGGCTGAACAAGCTCGGCGAGGGCTCTCCCCACGTGCTCGACTGGATCGAGCGCGGCGACGTCGACCTGGTCGTCAACACGCCGACCGGCTCCGGCGCGCGCACCGACGGCTGGGAGATCCGCCGCGCCGCTGTCTCCCACGGGATCCCCTGCCTGACAACGCTCTCGGCCGGCGTCTCCGCCGCGCGCGCGATCGCCTCCGCACGGCGCGACGGCGCCCCGGAGGTGCTCTGCCTGCAGGAGCTCCACGGCGCCGCCGCTCGAGCCCACGAGCAGCGCTCATCCGCGACTCGCGACGGCGCCGGGGTGGGACGCTAGCGGTGGCGCAGGCCCCCTTCGGCCGACGGCTGCTGACCGTCTCAGGCGTCGAGGAGCTGGGCGCCTACCGGGTGCTGCGTGTCGCCGATCCCGGCGGTCCCGCGCCGGCGCCGGGGCAGTTCGCGATGCTCGCCGCGGCCGATCGCTGGGGCGGGGGAGAGGACGAGCGGCCGTACCTTCCCCGCGCGCTCTCCGTCGCCCGCTGGGCGCGCGGCGAGGCGCACTTCCTGCTCGAGGACGTCGGACCGGGCACGAAGCGGCTGTGCGAGCTGCGCCCCGGCGACCGCCTCTGGACGCTCGGACCGCTGGGGGTGGGCTTCGCCCACCCGCCGCCGGGCCATCGCGCGATCCTCGTCGGCGGCGGCGTGGGGATCGCGCCGCTCGCGATTCTGCAGGATGCGTTGGAAAGCGGCCGCGCGGGCGCGGGCGCTGGCCGCGATTTGCCGCGGGGCCGTCGGCGAGCAGAGCGCGACCGGGCGGTCACCGTGCTGCTCGGCTTTCGCGATCGCGCGCGCGCGCAGGGCGCGGGCCTGTTGCGCAGAGCGCAGGTGACGACCGACGACGGCTCTGTCGGTCCCGGCTGCCTCGTGACCGATCTGCTCGAGTGGGAGCTCGACCGTGACGGCGCGGCAACCGTCTACGCGTGCGGCCCGGCGGGGATGCTCGAGGCGGTCCGAGCGCTGTGCGCCCAGCGCGCGGTCCCCGCCCAGCTCGCGCTGGAGGCCGGCATGGCGTGCGGGTTCGGGGCCTGCTACGGGTGCGTCGTGCCCAAGCGCGACGGCACCTACCTGCGTGTGTGCGTCGACGGCCCCGTTGTCGATGCGGCAGAGCTCGACCGCATCGACGCTCACGCCGGTGCCCCCGCATGAGCGTCGAGTTCTGCGGCCTGCGACTGGCTCACCCGGTGATCAACGGCTCCGGCACGTTCGACGCGCTCGCGGCGCGCGCGGCGTTTGGGACGGCCCTCGAGGAGGAGTTCCCATTTGCCGCCTACGTATCGAAGACGATCACGCTCGAGCCCCGCCGCGGCAACCCGCCGCCGCGACTGTGGGAGGCGGCGGGTGGGCTCGTCAACTCGATCGGCCTGCCGAACAAGGGCTTGACGCGTTATCTCGCCGAGGATCTGCCCGAGCTCGCGAGGCTTCCCGTGCCGCTGATCACGAACGTCATGGGCTCTACCGCGCAAGAGATCACAACGCTCGCCGGCGCCTGTGAGGAGCGGGCGGAGATCGCGGCGGTCGAGCTGAACGTGTCGTGCCCGAACGTGAAGACCGGGCTGGACATCGGCGCCGATCCCCGCCAGCTCGAGGACGTCGTACGGGCGGTGCGCGCATCCACGACCAAGCCGCTGATCGTGAAGTTGACACCGAACACGGCCGACGTCTCCGCGTGCGCCCAGGGAGCCGAGGCGGGAGGCGCCGACGCGGTCTCGCTGATCAACACGCTGCGCGCGTTTGCCCTGGCGCCGGCCGACCGGCGCGAGGGTGCCGGGCGACCATGGCTGGGCGGTGGCGGGGGCGGCCTGTCGGGCCCGGCGATACGCGCGGTCGCGCTCGCGCAGGTGGCGTCTGTCGCCAGGCGCGTGACGATCCCGATCGTAGGTATGGGCGGAGTGCAGAGCGCTATCCACGCCCGCGCGCTGATCGACGTCGGCGCGACGCTCGTGGCGGTTGGCACCGAGAGCTTTCGCGATCCCTCCGCCGGCCTGCGCATCGCTCGCGAGCTCCTCTGACGCGAGCCCTGATCGCCGTTCGGCAAGCGGAGAGTTGAGCAGGCTTGCTTTCCGGGGTTTGGCCGACCGGCCAGCGATCGGCTCGATAAAAATCCCTGCAAACACGACATGACACTATCCACTAGCCTCGACATGGCTGAACCTCGAGTTGAGGTATAGATGAATTAATCGTGTTTGTCTTGATCGGGGCTCGCCGGTGTGTAGACTCGCCGCCCATGGCGACGGCGACCCGAACGACGTCCTCAAACACCTCGATGGCCCCCGAGCGATCCCTCAATCAGAGGATGGACGCCCTCGCCAGGGCCAACCAGATTCGCATCAAGCGGGCGCAGCTCAAGCGCGACCTGAAGTCCGGCCGTCTGTCGATCCACACGCTCCTGCTCAAGCCGCCCGAGTACGTCGAGACGGCCAAGGTCTTCGACATGCTGCTCGCCGTCCCCAAGTACGGCCGCGTGAAGGTGAACAAGATCCTCGCCCACTGCCGCATCTCCCCGAGCAAGACGATCGGCGGGCTCTCAGAGCGCCAGCGCAGCGAGCTGGTTTCGTTGCTACGCCGCTGAGCGGCGCTGAGCTCTTCCCCCGGCCGCGCCATTAGGGTGGCGCATCACGTGGCGCAAGTGTTTGTCATCACCGGGCCCTCGGGCGTAGGCAAGGGGACGCTCATTCGCGGTCTGATGGAGCGGCTGCCCGCACTCGAGCTGTCGGTGTCGGCCACCACGCGTGCGCCGCGCGCGGGCGAGCGCGACGGCGTCGACTACCACTTCCTCGACCGTCCCGAGTTCGACCGGCGCGTCGAGCTCGGCGAGTTCGTCGAGCACGCCGACTATGCCGGGCGCAGCTACGGAACGCTGCGCTCAGAGCTCGACGATCGGGTGCGCGCGGGCGTGCCGGTCGTGCTCGAGATCGAGGTGCAGGGCGCCCGTCAGGTGCGCCGCTCGGTGCCGGGCGCCGTCCAGGTGTTCATCGCACCGCCGTCGTTGCCCGCCTTGCGCGCGCGGCTCGTCGGTCGCGGCACCGACGACCCCGCCGAGGTCGAGCGCCGGCTGGGAGTCGCCGAAGAGGAGCTCACCGCGCAGCCCGAGTTCGCGCACGTCGTCGTCAACGACCGGCTCGAGGACGCGCTGCAGCGGCTGACGGCGATCGTCTCGCACGAGCTGCAAGGGCTCACGCCCGGCGTGGGCCCTCAAGCCGAGCGGGCTGCCGGAGCCACTACACTCGAAGATCAACAAGGAAAGGCTTCCCAACCGTGATCTCCCCCCGCATCGACCGCCTGCTGGAGAACGTCGACTCCAACTACGCAAGCGTGCTCGTCGCCGCCAAGCGCGCGCGTCAGATCAACAGCTACTACCACAACCTCGGCGAGGGCACCTTCGACGAGTTCCCGCCGCCGATGATCGAGACCGGCTCCAAGAACTACCTCACCATTGCCTTGGAGGAGGTAGCAGCGGGGAAGATCAAGTACCACTACCGCTAGAGGCGCAATGTCGCACCCGGCGCTTGCCGGTCATCGCCCAGCCCTCTAAAACCAAGTCATGTCTCGAATCCTGCTCGGCGTCAGCGGCTCCATCGCCGCGTACAAGGCGCTCGAGCTGGTGCGTCTCGCGACCGCTGACGGACATGCGGTGCGCGTGGTGCAGACGCCGACGAGCCGGCGATTCGTCGGCGAGGCTTCGTTCGCGGCGCTGACCGGCGCGCCGGTGCTGGTCGACGAGTTCGAGCGAGACCCCGCGCGCGGCGCGTTCCCCGGCGAGCAGCCGCCCGCCCATGAGCCGCTCAGCCACCTGGAGCTCGTGGCCAACGCCGACGTCTACGTGATCGCGCCCGCCTCGGCCAACACGATCGCGAAGCTCGCCCACGGTCTCGCCGACAACCTGCTCGGCAGCTGTGCGCTCGCCGCCGACTGCCCGCTCGTCGTCGCACCGGCGATGAACAACCGCATGTACGAGCACCCGGCGACGCAGGCGAACCTCGAGCTCCTGCGCGCGCGCGGTGCGCGGATCGTCGCGCCCGACAGCGGCCGGCTGGCCTCCAAGGGCGAGCAGGGCGTCGGTCGCCTGGCCGAGCCCGCGCGCATCCTCGAGGCGTGCGACGCGGCGCTCACGGCCTCCGGGAGCTGGCGCGGGCTGCACGTGCTCGTCACCGCGGGCGGCACGCGCGAGCCGATCGACAGCGTGCGGTTCGTCGGCAACAGCTCCTCCGGGCGGATGGGCTTCGCCCTGGCACGGGCGGCACAGGCTCGCGGCGCCGAGGTGACGCTGGTCGCGGCCAACGTGTCGCTGCCCCCGCCGGCGGGGGTGAGCTGTCGCGAGGTCACGACCGCGGCCGAGCTGCAAGCCGTCTGCGAGGAGGAGTTCGCCGCGTGCGACGTGCTGCTGATGACCGCCGCGGTGGCCGACTTCAGGCCGGCTGCGCCAAGCGCGGGCAAGATCAAGAAGGGGGGCCGCGCGAGCATCGCGATCGAGCTCGAAGCCACGGCGGACGTGCTCGCGGGCCTCGCCGCGCAGCGGCGCGCAGGCCAGACGCTCGTCGGGTTCGCCGCCGAGCACGGAGAGGGCGCGGTCGAGAACGCGCGCGGCAAGCTGACCGCCAAGGGCCTCGACGCGGTCGTCGTCAACGACATCTCGCGCGCTGACATCGGCTTTGAGGTGGACGCCAACGAGGTGACGATCGTCACGGCCGCGGACGGGCGTTCGAGCAACGGTCGAGCAGCACGTGGAGCGCGCCCCGAAGGTGCAGATCGCCGAGGCGATCCTCGACGCCGTGCAGCGTCTGCGCACGACCCGCCCGAGGGGGCGTGAGCGAGCGTCCGACGTTATGCGCGGCCGTGCCGATGCTATGCTCGATTGAGAGCTTTCGTGCTGACCGATCGGGAGACCGGCCAGCAGACGTTGGCAAGTCGTACCGAGAGTGGGCGCCCGCCCGCTTTTTTTGCGTAAAGATCCAGTCAGGGAACGAGATGACCGCACTGCAGACCGATATCGAGAGGCGCCTGGCTCAGAGCGAGCCGGATGTCGAGGTGCTGCTCGCCGAGGTCCTCGGCGGCAGGCTGCTGCGTGTGTACATCGACCACCCAGACGGCGTGACGCTCGCCCTGTGCGAGCGCGTGACCGCGCTGCTGAGCGAGGAGCGCGAGCGCTACTCGCTCGAGGTCTCCTCGCCGGGCTCGGAGCGCCCGCTGACCAAGCCCGCCCACTTCCGCCGCTTCGTCGGCCGCCGCGCGCGTGTGCGCACGCGCCATCCCCGCCCGGTCGCGCCGACCGAGGGCTCACGTCCCGTGCGGAGCTTCACGGGCGAGCTGGTCGGGGCCTCCGACGAGGAGATCACGCTGGCCGCCGACGGGAGGCGTCATCGCGATCCCCTACGCGGAGATCCGTCGTTCTAATCTCGTCGACGAGGAGTAGGGGGCCCCGGTATGTCACGCGAAATACTCGAGGCGATGCACGCGCTGGCGCGCGAGAAGGGGATCGAGCCCGAGAAGCTGATGATCGCGCTCGAGGACGCCCTGCTGTCCGCCTACAAGAAGCAGCCCGGCTCGGCCAAGTACGCGCGCGTGGAAATGGACCGGGAGACCGCGGACTTTCGCGTCATCGAGCTGATCATCCCCGAGCGCCTGGAGGCGCATCTGATCGTCGAGACGATCGACGAGGGGACCACGGTCGATCCCGAGACGGGGGAGATGCGCGAACCGGAGGAACCGGAAATCGACCCGGCGAAGTTCGCCGAATACCGCGATCAGATCGACGAGCGCGACGTCACGCCCGAGGACTTCGGGCGGATCGCCGCGCAGACCGCCAAGCAGGTCATCCTGCAGCGCATCCGCGAGGCCGAGCGCGACATGATGTACGAGGAGTACCGCGACCGCGTCGGCGAGCTGATCACCGGCATCGTGCAGCAGTCGGACTCGCGCTACACGCTCGTGCAGCTGCGCGAACGCGTCGAGGCGCTGCTGCCGAAGTCAGAGCAGGTCGAGGGCGAGCGCTACGACCACTCCCAGCGGATCAAGGCCGTCATCAAGGAGGTCTCGCCGTCGACCAAGGGACCGGCGATCATCGTCTCCCGGCGCGACCCCGAGCTGATCAAGAAGCTGTTCGAGCTCGAGGTCCCGGAGATCGCCGACGGCCTCGTCGAGATCGCGAACGTCGCCCGTGAGCCCGGCTATCGCTCGAAGATCGCGGTCATCTCCCACACCGACGGCGTCGACCCGGTCGGCGCCTGCGTCGGCCCGCGCGGCTCGCGCGTGCGCATGGTCGTCTCCGAGCTGCGCGGCGAGAAGATCGACATCATCCCCTTCAACGACGAGCCCGCGCGCTTCGTCGCCAAGGCTCTCTCGCCCGCGCGAGTGCGCGAGGTGCTCGTCGACGACGACGCCAAGCAAGCGACCGTGATCGTGCCCGACGACCAGCTCTCGCTGGCGATCGGCCGCGAGGGGCAGAACGCACGCCTGGCTGCGCGCCTGACCGGCTGGCGCGTGGACATCCGCTCAGAGACTGAGTTCGCCGCCGAGGAGGCCGAGCACGGCTACGAGGAGGAGGAGGTCCAGGGCCGCTGCGCCGCGGTCCTCTCCAACGGCCGTCGCTGCCCGAACGCCTCGCTGCCGGGCTCACGCTACTGCGGCCTCGAGACCCATCAGGCGCTCGCCTCCATCTCGAGCGACAACATCGCCGACCTGTCACCGGGGGGCGAGCCGGCCGGACAGCGGACATGGTCGACGACGGGGGCGGGCACGGCCGATATCGACGGCGCCGTGGGGGCCGACACGTCTGCAACCGACGACGACAGCAACGCTGCAGTCGATCTGGCCCACGATGGCGAGACGGACGCCGCCGTGAAGGTCGAGGCTTCGGCCGAGGCCGCCGAGGAGCAGACGACATAGGGCCGCACGTGCCGCACCGCCGATGCGTCGGCTGTGGGCGGATTGCGCCGAAGCCCGAGCTCGTGCGGATCGCGGCGGTTGATGAGCCCGTGGGGCGCTCTCGCCGTGCCGTACTCGACGCAGCCGGAAGGCTGCCCGGCCGCGGGGCTTATCTCTGTCGCGGCGACGTGGTCGAGCCCGCGCCCGAGTGTCTCGCGCTCGCCGTACGTCGTGGCTCCGTCGCCCGTGCGTTGCGCTGCGCCGTAACGCTGACGCTCGATCAGCCCGACGTGGGCCCCAAGCTCGTAGAATCGGTGGGTCGATGAGCAAGAAGCGAGTACACGAGCTGGCCAAGGAGCACGGCCTCTCCAGCAAGGAGCTGCTGGAGAAGCTGCACGCCGCCGGGGTGGAGGCCAAGGCGGCCGCGTCTTCGGTCGAGGAGGCGCTGGCGCTGAAGGCCCTCGGCCAGGACGGCGCAGCCGGCCCGGCCAGCCCGAACGGCACACCTGCAGCCGCGCCCGCCAAGGGGGCAAAGGGGGCTCAGGCAGCCAAGGGAGCCGCAGCGGCGAGCTCACCGGCGGCTACGCCGGCGCAGGCCCAGCCGAGAGCACCGGCGGCGCAGGTCCCTCCAGCGACCGCACCGATCACAACGACCCCCTCCACCCCGACACCATCCACCGCCGCTCCGACCCCGTCCACCACTGCGGTTGCGGCCACCGCGGCGCCGGCTGGTGGCGCCGCGGCTCCCCCAGCGGGCGCGGCCGCCGCGGATGCGCCGGCCGCGGGCGCGACCGCCGCCGCGGGGACGGCGGGCGAGCGGGTGCGCCCGACACGCGACTCGCGCACCGGCGAGCGCACTCCCGGCGACATCGGCCCGGGAGGCCGCAGGCGCGTCGTGATCGACTCTCAGGCCTCCCGCCGCCAGCAGGGCGGCCCCGCCAACCAGCCCCAGCGGCGTCCGCGTCGCGGACGCCGTCGCCGCGGCACCTACGACGAGACGATCGCCCCGATCGACGCGGCCGCCCTGGAGGCGACCGACGAGATCCGCGTCAACTCCGGCTCCACCGTCAAGGACGTCGCCGAGTATCTCGGCGTGCCCGTGCCGGAGATCATCAAGAAGCTGATGACCTTGGGAGAGATGGCGACGCTCACGCAGACGCTCTCCGACGATGCGATCCAGGTGCTGGCCGACGAGTTCGACAAGCAGATCGAGATCGTGCACGCCGCCGACGACGTCGAAGTCGAGCCGGTGTTCGAAGACGCCGAGGAGGATCTCGTCGACCGCCCGCCGGTCGTCACGATCATGGGCCACGTCGACCACGGCAAGACCTCGCTGCTGGACGCGATCCGCGAGACCGAGGTGGTCGCCGGCGAGGCGGGCGGCATCACCCAGCACATCGGCGCCTACCAGGTGCACCACGGCGGCAAAGAGATCACCTTCCTCGACACCCCCGGCCACGAGGCGTTCACCGCGATGCGCGCCCGCGGGGCGCGCGTGACCGACCTGGCCGTGATCGTGGTCGCCGCCGACGACGGCGTCAAGCCCCAGACCGAGGAGGCGATCGACCATGCCAAGGCGGCCGAAGTGCCGATCGTCGTGGCGGTCAACAAGATCGACAAGGAGGGTGCGCAGCCTGAGCGCGTGCGCACCGAGATGACCCAGCACGGCTTGCAACCGTCGGAGTGGGGTGGGGAGATCGAGTTCGTCGACGTCAGCGCGAAGACCCACGCCGGACTGGACACGCTGCTCGAGACGATCCAGGTCGTCACCGACCTCGAGGAGCTGAAGGCCAACAGCGGGGTGGAGGCCTCGGGCACGGTGATCGAGTCGAAGCTCGATCCTGGTCGCGGCCCGGTCGTGACCGTCCTGATCCAGCGCGGCACCCTGAAGGTCGGCGACGCGCTCGTCGCGGGCGCGCACTTCGGGCGCGTGCGTGCGATGCACGACTTCGTCGGCAACAAAGTCAAGCGCGCCACGCCAGGGCAGCCGGTGGAGATGCTCGGCTTCGACGGCGTGCCCGAGGCGGGCGAGCTCGTGCGCGTCGTCGAGAACGAGCGCCGTGCGCGCCAGCTCGCGGGCGAGCGCGCCAACCGCCTGAAGACCGAGGCGCTCGCCCGTCGCTCCGGGCGCAAGGTCTCCCTCGAGGACGTCTTCAAGCTGGCCCAGGAGGGCGCCGTCAAGGAGCTCGGCCTGGTCGTCAAGGCCGACGTCGCCGGGTCGCTCGAGGCGATCGAGGACGAGATCGCAAAGCTCCCCCAGCAGGAGGTCAAGGTCAACATCATCCACCGTGGCGTGGGTGGCATCAACGAGTCCGACGTGATGCTCGCGGCGGCCTCCAAAGGCGTGATCATGGCTTTCAACGTGCGCCCCGTCGGCGATGCGCGCCAGATCGCCGAGCGCGAGGGCGTCGAGATCCGCTCCTACTCGGTCATCTACCGCGCGATCGACGAGCTGCGCGCCGCGATGCAGGGAATGCTCGAGCCGGCAGAGGTCGAGAGCACGCTGGGGCAGGCCGAGGTGCGCCAGCTGTTCAAAGCGTCGCGCATCGGCACGATCGCCGGCTCGTTCGTGACCGAGGGCAAGGTCACGCGTGGCGCGCGCGTGCGCGTGGTGCGCGAGGGCACCGTTATCTACGACACGACGATCGGCAGCTTGCGCCGCTTCAACGAGGACGCGCGCGAGGTCGCATCGGGCTTCGAGTGCGGCATCGTGCTGGCAAACTTCCAAGACCTGCATGAGGGCGATGTGCTCGAGACCTATGAGACCCGTCAAGTGGAGCGCGAGCTCTCCAACTAGAGGTTTGGGGTTCCCGTCGGAAGGCGGATGGATAGGATGAGCACAGGACGTATGCGTCGTGTCGACGAGGCGATTCGCCAGGTGGTGGGGGATGTGCTGGCCGGAGAGTTGAAGGACCCTCGTGTGGGATTTGTAACCGTGACAGATGTCAGAACCAGCGCCGATCTGAGCCATGCTCGCGTATATGTGAGCGTGCTCGGCGATGCCGATACCAGGCAGGCGAGCATGGACGGCCTGGACAGCGCGCACGGCTTCCTGCAGCGGCGGGTCGCGGCCGAGCTGCGGCTGAAGCGCACGCCAACGCTCGAGTTCGCCTACGACGACACGACCGATCGCGCACTCCGCGTGGACGAGCTGATCGACGAGATCGAGCAGCGCTCGTGAGCGAGGCCGAGACCACGGCCGATACGCGCGAGCTGGTGCTCGAGCGGATCCGCGCGGACTCCCGCTTCGTGCTGGCCGCGCACGAGAGCCCCGACGGCGATGCGCTGGGATCGCTCGTGGGCATGCAGGGGCTGCTGACCACGCTCGGCAAGGACTCCCAGATGTTCATCGCGCCGGAGGACCTGCCGCTTCCGCGCGAGTACGGGGTGCTGCCGTTAGAGGGCCTGATCCAGGCCCCTCCGGCGGACATCGCCGAGCGCACGGTCGTGTTCCTCGACTGCGGCAACATCGACCGCAACTCGGCGAGCGTCCTGCGTGACGGGCGCCATCTGCTGAACATCGACCACCACCACGACAACACGCGCTTCGGCACGCTCGACCATGTCGTGCCCGACGCCTCGTGCACGGCCGAGATCGTCTGGGATTTGATGCACGGCCTCGACGTGCGCCCGACGCCGATCGTGGCGCAGGCGCTGTACGTCGGGCTGATAACCGACACGGGGCGCTTCATGTACGAGAACACCGGGCCGCGCGCGCACGAGATGGCCGCCGAGCTGATCGAAGCGGGCGTCGACGTGCAGGCCGTATACCGGAGGCTGTACGAGGAGACGCCGCTGGCCAAGCTGACGCTGCTCGCGCTGGCGCTCGAGAAACTGCGCCGCTTCGACTCCGGCGAGCTCACCCTGGCGGCGCTGAGCGCCGCGGACTTCGCGCGCGCGGACGCGGAGGAAAGCTACTCGGAGGGCATCATCGACCACCTGCGCGCGGTGCAGGGCACGAAGGTCGCGGTGCTCGTGCGCGAGCTGTCCGGCGGCCCGCGCAAGGGACAGCACAAAGTCTCGTTGCGCGCGACCGACGACGATGTCGACGTGTCGATCATCGCGCGCGCGCAGGGCGGCGGGGGACACCGCCGCGCGGCGGGGTTCTCGACGACGCTCGAGCTGGACGAGCTGACCGAGTTCCTGCGCCGCGCGATCGCCGCGCAGTTGCACGTGACGTCGAATGGCCACGCGGCGCCCTCGCTCGCCTGAGCCGCATTCGGTGAGACCGCTGACGCCGCCGGCTTGACGATGGACGGCATCCTGCTGATCGACAAGCCCGCGGGCATCACCTCGCACGACGTGGTCGCGGCGGTCCGACGCTCGATCGCGGCGGGGGCGGTGCCCTGGGTGAAGGTCGGGCACGCCGGCACGCTCGATCCCTTCGCCACCGGCCTGCTGATCGTGCTCGTTGGCAGAGCGACGAAGGCGCAGGAGAGGTTCATGAGGCTGCCCAAGCGCTACGAGACCGAAGCCTGCCTCGGCGCAGTGTCGAGCACAGGCGACACCGAGGGGGAGATCACGCAGACCGGACGCCTGCCCGGCGACCCACCGCAGTTGCCCACGGGGGAGATCCGCCAGCGCCCGCCGCAGCACTCGGCGGTGAAGATCGACGGGGAGCGCGCCTATCGGCGCGCGCGCCGCGGCGAGCAGTTCGAGCTGCCCGAGCGGATCGTCACGGTCTACAGCTTCGAGCAGCTCTGGCGCGAGGATGGCCCAGCCCGGAGAGCTGGATCGGGCGGCCTATCGAGATCGAGTGCGGCGCCGGTACTTACGTGCGCTCGCTGATCGCCGATCTGAACGACGCCTACTGTCTGCAGCTCAGGCGCACGGCGATCGGGCAATTCCAGGTCGCAGACGCGGTGGCTCCACCCGCGCGCGGCGTTCCCTGGAGCGATCCACCGCTGATCGCCCTCGACCGGGCGCTTGCCATGCTGCCGCACGCTCCCCGATCGCAATAGGCTTCACGGCCGTGAAGATCACTCGCCTGCCAGATGTAGAGCGCAGGGAGCGGCGCGTCGCTGTCGGCACGTTCGACGGTGTGCATCGTGGCCATCGCGAGGTGATCGCGGGCTCCGACAGCGTGCTCACGTTCGAGCCCCACCCCGTCACGATCGTTGCCCCGCAGCACACTCCGAAGCTGCTGACGACGCTCGAGGTCAAGGCGGAGCTGATCGCTTCGCTGGGGGTGGCGGAGCTGATCGTGATCCCGTTCGACGGTGAGTTCGCGGCGCGCAGCGCGGATGAGTTCATCGACGACGTGCTCGTCGGCGCGCTCGGCGCCACCCAGGTCGCGATCGGCGAGAACTTCCGCTTCGGCCACAAGGCCCAGGGCGATCCGCGGCTGCTCGCCGCCGACGTTCGCTTCACCACGGTCGTGCACCCGCTGCTCGAGGTCGACGGTGAGATCGTCTCCTCCAGCCACATTCGCGGCCTCCTGCTCGCCGGCGAGGTCGCTCAGGCGACGCACTTCCTCGGCGCCCCGTTCCAGGTACGCGGCGAGGTCGCCCACGGCGACGAGCGTGGCCGCGAGCTCGGGTTTCCCACCGCGAATCTCATACCCGAGGAGAATCTTGCCTGTCCGGGGCACGGCGTGTACGCGTGCCTGGCGGACGGGCCGCCCGGCCGCGGTCAGCATCGGCGTGCGCCCGACCTTCAAAACCGGGCGGGGCGAGCTGATCGAGGCCTACATCCTCGACTTCGACGGCGACCTCTACGGCGCCGAGCTGCGGCTCGAGTTCCTCGAGCGGTTGCGCGGCGAGCGGCGCTTCGACACGCCCGAGGCGCTGATCGAGCAGATGCACCGCGACGTGGAGCGCACCCGGGAAATCACTCGCGCCTGCTAGCCTGCACCCGCGATGGCAGCGATAACAACAGAGCGCAAGCGCGAGATCGCCGCGAAGTTCGGGGCGAACGAGCAGGACATGGGCTCGACCAAGGTGCAGATCGCGCTGCTGACCGAGCGCATCAACCACCTGACCGAGCATCTGCGCGAGCAGAGCAAAGACCACCACTCGCGCCGTGGCCTGCTGATGCTGGTCGGCAAACGCCGCCGCTTCCTGGCCTACCTGCAGCGCCGCGACCTCGAGGGCTATCGCGCGCTGATCAAAGAGCTCGGCCTGCGTAAGTAGGCGCTGCGGTCGATGAGCGTCATCGAGCCAGGCACGCCGGCACCGAGCTTCACGCTCGCGCGCGCCGACGGCGAGAGCTTCACCGAGCAGGACCTGCAGGGCAAGACGACCGTGCTGGTGTTCTACCCGTTCGCGTTCAGCCCGGTGTGCACCGATCAGCTGCAGGTGTACGAGCCGGTCGTGCGCGAGCTGGCGGAGCAGGGCGGGGCGCTGTACGGCGTCTCGTGCGACTCGAGCTGGGCGCAGAGCGCGTTCAAGGAGAAGCTCGGCGTGAGCAGCGAGCAGCTCTCGGACTTCGAGCCGAAGGGCGCCGCCTGCGCCGCCTTCGGCGTGCTGCACCCGGGCGGCTTTCCGCAACGGGCGCTCGTGATCACCGGAGCGGACGGCGTCGTGCGCTGGAGCTATGAAGCCCCCTCGCCGGGCGAGCTCCCGCCCGTCGAGCTGCTGCGCGAAGGCCTCACGGCCGCGCTTCGCTAAGCTCCGTCGGTACGGAATAAATAGAAAAAGAAACGGTCCGCCGAGGGCATATAGCCCGATGGCTTGGTCGGGCGGATCAGGAAGGCAGTAAACATATGAGCAGTGATGCAGCCGTTACACGGGTCTCCGTGGAGATCGCGGGTAGCGAGATCTCGTTCGAGACCGGCCGGATGGCCAAGCAGGCCTCGGGCGCAGTGGTAGTCCGCCAGGGCGACACGATGGTCCTCTGTACCGCGGTCGCCGGCCGCCTGCGCGACGTCGACTTCCTCCCGCTGACGGTGGACGTCGAGGAGCGCATGTACGCCTCCGGCAAAATCCCCGGCTCGTTCTTCAAGCGCGAGGGCCGTCCCGGCGAGAAGGGCACGCTCACCGCGCGCATGATCGACCGTCCGATCCGCCCGCTGTTCCCGAAGGAATGGCGCTACGACACGCAGCTGGTCGCGATTCCGCTGTCGATCGACCACGTCCATCCGTACGACATCCTCGCGATGAACGGCGCCTCGACCGCGCTGATGATCTCCGACATCCCGCTGCCGACGCCTGTCGGCGCCGTGCGGATCGGCAAGATCGACGGCAACTTTGTCGTCAACCCGAACGAGGCCGACATGCTTCCGGACGCGGAGACGCCTTCGGATCTCGATCTGATCGTCGCCGGCACCGAGGAGGCGATCCTGATGGTCGAGGCGGGCGCCAACGAGATCCCCGAGGCCGAGATCCTCGACGCGCTCGACATCGCCCACGCGGAGATCAAGAAGATCTGCGCGCTGCAGCGCGAGCTTCAGGCGAAGGTCGGCAAGGAGAAGAAAGTCTTCGAGGCGATCCAGGTCGACCCGGCGATCCTCGACGCGATTCGCGCCTCCCACGGCTCGGCCCTCGAGGATGCGACGCAGGTCGAGGACAAGCTCGACCGCCAGGACGCGACGAAGGCGGTTGAGGCGGCGATACTCGAGCAGCACGCCACAGCGGCTCCCGAGGGCGCCTCCGACGAGCAGATCAAGGACGCCCGTAAGCTCCGCTCGGCGGTGCAGATGGCGTTCGACAAGCTCGAGAAGTCGATCATCCGCGAGCGCATCGCGATCCACAAGAAGCGCCCGGACGGTCGTGGCGAGAACGAGATCCGCGACATCGCGATCGAAGTCGGCGTCACGCCGCGCACGCACGGCTCGGCGCTGTTCACGCGCGGGCAGACACAGGCGCTGAGCGTCGTCGCGATGGGCACGCTCAAGGAGGAGATGCGCCTCGACACGCTCGGGCTGGAGACCAAAAAGTACTACTGGCACCACTACAACTTCCCGCCGTTCTCGGTCGGTGAAGCGGGGCGCATGGGCGGTGTCAAGCGCCGCGACATCGGTCACGGCGCGCTCGCCGAGCGCGCGCTCGCGCCGATGGTGCCTTCGATCGAGGAGTTCCCCTACTCGATCCGCGTCGTCTCGGACATCCTCGAGTCAAACGGCTCCTCCTCGATGGCCTCGGTCTGCGGATCTTCGCTGTCGCTGATGGACGCGGGCGTGCCGATCAAGCGCCCGGTCGCGGGGATCGCGATGGGGTTGATCAAGGAGGGCGATGACTACATCGTCCTGACCGACATCGCCGGCGTCGAGGACCACCTGGGAGACATGGACTTCAAGGTCGCCGGCACCGAGCGCGGGATCACCGCGCTGCAGATGGACATCAAGATCACGGGCGTCACGTTCGACATCCTGCGCGACGCGCTCGCGCAGGCGAAAGAGGCCCGCACGTTCATCCTTCACAAGATGGCCGACGTGATCAGGACGCCGCGCGAGCAGCTCTCGCAGTTCGCGCCGCGGATCCAGACGATCCAGATCGACCCGTCGCAGATCGGCCTGCTGATCGGCAAGGGCGGCGAAACGATCCGCGGTCTCTCCGAGGAGTTCGAGTCTCAGATCGACGTCAACGACGACGGCCAGGTGCTGATCTACTCCGCCAACGGCGAGCTCGGCGACGCCCTGCTCGAGCGCGTGCGGATGATGATGAAGGAGGTCGAGGTCGGCGACGAGTACGTCGGCAAGGTCGTCAAGACGACGACCTTCGGCGCGTTCATCGAGCTCGCCAAGGGCACCGACGGGCTGCTGCACATCTCGAACGTCTCACCCGGACAGCGGGTGGACACGGTCGAGGACGTGCTCAACCGCGGCGACGAGGTCAACGTGCGCGTGGTCGAGGTCGACCGCGAGCGCGGCCGCATCGGCCTGCGACTTGCCGAGGATCCCGACATCGCCGGCAAGTCGGCCGAGGAACTGGTCGGCGTCAGTGCCGGCGGTGGCGGCGGTGGCGGCGGGCGTCCCCCGCGCGACCGCGACGGTGGCGGACGTAACGGGGGCGGTCGCGACCGGGGACCGCGCCGCGAAGGCGAGCGTGGCTCGGGCCGTCCGCGCCATGGCGGTAGTGACCGTTCCTGACAGACTCACACGCCCGCTGGGCGCGCCGGTCGAGAAGCTTCGGACGGCGCGCCGGTGAGCCCTGCAAATGACGGTGCGCCGGTGAGCTTTCCACAGGGGGATGAGGCCGAGCACCGCATAACCACGCTTGACAGCGGCGTGCGGGTGGTCACCGAGCGCGTGCCGAGCGTGCGCTCGGTGGCGCTCGGGTTCTGGATCGGCACAGGCTCGGCCGCGGAGGACGAGAGCCAGGCGGGGATCAGCCACCTGCTCGAGCACATGCTGTTCCGCGGCAGCTCCCGTTTCGGCTCGGAGGAGATCGACCAGATCTTCGACGCGATGGGCGCGGAGATCAACGCCGGGACCGACAGGGAGACGACGTCGCTGTACACGCGCGTGCTCGACCGCCATCTCGAGCGCGCGTTCGACGTGATGGGCGACATGTTGTGGCGACCCCGCTTCGAAGAGCTCGAGGCCGAGCGCGAGGTCGTGCTCGAGGAGATCGCGATGTACGAAGACGACCCGCAGGACAAGGTCTTCGACGTGCTCGGCGGCGCCGTCTTCGGATCGCATCCGCTCGGCCGGGCTGTGATCGGCAGCGCACAGGTGGTCGGCGGGGCAACGCGCGAACAGCTACGCGGGTTCCACGACGAGCGCTACGTGCCGGAGCGCGTCGTGATCGCCGCCGCGGGGTCGGTCGAGCACGACGCGGTCGTCGCGATGGCTCGTCAGGCCGAGCAGGAGCGTGAGCACGCACAGCCCGCGATCGTGTCCGCGCCACTCGGCGACCCCGACTTTCAGCGGCGGGTGCGCTTTCTGCGAGAAAGACACCGAGCAGTACCACCTGTGTCTCGGCGGGGCTGGGCTGGCACGCGACGACGAGCGCCGGTTCGCGCTGCGCGTACTCGAAGGGATCCTCGGCGGGACGTCCTCCTCGCGGCTGTTTCAAGAGGTGCGCGAGCGCCGCGGCCTCGCTTATTCGGTGTTCTCGTTCTCGAGCATGTTCGCGACCACCGGCGAGGTCGGGCTGTACGTGGGCACGCGTCCGGACAATCTCGCGAAGGCGCTGGCGGTAGTCGCGAAAGAGCTCGAGCGCTGCGTGGAAGATCCAGCGAGCGAGGAGGAGCTGACGCGCTCGCGCGAGAATCTGAAGGGTCGCGTCGTGCTATCGCTCGAGTCGACCGGCGCACGCATGAGCAGGCTCGGCTCCTCGGTGCTGAACGAGATGGCGATCCTCTCGGTGGACGAGGTGATCGAGCGGATCGACGCGGTGCGGATCGCCGATCTGCGCGAGCTGGCCGACGAGCTGTTTCGCCCGGGCCGGTTGTCGGTCGCGTGCGTCGGCCCCAACGAGCAGGTGTTCCGCACGGCGCTTGAGAACGCCGCTCCGCTCGAGGCCGTGGCGGCGTGAGCGCACCCGCGGGAGCAAACGGGGAGAGGCCCGTCGTGATCCGCGTCGCGGTGGCGGGCGCCGCCGGGCGAATGGGGGAGACGGTCTGCGCGGCGGTGCAAGGCGCCCCGGACATGGAGCTCGTCGGGCGCGCCGATCCGGCGCTCGGAACGACGCTCGAGGAGATCTTGACGGGATCGGAGCCGCCCGACGTGGTCGTCGACTTCACCCAGCCCGACACCGCTCTCGGCAACGCTCTCGCGTGCGTGCGCGCCGGCGTGCACGTCGTGATCGGCACTACCGGGTTCGACCCGGCGCCGCTGAGACAGGCGCGGCCGAAGCAGGACGCGCTCCGGCGCGAGCGCGAAACGTGCTGATCGCCCCGAACTTCGCGATCGGCGCGGTGCTGATGACGCGCTTCGCCGCCGAGGCCGCCCGGCATATGCAGAAGGCGGAGATCATCGAGCTCCATCACGACCGCAAGGTCGACGCGCCGAGCGGCACGGCCAAGCGCACCGCCGAGCTGATGGCACAAGCCTCCGGCGGCCCCGAGCCGCCGATCCACTCCGTGCGGCTGCCCGGCCTCGTGGCCCATCAGGAGGTGATCCTCGGCGACGTCGGTCAGACGCTGAGCATCCGCCATGACACGATCAGCCGCGAGTCGTTCATGCCGGGCGTGCTGCTCGCCGTGCGTCGTGTCGCCACGCTCGAGACCTCTCCGCTGATCGGCTTGGAGAGCCTGCTGTTCGAGGACGTGTCTTGAGCGGACCATCTCGGCCCGTCATTTCCCGCGACGCGGAGCCTCACGCTCATCCCGCCGAACGCGGGCGTGGAATACTGCAAGAGATGTTGGACCTCGGAACGATGCTGACGGCGATCGTCACCCCGTTCGACGCGCAAGGCGACGTCGATGAGGGGGCGTTCGTCGCGTTGATGGCCCACCTGGCTGAGAACTGCTCGGACGGGTTCGTCGTGGCGGGGACAACCGGCGAGGCCTCGACGCTGACCGACGAGGAGCAGCTCGGCCTGATCGGACTGGCCGTGGCCGAGCGTCCGCAAGGCACGACGATCGTGGCGGGCACCGGCACGAACGACACCCGCCACGCGGTGGCGCTGACCGAGCGCGCGACCGAGCTGGGCGCCGACGCGATCCTGTCGATCACGCCCTACTACAACAAGCCGAGCCCGCTCGGGTTGAAGCGCCATTACGAGGAGATCGCGAAGGCAACCGACAAGCCGATCCTGCTCTACAACCATCCCGGACGCACCGGTACGAACATCCCGCCCGAGCTGCTCTCCGAGCTCGCCCAGATCGACGGGATCGAGGGCGTCAAGCAGGCCAACCCGGCCGAGCTGCAACCGATCGACGGCCTCGAGATCTACGCGGGCGACGACGCGACGTTCGCGCGCACGCTCGACATGGGCGGCACCGGCGGGATCCTCGTCGCGAGCCATTTCGTCGGGCGTGAGCAGCGGCGAATGGTGGACGAGCCCGAGCGCCGCGCCGAGATCGACGAGTCGCTCAGAGACGTTTACGAGACACTGTTCCTGACGTCGAGTCCGACATGCGTGAAGGCGGGGTTGAACCTGCTCGGCCATGATGTCGGCGGAGTGCGCCTGCCGATCGTCGAGGCGACGGAGGAGGAGCTTGCGGCGGTGCGCGCGATGCTCGAGCGCCACGGCCTGCTCACCGCCGACGGCGATCGCGCAAGCGCGGCGCGGCGTTCGTCGAGCCCCGCCTCGACCGAGGCGCCGCACGCGTGAGCGGCTCACTGCGCGTCCTGCCCCTCGGAGGGCTGGGGGAGATCGGCAAGAACATGACGGTGGTCGAGCAGGACGGCCGGATCGTGGTCGTCGACGTCGGTCTGCGCTTCCCGACCCCGGAGATGGTCGGCATCGATCTCGTGCTGCCCGACTTCGCCTACCTGCGCGAGCGCGCCAAGGACATCGAGGCGATCGTGGTCACTCACGGGCACGAGGATCATCTCGGCGCGCTGCCATGGGTGCTGCGCGAGCTCGGCACCGAGGGTTATGCCCCGCCGGTGTACGGAGGCGGGCTGACGATCGCGATGGCCAGATCGAAGCTCGACGAGCACAAGCTGCGCGACATCGAGCTGAACGAGGTCTCCCCGGGCGAGGCGTTCGAGCTCGGTCCGTTCGAGCTGGAGATGGTGCACATGACGCACTCGATCCCCGACTCCTCCGCGGTCGCGCTCGGCACCGAGCTCGGGACCGTGCTGATCACGGGCGACTACAAGTTCGACCAGACCCCAGTGGACGGCGAGCCGGCGGACGTCTCGCGCCTGGCCGAGCTCGGGCGCGAGGGCGTGCTGCTGTTGTGCGGCGACTCGACGAACGTCGACCGGCCGGGGTTCTCCCCGTCGGAGTCGGTCGTCGGCCCGCACCTGGAGGAGGTGTTCGCTCGCTGCGAGGGCCGGATCGTGGTCACGAGCTTCGCGTCGAACATCCACCGCGTGCAGCAGGTCGTCGACGCGGCCGAGGCACTTGGGCGCAAGGTCGCGCTGGTCGGGCGCTCGATGCGCAAGAACGTCGGCATCGGACGCACGCTCGGCCACATCGAGGTTCCCGACGGGATGCTCGTCGGGCCGCGCGAGATCTCAGACCTGCCGGACGATCGCGTCGTGATCATCTCGACCGGATCCCAGGGCGAGCCGCTCAGCGCGCTGCGACGGATGGCCTACCGCGATCACCGCCAGGTCGAGCTGAAGGGTGGCGACACGGTCGTGTTCTCCGCGACGCCGATCCCCGGCAACGAGCGCGCGGTGAACGAGACGATCGACCGGCTCTACCACATCGGCTGCGACGTGATCACACCGCGCGACGCGCCCGTGCACGCCTCCGGCCACGGCTACGCGGAGGAGGTCAAGCTGATGCTGAACCTGACCAAGCCCCGCTACGTGATGCCGTTCCACGGCGACTTCAAGCGGCTGCGGCTGCACGCCCAGCTCGCCGAGGCGGTGGGCATCGACCCGGAGGACATCTTCCAGGGCGAGAACGGGCTGCCGCTCGAGATCGACGCGCGCGGCGCGCGTTTCGGCAAGCGCGGAGCAGTCGGGGATGATCTTCGTCGACGGCGTCGAGATCGGCGACATGGCCGACGTCGCGCTGCGCGACAGGCGCATGCTGTCGGCCGACGGGATCTTCATCGTGGTCGTCACGATCGCCGAGCAGGACGGACGCTCGGTCGTCGATCCCGAGGTGATCTTCCGCGGCGTGCCGTTCCTCGACCAGGCCGACGAGCTGCTCGAGGAGATCCGCGCGACGGTCGACACGACGCTCGCGCGCGCCGCGAAGGAGAACATCCGCGAGGTGGACGTGCTCCAGCAGGAGCTGCACGACGACCTCGCGAAGCTGGTCTATGACCGGCTCAAGCGCCGGCCGATGGTCCTGCCGGTCGTCGTCGAGGTGTAGCGAGCGCGCCTTTTGGGCGAGCCCGGCGGCGTCAGCTCACGACGGGTGCGTGTCCGTCTGCGGCGCGTTCGCGATTCGCAGCGTTGTCGACTCTGGGCAGGGTACGTCTTGCGACGCGGCAGACGGACCACGAAGCGCGCTCCGACCCGGCCCTCCGGGCCGTGTGCCCGGTCGACCGACTCGAGCGTGACGTCGCCGCCGTGGGACTCGGCGACCGCCTTGACGATCGCGAGGCCGAGGCCGAAGGAGCCGCCGCGATCGCCGGCGCCGCGGACGAAGCGCTCGAACAGGGTCGGCGCGAGCTCGGGCGAGACGCCGGGACCGTCGTCTTCGACGATCAGCTCGCCCAGTCGTCCTGCCGCCGCGGTCCCCACGCGGATCTCAGTGCCGGGCGGGGTGTGGCGCAGGGCGTTCTCGAGCAGGTTGATCGTGAGGCGGTGGAGCTCGTCGCGCGAGGCCTCGACGATCGACCGGATGCGACGTCGAGGGAGATGTCGTGCGCCGCGCTGACCGGGCCGAGCTCGCCGGCGGCCTCGACGACGATCTGCGCGATGTCGCACGGCTCGTGCGGCGACTACGCGCCCGACGTCGGTGCGCGCGAGCAGCAGCAGGTCGGCGACCAGCCGGCGCATCCGCTGCGAGGAGCGCAGCGCCGAGCTCGCGGCTTCGCCCTGCTCGCCGTGCAGCGATTCGGCCAGCAGCTCGAGGTTCGCGAGCACGCTCGTCAACGGGGTGCGCAGCTCGTGCGAGGCGTCGGCGACGAACCGCCGCTGGCGAGCGAGCATCGACTCGGTCTCCGCACGCGCGGCGTCGAGCTCGCGGAGCATCCCCTCGAGCGTGCGCGCGAGCTCGGAGACCTCGTCCTCGGCCTCGGGCTGCGGCACCTTGCGCGATGGGTCGCGCGTGCGCGCGATCTCGGCCGCCGCGGAGGTGAGCAGCGCGATCGGCGCCATCGCGCGGCGCGCGATCGCCATGCCCGCGAGCAGCGCGAGGCCGGTGCCGGCGAACACGCCGAGCAGCAGGAACAGCTCGACGCGCTTGACCGTCGCCTCGGTGTCGGACACGCGGCGGCCGTACTGGACGATCACCTGGCCGATCGGCTCGCCGGTGTCGTTGAAGCGCACGATCGCCGGGCGGTGACAGGACGCGGTAGCCGTGCACCGTTGTCGCGCTCGGCTTGGGGAGGCCCGAGCGCCGGCGCGTTCTTCGGTTCCTCGCGCGACCGTGGCGCCGCCGAGCGTGAAGATCTTGATCGCCGCGTGGTCGGGGCCCGAGGCGAAGTCCGACAGCGGCGGCTGGATCGCGACGATCTGGAAAGCTGGCGTTGACCCTGATGTTCAGCTGCGAGGGCAGCTGTTCAGCGGTCTCCTGCACCTGGCGGTTGAAGTCCGCAGCGGATGCGGTGCACCGTCAACGAGCCGATCGCGATCGCGAACGCGCAGAGGATCACGAACGTCAGCAGCGCCGAGACGCCCGCCAGGCGCACGCGGATCGGCAGCCGGTCGAAGCTGCTCGACAGGCGCTCTGCGCCGCGGCGCACGGCTACGCGCGAAGGACGTAGCCGGCTCCCCTGATCGTGTGCAGCAGGCGCGGCTCGTCCTCGGCCTCGAGCTTGCGGCGCAGGTTGGAGACGAACACCTCGATCGTGTTGGTCGTCGAGAACGGGTCATAGCCCCACACCTCGTCGAGCAGGCGCTGGCGCGAGATCACGATCCGCTCGTTGCGCATCAGGTACTCGAGCAGCTCGAACTCGCGCTGGGTCAGCTCGATCGGCGCGCTCGCCGCGCACGACCTCGTGCGTGTCGACGTTCAGCGACAGGTCGCAGACGCGCAGCGGCGCCGAGCCGCGCGGGGGACGGCGGCGCAGCAGCGCGCGCATGCGCGCGAGCAGCTCCTGGCGCTCGAACGGCTTGACGAGGTAGTCGTCGGCGCCGGCGTCGAGGCCCTCGACGCGCGACTCGAGCGCGTCGCGGGCGGTGAGGATCAGGATCGGCACGTCGTCGTCGTCGCGCAGCGCGCGGGCCACCTCGAGGCCGTCGAGCTCGGGCAGGCCGAGGTCGAGGATCACGAGGTCGGGCGCGAACGCGCGCCCGTGCTCGAGCGCGGCCTGCCCGTCGGCGGCGGTGCGCACCTCATAGCCCTCCATGCGCAGCGAGCGCTGAAGCGCCTGGGCGATGTCCTCGTCGTCCTCGACGACGAGAACGCGTGGTGCACGGGAGAAGTCGTTCATGAGCTGGCTCTTTATGTAAGCGATGCGGAGTAAAGCGATGGTAAGGGCTCGCGGCTGCCGGAGAAGACGTCGTCGCCACGGGCGGAGGTTCTCGGCGGCGACGTCGAAGTTGCGCGAGATGGCTTCCGCCCGCAAGCGCGCCCCCGCGCGCAAATCGAAACGCCGCGCGAGCCGCGACGCAAGGCGCCGGCACGCCGCACGCGCGCTCGCGCGCGCGGCCGTCGCGCGCGGCCGGGGCGGATGGGCGGACGGCTCGCTCGTCGCTGCCGCGCGCGCTGCCGCGGCTGCCGGAGCTCGATCAGCGCCAGCGCGACGTGATCGGCCTCGCGCTCGTCGCCTCGGCGTGTTCATGGGCTTCGTGCTGTGGGCGGCTGGGACGGCGGCCGCGCCGGCCACGGCCTCGCCGTGGCGCTCGGCTGGGCCGTCGGCCGGGCGCGGGTGCTGGCTCCGATCGCGCTCGTCGGCGGCGGCGGCGCGCTGCTGCTGCGCCCGGTGTGGCCGGCGCTGCGCCCGCTGCGCACCGGCGCGATCTGCCTGTCGGCGTCGTCGACGCTGGCGCTGGCGGCCGGCACGCTCGGCGTCAGCTCGGACCCTGAGCGATCGGCGCGCGGGACAGGCCGGCTCGTGGTCCTCGGCTTTCCTGCAGGCGCACGGCGGCGTCGCGGGCGAGGCGCTCTACAGGTCGACGCACCGGCTCGTGCAGAGCCTCGGCGTGGACATCCTCGTGGTCTTCCTGTTCCTGGTCGGCGTGACGCTGCTGACGGGCGCTTCGCTGGCGAGCGCGCTGCGCGCGACCGGCAGCGGGCGTGGTCGACACGACGCGGATGGTGCGCGCGCGCGTCGCGCACGGCCGAGCACCGGTCGGACGAGCTCCTCGGCCTCGGCCCGGCCCGAGCCGCTGCGCCCGCCCGAGCCCGACGCCGGGGAGCTGATCGTGCGCGCGACGCACGTGGAGGCGCCACCGCGAGACGAGCGCGCGCGCGCAGCGGGAGTCATGGGATGCCGATCTCGGCGAGCGAACCGAGCGAGCAGGAGCACGTGGACATCCGCTGCGGCCGATCTCGCGGCGCAGGCGGCCGCGGAGGACTCGCCGAGGAAGAGGAGGAGGCGCAGATGGAGGGCGTCGCCCGCGCGGAGCCGGCCGACGAGTCGATCCGAGCGCGCTCACCCCGCAGGGCAGGCTGCGCGACGCGGTCACCGACGACCCGGACTTCGTCTGGGAGCTGCCGCGACGCGAGCAGGCTGCTGACGCGCTCGACCGGCGAGCAGACGCGCCCCGACACCGCCGGGCAGGAGCGCACCGCGACGAGCCTGGTCGAGGCGCTCGGGCACTTCGGCGTGCAGGCGAAGGTGATCGGCACGGTCGCGGGGCCGCACATCACGCGCTACGAGCTGCGCCTCGCGCCGGGCACGAAGGTCGCGAAGGTCGCGCAGCTGAAGGACGACCTCGCCTACGCGCTGGCGGCGACGGACATCCGCATCCTCGCGCCGATCCCCGGCAAGCAGGCGGTCGGCGTGGAGGTGCCGAACGCGCACCGGCGGATCGTGCGCCTCGGCGACGTCTTCCAGGAGCCGCCGAAGGACTGGTCGCCGCTGACGGTCTGGCTCGGCAAGGACGTCGCCGGCAAGGCGATCGGCGCGGACCTCGCGAAGATGCCGCACCTGCTCGTCGCGGGCACGACCGGCGCGGGCAAGTCGGGCGCGATCAACGCGATGCTCTCGAGCGTCCTGCTGCGCGCGACGCCCGCACGAGGTGCGGCTCGTGCTGGTCGACCCCAAGCAGGTCGAGCTCAACCACTACGAGTCGATCCCGCATCTGCTGACGCCCGTGATCACGAGCCCGCGGATGGCGGCGAACGCGCTGCAGAACCTCGTCAAGGAGATGGAGCAGCGCTACGGGATCATGTCGCTGGCGCGCACGCGCAGCCTCGTCGAGCTGAACAAGGCGCGCGCCAAGCGCGGCGAAGCGCCGCTGCCCTACATCCTCTGCGTGATCGACGAGCTCGCGGACCTGATGATGGTCGCGCCGGCCGACGTCGAGGACTCGATCATCCGCCTCGCGCAGAAGGCGCGCGCGGTCGGGATCCACCTCGTGCTCGCGACGCAGAGCCCGCGCGTGGACGTGATCACGGGCATGATCAAGGCGAACGTGCCCTCGCGGATCGCCTTCGCGGTCTCCTCGCAGACCGACTCGCGCGTGATCCTCGACCAGAACGGCGCCGAGTCGCTGCTCGGGCAGGGCGACATGCTGTTCAGCCCCGTCGGCACCTCGCGGCTGCAGCGGATCCAGGGCGCCTACATCGACGAGGCGCCAGATCGCGAAGCTGACCGAGCTGTGGCGCAACCAGGGCGAGCCGGAGCTGCGCGAGGAGCTGCTCGAGGAGGTCGAGCCCGCAGAGCCCGAGAGCGCGCCGCGACGAGTTCGACCCCGACGAGGACCCGCTGCTGCGCGACGCGATCACGCTCGTCGCGGAGATGCAGACCGCCTCGACCTCGATGCTGCAGCGCCGCCTGCGCCTCGGCTACACGCGCGCGGGGCGGGTGATCGACATGCTCGAGCGCCGCGGCGTGATCTCCGGCTATGAGGGCTCGAAGCCGCGCCAGGTGCTGATCACCGAGGCCGACCTGCCGCGCGTGCTCGCCGCGCTCGAGTCGCCGTCCGCCCAGCCGGCAGCCGGTCAGCGACCGAGCGCGTCAGCAGGCGACGTAGCCTTCTTGACCGACATGCCCGAGATCGGAGCAACGCTGCGCGAGGCGCGTATGCGCGCCCGCATCGACGTGTCCGAGATCGAGGCGCAGACGAAGATCCGCGCGAAGTACCTGCGCGCGCTCGAGAACGAAGAGTGGGAGCCTGCTGCCCGGGCCCGACGTTCGTCAAGAGCTTCCTGCGCACCTACGCCCAGGCGCTGGGGCTCGACGGCAAGGCGCTCGTCGAGGAATACCGCCTGCACCACGAGCGCCCGAGCGAGGCGGCGCTCGAGCCGATCGTCTCCACCCCGCAGCAGCAGCCCGCGCGCGCGGCGCGCGTGCCCGGCGCGCGACCGTCGCGCGGCTACATGGCGCGTCGTCGGCGTCGTCGTGCGTGGTGATCGTGCTGCTGATCGTCGGCCTGCTGATCCGGGGTGGCGGCAGCGCGGACGCACACCGACCTCGAGCACGACGAGCGCCCGCCACCAAGCACGCCACACACGCCACGCGCGCAGGCGACGCACGCCACGCAGCCATCACGCCACGGCGCGCGCATCGACGCTCGTGGCGCTGTCGCTGCGGCCCACCGCGGCCGGTGTACGTCTGCCTGATCGGCGACCACGGGCGCAAGGTGATCCCGGGCATCGAACTGCAGCCGGGAACGACGCACGCCGACCTACCACGCCAAGCGCTTCGAGATCACGCTCGGCAACAGCTCGGTGACGATGTTCGTCGACGGGCACGCCGCGGACCGTGCCGCCGTCGAGCCAGGCGATCGGCTACTCGATCACCAAGGCGGCGGCCGCAAGCGCGCTGACCGGCCGGCCAGCTGCCGACGCTGCACGTGAGCGCGCCGCGCGGCCGGGATCGTCGTGACCGGCACGGAGGTGCTGACCGGGCCGCGTGACGCGACCGCAACGGGCCGTGGCTGGCGGAGCGGCTGCGCGAGCTCGGCGTGGATCCTGGCCTACATCGACGATCGTCGGCGACCGGCCCGCAGGACATGGAGGCGGCGCTGCGGTTCATGGCCGGGCGAGGGGCTCGACTTGATCGTCACCAGCGGCGGGCTCGGGCCGACGGCGGACGATCTGACGGCCGAGGTCGTCGGGCGGCTTCCAGGGGCGGGAGATGGTGCTCGACGAGGCGCTCGAGGGGCGGATCGCGGAGATCGTGCGGCCGCTGATGAAGCGCTGGCCGAACCTCGACGTGGAGGCGATCGGCAGGGCAACCGCAAGCAGGCGACGATTCCCGCGGGCGCGACCGTGCTCGAGCCGGTCGGCACGGCGCCGGGGCTCGTGGTGCCGCCGCCGAGGAGCCGCGAGCGGGCCGACGGTCGTGGTGCTGCCCGGGCCGCCGCGCGAGCTGCAGCCGATGTGGGGCGCAGGCGGTCGACGACCGAGGCGCTGCAGGCGGCGATCGCGGGGCGCGACCGAGTACCGGCAGCGGATGCTGCGGCTGTTCGGGATCCCCGAGTCGGAGATCGCCGAGACGCTGCGCGTCGCCGAGCGCGAGGGCGTGGAGCTGGAGCAGCTGGAGATCACGACCTGCCTGAAACGCGGCGAGGTCGAGGTCGTCACGCGCTACGAGCCCGACGCGCAGGGGGTCTACGACGCGTTCGAGGCGGTCGTCGCGCGAGCGCCACGCGCGACACGCTGTTCTCCGACGACGGCAGCACCGTCGACGAGCAGGTCGCCGAGCTGCTGCGCGGAGACGAGCCGGCCACGAGACGATCGCCACGGCCGAGTCGTGCACGGGCGGCCTGCTCGCGGCGCGGCTGACCGAGCGCGCCGGGCTCCTCGGACTACGTGAAGGGCGGGATCGTCGTCTACTGCCAACGAGGCGAAGGTCGCCCAGGCGGGCGTCGCCGCCGGAGCTGATCGAGCGCCACGGCGCGGTCTCGGCCGAGGTCGCGCGAGGCGCTCGCGGACGGGCGCGCGGACGCCGCCTGGGCGCGGACGTGGGCGTGGGCATCACCGGCATCGCCGGGCCGGGCGGCGGCACCGAGGAGAAGCCCGTGGGGCTCGTGTGGCTGAGCGTCGCCACCGGCGGACGGCGAGCCCCTGACGCGCTCGGTCAACCTGCCGGGCTGGCGCGCCGACGTGCGCGACCGCGCGACGACGGTCGCGATGCACATGATCCGCCGCGCGCTGCTCGATTCGGCGGTGAGCACCTCGCGCCGATCCGGCCGGCGCCAGTCTGCTCGGGTCGTTTGAGTTCGCACCAGCCTGTCGAGTCCTGCTCCCGCAGGCCTGAACGATACGAACAAACGTTCCGTCCGAAGCGATCTCTAGCTTTCTCGATCCATCTCGACCGGAGGAGTAAGACCATGCCCGTGACCGATCAGGAGAAGGCAGCCAAGGCGCGCGACGCCGCCCTGCAGGGCGCGCTCACGCAGATCGAGCGCGAGTTCGGCAAGGGCACGGTCATGCGCATGGGCGACGAGGGCGCGCAGGTGCGCTGCGACGCGATCCCCACGGGCGCGCTGTCGCTCGACCTCGCGCTCGGGATCGGCGGCGTGCCGCGCGGGCGGATCGTCGAGGTCTTCGGCCCGGAGTCCTCGGGTAAGACGACGCTGATCTACCACGTGCTCGCCGAGGCGCAGAAGCTCGGCGGCGTGTGCGCGTTCATCGACGCCGAGCACGCGATGGACCCGCTGTACGCGAAGGAGATCGGCGTCGACATCGACGAGCTGCTCGTCTCCCAGCCCGACTACGGCGAGCAGGCGCTGGAGATCGCCGACATGCTCGTGCGCTCGGGCGCGGTCGACGTCGTCGCGATCGACTCGGTCGCGGCGCTGACCCCGCGCGTCGAGCTCGAGGGGCAGATGGGCGACCAGACCGTCGGCGCGCAGGCGCGGATGATGTCCCAGGCGATGCGCAAGCTCGCGGGCAACCTGAACCGCACGCAGACGCTCTGCATCCTCACCAACCAGATCCGCGAAAAGGTCGGCGTGATGTTCGGCTCGCCCGAGACGCAGCCGGGCGGGCGCGCGCTGAAGTTCTACGCCTCCCAGCGCCTGGACATCCGCCGGATCGAGACGCTCAAGGACGGCACCGAGGCGGTCGGCAACCGCGTGCGCGTGAAGGTCGTCAAGAACAAGGTCGCCGCGCCCTTCCGCCAGGCCGAGTTCGACATCGAGTACGGCAAGGGCATCTCGACCTCGGGCTGCCTGATCGACCTCGGCCTCGAGCACAACATCGTCTCCAAGTCCGGCTCGTTCTTCTCCTACGGCAACGAGCGCCTCGGCCAGGGTCGCGGCAACGCCAAGGCGCTACCTCGACGAGAACCCGGAGATGGCGAAGGAGATCGAGGACAAGATCTACGCCGCGCTCGGCCTCGGCAAGGACCTCGTCACGCCGATCGACCGCGACAAGCGACGCACAGGCGACCGGTGCCGATCGACGGCGATTGTCGCCACCGATAGCGAGCCGATCGCCGCGGTGGCAGCTGCTTGAGCATCGAGCCGCCAGCAGGTGACGGGTGCCAGCCGAGCCGCAGGTACCCTGTGTGGCGATGAAGCGCTACCACCTCACGACCTTCGGCTGCCAGATGAACGAGCACGACTCCGAGCGGATGAAGGGGATGCTCGAGTCGCTCGGCTACGCGGAGGCGCCGGAGCGCGACGAGGCCGACCTGATCCTGTTCAACACGTGCTCGATCCGCGAGACGGCCGACAGCCGCTTCATCGCGCATCTCGGCGAGGCCAAACGGCTCAAGCGCGAAGCAGCCCGAGCGCGATCGTCGGCGTCGGCGGCTGCTGGGCGCAGTCGGTCAAGGAGGAGGTGTTCGAGCGCTTCCCGTTCGTCGACGTCGCCTTCGGGCCCGGGCAGGTGCACAAGCTCGCCGAGTTCCTCACGAGCGACTCGCTGACCGCCCAGGGCTACTTCGAGTTCGAGGGCTTCACCGGCCACCTGCCCGCGCAGCGCGCGCGGCCGTTCCAGGGCTGGCTGCAGATCAGCGTCGGCTGCAACTGCGCGTGCTCGTACTGCATCGTGCCCTCCACGCGCGGGCGCGAGGTCAGCCGGCCGCTGGGAGAGCTCGTCGCCGAGGTCGAGGCGATGGCCGCCGACGGCGTGCGCGAGGTGACGCTGCTCGGGCAGAACGTCAACTCCTACGGGCGCGACCTGCGCTGCGAACGGACACGACGCCGGCGACGTTCGCCGAGCTGCTCGCGGCCGTCGACGCGATCGAGGGGATCGAGCGCATCCGCTACACGAGCCCGCATCCGAAGGACATGCGCGAGGACGTGATCCGTGCCCACGCCGAGCTGCCGAGCGTCTGCGAGCACATCCACCTGCCGCTGCAGTCGGGCTCCTCGCGGATTCTCAAGGCGATGCGCCGCACGTACGACCGCGAGCGCTACCTCGACCGCGTCGCGCTGATCCGCGAGCACGTCCCCGACGCGTCGCTCACGACCGACATCATCGTCGGCTTCCCGGGGGAGACCGAGGAGGACTTCGCGGAGACGCTCGAAGTCGCGGAGCAGGTCGGCTACGACAGCGCGTTCACGTTCGTCTTCTCCGCCGCGGCGCGGCACCGAGGCGGCCGAGCTGACCGAGGGGCTCGTCCCGCACCCGGTGAAGGTGGAGCGCATGGAGCGTCTGCTCGAGGTCGTCCAGCGCCGCGCGCGCGAGCGCGCCCAGCGCTTCGTCGGGCGCACGGTCGAGGTGCTCGTCGAAGGCCCCTCGCGCACCGACCCCGAGCGGCTGCGCGGCCGCACCCGCCACAACAAGGCCGTCAACTTCACCGGCCTCGCCGCGCCCGGCGAGCTGACCGAGGTGCGAGATCACCGCCGCGACCAGCCAGACGCTCTCGGGAGCGGAACGGCTGGTGGCACGGGCGGCGAGCTGAGAGAGGGCTCTCCGCGGGGCGGGAGGGACTTCCCCGCCGCGCGGCTTGGCCCTTTGACTGCCGGTCACGAGCTCGTGCCAGAGCCCGGTGCTACTGGTAGGAGGTCCCGGGGGCGGGGCTACCCGGATCCGCTCGAGCCCGAGCCTGAGCCTGAGCTGTCTTTCGAGCCTGAGCCCATGTTCGGACACGGCCCCTTGCCCGGCGTGCCGGATTTGGGCGGCGAGCCCGATTTTGGCGCCGGCGACGGCACCGACGGGGTGGAGGTGGATGTCGAGGTCGTGGGTGTGGCCGCCGTCGGCGTCGTTGCCGTCGAGGGTGTGGGGTTGGTCGCGGTCGTGCTCGAGGAGCTGGGCGCCGCGGCCGCCCCCGCGATACCGGAGACGGCGCCTCCCGCGGCGAGCGCGCCCGCGACCATCGTTGCGCCGAGCAGTCTTGACGTATTCATGCGATCGAACCTCCTGGGTCGATTGACGAGATGACGCCAACCATCCTGCGGCCTGGCTCTAAGAGACCCGTAGGCGCGCGTAAGGGCTCTCATAGACCTTTGTATGGGGCACGTAAGCGCCCGGCAAGGCTGAGCTGAAGGTGCGGCTCCGCGCAATGTTCATGGCGGTGCGCGTCCGACAGCTATGCGAACATATGTTCGTGCGCTGGAGCAACCTGACGCTGACCGAGGAGGAGCAGCGGCGGCTGCCGGGATATCGCGAGGAGGCCGTCGTGCGCCGCTTCGACGCGCCCGAGGCGCTCGAGACCCGTTTCTACGAGGTCCGCGCCCGCTCGGTCCTCAATCGCGTACCGGCCAAGTCGCGCATGCCGTTCCGCTGGACGATCAATCCTTACCGGGGCTGCACCCACGCTTGCGTCTTACTGCTTCGCTCGCCCCACCCACAAGTACCTCGACTTCGACGCGGGCCGCGACTTCGAGCGGGAGATCGTCGTCAAGGTCAACGCGCCTGAGGCGCTGCGCGCGGAGCTGGCGCGGCCGTCGTGGAAACGCGAGCACGTGGCGCTCGGGACGAACACCGATCCGTACCAGTGGGTCGAGGGCCGCTACAGGCTGATGGTGGGCATCTGGGAGGCGATGCGCGACTTCGCCAACCCGTGTTCGGTGCTGACCAAGTCGCCGCTGTTGCTGCGCGACCTGCCGCTGATGCTGCAGATCGCCGAGCGGACCGAGCATCAGCGCGTGCCTGTCGATCCCGACGCTCGACGAGAAGGCGTGGCGCGCTACCGAGCCGCACACGCCCAACCCGCGGGCCCGGCTGGAGGCGGTGGCGGAGCTCAACCGCGCCGGCATTCCTACCGGCGTGCTGATCGCCCCGCTGATGCCGGGCATCAACGACGCGCCCCACCAGGTCGAGCCCCTGCTGCAAGGCGCGACCGATGCAGGGGCTACGAGCATCGGCGGCGTGGCGCTGCACCTGCGCGGGGAGGTCAAGGGCATCTTCATGGACTGGCTGCGTCACAGCGCCCGGACCTCGTCGAGCGCTACGAGGAGTTGTACGCGACGGGGGCATACGCGTCCCGCGAGGAACGGGAGCGTCTCGCGAAATTGGTGCGCCGGCGAGGGCCGTCGCGGGGCTTCAGGCCGTTGAGGGTGCCGGTCCGCGAGCAAGCGGCCAGCTCGGAAGTCGCTCCGAGCTCTCCTGTCCCGCGGCAGGAGAGGCTGTTTTGAGGCCGCCGTAATGACCAGAGAGAACAGACCCAAGAGCCTCTTCCGCAAGTCATCTCTAGTCTGCAAGCATGCCAAAAGCCTTCTATATAGGCTATATGCGTGTTACGATCATGCAGTGAACGCGACCCAGGTCAAGGAGCTGTCGGCGCCGCCGAACACGAGCGAGTGGCTCGAACGCTTGCGACAGGATCCTCCGGTGACAGGTATCTCCTCGGAGGAGATCGTGAGCACGATTCACGACGAGCGCGCCGAGCGCGATGAGCAGATCGGGCGCGCCTACTCAGCTGGTGATTGACGCTTCGGCGCTCGTAGAGTTGCTGCTGCAATCGGAGAAGGCGAAGAAGATCGAACAAGCGATCGGTGATGCCGAGCTGATCGCCCCCGATCTCGTGAACCTCGAGGTCATGCAGGTTCTGCGTAAGTTCGAGCTACGCGGCAAGTTGACAAGGGAGCGCGCGAGCAAGGCCGTGTCACGGCTCGTCGAAAGTCAGATCTCGCGATTCTCGACGCTGGCACTCCTGGAGGATGCGTGGTCCATGCACGACAACCTCACGGCCTACGACGCTTGTTATGTCGCGCTCGCGCGAGAGCACCGGTGCGAATTGCTGACGACCGATATCGCGCTGAGCCAAGCGCCACGCCTGAACGTGGCGATGACGGTGGTCTGACCGTCGCGCGCGCTGCGGACCAGTCTCAGGGTCTCAGCGCTTGTCGCGCTGACCCGCGTGCATAGCGCGGGAGATCTCATCCGACCCGAGCTTGCGAGCGACGAGCGCCGACAGCTCTGGCGCTAGACCGGAGAAGGCCGCGCCGACGCGCATGGGGATAGGGAGCAACGTCGATCTCGGCGCGGTTGCGCTCGATCGCCTGGACGGCCGCGCGGGCGACGTCCTCAGGGCGTGCGGGTGCCGACGGCCGCTGGAAGGTCTACACCGGCGTCGGCAAACATGCCGGCGTCGCGGATGAAGCCGGGAAAGATCGCAGAGACGCCGACGCCGCTTGGACGCAGATCGGCGCGCAGCGCCGAGGCGAAGCCGCGCAGGCCGAACTTGGTCGCGTTGTAGATCGCGGTGCCGGGGGTGGCGGACTTGCCGGCAAGCGAGGACATGAACAGCATGTGCCCGTTGCCGCGTGCGATCATCGCCGGGGCGAGCGCGTGCGCGAGCGCGATCGGGGCGCGCAGGTTGACGTCGAGCGCGCGATCGATCTCATCCATCGTGAACGTCTCCAGGCGCCCGGACGCGGGCAGGGCGGCGTTGGCCACGAGGATGTCGACCTCGCCCGCGTCCCACAGCAGGCGATCGGTCTCGGCGGGGTCTGAGAGGTCAACGGCGAGCGTGCGCGCGTGCAGCTCGGCGGCCAGCGGCTCGAGCACCTCCGTGCGCCGCCCGGTGAGGATCAGCTTGCCGCCGCGCTCGTGCAGCGCGCGGGCGATCGCCTGGCCGATGCCGCCGGTCGCGCCGGTGAGCAGGATGGTGGAGCCGGAGATCTGCACGAGCTGGGAGCCTACGCCGATGCAGATCGTCGCGCTGTTCGGCCCCACAGGGGTGGGCAAGACCACTGTCGCGGTCGCGCTGGCGGAGCTGCTGCGCGCACGGGGAGAGGACCCGGTCGCGGTGTCCGCCGACGCCTTGCAGGTGTATGCGGGATTGGAGACGCTCACCGGCGTGGCCTCGCCGCGGGAGCGCGCCACGCTCGAGCATCGGCTGGTGTCGTTTTTGCCGGTCGACGCGACGTTCAGCGCCGGACAGTACGCGGAGCTCGCGCACGCCGAGATCGACGGGCTGCTCGCGGCCGGCAGACGGCCGATCGTCGTGGGGGGAACGGGTCTGTATCTGCGTGCGGCGCTGGCCGAGCTCGACCTGCGCCCGCCGCCGCCGGAGGGCGTGCGCGAGCACTGGACCGCGGAGCTCAAGCGGCGCGGGGCGCCGGCCCTGCACGCCGAGCTGGCCGCCCGCGCGGGATGGGCGGCGGAGGGCATCGATCCGCACGACCGTCAGCGGATCGTGCGTGCGCTCGAGACGCTCGAAGCCGGGGAGCTGCTCCATCCGGAGACCCAGCCGCCCGACGGACCGTCGCAGCTGTGGAGCGAGGAGCTGCGCCGGCCGACGGTGCTGGTCGGCTTGACGATGGAGCGCGAGGCGCTGTACGAGCGGATCGACGCGCGCGTAGGGGAGATGCTCGCCGCGGGAGTAGAGGAGGAGGTACGCCGCGCCCACGCCGCCGGCGCGTCGATGACCGCGCGCAAGGCGCTCGGGTTCGAGGAGCTGCTGACGGGCGAGGTGGAGGCGATGAAGCGGCGGACTCGCAACTACGCAAAGCGCCAGCTCACGTGGATGCGCAAGCTCGCGGGCGTGCGCACGATCGTCGTCACCGAGCGCGATCCGGCCGGCGTGGCGCGCGAGATCCTCGGGTACGTGGACTCCGGTGCGGTAGACACGGATCCATAGACTTCGGTCCGGAATGAGAGCCAGAAGATGAGATTCGAGAAGTGGCAGGCGCTGGGCAACGACTACCTGATCGTCGAGCGCGACGAGCTTCCGTTCGCGCTCACGTCCGCGCGCGCGCGAAGGCTGTGCGCGGGCCACTTCGGCGTGTTCGCCGACGGCGTGCTCGAGCTGTCCCCGCCGACGGACCCTGTCGACGTCGCGGACCTGCGCATCTTCAACCCCGACGGCTCCGAGGCGGAGCTGTCGGGCAACGGCGCGCGCGAGGCGATCCTGTATCTGCGCCGTCGCGGGTGGACGGAGGAGGACGAGTTCTCGATCCATACCGTCGCGGGCAGGATCCGCCCGACGATCACCGGGCCGGATACGTGCCGCGTGGACATGGGCCTGGCGAGCCTCAGTCTCGAAGGACTTTCCCACCGGGCCGCAGGACGGGCGGGGCGCGGTCATGTCAGACGAACGCTGTGGAGCTTCAGGCACGTGTCGATCGGCAATCCTCAATGTGCGATTCATGTCGAGTCGCAGGAGGCGCTCGGGGCGCTCGACCTGGGAAGAATCGGCCCGGCGATCGAAGGCGACGCGCAGTTCCCGAACCGGACGAACGTGTCGTGGTACACAGAGGTACAGCCGGGCGGTCCGGGTCGTATTCGCGCGCGGATCTTCGAGCGTGGCGTGGGGGAGACGCTGTCGTCCGGTACGGGCGCGACGGGAGCGGCCGTGGCACACACGCAGGAACACGGTGAGGCGCCGAGGCCCGCGCATGTCACGGTGCTGCTCGACGGCGGCGAGCTGGAGGTCGAGGTGGGGGAGGAGCTGAGTGTGAATCTGACAGGCTGGGCACGACCGGTGTTTGAGGGTCGTCTCAGCGAGGAGTTCGAAAAGGAGCTGCATGAAACCGAGTAAACGCCTGGACCGCATTCCCCCATACGCGTTCGCCGAGCTGGAGCGGAAGATCGCCGAGAAGCGCGCCGCGGGAGTGGACGTGATCAGCCTCGGTATCGGCGACCCCGACAGGCCGACGCCGGCGCTGGTGGTCGAGGCGATGCAGGAGGCCGTGACCGAGCCCGAGACGCACCGCTACCCGAGCAACCGCGGGCGGGCCGACTTCCGCGCCGCGGTGCGCGACTTCTACGAGCGACGGTTTGACGTGAAGCTCGACCCCGAGCGGGAGATCATCCCGGCGCTCGGCGCGAAGGAGGCGATCTTCAACCTCAACCTGGCGTTTCTCGATCCCGGTGACTACGCGCTCGCGGCCGACCCTGGATATCCGGTCTACACCGGCGGCCCGTGGCTGGCGGGCGCAGAGCCCGTGCTGATGGCGCTCGAGCCGAAGCTCGGCTTCGTGCCGGACCTCGAAAAGATCGACGCGGACGTGGCGAAGCGGGCGAAGCTGATGTTTTTGAACTACCCGAACAACCCGACGGGAGCGGTCGCGCCGGCCGGGTTCTTCGAGCAGGTGGTCGAGTTCGCGCGCGAGCACGAGATCCTCGTGGTCCACGACAACGCGTACTCGGAGATCGTCTTCGACGGCTATCGCGCGCCCTCGTTCCTCGCCACGCCCGGCGCGAAGGAAGTGGGGATCGAGGTGTTCTCGCTGTCGAAGGGCTACAACATGACCGGCTGGCGCTGCGCGGTCGCGGTCGGAAACGCCGACGCGCTGGAGACGTATTGGCGGCTGAAGACAAACATCGACTCGGGCCTGTTCGAGGCGGTGCAGCTCGCGGGCGTGGCGGCGCTGTCGCCGGACGCTGACGCGGAGGTCGCCTCGATGAACGAGCTGTACCTGCGCCGGCGCGACCTTGTCTGCGACGCGCTGCGCAAAATCGGCGTCGACGTGCGCCCGCCGCGCAGCACGATCTACGTGTGGGCGCCCGTGCCGGATGGGTTTGCGGACTCGGAGGCATACTGCGAGCACGTGCTAGAGCGCACGGGTGTGGTGCTCACCCCGGGCGCGGTCTACGGGCCCGCGGGCGAGGGCTGGTTTCGAATCTCGCTGACGACACCGGACGACCGACTGGTGGAGGCCGTCGAGCGGCTGGGGGAGCTCGGAGGTTGACATTTATCGGGAGACACGTGAGCGTGTGCCTGCGAACGGCCGTAGTGGCGCCGGCCACCACACCTGCCGGCACTAGACTCAGAAGCGAATGGATAGAAGCCGTAACGGTCGCACTACCGTCACCCACCGCTTGTCGAACACGACGAGCGACGGATCACAGCCCGAGCAGCGCGCGCGACAGCGCGCCTTTTGCATAGCCGCGCTGCCCGACGGAGACGACCTGGCCGAGCTGGGCGAGCTGTTGCGCACCGCCGGGGTGGCGGTCGTGGGGGCGATGGTGCAGCGCCGCGAGCAGCCCCATCCGAACACGTATCTCGGCCCGGGCAAGGTGGCGGAGGCGAAGGAGGCGGCGAAGGCGTGCGACGCGAACGTGATCGCCTGCGACGACGAGCTGACGGCGAGGCAGGAGCGCAACCTCGAGGAGGCGCTCGGACTGCCGGTGGTCGACCGCACGACGGTGATCCTCGACATCTTCGCCGCGCATGCGAACAGCGCGGAGGGCAAGCTGCAGGTGGAGCTCGCGCAGCTCGAGTACAACCTCGCGCGCATGCGCGGGTTGTGGACCCATCTCGAGCGACTCGGCGGCGGGATCGGGACGAGGGGTCCCGGTGAGACGCAGATCGAGACAGATCGCCGCCTCGCGCGCGACCGCATCGCTGTGCTGCGCCGCCGTCTGGAGCATGTGAGGGGCACGCGCGACATCCAGCGCGCCGAGCGCGAGCGCGCGGCGTTGCCGACGATCGCCCTCGCGGGATACACGAACGCGGGCAAGTCGACGCTGCTGAACGCGCTCACGGGCGCGGAGGTGGGTGTGCGCGACCGGCTGTTCCACACGCTCGACCCGACGACGCGCACGCTCACGCTCGGGCGGACGCGCGCACCTGCTGACCGACACGGTTGGCTTCATCAGCAAGCTGCCCCACCAGGTGGTCGACGCGTTCGGGGCGACGCTCGAGGAGACGCGCCGCGCGGACCTGCTGCTGCACGTGCTCGACGGCTCCGCCGAGGAGGCGCAGATCGAGATCATGCGCCACGCGGTCGAGCGGACGCTCGAGGAGATCGGAGCGGGGGAGAGCCCGCGGCTGCTCGTGCTGAACAAGATCGACCTGTTGGACGAGGACGCCCGCGACGAGCTGCGGCTGCGCCACCCCGACGCGGTGCTCTCAAGCGGCGTGAGCGGCGAGGGCTTGGACGAGCTGCGCGCGCGCATGGAGCGCGAGCTGGCGCACACGCTGCGCGCGGTCGAGCTGCTCGTGCCCTACGCCGACGGCGGCAGCCTCGCGGAGCTGCACGAGGCGGCGGGGGAAGTCGATCGCAGGGACACACCCGAGGGCGTGCGCGTGCGCGCGTTAGTGCCGGCGCGGTTGGTCGACCGCTTCGCCCGTTTTGCGGTCGCGTCGTAATCGACACCGACGCGAAAAAGCCCTATCGGTCGTCCCCGCTGCCGGAGAGAACTCCTCGTTGCTGGCGAGAGAGAAGCTTGTCGAGGTTGGATTGGGCGATCTCGCCGAGGTCGAGCTTCAGCTCGCTGGCCAGCTGGGCCACGTACCAGAGCACGTCGCCGAGCTCCTTCGCCATCGCGGTGCGGCGCTCCTCGGTGACCTGGCCGCCGTCGTCGCGGATCGTCTTCTTGGCGTGCTCGGCCACCTCGCCCGCCTCACCCGCGAGACCGAGCGCCGGATAGGCAAGCCACGCCTCGCGCGGATACTCGGCGGTGCGGCGCGACAGGCGTTGATACTCGGAGAGGTCCATGGGAGCGACTCTAAGGCAAGCGAGCCGGTCAACGACTCGACCCGCCGCAGCGAGTCGGGCGCGGGTATGGGAGGAGCCACCTCCAAACGGCTTTCAACCGACCGACCGCGGCCCTCTACGCCTGCGGGCGGTAGCGAAGACCGTCGAGCGCGATACGCACGACATGCTGCACCTGATCCGGGTTCTCGGCTGGCATCCGCGAGATGCCGGCCAACATGTGGAGCACGTCTGCGAACTCGACGTCAGGCCGTACGACGCCGGCGTCCTGGGCGCTCTTCACCAGCGGTTCGCCGGCGGCGAAGACCGTACGCCTGCACTCTTGGAACAGGGCGGCGTCCTCGTCGAGGTAGTTCAGGAGTTCCTGTGCGAGCGCCCGCTTCGTGGTCAGATAGCCGATCAGTCCTTCGCACCAGTCGCTGAGGGCGTTCCACGGATCGTGCTCGGGCTGCGAGGCGGAGCGACAGACCTCGTGGACCTCGTTGACATACAGAGTCTCGAGCAACACCTGTCTGCTGGGGAAGTGGCGGTAGAGCGTGCCGATTCCCACGCCAGCCCGGCGGGCGATCTCCTCAAGGGACGTCGATTCTCCACCCTCGGCGAACGCTTTGCGCGCGGTCGTAAGGATCTGCTCGTAGTTGCGTCTCGCATCGGCCCGCTTCGGAGCGATAGGCGCTGTCTGCGTGGGGGTTTGCGTTGAGTTCATGACCCGTCTCTTGAAAACCGGAGGATACCTCCGTATAGTACCGGAGGAAGCCTCCGAATATTCCGGAGGTAACCTCCACTTTAGCCGTGATCTCAGACATAGACAAGGTGATCCGCATGAACCCAGCTGCCGCACGATCCCTCGATCTGACCGCTTCCGGACCGGGTGGAGACTGATGCGCCAAGGCTGGTTGGCCGGTCGCTATCCCGCCGCGGCCGCGATGGTGATCTTCGCCCTGGTTCCGTACCTCGGGCTCTCGGCGGCGCTGGGGCCGCTTACGCCGATCATCGGTCGGCAGCTGCACATGAGCACGCAGACGATGAGCCTGGGATTCGGGCTGGCGAATGCCGGCTACGCCGTGGGTACCGTCCTTGCGGTGCAGTTCGCCCAGCTTCTGCCGCAGCGGCGGATGATGGTCCTCTACGCGGTGCTGCTGGTGATCGGGTCGATCGTGGTAGCGGCGGCGCAGGATCCCGCGATGTTCATCGCCGGGCACGTGCTGCAGGGACTGTGCACGAGCCTACTGTTGATCGCCGCCGTGCCGCCGCTGGCGCTCGGCTTCGGCTTGGAGAAGTTCCGCTGGACGGCGATGATCATGAACGTCTGCATCTTCGGGGCAGTCGCGCTTGGACCCGTCGATCGGCGGGATCCAGGCAGCGCCCACGCGTGGCGGCCGCTGTTTTGGATCGTCGCCGGGATCTCGCTCGCGGCGCTCCTGCTCTCGCTGTTGACATTCGAGGACGCCCCGCCCGCCGACCGGGACGCCCCGCGGGACCCAGTCGCGATCGGTCTGGCGGCGTCGGGATGCGCGGCCGCGTTCTTCGGCGCCTCCGAGCTGCTGACCCACCGCTTCCTCGGTCCGGTGACGCTCCTGCCGCTGATCGTCGGCCTGGTGCTGATCGTCGCCCTCGTCGTCAACCAGTATCGAAGCAGTCGCCCGCTCCTGACGATCCGCACGATGCTGACCAGCACGATTCCGGTCGCGGGGATCGTCGTGGCATTGTCGGCCGCGGCCGCCTCGGTCTCGGCGACGGTCCTCACCGCCGACGAGCTGGCTCCCCTACTATACCCCCCTGCATCTTGGGCTGCTCTATCTCCCGAGCTGGGTGGCGCGTTGATCACGGCGGTTGCGCTGGGCATCGTGCTCAACAAGCGCCAAATGCACTACCTGCCGTTGGCCGGTATGGCGTTTCTGGCTGCTGGGATCGCAGTATTCCTGATCCAGTCCCCGCCCGGCGAAGCGCTCACTCTGATCGGCTCGGGGCTCACCGGAATCGGTCTCGGAGCGGCGGTTGCCCCGGCGCTGTTCGTCGCGGGCTTCTCACTCCCAGCCGCGAGCCTGCAGCGGGTATTCGCGATCGTCGAGCTCTTCCGGGCGGTGGCCGCGTTCATGATCGCTCCGCTGTTCGTGCACTTCGCCGCCACCGTCGGTCCCAACGCCAGAGCCGGCACCGACATCGCGCTGTGGATCGGCCTTGGTCTCGCGATCTCCGGCGCGCTCGTCCCAGTCGGTCTCTACGTGCTCGGCCGCGCGCGCCCGCAGAGCGCCGGATCTCGAGCGCTTCATGGACGGCGAGGGCCCAGCTTGGGACTCGCCGCCGCTGCTCGCGGGCATCCGCAACCACCCGCACCGCCAAGCGCTCGTCGAGGAGGCAGCATGACAACGACAAAGGACATCGAAAGCGGCGCCAGCCCGCCACGGGGCCCCGTCGTCTTTGCCTACGACGGCTCCGAGCTGGCCAAGCTCGCGATCGACGAGGCCGGCCGGCAGCTCGCGCCGGGACGCCACGCGCTCGTCCTCACCGTCTGGCAACCGTTCGACGTCGGGTTCGTGCCAACCGCCGCGCTTCGACTCGACGCCGCCGAGATCGCCGACGTCAGAGACGCCGCCGAGCGGACGGCCGTCGCCGGAGCCTCGCTGGCGAAGACAGCGGGCTTCGAAGCGCGCAGTCTGGAGGCCGAGGCCGCCCCCACCTGGAAGGGCATCGTCCATGTCGCCGACGAGCATGACGCGAGCCTGATCGTGCTCGGCTCCCACGGCCGCACCGGGCTCGCCGGCGTACTGACTCGGAAGCGTCGCCGAGGCGGTCGCCGCGCACTCGCGACGCTCGGTGCTGATCGTCCATCGTCGCGACTAGCTTTCGCAATTAGACGCCCGCAGCGCGACATGCGCCGAGATGGGCCTCGCGCTCCAGTGCGTCATCAAGCGTCGCAAGGCTCCCAGCTTCGACGCTCAGCGCGCGGGCGATCAGCCAGTCGGCGAACCACACGTTCTTGGGCAGGAGCGGCCCGTGGAGGTAAGTGCCGATCGTGTTGCCGTGCCGCGAGCCCTCGAATCCCGAGCGTCCGTCGTTGCCGTGGCCCTCGAGCACGCGCCCAAGCGGCTGGGCGTCATCGCCGAGATGGGTGCGCCCGCCGTGATTCTCGAACCCGGCAAGCACGCGTGTGGCGCCGTCGCCGTCGAGCGAGACCTCGATTGCGACGTTGCCGATCAGGCGCGGTCCGGGGTCACGGACGGTGCGGACATCGAGCAGGCCGACGCCGGGGATCTCTTCGCCGCCGAGCGCGTAGGAGTGCCCGAGCAGCTGGTAGCCGCCGCAGACGCCGAGGACGATCGCGTCGCGGGCAGCAGCGATGCGCAGCGAGTCGCGCTTGGTCGCGATCACGTCCTCGGCGCACAGGCGCTGGTCGCGATCCTGGCCGCCGCCGAGGTAGAAGAGGTCGTGAGCCTCCGGGTCGAGCGGGTCGCCGAGGCCGCTCGATGACAGCTCGAAGCCGATCCCGCGCCAGGCGCAGCGCTGCTCGAGCACGAGCAAGTTGCCGCGGTCGGCGTAGATGTTCATCAGGTCGGGATACAGCGCGCAGACGCGCAGCAAGCGGGGAGGGATGCCGGCGACGGGAGCGTCAGGCACGGAAGATCACCACCGTGCTGCCGACGTGATCGTCGGTCGGGGCTATCTCCTGGTGGGGAATCGGCTGCAACCCGGCCGCGATCGCCTCGCGCTCCAGCTCGGGCACGGATACGCGATCGAGCTCGACGAGATTGCGTTCGATCTCCGGTTCGACCGCCGGGCGTGCGATCCGGCGCTCACGTTCGATCACGGCCACGCGCTCGAGCAGGCTCACACGCAGAGCGCGGCTGGAGAAGAGGGTCCCGCCGATCCAGGCGGTCTCGGGGGCCGGTCCGGTGTCGCCGGCGGCGCAGTCGAACTGATCGAGCTCGAGCACGACCGCGCAGGCGAGTAGACCATCGGAGCGCAGGTGGGCGTGGGCGCAGCGCAGGAAAGATATGCGCTCGGCTGAGCCGCGCAGGAGCTGGAGCGTCTGCATCGGCACGAGACAGAGATCGAAGTCACGCCGGTCGAGCTCGAACGTCGCATGCGTCGGCACAGACTGTTTGCACGGGTAGATCAGTCGCTCGCGTGCGCAGCGCGTCGAGCAGCTCGGGGGCGAGATCGAGCGCGGTGACGTCGTGGCCGGTGCGTGCGAGGTCGAGACTCACGCGCCCCGTTCCGGCGCCGACGTCGAGAACACGTGCGGGACGATCGCCGTCCCGGGAGCGATCGGCCAGCGCGCGCCACAGCGGCCGGTCGGCGCTGTAGGCGCCGCACTCGAGGTCGTGCCAGACGACGTCGGCGGAGGAGGTCACGACCATGCGCTGTGAGCCTCCCCGCGCGCCACGAGCAGCTCGCGCAGCGACAGCATCGCGGTGTACGTCGGCAGCGCATACAACGGTGCGTCGGTGCCGGGATTGTCCGCGGCCGCTTCGCGCAGGGCGGAGGAGAGCTCCGGCTGCACGTGGATGCGATCGGGGTCGATACCCGCATACTTCAGCCGCACCGCCAGCTCGGGGGCGCGCGTCCCGCTGCACGTGACCCGCCGGACGCGCCCGGTGAGCAGCTCGAAGTCGGCGTCCCAGATCCAGGAGACGTCGCGCCCGTCGGCGACGTTGTCGTTGAGCACGCCGAGCAGGTCGTGTTCTCCGGGCTCGAGCGCGAGCGTGCGCAGCACCTCGTTTGCGCCCGCGGGATTCTTGATGAGCATGATCTGAAGCTTTCTGCCCACCGTCGTCGAGGCCTCGATCCCTAACGCATCGGTCGCGCCAAGGTGGCCGGAAGAGCGGGCGGGGGCCGTGGGCAGTAGCCGTACGATCTCGGCGCGGCCGAACGCGGCCTTCGTGTTCTGCAGCCCGACGATGACATGCTCGAACGGCACGTCCAACGCGGTGGCGAGCGCGGCGGCGGCGAGCGCGTTGTAGACGTTGTAGAGACCCGGCAGCGTCAGCGAGATCTCAGCCTCTCCGGCCGGTGTGCGCAGGGTGAAGCGCGCGCTCCGAACGCCTTCGAGTGTCACGCGCGTCGCCGTGACCGTCGGCACAGGCCGGCTGCGGCCGCAGCTCTCGCAGCGATAGTGGCCGAGGTGGCCGAGGTAGACCGCGTCGAACGTGTACGGCGCGCCACAGTTGCGGCAGTGCTTGGCGTCGGCGGCGTGCGCCATGCCCGGGAGCGCGAGCGAGTCGTCCTCGACGCCGAAGTAGAGAGCATCGGTCCGCTCGCGGCCGAGGTCGGCGATCATCGGATCGTCCGCGTTCAGGACGAGGCGCGAAGCGCCCGCGGGACCGGCGCGCAGCGCCTGCGCCCAGCGGTCGGCGATCGTGTCGAGCTCGCCGTAGCGGTCGAGTTGGTCGCGGAAGAGATTGCCGAGCAGGATCGCGCGCGGGCCGAGCTGCGCTGCGACCGAGGCGAGCCAGAACTCGTCGACCTCGAACAGCCCGAGCTCGCCTGCGATGCGTCCGCGGGGACGGGCGGCCGCGAGCAGCGTGGTGGCGATTCCGCCCGCCATGTTCGCGCCCGCCTGGTTGTGCACCAGCGGGATACCGGCCTGCTCAAGGATGCCGGCGGCGAGGATGGCGGTGGTGGTCTTGCCGTTGGTGGCCGACACGAGCACGCTGCCGCGCGGCAGGCGAGCGCCGAGAGCGCCGAGGGCGTGCGGGTCGAGGCGTAGGAGCACCTTGCCGGGAGCGCTCGTCGCGCCGCCCCCGCGCAGGCGGGAGAGCGCGCCGACGGCGCGCGCCAGAGTGAGCTTGGGCGCGAGCGCTGAGCCCGCCATCAACGGTCTGTGAGACTCTCGCCGGGTACCGGGCGCGCCTGCCGAGCCGTTCCGATCACGCTCTCCACGGGGGACGAAAGCCCGTCTGCGGAAAAGGGGGAGTCCTGCACGCCGGCGCGAGGCACCAGCATCGTCACGGCGCCCTGCAGCGCCCTGACGCGGACCGGCAGCTCACCGATCGGATCGCCGTCGGCGTACATCGTGAACGGCCGCTCGGCGCCGACGAGCACTTCGCGGGCACGAAACACGCGCACGCTGGGCTCGTCGACGTGTGTGCCGCTGAACACCTTCGGCAGGATCTTGGTCAGGAACGCGAGCTTGCCGACGTCTTCCAGCACCATCACCTCGAGCAGGCCGTCGTCGAGCATCGCGCCGGGCGCCGCGCGCATACCGCCGCCGTAGGTCTTCGAGTTGGCGGCCCCGACCGTGTAGGCCACAAAGCTCAGGCGCTCACCCGGCGGGTCGAGCTCGATCTCGAAGCGCGCGGACCGCCACGCGAGCAGCGCTCTGAGCGCGCCGTAGGCGTACACGAGGCCGCCGAGCCATGACGGCGCCTCGTTGGCGATGCGGTTGGCTTCGCTGTCGAAGCCGACCGAGGCGATGCCCACGAACGCGTGGCCCGTGTCGCCGGAGTCCTGTCCGTGCACGATCCCCAGGTCGACCGGACGGGTGTACCCGTCGGCGACGATCGCGGCCGCCCCGTCGGCGTCGTCCGGAATGCCCAGCACGCGCGCGAGATCGTTGCCGCGGCCGCCCGGGATCGCTCCCAGTACGGCTCCCGGGAGATCTCGAAGCACGTCGGCGAGCACACCGATCAGCCCGTCGCCGCTGAGCGCCACGACCGTCTCGCCACGATTCGCGGCCTCGAGGGCCAGCGCGCGGGCGTGGTCGAGGTCGCGCGTGTCGGCGCGGCGCACTTCCAACCCGCGCTTGCGCAAAGCGCTCTCCACCGAGGGGGCGATCCGTCCGGCCCGGCCGCCGCCGGCGGCGGGATTCACGATCAGGCAGATGGAGCGCTTGACGGTGGGCATCGGGCAAGCGTATTGGCCTGCCGGCAACGTCGCCGCTTCCCGCACGAGCACCCCGGTGTCACTGGCAGCCTCACCGGCCCGGCCGGAAATCGGCGCTACCGTGTCCACCGTTGCTCGCGCATGAACGCGATCACATCGTCGGGCCGGTCGGTGACCACGTAGGCGTCGACGATCGCGCCGGAGGTGTTGATCGTGATCGACAGCCCCGAGTCGACCCGTCTCACCTTCGAGATCGGAGCGATCGGACGCCCCGAGCCCATGCGTGGCGTGACGCGCCCGGTGGCCAGACGGTGCACCGCCTCATGCTTCGCCAGGCGGTCGAGCATCCGCCGGTAGTCCTTGCTCGAGGAATGCTTGTGATGGGTCTGTTTCGCCATTGGAGACATCTTGGCGCAACTGACCGCGAAAACACTTAGGGCGTGTGTTCGGCCTTCATTGAGATTCAGCCGCTGCCTTGGCGCGGTCTCGTCGCCGTCGCCCGATCGCCGCGACGATCGCCAGGGCGGCGATCACGACGAACAAGCCGAGCAGGATCCCCGGCGCCAGGCCGAGACCGCCGAACGGCAGCGAGACGAGCTCGACGACGCCGAGGCCGAGGGCGAGCAACACGATGATCAAGACGATGATCAGCAGGATGCCGCGCACGCGCGCGAGCACGCCGGCGGAGGCGGGGGGGACGAGCAGGCCCATCGCGCGCAGCGCAAACATCTGACGGCCGCTCGGAGGTGTCTGGCCCAGCCGCTCGACTGCGTCCTTCAGATCGCCCGCGCGCCGTTCGGCGAGCGCGAGCGAGGCGTCCGCCATACGCCTGAGCTGCATCCGCTCCTGCGGGCGGGCCGCGGCGATCGCACGCTGGAAGTAGGCGCGCGCCTGCTCGGCGTCGAAGCGCTCAGACGCGCGCGCTCCGAGGATTGCAAGCGCGGCCGACTTGTATTTGGTCTCGTTCTCGAGCTCCTCGTCCGAGCGTTGCTCGAGCGCTTGGATGGCCTCGAGGCCGCCGCGCTGCTCGATCCGAATCTGGCGTTGTTTGGGGGCCATCGGCGGCCATTCTACGGTTTGCGGGTGGGCTGCGCACGAGCGCGCGGTGGGCTGTCGCGCGTTCGTGCACCAATGTAGGCAGGCGCTATGCTCGCGTGCGTGTCGAGCAGCCGTCGTATCGCACCGCCGCGCCGCAGCCTCACGGCATGTCTGTGTGTCATTGGAGCGCTGACGCTCTGCCTGGCGGCCACCCCGCCGGCGATGTCGGCGACCGCGGTCGGGGGCGGCAACGCGTTCAGCGAACTGACGCAAGGTGGGCAGGAAACGACGCCGACGACGACCGCCACCACCGCAACGACGGAAACGAGCACAACCTCAAGCTCGAACTCGAGCAAAGTGATCCTGCTCGCGCTGGTCGCGGCGGTGGCGCTGCTGGTCGGGATCGCGTTTGTGATCGTGCGCGACGCACGCAGAGTGGCTCCGGTCGAGGATGGCGCGCTGACCGGCGGTTCAGCGCGCGACACCGCGGCGCAGATGCGCAAGCGACGCGCGAAAGCCAAGGCGGCAAGGCGTCAGCGCAAACGCACCCGCCGCTAGCGCGTCGCTGGACTGCGCGAGGCTTTGTCCTCAGTCGCTCGCCTGCACAAGCAGGCCACGCTCCTTGCGTCCGCGCCTCGCTTGCCCAGCGACGCGCTAGACGCTGGTGATGCGGCGCGGGCGGGCGTCTCCGGTACGGATCCGGGGCGGAGACAGAGGGGAGGGGGCGCCGTGGGGATCGCGGCGCGCGCCGCCGCCGGAAACATGGGGCGGGCGCGGGAACGGTCTGTGCGGGTGCTGCGGGCCACCGGGAAACGTGTGGCTGCCCCCATCGTCGTCGGACTCGGACGCGTCAGACGGTGCGTCGTTGGTCACGCGCATCGCCTCGTCGTTGCGGAAGGGAATCCATAGCATCACCCCGGCGAGCGGTAGTTTAATCAGCCCAAACAGCACGATCAGGAGCCATAGCGACATCTCCTCGCGATGCTACTACTGCGCTGTGAAATCTCATAGGACTAGCGAGCCGGGAGATGACTAGCGAGCTGGGGAAGCTGGGTGAGGAGATCGCCGGCTGCCGGCGCTGCCCGAGACTGGTCGCATGGCGCGAGCAGGTAGCACAGGAGCGCCGGGCGGCGTTCGCCGATCAGGAGTACTGGGGCCGTCCACTGCCGGGATTTGGCGACCCTGTCGCGCGCATGCTCGTGCTGGGGCTTGCGCCGGCGGCTCACGGCGCGAACCGCACCGGGCGCATGTTCACGGGGGACCGCTCCGGCGACTTCCTGTTCGCTGCGCTCTGGCGCACCGGTTTCGCCAACCAGCCGACCTCGATCGAGCGCGACGACGGATTGGAGCTCCGCGACGCGTGGATCTCAGCCGCGGTCCGCTGCGCGCCGCCGGCCAACCGCCCCACGCCGGTCGAGCGCGACACCTGTCTGCCTTGGAGTGCGCGCGAGCTGGAGCTGCTGGAGGAGGTCATGGTAGTGATGTGTCTCGGCGCCTTCGCATGGGACGCGGCGCTGCGCCTGACCTCTGCGCCGGCCACCCAGGGAGCGCCTGCGCCAAAGCTGCGTCCGCGGCCGCGATTCGCTCACGGCGCGGAGCTGGCGGGTGAGCGCTACACGCTGCTTGGCTGCTACCACCCGAGCCAGCAGAACACGTTCACCGGCAGGCTGACCGAGGCGATGATCGACTCGGTGCTGCTGCGTGCGCGCGTGTTGACCGAAATCGACCGCAAGCGCGGATCGGCCGCTCGCCCGAGTCGATCGGTCAGAGCACAAGACGCTAGCCTGGAGTCTGAGCAACCCGTCAAACCCCGCACGAGGAGGCCGGTATGAGGATCGCCGTCGCAGCCACCGTAGTCGTCGCAGCGAGCCTGATCCTCGTCGGCGTGCTGGGCGTGGCGAGTGCGGAAACGACTACAGCGACTACGACCACGCCGGCGACAGCCACGACCACCGGTCCGCCGCTGCGTACGGTGAGCGTGCAGGGCGTGGCGATCGAGCCGATCGAACAGAGCGCGAGTGCGACTACGGCGACGGGGGTCTATCGCCAGGCGATGGCGAGCGCCGTGAGCGACGGCCAGGTCAAGGCTCAGTTCCTGGCGAGTCAAGCCGGCGCCACGCTCGGACAGGTGCAGAGCGTGGCCGAAGGCGGCGGCTACATTCAGTGCGCAGGGAGCGAAGAAGGGTATCTCGGAGAACAGCCCGACTTTGGCTCGGCGGGTAACTACGCAACGCCCGAGGTCGCTCCGCGAGCGGTCGCCAAGGCGCCCGTCGCGTCCCGGCCGGCGGTGAAGTCCCGCAAGCCCAAGCGCAAGAAGAAGAGTGTCGCCAAGAAGGCAAGCGCAGCAACGTGCACGCTCTCCACGCAGGTCTCGCTCATATACGCGCTGAGCTAAGCGCCCCGACTGTAGGCGCCCGTCCCTTAGGCAGACGTTGCGTCTACAGGTACGGGCTCGGATTCGTCAGCTTCCTCCTGCACGCCTGCCCGCAGACCGATGAAGCCCGCGACGTTCACGAGGCCGCCGCCGCGGTCGCCAGTTCGTGGAGCAGTGTCGCCATCTGTGCCAGGGTCGGGGCGTGCGTGGCCACGTCGTATGCGCCGCTCAGCTCGCGCGGATCGCCGTGACCGAGCAACACGTCATCTTCTTCTCGCCACACGAGCATCCGCATCGGCAGCTCGATCCCGATGCGTCGATCACTTTGCATCAGAGGGGTGCCAGTGCGTGGGTTGCCAAACAGCACGACCTGCTCGTCGGCAAGCTCCAGATCGACCGCGCGAGCCGCGGCGGCGTGATCGATTCGCGCAAACACGGTCAACCCACGCCGCTCGATCGCTACGACGAGCGAATCGACGGTCTCGGCGTAGCCCTTCGTGCTCCGCTTGACGACCATGACCCGAGACATTCTGGCCTACCGGCACGGCATGCGACGTCTCACCGGCGTGAGACAGTTCAGTCTCATCCAAGTGAGACGATTGGCGTCTCAGTGATATGAGACTGGACGCAGTGACTACGCAGTGTCTAAAGACGGCGCGAACTGGGACCTGAACTTGCGCCGCCGGCTGAGTATCAGTCCAGCTCCAACGGCCGGCCTGACGTCACGCAGATGCGCCGGCTCCGGAGGTGATGTGCTCGATCACGGGCCGGAACTCCTCGGTCGGTGAGAAGTCGACGTATTCGGAGTCCTCGAGCGCTTCGGGGGCGTGGCCGGGGGGCCCAGTAGAACGCTTCGCCAGCGGCGAAGTCCTGGTGCCCGTCCAGAGTGTGCATACGCACCCGGCCTTTGATCATGTAGCCCCAGTGCGGGCATGGGCAAAGGTCGTTCGGTAGGCCTTTGGTGGCGGGGCGCAGGTCGGCACCGGCCGGCAGCCGCACGAACCCGACGGACAGACCGGCCTCATCGCGCGGGCGGACCTCGACGCCGTTGTCGTCGATCACGACCGGGACGTCCTCACGTGAAATGGATCTCATCTGTGTCCTTCTCCTGTTAGTTGAGCAGCGTGGCGATGTGACGGGCCGCCGTGGCGGCACCGTGGGTCTCCACGTCGCGGTACTCGACCTGGCTGCCGATCTCCTGCGCGATCGCAGCCGCGATCAGCTCCGGCGGCGAGTCGTCGTAGTCCATGCGCCGACCGGCGCCGTAGCGTTCGAGGCGGTGGCGGACATGGAAGTTCTGCTCGAAGTGGTGGCGCAGGGGGAAGTAGAGAAAGGGCCGCTTCTGCGCGGTCAGCTCCATCGAGGTCGTCAGGCCGCCCTGCACGACGGCCAGGTCGCAGGCGGCCAGGTGGCGGTAGAGGTTGTGGACGTAGGGGACCACCTCGAGGCCGACCTGGGAGGGGAGCGACTCGGGGTCGATGCGGGGCCCTGCGACGACGATCATGCGCAGCTCCGGGATGCGCTCCTTCGCCTGTGGGAACGCGGCGATCACCCGTCGCAGCAGGTCGGCGCCGACGCCTGAGCCGCCGACGGTGACGATGCACACCTGCTCGTCCTCGCCGTAGCCGAGCTCGGCGCGCAGCTTGCTGCGATCGCCGAGGTCCGCGGGATCGAAGCCGGTGACGTAGCCGGTGAAGGAGTAGTTGCGTTCGGTCCAGTCGCGGATCATCGGCAGTTCGGGCCCGAGGCGCTTGGGGACGATGTCCTCGGGGTTGCCGACGAACAGCGAGAGGTCGCGGACCTCGGGGTGCTCGGCGATGTGCTCGACCTTCTGGGCGTTGTGGTCGGCGGCCAGGAAGCGCTCGCGCGCGTCGCCGTCGTCCATCGGCAGGAAGCCGACGAAGTCCGACAGCCACGCGTACGGTGTGCGCTTCTCGCGCGGGTTCTCGTGCAGGTAGTAGTCGAGCTCCCACGCCTCGTCTCCGATCCACAGGTCGTAGCGATCCTCGCGCACAACGTCGTGGAAGAGCATGAAGTTGGCGGCGAGGATCTCGTCCATGCGGCGGATCGCGTGGAAGCAGTGCAGATCGTGCTCGGCGGACTCCGACTCGATGTGCCTCGACTCGTTGGCCAGATGCGGGCTGGCTGGATGGATGCGCTCGCCCTCTGCCTCCAGCATCCGCGTGACGGGGTCCTGTGCCAGCCAGTCGACCTGCAGATCGGGATGCAGACGGCGCAGCTCGCGGGCGATCGCCACGTCGCGCTGAGCGTGGCCGAGCCCGATCGGCGAGGAGACGAACAGCGCGCGAGGACGGCCATCGGGCCGATACACCGTCGGATCGCGCGGCGTGCGCTTGCGTCCGAAAGCATCCTCGGCAAAATCCCGCAGCGCCAGGTTGAACCGGACAGGCTTGCGCACATGCGGCAGATGGCCTGCCCCCGCGACGGTGTTCAGCTCGCCTCCGCTTAGCCGCGCGAGCGCCCGGCCGTCGCGGGTCGCTGAGATCTTGTCGCGCTCGCCGTGGACGACCAGAACCGGGCAGGGCAGGCTTCGCGCGATCTTGCGCAGGTTGCGCCGGCCGCGCAGGAACTCGCCATGCGCCACTGTGGCCGTGAGCGTGTCGGGATCGCTGTCGAGCATCCATCCGACGCCGTCTTCGATCGGCTTGGGGGAGTGGTCCTCGGGCAGGCAACGCGCCATGAACCAGTCCGCGAAGCGGCGGTGGTCCTGGCGCCAATAGAGCGGGTTCATGTGCGCCCATGAGACGGGCGTGCGTAGATGAAGCTTGCGCGTGACCCTTTGCACCAGCGGATCGGATGAGGACCGTATTCTGAGAGAGGGTGTAGGGGAATAGCGGGCCAATGAACAACGCGCCGAGGACTCGCTCGGGGGCGATTCGTGCCAGCTCGAACTGGTACTGCGCGCCAGTGGAGAGACTCGCCATCACAGCCCGCTCGGTACCTGTCTCATCCATCACGGCCAGGCAATCGCGAGCGGACTCCAGCGGTGCGTAGCGCTTCGGGTCCCGGCAGCGATCGGAGCGGCCGTTGCCGAGACCGTCCATGCTCAGCACCCGGAAGTGGCGTGCGAGGTAGGCGATCTGCATCTTCCAGTGACGGGAGTGAACGATCGACCAGGTCGGCAGCAGGAAGATCGTCTCCTCGCCCTCGCCGTAGAGCTCGTAGAAGACCCGTTGGCCGTCGCGCTCGACGAAGCCTTCGCGATCGGGGTAGCGGGCGCGGCTCTGCTCGCCGTCACGGCCGATCGTTCGCCCGGCGGGCGCCGGCGAGCGTCGCGGTATGCCGGGTTCATGCGTTGCCGAGACGCGCGCTCACGGCCGGGCTTCGAACACGAGGTTGAAGGGCGTCTCCGCCGCGCGGCGGAAGCGGGTGAACCCGCCCGCGGCGACGACGTCGCCGATCCTCGCCTCGCCTGCCTGCGCTCCGAGCGCGAGCCCGACCTCCTGCGACAGCGACGCCGGCGTGCAGAGGAACGTCGAGAAGCCGTAGATACGCGCGGCCGACCGGGTTGAGGTTGTCCTCGACGCGGTCGCCGGCCATCGGCTCGACGATCAGCCAGGTCCCGTCCGGCGCGAGCATCCTGTGGACCTGGCGCGCGGCGCCGACCGGATCGCCCATGTCGTGCAGGCAGTCGAACATCGTCACCAGGTCATAGCCTCGCCCGTGTAGCGGAGGCGGCCGCCGTCTCGAAGCGCACGCGGTCGGCGACGCCTGCCTCCTCGCGCGCGCTGGCGGGCGGTCTCGATCGAGCCTTCGTGGTAGTCGGAGCCGACGAACGTCGAGTTCGGGAACGCCTGCGCCATCAGGATCGTCGAGGACCCGTGGCCACAGCCGATGTCGGCGACCTTGGCGCCGCGCTCGAGCTTCTCGACGACCCCGTCGAGCGCCGGCAGCCACGCCGGGATCAGGCTCGCGTTGTAGCCGGGACGGAAGAAGCGCTCGCAGCCGTCGAACACGTCGTGGTTGTGCTCGTGCCAGCCCACGCCCGTCGCCGCTGCGCGCCGGCCTCGGTGATCCGCGGCGAGTCGAGCACCGTGCCGAGCGCGATCTGGAAGAACCCCGGCAGGAAAGCGGGGCTGGACTCGTCGGTGAGGGCGACCGTCTGCTCGGGCGGAAGCGTGTAGGTGCCGCCGGTCGGGTCGTACTCCACATATCCGCCCGCGGCCTGCGCGTTCAGCCACTCGCGGACGTAGCGCTCGCTCACTGCGGTCCGCCGCGCGAGCTCGACCGGCGTCAGACCCCCGGCGTCCGCGAGGGCGCGGTAGAGCCCGAGCTTGTCGCCCATCACGACAAGCGCCGCGTTCAGGGTCGCGCCGACCTCCTCGACGGCGCGGAATACGAACTGCTCGAGCTTCTGGCCGTCTACCTCGACGGTTGCCATGGCGGTCTCCTTGGGATCGATTGCCGCGACCGTAACCGCGCGCCATTCGGGATCGCATCAGGGGGGGTCGCCTAGTCGTCTCGACGTGAATCCGGCGGCACTGGAGGTGCGAATCCGTCAGAATCGGCTGATATTGCTTGGCCGCCACGACGAGCAGCTAGCGCTCGATCGGCTGTTTGCGCAGGCGCGCGAGGGCCGTAGCGGCGTGCTCGCGCTTGTCGGCGAGCCGGGGATCGGGAAGACCGCGCTGCTCGAACACGCAGCCGAGCGCGCCGACGGGATGCGGATCCTGCGAGCCCGCGCGGATCGAGTCCGAGGCGCGTGATCCCGTTCGCGGGACTGGCCGAGCTGCTTCGCCCCGTGCTGGGCGCGCTGGACGAGATCCCGGCGCCGCAGGCGACCGCGCTCGCCGGCGCGCTCGCGCTCGGCCCGGCGCGCCCCCGCGACCGTTTCGCCGTCGGCGCCGCGACGCTGAGCCTGCTCTCCGCGTGTGCGGAGGAGGGCCCGCTCGCGCTGCTCATCGACGACGCGCACTGGCTCGACCGCTCGAGCGCGGAGACGCTGCTGTTCGCCGCACGACGGCTTCTGGCCGATCCGATCGCGCTCGTTCTCGCGGTACGCGAGGGCCAGCCTTCGCTGCTGAACGGCGCCGACATGCGGACGCTGCGCATCGCCGGGCTCGACCGCCCAGACGCCGCGGAGCTGCTCGTCGGGCGCAGATGTTCCGAGACGACGCCGTCGAGCGGCTGTACCGCGCGACCGGCGGCAACCCACTCGCGCTGCTCGAGCTCGCGCCGCGAGGCAAGCCGGCTGCTCACCCTGCCAAGCGCTGCGCCGGTCCCGATCTCGACGAGCATCGCCGACGCGTTCCTGCGTCGCTTCGGGCGCCTGCCCGAGCCGACCCGTCGCGTCCTGGTGCTCGTGGCGGCGAGCGACCCGGTGGTCTTGCGGTGCTGCGCACGCGCCGCCTCCGCGCTCGGGCTTCGACCTCGACGATCTCGCTCCGGCCGAGGCGGCCGGCCTGGTCAGCGTCGGTCCGGCACGGTCGAGTTCACACATCCGCTGGCCCGCTCGGCCGTGATTACGCCGAGGCGTCGGCGCCGGAGCGCCGCGAGGCCCACGGGGCGCTCGCCGGCGTGCTGCCCGACCGAGACCTCGAGCGGCGCGCCTGGCACCTGGCGGCAGCGAGCCTCGGCCCCGACGAGCGAGCGGCCGATGCGCTCGCGCAGGCGGCCGCGCGAGCGTGCGAGCGCAGCGCCTACGCGGTCGCCACGGCGGCGTTCGACGTGCCGCCGGCCTGTGCTCGACCGACTCCGCACGCGGACAACTGCTGTTGGAAGCGGCGCAAGCGGCATGGCTGGCAGGCGACGTGCCGCGCGTGCTCGAGCTGCTCGAGGAAACGGACGGCGCAAGAGCTCACGCCCGCCGTCTCGGCTGCGCATCGACCACCTCCGCGGGCAGGTGGCGATGCGATGCGGGCCGATCATGGCCGCCTATCCGTTGATGGTCGGGGCGGCTGAGCGCGATCGCCGACACCGATCCGGAGCTGGCCGTCGTGATGCTGGCCCAGGCAGTCCACGGGTGCTTCTACACGGGGGATACGCTTGCGATGATCGCTGCCGCTGAGCGAGCCGTCGCGCTTGCCGACGGGCAGGACTCTCGCCGCGCGAGGTTCTTCGCGGCAATGGCGCACGGCATGGCGCTCGTCGCAGGCGGTCAAGGCGAGGCCGGCGCGGCTTCAGCACGCGAGGCGGTCGAGATCCTCGAGCGCTCCGACGAGCTGCGCGGTGACCCCGGATTGCTCGCCTGGGCTGCGCTCGGACCGCTGTGGCTGCGCGAGGCCGACACGGGACGGGGGCTGATCGACCGGGCATTCGAGCTGGCGCGCGCCAGCGCGGCCCTCGGCACCCTGCCGAGCCTCCTGCACGTGCTCGCGCGCGATCAAGCGACGACCGACCAGTGGGCAGCCGCCGAGACCAGCTATGACGAAGCGATCGGACTCGCGCGGGAGACCGGCCAGCGAGTCGAGATCGCGGCGTCGCTGGCGGGGCTAGCCGGACTGGAAGCACGCCGGGGACACGAGGCAATCTGCCGCGAGCAGGCCGCCGAGGCGACGAGGCTCTGCGACGAGCTCGGCCTCGCCCTATACGGCGTTTGGGCAATCCAGGCCCTCGGCGACCTCGAGCTCGGCCTCGGCCGCCCGGCTGCTGCCATCGAGCATTACGAGGCCCAGAGCGATGCGCTGCGCTCGCACGGCATCGCCGACGTCGACCTTTCGCCGGCGCCCGAGCTCGTCGACGCGTTCCTGCACCTCGGCCGCGACGAAGATGCCGCCCGTATCGCCGCCGATTACCTCGCGCACGCGAGCGCGAAGGGCCAGCCGTGGGCGCTGGCCCGCGCTGCCCGCTGCCGGGGGCTGCTGGCAGGCGCGGACGAGCTCGAACCTTGCTTCGAGGAAGCGCTGCGACTCCACGAGCGGACCCCGGATGTCTTCGAGACCGCCCGCACCCGGCTGGCATACGGGGAATGCCTGCGTCGTGCCCGCAAACGCACACCCGCACGCGAGCAGCTGCGAGCGGCAGCCGGGATCTTCGAGCGCCTCGGCGCGCAGCCCTGGGTCCAGCAGGCAGACGCCGAGCTTGCGGCTACCGGCGAGACGGCGCGACGCCGTGACGTGAGCACGCTCGACCAGCTGACTCCCCAGGAGCTGCGCATAGCGAGCCTGCTCGCCGACGGAATGACACACGAGGGAGGCTGCCGCAGCCATCTTCATCAGCCCGAAGACCGTCGAATACCACCTCGGACACATCTACCAAAAGCTCGGGATCCACTCACGCGCCGAGCTGGCGGCTGCCTTCGAGAGATCGCATGAGCCCTGATCGGATAAATGACACGAGTCGGCACCGGCGCTGTCTCATATCGATGAGACGAAGCTTTCTCACATTGGTGAGAATCCTGTCTCACATGAGTGAGACGCCTCAGCAAAGGCTTTCTCAGGCGATTCCTTTTTTACTTTACATAACATACATTATCGAGCATGAGAAAAGCTAGTGCGGCGTTCCGTCCATGTGATGTGCGGCGTCCCGTGAATGTGAGACGGGAATCCCCCGCTAGCGTGCAGGTGCTTGCGCGACGGTACCCATCTCATCATCTCGCCCGGCGGTAGCAGATGTGCGTCGCCAGTGGGGAATGGAGGACCTCGTCGGGCTCGAAATCGAACTCGGCGACGCCGTTGAATATCCCCTCGCCGGACCCGAGTAGAACGGGGACGATGTCGAGCCAGAGTTCGTCGATGACGCCCGCCTGCAGCGCTTGGCGGACGGTCGAGGCGCCGCCCGCGATGTCGATGCCGTCTGCGCCGGCAATCTCGCGGGCCTGGGCGTAGGCGGCGTCGAAGCCATCGGTGACGAAGTGAAACGTCGTCCCGCCCTCCATCTCGATCGGCGCGTGAGCGTGATGGGTTAGGACGAACACGGGCGCGTGGTAGGGCGGCTCGGGCCCCCACCAGCCCGACCACTCCTCGTCCCACTCGCCGCGGATCGGGCCAAACATGTTGCGGCCCATGACGTAGGCGCCGCGAGGGCGCAGCAAACGTCGCTCGGCGGTAGCGTCCGCCTCGTTCGCGCGCTCGTCGCCAAGATGCCAGCCGTGAAGCTCGCGGCCCCGCCTGCCGAGCGGGTCTTCGCGGCTTTGATCCGACCCGGCGACGAAGCCGTCGAGGGAGATCGACATGTGGCAGGTGGTGTCGGCCATCTGCTCTTCTCCAAAGTGATTGTGATTTGCAAGCGGCGGCGCGCGGGCGGAACCGTATCAGAGTAGTTGCAGACTGCAAGTACCATGGAGGACATGACTATGCCCCCTGCGGGCGAACTGCGCTCCGGGTGTCCGATCAACGCGACAATCGAGGTGATCGGCGACCGCTGGTCGCTTCTGGTCCTGCGACGTGATGTTCGGCAACCGCCGTCTGATGACGCTTGTGGCGGCCGTGTGTCCCTCGGCGATCAGGCAGCGCGGGGTGTAGAATCTGCGTGGATCGTTGAGTGAGCGCAGGACACGGGGAGGCGGCATGAACATAGATTTCCTGTCGACGGTGGCGGTGATCGCACCCGATCCGCCCGCCAGTCGCAAGCTGTACGTCGATGCGCTTGGGCTGCCGCTCGATAGCCACGGCGACGATTATCACCACAGCGAGCACATCGCGGGCTGTAAGTCCTTCGGCATCTGGCCGCTGTCCCAGGCAGCGGAGGCGTGTTTCGGGACGTCGCAGTGGCCGGCGGAGCGGCCGGTGCCGCAGGTCAGCATCGAGTTCGATGTCGCGGACGCCGAGGCGGTGACCCCGGCGGCGCAGGAGCTAGAGCAGGCCGGCTATGAGCTGCTGCATCCGCCGCGCGAGGAGCCGTGGGGTCAGACCGTAGCCAGGCTGCAGTCACCGGAGGGCGCGATCGTCGGGATCTCGTACGCCCCTGTGCTCCACGACCAACACTGACCGAAAGCGATATCAGACGCGCGTGATTGGTTCGGAGCGTGTCGATCGCCCTGCGTGCCTGCTCGCTGATCGGCCAAGGCGTTTGCGCTAGTGGGCATGGGAGACCTCCCCTCCGCCGACATGATCGGCGCGGTGGCCCTCGCGGTCGACCTCGAACGCGTGCAGGCAGTGCTCCGAGCAGAAGTAGAACGTCTCGCCGTCGAACTGCTTGGTGACGGCCTTCGCGCGATCGACTCTCATCCCGCACATCGGGTCCGTGACGCCGTGGCGCGCGGTCAGCCAGAACAGCGCAGCGAAAATCGCTGCGCCGAGGATGTTCAAGAACAGCTTGTAGTCGAGGTGGATCGAGCCGAAGATGTCCCCGCGCGACGGCCGCGGACCGGTGGGGATCAGACCGAGCGCGCTGAAGATCCCATCGACGATCAGCGCCGCGATGACCATCGTCGCGAACATCAGCGCGACGATTCGCAGCGCAAAGCGGGTGCCGTAGTACTTGCGGTAGATCGCGATGATCGGCAGCACGATCAGGTCGGCGAACAGGAACGCGAGCACACCGGCGAAGCTGATCCCGCCCGACCACAGAACCGCGGCGAGCGGGACGTTGCCGACAGAGCAGACGACCGAGAGCACAGCGATGATCGGGCCGACGATCACGTTCTCGACGGCGCCGATGACGCCGCCGGTGTGCTTGAGGAACAGGCCGTTGAAGAAGCCGTTGCCGAGCTGGGCGATGAATCCGGAGAGGAAGAAGCCGATCGTGATCTCCTTCCACAGCATCTGCCAGTCGCCGCGGAAGTTGTGCGCGACGTCAGACCACGCCGAGACCGACGTCAGCCGCTCGCGCCAGCTGAGCTGCTCGCTGGCCATGTGGTGCTGGTGGCCGGTGTCGGCCTCTTGGGCGTACTCGCGCGCCTGGGCCTCGAGGCGGGGTGAGACGAACGCGCGCAGCAGCACCCCCATCAGCACGATCATCACGATCCCGCCGGCGTACTCGGCCACGGTGAATTGCCAGCCGATCAGCACCCACAGCACCAGGCCGAGCTCCCACACGAGGTTCGTCGAGGCAAACTGGAACGCGAGCGCCGTCGTCGCCGAGGCGCCCTTCTGGAACAGCGACTTGGCGATTGCGATCGCCGCGTAGGAGCACGAGCTCGAGGCGGCGCCGAGGCGCTCCGAGCGCGCCGAGCGCCGCTGTACCGGCGGCGGTGCGATCTCTTGAACCATAGAATCGCGGCCGTGCCGTTCACGCTCAGGAACCTCAGGGAGGATCTGGAGGACCTTGGGTCCAACTTCGACGGCGCGCCGGGCCTGGAGTTCCGCATGGCGAGCAGGGCGCTCGAGCTCGAGCAGGCCGGTCTCAGCTATCAGCGCATCCCGCCCGACTATCGCTTCCCGTACGGCCACACGCACAAGGAGCAGGAGGAGGTGTACGTGGTCGTGGGCGGGAGCGGGCGGATGAAGCTCGACGAGGAGATCGTCGAGGTCAAGGAGTGGGACGTGGTGCGCGTCCCGCCCGGTACGTGGCGAGGCTACGAGGGGGGGCCGGAGGGTCTCGAGATCCTCGTGTTCGGTGCGCCCAATCTCGGCGAAGATCCGCGAGAAGACGTCGAGGGTCAGCGGAACTGGTGGGCCGATTGACAGCGCTTCGCGTCTCGTGGCTGTCGGCGTGCATCTCGTTTTCACAGCCGTGTGAAACCGCCGATGGGGTTTCTGTGGCTGTTCTCTCTGTCCTCAACCGCGGAGCGTGAAGAGCGGCCAGCGCCCCGGCACGCCTTTGAGCTCGTAAAAGCCGCGGTCCTCGAACGTGAACGGGCCGCCTACGACCGTTCCGAACACGGTGCCTGAGACGAGCACCTCATCGGGTCCGGCGAGCGCGTTGACGCGCGATGCGATGTGGACGGCCATGCCGCCCACATCGTCACCGATCAGCTCACACTCCCCCATGTGCATACCAACGCGAATCTCGACCCCGATCTCGTGCGCGGCGCCGGTGATCGCCAGAGCGCAGCGTAACGCCTGCGACGGTGGCCCCTCGAAGATCGCCAGAAAGCCGTCGCCCACGGTCTTCACCTCACGACCGCCGAAGCGGGTGAGATGCTCACGCACTTGCGTATCGTGGTCCGCGAGCAGATCGCGCCAGCGGCCATCGCCAAGCACCGCGGCACGTGCCGTCGCATCCACGATGTCGGTGAACATCACCGTCAGCAGCGCTCGCGCAAGCTCCCCGCCACTGCGCCCACCGGTGAGGAACTCCTCGATCTCTTCGACGATCGCATCACTGTCGCCTACGAACGGGAGCGAGTCGACACCTTCCAGCTCCACATAGCGCGCGCCGGCTATGTGCTCGGCCAGGTAACGCGAGTGGCGTGGATCCCAGGCGCTGTCGTGGGATCGGTGCATGACCAGCGTTGGGACGCGGATGCGGGGCAGTGCGTCGCGCGCATCGAGGTCAGCTGCGGCGCTCAGGAGGACACGTGCCTGGCTCGGGTTCGCCGCCAGGCGCTGGAGGCGCGCAAACCATGCTGCGAACGCAGGGTCATCGGCCATCGAGGGCGCCAGCACCGGAAGCCCGGGGCCGCCGGTCTCGCCCCAGGCGGCGACGGTCCGCTCGGTCCACCGGGCGCGATCCTCGACGGTCATCGCCCAGTCATAGTCCGGAGCCCATGAGGTGCGCGCGATACACGCATACATGATCAGCGCGCCGACGCGCTCCGGGCAATCGGCGGCGAGCAGGGCACCGACCGGTCCGCCCAAGCCGTAAGTGAATAGCGCTGCCCGCGCGCTGCCCGCCGCATCGAGTACCGCGAGCGCGTCGTGCGCCTCCTGCTCGAGGGTGTACGGCTCACCGACGCTGCCGGACAGTCCGCTTCCGCGGCGGTCAAACAAGATCAGGCGGCTGAATACGGCCAGGCGCTCGAGGAAACGACGCAAGGCGGAGGAATCCCACAACTGCTCGATCTGGGAGATCCACCCCGGCAGGAACAACAGGTCCAACTTGCCCTCGCCAGCGAGCTGATAAGCAATCGTTGTATCGCCGCTGCGGACGTAGCGTGTAGCAGGCACCATCAGACGTCTTCAATCAGCGTCCGAAACGGCCCGGATGGCTCGACACTGCTGCGCCTATGGCTCTCACTGTAGCTGAGGCCGTCGTGTCGCTATCGTCGAGCACATGACGATCCAGCGCATGGACCACGTGGGCATCGTGGTCGACGACCTCGCCGCCGCAACGGGGTTCTTCGTCGAGCTCGGACTCGAGCTGCAGGGCGAGAGTCCGGTCGAGGGCGGTTGGGTGGACCGCGTGGTGGGGCTCGAGGGCGTCCGAGCGAATATCGCGATGATGCAGACCCCGGACGGCCACGGACGGATTGAGCTGGCGAAGTTTCATGCCCCGCCGGGCCGGGGTGGTGAACAGCACGCGCCGGCGAACATCCCGGGTATCCGCCACATCACATTTGCCGTCGACGACATCGACGACGTAGTCGCCAGGTTGCAAGCTCGCGGCGCCGAGCTCGTCGGCGAGGTGGAGCGCTACGAGAACATCTATCGGCTCTGCTACATCCGCGGCCCGGAGGGGATCATCGTCGAGCTGGCAGAGCGGATCGGCTGAAGATTCCGGCTGGCCGGCGATTCAAGGGAGCCGTCACGATCTTTCGACCAGGTGTCCCCCGCCACTCGCCGCAATGCTCGTATTCCAAAGTCACTCGACGAGGGCGCTGCCGTGGCGCACACCTCGTGACTGGACGTAGAGCATCCGTCCGCAGTAGAAACGTAAGACGAACGCCAGATACGTCCTCCCCCTCCGCTTTCAATTTATACCGAAAAAAAACTTTGCGCGAAGTCTCGGGACCTGCCGCATAATCGCCCGCCGCAAGCCAGAACCTACGGAAATGGAGGCGCGAAATGCGTGTGTTTTTGTCGACGTATCCGACGGGAGTGTGGCGATGACCGAGCATGCGGTGGTGATCGCCGGAGGCGGTCCGACGGGGATGATGCTGGCGGCTGAGTTGGCGTTGGCGAAGGTCGACGTCGCGGTCGTCGAGCGGCGTCCCGATCACGTGCTCGTCGGCTCACGGGCCGGCGGCTTTCACTCGCGCACGATCGAGGTGCTGGATCAGCGTGGGGTCGCCGATCGGTTCCTCGCGGAGGGTCAGGTGGCTCAGGCCGCGATGTTCGGCACGACCGTGTTGGACATGAGCGACTTCCCGACGCGTCATCCGTATTCGCTCGGGATCTGGCAGAACCAGATCGAGCGGATCATGGCCGCCTGGATCGCCGAGCTGCCGGTGCGGATCTACTACGGATGTGAGGTGACGGGCTTCGCGCAGGACGACACCGGCGTCGACGTCGAGCTGTCCGACGGCCAGTCGCTGCGGGCGCAGTATCTCGTCGGGTGCGACGGAGGACGCAGCGTCATCCGTAAAGCAGCCGGCATCGAGTTCCCGGGGTGGGATCCGACGAGGAGCAACCTGATCGCCGAGGTCGAGATGACCGAGGAGCCGCCGCTGGGCATCCGCCACGACGCCACCGGCGTCCACGGCCTCCGCAGGATGGAGTACGAGATCCGCGACGGCGAGGTGGTCTACGGGATGGGGGCCGGTGCGGGTCATCGTGACCGAGCAGCAGCTCGGGCCCAGCAGCGAGCCCACCCTGCGCGATCTGAGCGAGGCGCTCGATCGCCGTCTACGGCACCGACTTCGGGATCCACAGTCCCACGTGGATCTCCAGGTTCACCGACATGACACGTCAGGCAGCGGCCTACCGCGCGGGACGAGTCCTGCTCGCCGGCGACTCGGCGCACGTGCATTACCCGGCGGGTGGACAGGGCCTCAGCCTCGGTGTGCAGGATGCGGTGAATCTGGGATGGAAGCTGGCTCAGGTGGTCAACGGGACCTCCCCGGAGAGCCTCCTGGACACCTATCAGGACGAGCGCCACCCGGTCGCTGCCCGCGCGCTCCAGCACACGATGGCTCAGACCGCGCTCCAGCGCCAGGACGAGCGCATCGAAGGCCCTGGTCGATGTGGTGTCGGAGCTGGCGAGCATGGACGAGCCTCGCAAACGGCTCGCCGGGATCATCTCCGGGCTGGACATTCATTACGACCTCGGCGAGGGACATCCGCTGCTCGGACGCCGCATGCCCGATCTGGACCTCGTGACCGCCGACGGCCCGCTCCGAGTCTTCGAGCTGCTGCACGACGCCAAGCCGGTGCTGCTCAACCTCGGTGAGCCCGGCGGCTTTGACATCACTCCATGGGCGGACCGGGTCCAGCTGATCGACGCTGAATATGCCGGCCCGTGGGAGCTTCCGGTACTCGGCGCGGTCACCGCTCCCACTGCCGTGTTGATCCGGCCCGACGGATACGTCGCCTGGGTGGGAGACGGCACCGACGCCGGACTTGCGCGACGCGCTGACCACCTGGTTCGGACCGCCCACCGATGAGACATTTGTGGTCTCACATGCCTGAGATTGGTGTCGATGGGTTCCGCGGCACGTGTCGGTCTCAGTTGTGACATCAAACGAAGAACGATTGGAGCGGCCCGATGCGAAAGTGATCGTGGAGATGTCAGTCTCAGTCGATGGGTTCGTGGCGCCGGCGAAGGGCGCTCCGGATCACCTGCAGTGCGCCCGAGGACCCGGCCTTGAAGCGTCGCAAGCTCGTCGAGGCCACGACATATGCCACCGGCGCGGTCCTGCACATTTACCGGCCGGCGGGCTAGCGAACGGGCGGACACGTTCGCTTGTGCACACGTTGATCAGATCCGTTCGATCTTCGCAACCAGGCCGGTGCGCCCTGAGCGTCGAACCTCGTCTGAATCCGATCCGGACTGTCGGCCGCGAAGAAGCTTGCCCAGCCGGGCCGCTCATGATGCAAAGCCTTGAGGGTGGCCGCCATTGTGTACGGCCTCTACGTTGTTGCCATCAGGATCCAGCACAAAGGCTGCGTAATAGGCCACGTGGTAGCGCGGGCGGAGGCCTGGAGCGCCGTTGTCGCGTCCGCCTGTAGCGAGCGCGGCGGCGTAGAACGCATCGACCGTTGCCCGATCCGGTGCCGCCAAGGCGAGATGCAGCGGCGGCCCAGGCTCTCCTTGAGCGATCCACAGGTCCTCGCTTCCTTCGGGCCCATAGCCGAAGGCGCTCTCCACCTGGACCTCCCGTGCGCCCCACGGGCCTAACGCGGCCACATAGAAGCGCCGACTCGCCGAGAGATCAGTAACGTCGAACGCCACGTGATCAAGGAACCGAAGCTCGGTGGGCACGATCAACACACTACTGTCACTCGCACACAGGTAGTAAGAGTTCGCTGGTTTGTGCGTGTCAGGTGCTGAGTCAAGCCTCAAGTCACGCTAACCGCACGATCGCGAACACGCCGACCGCGACGATCAGCGCTCGCAGCACGGCCGGTGGCAACCGCCGCCCGTAACGCGCGCCGAGCTGACCGCCGACGATCGACGCGCCCGCGATGATCCCCGCCGGCGCCCACTCGATGTGCGTGGCCACGATGAAGTACACGCCGGCCACACCATTCACGAGACCCGCCAGAACGTTCTTCAGGGCGTTCGTACGGTGCAGATCCTGCGCCAGGGCCACGCCGAGAATCCCCAGCAGCAGGATCCCCTGGGCGGCCCCAAAGTAGCCGCCGTAGACGCCCGTCAGGTAGACGGCCACCAGCGTGGCCACGCCCCCCTCGCGCTCGCGATCGACCTCGCGCTTCGCGAGCATTCGATTCAGCCGCGGTTGAAAGACGATCAGCAGGAGCGCGAGCGCGATGAAGACGGGGACGATGTCCTTGAACGCCGCGGCCGGCAGCACCAGCAGCAGCACGGCGCCGGTGATGCCGCCGAGGAGCGAGCAGGCGCCGAGTCGCGCGAGTCGAGCACCCTGCCCGACCAGCTCGCGCCGGTAGCCGATCGCGCCCGAGACCGATCCGGGCACGAGGCCGACGGTGTTCGACACGTTCGCGGTCACCGGGGCATACCCGAAGGCCAACAACACCGGAAACGTGATCAACGTCCCGCTCCCCACCACCGTGTTGATCGTCCCCGCCGCCAGGCCCGCGAGGGCGATGGCGAGCACCTCGCCGATGCTCACTCCTCAGACCGGGCGCGTCGATCTTGTACCGGTTCTCCGCTCATCGCCCGTATGGTCGCATCCGCCAGCGTTCATGCACGGTATGACGGTCCTCTACCGTTGTGCGTGACATGGAGCTCGAGCAGGCTATTCGCACGCGCCGCACCCACAAGGCCTTCGGCCCCGAGGCGCTCGACGCCGAGACGCTGGAGAGCCTTTTCGACCTTGCTCGCTGGGCCCCCAACCACCACCTCACCAACCCGTGGCGATTCCGCGTTCTCGGCGCACGCACGCGCGAGCGGCTGATGCAGCTGGCGGAGTCCAAACAGCCGGGCGCGGCCGTCAAGCTGCGTCGGGCCCCCACCCTGGTCGCCGTCACGGCGCAGCTCACAGGAGAGCTGTCTCAGGATCGCGAGGATCTGCTCGCGAGCGCGGTCGCCGCCTACATAGTGCTGCTGGGCGCGCACTCGCGAGGCCTGGCGGGCTATTGGCGATCGGTCGCGCTACTCGACGAGCATCAGGGGCGCGCGGTCCTGGGGCTCTCGGCGCAGGAGACGCCCGTCGGGCTGCTCTATCTCGGCCGACCCGTCCAGGAGCAGCGCGTGCCCGAGCGCGCGCCTGCCGCAGAGATCGTCAGCTATCTCGATTGAGCCTGACATCTCTTTCGCGGGACCACGCGCTCTCCGGCGCCGGCAACGCCCCGACCTCTCTGCGGAAGTCTCTCGATGTTGTCATTCGACGCTAACGTTAGTCATCGCTTATACTATTGGTCATGGAAGCCGTTCTCCGCGCGATCGCCGAGCCTCGCCGGCGCAAGATCCTCCAGCTCGTCAGCTCGCAGGAGCTGAGCGCCGGGGAAATCGCCGCGTGCTTCGAGGTCACGCGCCCGGCGATCTCCCAGCATCTGACCGTGCTCAAGCACGCCGGGCTGGTCGTCGAAAGGCGAGAGGGCACACGCCGGATCTATCGCGCTCGGCCTGACGGGCTGGCCGAGCTGCGGGGCTTCCTTGACGAGTTCTGGGCCACCGGGCTCGACCGCCTGAAGAGCGCGGCCGAGCAAGCTGAGCAAACAGAGAAAACAGAGAAAGGACGCACACGATGACGCCCACCACTGGGACGAGCGCGATCGAGCGGGAGGTCCGTATCGAGGCGCGACCGGAGACGATCTTCCCGTTCCTCACCGACCCCGAGCTGTTCGGGCGCTGGAGCGGCGTCGCGACGCTCGATCCCAGGCCGGGCGGCATCTTTCGCAGCGACGTCGACGGCAAGAACATCGCCCGCGGCGAGTACGTCACGGTCGACCCACCCGCAGCGTGACGTTCACCTGGGGCTGGGAGGCCGAGGACAGTCCCGTTCCACCGGGATCTTCGACCGTTCACATCACCCTCGTCCCGGACGGCGATCATACGATCGTGCGCCTCGTCCACAGCGACCTGCCGAGCGGCGAGTCGGCCGAGTCCCATGGCGCAGGCTGGGATCACTACCTCGAGCGTCTGCGCGTCGTGGCCGCCGGCGGCGACCCCGGGCCCGACTCGTGGGCGGTGCGAGCGGTCGTCGGAGATGAGGCAAACGCAACGAGCGGCCCGGCGGATCCGAGCTGAGCTGAGCTGAACGGACTTCACCTGCAGCACGCAGCATCGAGCAGATCAAACAACCCAAGGAGAATCGATGGCGAACTACGCACTGGCATACAAGGGCGGCCAGATGGCCGAAACCGACGAGGAGCGCGAGCGGGTGATGGCCGCCTGGGGCGAGTGGATGGGAGCCCTCGGCTCTGCGCTCGTGGATATGGGCAACCCGTTCGGCGCCTCGGCGACCGTCACCAACGGTGGCACGGTCAGCGACGGCGCCGCCTCGGCGCTGACCGGCTACTCGATCCTCGACGCCGACAGCCTCGCCGCGGCGACGGAGCTCGCGAAGGGCTGTCCGGTCCTCGCAAGCGGTGGCACTGTCGAGGTCTACGAAACGATCAAAGTCATGTAACCGGGTCGGTCCAGCACGGACACCATCGGCAAGAGGCACGCCGGGCGCTTGAGACAGGTTCTGCTTTGAGACAGGTTCTTCGGGCTCTTGACATACTGCGCCCGGCGATGCGCCGAATGACCGTTACCCTTGCGCTCCTCGCCTCAGGAGCGCTCCTCGGCGCGTGCGGGCGCAGCAATCCCACCGCTGTCTCCACTGTGACGGTCACGACGGCGACGAGCGGGTCGCACACCGGGACCCAGGCGACGCCGCCGGCCGCGCGCGGCGGGTCGCCGGCCAAGACGCAGGCGCTGGCGTTCGCCCACGCGGTCAATCTGACCGCCGCGGACGTGCCCGGCTTCAAGCCGACCACCGAACATCACAGCGAAACCGCGATCGAAAAGCGCCGCGAGCGCGAACTGCAAGGTTGCGCCGGCGTAGGCTTGGAAGCAGGCCAGAGCGTCACCCAGGAGAGCTCGCCCGACTTCAAGCTCGAGCACGGCATCCTCGACCTGAGCGTCAACTCCGAAGTCAGCGTCGCGCGCACGCCGGCGCTCGCAGCCAAGGAGCTCGCGACGATCCGCTCCAGTCATTTCCGCGCATGCCTCACCAAATACCTCGACCTGCTCTTCGGCGAACAGGATCGCCCAGGCACCACCGTAGGACCGATCTCGATCGTGCAGGGCACTCCCCCAGCGCCCGGCGCGAGCGGCAGCTTCGGCTGGCGGATCACCGCGACGATCACCGCGCGCGGGATCAAACTGCCGTTCTACCAGGACATGCTCGGCTTCGTCTACGGCTCCGCCGAGATCTCGCTTGTAAGCTCCGGCGCGCTGCGACCGTTTCCGGCGGCGGTCGAGCAGCAGCTGTTCACACTGCTGCTCGACCGTGCCAAGGCGCACCCCAAGCAGTAGTAGCCGTGGGTCCCACTCGGACGAAAAGACAGTTGGATTCCTCGCAAAATGCGTTAATCTCCGCGGGATGCGAGCGCATTCCGATAACACGAAACCGGACGATCGGCGTTTCTCTGTACATGCCCCCCACTCCGGCGCAGGTCCCATCCGCCGACGGTTGCGCATGCCGCGCGCCAAAGCGATCGCGGTCGGCGTCGCGCTGGCCGTCGCGATCGCCGCGGCCGTCGTCGCTCTCGGGGGCGCCCGCCACGACGGCGGTCTGCTCTCCTCGGGCTCGGCCAGCGCGGCATCCCCCGCGACGCCGGCGGCGCCCCTGCCCCCCACTCGCCTGCTGGCCCTGCCGCCGCGCACGATCGCCAATGGCACCCAGCCGCTTACCGTAACCCTCTCCGGCCCCCCTGCGTCCAACTCGCCCGTGCCGATGCTCAGACCCGCTGTCGCGGGCGCGTGGGCCACGGCCGGCAACTCCACCGTCTTCACCCCCACCTCCACCCTGCAGCCCTGCTCGACTTACACGCTCACGGTTTGGTCCGGCACGATCGCCGTCGGCCACTCGCCGCTCGGCAAACGCCAGACGATTGCGCTGCATGTCGCCTGCCCGCCGGTCGCCGGGTTGCAGCAGGCGCTGGCTCGCCTCGGCTACATGGGCGCCGCCTTCCACCCGCTCTACGACGTCCACATCGCGTCTGGCCCCGAGACACGCCGCGAAGCCGCCGAACACGCGTTTCATCCGCCGCGCGGCGCGCTCGTCTCCGACCCCTCCGACGCGCCCGCGATCGAGTCCGGGCAGCTGGACGAGACGACCAAAGGCGCTCTCACGGTCTACCAGTCCGATCGCGGCCTCGCGGCGACCGGCGAACCCAACTACGCCACCTGGGCCTCGCTGCTCGCCTCCGAGACTGTCTACCGCCGTGCTCCCCACCCGTACACGTGGGTAACTGTGACCGAGTCCTCGCCCGAGACGCTCCGCGTGCACGTCGGCGACCGGGTCGCGTTCAGCACGCCCGCCAACACCGGCGTGCCAGGCGCCGAAACGGCACAGGGGATCTTCCCGATCTACTCGCGACTGACGTCCACGACGATGAGCGGCGAAGACGTCGACGGGACCAAATACAAAGTCGAAGGCGTCCCCTGGGTCAACTACTTCAACGGCGGCGACGCCGTCCACGGCTATGAACGGGGCTCCTACGGATCTCCCCAGTCCAACGGCTGCGTCGAGCTGCCGATCGCCGCGGCGCACACCGTCTACGGCATGCTCGCCCTCGGCGACATCGTCGACGTCGAGGGCTGAGCGGCTCGACCGCCGCTGCAATGGCACGCGTGCGGTCCGCGTGCTCGGCGAATCGTCAACTCGAGGCGGCTTGCGCCGGCCGTGTCATGGCCCTCAAAAGCCCTCAAGCGGCGCGCGCAGGGCTGCGAGCGTATCCGCGTAGATGCGCTGCTTGATCGTCTGAAACGTCGCCGGGTCCTTGTCGGCGAGCGCCGCCGCCCGAGCGATCGCGCGCGGCAGGACCTGATCCTCGGCGACCGCCTCCTCGACGATGCCTGCACGCACGGCCTCCTCTCCCCCGTAGCGCTTGCCCGTCGTCATCGCCTCGTGCGCCGTGCGGCTCGGCAGCCGCGATGCGATCAGCGCCGTCATCCCTGGGGTGAACGGGATCTTGATGTCGATCTCCGGCAGGCAGAAATAGCCGCGATCGGCGCGCATGGCGCGCTCGTCGTGGGCGAGCGCGAGCATCGCCCCACCCGCGAACGTGTGCCCCTGCAGCGCCGCCACACACGGCACGCCAAGCTCGAGCACGCGTGCCAGCAGCTCGTTCAGGCGCGTCACGAACGGTCCCCACCCCCTCGCGCCTGCGCGCCCAGCCAGTCGAGATCGAGCCCGATCGACCAGAACTTGCCTGTCGCAGTCGTTACCAGCGCGCGCGGCGCGGGGGCCCTTCGACCTCGGTGAGATGGCCCTCGATCGCTGTCAGCGAATCGCCGTTGAAGCGGTTCTCGCCATCGCCTAGATCGAGCACGAACACATCGCCGTCGCGGGTCAGGGTGGACGTCATCCGGGTTCTCCTTGGTCAGGGATGGGCTCGCGCATCATGACGATCTCAATGCCGGCTGGTGTCGTGACCGGCTTGGCTACGGTCGGACGCAGCTACGCGCCCACGCGTCTCCCACAAATTTCGGCCGTCGTCCTACGCGCTCACGCCTCTTGCGCAGCCGAAACGCGCTCGCCACGCCAGGGCAGGTCCCTGCCTGGCCGCCACCAGTTGAGCTCGCCCAGCAGCGCGACGGTGGCGGGCACCAGCAGGCCGCGCACGACCGTCACGTCGAGCACGATCGCGAGCCCCATGCCGACACCAAGCTCCTGGAACGGCACGAGCGGCGAGACCGCGAACGAGAAGAACACCACTCCCATCGTGATCCCCGCGAGCGTGATCGAGCGCGAGGAGCCGATCAGCGCGCGCTTCAGGCTCGCCGTGTTGCTTTCGCCTTCGCGATGGTGCTCGCGCACGCGTGACAGCAGGAACACCTCGTAGTCGGTCGACAGCCCGAAGATCGTCGCGAACAGGAACAGCGGCACGAAGTAGCCGATGTCGCCAGTCCCGCGGAAGCAGAACGTCATGATCCCGAGCCAGCCGACACCGACAAAAGCGTCGTCAGCGCGGCCTTCAGCGCGATCAGCGGCGCCGCGAAGATGACCGTCAGCACGAGGATCTCGGCGAGCAGCACCACCAGCACGACCAGCGGCGTGCGTTCGTTGATGCGGCTGATCAAATCGAGTCCGACCGCGGTCGCGCCGCCGACGACGGCCTGGGAGCCGTACTCCCGGCCCAGCGTCGCGCGCAGGTCACGCACGATCGTGTCCGCCTTCGTGCTGTCTCCATACGCGTCGAGCGTGGCCGACATTCGCACCCACCCCCGCGCGCCGAGCTCCGCTGGGCCGACCTCAACGACGCCGGGCTGGGCCGCGAGCAGCGCTCTCAGCCTTGCCGGCGGTCCGTGCGCGATCACGATCGCCGGTGTTCCGGCGCCCGGTCCGAAGCTGTCAGAGACCTGCCCGGTCGCGACTCGCACAGGGTCTGAGCTCGGCAGCACGCTGATCGACTTCAGCGTGATGTGCATGCCTCCGATCGGCACTGACAGCACGAGCATGATCGGTACCACCGTCGCCACCACTGCGACCCGTCGACGCACGACGAAGTCGGCGAGCCTGTGCCAGAACCGGCCATTCCGGGCGGCGTTCACCGCCACTTTGATCGAGAGCCGATCGAGTCGCCCGCCGAGCAGCACGAGCGCGGCCGGGGTCATCGTCAGGGCCGCGGCGACCGCGATCAGCGCCGCTCCGATCGCGCCCGTGGCCAGCGACTCGAACACGCCGAGCCCCGTCACGTACAGCCCCGCGAGCGCTGTGGCGACCGTCAGACCGGAGACCGTGATCCGCGGCCCGTCGTCTGCAGCGCCTCGGTTATCGCCTGCTCGATCGTTGTGCCCTCACGCGCCATCGCCTCGCGCACGCGCGTGACCATGAACAGCGAGAAGTCGATGCTCAGGCCCAGGCCGAGCACGAGCACGGTGTCCTCGACGAACACGCTCAGCTGCACCATGTATGACAGCAGGTACAGAAAGCCGAACGTCACGCCCACGCACACCGCCGCGAGGCCCAGCGGCAGCACCGCCGCCGTCAGCGACAGGAACGCGACAAGCAGGATCGCGAGCGTCACCGGGAACGAGATCAGCGAGGAGGTCTGCAAGCTCTTCTTCGACTGCACCATGTAGCGCTGATAGATGCCACTTTCGCCGACCAGCAGCGCCTTTGCGGATGTCAGCTTGGCGCCCGCGAGCGCCGTGTCGACGTCCGGCACGCGCGTCTGGGCGTAGCCGACGCTGCCGGCGAACGCCACCGGCAGCAGCGCCGCGCGGCCGTTCGTCGAGATCGTCGGCGGACCCACCTGCTTGACGCCCTTGACGGAGCGCGCCGTCTGAGCCGCGAGCGCGACATCGCCCGCCGACACTCTCGGTGCCCCGTGCGCGGCCAGCACCGACAGATACGCCTGCGGCACGGCCGATCGCTTGAACAGGCGTTCTCCCAGCGCGGCCGCTCGCTGGGATTGCGATCCGGAGGCCACATAGCCACCGTTCTGCACCCGGTCGCTCAATTTCGCCGCGAACCCGCCGCTGAGCAGCAGCACCACCAGCCAGAATCCCAGGATCTTTCTGGGATTGCGCAGTACGAACCTGGCCAGCGCGGTCATCATCGAGACTCTTATCCCCGCGCCGCCGGCTGCTTGAAATGAGCGTTCGTCGTAGCGATACGCACATTCTTTTGCCTGCTCTTAAGTCTATGTGTGCGTTTGCGCACACACACGGTGGGCGAGCAAGCTATGGAGACGGGTTCGCCTCAGAGCACTGCTCGCGCCCAGCGCGAAGCCTTTCGTGACCAAGGGCGCGCCGCCCGGCGGCACGCCCTACTTGACCGTCAGCGTGCCTTCCATCCCGGCCATTCGGTGGCCTGGAACCGAGCAGTAGAACTTGTAGGTGCCGGGTTTGAGGTTCAGCGAGACCGTCTTCGAGCTGCCCTGAAAAGTCGGCGTGGCGCCCACGACTGCGCCTGAGGACGAGGCGATCGTCACGTTGTGGCCGAGCGGCGCTGTGTTCGCGAAGTCGATCGACACCTTGCCGGCTTTGGCGCTGAGCGAGGTCGTGTTGTATTTCAGCTGGCCTTCCGGGTTCGCTTCCAGGCTGAGCTTCTGTTCGGCCCCTTCGCTGCTCGCGGGCGCCGGGGTCGACGAGGCGGCGGAGCTCGACGTCTTCGGTGTTTCGGCTGCGCTTGTCGGCGTCGCCGCGGAGGAGCTCGTGCTGTTCGACGAGCCGCCGCAACCGGCCATGGCGAGCAGGCCGACGGCCAGCGTCAGCGCCGAGACCTTGGGCATGGAGCTTTGCGTCTTCAAGAGATCTGCTGCTGCTTTGAGCCTCACGGTCGATCCTCCGTTGTCGGGGCCATCGGTCGGTAGGACGCCGCCTGCGGCGGATCCTTCCCGGTATACAGGCGATCGACGTTGTCGCGCTGCTCGGGTTCATGGTTTGCGGTGCCGCCGCCGCGATCACGCCGTCAGGCTGAGCGTGACCTCATCGATGAAGCACCAGCTCCAGGCCTCGCCGGGCTCGGCCGAGCGGACGATCGGGTGTCCGCTCGCATGGTGATGCGCGGTCGCGTGACGGCCCGGCGAGCTGTCGCAGCAGCCGATATGACCGCAGGTCTGGCACATCCGTAGATGCACCCAGCGACCGCCGTTCGCAAGGCACTCCTCGCAGCCGGCGATCTCCGGCGGCAGCTCGAGCAGCTGCACCTGATCGACGTGGCTGCACACGGCCATGGGGCTCAGTGTAGGGCTATTGAGCGAGCTCCGGCCGCTCGGCCGGCTCGGTGTGGATGACCACGTCGGCGATGTCCGGGATCCGCTGGCGCAGCTCCTCCTCGAGCTCGCTCGCCAGCCGGTGGGCGTCGACAGCGACTCGCCGGCGTCGACGCCGAGCGTGAGGAAGACGACACGCCCGGCGTCGGTCGAGAGCAGCTTGACTCGCTCGGCGGCTGCGCGTGCCGGTCGCGCTCGCGCACGAGGCGCTCGATCTCGCGCGTCGGCGTGGCGCGTCGGCGCGGCCGTCGACCGGTCGCGCGCCGCGAGCGTGCGCTCGAGCGGCTCGAGGTGGGTCTGCACGTCCGCCACGCCGGGCCGCGCGCAGATCGCCCGCTCGACGCGCTCGGCGATCTGCGTGCGCCTGCCTGCAGGTCGAGGTCGGCGGGGAACTTCAGGTGCAGCGAGACGCTGACCGACTCCGCCTGCTCGAAGATCGTGATGTCGTGCGCCTCCATCACCAGCGGCTCGGCCAGCGCGATCGCGAGCACCCGGTCGCGCAGGTCGAGCCCGCGGCGGCGCGGCTCGACGTGCACGACGACGTCGCTGCCGGGCAGCGCGCCCTCGACCGCCGCCTCGATCAGGTCGCCGCCTGATGGCCCTCGACGACCGCCTGCCCGGGCGGCACGGCGACGACGACGTCGGCGAAGTAGCGCCCGGCGGACTCGCGCAGGCGCAGCCGGCTCAGCTCGATGTCGGCGCCGAGCGCGCGATCGCGCGCTCGGCGGCCTCGCGCGCCTCCGCCGGCGTGCGGTCCATCAGCACGTTCGCGTTCTCGGCGATCAGCCGCACGGCGGCGGCGAAGATGATCGCCGCGACGACCAGCGCCGCGACCGAGTCGCCTTGGGCGAAGCCCGCCGCGCACGAGCAGCAGTCCGACGAGCACCGCGAGCGAGCCCGCCATGTCGCCGGCGAAGTGAAAGGCGTTGGAGCGCAGCGCGGCGCTGGCGTAGCGCCGGGCGGCGCGCAGCGAGACGATCGTGCGGCTGAGGTCGACGACGAGCGCGACCGCGATCACCGCGAACTGGTACCAGTGGGTGTCGGCGGCCGCTCGGCGCCGTGAGCAGATGGCCGATCGCTTCGACCGCGACGAACACGCCCACCGGCCAGCAGGATCGCCGCCTCGCCCAGCGCGCCGAGGTTCTCGGCGCGGCGGTGGCCGTAGGGGTGCTCGGGGTCGGCGGGGCGCCCGCCGAGCCGCACCGCGAAGAACGTCAGCGACCGCGGCGATCACATCGCCGCTCGACTCGATCCCGGTGGAGATCAGCCCCAGGCTGCCGCGTCGCCAGGCCGACCCCCAGCTTCAGCGCCACGAGCAGCGCCGCCGCGGCGATCGAGACGAGCGTCGTGCGCCGCGGCGTGAGGATCTCCTCGCCGTCGTCCTCCTGCTGGACCATCGCTAGAGACTATGGCCCGTGGCGGGATGCGGCGTATCGTGAGATCGATGTCCCACGACCACGCGTGGCCACGATCCACGGCGCCCACTCGCACGCCGTCGCCGCCGACGCCGACCGCGGCAAGCTGGCGCGTCGCGCTGGGGCTGATCGTCGCGTTCATCGCCGTCGAGGTGCGGCGGGCGTCGTCGCGCACTCGCTCGCGCTGCTGTCCGACGCCGGGCACATGCTCACCGACGCCGCGGCGATCGGCTTCTCGCTGGTCGCGCTGCGGCTGGCCGCCCGCCCGGCCAAGGGCGCGATGACGTTCGGCTTCAAGCGCGTGGAGATCCTCTCCGCGCAGGCCAACGGCGTGACGCTGCTGATCCTCGCCGCGTTCATCGCCTACGAGGCCGTGCGCCGCCTGTTCGACCCGCCGCTCGTGCGCGGCTGGCTGATCCTGGCCGTCGCGCTGGTCGGCGTCGCTCGTCAACCTCGCCGCCGCGCGGACGCTCGCGCGGGCCAACCGCCAGAGCCTGAACGTCGAGGGCTCCTTCCAGCACGTGCTGACCGACCTGTACGGCTTCATCGGCACGGCGATCGCCGCCGGGGTGATCCTGCTGACCGGCTTTCAGCGCGCCGACCCGATCGTCTCGCTGCTGATCGCCGCGCTGATGACGCGCTCGGGCATCTCGCTGGTGAAGGCGTCGGGGCGCATCTTCATGGAGGCCGCGCCGGAGGGCCTCGACCCGCAGGCGATCGGCGCGGCGCTCGTCGGCGTGCCGGGCGTCGTCGAGGTGCACGACCTGCACGTGTGGGAAATCACGAGCGGCTTTCCGGCGCTGTCAGCGCACGTGCTCGTCGGCGCCGACAGCGACTGCCACGCGGCGCGGCGCGAGATGGAGGCGATGCTGCACGAGCGCTTCGCGCTCGACCACACGACGCTGCAGGTCGATCATCGCGGCGGCGAGCTGCTGGACATCGCGCCGGCGCAACGACAAGCCGGCTATTGAAAGACGTTGTAAGCGGGTAGAGCTTCGGCAAGCCTTTTGCGCTGCCCGCGGGTTGAGGCATCACGGACTTGGTCGTTTGTAGTAGTCCGGCGGGCAGGTGAGGCCGTACACAGTGTCGAACGAGTTCCCCGGAACCCCGCCCAGAAGAATAATTGACAACGCAACTATCGCGGCGTATAATTCCGACTCCAAGCATCGGATTAGAAGGACGCTCATGTCAGACTCCCCAGCAAGCTCAGCCCCAACACTGGATCCCCTCACGCTCGTCCAGAGCGGCGAGCCGGAGCCGGATACCACCACGGACACGGACACGGCCGCCGAGGCGACCGTCGCGCCAGTCGCCGGGCGTCTGGACAGCCCGGTGGAGCGGCTCGACCTCAGCACGCCCGAGACGTTCATCCCCGAGGCCGTCGACCAGCTGCTCGCGCACTCGCGCCGCTACCCCCTGCTCACCCCGGCCCAGGAGATCGACCTGGCCAAGCGGATCGAGCGCGGCGACCTGCACGCCAAGGAAATGCTCGTCAACTCCAACCTGCGACTGGTCGCCTCCAACGCCCGGCGCTACCAGAACCAGGGCCTGCCGCTCGCCGACCTCGTGCAGGAGGGGATGCTCGGCCTGATCCGCGCCAGCGAGAAGTTCGACTGGCGCAAGGGCTTTCGCTTCTCCACCTATGCCACCCTGTGGATCCGCCAGGCGATCCAGCGCGGCCTGGAGAACTCCGGCCGCACGATCCGCCTGCCCGTGCACGTGGCGCAGCGCTCGCGCAAGGTCGGGCGGGTCGAGCGCGAGCTGTCCGTCCGCCTCGGGCGCGAGCCCACGGTGGAGGAGCTCGCGGCGGAGACGGGCCTTGAGATCGAGCAGGTAGAGGAGGTGCGCCACCAGCGCGCCGCGCTCGTAAGCCTCGACCAGCAGATCGGCGAAGACGGCGACACCGCCCTCGGGGACCTGCTGCCCTCGGACGTCGAGGCGCCCGAGGAGACGGCCTGGGACAACGAGCGCGAGCGGATCGTGCATCGCGCGATCGAGCAGCTGCCCGACACCGAGCGGACCGTGCTGACGCTGCGCTTCGGCACCGGACGGGAGGAGCCGCAGACGCTTACCGCGATCGGCAAACGGCTCGGGTTCTCAGCCGAGCGGGCTTCGCAGCTGGAGCAGCGCGCGCTGAAGAAGCTCGCCGAGTCGCCGGAGCTTGCCGCCCTACGCGAGGCTGCGTAGACGTTCTAAGCTGACTTCGCTAAGTTCCAGCAACTGGGAGGAAGGCGAATGGCGCAGAAGTCGTTGTGGGAGCGGACGGTCGAGCTGACGATCGCGGTCGGCGAACGGGCGCTCGCGCCGATCGAGCGATTCATCGGGCAGCGCTCGCTCGTCGGCGACGCGACGTTCTTCCCGCTGGAGCGCTTTCCGTGGGTCGAGCACGTCGAGGACAACTGGACGGTGATTCGCGAGGAGCTGCGAGCGCGTGCTCGAGGATCGCGACGGCGCTGCCCAACTTCCAGGACATCTCCAAGGACCAGATCGAGATCACCGACGACGACCGTTGGAAGACGTTCTTCCTCTACGGGTACGGCTTCGAGGCCGAAGCTGCGGCGTCGAGATGTGCCCGAAGACGGCGGCGCTGATGCGAGCAGATCCCCGGGATGAAGACGGCGATGTTCTCGATCCTCTCGCCGCGCAAGCACATCCTCGACCACCGCGGCCCGTACAAGGGCGTGCTGCGCTACCACCTCGGCCTGATCGTGCCCGAGGACGAGGAGGCGTGCCGAATCCGCGTCGGTGATGACTTCCGCCATTGGGAGGCGGGCAAGAGCATGGTCTTCGACGACACGTTCAACCACGAGGTCTGGAACGACACCGACGAGACGCGCGTCGTGCTGTTCGTCGACGTGCTGCGCCCCCTCCCCTCTCCCTGGTCGCAGATCAACCGGGCGATCGTCAAGGCGATCGGCTACTCGCCGTTCGTGCTCGATGCGAAGCGCAACCAGCAGGCGTGGGAACGGCGCTATGAAGCGCAGCGTCGCGCCGCCGCTGCGCCGAGCGTCCGCGTTCAGACGGAGGAGACGTCGAGCCCCGTGCCCTGAAGCAGGGTGTTGGCGTGGGCGTTGAGCATCGTGAACTCGCCTGTGAGGATCAGCAGGCCGAGCACGATCATGACGGCGCCGCCGATCCCGATGATCACCGGGAAGTGGCGCTTGACGACCGCGAGCGCGCTCGTCATCCGCTCGAACGCGAGCGCGATCAGCAGGAACGGGATCGCGAGGCCGGCGGAGTAGAAGGCGAGCAGCAGCGCGCCGTGTGCGGCCGAGCTCGAAACAGCCGCCTGGGTGAGGATCGCGCCGAGGGTGATGCTCGTGCAGGGGGTCCACGCGATCGCGAACGCCGCACCCGCGACCAGCGGGCCGCCACGGCCGGCGAGGCGCAGCAGCGACTCGGAATGCCACTCGCGGTTGAACAGGCGCACGAACGGGGTCGCCAGGAAGAAGAGCCCCATCGCGACGATCAGCACGCCGCCGACCTGCTGGAGCGTCTGTTTGTGGGCGTTCAGCGAGGAGCCGATCACGGTCGCGCTCAGGCCGAGCAGGATGAAGATGAGCGAGAAGCTCGCGATGAACAGCAGGCTCGGCACGAGCACCCGGCGAGCGCCGACGCCCTCCTTGAGGTCGGCGGGCGTGACCCCGATGACCGTCGAGAGATAGCCCGGAACGAGCGGCAGCACGCAGGGCGAGAGGAACGAGACGAGCCCGGCGGCGAGCGCGATCGGGATGCCGACGCCGGTCGCGGTGTCGGAGGTCGACGTGGCGAGGAGGGCCAGGTGACTCACGAGCGCCATCTCTCTTCCTCGCGCTGCTCGCCCGCGGCGGAATGGGCGAAGTCCGTCAATCTCTCCTCGCCGTCAGGCGTCTCCTCACCACGGTGCACTCTCGCCCGCGACGCTCCGCGCCCGAACGGGCATCGAGCGCCGCGCGCAGCTCGGCGACTTCGCGCTCCAGCCGCGCTACTCGCTCCTCGAGGCCCGGATGCGGAGTCGCCGGCGTCGCGCGAGAGCAGCCGTCGCGGGCGCAGAGCGCGATGGGGCTGCGCCGGCGCTCGCGGCGGCGTCTGCGTCGGAGTCGGGGTCCTGCAGGAGCTGGGAGTAGCGCTCCTCCTTCTGCCCGGGCCGGCGGTCGAGTCGCGCGGCGAGCCCGCGCGCGATCAGCCGCTCGAGCGTCTCGTGCACCTCGTCGAGACCGGCGAACGCGTGCATGCGCTCGGCGCGCTGCTTGAGCTCGCCTGGGGTCTGCGGGCCGCGCAGCATCAGCACGCACACGATCGCCTGCTCGGCGCGAGTCCATCGGCAGCGCTTCGCTCAGCAGGTGGCGGTACTTCGGCGCGCGGCTCCCGCCCGCTCGCCAGGCGCGTGAGGCCGCGGCGCTCGAGGCGGTGCAGCGCGTCGCGGATGATCGCATCGTCGTAGTCGACGACCGGGTCGCGGTTCGTCGACTGGTTGCACGCCAGGCGCAGCGAGTTCAGCGACAGCGGATACATGTCCGGCGTCGTGCGCTGCTTCTCGAGCAGGCAGCCGAGCACGCGGGTCTCCGCGGCGGAGAGAGTTCCAGCTGGGTCACGAACGCCCCTCGAGTCTAGGCGCCGCGCGCCGTCGCACCGCAAGGGCCGCGCGAGCCCGGCCGCGGCCGAGCTAGAGTCAACGCCGTGAGCAGCCCAGCCCTTCTCGGCCGGGCCGCGGTCCGGCGAGGGGCGGCACGGCCGCGCCGCGGGAGCTGCGCCCCGAGGACATGCCCGCAGCGCCGGTCTCGCTGCGGCGCATCGGCGCGACTGTTCGTCCCCTACCGGCTGCGGCTCGGCCTGCTGCTCGGTCTGATCGTCGCTCGGCTCGGTTCTCAGCGTCGCCTCGCCGTTCCTGCTGCGCGAAGCGGTCGACAAGGGGATCATCGAGCACGACCTGACGCTGCTGATCGTGGCTCGTCGGCGGGGATGATCGCGCTGGCGATCATCAACGGCGTGATCGGCGTCGCGCAGACGTGGATCTCAAACCAGGTCGGCCAGCGGGTGATGCACGACCTGCGCGCGGCCGTGTACGCGCACCTGCAGCGGATGTCGCTGGCGTTCTTCACGCGCACCCGCTCCGGCGAGGTGCAGGCGCGGATCGCCTACGACATCGGCGGCATCGACGACGTCGTCACGAGCACCGCCACCTCGACCGTCTCGACGGTCGCGACCGTCACCGCGACGGTCGTGGCGATGTTCGCGCTGAGCTGGCGGCTGACGGTCTTCTCGCTGATCCTGCTGCCCTTCTTCGTGTGGCTGACGCGCCGTGTGGGCAACGAGCGCCGGCGCATCCAGTCCGTCCGCCAGAGCCGCCTGGCCGACATGTCGACGCTGGTCGAGGAGTCGCTGTCGGTGTCGGGGATCCTGCTCGGCAAGACGATGGGCCGCTCGCACGAGCTGGTCGAGCGCTTCACCGGCGAGTCGAGCGAACTGGCCGACCTCGAGGTGCGCGCGCGCATGGCGGGGCGCTGGCGGATGGCCTCGGTGCAGATGAGCTTCGCGATCATGCCCGCCGCCGTCTACTGGTTCGCGGGCTACAGCATCGCCCACGGCCAGCAACGCGATCTCGATCGGCACGGTCGTCGCGTTCACGACGCTGCAGACGCGGCTGCTGTTCCCGATGCAGCAGCTGCTCGTCGGTCGGGCTGGAAGTGCAGACCTCGCTCGCGCTGTTCGGGCGGATCTTCGAGTACCTGGACCTGCCGGTCGACATCGTCGAGCGCCCGGGCGCGCGCGACGCTCACGGGCGTGCGCGGCGACGTGCGCCTCGAGGACGTGTGGTTCCGCTACGCGCCCGAGGCGCCATGGACGCTGCGGGAGATCGACGCCGAGATCCCGGCCGGGACGCGCACCGCGCTGGTCGGCGAGACGGGCTCGGGCAAGACGACGCTCGCGTACCTCGTCGCGCGCCTGTACGAGCCCCAGCGCGGCTGCGTGACGCATCGACGGGGTCGACATCCGCGACATGACGCTCGCAGTCGCTCGCCGCGACCGTCGGGCTCGTCTCGCAGGAGACCTACCTGTTCCACGCCTCGATCCGCGAGAACCTGCGCTTCGCCTGTCCGGAGGCGAGCGACGAGCGAGATCGAAGACGCCGCCCGCGCGGCGCAGATCCACGAGCTGATCGCCTCGCTGCCGGACGGCTACGACACGCCGGTCGGCGAGCGCGGCTATCGCTTCTCCGGCGGCGAGAAGCAGCGGATCGCGATCGCGCGCACGGTGCTGCGCAACCCGCCCGTGCTGATCCTCGACGAGGCGACCTCCGCGCTCGACACCGAGACCGAGCGCGCCGTGCAGCTCGCGCTCGACGAGCTCGCGCGCGGGCGCACGACGATCGCGATCGCCCACCGCCTCTCGACGATCCGCGACGCCGACCAGATCCTCGTGCTCGACGGGGGCCGGATCGTCGAGCGCGGGCACCCACGAGGAGCTGCTCGAGCTGGGCGGGCGCTACTTCGCGCTGCTCAGAGGCGCCGCGGTCGCCGAGGATCGTCCGGAGACGGGCGCCGGCTCCGCCGCCGCGCTGGCCTGAGCGCAGCTACGCCGTGGCGTCGATGTTGAGACGCACGTAGTCGACGACCACCGGCTCGCCCAGCGCGGCGAGCACCTCGTCCATGAACGGTTCGCGCAGCTCCTCGGGCAGGTGCTGGACGTGCGGGCCGAGGACGATCGTCGAGAGGAACTCGCGCGGGTGCTCGGGCTGCTTGGGCGCCGGCTGAAGCCAGCACTCCGCGGCGGCGAAGCCCGCGGCGAGCAGGCGCTCGCGGGTCTCCTCCTGCTCCGGCGTAGTTCCACGGCGGCTGGAAGTCCGCGAAAAGCTCGGCGTAGGGCGCGCGGGCGAGCACCTCCGCGGCGTGGCCGCGCAGGCTGGTGATATTGCCCTCTCCCCCGCACTGGGCCACCAGCCGGCCGCCGGGGCGAAGCGCCGCGCGCAGACGCCGGAACAGCAGCTCGTGGTCTGCGATCCAGTGGAACGTGGCGGTCGAGAGGACCGCGTCCATGGGCTCGTTCGAGCTCCAGCTCGAGCAGGTCGCCCACACGCACGTCGGCCTCTTCGCCAAGCCGCTCGCGGGCGGTGCTCACCATCGAAGGCGAGGCGTCGATGGCGATCACGCGACCGCGTGGCAGGCGCTCGATCAGCGCCTGCGTGATCCGCCCCGACCCGCAGCCACCGTCGAGCACGGTCTCCTCGCCGTGAGCTCAAGCCGTGCCAGCACCTCGAGCCCCAGAGCCTCCATCGGCCCGGAGATGCGATCGTAGCTCTGCCCGTCCCACTTGCGCGTCTCTGGCATACGTGCGTACGTTATCACGCACTAGAGTCGTATCACGCACGAGGGTCGTACGTTCATCACGCACGCGAGCGCTCGTCGCAAGTCCTCTCGCCTGCGGTGTGCGTGCGCGTCGAAAGCCGCCACGTCTACCGCGCGCGCGTCGCGAGCTCGGCGAGAACCTTCGACAGCTGTCCTCCCTGCCACGCAACCGGCGAGCGGGGCGGCGATCCCGCGTCCTCGACGACGAGCCGCGCGTGTGGGATTGCCTGCGCGTAGCGTTCCCCGATCGCCAGCGGATGGCCCGGGTCGGCCTCGTCGCGGCTGCCCACGACGACCGTGGGCACACGGATATCGGCCAGTTCGGCAGCGCTCTCGAACGGTCGCGAGCGCGGCACGACTTCGAGCGCGTCGGCCAACGCCTCGGGATGCTCGTGGGCGGCGAGCCGCTGGCGCACCACCCGCTCCACGGTATCTCGCCATTCGCCGGGCAGCTCGGAGAAGTCGTAGGCGGCCACGAATCCCTCGACCCCGCCCTCGCGCAGCCCGTCCGCCAAGGCGTCCCACTCCGCCAGGGCACTTGCGCCGAGCGACAGGTCGGGGTCGAAAGACGGGGTGATCAAACCCAGCGCCGCGACCCGCTCGGGATTTTGCAGGGCAAAGCGCAGGGCGGTGTGCGCGCCCATCGAAGCGCCTGCCAGCACGGCGCGCTCGAGCCCGAGCGCATCGAGCACCGCCTCCAGGTCGCGCGCGAGCCGATCGTAGCTGTAGGCCACCGGGTCGGGTGCCGCGGTCGAGCGTCCGTGCCCGCGCGCGTCATAGCTGACCACGCGATACCCCTCGCGCTCGAGTGTGCGCGAGCCCATCACCACATAGCGCCGGGTCGCGGTGAGGCCGTGGAGTAGGACGATCGCCGGACCGCCGCCGCTCTCCTGACCGGACAGCGTGACCCCATCGTCGGTCGCAACCTCGAGATCCTGCGTCGGGGAGCCGGACACCGTGGCCTTCGCTAAACCGGCAGCGCCAGCTGGTCCGCGGCGTCGCGTGCGCCCGTGCCCGGCTCCGCAACCGCGATGGTGGGCTCGCACGCGGGCGTGCCGGCCGAGCTCAGGCCCGCGACGCGCACGCCGAGCAGCCGCACCGGCCGGGAGGGTGAGTACTCCGCGAGCAGGCGCAGCGCCACAGCGGTCACCTGCCGCACGTCGCTCGTCGGCGCGCTGAGCGTATGCGCGCGCGTGACGGTCGTGAAGTCGTCGAGGCGGACCTTGATCCCGATCGTGCGTCCGCTGCGCTCGTGCGCGACGAGGCTCGCGCACAGCTCCCCGGCCATCGCGCTCAGCGATTCGCGCAGCCGCGCGTGATCGTCGACGTCGTAGTCGAAGGTCCGCTCGCGCGACTCGGAGACGACCTTGCGTGCCGCGCCGACGACGCCGTCGTGTTCGAAGCGCGCGCGGCGTCTCAGCTCGAGACCGAGGTTCGGGCCGAAACGCTCGACGAGAACTCGCTCGGGGGCAGCGCCGACGGCGGCGAGCGTGGTCAACCCCAGCGCGGCCAGGCGCGCCGCGGTCTTCGGCCCGATGCCGGGCACTAGACCGGGCGGGGCCTGAGCGAAGCGGGCGCACGCCTGCTCGCGCGTGAGCACGACGAAACCGGCGGGCTTCTCCGCGTCGGAGGCGACCTTCGCGACGAGCTTGTTCGGGCCGATGCCCACCGAGCAGACCAGCTCGGTCGCCGCCCTGATCTCCGCGAGCAGCCGGCGCATCGCCGCGCGCGGCGAGTACAGCCCGCTGAGATCGAGGTAGGCCTCGTCGAGCCCGACCACCTCGACCAGCTCCACGTGCGCGCGCACGAGATCCATCACCTGCCGCGAGACCTCTCGATAGGTCGAGAAGTCCGGTGGGAGCACGGTCGCGTCCGGGCACAAGCGCCGGGCCTTGGCCGCCGGCATCGCCGACCCCACGCCGAAGCGCCTGGCCTCATAGCTCGCGGTCGTCACCACCGCGCGCGGGCCGCTCCCCGCGACGATCACGGGCTTGCCGCGCAGCTCCGGCCGGCGACACAGCTCGATCGAGACGTAGAACGCGTCGGCGTCGAGATGGGCGACACTCAGCTCGGTTGGCGAGATAGACACCTGCTCGAATTTAGCGGCGAGTCCGGCGGGCAACAAGCGAGTGCTTGTTCGCGTGGCGACGCAGAACACTGGCCGGACCAGAGCCTGCTCTGATCCCGAATCCCTTATCTATATGGGGAGCGACTGGGCGGCTCAGGTGATAACCAGGAGACATGAGCGTATAAGCCCCGGATATTTCCCAAAACGCTCCTCCACGTATAGCTTCTCGCCCCAAAGTAGGGAAGCGTACACCGGTATTGCTCTTGGAAGTTTTGGCACTGGTCGATTTGTGGATCCTGAGGGAATAGCGATTGATCCCTCTGGGGACATATACGTGGTCGACACCGAAGACAACCGCATCGAGAAGCTCCTACCAGGCGTCTGATGAGAGCGGCCCTTTCACCTGATAAATCCTACGGACACGGTGAGCTACCAACGACGACAAGCGTCCCTCTCGACGGGAGTTGCACGCGCCCTTGAGGATTGGGGCACGGGAACAGCGAAAGCGACTGGCAGATGAAGTATCGCTTTGATACTCACCCCGCACGGCGAGGCGGTGGCTTCGCGATGCAGTCCTCCGCTCCGGCCAGCAGCTCCATCAGCAGGCCGTCATGCCACCCCTCTCCGTCGACATCGCGCTCGTAGCGCCGCATGACTCCCACGGCCCGAAAGCCGGCCTTCTCGTAGGCGCGAATGGCCGCGGCGTTCGCCGTTGCGGGATCGATCGTCAGGCGGTGGTGGCCGCGCTCCTCGATCAGGTGGCGCACGATGAGCCTCACAGCCTCGGTACCCAAGCCGCGGCTATGCAGCGCCGGGTCCAGGAACAGGTCGATCGACGCGTGGCGGTATCTGGGCGTGAGCTCCTCCGAGAATTGGATCATCCCCGCGACCGCGCCGTCGAGCTCGATCGTCAGCCGGGTCGCTTCCGGCTCGTCACGCCAGGGGAAGCCCTCCTCGGGGAGATCCCACCAGCGCGCTACCTCCGGCGTGGAATGAATTCGCCGCAGCTCCGCCTCGTCGCCTTCGCGCAGCGGGCGCAAGGCCAGCTCGCCCAGCCGATCGGCCGGCCCTGGGTGTTTCTCGCTCGCAGATGGCATTCCCGTCGAATCTAGCGCCGCGCCGGCGCGAAGCGCTGAAGGGCAAGCCGCGAAGATAGGCTGCTGAGAGACGATTGCAAACGGAAAGGAGCGAGATGAGCCGACCGAACGTGTACGCGGGCGAGTTTCAGATGGAGCGCGAGGAGATGGGGGTTCGTGGCAGTCTGCTCGGACCGGCGGTGGGCGCCCGCGAGCTCGGCGCGAGCGTGTACGAGCTCGCACCCGGGGCGAGCGGCTTCAACCTGCACGCCCATTACGGCAACGAGGAGCTGTTCGTCGTCCTGCGCGGCACGCCCTCGCTGCGAACGGCGGACGGTGAGGAGGAGCTCGCCGCGGGTGAGGTCGTGGCCTGCCCGCGCGGACGCGAGGGGATGCACGCGATCGTCAATCGGTCCGCCGAGCCCGCGCTCGTGTTCGCCGTCTCGACGGCGAACTCACCCGACGTCGTGATCTACCCGGAGACCGACACGGTGGGGGTGGCGACGCGCCATCCGTTCGCGCCGGTGCCCGAGGGCGGCGACGAGGGCATCGTCGGCGCCTTTCGCAAAGACGACAACCTGCGCGCTCAGCGCTCCTAGCGGACCGGACCGGCCGTCGGTCCCCACGCGTCGGCTCACCGATGATCGCCGAGCGTCTCACCGCGCAGCTGCTCGCGGGACCGTCCGCCCGGGACCCGGTGAGCGTCACGCGGCGGCTGTTGGCGGTCCAGGGCCAGGATCCCCGCGGCGCGCGCCTGGCGATCCGGGCGCGAACCACGGGTCTCGGCGCCACCGATGTCGATCGGGCGCTGAGCGAGGATCGTTCGCTGCTGATCACCTGGCTCAACCGCGGCACGCTGCACCTCCTCGCCAGCGAGGACTACCCGTGGCTGCACGCCCTAACCACTCCCCCGCTCCTGAGCGGCAACGCTCGGCGGCTCGCGCAGGAGGGCGTCACGCAGAGCAGGGCCGAGCGCGGTGTCGAGGTCATCGAACGATCTCTCGCCGAGGAGGGCCCGCTGACCCGCGTCCAGCTCCGCGAGCGGATCGCGGCCGCCGGCGTCCGCACCGAGGGTCAGGCACTCGTGCACCTGCTGATGCTCGCCGCCCTGCGTGGGATAGCCGTGCGCGGACCTATGGTCGGCCGCCAGCACGCCTACGTACTGGTTGACGACTGGCTCGGCAGGCCGGTTGCGAGGATGGACCGCGATCGGGCCCTGGCCGAGCTTGCGCGTCGCTATCTCGCGGGCCACGGCCCCGCAGACGAGCGCGACCTCGCCAAGTGGGCGGGCCTGCCGCTGCGGGACGTGCGCATCGGGCTCGGCGCGATCGCCTCAGAGCTGGACATGCGCCCAGACGGGCTGCTCGACCTCGCAGGACGCCCGCCGGCGGCGGAGCTGCCCGTCCCGCGACTGCTCGGCGCATTCGATCCCCTGCTCTTGGGCTGGGTCTCGCGCGAGCCGCTCCTGGCGGCTCATCACCGGCGCATCGTGACCGTCAATGGGCTGTTCCGGCCATTCGCGCTCGTTCGCGGCCGGGCCGTGGCCACGTGGAAAGTGTCCGCGGGCGAGGTCGTCCTCGACGATCCGTTCGACCGCTTGACCCGAAGGGATGTCACAGCGCTGAACGCCGATGCGAAGGATGTAGTGCGCTACCTCGCGAGCTGATATGGGTGTGGGCGTGACGAGCGCCGGGACATCCAGGTATGCGGCATTTCTGCGCGGGATGAACGTCGGCGGCCATCGGGTCAAGAGCGATGAGCTGCGCTCGCTGTTCGAGGCGCTTGGCTTCACGGACGTACGCGTCTTTCGCGCGAGCGGCAACGTCGTGTTCACCGCCGAGCGCGAGCCGGTCGCGGAGCTTGCGGCGCGAAGTGAGGCGGGACTGGAGGAAGCGCTCGGCTATGCCGTCCCCACGTTTCTACGCACCGCCGAGGAGGTGCGCGCGATCGCCGCGGCGCAGCCGTTCGCCCCATCGCTGGTGGAGGCATCCAAGGGCAAGCTGCAGGTCACGATGCTGTCGAGCGCCCCCACGAAGCGGGCCCGCGAGGATGTGCTGGCGTTGTCCACCGGTGAAGACCTGCTCGCGCTGGAGGGACGAGAGCTCTACTGGCTGCCGAGCGGGGGCATCCTGGCTTCCGTCCTGGACCTCAAGGCGATCGCGAAGCTGCTCGGCGTGGGCACGACGAGGACCAAGAACACCGTCGAGCAGGTCGCGGGCAAGCACTTCGCCGAGTGACGGCGAGACGTCGAGCCGCTCTTAAGAACGTGGCTCGCGCCACATCGTCCATACGGTCGGTCCACGCAATAGGCGTGGCTCGGCCGTGACACGAAAGCCGTGCCGGGCGTAGAAGTCGATGTTGCGCTCCTTGGAGGACTCGACGTAGGCGCATACGCCGTCTGTGTCGCACTGCTCGAGCACGGGCCTCAGCACAGCCGATCCGAGACCCTGTCCCTGGCGGTCCGGGTCGACGCCGAGCACGGCGAGATACCAGTGCGGCGGATCCGCCGGGTGCACGCGCTCGAGGTTGTGCCAGCCGAGGGCCACCAGCGGCATGCGCGCGATCAGGCGCGGATCGAGAAAGCTGCGGCCGAGCGCGGCCTCCTCGCGTGGCGCTTTTCGCCAGCGCTTCGGCGGCGCCCACAGCGCGGCGCAGTCGAGGGCATCCGTCGTCCATACCTCCTTGTCCACAAGGGTTTGACGCAGGCGGGCCGCATGGAAGCGCTCGAGCGCCTTCAGTCGCAGCGAGTTGGGTCTCCAAGCCCATTCCGCCACCGGATCGTCCAAGAACGCACGTGCGAGCGTCCGTGCGAGCGCGGGCACGTCCGCCGCCGTCGCGCGACGCATGATCGGCGAGCTGCTCATCGCTTGGCCTTTGCGACAAGCGTCGCGAAGAGGCCTGGGGAACGACGGACTTGGCGCATGCTATGCGCCAAGCTCTACCGCGAGCCGAATCCCTTTGTCGAACCAGCTGCGATGCAGCGCCTCGACCTTCGCGCGGGTTGGCATGCCCCTGCGATGTATGGCGCACGAGACATAGTCGAACGGGCTCACCGTCTCGCAGTACACGTCTTTGGCGCGACTCGTCTCATCGGCATCCGCAAGCTCGCGCGCCACGCCGGCGAACGTGCCGCCGGGCATCCGTAGACGCGCCCGCGGGTTCGCGCGCAGGTTCAGAACCCACGCGGCCGTTGCGGCCTGATTCATGTGCGACGGGCGGATCGAGACGATGTACACCTGGTTGCCACTGCGAACGGCCCGCACGCATTTGCGTCGCGTCTTGCCGGTCCTGCGACCGGTCGTCTCGAGCACGCCCCACCCCCGCGGCGGCAGAGCCATGAACGCAGGCAGCATCGACGCGCTGAGGACGCGTCCGCCGGCTTTCGAGCGCACGAACGGGTTGTGCTTGCGCTCCGGCACGTGACTCGCGGCGGGCAGACTATCCGACGGACTCGACACGTTGCTGGACATCCGGCCTCCAAAGTCTGTGATATACCGTCCAAGACGGACGGTCTGTGTTGTATCATGGTTCGGACCGCGATGCAAGACATCCAGCTCACCCCCACCTCCTACATCGTCCTCGGGCTGCTCGAGCGGGCCGGCGGGTCGACCCCGTATGAGCTGAACCGTCTGGTCGACCTCACTGTGGGCAACTTCTGGTCGCTGCCGCGTTCACAGCTGTACGCAGAGCCCGCGCGCCTCGCGCAAGCCGGATATCTGTCGGAGGAGCAGGAGCAGAGCGGGCGTCGGCGCAAGCGCTACGCGCTCACGGCGCGAGGGTCTGACGCGCTGCGCCACTGGACTGAGGAACCCACCTACGACTACCCCGAGCTGCGCGACCCCAGCCTGCTGAAGATCTTCTTCGGGGCCGATCCACAGGCGATGGCCGAGGCGCAACTGTCAACCCTGCGACCTCTGCTCGCGAAGTTCGAAGAGCTGCGCGCCAAGGACACCGGCGAGGGACCCGACGGGCCCCGCCAGACGCTCCAGGTCGGGATCGACCATGTCGAAACCTCCATCCGCGCATGGGAGCGAATCGCAGGCGAATGCAGCGACACTGCGGAGATCGCCATCGAGCCGGCGCCGGCCCTGCTGTGACGTGGGGCAGACGTAGGGCAAGCGAAGGCGACCGTCGTGGCTGTGTGGGACCCTGGAGCCATGGACATCGAGACCCGACGCGCTCGTCGCGAGGCCGACCGCAGGAGACGCCGGCACCGCCGGATCGCGGCGCTGGCGGCGCTTGCGATCGCGATTCTCGCCGTGGCAATCGCCGTTCTCGCCGAGCGCTCGGGCGGCACATCCAAGCCCAGCTCCTCAACGCGCGACGACACCGCCCGCACTGCGGCAATCCATGCGCGACGGCGACACGACGGATCGGCCGCGGCGAGCACTGTGGCGGCGGACCGGCCGACCGGCAAACCCGGGGTCGAGCCGGTGCCGATCCTGATGTACCACGTGATCGCCGCCCCGCCCGCGGGAGCTCCGTTCCCGGGCCTGTATGTGCCGCCCGCGGAGTTCGCGGCACAGATGCAGGCCTTGAAGAGCGCCGGCTGGCACGCCTTCACGCTCGACCAGGTCGAGGCCTACTGGCGCAAGGGCGTGCCGCTGGGAGCGGGCAAGCCGATCGTGATCAGCTTCGACAACGGCTACCAATCCCAGTACACCCAGGCGCTGCCGGTGCTGCGCAGGCTCGGATGGGTGGGCGACGAGAACATCCAGCTCACAGGGCTGCCACCTTCACAGGGCGGCCTCAGCCAGACACAGGTGCGTGGCCTGCTGGCAGCGGGCTGGGAGCTGGACACCCAGGGCTTCAGCCACGCCGACCTGATCACGCTCGACGCCCAGCAGCTGCACTACCAGGTGGCTGTCGCGCGCTCGGTCGTCCAGCAGCGCTACCACGTTCCCGTGAACTGGTTCTGCTACCCGTCCGGGCATTACGACGCGACGGTCCTCGAAGCGGTCAAGGCGGCCGGCTACACGGGCTCGACCACGGTCGTCCCCGGCTGGGCGCACCCGGACGACGACTCCTACCGTCTGCATCGCCTGCGCGTGCTCGGCGGCACCTCGCCCGAAGCGCTGCTCGCACAGATCGCGGATATCCGCGATGACCCGCCTGCGCCGCCCTCCTACAACGGTGCCTGATCAGGAGCCGGCGCGACCTACCCGGGATAGGTCCTTAGCCGGCTGCCAGCGCGCGGCCCGCAAACACGAGCTGGCTGGCCAGATGCGCGTGTACCGTTTCCAGGCTGTGCCCGCCGGGATACACGGCGCTCTTCGCGTCGGCTCCCGCGGCGCGCAGCGCGGCCGCGAACGGCGCATCCTCGTCGGGGTTGGCGATGTCGTCGGATTCGCCGCCGTAGACGAAGGCGTGCAGGGGATGTCGCGCGAGGTAGGAACGGTCGGCGCGCAGCCTCCCTTCCAGCCCGTTGAAGAAGCCCAGCCAGCTCTCCACCGTCGAGAACCGTTCGGGATGGGACAGCGCCACGTTCATCGAACCGTAGCCGCCCATCGAGTCGCCGGCGATCGCGCGCCCGGCGCGATCGGCCACCGTGGGCAGCATGCGGTCGACCAGTTCCTGCGCTTCGAGCACGTAGCTTTCGTAGTGCAGCCCGTCGACGTTGCGCCAGTTGTTGGCTCCGGGCCCACCCTGGATCATCACCGCGATCAGCGGCGGGATCGTGTGACGAGCGATCAGCGTGTCGAGCTTTCCCTGTAGGCCGACTTCGAGGAAAGCGCTGGCCGACTGGTCGTTGCCGTCGAGCAGGTACAGCACCGGGTAGTGGCGCGTCGTGCTCGCAAAGCCGGGAGGCAGGTAGGCGATGAACGAGCCGGGCCCGCGCAGCGCGGCGGAGGTGTAGCCGGCCGTGTCGATCGAGCTGCCGGCCGTATCTTGGCTCTTGACGATGAGCGTCGGCAGCGGCTGCGGCGGCACGGCTGCGCCAGACACGAGCGCCGGCGCCGGGCGAGTCGCGGCGCGTATGCCGAGGAGACGCTCAACGCCGAGTCGCCCGTTCAGCGCAAGCGCCGCCGAGACGACCGCCAAGCTCAGCAGGAGCACGGCGATGAGCAGACGCCGCCCGGCGCCGCTGCGACGCCCATGCACGACCGGCGCGGCAACCGCCGAGTCCACGCGCCTCGGGAACGCCGGCACCCACGGGGGCGGCAGCAGCTCGGCCGCCGCGCCCCCCTGACCTGGCCACGTCCAGTCGCCGGCGCCCTCGAGCCAGGTATGCGCGCGGGAAGCTCTCAAGCTGACAGACATGTCGTGCATTGAAGGAGCCCTGGGCGGGAAAACCAACCCCTGCACAAACGCTCCCAATCCGCAACCTGGCTTGCGCCGCTAAGAACGTCTCTCAAAAAGAGCAGCACGCCGGTGAGTCCTGGACACGGCGCTGATCGCCGTGCGACGGCTCGCACGTGCCACCAGCACGCGCTTCACCGCCCCACGACGCCCAGCTTGGTCCAGGAACGCCCCGCCGCACTGCTCTTTTGATAGACGTTCTAAGGGTCTGGCTCGAGCACACCTTTGCGGCCGGCTTGTCCGGCAAGGTCAGAGCGTGCTCCAAACCTCGCCGGTATCGCCGAACCCGATTGCTCGCTTGGTCGCTTCGGTGAGGTCGAATTCCCTTCCGGCCACATATGGACCGCGGTCGATCACCGGCACGCGCACCGAGCGGCCGTCGTAGCGCAGCGTGACCAGGGCGCCACATGGCAGTGTCTTGTTCGCCACGCCCAGCGTGGCGCTGGTGAGCGATCCACCGCACGCCAGGTTGCCGCCGCCTCCGTACCACGACGCCTCCGCGAGACGATAGGCGTCCAACCGGCCGAGCCTGCGGTGCGAGGACAGGTCGTACGGGCCGCCGGCGAAGCGCAGCCGCACGAGCTCGCTGAGTGTGTGACGCGGCGCGTAGCGCAGCCGAAAGCGCCCGCCGGCGCCCGTGCGTGTTTGAGCCAACGTGCTCCAGCCGTGGCGACCCAACGCCTGCAGCGCCACCACCCGCCCGGAAAGCCCTGGACGCAGAGCGCCGGCAACGGAGGCCGTCTCACCGGCGAGCACGTTCAGCCTCGCGCGGCGGACCTCCAGGGCGGTGTCGACGGCGGGTGCGATGATCGGCGAGGAAGAAGCGCTCGAGGAGATGGGCACGGGCGCAAGCAACGGCACAGCGGGCGACGTCGGGGGCGTCGCGGGGACGTACATGTACGGCAACCTCCTTGTTAACCGCCTACGGGGTTAGCTGTCGGGCTCACACGCAGCCGAACACACGCAAGGAACGCGGATCAGCCGGGCGTTACGGCCACAACAACGGCCGATTCGCCCCATCCAGACCGCGTTTCAGCGATCCGGCGGTGGGTCCCCCGCTCGCCTCCATGAACGGAGACGACTCGGCAGGGTCAGACGGTCCCCACACGCTAGACGGTTGTAGAGGCAATCAAGTGTGACCGGGATCACACATGGGTAGCGACTGTATAAATGCCGATCCGCACAAGCCTCTACAGCAGCAACTTGAGCGGCGTGATGATCGCGCTGTTGCACTGCTCCCAGACGTGCCGCAGGGTTCCGATGACTGGCTGCCCAGGAACGGGCGTACCCTCCCCGAACGTTACGTCGCGGGTGAATTTGCCCTCGGCGTCTGGTTCCGCATGGCCCTTAACGCCGGTCCAGCAACTCAGTACCTGGCCGTCATAGGTGGGGCCACCAAAGCCGCCGATTTGGGCGTCCGTAATGGCGGTGCTTTGACCGGGGCCACCCAGACGGATCTCGCCAGATGGAATGGCGGCGACGACGGCAAGCGGCTCCTGGTGCTTATCGACTCGGTCCAGCTCATGGACGATCCACAGCGGGTGCTTGAGGTAGTCGACCGGCCCCGCGTTGTAGGGCTGTACGCTCTCGATGAATCCTTGCGCGCCGGGCGGCATGTTTCGATAGCGACGTTTCGCCTTCTTGAAGAGTGCGGAGCCTTGACCGGGGTTCCCGTCCGAGTCCACGTCCCCGAAGATCGGATATTCAGAGGCGTTCCTCCCTTTGATCGGCAGGCTCGCCCCTTTGTTGGCATCGGCATAACCCCGGCTATTGAGGGCGAGAGCGAGGTGGTCGAGGGCCGATCTGATCTGGTGAGCAACGACACCGATCTCCATGCTCCAGTCGGGCACGTCGCCGGTGATGCGCGTGACGATCTCCGTCCGCCGGGTATCGGGATCGTGCTCTGCCACGATGCGATATGCGTCACCGCCGAGCCACCCTTGAATAGAGGCTTCCAGTGCATCCAGGTGCTTTGACGCATCCTGCACCTTCTTGTCGTAGCTGGGGACGCTCACGCGGCTACTCTCGCGCTGGATGGCTGACGACGGAGCACGAGCGGGAGCCTACTCGCCCGTCAATCTTTATGTCAAGATGATTGACACCATCCGACCTGTCAAGTATATTGACACTGTGGCCGCAGCCAACCGACACAATCCGACTCGCGCAGACTCGTCTGAGTCGCAGTTCTCGCTCATGGAGTTCATGCGCGACTATCCCGACGACGCGGCCTGCCTGGAGCACCTTTGGCGCTCGCGCTACTCCCCTGACGGCGAACACGCGGACTGCCCGAAGTGCGGCCATGAGCGCGTGTTCCGTAAGTACCAGACGGCGCAGGGTCGTCAGTCTTGGACCTGCACTGGCTGTGGCCATCACGTCCATCCGACAGCCGGGTCGATCTTCCACAAGTCCTCTACGTCGCTGCACCTGTGGTTCTTCGCCATCTACATGATTACGAGCACTCGCTGCGGCGTGTCGGCCAAGATGCTTGAGCGCGAGATCGGCGTGTCCTACAAGACGGCATGGCGGATGCTCAACAAGATTCGCAACGAGCTTATGGTTGATGATGGCGAGCCGCTGAGAGGCGACGTAGAGGTCGATGAGGCGTCCGTGGATGGCAAACCCAAACGGGCGCAGGGTGAGCCCATCAAGCGGCCCGGAACGCGCTCGGAGGCCGCGAAACTGCGCGAACGTAGTAGAGCAACCGTGTTCGCAGCCGTGGAGCGTGGCGGGCGGATCAAGGCGACCGTCCTGCCTTCTCGTCGTGGGCCTCAGCTCAAGCGCCAGGTCGTCGAGTGGGTCGAGCCGGAGTCCATCATCATCACGGACGAGTGGCCCGCCTACAACGGCCTAGACAAGCATTTTATCGACCATAGTCGGATCAACCACTCCGCTGGCTGGTATGTCGTCGGCGACACCCACACGAATACCGTCGAGGGCTTCTTTGGGCACCTCAAGCCATCGATCCGTGGCACCTACCGGCGGGTGTCGCACCACTGGCTACAGGGCTACCTCAACGAGTTCGTGTGGCGCAGAAACGCGCGCTACGCGGACGCGTCGATGTTCGAGACGCTGATGGAGCGGACCGTCGCATGAGCGAGTCCGAGACGATCACGGCCATCCGCCGTGCCGCCAAACGGCGCGAGTACGCGGATCGCCTACGCCACCAAGCGACCGACGAGCTGCGCGACCGGATGCGCGAAGCTCAGGCGGAAGGCGTGCCTATCGCTCGGATCGCTCGGGAGGCTCGTCTGTCTCGTCAGGGCGTCTACGACCTGCTGGCGGCGGCGCAACCTTCCTGACCATCTGCTCGAAGTCCTTGCGCTTCGGGACCGGAATGCGGTGGCCCGCAGGCGTCGTCTGTTTCGGCTCGTCCGGCTTCCCGACCACTTCATCAGGCTAGCGCGTGATGCAGGAGCCTCACGCGCCTCCACGAAACACACAGGAGGGTCATGAGTGTCAAGAGGCATCGAAAATTGTCGGTTGATCAGCATCGAAAATTGTAGGTGTTCAGGCGGTTTCGGTGTTTGGGCTGGTGGGGGCGTCGAGGATCTCGTTGCGGCCGCGTAGTCGCCAGGAGGGTCCGTTGATCGTGAGGACTTCGGCGTCGTGTAGGAGGCGGTCGAGGATCGCGGCGGCGAGGATCTCATCGCCGAGGAGGGTGCCCCAGTCGGTGACGTGCTTGTTGGAGGTGACGATCGTGGAGGAGCGGGTGTAGCGGCGGTTGATCACCTGGAAGAACCGGTTCGCGTCGGCTTGCTCAGTGGTAGGTAGCCCACCTCGTCGCAGATCAGGAGGTGGGGTCGCTGGTAGTGGGAGAGCTTTTGGCGCAGCGTGCCGAGCCGGTCGGCGTGGCGGAGATCACGGACGAGGTCATCGAGAGTGGTGTAGCGCACGAGATAACCGGCGCGGAGGGCTTCCATTGCGATGCCGACGGCGATGTGGCTCTTGCCGACTCCGGGCGGGCCCAGGATGAGCGCGCAGACGTGACGCTCGATGAACCGCAGCGACCGGAGCTCGGCGAGGCGTTTGGGATCGAGCTCGGGCTGGAAGGAGGCATCGAACTCGTCGAGGGTCTTGTGGTGCGGGAGCCCGGACATCTTCAGCCGGGAGGCGTAGCGGCGCCCCTCGAGAACCCCGATCTCCGCTTCCAGGACAAGGTCGAGGAACTCGCGGTAGCCGAGTTTTGCTGTCTCGGCGCGGTCGACGAGATCGTCCGCGGTCTCGGCGAGCCCCAGTAGTTTCAGCTCGCGGGCGTTGGTCGTGATCCGCTCGGTGATCAGCTCAGCCACGGAGTGCCTCCTCATAGCGCGAGAGTGGGCGGGTGTGAACCTCGTGGTCTGGCAGTGCACCCAGCACGGCGGCGAGGGAAACCGACTTCTCCCAGGGGTCCGGCGTGATCTTGGCGGGCGCTCCGCGACGGTGGCGCGCGAGACGGCTGCCGTCGCTGACGCGATATGCCTCGATCTCCTGGGCGCCGAGCAGCAACTCCACGCGCTCCCCGGGCTTCGCGTCAGGGACGGCGTAGCGGCGTCCCTCGAAGCTGAACAGCCCGTCGCGCGCGACGATGCGTGTGGTGCGCTCGACCACGAGGTAAGGTGCCGCTGGCAGCACCCCAAGCGCGTCGCGGTCACGACCGGCACGAATGGCCACGACCTCGCCGTGGGTGCCGTGCACGCGCCGGCGGGCAACATCCTCGTTCCAGTCCTCCCACGCCAGGTTCGCTTGCTCGTAGCTCGCGAAGCTGTGCGCACGGAAGAGGCGCTCCCGGACATACGGGACATCGGACTCGACCTTGCCTTTCGTTTGCGGCCGGTAAGCACGACACAGCCGCATCGCGAAACCATAGTGGTGCGCAGAGGCCAGCGCCTGCGGGTGAAAGACCCGCTCCCCAACCGCGACTTCCCTGCCGACATGGCTCCTGACGACCGTCTTGGTGCGGTCATAAAGCAGCTCGCGAGGCACCCCGCCGAAATGCGCAAACGCGGCACGGTGACACGCCCAGAACGTCACGAGATCCTGCGACCCAGTCAACGCACAAAACGAGTCCCGCGAGTGGCCGAGAACCATGTGAAAGCAGTAGAGGGGCAGCTCCAAACCCGAGGTCGTGCGGATCGGCTGCTCATGAGACCAATCGATCTGCGCCTGGTGCCCAGCAGCGGTCTCAAACCGCTTCTCGACCGTCGGCTCTCGCCGCGGACGCGCCCGCTCCACATACCTGCGCACCGTGTCATAACCACCCTGAAAACCGTAGTCACGCACCAGATCCTGGTGGATCCGCGTCGCCAAAAGCCTCGGCTCACCAGCAAGCCACTGATCGATCAACGGCTTGAACTCATCCAGCTTCGACGGCATACGCCGGCGACGATAGACCGGCTGAGCGCCATGCTCGACATACCGCTTCACCGTCCGCCAATCACGACCAAGCAGCCGGCCGATCTCGGCATAGGTCAGCCCCTGACGCTGCAACGCCCTGACATCCATCAACTCCTCCTCGCTGATCAACACGGCCTCCCGGCTCGGGAACACGAACCCCACGAGCCTCAGCACCGCACCCGACAGAACCCCAGCACCAAAGGACACCCCGCCACACCGGCCGCTCGCCAACCATCCCCCTCGCCCCTCCGGGGCTCCTCCTCAACTTGGCGACACACCTACATATTCCGATGCCCATCCACCAGCATTATTCGATGCTGACTGGCAATGAGCATTGAGCGCACCTTCTACTGCGATTGGCGCGACTGCGACGCGCATACTCGGACGGCCGCAGAGGAGCCCGGGATGGGGTTCGTCACGATCTCCGAGGAGGACAGCGTCACGCGCCACTTCTGTAGCTGGGACTGCGTGCTCAAACAGGCGGCGGAGACGCCCCCGATGGAGGCTATCTCCGCCGCAAGCGAGTAGAGCTACTCCGTCACTTCGATGATCGAAGCGCTCGACGCGTTGCTTTTGACAACTTCGCAGGCGTGTGTTGCGCTTGCCTTCGTCGTGTATTTCTGCGACGAGGACATGATCTCCCCGTTGTCGCCCTTGATGCGGGCGATGTAGTGGACCGGAGTTGCGTACAGCTTCGTTACGACCTGGAATTTCATTGGCTTCTTGCTCCTTTGCGCTAGCTACGCACTGAACCGCCTGCTGTCACAGGCTCCAAGGTTCGAGGCGATTGCCACGATCATCCGCTCCGGTGCGGACGGGCTCTTCCCGCCGCACCGGATGAGCGATCACTCAGTCCTCGCTGGTGCGAAGGCGGCTTCCTGTCCTAGCTAGCGTTCCGGCGACCCGGGCTGTCGCCCGGGTCGCCAATCACTTTGGCCTCGGGCTCGTGCAGCCCGCAGGATCAGTGCGACCTCGGCCTCCTGCTCGGCTGTCTGCACGATGGCCGATACGGGCACGCCGAGGGTAGAGGCGAGGCTCTCGATCTTGCTCCACGTCGGGTTACGGATGCCTCGCTCGATCCCGGACAAGTAAGTCGGGTGCATCCCGGCATCCAGTGCGAGGGTTTCGATGGTCTGGTGTTGGTCCCGGCGGAGACGACGGATTGCCTGGCCGAGGTCTTTGTTTGTGGGCACGGCTCAGACCACGATGAGGCCGAGGGCGTCCAGATGCCGGGCACACCGTGATGCCCGGACCTGCTCGCCGTCCACGACCGCCACTTCTTCCGCTTCTAGCTTCGCCAGCGCGTCGCCGACGACCCCGGGGCGCAGAGCGCGCTCCAATTCGGCTCGGGTCCACCGTGCCGGGTGGTCGTCGCGGAGGATCTGCAAGACGATGGCGCGTTGCGCCAGAACACTACGATTGGCCCGCATGGGAGTTCACGCTCCTGTGTCACGACCCCGGGGCAGTTCACCGCTGTCGCCGGGGTCATCTCTTGAATAGGACGACGCAACGTAAACCCGCATTCGGACGCCATTTACAGGGGTTTCCGGCTTATACAGTCGCTACCTATGTGTGACCGGGATCACACTTGATTATTTAGAATTATTTAGCGTCGGGCCACTCCGCGGCGCCCATCACGCCGTCGCCGTCGGCCGGCTTGGGGCCGCCCACGGCAACGATGTCGAGGCCGTCGGGGCCGGCCTCGAACGCCCGCACGACCTCGGGAGCTACCCGCAGCACATCCCACTGGCGGAGCTCATGCACCTCGCCGTCGAGCAGCACCCGTCCTGAGCCGGACACGACTACATATGCCTCCTCCTGCTCGCGGTGGCTATGCGCCATCGGGCTGCGCAGGTTCGCCGCATAGCGAAACAGGCTGACCCCAAGGTCACGCGAGTCGAGGTGCTTGCGACCGAATTTACCGTCGATCCCCGGCGCGCGCTCGCCGACAGAGTCCTCGACGTCCAGCAGGTTGACAGTGGCGAAACGGGACATGAAATCTCCTTTGAGAGTGGTCTGACGACGGTTCGCACACGGCTCGGCGCGTCAGTTCGCATCGACGGCGTCGATGTGCTCCTGCGTGATCTTGCCGTCGTTGGGAATGTTCGGATGGTGGACGTGGCAGAGTTTGTAACGGCCGTGGACGAAGCGGCCGAGCCGGTGGCAGCCGCTCTTGTGGCATTCGAGATGTTTGTACACGCCGATCACGAAAGCGATCAGCGTGATCGTGCTCGCGAGTTCGACCCAGCTGTCGGTGACGACCTGCGGCTGGCTCCAGAAGGTCAGGGCGAGGATCGCGCCGGCTGCGAGATGCATCAGCTCGTCCGCCCTGGCTTCGGATCGTCGATCATCTGCGGCGAGAGTACCGGGCCACGCCTCTCCTCGCGTTCCCTGAAGCGTGCGCCTCGGGCATGATCCAACTCCCTTTCCACCCCCAGAGGAGGCTCGCCGCATGGCTTTGGACGCAACCAAGATCGGGCAGGTAGTGGCAGATCAGATGGAGGCGCTCGAAGATCGCTTCGGAGACGACTGCGTGATCGGCGACGTGTGCACGATCGTCGAGGTGCTGGGGCCGCACGGCTCGCAGGTGGCGATCCGGCCGAGCGGCGACACGCGCCCGCACGCCCTGATCGGGCTGCTGCGCCTGGCCGAGCAGATGGCGCTCAGCGGCATGCGCGGAGAGGCCTCCGAAGAGGACTGACGATTGCGCGGACGTCGCCGCCCGCGCAGGCTGCCCCGGCAGGCGGGTGCTGCGCGTGGCTCCACGTGCAACCGGGGTCGCGCCCCCGGGCTCTGTCGGCGCGTACTTCGTCCGTCGGCGTTGACGGCCGGCTCCCAACAGCGACAATCGAGCGCGATGGCCAACCCCGACCGCCTGACGGCGCTTGACTCGACGTTCCTGCACCTGGAGGACGACTCCACCGCGCACATGCACGTCGCGTCGGTGATGGTCTTCGAGGGCAACGCGCCGACGCCGCAGGAGCTCGTCGAGCACATCTCAGCCGCCTGCACCTCGTGCCGCGCTACCGCCAGCGGCTCGCCTACGTGCCCTCGGCCAGGGCCGGCCGGTGTGGGCCGACGATCCGCACTTCAACCCGCGACTACCACATCCGCCACACCGCGCTGCCCAAGCCCGCCGACGAGACGGCGCTGAAGCAGCTCGCCGGGCGGCTGTTCTCCCAGCGCCTGGACCGCTCCAAGCCGCTGTGGGAGATCTGGCTCGTGCGAGCGGATGGCCGGCGAGCGCTTCGCGCTGATCGCCAAGACGCACCACGCGCTCGTCGACGGCATCTCCGGCGTGGACATCACGACCGTGCTGTTCGACACCGCGCCCGACCCCGTGCCGACCGCGCGCCCGCCGATGCCGTGGACCGCGCAAGCCGCTGCCCGGCCAGGCGAAGCTGCTCGGCGAGGCGCTGCGCGAACGCACGACCGTGCCCGCCGAGATGGCCCGCGGCGCGCGCGCGTGCTGCGCGCGCCGCGCCGGGCCGCTCTCGCAGGTCGTCGACGGCCTGACGAGCATCGGCGCGACGACGCTCGGCCGGGATCAACGCGCCCGCGCCGCCAGCCCGTTCAACGTCGACATCGGCCCGCACCGCCGCTACACGTTCCTCGACGCCGACCTCGGGCAGTTCAAAGCGATCAAGGACTCGCTCGGCGGCACGCTCAACGACGTCGTGCTCGCCGTCGGTGAGCCTCGCGCTCGGGCGCTATCTGCGTCGCGCAGGGCATCGACACCGACGGGCTCGTGCTGAAGGCGATGGTGCCCGTCTCGGTGCGCGCCGACTCCGACCGCGGCGCGCTCGGCAACCAGGTCGCCGCGATGTGGGCGCCGCTGCCCGTCGGCGTCGAGAATCCCGGCCGAGTGCCTGCAGCAGATCGCGCACCGCGATGGAGGACCTGAAGAAGTCCGGCCAGGCGGTCGGCGCGCAGGTGCTCACCAACCTCGCCGGCTTCGCGCCGCCGACGATCCTCAGCCAGGCCGCGCGCCTGCAGGCGCGCCAGCGCTTCTTCAACCTCGTCGTCACGAACGTGCCCGGGCCGCAGTTCCCGCTCTACGTGCTCGGCCGGCGCCTGCGCGTGCTCTACCCGGTCGTCCCGCTCGCGCGCCGCCAGGCGCTCGGGATCGCCGTGATGAGCTACGACGGCCACCTCGGCTTCGGCCTGCTCGGCGACTTCGACGCGCTGCCCGAGCTCGAGTCGATCGCGCGGCGACTTGAAGTGGGCGATCGGCTCGCTCGCGCGCGCCGCCGGCGTCGCGCGCTCGCGCCGCCAAACGCGTCCCGCGCGCAAAACGCCACGGCAAAGCCGCACGCGCCGGCGCAAAGCGGCGCGCCAAGCAGCCGCGCGCCGAGCGGCGCTCGCCGCGCGCCGAGCGCGCCGGCAAGCGCGCAGCCGACGGCCGAGCTGAGCGTGCGCCTGGCCCTCTGCCAGATGAACGCCACCGTCGGCGACATCGCCGGCAACGCCGCAGCGCATCCGCGCGGGTCGCGCGGCCGCGCGCGAGGCCGGCGCCGACCTCGTGCTGTTCCCCGAGCTCGCGCTGACCGGCTACCCGCCCGAGGACCTGCTGCTGCGCGAGCACTTCCTCGCCGACGCGCGCCGCGCGCTGCGCGAGCTCGCCGCGCGAGACGCACGGGATCGTCGCGCTCGTCGGCTTCCCCGAGCGCGCCGAGGACGTCTACAACTCGGCTGCCGTGCTCGCCGACGGCGCCGTGCACGCGATCTACCGCAAGATCTACCTGCCCAACTACGGCGTGTTCGACGAGCAGCGCTACTTCCAGGCCGGCACGGCGCGGCGCCGTGATCGACATCGGCGGCGCGACCGCGTCGGGCTGACCGTCTGCGAGGACATCTGGGAGCCCGGGCCGCCGGCCAGCGACGAGGCGCTCGCCGGCGCGACGCTGATCCTCAACATCTCCGCCTCCCCCTACCACGCGGGCAAGGGCCTCGAGCGCGAGCGGATGTTCGCCCAGCGCGCGCGCGACAACCTCGCCTGCGTCGCCTTCTGCGCGCTCGTCGGCGGCCAGGACGAGCTCGTCTTCGACGGGCACTCCTTCGTCGTCGACCACACCGGCGAGACGATCGCGCGCGCCGCGCAGTTTCGCGAGGACCTGCTCGTCTGCGACGTCGATCTGAGGCCGCCGGCGCCGCCCGCCTGCGCGAGGCCGGCCACGCGCCGCGCGCGCGCGCGCGCAGCGCCGCGCCGACGCGTCGCCGTGCTCGCCGGCCGCTGCCCGCGCCGACGCCGGCGCGCGACGCGCTCGCCGGCGCCCGGCGCGCTCGCGCGAGCCGCTCGCGCCGGTCGAGGCCGAGGTCTACGCCGCGCTCGACGCTCGGCCTGCACGACTACGTCGAGAAGAACGGCTTCTCAGCACGTCGTGCTCGGCCTCTCCGGCGGGATCGACTCGGCGCTCGTCGCCTGCCTGGCCGTCGACGCGCTCGGCGCCGAGCGCGTCAGCGCCGCGATCATGCCCTCGCGCTACTCCTCCTCGGAGACCCAGGAGGACGCGCGCGCGCTCGCCGCGGCGCTCGGCGTGCGCGTCGCACGAGCTGCCGATCGAGCCGGTCGATGGACGCCTACGAGCGACACGCTCGCGCCCGAGTTCGAGGGGCGCGACGCCCGACCTCACCGAGGAGAACCTGCAGGCGCGCATCCGCGGCAACCTGCTGATGGCGCTGTCGAACAAGTTCGGCTGGCTCGTGCTCGACGACCGGCAACAAGTCGGAGATGTCGGTCGGCTACACGACGCTCTACGGCGACCTCGCCGGCGGCTTCGCCGTGATCAAGGACGTGCCGAAGACGCTCGTCTACCGGCTGTGCGAGTGGCGCAACTCGCCGGCCGGCGCGGCGAGCCGGCGCAGCGCCGCGCCGATCCCCGCCTCGATCATCGAGCGCGCGCCCTCGGCCGAGCTGCGCCCCGACCAGCGCGACGAGGACTCGCTGCCGCCGTACGAGCTGCTCGACCGGATCCTCGCACGGCTACGTCGAGCTCGACTGGCCGCGAGCAGCTGATCGCGCAGGGCCTCCCGCAGAGGACGTCGAGCGCGCGATCCGGCTCGTCGACCTCGCCGAGTACAAGCGCCGCCAGGCGCCGCCCGGGATCAAGGTCACCGAGCGCGCCTTCGGCCGCGACCGGCGCATGCCGATCACCAACCGCTACCGGGGCTGAGTACGCGTCGCCCTCGCAGCTCGTCCGCCGCTCGGCGCGTCGCGCCTCGGCCGCTCGCGTCGCCGCTCGCGCTCGGCGCTGCTGCGCGCTCGCGCTCGGCGCCTGCGGCAACACGCTGCAGGACCAGCCGATCCCGCACAACACGCTCGAGGCGCTGCTCGTCGCGCCGTACCCCGTCTACTGGGTCGGGCGGCTCCTTCCAGGGCATGGCGATCACCGAAGCCACGCACGACCCCGGCGGCGCGTTCACGCGTGCAGTACGGCGACTGCGTGCAAGGCGGGCAGAGCACCTGCGTGCCGCCGCTGCGCGTCGTCACCTCGCCCGACAACAGCTTCGTGCCCGGCGGCTCGACGCCGCAGCGCGGCGCGCTCCGTGCGCGGCGTCGCGCGCGGTCGTCGCGCAGCGGCGGGCGCGACGATCGAGATCCCGACCGGCGGCGTGGTCGTCGGCATCTACGCCGACAGCCCGCGGCTCGCCGCCGCGGCCGCGCAGACGGTCGTGCCGATCAACGAGGCCGGCGCGCCCGGCGCGCCGCTGCCGGCGCGCGCTGCCCGACACCGGCTTCGGCTCGACGCCGCTGCCCTCGCAGGGCCCTCGCCGCTGCGCGCGCTGCGCTAGGCCCGCGCGTCCTCGCCCAGCTGACCGGCAGCGCGCTGGCCCTCGGCGCGGGCCGCACGGCGATCGTCATGCGCGTGATCGCGCATGTGCGCCCGGCGTCGTCGGTGAAGCGCACGTCCCACACCCACGTCGTGCGCCCGCGGTGCAGGCGCGTCGGCCTGCGCGTGCACGACCCCTCGGTGATCGGGCGCAGGAAGCTCGTGTTGTTGGACAGGCCCATCGCCATGTTGCCGTCCTCGGCATCACCGCCAGCGCCGTCGCCAGCGAGGTCATCGACTCGGCGATCGACGCGTACACGCCGCCGTGCACGAGCCCGGCCGGCTGCTTGACCTCGTCGCGCACCGTCACCTGCGCGCGACACCTCGGTCTCGCGAGTAGCCGAGCAGCTCGAGCCCGTACAGACGATCGAAGCCGCGCACCGCGCCGTTCAGCTGCTCGGTGCTCGGCTTGCCCATCGCGCGCGCCACGATAGCCTACGAACCTCCGCCGGCCTCCGCGGGCGCCCGCACGCGGGCCGGATCCGACACCATGAGCCGACTGGACGATCTCCCCCCCGACCAGCGCGCGACGCTCTCGCTGCTGCTGCGCAGCGCAAGAGCTACGCCGACGTCGCCGAGCTGCTCGAGCATTCCCGAGCGCGCAGTGCACGACCGCGCGCACGCCGCGCTCGCCGTGCTCTCCGCCGGCCCGGCTCAGGCCGCTCCGGGCGTCAGCCGGCCGGGCTCCTCCGGCCGGCCCGTCTCAGGCGGCCGTCCACCTCGCGCCGCCCGGCCCTCCAGCCCCACCTCTCCCTCGACCCCGTCGACCGCGCGTGCCCGCGCTGCCGCGGCGCCGCCTTCCTCGCGGCGCGCCGGAGCGCTGCTACTGGTCGGGCTGCTCGTGGTCGTGATCGTCGCGGTCGTCCTGATCTCGGGCGGCGGGGGCGGCTCCGGCAAAACCTCGAGCACCGGCTCCAGCGCATCGACCTCCGCGAGCTCGACCTCCTCCTCGAAAACGTCGACTACCGCGTCCAAGCCAACCGAAGACAAGCGCATCACGCTCAGCTCTCCCGAACCGTCGAGCAAATCGATCGGCGCGGTCGAGGTCCTCTCCGAAGGCAGCAAATACGCCTACTACATCGCGGCGACCAACCTGCCGCCGTCCAAAGGCTTCTTCTATGCGGTCTGGCTCTACAACTCGCCCACGAGTCACGAGGCGGTCAGCAAGGCGCCGACGGTCGGCTCGAACGGTCGCCTGCAGGGCGGCGCGCTGTTGCCATCAAACGCGGGCAAGTACCACGAGATGCTGCTCACCCGCGAGACGAGCTCGCAGCCGACCGAACCGGGCCCGATCGTCCTCAAGGGCGCTTTCGCCCTGCACTGACTCTCTCACGCCAGCAGCTTGCCGGGGTTCGTGATCCGGTGGGATCCAGCTCCCGCTTCAGCGCGCGCAGCGCTGCCACGCCCTCGCGCCCCACCTCCCG
>CAWBDC010000004.1:0-1508148 GCA_963787605.1 uncultured Solirubrobacterales bacterium
GGTTGCAAGCGGGCTGACGGCGGGTATGCGCGGGCGTCGAGGGACGGGGCGAGAATGTGGGGAGACACGTGAGCGTGTCCCGTTCGACAGCGCTGTCGGCACCGGTCACGACAGCTGCTGTTCTCGCACGCGAGCAGGCTGTGTGTGGTGAGTTACAGAGGCCTGTGATCCCCCTTGACGGATAAAGGTTCGGTACCTAAACTTTCGGTACCGAATGTCTTCCTCGCCCCAAGCAGCCACCGCCAAGTCCGACCCCGGTTTTCACCCCGAGGCGGGCGACAAGATCGAGCCCTACGTATGGAAGATCGCGGGGGTCGTGATCCTCGGAATGATCATGTCGATCCTCGACACGACGATCGTGAACGTGGCATTGCCGACGCTGAGCCGCGACCTGCACAGCTCGATCTCGCAGATCCAGTGGGTCGTGACGGGCTACATCTTGTCGCTGGCGGCGGTCATCCCGGTGACCGGCTGGGCAGCCCGGCGGTATGGAGCTAAGCGCGTGTACATGACCTCGCTCGTGCTGTTCACGGCCGGCTCGGCGCTGTGCGCGGTGGCCGCGTCGACGACGATGCTCGTGTTCTTCCGCGTGCTGCAGGGGGTTGGCGGCGGGATGATCATGCCGGTCGGCCAACTGATCATGGCCCAGGTCGCCGGCCCGAAGCGAATGGGTCGCGTGATGGGCATAGTCGCGATGCCGGCGATGCTCGCGCCGATCCTCGGCCCGGTGGTGGGCGGCGCGATCTTGCAGAGCTTTCATTGGTCGTGGATCTTCCTGGTCAACGTGCCGATCGGCGCGATCGCGTTCGTGTTCGGCTGGCGGATGCTGCCGCACACCGACTCAGGCGACGCGGGGCGGTTGGACACGCTCGGGCTCGGACTGCTGTCGAGCGGCGCGGTTGCGATCGTGTACGGGCTGTCGGAGCTCGGCTCGAACACCAGCTTGACGGCCCCGTCGGTGGTGTGGCCGACGCTCGCGGGGCTCGTGCTGGTGGGCGTGTTCATCTGGCACGCGCTGCGTGTCGAGCGTCCGTTGCTCGACGTGCGGCTGTACGCGAACCGCGTGTTCGCGGCCGCGTCGCTCACGACTTTCGGCCTCGGCGCGGCGCTGTTCGGCGCGATGATCCTCGTGCCGCTGTACTACCAGGAGGTCCGCCACGAGAGCGTGATCCTGACGGGCCTGCTGACGGGACCGCAGGGCGTTGGGATGCTGCTGGTGATGCCGCTCTCGGGCCGTTTCAGCGACCGCTTCGGCGGCGGCCGCGTCGCGATCGTCGGCGTCTCGATCCTGTGTCTGGGCACGCTGCCGCTCGCGTTCATCGGCACAGGCACGTCGGTACTCGCGATCTCGCTCGTGCTCGTGCTGAGAGGAGTGGGGATCGGGTTCTCGTTCATGCCGGCGATGACGGCGGCGTTCGCGTCGCTGCGCCCGGAACAGTTGTCCGATGCGACCCCGCAGTTGAACGTGGTGCAGCGCATCGGCGGCGCGATCGGCGTGGCGGTGCTCGCGGTCGTGCTGCAACGCGCAGGCGGTCACGCCCCGTCGGGGGCGAAGCTCGCGGGGGCGTTCGACACGGCTTACTGGTGGTCGTTGGGGATCTGTGTGATGTCGCTGATCCCGTGCCTGGTCTTGCTGCGGGCGGAGAACCCGCGCGCGCGACTGAGCGGAGCGGCCGCTAGCGCCGAGGCGGCCGCCGAGCCGTTGGGCGTTTAGGGGAAACGCGATGGCCGTCGCGACGAGCCAGAAGGAATGGAGCGCCGAGCTGACCGCGCTGGGGATGGCGTTCAGAAGCGTGTTTCGCCGCCTGATCAGGATGCGCGGGCGCGACACGCACCTGGCGGGCGACGAGCTGAGCCACGCTCAGTTCGAGCTGCTGATCGAGCTCGACGAGCGCGGCGCGCTGCCCGCGGGTGAGCTAGCGACGGCAGCGCAGCTGACGCCGGCGACGGTCACACAGATGCTCGACCATCTGGCGGCGAGCGGTCAGGTAGAGCGGGTGCGCTCGGAGACCGATCGCCGGGTGGTCGTGTCCCGTCTCACGGAGCAGGGCCGGGGCAAGATCGAAGCGAAGCGCAAGCGCTGGCAGAGCCGCTGGGAGCAGGTGCTGAGCGATGTCGACGCGGAGGAACTGCGCGTGGCAACGCGGGTACTGGAACGGTTGAGCGCGGTGTTCGAGGACAGCGACACCTGCAAGGTCCAGCCGCCACCTACCGACGTTTGAGATCCGGCAGCGCCGCGTGTCCTACGCTGATTTCACATCGGACGCGCGGATATCATTGTGGGCATGCCGCACAGCGATTTGAGCGCCCCACCCACCCCCCAGGAGCGATTGCGCGCCAGAGCTCGCGCCCTGGGGATGCTTAGTGAGGTCCCCGCTCCCGAGATGAGCAAGGCCGAGCGCGAGCGCATCGTCGCCTCGACTCGCGGAATCGGACCGATCTTGGATCGACTGATGGCCGAAGACCGCGAAGACCGCCTGTGAGCATCTCGCGTGGCGCAGGCTCTCGCGAGCCTTAGCTAAGCCGTACTACCAGCGGTAGTGCGCGAAGGCCTTGTTGGCCTGGGCCATGCGGTAGATGTCGTCCTTGCGCTTGTAGGCGCCGCCCTGCTGAGACTGCGCGTCCATCAGCTCGTTGGCCAGACGCTGGGCCATCGTCTTCTCGCGACGCTGGCGGGCGAACTCGACCAGCCAGCGGACCGCGAGCGTGCGCGCGCGCCGCGAGGCAACCTCGACGGGGACCTGGTACGTGGCGCCACCGACGCGACGCGATTTGACCTCGAGCGTCGGGGTCAGCGACTTGATCGACGCTTCGAGCGTCTCGACGGGATCTTTGTCTGAGCGCTCGCCCACCAGCGCGAGCGCGTCGTAGACGATCCGCTCGGCTGTGGACTTCTTGCCGTCGAGCATCACCTTGTTGATGATCTGCTGGACCAGCTTTGAGCGATGTATGGGGTCCGCCTCGACGGGGCGGATCTGGGCGGCTGCGCGGCGGGGCATCTACTTTTTCTTCACGCCGTACTGCGAGCGCGCCTTCTTGCGGTCGCTCACGCCAGCGGCGTCGAGCGTGCCGCGCACGACCTTGTAGCGGACTCCAGGAAGATCCTTGACGCGACCGCCGCGGACGAGCACGACGGAGTGCTCCTGCAGGTTGTGGCCCTCGCCGGGAATGTAGGCGGTCACCTCGATCGAGCCGGAGATGCGCACACGCGCGACCTTGCGCAGCGCGGAGTTAGGCTTCTTCGGTGTGGTCGTGTACACGCGCGTGCAGACTCCACGGCGCTGCGGGGCGGCCACCTTCTTCTTGCGACCCTTCCCCGACTTCAGGCCAGGGGTGGCGAGCTTCTTCTTGGGGACGACGCGTCCCTTGCGGACAAGTTGAGAGGTGGTAGGCATCCGGCGGGAATCCTAGCAGTGCTAGGCGCCCTGGGCGACGCCGGCCGCGCGCAGCGGCGCCGGCATCAGCGCCGAGGCGACCACGACCAGCACGAACGCGAGCGCCTGCAGAACGATCCCGAGCGTGCTGCCGGCCATCGGATCGCCGAACACGATGATTCCACCGGCGATGCCGGCGATGTTCGCGGCTGTTCCTGTCACGGCGATCACGGGAACCGCCTCGCCGTCCTGCAGCCCGCGCGCGGATGCGTAGAAGGCGACGATCGACGCCAGCACCGCCACCGCGAGCCACGGGCTCAGCAGCAGTCCGAGGAACCCGTGCGCGCCGGTGATCCCTGTCAGAGCCTTGATCGCCGTGTCGGACACGCCGAACAGGATGCCGGAGGCGGCCCCGAGCATCACGCCGTGGTGCTCGACCGGGCCGCCCATGCGCGGCCCCATGATGAGAAGGCCGCCGACGGCGAACAGGGCGGCCTCGAAGGAGATCATCGCCGCTTGGGAGAAGTGCGAGTGCGCGCCGTGCATCGCCGGCAGCGTCACGCCGAGCATCACAAGCCCAGCCGCGGTCATCGACAGACCGATCCACTGGCGGCGGCCGACCTCGAAGCCGAACATCCGCTCGGCCATCACCGCGATGAACACCATGCCCGCGGCAAGCGACACCTGGATCACCGACATCGGCGCCAGCGTGAGGGCGGCTACGTGCAGGCCCCAGCTGGCGGTCGCGATCACCATGCCGAGCGCGAACCACTTCGAGGAGAAGAGCGCCCGTATCGAGCGCAAAGGATGACTGACCTGGACCTTGGCCACGGCGTTGGCGCCACGGTACTTGTAAAAGAAGCCGAGATTCGCCACGAAGGCGCAGGCGAGGGCGAGCAGTATGCCTAGATCAAGGGTCAGGTTCATGGTTAGTGGTCAGCAGGACTTCCGTGGGGCGTGCGTCCATCGGCAGCGAGCGCCGAATGCTTTACTGCGCGGAGGCCACCTCGGCGGATCGACCGTCCCGGCAGGTTACCCGTGAGAACCTGTGCGCGAGCTAAAGAGCGTGAACGAGCAGCGGAGGGCAATCGAGACATGAGTTACAAGCCTCTGCTGATGGTCGACATCGACGGCGTCATCTCGCTGTTCGGCTTCCCACCGGAGAACCGCCCGGACGGCTCGTTCCATTCGATCGACGGCATCTTCCATTTCCTTTCGTCCCACGCCGCCACGCACCTGCTCGCGCTCGCTGCGAACTTCGACCTTGTGTGGTGCAGTGGCTGGGAGGAGAAGGCAAACGAGTACCTACCCCACCTCCTCGGCCTGCCCGACGCGCTGCCGTTCCTGAGCTTCACCCGCTCGCCAGGCAAAGCCAACGCGCATTGGAAGCTCGACGCAATCGACGCCTACGCGGGCACGCGTCCGCTGGCATGGATCGACGACGCGTTCAACGACGCCTGCCACGAGTGGGCAGCCTCACGAGCGACACCGACGCTGCTCATGCAGACCGATCCGGCGGTCGGCCTGACGGGGAAGGAGGCAGAGCAGCTAAGCGCGTGGGCACCAGAACACTCGCCGACACGCACCGCATAGCCCAATGCGATGTACGGCTACTCTGAACGAGGAACGCACCTATGACCACCATCCGCATCTTGCACCAGCACGAGCCCGGCTATGGCTGGAGCTTCGAGTCGCCGGATATCCCCGGACTGGTCGGGGGCGCCGACGCTTATGACGCTGCCAATGCCGAAGAGGCTGCCAAGTTTGCCCTGACCTGCGCGGCAGAAGAGCAGGGTCTCCCGGCTCCCAGCGATCTGATCTTCAAGCACTACGTCCCAGCAGGCGTTCCCGTCGCTGCGTAGCCACCGCCACAGCTGCATTCTTCCCGTTGGGCTTTACCTCGGCGGTTCCAAGAACAAGGTCGCCGGCGGGCGTCGCGTTCGATCGACCGGCGGCGCCCTGAGCAGCGTAAGAGCCCTACACGGCAGATCTCGCCGGTCGAGCGGACGCGATCCCCGCCGGCGGCCGTACCCCGAGCTTGCCCACTACAGACGTGGCCAGGGCATTTGCCACTGGCCACGTCTTACACCTGATCCTGCGAGAGCTGCTGTTACTCCCCCGAGGGCTCCTCGGGAACCTCGAGATCGGCGAGCTCCTCGACGAAGCCCGGATCGGTGGTGCCGGCCCCGATCTTCTCGAGCGACGCGAGATCGGCGTCGAACTCCTGCCCGTAGCCGCCGTTGAAGCCTCCGGCGCCGGACAGCCCGAGCTCGGCGGCGATCTCGTCCTGGTCGAGCAGCCCGACGTCGTCGATCGCGCGGGGCAGCGGCTCTGACGGTTCGATCTCGATCCGCCGGTAGCGCTTCAGGCCGGTGGCGGCCGGGATCAGCTTGCCGATGATCACGTTCTCCTTCAGCCCGTTCAGACGGTCGGTCTTGCCCTCCAGGGCGGCGTCGGTCAGCACCTTGGTGGTCTCCTGGAAGGAGGCCGCCGACAGGAACGAGTCGGTGTTCAACGACGCCTTGGTGATCCCGAGGATGATGTCCTCGAACTGCGCGGCCTCGTCGCCCTTCTCGGCGATCGCATCGTTGATTTTGGCGAACTCGAAACGATCGACGAACTGCCCGGGCAGGTAGTCGGTGTCGCCCTTCTGGTCGACGCGCACCTTCTTGAGCATCTGGCGCACGATCAGCTCGATGTGCTTGTCGTTGATGTCCACGCCCTGTGACTTGTAGACCTCCTGGACCTCCTTGACCAGGTACTGCTCGGTCTCGGTGCGGCCGCGGATCGCGAGCAGCTCGTGCGGGTAGACCGAGCCCTCGTTGAGCTGCCTGCCGGCCGTGATCTTCTCGTTCGCCGTGACGAACAGGCGCGTGCGCCGCGGGAAGGCGTGACGGTGCTCCTCGCCGGCGTCGTCGGTGATGACGACCGTCAGGGCTTTGTCGGTCTCCTCGATCGAGACGACGCCGTCCTGCTCTGCGATTTTCGCGAGGCCCTTCGGCTTGCGCGCCTCGAACAGCTCGACCACGCGCGGCAGGCCGTGGGTGATGTCCGCGCCGGCGACGCCGCCGGTGTGGAACGTGCGCATCGTCAGCTGCGTGCCGGGCTCGCCGATCGACTGGGCCGCGACGATGCCGACGGCGTCGCCGATCTGCGCGAGCGCGCCCGTGGCCATCGCCCGTCCGTAGCACGCCTGGCAGACTCCGCTGGGCGCCTCGCACTTGAGCACCGAGCGCACCGGCACGGTGATCTCGCCGGTGCCGTTCTTCTCGTTGTCGTCGCCGAACGCCTGCACGATCTCGGCGAGCTCCGCGCGACCGATCTCGACCCCTTGCTCGGTGAGCATGCGGCCCCGCTTGGTCGTGATCGGCAGCGCCGCGACCCGTCCGACGAGACCGTCGTTGGGCTCGCCGCCGTCCTTGAACACCGCCATCTCGATGTACTCCTCGGTGCCGCAGTCGGGCTCGCGGATGATCACGTCCTGGGCGACGTCGACCAGGCGCCGTGTCAGGTAGCCGGAGTCGGCGGTGCGCAGCGCGGTGTCGGCCAGGCCCTTTCGCGCGCCGTGCGTGGAGATGAAGTACTCGAGCACCGACAGGCCCTCCATGAAGTTGGCCTTGATCGGGCGCTCGATGATTTCACCCTTCGGGTTGGCCATCAGCCCGCGCATGCCGGCCAGCTGGCGGATCTGCTTGAAGGAGCCACGGGCGCCCGAGTTGGCCATCATGAAGATCGGGTTCAGCGTGTCGAGGTTCGCGACCATCGCCTCGGCGACCTCGTCGGTGGCCGCGTTCCACTTCTCGACCACGGCCTCGTGGCGCTCCTCCTGGGTGATCAGGCCGTCGTCGTACTGGTCGGTGATGTCGCCGACGAGCTTGTCGTACTTGTCGAGGATTTCCTGCTTCTCCGGCGGGACGACGACGTCGTTCTTGGAGATCGTGATCCCGGCCTGGGTGGCGTACTTGAAGCCGAGATCCTTGAACGCGTCGAGCACGAGCGAGATCGTGCTCGCGCCGTAGGTCTGCACGAGCGCGTCGATCAGACGGGTGGTGTCGCGCTTCTTCATCGACTGGTTGACGAACACGTACTTGGACTCGTCGAACTCGCCGCCCAGCGCCTCGGCCAGCGCCCGCTCGATGCGGTCGTTGTAGATGATCCGCCCGACGGTGCTCAGCACGTGGCCGCCCTCACGCCCGAAGGCGCGGAACTCGGCGATGTCGTGCAGCGTGACGACGCCGGCCTCGTAGGAGAGCTCGGCCTCCTGCGCGGTGCGGAACACGTGCGGACGCGGCTCGGTCGACGGCCATTTATCGCTCGTGAGCAGCTCGCGCTTGCCCGCCAGCTCGTCCGCCTCGGGCCCGTAGGTGAGGTAGTAGGCGCCGAGGATCATGTCCTGCGTCGGGGTCGCCAGCGGCGCCCCGTGCGCCGGGGAGAGGATGTTGTTGGAGGAGAGCATCAGGATGCGCGCCTCCGCCTGAGCCTCGGCCGACAGCGGCAGGTGAACGGCCATTTGGTCGCCGTCGAAGTCCGCGTTGAACGCGTGACAGACGAGCGGGTGGACCTGGATCGCCTTGCCCTCGACGAGCAGCGGCTCGAACGCCTGGATGCCGAGGCGGTGAAGCGTCGGTGCGCGGTTGAGCAGCACGGGGTGCTCGTGGATGACCTCCTCGAGCACGTCCCAGACCTCGCCGATCATCGAGTCGACCATCTTCTTGGCCGCCTTGATGTTCTGCGCGGACTTGCGCTCGACGAGGCGGGCCATGATGAACGGCTTGAACAGCTCGAGCGCCATGATCTTCGGCAGGCCGCACTGGTGCAGTTTCAGGTACGGGCCGGCGACGATCACCGAGCGTCCGGAGTAGTCGACGCGCTTGCCGAGCAGGTTCTGGCGGAAGCGGCCCTGCTTGCCCTTGAGCATGTCCGACAGCGACTTCAGCGGCCGGTTGCCCGGGCCGGTGACGGGACGCCCGCGGCGGCCGTTGTCGAACAGCGCGTCGACGGCCTCCTGCAGCATGCGCTTCTCGTTGTTGACGATGATCTCCGGCGCGCCGAGGTCGAGCAGCCGCTTGAGGCGGTTGTTGCGGTTGATCACGCGGCGATAGAGGTCGTTGAGGTCGGAGGTCGCGAAGCGGCCACCGTCGAGCTGGACCATCGGGCGCAGCTCCGGCGGGATCACCGGAACGGCGTCGAGCACCATCATCTCGGGCTTGTTGCCGGACTGCAGGAAGGCGGAGACGACCTTCAGGCGCTTGACCGCGCGGGCCTGCTTCTGGCCTTTGCCGGTCTTGACCTGATCCTCGAGCTCGACGCGTTCGGCCTCGAGGTCGACCTGCTGGAGCAGGTCGCGGATCGCTTCCGCGCCCATCCCGCCGCGGAAGTACTCGCCGAAGCCGTATGACGAGCCGAAGCGCTCCTTCAGCTCGCGGAAGGTCGTCTCGTCGTGCTCGATCTGCTTGGGTTCCATCGTCTTGAACAGCTCCCACACGCTGCGCATCCGCTCGGCCGCGTCTTCGATGTAGGCCTCGGTGTCGGCGATGTCCGCGTCGAAGGTCTTGCGCAGCTCCTTGACGAGCTTCTCGCGCTCCTCCTCGGCGATCTTCGCGAGGTTGATGTCGAGCGAGTCCGCCCACAGGTGGTCTTCGTCGTTGAAGTGCGTCTGCTTGCCGCTCTGCAGGTACTTCTCACGGCGCTTGAGCGACTCGCGCAGCTCCAGCACCCGCTCCTCGCGCTCGGCCGCGTAGCCGTCGAGGACTTTGTTGACCTCCTTCTCGAGCGTGTCGAGGTCCTTCGTGCGCGCCTCGTCGTCGACCCAGGTGACGATCGATGCGGCGAAGTACAGGACCTTCTCGAGTTCCTTCGGCGCCATGTCGAGCAGGTAGCCGATCCGGGTGGGGACGCCCTTGAAGAACCAGATGTGGCTGACCGGGGCGGCCAGGTCGACGTGGCCCATGCGCTCGCGGCGAACCTTCGAGCGCGTCACCTCGACGCCGCAGCGCTCGCACACGATGCCCTTGTAGCGCACGCGCTTGTACTTGCCGCAGTAGCACTCCCAGTCCTTGGTCGGGCCGAAGATGCGCTCGCAGAACAGGCCGTCCTTCTCGGGCTTGAGCGTGCGGTAGTTGATGGTCTCCGGCTTGATCACCTCGCCGGAGCTCCAGCTGCGAATCTGCTTGGAGGAGGCGAGGCTGATCTCGATGGCGTCGAAGTTATTGATGTCGATCATCTGGTTTTAGCTTTCGCTCGCGGGTGAATCAGAATGTGGCACTGCATGTCGGGGTGCAATCGGCTGTCGTTCGGGCTCGAGCGGGTTACGTCTCGGTCTCCTCGGCCAGCTCCTCCTCCAGTGGCGCCGTCTCGGGCAGGCCGTCCTCGATCTCCTCGAGATCGGCCACCTCGTCGAGCAGCTCCTCGACGTCGATCGCCTCCTCGACGGCTCGGCGCCTCGGTGTCCTCCTCGACTGCGCCGTCGGGCGTCTCTACTACATCGGGGGCTGCGCCGTTGGTCGCAGCACCCTGCTCGCCCTCGGCGGCCGGCTCCTCCCCGCCTGCCTCGGGCGCCGGAGCGCGCACGCCCGAGAGGTCGATGCCGAGCTCCTCGGCGGCGCGCAGCAGGTCGTCGTCTTCGTCGCGCATCTCCGCGCGCTGACCCTCCTCGGAGACGACGTTGACGTCGAGCGCCAGCGACTGCATCTCCTTGAGCAGCACCTTGAACGACTCGGGGATCGACGGCTCGGCGATGTTCTCGCCCTTGACGATCGCCTCGTACGCCTTCACGCGCCCGACGGTGTCGTCGGACTTGATCGTCAGCATCTCCTGCAGCGTGTAGGCGGCGCCGAACGCCTCCAGCGCCCACACCTCCATCTCGCCGAAGCGCTGGCCGCCGAACTGCGCCTTGCCGCCCAGCGGCTGCTGGGTGACGAGCGAGTACGGGCCGGTCGAGCGGGCGTGGATCTTGTCGTCGACCAGGTGCAGGAGCTTCAGGATGTACATGTACCCGACCGTCACCTGTTCGGCGAACGGCTCGCCCGTGCGGCCGTTGAACAGCGTCATCTTGCCCGTGGCCTGCTCGCCGTCGCGGCGGGACTTGTCGATGTCCATGCGGATACGACCCGTATGGGCGTCCTGCCACTTGACCAATGCGTGGTCGACGTCCGCGACGGTGGCGCCGTCGAACACGGGCGTGGAGACGTACACGCGGCCGTTGCCACCGTTCGAGTGGGCTTCCTGGTAGGCCTCGGTGCCGTCGTCATACCAGCCCTGAGCGGCGGCCCAGCCGAGGTGGGTCTCGAGGATCTGCCCGACGTTCATGCGGCTCGGCACGCCCAACGGGTTGAGGATCACGTCGACCGGCGTGCCGTCCTCGAGGAACGGCATGTCCTGCTGGTCGACGATCTTCGAGATCACACCCTTGTTGCCGTGGCGGCCGGCGAGCTTGTCGCCCTCGGAGATCTTGCGCTTCTTGGCGACGAACACGCGCACGAGATCGTTCACGCCCGGCGGCAGGTCGTCGCCGGCGTCGCGGCTGAACGTCATCACGTCGATCACCACGCCGCCCTCGCCGTGGGGAACCTTCAGCGAGGTATCCCTGACCTCGCGCGCCTTCTCCTTGAAGATCGCCCGGATCAGCTTCTCCTCGGCGGTCAGCTCGGTCTCGCCCTTGGGCGTGACCTTGCCGACGAGCAGGTCGCCGGAGATGACCTCCGCGCCGACGCGCACGATGCCGCGGTCATCGAGGTTGCGCAGCGACTCCTCTGAACGGTTGGGGATGTCGCGCGTGATCTCCTCCTCGCCGAGCTTCGTCGTGCGGGCGTCGATCTCGTACTCCTCGATGTGGATCGAGGTGAGCTCGTCGTCCTGCACGAGGCGCTTGGACAGGATGATCGCGTCCTCGAAGTTGTAGCCCTCCCAGGACATGAACGCGACCATCAGGTTCTTGCCGAGCGCCATTTCGCCCTTGTCGGTCGAGGAGCCGTCGGCTAGCACGTCACCGGCCTTGACCTTCTGGTCGGTCTTCACGCGCGGCTTGTGATGGATCAGCGTGCCCTGGTTCGAGCGCATGTACTTCTGCAGCTCGTACTCCTCCTTCCCACCGTCGCTGCCCTGCACCACGATCTGGTCGGCATCGACGTACTCGATCGTGCCCGCGTTCCTGGCCAGCAGCACATCGCCCGTGTCGAGCGCCGCGCGGCGCTCCATGCCCGTGCCGACGAGCGGCGCGTCCGCCTTCAGCAGCGGCACGGCCTGGCGCTGCATGTTTGAGCCCATCAGCGCGCGGTTGGCGTCGTCGTGCTCGAGGAAAGGGATCATCGCGGTCGCCACCGACCAGATCTGCTCTGGCGAGACATCGACGAGGTCGACGTCCTTGGGCCCGACCGTCACGTACTGGCCGGCCTGGGTGCGGCAGAGGATCTCCGTGCCCTTGAGCTTGCCCGTCTTCGCGTCGACCGGCGTGTTCGCCTGAGCGATCACCAGCTCCTCTTCCTGAGTGGCGTCGAGACGTACGACCTCCTCGGTCACGACGCCGTCCTTGACGACGCGGTAGGGGGTCGTCACGAACCCGTACTCGGAGACCTCCGCGAAGGAGGACAGCGAGCCGATCAGCCCGATGTTCGGTCCCTCGGGGGTCTCGATCGGGCACATGCGCCCATAGTGGGTCGGGTGCACGTCGCGCACCTCGATCGGCGCGCGCTCGCGCGTGAGCCCTCCGGCGCCGAGCGCTGAGAGGCGGCGGCGGTGGGTAAGCCCGGCGAGCGAGTTGGTCTGGTCCATGAACTGCGAGAGCTGCGAGGAGCCGAAGAACTCCTTCAGCGCCGCCACGACAGGACGGATGTTGATGATCGTCTGCGGGGTGATCGTGTCGGCGTCCTCGGTGGTGAGGCGCTCGCGCACGACGCGCTCCATGCGGTAGAGGCCGATGCGGAAGGCCTCCTGGATCAGCTCGCCGACGGTGCGCAGGCGGCGGTTGCCGAAGTGCTCGTACTCGTCGAGATGCTCGGCGACAGGCTCGCGCGGCATCGACATCGCCTCGGCGGCGTAGTCCTTGATCTCGATCTCCCCGTCCTCGGGCAGGCCGAGGCGCTTGGGCAGCGAGACCAGCTCGCGCACGAGCGCGAGGATGTCGTCGTGGGTCAGCGTGCGCGTGTCGATGTCGACGTCGAGACCGAGCCGCGAGTTGAGCTTGTAGCGGCCGACGCGCGTGAGGTCATAGCGCTTGGGGTCGAAGAACAGCTGGTTGAGCAGGCCCTTGGCGTTGTCGACGCTCGGCGGCTCGCCGGGGCGCTGCTTCTTGAACAGCTCGATCAGCGCGCCCTCTTCGGTGCGGGTGATCTCGGTGTCGGATTCGATCGTGTTGCGGATGTACAGCGAGTTGTCGAACAGCCGCAGGATCTCCTCGTCGGTGTCATAGCCCATCGCACGCAGCAGCACGGTGACCGGCAGCTTGCGCTTGCGGTCGATACGGACGAAGACCTTGCCCTTCTTGTCGATCTCGAGCTCCAGCCAAGAGCCGCGCGCGGGCATCAGGTTCGCGATGAAGACCTGCTTCTCGCGGTCCTTCGGCTCCATCAGATAGGCGCCCGGGGAGCGCACGAGCTGGGTGACGACGACGCGCTCGGTGCCGTTGATCACGAACGTGCCGCGCTCGGTCATCCAGGGGAAGTCGCCCATGAACACCGACTGCTCGCGGATCTCGCCCGTCTCGCGGTTGATGAACGCGACGGTCACCGTGAGCGGGCGCGCGAAGGTCAGGTCCTTCTCGCGGCACTGCTCGAGCGAGGCGACCGGCTCGTCGAAGACGAACTCGCCGAACTGCACGGCGAGATTGCCGGTGTAGTCCTCGATCGGGGAGATGTCGTCGATCGTCTCGCGCAGGCCGCCCTTGGCGGGGTCGGTCAGCCACGCGAACGAGCGGCGCTGGATGTCGATCAGGTTGGGTACGTCAACGGTCTTGTTGAGGCGCGCAAAGCTTCGGCGCGTCCGGAGAGCATCTACAGCGGCCAAGAAACGACTCCTTCGGAGGGCGAGAAACGGGCAGAGGAGCGCGACGAAAGCGCGACTAGCAAAGATAGCACAGGCTATCGACGCCCTTAAGTGGGCAGCCAGCGCTCACGGACCCCACCCCTGACAATCCGCGTATGTGGCGCGGCGTCGTGCCTCTCGGGCGGCTGCGGCTATCGGCCAGCGGAGGGCACTTTACCGGAAAACGCCACGAATTGTTAGCCATACATAAAGAAGGACCCCGCCAGAGCGGGGTCCTTCCAAGCATTTACAGCCAGCGAAGCTGTTCGTCTTTTACGGCTGCTGCAATTTGCGGCCGTAAAAGACGAATCAGCGAAGCATTATTTGACCTCGACCGAGGCGCCGGCCTCCTCCAGTTCCTGCTTGAGCTTGTCGGCCTCCTCCTTGTCGATGCCCTCCTTGACCGGCTTGGGGGCCTCGTCGACGAGCGCCTTGGCCTCTTTGAGCCCGAGGCCGGTGGCGGCGCGCACGACCTTGATCACCTGGATCTTCTTGTCGCCCGCACCCGTGAGGATCACGTCGAAGGTGCTCTGCTCTTCCTCCTGCGCGCCCGCGCCGTCGCCTGCGCCGCCGGCGGCAGCCGCCACCGGAGCCGCCACGGCGGCCGCCGATACGCCGAACTCCTCCTCGAGCGCCTTGATCCGCTCGGCGAGCTCGAGCACCGAGATGCCCTTCAGCTCCTCGATCCAATCCTGTGTGCTGGTAGCCATGTGAGTCAGTCCTCCTTGGTGGGATTCGCGTCGGCGTCATCGGGCTGTATTTCAGCCGAAGCGTCCGCCTGGTTGTCGTCTTCTTGCGCCGGCTCGTCCTGCGCAGCCGGCTCAGCTTGGTCCTGCGGTGCAGCCTCGGTCTCGGGGGTCTCCTCGGAAGCGGGCTCCTCCGCCTGCGCCTCATCGGGCTCTGGCGTCGCCGCGGCCGCCGGCTCCTCGGCTGCCGCAGGGGTCGCCTCGGCAGCGGGCGCCTCCCCCGCGGGGATCTCGCCGGACTCCTTCTTCTCCCGCACCTGGCCCAGCGCCACCGCCAGTCCGCCGACGAGCGCGCCGAGCGTGCGGACCAGGCCGCTCACGGGCGAGGCCACGACCCCGACCAGCTGGCCGTAGAGCACTTCGCGGGAGGGCAGGCGTGAGATCGAGCGAATCTGGTCCGGGTCGAGCGCGGCGCCGTCCATCAGGCCGCCCTTGAACGGCAGGAGCTGCGTGGCGCGCGCGTAGTCGGCGATCGCTTTGGCCGCGGTCGCGACGTCGCCGCGCACGAACGTGAGCGCCGTCGGCCCCGCCAGGAAGTCCTTCAGCGTCTCGGCCCCGGCCTGGTCGGCGGCGCGCTCGGTGAGCGAGTTCTTGACGACCTTGAAAGTCGCGTCGGCCTCGCGCAGCTTGGCGCGGAGCTCGGCTGCTTGGGGTACGGAGATGCCGCGGTAGTCGACGGCGAAGATCGCCTGGGACTCGTCTATCTGGGCGGCGATCTCGGCGATCGCCACGGCCTTCTGGTCTCGGTTCATCGATATGGCTCCTGTCCCGGTCTTATACGTCCGCCGATCGAAGCTCGGCGGGCATTCCGGGGGTCTTTGGTTGCCTGTGAGAAAGCGCTATGCGGCGACGGCTGTCGCGGTCGGCGCCTCCTCGAGGATGTCGCGTGTTCGGCTCGGGTCGACCTTCACACCCGGGCCCATCGTCGAAGTCATGGCGATCGAGCGCAGATAGCGCCCCTTCGCGACGGTCGGCTTCGCGCGGACGATCTCTTCGATCACGGCCGCGTAGTTCTCCAGCAGCTGCCTGTCGTCGAAGCTCGCCTTGCCGATCACGAGATGCACGATCGCGGTGCGGTCGGTGCGGTACTCGACCTTGCCGGACTTGGACTCTTCGACCGCTTTGGCGACGTCCATCGTCACCGTGCCGACCTTCGGGTTGGGCATCTTGCCGGACGGTCCTAGCACGCGGCCGAGGCGCCCGACGACGGACATCATGTCGGGCGTGGCGATCGCGACGTCGAAGTCGTCGAAGCCCTCCTCGATGCGCTTGGCGAGGTCCTCGCCGCCGACCACGTCGGCGCCGGCCGCTTCGGCCTCCGCCACCTTCGGCCCCTGGGCGAACACGGCGATCTTCACGTCTTTGCCGAGACCGTTCGGCAGCGCGATCGTGCCGCGCAGCTGCTCATCGGCGTGGCGCACGTTCAGCCCCGTGCGCACGTGGATCTCGATCGACTCGTCGAACTTCGCGGTGGCGAGGCTGCGCACGAGCGAGACTGCCTCGGCGGGGTCGTACTCGCGCTCGCGGTCGACCTTGGTCAAGCCATCGGAGTAGCGCTTGCCGTGCTGGCTGCTCACGACGCCACCTCCACACCCATCGACCTAGCCGTTCCGGCGATGATCTTCGCCGCCTGATCGACGTCGTGCGCGTTCAGGTCGTCGAGCTTGCGCTCGGCGATCTCGCGCAGCTGCGCCTGGGTGATCGTGCCGACCTTCGTGCGGTTGGGCTCGCCCGACCCCTTGCCGATGCGCAGCGCCTGCTTGATCAGCACGGCGGCGGGCGGGGTCTTCGTGACGAACGTGAACGAGCGGTCCTCATAGACCGTGATCACGACCGGGATCACGGTCCCCGTTTCTCCCTGCGTCTGCGCGTTGAACGCCTTGCAGAACTCCATGATGTTGATCCCGTGCTGGCCCAGCGCAGGTCCGACCGGCGGGGCGGGACTCGCCTGCCCGGCGTTCGCCTGCAGCTTGATAGTCGTCAAAACCTTCTTGGCCATTTCTCTCCCACCTACAACTTTTTAACCTGGTCGAAGCCTACCTCTACGGGGGTCTCGCGACCGAAGATTGATACCAGCACCTTGAGCTTGGCCGCGTCGTCGTTGATCTCGGAGATCTCCCCGGAGAAGTCAGACAGCGGCCCGGAGACCACCTTGACGGACTCGCCGATCGTGAACTGCGCGCGGGTGCGCGGCGCGGTGGCGACCTCCTTGTGCAGCAGCCGGTCGACCTCGCCCTGGGTGAGCGGCACGGGCTCTTGGGAGGCGCCGACGAAGCCGGTCACGCCGGGGGTGCCCTTGACGACGCCCCAGGAGTCCTCGTTGAGCTCCATGTTCACCAGCACGTATCCCGGCATCGTGCGCTTCTCGACGGTGATCTTCTGGTTGTCCTTCATCTCCGAGACGGACTCGGTCGGGACGACCACGTTGCGCACGGCGCGCTGCTGGCCGAGCGAGACGACCCGGTGCTCCAGGTTGTGCTTGACCTTGTTCTCGTGACCGGAGTAGGTGTTGACTACATACCAACGAAACATTCAGGGTTCCTTGCTGCTGAGTTCGATGACGGGACGGCGAGCGGGGAGATGATGGCGGATGCGCCCGGTCGGGGCTCGCACCTCTGTAAGACCCCACAGGCACGGGCGCCCGTCAGAGGATGAATTCGACGATTTCCTTCGCGACGTAGTCGGCCAGGCCGAGGTAGGCGCCGGCGATCGCGACGAAGCCGAGGACCACGGCGGTGGCTTGGAAGACCTGCTGGCGGTCGGGCCACTGCACGCGCTGCAGCTCGGCCCAGCTGGCGCGCAGGAACGCGAGCGCGCGGTTGCCGCCGCGCAGGGGCGCACCGGGCGCCGGCGGGCCTGCCGCCGGAGGGCCGAGCCCGGAGCCGTCGCCGTTCCCGCCGGAGCCATCTCCGCCACCACCGTCTCCGACCCCCCCGCCATCGCCGCCGGAAGGACGTATGGCCGGCAGCTGCAGCTCGTCGTCGCCCGTCGACAGACCGACCTCGTCCGGCTCGGCCTGCGGCGTGACCGGAACGCCGTCCCCGCCGCGCACGAGCGCGGCGTCGAACTCGTCGACGTCGCCGGAGGCGTGGTCGAGCGCACCCGGCACGTCCGCACGGACAGGCTGGGTGGGCGCCGCCTGGGCGCGTCCGGCGGCCGTCGCGGCGCGGCGGTCGCGGCGTTGCTTTGCACGTTTGCGGTCACGGGCCACAGCAGCGCTCCCGCGCTAGCGCGTCTCCCGATGGCTGGTGTGCTTGCGACACCAGCGACAGTACTTGCGCAAGGTCACCCGGTCGGGGTTGTTGCGCTTGCTCTTGTTCGTCTGGTAGTTGCGATGCTTGCAGTCCTCGCATGCGAGGGCGATAGCGATTCGGACGTCTCCGCGGGCCATGTGAAAAGTTTCCCTGCGTGGTCGTGGTGAAGCGGCCGTGGGCGAAGAAAAACCCCGCCCAGGCGCGAGGTGCAAGCAGTCTAGCGCGCTTGCGCGGTCGAGGTCATCGCGCGCGGGCGGCAAGCGCGGGACGAGGACGTAGGCGGCAGTGGCTCTCGCGCGCGGAGGAAGCGAACGGCGGAACGGCGATGGTGCCGCGGTCTTGACGTAGGACGCCGCAGGCGCGAAGCTCGGTGTGTCTCGCCCACCCCCGTTTACAAGAAGGAGACACACCAAGCCATGCACCTTCCCGAGCCGATCGCAGCGAGCGTTCACGACGAGACGTTTGCCGGCGTGACCTACCACATCCGCGGCGAGCTGGTTCCCGAGCTGCAGATCGAGGTCGGCGAGCGGGCGGTGATGTTCGAGCACCACGTGCTGCTGTGGAAGGAGACGCAGCTGAACATCGAGCTGAAGAGGCTGCCGGGAGCGATCAAGCGCAAGATCGCGGGGCTCGAGTTCTTCGTCACGCGCACGTCGGGCTCGGGGCGGATCGCCTTCTCGCGTGACTCGCCCGGGCAGTGCGTGCCGCTGCACCTGCGTCAGGGCGAGGGGTTGGACGTGCGCGAGCATCAGTTCATCGCGGCGACCGACAACCTGGACTACAGCTTCGAGCGGATCAAGGGCGTGCAGAACATGCTGCTGGGCGGGTCGGGCTTCTTCATGGACAAGTTCCGCGCGAGCGACGGCGACGCGCTGGTGTGGCTGCACGGTCATGGCAACGTGTTTCTCGTGAACCTCGACGAGGGCGAGCAGCTCGACGTGGAGGCGGGTGCGTGGCTGTACAAGGACCCGTCGGTCAGCCTCGAGGCGGTGACGATGGGCCTGAAGACGGGCATGTTCGGCGGCGGGGGAAAGCTCACCTGGAATCGGTTCACCGGCCCGGGCCGGCTGGCGATTCAGACCCTGTTCATCGCTCCGCTGGAGGGTCTCGAGTCGAACACCGGCGCGGCGGCTACCGGCGGCATCGCCGGGGCGTTGATCGGCGGCCTGGCCGGTCGCTGAGCAGCCGGCTGGAAAGCTTTTTTTGGGAGACAATTGCGCGCGGTGACCGCGGCCGTCGGTCGGTGTCGCCGGTCAGCCGGCGCGTGCGACGGGCCCGCGCGCCGAGATCCTTACTCGTACAGCGTGAGCGTCGCCGAGATCCTTACTCGTACAGCGTGAGCGTCGCCAGGATCACGTACAGCGCGACCAGCGCCCAACCCTCGAATTCGGCGGCCTCCCCGTCGCCGGTGACCTGCCACAGCGCCAGGGCCGTCAGCGCCAGCGCGCCGATGTAGACCGGGGCGAGCGCGAACGTCAGCGTGGTCGCGAGCAGCAGCGAGACGAGCACGAGCAGCGGGAACAGGAAGGCGGCGATCTGGGCGACAGAGTTTTTGACCACCGAGATCGCGAGGTCCGAACGGCCCTTGTATGAGAGCACGAGCCCGGCGGTGTTCTCGACCGCGTTGCCGGCGATCGCGACGATGACGAGGCCCGCGAACGCTTGGGAGATGTGCAGGATCGAGATCGCCGGCTGCAGGCCGTTGACGAACCAGTCCGAGACGAACGCCGAGGCGGTGCCGGCGACGATCAGCAGCACGAGCGTCAGGCCGAGCGAGAGACGGGGGCCGGTGCGAGCCCCGTCGCCTGCCGGACGCCCTGCGCCGACGCCCGCACGCACCCTCTCGCCCGCGCCTGCCGGCGCCACGTCTCCCGGCGCGGAGTCGGAGCGTAGATAGGGCACGACCCAGGCCATGTACACGATCAGCAGACACACGGCCCCGACGGCAGAGATCGCCTTGACGTGATGGCTCGCCGGGTCGTGCGCGCCGAGCGACAGTCCCAGCAGGACGATGATGAACACCGTCACCTGCAGCAATGTCGCCGTGTCGCGTGGCAGCCGCTTCGAGAAGCGCATCATCCCGTCGGGCGCGCGCCGCGCGCCGACCACGATCACGAGGCCGAGCACGAGCAGCGCGTTGGCGAGGATCGAGCCGACGATCGCGGTCTGCGCCACCACCAGCTCGCCCTTTTGCAGGGCGAAGATCACGACGAACAGCTCCGGCAGGTTGCCGAGCGTCGACTGCATCATCCCCGTCACGCCCGGCCCGAAGCGCTCGCCGAGCTGCTCGGTCGCGAACGACACCACCCACGCGAGCCCGGCCAGCGCGAGCGTGGCCACGGCGAAGCGGGGGACGGCCGCCCACACCTCGTAGTTGGCCACACCGGCGAGCGCCGTGAGCACGGCGATCGCCAGCAGGGCGATGCGCTCGAGGGGAGTGGTGCCGGCCATGCGAGCGAGCGACGATATCCCCAACTGTGAGCCGATACCCTGACCGCGACATGCGCCTGGCCACCTTCCTACCCCCCGGCTCGACCGCTCCCCGTGCGGGCGAGGTACGCGGCGAGCCCGGCCGGGAGCGGGTGTACGCGCACGCCGTCGAGGAGCTGACGGTGCTCGACCGCCTGGCGGACCCCGAGGCGACGCCCGTGGAGGGCCAGTCGTGGGCGCTCGAGGAGATATCCCTGCTCGCGCCCGTGCCGCGGCCCAGAGCGATCTTCGGGATCGGCCTGAACTACGCCGACCACGTGCGCGAGACGGGCGGCGAGGCGCCCGAGCAGCCGCTCGTGTTCATGAAGCTGCCCTCCTCCGCCGCCGCGCCGAACGCGCCGGTGCACTGCCCGCGAGTCGTCAGACGTCTGGACTACGAGGGCGAGCTGGCTGTCGTCATGGGCCCCGGACGGGCGGTGGCCGGCTACGCCGTGGCCGACGACGTCACCGGCCGCGACTTGCAGGGCCGCGAGCCGCAATGGACCAGGGCCAAGGGCGCTGACGGCTTCTGCCCGTATGGCCCGTGGATCACCACCGCCGATGAGATCCCCGACCCGCACGCCCTCGCGCTGCGCACGTGGGTCAACGGCGAGCTACGCCAGGACTCCAACACCTCCAACCTGATCTTCTCCGTGCCCGAGCTGATCGAGTTCGTCTCCGAGACCTGCACGCTGGCGCCGGGCGACCTGATCCTCACCGGCACCCCTGCCGGCGTCGGCGTCGGACAGAATCCCCCCACGTTCCTCGCCTCCGACGACGTGGTCCGTATCGAGATCGAGCGCCTCGGCGCGATCGAGCACTCGATCGCCTGACCGAGCGACCTACGGGCCACCGGCTCCCCCACCCGAGGTTCGTCCCACTAAACGGCCGGCCCGCCAACCTCGGGTCCGCCACGCGAACTCCGCGAGCGGCCGGTAGGCCGCCCATCAAACTCAACGCCACCTCCGCCCCGCGGCGGGCTCAGTGACTCTCGAGCACCCGGTCGATCAGCCCGTACTCGAGCGCCTGCTCGGCGTTGAAGAAGCGGTCGCGCTCCATGTCCTCGCGCACCTGCTCCTTCGACAAGCCGGTGTGCGACGCGTAGATCTCGTCGATCCGCTCGCGCACCTTGAGGATCTCGCGCGCGTGGATCTCGATGTCGGTCGACTGCCCTTCGAACCCGGCTGACGGCTGGTGGATCAGGATGCGCGAGTTCGGCAACGCCGCGCGCTTGCCCTTCGTCCCCCCCGCCAGCAGCAGCGAGCCCATCGACATCGCCACGCCCACGCACATCGTGTGGATGTCGGGCTTTACGAAGTTCATCGTGTCGTAGATCGCCAATCCCGAGTAGATCGAGCCCCCCGGCGAGTTGATGTAGATCGAGATGTCCTTGTCGGGGTCCTGGCTCTCGAGGTGCAGCAACTGGGCCACCACCAGGTTCGCGACCTGATCGTCGATCGGCGTGCCGAGAAAGATGATGCGCTCGTTCAGCAATCGCGAGTAGATGTCGAACTCGCGCTCGCCTCGCGCCGTGCGCTCTATGACCATCGGGATCAGCGGCATGGCCCCACCCTAGTACACGCGTCCGGAAGTCCTGCTCGCCGGCACATCGGCTTCTCGCCGGCACATCGACTTCTACTCCGCCGGGTACCAGCCTAGAGAGGGGTGGGGTTGTAGTTGTACTTTGAAGAGGCCGTAATGCGATGGTTATACGCACCCTTCAAAGCGATACATAACTCGAGCCCTCGCCGCTCGCACTCGGCTCGGGTAGCCGAGTCCACAGCGCGTGACTCGTCAAAAACCGCGACTCCTCAGATGTTCACCGCGCGCATTCCCTGCTCGTCGTAGCGATCGCCGGCCGCCCGCGGCAGCTCCGCGTCGATCCGGGCGAGCTCGTCCTCCGTCAGCTCGACGTCCGCCGCGGCGATGTTCTGCTCGAGATAGTTGCGGCGCTTGGTGCCGGGAATGGGGACGACGTCCTCCCCTTGCGCGAGCACCCACGCGAGCGCCAGCTGCGCCGGCGTGACGCCCTTGTCGTTCGCGATCTCCCGCACCTTCGCCGCGAGCTTCAGGTTCTGGTCGAGGTTCTCGCCCGTGAACCGCGGGCCGTGGCGGCGGAAGTCGTTCGCGTCGAGCTCCTCCGGCGACTTGAAGCGACCCGAGAGAAAGCCGCGCCCGAGCGGCGAGTAGGAGACGAAGCCGATCCCGAGCTCGCGGCAGACCGGCAGGATCTCCGACTCGGCCGGATCGCGCGTCCACAGCGAGAGCTCGGTCTGCACCGCGGCGATCGGGTGCACGGCGTGCGCGCGGCGGATCGTCTCGGGCGCCGCCTCGCTCAGCCCGATGTGCAGGATCTTGCCCTGCTCGACGAGCTCCCCATCGCACCGACGGTCTCCTCGATCTCGACGTTCGGGTCGACACGGTGCTGGTAGTAGAGGTCGATGTGGTCGGTTTTCAGCCGCTCGAGAGATCCCTCGACCGAGGTGTGGACGTGCTCGGCGGAACCGTCGAGCGGGCCGAGCGTCGACATCTCGCCGGGCGTCGCCCCGTCGGTGCGACGGGCGAACTTCGTCGCGATCACGTACTCGTCGCGACGCCCCTCGACCGCGCGGCCGACGAGCTGCTCGTTGGTCATCGGGCCGTACAGCTGCGCCGTGTCGAGGAAGTTGCACCCGAGCTCGAGCGCGCGATGGATCGTGGCGATCGCCTCACCCTCGTCGGCGGAGCCGTAAAAGGCCGACATTCCCATGCACCCCAGCCCGATCGCGGAGACTTCCAGGCCGTTCGCTCCCAGGGTTCGTCTGTTCATCGTGTCTCCTCTTCAGGTCGGATATCACGGGCGTGAGACCGATACTAGGACGGCTCGTCGTCCGCCCACAGGCGACGCCGTCGGGGCGGACGCGAGGTTGGATGGACGCCGATTCCCGACCCCTCGCGGGACGGCACGTCGGGCGGCATAATGGGCGCGTCATGTTTCCGCTGAACCTGCCCAACGTGCTAACGGTGCTGCGGATCATGCTCGTGCCCGTCCTGGTCGTCGCGCTGCTCGGCAACACGCCCGCCGGAGACGTGCTCGCGGCGGTCGTGTTCGCGCTGGCCTCGCTCACCGACTTCGTCGACGGCTACCTCGCGCGTGCGCGCGACTCGATCACCACCTTCGGCAAGCTGATGGACCCGCTCGCCGACAAGCTGCTGATCGTCGCCGCGCTGATCTCGCTCGTCTCCCTGCACCGTCTCGCCGCCTGGATCGCGATGGTGATCATCACGCGTGAGCTGGCCGTCACCGTGCTGCGCATGGGCGCGACCCAGGCCGGGGTGGTGATGGCCGCGAGCATGTTCGGAAAGGTCAAGACCTGCCTGCAGATCGCCGCGATCCTCGCCGTCATCGCCGTCCACGGTCAGCCGCCGTGGGTCTCGGCGCTGCTCTATCTCGCGGTTCTCGTAACCGTGCTCTCCGGCCTGGATTACTTCTTCGGGCTGCGCCGCCGCATGCAGCAGGCCGAGGCTCAGGCCCGCGGCTGAGCACACTCCGCGACCGAGCAGACCCTCTCAGCACGTCCGCGACTCAGCGCACCGGCGCCCTACCAAGATGCGCTCTGGGCGCCTGCGCCGAGCCACTCCTCGAGGCTTGTCTGGTGCTCGGCGCGCCGGCCCGAGTCGATCTCCGAGCGCAGCTCCGAGAGCAGGCCGTGTCGTTCGGCGACGACATTGTGCTGGTGGATCGTCTCCAGGTTCTCTTGGCGCGCCGACACGAAGCTCGCGCCGTCGAGCGCTCCGAAGGCGCGCACCACGCCGGCGATCATCTCGCGCACGCAATCCTCTACGAAGCGCGGCCGGCGATGAGCCTTTTCCACCACCTCGACCTCGTCGGAGCGCTTCATCAGCTCGTAGATCTCCGAGGACATGCTTGCCTCCGCGATCTCCAGCAGCGCCGCTGCGTCGATCTCGGCGACACACTCCTCGATGCACCCGATGTTCAGTGTCGCCAGCCCGCGCTGGTTGTGCGTGGCGATCGGAACTCGCTCGAGGATGCGCTCGACCTGCTCCGGCGAGAACCCGTCGTCGGCAAGCCGAGCGCGTGCGCGGTCGGCCACCAGCTCTTGGGCGCACGGGCACGCGGTCATGCCCGTTGCCGACACTCCGACGACACGACGGGTCCCGTGCTCGAAGGCTACGGCCCGCCCGTGCAGCGTGTAGATCTCCTGGGTCTGGATCCCCGAGACCGGCGCCGGCTTGTGCTCGGGATAGCGCGCCGCGATCGTCACCTCGGCGCGCACCGCGCCTTGGCGCTCGCGCACGAGCTCGGCGATGTGCTGGGCGAGCGTCTCGGCGCGAAACGGCGACTCGGAGAGCACGACCTCGCCGATCGTCTCGTTGACGACCTCCTCGAAGCGCGACATGTGCGCGCCCTTCTGCTCGCGGCTGAGGTCGACGAAGCACTCCAACCGTGCGAAGAACAGCTCGTCGCGGATGCGCACGACCTTCTCGACCCCCGTCACCCCCACCCGCGTGAGCGCCACAGGGACGCCCGGCGCGCGCGCCTGCACGTCATCGATTGTCGGAGACAGGGAATAGGTGGTACGTATCGCCTGCACCGAGATCAAGCCTAGTACACGTGGCCGGCCGACTCCCTGAGACGAGGATTCTGGTATCACTTCGCACTTAGCCGCTCGGGTCGGGTTGGCCAAAGGGAACGAAAGGCTCGGGGCAGCCCAAGACATTGCGGAGCAGCCCCAATGGACAACTGAAGAACCAACGCACAGGAGGCAAGGACGTAAAGCAGGGGAGGTCGGAGCGGGTCGCTCCGACAGGGAAGTCGGATGGATCGCGGGGGTCCAGAGTTGAGCGCAAAGCCGAAAGGTCTGTCGGTCGCCACGAACACAGCCGTGGTCGAGATCGAGGAGCTGCAGAGCATGATCGCCGAGGGTCAGGAGCGGGGCTTCCTGGCCGCCGAGACGATCGCCACCGCGCTGGAGGAGGCCGGGCTGGGCGAGGAGCAGGCCGGCGACCTCCTCAGCTACCTCGAGGAGCACGGCGTCGAGGTCATCAGCTCGGACGAGGTCGAGGTAGAGCCGCGGCTGGAGGCAGACGGCCAGGCGAGGTCTGTCGCGGCGCACGAGGACGAGACGATCGTCGCCCGCGGTGAGGACGCTCCGCTCGAGGACACCGAGGAGGAAGAGGAAGGCGTGAGCCAGTCTCGAGCCCTACGCGCGCGCTTGGAGGGTCTGAAGCGCCCAGAGGTCGACCTGACCGTCGAGCCGAGCCTCGACTCCCTGCGCCTGTACCTGGGATCGATCGGCCGCGTCCCGCTGCTGAGCGCCGAGGAGGAGGTGACCCTGGCCAAGCGGATCGAGCGCGGCGACATCGTCGCCAAGCAGCACATGGTCGAGGCGAACCTGCGCCTCGTGGTGTCGATCGCCAAGGGCTACATCGGCCGCGGGCTGACCTTCTTGGACCTGATCCAAGAGGGATCGCTCGGGCTGATCCGAGCGGTCGAGAAGTTCGACTACAGACGCGGCTACAAGTTCTCGACCTACGCAACCTGGTGGATCCGCCAGGCGGTGACTCGCTCGATCGCCGACAAGGGGCGCACGATCCGGATTCCCGTGCACATGGTCGAGCGGCTGAACAAGCTGCTCCACGCGGAACGGGCCCTGATCCAGCAGCTCGGCCGCGAGCCGACCGCGGCCGAGATCGCCTCAGAGCTCGAATGCGAGGTGCGCGAGGTGCGCGACGTCATGCGCATGGCCCAGCAGCCGATTTCGCTCGAGAAGCCCGTCGGCGAGGAGGACGACTCGGCGCTTGCCGACTTCATCGAGGACGTCTCCGCCGAGTCCCCGTTCGAGATCGCTTCAGAGGCGCTTCGCCGCGAGAACATCATCCGCGTGCTCGCCTGCCTGCCGCGGCGCGAGCGCGAGGTGATCGAGATGCGCTACGGCATCGTCGGCGGGCGCTCGCGCACGCTCGAGGAGGTCGGCCGCGCGTTCAACATCACGCGCGAGCGCGTTCGCCAGATCGAGAACCGCACGCTGAAGAAGCTGCAGACGTTGCCCGACGCCCAGCAGCTGCGCGAGGCTTCCTAGCGCGCACGCCGCAGCCGTCTGGCGGGGACGCGCGGATCTCGCCGGACAGGCTCTAGACTGACGGCCGCTCCCGGTGGGGTGTCCGAGTGGTTAAAGGAGACGGGCTGTAAACCCGTTGGCTCTGCCTACGCAGGTTCGAATCCTGCCCCCACCATCTCTTCTTCGTGCCGCTTCGTCGCGCGCGTGCGCGCGTACGCGCGTGCGCAGCCGTTTGCGTAACGACTACTACCGCAGGCCTCTCGCTGTCCGCTCAGACCCTCCGCCGCCCGCTCAAGCCTTCCGCGGCCCACCCGGGCCTTCCGCGGCCCACCCAGGCCAATCGCCGCCGCTCAAGCCTTCCGCCGCGGCCCACCCAGGCCAATCGCCGCCCGCTCAGGCCCTCCCAGCGCCCGCGCGAGCGACTCCGCCTCGGGCGTGCTCACCAGCACGCGGCGCAGCGCCCGGCGATTGCGCACCGCGAACGACAGCCCCGGCACGCCACGCCGCACGACGAACGCCTGGTCGAGGCGGATCGTGCGGCAGACGTAGTAGATCCACGGCAGGCGCAGCCCTGCCTTGAGGCCGGAGGTCATCGCCTGGCGTACGGGGTCCTCGACCACGTGGACATCGCTCACGTCCTCGCGCGGCACGACGATGTTGCCGAGGAGCCCGAGCGCCTTCTCCCACGGCGCGAGCAGCACTTCGACCGAGTCGTCCGTTAGGCGAACGCGCATGGAGGGAGGATATTCGACTGGCATTCCCCACCTGCGAGTGGGATCATCGAGTCGAGGATTCAATCAGCCAGAAAGGGAGGTCGGGTCATGGAGTCCAGCGAGGCCCCCACGCGCGTGCTCGTCGTGGCGCACAAAACCGCCGCGACCCAGCCCCTGCTCGACGCTGTCGCGGAGCGGGCGAAGCGCGGCCGGTGCACGTTCACGCTGCTCGTGCCCAACGCGGCGCATGGCCTGCACAAGGTCGTCGACCCCGAGGATCAGGGGGCGGGCGAGGCGCAGGGAGTGATCGATCATGCGGTTCCCCTGTTGAGCGACGCGGCAGGCGGGCCCGTAGACGCGATCGTGGGCTCATCCGACCCGAGCGTCGCGGTGCAGGATGCGATCAACCTGCAGGGCTTCGACGAGGTGATCGTCTCGACGCTGCCCACGCGCGTGTCGCGGTGGCTGAAGCTCGACTTGCCGAGCAAGGTCTCCGGCCTGGGCCTGCCCGTCACGACCGTGACTCCGTCCGAGGAGGGACCGGCGTAGGGGCCGCTCGACCCTGCCTCGAGCTGGGCCTCGGCCCTGTATGCGACCCGAGTGCCGTCACGAGCTGGACCCCAGCGACGATCGACCACTTATTGACAAAATATAAGCTAATGTTTCTATCTAAGATCGCGCCTGTGCGGGAGCCCAATCCAACGGGAGGAGCGGGTAGTCGTCAAGCAGACAAGCATCTGACGGCGAGTCGTCTGTAGACCTTCCGTCTGCGCATCGCGAGAGTTGGGGGCGTGGACAACGTGGAGCAAGTACGCAAGCAGTTCGCCATCAACCTTCGCCATCACCGCGAGCGGGTGGGGCTCTCGCAGGAGGCGCTGGCGGAGATCTGCGACCTGCATCGCACCGAGATCAGCCTGCTGGAGCGCTGCAAGCGCTCGCCGAGGCTGGAGACGATCGCGATCCTGGCTCGCGGCCTCGACCTACCCTCGGCGGGAGAGCTGCTCGAGGGCATCGAATAGGGCCCTGAGCACCGCAAGGCCGACGCGGGGACTCGAACCTGCGCAGGATCGAGACCTTCTCATGCGGCCGGAAGGACCGCGAAGCGGTCCGGCCGCATGAGAAGGTTCGACCTGCTTTGCTGAGAAAAGCAAGAAGAGGGCCGACGCGGGGACTCGAACCCCGGACCCCCTCCTTACCATGGAGGTGCTCTACCAGCTGAGCTACGTCGGCACGGCCCAAGATCCTACTGGGATCGGGATCGAGCGCAGTATCATCCGCGCGCTCGGAAAGCGGCGAGCGACGATGCGATCCCCAGGGTAAGGACGGGCCAGCGATTTCCCCGACAGACGACGCCGGCAGCCGGGCGCCCGACCCACCCTCGGCGAGCACTCCGAGCACTCCGAGCACTCCGAGCGCTTCGACGCGCGGGCGCGCGCACGGGCACACGCACGCGCGCGCGATGCGAGCCGTCGAGTGGTTGGTCCCGGCGGAGAACCCCGCGGGGACTGTGTACGGGATGATCGTCGTCGGCGCGCTGCTGGCGGCCGAGAGCGGTCGATACGAGAGCCATGCCGACGCGGTCGGCTCGACGCTGATCGCGGTGGGCCTGTATTGGCTCGCGCACGCTTACGCGACCGCGCTGGGGCAGCGTTTGGTCACGCACGAGCGCCTCACCGCGGGGACGCTGGGACGCGCGCTGCTGCACGACTCGGCGATCGTGCGGGGAGCGGCGATTCCACTGGCGGCGCTGCTGCTCACCTGGGCATTGGGCGCCGGGCGCGAAGCGTCGGTCAATGCGGCGCTGTGGAGCACCGTGGCGGGGCTGATCGCCTTCGAGCTGCTGGCGGGCGTCCGCTCGCGGGCAACTCAAGGGGAGCTCGCGCTCGAGGTGTGCGTGGGGGTCACTATGGGCGTGGGGATCCTCGCGTTGAAAATCTTGCTGCACTAGAGACGCGCTTCGGGCGTACCCAGCGCCCACCGAGATACCTCTCGACCTCCTTGCGATGGGCGGCCCGGAACCGGTCGACCTTCTGGGTGACGTCGTGGTCGAGTCGTCGAGGTCCCGAGCAGAGCCAGCGCCGTGAAGCTCCCGCCGGTCGGCTGGCGCGTCCACGAGCAACGCTCAGCTTCCGCGGGAGAAGCTCCGAGCTCGCCGGGAGCAGCGGGCTCGCCGATCTGTCACGCGCGAGCTCGCGCGAAAAAAGGCGCGACCGACAGACAAGTTCCAACTCCCGAAAACCTGGCAAGAGCAGGGGAAACACCTATCCACTCGATCGATCCGACGGGCTCAACGAGCTCCCTCACAATATCGGTGTAGACAAAAAATTGCTGACATGGAATAATCCTGTTTACCAGATTCCATGACAGCGTCTGGGTGTGTAGATCCGTTTGGGGAGGTAGAATGTCGGTGTCGGAGCGACGCAAGGGGATGTCGGGCAGCGGAGCGGTCGCCCCGCTGTACCAGCGCCTGCCGCGCGGCCCCCATCAGCTGGGGCCGAAGGCGGTCGCGCACCACCAGCGGATACGCATGCACGGGGCGATGGTCGAGGCGGTGGCCAGCAGCGGGTACGGCGGGACGAGCGTCAAGCAGGTGATCGGGTTGGCGGGCGTGTCGAGGCGGGCGTTCTACGAACAGTTCGCGAACAAGGAGGAGTGCTTTCTGGCGACCTTCGATCTGATCGCGGCACGCGGAGTCGCTCGCATCAACCAGGCGTACCGCGCGGCGGAAGGCGACTTGGAAGACCGCTTGCGAGCTGCTTTTGCGGCTTTCGGGGACGAGATCTCGACGAACGCGAAGGGCGCCGTGCTGACGATCGTCGAAGCTCAGACGGCGGGCGTCGCGGGCCAGCTGCGCCTGCGCCGGGCAACGGCCACGTTCGAGCGCATGCTGTCCAACAGCTTCGCCCACTCGCCGGGCGCGGTCGCGCTGCCGAGCCCGGTGATCCGGGGAATCGTGGGCGGGCTGCACGAAGCCGCCTCGACGCGCCTGCGCGAGCGGCAATACGCCACGGACGTACCGATCCTGACCGAGGAGATGCTGGAATGGACGCTGCTGTTCCAGGCCTCGGCCACCGAGCGCGTGGCCACCCAGCTGGCGGCACGCGTGCCGGCGATCGTGCAAGGAAGCCCGATCGAGGAGCACGCGCCGGTCGAGGCCAGGGTGCTCGGCGGAGACGCTCGCGAACGTCTCCTGCGGAGCGTGTTGCGGCTCGCCGTGGTCGACGACTACCAGGAGCTCACCGCGCCCCAGATCGCCGAGGAGGCGCGGGTGCCGATCGAGGATTTCTTCGAGCTGTTCCCCGGCCGCGACGAGTGCTATCTGGCGGCCTTCGATCAGCTGAGCGACGAGCTGCTGCTGCTCGTCGCCGATCCCGGCCTGGTCTCCTCCGAGTGGCCGGCGGCGGTTCGCCGCACGATCGACAAGCTGATGCGCCATCTGGCTGAGCGCCCGCTGTACGCGCACACGATCGCCGCCGAGGCGTTCGCCGCGGGGCCCGAGACGGTCGAGCGCAACCTCGAGCTGGCACATGGCATCGCGACGCTGCTCACCGAGGGCGCCCCCGACACCATTCAGAGCGAGCTCGCGGTGGAAGGGGCCGCGGGCGCGATCTGGCACACGGTTCGCTGCCAGGTGACGAGCGGGCAGATCCATCTGCTGCCGGCCCTGGCCGACTACCTGAGCTATGTGGTGCTCGCGCCGCTGATCGGCGCCGAGGCGGCTGCCGAGGTCGTGACCGCAAACGCCTGAAGCGCCGCGCGTGTACTACGCAGCGCCGTTACTCAGCGCCGTTTGCCGGTGCGTCGCTCGACGAAGTGCGTGAGCACGATGCCGACCAGCAGCGAGATGACGATCACGACGATCAGTGGGGCTTCGTCGGTGCCGAAGACCCAGTGGACCTTGACCTTGTCGAGGTTGAAGACCGCGAACAGGGTGATCAGCACCGCGAGCGTGACGAGCGCGCCGGTACGGGCCAGCTCGCGCCGAGAGCGCTTCTTAGCGCGTGCCGACGGTGTGTGCACGGGTGTCGACATCGTCTCGATCCTAACGGTTCGTGCACGCGCGCACTGGCGCCGACGATGGGAATCCAGACCTCAGGCGCGGCCGTCGACCGGCGCCGAGGGTGGAGCAGCCCGCGGTTCCACCCTGAGCGTCTTCAGGGCTTCGGCATCTCGCCCACGGACTCGAGCTCGGCCTGCACCCAGGGGCAGCCGACCGAGAGCTCCTCGACGCCGAGGGCGGCGGCGACGTTGAGGGCCATGCCGTGGCGGAAGAAGTCGTCCAGGCGCTCGGGCTCGGCGGCGGAGAGCTCGCGGGCCAGCTCGACCAGCTGAGCGAAGCGGTGGCGCACGCTCGTGCGGACGACGTCGTCGTCGCAGGCGGCGTAGCACTGGTGCTGGAGCATCAGATAGTCGCGGTCGGAGGCGAGCAGGTCCTTGTAGGCGGATCCCATCGCCCCGAGCGCGTCCTCGCACTCGGCGGGTGCGCGCCCGGCCGCGTAGTCGGCCGCGGCGGAGCGAAAGGTGTCAGAGACCCGTTCGAAGGAGCGATTGAGCGCGGCGAGGAACAGCTCGCGCTTGTTGGGAAACAGGCTGAACACGTAGGGCTGGGCGACGCCGACCCGTCGCGCGATCCGCTCGACCGGAGTGCCGTGCAGGCCGCCGCGCGCGAACTCGTGCACGGCGGCGGAGATCAGCTCCTCGCGTCGCTCGGCCGCCGGAACGCGTCGGCGCGCGGGTGCGGCCGTCTCGGTCACGCCGTGTCCCCGGCCACCGCCACGAGCGGGCCCTCCGCGACCTCGAGGTCGGCGGCCACGCGCGTCTGAAACGGCAGCGCCATCACGACAAGCGCGCCCGTGGCGAGCACCGCGACCCCGACCCACAGCGCGGGGACCAGGCCGTTTACGAATGCCTGCGGTGTGGCGTAGCCGCCGGCGCTGGTGAAGATCGAGGCGAGCACCGCCACGCCGAGCACGCCGCCGACCTCGCGGATCGTGTTGTTGGCGCCGGAGGCCTGGCCCGCCTGGTCTGTGCGCACGGAGGAGAGCACGGCGTTGGCGGCGGGGGCGAACACGAGCGCCATCCCACCACCGGCCATGATGAAGGCGCCGATCATGTGCCAGTAGGGAATGTGCGTGGAGGCCATCAACGCGAGCCACGCGAGACCGCCCGCCTGCAGGGTGAGGCCGCCGGCCATGAACGGGCGGCTGCCGAAGCGCTCGGAGAAAACGCCCGCCAGCGGCGCGACGACCATCGTGGCACCCGTCCACACGAGCATCCTCACGCCGGCCTCCAGGGGGGTGTAGCCGAGCACGTTCTGCATGAACTGGACGAGGAAGAAGGTCGAGCCGAACATGCCGAAGTACATCGTCAGCGAGGCGACATTGGTGACGGCGAAGGAGCGTTTGGCGAAGAAGTACATCGGCAGCATCGGCTCGCTGGCGCGCAGCTGCGATACGACAAAGCACGCGAGCAGCACGAGCCCGGCGATCAGCGAGACGAGGACGGCGGAGCTCGTCCAGCCCAGCGACTGGCTGCGCACGAGCGCGAAGACAATCCCGAAGGAGCCGGTCGAGGCGAGCACGAGCCCGCGCAGGTCGAGGCTCCCGTATGGGCCGTGGCTCTCTTTCAGCCAGCGCACGGCGAGCGGCATGACGACAAGGCCGATCGGGACGTTGATCCAGAAGATCCAGTGCCAGGAGATGCCCTGCACGACGGCGCCGCCGATCAGCGGTCCGATCGCGACGGCGATGCCGCTGATGCCGGACCACACGCCGATCGCCAACCCCCGCTTTTCCTTGGGGAAGGCCTCGGCAAGCAGGGTCAGCGTGAGCGGGGTGACCATCGCGGCGCCCGAGCCCTGTACGGCGCGTGCTGTGACCAGCAGGCCGGTGGAGGTCGAGAGCGCGGCGGCGGCGGAGGCCGCGGTGAAGATCGTCATGCCGACGAGGAACATGCGCTTGCGCCCGAAGCGATCGCCGAGCGCGGCGCCCGTCAGCAGCAGCACGGCGTAGGCGAGCACGTACGCGTTCACGGTCCACTCGAGCGACTGGATCGAGGCGTGGAGGTCGCGATGGATGGTGGGTAGTGCGACGCTGACAACGAGGTTGTCGAGCACGACCATGAACAGCGCGACCGATACGATCCCCAAGGTCCAGCGATTCCGACGCTCTTCTGCCTCGTTCATTTCCAGGCTCCCCTTTGCTTAGTGACCGCTAAGTAGAGTGGCAGACTAGCAGTGTCGTGAAGTTTTGCAAGGTCTTTTTTGGAGGAGCGGCCTACCGGCCGCCGGGCGTGCCCATGTGGGGGTCTCACGTGGCGGTCGCGGGTACCGGGACGGTTGAGGCACCGGCGAGGGGTAGGAATGGCGGCGGGAGACACCGGCGCACGGCGAAGAGACATTGGGACGGGCGAAACGGGATAGGCGGCGCGGAGGGCGAGGAGGCACGGGACAGGCGGCGAATACCATGGGTGCGATGAGATTTCATTCCTCCGCGATCCCGTTCTCCGCAGCCGCGCTGACCGTGGGAGCACTGCTGAGCGGATGCGGCGGAGGGACCAAGACCGTGACGGCGGCAAGCGCGCCGGCCACGGTGCAGACATCGTCCACGAGCAGGCAGCCGACGACGACGAGCACCGCGACGGCGACGCCACCGCCGAGGACGACACCGGCGCAGACGACGACGAGCGGTGGCGCCTCCGCCCCCACGTCCACCCCGGCGCGCACAGCGCCCGCGCCGGCGTTCACGAAGCCGCAAGCGGGCGGCGGCGAAGGGTTGAGCGGCGCCGAAGCGGTCGTTCGGGCGAAGGGCTTCACCGCGACCGACACCTCCGACTACCACTCGAACCAGGCGCTACGGGTGCTGATCGGCACGCGCAGCGGCTCGAGCGACGGGCACGGGCAGCAGGCGTTCTTCTTCGTTAACAACGGCTATATCGGCACCGACGCGAAGGAACCGTCGGCGACTGTGAAGGTGGTGTCGCAGAGCGACACCGAAGTCACGCTCGCCTATCCGCTGTACCGCTCGAGCGATCCGCTCTGCTGCCCCGGCGGCGGGCAGACGACGGTGCGCTTCCAGCTGAACAACGGCAAGCTCGCGCCGCTCGACCCGATTCCGCCTGCTACCTCTTCCACGGGTCTGAGCCGACAGTAGGGCGCCGCGGGCACTTCGCTGGAGTGCGTCCTCGGTCACTCGCGTACCGAAGCCGGGTGACACTCGCTTCGCTCGCATCCCCGTTTCGGCCAGCACGCCACGTTCCTGCGTCCTTCTCCAGCTCGACCCGCGACGCCCTACGGGCGCCGGGCGAGAAGGCCCTATCGTGGTGTGCGTCCAGGCGCAAAACATCGCGAGAAAGGGTCATCGCAAATGAGCTCAACGATCGAGGGTCGCAGCGAGGAGCTGCTGCAGGGGAAGAACTTCTGCCACGTCGCCACGCTGCGCGCAGACGGGTCGGTGCATGGGGTGCCGGTGTGGGTCGACGTCAAAGACGGGCTGGCCGTGCTGAACACCGCCGAGGGACGCGCGTGGCCGCGCAACCTGGAGCGCGATCCGCGGGTCACGCTGACGGTGCAGAACATGGAGAACCCTTACGAGTACCTCTCGATTCGCGGGCGCGAGGCCGAGCGCACGACCGACGGCGCGGACGAGCACATCGACGCGATGGCGAAGAAGTACATGGACAAGGACTCATATCCTTTGCGCCAGCCCGGAGAACAGCGCCTCATCATCAAGGTCAAGCCGGAAGAAGTAAAGGTCTGGGGAGGCTGAGCCCCGGGAACGCGTCACCCCCGTGCAAAGAAGCCGAGCAACCGTCGCCATAGCGACGGCGGACGGGGCTGGGTGCGCAGCCACTCCTCGCGTAGGACGAGCTTGCCGCACGCGCGCGCGGCGAGGACGCATTCGGTGTGCGCGTGCCGCCGACGGCGGGAGTCGCCTTCGGGGGCGATCAGCATGTGCTCGCTGAGCGCGGGCAGGCGATGACCGCAGATCGGGCAGCGGTACGTCGCCGGCTTGCCGCTCTTCGCGCGGCGTGCCGTCCACCAGCGCGCGGGTGGAAGGGTCGTGGACACAGACCTATTGTCGCGCCGCTCGCCGCAACCGTGCTCGCGACGGCGGCGGCGGGGGCGGTGGTGCTGGCCAAAGGCGAGCGCGACCGCCGCACCGCCCGGGCGCGGCGCGCGAGCGAGCGTCGTTTCACCTTGCTGAGCGGCGAGCCCCCACACGAGGGGATGAAGCGCATGGCGCTCGCGCAGCTCGACCTCGCGATCGAGCTCGTACGAGGCGAAGGGAACGTTCCGAGCGAGGAGGCGGTGCACGACACGCGCAAGGCGATCAAGCGGCTGCGCGCGCTGACACGCCTGTTGCGGGAGGAGCTCGGCGAGCAGGCGTTCGCGCGCGAGAACGAGGCCCTGCGCGACATCGCCCGGCGCCTGGCCGGGGCGCGCGACGCCGAGGTGATGGTGAGCACGCTCGACCGGCTGCTGAAGGACCGCGGGCGCGAGCTCGCGCGTCGGCGTCCCGTCGTAGCGCTGCGGGCACGGCTCGTCGCGGAGCGCGACCGGGCGGCGGAACTGGAGGGCAGCGCGGCCACGCGCGATGCGACGCTGGGCGAGCTGTATGCGGTGCGGGCCCGTGTGGCCGCGTGGCCCCTGCCCGTACGGCCCGGACTGCGGCTGACCGAGCCCGGCCTGCGGCGCCTCTACCGGCAGGGCCGCCGCCGCGGCCGGCGCGCAAGGCGCGCGCGGAGGGACGACACGCGCGCACTGCACCAGTGGCGCAAACGCGTCAAGGATCTGCGCTACGCCGCGCAGATGCTCGGCCTGGAAAAGCTCGCCGAGCGCGCGGACGACCTGCAGGAGCGGCTGGGCGACGAGCACGACCTGGCGCTGCTGGCCGATCGGGTGAGCGCTCCGGACAGCCCGCTCGTCGGCGGAGAAAGGCGACGCAAGCGCACACGCAAGCGCGTGCTGAAGCTGATCGCCGGCAGGCGCGCGCGCCTGCGCAAGCGGGCGCTGCGCGAAGGTGGGCGACTGTACGAGCGCAAGCCCAAGCGGTTCGCCAAGCGCGCGCGCAAGCGTCTCGCGCGCGCCAAGCGTCCTTGATCGCCGCCCAGCACGGCTGCAACGTCGCAGACGACTGAAATCGCAGCCGCGCACGCGAACACGCGCGTAAGAAGGGCCAATTCGCTCCAGGACTCGGAGCGGCCGGTCGATACGTAGAAGAGGCCGCATGGCCACACACACCCGCACTACACGATCGACTCTATATCTCGCCTTCCTGCTGGGAGGGCTGGGCGTGCTCGTGCTGCACACGACCGTCGGCCTCGGTGGCCCGCACGCCGATGGGCTGATCGACGGCGGCGTCTACAACGTGCTGATGTTCGGCGCGGCGTTCGCGGTGATCGCGCGCGGGCTCGCGGTGAAGGCCCAGCGAGCGGCCTGGCTGGCGATGGGCGCGGGCCTGCTCAGCTGGAGCGTGGGCGAACTGTATTTCACGCTCTTCGTGGGAGGCCCGGCAGGCGCCGTTGGCCCCGTCTCCCCCGCGGACGGTTTCTACCTGGCGATGTACCCGTGCATGTACGCGGCATTGATGCTGCTGGTGGGCGCGCATCTGCGCGAGCTGAGGATCAGCCTGTGGCTCGACGGCCTGATCGGCGGTCTCGGCGCGGCGGCGCTCGCGGCGGCGGTCGTGCTGCCGCCGATCGTAGCGAGGGCGCACGGCAGCGTCGGCTCGGTGGCGCTCGAGCTGGCCTATCCGATCGGCGACCTGCTGCTGATGATCTTCGCGATCGGCGCGCTGGGCATGACCGGCTGGCGCCCGGGACGGGTGTGGCTGCTGATCGCGGCGAGCATGCTGATGACCGCGATCGCCGACTCGACCTACCTCTACCACACCGCCACCGACACCTACCGGGAAGGCACGTGGATCGAAGGGCTGTGGCCGGGCGGGGCGATCCTGCTGGCACTGGCGGCCTGGGCGCCGTGGCCGCGCCCGACACGACGGCGGATCGAGGACTGGCGGCTGGTGCTGGTGCCGGCGGCGTCGCTGCTGACGGCGCTGGGGGTGTTCGTCTACGGCAACCTCCACCATCAGCTCACCCTGCCGGTGCTGATCCTCGCGACCGCCACCGTGCTCGCGGTGAGCGCGCGACTGATGCTGACGGTGCGGGAGAACCTCGCGATGCTCGTGGCCTCGCGGCGCCTGGCGCTGACCGACCCGCTCACCGGACTCGGCAACCGCCGCCGGCTGATGGAAGACCTCGAGCTCGCCTGCCGTCCCGGCCGCCGGGGCGAGCAGTGGAAGCTCGTGCTGTACGACCTCAACGGCTTCAAGCGCTTCAACGACACCTTCGGCCATCCGGCGGGCGATGCGCTGTTAACGCGGCTGAGCGACAGGCTGCACGCTGCTGTGCTCGCTCGGGGCGCGGCCTACCGCATGGGGGGAGACGAGTTCTGCGTGCTGTTCCGTGCCGCCGGTGCGGAGGGAGAGCTGGTGCGCGAGAGCGTGGAGGCGCTCCGCGAGCAGGGCCCGGGCTTTGCGATCGACGCGGCGCACGGCGAGGTGAGCATCCCGGGCGAGGGCTCGGAGCCGGCGGGGATCCTGCAGCTGGCCGACCAGCGGTTGTACGAACGCAAGGATGAGACGCGCGATCCCGCGGAAGCGATCCGGGCGCTGCGCGCGTGTGTCGGCAGTCAGTTCGACGCGGAGGTGGTCGAGGCTGTGATCGCCACGCTGTCAGAGTCCAGGCGCCAGCCCGCGCCCGACCCGGTGCCGACGATATCCGACGCCGTCGATCGGCGCTCGGGATCCCTCAGCCGACGCTGAGCACGGTCAGCGTGCGCTTGCCGCGCGGCAGCGACACGGAGGCCTGCTCGCCGGCGCCCCGCCCGAGCAGGGCCACGGCGACGGGCGATTCGGCCGAGAGCCGGCCCTCGGCGGGGTTGGCGTCATGGGAGCTCACGATCCGCCAGGTGCGCTCGGCGCCGTCCTCCTCGCGTACGACCACGGTCGAGCCGAAGCCGACCACCCCGTCGGCGACGGGCGCCTCCTCGACGACGACCGCGGCGGCGATCTTCTCGCGCAGGCGCGCGATCTTGGTCTCGAGATGGGCCTGCTCGTTCTTGGCGTCGTGATACTCGCTGTTCTCCTTCAGGTCGCCCCATTCGCGCGCGGTCTTGATCCGCTCGGCAATCTCCCTGCGTCCGTCGCCCTCGAGCGCGGCCAGCTCCTCGTGGAGGGTGTCGAGGCCCGCGGCGGTCATCAGGTTGGAGGGGTCGGACATCGGGAGCTGAGCCTACTCCTTCGCGTCGCGGCTCTCGGCGCTCACGCCGTCGATTCCCGACCTTCGGCCACGCTCCCAGCCCCCACCTTGTGCGTGAGCGAGCTCAGAAATAGGTGCTGGGCGAAGACGACAGCAGCCCGTAGATCTGCACGATCGCGGCCTGCACGAGCAGCTGCCCGGCGGGAGGCGAGCCGAACACGAACACGTTGCTGGAGAGGCGCAGGTGCTGCCAGGCGTAATCGACGTAAGGCTGGGCGAGCTTGGCCCCGGGCGGGTCGTGGGTGACCGAGTCGAGGTAGAGCACGTTGCGGAAGTAGACCGACACGAAGAACGGGTTTTCGCCACCGAGCCGTTCCGGCGTGAAGTAGGCGAGCGCCGTGGCCGCGGTCTGGCGGGCCTGGTAGAGGTAGGCGGAGTTGTGCGTGGCCTGGTAGAGCAACACGCCGGCGCCGATCATCGAGCCCTGGTTGTAGCTCCAGTAGGTCTGCGCGACCGCTCCGTGGGGGCCGATGTGATCGGCGTACAGGCCGTTTTCACTCAGCAGGCAGGTACGCGTCCAGTTGTAGGCCTGTTCGGCGAACTGCAGGTAGGTGGCGTTGCCGGTGATGCGGTAGAGCTGCAACGCGAGCTCCGCGCCGGGGCCGTCGGTGACGGTGTTGCGTTCGGTGTTTTCGATCGCGTTGGAGAACGGCACGCCGCCAGCGCAGGCGAGCGGTTCGCCATCCGCGTTGGTCGTCTGCCAGCCGGCCATCACGAACGCCATGATCCCCTCGGCCACCCCGAGCGCGGCGGTGCTGTGGGTCTGCTCGTATGCGCGTACGAGCTCGATCCCAACCCACTCGTTGTCGTCGTAGTACTTCGCCCCGCCGGGGCCCGCGGGCGGCGCGACCGTGCCGTCGAAGGCCGCGAGCGTGCTCGTGAACGACCCTTCGGGCGCGCCCGAGTTGTCGGTGTCGAGATAGGAGCGCAGTCCGATCAGGCGCGCGTTCAGTTCGCGCTGGAGCGTCGCGGACAGGCCGGGGATCGTCGAGACGCCGTTCAGATGGGACATCGTGACGGTCGCCGCCAGCGCCTGCGAGAACGGCCATAGGAACGAGAACGGTTCGCCCTCGTAGAGACCCGATCCGGAGATGTAATAGGCCTTTTGCATCGCTTCGAACGCGATCAGCGCGCGCGCGGAGTTGCCGTGCAGGACCGGCTTCGGCTTGGGCTTGGAGTGCGATCTCGAGGAGCGCGAAGAGCCGGCCGTCGGCGTGGAGGCGCCCCCGGGCGAGGACGCGCCGCCCGTGCCACCGGACGTCGATGACGCGCCGTGCACGAGCTCGGAGGGCTTGGCCACGAGCTCCGGGCGGGTGGCGCCCGCTGGGTAGGGCGAAGCCGCGAGCGCGGGCGGCACCGGCAGGACGCACGCGAGCACGGCGAGGGCGAGGGCGAGCGGGGTCCACGGCCGTCGCTTCGAGGCCGAGCGAGGCATCGCTGGGTGCGCTGAGAGTCGAGACGGAGCGGTCATCGCCATTTCAGCAAGCACAGAACAGCCGAGCGAGGCAGTCGATTTGGTTTGTGTCGTAGCCGAGCGAGCAATCGATTTGGTTTGTGTAGTCGTTGGGCATCTTTCGAGCCGGGGCTTGACTGGCACGAACGGTGGATCTTGCTTGGGGGGGTATCGAGCGGGTATAAAGCGCGGTCTGGCTTGGAGTCGCGCGCGAGCGCGCGATGCTAGTGTCAAATACAGCTTGAGCGACCGTCCGGGACATATCGCAGCGACAGCCGGCCCCGCGCCGCTCGCGTTGGAGTTCGAGGGCGGCGACGGACGTCCTCTACGGGCGATCGTCACCGGTGAGATCGACTTCGCGGGGGCCCCGTCGATGCAGGCGCAGATCGCCTCGGCGTGCGCGCGATACGACGAGCACTCCCTGGTTCTCGACCTGTCGGCTGTGCAGTTCATGGACTCGAGCGGGCTGCGCGCGGTGCTGCACGTGCAGCGCGATCTCTCCGACGAGCCGGGCGGCGGCATGGTGATCCTGGACGCGACCGAGCCGGTGCGAAAGCTCTTGAAGCTGACCGGGCTGGAGCGCCATCTGCGCGTGTTCGACACGCTCGAGCAGGCCGAGACAGCGCTGGCCGAAGGGGCGCGCGACGGGGCCGAGGGCGAGAGCCAGAGCGCCGATCGCACGCACAGCGCCGGCCAGAGTGTCGATCACACGGACGACGCCGGCCCGGCCTAGCTGGCGCCGCCGTTCTCGGTCGCGACGACGCGGGTCGCCGCGGAGAGGATCGCAATCGATCGTGCACCGGCCGGCCGCATTCGATTACACGACGGTGGGGCATGTGACGATCGACGTGCTCGCCGACGGCTCGCGCCGCCCAGGCGGTAGCGCGTTCTACAGCGCGCTTCAGGCGGCACGACTGGGACAGCGGACGTTGATCCTCACCCAGGGGGCACCCGGGGAGATCGAACAGTTGCTCGAGCCGTATCGGGAAGAGATCGAGCTACAGGTCCTCCCCGCCCCCGCGACGACGACCCTCGCCACCTCCGTGCGAGACGCCCCCTCCGCCCGAGACGCTCCCTCCGCCCGAGACGCTCCCTCCGCGCGCGCCGCCCCATCCGTTCACGACGAGGGCGAGCAGCGCACGCAGCGGGTGCTGGCGTGGGCTGGTCAGATCGCGAAGGTGAAGGTCGATACGGCGATCTTGCACCTCGCTCCGGTCGCGCGCGAGACGCCTCGGGCGTGGCGGGGGCGGGCGGCCTTCGTCGGGATCACTCCGCAGGGGCTCGCGCGCGCGTGGGACGAGGACGAGCATTGTGAGATGCGCTCGGTGGCGGACAGCGAGCATCGCGAGATGCGCTCGACGCCCGTGGACCGCGGAGCGCTCGCGAGTGGATGTGACGCGTTGGTGTTGAGCGAGCACGAGCGCGCGAGCTGCGCCGAGCTCGTCTCCGCGGCGGGTGAGATGGGGGCGGTGGTGGCGATCACGGCCGGGGCGCGCCCGACGACGCTCCTAACGCCCGACGGAGGGGAAGCCCAGGTCGCGGTCCCCGCGATCGAGCGTCCGCGCGACGATCTCGGGGCTGGGGACGTGTTCGCGGCGGCGTTCTTCGTCGCGCTGGCGAAGGGACAGCCGCCGGCACGCGCGGCCGCGTTTGCCAACGGGGCGGCGGCGGTGAGGGTGAGCGGTGTGGGGGCGGATGCGATCGGGGACAGGGAGGCGATCGAGGCGCACCTGCGCGCCACGGCGCCCGCGCCGAGCTGAGCTGAGGTCAAGCGCATCGTCGCCCTCGCGGAACCTCACCGGTGGGCCAAGGCTGTGCCGGCGCGCGCTATCGGCCGGAGGGCGACGCCAGGGCGTCGTCGAGCAGCCGCGAGAGCTCTGCCTCCTCGAGCGCGTCGCCGCGGCCACAGGCGCGTGCCGCGAGCAGCAGGGAGCCGCCGACGGGCGCCATCTCCACGACCGAGACGTGTGCTTCGGGGGCGTGCTCGTGCACGGCGGCGGTCAACGGCTCGACGAACACCGTGCCGGCCTTGAAGGCGCTGCCGATCAAGCCGACGGGGAAGTCGCCTGTGAGTCCGGTCTGATGGATCACGGCGGCGATCTGGCCGGACAGCTCGCGCGCGCCGCGCGCGTACAGCTCGCGCGCGACCGCGTCCCCCTGCGCGGCGAGCCTGCCTGTCTCGGTCGCGAACGCCGCGATCTCGCCCTTGGTCATCGGCTTTGCGTAGACGCGCGCCGCGAGCGCCTCGACGGAGGGCACGGAGAAGAACTCGACGGCCGCATCGCCGAGCGCCGTCTCGGGGCCGGACGCCTCGCGGTGGCGCAGCGCGGCCTTGATCGACTGGACGCCCAGCCAGTAGCCGGAGCCCTCGTCGCCGAGCAGGTGCCCCCAGCCGCCCGCGCGCCACGGCCGCCCGACCCAGTCCTCCGGACCGTCCGCCCGGCCGACGCCGAAGACGTTCGAGCCGGTGCCGGAGATCGCGCCGATGCCCGGCTGCGCGCCGGTGGCGGTGGCCCACGCGCCGACGACGTCGTTGACGACGATCCACTCCTCGCTGCGCGCGGCGCGCACCTGGCGGGCGATCGCGTCGGTGTCGGTACCGGCGACGGCGAGCACCGCGGCGCACAGATCGTCCCGCGCGATCCCGGCCCGCTCGATCGCCTGCTCGGCGACGCCGAGCAGCGCGTCGACCGCGCTCTTGGCACCGACCGCGTCCTCGTTGGAGGGACCTCCGTGGGCGAGGTGCAGCGCGCGGGTCTCGAGGTCGAGGACGGCCGCCAGCGTCTTCGTCGCGCCGCCGTCGATCCCCATCAGGTAGCGGGCGCTCGTGCTCTCGCCGGCGATGCGCTGCCCACTCAAGGCCGGCGGCAGCTGCACCAGGGAGGACAGGGGGGTGCTCGGCATCGCGCGGATCTTCTCAGGATTCGAGCGACGACCAGCCTGCGACAGTAGGATCGAAGGCACCGATGACGGCAGAGGCGATCTTTCCCGAGGCGTCGCTGCGCACGGGTATGTACGAGTCGTTCTACCTGCGCGCCGTCTCGCCGGATGAGCCGGTGGGGGTGTGGATCCGCCACACGGTGCACAAGCGCCCGGGAGAGCATGCGAGGGGATCGGTGTGGTGCACGGTGTTCGACGCCGGCAGAGGACGGCCGTACGTGCACAAGGAGACGAGCGACGAGCTCACCGTGCCCACCGGCGGATGGATCGACATCGGCGGCTCTGCCTTCACGCCGGAACGCGCCGAGGGCACGTGCGGCGCGGCGCGCTGGTCGCTGCGCTTCGCCTCGCGGGAGCCCGAGCTGCGCCACCTGCCCCACGGGCTGCTGTATCGCGCGCCGCTGCCACGCACGAAGCTCACGAGCCCCATGCCGGTGGCGAGCTTCGACGGCACGCTCGAGCTCGCGGGGCGCGACGCGGCGATCGAGCTGCGTGGCTGGCCGGGGATGGTCGGCCACAACTGGGGCGCCGAGCACGCCGAGCGCTGGATCTGGCTGCACGGGATCGGCTTCGAAGGCGAGCCCGACGCGTGGCTGGACGTCGCGCTCGGGCGCCTGCGAGTGGCGGGGAGGCTGACGCCGTGGGTGGCGAACGGGGCGCTGTCGCTCGACGGCCGCCGTTATCGCATCGGCGGGCTGCGGACGCGCGGGCTGCGCGTCGAGGAGACCGTCGCCGGCTGCGAGCTCGAGCTGAGCGGCGAGCACGGGCTGAAGATCACAGCCCGCGCCGCGGTCCCGGGTGAGAGCCGGGCTGGCTGGCGCTACAGCGATCCGGACGGCAAAGCGCACGACGTGGTCAACTGCTCGGTCGCGGCGCTCGAGCTGGACGTGCGCCTGGCGGGAGAGTCGGCGGGGCGCACGTTGCGAACAGCCCATGGCGGGGTATACGAGCTGGGGATGCGCGAGCGCGACCACGGCGTGGAGATCTCGCCGTTCGACGACGCCTGACCGCTGTCTCACCGACGCTGGCCGCCATTCGACGACGCCCGGCCGATCGAAAGACCCCGAACGCCTCTCCCTCCCTCCCTCCTCCTCAAACCATGTTCTTACGTTTCAGCCCTGAAATTCTTACGTTGATCGCCTTGAATATGTCTATGAAGCCCTGTTTACGGGAGACCCACATGCGAGAATGCAGCTGACATGAGCGCGAACGTGACGTGGCAGGACGCGACGGTGGACCGCGCGCAGCGATGGCGCGCGCTGGGCCAGCAGGGCGCGACGATCTGGTTCACGGGCATGCCCGGCGCGGGCAAGACGACGATCGCGAGCGCGGTCGAGGCGCGGCTGATCGAAGGGGGCCGCAGCGCGTATCGCCTGGACGGGGACAACCTGCGCCACGGCGTGTGCAGCGATCTGGGCTTCAGCCGCAGCGACCGCGAGACGAACGTCGGCCGGGTCGGAGAGATGGCGCGGCTGTTCGCCGACGCCGGCACGATCGCGATCGTCGCGCTGGTGTCGCCGTACGCGGACTGCCGCGAGAAGGTGCGCCGGTTGCACGAGGACGACGGGCTGGCGTATGTGGAGGTGTTCGTGAACACGCCCGCTACCGAGTGCGCGCGGCGTGACCCGAAGGGCTTGTATGCGCGCGCGCATCGAGGGCAGCTGAGCGGGATGACGGGCGTGGACGCGCCATATGAGCCGCCGCGCGCGCCGGAGGTAGTGCTCACGCCCGCGATCGACGTGGGGGCGGCGACCGAGCTGGTGCTGGCGGCGCTCGAGTCGGCCTGCCCGGCGCTGTAACGGACGCCGAGCGCACAGCGGGCGTCATTGAGATTCCGGACGCGCCCGCGAGACTCGAGCCTCTAACCGCGGCTTCCCCCGCCGACACCGGCACTTGGCGGGAAGCCGGCCGCACGTGAAACGACCGGCGAGGGGTGTGCCCTCGCCGGTCGTGTTGACGGCAGCCTCGAGCAGGCTCCTCTGGGGTGCCTGTCTTGTTCTGGCGGTTAGTGTGTTGGCCACCAGCCGTTCCCGCCGTGATGATGATGATGTGGCGGTGTTTCTGGTGTTTCTGTGGTGGGGAACGCTTCGCTGGCCAGCACTGCATCCTCGGCGCTGAGCCATTGGTTGCCGTTGAGGATGACGGTGTTGTGTCCGGCTGGGGATTCCAGACCGATGGCGTGGTTGATGATGGGGTCGATGATGGACGAGTAGCGTGGTCCTCCGCACCCTTCAGCCGGAGGCACCGAGAACGCATTGTCGACGAGGGTGTTGTTGGTGATGACGAGCTCTCCGTGGCCTTCTTCTTCTTCTTCTCGGATTTCACCTGGTTTCCCGGTGATCGACTGGTTTGGCGGCGGGGGGCCGGTCGTACCGTCGGTTAGGTTCAGGACTATCGGGTGCGCTTCAGAGCCCAAGTAGCATGCTTCTCCCAGGAGCGGGTTCTCCAGATGGATCCTCATGGGGAGCACCAGCCCGGCCCCTTCTTGGAAGATGAGCTTCGCGAGGTTGAGGATCGCGGGATCGCTCAGGCTCGCGACCGGTTCCATCTTGGCGGTCACATTGTTCAGCCACCGATCGTGTCCTAGGCAGAAGATATTATGCCAAGAGGCCCAGTAGCGGCCTCTGGCTTGTAGGCAGCCGAGGATCGCTTGCAGGCCCCCGGGGACTTCGATCTTTGTGGGCGATACGCTTTCGCCATTGGCGGCAGGCAGCTCGAAGTATTCGTTTATGTTGCCTGTCGGCAGTGCTCCACCTTGGAGGACGATCGTCTGGTCGATCGGGATAGTCGCTTGACCGACCGTGATCTCTCCGCTCGTCACTTCGGTGTACGCGCAGAGAGCGTTCCCCGGGTAGCTGACGGGGCATTGTGCGAACTTCGCGAAGATGCCCTTTGGTGCCGCGACCGCAACGGACGAGGCGACACCGAGGATCATCAACGACACCACCGCAACCATCGCCGCCAAGAGCGGTGTGCGTCGCTTACGGGCACCGGCTCTGCTTACCTTCTCCTTGTTCATCAAACGAATCCCCCTCCTCATGCTCGAATATCGGTTTTCATCGCCACGCCTCAGCGCTTTTTCTGGGAGGCCCCGGGCCTGCCTTGCTTCTTATGTTTGCGCCTCTTCGCCTTCTTCACCTTCGGGCACCCTGTCACGCTGATCTTTGTGGACTGGTTGATCTTCGCGCCGTTCTGCGCGAGGAATTCGGTTGGCATCGCTAGTTTTGTTTTGCAGAGGTTGCCGTTGGCGGCGAGGGCGGAGAACTTGCCCTGGGGCAACGTCAGTTCAAAGCTCGTTACAGGCTGATCCGGGACGGCCTTGAACGTGCTGCTCGTGATCCCCGCTTTGCTGATGAACGTCGAGCCGACGAGGTCGATCGTGACGCCGTAGCCCTGCAGCACCATGATCAGGCTCGGGAAGGCTTCACCACCATGGGAGACGAAGTACGCGGGGCCTTCCAATGGGACCGGGAGGATCGGCGTGATCGCCTTGGCGTGACCGATCACGGACGGGGCGGGACAACCGGCAGGGTTCGCTTCGAACTGCTTCGAGGTGCACGCTTTCTGCAGGGTCGTCAACCGCGACGGGAGTTGCTTGGGGAGGTCGACCTTGACACGGGCGATGTTCGCGTAAATACCGGCGGGGCCCTGTGGATAGGTCAATTTCACCGCCAGGCCGGCACCGTTGGCTTTGCTCGTCTTGCCGCTGGTGGAGACCGCGAATTTGGGGGCGAACTTGAGGTTCGCGCAGTTGACGCTCTGAAACGGCGAGGATGTCGTCGAGGCGGCGCCGAGGTTGCTTGTTAGGGTGCTCGATAGGCGCATTGGTTCGCAGCTGGTCGGGTTCAGCGTGAAGTTCTGCTTGTCGATGTAGACGCGGATGTCGCGGACGTGGGTGACGATCCCGTCGATGATCGTCGGGATCGGTTCTGAGGAGGACGGGCTGACGCTGACCTTCGCGGTGTAGGGGTCGATGTTCAACCCAAAGCGCAACACGACGGTACCGAGGTCGAACGGGCCCACTTTCGCGCTCGTGACGCTGACGATCGAGAACGGCGCGCCCTTGAACGGGCCCGCGAGATAGATCTCCCCGGGAACGTAGGCCAGTACCGCGCCGACACCTGTCCCGACGAGCGTATGACCGATCTGGCTCGCCGCCGGACACGACGGCGCCGCTTCCTCCTGCGCGCCGCTCTTGTGCCGCGCGGCTTCGATCGCCGCCTCGGGACAGAACGGGATGCCCGACAGGTCGCCGGTCAGGCCGGCGGGGAGGTTCGTGGAGAACCCAGCGATCTCCTGCTCCCCATCGGTCCGCGTGAGATGGACGTAGACCGGGCTGAACGCCCCGGCGTTGTTGTTGATCGTCCCCGCCGCGATCTGCGGAGTAAACGGTGGGGCGCCCCCCGACGGGCACGCGCCGCCGCCGGATCCGGAGGTGATCGTAAACGACGATGTGTCCGTCAGCGCCTGCAGCGGTTCTGACCACGGCGCGAGCAGCGCTTGCGTCGTGTACGTGCCGCACGTCGCGGGCGTAATCAAAGGCGCCTGGGCGCCTTCACGGAAATGGAAGTTGAAATGGTCGAACGGGAGCTGCGGGGTGTTTTCGAACGTCGTCGTCAGCTGCCCCGTGACGGGGTTCGGCGTGACCTTCCCCGCAAGCTTGATCAACACGCCCGTTTCCGGGTTCTTCGCGACGATATACAACCCCACAAGACTCCCAAACGGGTTTTCATACGGTTGCGCGATGAAGATGTTCCCATCGATCCTCTGCGTCAACAGCGGCGTTTCGATTTCAACAGTCCCGAGCTTCGCTTCATTCGGGCAGCCCGTCCCCGGAGCAGACCCAAGCGTCTCCCTCGCGTAACCCGCCGGCGTGCACCCCGCCAGGCCGACGCCCGCCGAGGGGTCGATCGTGAACCCTTCAGGCAACACCACCGAAGTGTCCTTCAACTGCGACTCAGCGACACCTTCCTCACCCAGCAACCCTTCATCTTTGAAATCCACATTGACATCCAGACCACTCGCCGCAGACGCACTATTCGTCGTCGGCCTCGCCTCGACCGACGGGTTGAAACCCAAACGGTTACAGCCGTCGAGCGTCGGCAACGGACGGCTGGTCGCGATCTCGTGCACATCACTGGGCTGCGCCCACGAATCAGCTTCGGCGAAGCTCGCCAACGGGGCAGCGCATGAAGTCGGGACCGTCAGAAACGCCGGAGGACTACCCCCGTTGCCCGCTTCACACGGCACAACTCCTTCTAGGAGGAGTTGGTGGTTTGAGGCCGCCAGACAACTCCAACCGCGCGAGGCGTCGTGCCGAGGGTCCGCCGGCGTCCCCCAGAACGTCGTACGGACATTCGTAAGCGCCGCGATCTGGGAAATGTTGCTCGAGCCGACCGCGATTGCGTAGCCTTCACCACTGCGCACCGAGGCATCTAGCAGCACCGGAACACCCGCGATCGGGATGAAGAAACCAAACCGCGCGGGCTCCCCCGAATACGGTTCGAGATTGAAGATCGGCACCGTCAACGTCAGCTGGCCCAGGATCTGCGGTTCGTCGAGCGTCACGGACGCAACACCGATCGCCGCTTCCGCGGGACATTGATTCGCCTCAGCATGCAAATTTGTGAGGAACTTCCCCAAGCTGCAACGCGGCAGCGGCGTGGGGTTGCCGATCAGGCCGGGCGGCAACTTGGCGAAGATATCCTTCGCCAGGCCAGCCGGCTCGACTTCGGGCTTCACAGCCAAACTATTGGTGTCCGCTTCCTGATTGAGCGCGACGGTACCCGTCACCTGAAACGGATGCGAGCCGGCCTGCGTATCGACAGCGCCACCCTCTTCTTCGATCCCCAGTTCATAACCTTCCAGACCAAACGGCGTCGCCGCTTCGCTGACCGTGATCGCCGATTCCGTGGAGATACTCGGAGCGCCGCCACCGCTTATAACGGCGCTGTTTGCTTCGCCCGATTCCGCACCCGGCAAGACCTCCACCTTGATGCGAACTTCAAGCAGATCATAAGGCGGCAGTTCGCCTTCAAACGTACAACTCAGCGTCGCCAGTGCGCAATGCATCGGCGTGAACTGGTTGCCGTTCGGCTCCCCGCCGGAGATACCGACCGCCTTCAACCCCGCCGGCAGCGTATCCACAATCCGCACCGCAGACAGGCCACCCTGGACGCCGCCATCGCCGAAATTCTCCGCCGCCAACGCAATCTCACCCGTCCCTTCCGGAGGAAGATTCCTCGGACGCGCACTCGACGCCAGATGCCACCACGGCTTACACGACGAGCATTCCGCCGCCATAGCAGGAGCCACACCGAAGGAAAGAACACTAAGCAAGGCACAGAGCACCGCGAGGGAGGTTGCGATTTTGGGTTGTGTCTGGGTATTCATCGCGGTGCCCTCCGGTTGGCGCTGGCAGACTTTCTGGCCCTGGATTTTTTCTTGGATTTAGGCTTAACGCACTTCCCGCGGGTCAGCTTCTTACCCCGCTTACACTTCACCGCCTTCTTCACGACCTGCTTTTTAGCCGGCGCCACCATCAACGGCGCAATATTGCCAGGCCCCTGAAAGGTGAGCGACCCCGGCGTGGGATCTTCGGGCGCGCTCACCGACGACTGACACGCATCGCCCTGACATTCAACAGGATGCGACGGTTCCGCTTCACCACCGTCGACATGCGCATCATAAACATCGAGGCTACTGTCCGTGTCCCGTTTCGAGAGCTGCGCAGAGGTAAGGAAGAACACGTCATCGCCCGATTCGCTCGCGTCGAGGAACGCCGATTCCCCGGTGGACGTACCGGAAGAAATCAGATCGACACAGCCACCGGAGGCTTCACCCCAATCGGGACTCGCGGTCGAGCAATCGCCCACGCCCGGCGACTCATACTCATACACATCCTCAGTTTTGTTGGTGTCCTGAGGAACCAGCGCATCGGAGCTATCGAAGAACACGCGCCCGCTATCAGACAGATACCGCGACTGATAAAGCGCTTCTGTGGAAGACAGCGGCGTCCAGCCAGGGACGCTCGCGGCGATCCACGTCGCAAAATTCCATACGCGGTCTCCGCCAACGAGCCCGTCGTTCGATGACGTGAGGTGACTGTATTCGACGCCATGCGGGCGACTCCCAGTTGGGTTACACGAGAGGCAAGCAAGGGACTGCGACGCGTACATGTAGACCTCCTCGTCGGGACGTCCGCTCGAAGCGTCTTGATTATCGTAGGGAGTAAGCCTTGCGTTTGACATGAACACGAGGCGCCGTCCGTCGCTCGAGGCCCGCGCAGTGCTCTGATTTGCCCGGCCTCCGCCCTGCCAGTCGGGAGAGTCGTCGGCTGTGAGGACGGCGACCAAGGTCGTAGTGCCTTCGCGCCATTCGTACAAGTTCGGTTGACCGGAGATGGCGCGTTCGTGGTGCGCGGTTTCCTGAGCGCCGGTGAGCACCCCATCGGCCACGAAAAACACCGAGGACCCGTCTTCCGAGGTCCCCACGACGGTCCCCCGAACGTCGGCGCTTTCGCCGCCGGCGATCAACGGCGTTAGGTCGGTCAGCCTGCAGCCGAGCCGGCTCCCCGTCTCGACGACTTCGCACTCATAGAGGTCGGGGACCCCCGAGCCACCGGCTTCGCCTCCACCAGCATCCGATGTCAATCGTTGCGAGTCAGTGAAGAACACTCTTGCGCCGTCACTGGAAGCGCTTTGGAACAGCGGGTCGGCCGGCCCGGCGCCAGAGCCCCCCTGAAGGGCGTCGAGCTTGACCGTTTCCGAGGTGGCGGTGTCCCGCAGCAAGAGCCCCGACAGCCCTTCAGAGGAACCACTGAAGATGACCCGAGAGCCTTCGGTCGAAATCGCATGCCGACTGAAATTTGCCGGCTTGCCACCATCGATTTCCCCGACAAACACCAGCTCGCCGCCAGACCAGCCGCCAGACCACTCATAGAGGCCGTTCGAACGTGACGCACCTTCGGTCAGCGGAGCCGACGCGGACCACAACAGGACGTGACTCAGGTCAGAAGTGCCTCCCAAAAACCGTGGGCCGCAGACGCCTAACTGAAGGCATCCTTCTCCGAATGGTACCCCGGGGAGTGTGTTGAATTCTGTAGCAAGAGGCCTATAGCACCCTTCGCTACATGCGTGTCCGCCGGCGACGTTGGTGCGCAGATAGGCCGTTTGTTCTGTCGCTTCGGAAGACAGCGACGGCACGAAAGCCCCGACCGGCTGAAGGATGCCCTGCGCCAGATCGCTCGAGAAGAAGCGATATTCCTGCCCGAAGCCCGTTGTCGCCCCGGACGCGGCTTCGTGGGGCGCCTCGATATCACGCGAAACCCAACCATCCGGCCCCCGTTCGGAGAACACCTGCGTATAGTTCGCGTTCCCCGGCGGCTGCGCTTCGGTAGGCGCCGTCGCCAAATACGTAAACGCGTCCCCGGCCCCCGACGCTTGAATCACTCCCGATTCACCGATCGAGACGAGGCTCGCACCGCGCTTGTCCGGCGGAGAGACCAATTCCCACAAGCGCGCGTCGGGCAGCGCGAACGAACCGGTCGGCTGGGTAGTAAAAGTTCGGTCCGCGCCTTCGGCGCTCCCGGGATGGGAATTGTGCGCCACGACACGGAAGTGGTACGCCGTGTGCGGCGCCAGACCCTGAACGTGCGCGGAAACGGTGTCGACAGTGTAGTTCGGTGCAAGCAAACCATCCGGCACCGGCACACTGTGTTCATACGACGCCGGACAACTCGCGATCGATGCACACGCGCCATATTCAAAGCGATAGCTCGTAACGGGTTCGAACGGTTCGCTACGGGGATCCACTTCCGCCTCAAAAGTCGCGCTCGTGGCCGCGACATTGGACACCACATCACCCGCGACAACCGGCACTCCCGGCGGTTCAAGCGTGAATACATCAACACGACCTGTGGCATCCGCAACATACACAAGCCCCGTCGACGAATCGACAGCAATACCGCTACCGCTGGTCAATGCTTCACTACTACCGAAACGCTCCATCAACGTACCATTAGATGAAAACCGTTCAACGACAGACAGGTTAAGCACATAAACGCCGTCACTTGGAAATTCCGTTGCAGGCAAAATGCCCGGCCCTACAACAGGCATAGTTCCCTCAGCCACATTCTTATTCACTCGTCCGCTAGCTCCCCCACTGTTATCGAACTCAACGATGAAACTTGGGCCGGTAAATTCATATAGCTGAGTGTAAAAATCGCCGTGCGAGTCGACCGCGAGGCCTGGCCCTGGCTCGCCGCCGCCGTTCGTTCCTAGGCCATACGCCGAGCGGGAGGAAATAAAGACATTTTCAGTGGCGTCACTGTAGTTATCTACTCCACGCGGTTCGAATACTTCTACCGAGACTCCCGTTCCCTGGTATATGTTAATCATTGTTCCTGATACCCAGAGTTCGCCGCTTGTGGCGACCGTGACGCTCAGGATGTGCCCAAAGCGCCCAGGCGGCTCCCCCACGATCTGACTCTCGTAAGCACCGGCAGCATCAAACTTGTCGACGATCATGTGGCCGGCATCGACCACATAGATTGCTTCGTTTGAGGGATCCGCCGCAGCGCACGAGGAGCCCGTGAGTTTCTTCCTATGACAACTGTTGTCCACGGCAATACTAGTCGGACCTGAGAACTGTCCGGTAGGCGCTTCGGCGCCATTGAACTGACCAAGATAGGTACCAGCAGGGCTGAAGTACTCGACGCGATTATTGCCTTTATCCACGACGTACACGTCGCCCGTAGCTTCGTTGACTGCGACACCTTCGGGTTCGCTGAGCTGTCCGTTGCCAGTCCCTGGTTCTGAGAAGGAGTACCCGAATACGTGCCCACGCTCCGCAAGCGCGGACGTAGCGATAAACATCAGACACAAACATGCTGCGATGAGACTCGCACCAAGCGGGAAAGCTCTAGACCTCATTACTCTGCTCTCCCTTCCTGGAGTGAACTGGTTGTGATGCATCGTGGTGTCATGTACGTACGATGTCGTCCGCCGCGGCTTCCCCGGGGGTACCGTGTGCCCCGGGGAAGCCGGTGACTGCTTTCTTTATTCGGCGGTGACCGCCCACTGGCCGGTAGCTGCGGTTTCTTCGGGCAGGGCGCCTTCCGAGGAGTTATTAGTCAGGATCGCTCCGGTCACGCCGGCTCCATTTCCACCGCCTTCCACGTCAAGCGAAGTCAGCTGTCCGGCATTGATGCGTTCTGCTTTTTGAAGGTGGATGCACAGATTGCCCGGTTCGGCTCCGAGTTTGGTGAGCCTTCCACCTGCTTCTGTACCGGTACACCCCGCAGGAGGCGAGGTGCCCTGGAAGATGTGGACCTTCGCTTCCGGAAGGCCGGCGGCAAGTGGGATCGTGAATGAGATTGGGATTTGTAGTTCGTCCGGGAACGTTGCTCTGGTTAGGGCGCTGAGCCCCCATGTCCCGGTCTCGCTCGCGCCCGAGGGAAGCGTTTCGCCCGGGTGGATCGCGCCGTTAGTGCCGTTTTTGCCCGCTTTACCGGGTTCGCCCGGCGCGCCCGTTGCACCTACCGCACCAGCTGGGCCCTGAGGGCCTGTGGCTCCGGCGGGCCCCTGGGGGCCGCCCGGGCCTGTTGCGCCCGCGGGACCTGTGGCACCGGCGGCGCCGTTCGCGCCGGCCTTACCCGTGAGAGATTTCAGCACCTTCGGGCTGATCTGCTTCGTCGAGGTGATCACATACTTACTCGCGGCGTACGCGCCGCCACTCATCGCGAACACGAGTGCGAGGCTCGCGATCACGGTGCTTGGGGTCAGGTGCAACCGTCTGCGTATCGCTGAGAACATCGGTCATCTCTCCTTTTGGGAGTCGGACGTGCCGGCGCTCGGCGCTACGCACGTGATGGTTTGGTACGACGTGAAAAGTTGGAGATGGACGGTCATCGGCCGGTTCCCTGTGCGGGCTCGTCGAGGCTGAGTTGTTCGGTGACACGTTTCCCGAGCGTGGTTAGGTTCCACGCATTGCTCTCGCCACGGGCTTGGCCCTCGCCGATGTTCTCGAGTAGTCCTAGGCGTTGCAGGCGCGCGAGTAGCTTCGAGACCTGGCCCTGGTCGTACATGCCTGAGTACTCGCCGATCTGCCTGTTGCTCGCGCCGGGATGGGCCCCGGTGACCTGAAGCACCCGTGCGGTCCTGTAGGTCAAGCGCATCGGGATGCCCCTCAACGGGTCTTCCAAACGCGCGCTTCCCCGCTCTGAGCGCCCTTTGGCGACGTGCTCGAGTGGTCCCGGAGCGGGACGCTTACGCTCCTTGGCGGCTGCTACGGCGCCCATGTACGGCAGCACGATCATCCCCATCAGCTCCCCATACAGATCGGTGAGCGGTGCTCGCTCACCGATCAACAAGCGCTTGTACACGATCGCGACAGCAGCACCGACGAGACCCTCCGCCGTCAGTGACGGCGGTCCTGGCCCACGCGTGTTCTTTGAGGATCCTTCCTGCAGGGTGTGCGCGAGACGGGCGAAGATCTCCTCGCGCGCACCGAGCACCTTGCGTGACCCGCACGCGCTCTGCACCAAGCACACCCGCGCCAACACCTGGTCGCGATCAAGGAAACACAAGATCCTCCACAAACCCTTACGCACACGCTCAACCCAGGAAGACTCCCCGCCGACCGCGACCCCCAGGTCCCGCTCGACGCGCGCCACCGCGTCCTCCAACGCCGCAAGCAGACACTCCTCGCGGTTTGCGAACAGGTCATAGAACGTGCGCCGCGACACCCGCGCCCGGGTCGCGATATCCGCAACACTCACACCGGACCATCCCAGCTCGTCCACGACCGGAACAGCGGCGCTCAACAGGCGTGCGCGCTGCATCGCAGAGATCTGGCCCCGGTCGGAGAAGGGTTTGCTCGCCGTCACGCCACGACGACGCACAGCGACCTTCCCCGTAGGCGTGACACGAGCGCTACCGGTACGGGGTTTCGCCGCTGCCATCACGCGCTCTCTGAACGAGTGTCGTGGGGTGAGCTCGCCTGCAATGCCTGCGCCCCCAGCGCCTTCAGCGACCACGCCTTGGGGGTGCCCTGCGCGCTGCCACCGGTGTTCTCGACCAAGCCCTGATCCTCCAAACGCCACAACAACCGCGAGATCTGGCCCTGATCGCTCACACCAGCCAGACGTGAGACCTCACGATTGTTCAACCCGGGATGCGCGCCGATGCTCGACAGCACGCCGAACGTACGCACCGTCGGGCGGAAACCGCTCAAAACCGCAGACCCGGCAACGCCGCCGTCACGGTCACGAGAAACGCCACCACGACGATCCGCTGCCCGACCATTCCGCTTCAAGGGCGCGCGAGCCAACTCCCGTGCCGCACCGTCATGTCCGCGATACGGCAGCGCGATCATCGCCATCAGCCCGCCCAACAAACCCACGAGCGGAGCACGATCCTCCTCGAGCAACCGTGCGTGGATCACGCCACAAACTGCCCCGATCACACCCTCCGCCATCAGCGGCGAGGTCGGCATCCCGCCTGCCTCCCGGCCGGCGTGAGCCTCGATCAAGCCGGCCAGATCCTCGAGCATGCGTGCGCGACGCTCGAGCACCAGTGGACCGCACGCAAGCGCCTCAACGAACAGGAACCGCGCCGGCACAGGCTCACGATCCAGTAAGTCCAAGAGAGCAAAGAGACCGCCACGCACGCTCTCAACCCACCCGCTCCCCCCCTCCTCATACGCAGGAGCAACGACACCAACGATCCGCTGCACCGCATGATCAAACGCCGCCAGCAGACACTCTTCACGGTCTGAGAACAGGTCGTAGAACGTCTTGCTGGACATCCCCGCGCGCGCCGTCACACGCCGCACCGTCAAGCCTCGCACCCCGACCTCGACGACCAAGCCCACCGTCGCGTCCAACAACCGCGCGCGCTGCAACACCGGGACGTACACCCCACCACCGTGCGAGCCCGGAGTGCCCCTACGCGCACGCACACGCCGCACCGCGGTAGCCGAGCCCATTACGACCCGCCCCCAACAAGCACAACCCGACACGTACGTGAACGACAAGCGCCGCGGGAACGACAAGCGCCGCGCTCACAGGCGCGGCGAGAAAACCCGGCTAGAAGACCGAGAGAAGCGTCGCCATCACAGGCGCCACAGGCCGGATCCGGCCTAGAAGATGCGGAGCAGAGAGAGAGAGAGAGAGAGAGATGTGTCAGCGACGCTGACGCATCTAGCTACGGCCCCATCAGAGCACGCAACGATCCCCATCACATCTGTCCCATGCGGACTCACGCGAACACAACCCCTCATCATCCGACCCGGCCCCTCTCCCAACATCCCCTGCTACAAGCGCTTGACGTCAACCCAGAAGATCAACCCAAACCCAGTCTATTTCCATGCCCCCTAGACCAGGGAGCACCTCTACCTACAAATATATACACAAACCGTCGAACATTGCAAGTCGAACTGTCAACCGGCACGCAAACCGCTTTGCAGAGCCGATCCTTCGCCGTCTTGCCCCCTCCTCTCGAGCACTTTGACGACGCTGGAGACGCCGTTCAGGAACGGCAAGTCAGTCTCGCCGGGGAGAGACCCCAGAAGCGGTCGGCCACCGGCACGGGGAACTGAAGCAGTACGTGGCGCGATAGTGGCCGTTCGCGTAGGTCGTGATCACATCGACGCGCCCGAGAGGATTCGAACCTCTGACCTTCGGTTCCGTAGACCGACGCTCTATCCAGCTGAGCTACGGGCGCAGAGCCGCTTAGCTTACCGTCACGCCGCATCGGCCTCCGGCTGGCCCATCCTCAAATCCCGATCCGGCTGGGCGACGTCGAGTGCGACCAGATCGACCACGGGATGCCGGGGATGAGCCCATCGGCTACCCGTGGCTCTGCAACTTCTTCCACTCGGCCTTGTGCTCGCGCTTGGCGGCCTGGTAGTCGATCAGCGCCTGCGGCGAGTCCACGTCACCGAGCGTGGGATGCGGCGGCACGAGCGCTTTGGCCGCCGAGACGCCGTAGCGCTTCGCGAGCACGGCCCCGATCGACTTGACCTTCATCTCCCCGAAGCCGGGCAGCGCCTGCAGGTTGGTGCGCAGCTCGCCGGCATCGGCCGCGTCGGTCCAGACACGGGCCGCGTCGCCGTTGTAGCGGTCCTCGATATGAACGGCCAGGTCATGTACGCGCTTGGCCATCGAGTCGGGGTAGCGATGGATCGCCGGCTTCTCGCGAAACACCGGCTCGAGGTCCGCCTTGGCAAGCGTCGCCGCGTCGAACGCGCCGAGGCGCTGCCTCAACGTGAGCGGCCCGAGAAAGGCTTGCTGCACCGTGATTTGTTGATCCAAGGCGAACCCGACCAGCAGAGCCATCGGATCGGCGGCGATCAGCGCGTTGGCGGCGTCGGACTCGGTGAAGTGCAGGCGATCCGGCACGGATCAACAGTATCGGGCGCGAGAAGGCTAGAAGCGGACGGAGGGGGTGTGTGGTTGCAGGACATAGTGGACTGATGTCTCGGGATACAACAGGACGGAGAGGGGGGGATTCGAACCCCCGAACGAGGTTTCCCCCGTTACGCGATTTCCAGTCGCGCCCGTTCAACCGCTCCGGCACCTCTCCACGAGTCTGTGATCGCCGCCTCGCGGGCGACGGTCCCGATCGCCAAACGATCGGCCGGCGGTGCGATGAAGGCTACGGCACTCGCGCGCCGGCCGCTGGTAGGATTCGCGCGTGCTTCTCGCCGCCAGCGCAGCCTTCGCGAAGGATGTCGGTCTGATCGCCACGTTCGGCGGGATCGGCGTGGTCGTGAACGTGATCGTCGTCTATATCGCGGTCCAGATCCGCGGCGAGCGCAGGCAGAACGAGGAGTACCGCGAACATCTGCTCGACCGCCGTTAGTCCGCGACGGCCCGGACACCAGCGGTAGCCCGAGTACTGGCGTCGTGAGCGTTGTCCAGATACTGGCGTCGTGAGCGTTGTCCAGATACTGGCGTCGTGAGCGTTGTCCAGATACTGGCGTCGTGAGCGTTGTCCAGATACTGGCGTCCTGAGCGGTGTCCAGATATTGGCGTCCTGAGCGGTGTCAGCCCGCGGGAACCGTCCCGTGCCGTTGACGGCCGAGTCGATCCTCGCGCGCGTGCGGCGCATCCCCGAAGGCTATGTGGCCACCTATGGGGACCTCTCCCCAGGGGCTCCGCGCCATGCGGGGCGCGTGCTGTCCGAGACGGGCGCGGACGTCCCCTGGTGGCGGGTCGTGCGCACGGACGGCACGTGGCCGAAGGGCGCCGAGCAGCGCGCGTTGCTGCTCGCCGAGGGCGTGCCGATCCGAAGAGGGCGCGTGATCATGGCCGAAGCGCGGATCCCGGTCGAGGCGATCATGTGACCGGCCGCACTCGGCTCTTTTGACGGGGCGTTCTCAGCCAAGGAGCGCCAGCGCGCCGACATACCCGGGCGGCGTGCGTACCGGCGCCAGCCTGCACCCGGCCAGGTCGCCGTCCGCGCCGCGCGCGTCGGCCGCCGCGCCTCGCCGCCCGGGCAGCTCCTCCACCCGCAGCACGCCGTCCCCGTCGCGATGCAGCCCCACCTCCGCCGGCGAGACGCTCAATCCGAAGCCAAGCGCCTTCAGCACCGCCTCCTTGCCGACCCACCGCTCGTAGAACGCGCGCGACCCGATCGCCCGCGCCTCGGCGATCGCCTCGCGCGCCTCGGACGGGTGGCAGATCCGCTCCAGCAGCTTGCTCCATGAACGCTTCGACTCCGGCGCGATCCGCTCGACATCGATGCCGATGTGATGTCGAGGGTGGATCGTAAGGAGAGCTACGCCGTCGCGATGGGCGAGGTTGAACCGCGGCAGTCCCTGGCTTACGCGCGCCGTGCCAACCTCGGCGCCGGGGGGCGGGGGGGCGAGCTCGGGCTTGCCGTGCTCGCCCACGCGCAGCGTCACGTGCTCGGGTGCGATCGCGAGCACGTGGCCGAGCCTGACGCGAAGAGCCCCACGGGCGAGGACGAACCGGCGAGCCCCCTGCTCGCCGCGGATCGCGCGCGCGCGAGCGCGCTCCGCGTCCGACAGCAGCGCGAGCGCGCGCGCGTAGCTCTCGTCGCTCGAGCATAGGTCGACGAGCCACACCCGGGCATCGCCGAACGCGACATGGTCGATCGCCGCGCCGCCCAGCCCTGCGCCGTCAAACGCCGCGTGGTCGATCGCCGCGCCGCGCGTCGCATAGCGATCCCCAACCCGGCCCCGACCGCGGTGGAGGCGCTTGCGCGGAGACGCGCCGTCCACGGCGTCGCTGGGCACGTTCGAGCTCATCTGCCTACCGGTGTAAAATCCTAACCGCTCGGCCCTCTCTCCCAACGACCGGCACGCCTGTGTTGCACTACGGTTCCTGACCCTCCCACGCGAGGGTCGCACGAACAAGCTCAAACCCCTCCTCCCCATCCAAACCCCACCCTCCTCATCACAGCTCCAAGTCGCGCTCGTCACCGGCGCCTCGAGCGGCATCGGCGAAGCCACCGCGCGCCGGCTCGCACGCGAGCCCGGCTGGGCGGTAGTGCTCGTCGCGCGGCGCGAGGACCGGCTGCGCGCGCTGGCGGGCGAGCTGGGCGAGTCACAGGTGAGCTGGATCGCTGTCGACCTGCTCGACGACGACGCGCCCGAGCGCATCCGCGCGCACGTGAGCGAGCGGTACGGGCGGCTCGATCTGCTCGTCAACAACGCTGGCGCGTCCTGGCGCGCGCGGTTCGCCGACGGGGGCTATGAGAACGTGCGGCGCACGATGGCGATCAACTTCGACGCCCAAGTGCGGCTGACCGAGGCGCTGCTGCCCGTGCTGCGCTCCTCGGCGCCGAGCGCGATCGTGAACGTCGCCTCCACCGCCGCCCGCGTCGCGCGCGCCGGCACGGGCGCGTACAGCGCGTCGAAGTTCGCGCTCGCCGGCTGGTCGGACGCGCTGTATGCCGAGGAGCGCGCGCATGGCGTGCACGTCGGGCTCGTCCTCCCCGGGTTCATCTCGACCGAGGGCTTCCCCCAGTCGGAGCTCACCGCCAAGCCATGGACGCGCTGGATCGTCTCCACGCCCGACCGCGGCGCCGAGGCGATCTTCGAGGCCGGTGTCGGCCGCCGGCCCGAGCGCTACGTCCCCCGCCCCTACGCGCTCGCGGCGGCGCTGCGCATCCTCACCCCGCGGCTCGTCCGCCGCGCGCTCGGCGGCTCCGCCGCGACGGTCATGACCACCACGACCGGCGCCGATGTCGCCGATCGTGCCGGGCCAGATCCCACGCGCTAAACGCCGCGCGAGATCGACAGTCTGAGCGCCGGCTCGATCCGTCGCACGTGCTCCTCCTCGACGCCCGCCCGCTCGGCATACGCCGGCCACTCGGCGACGACGCGCGTCACCTCCTCCACGATCTTCACCGCCCGCCCCCGCGGCAGCGCGGCTACGCGACCGGCCGCCTGGAAGTCCGCCAGCGTGAAGCCGTCGCGCTTGCCGTTCATGCTCATCTGGTGCTGCTCGGTCCAGCGGCTGCCGGGCCGATATGCGTAGGTGACGTCGTACGCGGGGGCCAGCTCCCAGCGCCCCGAGCGATCCATCAGGAAGGCGATGTTCTTGACGTGGTCGTCCTGGTTGCGCGCGACGATGTTGAACACCATCCGGCGAAACATCTGCTCGACGACCGCCGTCGCCATCCCCAGCCGGCGGATGATCTGAAACGCCTGCTCGTAGGAGTGGGCGCCGGGCCGGTTGAAGTCGAAGTGCGCGAGCGCGCCCAGCGACTGCGCGTGGCGCTTCTCGCCGTGCTGCCCACGGTCGAAGCGCCTGGTCATGAAATGCCGGCGGCCGCCCTCTTCGAACAGGCGGCAGTCTTCCATCGTCAGCCCCGCGTCGCGCGCCATCAGCGAATACGCGTACTCGACCGCCCCATAGCCCTGTGGGTCGGCGAGCGTGTCCTTGTCGCGGTTGCTCGCCACCCCGTCGAACTTCAGCAGCCAGTGCTCGAAGCCCGGGCCGAGGTCGTCCAGCTGGCCGGAGCGCACGACGTTGGTAGCCGGGCTCCAGGCGATCACCGCCTTCGCGCGGGCTCCGCCGGCGGACGCGCCGACGCTGAGGATGTCGCGCATCGCCTGCTTCTGCCTCCCCGCGGCGAGCGAGGCCACGAGCTCCTCCCGGCGCGAGAGCACCTCCGACGCGAGCTCCACCAGCGCCGCCACCTGCAGGTCGTGGCTGCGCGAAGGCGCGGGCCCGCGGCTTGGGAAGAACTCGAGCGCGCCCATGCCGCGCCGCCCGACATAGCAGAGCCGTTCCACCGCGTCGAAGCTCTCCGGCGTGCGCCCCTGCCCCGCGAGCCAGGCGTCGATCAGCGCGTGGCCGTAGCGATCCGGCAGGCTGTCCGCCAGCAGCCCGGGCAGGCCGTGAAAGCTTTCCGTGTCGAGCTCTCCGAACGCGTAGGGCGCCCCACGCAGCGGCATCGTGAGCGGCGAGACCTCGATCTTGCTGGATAGGAAACCCTCGCTGTACTGAAACACGGCGATGTCGCTGTCCTCGCCGATGAACACCGCCCCGATCCGGCTGCCCCACAGCCGCACCTCCGCGAGCGCGCTCATCGCGTCTCGCCCGGTCCATCGTCATCTCCCCATGACCGCACCTCCGCACGCGCGCTCATCGCGCGTCGCCCGGTCTCTCATCTCCCCATCTCCAGCTCCCCTTTGCCTCGTCCTCCGCGTTGGCGGTGTCCCCCCCTCGCTCCCCGGATGCCCGCCGACGGCGCCTGCCGTGCAGCTTCAGCAGCTCGATCGGGCTCGGCAGCGGCTCCGGCACGAGCCGGTCCAGGGGGTCCAGCAGGTCGAGCGCGCGCAGCACGCGGACGAAGCTGACGAGCTTCACCGGCTCGCCTCCCTCGATCCGCCGTACCGACTTGCGCTCCACCCCGGCCTCGGCCGCGAGCTCGATCTGGGATAGGTCGCGCTCGAGCCGCGTCCGCTCGAGCCGTGCGCCGAGCTCTGCCAGCACCGCCTCGTCGGTCATTTTAGACTCGATCTTCATGACGTACCTCTGGTGGGCCCTTGAGCCTATATATGCTCTTAAAGTCCCATAAAAGGGTCCTTATCATAGGTAGACTTTATCACAGTAAAGTCCTCTACAAGGGTCATTATGACAGATATTGGATGTAATGTCCCATAGATGGGTCCTTACGAAGAGATTTTCTATAGGGACGCCGTGCAGCCCAAGGCCAGGCCAGCACCTCTCTCAAAACGGAGAGCGTGCGCTGCTTCTAGCGGCGAGACAGGCGCAGCGCGACCCGCCGCCCGAAGCCCGAGCCGCCATCGGAGCGCTCCGCGTGGACGATCGCGGTCACACGCAGGCGCGTGTGACCGCGCAGCGCCTTGCGCGCGGAGGAGTCCAAGCGCACGGCCACGACCGCGCGCCGCCCAGGGGCGATCGCGAACGGGCCGGAGCCGCCGGCGGCAACGCGCACCCTGCGCAGACGATGCCCGCCGTGGACAACGCGCTCGTCGGCGACGCGGGTGAGGGCGATTCGTCCGCCGCACGGCCGCGACATGCGCTCGGGACAGGCGACGGTCACTCGCGCGAGCCCCACGTCCGTCGTCGCCGCGGTCGTGCTCGTGACGGCCGCGCCGATGCCGAACGCGAGCACCGCCTTGTCGTTGCTCGTCACCACGTACACGTCGCTCCCGTCCTGGCTCACCGCCGCCGCTTCTACTCCGGACAGGTCCGGCAAGGGCGCGCAACGAGAATCCGCGTCGCTCGCGCACGCGATCTCCGTTAGATCCCCCGTGCCGGGATTGCGCGAGAAGCTGACCGCCGAGCTCGAGCCGAACGCGTACACGGTGGACCCATCGCCGCTGATCGCGATCGTCTCCACGCCTTCCAGTCCAGGCACGCGCTTGCACGAGTCGGGCGTTTCGTGTTCCGGTTCCTTTTCCGTTTCTTCTTCTTCTTCTTCTTCGTGTCCTTCGCCCGGTTCGGGTTTCGGGGGCTCTGGCAGGAAGTCCACGCAACTCGAATCCGTGAGCTGGCCCGTGGTGGCGTTGCGCGCGAGGATGTCGATCCGACCGTCGCCGCCGGGGGAGGCGTCGGCCACATACGCGTTCTTTCCGTTGGGGCTGATCGTGAGCGCCGACGGAGATTGCAACAGGCTGCTCGTGCTGCACACTCCCCCCGCCGCGCCCGAGACCAGACAGCCGGTCTGCGCCAGCCCTTCCTTGCCGGCCGCCGTGAAATTGTCGATCGCGTGACTTGCCGGCGCGACCGCATACAGCTGGTTGCCTTCGGGGCTCAACGTGAGGTCGTTCACGCCTTTCATCGCCACGCCCACCGCGCACTCCCCTTCGTATCCGTTGACCGCGATGCACGGGTTGGCGGTGAACCGTCCCGGGATGGGCGTGAACAGCGAGTCGAGCTCCGCGGACGGCGTCTTTGCGCCCGAGGCGCCGGTCGCGGCCTCAGTGGACGGCGTGGAGGTCCCCGCGGGCGTGGAGGTGGCCGCGGGCGTGGAGGTGGCTGCGGGCGTGGATGTGGCGGGCGCTGCGGGCGTAGAGGTCCCAGTGGACGTAGAGGCAGCCGCGGGCGCCGTGGGCGCCGGCGCGGTAAACGCCGAGATCGTGCCTTCCACCGGCGATGCCACGTACAGCGCCGAGTCGTCAGCGCTCGTGAGCAGGTCGTCGGAGCCCGGGAACACGTTCGCGGGCGTGCACGGAGTGTCCGGTCTTGGCGTGCCCTGCAAGCAGCCGAGTCGCGTGAGCGCGCCGGTGGTCGTGTCGCGGGCGAACGCCACCACGCTCGCCGACGCGTGGGAGGTGACGAAAACGGTCTTGCCGTCGGCGCTCACGGTCACGCCGTCGGCCCCGAGCAGCGAGTCCGTCTGCGTACAGCGCGCGCTCGTGGTGCCGCGACCGTCCGTCCCGTCGGAGCTGAGGCAGCCCGTGTCGGCGATTTCGCCGGTCGCCGGGGTGCGCTTCAGGATCGCGATCGTGCCGAAGCTTTCGGCGATGTTGTTCCCGGATACGCCACCAACGACGTACACGTTCGTGCCGTCAGGAGATACCGCGATCGCCTTCGGCCGAAAGACGCCGGCCGCTTCCCTGCAACTCGTCCCTCCTGACACGCCCGGTTCGGACAGGCAACCTCCGGGTCCGCCGATCTCGCCGAATCCCGTCGCCGCGCTCGCCGGCAGCCCCGTGCATGCGAGCGCCGTCGCCACCACGGCCATCACAGTCGCAGCGAGCCAGCCCGGATGTGAATTCACGCTCATTCCCGCTCCTCCCTAGCCCATTCGTGTCGAAAGGGCCGTTTCCTGCTCGTTGACAAGAGTGGAGTGAGTCGGATCGGTTACACGGGCGAAACAGCTAGGCTGGCAACGGATGCCGCACACAGTCCGCCCCCGGATGGTCGCGTGAGCGCTGCCGGTCTCGAGTCCATCGTCGGGAGCCCGCCAGCGCCAGATCCCGGTCAGCTCGTGCGTGTTCGGGGCCGCATGTGGGTCGTCGGCGAGGTAATCCGCGACTCGCAGGCGGCGCTGGACGATCGAACCGTTCAGCATCTCGTCTCGCTCGTATCGGTCGACGATGACGCCACCGGAGAGGAGTTGCGGGTCATCTGGGAGATCGAGGCGGGCACCCTCCTAAGGGAGCGCGCCGAGCTTCCGGCGCTGTCCGCGAACGCGATAGATCGGCCCGACGAGCTGGACGCCTTCCTGGATGCGGTGCGTTGGGGCGCTGTCACGAGCGCCGATCAGCGCGCCCTGCAGGCACCGTTTCGTAGCGGCATCGTGATCGAGGACTACCAGCTCGAGCCGGTCGTTCGCGCGATCAACTCACCCCGCGCCACGCTGCTGATCGCAGATGACGTCGGCCTTGGCAAGACGATCGAGGCGGGGCTCGTAGTTCAAGAGCTGTTGCTGCGCCACCGTGCCCGCACGGCGCTGGTCGTCTGCCCGGCCGCACTGCAACTGCAGTGGCGCGATGAGATGCGTGAGAAGTTCGGCCTCGAGTTCAGGATCGTCGACCGCGCGCTGCTGGGTGAGTTGCGACGCACGCGCGGCGTCGGTGCCAACCCGTTCGCGCACTATCCGCGGCTGATCGTCTCGATCGACTGGCTCAAGGGCGAGCTGGGCATGCGGCTGCTGCGCGAGGTTCTGCCGCCGCACCCCGAGATTCCGCGCCGCTACGACGTGCTGATCGTGGATGAGGTTCACAACTGTGCGCCCGCCGGCGGCGACGGGCGCTGGGCGCGGGACACGCTTCGTACCCAGGCGATCCGCACGCTTTCCCCCCACTGCGAACACCGCCTGTTCCTGTCAGCAACGCCCCACAACGGCTATGACAACTCGTTTGCTGCGTTGCTGGAGCTGCTGGACCCGCATCGCTTCGCGCGCGGGATCAAGCCCGCGCCTGAGACGGTGCGCGAGGTGACCGTGCGCCGTCTCAAGCAGGACCTCACCGACGCAAACGACGCGCCGCGGTTTCCGCGTCGCAGGGTTGTGATGCTCGAGGTGGAGCATCCCGAGAGCGAGCGCAGCGTCCATAGCGACCTGGCGGCCTACGCCGCCGCGCGCGCCCGCCGGCTCAAGGGTGAGGCACTCGCCGGCACAGCCACCGACTTCGTCGTGACGCTGCTCAAGAAGCGGCTGTTCTCATCTCCGGCGGCCTTCCTACGCACGCTGGAGGTCCATCGCGAAACGCTGGGCCGCGCCGCTGCCACGACCGCCGCCCCGCCGCCGACCGTGCTGCGGAGACTTTTCGACGAGGTGGAGACTTCGCTCGCTCAGGAGCGCGACGAGGATGGCGTCGGCGACGCAGCACGAGAGGCGCTTCAGGCGGTTGCCGCCACCGAAGCCAGTGCGCCTTCCGGCGAGGAGAACGAGCAGCTGGCACGCATGCTCGCCTGGGCCGAGCGTGCTGCCTCGAGCGAGGACGCCCGCACCACACGCCTGCTCGACTGGGTATGCGAGCAGGTGCGCCCAGGCACGAAGTTCGGCGACGAGCGCGTGATCGTGTTCACCGAGTACCGCGCTACCCAGCGCTACCTGCAAGAGCGGCTCGCGGCTCGCGGCATCGCGGGATCGCGCGTAGCCCTGCTCGACGGCGGCACGCGCGAGGACGAGCGCGAGCGCATCAAGAGCCAGTGGCAGGAGCCGCCCGACGCGTTCCCGGTCCGTGTGCTGCTCGCCACCGACGCGGCCTCCGAGGGCATCTCGCTACAGCGCCACTGCCACCTGCTGGTGCATGCTGAGATCCCATGGAATCCCAACCGCATGGAGCAGCGCAACGGGCGCATCGACCGTCACGGTCAGACCGCGCCGGAGGTGCTCGTGCACCATCTCGTGAGCGCCGGCTGGGAGACGGAGGGGCGCGGCTCGCTGGAGGGCGACATCGACTTTCTCGCCCGCGTGGTGCAGAAGGTCGAGCAGATCCGGCTGGACCTGGGCAGCGCCGGCCCAGTGATCGCCGCGCAGGTCGAGGAAGCGATGTTGGGGCGCAGAAGCTCGCTCGACGAGCGCCCGCTGCTCGGCCCCGATCCCCGCGTTCAGGTTCTCGCCACACAACGACACCTGCAGGAGCGTCTCGGCTCGCTACGCGACGAGTTGGATGGCAGCCGCCACAAGCTGCACCTGACCGCCGAGCGTGTACAGCGGCTCGTGCAAACCGCGCTGGCACTGGCCAAACAGCCTCCGCTGGTGCCAGGCGTGGAGCCCGGGACGTGGATCGTGCCTGCCCTGACCGAGAGCTGGGCCCGCGCCGCGGTCGGGCTCGAGCACCCCGCTCACAAGGATCTCCGCCGGCCGATCACCTTCGAGCACGACCTCGCGCGCGGCCGCACCGACGTCGTGCTCGCGCACCTCGGCCACCCGCTCGTACGGCTGTCGCTGGCATTGCTGCGCGCCGAGGTGTGGGGCACCGGCAACCACCTGCACCGCGTCACGCTGCGCTATGCCAGCCCATCCCTGGACGCACCAGTCGCCGTTGCCCACGGCCGGCTTGTAATCACCGGGGCGACCGGACACCGCCTGCACGAGGAGCTGATCGCCGCCGCGGTCAGGCTCGCAGGCGAGCGGCCCGAGCGCCTTGGCGTCGAGCAAACCGAAGCGGCGCTCGAGCTTGCGAGCACCGAGGCGCTGCCCTCGACGCTCAGAGATCGGCTCATCCCCAGCTTCGCCGCCGCCACCGACGCGCTTCGCGCGGCCCTCGAGGCGCGCGCGTCCGAGCGCACGCGGCGACTACAGACGACGCTCGAGCGACACGCACATGAGGAGCAGGAGCATGTGGCGGCTACGCTGACAGAGCTGGCTGCCACAATCGAGCGCGAGGCCTTCGGTGAGCACGATGGGCAGTTGCAGTTGATAACCGGCCTCGAGTTGAACAACGGCGATCGTGCTCAGGTCGCACGTGATCTGGACGCTCTGCGCGAACGCGTCGAGCGGATCCCGCAGGAGATCGCAGCCGAACAGGCGGCGATCCGCAACCGTCATGCGAACCCCCGTCCCTGGCTGTTCCCCGCTGCCGTTACGTTGCTGGTCCCAGAAGGAGCCACGCTCTGATGGCGCCCAAGCGAATGCGCGTCGAGGACCGGCATGCCGAATGGCTGTCGCTGGTGGAGCGCAGCGGCCCGTTCTTGACGGTGCCGGTGCTGAAGCGCGCGCTACCCGATGGACTCGAGGCGACGCCGTCCGCGGCCGGCTCTCTACGCCTCGTCTACGACGAGTGGCGCGGCGAGCCCACCCTTCAGCATCGCTGGATCACGTGGGTGCTCAGAGAGCTGCTTGAGCTTGGCGATGGAGTGAGCGAAGCTGGCCCCGACGACCCGCATCACCGCGTGGCCGAGCACGGGGTGACGGTGAGCCCGAGCTTCGTGGTTCGCGATCGCTCAAGCGATGGCGAAGCGGCGGTGATGCTAGTCCACGTACACGCAAACGACACCGACCTCTACCGGCCGCTCGGCGGCGATGCGTGGGTGGCGAGCCCGATCGATCGAGCGTGTGAGCTCGCACGCAGCAGCGGCATCGAGCTGGCGCTCGTCACCAACGGCAGCGTGTGGACGCTCGTGTGGGCGCGCGCCGAGCAGGCCCGCGGCACGTGCAGCTGGCGCTCTGAGATCTGGCTCGAGGAGCCCGTCACGCTACGCGCATTCACCACGCTGCTCGGCGCCCGGCGTTTCTTTGTCTTGCCGGCGCAGGAGAGCCTGCTTAAGTTGCTCAGCGAAAGCGCCGAACGCCAGCAGGAGGTCGCCGACCAACTCGGCTCGCAGGTGCGCCGCGCGGTCGAGCTGCTGATCGCAACACTCGATCATGAGGACCGCGAGCGACATGGAGAGCTGCTCTCGCACCTCAGCAGCGAAGAGGTCTACCGCGGCGTGGTCACGGTGATGATGCGGCTCGTGTTCCTGTTCGTGGCCGAGGAGCGCAAGCTGCTGCCGATCGAGGATCAGCTCTACTCCGAGACGCTGGCCGCAAGCACGCTGCGCGCCCAGCTGCAGGAGCGCGCCGACCGCGACGGCGAGGACCCGCTCGAACGCTCGCAGGCTGCCTGGCATCGCGTGCTCGCGCTGTTCCGCGCCGTACACAGCGGCATCGAGCACGACGCGTTGCGCCTGCCCGCCTACGGCGGCGGCCTGTTCGACCCTGACCGCTATCCGTTCCTCGAGGGGCGCGAAGCAGGCACGAGTTGGCAGGACACAGGCGCGCAGCCGCTGCCGATCGACGACCGGACGATGCTGCACCTGCTCGACTCGCTGCAGGCGCTCGAACAGCAGGGCGCCCGCGTACTCTTGTCCTACAGCGCGCTCGACGTCGAGCAGATCGGGCACGTGTATGAGGGGCTGCTCGACCACACGGCCTGGCGTCTCACGGAGCACGCGCTGGCGCTGACCGGGCGCCTCGAGCCGGAGCTGCGGCTCGGCGCGATCGAGCAATGGGCCCAGCAGGGAGACGAGCTGCTCCACGGGGAGCTCGCTAAGGCCACGGGACGCTCCGAGAAGGCGATCGCCAAGGACTTGGCGATTGAGCTGGCAGACGAACAGCGCGCCCGGCTGCGTGCGGCCTGTAGCAGCGACGAGGAGCTGCTCGCGCGCATCGCTCCCTACCATGCGCTGCTGCGCGCCGACCTGCGCGGCGACCCGCTCGTGCTGCCAGCCGGCTCGCTGTTTGTCACACAGGCGCTGGACCGGCGCGACTCCGGCACCTACTACACCCCGCGCCAGCTGGCGGAGGAGGTCGTGCAGCATGCGCTCGACCCGATCGTCTATCGCCCCGGGCCGGCTGAGCTGCCCGACAAGTCCCAATGGAAGCTGCGGCCCGCCGCCGAGCTGCTCGACCTCAAGATCGCCGATATCGCAATGGGCTCGGGCGCGTTCCTGGTGGCCGCCTGCCGCTACCTCGCGGCGCAGCTGCGGCAGGCCTGGAAACTGCACGGCCCGCATGGCGAGGAGCCTTTACCAACCGACCCGCTGGAACTGGAGCTGTTGGCCTACAGGCTGATCGCCGAGCGCTGCTTGTATGGAGTGGACAAAAATCCGATGGCGGTCGAGATGGCAAAGCTGTCGCTATGGCTGCTCACCTTGGCCAAGGATCTGCCGTTCTCGTTCCTCGACCATGCCCTGCGCACGGGCGACTCGCTGCTCGGCATCACCGACCCCCGGCAACTCCACGTGCTGCACCTCGATCCCAGCTGGCACCGTCAGGCCAGCCTCAACCTCGATCTCCACGAGATCGACCGGGCGTTGCGCGAGGCGCTGGATCTACGCGAGGAGCTCGAGGGCTTCGTCGTGCGCGACGCCCTCGACGCCCAGCGCAAGGCCACGCTGCTCGCCCAATCCGACGAGGCGCTCGCGGACGCACGCCTGCTGGGCGACCTGATCGTGGGCGCCGCGCTCTCCCAGCGCGAGGACGGAGACGCCTTCACTTCAAGCGAGGCAGGCACACTGCTCGGCACCGTGCTCGACCCGGACGCAGCCGACGCCGAGCGCGCGCCAGCGCGCGCTTCGCTGCAGAAGCTCGCCCTGGACTGGCTCGTGGAGCGCAAGCGCGCGGTCGGCAACGTCGCCCGGGTCGACTTCACCGACCGCAAACCCTTTCACTGGGCGATCGAGCTCCCCGAGGTCGCTCGGCACGAGGGATTCGACGCGATCGTCGGCAACCCGCCGTATCAGGGCGGGCAGAAAATCACCGGAACGCTCGGCACGCAGTACCGCGACTACCTCGTACGCTGGATCGCCGACGGCACGCGTGGCAGCGCCGACCTCGTCGCTTACTTCTACCTCCGCGCCGCCAGCCTGCTGCGCCCCGACGGCGACTTCGGTCTGATCGCGACCAACACGCTCGCTCAGGGCGTCACGCGCGAGGTCGGCCTCGACCGCCTCATCGAGGGTGGCATAACGATTTATCGTGCCGTCGCCAGCGAGCCTTGGCCGGGTGGCGCGAGCCTCGAGATGGCCACAGTGTGGGCGCGGCATCGGCCTTGGCAGTCGGACCGCATGCTCGACCGCGTGAAGGTGAGCGGAATAACGCCGTCGCTGGCGATGCGCAGTCGCGTGAGCGGGAACGCCCATCGGCTTGTACGCAATGCCGGCCAGTCGTTCCAGGGCTCCAACGTGCTCGGGATGGGCTTTGTGCTCTCCCCGGACGAGGCTGCGGCGATGATCGCTGTCGATCCACATAATGCTGAGGTTGTAAAGCCATATCTCATTGGCGAGGATCTCAACCGACGGCCCGACATCTCGCCGTCGCGATGGGTGATCAATTTTTGTGACTGGCCGGAGGAGCGTGCGCGGGAATACGCGGTTCCGTTTGAGAGAGTTGAGCGACTCGTGCGTCCAGAACGGATACGCAACAACGATCCGCGACGTCGGGTGCTCTGGTGGCGTTTTACTCGCCCGACGGTCGACCTCTATCACGCGATCGCGCCGCTCGAGCGCTGCGTCGCCATCACACTTGTCAGTAGCGTGGTGCAGCCAGTTCTCGTGCCAACTGGCATTGTCTACGCCCACCGGCTCGGGATTTTCACATACGACGACCCAGCCCACTTCGGCATCCTCTCTAGCGGATTCCACTGGTGGTGGGCCGTGACGCATGCTTCCACCTTGGAGACACGCGTAAACTACACCCCCACCGACTGCTTCGAAACCTTCGCCCAACCAACCCTAACCCCACCAATCGGAGACCTGGGCGCCGCACTCCACACCCATCGCAGCGCGCTGATGCTGGAGCGCCAGGAGGGGCTGACCACGACTTACAACCGCGTCCACAACCCGGAAGAGCACGCGGACGACATCGCCCGCCTGCGCGAGCTGCACGTGGAACTCGATCTCGCGGTGGCCGACGCATACGACTGGAGCGATCTCGACCTCGGGCACGGCTTCCACGACACGAGGTTCGGCACTCGCTTCACGTTCGCGGCCGTCCCTCGCCAGGAGGTTCTTGACAGACTGCTGGAACTCAACCACGCCCGCTATGCGGAAGAGGTCCAAATGGGGCTGCACAAGAAGAAGAAAGCGACACGCAAAGCGGCGCCCTCCGGAGTGATGACGATGGACTTCGGCGGTGTCTGATTCGAGCATCAAGAAGACGGCTCAGCAGCTGCGTGACGAGATCGAGGAGCTGATCCGCGAAGATCTGATCGGTCCCAGAGGAGGCAGGGAAGAGGAGCTGGGCGAGTCGCCCGCGAACGTCTACCTGCTCGGGCTGTTGGCGCCACGCTTCCTACAGGAGACGGTGCCTCGCCCGGAACCGACGACAGAAGACGACAGCGATTCGATCGCCGCCGACCAGCAGCCGGAAGATCCGCTCGGCAACAGCAGCGAGTACGCCGACAGTGGCTGGGAGGGCGCTGCGGAAGACCGTCCGCCGGCGATCGACCAGCTCGTGCCTTCGGCGTTTGGGCTCACCTTCTGCGTGGCCGGCGACTGCAAGGCGCTGCTCGTGAAAGCGTCCTGGGGCGCTTACTCGCGAGCGCTGAGTGATCAGACCCTCACCAAGGACGGGCACGTTGCACGCCTGTGGCGACGACGCCATTGCGGGGGCTCATGCAGGGTCGAGCTTCCCAAGCCGGGGCCGATCAGGGCATTCGCCCCCGACGAGGACGAGCCCGAGGTGATCGTGCGCGGACTCGTCCGCGAGCGCGCCGGACAGCGCCTCGTGACGCTGTTCCTCGTCAACGAGCAGGAGGCCCCCGACGGTCAGTCGCCGCAGAGCTGGTGCTATCAGGCCAACCTGACCGTCCAGGGCAGCGATGGCTCGGCGGTCTTCGTGCGGAGCCCGATCGACACCGACGCGCTGACGCCGCAGATCGACCGCGAGGAGCTGCTGGGGCTGGAGATGCTCTACCGATCCTGCGTGGAGCTGGCCACCGGCCATGGCATCTCCGTTCAGGCCACTCACGATCCCGACGCGCCCGAGCGTGGCCTCAGATTGGAAACCGCGGCGATGCCGGTGCAGGACGTTCCCCGCACGGAAGCGCCGAGCGTCGGGGACTTCGAAGACCCCAGCGTCAGCGAGCCGTTCCAGCGAGCGGCCGGCGCACTCGACATGCGCACCCTCAGCGAAGCCGGCGACGGCGAGCTTCCGGCGATGCTCTCGCCCCTGGTCGACGCCTACGAGAGCTGGATCGAGCTGCAAAGGGGTCGCCTGAGCACCGACGAGGGAGATCTGCAGCGCCATCGGGCAGCCGCCGAGCGCCACCTGCAAGAAGCCGACAAAGCTGCGGCCCGGATCCGCGACGGCATCGCTTCGATCGCCGAAGAGCCAGATGTAGCGGAGGCGTTTCGCTTCGCCAATCACGCGATGTGGCAGCAGCGTGTGCACACCGTCGCGGCCGAGTTGCGCCGCAAAGACCCGGCGCTGAAGCTGCACGACGCGGTGGAGCGCGCCGACATTGCGGAGCGGCGATCGTGGCGACCGTTTCAGCTCGCGTTCGTGCTCCTGAACCTCCCTGCGCTGGCCTACCCTCGCCACCCCGAGCGCACCTCTGACACGCTGTTGGATCTCCTGTTCTTCCCCACAGGCGGCGGCAAGACAGAGGCCTACCTCGGGCTGATCGCGTTCACGATCGCGATTCGGCGACTGCAGGGCACGGTGGCCGGTCGCGACGGAAGCGACGGCGTGGCCGCGCTCATGCGCTACACCCTGCGACTGCTCACGCTGCAACAGTTCCAGCGCGCCGCGGCGTTGCTGTGCGCATGTGAGATACGTCGGCGCAATCTCTACGGCGATGGGCGTACGCCCGAGCAGCACCGCTGGGGTAAAACACCGATGCGCGTCGGGCTATGGGTTGGGCGCGGCTCCACTCCCAATACCACCGACGATGCCGTCCGCTGGGTGAAAGAGGCACGCGAACGCGGACGTGGTGGCCGTGGCTCCTCGCCGCTGCAGCTGTCGCGCTGTCCGTGGTGCGGTTCCGCGCTTAGCGGAGGGCGCGACATCACCGTCGACAAAGACCACACGCGCACGCTCGTGTTCTGCTCGGACGAGAGCGGCGCATGCCCGTTTACACCACGCAGCAGCGTCGGCGAGGGCCTGCCCGTGGTGGTCGTAGACGAGGAGGTCTACAGGCTGCTGCCCTCCCTGATCATCGCAACGGTGGACAAGCTCGCACGCATGCCCTGGGAGGGACGCACCCAGGCACTCTTCGGCCAGGTCTCGCGCTACTGCGAGCGCCACGGCTACATCACGCCGAGCGAACAGCACCCCGACAGCCATCGCGCACAGAACGGGCTCGGCCCGGTGAGCGTCACCGCGTGCGAGCCGCTGCGGCCGCCCGACTTGATTATCCAGGACGAGCTCCACCTCATCAGCGGCCCGCTCGGCAGCCTCGTGGGCCTGTATGAGACAGCGGTCGATGCGCTGGCGAGCTGGCGGATCGAGGACCAGGTGGTCCACCCGAAGATCATCGCCTCGACCGCGACGATCCGACGCGCCAAAGATCAGGTCAAGCGTCTGTTCGACCGTGAGCTGAAGGTCTTCCCTCCTCCGGGGCTCGACGCGCGCGACTCCTTCTTCGCGTTGCAGCGTGACCGGCCGGCCGATCAGCAGCAGCGACCCGGTAGGCGCTACGCCGGCATCTGTGCTCCCGGTCGCCGCTACAAGCAGGTCCTGATTCGCGTATACGTCGCACAGCTGAGCGCCGCCTGGACGGTGCTCGGTCGCCAGCCTGGAGAGGACGCCGACGCATACATGACCCTGATCGGCTACTTCAACTCGCTGCGGGAAGCTCGGGGGCATGCGACGGCTGGTTGAGGACGACGTGCAGAGCCGTCTGTTCAAACCGAACGCCGAGAACCGCGGATGGCTGACGATCGAGGAGCTGACATCACGCAAGACAGCATCGGAGATTCCCCAGGTCCTCGATCAGTTGGGTGTGCAGCGCATCTCTCGAGTCAAACCGACCGCCGCGGAGCGCGCAACCAAAGAGCAGTTCACCCGCGCATCGATAGACGTGCTGCTCGCCACCAACATGATCTCCGTAGGGGTCGACGTGCCGCGCCTTGGAGCAATGGTCGTCGCCGGACAGCCGCGCAGCACGAGCGAGTACATCCAGGCCACCAGCCGTGTGGGGCGCGAGCGTCCGGGGCTCGTGCTCACCGTCTACAACTGGGCGCGGCCCCGCGACCTGTCTCACTACGAGACCTTCTGCCACTATCACCGCACACTCTACAAGCAGGTGGAGGCGCTGTCGGTCACGCCGTTCGCCCCACGCGCGCTGGACCGTGGCCTGATCGGCGTGCTCGCATCGCTCTTGCGTCTCGGCAGCGCCGAGTGGAACCCAAACGGCGGCGCCCGCCTGGTCGATCCCGCCGATCCGCGCGCGCAACGGGCGCGCCGGCTGATCGGCGAGCGCGCCGCCGGGCAGATCGGGCACCTTGCGAGCGAGACGCTCAGCGAGCGAATCACCGTCCTGCTGCACAAGTGGCGTGAGGAAGCCGACGTCGGCCAGCGCACCCTCGTCTACCAGCGACGTGGAGCCAGCGACACGGATGTCTCGCTGCTGAAGCCCCCCGAGATGGAGGGTCAGTCCGACTGGACGGTTCCCAACTCGATGCGCAACGTCGAGCCGCCCGTGCCGCTGGTTCTGCGCAGAGAGCTGGCGGGCGCACCGGAAGAATGGGAGACGCCAGAACACGCACCGCCTGACGCGAGACCGGACGGCGCTGCATGATCCTGCGCAACAGAATCGGGGAGCTGCGTCCCAGCCAGCTGCTCCACACCTATGGCGTTGGTGCGACCGTCGAGCTGCCCGAGATCACAACGCTCGTCCTCGGACTCGACGAGTGGCCCGAGCTGGGGCGGCCGATCGTCGAGTCGCGGCTGCTGGCGGCAGTACGCGCGACCGTCGGCGGACAGGTGCAGCGACTGCTCAGTCCGCCGGTTGCAAGCTCAGAGGGTGAGAACATCGGCGTGCCGGTGACGCCGTTTCCGCGGTGGCTGCGCTGCTCTATCTGTGGACTGCTATCTCCGATCGAAAGTGGCGTGTTCGAATTCCGCGAGGACCGCTGGCGACCGGAGCGCAGCACCTACGTGCACGCCGGGTGTCAGAGATCAAAAAGCAAACGTCCACCCTCCGCGTTTCCCGCTCGCTATCTGATCGCATGCGCAAGCGGCCACCTCGACGACTTCCCCTGGGTTGAGTTCGTTCATGGCTCAACGCCGTGCAACAGCACACTGCGGCTACGCGAGGTCGGGAGCAGCGGACGCGCCGCCGATGTTCAGCTCTCGTGTGAGACCTGCGGGCGCAGGCGGCGCCTGTCGTTTGCTTTCGGCCAGCAGGCACAGCAGTATCTGCCGCCGCACTGCCGCGGGCGCCACCCTCATCTCGGTATCAGCCAGCCCTGCCAGCAGCTGCCGCAGACACTGATTCTCGGGGCCAGCAACGCATGGTTTCCGGTGCAGATGTCAGCTCTGTCGATTCCCACCCACGAGGGCGAGCTCGCCCAGACCGTGGAGGAAGCGTGGGACGTCTTGGAAACGCTGCCAGCCGGCGCAGAGGCGCTGCGCTTCGCGCTGGCGAACGTACCGTCGCTGCACCGCCTCGGTACGATGGCAGCCTCCCAAGGTGAGAACGCCGTGCTCGAGGCGATCGAGGACCGTCGCTCGGCGCCCGAGATCTCCGAGCAGGTCGAGGACCTGCGCAGACCGGAGTGGGAGGTGCTCAGCTCGCCGACCTCAGCACCGGAGACGCCTGACTTTCGGCTGCGCGCAGTCGGCGCTCCGGCGTTGTTCGCAGAGCAGTTGAGCGACGTAGTGCTGGTGGAGCGCCTGCGTGTGGTCAGCGCACTCCGCGGCTTCACCCGTCTGAACGCCCCCGACGACCTCGCGGGCGAGACCAATCGAGTCGTCGGACTCACACGCGAGGCGCCCCGGTGGCTTCCCTGCAACGAGGTCAGGGGCGAGGGGATCTTCCTGCGCTTCGCCGAGCCACAGCTGCTCGCGTGGGAGCAGATCTACAGCAACAGCGAAAACGCGAAGCGAATCGGCGAAGGCAACCGCGCATGGCGGGAGCGCCGCAACCTGAACGCAGAAGAAGGCTGGCCGGGAGTGCGCTACGTCCTGTTGCACAGCTTCGCGCATGCATTGATCCGTGAGCTCGCGCTCGAGTGCGGCTATACCGCGTCCTCGATTCGCGAGCGTATCTACTCGACCGACCAGGACGATCCAAAGCCGATGGCGGGCGTGCTGCTCTACACCGCGGCGCCCGACAGCGAGGGCACCCTCGGGGGGCTGGTGGCACTGGGCGAGCCCGACCAGCTCGGACCGTTGATCGCCCAGTCGCTCGAGCGCGCGCGGTTGTGCTCGTCAGATCCGCTGTGCGCAGAGCACGACCCTCGCAGCGACAGCTCCGTGCACGCCGCCGCGTGCCATGCCTGCCAGTTCGCATCGGAGACATCCTGTGAGCGAGGCAATCGCTTCCTCGACCGCTCCACGCTGATCGCCACGATGGCCTACGACATCGGCTACTTCGCGCTTCCGTGAACGCCGCTGAAGCGATTCAGCTCGTCCTCGATCGCCTCAGCGATACCCAGATCCAAGTGTTGGCGCGAGCCTGCGACGGACACGAGCAACCCACTGCGTCCCTCGCAGCAGCGGTTTCCGGCTCCCCACCCGCCAGCCAGCACGCGGTCAGCTGCCTCGCAGAAGCGTGGCGGGGTACCCCAGGCCTCACCGGCACTGGGGTGGCAGTCGCTCTGCAGACCGCGCTCGTCCTGCGCGAACGCAGCGACATGACGCGCTCGCGTGTGGTGTGGACCGGCCCGGGCAGCAGCGGCGCACAGCGACTCACCGCAGCGGCGCTGCAGGAACTCCTGAGCAGCGCCGAGCAGCGGATCCTGATCGTAAGCTTCGCCGCACACACGCTCAGCAACGTTGCTTGCGCGTTGGAGGATGCAGTGGCACGTGGGTGCACGATCGACGTCGTGTTCGAGACCGAGGACGACAGCAGTGGCGCCTACTCGGGCCCAAGCTCGACGCCCTTTGGCGAGGTGGCGGGCATTCATCGCTGGCACTGGCCAAGCGATCGGCGCGAGGCGACCGGGGTGCTGCATGCAAAGGTACTGGTGATCGACGGTCGCCGTGCGCTCGTCGGCTCAGCCAACCTTACATACCGTGCGCTCCACAACAATTTGGAGGCTGGCATTCTCGTAGAAGACCCGGCGCTTGCGGCCTCGATCGAGCGACACATCAAATCGCTCATGGAGAGCGGCGTATTGCGGCTTATATAGAAAGACTGCGCGCTGAGTGTAATGCGGGGAGAGCCGGCTATCGAGACGCACGACAAGAGCGCGTGCAGGGCGGAAGCAAGCTTGTCCCCTGTCCCGGGACTGGGGACATTATGGTAGGCTGTGCCAATGCTCAAGGGTGAGGACATCGTTGTTCTGCTCCGGCTGATGACTGGCTCGTCTGCTTGGACCGTTCGCTCGCTTGAGGCGGAGATCGCAATTCCACGCAGCGTGATCCAGCGCTCGCTCGTGCGTCTTGAGCACACAAGACTGCTCGAGAACGGGCGGCGTCGAGTGAACGCGGGTCGTGCCGAAGAGCTGTTGATCCACGCGGTGAAGTACATGTTTCCGCCGGTTCGGGGCGGTGAGACCCGGGGGGTCCCGACCGCGTGGGCGGCGCCACCATTGCGCGATAAGTTGGCCGATTCTGGCGAGCTGCCGCCGGTCTGGCCCGACTCGATGGGAAGCGTGCGTGGGATCGCGCTCGAGCCACTTTATGACTCTGCGCCGGAAATCTCGCGTCGTGATCCAGTGCTTACCGAGCTCTTGACGCTGACGGACGGGGTCCGGCTCGGCGATGCGCGCGTGCGTGGCATCGCCGAGGAACTGTTGCGTGTACGTCTGGGATCCGCGGCTGCGACATGAGTGTTGAACTTCTTGAGCGTGCCGCCCAGGCGCTGGAGCCAGTGCTCGGCGATGTCGTGTTCCTCGGCGGCGCAAGCATCGTGCTCTGGATCACCGATCCCGCAGCACCAGCTCCGCGTCCGACCAATGATGTCGATGTCGTAGTCGAGGTCACCTCGCGCGCCGCGTTCCACGCTTTCGAGGAGCGGTTGCGATCGCTCGGTTTCAAGGAGGACCAAGAGGACGGCGTCATCTGCCGATGGCGTCACCGCGACAATGACCTGATCCTCGACGCGATGCCGGCAGACGCGGCGATCCTCGGCTTCGAGAACCACTGGCAGGGAGCTTCGATCCCACACGCTGTCGAGCGTGCAATGCCGTCCGGCGCGACGATTTTCGCGACGAGGCCCGACTACCTGTTGGCGACGAAGATCGAGGCGTTCAACGGTCGTGGTCACGAGGACTTCTTGGGCAGCCGCGACTTCGGCGACATGATCGCCTTGATCGACGGTCGCGAAGAGCTGGTCGCCGAAGTCCACCAATCCGAGCCGGATTTGCGTACCTACCTCGCCAGCGAACTCAGCCGCCTGCATGCGCATCCGCGTTTCCGCGAGGGGACCTCTGGAGCTTCTCCGAGCTGACTTTGCGAGCCAGGCACGAGCCGAGGCGGTCGTACTGCCGCGCCTTGAGCGGATCATTGGCTAGCACCACCGTCTCCGGCTAATCGCAGCCAGACTCACCGCGAACAGCGATGTTCTGGATGTTCTGGGGAGCTCTGCTCTAACGGAGGGGGGGAGATTCGAACTCCCGGTACGCCTATCAGACGCACAACGGTTTTCGAGACCGCCGCATTCAACCACTCTGCCACCCCTCCAGGGCGACCGCGTCGACACATTATGCTGAGGATCGATGGACCTGACTTTCAGCGAGCAGGAGACCGCGTTTCGCGACGAGCTGCGCGCGTGGTTCGCCGCCAACGACCCTGGCACCGAGCCCGACGGCGACGAAGACGTGCGCTACGCCTGGCGGCGCGACTTCCAGCGGCGGCTCGCCGACGGCGGCTGGGCGGCGGTGCACTGGCCGCGCGAGTACGGCGGTCGCGGCGCGAGCCTGACCGAGTCGGCGATCTTCTTCGAAGAGCTCGGCCGCTCCGGCGCCCCGCTCCCCGCCAACGTGCTCGGCCTGCTTCTCGCCGGGCCGACGATCATGACGTGGGGCTCGGCCGAGCAGAAGGACCGCTACCTGGCGCCGATCCTGACCGCGGAGGAGATCTGGTGCCAGGGATTCTCAGAGCCCGACGCCGGCTCGGACCTCGCCTCGCTGAAGACCCGCGCGGTGCGCGACGGCGAGGACTGGCTCGTCACCGGGCAGAAGGTGTGGACAAGCGGAGCGCAGTACTCGAAGTGGTGCATGTTGGTCGCGCGCACCGACTTCGAGGCGCCGAAGCACAAGGGGCTGACGTACTTCCTGATGGACATGGAGCAGCCCGGCGTGCAGATCCGCCCTCTGCGCCAGATCACCGGCGAGCCGGAGTTCAACGAGCTGTTCCTCGACAACGCGCGCATCCCCCACGAGAACATCCTCGGCGGCGAGGGCAACGGCTGGAAGGTCGCGCTCACGACGCTGATGAACGAGCGCTCCGGGCTCGGCTTCTTCCTGCAGGTCCGCCTGCGCCAGCTGCTCGACCGCTTGATCGACGAGGCCGGCCGCGCGGGCCTGCTCGAGGACCCGGTCGTCGCCGACCGCCTCGGCGAGCTGCACCTGCGCACCGAGATCGTGCGGCTCACCGCCTATCGCGGGCTGACCGCGATCGAGAAGTACGGCCAGCCTGGACCCGAGGGCTCGCTGACGAAGTGGATGTGGTCGGACACCAACCAGCGGCTCACCCAGCTCGCGGCCGACCTGCTCGGCCCGAACGCGCTGCGCGCCGGCGACCCGTGGGCGTATGAGCTGCTGCGCGCCCGCGGCAACTCGATCGAGGGCGGCACCACCGAGGTGCTCAAGAACATCGTCGCCGAGCGCGTGCTCGGCCTGCCTAAGGGGCGTTAGGCCGCCTCATGGACTTCGACCTCAGCCGCGACCAACAGGAGATCAAGGGCGTCGCGCGCGAGCTGCTGACCGCGCGCTCGCCCTTTGCCAAGGTGCGCGAGGCGGCCGAGACCGCCGCGTACGACCCGGCGCTGTGGGCCGAGCTGGTCGAGCTCGGCTGGCCGGGGATCGCCGTCGCGGAGGAGCACGGCGGTCAGGGCCTCGGCGCGGTCGAGCTGGCCGTGCTCGCCGAGGAACTCGGCTACGCGTGCGCGGCCACCCCGTTCCTGTCCACGGCCACCGCGGCCGCGGTCATCCAGGCGAGTGGCAGCGATGAGCAGCGCGCCCGCTGGCTGCCGGGGCTCGCCTCGGGCGAGCTGACCGCCGGCATCGGCACGCGCGAGCTGGCGGCCGACGCCGCCGGCGCGGCGATCGTGCTCGTGATCGACGACAACGGCGGCGGGGTCGGAGTCGGCCGTGGGGACACCGACGGCGAAGGAGGCGGCAGGGTCCAGCTGATCGAGTCGCCGGAGACCGAGCCGTTCGTGTCGATCGACCCCACCCGGAGGTTTGCGACCGTCGCCGGCGAGGGCGAGCCGCTCGGCGGCGACGACGGGAACACATTCGACCCGAGCGAAGGCATGCCGCCCGGCTCCACAGGCGCAGCCGCACGCATCCGCGCGGCGGTCGCGGCCGAGGTCGTGGGCGTCTGCCAGCGAGCGCTCGACATGACGCTCGCCTACGTCAAAGAGCGCAAGCAGTTCTCCGTCCCCGTCGGCTCGTTTCAGGGGGTCTCCCATCGCTGTGCCGAGATGCTGCTGCACACCGAGAGCGCCCGCGCGACCGCCTACCACGCCGCCTGGGCGGCGGATGCCGAACCGCTGCTGCTTGCCGAGGCGGCGGCGCTCGCGGCCGCCTCGGCCGCCGACGGCGGCCGGTCGGTCACCGCGAGCGCGATCCAGATGCACGGCGGCGTCGGCTTCACGTGGGAGGCCGACGTGCACTGGCTGTACAAGCGCGCCCAGCTCGACTCGGCACTCCTCGGCGGCGCCAAGCGCCACCGCGCGGCGCTCGCCCGCCATGCCGCCGCGCGTGTGGCGGGGCACGGCGCCGTCGTCGACGGGTGAGGCTAGCGTCGCGACGCGAAGAACCCGCTGAGCAGAGAGCCGCACTCCCCGGCCAGCAAGCCACCCTCCACCGCGGGACGATGATTCAGCCGCGACTCGCCCAGCACGTCGAGCACGCTCCCGCACGCTCCCGCCTTGGGGTCGCTCGCGCCGAACACCACCCGCGGCACGCGCGCCAGCACGATCGCGCCCGCGCACATCGCGCACGGCTCGAGCGTCACATACAGCGTCGCGTCGAGCACCCGCCAGCTCCCGACGGCGGCGGCGGCGGCGCGCAGCGCGAGGATCTCCGCATGCGCGGTCGGATCCTGGCGCAGCTCGCGCTCGTTGTGCGCGGCCGCCACCACCCTGCCCGCGACGACCACCACCGCGCCGATCGGCACGTCTGCGTGCTCGGCCGCGTGCTCGGCCTCGCGCACGGCCATGCGCATGCAACGTTCATCGCGGTCGCGTGTCGATAGGGGCTCGTCGCTCGTCATCTCTCGGTCTCATCGCGCCGCGCGCGTGTTCTCTCTGCGACAGTGCGTTCCGCCGAAGCCGCGCCAGCGCATCATGATTACGCAAAGCTCGCCCATGCAATTCCTCCACCATCCCCGCGCGACGCTCGCGATCCTCCTCGGCGCACTGGCCGTCCTCACGGCCGCCCCGGCCCGCGCCGGCGCGACCCCGGTGGCCGCATACGCGCCCGGGCAGGTCCTCGTCAAGTACGTCGACGCGACACCGCCGACCGCGAGGGTCGCCGCGACAAGTTTCGCGGGCGCGAGCGACCCGGTGGCAGTCGCGGCCCATACGCGGCTGCTGCGGCTGTCTCGAGGAGTCTCTGTCGCCGCCGCGCTGCGCCGCCTGCGCGGGCGACGCGACGTGGCGTGGGCGGAGCCCGACTACGTGGCCCACGTCGCCGAGGGGCTGATCCCCAACGACGAGGGCACGGGCCACGCGCCCGGCGACTGGCAGGAACTGCAATGGAACTTCGCCGGCCCGTTCGGCGTGAACGCGCCGGAAGCGTGGGCGAACGTCGCCGCCGATGGCGCGCCCGGCGGCAAAGGCGTGATCGTGGCGGTGCTCGACACGGGCGTCGCCTACGCCAATCGCGGGCCGTTCCGGCGCTCGCCCGACCTCTCGCGGTACGGGTTCGTGCAGGGGTATGACTTCATCGCGCACAACCGCTATCCCAACGACCGCAACGGTCACGGCACGTTCGTGGCGAGCACGGTCGCCGAGGCGACGAACAACCGCTACGGCCTCACCGGGCTTGCGTTCGCCGCGCGGATAATGCCCGTGCGCGTGCTCGACAGCCAGGGTGAAGGCGACGCTTCGACGATCGCCGAAGGCGTGCGCTTCGCGGTCAACCACCACGCGCGGGTGATCAACTTGAGCCTCGAGTTCTCGAGCGGCGTCACCGCCTCGGACATTCCCGAGCTGATCGAAGCGCTGCGCTACGCCAACCGCCGCGGCGTCACGGTGGTCGCGGCCGCCGGCAACGAGGGCCACGCCGCGATCGCCTATCCCGCGCGCGCGCCGACGGTGATCGCGGTCGGCGCGACCACCGAACACGGCTGCCTGGCCGACTACTCGAACGACGGCTCGGGGCTCACGATCGTGGCGCCCGGCGGCGGCGCCGACGCGGACCTGCCCGGCGACCCGAACTGCCGCCCGGAAGAACCGTCCGGCAGGGACATCTTCCAGGTGACGTTCACCGGCTCCTCCCCCCGCCGCTTCGGCATGCCTTCAGGCTATGAGGGCACTTCGATGGCCTCGCCCCACGTGGCGGCGACGGCTGCGTTGATCATCGCCAGTCGCGTGCTCGGGCGACATCCCTCCCCTGCGCAGATTCTTGCGCGGCTGCGCGCCACCGCGCGGCCACTGGGTGGCGCCGGGGACGCGGGACTGTACGGGGCGGGGCTGGTGAATGCGGCGGCGGCCACCGCGCCTGGGGGGGCTGGGGCTGTGGCCACGCGGTAGGGAGGAGCGCCGTCGGTGGGAGCCACCAGGCTCGCGAGAATCCCGCGCGGTGTGGCGCGCACGAGCCTCGTAAGACATTCCGCGTGCGGCAGGGCGCACGCGAGGTCGTCGACGACTCCAACGCCAAACTGCCTGGGGCTTGCAGAGGGGCGGCTCGTACGTCGCCTGGTACGCACGTCGACACTCCGAAAGACCACTCGGCCGTGCCACAGGAACGCGTCGTGCTGGACGGGAGGGCGTCGCGGCTTGAAACGGCTGAAATCCAGCCTCTTGCGGATGCTAGAATCAAGCATCGTGAATCACGCTTCTAATCGAGCCGCTATACGGCGCACCACCGTGGCCGCCAAGCGCTCGTCGCTCGACACACTCCAAGCGGAGGCGCGCAGGCGCGGTGTGAGCCTGACGGCGGTGCTCGCGGAGGCCATCGACGAGAAGGCGAAGTCCCTACACACCGCTCGCCGCCCCCGACTCGGGATCGCACGATCAACCGACGGCCTCACCGCGGCGCAGGTCACCGCAAACCCAGTCGCGCATCCACCCGCGTAGTGCCGCTGGTGCTCGACACCGGCCCGCTGCTCGCCGCGCTGGACGCAGCCGACCCCGATCACCGCCGTTGCGCAAAGCTGCTCAGCGAGAGTCATGAAGATCTCGTCGTCCCGGTTTTAGTGCTCGCCGAGCTCGACTACTGGTGCCATCAGCGTCTGGGTGTCGATGCCTGGCTCACGTTTCTCGAGGACCTGCTCGGGGGGGCCTACCGATTAGAGCTCGCAACCACCGCCGACCTCACGCGTTGCCGTGACCTGCAAGCCCGGTACAGCGACCAAGCGCTGGGCGTCGTCGACGCGAGCGTGCTCGCGTTGGTGGAACGACTTGGAGAGACCAAGCTGGCAACGCTCGACCACCGGCACTTCGCCGTACTGCGCCCGGGGCATGTCGAGAGCCTGGCGCTCCTGCCATAAACGCTTCCCGTCTGTGCGTATGGCCTTTCACGGGCAACCGGCGGCAACTACAGTTGCCCAGATGCCCTCGCCAGACTCACAGCCTACGCGAGCGCCGGAGCGATGCGACATCGCGGTCGTCGGCGGCGGGATCGTGGGGTTGGCGGTCGCGCGCGAGCTGATCAAACGCGATCCGCGGGCGACGGTGTGCGTGATCGAGCGCGAAGCGGAGATCGGCACGCACCAGACGGGCCACAACTCGGGGGTGATCCACGCGGGCGTCTACTACCAGCCCGGCTCGCTGAAGGCGCGCCTGTGCGTCGAGGGGGCGCGCGAGCTGTACGAGTACTGCGAGGCGCGTGGCATCAAGAGCGAGCGTTGCGGCAAGTTGATCGTCGCGACCGGCTCAACCGAGCTTGCTCGCTTGGAGGAGCTCGAGCGCAGGGGGCAGGCAAACGGCGTGCCGGGATTGCGCCGGATCGACGCGGCGCACATCGAGGAGATCGAGCCCCACGCGCGGGGGATCGCCGGCTTGCATTCGCCCAACACCGGGATCGTCGACTTCCCGGCGGTCGCCCGCGCCTATGCCGGTGACGTGCTCGCGGCGGGCGGTACGGTTGCGACCTCAAGCGGGGTCACGGGCATCGAGGTCGGGCCCAGATCGCTGCTGCTCACGCACGCGCGCGGTGCGACCGAGGCGAGGAACGCGATCTTCTGTGCGGGCGCATGGTCGGATCGCCTGGCGGTGCAGGCAGGCGCGGACCCAGACCCGCGGATCGTGCCGTTTCGAGGCGCCTACCTGCGCCTCGTGCCGGAGCGCAGACACTTGGTGCGCTCGTTGATCTACCCGGTGCCCGACCCGTCGCTGCCGTTCCTTGGAGTACACCTGACGAAGCACATCGACGGGGACGTGCTGATCGGCCCCACGGCGCTGATGGTGGGAGCGCGCGACGCGTACAGCCTGGGGAGGGTGCGTCGGGAGGACGCGTTGGCGACGCTCGGCTGGCCCGGTACGTGGAGGATGCTCGCGAAATGGTGGCGTACGGGGATCGTCGAGTTGCGGCACGCCGCGCAGCGCTCGGCGTTCGTGCGAGCCGCGGCGCGCTATGTGCCGGAGCTCGAGGCCGGCGACGTCGAACCGGCGTTCGCTGGCATACGGGCACAGGCGCTGGGACGCGACGGACGGCTGGTAGACGACTTCGTGTTCTCCCAGACCGAGCGTGCGTTGCACGTGCGCAACGCGCCGTCGCCGGCCGCGACGTCATCGCTTGCGATCGCGCGACACGTGGTGGATGAGGCGGGGCGGGCGTTCGGGCTGAGGGACTGACTACTTCACGCGGCGTGCCGCCCGATCGATCGCGCTCGCCATCTCGGCGCGGAAGCGATCACGACCGAAGCGCCTGGCGTTCTCGCGTATCGTCGCGTCGTCGAGGTCGAGCCCCTCGAAACGCTCGATCGCCTCGGCCAGCCCGGCGACGGACTGCTCGCCGAACAGCACGCCGGTGCGACCGTCGAGCACCGACTCGGCCGCGCCGCCTACGCCATAGGCAATCACCGGCAGGCCGGCGGCCTGCGCCTCGACCGGCACGATCCCGAAGTCCTCCTCGCCCGGGAACAGCAGCGCCCGCGCGCCGGCCAGCAGGCGATCCCGCTCCGCGTCGGCTACCCGTCCGACGAGCTCGATCGGGGGGCCCTCCCCCATCTCCGGCTGCCGCCGTGCCCGCGCGAGCCCGGCTCGAATCGCCTCGAGCGCACGGCCCCCGCCCGCGACCTTCAGCGCGCGCGCGCGCGCGACGCAAGCGTCGACCGCGAGGTCGACACGCTTGTACGGGACGACTCGGCCGAACACCAGGTAGTAGTCCGAGTCCGCCGCGAGCGCGCGCGGGAGCGCGAGGAAGTGATCGACGTCGACTGGTGGGTGGACGACCTCGGCGGACCGTCCGTAGTAGCGCTTGATGCGCGCCGCCACGTGGCGAGAGTTGGCGACGAACACATCGGGCGACGCGGCGCCGGCCAGGTCTTGGCGGCGTAGGCGGCGCAGCAGCAACGGGAGCGCCATCCGGGTCACACGCCCGACCTCCTCGCCGTGCAGGAAGCCCTCCTCCCAGGCGTAGCGCATCGGCGTGTGGCAGTAGCAGACGTGCAGCTGGCCGGACCTGGTGCGCACGTTCTTCGCGCACGCGTGGTTACTCGAGAGAATCAGGTCGAAGTCGGACAGGTCGAACGAGCGAAACGCCATGTTCATCAGCGGCAGCAGCTTTGGATAATGGCGAGCAGCGCCCGGGATGCGGTTCAGGAAGGAGGCGTGGACCGGTCGCTGTTTGATCAGCTCGGGCCAGGGCGCCGGGTCATAGATCGTCGTGAACAGCTCGGCGTCGGGGAACATCTTCAACAGCTCGATCACCACGTCCTCGGATCCACCCGGGATCGTTAGCCACTCGTGGACGATCGCGACGCGGGGAAAGCGCACGCGCAGCTCCTCGAGCGGCGAGCCGGTGCTTGCTGTTCGATCGGCCACGGGGCGCATCGGCGCGAGACTACACGCCCCACGGCCTGGGATCATGGCGACGATGCCCGCTTCCCCTCGTCTGCACGGCCGCGACATCGTCTGTGTCGGGTTTGCCGATTGGGACACGGAGCTGTGGACCAATCAGCACCACCTGATGTCGCGCCTGGCGCACGAAAACCGGGTGCTGTTCGTCGAGTCCCTCGGTCTGCGCCGCCCGCAGCTGGCGGGACGCGACCTGGCGCGCATCGGCCGCCGGCTGCGGCGCGGACTGGCGTCTCCGCGCGAGGTTGACGGGTTGCACGTCCTCTCCCCACTCGTTCTGCCGTTTCACCGCTACGCCGCCGTGCGCGCGCTCAACCGCCGCCTGCTGCCCCTGCTCGTACGCCGAGCGACGCGGCGGCTCGGCCTGCGGCGACCGATCCTGTGGGCGTTCGTGCCCCAGGCCGAGGCGTTGATCGACGCGCTCGATCCCGCGCTAGTGGTCTATCACTGCGTCGATGACATCGCCGCGCAACCCGGCATCGACGCCGCGAGCTTTCAGGCCGCCGAGCGGCGTTTCGCGGCGCGTGCCGACCTCGTGCTGGCGAGCGCGCCGGCGCTCGCCGCGCGGCTGCGCACAGTCTCAGAGAACGTCCTCGACGCGCCGAACGTGGCCGACACGGAGCTGTTCGCCGGCGCGTTGCATCCCGGAGCGCTGGATGGAGGCATGACCGCGCTGGCCGCTCCCCGGATCGTCTTCACCGGCGCGGTCGTCGCGACCAAGCTCGACATCCCCCTGCTCGTGGCGCTCGCGCGCGCGCGGCCCGCCTGGTCGTTTGCGCTCGTCGGCCCTGTCGGTCCGGGCGATCCACGTACCGACGTCTCCGCGCTCGCGGCCGAGCCGAACATCCACATGCTCGGCCGCCGCGCCTACGAGGAGCTGCCCGGAGTGCTGCGGGCAGCCGACGCGGGCCTGATTCCCTACGCGCGCAACGAGCTGACCGACAGCGTCTTCCCGATGAAGGTCTATGAGTACCTCGCGGCCGGCCTGCCCGTGATCTCGACGCCGCTGCCCGCCCTGGCCGCCGTCGCCGAGGTGACGAGCGCTTCCGACGCAGACGGTATCGCGCGGCTGCTCGACGAGGCCCTCGCCCACGACAGTCCCGAGCGCCGTGTGGAGCGCTCGAAGGCCGCGGCGGCCCACTCGTGGGACCGGCGCCTGGAGGAGATCGCGGCGGCGGTCGCAGCGATATGAGAGACCTGCTCGTCACCGCCCACACGCCCGTGCTGCGCTCCGGCCATGTCATGCGTACCTATGGGGTGGCCCGTGCGCTGGCAGCGACTGGGGAGGGCCTGGATCTGCTGTACGTGGGCTTCGACGCGCCCGAACCGGACGACACATTTCGGGCCATATCGGGGATTCGGCTGCAGGAGGTCGTGCCTTCGCGCGGCATCGAACGCGCACGCTCATACGGCATGGCTCGCCTGGGTGGGGTGCCCGATCGTTTCGCACGGGGAATCTCGAGAGAGCTCGTCCGCGGCGCCGCGGAGCTGGCGGCCGCGCCGGATCGTGGCCGGGTGGTCGCCGACGGTCCGATCGTCGCGGCCGCACTCGCCTCGCTCGCGCGCAAACGTCCGGTGATTTACAACGCGCACAACATCGAGTCCGGCTTGCGCCAGGAGATCGAGGAGCGAAGGCTGAGACGCCAGGGGGCGCATGCACGCGCGCTGCGCCGATTCGAGCGAGGCCTGCTCGAGCGCTCGGCCGAAGCCTGGATGGTCAGCGAGGCCGACATGGCGGCGGCGCGAGAGCTGAGTCCGACGGCGCGGCTGCGGTGCGTGCCGAACGTCGTTGACATCGCCGCAATCGAGCCTGTGCGCGAGCCGGCGGTGGAGCGTCGGGCGATCTTCGTGGCGAGCTTCTTCTACGAGCCCAACCGCACGGGCCTACGCTTTTTGCACGAGGCGGTGATGCCGCGCGTGTGGGCCGAGCTGCCGGACGCCCGATTGACGCTGGTCGGTCCCGGCCTGGACGAGCCTCCGTCTTCAGACCCGCGCATCGAGACGCTGGGCTTCGTCGAGAGCCTGGGCGCCGCCTACCGAAGCGCCCGCTGCGCGGTGGTACCGCTGCTGCAGGGCGGCGGGACGCCCCTGAAGTTCATTGAGGCGCTGGCTTACGGGCTACCGGTGATCGCCACCCCTCGGGCCGCCACCGGCCTGGATGTGCACGACGGGGAGGATTGCCTGATCGCCAGCGGTGAGGAGGCGTTTGCGGGCACTCTTGTGCGGGTGCTGCGCGACGGAGCGCCCGAGCTCGGGCGGCGCGGACGGGAGCTCGTCACCGAGCGTTATTCGATCGAGGCCCTGAGCAGGCTCCTGGCAGAGACGGGCTGACGCGCGCTTGTTGTTCGAGCGCGCAGCGGCGCCACTCGAAGCCGTCGAGGAACGAGGCGACTCCCTTTGCGCGGAGTCCGATCCTGTCCTATTTCGGCCGAGAGCGCCCTGAGAAACTGTTGGTAGGGTCACCCCGTGTCGAGCCCGAGGCCGGTGACGCTGCAGATCAACGTTGCTCCCACCGACTTTCCCCACGCGGTGAGCGTCCTTCCCCACCAGTTGCGCCAATGGGGGCGGCAGGTCCAGGAGATCGTCTTCACGCTGGACCTTCACCGCACAGCGCGAGGGGGTCGCTTCGCTGAGGGGTGGGAGGAGCGCCGTAGGCCGATGCTCGAGCTGCTGGGAGATCTCTGCCGCGAACATCCCATCGCGCGTGTGGTGGAGGTCGACTACGCGCCCGCGGCCGTTCGCGATGTGGCCCGTGCTTTCACGAACGGGACGTCGATGCCGGCCAAGGACACCAAGGGAGCGCCTTTCTACCCCTATTTCCACGGGCTGCACGCTGCGCGCAATGACCTGGTCTTTCACCTGGACTCAGACATCATGTTCGGCGGCTCGAGCCAGACATGGGTCGCGGAAGCGTGTGAGCTGCTCGCCGAGCGGGAGGAGGTGCTCGCCTGCAATCCCCTCCCCGGGCCGCCGACGCCGGACGGTCGCCTGCGCGGACAGAGCGCGTCGCCGTTCGAGTACGACCTGCCGGCCTTTCGCTTCGCGACGCTGAACACGCGCCTGTTCCTGATCGACCGGGCCCGCCTGCGCGAACGCCTGCTTCCTCTGCGGCTGCTCGGCCCGATGCGGCTCGTCAGCCACCTCAAGGCACGCCTGCACGGCAATCCACCGTACCGAGCCGCGGAGCTGACGATCAGCGAGGCGATGCGTGTCGCCGGTCTCTGCCGCGTGGATTTTCTGGGACGGGCCCCTGGCGTGTGGTCGCTACATCCGCCCTATCGCTCCGCGGCGTTCTATCGCGAGCTTCCAGCCATGATCCAGCGGATCGAGGCGGGCTTGGTGCCGGATGCCCAGCGGGGGGACTATGAAGTCAACGACAGCATGTTCGACTGGTCGAGCGCGCGTCGCAGGGCGCGCATTCGCCGTCTGTGGGCATGAGTCAAACCGCTGCGGGCGGTGGCGGGGGCAGCAGGGGCTGATCGACCAGGATCTAGCGCTGCCGATCTCGGACGCGCCTACCGGCGGGCTGCACAGCGCCACGAGACGGCGCTCCCGAGAGGCTCGATAGCACATACGTCCAGAGCGCCTCCGAGCGCTCGACGACGCTCGGAGGCGGACCGAAAGACCCTTGCAAGCCTGATGCGCGGCGTCTCGAGCGTGAGCGGTCGGGCGCCAGCGCCGCCGAGCACAGCTTGTAGGCATACAGGTAGTTCCCGATAAAGGCACCCCCGTCGCGAGGCGGGCTCGCAAAGCCAGGGGTCTCCGGTAGACCGCCCAGCTTCCGAAGGAGTTGAGCACGCGTTGATCACGTTTCGCCGCCGGGCACAGAACACACCTTTGAGAAGGTTGCTCTTCGCTGCGTGCCTGATGGCGCTTCTGACTATCGGCGCCACCACGGGGACTGCCGCCGCGCGCCCCAGAACAGATCCCACGGCCGTCGAGGCTCGCCAGGTCCCGCGCTTGCTCGCCGTTGCGGCCAGTCGCAGCACCGCCGCGGATCGGGTGCTTGTGCGCAGAGCTCGGGCGCTGAAGCGATGTCTGCGCGCAAACCCCAACCATCTCGCCAAGTGCAAGCTCAAGCGGCACGCTGTCCAGCAGGCGGGCAGCCGACTCGCGAAGGCGAGGCGCAACCTGGCAAGCCTCGTCCGCAGAACCGCCATACCCGGTGCCCATCGCTATGCGGGCGGCGCACCCGAGTTGCGAGCGCCCACACTCGCCGTATCCGGGCAGGAGTTGACGTGGACGTCGATCGCGCATGTCAGGACTTACATCCTCGTCAGCAAGGCAAAAGGGCAGGCCGCCCAATACTCCATGGTCCGCGGCACCTCGGCCACACCACCAGCGATCCCGAGCGCCACCGTCGACTACAGCGTTCGCAGCGATGTCGATGGAAGTGCTTGGTCGGCCGAACAAGCGATCGTTTACCCGACGAGCGCCGCAACGAGCGATAGCCAGGCAGCCCCGACGATCGCCGTCTCCGGAGAGACGCTCACGTGGAATTCCGTCGCGGGTGTCAGCACATACGTGCTCGTGAGCAGCGCGCCGGGCCGGGCCGACCAGTACTCGGTGGTCAGCGGCACCTCGACCACGCCGCCGGCCGCACCGGGGACCACCATTCACTACGGTGTCCGCACCGCGATCGACGGAAGCGCTTGGTCGCCGGAAGTCGAGATCTCATATCCCGTCGCCGCGCCGGTCCCGACCTCGGCCACTCTCCCACCGGTGCCGGTGCCTGCCCACAAGATCATCGGCACCAACGACGCGGCAGGTTGGGGTTCCGCGCCCGCCAAGACGATCCTCGCAGGGCACATCACATGGAACCGGGTGGAAATCGGCTCAGAAGACAACACGCTCGCCGCCTCCACCAATGACGGATTTCACTCGCTCGCAATCGTCGGCAACGTGAGCGATAACACGCCTCTCGGTGCAATCGACACGGGTAGCTGGGCGGCTACGGTCGTATCCCAGATCCAGGCCAACCCTGGCATCGTGATCGCGGAAGCCGGCAATGAGATGTTCTATAAGGGAAACGCCGCCAACCCCGTGCAATACGGGCGTATGTATCTCGCCGCGATCGATGCCATGCAGGCAGCGGGCGTTCACACGCCGCTCCTGTTCAATATGTTCGGCGACTATCCTGTTGGCAGCCTGAACTCGTCCACTTGGTCTCGCGACAGCGCGGGCGGCGGCTGGCTGCATGACGCCGTCGCAGGCGTCCCGGGTCTGGCCTCCGCGATCCGCGCTAACGGGCTGAGCACGCATCCCTACGGGGCTCTGGGCGAGAACAGCACCGATTCATGGGGGGTCAACGCGGTGGCCGCCCAGGAAGCCGTCGCACAGAAAGTGCTCGGAGCGACGCCTCCGTTCTACATCACCGAGTTCGGGTACAACCTAGGCAAGTGCGGCGAAACCGACGGCGCGTGCTCTCAGCAGGAACAGGCCGGCAAGATGCGCTCGGCCTATGCATCCTTCCTGGGGGATCCACACGTCGCCGGGATCTGGTGCTACCAGTCACACGACGACCCGACCGGACAGTGGGGTTACATGAACAACGACAACACGGTCCGTCCCACGTTTGAAGTCGTCTCCTCGGTCGCCATCGAACAGGGACAGTAGGTCGACGGGAAGCACTCCCTGTTGCTCGACTAAAACGGAGGTTCACTTCCTCGCCGCCCCAGCGCATCTTTCTTCGCTGCCCACGACGCTTACTAGTTACCCGCGACGCAGGCAGCGGGCTTCGCTACGCGGGGAGCGCCGACGGCTCGACAGACAGGGCGTGAATCGAACCCCACACCAAGGCCATGAAAAAGGCGAGGAAAGCGATTTCATAGAAAAGATAGTCATACAGCCCCTGGGCCATGAACCCACCGAGAGCGGCCGCAAAGGCAGATGCACGTACCACTGATGGTCCTTCCCCGCCGCGCGCCAGCACCAGCACCATTGGGTATCCCCACAGCATCAGGAACCCGATCAGTCCCAGCCAGCCGGCGTCGAGCCCGACCTGCACCGGCGTCTCATGGGCGTGGAAAAATGCCGTCGTGACCGTACCGCTGCGGACATGGGCGTTCAGGTAAAACGGGAAATTCCCGTATCCGATCCCGAATGGATGTGCAGAGAGCGCACGCTCTCCTATTTCGTGCAGGGCAAAACGGGTCCTGTCATCACTGTTGACGGTGCCCTGGGCAACCGCGAGACGCTGTTCGTACTTGGTCACCGCGGACTGCGGGGTCACCGCGTAGGCAGCGCCGGCAAGGATCACGAGCAGCAGGACAGCTCGAATGAAGACGGGCCCGCGACGAAAGTTGAAGATCAACAGGAGCAACCATCCGGCTCCCAGCGCCAGCAGCCCTCCCCGTGAGGTGGAGATCGCCACGCCGACCAGCATCAGCAGCAGAGCGACGGTATACAGAACGGCACGCGCCTTGCGGCCCGTGTCGAGCGCGATCAAGATCTCTCCGGTCGCAAGCGTGGCGGCCATCGCGACATAACCCGCATACACGGTGTAGAAGCCGAAGAACGAGTCGGGCAGGCCATGCTGATACGGAGGCTCCGACAAGTGTGTAGATCCCCGCCTTCTGGGCGAATGCGAACACCACCACCACCACGGCAGAACCGGTGAAGATGTCGACCGTCCGGCGAGAGGCGTCGCGCCGGTCGCGCAGCACGGTGAAGCCGGCGAACATGACGGTGATCACGCCGAGCCAGCGGACCGCCCCCCACAGGGCGGTGCTCTGGTCGTGGGCCCCGATCGCGGCGGCGAAGCTCCCGAGGACGAGCAGGACGCCCCCCGTGGAGATCCACGCCGGGACCGCCCGCCATTCGATCCGCCAGGCGAGCACGACGGCCATCGTGACGATCAGCACCTCGTCGGTCCCCGTGCCGGAGAACTGAAACTCGAACGGCATCAGGACAAGGAACATCGCCAGCCCGATCCGCGGTCGCAGCGCCGCCACCGCCATCGCCAGCAACGCGACCATGATCAGGATCGCCTTCAGCTCGCGCTGGACGGTGCCGAGCTTGACTATCATGAGCCCCGCAAGCGCGGAGAGCGCTACTGCAAGAGCGGCCGTAAGAAGTGCCGGTCCCGCCGGCCGGCGAGGGTTGCGGCGGGTCGAGACTGCCATTCCGGTGAGCTTAGCGACGGGTCCAGCGGCAGCGCCATCCGTCTGCCGAGCGAAGGGCCGCATTAAAGCCGGGGCGCCCGCGAGCCGATCCACCAACCGTCCCGATCCGCGCGCTACTATCGAATGTTCCATGCCTCCCTGCCGGCTAGCCGGACGCTAACGCAAATGCCCAACCCAGACGACGCCACACCTCCATCGGCGGAGATCCCAGGAGTCGTCCAGGCGATTCGCGTACTGCGCGAGCGCTGGTGGGTGGTCGCGATCTGCGTCGTCGTATCGCTATCGGTCGCGCTGGTCTATGTAGAGCGACAGCCCAAGGAATACACCGCGACGTCCGAGCTCCAATTCACGGCCAACTCTCTCCCGAGCCAGGTCGCGGGCGTACCGTCCAACCAATCCGCCGATCCGGAAGGCGAAAAGAGCACCAACCTGCAACTGGTTACAACCACGCCGGTGGCTGCCCTGGTCGTACACGCGCTGCGCCTGGAAACCACGCCTGCCGAACTCCTGAAGCAGGTCGGCACCAGCAATCCGCGGGACGACTACATAATCGACATATCGGCCACCGATCGCACGCCGCGGATGGCCGTCGCGATCGCCAACGCCTTTGCCCAGCAGTACGTGATCTACAGCCAGCAGCAGAACGAAAATCAGCTGATCAAGGGCGAACAGCTGATCAACCAGCGCTATGCACAGCTGCCAAGCGGCGACACGGTCGATCGCGCGAACCTGCATGCCCTGGCTCAGAAGCTCCTGCTCCTGAAGGCCGTGCAGACGAGCAACGCGCGCGTCGCGAATACCGCGACCACACCGAAAGGACCCAGCTCACCGAAAAAGAAAACGACCGCCACCGCCGCAATCGCCGTTGGCCTGCTCCTGGGCATCGGGCTCGCGTTCCTGCTCAACCTGCTCGATCGCCGGGTGCGATCGTGGGACGAGTTCAGGGAGCTCTACGGCCTTCCCGAGCTGGCCAGCATCCCGCAACTGCCCTACAAGCCACGCACTGCCGGCGAGCGCGAGATCGCACTGGAGCCGTTCCGCATACTGAACAACGGTCTCTCGCTACTTTCACAGGATCGCCCGGTGAAGACCGTGCTAGTGACGAGCGCCGTGGCCGGCGAGGGCAAGACTACGGTCGCGTGCGGCCTTGCGCGCGCTGTCGCACTCGCGGGACGGCGCGTGATCCTCGTCGAGGCCGACCTGCGCCACCCGAGCTTCGGCAATCAACTGCCGCTCGAGCAGGCAACCTCGGGTCTGGCCTCGGTCCTGTACTACAACGAAGATCCGCTCGAGTCGCTGCAGACGCCGGTCCCGCGACTCGATCGTCTGCGTGTGCTTCCCGCGGGACGGATTCCTCGCAACGCGACCAACCTGCTGCGTCCGTCGGCGCTCATGGAGGTGGTCGCCATGCTTTCCACCGAGGCGGACTTGATCGTGATCGACTCGGCGCCGCTGCTCCCGGTCGTCGACACCCGCGCGTTGTTGGGTGAGCTCAACATAGACGCGTGCCTGATCGTGGCACGCGCGGGCAAGACCAAGCGTGAGGAGGCGCGCCGGGCTCGCGCGGTGCTCGACCAGGCGCACCCGAGGGGCACGGGCCTCGTGATCAATGCGCTCCCCGAGGTCACGGGCGGCTATTACTACGGCGACGAGTCTGCGGTGACGGACTCGGAGGACGGGCACGAGGCGGCGATCGAGAGCTCTGAGCTCGTTGACGTCGCCACGAAGTCCTCCTGAGGCTTACCTGCTCGAACCGCCCTGCTCGCCGGCGGCGAGACCCTCGAGCGTCGCGACCCACTCCTCCACTACCGCCTTGGGATCGTAGCGATCGAGTGCGAGCGCACGTCCGGCGCGCCCCTCCCGGGCGCATCGCTGCGGGTCTTTGCTGTAAGCCTCGATGCAAGCGGCCAGCGCGCGGGGATCGTGCGCGGGAGAGACGATCGTCCCCGTCCCTGCCACCACCATTCCATCCGCTCCCTCGGGCCCGCTGGCGATCACCGCCCGTTCGGTCAGCTGGCCGAAGATGATCGAACGTGGCGCGCCCTCCACCTGCTGGGGGGCGAAGACCGCGAGATCGCAGGCCGACAGCACCTCGTGGACGTAGCCTCGCGGAGTGGGCAGGAAGCGCACCCGGTCCCCATAGGGATCCGCCCTCGCGCGAAGCGCCTGCTCGTCCTCCCCGTCGCCGGCCAGCACCAGCATCACGTCCTGAGGCAGATCCGCCAGCGCGTCGACGATCACGTCGTTGCGCTTGCTCGCGTTCAGACGCGAGACGCAGCCGAGCACGAACGTTCGCTCCTCTACTCCCCACTCCTGGCGGTAGCGCTGCCGCGCGGCCGGATCGAAGGTGATCTCCCGGCCATCGACGATGTTGTGAATCACCACCACCTTCTGCGCGGGAATCCCGGCGGCAATCAGCGAACGGCGCGTGCTGTCGGATACCGCCGCGATCAGCTCGGCGCGGCGGGCGGCCGCGGTGTAGAGCAGGCGCGGCACTCCGCGGGTCATCGGGTCCGGCAGGCGCCCCCACTCCGCCCACACCACCCGCTTTGCCAGACGGCCAGACAGCAGAGAGGACATCAGCTGCTCCTTCTTGAAGTGAAGCAGGAGAATGTCGATCGGATTGTCCTTGGCCTCCACTTCGAGCGCGCGGCGCAGGCGCAGAAACCAGCGCGGAGCGCCGAGCGCCACCCGGCCGATCGTGGTCCGGCTGAGCTTGGGACCGAGGTCGATCTCCGTGATCGGCACATCGGTGCCCTCGACGAGCGCCGGTTGATTGGTGAGGAGCTTTACGTCAATGCCGTGTGACTGCAACCCGCTCAGCACCTCGACGTTTGCGAACTCACCGCCACCGCGCTCCTCGGAAGTCTGCACCGAAACCACGTGCAGAGAGCGCTTACCCACGCGCCGTATACTACGACCTGGCTCGGTGCAACGGGTCCCGACCATGAGCTCTGAGGAAGCGAGCACTCCCGCTGACACTCGAGAGGACGGGCGTCGCCTGTTGATGATCGAGCAGGGCGGGCGCGGTGGCGTTGCCGATTACACTGCGGAACTGACGGGCGCGCTCGGTGCTCGAGGATGGCTGGTCGAGCTGGCGACCGCGGACGACCATCGCTACAGCTCCACGAGCGGCGTGCACGTCCGTCGCGTCTTTCACTATGTGCGCGGGCGCACACGACTCGGTCGCGCAGCTCGCCGTTGTCAGCTCGGCTGGATCGTCAACGGCGTGCGTTTCCTGTTCGCCCTTCCCCGGCTGATGCGATTGGCGCGGCGCGCCGATCTGACACACGTGCAGGGCTGGGAGACGCCTCTGCTCGGCCTGGTCGCGGTTCTCTGCCTGCGACTGGCGGGAGCGACTGTCGTACAAACGGAGCACAACACCTTCGAGCGCCGCGGGCGCTTGATACGAACGCGCCGAGGACTCCGCCGGGCGTTGACGGGCCTTACGGACCGCACGATCGTGCACACGCAGGCGGATCTGTCCCGTGTGCCGCCGGAGGCAAGGAGCCGAACGGTGGTGATTCCCCACGGAGAGTACGGTGGCCTCGCGCGCAGCGGCGGCCCAGCCGATCGCGACGCCGCCCGCGCGGCACTCGGGATCGCGCCGGACGCTCCGGTCGCGCTGATCTTCGGGCAATTGCGCGCCGACAAGGGACTCGCCGATCTGCTGATCGCACTCAAGCGCGTGCCCAGCCTGCTTCTCCTCGTCGCGGGCAAGGACCTCGGCGCGCTCACGGCGGCGCGCAAGCAGCTTCAGAGCCCTGAGCTAGCCGGGCGGGTGATCGTACGCGAGGGCTTCCTCGACATGAGCGAAGCCGCACAGCTGTTCGCCACCACCGACACCGTCGTGCTCCCCTACAAGGTCGCGAGTCAGAGCGGCGTCCTTCTGCTCGCCTACGGCTTCCGGCGGCCGGTGATCGTCTATCCGGCCGGGGGACTCCTTGAGAGCGTCCTCGACGGAGAGACGGGCTGGGTTTGCGCCCGTCCCGATCCTGGGGCCCTGGCCGATGCGCTCGCGGCGAGCGCCGCCGCTGGCTGGCCCGAGTGTCGCCGGCGAGGCGAAGCGGGAGCCGTCCTCGCGCAAGCGCGCTTTGCCTGGCCGGTGATCGCGCGCCGGACGGGTCAGCTCTACGGCGAGGTCCTGGCGGAACGAGCCGGCTCGCGCCGATCGCCGTCGTGAGCGAGCCGACCCAGATCGACGTCCCCGAGAGCCAGTCGATCCGCATCGGCGCGCGCCGGGCATCGCTGGACATTCTCGTGCAGGTGCTCGGGCGCTTTGGCAACCTCGCGCTCGGCGTCGTGGTGACGCTGATCATCGTGCGAACGCTGGGGAGCACCGGCTTTGGGCAGTGGTCGACGATCTTCGCGGTCACGCAGATAGCGACGAACTTCGGCGAACTCGGCCTGACGCAGGTCGCGATCAGCCGCGCCGCGAGCGAACCGCGGAAAGAGGCCGACTGGCTCGGCGCGCTCGTGTCTCTGCGCGTGATGCTCGCGATTCCGACGACCATCGCCTCACTCGCGGCGGTTCTCCTGATCGCGCCCACCCAGCAGTCGCGGATCGCGGGTGTGCTGATCGCCGCGATCGTGCTGGTGAGCGCGCCCGGCGCCGTAACGGCCGTATTTCAGCTGCGCGTGCGCAACGACATCTCGATCGCGATCATGACCCTGAACAGCGTGCTGTGGGGCGCGGGTGCGATCGCCGTCTCGATCTTCTCCAAGAGCATCGAGGCCTTCGCGGCGGTCTTTCTGGCGGTGGCCGTGATCACGACCTGCATCTCGGTCCTGCTCGCCCTGCGTCTGGCCTCGGTTCGCTTGACCGCTTCGCGCCGGCTGTGGCCGGCCCTCATGCGCGTCGGACTGGGCGTCGGCGCCGCCGGCATCCTCGTGACGCTCTATGTGAAGCTCGATCAGGTGCTCGTCTTCGAGCTCGCCGGCAGCCGGCAGGCGGGACTCTACGGAGCGGCGTACCGGATTCTCGACCAGATTCAGTTCATTCCAAGCTCGGTGATGACGACGCTGTTTCCGCTGATCGCCTCGGCCCATCCCCGCGACCTCGCGCGTGTTCGCAAGCTGCTGCAGGCAGCGGGCGAGTATCTGACGATGGCATCCCTGCCGATCCTCGCGTTCACCGCGATCGCCGCCCACCCGATCATGCGCCTGCTGTTCGGCAGTCAATTCGACCGGGCGGCGCCAGCGTTGCCGATTCTGATGGGCGCGTTCGTCTCCATATCCTTCGGATACCTGGCGGGCAACATGGTCGTGATCCTCGAGTTGCAACGCAAGTTCTTCCGTTATGCCGCGGTCGGCCTGGTAGTCAACGCCTCACTGAACATCGTGCTGATCCCCCGCTACGGTTTCCTGGCGGCGGCGTGGATCACGCTCGTGACCGAGGTCGTAGTCATGTCGCTGACAATGCGCTCCGTGCTGCGTCAGATCGAGATGAGGCCCCGCCTGGGTCGGCTCCTGCCTACCCTGCTGGCAGCGCTCGCGATGGGCGCGCTCACATGGCTGGCACGCCACCTGGGCGTCCCGCTGTTCGGTCTGGTCGCCGTCGCGGCGCTCAGCTACCCCACGCTGCTGCTCTCGCTGCGCGTGCTGAGCATCGCCGAGATCCGCGGCGTCCTGCGCAAAGACCACTTGTAAAGTACGCGCGGCAGCCCTCAAGGCGAGGCTGAACGATGCCGACAGGAATGATGCGATGGCGAGCGACGAGAGCAGCAGCAGAGATATTTCATACGTCGTACCCAGTCACAACAGGCGCGAGGCTCTGCGACAGAATCTGCCCGCCCTGCTTGAGCTCGAGGATGTGCTGGAGGTGATCGTCGTGATCGACCAGCGTTCGAGCGACGGAACCGAGGAGATGATCAACGGCGAGTTCGGCGGAGATGAGCGGGTGCGGCTGATACGCCAGCCCGGCAACGGGCTCTCTCGTGCGCGCAACGTCGGCTGCCGACTCGCCCATGGGGAGTGGATCGTCATCTCAGACGACGATCTGCGCTACCCCTCCGACTATGGCCCAACCCTCAAGCGCATCGCCGAGGAGCAGGGGGCCGACATCGTCGGCGCGCCGTGGCTGAACATCAGCGACAAGGACCTCGACGCGGCGTTCGCCGCGGCGAAGGCGCGGCGCAGCGGCGTGCCCACGATCGACGATCACTCCGTGATACCGGCGCAGGAGCTCGAGACGCCGTTCATGCCCGCGCCCGCGCTGATCAACCGCAGGGTCTTCCAGCGCGTCCAGTTCGACGAGGAGTACGGGAACACCGGCTGGCGCGACGAGACCGACTTCTTCATCCAGGCGATGCGTAGCGGCTTCCGCTGCATCCTCTCACCCGCCACCGCGATGTACCAGCTCGAGCAGTGGGACGGTGGGTCGCGCCGCCCGCGGCTGGAGTACGAGTGGGCGGCGATCAAGAACAACTGGCGCTTCCTCTCCCGCCACGGGCGCTGGCTTTCAGAGCAAGGGCACATCAAGAGCCCGAGCAGGGGCCAGCTGTCCTTCGCCTTCAGCCGTCTGAAGCTGACCCTGGTCGGCTTCACCCGCGCGCGCCTGAACCGCGTATCGGGACGGCTGCGCCGCGCGTCACAATGACGGCAAGGCACGCGGTGCTGATGTCGCCCGTGCCCGAGAGCAACGCGGGCGGGGTGGAGCGGTTCTGCTGGCTGCTCGCCGAGATCCTGCAAGAGCAGGGATGGCGAACCTCGATCGTGGGCCCGAGCGGTCAGCCTGGACGCTGGATCTTCAGGCTCGGTGGCTCGCCGCTGTTCTGGTCGATCTCCACGGGGCGGGCGGTCGCCCGCGCGGACAGGCGGCCCGACCTGATCGTGGGCAACGGCTTCCTCGGCGTGGGCGCGCCACGCGGGGTTCCGCGCATCCAGGTCTTCCATGGGACCTCGGCGGCTGAGGCCCTCGCCGCCAGGGCCAGCCTCCGCCCTCACGATTTCCTCAGGCGCCTGCTCGCCTTCTGGCCGCTCGAGGCGCTCACCTGCCGGGCCGGGCATCTGGTCGTCGTCTCGGAGAGCGCCGGCGAGGAGACCGCGCGCTACTACCGCCGCGCGGCGGCACGGGTGATTCCGAACGGGGTCGACACCGACGTCTTTCAACCGCGCGAGCGCCACGAGGCCCGTGAGCGACTCGGGTTGGAGCACGATGCATCCTACGCCCTGTTCGTGGGACGCCCCGAATACCGCAAGGGTGCCGATCTGCTGCTCGCAAGCTGCCGGGCCGCGGGCTGGCAGCTGCTGCATGCCGGCCCGCGCGGGATTCCCGGCGCCAGAGGTCTGGGCGTGCTCGCGCCCGAGCAACTGGCTGTCGCATACGCCGCCGCGGACTGCGTGCTGTTCCCGACGCGCTATGAGGCTTGCAGCTACGTGATCCTCGAGGCCCTGGCCTGCGGCACGCCGGTCGTGACGACGAGGGTCGGCTGGACGCGTACGCTGCTCGAGGCAATTCCCGGCTACGAGCAGCTGTGCGTGCTCCCCGAGGTCAACGACGTGGCGGCCGGGCTGCGCCGCGTGGCAGGCACCGACACGCACGAGCTGATGAGCAAGGTCCGCGCTTATGTCTGTGAGAACAACAGCCTCGGGCGGTTTCGCTCAGACTGGCTGGAGACGATCGCGCGTGTCACCGCTCAGCGCGTGGAATCGTAGTGTCCCGATCACAGCTCGCCGGCGCCTCAGAGCGCTCGGCGTGTCCGCCCTGCGCCCGCGCGAGACCCGGCTTTGACGTCGTGCCGGCGTCTCCTACACGCGCTTGCGCAGGATGTAGATGACCTCGGAGGCGAGCTCCTTGGGCAGCCGCGCGGAAAGCCGGACGTCGGCGCGCGTCCAGCGGGGATCCACGTCGTAGCCGGCGAACCTCGCGATCACCGGGGAGAAGATCTCGAGTGGGATCACCTCCACGATCTCGAAGCTCCGCGCGAATTCGCGCACCCATCCGCGAGGCGAGTGAAAGTGCTCGACGTCTTGACGGACGTCGCCGCGAAAGCGGTTGTGCCGGAACAGCGTGCGAGGATCGCGATCGTGTAGGAACGCGTAGCTCCCGTAGGCGTTGATACAGCCGATCACCGCGATCCCACCGGGGCGCAGCACTCGCCGCAGCTCCCCCAAGGCTCCCTGGAGGTCCTTGACGTACGACAGGACCGAGATGCAGAACAGGGAAGCGAACTGTTCGTCGGCATAGGAGAGCTTCGAGACGTCTTCCCGCGCGATCGATATCTCGTGCCCGGAGATCTCCGCATTCCTCTGGAAGTTGACGCGGGCCCGCTCATCGTAGTCCGAGGCAGTGACCTCAAACCCCCACTCGAGCAGGTGCAGAGCAAGCCACCCCGTACCCGCTCCAACGTCGAGCGCCGGGCTGCGCGCCCACTCCTGCGCGATCTCCAAGCGCCGGCGAATCGGCCCCCACGTAGGCACCGGGGTTTCGGCGGTGAACTCGCCCGCCTCGAACTCCGGGATCAAAGGCTTCATCGAGCTACTTATACAGTTGCCCCCGACCCGGTGCGCCTGGTCTGCAAACCGGCGCCCTCGGCATCGCGCTTCAAGCGGTCCCCGTCGCGTGCCGATACGAGGGTTACCATTGCTCGCCGTCACGCGGAGGCATTCCGGCCCCGCCGCGAACGGAGCCGGCCCAGGCGGCCCGAGCACGATCAGAGAGGAAGCACAAGTGGGCAAGACGACTTTGGTTACCGGCGGCAGCGGCTATATCGGCGCGCTGCTGGTCAATGAGCTGCAGCAGACCGGACGGGAGGTGCGCGTGCTCGACTCGCTGCTGCACGGCCAGGAGGAGATCGCGGCCGAGCAGGAGGCGGCGGGCGTGCAGGTGATCCGCGCCGACATCCGCGACGGCGATGCGCGCGGGCGGGCGCTGCAGGGAGCCGACGAGGTCGTGCATCTCGCAGCGATCGTCGGCGACCCCGCGTGCGGACGAGATCCCGCGCTCTCCGACGAGGTCAACGTGCAGGCGACCAAGGGTCTCGTCGCGGACGCGAACACGGCGGGCGTACAGCGCCTGGTGTTCGCCTCCACTTGCTCCAACTACGGGCGCATGGCCGATCCGACCGTGCCGATCACGGAGGAGGGCGAGCTGAGCCCCGTCTCGCTCTACGCGGAGCAGAAGGTCGGGATGGAGCAGCTGATCCTGGGCGGCGGCACGGGCGAGACCCAGCCGACGTGCCTGCGCTTCGCGACCGTCTACGGGGTGGGCCGGCGCATGCGCTTCGACCTCACCGTCAACGAGTTCGCCCGCGACCTGTGGGCCGACCGCGAGCTGGAAGTGTTCGGCGAGCAGTTCTGGCGCCCCTACATCCATGTCCGCGACGCCGGACGCGCGGTGCGCACCGTGCTCGACGCGCCCGGCGAGAAGGTTGCGGGCGAAGTCTTCAACGCGGGACGCTCAGGCGAGAACTACCGCAAGCTCGACATCGTCGAGGAGGTCCGCAAGCTGACCGACAAGGGCAACGTCTCCTATGTGCGTCGCGACGAGGATCCGCGCGATTACAAGGTGAGCTTCGACAAGATCCGCACGGAGCTCGGCTTCGAGACCCTGATGATCGTTCCGGAGGGCATCGCCGAGGTGCTCGCGGGACTCGACGCCGGGGCCTTTGGCGACCCCTTCGATGGCCGCTACCGGAACATTCCCTGAGCTTCCGCTCTTCGACCTGCGTCTGGAGCCGCAGGATCTGGAGGCCGTCGCCGAGACCCTGCGCTCCGGCTGGCTGACGCTCGGGCCGCGGACGCAGGCGTTCGAGGAGGCGTTCGCCGCGCATCTCGGGGCGCGACACGCGATCGCGGTCTCGAGCTGCACGGCCGCGCTGCACCTCGCCTACCTGGCCGTGGGAGTGGGTCCCGGCGACGAGGTGATCGTGCCTTCGTTCACGTTCGCGGCGACCGCGGCGGCGGCGCTTTACTGCGGCGCCACGCCGGTGTTCGCGGAGATCGTCTCGCGCAAGAACCCGAGCCTCGATCCGGCGGATGTCGAGGCACGCATCACGCCCCGCACGAAGGCGGTCTGCATCGTTCACTACGCCGGCTACCCGGCGGCCGCCGATCGGATGAAGGCACTGTGCGACGATCACGGGATCGCGCTGATCGAGGACGTGGCCCACGCGCCGAGCGCGACTCTGGACGGACGCAAACTGGGCACGTGGGGCCTGGCGGGAGCTTTCAGCTTCTTCTCCAACAAGGTCCTGTCGGTCGGTGAGGGGGGCCTGCTGTGCACCGACAGCGACGAGGTCGCCGCGTTCGTGCGCTCGCGCCGCTCGCACGCGATGACCAGCGGCACCTGGGACCGCCACAGCGGGCGCACCGACACCTACGACGTCGTCGGCCTGGGCTTCAACTACCGCCTGGATGAGCCCCGCTCGGCGCTGCTGCTCTCTCGCCTGCAGAGACTCGAGACTGAAATCACGCGCCGGCGAGAGCTCACGACGCGCTACCGCTCGCTGTTGGCGCAGGTCGACGGGATCCTCGTCCCGTTCGAGGACGCCGATGTGCCCGGCTCCTCCTGCTATGTGATCCCGATCATGATCGAGGAGGATCGACGCCAGGCGGAGGTCTCGAGGAGCTTGCGCGAACGGGGGATCCAAACGAGCATCTTCTACCCCTCGATTCACCGCTTCACCGCCTACCGCGAGCGCTTCCCCGGCGTCTCGCTGCCGATCACCGAGCTCGCTTCGCGCACGGAGCTGACGCTGCCGTTCTATCCCCACATGACACACGACGATCAGGACCGAGTCGTCACCGCGCTCGCCGAGGCGGTCCCACGATGAACGATTGGCGCGTACCGCTCACCGACATCGAGGTGCCCGAGCAGGACGTGCAGGCGGTGCTCGAGTGCCTCGAGTCGGGCTGGCTGACGATGGGCCCCCGCACACAGGCCTTCGAGCGGGGACTCGCCGACTTCGTCGGCACCCCCCACGCGGTCACGGTCTCCAGCGGCACGGCCGCGCTCCACCTCGCGCTGCTGGCCGCCGGGGTCGGCTCTGGCGATGAGGTGATCGCGCCCGCGTTCACGTTCGTGGCGAGCGCCAGCGCCGCCCGTTTTGTCGGCGCCGAGCCGGTGTTGTGTGACGTGAAGAGCGCTTATGACTTCAACATCGACCCCGCAGACGTCGAGCGGCGGATAACGCCACGCACGCGCGCGGTCGTGGCGGTGCACTTCTGCGGCTATCCCGCCGACGTGGCGGCGCTACGCCGGCTCTGTGACGAGCGGGGCCTGATCTTGATCGAGGACTGTGCCCAGGCGATCGGCGCCGTCCTCGACGACGGCGGGCGCCAGGCCGGCACGGTCGGGGACCTGGGCACGTTCAGCTTCTTCTCCAAGAAGCAGCTGTGCGTGGGCGAGGGCGGCATGGTCACCACTGCGGGCGAGGAGCTCGCCGACCGCGTGCGGCTGTTTCGATCCCATGCGATGACCAGCAGCACCTGGGATCGTCACCGGGGCCACGACCCGGCCTACGACGTCGTGGACATCGGCTTCAACTACCGCCTGGACGAGCCACGCGCCGCGCTCGGGCTGAGCCGGCTGGGACGCCTGCAGGAGAGCATCGCGGCGCGGCGCGCGGTCGTGCGCGCCTATCGCGAGCGACTCTTCGACGTGCCTGGAATCGAGCTCGTCTTCGACGAGCGGGCCGTCGCTCGCGCCTCGCACTTCGCGTTCCCAGTGCTGCTGGCCGACCGTCCGACGCGCGACCGCTTCCGCGAGGAGCTCAAATCGAACGGCATCCAGACCACGTGGTATCCGGCGCTGCACACCTTCACCGAGTACCGGCGCTACGCCCCGACGGAGGGACTTCCGGGCGCCCTCGCGGCAGCCGATCGCCACTGTGCGCTGCCGCTCAGCTCGACGATGGACGAGGGGGCGGTGGACACCGTCGTCGAGGCCATCCGGGCAGCTCTCCCCAGAGTCTGAGCTCGCTCACGACTCCGAAGGGATCAGCCGGTCGCGCACGCTCTCGAACTCCTCCTGGGCCTGCTCGTAGTCGTCGTGGCGGCCGATGTCCAGCCAGTAGTCCTCGCTCGGCCATGCGCGCACCGTCTCGCCCGCGGCGATCAGGCGCAGGATCAGGTCGGGAAAATCCAAGTGCTCGCCGGGCTCGATGAAGGCGAGCGCGCGCGGAGCGAAACAGTAGACGCCCATGCTGGCGGTGAAGTCGATCGCGGGCTTCTCGTCGTAACCCGTCAGGCGTGTCGGGTCGCTCTCGTCGCTGAACTTCAGAACGCCGAGCGAAACCTGGATGTGGCGCACCTTCGTGGCGATCGTCGCGGCGGCGTCGCTCGCGCGATGGCGATCGAGCAGAGCGCCGTAGTCGATGTCGGTGAGCACGTCGCCGTTCATCACCAGCAGGTCGTCCTGCTCGAGCCCTGAGATCAGCGCGAGCGCTCCCACCGTTCCGAGCGGCTCCTGCTCGCGGAAGTAGTCGATCGGAATTCCGTAGTTCTCGCCGTCGCGGAAGAACGCCTCGATCAACTCTGCCAGGTAGCCAGTGGCGACCGTGATCCGCTCGAAGCCATGGCTCTTCAGCTGGCGCACGACGATGTCGAGCACCGGACGATCGCCGATCGGCATCAGCGGCTTCGGCAGCACCGTCGTATAGGGACGCAGGCGGGTGCCTTCGCCCCCCGCGAGGATGACAGCGCGCTTCACGTGGTGCGGATGATGAGCACCGAGCAGGGCGCGTGATGGGAGACCTTGTTCGGCACCGAGCCGAGCAGGAAGCGCTTGGCGCCGGTCATCCCCTTGTTGCCGACGATCACCAGGTCCGCTTCCTGCTCCTCGGCGACGTCGAGGATCGCATCCGCCGGGTCTCCCTGGCGCGGATAGACATCGACGGCGACTCCCGCCTCGCGGGCCACGGCCGCGGCCGTCTCGAGGGTGAGGTCGACATCCTCTCGTGGACCGATCGCCCACTGCAGGTCCTCGGGCGCCTGGCGCCGTTCCTCGCTCAGGCGCTGCGCGGGCACCGGCTCATACGCGCTCACGAGCTCGAGCTTGGCCCCGACAGCACGGGCGAGATCGACCGCCTGGCGCACCGCCTGGGTGGCCGTATCCGAGCCGTCCGTTCCTACTACGATCGATTTGAACATGACTCTCCTTGCCTGCCGGGGTTCGGGCTGCGTGATGCCAGTCAGCGCAACCGATCATATCCGCGCGGCAGGACCTCGAGAGGGGGCACGTCGACTCTCGATCATGGCCACGCCCTTTGATCTTGCTCAGCGTGCCGACATCGTTCAGGCAAGCTTCGTGATCGCAATGATCATCCCGATCAGCACGAACACCACGATCGCGACCTGCATCCAGATCCAGGTTGGGGACATCGCAGGGGGTAGGGTAGTGCCCCGGTACCGGGCCTGTCGTCCGCGACGATCACTTATGGTGCGCCGTGATGATCGAAAGAGTCAAAGGGCTGCCTACCGCCTTAGCGGTTGTTCTGGCCGGACTGGTGTGCCTGCTGCCGACTGTCGGCGCAGATGGCGCACAGCGCGTATCGACATCGTCGATCGTGCCGCTGGGGGGCGTGAACATCGCGGGTCTCTCCAGCAGCTCCCTGCCCGCTGACGCAGACCAGGAGATCGCCGAAGCGCGATCGCTCCACGCGAAGGTCGTGCGTGTGGAGGTACCTTGGTCGGTGATCGAGCCACGAGGAGCGAGCCTCATCGACCCCCCTGCGCTGGCCTTCACCGACCGTCTCGTCGAAGATGCCGCGGGCGCCGGCATCCGCGTGATCATGATGGTCGACAGCTCGCCGTGCTGGGCCTCCTCGGCGCCCGCATCGCTGCTGCGCACGTGCTCGCCGCAACGCTTAACTCAAGCCAACGCGTGGCCACCGAGCAGTCCCGCGGAATACGCGGCCTTCGTCGGCTATCTGGCTCGGCGCTATGGCAAGCGTCTGGCGGCAATCGAGATCTGGAACGAGCCGGATCAGGCCAGCCAGGCTCATTTCGCCGGTCCCGACAAGCCCCAGCGCTATGCGGCCATCCTGCGGGCTGCCTACCCGGCGATCAAGCGGGCAAACCCGCAGGTGTCTGTGCTCGCGGGCTCGCTCGTGGGCTCCAACGGCCTCTTCCTACGCGCGCTCTACGCCGCCGGCATCAAGGGCTACTACGACGGTCTCTCCGTGCACTTCTACACCCTTACCCTCGCGGCACTGCGCGCCATCCACGAAGTGCAGCTTGCCAATGGCGACAGCAAGCCGCTATGGCTCGACGAGTTCGGCTGGAGCAGCTGCTGGCCGCGACAGCGAAGCCAACAGGAACAGGCGTGCGTGACCGCGCAGACACAGGCCACCAACCTCACCGACGTCATTCGCTCGCTTGCTTACACCCCTTACATCGCAGCCGAGGTGGTCTACAAGCTCCAGGGCTCAGCGACTGAAGAATTCGGTGTCCTGTCGACGAGCGGCGCTCGCAAGCCCGCGTTCGCAGCGCTCGCCCGGGTGTTTGCCTCGCCGCTCGGCAGCGTCAGCAGAGTCGCCTTGAACCTGCGCCGGCGCGGCGGCCAAGTCGTGGCCAGCGGCTCGGGGCCGGTCGGAGACTTCATGGAGCTGGAAGCCTTCCAGGGGAACGTGTTGCGCTACAAAGCTTTGTTCACGCTCGACCGCTTCAACCGCTACTCGATCGTGCTGCCTCGAGCGCTTGGCTCACAGGGCCTGAGCGTGCGCGTCTATCAGTACTGGAGGGGGCCGGGTAGCGACACGCAGCGCAGCATCTGAGCAGGGCTTCTGAGGCGACCGATCACTCCGAGTTGCGCCACAGCGCCGCAAACGTCAGCGCCAGGATCTTCATGTCCAGCCCGAGCGACCAGTGGGCGATGTAGTAGTTGTCCCACTCGACGCGCTCGGCGAGCGAGGTCTGGCCGCGCAGGCCGTGCACCTGAGCCCAACCGGTGATTCCCGACTTGACGCGATGCCGGTCGTCGTAGCGGTTGACGTCCTGGTTGATGAAGAGCTCCACGAACTCGGGGCGCTCTGGACGCGGCCCGATCAGGCTCATCTCTCCGCGTAGGACGTTCAGCAGCTGAGGCAGCTCATCCAGCGAGGAGCGGCGGAGGAAGCGCCCGATCGGGGTACGGCGATCGTCGCCCTCGACTCCGCCCGGCGCGGTGTCTCCGCCGAGCAGGAACTCCGTCCCGCTCGCATCGTTCTCGCCGTCCACCGCAGACCGCGGAGAATCCAGGTGCATCGAGCGGAACTTGTAGAGATCGAACACCTTCCCGTCGCGGCCCATGCGCCGCTGGCGGAAGAGCACGGGCCCCCGAGAGCTCAGCCGTACCGCGAGCGCCGTGCCCAGAATCACCGGTGACAGGCCGACAAGCAGCAACAGCGCGAAGACGCGATCGAACGCGTGCTTGGCGGCGAACTGCATCCCGCGCGGGTTGACCGTCGTGAAGGACATCAGGGGCAGCCCTCCAACCGTGTCGTAGCCCACGCGATTGTTGATCGTGTCGAACATCCGCGGCACCACCGAGACCTCGATTCCCAGCTCCTGGCAGCGCTGGATCAGGCGACTCACACGCGCGTCCGCGACGGAGGAGAACGCCACGATCAGGTTCCTGACGCCCGTGCTCGTTACGGTCTCGTCGAGATCCTCGATGGTGCCCACCACCGGCACGTCGCGCCCCCCGACCTCCGCGACCGAGCGAGGATCGTCGTCGAGAAAGCCAACCGGCGTCAATCCGTACTCGGGGTGATTCTCGAGACGCCGCGCGACCTGCGCTCCAACCACGCCTGCTCCCATGATCAGCACGGGCTTGCCGACAAGCCTGCGTGCTCGCGCCCAGCGCTGAGCAAACGACAGGACCACGCGGCCGGCGCCCACACCGACCAGCGCAAACAGCCACGCTCTCACCCAGTCGGACTGCGTCGGCACCCTGCCGTTGAGGAACAGGCCGAGCATCGCCACGGTCATCGCCGCCACCGACACGGCACTGATGACGGGCGCCACGCCGTCGAGGACGAGGGCTCGAAGACGCGTACGGTAAAGCCCCCGCAGATACAACAGCCCCATCACAAGCGGCGGCAGCAGCAGCAGCGGAACGCGCACAGCCGGCGCGTGTACGGTCGCTCGGACGCCGCCGAGCGCAAGCACCACCGCGGCACACAGCAAAATGAAGTCGACCGTCGGGCGCAGCACGCCCCAGCCCGGACCATCCAGCAGCCACTGTCTGGTTCCCCGGAACGTCGCGCGTCTTAGAACGTTTGGCTGGGGGGCGTCCCGCGCGACAGGAAGCTGGCCGCTCAGCGGCAGCGACGAGGTCTGTTGGGTGATACGTGGGGAGTCCATGATGAAGGGCGTCCTTGTCCTTATTCAGTTAGTCGGGTCTTGCGCCGCATCTCTTTAGCTATCCATGCTTTCTCACCGATGTGGGCTGCGTCATTCTTCTGGTGAGCACGCCGCTGAAAGCGAGCACACCGAACGCCAAGAGGACATACAGCAGATCCTTGCCGGAGAGACCCAGCGTTTCAGAGCCGTCAGACGCCAACTTCGCCGCTTCCGCGCGTTCTGAGGCGGGATACGCGCCGGAAACGCCGCCGGATGCACCCGTCGCTCCTTCCCTCTTTGCACCGACTCCGCCACGTCCGGAGGCCGGCGAGCGATCTGGCCCCGCGCTCCTACGCCCGGACGGAACCGAGATGTCGGCCGCTTCCGTCTTCGACGGTTCGGCCAGATCGGGGTTGGATCCGCCGGCCGAGCCGCCGCCTGCATCTCCGCCGCGACCGCCGCCTGGAGTTCCCCCCAACAGCGCGGAGCCAAGAATCGCCTGGTTGCCCGCTCCCGGTCCGCCATAGCCGCTGAGCAGCGATCCGGCCATGGCGGGAGCCGCGATCGAAGCAAGTGCGACCATCATGATCGCGGGCAGAACGGTTAGGACAATCGTACGGTGGCGGTTCATGTGCTCCCTACCTTGGGTTTCCTGCGTGGCCCGAGCAACACGCGTGTCGCTCATCCGTGCCCTCCACCCGTCATCGTCATCACCTTCTTGTCACAAAAGTCTCGGCCGCCGCCACACACGGCGGCGGATCGATCAAGCGGTACTTCACAAGCTAGCGAAGGCGAGCAGCAGAGTCGAGCCAAAACCCTCCAAACATGCCGTGCTCACCCCACAAACACACCGAGTTCATTCGAGTTGCTGAGCTTTGAGGAGAATTGACTGGTTCAGCGCCGTGACGTTCAGACGCCGGCCTTCGCGCACCAGCATCAGAGCTTCATGCGTGAGCGGGTCACGGGGGTTCAACAGCGCGGCCCGCCCGAGCAGCTCGACCGCGCTCCGCCGGTCTCCCCTGGCCGACGCGATCGCTCCCCGCTCGAGCGTGGCGTAGGCGTCGGCAGGTACGCGTTTCAATGCCAGCGCAAACTCCTTGTCCGCGCGCGTGAGGTCGTCGAAGCGCAGTGCAATGCTGCCGCCCACCAGGTATGCATCGTCGCTCAAGGGGTTCAGCTTCGCGGCATCGCTCAGGCGGGCGTACGCCCGCCGTGGCGCGCGCGGCCAGATCCGGGCCGCGCTCTGGACCTCCAGCTGACTAAGCCACGGCGCCGCCAGCGACATCGCGCTTATGAGTGCCAATAACCCGCCGGTCGCGACTTCGAGATGGGGGCGACCTGACCATGGGTGAGGCGACGGGAACGTAGGCAGTTCGCCCGTCTCGCGCGCGGAACACTGGACATCGGCTCCCAGGCGTGCCGCGGGCGCCGACGGTGACGGCGCCCGCGGCCGTTCTTCGGTCTGCTGCTCGCGTGCCCGCGGGATCAGCGCGCAAGCGATCCCGAGCAGCGCAAACGCGGGCGCACCGAGACCGGCGAACTCCCAAAACCAGTCGAACGAGCCGTGCACCGCCCAGTAGGCGAACCCCCCCAAGGCGGCCGCGGCCACAGCGCGGCCCAGCGGATCGGCTCGTCTCACTGCCCGCGCGCCGGCCACCAGCGCGGCGCCCAGGCCGACGAGCGCCAGCAGCGCCCCCACGAGGCCCGTCTCGGTCAACGTGCGCAGCTCGACGCTGTGCGGATAGTGCGGCGTCTCGTCGCTGCGACCGTGCCTGAGGTACTGCTGCTGGAAGTTGTCGACGCCGATGCCGATGACCGGATGAGCGACGAACTCATCGAGCGCCACCCTGTAAAAGTCGTAGCGGTTGCTCCCCAAGCCGCTCACCAGGCGGTTGCCTGAGGTGGCGTCGGCGGCGTAGCCGCCCTTGAACGTATCCCAGCCATGCCTGATCCGCGTGACCGGGTTGCCCGCGATCGCGAGACCTCCCGCCAACACTCCCACCAGCGCCACGACCGCGATCGCGGCGATGCCCAGATGCAGCTTCCTAGCGGTAATCGGCGAGAATGGGCGCCGGCTCTCGACCGCCGCGCCCAGCGCCACGGCCAAGCCGACCGCCACCGCCGCGGCGAACATCCCGGCCGTGGCTCCATGCAACGCAGACGTTGCGTTGTGCCCGTGTTCCAGCCGTTCCCCCACGCGCAACACGGCCGGTGCGGCGAGACCGATTCCCAGTGCCACCGGTACGAGCACGGCGAACGTGCGCACCCGCCCCGGCAACAACGCGAACACTAGGACAAGCATCACGGGCGTTGCATACAGCGAGCCCCTGCTCTGGCTGAGCAGCGCCACCTCCGCCAGCAGCACCGCACCGCCGGCGAGCACGCCGCGCAGGCCCCAGAACAGACGCTCGCTGCGCGCCAACAGCAGCGCCGGCCAGAACGCCATCAGCCATTGCGCCGCGTTCGCGTTGGCATAGCCGCTCGGATAGAGCAGACGTCCACCCGGCAACAGGCTCGCCAGACGCGCCGCGCTGTGCGCGTCGGCGTCGACGTGCAGCGCCACGAATGCCGCCAAGCCGATCATCGCGAGCGTCCACACCCCCAGCAGCAGGCTCGCGCTGCCTCCGCGCTGTGGCCAGAGCGCGAACAGCGCGAACACGAGCAGATACAGCAGCGTGCGGTCCGCGCCTTCCCAGGCGTCGCCAGGCACGTCCGCCCACAGGATCGAGAGGAAGCTGAGAACCGTGTATCCGGCCAGGCAAGCCAGCGCGATCTTAACGGGGGCCGGCACCTCCGCCAGTCGCAGCCGCACGACGCTTAGCGCGATCCCGAGCAGGGCCAGCACGAGCAGGCCGCCGGGCGCCCAGTGTGTGACCGGAAAGCCCGCCTGGCTGGTCGCCCATACGACGAACAGCGCGATCGCCACCAGCGCCGGGACGGTCGCGGGAGCTTCGCTGAGCGTCGCTCTGAGCTTGCTCGTCATCGCGGTCACAATAATCTCCGCTATGGCCGACCCCGCGCAGCTCGTCCGCTTCTACGACAACGCCTACTCGCAGACGCCTGCCGACGCGGCCACGTACGCGCGCTGGCGCGCGCTCGGCGCCGTCGGCAAGGCGGACCACGCGATCGCCCTGGCCACACGTGCGGGCCTGCTCCCGCGGAGCACGCTCGAGGTCGGCTGCGGCGACGGCGCGCTGCTCTGCGAGCTGCATCGCCGCGACTTCGGCGGCCGGCTGCACGGGGTCGAGATCACCGAGGCCGCAGTCGCGATCGCACGCGAGCGACCGCAGATCGGCTCGGTCGAGCTCTACGACGGCCTGCACCTGCCCGCCGCCGACGGCGCGTATGACCTCGGCATCCTCTCGCACGTGCTCGAGCACGTGCCCGACCCGACGGCGTTGCTGGCCGAGGTCGCACGCGCCTGCCGGGCGGTTGTCGTCGAGGTGCCGCTGGAGGCGAACCTATCCGCGCGACGAGCGGCCAAGCGCGAGCACGCCACCGAGGTCGGGCACCTGCAGCGCCTGGACCGCGACGCCGTGCGGGAGATCGCCGCCAGAGCGGGTCTGCGGGTTGCCTGCGAGCTGGACGATCCGCTCCCGCCGGAGGTCTACCGCTTCTTCGCGGCAACCCCCTCCGCGCGCGCTGTTGCGACCGGGAAGTGGGCGCTACGCGCCGGCCTCCATCGCATCGCCCCGTCCGCCGCCAGGCACCTGTTCACGGTCCACTACGCGTGCCTCTGCCACTCACCACCGCCGCCGACCGAGCCCTGACGCCCGTACGCACACCGTGCGAAACCGCCGCCGACCGAGCCCTGACGCCCGGCCAGCACGCCATACGAAACCGCCGTCGACCGCCATCGGTGATAGACGTAATGGGAGAAAGTGCAGGCTCCGCCGTGAAACGACGAATCAAAGAACACGTTTTGTCAATAGAATCCACGGGAAATTCACGCAACGAAGCCCTATCAGAGGGCGCAGCTCACCAGACCATCAATGGGAGGTTGGCATGACCCGCACCGACGTCGAGGCCTCGCACGGGCCGCACGCAGGGACTGAAGCAAGCAGGAGAGGATCGTCCCGCGCGGCGCGCAGGCTCATGGTCCTTCCAGTGGCGCTCTTGCTGGCGATCGCGCCCGCCGCGCCGACTTTGGCGGCGGGCAGCACGAGCAAAGAAGCGCTGTCGGGCTACGGAACCAAGCCGTCCAGCGGCACGTCGCCGTCGAAATCGACGAAAACGCCGACGAGCAAAACCCCCACGACGACCAGCCCGACCGCCCCCGCGAGCGAACCGGCTCCGACCACGTCGAGCAGCGTCCCCACCACGACGACAAGCCCGGCGAAATCGAGCTCGCTGCCGTTCACCGGCTTCAACCTCAGCTGGACGGTCGGCGGCGGTCTGCTGCTGATCGCGATGGGCTTCTCGATCGTGACGGTCCAGCGCCGCCAGGGCCGCGACAGCGGCCGTTAGCAACGCGGATCGAGGCATGAAGTGAGCGCGCCAACGGTCGCCGGCCTCAGCCGGCGACCGAGTCGCGCATTCAAAACGCTCGCGATCCTGCTGATCGCGCTCGGCGCGCTGGCGTTGACCGACGCAGGAGTGACGCTCCTCTGGCAGGAGCCGTTCTCCGCGCTGTACGCCAAGCTCGAACAGGACCATCTGCGCGGGGCGCTGCACAAGCTCGAACACGCCGCTCCCTCCCCCGCGGAGCGTCGCACGCTCGCGAGCCTGCCCGACGAGCGCCGCCGGATCGCGTTCCTCGCGCGCGAGCTGCAGCGCCGCTCGGGCGAGGGCAGCCCGGTCGGGCGGATCGTGATCCCGCGCATCGGCGGGAGCTATGTGATCGTCCACGGCACCGACACCTCGGCCTTGGAGAGCGGGCCGGGCATCTACTCCGAAACCGGCTTTCCGGGGATTCCCGGCACGACCGCGATCGCCGGTCACCGCACCACCTATCTCGCGCCGTTCCGCCACATCGACGCGCTGCGTCCCGGCAACCACATCCTGCTGTACATGCCATACGCGCACTTCACTTACACGGTCACCGCCCAGCGCGTGGTCGCTCCCACCGACGTGCGTGCGGCGGTCGATGACGTCGGCTACACGCGGCTGGTCCTGTCCGCGTGCACGCCGCTGTTCAGCGCCGCCAAACGACTGCTCGTGTACGCCCGCCTGACCCGCACGGTGCCGGTCGGCGCCGCGCGGCGAGTGCGCGGCGGCGGGAAGGTACGGCCGATTATCGCTTCGCGGGCCGCGTAGCGCCGGCGAACAGGATCGACAGCACCTTGCCCATCAGCTCGTCCGGCACCGCGCCGGGGTCGGCGAGCTTCTGCCGGGCGATGCCATCGGCCAGCGCGTCGATCGCGACCGCGAGCTGCTCGGCCGGCAGCTCGAGCTCGAGGTCGAACTCGCGCACGCCGTCGGCGATCAGCCGCGTCAGCAGCTCGCGCACCTGCGCGAACCGCGCCGCCACCTTCGGGCGCACGCGCGCGTCGCGCACGCCGTAGGCCCAGAACTCCATGAACAGCAGCAGCAGCTCCGGCTCGCGCTCGATCATCGTCATCCACTGACGCGCGCCGCCTTTGGCCCGCTCGTCGACCGATGCGCGCGCACCCACAGCCTCGGCGATCTCGCGCGCGTGGGCGGCGATCTCGCGCTCCATCAGCGCGAGGAACAGGTCCTCCTTGCCGTCGAAGTTCGAGTACAGCGCGCCGGTCGAGAACCCCGCCTCCGAGGCGATCTCCTCGACCGAGGCGCCGTGGAAGCCGCCACGGGCAAATACGCTGCGGGCCGCGTCCAGCAAGCGCTCGCGCGTGTGCGCCTTGCTCTGCTCGCGTGTCATCCGCGCGGTCTCCATCGCCTCCCATCCTACTTGACAGAGCGCACGTTATTCCGATAACGTCCATTATCTAATCTAAACTGGGCAGAGCAAAGGTCCGGCGGCGACCACGATCCGAGAGGCCCTCGCCGGGCAGGCCTGTTCTCACCGGGCAGACCTGTTCGCGGAGCCCGCGAAGAGAGATATAGGAGCAGGGATAGATATGGCGACAGCGACGACCCCCACACCGAGCGTCGAGGCGACGGCGAGCCTGCCGACGGACGCGATCTCCTACGACGACCTGTACGCACGTTGGGAGCGCGGCAACTGGAGCGCGACCGAGCTCGACTTCACCGAGGACGCCCGTCAGTGGCGCGAGGACTTCACCGAGTTCGAGCGCCAGGCCGCACTGTGGAACTACTGCCTGTTCTTCTGGGGGGAGGACGCGGTCGCCGACAACCTGTCGCCCTACATCGACGCGGCGCCGCTGGAGGAGCAGAAGTACTTCCTCACCACCCAGCAGGTCGATGAGGCGCGGCACGCGGTGTTCTTCAAGCGCTTCATGCAGGAGGTCTGCGGTATCGGCACGGGCTCGACCGCAAGCAGCCTGCAGGCGATCAAGCCCCAGCTGACAGTGGGCTTTCGCAAGATCTTCGACCGTCTCGACACGATGGCCGACGAGCTGCGCGCCGACCGCTCACGCGCCAAGCTCGCCGCCGCGGTCACGCTCTACCACGTCATCATCGAGGCCTCGCTCGCCCAGCCCGGCCAGCACTTCATCTGCAGCTATCTCGAACGGCGCGATCAGCTGCCGGCGTTCCGCGAGGGGATGGCGAACATCGCCGCCGACGAGCAACGCCACATCGGCTTCGGCGTAAAGCTGCTCGCCGACCTGAAGCGCGAAGACCCGGTCGGGGTGCCCAAGGCGGTCGCCGGCCTGCTGCGCGAAGTCACCCGCTACACCGGCCAGGTGCTGATGCCGCCGGGCTGGGACGAGCGCTACATCACGACGTTCGGCTCCACCTTCGACGAGGTCGGCGTCGAGGGCATCGCCTCGATGACGACCAAGCTGCGCTCCGCCGGCATGCCCGTCGAGACCCTGCCGGGACCCCCGTTCCTGCCGCCGGGCCTGACGCAGCTCGAGGTCGTCCAGCGCGGGCGGGCGCTCGTGCAGGCCGGCATCGTCGGCGTGCGCGAGGGGCCGTCCAAGCGCGATCCCGAGACGGTCGCCCTGTTGTTCGACACGATCCGTCGCCAGGTCAACCCGAACCACGGACTGCGCCGGGCGACCACGTTCCAATGGGAGTTCACCGACCCCGACATCGACACCTGGCATCTCACCGTGAACAACGGCTCGAGCACGGCCGAGCCGGGCGAGGCGCTCAGCCCCGACCTGCGCCTGCGCACCTCCTACCAGGACTGGGTCGACATCATCGGCGAGCGTCTCGACCCCAGGCGCGCCCTCGCCACCGGCCGCCTGCGCCCGCGCGGCAACCCGCTCGCGCTGCGGTATCTGACCAAGGCCTTCCCGAGCGGCTGAGCGCCGGCAGGGCCATTACACGGTTAGTTGTAGTGCCTAGGAACTACAACTAACCGCCGATCCCGAACTCACGCTCGGCGGCTGACCCGCCACCGCCGGATGCGGCCCCCGAGCTCGTCTCACCGCTCGATCCGCCGGCCGTCGAAGGCCGGCCCCCTTCGGCGGAGGAGGCCGGCTGGGTAGACGAGGTGGCGGCCTGCGCGCCGGACGAAGCGTCCCGCGCGACGGAGGCTCGCTGAGCAGTCGACGCCGCGAGCGCCGCGGATCCCGACGCGGCGCGCGACACGACCGCCTGCTCAGGGCCGAACTCGCGCGCAGCCCGCGCCGCCGGCGCGGTCGCATCGCCCGTGGCGGAGGAAGGGGACGAGCTCAAATGCGCGGGCTGGGTCGAGCCGGCGGTGAGGCCGTACGGCGTGACCGTGCCCGCCAATGGAACCGCCGAGGTCGTGTCGTAGATGGAGCCTGGTGCGCCGGCACGCGCATTCGCGGCGAGGACGCCCCCGTGAACGCGCCGACGGTGCGACTCGTGCGCGGGGTGTAAGCGCAGTGAGAGAGGCCCGGTGGTCAGCGCCACACAGGAGACGCTCAGCGCCAGCAGGCAGCCAACCGCGAGCTTTGCCCCCACCGAGCCTCCGGCCAGCAGCCATCCCCCTCCCGCGACTCCCCCCGCCGCCCCACCCGCACCGGCGACGCCCGCGGCCGACAGGCCACCCGCCCCGGCTCCGGTCGCAACGCCGGTACCCGTCCCCGCGCCCACGCCTGTCCCCGCGGCGGCGCCCACGCCTGTCCCCGTCGCGGCGCCCGCCCCTGTGCCCGCCGCAGAACCCACCCCTGTGCCCGCCGTGGCGCCCGTCCCCACACCCGTCCCAGCACCGGCGCCGACGCCCGCGCCGGCGGCCGCACCGCCCACGCCGACTAGCGCCCACGGGAGCGCGATCGGAGGCAGCGCGGCGGCGAGGCCGCGCAGGCTGAGCACGTACATGCGACAGGCGGGGCACTCGCGCTGGTGGGCCAGCGCGAGCAGATGGCGCTCCCCGGAGGGGTCGAGGATGCCGAAGGCAAGGCCGCGCATGGTCGAAGCCTGCTCCTCGCACCAGCCGCCGCCGCCGATCGTGTCGAGCAGCGCGCCGACCTTGCCCGCCACCCCGGGACGGCCCCCACCAGGGCCCTCCATCAGCTTGCGCATGCGCGTCTCGCCGATGCCCATGCGCTCGGCGGCCTCGGCGCGGGAGAGACCCTGCAGGTAGCACAGCGCCGCGGCCTGGCACTCACGCGGGCTCAACCGGCCGCGCAGGCCCTCGAACAGGTGGCGCAGCCGGTGGCGATCGTCCAGCTCGTCGGCGATGTCACGCTCCGCTGGGATGTCGCACATGTCATCGACACGGTCGTGACGGCGCGTGCGGTGCTCGTCGAGCGCGCGGCGGAACGTCACGAGCACCAGCCAGCCGCGCGGGTTGGCGATCGTCTCGCCGCCGCCGATCATCGCCGCGTACAGGCCCTGCCAAGCCTGCGAGTAGCACGCATCGAGATCGCTCGCATCGATGGTCACCCCGCGCACGCGGAGTCGTGCGCGCACGATCGCGAGCGTCTCGCCACGCAGCCCGTCGAAATCTTGGCGAAGCAGACGCTCGGCGCGGTAGCGACGCAGGGTCGAGGGACTCATGCCCGCGAAGACTACGAGCCAGGCGAATTGCGGCTCAGCCGAATTCCGCTATTTGCTCATAACTTGTGCGTTGCATGTCCTCGCCGCGACGGTGCGCCTCGTGCCACGCGACCACCCGCTCGAGCCCGTCCTCCAGGCTCCAACCCGGGCGCCAGCCCAGCTCGGTTTCGGCGGCGCTCGAGTCGAGCTCCAGATGGGCGGCCTCGGGCGGGTTGGGCGCCTCGTCGAGCTCCCAGCGCAGGGCGCCGTTCCAGAGCGCGCCGAGACGCTCGACGATCCAGCCGACCGTGCGCGCGTCCGCGGCGCGCGGCCCGAAGTTCCATGCTCGTGCCAGCACGCGCGCGCGCGCGACACCGCCCGCGAGAGCAAGCTCTTGCGCGAGCAGCAGATAACCGCTGAGTGGGTTCAGCACGTGCTGCCACGGACGTACTGCGGCCGGGTTGCGCACGCTGAGCCGGCCGCCGGAGTCGACCGCACGCACGACGTCGGCGATCAGCCGATCCTCACCCCAATCGCCCCCGCCGAGGACGTTGCCCGCGCGCGCGGTCGCCACGCGCGGCCCATCCTCCACCGAGAAGAACGAGGAGCGGTAGGCGGCGGTCACCAGCTCGGCGCAGGCCTTGGAGCTCGAGTACGGATCGTGCCCGCCGAGGGGGTCCCCCTCCACGAACGGCCGGCCCACCGGCAGCTCAGGCGACGGCGGCTGCGCAGGGGGCACTGTCACGTAGGGGCCTTGCTCGCGCGCGCGTGCGACGCCGTGCGAAGGATTGGCGTAGCACTTGTCGGAGGTGACGACGACCACGGAGCGCACGTGCTCGCCGTGCAGGCGGACCCCCTCGAGCAGGTTGACGGTGCCGAGGACGTTGACGGCGTAGGTCAGGACGGGGTCGCGAAGCGAGCGCCTGACAAGCGGTTGGGCGGCCAGGTGCAGCACGATCTCGGGCCGTGCAGAGCGCAGTGCGAGGGCCAGCGCCTCGCCGTCGCGCACATCGCAGACGAGCTCCTCCATGTCCGCGCCGACGGTGGCCAGCTCATAGAGCGAGGGTTGTGTGGGCGGCGGGCCGGCGGACAGGCCGGTGACGCGCGCGCCGAGCGATTGCAGCCAGAGGGAGAGCCAGGCGCCCTTGAAGCCGGTGTGGCCGGTGAGGAGCACTCGCCGGCCAGCCCAGAAGGAGGGGTCGATCGGCACGGCGCGTAGCGTATCCACTCGCCGCGCATGGGTATCTTGAGCGGATCGCGAGCTACCGTCTGCCATCCATCACCCCCACAGTGCCTACCCCACCGCCGCGCGCGGAGATCCTTGGGATCCCGCTGGCGGTGTCGGACTACGAGGAGGTGCTGGACTGGATGGAGGCGATGATCGCCGAGGATCGCCGCGGGTACGTGACGGCGGCGGCGGTAAATCTGGTGATGAAAGCGCAGGAGGAACCGGCGACGCGGGAGGCGACGCTCGGAGCCACGCTGGCGGTCCCCGACGGCCAGCCGCTGGTATGGGCGCTGAAAGCGCTTGGACACGTGGAGGCCACCCGCGTGTACGGGCCCGACCTGATGGCGATGTTCTGCGCGCGCGCGGCGAAGAACGGAACCCCGATGTATCTGTACGGCGGCCGTGACACGCAGGCGCGCGAGTTGCTGGAGCGCCGGCTGCGGGAGCGCTTTGCGGGCATTCAGCTCGTGGGCGGCGCCTCGCCGCCGTTTCGCACGCTGACCGTGGAGGAGGACAATCGCCTGCTGGCGGACATCGACGCGTCGGGCGCGAAGGTGGTGTGGGTGGGCACGGGGCAGCCGCTGCAGGAGCAGTGGATGCACCGCGTGCGGCCCCGGCTGTGGACGCCGCTGCTGGTGGGCGTGGGCGCCGCGTTCGACTTCCACGCGGGCCTGGTGTCGCAGGCCCCGGCGTGGATGCAGCGCAACGGCTTGGAGTGGACGTACCGGCTCTCGCGCGAGCCACGCCGTCTGTGGCCGCGCTACGCGCGCTACAACCCTCGGTTCGTGGCCGGGTTCGCACGCCAGTACGCTCGGCACAGGCTGAGCGGGCGACACCGACGGGCATGAGTCGCGTGCTGGTAACGGGGGGCGCGGGGCCGATCGGCGGCGCGATCGTCAGACGGCTGCTGGCCGATCCGGCGTACGAGGTGAGGGTCTCCGACCGGCGTGCGGCGCCGCAGTGGATGCGAGAGGGAGCCGAGCTGCACGATGGCGATCTGCGCGTGGCAAGGGAGGCGCGCGCGGCGCTGAACGGCTGCACGCACGTGATCCACCTGGCGGGGCTCGACGACGACGCGGGGCGCAGGCCTTTCACGCTGATGGAGGGGGACAGCGCCACCTGCAGCGCGGTGATCGTCGCGGCGGTCGCGCCGGGGATGGAGGTGGAGCGGTTCGTGTATGTGTCCTCGACGGCTGTGTTCGAGCGTGCCACGGAGTTCCCTTCGAGCGAGGCGTACCTGACGGAATGCCCGACGCCCGAGTCCGCATATGGGTTCGCGATGCTGGCCGGCGAGATGTATTGCCGCGCGGCGTATGAGGAGCATGGGCTGGCGTACACGATCTGCCGCCCGTGTGACGTCTACGGCCTGGGCATGGCGCTCGAGACGCGTGGCTCGGAGGAGCAGACCAGGACGCCGACGCACGTGGACGATGTCGCAAGCGGCGTGATCGCGGCGATGGCATCGCCGAAGGGAGCCAACGAGGACTTCAACATCGCGGCTGCACGCGAGCTGACCGTGGCCGAGATCGCACGCATCGTGTGGGAGACGTGCGGCGAGGGCCCACGGGAGCTCGCGGAGGAGTCGCCGACCACGGGCGCGGTCGAGGTGCGGCGAAGCTGGCCGGCGGTGGAGAAGGCACGGAGGCTGCTCGGGTGGGAGGCGCGGATCGACGTGGAGGAGGGGATCGCGGCGACGGTTGACTGGATCCGGGCGCGGGGATCGGTAGGGTCCGCGCCATGAGCGGACAACGATCGGCACTCATCACGGGCATAACCGGCCAGGACGGGTCGTATCTGGCCGAGTTGCTGCTGGAGAAGGGGTACGACGTGCACGGCATGGTGCGGCGCGCGTCGACGGAGAAGTTCGAGCGGATCGAGCATTTACGCGAGCGGATCACGCTGCACCAGGGCGATCTGCTCGACCAGCGCTCGCTGGTGGACACGCTGCGCGCGTCGAGCCCCAGCGAGATATACAACCTCGCGGCGATGTCGTTCGTGGCGGTGTCGTGGATCCAGCCGACGCTGACGGCGGAGTTCACGGGCGTGGGCGTGACGCGGATGCTGGAGGCGATGCGCGAAGTCTGCCCGGAGGCCCGCTTCTACCAGGCCAGCTCGAGTGAGATGTTCGGCAAGGTGCTCGAGGTCCCGCAGACCGAGACGACGCCTTTTTATCCCCGCTCACCCTATGGCGTGGCCAAGGCTTACGGCCATTTTATTACTGTTAATTATCGCGAGTCATATGACTTGCACGCTACCAGTGGAATACTCTTTAACCATGAGAGCCCACGTCGCGGGCTGGAGTTCGTAACTCGCAAGATCACCTGGCATGCGGCCGCGATCAAGCACGGTCTGACCAAGGAGCTGCGCTTGGGGAACCTCGACGCGGAGCGCGATTGGGGCTATGCGAAGGATTATGTGGAAGCGATGTGGCTGATGCTGCAACGCGACACGCCTGAGGATTATGTGATCGCGACCGGCAAGGCGAACTCGGTGCGCGAGTGCTGTGAGGTGGCGTTCGACGAGGCGGGTTTGGGCGACTTCGAGAAGTACGTGACGATCGACCCCGCGTTCGTGCGCCCGGCGGAGGTCGACCACCTGATCGGCACGCCGGCAAAGGCCGAGCGCGACCTGGGCTGGAAGCCGAGGACGAGCTTTGAGGAGCTGATCCGTTTGATGACCCGCGCCGACCTCGAGCTGTTGAAGCCGCGTTGAGGCCGGGCCGGGTTTTGCTGGGAGACACGAGAGCCTGCCTCTTCGTACAGCCCTGTCGGCGCCGGTCAAAACAGCCTGCGTCGCACGCAGGCACGCGGGCGTGGCCAGGACGCGGCGAGCAGGGACACGCCGCATCGTGCGCTCCGCGAGAGCTGGGGGGTGAAACGTGAGCGTTCCGCTGTTCGACACCTCCACCCCGCTCGAGCCGCTGCGCGCGGAGTTGCGCGCAGCGGTAAATCGCGTGCTCGACTCCGAGCGTTACATCCTCGGCCCAGAGGTGAAGGCGTTTGAGGGAGAGTTCGCGGCCTATTGCGGCGCCGAGCACGCGGTGGGGGTGGCGAACGGGACGGAGGCGATCACGATCGCTCTGCGCGCGATGGGGGTGGGCCCGGGCGACGAGGTGGTGGTGCCGTCGTTCACGTTCTACGCCTCCGCCGAGGCGGTCCCCGCGACGGGCGCGAGGCCGGTGTTCTGCGATATCGACCCCGAGACGTATTGCGTAACGGCCGAGACGGTGCGCGCCGCGTTGACGCCGAGGACGAAGGCGGTGATCGCGGTGCACCTGTTCGGCAATGTGGCACCGGTCGCCGAGATCGAGGCGCTGGGCGTGAGGGTGCTCGAGGACGCGGCGCAGGCGGCCGGCTCGACCTCGCCCGGCGGACGTCCGGGCGCGCTCGGCACGGCGGGGACGTTCTCGTTCTTCCCGTCCAAGAACCTCGGCGGTTTCGGCGACGGCGGCGCGATCGTCACCTCCGACGCGCGCGTCGCCGAGCAGGCGCGGATACTGCGATTTCATGGGTCGCACGACAAGGTGACCTACGAGCAGGTGGGCTACAACTCGCGATTGGACGAGCTGCAGGCGGCGGTGTTGCGTGTGCAGCTGCCCCACGTCGACGGCTGGGCCGACGGGCGGCGCGCGGCGGGGGATCACTACGAGCAGGCGGGGCTGGGTGAGCTCCTCGGGCTGCCCAAGCCGACGGATGGAGCAGCACCGGCATGGCATTTGTACGTGGTCAGCCACCCACAGGTGGAGCGCCTGGAAGGCTCGCTGGCGGCGGCCGGGATCGGTCACAAGGCCTACTACCGCACGCCGGTCCACCGCCAGGTCGCGATGCGCGAGTGGGCGAACGCGAGCCTCGATCTACCCGGCACCGAAGAGGCCTCTCGCACGCACCTGGCGATCCCGATGAGCCCCGTGCTCACGCGCGAGCAGGTCGACGAGGTCGTAGCGGCTGTCTCAAAATCGTCTTGAGACAGCCTCTTGGCAGCAACCGGGGTCTGCAGGAGCGTTGGCTGCGCGCCATCCCAGTTTTGGCCGTGCTTCCTACCGCCAGCGCTCGAGCAGATCCTGCTCCCCCACCTCGCGCACGACGCGCGCCGGCGCGCCCATGACGACGGCGCGAGGCGACACGTCGCGCGTGACGACGGCGCCCGCGGCGACGTAGGCCTCCTCGCCGATCTCGACACCCGGGGTCAGCACCGCGCCGCCGCCGATGCGGCAGGCGCGCCTGAGGGTCGCGCCGCGCAGCGGCGTATCGGCGCCGTGACGAGACATCGTGTCGTCGTTCGTCGTGACCACGCCGGGGCCGACGAACACGTCGTCCTCGACGAGCGTGAACGCGGTCAGGTACACGCCCGTCTGCACCTTCACGCGCGCGCCCACGACCACGTTGTTGTCGACCACGCTCCCCCGCCCGATCACCGTGCCGGCGCCGATCGAGGAGCGCTCACGCACGAACGACTGGTCGCCGATGATCGCCTCGGCGGCGACGCGCGTCCCGGCGAACACGACCGCCCCCGAGCACACGGTCACGCGCGCGCCGAGCTCGAGCGCGCCGAGATCTCCACGAGGCGCCCTGGAGGACCGCGCCAGCCGCGGGCGCTTGCCCAGTACCGCGTGGTCTTCAACCAAGCAGCCATCGCCGAGCACCGTGCCGTCGTGGATGACCACGTGAGCGCCGAAGACGACGTCCTCGCCGATCGAGACATTCTCACCGAGCAGCAGCCCGGGGGCGCGCGAGTCGGGGCTCAGCATGGGTACGCCCCTGCCCTCAGCATGGCCTATCCCGCCTACCCAGCCGTGCGGAGGTTCGGCGATCCGCGGTCGATGTGAATGCCATCCGGCGCATCCGTGTGCGCGCCGGGCTCACAGCCTGACGATGTTCTCGGCGTTCGACGAGCGTGTGACACCGCGCAGGTCGAGCACGTGGCCGACGCGCTCGGCGAGGAGATCGTGGTCGACGCCCGGATGGGCGGTGACGATCAGCGCGAGGTCGGCGTCGGCGATCGCCGCCTCGAGGGGCAGGCTGCGTAGATCGTGCTCCTTCAGCGCGGGCACGTGCGGGTCGTGGTAGCGGACGTCCGCGCCGAGGCCTTTCAACAGCGAGATGATCTTCAGCGCGGGCGACTCGCGGATGTCGCCCACCCCCGGCTTGTAGCTCACGCCGAGCACCGCGATGCGCGCGCCCTTGACCGCCTTGCCCGCCTCGTTGAGCACGCGCTGTGCCTTTGCCACGCAGTGGTATGGCATCTGCTGGTTGACCTTGCCCGACAGCTCGATGAACTCGGTCGCCATGTCGAACTCGCGCGCGCGCCACGACAGGTAGAACGGGTCGACCGGCAGGCAGTGCCCGCCCATGCCGGGACCGGGCTCGAAGCGCATAAACCCGTACGGCTTGGTCGCGGCGGCGTCCACCACCTCCCAGATGTCGATCCCCATGCGGTCGGTCAGCATCGCCAGCTCGTTGACGAGCGCGATGTTGACCGAGCGGAAGATGTTCTCGAGCAGCTTCGTCAGCTCCGCCGCCTCGGCGCTTGAGACGCGAACGAGGTTGTCGCATACGAGCCCGTACACGGCTTCGGCGCGCGCGGCGCAGGCCTCGGTCAGCCCACCCACGACCTTCGGCGTGTTGCGTAGCGTGAAGTCGGTGCGCCCCGGGTCGACGCGCTCGGGGCTGAACGCCAGATGGAAGTCCCGCCCAGCGACGAGCCCCGACTCTTCGAGCAGTGGCGCCACCCGCTCACGCGTCGTGCCCGGATATGTGGTCGACTCGAGCACGACCAGCTGGCCGCCCTGAAGCACCTCTGAGAGCGCGCGCGTGGAGTCGATCAGCGGCCCCAGGTCGGGCTCGCGGTTGGCGGTCAGCGGCGTGGGCACGCATACGAGGACGGCGTCCGTCTTCGCCAGCCGCGCGTAGTGCGTGGTCGCGTGAACGCGCTCTGCGACCTCTCGCAAGCGCGCGGAGGGAACGTCCTCGATGTAGGACTCCCCCGCCTCGATCGCCTCGATCTTGCGCGCGTCCACGTCGACCGCGACGACGTCGCAGCCCTCTTGTGCAAACGCCACCGCGAGCGGCAGGCCGACGTAGCCGAGTCCGATGATTCCGACACTGGTCATGGTCGTGGCCAGTGTATGGACTGCTTGGGACGGCGGACGGGGACGGCCGAGCGCATTCGAGCTTCCCGTCGAAGAGATCCGAATCCCGTGCTCGACCTTCCTAGGACCCCCCGTGCCGCGTCTCCGAGGCATCCTGCAGCGAGCGCAGGTCCACTCGGACCATGCGCTCGACCAGCTCCTCGAACCCGACGCGCGGCTCCCAGCCCAGCAGCGCACGCGCCTTGCGCGGGTCCCCCACGCTGGGGGTCGTCTCGGCGGGCCGGACCAGCGAGGGATCGACCCGCAGATAACGCTCGGCGTCCAACCCGACGCAGGCGAACGCGACATGGGCAAGCTCGGCGACGGTGCGCCCCACGCCGCTGGCCAGGACGTAGTCGCCCGGGCGATCCTGCTGGAGCATCAGCCACGCGCCGCGCACGATGTCGGCCGCGAACGACCAGTCGCGCACCGCTTGCAGCGAGCCGAGCGCGAGCTCGTCCTGCAGGCCGAGCGAGATCGCGGCCGCGCCACGGGTGATCCTGCGCGTCACGAACCGTTCTGGGCGACGCTCGGACTCGTGGTTGTAGAGGATGCCCGAGCTGGCGTGCAGCCCGTCGTGGGCGCGCAGCGCGCCCACGAGCTGGTGGGCGGCGAGCTTGGCGATCGCATAGGGCGACGTCGGCCTGCAGGGGGTGTCCTCCCGCTGGGGGCTCTCCGGCGCCTCGCCGAAGATCGCTCCGGAGGCCGATACGAACACGCGCATGTCGCGGTCGATGTCGCGTACGGCCTCGAGGATCGCCGCCGTGGAGCCCACGATCGCGGCCAAGACCTCCCGCGGGCGCTCCCACGACGCGGGCACGAACGAGGGCGCGGCCAAGTGGTAGATCTCCCGGGGGCGGGCCTGCTCGACGGCCGCGCGTAGGCTCGCCGGGTCGAGCAGGTCCCCGGGAAGCAGCGTCACCCGCTCGCGCAGGTGCTCAGAGCAGCCGAGTGACCGCTCGGAGGAGCCGTGCACGAGCCCTACGACCTCGTACCCCTCGGCGAGCAGCAGCTCGGCGAGGAACGACCCGTCCTGGCCGGAGATGCCGGTGATCAGAGCGGTGCGAGCGCGCGAGTGCACGCCCGCAGCTTACGGTGCCTACCGCAACGCAGGGGATGAGTGGACGGACAGCGGGGAAGCAGCCCTCTGGGCATCTCTATAAGTCAGTCGACGACGTCGTAGACCTCGGCAAGCCCCCGGGCGACCGCCTCGGGACCGCACAGCGCGCGGACTCGCCCGAGACCCCCTCCACCCGCGACCCGGTCGCCGGCCAGACGGCCGATCGTCGCCGCCAACGCACCCACGTCTCCGGCCGGGACCAATCCCTGCTCGTCCACCAGCTCGGGGAGCGCGCCCACGCGGCTGGCGGCTACCGGCAGGCCTGCCGCCATCGCCTCGGCGGCGGCCAGGCCAAACGTCTCGGCGGAGCGCGACGGCACCAGCGCGATCGCGGCCTCGGCGCGCAGAGCCGCGAGCCGTGCGTCGTCCACATGCCCGAGAAAGCGCACCTCGCCCGCTCCTTCGCGCGCGCGCGCTTCGAGCACAGCGCGCTCCGGCCCATCGCCGGCGATCACCAACGCCATGCCGGCGGCTCGGCAGGCGTCGATCGCGACGTCGACCCCCTTCTCCGGCGCCAAGCGCGAGACCACCAGCGCGTACTCCCCCGACGCCGCCCGCGACTCAGCGGCCACCACCCGCACCGGCGGGGGGAGCACGTGCACTCGCTCCCACTCGAGCGGCGCCCCCAGCGCGCGCAGGCGCTCGCGCGCGAACAGGCTCGGCACGACCACCGCGTCTGCCTGCTCCACGAGGCGGCGCTGCCACAGCGCCAGGGCGGCGCCGTAGGCGGCCGCCTCGGGCAGGCTGCCGCGGCAGTTCAAGCGCACTCCCGGAAGCGTGTCGCGGCCATGGCAGCGCGTGCATTCCGCGCCGCGCGTGAAGCACACGCCGATCGCGCACACGAGGCGATACTGGTGCAGGTGCAGGACGACGCGCGCACCGGCGGCTCGTGCCGCGGCGAGCGCGCGCCAGCCGAGCGCCGGGTGCAGGTTGTGCGCGTGGACCACGCGCGCACCCGTGAGGCGCACCGCGCGAGCGACCTCCTCCGGGTCGAGTCCGCCGCGCAGCAGCCCGAGCGCCGCGCCTCCCCGTCCGAGCTTCGCCGAGTCGCGCTCGAGCAGCTCGGCATCCTCGCGCAGACGCTCGCGCACCAGCCACAGCAGATCCTCCACCACGCGCTCCTCGCCGCCGGTGGTGCGGTAGCGGTTGTGCAGGAAGAGGATCATGTGAGCGTCAAACCTAGACTGTTCCGTCCATGACCCCGTCTGCTTCGATCGTGATCCCAACCCGAGCACGACTCTCCTACCTGGAGGTGGCGCTCGCGTCGATCGCCCCGCAGGCAAAGGACGCCGGCGCCGAGTTGATCGTGATCGACGACGCCGGGCCGTCCGAGCAGGCGCGCGCGCTGGTCGAGAGTCACGGCGCGCGCTATGAGCCACACCCGCGGCCACTCGGGTTGAACGTCGCGCGCAACACCGGGGTCGAGCGCTCGACGGGCGAGCTGGTGGTGTTCGTGGACGACGACGTCCGCGCCCACGACGGCTGGCTCGCGGCGTTGCTCACGGGCGCGCGCGAGCACCCCGACGTGGAGGTGTTCACCGGCCCGATCAGACCGTGCCTCGACGGTCGGCGACCGCGCGGCTGCGGGCGGGAGGGCCCGCCGATCACCTCGCTCGACCTCGGTTCCGAGGATGCGCCCGCGCGCTACGCGTGGGGTGCGAACATGGCGATCCGCAGGGACGCGCTCGAGCGTGTGGGGCCGTTCGACGTCGCGCTCGAGCACGGCGGCGACGAGCAGGAGTGGCAGGAACGTTTGCGCGCGGAGCGGCCAGGCGCGCGAACGGAGCAGCCTGACACGCTGGTGCTGTACGTGGCGGCGGCCGCGGTCGACCATCGCCGCACGGGCGAGGACGCCCGCCTGCGATCGCTCGCGCGCGGTGCATACGCGCGCGGGCGAGCAAGCCGGCGCTTCGACGTCTACCGGGGCCAGGCGCCATCGCTCACACGCGAGCTGTCGACGCTCGCGGGGTGCATCGGGCACGTGCTCCGCCGCCGCTGTCCGGCCGGGCTGACCATGGTCGCCCACAGCACCGGGCGACTGCGTGAGGGCCTGCGGGGCGCGCAAGGTGAAGGGCGCTCTATAGGCACCGGCACCGTGGACAACGACGACGCCGTCATCGATGACACCGTGGACGACTTCCTGTCCGGCGAAAGCGGCACCGTCGGCGGCCTGGACGCGATCCGACGCTCCATCGCCGACGAGGCCGAGAACGCATGGGATCTGGCCAGCGGGCGACGTCTGCGCCTGGGGCTCGCCGCGCGACACGAGCCGCCGCTGCGCAAGGTGCTTGCGCTGGGGGTGGAGCGCCCCGAGCATCGCGCGCGCGCGGCGGCGATCCGGGCCGAGCTCGAGGGTTCGCGACACACCGTCGAGCTGCACACGTGCGCGTCGGCGGGAGCGGGCAAGTTCGAGAACCTCAACCGCCTGCTGGCTGCCCATCCCGCCGATGGGCACGACTGGCTGGTGGTGATCGACGATGACGTGGAGTTGCCGCGCGGCTTCCTCGACCGGCTGCTGTTCCTGTGCGAGCGCTTCGCGCTCGACTTGGCCCAGCCGGCCCACCGCCGCAACTCGCACGCCGCCTGGCAGGTCACGCGCCGGCAGGCGGGCAGCGTCGTGCGCGAGACCCCGTTCGTTGAGATCGGGCCCGTGACCGCGTTTGCGCACTCCACGTTCTCGACGCTGTTGCCGTTCCCTTCGCTGCGCATGGGCTGGGGGCTGGACCTCCATTGGGCCGCGCTGGCCCGCGAGCGCGGCTGGCGCTGCGGCGTCCTCGACGCGCTGGCGATCGGCCACCGCACGGCGCCGGCGGCCAGCGCCTACTCACGCGAGGCCGCGGTCACCGAGGCGCGCGCGTTCCTCGCCGAGCACGCGTATGTGAGCGCACGCGAAGCGCAACGAACCCTGGCTACACACCGCCGCCTGTGAAGGTCGCCGTCGTAGCCGAGTTCTACCCCAGCGAGCGCGACCCGGTGCTCGGCGTCTGGGCGCACCGCCAGGCGCTGGCGGCGCGCGACGCGGGCGCGGAGGTGCGCGTGCTTGTCCTGCATCGCCTCCTACCCCCCAAAGCCTCGCTCACGGGCGGCGTGGGCGGAGCCGTGGGCGAGTTGGCCAAGCGCGTGCGCGAGCCGCGCAGGCAGACGCACGACGGGTTGGAGATCGTCTATGTCCCCTACGTATCGCCGCCCCGCCCGCGTTCGTATGCGAGCTGGGGCAAGTGGGCGGCGCCCGCTCTGAGCGTCGCGCTGCGGCGGTTGCGAAGGTCGTTCGAGTTCGATCTCGTGCACGCGCACAACGCGGTGCCGGCGGGCGACGCCGTGCGCCGCGTGCTGGCCGCGCCGACGGGGGGAGGTACGGTCTCACGCGCGGCGACTCTGCGCACGGGCGTGTGCAGAGTGCCGATCGTCGTATCGGTGCACGGAGGCGACGTGCTCTACACGGCCCCGCGCAGCGCCGCGGGCGCCGAGGCGGTGGCCCAGGGCCTCGGCGCCGCACGGCTGGTGATGGCCAACAGCCAGGGCATCGCCGAGCTTGCGCGCGAGCGCGGCGCGGGCGAGACGCGCGTGGTGCACCTCGGCGCCGACCTGCCCCCGCTCCCGCGCCCGGCGCGGCGCGAGGGTCCGCCGACACTCGTGACCGTGGCCCATCTGGTCGCGCGCAAGCGCCATGCCGACGTGCTGCGAGCGCTGGCGGTGCTCGGCGGACGCCATCCCACGTTGCGCTACTCGATCGTCGGCGACGGGCCCGAGCGGATCGCGCTGGAAGGGCTCGCCGCGCGCTTGGAGGTCGCCGATCGAGTCGACTTCCACGGGCAGCTGGCGCCGGAGCGGGCGGTCGACCTGGCTCGGGGATGCTCCCTGTTTGCGATGCCCTCGACCGAGGAGGCCTTCGGGGTGGCCTACGTGGAGGCGATGGCGGGAGGCGTGCCCGCGATCGGCTGTCGCGGCGAGCCCGGGCCGGAGGAGATCGCGGCCGCCGGCGAAGGCTTGGTGCTCGTGCCGCCCGGAGACATCGAGCGGCTGACCCAGCGCATCGACGAGCTGCTGTCGGATCCTCAGCGGCTGCGCGAGGCCGGGCAGCGCGCGCGCGCGACCGTCGCCGCGCACTTCACGTGGGAGCGCTGCGGCACGCAGACGCTCGCCGCGTATCGAGACGCGCTGCGACCGGAGCGATGAAACCGGTCCTGTTCGTCACGGGCCACGCGCCGGCCTACCGCGTGGGCGCGTTCGCGCGCCTGCACGAACGCGAGGGCATCGAGGTGGCGCTGTTCGGCGGACGGTCCAAGCACGGCGGCGACCCGTTCGCCGACGACGAGCTGCCGTTCCCACATCGCCATGTGCGCCAGCACGAGCCGGCGGCGCTCGCGGCGAGCGGCTCATACCGCGCGGTCGTGTGCTCGACCGGCGGGCGTATCTCGCTCCCGGCTACATGGGCGGGCGCACGGCGGGGGGGCGTGCCGCTGATCTTGTGGTCGTCGCTGTGGGCGCACCCGCGCAGCCCGGCGCACGCGGCGAGCTATCTGGCGCTCAGGGGGGGCCTGTACAGGAGCGCTGAGGCGATCGTCACGTACGGGCCGCATGTCAGCGCCTACGTGCGGGCGCGGGGCGCGCGCAACGTACACGAGGCGCGGCAGGCCGTGGACAACCACTTCTGGAGCGCGCCCGCGACCGCGCCGCCGCGCGTCGCCGGATGGCCGGCGGAGGCGAGCGCGAAGTTCCTGTTTGCAGGTCGGCCTGCGCGGGAAAAGGGATTGAGGACGCTGATCGAGGCCTGGCGCGCATCGGGTCTTCGAGCGCCCTCCGCCGCGCTCGTCCTCGCCGGTGTGGGATCCCTCCCCCATTGGATCCCCACCGGTGGCGCGGCGGGAAGCGCGCGTGAGCCGATTCCGCCGGGGAAAGACGCGAGCGGGCCGATCTGTCTCGGCCCGCTCGCGCGCGAGGAGCTGCGCGATCTGTACGCCGACGGGGACGTGCTGGTGCTGCCGTCGATCGCCACGCGCACGTTTCGCGAGCCGTGGGGACTGGTGACGAACGAGGCGATGAACCAGGGGTTGGCGGTAATCGCGAGCGATGCTGTTGGCGCGGCGGCCGGCGGGCTCGTGCGCGACGAGCACAACGGCTTGATCGTGCCCGCGGGCGACAGCGCCGCGCTCGCGCGCGCGATGACCCGGCTCGCGGCGGATCCCGAGCTGCGTGCGCGATTGGGCCGCGCGGGCGCGGAGGACATACGTGCCTACAGCTACGAGGCGTGGGCTGAAGGGTTCTCCAGGGCGCTGTCCACCCTGGGCCTCTCCCGGCGCGATCGCTAACGTTCCCTGCTTGACGATGAGAGGGATCGCCGCAATGCACGTCAGGTCCGCCCGGGTCAGGTCCGCCCGGGTCAGGTCCGCCCGGGTCAGGTCCGCCCGGGTCAGGTCCGCCCGGGTCCGGTCCGCCCGGCGCGACCCAATCGCCAGACGCGGACACGCCCTGCTGCTGCTTGGCGCGCTGCTCGCGATCGCGCTGCAGCCGGCCGTGCCGGCCGCGAACGCCGACCAGGGCGAAGCGATCATCCTCAGGTGCACGCACGGGCAGTCCCTGAGCGGCTTCAGTCAGAACGCCTACAAACAGGCGTTGAAGGACCTGAACGCCGACACGGAAGAGTACACCGACTGCTCTTCGCTGATCCGTCAAGCCCAGCTTGCCGCGGCCGGCTCGCGCGGCGGCGGTGGTGGCGGCGGATCGAGTGGCGGACCGAGCGCCCCCGCGGTCGTGCCGACGCCGGCTGAGCGGCGCGCGATCACGAGCGCGGGGCACGCCCGCGCGACGCCGGTGCAGGTCGGCGAGCAGGCGATCCACCCCGGGGTGGTACACGTCGACGTCGCCTCCGCGCTCAGCTCGCTGCCCACGCCGCTGCTCGCGATGCTCGCTTTCCTGCTGACATGCCTGCTGCTGGTGGCGGGGGGCGCCTTGCGTAACCGTGTCCGTGCACGCCGCGCCGGCTGAGCGCCCGCCCCCGCTGGGGGTGGCGCTGCCGTTGGCCCAGGAGCGTCGGCGCGCTGTCCGCGCTCCGGCCGCGCCTGAGATCGAAGAGCACCCGGCGCTGTGGTGGCCGACGCTGCTGACGGCCGGGATCGTGTGCTTCATCACGTTCTACGCCAAAGGCGGGCTGAACTTCGAAGGGGGAATGACGACGACCGAGATCGTGCTGACGCTCGGCGCGGGCCTGATCGTCGCCGCCGCCGTCGTGCTCGCGCCGACGGGCACGCGCGCGTATGGGCTGTGGCCGGTCGGGCTGATGCTCGCGTTCACGGCGCTGACGGCGCTGTCGGTCGTGTGGTCGGTGCAGCCGGACGACAGCTTCAAGGACGCCGGCAGGATGCTCGCCTACAGCGGCGTGTTCGGCGCGGCGGTCGCGATCGCGCGCGTGGCGAGCGATCGCTGGCCGGCGATCCTCGGCGGGCTGGCGCTGGCGGCGGTGATCGTCTGCGGGTATGCGCTGCTGACGAAGATCTTCCCCGGGAAGATCGCGCCCGTGAACATGTACGCGCGGCTCGAGGAACCGTATGGATATTGGAACGCGCTCGGGCTGACGGCGGCGATGGGCGCGATCTGCTGTATGTGGCTGGGCGCGCGCAGATCGGGCCACGCGCTGTTGAGCGCGTTGGCCTATCCGGCGATGGGACTGCTGCTGTGCACGCTGATGCTCGCCTACTCGCGGGGCGCGCTGCTCGCCTTGGGGATTGGGCTGGTGCTGTGGTTCTGCATCGTGCCGCTGCGACTGCGCGGCGCCGCGGTGCTGCTCGCGGGAGGAGCGCTGGCCGGGGTGGTGGTCGCGTGGGCGTTTGCGACGCACGGGCTGAGCGCCGAAGACGTGACGCTCGCGGAACGCGCCACCGCCGGGCACCAGCTCGGGGCGTTCGTGCTTGCGATGGTGCTCCTGCTCACGCTCATCGGGCTGGCGTTTGGCTTTCTCACGAGCCGCAGCCAACCCTCGCCCGTGACGCGACAGCGGGTCGGGGCGATCCTGCTGACGTTGATCTTGCTCGCCGCGATCGCGGGCGCGGGCGCGCTTGCCCACAGCCGGCGCGGGCTGACAGGCAGCATCTCGCACGCGGTCGATGCGCTGACGAACCCCGACGCGCAACCTCCGCCGAACACGCCGGGGCGGTTGACGGCCGTCGCGAGCGTGCGAGCGCGCTACTGGAAGGAGGCGCTGGAAGTGTTCTCCGCCCACCCGGCGCTCGGAGCCGGCGCGTCGGGCTTTCAGACGGCGCAGCTGCGCTATCGCACGGTGGCGACGCTCGAAGTGCGAAACGCGCACGGGTTCGCCGTGCAGACGCTCGCCGACCTCGGCGCGATCGGCCTCGCGCTGGCGCTCATGCTGGCGCTTGCCTGGATGGTCGCCGCCGGGCGCGCGACGCACCCGTTCAACCGCCGCTTCAGCCTGGGCCGCCGGTCGAGGAGCCCGCACCCCGACCCCGCCGCGTACAAGCCCGAGCGCATCGCCATGTTGAGCATGCTGTGCCTGGTGGTGGTATTTGGCGTGCATTCGTTCGTCGACTGGACTTGGTACGTGCCGGGCGATGCGTGTGTCGCCCTGTTGTGCGCCGGCTGGCTGGCTGGACGCGGGCCGCTGACGCTCGCGCGCACGGGCCTGGTGCGTCCGCGCTCGCTGCGACAGGTCGGCTATGCGCGCGGCGCGGTGACCGCGGTGGCGCTCGTCGGGGCGTTGCTCGCCGCCTGGGCGCAATGGCAGCCGCAGCGTTCCGCAAACGCCTCGCAGCAGGCGCTCGTACAGCTTGCCAGCGATCCGAAAGGCGCGCTCGCGAGCGCGCAGGCGGGCACCTCCCGCGACCCGCTGTCGGCGCAAGCGCTGTTCACGCTCTCCACCGTCGAGCAGGCAAGCGGCCGGCCGGCGCTCGCGCGCGCGACGCTGCAGCGCGCGGTGCACCTGCAGCCGTCGAACCCGCAGACGTGGCTCGCGCTCGCGCGATACGACCTCGCGTCGAATCCGGCGGCGGCGCTGAAGGAGCTGCAGGCGGCGATCTACCTGAACCCGGAGTCGATCTCGCCGGAAGCGATCGCCGACGACATCCCGGAATCGCTCGCGATCCAGAGCGACTACGTGCAGGCGCTGCGAGCAACGGAAGCGACGGCGCCCGCGAAAGCCACGCCGAAGACGACCGTGCCGGGCGCAAAACTCAAAGGCACGCCTGGCGCGAAGCTCAAAGGCACGCCCGGCGCGACGACCGGCCGGCGCACGGGCCTGGGTGCGCTGGAGGCGCTCGCGGCCGGCGGGGCTACCAGCGCGAGCGCACCCCCTGGGTCAGCAGCAGCCGCCGCGCGCCAGGCGGCCCGGCGGCGGCAGATACTGAGACTTCTTGAAAACCGAAATCCGCGAGCAGCGAAATGAGCGTGCGGCGGGTGTAGAAACGCAGGTGGTCGGAGCGCGGATCGAAGTGGGTGTCGAACGCACGCGCGGACAGCGCCAGATGGAGCACGGCGAGCCGGCTGTGATTGGGCGTGCTCATCAGCAGACGCCCGCCGGGACGCAGCACACGGCGTATCTCCGAAAGCCAGCCGGCGGTGTCGGCGACGTGCTCGATGACCTCGCCCGCCCACACCGCGTCGCAGCTCGCGTCGGCGAGCGGCCAGGGCCCATAAGGGTCGACGAGCTGGACGTCCACCTCGGGATGCGCGGCCCGCGCGCGCCGCAGCGGCTCCTCGGCCACGTCGATCCCAACGCCGCGCACTCCGGCGGCGGCGAGCTCGGCCGTGAAGCGCCCTTCGCCGCAGCCGACGTCGAGCACCAGCTCGTCTGCTCGCACGTGCGCGAGCAGGAAGCTCAGCCTCAGCTGCAGCTCAGATGGAGCGAGTCCCGCGGGCACGCTCCGCCACAGGCTCTCGTGATAGTCGCGCGCGGTCATCGATGGCCAAGGCTAGAGGGCGTCGCTGCAGGCGGGCTGTCATCCCTGCACAATCCTCAGCCAAGCGACTATGTTCTGGGCGTGCTTACCGGGGACGATGCGAAGGCACGGAACGACCCACGATGAGGGTCGCGTTCGACAGCCGTGCCGGCAACGACCCGCGCGGCGTCGGACGGTATGCGCGCTGCCTCCTGCGTGCCCTGCGCGACACGGGCGAAGCCCGCGGAGAGATCGTCGAGACGCATCGCCCCCGCCATGCCGACGTGTTCCACGCGCCGTGGATGCAGGGCGCGATGCTCCACAGCCCGTGCCCGATGGTCGTGACCATCCACGAGCTCAGCGCGCTCACCCGCCTGAGCGAGCAACTGCGCGGCGGCGGCATCCCCCTCCGCTTACGTCATCTCGCGGTGCAGCGCGCGACCCACGTGATCGTTCCCACCGAGGAGCTCGCCCGCGAAGCGATCGCCGAGCTCGGCTTCGAGCGCGAGCGCGTGATCGTGATCCCGGAAGCGCCCGATCCGATGGCAAAGACACCCAATCCGATGGATCCCATCGCCTCCCGGCCCCCCCACGCTCCACCCGTGTGGACCTGGCAGGACGTGGGACGCGAAACCTGGCGCGTCTACGAAAGCGCGCTCGCGCGGCCGGGGCGCCCCTGCGTGAGCAGGCTCAGTAAGCGCCGCGTTGGGAGAGCACCGCTGGGATCGTCTTCAGCAGGATCGTGAGGTCGAGCGCGAGCGACCAGCGCTCGAGGTAGATGAAGTCGAGGTGGACGAGGTCGTCGAAGTCGAGCTCCGAGCGGCCCGACACCTGCCACAGGCCGGTGATGCCGGGCAGCACGAGATAGCGCTTGCGGTGCCAGTCCTCGAGCATCTCGTAGTCGCGCTCGGGCAGCGGGCGCGGGCCGACGAGCGACATCTCGCCGCGGATCACGTTGAGGAGCTGAGGCAGCTCGTCCAGCGAGAAGCGCCGCAGCACCCGCCCCACGCGCGTGAGGCGAGGATCCTCGCGGATCTTGAACAGCGCGCCGGAGGCCTCGTTCAGCTCTTCCAGATCGGCCTGGCGCTGCTCCGCGTCCGAGTGCATCGTGCGGAACTTCAAGCACGCGAACGGCCGCCGGCCGATGCCGCGGCGGGTCGAGCGATACACGATCGGCCCGCGCGAGGACAGCCGCACGGCGAGCACGATCGCCAGCAGCAGCGGGCTGAGCAGCACGAGCAGCACGGTCGCGCCGATCAAATCGAAGGTGCGCTTCAGCGCGAAGTCGACGCCCTCGAACACCGGCGGTGCGAGCTCGAACAGCGGTACCGACTGGCCGGGCACGAATTCGGCGCGATGGATCAATATCTCCATCGTCGACGGCGCCAGGCGCACGCGCACGCCACGGCGGTGGCACTGGTCGACGAGCTCGAGCGCGTCCACCTGAGGGAAGTCGGGATCGGCGATGATCACCTCGTCGATCCGTTCGCTCCCGAGCACACGGTCCAGCTCGCCCAGCGATCCCAGCGAGCGCAGGCCGTTGGCGGGAAGCGCCGTGGGCGAGAGGAAGCCGACGACCTCGATCGGCGAGTGCGGCCCGTCGGAGAGCGCGTGGGCGACGTCGCGAATGTGCTTGCCGGTGCCCACCAGCACGGCCCGGCGACGGTAGCCGGCGGCACGCAATGCGATGCCGGTCAGCCCCTCATACGCGTAGCGCAGCGAGGACACGTACAGCAGCGCGAACACGAGCGAGCCGTAGAAGAGGTAGTAAGAAGAGAACGTTTCGCCGCTCACCACCGCGAACACGAGCGCCACGCCCGCGACCTGGAACAGCGACCCGACGATGCGCGACAGCCCGGGGCGCACCGCGCGCTCGGCGTACAGCCCGGAGCGCGCGAACAGCAGCGCGGTGAGCAGATAGGCAAACGGCAGGATCCGTTCGGTTTCGTGCAGCGCCGGGGTGACCTTTACGCTGCCGAGCACCGCCGCCTTGAGCACGAGCGCGGTGAAGATCGCGAGCGCGACCCCGGCGAAGTCGAGCGCGAGCAGCGACAGCACGCGCGCGAGCCGGCGCGCGGTCGCGAGGCGCAACAGGAAGGACAGCGCCGGCGGGCGCTTGCGACGGATGTCGTGGTCGGAGGAGTCCATCCGCTCGGTCGCCTCCGACAGCACGGCACGAGCCGCGATCGACTTGGCCCGCAACGCGGCCGCCGGTGTCTGGTGCGCCACCCGATCTCCGGCGATCGGCGAGGCGGGCGGAGCGGACGTTCTTGTGGAACGTGGTCCCATCTCTCTGCTCACAACGCCTCAGACTCGCATATGTCGCGGTCGATCAACGAGAAGAGCCTTTCACGAGGAGTACGCGGGGGCGCCGTACAGGTGGGGGCCGGCCGGGAGCCGTCCGCGGCCTGTCACCCGACGAGCAGCTCGACACCGGACTGCTCGATCGTGCGCTGCAGACCGTCTCGCAGCGACACCTCCGGCTCCCAGCCGAGCAGCTCTCGCGCCCGCGTGATGTCGGGCTTGCGCTGCTTGGGATCGTCCTCCGGCAGCGCCTCGTACACGATCTGCGACTTCGAGCCGGTCAGCTCTTTGACGGTCTCCGCCAGCTCGAGCAGCGTGAACTCGTCGGGGTTGCCAATGTTCACCGGGTCGTGATAGCCCGACTCGGCGAGCGCGATCATCCCGCGGATCAGGTCGGACACGTAACAGAACGAGCGCGTCTGCGAGCCATCGCCGAATACCGTGACCGGGCGGTCGGCCAACGCCTGGCGCAGGAACGTCGGGATCGCGCGCCCGTCGTGCGGGCGCATCCGCGAGCCGTAAGTGTTGAAGATCCGCATGATCGCCGTATCCACGCCCTGCTGGCGGTGGTAGGCCATCGTCAGCGCCTCGGCATAGCGCTTGGCCTCGTCGTACACCCCGCGCGGCCCCACCGGGTTGACGTGCCCCCAGTAGGTCTCCGACTGCGGGTGTTCGAGCGGGTCGCCGTACACCTCGCTGGTCGAGGAGATCAGGAACCGCGCGCGCTTTGCCTTCGCGAGCCCGAGCGTGTGGTGCGTGCCGTAGGAGCCGACCTTCAGCGTGTGCAGGGGCAACCGCAGGTAGTCGATCGGCGAGGCCGGCGAGGCGAGGTGGTAGACGAAGTCGACCGGCTCCTCGACGAAGTACGGCTCGATGATGTCGATCCCGAGGTGCATGAACCGGTCGGGGTCGCGGATGTGCTCGATGTTCGCGAGCGAGCCCGTCTCGAAGTTGTCGACGCAGATCACCCGGTGCCCGCGCGCGAGCAGCTCGTCGCAGAGATGCGACCCGAGGAACCCGGCGCCGCCGGTGACCAGGCAGGTGGACATTGGCGCAGGATACTCTGCTGAGAATGTCCGAGACCGAAGAGCATCTGAAGGAGCACCTGACCGTCGCCCCGATCGTCGGGCCCGACGACCCGCGCCGGTTCACCGACTCGGGGATCGAGATCGAGCCGCTGTACTCCGAGGCCGACCTGCCCGCCGAGCTCGACCTGGGCGAGCCGGGCGCGTTCCCGTACACGCGCGGCCCGCACCGCGAGATGTACCGCAAGCAGACGTGGACGATGCGCCAGTACGCGGGCTACGCCTCCGCGAAGGAGTCGAACGAGCGCTACCGCTACCTGCTGTCGAAGGGCTCGACCGGGCTGTCGATGGCGTTCGACCTGCCCACCCAGCTCGGCCTCGACTCCGACAACCCGCGCTGCCTCGGCGAGGTCGGCCGCACGGGCGTCGCAATCGACACGATCGACGACATGCGCACCGCCTTCGACTCGATCCCGCTCGATCAGGTCTCCACCTCGATGACGATCAACGCGCCCGCCGCCTGCCTGCTGCTGCTGTACGAGCTCGTCGGCGAGGAGCAGGGCGTGCCGAGCGACCAGTTGCGCGGGACAACCCAGAACGACGTGCTGAAGGAGTACATCGCGCGCGGCAACTACATCTATCCGCCGATCCCGACGATGCGCCTGACGACCGACCTGTTCCAGTACTGCCACGAACGCGTCCCGCGCTGGAACACGATCTCGATCTCCGGCTACCACTTCCGCGAGAAGGGCTCCTCGGCCGTGCAGGAGGTCGCCTTCACGCTGTCGTCGGGCATCGCCTACGTGCAGGCCGCGATCGACGCCGGCCTCTCCGTCGACGAGTTCGCGCCGCGGTTGGCGTTCTTCTTCAACGGCCACAACAACGTCTTTCAGGAGGTCGCCAAGTTCCGCGCGGCCCGGCGCATGTGGGCGCACATCATGAAAGAGCGCTTCGGCGCGACCAATCCGAAGGCGACGATGCTGCGGTTCCACACGCAGACCGGCGGCGTCACGCTGACCGCGCAGCAGCCGGAGAACAACATCGTGCGGGTCGCCCTCCAGGGCTTTGCCGCGGTCTGCGGCGGCACCCAGTCCCTGCACACCAACGGCTTCGACGAGGCCCTCGCCCTCCCGACCGAGCGCGCCGCCAAAATCGCGCTGCGCACGCAGCAGATCCTCGCGCACGAGTCCGGCGCCGCCGACACCGCCGACCCGTTCGCCGGCTCCTACTTCGTCGAGTCGCTGACCGACGAGATCGAGCTGCGCGCGAACGAGCTGATCGCGAAGGTCGACGCGCTCGGCGGCTCGGTCAACGCGATCGAGTTCATCACCGGCGAGATCGACGAGTCCGCGTGGGGCTATGAGGAGCGCTACCGCATCGGCCAGGACGTCGTGGTGGGAGTGAACAAGTACGAGGAAGAGAGCCTCGAGGTCCCCGACCTTTTGCGCGTCGACCCCGAGTCAGAGCGCGAACAGGTCGCCCGCCTGACCGCGTTCAAGGACAACCGCGACCAAGCGCTCGCCGCGCAGCGCTTGGAGGAGCTGCGCACGGTCGCGCGGGGCACCGACAACCTCCTCCCCGCGATCCGCCAGGCGCTGAAGGACCGCTGCTCGCTCGGGGAGGTCTGCGGCGCGATGCAGGACGTGTTCGGCAAGTACACGCCTACTTTCTAATCCTCCGCCCGAGCCGTTAGGCTTTCGTCCGTGCTCGCCGTCCAGTTCTACGAAGTAGTCCTCGCCCTGCACATCGTCGCGGTCGTGATCGCGTTCGGCGCGACGTTCGCCTATCCGGTCCTGCTCGGCGTCGTCACCAAGGCCGACTCGCGCGCACTGCCCGCCCTCTACCGAGCCATCCACGCAATCAGCCGGCGCGTGATCATGCCCGGGGTCGCAGCGATCCTGGTCTTCGGCATCTACCTCGCCTCCCACCTGCACGTATGGAGGCTCCTTCTTCGTGCAATGGGGCCTTGGCGTCGTGATCGTGATCGGCGCCGTCGAGGGCATGTATCTCGGCCCGCGCGAGAAGCGGTTGATCGAGGCCGCCGACCGCGATGTGGCGGCGGCCGGCGACGGTCCGGTGAGCTTCGGCTCAGAGCACGACTCGCTCGTCAAGCAGATCGGCGGGATCGGCGCGGTGATGGACCTGCTCGTGGTACTCACGATCTACTTCATGGTCGCCCACACGTAGGAGGCTGGTGGGTCACGAGCCGCCCGCGATACCCTGCCACGATGGGCACTGACGGATACCGGATCGCGGTTGTGGGCGCCACCGGGCAGGTGGGCACGCTGATGCTCGAGCTGCTGCGCGAGCGGTCTTTTCCCGCACGCGAGATCGTCCCGTTCGCCTCCGAGCGCTCGGTCGGCCGCGAGCTCGAGGGCGGCCTGGTCGTGCAGGGCCTCGGCGACGAGGCGATCCAGGGCTTCGACCTCGCCCTCTTCTCCGCCGGCGGCGATACCTCGGGCGAGTGGGCGCCGCGCTTCGCCGCCGCGGGCGCGGTCGTGGTCGACAACTCCTCGCGCTGGCGCATGCACGACGACGTGCCGCTCGTCGTCGCCGAGGTCAATCCCGACGCGCTGGACGCCCATCGCGGCATCGTGGCCAACCCGAACTGCTCGACGATGCAGATGGTCGTGGCGCTGAAGCCGCTCCACGACGCGGCCACGATCGAGCGGCTCGTGATCACCACCTTCCAGGCCGTGTCGGGCACCGGCCGCGGCGCGGTGGAGGAGCTGCTCGACCAGTCCCACACGCTGCTGCACGAACGCGAGATCGCGCCGCCGAGCGCATACGCGCACCAGATCGCCTTCAACGCGCTCCCCCACGCCGGCGCGTTCGCTCCCGGCGACGATCACACCGACGAGGAGCGCAAGCTGATCAACGAGACGCGCAAGATCCTCGGCGATCCCGCCATCCGCGTGAGCGCCACATGCGTGCGCGTGCCGGTCGTCAACGGACATTCCGAGGCGGTCAACGTGCAGACGCGTCGCGAGCTCTCATCCGAGCACGCGCGCGAGCTGCTCGCCGCCGCGCCGGGGATCACCGTCGTCGACGACCCGTCCTCCGCGCGCTATCCGCTCGCGATCGACGCCTCCGGCAAGGACGACGTGTTCGTCGGGCGCATTCGCAGAGACCCGGGCCACGAGCGGGCTCTGGACCTGTGGATCGTCGCGGACAACCTGCGCAAGGGAGCGGCGCTGAACGCGGTGCAGTTGGCCGAGCTGTTGCACGCACGCGGCCTCATCGGCGCCCCAGCCTACCCGTAGTACCGAGCGATCACCTGCAGTTGGCTGAAGACGTCGTGGCCGAGGATCAGCATCACGAGCGCGGCGCCGATCATCGGCGCCCATCGCCGCCCGCCGGCTCGTACAGCCAGCGCCATGACCGCCCCGAGCAGCGGCAGCATCGGCAGCAGGTAGCGCGGCTCGCCGAACGGGGCTTCGTGGCCGATGACGTCGCCGACGTAGGAGGAGGCGCCGACCATCGCCAGGACCCCGACGGTGATCGCCGCGTAGGTGGCGAGCTCGGGTAGGCGGGCGCGCAGAGCGCCACGACATGTCAGGAGCTCGCGAGCGCACAGCACCACGACGATCGCCGCCGGAATCAGGGCGACGTCGTTGACCCAGGGGGCGAACATCGTGTCGAACCAGCCATACAGGCCGACCGAGCGGTCGAACCAGACGTCCTTGAACGTCGTCAGCCCCGCGAAGTAGTGCGTCATGCCCGGCAGGCGCGGCAAATACAGCTCCCAGATGTAGCTGAGCTCGTGCGACAGCGATTGCGATTCCGAGGAGAGCTTTCCGCCGAAGCCCGACGCCAGCCCGAAAGCGGGGCGACCCGAGAGGACGTTCGACAGCGCGTAGACGATCGCGGGCAGGGCTCCGATGCAGGCCGCGAGCGCGGGCGCGGCGAGCGCCCTGCGCCCGGCCGCCCGCGCCCCGCCCACCGCCAGGATCAGCAGCCCGAGATAAACGCCGGCAGCGAACCCGATGAAGTTCAGCTTGGTCAGGAAGCCGGCCGCGATCAGCCCCCCGAGCACGATCGCGTTGCGGCGCGTGAGCCCGTGACGGAACGCGCGCGCGAGACAGAGGAACACGGCCGCGGCGACCGTGTAGAGCAGCGAGTCCGGGTTGACGCTGCCGGACATGAACGCCAGCAGCGGCTGCAGCGCCACGCACAGCCCGCCGACGGTCGCCGCCCACGGCGCTCCCGGCAGGCTCTCGCGCAGGAACAGGAACGCGAGCAGCGCGGTCAACGCCCCGAACACGGCGCCGAGCAGCCGCATCAGCTGCAGCTGGGTGAGCACGTTGCCGCTTCCCAGGTAGTAGGGGATCGCCTGCAACGCGTAGTAGAGCGGCGGCTCGGTCGAGGCGATCCCGGCCTGTCCGAGACCCTGTGTGGAGGCTCCCGCGTGCAGGGCTTCGCCGAGGATGGCCTGCTCCCGCATCGTGGAGATCGTCGGTGTCTCGGGCGAGTGCCTCACTTCGTTGTAGTGGAGCGCCTGCAACGCGAACGACTCCGCCGCGGGCCATCGGCCCGTGTAGCCTTCGCCTTCGGGCAGCGATCCATCTTCGGCCAGCTGCACGACGTAGGCGAAGTGGTCGGTCTCGTCCTTGCCTTGGAAGGGCGGCACGATCAGCGCCCAGGCGGTCGCGTTCAGGAAGGCGATCAGCGCGCACATCCAGGCGACCCTCGGCACGCGCCGCAGAGCCGCGGCGAGGGGGGATCTCGCGACGGGGCTCGCGCCGGCTCTGGCGGCAGCGGCGGTCATACCGGCTCCCGCGACACGACCCGGATCGCGAGCCCGCCGACGGCGGCCATCAGGGCGGCGATCAACAGAACGACCCACGTTCCGCTGAGGACGTGGCCGAGCCCCATGTGCCTTGCCACTTCGAGGATGCGCGACCACCACGAGCGGTGGCCGGCGGTGAGATATTCGATGCCGACCCTGCCGGCGAGCGGTTCGCCTGTGCTCGTGACGGCCGCGGTCGATCGAGGGGCTTCGCTGCCGGTGAAGTAGAGCACCTCGCTGTTCGGCCCGACTTCGAAGCAGACCTTCACGGGCGAGACGGTGTGGCTCAGCGGCGCGACCGGGATCGTCACGGTGCTGCCCGTCCAGTCGGGACCGCGCCTGCCCTCGGTCAGTATCCGCGCGCCGGAGGAGACCGTCACGTGGATGTTCGCTCCGAAGAAGGCCCAGACCGCCAGGCGGATCCCGGATACGCCGGCCGGCAGCACTTCGCCCGACTGGCAGAAGCTTATGTCGCCGATGGTCGTCGCCACCGAGGCCTGCTGCGGCGCGTTCACCCTCACCACGCGCGGCGGAGAGCGCGTGAGCGTGTAGGCGCCGACGATCGCGATCAGCGCGATGCCTACGCCGAGGGTCACCTTGACCCCTCTCACGCGCCCACCGGCAGCCCTGAACCTGGCCTTGACCCCTCGTCCCAACGGCTCGAATACCTCAACAGGCGGCGAGCGTACCAACGGTCCGCGCGCGTCTTTTGATGTGGTTTGTCGGCTCGTTCGCGCGCGTGCATGCGCAGCTCCGCGAGACTGTCGCTTTGCGCTCAATAGCGGGCGGAGTTGGCGGTTGGCGCGTGCCGGCACCCGCTTCCGGGGCCGGCTCGAATTTCCCGTGGTTTGTTTTCGACCCCGGCCGCCGAGCAGTCGACCTCGGCTTTCGGAACGGCCGACCTCAGCCTTGCGAGCAGGAGTCCCGCGCACACGCGCGAACAAACTGGACGATGAGCGTCTCCTCGGAGTTGCAACGCACCCTCGTCAAGTCCCCGCCCGAGCTGTGGGCGGAGCTGAGCGACCCCGCGGCGCTTGCTCGGCACCTGGGCGAGCTCGGCGAGATCCGCATCACGCGCGTCGAGCCGGAGAAGACCGTGGAGTGGGAGTCCGCGGACGCCACCGGCGCGGTGCGGCTCAAGCCTTCGGGCTGGGGCACGAAGGTGACCCTCACCGTGACCCGCGAGGTCCCCGCGTCCGAGCCGGCCATTGCATCCGAGCCGGTCGTCATCGAGCCCATCGCCGCGGAGCCGGTCGCCGCGGAGCCGTCGCCCGAGCCGGAGGTTGAGCCGACCGTGGAGCCGCAGTCGCGACGTGGGTTCTTTGCCCGCATCTTCGGGCGCCGGCCCAAGGCTGTCTCGGTGTCCGAGCCCCACCCCGAGCCACAGCTAGAGCCCGAGCCCGAGGTCCAGGAGGAGGCGCAACCGGACGTCGCCGCTGAGCTGGCGGCGCTCGAGGAGGCGCTGGTCGCGGAGACGCAAGCCGTGCTCACCACCGTGCTCGATCGCCTCGGCGCAGCGCACCACCGGCCGTTTTCGCGGTCCTGACGCGCGCGGACGCGGGCCCGGAGACGCGCTCGGCGCTCCTGGCGAGCACCCGCCGCGGGCCCACGGATAAGATGCCGCGTCCGATGGCTGCAAGCGCACACGACCGACAGACCGACGCGGCGCTCCTGGCCGCCTCTCGCAGCGGGCACCGCAAACCGCCGCGGCAGAAGGCGCCGGAGACCTACGAGGAGAAGCTCGAGCAGCTGCACACGCTGCGCGAGGCGGCGCTGCACTCCTCGCCGGAGGCGGAGGAGAAGCAGCACGCGCGCGGCAAGTACACGGCGCGAGAGCGCGTGGAGAAGCTGCTCGACCCGGGGTCTTTTCAGGAGCTCGACACGTTCGTGCGCCACCGCACGTACGACTTCGACATGCAGGACAACCGGCCCTGGGGCGATGCGGTCGTGACCGGCCACGGCACGATCGACGGCCGTACGGTGTGCGTGTTCAGCCAGGACTTCACCGTGTTCGGGGGCTCGCTCGGTGAGGTGATGGGCGAGAAGATGTGCAAGATCATGGATCTCGCGGCCAAGATCGGCTGTCCGGTGATCGGCATCAACGACTCCGGCGGCGCGCGCATCCAGGAGGGCGTCGTCTCGCTCGGCTCCTACGGCGACGTGTTCCTGCGCAACGTGCGCTCCTCGGGCGTGATCCCGCAGATCAGCCTGATCATGGGTCCGTGCGCGGGCGGCGCGGTGTACTCGCCGGCGATCACCGACTTCATCTTCATGGTCAAGGAGACCTCGCACATGTTCATCACGGGCCCCGACGTGATCAAGACGGTCACCGGCGAGGAAGTCGGCTTCGAGGAGCTCGGCGGGGCGATGTCGCACAACACGAAGTCGGGCGTGGCCCAGTTCGCCTCCGAGGATGAGGACGCGTGCTTGGAGGACTGCCGCTACCTGATCGGCTTCCTGCCGCAGAACAACCTGCAGACCGTGCCGCGCGTGCAGCCGAATGACGATCCCGAACGGATGGATCCCGAGCTCGACCACGTCGTGCCGGACAACCCGAACAAGCCGTATGACATGCGCAACGTGGTCAAGCTGATCGTCGACGACGAGGAGTTCTTCGAGGTGCACGAGCACCACGCGAAGAACATCATCTGTGGCTTCTCCCGCCTGGATGGCTATACGGTCGGGATCGTCGGCAACCAGCCGGCGCAGCTCGCGGGCGTGCTCGACATCGACGCCTCCGCCAAGGCGGCGCGGTTCGTGCGCACGTGCGACGCGTTCAACATCCCGCTGCTGACGTTCTGCGACGTGCCGGGCTTCCTGCCGGGGACCGCGCAGGAGTGGGGCGGCATCATCCGTCACGGCGCGAAGCTCTTGTACGCGTTCGCGGAGGCGACGGTGCCGAAGGTCACGATCATCACGCGCAAGGCCTACGGCGGCGCGTATGACGTGATGTCCTCCAAGCACCTCGGCGCGGACTTCAACTTCGCGTGGCCGACGTCGGAGGTCGCGGTGATGGGGCCGGAGGGCGCGGTCAACATCATCTACCGGCGCGACCTCGCGGGCAGCCCGACGCCCGAGGAGCGGCGCAAGAAGCTGATGGACGACTACAAGGCGCGCTTCGCAAACCCGTACACGGCGGCGGAGCGCGGATACATCGACGACGTGATCGTGCCGCACGAGACGCGGCCGAAGCTGATCGCGGCGCTGCGCACGCTGCAGACCAAGCGCGAGCCAGGGCCTAAGCGCAAGCACGGCAACATCCCCCTCTGACCCGGGGGTTGTTCTTCTTCTTTTCGAGTTCGTTCAAGCATGGAACTATTCACCGATGCAAGGAACTAAAAAAGAGGAACAACTTTCGGGAGACCCCTCCGACCTCCCTCCCCTTGCGCTACCCGCCGCCTCTCCCGAGGAGACCGCGGCGATCGTCGCGGCGATCGAGCGCTTCATGCGCGCCACCGCGCCCGACTCGGCGCCCGCGCCGAGCCCCCCGGATCTGTGGCTGCGCACGGCTATCCTCGAAGGCGTCGCGCGCGCGGACGGCAGTGGCGCGGGGCCTGATTTGCCGGAGCCCTGGATCACCGACCCTGGATAAATCCCTAAAAGACGCTAGCCTTTCATGGCAATCGCCTTTCCGCCCGCCGCCCGGCGCCCTCCCGTCGGCGACCCGGCACCGGAGGAGGCGTCCCGATCAGGAGGTTTCGAGTAGATGGAGCCAGCTTCAGCACCCGCCCAGCGAGACCCGGCCGAGCAGGGCGCCGGGGGCACGGCCCCCAGAGGCACGCTCGCGGACCCCGAGGTCCTGCAGAACGTGCCGGGGCACGTGATCCCGATCCTGGAGCGGGAGTTCGACGACTTCAAGACCGAGGCGACGAAATACCTGGCGGGCGAGACCGAGGAAGACGAGTTCATCAAGTTCCGCCTGAAGCAGGGCGTGTACGGCCAGCGCCAGCCGGACGTGCAGATGATCCGTGTGAAGCTGCCGTTCGGCGGGGTCACGCCGGAGCAGATGGAGAAGTTCGCCGACGTCGTGGAGCAGTACGTGCCGCTGAACAAGGGGCACATCACGACGCGGCAGAACATTCAGATGCACCATGTTCCGCTGCCTGAGGCCGAGAAGGCGATCCGCGAGCTCGGCGAGGCGGGGCTGTCGAGCCGCGAGGGCTGCGGCAACACGGTCAGGAACGTGACGGGCGACCCGTGGGCGGGCGTGGCCGCGGACGAGCTGTTCGACCTGACGCCGTACGCGGGCGCGTACGTGCGCTACTTCGTGCGCCACCCGACGACGCAGGCGATGCCGCGCAAGATCAAGACCTCGTTCGACGGCTCGCCGCGCGACCGCGCGATCTCGGGCATCCACGACATCGCGTTTCGCGCGCGCGTGCGCAAGAGCGACGATCCGGACAGCCCGGGAGATGTGCGGGGCGTGCAGATCATGGTCGGCGGCGGGACCTCGATCATGCCGCGGGTCGCGCCGGTGCTGTACGAGTTCGTCGAGCTCGACAACGGCGACTACCTGAAGATCGCCGAGGCGGTGTTCCGGATCTTCGACCGCCAGGAGTGGCTGCGCGTCAATCGCGCCCGCGCGCGGATCAAGGTTTTCGTCGACAAGTACGGGATCGACGAGCTGCGCAACCAGGTCGAGGAGGAGCTGAAGGGCGACTGGGTGAAGGAACGCGACTTCTCGATCGAGGAGCGGCTGTTCCTCGACGACGAGCGCGAGTCCGCGCCCGCGCCGCCGCTGAGCTATGGCAGCCCGAACGGGGATCTGTCCGAGTTCGAGCGGTTCCGCACGGCGAACGTGCGCGCGCAGAAGCAGGACGGGTTCGTGACGATCGAGGCGAAAGTGACGCGCGGCGACCTCACGCCCGAGCAGTTCCGGGGGCTCGCGCGGGTGATGCGCGACTACGCGGGCGGCTACGCGCGCACGACGGTGCAACAGAACTTCGTGCTGCGGTGGGTACGCGAGGAGTCCGTGTACGACGTCTGGAAGGCGCTGTCGGCGCTCGGTCTCGGCGAGGCGGGCTCGAGGGAGATCGACGACGTCGTCTCCTGCCCGGGCACGGACAGCTGCAAGCTCGGGATCACGAGCTCGATGGGGCTGAACCAGGCCGTGCAGGAGCGGATCGAAGCGCTCGAGATCACCGACGAGGTCACGCGGAAGCTGAACGTGAAGATCTCAGGCTGCCCGAACGGCTGCGGCCAGCACCACATCGCGAGCATCGGCTTCACGGGCGCGTCGATCAAAGTCGGCGAGCACACGATCCCCGCCTACATCCCCCATGTGGGCGGCGTGTTCGAAGGCGGCGAGGTCAAGTTCGGGACGCGGCTGAAGCTGCGACTGCCGTCGAAGCGCGTGCCGGACGCGATCGAGCGCTGGATCGGCCACTACGAGGCGAGCCGCGAGGACGGCGAGGAGTGGAACGACTTCGTCGCGCGCGTCGGCACGGGCGAGCTCGAGGCGCTCGTGAAGGATTTGTCGATGCCCGTCGACTTCGGGCTGGAGACGATGAACCAGTTCATCGACTGGAACAGGAACGTGCCGTTCGAAGTGATTCGCGGCGAGGGCGAGTGTGCGGTATAGCTGTCAGCTGCCGATGAGGAACGTATGAGCCCCTTAGACCTCCACACCAAGCAGGCGAACGCCGAGCTCGACCCGGCGCTCAGCCTCACGCACACGCTGCGCGAGGCGGCGCGCCACGGCGAGCGCGCGGTGCTGCTGTGCTCGTTCCAGAAGGAGGAGTCGGTCCTGATCGACGAGCTGCTGCGGCTCAACCAGGAAATGAGCCCCGGCGAGGGAATGGACCCCCCCACCCGGCCGTGAGGATCGTGACGATCGACACGGGCGTGCTGTTCAAGGAGACGCTCGAGACCTGGCGCGCGTTCGAGCAGCGCTTCGGTGTGAAGATCGAGGTGGTCGACGCGAGCAGCCCGGGCGTGCCGTGGAGCGGCCCCGAGCACTGCTGCTCGGTCGCGAAGGTCGCGGCGCTCGAAAGCTCGCTCGCGGGCGCCGAGGGCTGGATCACGGGCATTCGCCGCGAGCAGGGTCCGACGCGCGCGCGGACCGAGCCGATCGAGCGCGACGAGCGGCGCTCACTGTGGAAGTACAACCCACTGGCGCATTGGACCGACAAGGACCTGTGGCGGCGGATCAACGAGCGCGACCTGCCGTACAACCCGCTGCACGACCAGGGGTACGAGTCGATCGGCTGCGCGCCGTGCACCCAGCCGGGCTCCGGGCGCGAGGGCCGTTGGGCGGGAACGGAAAAGACGGAGTGCGGGCTGCACGTCGAGATCGTCGGCCAGTGACCACGAGCGAGCGCGCGGAGCTTTCGAGATGAGCGTCGCCGCCCGCCCCCAGCTCAGCCACCTGCGCGCGCTCGAGTCAGAGGCGATCCACGTGATGCGCGAGGTCGCCGCCGAATTCGAGCACCCGGTGCTGCTGTTCAGCGGCGGGAAGGACTCGATCGTGCTGTTGCGGCTGGCGGAAAAGGCGTTCCGCCCGGCACCGTTCCCGTTCCCGCTGATGCACGTAGACACGGGACACAACTTCCCCGAGGTGATCGAGTTCCGCGACCGCCGCGTGGCCGAGCTGGGGGAGCGGCTGCTCGTCGCAAGCGTGCAGGAGTCGATCGACAAGGGCCGGGCGGTCGAGGAGACGGGGCCAAGGGCGTCGCGCAACCGGCTGCAGACGGTGACACTGCTTGACGCGATCGCCGAGCACGGCTTCGACGCGGCGTTCGGGGGCGCGCGGCGCGACGAGGAGCGCGCGCGCGCGAAGGAGCGCGTGTTCTCGTTTCGCGACGACTTCGGCGGGTGGGACCCGAAGAAACAGCGCCCGGAGCTGTGGAACCTGTACAACGGGCGCATCAAGAAGGGCGAGAACGTGAGGGTGTTCCCGATCTCGAACTGGACCGAGCTCGACGTATGGGAGTACATCGACCAGGAGCGTCTCGAGGTCCCCTCGATCTACTTCGCTCACGAGCGCGAGGTGTTCAAGCGCGACGGGATGCTGTACGCGTGGCGCGAGGGGACGGAGCTGATCGAGGGCGAGGAGGTCTTCCCGGAGACGGTGCGCTATCGCACGGTCGGCGACATGACGTGCACGGGGGGTGTGCGCTCGCGGGCGGAGACGCTCGAGGAGGTCGTGGTCGAGATCGCGGCGACGCGGATCACCGAGCGCGGCGAGACGCGCGCGGACGACAAAGTGTCGGAGGCGTCGATGGAGGACCGCAAGAAGGCCGGGTACTTCTAGTGCGCGGATTTTTTGAGGGGGGCGCGCTGCGCGCGCCTGTCGGCGTTCGCAGTGAGCCACCGGAGGCGGGCGGATGACGCTCGATCTATTGCGCTTCACCACGGCCGGATCGGTCGATGATGGCAAGAGCACGCTGATCGGGCGATTGCTGTACGACACCAAGCAGGTGTTCGAGGACCAGTTGGAGCACGTCGAAGCGGCGAGCGAGCGGCGCGGCGGCGAGGGCGCGCTCGATCTGGCGCTGCTGACGGACGGGCTCCGGGCCGAGCGCGAGCAGGGGATCACGATCGACGTCGCCTACCGCTATTTCGCGACGCCGCGCAGGCGGTTCATCATCGCCGACTGCCCGGGGCACAGGCAGTACACGCGCAACATGGTCACGGGCGCGAGCACGGCGGACGTGGCGGTCGTGCTGATCGACGCGCGCAGGGGCGTGCTCGAGCAATCGAAGCGCCACGCGTTCCTGAGCGCGCTGCTGGGCATTCCGGAGATGGTCGTGGCGATCAACAAGATGGATCTGGTGGACTACTCCCAGGCGCGCTTCGAGGAGCTGAGCGAGGAGTTCGAGGCGTTCGCGAACAAGCTGCGGGGCGGTAAGAACCCGCGGCACACGAAGACCTCCTACATCCCGCTGTCGGCGTTGAACGGCGACAACGTGGTCGATCGCTCGCCGCGGATGGGCTGGTACGACGGGCCGGTGCTGCTCGAGCACCTCGAGCAGGTCGAGGTCGCCTACGACCATCCGAACGACAGGCCGGCGCGCTTTCCCGTGCAGTGGGTGATCCGCCCCGCGAAGGGCGGCCCGGGCCTCGAGGACTACCGGGGCTATGCCGGGCAGCTCGCGAGCGGCGCGCTGCGCAAGGGCGAGGAGGTGACGGTGCTGCCGAGCGGGATCCGCACCAGGATCGCGGCGATCGAGACCTACGACGGCGAGCTCGAGGAGGCGATGGCGCCGATGTCGCTGACGTTGCGCCTCGAGGACGAGCTCGACGTCTCGCGCGGCGAGCTGATCTGCCGCCCGGACGAGGCGCCGACGGTAGCGCGCGAGCTGGAGGCTGACGTCTGCTGGATGGCCGAGCGGCCGCTGCGCGCGGGCGGGCGCTACGTGGTCAAGCACACCTCGAACAGCGTCACGGCGATCGTCGACGGAATCGCGGACATCGTCGATGTGCACACGCTCGAGCGCACGCCGCCGCCGGAGGATCTCGAGCTGAACGACATCGGCCGCGTGCACCTGCGCACGAGCGCCCCGCTCGCGTTCGACACCTACGCGAGCAACCGCCGCACGGGCAGCTTCATATTGATCGACGAGGCGACGAACGAGACGGTCGGCGCCGGGATGATCGCCGCTACGGCGTAGCGCTAGGAGCGCCGTGAAGATCACTACGAACGCCCGCCAGGCGGCCCTAAAGGCCGCCCCCTCGAGGCTTCCCTACGACCCGCCTCGCCATTAACTAAGCTTCCGCGCCGATGTTCAGCAAGGTCCTGATCGCCAACCGCGGCGAGATCGCGGTCCGTATCGCGCGCGCGCTCGACGAGCTCGGCGTGGCGAGCGTCGCCGTCTACTCCGAGCTCGATCGCGACGCGCCGCACGTCAAGCGTGCCAGCGAGGCGTTCAATCTCGGCGACGGCCCGGCGGCCGATAACTACCTGAGCGTCGAGAAGATCCTCGACGCGGCCCGTAAAGCCGGTGCCGAGGCGATCCATCCGGGGTACGGGTTCCTGGCGGAGAACGCGCCGTTCGCGCAGGCTTGTGAGGACGCCGGGATCGTGTTCATCGGCCCGCCCGCGAGCGCGATCGAGGCGATGGGGTCGAAGACCAGGGCACGCGAGCTGATGCAGAAGGCGGGCGTGCCGATCGTGCCGGGGACGACCGAGCCGGTCGCGACGGTCGCGGACGCGCTAAGGATCGCCAAGGACGAGATCGGCTTCCCGGTCGCGGTCAAGGCCGCGGGCGGCGGCGGCGGCAAGGGCTTTCGCGTGGCGCTCAGCGAGGACAAGCTGCAGGAGGCGTTCGAGGGGTCGAGCCGCGAAGGCGAGAAGTTCTTCTCGGACCCGACCGTCTACCTGGAGCGCTACCTGCACGACCCGCGCCACGTCGAGGTCCAGGTGCTGGCCGACCGCCACGGCAACACGATCCACCTGGGCGAGCGCGACTGCTCGATCCAGCGCCGCCACCAGAAGGTGATCGAGGAGTCCCCCGCACCCGAGTGGGTGGTCGACCCCGCGCTGCGCGCGCGCATCGGCGAGATCGGCGTGAACGCGGCGAAGGCCGTCGACTACGTCGGCGCGGGCACGATCGAGGGCCTGTTCTCCGCGCGTGAGGGCCAGGAGCCCGAGTACTTCTTCCTGGAGATGAACACGCGTGTGCAGGTCGAGCACTGCGTGACGGAGATGACGACCGGGATCGACATCGTCAAGGAGGGCATCCGCGCGGCCGCGGGCGAGCCGCTGGCGTACAAGCAGGAGGACATCGAGCTGCGCGGGCACGCGATCGAGTGCCGCATCAACGCCGAGGACGCCTCCAAGAACTTCGCGCCGGCCCCGGGCAAGATCGGCGCCTACCTCGAGCCGCGCGGCCCCGGCGTCCGCGTCGACTCGGGGGTAGAGGCGGGCGGGGAAGTCTCGCCGATGTACGACCCGATGGTCGCCAAGCTGATCGTTTGGGACGCGGATCGCGAGCAGGCGACGAAGCGGATGCTGCGCGCGCTCGGCGAATACGAGATCGAGGGCTTGAAGACGCTGATCCCCTTCCACCAGGCGCTGCTCGCGACCGAGCAGTGGGCGAAGGGCGAGACGTGCAGGGACCTGCTCGAGGACAAGAAGTGGCTGAAGACGCTCGCGTTCGACTCCCCACCACGGCCCGCCGAGGGCGAGGAGGCGCAGGAGAAGGTCGAGCAGACCTATGCGGTCGAGGTGTCCGGCAAGCGCTTCGACGTGCGCGTCGTCGGCCCCCCGTTCGCAGGCGGCGGTGCGGGTGCGGCCAACGGAGCGGCCGCGGGAGCGCGCAAGGCCCCCAAGCGCGGTACCGATCGAAGATCGGCCAGCAAGTCGACGAGCGCGGGCGGTCCGGACACGCTCGAGTCGCCGCTGCAGGGAAACATGTGGAAGGTGCTCGTCAAGCAGGGCGACACCGTCGCGGAGGGCCAGCTCCTGTGCATCATCGAGGCGATGAAGATGGAGAACGAGATCGCCGCGCACAAGGCGGGCACGATCTCAGAGCTCCCAATCTCAGAGGGCGCCCCGATACAGGCCGGAGCCCCGATCGCAACGATCGTCTCGTCTTGAGGTCGTTCCGCGGCGTCAGACGCCACCCACGATGCTCGCCGTGCAACCAGCACGCCTGCGCTCGCGTGCGGCGTCTGCCATCCACGGCCCGACCTCAATACGAGCCGATCGCATGATTACTTCGGCTGACCTGGTCTAGGAGACGCCGAGCAGCTTCGCGGCCTCTTTGAGGTTGGGAACCTCGGCCGTCGGCTTTTTCTGCGTCGAGTCGAGCGTCTCCTTCGTGCGGTTGACCCAGATCACGGGGACGCGCTGTTTCATGCAGGGGGCGACGTCGTGGTAGTGGCTGGCGGCCACGTGCACCCAGCCGCGCTTGCCGCCCATCCGCCGCGCGCACTCGTTGAAGTGCGCGAGTTCGGGCTTGTAGGAGCGGACCTGCTGGGCGGTGACGACGAGGTCGAAGTCGGTCGGGATGTGGCGGCGGGTCTGCCCGAGCAGCTTGTCGTCGATGTTCGACAGCAGGCCGAGCTTGTACTTCTTGGCGAGCTTCGCCAGCTGGATGTTCGTCTCCTTGAAGGGCTTCCACCCTTGGACGGAGTCGGGCAGGAAGCCGGAGCGCGAGGGCTCGAGGTTCCACTCCATCCGTTTGGCGACCTCGATCGCCGTGCGCCTGAGCACCTCGGCGTAGAGCTCGTAGGAGCCCCCCTCGATTTCGCGCGATACCTCGTTGACGAGCGGCAGCAGCACCGAGCGGTCGATCTCGAAGCCGTCGCGCGCGGCCTCCTTTGCGAAGGCGTCGTAGATCCCCGTGTCGCGGTCGATCAGGGTGCCGTAGACGTCGAACGTGACGAACGAGATGTTTTTAGGGATCGGCATGGGGTGGGCATTATGCCCTGTGGAGACGCTTGTGCGCGCTGCGGGTCGGATGTCGCTCGCCCCGCTGGTCCGGCGCCGCAGCCAAACGCCTCTATCGGCTAGAGTCCCGCGCCGCAATGGACCTGCTCGAGTACCAAGGCAAGCAGCTGTTCGCCCGCCACGGCCTGCGGGTGTCGGACGGCAAGCCCGTCACCACCGTCGATGACGCCGTCGCCGCGGCGAACGAGGTCGGCTATCCGGTCGTCGTCAAGGCCCAGGTGCTGATCGGCGGCCGCGGCAAGGCGGGCGGCGTCAAGCTCGCCGCCGACGAGGGGGAGGCGCGCGAGCACGCGGGCAACATCCTCGGGATGGACATCCACGGCCACACCGTGCGCACGCTGTGGATCGAGCACGCGAGCGACATCGCGACCGAGTACTACGCCTCGGTGCTGCTCGACCGCTCGGCGAAGAAGCCGCTCGTGATGTTCTCCGTCGAGGGCGGCGTCGACATCGAAGAGGTGGCGGAGAACACGCCCGAGAAGCTGATCCGCCACCACGTCGACCCACTCGAGGGCCTTTCCCGCGAGGAGGCAGTGCGGATCGCGACCGACGGCCAGGCCGACAGCGACGTGATCGACGGCGTCGCCGACGCGCTCGTCGCGCTGTACGAGGTGTGGCTGGAGGAGGACGCGACGCTCGCGGAGATCAACCCGCTGATCGTCACGCCGGAGCGCGAGGTCAAGGCGCTCGACTCGAAGGTCTCGCTCGACGGCAACGCGCTCTACCGCCACCCCGAGAACCAGGAGCTGTCGGACAGCGAGAACGAAGACCCGATCGAGCGCCGCGCCAAGGAGCAGGGCGTCCAGTACGTAAAGCTCGACGGCGACATCGGCATCCTCGGCAACGGCGCCGGCCTGGTGATGTCGACGCTCGACGTCGTCGCCCAGGCGGGCGGGAAGCCCGCGAACTTCCTCGACGCCGGGGGCGGATCTGACGCCGCGAAGATCGAGCAGGCGGTCGCGCTGATCCTCGCCAACGATGCGGTCAAGGCGGTGCTGTTCAACATCTTCGGCGGCATCACCCGCTGCGACGAGGTCGCCAAGGGTTTGATCGCCGCGTTCGCCGCGATCAAACCGTCGGTGCCGTTCGTCGTGCGCCTCGACGGCACGAACGACGTCGCGGGGAGGCAGCTGCTCGAGGAGGCCGCGCTGCCGAACGTCTACGCCGCGCGCACGATGAACGAGGCGGCCGAGAAGGTAGTCGCCCTTGCCGCCGGCCAGCCCGTGGGAGCGCAGAGCTGATGAGCGTCCTCGTCGACGAGACCACACGCCTCGCGGTCGCCGGGATTACCGGCCGCGAGGGGTCGTTCCACACGCTCAACAACCGCCGCTACGGCACGAACGTGGTCGGCGGCATCAATCCCAAGAAGGCGGGACAGGATGTCGAGGGCATCCCCGTGTTCGGCTCCTGGCAGGAGTGCGTCGAGGAGGTGCAGGCGAACACCGCGATGATCTTCGTCCCCCCCGCGGGCGCCGCCTCCTCGATCCTCGAGGCCGCCGCGGCCGGGGTCGCGCTCGTGATCGCGATCACCGAGGGGATCCCCGCGCACGACGAGCTGCGCGTCTACAACACGCTGAAGCGCGATCATCCCGGCACGCGGCTGATCGGCCCGAACTGTCCGGGCATCCTCTCCCCCGGCAAGGCCAACGTCGGGATCATCCCCGCCTCGTTCTTCAAAGAGGGCAACGTCGGCGTCGTGTCGCGCTCGGGCACGCTGACCTACCAGATCGGCAACGAGATCGCCCAGGCCGGGTTCGGCTGCTCCTCGATCGTCGGCATCGGCGGCGACCCGGTGCCGGGCTCGTCGTTCGTCGACGTGCTCGAGCTGTTCGAGAACGACGCGGAGACCGAGCTGATCGTGCTGTCCGGCGAGATCGGCGGCTCCGCCGAGGAGGAGGCCGCCGAGTACATCGCCACGAGCGTGACGAAGCCCGTGATCGCCTACATCGCCGGCTTCACCGCCCCCGCGGGCAAGCAGATGGGCCACGCGGGCGCGATCGTCTCGGGCTCCTCGGGCACGGCCGCGGCGAAGGCGCAGGCGCTCGAAGCGCAGGGCGTGCGCGTGGGACGCACCCCGACCGAGGTGGCCGAGCTGGCCGTCGAGGTCCTCAGCTCCGCCTCGCGCTCCTAGCGCGCCACACAGCGCCCGTGGAGCGCCGCATGACCGACCCCGCCGAGCTACGACCGCTACGCTAGGCGCCGTGGACGAAGAGGTCGCAAGGACACTGAGCGAGCTCGAGCGCAAGCTGCACGAGCTCGAGCGCACGCTCGGCTCGATCGAGCGCGGCGAGCAGACCGGCGGCGAGCGCGCGGACGACCCGCCCGCACGGGCCGCGACCCCGCCCGCGGCCCCTCCTCCCCCGTCCCCACCGCCCGCGACGACCCGGATCGTCGACGAGACCGCCGAGCGCGCCGTCCCCCCGTCGCCGCCCGCCGAGGAGCTCTTGCGCTTCCGCGACCGGCTCGAGCGCTCCGCCCATGAGCTGACCCACGACTACGACCGGCTGCTCGGCCGCCTAAGCTACACGGCCGTGACTCCTCCTTCCGGACCGGCCATCTCCTTCGCGCGCGGCGCGCCGTCGCTCGACATCGTCGACGTCGACGGCCTGAGCGACGCCGCCGCCCGCGCATTCGCGACCGACCCGGCCGGCACGACCGCGTACGGCACCTCGATCGGCTACCCGCGGCTGCGCGCCTGGATCGCCGACCGCCACGGCGTCGAGCCCGAGCGCGTGCTCGTCACGAACGGCTCGATGCAGGCCGACGCGTTCCTGTTCGACCACCTCGTCCAGTCGGGCGACGAGGTCGTCGTCGAGCGCCCCACGTACGACCGCACGCTGCTGTCGCTGCGCCAGCGGGGCGCGCACGTGCGCGCGGTCGAGCTGCGACACGACGGGATCGACACCGACGCGCTCGCGCGGTTGCTCGAGGGAGCCGGCGGCGCGCGGCCGAAGCTCGCGCACATCATCCCCAACTTCCAGAACCCCGCCGGCTACACGCTCTCCCTGGAGAAGCGCCACGCGCTGCTCGCGCTCGCCGCCGCGCACGGCTTCGTCGTGTTCGAGGACGACCCGTACGTGGCGCTGCGCTTCAGCGGCAACGGGCTGCCGACGATGCTCTCGATCGACCCGGACCGCGTCGTGTACGCGTCGTCGTTCTCAAAGACGGTCTGCCCGGGCATCCGCGTCGGCTATCTGGTCGGCCCGCCCGACACGATCGCGGCGATCGCGAAGCTCGCGACGAACACGTACATCTCGCCGAACATGGTCGCCCAGTCGATCGTGTACGAGTTCTGCGCCTCGGGCGCGATCGAGCGCTCGATCGAGACCGTCCGCCGCGCTCTCGCCGAGCGCTCAGCCGCGCTCGCCGCCGCGCTGCGCCGCGACCTTCCCGACGCGGAGTTCGTGACGCCGGAGGGCGGCTACTTCATGTGGGTGACGCTCCCCCACGGCACCGACGTGAACGCCCTGCACCAGCGCGCGGCCGACCGCGGCGTGGCGTTCGTCAAGGGCACCGACTTCCTGTTGGACGGCGGGGAGAACACGCTGCGCCTCGCGTACTCGGGCGTCACGCCCGCGCAGATCGACGAGGGCGTCGCGCGCCTCGCCGACGCTTATAGATCGCTTTGAGGTCCGAATGCCTGCGTCCGGCGGTGTCCTTACCGATCGGAGATCAACGTGATCTCCGATCGGCCAGCACGCGTGCACAGCACGCCACGCTCCCTGCGTCCTAGCCGGACTTGACCTTCGGACCTCAAAGGAGGTTTGCCTAGCGACCGTAGCGCTGCCCGAGCACGAGTTGGTCCGGCAGGGCGGTGCGCGGCGGCGGCGAGGGGTCGGCGATCACGGAGACGGTCTCGGCCACGCTCGGGGTGACGGAGCAGCGCCGTCCGTCCTCCGCCTCGATCACGACCTGCTCCGCATCGCGCGCCGCGAGACGCCCCTCGAGCCCCGGCTCGAGACCCGACGCCTTCAGGTAGTGGAGCAGGTCCTCGGCCTCGTTCTCGAACCGTAAGACGCGGACTGACGCGCCGAGCTCGACGTCGGCCAGCGGCACGCCCGCGAGCCGTGCGCCGGCGACGATCGGGTGGCCGTGGGGGCACGTCTTCGCGTCGCCGATCGCGGCGAGCATCCGTTCCTCGAGCACGGGCGACATCGCGTGCTCGAGCCGCTCGGCCTCCTCGTGGACCTCGTCCCAGGGGATCGCGAGCACGTCGGTGAGGAACCGCTCGATCAGGCGGTGGCGGCGGACGATCTCCTCGGCGTGGGCGGCGCCGGTGTCGGTAAACGCGATCGTGCGGTCGCGCGCGCGCGTGATGTAGCCGTCGCGCTCGAGCCGACCGACCATCTCGTGCACTGTCGGCGCCGACAGCTGCATCGCGCGCGCGACGTTCGCGCCGGTCATTGGCAGCCCGGCCTCCTGCAGCCAGAAGAGACTCTGGAGGTACTCCTCCTCGGCGACGGTCGCCGCTGCGCTCTCACCGGTCATCGTGGTGGATGCTACTCAGCCAGCTGGTCAAAGACGCACTCGCGCGGGTCCTTGTCCTCGCGCCAGCGCCGTAGCTTCGCCCCGTGACGGATGCGCCCCGCGGAGACGTGGTCGAAGTCGATCTCGACGACGAGCTCCGGCCGCAGCGCGACCCACTCGAGCTCCTTGCCCGAGCTCCACCGGCTCGGGTCGGCCGACCCTCGCTCGCCCGTCTCATACCCCCCGAGGAAGCCCACCAGCCGCCGCTTCTCCGGCGCGGAGAGGCCCGAGCAGTGCCCGACGACGCGCAGCTCCTCGCCGTCGTACAGCGCGAGGATCAGCGCGCCGACCGTCCCCTCCTCCTTGCCCGGGCGCCAGCCCGCCACGACCGCGTCGATCGTGCGCACGCGCTTGATCTTGAACGTCCCCTTGCGCTCCCCCGGGCGGTAGGGCGCCGAGAGCTCCTTGGCGATCGCGCCCTCGGCGTGCTCGAGCCACAGCTGGGCCTGCTCGGCCGTGGCGACGGTCGCCATCAGCTCGACCGGCGCCCCGGCGAACCCGTCGCCCGCGAGCAGCTCTTCGAGCGCCGCGCGGCGCTCGGACAGGGGCCGCTCCAGCAGCGACTCGTCGTCGCGGGCGAGCAGATCGAACACGACGTACACGGCGGGCGTCTCCACCGACAGCCGCTCGATCCGCGACGCGGCGGGGTGGATCCGCTGCCCGAGCGCGTCGAAGTCCTCGCGGCCGTCCGCGCCGCGCACGACGATCTCCCCGTCGAGCACGTAGCGCCCGGGCGGAAGCACGAGCTCGGGGAAGTAGCGTTCGAGCGGTTTACCGCTGCGCGACTGCAGGAAGACGTCGTTGCCGCCGCGTGCCCCGGACGGGGTATCGACGAACGCGAGGCAGCGAAAGCCGTCGAGCTTGACCTCGTAGACGAGGTCCTCCCCCACCGGCAGCTCGCGGCGCGACAGCGCGAGCTGGGGCTTGAGCGGCGGCTCGAGCGGAAGGCTCACGACGACTTCTCGCCGGTCTTCGGCGGCTCCGCCCGCGCGCGGCTCGGCTGCACGCGCCGAGGCTCGTTCTTCTGCTTGCGGAAGTGCGGCGGCCACGGCGCGTCGCCGAGCCCCTCGCGCTCGTCGCGCGCCGCCAGCTCGAGCAGCGCGCCGAGATCGCCGGGGGACTCGTCGATCGACGCCGAGGGATCGCCCCGCTCGCGCAGCCGCGCGGGGACCGTGTCGAGGCGCAGCTCCGCCGGCTCGACGTCGGCGACCTCCTCCCACTCCAGGGGACACGACACGCGCGCGTCGGCCACGGCGCGCACCGAGTAGGCGGAGGCGACGGTGCGGTCGCGCGCGTTCTGGTTGTAGTCGATGAACACGCCCTCGCGCTCCTCCTTCCACCAGCGGCTCGTCGCCCTGCCCGGCATCTTGCGCTCGACCTCGCGCGCGAGCGCGAGCGCGGCGCGGCGGACCTCGGTGAAGCTCTGCTCGGGCTTCACGCGCACGTAGATGTGCATCCCCCGCGATCCCGACGTCTTCGGATACCCGCGCAGCCCGTGCGCGTCGAGCGCCTCGCGCACGCCGAGCGCGACCGCCCGCACCTCGGCGAACCCGACCTCGGGACCGGGGTCGAGGTCGACCCGCAGCTCGTCGGGATGGTCCAGATCGTCCCGCCGCACCGGCCACGGGTTCCAGTCGACCACGCCGAGGTTCGCGCCCCAGACGAGGTGCGCCGCGTCGTTCGGCACGAGCTCGCGCGCGTGGCGTCCCGAAGGGAACGTGACGGTGGCGGTCTGCAGCCACTCCGGCGCGCTGTCCGGAACGCGCTTTTGAAAGAACGGCTTGCCCGCGACCCCGTCGACCCAGCGCTTCATCACGGTCGGCCGCTCGCGCAGGTGACGCACGACCGCCTGCTCGCACTCGAGGTAGTAGTTGACGAGGTCGAGCTTCGTCAGCCCGCGCTCCGGGAAGAACACCTTGCCCGGGCTGCTGACGCGCACCTCCCGGTCGCAGACGTCGATGACGACGTGCTCGCCCTTCCCCTTCTCATCTTTCCCACCCTTGCGCTCGGCCCGCTCGGTCATTGCTGAAAGGATGCCAGGCATGTCCATCCCGAACACGCTCCTGCTCGCCGTGTGTGCGTTCGGGGACGAGCTGGGGGCCGATCGCGTGGCGAGCGCAATCGCCAGGGGCGTGCGTGCGGCGGGGATGGCGGAGCCGGACCTGTGCCCGATCGAGCTCGAGCATGGCGCGGACCTGCGCGAGCGGCTCGAGGCGATCGACTTCGACGCGCGCATGCGCCGCGGCCGGGCCGTCGTCGTCGGCGCGCACCGCCTCGAGGAGCGGACGCTCGCGGGCAGCCCGGTCTTCGAGCTCGCCACTCGCGCGCGCCAGGCGGGCGTCCCCGCCTACGCGGTGACCGCGCACAACGCGCTGGCGCCGTTCGATGCCCGCATCCTCGACCTGCAGCTGATCCTCGAGGCGGGCGACACACGCGCGCTCGCGAACGCCGGCAGGAAGCTCGCCACCCTCGCGTAAGTCGCCGGGCTCGCGCCGTGAGCCTGGCTCGGACGCCGGCCGTGCCGCTCGGGCATCCGCCGTGTCGCTCAGACGCTCAGTCCTGCCGCTCGGCCAGGGAGCGCGCCAGCTCGTACACGAGCCGGGTGGCGTCGGCCACGGTGTCGTAGAGCAGGTTGGCGGGGATGTCGGACGGCAGGTGGTAGTTGGCGGGGCTGAGCCAGTCGGTGATCGAGACGATCGTCGCGATCGGATAGCCGGCGCGGTTGGGGATCACGCTGTCGGTCGAGGCTCGCGCGCGGTAGCCCCGGCGCAGCTCGATCCCGAGCGCGGTGGCGCGCTCGGCGAGCAGGTCGCGCAGCCACGGCCCGGTGTAGGACTCCATCCACACGGGCCCCTCCGCCTCGAGCATCACCAGGTGGGGCGAGCCGACGGTGTCGAGGTTGACGAACCAGGTGCGCTCGGGGTCGAGCTCGTGGCGATGGCTCGCGAGGAACGCGCGGATGCCGTCCTGGAGCGTCTCCTCCGCCCCGCAGGAGACGAGCAGCACGCGCACGCCCGGGAGCGGGTCGCGCTCGAGCAGCTCGGCGAGGCCGACGAGCGCGGCGACGCCCGACAGGTTGTCGTTGGCGCCGGGCACGGTCTCGCTGCGCCACACGTCGGCCACGATCGCCGTGCCGATCGCCCCGATCGCGAGTGCCGCGCGCGCGAGCCCGAGGCGGCGGGTCACGGCCGCGCCGCAGGTGAGCAGCGGCCCGGCGAGCCCGATCCACCATTGCGGCGCCGGGGTTTTCACCCGCTCGAGCAGCTGCGGCGCCAGCTCGTGGATCCGCCGCTGGAGGGTCTGGTCGAACAGCAGGCCGGTCTGGGGGGCGTCGTGGTGGGCGAGCACCACGAGCGTGCCGGCCGACTCCTCCCCGACCCGGCCGACCACGTTGACGGTCGTGCGCCGCCGTCGCACGAGCCGGCGCAGGAGGCGCGGCCCGTTCTGCGCCTCGTCCACGATCCCGGCGTAGGCCGCCACCGCGAGCAGCGCGCCGGTGAGGCGCCGGCCGCGCAGCACGAGCGCGGCGGCCGCCAGACCGAGCACGCCGAGGCCGGTGGCGGTCGGTGGGAAGGTCCCCCACGAGGGCTCGTCCTCGAGCGCGACCTCGACGGGGTCGATCGCCCGCAGCCGCGCCGCCAGCCACTCGGCCGCTTGCCGCTCTCCGGGCGAGCAGGGGGTGCGATCGAGCGGGGCGAGCGTCTCCACGACCTCGCGGAGAGTGCCTTCGAGCACGGCGGGGTCGACGCTGTCGGCCGAGGCGGTGGAGGAGCTGCACAGGAAGCATTGTCCCTCACCGCGATAGGTGGGGACCTCCTCCACGATCTCGTCGCCTTCGAGCAGGTGCAGCGAGGCGAAGCGCTCGCACAGCTCCCCGGCCTTGGCGTGGCGCAGGTAGACGCGGTCGCCGATCGCCAGATCGTCCGCCGCGTCTCCGATCAGCGGCGTCTGCACCTCCCCCGCTCCCTCCTGCCCGTCAAGGCGCAGCCCCGCCGGGAGGTACGGCCGCGGCAGCCGCGCCGCGTCGGCGGGGCCCGACGCGGGATAGCCGCCGCCGAGCGCGGTGACGATGCCACGCCGGGGACGGCGCACGACCGGCAGCGCGAACAGCGCGGCCGGCCTGGGCGTGAACGCGCGGTAGGCGTCGAACAGCGTCGGTCCGTACAGCCCCGAGCCGGCCGTCACCTCGGTGATCGCGTCCTCGGCGGCGGTGCCCTCGAGGCTGCCGGTGCCGCCGCCGTTGACGAGCTCGAGCGCCGTGCCCGCGCCCGTGGCGACCGTTTCGACCGCCTCGGCGATCGCCGCCCGGCGGCGCGCGAGCTCGCGCGCCGAGCGCGACTGCACGAAGCGGAGCGCGCCCGCGCGCAGCGGTCGCCCGGGAGGAGCGTCGCCGAGCCCGGCGATCTGCGCCTCGTAGGCCATCAGCCCGACGAGCAGCAGCCCGTCGCGAGCCACGATCGCCTGGGCCAGCGCCACCGCCTGCTCGACGGTGTGGACCGGCGAGCGCTTGACGCCCAGGCGGATGCGCCCCCCGAGTGGCCACCAGCCGCAGTCGACGTCGATGCACACCCGGATCGGAGGACCGACGACGGGTGCGACGGCGCGCTCGATCGAGTCGAGCTGCTCGACGCTGTCGACCATCACCGTCACCTGCGGAGCGGGACGCAACGATCCTCCGCCGTCCGCGGCCGCGAGCAGCGCGTCGCGCGTCAGCTCCGCGAGCGCGCGCAGCCCGTCGAGGTCGGCGGTCGGATAGGCGACCACGAGGTCCTCGGCCCCATGGGAGGCAAGCCACAGCGCCTCGCGCAGCGTGAAGGCGAGCGTGCCGCGAAAACCGCTGCCCGGCCGGGCGAGGACGCGTTCCTGCACGGCGCGACAGCGCAGCGACTTGCTCGCCAGACGGATCGGCTTGGGCGCGGCGCGGCGCGCCAGGTCGGTCGCGTTCGCCCACAGCGCGTCCATGTCGAGCAGCGCGAACGGCGCCCGCAGCCCGGCGGTGGCCCGCTCCAGACGCGCGTAGGCGCGCTCCGCCGAGAAGGAGTCGTCTTCAGGCACGCGACCCCTGCGCCGGCCGGCGTTCGGGGCCGGCCGCGCCGACCGGTCCCAGCACCCGGTCGGTCCAATCGTTGCCGAAGCGTCCCTCGGGATCGAGCCGCGCGCGCACCCCCTGAAAGCGGTCCCAGCCGGGATAGAGGAGACGCAGCGTGGCGGCGGTGTGGAAGTGGCGCTTGCCCCAGTGGGGACGGCCGCCGAGCTCGTCCATGATCGCGGCGACCGCGCGGAAGTACGGGACCCAGGCCATCCCGCGGTACATGTGCACGGCGACGAAGCCGGTATCGCGTTCGGCGGCGGTGGAGAGCAGCGCGTCGTCGCCCGCGGCGGTCCTGACCTCGATCGGGAACGGCACGGCGAAGCCGTCGCGCTCGATCGCCTCGAACACACGGCGCACCGCAAGGGGGACGTGCTCGCGTGGCAGCGCGTACTCCATCTCGGTGAAGCGCACGAGTCGCGGGCTCGCGAAGATGCGATCGGAGCGCTCTGTGCGCTCGGAGCGGGAGGCGAGGCGCGTCACCGTGCGGTTGAGCGCGGGGATGCGACGCGGGAAGCGGCGGCCGGCGCGGCAGAACAGCTCGAAGGCGTGGTTGGTGAGCAGCACGTCGTTGGCGTAGGCGGACACGCGGCCGCGCGGCCGTCGTGGCTCCTCGGTGCGGTTGTTCGTACGCGTGAGCGCGGTCTCGGTGTGAGGAAAGGCGAACAGCTCGAAGTGGTCGTTGGAGAGCGCGAGCTGCTCGAAGCGCTCGAGCGTATCGGCGAGCGGCGCGGGCGCGTCGACGCCGTGCAGCGTGAAGGCGGGCACGCAGCGGAGCGTGACCTCGGCGATGACCCCGAGTGCGCCGAGGGCGACGCGCGCCGCCAGGAAGATATCGGGGTCGCGCTCGGGCGAGCAGACGAGCGTCGAGCCGTCGGCGAGCACGAGCGTGAGCTCGGCGACCTGGGCGGAGATGTTGCGCAACAGCGCGCCGGTGCCGTGCGTGGCGGTGGAGATCGCCCCGGCGATCGACTGCGCGTCGATGTCGCCGAGGTTCTCCTGCGCGAGGCCGTGCTCGGCGAGCCGGCGTCCGAGCTCGCCGATCGCGATGCCACCCTGCACGCGCACGAGCCCGCAGGCGCGGTCGACGTCGAGCACGCGGGTCATGCGCGACAGCGACAGCAGCAGCCCGTCGGTGCAGGCGATGTCGCTGAAGGAGTGCCCGGCGCCCACCACCCGGACGCGCTGCCCGCGCGCCGCGGCGCCCCGGATCGCGGCCGAGATCTCCGCGATCGAGCACGGACGCTCGATCGCCGCGGGCAGACAGCGCTCGTCGCCGGCCCAGTTGCGCCACTCCCCGACCCTTGCGGCCAGGCTGCTCATAGCCCGTATATCCCCTGTCGATCGCTAGTCTCGCACTGGATGACCGACTCCGAGCCTACACCGCTGCCCGCGGCGGCGCCGGAGATGGGCGCCGACACGACCCCGGCTCCCGCGGGCGGCGGCGTGAGCGCCTCTCCTCCAGCTTTGCCTGCCTCCGCCCAGGCGGGTCGCTCCCCCCGCGCGCGCTCGCTGCCCACGCCCGGCGCGAGGCGCGCGACGGTGATCGGCGCGGGGTCGTTCGGGACCGCGCTCGCGGTGCTGCTGGCACGGGCCGGGCTGCGGACCACGCTGCAGACGCGCACGATCGAGCAGTCGGGACGCCTCGAGCGGGAGCGCGAGAACCGTGCATACCTACCGGGCGTCGAGCTGCCCGCGACGCTGCGGATCGAGCCAACCACGGCCGGGGTGACGCGCGCGGACTACGTGTTCCTGGCGGTGCCCTCGCGCGGCCTCGGCGAGGTGATCGACGCGCTGGGCGCATCCGGACTGGGCGCGCGCGCCGCGATCGTGTCGGTGGCCAAGGGACTCGTGCCGCCAACGGGGACGCCGCCCACGAGCGTGTTGAGCGAGCGGTTCGGCGCACAGCGTGTCGCGTGCGTGGGCGGTCCGGCGCACGCGCAGGAGATGGTGCACGCGGGCGCGGCGCTGGTGGCGGCCTCGAGCGACGAGGAGCTGGCGCGGACGCTCGCCCAGGTGTTCATGCGCGCGGGGGTGGTGTGCGAGCAGTCGAACGACCCGGTCGGGGTCGAGCTGGCGGGAGCGGCGAAGAACGCGGCCGCGCTCGCGGCGGGGGCGACCGAGGCGCAGGGGTTGAACGCCGCCGGCGCGGCCGCGGGACACATCTTCGCCGAGGTGTGGCGCTACGCCGAGGGCTTGGGCGCGCGTCCGGAGTCGATGATCGGGCTGGCCGGCGCGGGCGATCTGGTCGCCACGGCGCTCGCACGCGAGAGCCGCAACCGTCGCGCGGGCGAGCTGCTGGCCGCGGGCGTGCGCGCGGCGGAGATCCCCGATCGCGTCGGCCAGGCGGTCGAGGCGCTCGAGTCGGTGCCGCTGCTCGCACGTGCGCTCGAGCACGCGGGCGTCGGCGCGCCGGTCACGGGCGCCCTGGGACGTCTGATCTCGGGCGAGCTGCCGCTGGACGACTGGGTGGCTTTGGTCCGCGCCACGGTCCCGCCACCGGCCCTGTGGCGCAGGCGTCCCCAGCCGGGTTTTTGGCGAAGGGCGTGGAGAAGGCTCGTCGGCGGCCCAAGGAGCTGACCCCCGGGGACGAGGCGGCCTCGAGGAGGCTCGCCGGAGCTATGTTGTTCTTTGCGAAGCCCGTATAACAATCGCTATACAGGCTCCGTTGTTTTATATATAACACCGACCCCCCGACCCCCCGACCGCACGCGGGGGCGGGCGTGGGCGTGGGCGGCTAAGCGCGTGGCAAAGCGCCGAACAGCCGCGCGACCACGGAAACCGCCGGCTTGGGGCTGCCCGAGTAGGTGAACAGCCCCTTCTGGTTGAGCCCTTCGATCAGCCGCAGGTGAGGAAGCTTGCCGTGGATCGAGCCGCCCTCGAAGGTGGGCACGAGCGGGTAGTCGCGCAGGTCCCAGACCAGCATGCCGGAGAGGTCGGAGTCGGCGGCGTAGACACCGATGTGGCGCGCGAGCAGGTTCGCTTGGAACGAGTAGCCGCCCGGAGCGCCCGGCGGGTTGAGCGTGTTCGATTCGGCGCCGAACTCGCTGACGACGAGCACTTTGCCCGGGAAGGCACGCTGCATCGCCGCGAGCCGCGCGCGCATTTCCGCGTCCTGGCGGGCGGGGGTGCTCTGCGGGTTGTCATACCAGCCGGTGTAGTCGGTCTCCGCGACCGCGTCGACGCCCTGGTAGAGGGAGCCGGCGTGGGTCGGGGGATGATCGCCCCAGACGTCGACGGCGACCATGTGGGTGGGGTCGTGGGCGTGCAGCCAGCGGGTCAGGCTCTCCACGTAGTGGACCTCGTCCGCGTCGTGCCCGTTGTCGGCGATCTCGTCGACGAGGTTCCAAACGGCGATCGAGGGATGCAGCTCGGCGGCGAGCACCGCGCCACGCGCCTGCTGTTCGGCGGCGGCGAGCAGGGAGGGCGTGTCGGAGTACCAGTTGCCGGCGCCTTCGACCGGCCCGATGCCCTGCCAGACGAGGATCCCGGCCGCGTCGAGGCGTTCGAGCAGCCCGGGGTAGAGCGGGTACTGGGAGCGGACCGCGTTCGCTCCGATCGCTTTCAGCTCGGCGATCAGCCTGTCCTCGTCGCCGGGTGTCAGCGCGTCGCCGTGTCCGGAGGCGTCCTCCTGCAGCGAGGCGCCGTGCAGCCGCAGACGCTCGCCGTTGAGGTATACGCGCGCGCCGTGCCAGGTCAGCTCGCGCAGGCCGACGCGCGCGGCGTAGGTACCGCCTTCACTCCCACCGACTTCCCCCTTGCCCCCTTCGCCGCCCCCGCCGCTTTCGCCCGGGCCGGAGCCCCTCGCGACGCCTTCTCCCCCGCCGGCGCCGCCCGCGAGCTTCAGCGCGTACAGGTTGGGCGAGCTCGGAGACCACAGCGCCGGGTGCGGGACGGTCACGGTCACGGCCATGGTCACGGTCTGCCCGTGCGCGACTGTCTGCGGGGGAAAGGCGATCGGGACAGTCTGCTCGCCGTGTACGAGCGTCCCTTCCGGTGCGAGCGCGCGCGACGGACCGTCGTTGCGCACCTGCACACCGACACGTACCGTCGCGGATTCGGCGCTTGGCGTGTCGGGCTGGAGCGTGGTCTGGACGGTTGGCTCGAGTAGCTCGCTGGACCCGATCGGCCGCATGGTGACTTCGCCGTCGAGACCGCCCCAGTTGAACCAGGTGCGGTGGAAGCCTTCCGTCGACTGGCGGGCGGGGTCGCGCCAGTCGACGCGCACGACGACCGTGTGCGCGCCGGCGGCGAGCGTGGCGCGCCCTTCGAACGGGAGGTAGGAGCCGCGGTGCGCGACGAGTGCGTGCCCGTCGACCCAGACGTTCGCCTGGAAGTTGGCCGAGTCGAACGTCAGCGCGTAGGCCCCGGGGTGCGGCGCGAGGAAGGTCGTGCGGTACCAGGCGACCGACCCTTCGTAGTTATGCGTGCCGGCGGCCCCTTTGATCGCGCCGGGATCGACCACGTTCGGCACGCTCACCGTGCGGCCTGAGAACCCGCCGCGGGGCCAGCCGCGCGCGAGCCCGCGATCGGACGCGTCGAGGGAGAACGTCCAGCGCGTGAGCGCGAGGCGCCCACCGGGGCCTTCGCCCGCGGCCGGAGGGGTGGGAGTGGCCTGGGAGGGATGGCCGGGAGGGGCTTGCGCCGCGGCGGCGGTCGCGGCGAGCGCGACACACACGGCCGCGACCGCGCAGGCCGCGCGTTTGGGCCCGGCGGAGAGGCGCCTGGCGTGGTGGGTGGGTTTGCGGGAGGGGAAGTTCATCGCGGGTAGGCGGTCACTGGGCATCGAATGCGGGCACGAGGCGTTGGCTTGCTGTCACGAGGCTGATTTGACGGCTCGCCCGGTATGCCTTCAACAACGGCTTACGCCGTTCGGAGCGGCGTCTCCGCGGCGAGTGGCGCCTGGGCGGCGAGCATCCGCTCGAGTAACAGCCGCGCACCGTCCTTCGACAGCGGCTCGTTGAGGTTGCCGCACTTCGGCGACTGCACGCACGAGGGACAGCCCGACGCGCACGGGCACTCGGCGATCAGGCGGTGGGCGTCGTTGCAGAGCTCGGCGAAGCGGGCGAAGGCGGTGCGCGCGATGCCGACGCCGCCGGGGTGGCCGTCGTAGAGGAAGATCGTGGCGGCGCCGGTTTGCGGGTGGTAGTTGGTGGACAGGCCGCCGATGTCCCAGCGATCGCACATCGCGATCAGCGGCAGGACGGCGATCTGGGCGTGCTCGGTGGCGTGGAGCGCGCCGAGGAGCACCTCGAGCGGGACCGTCTCCGCCAGCTCCTCCGCGTCGAGCTCGAACCACAGCGCCTGCGTGGGGAAGCTGACGGGCGGCAGGTCGAGCGCGACGAGATCGACCTGGGCGTGGTCTGAGAGGCGGCGGCGCTGGTAGGCGAGCACGGTGTCGGTGACGTGCACCTCGCCGAAGGAGAGCGTCACGCCGAGCGCCTCGCGACGATCGAGCAGGCGGACGATGTCGGTGTCGGTGGCGCGCTTGGGCTGTGTGTACCAGTCGCCGGAGAACGGCGCGACGAGCGCGCGGCGGCGCTCGAGGTCGAGCTCGCGGACCTCGTAGGAGCGCCCGAGGTGCAGGTAGATCGCGCCCTGATGAACGGTCGAGTGTGCGCGCGCCCCCTCTGTGGTGCCGAGCAGCTCGCCGGAGGAGACGTCGACGATCGCGAAGGTGTCGGGCGAGGCCGAGCGCAGCGAGACCTCGCCCGCGGGGTAGCCGTCCGGTTTGCGAAGGACGTATGTCGTAGCGCCTGAGACATCTCGCTTGCGCAGCTCACCGACGCTGAGCAGGAGCTCTGCGTGCGCCTCCCAGCGCGGGCCGAGGAACTCCCCATCCTCCCGCGAGAGCGGGCCCTCGTGGGCGGCGCAGAGCAGGTGGGAGCGGAAGATCGGGGCGCTCTCGTGGTCGAGGATCGCCGCCTCGACGGGACGCTCGAGGAAGTCGGAGGGGTGGCGGCAGAAGAACTGGTCGAGCGCGTCCTCGCCCGCGACGTAGACGGCGAGGCCGCGGCCGCGGCGCCCGGCGCGCCCCCACATCTGGCGCAGAGAGGCGACGGTGCCGGGGAACGTGACGACGACGGACACGTCGAGCTCGCCGATGTCGATGCCGAGCTCGAGCGCGTCGGTCGTGATCACCGCGCGCAGCTCGCCGCGCGCGAGACGGCCCTCGAGCTCGCGGCGCTGCTGGGGGGTGTAGCCCGCGCGGTAGGGGACGACGAGCTCGGCGAGAGCTGGGTCGGTCCGCAGAAGATCTTCGCGCACGAGCTTCGAGAGCAGCTCGACGCCCTTGCGCGACTTGATGAAGCAGATCGTGCGCGTACCCTCGCGGACGAGCCGCGCGAGCAGCTCGGCCCCCTCGCCGAGGGCGGACCGGCGCGTGCCCAGCGCCTCGTCGGTGAGCGGCGGGTTCCAGACCGCGATCCGACGGCCCGGCGCGGGCGAGCCGTCGGAGTCGATCAGGGAGATGTCCTCGAGCCCGGTGAGGCGCTCGGCCAGCTCGACCGGGTTGGCGATCGTCGCGGAGGTCAGGAGGAAGCGAGGGGCGGTGCCATAGGCGGCGGCGATGCGGCGCAGGCGGCGCAGGACGTTGGCGACGTGCGAGCCGAACACGCCGCGATAGACGTGCGCCTCGTCGACGACGACGATCGCGAGGTTCGCGAACAGATCTGCCCAGGCGGGATGGTTGGGGAGGATGCCGAGGTGGAGCATGTCGGGGTTGGTGAGGACGACGTTCGCGTCACGGCGGATCTGCGCGCGCGCCTCGCGGGGGGTGTCGCCGTCGTAGATCGCGGGCCGCACGCGCTTGGTGAGGCCGAAGGAGGCGAGCGCGCGAGCTTGATCTTGAGCGAGCGCCTTGGTGGGATACAGGTAGAGCGCGCGCGCACGAGCGTCGCGGCAGAGCACGTCGAGGGTCGGCAGGTTGAAGCACATCGACTTGCCGGAGGCAGTGCCGGTCGTGACGATCGTCGGCCCGGCCCAGGCGGAGTGCAGCGATTGCGCCTGATGGGAGTAGAGACGCTCGATCCCGAGCCGGGCAAGCGCCGCGGTCACTTCGGGGTGCAGCTCGGAGGGGACGGGAACCAGCCGCGCCCGGCCGGGCCCTTCGCGCGCCTCGCGGACGAGCCGCCCGTCGGCGGCGCCCTCGTCGAGCAGCGTGGTCCACGGCTCGATCGCGCGTTCTTTGCCGCGAGGGGCTGGGGGTTCTTTGGCGTTCGTGGTCGTAGATCGCTGCTTTTTGGCGTGAGGGACCACGGGTTGCGATAGTAGAGGGGGATCGTGTCCATCGACATTCCTCACGGCGGCGAAGGCCCCAACGACCGTCTTTCTGCTCAGCGGCCACGGTGTATGTACGTGGACCTCGACGGCACGCTGCTCGGGCGCGGCGCCTCGCTGCTGCACGACGGATCCGGCGCGGTGTCCATCGATGGTGTGCGCGCCGTGCAGGCGTGTCTGCGCGCCGGCGTGGAGGTGGTGGTGATGTCAGGACGCCGACGCGCGCAGGTGTTCGAGGACGCGCGGCTGCTGGGGCAGAGCTCGTTCATCTACGAGGCCGGTGCGTGCGTGGTGCTCGAGAGCGAGGAGCACTGGCTGACGGGCGAGCTCATGCCGGGAGAGCTGACGATCGCCGAGCAGATCGAGCGCTCGGGTGCGCCGACATTGCTGCTGGAGCGCTACCAGGGGCGCTTGGAGTACCACGAGCCGTGGCACGTGCAGCGCGAGGTCTCACACCTGTTTCGCGGTCTGGTGGACGCTTTCGAGGTCGACCGGCTGTTGGTCGAGCACGGCCACGGAGATCTGCGGCTGGTGGACAACGGCGTGGTCAACCGCCGCTCGGAGGCACTCGCGGGACTGCCGCACGTGCGCGGCTACCACCTGCTGCCGGCAGGTGCCTCGAAGGCGGGCGGGGTCGCGTTTCACCAGCGTGCGCGGGGATACGCGCGCGAGCAGACGTTCGCGGTCGGAGACTCGCGCGAGGACCTCGCCTGCGCAAAGCACGTAGAGACGTTCTGGCTGGTTGCAAACGCGGTCGAGCACGACCCGTCGATGCGCGAGGCGGCGGCCGCTTACGACAACGTTCGCATCACCGAGGCGGGCAACGGGCCCGGGGTCTACGAAGCGGTTCTGCAGACGTTGATGCCTACTTGACGATGCCCGCGCGCTTCTCCTCCTCGTAGAGGCGTTCGACGACGAACTCCTTCAGCAGGGTTTGGTAGCCGGTGTTGCGGAGTGCCGCGAGGGTGCGCAGGCGGTGGAGCGTGAACTTGTCGAAGCGAATCGCGACCGGCGTGGTGCGGCCTGGCCGGATCTCCTCTTGCACGCGCAGGATCTTCTGCCGACGCGCCTGCTCGGCGATGAACTCGTCCGGATCCAGCGACAGGCCTTTGGTGGGATCGACTTCGCCGGGACGGGCGCGAGGCGGATCTTCGATGGGATCGGGGGACATGCGGAACGTCTTCTCCTTTGAAGTGGGCGTGCTCTATCGTAGTTACAGACATATAAAAGAGTGTCCTGTCCGGGACAGATATGCGACGGCGTCACAGCGACGGTAGCGCCATAGCTATACGCCCCCAAAGCCTCTAAGCTCCGTAAATACCATAGAAATACGCTCTCCAACAAGAGCAACAGTACCCACAGCCTCTTTATCTCCGCCCGACCTCCTCCCGGACGACGGCGCCGGCCCGAGCGGCACCGCGGATCGCGCCGATACACCGGGGTCAGCGATTGCCGCGCGCGATGCGACGAAGGTCGATCGTCTCGTCGTAGAGCTTCGCGGGAACCCCCTCCTCGAGCGCGATCTCGCGCAGGGGCCGGCCTGTGGCGGTGGCCTTCTTGACAATCGCGGCTCCCTTGTCGTAGCCGATCGCGCCGTTCAGCGCCGTCGCCACCGCCAGCGTGGCGCCGGCGGAGGCATCGGTCCCGGCCGTGTTGGCACGGATGCCGTCGACGCACTTCTCCGCGAACGCGCGCGAGGTGCTCGACAAAAGATGCAGCGACTGCAAAAGGTTGCGCGCGATCAGGGGTATGCGCACGTTCAGCTCGAACTGGCCCTGGAGGCCGCCGACGGTGATCGCGGTGTCGTTGCCGATCACCTGCGCGGAGACCTGCAGGACGACCTCGGGGAGCACGGGGTTGACCTTGCCAGGCATGATCGAGGAGCCCTTTTGCAGCTCGGGCAGGAACAGCTCGCCGATCCCGGCGCGCGGGCCGGAGCCCATCAGGGCGAGGTCGCCGGCGATCTTGGTGAGCGAGACGGCGAGGACCTTCAGGGCGCCGGAGAGCTCGACGAGCGCGTCGCGGTTGGCCTGAGCCTCGAACGGGTCGAGCGGCGCGGAGATCTGCTTGAGCCCCGACTCTCGCTTCAACCGTGCGCGGACCTTGGCGGCGAACTGGGGATGGGTGTTGAGGCCCGTGCCGGTGGCGGTGCCGCCGAGCGGGATCTGCCCGACGTGGACGAGCGCGGTGGCGATGCGCTCCTGGGCGAGCGCGATCTGGGCGGCATAGCCTGAGAACTCCTGGCCGAGCGTGACGGGGACGGCGTCCATCAGATGGGTGCGCCCGGCCTTGACGACGCCCGCGAAGCTCTTCGCCTTGCGCGCGAATGAGCGCTCGAGCCCCTTGAGCGCGGGCAGGAGTTCGTTCTGGGCGACGTCGAGCGCGGCGAGGTGGACGGCCGAGGGGAACACGTCGTTGGAGGACTGGCCCATGTTGACGTGGTCGTTGGCATGGACGGGCTCGCCGGCGAGGGTCGCGATCACCTCGTTGGCGTTCATGTTGGTCGAGGTGCCGGAGCCGGTCTGGAAGACGTCGATCGGGAACTGCGCGTCGTGCTTGCCGGCGGCGATCTCGGCGGCCGCTTTCTCGATCCGCGCGGCGGTGCGCTTGGGCAGCAGGCCGAGCTCGCCGTTGACGGCGGCGGAGGCGCCCTTCACGCGCGCGAGCCAGCGCACGACCGGCACGGGGACGGTCTCGCCGGAGATCGGGAAGTTCTCGACTGCCTTGGCGGTCTCTGCGCCCCACAGATGCTTGTCGGTCATGAAGGTCTCCTTGTAGACGACGAGCGGCGAAGTCTACTTTTAAGAGACCCCCTGCCGGGGGCCTGGAGGCGTTCGTTGTTCCGAACAGGGGCTATTTGCAAAACGCGGCCAGCTCCCGTGCGAGGCCCACAGGATCGTCGTAGGCCATCAGGAAACCGGTGCTCTCGAGCACGCGCAGCTGTCCGTTCGGCAGCAGCGCGAGCGCCTCTTCGGCGCCGGCGAGCGGGTGCAGCGGGTCCCGGTCGGCCCACAACAACAGCACGGGCATGTCCAGCCGCGGGTAGAGGTCGAGCAGCTGGGTCTGCGCTCCGCGCGGCCAAGAGCGCGCGCACTTGGCCCAGGAGCGGGCGAGGCTCGAGTTGCCGGGCACGTCGGCGAAGGCGTGGCGCACGAGGTCGCGCGCGGCGGGGTTCGCGCGCGCCGACAGCAGCCGTGGAGCACGGGCGGGCGCGAACACGGCGCGGGCGCCATACGTGAGCAGGCGGTCGAGGCCGGGCACGGCCCCCCCGCGCGCGGCCAAGCGCCAGCCCGCGCGCAGCCGCGCGCGCTCGGGCGGGAGGTGCAGCCGGCAGCTCATCAGCACGAGCCGGGCGGGACGCACCCGTTCGGTGGCCACGGCGTGCAGCAGGATCTCCGCGCCGGCGTCGTGCCCGGCGAGCAGCGGCCGCGGGCCGAGCACCTCGGCGGAGAAGCCTGCGAGCACCTCGGCGAACCAGTCGAGCGTGTAGGGGTGGCGGGGCCGGTCCTCGGAGTCGCCGTGGAGCGGCAGGTCGGGGAGCACGACGCGGTAGCGGTCTGAGAGCTGCTCGACCGCGGGCTCCCACTCCTTGTGGGAGAGCAAGCCGGAGTGCAACAGCGCGAGCGGCGGCCCGACGCCGAGCTCGCGGTAGGCCACGCGCGCGCCGTCGGGATGGTGGTAGAGGCGCAGCCTCATCGTCGCCTACAGCGAAGGGGCACGGACCAATCGTAGGGCCGGCGGGCCGCGACGATCGTCGCGTGACGTTACGCGACTCGTCGAGCGCGTGGCGAGAGTCGAACCGGGCTAGCCGAGCGCGGCTCGACTGGCCCTACTCGGCTGATCCTCTCCAGTAGGTCGCGAAGCTCCTGCACGTCCGCGGCGATCGTGCCTTCGTTGTCCGGCAAACGTACGGGTGGCGACTGCACTACAAGCCGCGAGAGGCGGCCTTTGATCGCCATTCGCGCATAGAAGAATCGCCAGCGGTGCTGGTTGATCTGCGCGGCGAACCAGATCAGCTCCGCCACGCTCATGTTGAACTTGGGCTTCAACACGCGAACCGCGCTACCGCCGTTCCCGCGCGCCATGAACGGCCAGGGCTGAATCGCGGCGGCCCCGAACGCGGTAACCGTGAGCGCACCGTCGCCAAACGTCTCCTCCTTGGCTTCGGCGACGAGCCGGACAACGCTGTTTGACGCATCGCCGCTGGATACATAGGGCGTCGCGCCATCCGCGTAGTTCTTCTCACCTGTGCTGATCCCCGAGACCACGTTGAAGTAGTAGGAGAGGGGATGCGACTCGCCGACCGGCAAGGCGGGCAGGGCGCTCCACGCGTCCCCGAAATCCGAAAGCACCTCGTCGGCTAGCTCGGGGAACCGCCCGATCGCCTGTAAGACCGACCGGAGCACCGCTTCTCGGGCCCGGCCCAGCGCTTCAGCGGACGCTTCCGGTTGCGGCAGATGCTGCTGGGGACTCCACTCGGCGCCGGCGGCCAGGGCGCCGACGCCGGTGACGACCGCGATCTCGGACGTTACTTTTTCGCCGTCGACGAACGCGTGAAATGACTCCAAGACGTCGGGGAGCTGACTGCCGGCACACTTGACGCGCCGGGACTTGAGCTTCGCGAAGCCATCGTTCCAGGCTCGCGCCATGAAGGTCTCTTGCTCGGCTGGGTGCGGGATGTGTGCCTTGGCGATGACGATCGAAGTCGGGGCCGCCGTCGGATAGAAGAGGTCCTCGGGCAAGCTGATGATGCCCAGCAGCGTGTGGCGCTTGAGGAACCGTTCCCGCCAGACCTTGTGGTGGCCGTCGGCGAAGATCCCTGCCTTCACGACCGCGGCCAGCTGCCCTTCGGGCTCGAGCGCGTTGAGCGCCGCGTCTATGAAGTCCACCTCCGGCTCGTCCTCTTGGGAGAACGGGGGGTTCAGGAACGCCCTTGTGAACCCGCGGCTGACGGCTTTCCGGGTAGTGGGCGCGAGGCAGTCCCCCCGTTCCATGTGGCTCTTGCCGTCACCGCGAAAGAACATGTTGAGCACGGAGAGCGCCCAGACCGTCGGGTTGATCTCGAAGCCGAAGATCGACGCCTTGATCTTCTTCACGGCTTCTGGGGGTGGCTGCTCGGCCATCATCTGCTCGAAAGCCGCTACGAGGAAGCCGCCGGTCCCCGACGCCACGTCGATCACGCGGTCCGTCGGGCCCGCACCGATCAGCTCGACGCACAGGCGCGTGATGTGCCTTGGCGTGAAGACGATGCCGAGTGCGTTGTTGTCGTACCCATATCGAAGGAACGCCTCGTAGAACATGCCGAGGAAGTCGGTGTCGGTATGGAGCACGGAGCGCACGTTCAGCCTCCGCAGGATCGAGGCGATGCGTCTGATCGATGGCGCGAGTCGATCGAAGTCCGCGGTCGTCAGGCGCAGCGTCTCGACCAGCAGCGTCTTCGTCGCCGCGGACATGTCCAGCGACCGACGAATGCCTTGCTCGGCCAGCGCGTTGACCGAGCCAAGCGCGTTCCCGGGCGTGACGTCGATGTCGCCCTCGTACATCGCCATCACGATCGCGCCCATGACCTTGGGTCGCAGGGGCGCCTCGACCTTCGCGGACCTCAGGATCGCGCTCAGCTCGATCGCGGCGTCGATGAACTCGGACTGCTCGGGTACCGTGACGGTCGTCGTGCCGTCGTCGGCCTCGATCGCGAGCTCGACCTCGGCACGCGACGGGAACGCCGTCAGCTCGTAGCCAAGCGACGTGAGCGGGACCCACCCTCCCGCGCTGAGGAACCGCACGGCGATGTCGTACCCCGTGTCGTCCGTGCCCGCGGCGCCGACCGCCACGACAGCGCGATGGCGGTTAGTCACGTTGATTTCGTCCGCGTATTCGATCGCCTCCGCGATCGCCCGGTCCAGCTTGCCGACTTCGTTCTTCGCCTCGACGACGACCGCCGGCTCGCCGCCCAGGCACATCAAGAAATCCGGCTTGTTGAGACCGAGCCCGATCGCTGGGAACTGCGCGACGATCTCGTTCTCTTCGACGGTGTCGCCGCCGCGGTCGACGTGCGCGAGGCTCCATCCCCGTTGCTCGGCTTCAGCGCGCATGTAGTAGCGAGCACGCGCCTCCGCGCGCGTCCTTGATCGCCGTGCCATAGCGGTCGAAGGCTACGACGCGACGCGGCGGACAAACGGATCGACCGCCCGGGACGCGTGTGTCAGCGCAGGGTGCGGTCGAGATGGTCGGCGAGCCGCAGCGCGAGCGCGACGATCGTCAGGGTCGGGTTCGCCTGACCGGAGGTCGGGAAGGCGGAGCTGCTCGCGACGAACAGGTCGTCGAACCCGTGGACGGCGAGGTTCGGGTCGAGCACACCATCCTCGGGACGGGCGGACATGCGCGTCAGGCCGATCTGGGCGTAGCCGCCGAACAGCTGCTCGCGGACCCCCTGCTCGCGGTCCTCGTGGAGGTATGTCAGGTGTCCGAGCCCGTGCTCGCGCAGGTACCTGTCGAGGTGCTCGTGAGCGTCGATCACACCGCGGACGTCGTCCGCGCCGAAGTGCAGCGCGGTTCTCAGCCGGGGAACGCCCAGCGCGTCGCGCTCGCCGGTGGGCGCGACGTGGCTCGCGTGATGTGGCAGGTGCTCGCCGTGATAGAGGATCGCGTACGTGTTGGAGGGGCTCGCCACGAACGCGCCCGGCGCCTTGCGCCCGCGCGTGAGGTAGCGCTCGTAGCCGATCGTGAGGGCGAACCTGACGGCTTGCGGGAGATCGCGCAGGATGTTCAGCAGGTGCGGTCGGATCGAGGCCGGGCGCGTGGTCTTGAGCTTGCTGCGCCGGATGCCTTCGGCGACGAGGTGGCGCCCCAGGGGCGAGCGCAGCAGCAGATATGTGAGCGACAGGATCGCGCTGCCGTGCGCCGGGTCGCCGAGCTCGGGGTTGTCCAGGTACATGGCGGTGTTCGGCAGCTCGTGCTCGAGCAGGAACTCGGGCGCGAAGGTCAGTCTGCGCCGCACATAGACCCCGTCGGGATCGCGCTCGAAGTCGTAGATCGTCTCTGCGGGCGGCGTCGTGAAGTGAGCGTGGGCGATCGAGAGCATGACGTGGGTCATGTACCACCGGCCGAGATGGCCGCTGTGGTTGCCGATCCCGCCGGGATGGCGACGATCGGATGCGAACAGCAGGCGCGCCGCCTCGATGCCGCCGCAGGCCAGCACGTGTCGTGCGGCGTGCACGGTGACGCGGTTACCGGTCAGCGTCTTTGCGATCAGGTGGGAGACTCGCGAGCCGTTCTCCTCGCACACGATCTCGGTGCAGGTGAGGTTGCGCACCAGCGTGACGAACGGGGAGGCGATCAGCGGCTCGCGGTAGCGATCGCCGAAGTTGGTGGGCAGCGACCAGCGCTCGAGCGCGCCGGCCCGGATCTCGCCGCCCGGCCATCCGGGGATCAGCGAGCGATCGGCCAGCCCCGGTATGCGGTCGGCGTCGAAGATCGGCTCGCCGCAGACACACCAGGCACACGCTCGCGCGAGGTAGGCGTCGACGTCCTCGTAGCCGATCGGCCAGGTCACACCGGCGGCGATGCGGCGGAGTTGGAAGTCGACCGGATCGAACGGTACGCAGCGTCCGGCCCAGAGGTTCGACGTGCCACCGATCTGGCGACGCGTCGCCAGCGACATCGGCACGTGCCAGGGATCGCCGGCGACGACGTCCCCGAGCTGCTGCGCGGCTCCGTCGAAATGGTTGCCTCCGCTCTCGATCAGGGTCACGTGACGGCCGGCGCGGGCGAGCTCGAGCGCGAGCACGATGCCCGCGGGGCCGGCGCCGACGACGGTCACGTCTGCCTCGAGCACCGCGTCGGCGGGAAGGTGTCTCGCATCGACCTGCACGTGCGCGCCCCGTTCGCGGGTGCTACCGCTCGACTCGGGGCTCGCGCCACATCAGCCACATCGTCGGGCCACGCGGCAGGCGCAGCCGGCCGGTTACGCGAAACCCGTAGCGTTCGTAGAAGCCGAGGTTGCGCTCCTTGGCGGTCTCCAGGTAAACGCCGACACGATCGTCGTCGCAGCGCTCGAGCACCGGCCGGAGCACCGCCGCGCCGAGGCCGCGGCCCTGGACGGACGGGTCGGTGCCGAGTAGCGACAGGTACCGGTGGGGAGGCTGTCGGGGGTGGCGTCGCCGCACGCGGGCGAGACCGATCGCCAGCAGCGGCAGGCGCGCCGGCAGCCGTGGGTCGGAGAGCAGGCGACGAGCCAGCGCGCCGTCGCGCGGGACGCCGATCTTTGCTTGTCCGGGCGCGAGCCATACGGCCGCGCTGGAGAGCCCCGGCTCGACCCAGACTTCCCGGCCCGGGAGCAGCTGTCGCAGGCGGGCGCGGTACAGAGCTTCGAGCAGGATCGGACGTCGCCGTGGAGACGCGCACAACCAGATCGCGACGGGATCGTCGTGATAGGCGCGGGCGAGCATCCGCGTGAGGTCCGGCACGTCGGCCTGGGTGGCCCGGCGCACGCGCGGCGCGGCCCCCCGGACCGCCGTCGACCCCGTCGGGAGGCCCTCCTCGCGCGACGGATCAGGCATCCGAGCCGAGACCGCCGATTCGCACGGGCTCAAACATGCGCACCGGCGAAAGCGCGTCGCTTCGCGTTGGAACGAGCGAGGCGTCGCTCCCGCGAGATCCGCCGCGCCATCCGCCAGCCGAGCCGCACCATCGCCGAAGACGCGTGCTCGGCGCCGGCGACCACCTCCTCGAGCGCCGCCGCGAAGCGCCTGATCTCCCGCTCCTCGATCACGAGCGCGGGGAGCGCCTTGATCACGTTCATGCGGTGCCCGGCGACCTGGCAGAGGATCCGGTGCTCGTGGAACAGCGGGACGGTGACGAGCTGGGAGAACACGCCGGGCTGGGCGCGCTCGATCGCGCTCCAGACCGACCGCTCGCCGGGCGGGCACAGTTCGATCGCCCACATCAGCCCGAGGCCGCGGACGTCGCGCACGACCTCGTAGCGCTCGACGAGCGGGAGGGTGAGCTCGAGCAGCAGCGCGCCCATGCGCTCGGCGCGCTCGATCAGCCCTTCGAGCTCGAGCGCGCGGAGCGTGGCCAGCCCGGCGGCCGCGGCGAGATCGTTGCCGCCGAAGGTCGAGCCGTGACGCACGGCTCGCTTCATCCGGTCGAACACGCGATCGAAGGCGCCGCGACAGACGAGCACCGCGCCGATCGGGACGAACCCGCCCGAGAGGGCCTTCGACAGGCAGATCATGTCGGGCTCGAGGCCCCAGTGCTCGAGCGCCAGCAGGCGCCCGGTGCGCCCAATGCCGGTCTGGACCTCGTCGCACACGAACAGCGTGCCGGACGCGCGGCACAGGCGCTGGACGCCCTGCAGGTAGCCGGGGGGCGGCAGGTTGACGCCCTTGCCTTGGATCGGCTCGATGAAGAAGGCGGCGACGTCCTCGTGCTGCAGCTCCCGTTCGAGCGCGTCGAGGTCGCCGAACGGAACCATGTCGCAGCCCGGCACGAGCGGGCCGAAGCCTTCGCGAAACTCGGGGTGCCCGTTGAGCGACAGCGCGCCGAGGGTGAGGCCGTGGAAGGCGTGCTCGGCGTACAGGACGCGCGGCCGTCCGGTCGCGGCGCGCGCGATCTTGATCGCGCCCTCGACGGCCTCCGCGCCGGAGTTCGCCGGCACCATCGCATCGACGCTGCCGGGCGCGCGGGCCAGCAGCTGCTCGGCGAGCACCCCGCTGAGCAGCGTCACGCCGAGCTGGGGCAGGTTGGCGGTACGGGCCTCGAGCACCTCCTCCATCGCGGCGACCGCCTCGGGATGGTTGCGTCCAATCGCGAACACTCCGTGGCCGCCGAACAGGTCGAGATAGCGCCTCCCTTCGGAATCGATCAGGTGCGCTCCCTCTCCCCCGATCCACACCCGATCGAAGCCGATGGTGCGCACGATCCGTCCCATCTGCGGGTTGAGATAGCGGTTGTTGAGAGCCATCTCCTCGCCGACGCGGGTCGCGAGGATCTCGCGCACGGAGAGCGGCGGGGGCACTGACATGGAGAGAGCTTACGCGGGGGAAATCGGTTAACTTCATCAATTTGCGGATTGTCTCTCACTTAATTGACTATTAACTAGGCGTACGTCACGATCCGGTCGGTGGGCCTCCCTGTCAGAGCGCTGAGTGTCCCCGTCAGAGCGCTGAGTCAGGGGGCGCTGCGGGCATCGTTTCTGCGCTTTCTGCTCGTCGGCGCGCTGAACACCGCCTTGACGGGGGCTTTGATCGTGGTGATCTCCAGATGGATCGACATCCAGCTGGCTTATACGATCGTGTTCGTCGTCGGGCTGGTGTTCACGACGGCAATGGCGGGACCTTTCGTGTTCCGTGCGCCGTTGACCGGCAGAGCGCTCAGACGTTTTATGTCGTGGTACTTGTGTGTCTATCTGCTCGGCGTCTCCGTCGTGCACGTCGGGGAGCACCGCTTTCACATCTCCCACGTGTGGATCGCGGCGGCGGTGATCGCGGTTACCGCGCCGCTCAACTTTCTCGGCGGCAGGCGCGCGTTTCTCACCCGCGCGGCGCCCCCGTCACTGCACGGGCAACCTCCGCCGGGCGGTCTCGGGGACCGCTCGTCGAGCGTCGACACGGGGCCTCCGCCGGGCGCCACCACGGATCGTCCTCAAGGCGCGGGCGATCGCCTCACGCGCAGGAAGGCGTCGGTTTCGGCAAGCGCGGCGGGGGTGCCGATCTCGAAGAAGCGCTCGCGCGCTTCGAAGCCGTGGAGGAGGCCGTTCTCGGCCAAGCTGTGAAAGAGATCGGCGAGGTCGTGCTTGTCGGAGGCGAAGCGGTCGAGCGTCTCGCGCTCGAGGCCGCAGAGGCCGTAGTCGATCCATTGCATCTCGGGCGTGGGCGATCGCTTGTCATAGGCGAGCACGCGACCGTCGGCGTAGGTCGCGTTGGAGGCGCCCCAGCGCCCGTTGTTGCGTAGCACCGTCATCAGCGCCGGCAGCCCGCCCTGGCGCCAGGCCGAGTCGACAGCGGCGTAGTCGATGCGTAGGTACGTGTCCCCGTAGAGGATCAGAAAGCGCGCTCCAAGCAGGGGCAGCGCTCGGCGAACGGCCCCGAGGGTGCCGTCGAGATCGGGGCTGTCGTGGCTGTAGGAGATGTGCACGCCACAGCACTCCGTGCCGATGCGCTCGGCGATCGCCTCGCCGCGGTAGCCCACGCACAGGACCACGTCGCTGACTCCGTGGGCCGCGAGCAGCCGCAGCTGATGGATCAGGAACGGCCGGCCGGCGACCTCGAGCAGGGGCTTGGGCGTGTCGCGGACGAGCTCGCCGAGGCGCGTGCCGAGGCCTCCGGCGAGAATGCACACGGGCGGCGGAGCGGCGCTGTCAGTCATCCCAGCCGTGGCGTGACTCGACGATGTACTTCGGCCGGCTGCGAGTCTCGTCGTAGATGCGCCCGACGTACTCCCCCATCACTCCCAGGGAGAGCATTTGGATGCCGCTGAAGAACGAGACGACGATCACGATCGTCGGGTTGCCGAGCGGGAAGTTGGCGCCGTCGAGCTTCAGCGCGAGGTAGACGAGCGCGAGCAGGAAGGCGACGAGCGAGAGGACGATGCCGAACAGCGAGATCAGCTGCAGCGGGTAGCGCGAGAAGCCGACGATGCCGTTGAAGCCGATCGCGAGCGAGCCCCAGAAGCGGTTGTACTTGCTCGTGCCGTCGGCGCGGGGGTGGCGATCGTAGAGCACGCTCGTCTGCGGGAAGCCGACCAGGCCGACGAGTCCGCGCAGGAACCCGTGGCCCTCCTTGAGCGCCACGACGTTGTCGACGACACGGCGGCTCATCAGGCGAAAGTCGCCGGTGTTGGGAGGGATGTCGACCTCCGCGACGCGCGCGATCAGACGGTAGCCGAGCGCCGAGACGATCCGCTTGGGAAGCGTCTCGCCGGCGCGCGTGCGGCGCTGGGCGTAGACGACGTCATAGCCTTCGCGCCAGCGCGCGACGAGCTCTGAGATCAGCTCGGGAGGGTCTTGCAGATCGCAGTCGATCACCACGACCGCATCCCCACTCGCCGCCTCGAGGCCCGCGAGCGTCGCCATCGGCTGGCCGAAGCGGCGCGAGAAGCGCAGCATCTTCACGCGCGGGTCGCGCTCGCGGAGCGCCAGGATCAGCTCTTCGGTGCGATCGGTGCAGGGGTCGACGCTGAACACGAGCTCCCACTCGAGATCCAGCGGGGCAAGCGCTTGGGCGATCCGCGTGTAGGCCGGCTCGACGTTCAGCTCCTCGTCGAAGACCGGGATCACGACGCTCAGGCTGGGGCGGCCCGCTACGGCCGGATGGTCCACACCGGTCGCATCGCCGGCAACGGTCGCGTCGCCGTTGTCCGCCGCATCGCCGGCAACGGTCAGATCCCCGTTACCGGCCGCATCGCCGGCGACGGCCGCATCGCCGGCAACGGCCGCATCCCTCTCACCGGTCGCCATCGCCCCAGCCCAGTCCGCGGTCGCCAGGCACGATCCGGCGGAGCGTGTAGATGTCGGAGTCGAGGTCTGAGCGGCGCGCGGGCAGCTCGCGCCAGGGGTCCCAGACCGCGCTGAGCAGCTTGCCGGTGATGCCGTCGCTGGCGGCCGAGCCGAGGAAGACCGCGAGCTCGGCTCCCCGTCGCAAGGGCACCCCGCCGCCGCGGCGCTGCGCGAGCGCACGCTGGTAGAAGTCCTCACCGACTCGCTCGGGTCCGGCGCTGAGCACCTCCTCGAGCAGGCGCGTGTTGAGCGCTCCGGGCGCGATCGCGTTGACGTCGACGTTGTGCTCGCGCAGCTCCTCGGCGAGCGTCTCGGCGAAGCGCACGACGGCCGCCTTGGAGGCGGCGTAGGCGCTGAGCCCGGGCAGCGGGCCGGTGGCGCCGCCGCCGGAGAGCTGGACGATCTTGCCGTAGCCGCGGTGGGAGAAGTGCGGTGCGAGCGCGCGCGTCGGCAGGACCGAGCCGAACAGGTTGATCTCGACGGCACGTACCCATTCGGCCCAATCGCCGGCTTCGGCGATCGTGCCCTTCGGGCCGTAGATGCCTGCGTTGCAGACGAGGATCGTGAGCTCGCCGCCGAGACCTGTCAGCGCGACCTCTACCAGCCGATCGACATCGGCGGGCAGCGATACGTCGGCGACCTGGCCGAGCACCAGCTGACGGGGCGCCGCCAGCTCGCGCAGCTCCTCGACCGCGGATGCCAACGTGGTCGCGTCGCGCGCGCAGACACAAACGCCGTCCACCCCCGCGGCGAGATAGGCGCGCGCGATCTCCAGGCCGAACCCCTGGCTCGCGCCGGTGATCAGCGCGGTCCGGCCGGCCAGCTCGTTCCCCGTCCGGCCGGCCAGCTCGTCGCTCCTCCGATCGCCGAGCTCGTCGTTCATCGAGCCGCCGCCGTGGGGTGCGGTGCGTCTGGCCGGCTCTGCGCGCGCCGGCGGGTGGCCGCGCCGACGCGCACGTAGCGCACGCTCAGATGAGGAGCCATGGCGCTCTGCAGCGCACCGGCGGGATCGATCACGTTGGGGCGAGCAAGGCGCGACAGGGCTTCCCCGATGGGCTCGTCCGCGAGATAGTCCGGCCAGGGAGTGCACAGCACCAGCGCGTCGGCTTCGTCGGCGGCTTGCAACGGGCTCGAGCACAGCTCGATCTCGCCCGCGAGCTCCGGCGGCAGCGCGTCGACCACCGGATCGTGCGCTCCGACGCTCGCCCCGGCCGCGACCAGCCAGCGACACAGCTCGATCGCGCTGGAGCGGCGGAGCGTGTCGGTGCCGGGCTTGTAGGTCAGCCCCCAGATCGCCACGCGGCGGCCCGCGAGCGGCCGGTCCTTCCCGGCCACCGCACCCCCCCGGGCCACCGCCTCCCCGCGGGCCACCGCCTCCCCGCGGGCCACCGCAACCCCCCCAGCCGCCACAATCCCCCCGGCCGCCACAATCCCCCCGGCCTTCGCAACCACCCGGGCCGCTGCAACCTCGCCCGCCTCGCCGCCAAGCAGCTCGAGCAGCTTGCGGCGCGTCCAGTCCCGGTGGGCGGCGTTGCCGCCGGCCACCCCGGCGAACACGTGCGCCGGCAGCCGGCGATTATCGGCGAGCCGGCGCAGGAAGCCGATGTCGCGGGCCAGCGTGCCTCCGGCGAAGGCGTCCCCCGGGGCCAGGTAGGCGCCCGGCCCGATCCGCCGCTCGCTTTTCAGACCGCGGGAGACCTCCTGCGCGTCGGCGCCCACCGACTCGCAGATCTCGGCGATCTCGTTGATGAAGGCGATCGACGTGGCGAGGAAGCCGTTGAGCGCGTGCTTGGTCATCTCGGCCGACTCGACGCGCATCCACTCGATATCGGAGCTGAACGGCGCGAGCAGCTCGGACAGCTCTTCGCGGTCGCGTTCGCTACGCACTCCGGCGACGATCCGGTCGGGCGCGCGGAAGGAATCGAGGGCGCGCCCGAGGCGCAGGTTCTCGGGCACGCACGCGAAACGCAGATCGTCCACGCCGCGCCGGACGGCGCAGCGCGCGCGCAAAGAGGCGACGCTGCCGGCGGGGAGCTGGGAGGAGACGACCACCAGCGCGTTTGCGGGCAGCTCCGCCAGGGCCGCGACCGAGCGCTCGAGCACCCACTCGACGTCGGCGTTGTCAAGATCGTCGACCGGCGTGTCGAAGGTCACCCAGGCGCACCGCGCGCGGACGAGCGCGCGCGGCTCGCAGGTGAAGTCGAGGAGATCCGCGCAGCCGGTCAGGAGCGCGGCGAGCCCCGGCTCGGAGACGGGAGGACGGCCCTCACGCAGCCCCGTCACGACGGCGGGGTCGGGATCGAAGGCGACGACCCGGTTGCCGGCGGCGGCCAGGCAGGCGGCGGTCACGCTGCCGAGATGCCACAGGCCGATCACCCCGATCGGCCCATGTCGCGTCGTGCGGGCGGCTCGCATCGCTCACCGCTCCCAGGCCGGGGCCGGGGTCTCGGAGGTCGCCTCCATCGAGGCGCTCACACCGGTCCCGCTCGCGCCCGCGCCGCTCACGCCGATCCCACTCGTGCCCGCCCGGCTCACGCCGATCCCGCTCGCGGCCACCCCGTTCGCCGCCATGGGAGTGGCGGCAAGGCGCATGGGCGCGTAGGCGGGACCGCTGTCGGCATACGCCGCCTCGACCTGGGCCCAAGCGTCGCGCGCGGAGCTCAGGTCGCCGAGCAGCGGGCGCCCGTCCAACGCGGTGACGGCCGCGGCGAAGTGCTCCCATTCGGTCGTCCACGAGACGTCCTCGTCGGGGTAGGCGACTTCCTCTGACAGTGGTGGTCCGAGCTCCGGCCCCATCCGGTAGATGCGCAGCCGTTGGGGACCGTAGGAGCGCACGAGGCCGTCGACTTGGATCTTCGCGGAGCGGCAGAAGAGCTCCAGCGAGAAGAGGTTCTTCCACTCGGTCCAGCTGACGTGCAGCATCGCCCAGGGCGCGGTGCGTGCGCTGGCATCGCCCAGGATCAGGGCGGCATTGTCCTCCACGGGGGTGTCCCAGAACTGCGTGCGCAGGAGCGCCGAGTGCAGCGGCAGCGGGCCGGCCAGCCAGTTGGCGAGATCGAGCAGGTGCATGCCCTGGTCGATCAGCTCGCCGCCGCCCGAGCGCGCCGGCTGCGCGCGCCACTCGCTTGCGTAGCCGATCCGCCCGCCGTGCCCGTAGCGAGCGCGGATGTGCATCAGCTCTCCGTGGCGAGTGGAGCGCACCTCGGCGAAAGCGCGGGCGATGGCGGGGTGGAAGCGATGGTTGAACCCCACCTTGACCAGGCGGCCGCTCACGCGGCGACGCTCGATCAGGCGATCGACCTGGGCGCTCGAGATCGCCGCCGGCTTCTCCACGAGCACATGCGCTCCGGCGGCCAGCGCCCGCTCGGCGAGCTCGGCGAGCCGGTCGTGGACGGTGGCGACGATCACGACGTCTGGGCGCAGCGCGAACAGCTCCTCCGGGGTGGCGCAGACCTTGCAGCGGTGACGCCGCGCGAGCGCCTCGGCGGCCGGCGCGCTCACGTCGCAGCAGGCGAGGAGCGTGTCCTGCGGCCCGAGCGCCGCGGCGCGCGTGGCGCCGATGCGTCCGCAGCCGACGATGCCCACGGTCACACCGGGCCGGCTCATGCGCCGCCACCACTCCGGCCAGTCCGGCTCATGCCCGACCAGCCAGGCTCATGTGCTGCCACCCGTCAGACCGCGCCGGCTCATGCGTACTCGCCCGCGTAGGCGCCGCCGAACTCGAAGTCGAAAGCGAGCTCGAAAGCCTGCTCGGCCGCCATCGCCCGTCGGGTATCCTCGGGCCGCTCGGTGTAGAGGAGCAGGAAGCCACCGCCGCCGGCGCCGACGAGCTTGCCGCCGAGGGCGCCGTGCTCGCGCGCGAGCGCATACAGCCTGTCGATGCGCTCGCCGGTCATGCCGGGCGAGCGACGGCGCTTGTGCTGCCAGTGCTCGTGCATCAGCTCGGCGTAGCCGGCGAGATCGCCTCGCTCGAGCAGCTCGCGACTGCTGTGGCCGAGCTCCTTCGTGCGGTGCAGGTTCTCGAGCATCCGCGTGTCGCCCGCTTTGGAGCGCTCGTCCTGGTCGCTCAGCATCTTCGAGGCGGAGCGGGCCTCGCCGGTGTAGAACAGCAGCAGGTGATCGCGCAGGCGGCCGAGCACGTCGGGATGGAGCTCGAGCGGCTCGACCTCGACGCGTCCGTCGCGATGGAACGTGTAGGCGCAGATCCCGCCGTGAGCCGCCACGTAGGGGTCCTGCTTGCCGACGGGCTCGCCGAGCACGTCGATCTCGATCTCGCTCGCCGACTCCGCCAGCGCGCCCGCGGTGATCGAGATGCAGCGCGCGCGGACGAGGCCCTTGAGCAGGCAGACCGTGTAGGCGCCGGAGGAGCCCATGCCGGTCCCGGACGGCACGTCCGCCACGGAGGCGATCTCCAGCGGGTTGCCGCACCAGTGGCGCAGCAGCGTCTCGCGCAGGATCGGGTGACGGATCTGTGAGATCTCGTCGACCTCCTCGAGCTCTGAGTACTTCATGCGGTAGCGGCGCTGGAAGACCGTGTGGGTGAGCATGTAGACGTACTTGTCGATCGCCCCGGCGATCAGGAAGCCACCGTGCTCGCGGTAGTAGGAGGGCAGGTCGGTACCGCCGCCGCCGAGCGAGATGCGCAGGGGCGCGCGGCTGAAGATGACGCTCATCCCGTCCTCCCCGCGCGTGCCGTCCGTCCGCTCACCCGCCGTCCGCTCACGAAGCCACGCCTTCGGCCGCCTGCCCGGAGCGAGCGCTCGACCGGTCCCGCACCGGCTCCTGCTCGCGCCAGGCGTACTCGTTCGCGTCGAGCCATACGAGCGTGCGCAGGATCGCCTCGCGGATCGTGACCCGCGGCCGCCAGTCGAGCGCACGGATGCGCGTGACGTCGAGCTCGATCAGCGGGCTGTCGCCGATCCAGCCGCGGCGCCCGCCCGTGTATTCGATTCGCGGCTCGAGAGAGAGGTGCTCGAGGACGATGCGCAGCGACTCGTCGACGACGACGGTTTCTTCGCTGCCGAGGTTGTAGACGTGGGCGCCGGGCTCCCGCTCATGGCGCTCCGCCGCGGTCAAGATCGCGGCGACGCAGTCGCCCACGTGCAGGTAGGACTTGCGCTGGCGGCCGTCGCCCAGCACCCGCAGGCGGGTGGGGTCGCGCCGCAGCGCGCGGTAGAAGTCGAAGACGTGCCCGTGGGTGTAGCGCTCGCCGAGGATCGAGACGAAGCGACAGATCACGCCGGTGAAGCCGAAGCCGGTCGCGTAGGCGGAGATCAGGCCCTCACAGGCGAGCTTGGAGGCTCCGTAGAGCGAGGTTTGCAGCGGGAAGGGGGCGTCCTCGGGCGTGGGGAAGACGGCCGGCTCGCCGTACACCGACCCGGTGGAGGAAAACGCGATCCGCTTCACCCCCTGAGCGCGCATCGCCTCGAGCACGTTCGCGGTGGCGATCGTGTTCTGCTCGAGGTCGCGTCGCGGGTGCTCGAGGCCACGACGGACGTCGGCGTTGGCCTGCAGGTGAAAGACCCAGTCGCAGCCTGCGAGCGCGTCGTCGAGCACGGCTCGGTCGAGCACGTCGCCCTCGACGAGCCGCGTGCGAGGCCGCGTCAGTAGCTCGGCGACGAACTCGCGCCGCCCGCTGCGAAAGTCGTCGAGGATCACGACCTCGACACCGAGATCGGCCAGCCGGCCGGCGAGGTTGCTGCCGATGAACCCCGCCCCGCCGGTGATGCAGGCACGCTTCACAGAGTGAAGCCCGCGGCCTGCGCGTCGTCGTGGAACATGCGCACCGTCTCGAGCGAGAACTGCTCGAGACTCTTGCCGAGGCCGTCGAGCTTCTTGAGCAGCTCGTGGGTGATCGTGATGATGTGACAGCCGACGGCGTCGGCCTGCACCAGGTTGAGGATCTCGCGCGGCGAGGCCCAGATCAGCTCGGCGCGCGGGGCCTGCTCCATGATCTCGACAGAGCGCGCCATGATCGGCATCGGGTCTACGCCCGCGTCGGCGATCCGCCCGGCGAAGACCGAGATGCACGACGGCGCGCCGTCGGCAAGCGCCGCGGCGATCAGCTCGACCTGCACGGTGGTGAACAGCGCGGTGACGTTGACTTTCACCCCATCCTCGGCCAGCTCGCGTACGAGCGGCGCCATCGAATGACCGGCGGTCGAGGTGACGGGGATCTTGACGTAGACGTTCTCTGCCCATGAGGCGATCGTGTGTGCCTGACGGCGCATCTCCTCGGGCTCGTCGGCGAAGACCTCGAAGGAGATCGGGTGCTCGGTGACGTGCTCGAGCAGGCTCTTGGCGAACCGGGTGTAGTCGGTGAGGCCGACCTTGCGCATCAGCGTCGGGTTGGTGGTGAACCCGGCGATGCGCGGGTCGCTCGCAAGTGTGAGTATGCCGTCGAGGTCAGCGCCGTCGGCGAATATCCGTGTAGAGATCTGATCGAGCATGGTGACTCACTCCTGAAAGCCACCATAACGGGACCAGTTTCATCGAATTGTCTCCGATCGCGACGCGCATATCTCGACGATCCCGTCCATCAAGCTGTCGGCGATCGCGTCGGGGTTAACCTCCTGCAAACGCTTGTGATCGCTGCCCGGATGACGAATCAAAAGGGTCCGGCAACCGGCGGCTCTACCGGCTAGCACATCGCTGTCGGTGTCTCCCACCATCCAGCACACCCCGAGGTCGAGACCGAGCGTCGCGGCGGCGTCGAGCAGCATCCCGGGGGCGGGCTTGCGACAGTCGCACGATCGCGTGAGGGCGGGCACGACGCCGCGATCGTGGTGAAGGCAGATGCGCGAGTCGGTGAGTTTCACACCTTCGCGCAGCAGCAGCTCGACGACGCGCGCGTGCACCGACAGCAACCGCTCCACCGAGACCGCGCCCTTGGCGGCGGCGGGCTGGTTGGTGACGCACACCAGCGCAAAGCCGGCCTGGGCGAGACGAGCCGCCGCCGGCGCGGCGCCCGCGATCAGGCGCACGTCCGCGACCGCCAGCGGCGACTCCGGCACGCCGGAGACGGGATCGGGGACGAGCTCGTTGAGGACGCCGTCGCGGTCGAGGAACACGGCCGCGCGGCCGCCCACGATCTCCTCCTACCCGGCGGATCGAGTGGCGAGCGACTCCCAGTGGCCCTGTTTGACGGCCAGCGCGGGATGGGAGACGAGGGCGTGCCAGACGAGCGCCTGAAAGGACTCGACCAGCGGCGTGCGCAGCTCGGGCGGAGCATCGATCAGGATCGCGACGGCGGCGAGCTGGGAGAGCGTGCCTCCGGGCGCGCCGGTGACGCCATAGATCGCCGCGCCGAGCGCGTGTGCGGACTCCATTGCGAGCACGAGGTTGAGCGAGACGTTGTGCTCGCGCGAGCCGCCGCCGACGGAGAACACGAGCAACGCATCGTGTGGGGACAGCCGCGAGACCTCGAGCCATGCGGCGAAGGACGTGGCCCAGCCGTCGTCGTTCGTGCGCGCGGTCAGCTCGGAGACGTTGTCGGTCGGAGCGTAGCTCTCGATCGCGCAAAGCTTGCGGAAGTCGTTGACGGCGTGCGAGGCGTGACCCGCGCCGCCGCCGACGCCGAGTATGAAGAGCCGCCCGCCACGCCCGCGCACCTCGGCCAGGCCGCGTGCCATCGTGTCCAGCCGCGAGGGGTCGAGGGCGCGCGTGAGCTCGCTCGCGGCCGCGAGGTAACGGCGGCTGTGCTCGTCATCCATGCGACATGAGCCCTACCGTGACACCGAGGAGCTCGAGCTCTGGCGATCGGGCAAGGGCGTGCTCATCTCATCGCCGAGGAGTCGTCCTGCACCCATGAACCACCAGCCGGTTCTGTGCGGATACATTTCTGGCAAGGTCGCGCAGCAGCCGCAGGCGGGAGGTGACTGGCGTGCGCATCAGCATGTCGATCGATACCTTCGCCCGCACCGGCAGGCCTTGCAATCGCTGTCGTGTCAGCCGCTTGGCCGAATAGGCCGTGACCTGGTCGAAGTCGAGGCTGCGCAACATGCCCATGACCGCGGCGCGATTGGGCCCCCACCAGTTGGTCTCGTCGCCGAGCATGCTCCACGGATAGAACGCGACGGCGGGCGATCGCAGGAACGTCAAGTCCGCCAGGGTCTCGACGACCAGTCGCTCTTCTGTGACGTCGGCGACCTTTTCGAGCGCGAGCAGCGGATGACGCATGTGGTAGAGAACACCGAGGAACAGGACGACGTCGAACTTGCCCACCGTCTCGGGCGATATGTCCAGTACCTCCATCTCCATGTCCTCGACGTTGGAGGCGAGCGCGGTTCTTGCATACTCGAAGCCGTCTTTGCCGCCTGGCCGGCGCCACGCGTAGCTGTCCAACGCCACTACACGCGAGGCTCCGAGCCGCTCGGCGGCGAAGGAGAAGTAACCGTCGAAGGCGCCGACGTCGAGCACTGTCTTTCCGGTGAGATCGGGCAGATGCAGACTCGCGAACTTGACGGCCGATTCGTCGAGCCCGGGTGTGACGTAATTTCCAGGCAGCTCGATCTGATGCCACCAGTCGATTCCGTCCGTCGCGGCTCGGGGCGACGTCATTGCGTATCCGCGAGGCATCGCCGCATCGTAAGCGGCAAAGTCGATTAGTTACAAATTGTCAGAGACACGGGCGTAGAACGTCCCGCAAAACGCATCGTTAATTAACACCGACTCCGCCTCGCGGTCTCGCTCGGAAGGATGGCAAGATCGCCAATAGATCGGGTGGGAACGCTCGCAGCAGGATGAGAGCGAGCGTGTAGAGGAATGTGGAGAGAAGCACGCGGCCGGCGACGGGAATGGCGCTGAGCAGCGCAGGGGTCGCGCCGATCAAAGTGGCAAGGGCGACTTTCGGCAATATTCGTAGGCTCAGCTCGAGATGCGGGCGCGCGCGGGCGAGCACCACGGCGCCCGCGATCGCGGAGACGATCTCGACCGCCGCTGTGCCGATCGCGGCGCCGACGGCGCCGTCGAGCGCTGCGAGAATCGCGACGACCGCGGCCACCGCGGCGAGCAGGGCGAGGTTGAAGATCAGGATCGTGCGGTGCAGGCCGAGGCTGAGCAGGGCGTAGGCCCAGACGGAGCTGACGAAGACGGCGCCGACGGCGACGCCCTGGCAGGCGAGCACGGGCGCCGAGGGTAGGAAGCGCGGGCCCGCGACAATTTCGATGATCAGGTGCGACCCGATCGCCAGTGAGAGCGCGACCCAGGCGCCGGCGATCACCGCGACGTCGAACACGCGCGAGATCGCGTAGCGCAGGCGAGCGGGGTCTTCGCGGGCCGCGCGCGCGAAGATCGGAAAGGCGGCGCCGACGAGCAGTGTGGGCAGCGTGAGGAGCGCTTCGATCATGCGGTAGGACACGCCGAAGTAGCCGAGCTGCCTGGCGTCGGCGATCACGGAGACGAGCACGATCGCGATGCGCACGTACAGCGTCGCGGCCGCGGTCGCGGCCGAGTAGGCGAGCACGGGACCGAACAGCCGGCGCCAGACGCGCGCGTCGAAGGAAGGGCGTAGCGGGATGTCCGCGCGAACCAGCGCGACCGTGGGCGGCAGCACGATCAGAGCGGCGACCGCGATGACCGCCAGGAAGGCGAGCAGGTGCGCGCCGGCCAGCACGAACAGGACGATCAGCGCCGCGATCGCGAGGTAGCGGGCGAAGTCGAGCAGTGCGACCCAGCCGAGGCGCAGGCGCGCGATCAACGAGACGGCCAGCGTCGCTTGGACGTTCTGGGCGAGCACGCCACAGCTCGCGATCAGCACGCCGAGGCCCAGCAGCCGCCCGTATACGGCGAAGGCGAACGCGGTCACGAGGATGCCTCCGAGCACGGTGAGCACGAGGCGCATGCCCAGCAGGTTGCGGGCGAGCTCGGCGCGTGGAGCTCCGTGCAGGACGGAGAGTTCGCGTATGCCGATCGTGGTGAGCCCGAGGTCGGTCAGGCCGAGAACGACCGATCCGAGCGAGGAGGCGGTCGTGTAGCGGCCGGTTCCGACGACGCCGAGATGGCGGAACAGCAGCGCGGCGGCGCCGAGGACGAACAGCGAGCCGGCGAGGAACGCCGCCGCCCGGATCGTCCCGCCACGCGCGGCGGCCGGCCCGGCTCGATCGCTCGAGAGCAGATCCGAAGCGGCCGTCTGCTCGAGTGTGGCCACGGTCAGGTCAAGCTAACAACGGGCTTTCGTGCGGGCGAGCGAACGAGCGCGATGTTTCTTTCTCAACGTCTCGCACGCGCGTGCGTGCGAGACGTTCCATTGAACGTTTGTGGCCACCCCTCATCCACCTGGCACTCGGACTCGGCGGCGATCTGTCCCGACGCTCGCACGCATGCCACTCCTCGTCGGCGCTCGCGCCCCACCTACAATGAGCCGCCACGTGACCGCCGCTCGCCCCCGACATTCGCTGCTCCCGCGTCGCGAGGTCGATCCCGGGCAGGAGCTGCCGGCGCTCGAGCGGGAGGTGCTCGAGCGCTGGCGCGAGCGCGACGTGTTCGCGCGGTCGCTACGCGCGCGCGCGGACGCGGAGCAGTGGGTGTTCTACGAGGGCCCGCCGACGGCGAACGGCCCGCCGGGCTCTCATCACGTGCTGTCGCGAGTGTTCAAGGACATCTATCCGCGCTACAAGACGATGCGCGGCTACAGGGTCGAGCGCAAGGGCGGCTGGGACTGTCACGGCCTGCCGGTCGAGATCGCGGTCGAACGGGAGCTCGGGATCAAATCGAAGGCGGAGGTCGAGGAGTACGGGATCGGCGAGTTCAACGCGCGCTGCCGCGAGTCGGTTTTCACCTACCTGGAGGAGTGGAACAAGCTGACCGAGCGGATCGGCTTCTGGCTGGACCTCGACGATGCCTATAGGACACTGGACGAGAGCTACATCGAGTCGGTGTGGTGGGCGCTCGCGCGGATCGACGCGCGCGGCCTCCTGTATGAGGGCCGTAAGGTCGTGCCGTACTGCCCGCGGTGTGAGACGACGCTGTCCTCGCACGAGGTGGCGCTCGGCTACCGGGACGTGGTCGACGAGAGCGTGTTCTTGAAGCTGCGAGTGAGCGGTGGCGAGGAGCGACTGCTGGTGTGGACGACGACGCCGTGGACGCTGCCAGGAAACGTGGCGGTGGCGGTCTCGCCGACGGCTGTGTACGCGAAGGTGCGGGTCGAGAACGATTATCTCGTGCTTGCCGAGGCGCGGGTCGTCCCGGTGCTGGGTGAGGCGTCAGAGATCGTCGAGCGGTTCACGGGCTTGGAGCTGGTGGAGCGCTACGGCTCGTATGAGGGTCCGATCTTCGACGTGAGCGCACCCGGCGACTTGCCGGTGCTGGCCGACGAGTTCGTGACGACGGAGGACGGCACGGGCATCGTGCACCTGGCGCCGGCCTTCGGCGAGGACGACTATCGCGTGTCCGCGGCCGCCGGCCTCTTCGACCCCGCGCGACCGGAGACGCTGCCGAACCCGGTGCGCCCGGACGGGACTTTCGATCGGCGTGTGCGCAGCTACGAGGGCCGCTCTTACGACGGCCGCTTCGTCAAGGACCCCGCGGTGACGGCGGAGCTGATCGAGGACCTGCGCAAGCGCGATCTGCTGCTGCGGGTGCAGGGCTACGAGCACTCCTATCCACACTGCTGGCGCTGCGGCACGCCGCTGCTGTATTACGCGAAACCGTCTTGGTACATCGCGACGACGAAGCTCCGCGACGAGCTGATCGCGGCGAACGAGACCGTCGACTGGCATCCCCCGCGCGTCAAGGAGGGACGGTTTGGGGACTGGCTGAAGAACAACGTCGACTGGGCGCTTTCGCGCGAGCGCTATTGGGGGACGCCACTGCCGGTGTGGCGCTGCTCGGCGGGACACACGCACGTGGTGGGCTCGTTCGCCGAGCTCCAGCAGCGCGCCGGCGCGGGCCTCGACGATCACCATCGCCCCTATGTGGACGAGATCGCGTTCGCCTGCCCGCACCCCGCGGATGCAGTGACCGCGGAAGGCGCGGTCGCGGACGTCGCGGTCGCGGACGAGGCGACCGCGAGCGGCGTGGTCGCGGTCGGCGCGGAGCGGGCGTGTGGCGAGCCGATGAGGCGCGTGCCGGAGGTGATCGACGTGTGGTTCGACTCCGGGGCGATGCCGTTCGCGCAGCACCATTATCCGTTCGAGCACGGCGATCGGTTTGCCGAGCACTTCCCGGCGGACTTCATCTGCGAGGCGCAGGATCAGACCAGGGGCTGGTTCTACTCGCTGCTGGCGGTCGCGACGCTGTTGGGTCAGGAGAAGCCTTTCGACTACCAGGCGCCATACAGGAACGTGGTGTGCCTGGGCCTGATCCTCGACGAGGACGGCCAGAAGATGAGCAAGTCGAAAGGCAACACGGTCGAGCCGTGGCGAGTGCTCGACAAGTACGGCGCCGATGCGTTTCGCTGGTACTTCTTTACCGCAAAGCAGCCGTGGGACGGGTATCGCTTCTCGGAGGAGACGATCGGCGAGGGCGTGCGCCTGTTTTTGAAGCAGCTGTGGAGCACGTATTACTTCTATGCCCTGTACGCGCACGCGTCCGCGAGCGGGCTGGGCGAGGCGGTGACGAGCGCGAACGGCACGAGCGACACGACCGGCACGAACGACACGACCGACGGGGGGGCGCGGTCGACGGTGGAGGCGCTCAAGCCGAGCGGTGTCGCCGCGAGCGCGGAGGATCTCGACCGTTGGGCGCTGTCGCGCACGGCCGGCACGGCCGAGCTCGTGGCCGAGCGACTCGACGCTTACGACGCGACTTCGGCGGGACGGGCGATCGCGGGCTTGGTGGACGAGCTGTCGAACTGGTACGTGCGTCGCTCGCGGAGGCGTTTCTGGGACAGCGATCCGGCGGCGTTCGCGACGTTGCGGACGTGTTTGCTGACGGTGGCGAAGCTGCTGGCGCCGTTTTGCCCGTTTATCGCGGATGAGATCTATGACAACCTCGACGGCGAGCTCGCGAGCGTGCACCTGTGCGACTTCCCCGCCGGCGAGGGACTGCCGGCGCGCGACGAGGGCTTGGAGCAGGCGATGGCGCTCGCGCGCGAGACGGTGCGCCTCGGGCTGGGGGCACGGGGCAAGGCCAAGATCAAGGTGCGCCAGCCGCTGGCGGAGGCGGTCGTGGTCGCGGACGGGCGCGAGCGCGAGGCGATCGAACGGCTGGCGGACGTGGTGCGCGAGGAGCTGAACGTCAGGCGAGTGAGGTTCGTCGCGGCGGCGGCGGAGCTGAGCGAGTACGAGGTGAAGGCCAACTACCGGACGCTGGGACCACTGTTCGGCAAGGACATGCCGAGGGCCGCGGAGGCGATCGCCGCGCTCGACCCGGCGCGCGTCGCGGCAGCGGTGCGCGAGGGCGAGAACGGCATTGGGATCGCGGTCGGAGGACGCGAGCACACGCTGTCGGCGGATGACGTGATCCTCACGATGAAGGCCCCCGCCGGGTACAGCGTCGAGCGAGAGGGTGCCCACGCGGTGGCGCTCGAGCTGGCGATCGATGACGACCTGCGGGACGAGGGACGGGCGAGGGAGATCGTGCACACCGTGCAGAACGCGCGCAAGCACGCGGGGCTCGAGGTGGAGGACCGGATCGCGCTGTCGCTGGCCGGCGCCCCTGCCCTGATGCAGGCGATCGCGGCGCACCGCGACTACGTGGCCGGTGAGACGCTCGCGGTCGAGCTGCATCTCGGAGACGACGCGGCGACGCCGGCCGCCGACGCGGTCTACTCAGAGCAGGCCGAGATCGACGGCCTCACGCTGACGATCGGCCTGTGCCCGATCGAGCGCGCCTGAACCGGGACTATCAGCGAGAAAGGCGCTCGTAGAGAGCGCGCTCCTGCTCATGACGGCGCCGCAGGCGCTCCTTGAAGTTCTCGTCGCGACCACGCTCGGCGATGTGCGCATCGATCGCTACCCGAACGGCCTCCGTGAGAGTCTGGTTGTCGGCACGCGCGACGAGCTCCAACGTGGCAGCACGCTCATCGTCCAGTCGCAAAGTTATTGCCTTAGCCATTGCTCTTTCAACCTAGTTTCTTTTAATATAGAAGTCAAGCAATCTTCCCTAATATTTATAACCACTATATAGCAAGCCATCAAGATATCAAGCTGTTATCCTGGTGTATATGGAGCGCATCGAGCTGGCGACTTTCTTCTCATCGCCGAGATTCACTCAGGAATCAGCGCGAATCAGCTTGGGCGCATCCCGCGTGTCGTTAGCCTGGCCGAGGCTGGATTAGCGGCCCCATTCGCCGGATTTGGGGACTACGAGGCATTCCCCGCCATTCATGAAAAGGCGGCGGTCTACTGCGCGCGAATCGCCACCTATCATCCGCTACCGGACGGGAACAAGCGTACAGCCTACGATGTGATGCGAGAGTTCCTCGACCGCAACCAAACCAGTTTTACGCATCCTCCCGGCGGCCTGGACGACACCGCCCAGACAATCGAAGACCTCGCCGCGAACGTGCTCGCGGAGAAAGACTTCGCCGTCTGGGTACTTGCCCGTATCGCTCGCTAGCACCGGCTGCACTGCGTGCGCCCACGGCGCCCTGTGTCGGGCTCCTACGCGGCGGTGAGCGCGGGCTCCAGCTCCGCCTCGAGCTTCTTCTTCGGGTACGCCCCGACCACGGTCTTGACCGGCTGGCCGCCTTTGAAGAGGATCATCGTCGGGATCGAGAGCACCTGGAAGCTGGCCGCGGTCTGCTGGTTCTCGTCGATATTGAGCTTGACGATCCGCAGGTCGGGACGCTCGGCGGCGATCTCCTCGAGCACGGGCGCGACGACCCGGCAGGGACCGCACCACGGCGCCCAGAAGTCGACCAGCACGGGCCCATCGGACTCGATGACCTCGGCTTGGAAGTTGGTGTCGGTGACTTCGTTCAGAGTGCCTGCCATGGGGGTCTCCTTGATCGCTTTCCTATCACTATACAAAGTGAAGGAAGGGTGTCGGGTGGAGCTACTCGACTAGCTTAGGGGCCTCAAAGAGCTGCCCCGTAGTCGGCGCAGGCACGATCTTCTCCAACGCGACAGCAAGATCGTCTTCCTCCTCGATCCTAAGCATCCTGATGTCGCGCACCGACGCCGAGAACCAGGACAACTGATGAGCTACATCCTGAACGGCGACCACACACGTAACAGCTGTGACGCGCTCGCGATCGCCGAAGTAGACAGAGCCTTGCTTATGGTCATCAAAACCATGCGTGCGGAGGATGTCCCCTATCTCGGCGTAGCCATGGCGCCAGTTGGGACTGCCATACCTGGCTTCCATCTCCTTGGTGTCCATGTCGAACGCAATCGCATACATACGGCCTACGGCGACTCCCGGCGCGGCAGTGGGCGCTACGGCTACGGACCAGCTACTCACACACATCAGTGTACGAGACGAGCCGGATGAATCGGCACATCCATGCCGGTCAGCGAACGGTGACGAGCCACCCTTCCGAGCTGCGGACGATCGGCGCGTGGATGCCGGTCAGTTGCGTGAACAGGTGCGGGGAGACGTAGACCTCGATCAGCGCGGCCACGACCAGGACGGGGATGGCCAGGGCGACGGTCACGAACGTGGCGGCGAGCAGCTGCTCCCACTCGCCGCGGCGGCTGGCGATGATCCAGGCCGCGAGTGGCAGGAACAGCGCGATCAGCTCGGGGATCGCGTGCGGGAGCACGCCGAGGAGCAGGATCGCGGGTGAGACCTTCAGGAAGCCGGAGACTCCGGCGAGGGTGTGACCGAGGATGTAGGCCTGGGCGCTGAGCGAGAAGGTGGTGGCGCAGACGACGAAGCCGATCGCGATCCGCCCGCCGTGCTCGTGCACCCAGCGCGAGAGGCCGTGGTGGTGCTCGGCCTGCAGTGGCAGCGAGCTGCCCGCGATGAAGCCGGCGACACACGCCATCGCGTGCAGCGCGAGCACGAGCAGGTTGGAGCGCAGGACCTCGAGCACGTTGGCGCTGTCGCCGACCGCGAACGGCGGCTGCAGGGAGATGATCTGCTGGTAGCCGCCGTCCAGCGAGGAGACGATCAGGACGGCCAGCAGCAGGCCCGCGGCCGCGAAGGCTGAGCCGGCGACCCACCGTCCGACGGTTGCGCCGGGGGCGTGCTGCCAGGTGCGCAGCGTCGCGCGCGTGTGGCGCACGCCGTGCGAGAAGGCATAGGCCGACGCGTCCATGCGATCACATCGACCGCGGCACGCGTTACCTGAAGCGCTATCGATCTCGGCGCGCGCGCGTGCGTGTCACCTGAAGCGCAGCAGCGGCACGAGCCACATCGCCTCGGCGGCGATCCGCCAGGACATCTTGCTCTGGCCCTGCTCGCGGTCTTTGAAGACGATCGGCACCTCGACGATGCGAAAGCCCGCCCGCGCGGCGCGGTAGGTGAGCTCGACCTGGAAGGCGTAGCCCTGGGAGCGGACGCCGTCGAAATGGATCTCCTCGAGCACCTCGCGGCGGAAGCACTTGAAGCCGCCGGTCAGGTCGCGCACGCGCAGACCGAGGATCCAGCGCGCGTAGGTGGAGCCGCCCTCGGAGATGAAGCGGCGCAGGAGGCCCCAGTCGGTGACGCCCCCGCCGGGCACGTAGCGTGAGCCGAGCGCCAGGTCGGCGCCATCGCGGACGGCCGCCAGCAGGCGCGCGAGGTCAGCGGGGTCGTGGGAGAAGTCGGAGTCCATCTCCATCACATAACCGGCGCCGTGGTCGAGCGCGTGGCGAAAGCCCGCGAGATAGGCGGGCCCGATGCCGTTCTTCTCGGTGCGATGCAGCACCTCCACCCAGGCCTGCTCACCGGCTAGACGATCCGCGATCCCCCCGGTGCCGTCGGGCGAGCCGTCGTCGACGACGAGCACGCGAAAGCCGTCGGGAGCGGCGGTCGCGAGCACCTCGCCCGCGGCAAGGAGGATCGCCTCGATGTTCTCGGCCTCGTTGTACGTGGGCAGTATCAGCCAGGGCTCGCCGGACATGGGCGGCGTACCCTAGAGCAGTGGACCCGTCCAACGCCGCAATCGCCGACGCGTTCGAGGAGCTCGGCGACCTGTACGAGCTCGACGGCGCGATCGTGCACCGGGTGCTTGCGTATCGCAACGCCGCCAAGGCCGTGCGCGAGGCGTCGGTGTCGGTCGCCGCGCTGGCGCGCGAGGGTCGCGCGACCGAGCTGTCGGGGATCGGCAAGACGTTGCAGGAGAAGGTCGTGGCGCTGCTCGAGACGGGCGCGATCCCCGCGGCGGAGCGACTGCGAGCGAAGTTTCCGGCGGGGCTGATCGCGATGACCCGCCTGCCGGGGCTGGGACCGAAGCGCGCGCGGAAGCTGCACGAGGAGCTCGGCATCGACTCGCTGGAGACGCTGCGCGTGGCGGCCGAGGCGCACCGGCTGCGGGCGGTGCGCGGGTTCGGCCCGAAGTTCGAGACGAGCGTGCTCGCGGCGCTCGAGTCCGGCGTGGCGGAGCGGCCTGGCGTGCGGGTCCTGCTGCCAAAGGCGATCGAGATCGGCGAGGCGCTCGTGGCCGGCCTGCGCGAGCACGGCCCGGCCGATGCGCGGGTCGAGATCGCGGGCTCGACGCGGCGAGCGGTGGACAGCGTCAAGGACATCGACCTGATCGCGACAACCGCCGCGCCCGCGGCGCTGGCGGCCGCGCTGGGGAAGCTCGAGCAGATCGAGAGCGTGTCTTCCAACGGGAAGGCGGGCGCCCGGGCGCGAACCCATTCGGGCCTGGCGGTCGACCTGCGGATCGCCGCGCCCGAGCAGCGCGGAAACCTGCTGCAGCACTTCACGGGCTCCGGCGCCCACAACGCGGCGCTGCGCGAGGCGGCGGTGCGCAAGGGCATGCACGTGTCGGAGTACGGCGTGCTCGAGGACGCGACCGGGACGACGCACACGTGCGCTAGCGAGCAGGAGGTGTATGCGCTGCTCGGCCTCGCCTACATCGAGCCCGAGCTGCGCGAGAACCGCGGGGAGCTGGAGGCGGCGCGGCCAGGGAGCCCCGGCGGGCGATCCAAGCTGCCCGAGCTGATCGAGCTGAGCGACATTCGCGGCGACCTGCACAGTCACACGGTCGCCTCGGACGGCCACAACACGATCGAGGAGATGGCGGTGGCGGCTCGCGAGCGGGGATATGAGTACCTGGCGATCACCGACCACTCGGCGACGCACGGCTTCGGCAACGACGTCTCGCCCGAGGAGCTGCACCGTCAGATCGAGCTGGTGCACGAGGCGAACGCGGGGATCGAGGGTATCGAGCTGCTGGCGGGCAGCGAGGTGAACATCCTTCCCGACGGCTCGCTCGACTACGAGGACGAGTTGCTCGGCGAGCTCGACTGGGTGATCGCGAGCGTGCACACCGCGTTCGGGATGGGCGAGCAGGCGATGACCGAGCGGATGATCGCCGCGATCGAGCACCCACTGGTGGATGCGATCGGCCACCCGACCGGGCGGATGATCGTGCGGCGCGAGCCGTATGCGATCGATCTCGACGCGGTGTATGCAGCGGCCGCGCGGACGGGGACGATGCTCGAGATCAACGCCAACCCGGACCGGCGCGACCTGTCGGACGTCAATGCGCGCGCCGCGGCGCGCGCGGGGGCGATGCTGTTGATCGACTCCGACGCGCACCGCACGCGCACGCTCGCGAACATGCGCTGGGGTGTGGAGACCGCCCGGCGCGCATGGCTGAGAGCGGACGCGGTGGCCAACACGCGAACCTTGCCGGAGCTTCAGCGGCTGCGCAAGCGCTCGCGCTCGCGCCAACGCCCCTGAGCGTTCAGAAGCTCAGACGCTCCCGGGATCATAGAACCGCGGACGGTGGGTGGGACAGAACAGGGCCAGTTGGTGAACGGCGGTGTCGTAGCGAACCACCCAGACACCGGTGCCGTCGGTCACCCGCGTGCATGTCGGCGGCGTCCGCTTGGTGATCGGCGCGTGGATCAGCGTGGCGATCTCGGGCAATCTGCTGAATTCGTGGCTCGCCGTTATCGCCGGCGCCAGCTTGGCGATGGACGCGAGGGCGATGAGTCCTTCGAAGGAGAAGTCCGGTTCTCTGCTTTCTTCCAGACCCCACGTGACAGTTCGCACGCCGCTGCGCTGCAGCCCCTGGAGCATTCCGAGGACGTCTCCGTCGCGATGTGGCCCAGCGACCAGGAACCCCCTGTTCGTATAGAAGACGACGTCGCCTACCAGTGGCTCGGTGTGGATGGCGGGGAGCGGGTAGTTGACTCGACTGCCGACGCCGAACGTTCCGGCGAGCGTGTTCGCCAGCGCGCCGAGCACGACCACTCCGGTGGCGAGCAGCCGTGCCGGCTGCCGCAGAGAGACGATCCAGCCCGTACCGAGGACCGCGGCGAAGGGCAGCAGCTGCACGCTGTAGCGGATGTCGTGAAGCGGTGTGAGGGTTACGAGTAGCCACGCTAGAAATGTCGCGACCAACAGCTGCGATCGCAGACGTCTGCCATCTCGCCGGCGGACCACTGAAGCGACCGTCCACAGCGCTCCGGCCACAAACATCGCGAAGAGTGGCGCGAGCAGCAGGTAGTTGATGCTTCCCCAGAAATACCAGGTGAGTCCCTTCATCGAAAAGTCCGGCGGTAGGTAGTAGTGATCCACCCCGGGCTCTCCACCCGCAACTTGGGTCATTTCCTTGATCAGGGAGAGATGGTCGAGGTACCACGGAGCCGCCACGACGAACGTGCTCAACGCAAAAACGCCGAACCCGCGCCAATTTCGCCAGCCTCCAGCCGCCAGGGCGACAAGGACGAGCCCCAGGCCACAGTCGGCGAACTGCACCTTGACGAGCAGGCCCAAGCCAACCGATATGCCCGCCAGGCAGGACAAGCCGGCACGACTGAAATCGTCGCTCGCGAGGATTAGCCACATCGCGAGCGCGATGAGGGCGGTCTCGGGCGCGTCGAGCATGAAGACGTGAAACAGCGAGATCAGCAGTGACGCGCCGAGCGCGAAGATCACCGCGAGCATGCCGGCGCGAGCGCCGAAGAGCAGTCGCCCCGTCTGATAGCAGCCGAGCGCCAGCAGCGGGACGAAGACGAGGTTCTCGGCCACGATCGGGGAGGCGACGTTGACGCCTCCCACGAAGACTCCGAGCGTACCCACCAGCTTGCCGAGCGGCGGGTACACGGACACGTAGTTGAACGGACCGAGGATGTCGCCGGACTCGATCAGCTGGTGGAAGTGAAGCGCTTCCGAGAGATGATTGCCGGCGTCGTATATCGGGATGGAGCGATCTTGTGTCAACCACCAGCATGTGAGGACGATGAACGTGGTCGTCGCTCCGATCGCCCCCCAGGCGGAGACGCTCCAGCGCCCCGCGCCCGCGAGCAGCCCCCGGGTTCTCGTGGAGCTCGACGGCGTCGCCCGCGGCACACTGCCAACGCCGAGGCCACGATGTATAGGAGGACTGGCGCTGCCGGGTGCCGACACCGCTCAAACCTAGCCAAAGACCTGTCCAAACTCTAATAAAGGCGTCGATTTCAGCAACAATGTCTCCGTCCCGAGCGGAGGGCGCCGGGTTACTCGGTTGTGTTTGTGAACAGGCGCGGCAACATCTCCTCGGCGATCAGTCGATCCACCGCCTTGCGCGTGAACGGGGCCATCAGCTCGAGCGCCCTGGCCGCATAGTCGGACGCGGGATCGTCGAGCGCGGCGCGCAGGGCCACGCCGAGATCCTCGCCGACCAGTCGCGGGTCGAGCTCGCGCGCGAGCGCCAGCGCCACGTAGGGCCCGGGCGCGGGCGTGGTCACGAGCCGGCAGCCGTCGGCGAGCGCCTCGAGCTGGGCGATCCCGTAGTCCTCGCGGCGGGGCGCGCAGACGAACACGCGTGAGCGGCGCAGCAGCGCGCGGTAGTGAGGCGGTGGCATCGGACCGACGACGATCACTCCCTCCTCATCAGGCACCGAGATCCCCGCCCGCTCCAGGTTCTCCGCCGACGCGCCGGCAATGACCAGCGTCTCGGAGTCGAGACGCACCGACCGCCAGGCGGAGAGCACCCGATCGATGCCCTTCTTGGACGGGTTGGCCGCATAGGTGAGCGCGTCGATGTCCCGGTCGGGATCGGGTGGGCCTGAGGGCTCGACCGGCACCGGCAGCACCAGCGTGCGGTCTCCGTCGAGAGCGCTGGCGGGCGCCTCTTGCAGGCCGGCATCGCTCCATGGCAGCAGCAGCGGAGCCTGGCGCAGCCGGCGACGCTCGAGCGGCCGCTGCCACAGGCCGTGGCGCCCGGGCCGGTTGCCCGCCGCGGGAGCGTCGAAGCGGATCGCTCCGGCACGGGGCCAGAACAGCGCGGCGGTCGTGCTCGAGTAGATCACGGCTCTCGCGGGATAGCGTTGCAGCTGCTTGATCATGTCCTTGGCGGAGGCTCGCGTGGCGTGCGCCCAGAGCAGATCGGTGAGCATCATCGTGGGCACGTCCTCGGGCCGGAAGGGGCGCGCCACGGCGACGCTCACACCCAGGCGTTTGAACGAGTAGTACAGCTCGTCGTCGGCCATCCGCAGCCCCCCGGTGGAGCCCAGCGAGACCATCAGCACATCGACCATGATTAGTGCTCCGTTTTGGAAATTCGTTGGTGTTTCCCGGCGCCTGCTCGCGTCTGAGGCCCGCCGGACACGGCCCCCGTACTACCGGTACGAAGACCGTGTCCGTCGAACCTCAGACACAGACCATCCATCCGGCAAACCCTCAACGAATTTCCAAAACGGAGCACTAGGTGACCGCGCCGTTTCCGCGCTCGGGCCGCAGCGCCTTGAAGCCCGGGGTGCGCTCGAGCGCCATCGGCTTCAGCGGGGAGGCGCGCAGTACGTAGAAGCAGGCTCCGTCGCGCTCCTCGATCGCCGCCACCGCCGCGTCCTGACGGCGCCAGGCGAGCGCCCAGATGATCGCGAAGCCCGCGGCGATGCCGGGGATCTGGGGCGCCAGGAAGGCGAGACCGCCCGCGAGCAGCGTGGAGGAGAGCAGCGGCCATAGGCGGTTGAGCAGGATCGCGCTCGGATGATGCTCGGGCAGCGTCGTGCTGGCCTTGGCGCCTGAGAGCAAGCGCGCGATCGGCGGGTTCGTCTCCGCTCGCCTGCCCAGACGCAGGCCGATCAGAGCGGCCAGCACCCACCAGCCGGCGGCGAGCGGGACAAGGTTCTTCTGCGAGCTGTTGGCGGCCGCGAGCACGGTGACGGCGGCCAGCGCGGTGGCCGCCGCGGCGCTGAGCAGGACGGTGCTCTTGAGGAAGTCGACGAAGCGCACTGTGACAGCGCCTACAGAAGCGCCTCGAGCAGGCCACGCACGCCGCCGGTGCCATCGACCGTCAGGTCTGCCTCGGCGGCGAGCTCGGGCGGCGCTTCGTCGGAGCTGACGGCCACGCACAGCGCGCTCTGAAGCGTGCCGGACCGCACGAGCGCGCGCAGGCCACGAAAGGCATCGAGGTCGGTCGTGTCATCGCCCACGTAGACGGCCGCGTCGAGCTCCCGGCCGCTCGTTCCATCGGGCTGGCCGGGCGAGGGGCGCAACAGTGCTGTCACGCCGAGGCCCTTGTCCAAGCCGACGGGCGGGCGCACCTCGAGCACCTTGCGTCCCCAATGGACCGCCAAGCCCTCGTCCTGCGCACGGAGCGCGATCTCCCGTACCGCGGCCGCGGCTGCCTCCTCGTCGGGGGCGCCGCGCCAGTGGAAGGCCGCGATCGCGTCCTTGTCCTCGCTGCGCACGCGCAGCCGCTGGTGCTCGGGGCTGTAAGCGCGCGCGGCGAACGCGCGCACGCGCGCGGTCCACGCGGCGACATCGGGGTCGAGCTCGGGCCGGGTCGCGCCCGGGCGCAGCAGCTCGCCACCATGATTGCCGACATAGGCGATGGTTCCGATCGAGACGATCTGCCTGGCGGTGGCCGCACGCCGGCCACTGACGCAGCCCACCACGCGATAGCGCTTGGCAATCTCGATCAGCAGCGTGCGCGTGGCCTCGGGCACGTGCGCGTCGACGGCGTGCCGGACGATCGGCGCCAGGGTGCCGTCGATGTCGAGCAGCACCGCGGCGCGGGTGGGGTCGGAGCGGATCGGCTCGAGCGCCTCCACGAGCGTGGCAGCGGGGGACACGAACACTAGTATGGCGCTCATGGAGGCTGACCGGTCCCGCGACGTGCATCGCGACTGACGGGATGGGTCTGGCCACCGGGCAGCGGGGGACCGTGTCGCGAGATCGACGACTGAAGCTGATGACGATCGGCACCGCCGCCGGTCTGTTCAGCGGGCTGTTCGGAGTCGGTGGGGGAACGGTGGTGGTGCCGCTGCTCGTGTTCTGGCTCGGGTACGGCGAGCGCGAGGCCACCGGCACCTCGCTGGCGACGATCGTGTTCATCGCCGGGTTCGCGGCGGCGGTGCAGGGGGCTTACGGCAACGTGCGCGTACTCGACGCGTTGCTGATCGGCGTGCCCGCCGTGGGCGGTGTGCTGATCGGCACGTGGCTGCAACAGCGTTTGCACGTGCGGACGATCTCGCTGCTGTTCGCGGCCGTGTTGGTGGCCTCGGCGATCGAGCTGTTGGCGCAATGACGGTGGTCGTGCGTGGCCGCGACGATCGAGTCGGCGCGATCACCGCCGTGCTCGCCCACTCCGCGATCGGGTCGTCGGCGCAATGATCGCCGCGATCGCCATCGGGCTGGCCGCCGGGGTGCTCGGCGGCCTGCTGGGTGTGGGTGGCGGTGTGCTGTTCGTGCCGGGGCTGGTCCTGTTCTTGAGCCTCAGCCAGCACCAGGCCGAGGGGACGTCGCTGCTGGCGATCGTCCCAGTGGGGCTGGTGGGGGCGCTCAGGCACAACCGCTACGGCAACGTGCGCCGGGACGACGCGCTGCTGATCGGCGTGCTTTCGATCGCCGGGTGCGCCGGTGGGGTGGCGCTCGCGAACGCTCTATCGGGCGCCGTGCTCCGAGCCGCCTTCGCCGCCTTGATCCTGCTGATCGCCGCGCAGCTCGCTCGTCGCGCGCTCGGGGAGGAACAGAAAAATGATCCCATACCACGAATACGTCGTAGACTGGAGTGATGGGACTGGACAATCCACTTCATATCGCTTTCCTGGTCGTGATCCTACTGCTGGTGTTCGGCGCCAGGCGTCTGCCGGAAATCGGTCGCTCTCTGGGAGGCGGCATGCGCGAGTTCAAGGACTCGATCAGCGGCGAGGCAAAACAGCCGGCGATCACGCCGACGATGCAGCAGCCGCAGGAGCCGGTCCAGCCCCCGGTCGCCGCTCCGGCCCCGGTCGCGCAGCCGCCCGCTTCCGCCCCGGTCGAGCCTCAGCCCTAGCCGCCAGAGCTCTGGCGGCAGGCTCAGCCCCGGTGCATGATCGGCCCGGTTTGCACGGCTTCGAACGCTGAGCCGGGCACGCGCTTGATCTGTTCGAGGTCCTCGTCGTTCCAACGCGGGTCGGGCGCTCCGGTGATGTACCAGGAGGAGCCGTTGTCGGCCACGATCAGCCCATAGCGCTCGAGCGCGCGCAGCACGATCAGCGACTCGCCGTGAAAGCCGGCCAGCGAGTAGCTCGCGCGTAGGCGCAGGCGCAACCCCATCGGCGGGAGGGTGGGGTCGGAGCTCGAGGAGGCGAAGTGCGTCGCCGGATGGATGTAGCCGCGCTGGGTGCGCGCGACGGTCATGCGCAGCGCGTGATCGATCTGCCCGGAGCGCACCTCGGGATAGCGCACGAGCAGCGGGAAGATCGGCAGGCCGGCGGCGTCGGCGGAGGTCCAGCCTTCGGGGCGCAGAGCGTTGCTGCGCAGGTTGAAGACCGCCCCCGAGCCGGCTTCCCAGCCGGCTCCCGCACGCTGGGCGGCGTACAGCTCGTACAGCTTGCAGCTGCCCCGCTGCAGGATGAGCACGTGCCGGTCGCCTGCTTCGCCCGCGCCCTCCACCGGCGCACCGGACGGGATCGGATAGGGGCCGGGGTTCGATTCTTCGCCGTATTCGGTGAACTTGATCGGGACCTTGGGCTGGTGCGGGCCGACGACCGTGTAGGGAATGCCGTAGGCGGGCTCGGTTCCGAAGTCCGGGTGCAGATGACCGGAGAGGCCGATCGACGCGATGTATTCGGCCGACCTGGGATCGACCGGGGCGTGGACGATTTCCCGGTTGAGCGAGTTGTCGGCGGGAAAGATCGGGCACCCGTCTTCGCGGGGTGCGCCCGTGCTGCTCGAAAGCCTCATGCCATTACCCGCTGCCCATGCCGTCGCCGTGGCGGCGGCTGCCAAGGCGAGGCCCGTTGCGGCGATGACGGCGAGCCGGCTCCCGCGATGTGGTCCCACGACCACAAGGCTACCCCTGCTCGTGGCGGCAAGACGATCCGCTCCCAACGGCAAGACGATCCGCCAAGGTATGGGGCGGGAGGCTACTCCCCCGCGTGTGCGTGCTCGGCCGCCAGCACCGCCGGACGCGCCTCCGCCAGCAACGGGGCGCCGCAGTGCCAGCAGTAGGCCGCGCCGCGGCTGTGGACCGCGCCGCAGGAGCGGCACTGCCCGTGGACGCCGGCCTCGGTCGAGCCGAGCAGTCGCTGCACCTCGCCGAGCTGGGCGTCCGCCTCCTGCAACTCGGCGGCGCGCCGGGCGAGCACGTCCAGGCGGTAGTGGTCACGGACAGCCATCTCGTAGGTGAGGCCGCCGAGATCCCACGTCAGCTCGGCGACTCGTCTGGCCAGCTCGTGACGGCGCCGGCGCAGCTCGGCCAGCGAGCCGCCGACCGCGGCGGGCAGCGCCCGCATCAACCACCGCCCGTTTCGATCGGCTGGGCGCCGAGCTTGTTGACTTCTTCCTCGTGCTTCTGACCGGAGGAGCTGCCGAGTTTCTGGAGTTTGCTCGGGCTGACTTTGACCGCTTTCGGCGTCGGCGCTTTTTCGATCGCCTTGGCTTCTTTGGCTTCGTGGGCTTCGGCCTTGGCGGTTTCCTTGCTCGGCGTGGCCGGCTTGGGGGTGGTCGATGCGGCCGTGCTCGCGGTCGTGGCGGTCGGGGCCGTGGCGAGTGGTGTGGCAGCCGCGGCGGCGGCTGTGGGCAGGCCTTCGACCTTCAGCACCTGCCGGCTCGGCGCTTTGCTCTGGGTCACCCAGTGGCCGACGAGCAGGCCGGCGAGGATCGCCAGCAGCAGCACCGACAGCAGCCCGAACAGCCCGGAGTAGCGACGCAGCCATGCGTACGGGCCTGAGACCTGCTCGTAGGTGGGGGCGTATCCGGGCGCGAGCACGCCCGCGGCGGGATTGTGCCCGGCCCCATAGGGCTGGGGGTCCCCCTGGAGCACGTCGAGGAACGCGAGCCGGACGGGCGAGACGGGATGCCCGCAAGCCAGGCAATAACGCTGGTCGGGGGCGAGCGGCGCCGCGCAGTTCGCACAGCTCTGAGCGTCCGACGGCTGCTCGGAGGGGACGGGCGCGAGGCTCATCCAAACGCACCGCGGACGTAGTCGCGCGTGCGCGCGGCGCGCGGCGCGTTGAACACCTCCTCGGTGCTCCCGTACTCGACGAGGTCGCCGAGATACATGAACGCGACCTTGTCGGCGACCCGCCGCGCCTGGGCGAGGTTGTGGGTGACGATCACGACCGCCAGCTCGCGTCGCAGCTCGCCGATCAGCTCCTCGATCACGCCGGTGGAGATCGGGTCGAGCGCGCTGCACGGCTCGTCCATCAGCAGCACCTCCGGGCGCGGAGCGATCGCGCGCGCGATGCACAGACGCTGCTGCTGCCCGCCGGAGAGGCGCAGCGCGGGACGGTCGAGATCGTCGCGCACCTCCTCGTACAGCCCGGCCCGGCGCAGCGCGTCGATCACCAGCGGCTCGAGCTCGCGGCGGCGCGGGCGCTTGCGCGACTGCTCGCGCAGCGCGAAGGCGACGTTGTCGAAGATCGACATCGGGAAGGGGTTGGGCTGCTGGAAGACCATCGCCACGCGGGTGCGAAGCGTCGTGTCCGCCAGCTCGTGGATGTCCTCGCCGTCGAGCAGCACCGAGCCCGCGCGCCCGGCGCTGGGGGTCAGCTCGGTGAGGCGGTTGAGCGTGCGCAGCAGCGTCGTCTTGCCGCAGCCCGAGGGCCCGATCAGCGCGAGCACCTCTCCCTGGTGGATCGACAGCGACACCGACTTGACCGCCGGCTTGCCCGCATAGGCGATGCTGAGATCGCGCACGGACAACCGCTCGGGTCCGGCGGTCGAGGGAACGGGCTCGCGCAGGGGGTCGCGCTCGCGCAGGGGCGGCGCGACGGGGACGGGCGGGCGATCGAGCACGATCGTGCGCACCGGCGGCACGGCCGGGGTCCAGGGGGTCTCGATATTGAGAACCTTCTCCATCGAACCAATGAGGTTAGCCGATTTGCATGCCGGTTTCAAAACTCCCGAGGAGCCACGGGCACGCAGGGCAAGCTGGTCAAGGACGCACCCTGCCGGGTACAGGCAGTTCGCGTGGCGTGCTACGCACGCGAGCGACCGAGGACGCCGATCCAGCGCCGCCATGCGTGTCCGTGGAACGGCCGATGCGATCCACTAGAAGGTTGAGCCCGAGCACGAACACCAGCAGCACAAACGCGGCCGCGTATGCCTTCTGCGGCGCGGCGCCTTCGCCGGCGGGCGAGTTGTCGTAGACGTAGCTGGTCAGCGTCGAGCCCGTGCCGCGCAGCACGTTCAGCCCGGGGACCGAGCCCTGCGTGTCGATGCGCAGGGTTTCGCCGAGCACCAGCAGCACGATCGCGGTGTCGCCGATGATGCGGCTGACGCCGAGCGTCAGGCCGGTGGCGATGTTCGAGCGCACGCTCGGCAGCAGCACCCGGCGGATCGTCGCGATTCGCGTCTTGCCCAGCGCGAAGGCCGCCTCGCGCATGTGCGTGGGCACCGCTTGCAGCCCGTCTCGTGTAGCGACGAACAGCGGCGGCAGCGCGATCAGCGACATCATCGCCCCGGCGGCGATGAACGATCGGCCGTACACCCCTCCGCCGCCCCCACCCGACCCTCCGCTTTCGGCTCGGAACGACAGCGGCGCGAACACGCCCAGTTGGAAGATCGCGAGGCCGAACAGCGCGAGCACGATGTCGGGGGTGCCGGCGACGATCTCGATCGACGACTCGACCGCTCGCGCCAGCCAGCTCGGTCGCCCGTACTCGGCGATCCAGATCGCGCTCGAGACGGCCAGCGGGAAGGCGAGCGCGATGCCGATCGCGGTCAGCAGCAGGGTACCGAGCAGCGGATCGAGGATGCCTCCCGTCTGGCTCTGGGTGGCGCCGATCGCCGGTCGCGTGAACAGCAGCCCGGGGCGCAGGTACTCGATCCCGCGATAGCCCATGTAGATCACGATCGCCGCGGCGATCAGGCACAGGCCGATGCCCGCGGCCCACGCGCACAGCAGCACCAGCCGATCCCCCCAACGCCAGGTCCAGGGCGAGGAGCGCCGCCCGCCTTTGGCGCTCGGCGGGCTCGTCTCGAGCTCGGGGACGAACACGCTCACCTCCGACGCCTCGAACAGCGCTGACATGGGCACGCACTCATGCCCGCACCTGGTACTTGCGCAGCGGTAGCTTGATCAGGTAGCCGGCGATCGAGAGGACGAACGCGGAGAAGAGCAACAGCAGCCCGAACGCGTACAGCGTCGAGTTGAGCGCCGGGGCACCGACGCCTTCGTGGAAGTCGACGATCGTCGAGGCCAGGGTGCGCAAGGGCTCGTAGAAGAAGGTCGGCAGCCCGTGGGACAGGTTCGGCGTGAAGAAGCTGCCGCCGGAGACCATCTGGATCATCACGGCCTCGCCCAGCGCGCGGGCGGTCGCGAGCACCGCGGCGGCGACGATCGCGGGGCGGATCGCGCGCAGCGTCACCGCGAGCACCGCGCGCAGCGGGTTGAGGCCGAGCGCAACCGCGCCCTCGCGCCACGACCGCGGCGCCGCGATCAGCGCCTCGCAGATCAGTGCGATCATGATCGGCGTGATCATCACCGTCAGGATCACAGCGGTGACTCCCAGGCCGGCGCCGGTCAGCTCGACGGTGCTCTGCACCGCGGTCTTCTGCGAGGCGGAGACCAGGTGGTTGCCGACGAACGGCACGAGCACGAGGATCCCGATCAGGCCATAGATCACCGACGGCACCGACGCGAGCAGTCGAATGATGGGGATCGCGAGCAGGCGCAGTCGCGCGGGCGCGAGCTCGACGATGAAGATCGACGACAGCACCGCGATCGCGGCGCCGAGCACGACCGCGATCCCGGTCGTCAAGAGCGTGCCGTAGATGATCGACCAGGCCCGCAGGTGAAACGCCGAAGCGGGCGGGTTCACGCTCGTCGCCTGCATGGTCGCGATTTGCGTCTTCAGGGACCCGTTCGGCCCAAGCCAGCCGAGGCCGTTGTGAGCGAAGATCGGCCACGCGCGAACGCCGACGAACGCGATCATCGCGATCACGATCGCGCCGACAAACAGCGAAACCGCGCCGAGCAGACGCTCGGCGCGGTTATCTGGCCATGGGTTGCGCAGCCGCTGGATCACGTCTACGGGGTGACCGGCACCCACTGGGTTTCGATGATCCTGCGCGCGGCGGCTGATTTCGTGACCCAGTTGATGAACGACGCTACGAAGCCCTGGGCGGCTCCGCGCGTCACCTCGTAGAACCGCGCGATCCCGGCGTAGGCACCGGCGGCCACGGTCGACTTGTTGCAGGAGGCGCCGCTGTAGGCGACGGAGTTGACCGAGCCGAGCCCGGCCTGGTAGTTGGACAGGAAGCCGATCCCGTTGGGGTCGTTTTCGACCGCCTGGCGGAGCAGTCCCTCAGAGGACAGTTCGGAGGCCAGCGAGGAGACTTTCTTGCCTTCAAGCAGCAGCGTTTGGAAGCTGGTCAGCACGCCCGCGACCGAGGTGCGGCTGATCAGGTCGATCGTGCCGGAGGCGCTCGCGCCGGGGACCTGGCTCCAGCTGCGGGCCTTGCCGGTGAAGATCGAAACCACCTGCGAGGAGGTCAGGTTGCTGAGAGCGTTGGCTTTGTTCGTGACCACGCAGATCCCGTACTTGGCGATCGGGTAGAAGATCAGGCCGGCGGGATCGGTCGGCAGCGGATCGCGCGATACGTCGCCGATCGAGACGCGGCTGGCGGCGACGTCGTTGATGCCGATCTGCGCTCCGCCCTGGGCGATCTTGAACTTGACGGCGTGCGGTTTGAGCTTTACGTACTTCTGGGCGAGCAGCGACACGAGCGGGTAGGACGCGGTGGCGCCGCTGATCGAGATCGTCGGGATCGCCAGGGCGCCCGCGGGCAGCGCGGCGACCCCGAGCGCGCCGATCGCCACCACGGCGAGGGCAAGATGTCTTAGTCGTCGTAGGGGGCGATGCTTGTTCATTGACAGGGACTCCGTTTCAGATGTTTGACAGTGGGGCGGCAACGAACCTACCATATTCCTCATTAGCTTGATCAGGATAAGCTAGTTTATGAAGATGCCATGGACCGGCGCGCCGGTTACTCGACCGACCCGGACCAACCGCACTCATCCCCCCCTCCCCCATGAGCACTCCACCTGAGACCCCCACATCCGGACCGACGCCCACCACTGGCGTCCCACGGCTGCCTTCGCTGCGCGTAACCGCGGCCCTGGCGGCGGCGATGCTCGCCGTCGGCGTGGCAGTCGGCGCGGCGATCGGCCCGGCGCCCAGCACATCGTTCGCCGGCGAGCGCATTCCGCTGCTGCTCCCGTCGATCGCGGCCCTCGCCACGGCGGGCACGGGCGGCCACACAAGCGCGACGAGCGCCGCGCCGCCTGCGATCACGCCCCAGGCGACTCCCGCCGTGCCCCTCGCCGGTGCGGGCACGTCTCCCTCCACGCGCGCCACGACGCAGACGGCGAAGTCGAAAACACGGTCGAGCGCCGGCGCGTCTCCGACCCCGACGACGAGCCCTTCTTCGCCGTCTCCGGCCACGAAAGCTCCCAAGGGCGAAAACAGGCAGGCCACGCTGCCGCCGGTGACGCACGTGTGGCTGATCGAGCTCACCGGCGCCACCTTCACGCAGGTCCTGGCCCAGCCCGCCGGTGCGCCCTACATCGACTCCCAGCTCGTGCCCGCGGGCGCGCTGCTGAGCGGCTGGTCCTCGCTGCAGGGCAGCGCGCTGGCGAGCGAGGCGGCGCTGCTGGGAGGAGAACCGCCGCAGACGCTCGACACGATCGTCCAGCCCCCGTGCCCCGAAGGCGCGGCCGGAGCCCAGTGCGCGCCGGAAAGCGCTGGTGCGCTGAGCGCGGCGGACGAATTTCTCAAAGCCGCCGTACCGACGCTGACCGCGAGCGCCGCCTATCGCGAACACGGTTTGATCGTGATCACGTTCGGCACGGTCGGCAATGCAGCGGCGTCGAGCCTGCCCGCCGGCGCGTCGACGGCGACGCTCTCGAGCGAGCCCCCGGGGGGCGTGCTGCTGCTTTCGCCGTTCGCCCGCGCCGGCTCGCGGCCGGCGACGGCGTTCAACCCAACTTCACCCAAGCAGAGCCTCTCGGGGCTGCTGCGCTGACGTCGCGGCCTCGAGGCCGTACATCCGCAGTTCGTCAACCAACCAAGGAGACCCACGTTGCACGCACAAGATCCCGCCCACCGCAAGCAGGCCACGTGGTGGCTCGTCGCGCTCGTGGGCTTGACCCTCGCGCTGCTGCTCGCCACGCCGGCGATCGGCCACGCGGAAGAAGCCAACCCGAACAACTACTCGTGCCTCGGCGGCCTGGCCAACGGTACGCCCGAAGTGGGCAGCGACGAACAGCAGGTGAAGTACAGCTTCTACTGCAACGGCCCGATCACCGGCTATCAGCTGCAGGCGCAGATCCCGTTGACAGGGGTGCAGAGCCCGCCGCTCGTGACCGCGACCGGCACGCTGCCGAGCGCCCCGGCGGGAGCCCCGACGACCGACACGTTCTCCTGCTCCGGAGAAGTCCCCGGCTACGCGGTCAACTGCGTCGGCGCGACGAAAGCCGGCTATGAGACGGTGATGGGACAGTTCGCGATCGGCGCGAAGCTGTGCGAGGAGCCGCGCGTCGACCCGTTGCTGACGGTCACCTACGCATATCTCGAAAAAGGCGCGGTCGTGCAGGCGATTTCCGGGCCATACGACCTCGGTCGCCCGGCCGGCTGCCCGCCCAATGCCAACTCGGGCTTCAACCGGCTGAACCCGAAGCCGGTGGCTGTCGCGAGCAAAGGCAAGGCTAAAGGCAAGAAGGGCAAGAAAGCCGGCAAGAAGAAGGCGGCGCCCAAGAAGAAATAGCGCCGCTCGCTGCGCCACGCCGGGACTCTGTGCAGGTGCGAGTCCCGGCGTGCGGCGCTAAAACGTTCGCAACCAATCGAGTGAGGCGCCCGGCTCGCACTCTGAGGCCGGGAAGACCTTGATCCCGTACGACGTCGTGCTGCCCGTCTCACGTCGGTAGATCTTGGGCGATAGTTCATCTAGATAGCGTCGCTCGGTGTTGCCGTATTCATCAGGCTCAATAGCTCGAAAGAGCGCGGACGCAGCAACGTCGGCAAACTGCAGTAGGGCGACCTTGTCCGGACTGCCAATCCTGAGCGGATGCCCGTCGAAAGCACCCTCCCTAATCTGGACCGCAGGGTTTGCTTCGAGCGCTTTGCTGTAGTTGTGCAGCTTTTCAGCCTTGAAATGCCTAATGTGAGCGAACGTGACAATGGTCTCCGTTCCCTCGTGCTCAGCTATGTACCAAGACACACGCTCCATCAGCAGGCGTAGGGCCCAAAGATACATGGGATCCGGCCGCGAGATGTGCGCCATGTTTCCAGCTGGAAGCGGTTTTCCTAATGAACCCTTGTGAATTATCACATTCACAATCGTGGCGATCGCCGAGCGGCCGATGTCTTGTGCCGCCTTAACCTTCTGCGGGTGAGTCAGCTTGCGATAGTGAAGAACTTGTCCAGGCTGACGCCCGAGAGCCTGCGCGAGGCTCGCTCGCTCTGCCCGGACGGCAGCGTCGTACTCGTCCGCGACAACTACACCGGATACGACGAAATGCTTGGAGGAGGCGGTGGATATACCCCTGTCGCCTGCCTCGTCCACATAGATGCGGTAAAGCACGAATTCCCCAAAAAGACGAGGATGGACCGGGGCCACCTTCAACCGCTAGATCAGCGGGTGCTACCTGTGAGGGCAGCAGGTGGGACCCCCGCGACCATCCTGCCTTAGGCTACCACACCACGTCGGACGGAATTCCGAATTGAGCACGACATCTCTTGGGAACGTACGGCGATCAAACATTCACTCAAGCAGGCCCTACAACAAGCTGCTGGTCATCCGCTCGATCTCGGCGATTGAGGTGAGGCCTTCGCGCACCTTGTGCATGCCGTCGTCGCGCAGGCGGAGCATCCCCTGACGGACGGCGACGGTGACCATGTCGTCGACCGAGGCGCGCTCGAGGATCAGGGCGCGGATCTCCTCGGAGACGGTCATCACCTCGTATAGGCCTACGCGCCCGCGATAGCCGGAGCCTCCACAGCGTGAGCAGCCGACGGGCTCGTACGGCTCGGCGCCGGTCAGGCCGTGCTCGGCGAGCACGGAGTCGGGTACTTTTTGGGGTCGCTTGCAGTGCTTGCAGAGCATGCGGACCAACCGCTGGGCGACGATGCAGTCGATCGCGGAGGAGACGAGGAAGGGCTCGATGCCCATGTCGATCAGCCGCCCGAGCGCGGAAGGAGCGTCGCGGGTGTGCAGGGTGGAGAGGACGAGGTGGCCGGTGAGGGCCGCCTCGATCGCGATGTGCGCCGTCTCGGCGTCGCGGATCTCGCCGACCATGATCACGTCGGGATCGGCACGCAGCATCGAGCGCAGGCCGACGTCGAAGGTGACACCGGCCTTGGGGGCGATCTGCATCTGCTTGACGCCCGCGATGCGCTGCTCGACGGGGTCCTCGATCGTGAGGATCGAGCGTTCGCCGTCGTTGAGGACGTTCAGCGCGCCGTAGAGCGTTGTCGACTTGCCCGAGCCGGTCGGTCCGGTTACGAGCACCGCGCCGTTGGGCCGGTGGATCGCGGAGCTGAAGCGCGCGAGCTCGTCAGATTGCATGCCGAGCGACTCGAGGCCTTGGACGACGACGCCCTTGTCGAGGATCCGCATGACGACGCCCTCGCCGTAGACGAGCGGGAGCGTGACGACGCGGATGTCGACACGGCGGCCGTCGACGGTCAGCGCGAAGCGGCCGTCTTGGGGGACGCGCTTCTCGGAGATGTCGAGGTCGGCCATGATCTTGATGCGCGAGACGACGCCCATCGCCATCCGGCGCTTGACGGTGGCGGCCGGGAAGAGCACGCCGTCGACGCGGAAGAGCACGCGGGTGTCGCCCTCTTCGGGGTTGACGTGGATGTCGGAGGCGCCCTGCTGGACGGCTTGGGCGACGATCGAGTGGACGAGCTTGATGATCGGCGCGTCGCGGTCGGCTTCGTCGAGCAGCTGGTCGGGCTCTGAGTCGGCGTCGGCGCTGTCGTCGACGATGTCCTCGATCGAGTCGTCCATCCGCGCGAGGCGCGCGAGCAGCAGGTTGAGGTCCTCGACCGAGGCGGCCGCCGCGCGGATCCGCCGGCCGGTCATCATCGCGACGTCGTCGATCGTGAGGACGTTCGTGGGGTCGGCCATCGCCAGCAGCAGGGCGCCGTCGCCGGTGAAGCCCACGGGGACGGCCTGGTAGCGCTTGGCCGAGTCGGAGCTGATCAGGTTGACGGCGCCCATGTCGAGCTCGTAGACGGCCAGGTCGACGTAGTCGAGACCGAAGCGCTCGGCGACGACCCGCGCGAGCTGGTCCTGGCGCAGAACGCCCTGCTCGACCAGCACCTGGCCGGTGGGCCGGCCCTGCGCGCGGGCGACGGCGACGGCCTCCTCGACCTGCTCACGGCCGGCGAAGCCGAGGTCGACGACCACTTCGCCGATCATCCGGGTCGAGCGCCCGGAGCGCTGGGGCGGGTACAGGCCGTGGCCGTCGCCGCCGCCCGGACTCTGGCGCTCTGGTCCGCGCCGCTCAGGGCCCTCCCAGTCGGGCTCGGCCGGGCGCGAGACGCCCAGCGGGGATTTGCCCGCGGGCGGCTGATCCGAAGGAGGCGCGCCCGGTGGGGGCGTGGCTGTGGTGGCGCTGTCGCCCATCATTGACGTATCGGCAATCCGCGAGCCTCGCTTGATGGCCCCTCAGCGGACGACGCCGTGCTCGAACGCGCTCTTGACCTGAGCATCGAGCGTGTTCAGGCGATAGAGAGCCAGCGCCTCGGGCGAGGCGAAGCGCTGCCCGACGGCCGCGTCGGCGCCGTGGTGGAGCAGCACGCAGTGCTCGAGCGCGAGCCGGCGCTCGGCGACGAGCGTACGCGGCGCGCGGCGCGCGATCAGGCGCAGGCCGAGCTCGACGTGGCCCAGCAGCCTGCCTTCCTGGCTGCGCGCGATCTCCGCGCCGTAGGTGAACTCGCGCGTCTTGCCCAGATCGTGGACGATCGCCGCGCTCAAGAGCAGGTCGCGGTCGAGGCGCGGGTGCACGGTGCACAGCTCGAGCGCCATCGTGGCGACGGCGACGGTGTGCTCGAGCAGGCCGCCGAGGTAAGCATGATGATTGGAGGGAGATCGTCCTGAGCCCACGGGCGCGGGCCCGGCGACAGGAACCGAGCACGGCGCGCGGCGCAGCTCCTCGCGCAGCTCAGAGTCGCCCAGCATCCGTTCCAGCATCGCTTTCAGCGGGGGGTCGTAGACCTCGCGGGAGAGGTGCTCCAGGAAGCCGTCGAGCTCGTCGAGGTCGCGACGGGCGACCGGCAGGAAGCGCGCGAGATCCTCGGCCTCGGCGCCGTCGGCCTGGGCGATCGTGCGGATCTCGACCTGCAGCTCGTCGCGAAAGCTCTCCACGCGCCCGCGCACGCGCACGAGCCGGCCCCGCTCGAAGCGCCCGGCGAGCATGTCGGCGTCGCGGAACGCGCGCCCGCGGATCGTGCCCGTGGAGTCGCGCAACTCGACCGTCAGGTACGGGGTGCCGGCGCGCGAGATCTGACGTTCCTTGCGCGTGCAAGCAAAAATCCCGTCGACCTCGGACCCCTCGCGCAGGGTCGCGATCTCCTGATTGTCGGCGAGTGGGGAACTGGGGGAGGCGAACACGCTCTCATGATGTACGGTGGTTCGGATGCAGCCCCTGATTTGGGACCGCCGACCTGATGGCCTCAGGGCACCAGCCATGGTGTGCGCGTTCCAGGGCTGGAACGATGCGGGCGACTCCGCCTCGACCGCTGTCGCCTTCATGGCCACGGCGCTGGGAGGGCGCCGGTTCGCCCGGATCGACTCCGAGCAGTTCTACGACTACCAGGCCAATCGTCCCGCGGTGTCCTACACGGAGACGGGGGAGCGGGAGATCGAATGGCCGACGGTCGAGGTCTTCGAGGTGCGCGCCCCGCGGGCGACGCGCGACCTCGTGCTCGTCCAGGGCGTCGAGCCGTCGCTGCGCTGGCGCTCGTTCAGCCAACACCTCGTCGATCTCGCCGAAGCTCTCGGCGTGCAGGTGGTCGTCTCGCTAGGCGCGCTGCTCGGCGACGTGCCGCACACGCTGCCGGTGTCGATGGTCGGCTACGCGTCCGACCCTTCCCTGATCCAACGGCTGGGGATGAAAACCTCGACGTACGAGGGGCCGACCGGGATCGTCGGCGTGTTGCACGGGGCCTGCGTGGAGGCGGGACTGCCGTCGGCCTCGATCTGGGCGGGGGTCCCCCATTACGTGGCGGCGGCCGCCAGCCCGAAGGCGGCGCTCGCGCTGGTGCGCAGGGTCGAAGGACTGGTTGGGGTCGCCGTCGACGTGACCGAGCTGGAAGCCGCTTCTGCCGACTACGAGCGCCAGGTGGGGATCGCCGTGCAAAGCGACCCCGACGTCGCGGCGTTCGTGGAACGGCTCGAGGCGGCCGCCGCGGAAGAGCAGGAGGAAAACGGCGAGGACGTCCCTTCGGGGGATGTGATCGCTCGTGAATTTCAGCGCTTCCTGCGCCAGCGGGGCCCGGAGGGACAGCTCGGCCTCGACGGCCCGCTCAGCCTCGGCGACCAGCTGGGCCTCGGTGGCCAGAGCAATACCGAGGGCGAGCAGATCACAGACGACCAGCCCGATACCGGCGGCCAGCAAGACGTGGGTGACCAACACGGCAAGGACGGTCCCGAAGACAGGAGCCCCACCGGCGAGCAGCGCGATGTCGACGAGCAAGACGACGCCGAAGGGCAAGACGACGCCGGAGAGAAAAAGGGCGACCCTGCCTGACCGCGCCCCGCCTCACGCGCCGACGAAACCGCGGGCAAGCTCGACCCAATTCAGACGACGAATCCCACTACTGCTCCGCGGCCGGACAGACGATGCGGTAGTCACAGAGAGAGCACGCAGCGTGCGATGGAGTGGGCGCGAACGCCTGGGCGAGGATGCCCTCGCCGACTTCGAGCACCGTGTCCTTGATCGACTCCTCGTCCGCCGGCCCGCGAGGTACCGGGACCTTGAGATCGTCGAGCACGTAGTAGTAGGCCTGACGTGAGGACGGAAGGCGCCAGTCCTCGCGCGCGGCCAGCGCGTACAGCGACAGCTGGATGTCGTCTTTGAGCTGCGTGGCGGTCTTGGGGCGCGAGGTCTTGTAGTCGATCAGCTCGTACTCCTCCTCCTCACCGCCCGCCGCGATCCGGTCGACGCGGTCGACGCGCCCGCGCAGGTGGTGGGGCCCGAGGCGGAAGGAGAAGGAGCGCTCGAACCACACGGGCTCTGAGTCCTGGCCGTGCAGCCGCGCGTGGTAGCGACGCAGCGCGACGTGTGCCTTCTCGTGCAGCAGCCGCTCGGCCTCGCCTTCGCCGAAGCCACCTTTGCGCCAAACGGCCTCGAGCAGCGCCAGCAGCTGCTCGAGCGTCTGCCCGCCGTCGGAGTGATAGCGCTCGAGCACCTGGTGGACGGCGATGCCGAAGCGCTGGTGCAGCGTCTGCTCGGTGGGAATGCGCAGGACGCGCGCGAACTTGTAGCGCAGGGGGCAGCCGCGGTAGGTCTCGATGTCCGAGGCCGACAGGGCCAGGCCGGCGCCCTTGCGTGGAAGGAAGGGAGCGAGCGAGGACGCTTCGCGCGGGGCGATCGCGCGCGCGCGGGCACGCTTGCTCACATGCAGTGTCTCGTCGAGCGAGGAGGTCTGGAAGATCTCGCGCTGAAGCGCGGTGGTCGCGGCGAGCAGGCGCGCGTTGACGTCCGCGAGCGCCTCGCCGACGTCCTGTCCGGTGGGACGCTGGACGAGGGCGGAGAGCTTCAGCAGCTCCAGGTAGCGCACCACGCCGTGGGAGATGTCGAGGTCGGTATCGAGGCGCAGCTCGCCGAGCCGCCCACCGATGCGCGCGACGCTCGCGAGCACCTCCTCGCGCATCATGCGCAGCGTCTGCGCCAGCGCGTCCTCCCTGTCGCTGTCGCTGTCCTCCTCTCCCTCCCGGCCGGGCCGCGCCGGCCTCTGCGAGCGCTCCTCGGACTCGACCCCCACCACGGCGCGCGCGAGCAGGTCGGGGCGGCCGGCGTCGAGCGCCTTGGCCGCCGCGGCTCGCAGCTCGAGGAAGCGCTGGATCCGCTCGCGCGCGTCGGGCGGGACCTGCGGCAGGTCGATCGCGGCGGCGAGCGCGGCGACCATGTCCAGCTTGTGCCGGCGCGCGACCTGGATCACGCGCGCGAGGTCGACCTGGCGCAGCTCGATCGGCGGGCGAGCGAGCGCGCGCACGACCGCGGCGGCGTCCTGCGGCTCGACGAGCAGCCGCATCCACGCCAGCACGTCGCGCACCTCGGCCCGTTCGAGGAACTCCTCCCCTCCCGCGCCTTGTTCCTGACCCGCCAGGGCGCGCGGCGAGTCGGTTGCGGCGACGGTCTTGGACACTGACATCTCCCAAGGATACGAGCGTCTTGCCAGACGGGTGGCTCGGTGCGTCTACGCTCAGTGTGTGGACGCGATCGATTGGAGCACGGCGCAACGGATTGGCGAGCTGATCGCGGGCTCCCCGCCGTACGGGGGAGTGCGCGCGGAGACGGTGCAGCCACTCGCATACGATTTCGCGCGGCGCGTGAGCGACTACTCAGGGCTCGTGCTTCCCGCGGAGCTACCGCCGCTCGAGACGGTCGACCGGGCGGGCTGGATCGCGGCCAACCTGGACACCATGCGCCCGATCCTGGGCAGGCTGACGGATGGTGTCGGCCGCTCCACGGGCCCGCTCGCCGGCCCGCTGCGCTCGGCCACGGGGTTTCTGCTCGGCGCCCAGGTGGGGGCCCTGACCGGCGTCCTCTCTCAGCGCGTGCTCGGGCAGTACGACCTCGCGCTGCTCGACTCCTCGGCCCCTCCCCGCCTGCTGCTGCTCGCGCCGAACCTGGCGCAGGCGGCGCGCAACCTGGGGGTCGATCGCGACGAGCTGGTGCTGTGGGTGACGATCCACGAGATCGTCCACGCGGTCCAGTTCTCCGGCGCGCCGTGGCTGCGCGACTACCTCGGAGGGATGCTGAAGGAGCTGATCGAGGGGCTGCAGGTGACGCTCGCCGGCCCTTCCTCGCTCGGTGCGCGCCTGCCCAGGTTGCCAAAGCTGCCGGACGGGGCGGAGCTGCGCTCCCTGATCGAGCGCGCTCGCCGCGGCGAGCTGCTGCGGCTGACGCTCGGCGAGGAGCGCTGGGAGCAGCTCGAGCGTATCCAGGCGGCGATGTCGCTGATCGAGGGGCACGCCGAGCACACGATGGACGCGGTCGGCGCCGAGGTGCTGCCCTCGCTGCCGCGGCTGCGCGCGGCGATGAACCGCCGGCGCGAGTCCCGCGGGCTGCCCTGGCGCGTGCTCGAGCGGCTGCTGGGACTGGAGTTGAAGATGAAGCAGTACGAGGTCGGGCGGCGCTTCTGCGACGCGGTCGTCGAGGCGGAGGGGACGGGGGCGCTCGCCCGCGCGTGGAGTGGCCCGGAGGCGCTGCCGACGATGGCCGAGCTCGAGGACCCGGCGCACTGGCTCGCGCGCACACGTGCGAAGCCTGGCCTGGCAGACCGAACGCCGGCCCAATAGACCGAACGCACGTTCCTTCTGTTACAAGCCAATGCTCGTAAATACGGCTTCTTCACAGGGTCTTTACGCGATCTGTAGGTAGACGTGTAACGATCTTCCTCACACGGGTTACAAACAGGTGTTCGGTGCTAAGCTCAGCGCCGAGCCTCCAAGAACGTAAACCCGTACCCCTCCTCGCCCGGCGAGGAAGAAGAGGAGCCTCCTGCAAAATGGCAACCGCCAACACAACTTCCCCCCGCAGCGCCAAAGCCGGCGCGAAAGCCGCCCGTAAACCGGCTGCGGCCAAAGCCTCTACCGGCGCTCGCGCCGCTTCGCGCCCCACCACGCAGGCGAAGGCCACACGCGCCAAGTCTGCCCGTACGCGTGCCGCCCACCAGGCCGAGTCGGCTGTGCGCCAGGCCGAGACCGCCACGCGTGACACCGCGAGCGTCTTCGGCGACTACGCCGAGCGCGCGATCCTGATTCCCGTGGGCGCCGCGCTGCTCGCCCGCGAACGGGTGGTGACCACCGTCAACGACACGCTCACGACCTACTCGTCGACCACCAGGGCTCAGGCCCAGCTGCGCCGCTTCGAGCGCCGTGGCACGACCGCGCGCAACCGCCTCGAGCGCGAGGTCCGCAAAGCCCGCGTGCGCTTCGAGCGCGAACTGCGCCAGCGCCGTCGCGAGCTCGAGCAGCGCACGAAGAGCCTCTCCACCCAGGTGGAGCAGACCCAGACGCAGATCGAGAACGTCGTCAAGGACGGCGCCGACCTGGCCAACCGAGTCCAGGAGCGCATCCTCAGCCTCGTCTGAGCCACCCCCTTCCCCCGCCTGCCCGCCCGGAGAGGGTCGGGCAGGACACCGCCCCCCAAAGGGCGGTGGTCGGGAGAGTCTGCCGGCCTCATATCCCGCCGGCAGGAGTAGCACCCTCTCCTCCCTCGACCCGCGGGCGGCCCCCACCGCCCGCGGGTCATTTCTATGGACGCGGCGCTGGATCGCCACGTGCCGGCTTGCACGTGCTGGCCGATCCCGGACGATCGGTAGCACGCGCTTCACCGGCCCGCGACGCCCAGCTTGGTCCATAGAAATGACCTGCCCCTGGGCCACCCGCCTACGTTCGCAGCCCAGTGGGTGGCGGAGGAGGTTCGTCGACACGCCGTGCGGGAGGAAGCGGCTTGGCGTTGCGCACACCTTGCGCGTCGCGGAACAGGCACAGGATCTTGCCATCTGGGTGGGCGGCGCTCGGTGCGAGCAATCCGGCCCAGCCTTCTTGAGCAAGCTGCTCTCCCGCCCGCTGGTATGCACCCCATTCGCGCCGGTCGGGGCTGGGTGCTTGGAGCCCGATGGCGGCAAGCTTTTCAATGGTGGACAAGTCAGCAATCTCGGCGTCTACCTCCCATGTCCACAGCTCGCGGGGCATCTGCGCAAGCGGCGGGATCATGCGCTCGGCAAGATGGCGGTACCACTCAGCCCACGCGGTGTCCTCGGTATCGGCGAGATAGAGCGCATCGACGATGTCTCCGCGCTGCCAGCGATTATCCGGCGGAGGGTCTCGCTCGGGCAATGGCGAGGAGCCGGGGTAGGTGTGCTTGACCCAGCGACCGCGTACGGCGATCGCAGCGACGCTGAGCGCCACTTCAGCTCGCGCCCGGGTCCTCGATGCCGGAGATCAGGCGGGCGACTGCCCTGTAGTCGCCCGTGGCGATGCGATCGATCGGCTTGTCGTCGTCGAGTGCTGGGACCGGCTTGTTCAGCCATACCGGTATGTAGGTGGGCCGAATCACCCGCGCGAGTCGTTCGACGAGCGAGGAGAGCTCAGCGAGCCGTTCCGCCCGCACTCCACTTGGAGCGGAACGCCGTGCAAGCCATTCGCGCACTGTGCTCGGTGCCGCCCCAGTCGCGCGTGCTATTTGACGGTCGGAGAGATGACCGGTGTCATGGATGTGGATCGCCTCTTCGGCGTACGCAAGTGCCATACCAGACACTGTAGCGCTCCGGCGCGATTCCGACAAGAAACCGACAGGTCCGACCCGGCTCCCCCCGCCTGGCACTACCTCGAGAACTCAACCGACGCAAGCGGCACAACGGGGACATGCGAAGCCCACAAACCCCCAAATCGCGCCGGCCAAAACGCGCACTTCAAAAGGCCGGATTTTCGGTCATGTCTTTCACGAGTTCTTCTCGTGAAAGACATGCCGAGAAATCCGGCCAATGCCACAAGCGCAAGAGCCCAACCCCAAGGGGGCCGCCGACATAAAGGGAGCCGGCAGGGAGCCGGCAACCGACGTGCCACAATGCCCCTATGCCAACCAAGGAAGAGATCAAAGAGGCGCTGAGGGCCGTAATCGACCCGGAGCTGCACCGCTCGATCGTGGAGCTGGACATGGTCCGCTCGATCGACATCGGGAGCAACGGCGTGGTCGACATCACGGTCTCGCTGACGACCCCGGGCTGCCCGATCAAGGGCCACTTCCAGACGGCGGTGGCGGAGGCCGCGAACGCGCTCGAGGGCGTCGAGCACACGAACGTCTACTTCGACGTGCTGGACGATCGGCAGAAGGCGGCGCTGCAGCAGAAGCTGGGGAGGGGAAGCCTGCCCGAGGGCGCGTTGGCCCAGGTCGCGAACGTCCTGTGCATCGGCTCGGGGAAGGGCGGCGTGGGCAAGTCGACGCTGACGGCGAACCTCGCGGCGGCGCTCGCGGGCGAAGGCAAGAAAGTCGGTGTGCTCGACGCCGACGTCTGGGGCTACTCGATCCCGAGGATGTACGGGCTGGGCTCGACGAGACCGCCCGTATCGGCGCAAAGGAAGATCGTGCCGCTCGAGGCCCACGGCGTGAAGGTCATGTCGATCGGCTTCTTCGTCGAGGAGGATGCCGCGGTCGTGTGGCGCGGCCCGATGCTGCACAAGGCGTTGACGCAGTTCCTGAACGACGTGGACTGGGGCGCGCTCGACTACCTGCTGATCGACCTGCCGCCGGGCACGGGCGACGTGTCGATGACGCTCGCGCAGCTGCTGCCGCAGGCGAAGTTCGTGATCGTGACGACGCCCCAGGCGACGGCGCAAAGGGTCGCGAGACGCGCGGCGGAGATGGCGAACAAGGTCTCGCTCGAGATCGGCGGCGTGATCGAGAACATGTCGGGCTTCACGACGCCGGGGGGCGAGCGGTTCGCGATCTTCGGCGAGGGGGGCGGCAGGGAGCTCGCGGACGAGCTGGACGTGCCGCTGTTCGCGAACGTGCCGTTGACGATGCCGTTGCGCGCCCACGCGGACAGCGGTATACCGCTGGTGGTGGAGGACCCGGACGACCCGGCGGCCCAGGCGATCCGCCAGGCGGCAAGGGGGTTGATCGCGATCGGCGCACCGCCCGCGTTGCCGGTCTTGCCGTTGGTGCAGGTCGCCCCCACTGCGACGCCGACACCACCGGCAAGCCCGAAGCCGGTGGGCATGTCATTGCCGATGGCGTAGAGGACGCGGAGCCGCCCCTTCGAAGGCTCGGCCCGCGGCCCGCGCGGAGCGGGAGAATAGTCCGAGACAATCGGCCGATTCCGTTGGCACGGCGAGATCCGCGTTGTAGGGTCGCCCCCATGATGAATGCGCTCCGCCCGACGATCGCACCGGCGGCCGTCGCCACGATGATCGCTGTCCTGCTCGCGGCGGGTTGCGGTGGCAGCGGCAAAAGCACGAGCGACGGCAGTACAGCCTCGGCAAGCGCCAAATCGCCGATGGTCGCCCACGCCGATGCGATCTGCAAGACGCTGAACAAACACAGGCAGGCGGCCAACAAGGAAGTGGGCGCGGTCACGAGCGTGGCCTCGCTGAAGAAGGTCGCGGAAGTGGCGCCGTTCCTCCAGGCGTTCGAGCACAATGCGCTCGTCGAACTGCGCAAGCTGACGCCGCCGAGCGAGCTCGCGTCCACGTGGCGGAAGATCCTGGCGGGCATCGAGCTGCTGGCCGACCACGCGGGCAAGCTGGGCACGGCGGCGAGCGCGAAGAACTTGAAGGCGGTTGAAGTTCTGATCCACGAAGATCAGAAGCGCGAGAAAGCGCTGATCCCGCTCGCGGCCAAGGCGGGCTTCAAGCACTGCGGGCGGAACGTCTGACCGATCGCGGGGACGCACGCCGGCCTGGGCCAATCCTCCCATCGCTCGCCGTATCCCGTCGCTCCGGATAGGATCGTCCTGTGCCTGTACAGAATCAAGCGGAGCAGGCGGACCAGGGCGCGGAGCTGAACCCGGCGTCCGTCGACGGCGCGGTCGCATCGTCCCCGGAGGGGGAGATCGACGAGCGCCGCGCGAAGATGGAGCGCCTGCGCGGCGAAGGGATCGATCCCTACCCGCCAGTCTCCCTGCCCGACCGCACGCTGATCAAGGACGTGATCGCGGCTCACGATCCGGCAACGTTCGAGCATGGCGAGCACCCGGATCTGCGCCACCACATCGCCGGCCGCGTGATCTCCAGGCGCGGCCACGGCAAGACGTCGTTCCTCGACGTGCGCGACCTGTCCGGCCAGATCCAGGTGGTGGTACGATTCGACGTACTGGGCGAAGCGAAGTACGACCGCATCATGGGACTCGACATCGGCGACATCGTGGGGATCGAGGGTTGCGTGTACGTGACGCAGCGCGGTCAGCTCGCGCTCGCGGTCGACGAGTGCACGCTGCTGACGAAGACGCTGCGCCCGCCGCCGGACCGCCATCACGGCCTCGGCGACACGGGCACCCGCTACCGCTACCGCGAGCTGGACCTGCTCGCGAACGAGGACACGCGCGAGCTGTTCGTGACGCGCGCGCGGATCGTGGCGGCGATCCGCGAGTGGCTGAACGAACGGAACTTCGTCGAAGTGGAAACCCCGGCATTGCAGTCGCTCGCGGGCGGCGCGGGCTCGCGCCCGTTCACGACGCACCACAACGCGCTGAACCGCGACCTGTACTTGCGCATCTCGGTGGAGCTGTTCTTGAACCGCTGCATCGTCGGCGGCTTGGAGAACGTGTACGACATGGGGAAGGTTTTCCGCAACGAGGGCATCTCTCCTAAGCACAGCCCGGAGTTCACGATCATCGAGTTCATGATGGCCTACGCCGACTACAACGACGTCGCGACCGCGACGGAAGAGATGTTCCGCGACGTCGCGCAGAGGGCGCTGGGAAGGACGACGATCAAACGGAACGGGGAGGAGATCGACCTGGCGAAGCCGTGGCGGAGGATCACGATGCGCGAGATCGTCCTCGAGCGCACCGGGGTCGACTTCATGGAGTCCGACAAGCAGCAGCTGGCGAACGTGCTCGACGGCGAGGTCGACCCCGAGGCGACGTGGGCCGAGCTCGTGGCCGACATCTACTCCAGGCTGATCGAGCCGACGATCGTCCAGCCGACGCACGTGTTCGACTTCCCGCTCGAGCCGTTCCCGATCACGAAGCGCCACGCGATCCATCCGGAGCTGGGCGAGCACTTCGACGCGGTCATCGGCGGCATCGAGCTCGTCAGCGGCGACACCGAGCTGAACGACCCGGTCGACCAGTGGCAGCGGTTCGTCGACCAGCGCAAGCGCAGGCTGATCGACGACGCCGACGTCCCCCACCCGAACGACGAGGAGTACGCCAGGGCGATCGAGTACGGCTACTCGCCGACGGCGGGCGGCGGCATGGGCGTCGACCGCCTCGTGATGATCCTGACCGAACGCGACACCCTGCGCGAGGTCATCCCCTTCCCGATCGTGCGAGATATTCGATGAGCACGCCGACCACCCACCACGCCATGGAGGGCGCCCCCCGAGGACTGCTATGAGCTTCCCGCTGGACGTGGACTCGCCGCGCAGGCTGCCAGGGAAGCTCGGTCTCGACAAGGGCGTGATCAGGGCCTGTCGGGAAGCGGCGGAGAAGATCGCGGCGCAGGTCGCGGAGGAGATCAAAGACCGCACGACGGTGTCGGTCGAGCGCAGCGTGACGCGGCTGCTGGGGGTGGACGGCGCCGACGACCTCGGCGCGCCGCTGCCGAACGTGCTGGTCGACCACGTCCACGATCAGGACGGCCTGGGTCGCGGCATCGGCTACTGGATCGGCAACGCGATGATCAAGACCGACCGGACGCCGCAGCAGCTGGCGGAGGCGGTCAGCGCGGGCGAGCTCGACCTGTGCGCGCTCGGAGAGACCGAGCCGGGCGCGGCGCAGGAACGCGTGACGGCCGAGTGCCGCGAGCGGTTGAGGGAGATCTCGCGACGCTTCGAGACCCGTAGGGAGATGCGCGCACGCCTTGGCGAGGCGCCGGCCCCGCTGCGCTACGTGCTGACGGCGACGGGCGACGTGTACGAGGACGTGGTGCACGCCAAGGCGGTGGCCGAGGCGGGAGGAGACATCGTCGCGGTGATCAGGTCGACGGCGCAGAGCCTGCTCGACTACGTGCCGTTCGGGCCGACGACGGAGGGCTACGGGGGGACGTTCGCGACGCAGGCGAACTTCAAGATCATGCGCGAGGCGATCGACGAGTGGTCGGAGCTTCATGGCCGCTACGTGCGGCTGTCGAGCTTCTGCTCGGGGCTGTGCATGTCGGAGATCGCGGTGATGGGCGCGTGGGAGGGGTTCGACAACATGGTCAACGACGCGTTGTACGGGATCCTGTATCGCGACATCAACGTGGTACGCGGCCTGATCGACCAGCGCGTGTCGCGGTTGATCAACGGCTGGTTCGGCGTGACGATCAACACGGGCGAGGATAACTACCTGCGCACGGCGGACGCGCTCGAGGCGGCCCATACGGTCACGGCCTCGCAGTTCATCAACCACCAGCTCGCGCGCGACTCGGGCGTGCCCGACGAGCAGATCGCGCTCGGGGACGCGTTCGAGATCGACGTGCCGGTGAAGAACGGCTTGCTTTACGAGTGGGCCCAGGCCCAGCTCACGCGCGAGCTGTTCCCGGACTGCCCGGTGAAGTACATGCCGCCGACGAGGCACATGGACGGCAACCTGTTCCGGACGCACGCGGCCGACACGCTGTTCAACCTGGTGACGATCGCGACCGGCCAGGGGATCCAGACGATCGGCGTGCCGACCGAGGGGATCTTCACCCCCCACATCCACGACAGGGTCCTGGGCTTGCAGAACGTCGACTATGTCTTCAACGCCGCCCGTGACTTGGGCGAGGAGATCGAGTTCAAGGAGGGCGGCATCATCCAAACCCGCGCGCAGGAGGTGCTCGAGGGCGCGAGGGAGCTGCTCGAGCAGATCGCGCATACGGGCCTGATCAAGGCGATCGCGGAGGCGACGTTCGGCGACGTCAGCCGCACTGCTGGCGAGGGCCGCGGGATCGAGGGGATCATCGAGCTCGAGGATGGTTACTTCAACCCGGTCGAGGAGCTGATGTGCGAGGCGCCGGCGTATGCCTGAGCACGCGAGGAAACCCGACCTGACAAGGGTGAGGCCGTACGCCGACCACCTGGATGACGGGTTGGTGCAGCTGAGCTTCACCCTGCCCGTCCCGTACTCGCCGGCAGCGAGGATCGCGGCGCTGGAGCTGGCGCGCAAGCTCGGCTTCGACGAGCCGGAGGTGGTGCACTATGAGCCGCTGACGGAGGGCTACACGTACTTCGTCATGTACGGCAAGTGCACGGAGACGATCGACTTCACGGTGCTGCAGGGTGAGGGTGGCGACGTGGAGTACATGAGCGAGGAGGAGATCGAGCGCTTCGCGGAGGAGAAGGTGGGCCGTCCGATCGTAGTGGTGGGCGCAAGCACGGGCTCGGACACGCACAGCGTGGGGATCGACGCGATGTTGAACCTGAAGGGCTACCACGGCCACCACGGCCTCGAGGGCTACAAGGGTTTCGAGACGCATAACCTCGGCAGTCAGGTCCCGAACAGCGTGCTGGTGGCGAAGGCGATCGAGGTGGGAGCCGACGCGATCCTGGTGTCCCAGACGGTCACACAGCAGAACCTCCACGTCCACAACCTGACCGAGTTGGTCGAGATCGTAGAGGCGGAGGGATACCGTCGCGAGACGATCCTCGCCTGCGGAGGCCCGCGCGTGTCGAACGAGCTGGCGAAGGAGCTCGGCTTCGACGCGGGCTTCTCGAAGGGAACCTACCCCCACCACCTCGCGACGTTCATAGTGCGAGAGCTGGCAGCGCGCACAGCGGCGGGTTGACCGTTGGGAGACAATCGCGCGCGGCTCCCGCATGAGGGCCGGTCCCCCCGGTCTGTCCGCGGGCTGGACGAGCCAGGGCACTGAGATGGACGGGCCTCGCCTCTCCGACCTGACGGCCGACATGAAGCGCCTGGCGCTGGTGGGCCTGGCGAAGAACACGGGCAAGACGGTCGCGCTCGCAGCCCTCCTGCGCGAATTGGAAGAGCAGGGCCGTCCCGTCGGCGTGACCTCGGTCGGCCGCGACGGCGAGGCCCGCGACGTGATCGACCGCCGCATAGAGAAGCCCCAGATCAAGCTCGCGAAGGGCAGCCTCGTAGCAACGACCGACGCTCTCCTCCGAGCAAGCGGCCTGGCCCACGAGCTGCTCGAGCAAACGGGGATCCGTACCCCCCTGGGCCAGGTCCTGATCGCCCGCCTACAGGCACCCGGCGCGATCGAGGTAGCCGGCCCGAGCGCAGCGGCGGACGTACGCGCCGTGAGCGACGCGATGCTCGCCAATGGTGCCGAGCAGGTGTTGATCGACGGAGCGATCGACCGCCGCGCCGCCTCCTCTCCGGACGTATCGGATGGACTGATCATGTCCACGGGCGCCGTTCTGAGCCAAGCCATCGACGAGGTGGTCGCAAGGACGAAGGACGCGGTCGACCTGGTGCGTCTGCCCAAAGCGGCTGAGACGGAAAGCCCCATTGGAACCACGGCAGTGACACTCCCGCCGCGCTTTGCGCTCATGAGTGATGAAGCGCAGGTCGCAGAGCTACTCGACACCAATCCAACCGCGCGCCGGCTGATTGTGGCGGGTGCCCTGTCGGATCGGTTCCTGCAAGCGCTTCTGCGTGCCGCACGCCGCCGGCATCGCAAGCTCACTGTCGTCGTAAGCAACAGCACGAGGGTCTTCCTCACCGACCACGGGCCTGGGTGGTATCGGAACCAGGGCATCGAGATCGAGGTCGCGCGCCCGATCGCACTGAGTGCGATCACCATCAACCCAGTCGCGCCCCAGTCGCACAGCTTCGACTCCGTGCAGCTGCAGACCCTCCTCCGGGACGCGATCCCCGATAGCCCGTTGCTCGATGTGATGCGCCCGGACTACAGACACCGCGCCCCGCTTCCACGCCGAGACAAGCCCTCCGCGGGAAAAGCCTAGAAAATCCCAAACGTTTCGTCGCTTACAAGTGTTTCTAATGCTAACCCGGTGAACGTCGCCGCTTTGCCTCCAACGCTCAGACCCGCTTTCTCCTTCGTGCCACCCCCGGGATTTAATAAGAATTCTTTAGAGGCCGCTTCGAAATCGAGATCTCCCGTTAACACGTCCCCTAACTCTGGTAACGGTAAGGCCAATACACTACCTGTAAAGGCCGGTTTCTGTCCCGCTATCACACATTCTTTGGCACTGCCAGCCTTTTTTGTGTATTCTATTTCAACGAAATTTGCCCCAGCTTTAGGCGTAAATAGTATAAGCGGCTCACCGTTTGCCTCGTTTTCCACTATTTCAGATTTCAATAGATTGGTCTTTATCGTCCCCACCGCTGCGCCTGGCGAATTGACTGCACAAGTTTCTTCACCTTCGTTCAACGGTTTGGCGACTCTGACACCCGTAAAGACCACAACCTCTTCTTTGGTGCCCGGTTTACCGCCTTTGATATTTGCGCCTTTTTCGACTGTTAGGGTGCTACTTGTGAGTTCCGTCGCCGAGGCTCCCACCGTGGTTTTAAGTATAGAGAGCTTGCCGTCGTTGGTGGCAGTAAATTCCTTGCTTACGCCGGTTGCCAGTAATTTCCCGCCCACTAACCACTCAAAGCTGATTTTCGCCGATGACGCCGGCGCGAGTGCGGCAAGCCCCGACAGCGTCGACACCATACCCAACAGAACAAATCTTGTTCTAAACATCGATATCATCTCCCATTGTGCTTTGGAGCGACTAGTCCCGGACTGTGCTCCCTTTAGACTGCGCTCTTACTATCGATGTCCTGTTGTTATATGTCAATCGTTTCTTGTAGGGCGAAATCTCCTCTACCGGGATTGAGCGACTATCTCACCTGCAAGCGCCATTAGTCCCGTAACGGAAGATCGGGGCGAGATGAGAGACATGGAGGAAAAGCTCTCAGGAAACAGCGGTAGGGGCCGGTGACCCCGGGGCCCTCGAGACTGCCGTCCTGTCTGGCGTGCACGACAAGAGGGGCCCGCCGCATTCCGCGGCGGGCCCCTCTTTCTACTACTATCCGGCGATATTACGCGCTTCGGTGTCGCTATTCGCTGGCTTTTACGGCGCTGGCGAGAGCTATTTCCGTCGTGCCGGTGAGAATAGCCGTGTTGGTACCCGCCGGGGACGGAACACCGAGCTCGGCGTTGACCGCTGGATCGACCAAGAACGAGAAGATCCCACCACAACCTTCCGCGCCAGGCGCCGCGAACGAGTTGTTCACCAGCGAATTGTTTTTCAACCTGACCAAATTGAATTCATCTTCCTCTTCAAATGTACCTATGTTACCTTTGATCGATTCGTTCGGCGGAGGAGGAGACGTTTTACCAGTCGTGAATTCAATCACGATCGGATGAGCGTTGGAGCCTATATAACAGCTTTCACCGAGAAACAGGTTACTCAACTTGACCTTGACCGGGAGCGAAAGCGCGGTCCCCGTCGCTTCGAGCAGGTTTTCGGTGCTGAGACCGATCGAACTCGCCGGCGCCGCCAATTCGGTGGTCGCCGTCACACCGGTGATCCCTTTGTTGATGTATTCGTTAAAGAGTTCCTGCAGGAAGCCGGGCAGGAACGAGGGAGCCACGACCCCGAGCAGGCCACCCGGAACCGGCTGCGACGTTTTCGACAGCGTATTACCGTCTTCGGCGGCCACGAATTTTAGTTTCCCCGAGCCTTCCGGTTCTTCGATCACGCCGCCCTGCAGGGTGATCGTGTTCACGATCGGCACCGTTTTTTTGCCGACCGTGAATTTCCCGCTTTTCGTCTGAGCGAAGACGCAGTTGCTGATGCTGGCGTTGGCCAGCGGACAGTCGGCAAACTGGGCAAAGGGGGGTTTGGGGTGATGTTCGACGGCGAGGGCCGGCGAAGCCGCTCCCAAGACCGCCAACGGCGCCATCGCGCAGACTGCGAGGGCCAAAGTTCGCCTGCGTATGCTCGCCAAGCCTCGACTATTCTCGGTCATTGAACGTCCCACTTTCTTCTATGTCTCGCCAAGTTAGCAGAGCAGCGATCCGCTTGACAGCATCTAGTTCAGAAACCGGCTACCCTACCCACGTCTGTACGACCGTATCCGATCTACGCTGAACTCGGCAAGCAGTGTTTCTCACCCGCGACCGCGCCTTTGCGTCCAGTGGTCCACGACCGTACTTGCATGACGGCGAAAGAGGGGCCGTGGCTGACCACGGCCCCTCTTTCCTGATTCTGAGTTTATGGTGTCCGGACTAGAAGATTCCGTACAGTTCGTCACTTACAAGGGTTACTAATGCTAATGCGGTGAACGTCGCCACATTACCTCCAAGACTCAGACCCGCTTTCTCCTTCGTGCCGCCCCCAGGATTTAATAAGAATTCTTTGCTGGCCGCTTCGATATCGAGATCGGCCGTTAACACGTCACCTAACTCTGGTAATGGTAAGGCCAGTACACTCCCTGTGACGGTCGGGCTCTGTCCCGCTATCACACATTCTTTGGCGCCAGCCTTCTGCTTGAATTCTATTGTGACGAAATTTGCCCCTTCTTTAGGTTTAAAGAGTATGAGCGGCTCGCCGTTTGCCTCATTTTCTACTATTTCCGTTTTCAATGGATTAGTCTTCACCGTTCCCACCGCTGCGCCTGGCGAATTAGCTGTACAAACTTCTTCACCTTCGTTCAATGGTTTGGCGACTTTGACACCCGCGAAGATCACAGTCTCTTCATTGGTGCCCGGTTTACCGCCTTTGATATTTGCGCCTTTTTCGACTGTCAAGGTGGGGCTTGTGAGTTCCGTATTTGAGGCCCCCACAATGCTTTTAAGCACAGATAGCCTGCCGTCATTGGTGGCAGTAAATTCCTTGCTTTCGCCACTTGCCAGTAATTTCCCGCCGACTAACCACTCGAAACTGATTTTCGCCGAAGCCGACGACGCCAGCACGGCGAACCCGGCCAGTGTGGCCAGCAGGCTCAACAACACGAGTCTCGTTCTAAACATCTATGCCATCTCCTTTTGCCTCTCAACCTCGAGGCATGCCGTCGTAGCGCCGATCCGCTGCCCTCGAAGAAACGGCGATGCGATTCGTTTCAAGCGAAGGCCGTCTTTCGACGCCCTGATAGCCGCTGCCGGCGCGGGATCTGCGCTAAACCAGCCGCAGGGCCGGACCGGCAGTAGCGCCCTCACTATCGCCCCCCGCTCGGCGCCTGTCAATCGTCGGGCTCGCCGAACGATCCCCGGCCGTGGCCATCGGTGAGCGAATCGTCCGATCCCGCCCGCAGACACCGTTATTCCGCTCGCGGAAAATCGCAGAGCCTGGTCAGAAACATCGCGTCGAACGGGTGTCTGAGACACCGACCGAGAAGTCCTGGGGAATGCCCGCGAATAGCCCCTCGCGACGGGGTCTGTGTCTCATCCCGCGTTAGACAGACTCCCGCCACACAGCGGCGGTTACTTCTTCTTTGACTTCTTCTCGGTCTTGATGGGCCGGTATTTCTTGTGCGCTTGCTGTTCGCACGCTTTCCGCTTGGCCTTTTTCCTGTCTTTGTGACAGACCTTCAAAGCCGCTACGAGCTTTTGCGCCCTCGTGAGCGCCTTGACCTTGGGACAGCCCGTCACCGCGATCTTCGTCGTCTCGCGGAGCACCGCGCCGTTCTGGGCTACCAGTTCGGTCGGCATCGTCAGCTTGCTCGTGCAGAGGTTCCCGTTGGCCGCCAGGGCGGAGTAGGGGCCCTGGGGGGAGGTCAGCGTGAACGAGTTGAACGGCGCGTCCGGCGCGGCCTTGAACGTCAGGCTCGTCACCCCGGCTTTGCTGATGAACGTGGTCGCTTCGACGTCCACGGTCACGCCGTAGCCCTGCAGCACCACGACCAGCGCCGGGAACGCTTCCCCGCCGTGGGAGACGAAGTACGCCGGCCCGGTCAGCGGCACCGGCAGGACCGGGGTGTGAACGACGGCTCGTCCCACGATCGAGGCGGGCGGGCATCCGGCCGGATCGCTGTTGAACTGCGCCGCCGTGCACGCCTTCTGGAGCGTCGTCAAGCGCGAGGGCAGCTGCTTGGGCAGTTCGACTTTGACGCTGTGAATGTTTGCCTGAGACGTCGCCTGGCCCGTCCCCAGGGGGGTGACTGGGTAGGTGAGCGTCGCGCTGAGGCTGGCGCCGTTCTTTTTAGAGGTTTTGCCCGACGCCTGCGCGGCAAAGCCCGGGGAGAAGGCGAGGCTTCGACACGCTCCCACTTGAAAGCGATTTTCGATCGGAACGGCCACGCCCGGTTCGCTGTTGCCGGGCGGAGCCGTGCCCCACGCCGTGCCGGTGAAGGAGGACGGGTTGCAGCTCGTGGGATTGAAGATGAACCCTCCGCGATCGGCGATCGCGTCGATCAGCCGCAGGTCGGTCGGCACGCCTTCGACGATCTGTGGCAGTGGGTTGGTCGTGATCGTGATCTGGGCGGTGCGACGATCGACTTCGACCTTCCCCCGCGTGACGATCGTGCCGAGGTTGAAGGGGCCGGCGAGCACGTGCGTGACGATCGACAGACCGAACGGCGCGCATCCCGGTTCGCCCACGGTGCACGCACCGCTGCCGTTGTAGGGCCCCGTCAGGTACATCGGCGATTCGGGATTGCCGGGCTGGGGGATCACGAGCGGGTATGGTCCCGGACCGGAGGCGACGGTCGCGTGGCCGATTCTCGACGCTTCCGCGCATTCGCCTTTTTGAGCCAGCGGTTCGGGGCACAGCGCAACGGTCCCGAGCTCGGCCGAGAAGCCCGGCGGAAACTCGAACTGCAGCTTTTCCGTGCGACGCTGGTCGTCGCCGTTCTGCAGCAGCAGCGAGAAGTCCGTGAATCCGCCCGCCTGATCGGTCGTCGAGCCCGCCGTCAACGAGGGACTGAACGGCAGCGGCGAGGGCGGACACGCGCCGCCGCCGGTGCCGTTGGCGATCGTGAAGCTGCTCGACGGGAACGCGTCCACCACCGCCGGGGCGCTCCACGGCGTGAAGTCAGAGCTCGTTTCATAAGCTCCACACCTTGTCGGGGTATCCAGCGCCGCCTGTGCGCCGCCGCTGAAGGAGAGCTTGAAGTCGCTGACGGGCAGCTCGGGGATGTTCGCGACCGTGGCCGTTATCTGGCCTGTCTGTGTGTTCAGATCGGTGTTCAGCACCAGCTTGACGTTGACGCCGGCGGCCGTGAACGCCGCGAGCAATTTCAGATGGGGCGGGTTGGACTCAAGCACGTAGACTTCGCCTTCCAGTTCTTCGTCCAGCAACGGCGTCTTCGCCTTCACCGTGCCGACTTTCGCGGCTTTCGGGCAGTCGGCCGGCCCGGCGAACCGTTCTTCTTCGCCGTTTTCGCCCGGCAGCGGGAGATCGTCCCCGCCCGGGACGTCGCCCTCCTTGCAGGCCTGCAGGCCCGCGGCCTGGCCCGGGTTGATCACGAAGCTCGTGGGCAGCGTGACGGTCGTGCCCCTGATGTCCGACGGCGCCAGCGCGCCGGGCGTCGTGAGGCCTTCCTGGGGAAGTTGCACGGTAGTGGTCAGGCCCGCAGGGGTGTCGGCGTTGGCGGTGTCGGGGGCGTTCGACAGCGTGGGGTTGAACTGGAGGTGGTCGCAGCCCGCGGTTCCGATCGGAGCGCCGCTGGCGTCGCGGCTCAGGAAGGATTCTTCCACGAAGCTGTCGGTTTCCCAGGTGGACACGCTCACCCTGGTTTCCTGGCTCGCTTCACAGGCGGTGGGAAGGGTCAGGAACGGTATGCGTGGTCCACCCGACGCACATCCCAAGGTACAGGGACCTTCTCCACTGCTCTCCCCCACATGCGAGAAACGCTGGTCGTCGTGAGAGGGATCGGCAGGTTCGCCCCACAGTATCAGCCGAGCACCCATCGCCCGACGTTCCGGGGGAATGTTATCCGTGTGCGCGGTAATGCCGTAGTCGCCACCGCTACGGACGCTAAAATCGAGGAACACCTGAACGCCAAAAAGATCGAACGCGAACTGCGCGGGCATGCCAGGCGGGGGCACGAGATTATAGAGTGCGAACGAAGCATGGCTCGGGACGATTTCGTCGCCGCCTATGATGAGGTTTCCTACGACTGTCCCCACTTGGGCGGACGCCCCGCATTCCTCTTCGTCGAATTGCTGACGAGTACAGCGAGGGACGGCTGTGGGATTGCCGACGAATCCAGGCGCCAACTTGACCGCGACTTCTCGCGGGTTGCCATTAGCGGGTATGAAATGAGATCTTGGACGTCGCGGATCTACACGAGTGGTATCGAGATCGAGGCTGAAAACAGCGTCATACGGGTGCGACCCGGCTTGAGTATCACGGGTGCCACTGGCGTTGCTGAACCAATCGCCGAACCCCTGCACGCCAAGCGTCGAGGCGGGGACGGGACTGATCGTGAGGGACCCGGTCGCGCTCGCCGGAGTGAGCGCGCCACCGCCTGCGACGGTCACGTCATTGGTCAACGTACCCACTTCGCCCGTTTCAACCCTGACCGCGACGACGAGATGCGCGATAGCTCCTCCCCCTTCTTCGTCGTTCAGTAGGTTCTCTCCCGGTATTTCCTCAGGAAGCGGGAGGGAGGGGAGAGTTTCTTTATTGCTAACGCAGGTAACGACGGTCGCGGGTTCAAACTGCCCAATTTTGCGTGGCAGCGCTTCGCCCGAGGCATTCCCAGTGCACTCCCATAGGTTCGCTTCGCCGATTTCTCCTTCGCCGCCGAATTGGTGATCTCCTGCGCTTGTAGCGACAACGCCCGGGGGAGCTCATCGGTGACTGTGACCGTGCCGATGCTGCTTGCAGCGCCGACGTTATAGACGTTGATTTCCAAATTACCCGTCCCGCCGCTCGGAGCGAGGTCGGTTGGAAACGTCGTGGACGTGATCGCCCAACCAGGGCACAGCTGAGTCTTGATTCCTGGTTGAAGTTCGCATTCGGCTCCCTGGGCAAGCGCGGGAGGGGGTCCAAATATCAATATCAATGCGACAAGGGTTATTACAAGCGCAGCCAGGGCGGAGAGGAGCTGCGCCGGTCCACTCCCCCTCGACTCAATCGCAATCCCTGAAGTGATAGAGCTTCTGCGCACGCTCGATTCTACACTCCGCAAAGAACGCCATCTCGACCAAGAGTTCATCACCGGTCCAGAGCACCTCCCCAGCGCTCGGGCTGCTGAGCCTCGAGTTGACCAAGCGGTAGCGGTGGAAGACCCGCCAGTCAGCTTTGCACGAATACTCATCCTCATGACTTGGCCCTCCGCTTGTCGCTGACTTTCTTGGCTCTTGTCTTTCGCTTGGCAACGGTCTTCCTCCTGATCTTGGATCGAATGCATTTGTTGTGCTTCTTTACAAAGCCCCGCTTGCATCTCGGCGACGGCTTTTTGACAGGCGGTTTTTTGGCGACAGCGGGCGGTGGCGGCGGAAAGTTTCCAAGGCCGCCAAACGTGACGCTCGAAGGCGTCGCAAAGATTGGCAGCGCCGACGGCACCCCCTGACATCCTGTCCCTGTGCAAGCCGTGCTCGTTTCGGTGTGGCAGGGCGATTCCGGCGCACATTCATGAGCATCCCAAAGCTGGAAAGCTTCTCCCTCATCCGCCGGCACGAGGTCCGAGCGACTCACGAAGAACACGTCTTTTCCGTCTTCGCTGGCATCGACAAAAAGCGAAGCCTCGGTGCTCGTGCCGCTGGAGATGAGGAAGAGGCAGCCCCCCCCGTCCGCCGCCGTCGCGATGCTAGAAGTGCACGTTCCCGTACCCTCACGCTCCCACTCGTAGATGTCACCATGTCCGTTCTTGTCCTGCGGCACCAATGCTTCTCCGCTATCGAAGAACACGCGGTTGCCGTTTGCGGATACGTCGCGTAGGGCGTAAGTAGTATTGACGCTCGGTGGTAGTTCCACATGGGCGGCATAAAGTTCTTCACGGGATAGGTCCGGCGCACCAGACGGGTTGCATGAGATGCAGGACGTCATACCCGTTTCCTCGTCGTAGATATAGATCTCGCGAGCTCCTTTGCTGGCGAATCCAGTGAGGTTTGCTATCGACTCAAAGACGAGGTGGTGGCCATCGGGCGTTACCTGCGCCGAACGATAACCGACCGCTGGAACCCAATCCCCTTTCTGCAGGACGTTTGTTTCACCGATTGGAAATGACTGTATATTGCCAGGATCCACGCTCCCTTGCCCATCAGCGTTGGTCACATGGGTCGCAAGACGTGTTTCTTCGTTGTGCTCGATATATATGTTGCATGAGGTAAGCGCGTCTTGAGCCCTCTGGTTGGTTGGGAGCGGGCAATTTCCCGGTGCGGCCCCCGTGGTCAGTGCGGCTGATGCTGCGTAATAGATATATGAGCCGTTTTCGCTTGCTCCCAGCACACCGACGACATTTGCGGGTTCCGGCGGATTAACCATATTTACCGTGAGATCTTTGAGCATGCCCGGCTGGCCAAGCTCAGAGCTGACTTCATACTCGTAGAGATCCGGCCTGCTCGGTTCGGCCGTCGAGTCGTTCGTGAGTCGACGATCGTCCGTAAAGAATACTTTGGAGCCGTCGTTGCTGGCGGTGCGAAACACCCCGCCGCCGCCCGTGCACGCTTCACAACCGGCTTCAGGGGCGTCGATCTGCACGGTCGCGGCGTCAGGCGACGTGTCGTCCTCCCGCACGAACAGGCGGATACCACCAGCTGGATTTTCAGGGGTGGATTCGGTGTCAGCGTCCGTCCAAAAGATGCGTGAACCGTCAGCCGACGCTACATGCGACAGCTCGGCCTGACTTGCTCTTTCTTCGTTTAGGGCGATCGGCGGACTACCAAGCGCCGCCACGGGGCTGGGTCTACCGCCGGGCAACACGTCTACGAGATACAATCGCCCTCCAACGTTATCGTAGAGCTCGGCACTGGGCTTTTCTTCTTCTTGTCTTGTTTGGACCTCTTTGATAAGTGTTTCTGCCTGGATTCCGGTGCCTTCCAGGAGGGCGTCATTGGCCGCGAACAGCAGATGGGCTCCTTCGCCTGACTGTCCGTCATACTGAATGTGAAGCTCTGAGTGAAAGGGAATGGTTGGCGGCAAACGCGTGAAGAATGGATAATAGGTTGCGGCAGCGGTTGCTCGTGCAAAGGGAATAACGTAATTGCCTTCTTTGCCTCCGGGGCCTTCTGTAATGGGAGCGTTGGTTGGCGTCGGCTGAAGGGATTCGGCTACCGCAAGCGACAGGCCGCCCGAAAAGGATGAGAATTTGACATTGCTCAGGCCCGGAGGCTGGATGTCTTCGGCTGTCCACTCACCGCCGGCGGAACGCTCAGCGAGGTACTCGTTTGTCCCTTCGATGGGCGGGAGGGTTCCAATTTCTTGTTCTCCGATGCGTTCGTTACCACTATTTCCGTTTCCGCCGGTTGGTGGAGCTGTTCCAGCATACGCCACCGCGTTCCCGTCAGCGGCTGCGCGCTCTGGAATGTGGAGCCGGAAGATCCCCGGCACGACCGTCACATCGCCGTCGTTGAGCGGCGAGACGATTTCATATTGCCTGTGATCGGGCAAGCCCGGGGACGGGATGGGCAGAGTCGACAGGGGCCCGCCTAGGCCTTCCGAGGAGCCACTCGAGCTGCTTACCCTGATGCGAAAGTAGTAGGGGGTGTTGACTTGCAGTCCTTCGATTGTCGCTTCGACTTTGACGGGCTCCGAACCGGTGCCCGCGCTCTCCGCGGGGGTTTGGGAGCCGTAGGCGAGGGTCGTCCCATATTCGAAGACGTAGCTAGTCAGAGCGCCTCCGGGATCAACGGTGGCGCGCAGCTCGGCGCTCGAGGATCCGACTTCGGAGAACGAGACTTCGCTGACTGTGGGAGAGACGGTGGGCGTCGTGAAGGTCTCGGGTTGCCCGAGAGCGGATTCCCCAATCGAGTTGAACGCGCGGATGCAGAATGTGTACGGCGTGTTTGGGAACAGTCCCGTCACTTCTTCGGGCGGCACCTTCTCCGATTTGACTCCCGATGCGGCCATGATCGAGGTTTCTTTTGCCCCTTCGCCCTGACATTCAGCGGCTGACTGCCTGTAGACGAACTGGTAGGTCCCAACTTCGCCTTCGCTCCCGGGGTTGAGCGTGCCGTTGAGCTGCCACGCGGTCGCCGTCACTTCCGTTGCGGGTTCCGTTGTCGGGGCTTCGAGAGTTCGGAGGGTTTTGAACGTCGTCGGCGGCCCGACGGACGTTTCGCCTTTGATCCCGTTACGCGCGAGCAGGCAGACCATGTATTCGGTGTCCGGTTCCAGGGCCACAGGCTGGGAGACTTCTTCTTTGCCCCCACCCAGCGAGATGCCCGGCGATTCGGGCGCCTTGCTTTCGCCTTCGCACGTCGTGTTGGACTTGCGATACAGAAATTCGTACGTGCCGAGTTCGAACGTGCCGGCGCCACCTTCTTTGCCGGGGTCGAGGACTCCGTGAAGAGTGGCGCTCGTGGCGGCCAGGGGCGCCGGGGGAAGGACTTCCGGTTTTTCGGGCGCTGCCGCGAGGGCGGCGGGGAGGATCAGGCACACGGCCAGCATCGCCACCAGAAAAATCCACGTTGCAAGTACGACCCCTCGAACACGCATTCCGACCCTCCCGTCTGGCCGACCCCCCGGCCGGCCGTCGTGACCCTCTGTCGAGTGCGCCACCTCGGCGCGGGGTGGAGTATGGCAAAACGGGACGGCTCATTCAAGTGAGAGGGAGATGGCAGCATAATGGAAACACTAAGGCACACCAACTGCCATACCTCGTTCGAGCCTGCGGCACACACGCCCCGAGGGCACTGGACCGCTCCAATACTGGGCTCCGACAACCGTCGGTGGCCACGCCGGAGAGCGGATCGGGCGGCGGTCGTCTACGGATGAATGTCAAGTCGCCGGGTGTGTGGCGAGGGGTCGTGCAGTGGGGTTGATGGTGGGGATGAGCCGGTGTCAGGCCGGCCGTTGGCTGTCCCTGAGGGGCTTGGTCTTGACGCCGACGTGCTTCTGTTCGGGACGGCGGATAATGGGCAAGGTCCGCCCTCTGGGCTGGCCTTGTCGCTTCTTGGCTGGTCCTGTTGCCTTCCAGTCGGCGATCAGCCGCCGGTAGGCAGCCTCGGCGTGTTCTGTGAGTTCGCGCTCAGCGTCGCGCTCGGGAGCGCTCGCGGAGACTCGCTGCTCGCCGTGGCGCGTCCCTGGTTTGGCAGGAATGTTCCTGATCTATTTGTCTCTTTGAGCTACTCGTTTTATCCAGGGATCACGGAAAGAGCGTACTCGCGACCCACTGCAAGTACTAGCGCATCCAGCTCATCGTGATGATCGTCCCACCCTTCAGGCGAGGCAGACGTTTCTCCTAGTTTCACAATTCGCCGATGCCTCGCGTCTTCGGGATCGAATCGTGGAATTGGAATCGAGGCCAGCTTTCCCGGACTGATAGTGGTGGACGATGCTATTCGCCCGATCAAGTCTTGGCATGGCTGGCTGCTTAGGAAGGTCGCGACGAACCAGGCCTCCTCACTGCTGTCGGTCTGCAGAAAGTTAGACTTGTTGTTGAAGTACGGGACCGTGGTTCGCCCAAGACGGGTGTTCATCTCCGGAAATACGGGCGCCGTTGGGGGTCTCCCTTCAGACGAGATGTAGCGCGACACGACATATGGCTTGTCAGCTGCGAGATACTCGAATGCACCCTGGATACCAAAAGGTCTTTCCTCGGAGAGTGCAAGGTCGTAGGCGCTACGCGCTGCCAGACGCGGAATCAATGGCTCGAGAAACGCAAAGAGTCGTGGAGCACGTTCCGCGAGCTCGAGCGCGGAAAGCGGATGAGTGAGTGCCGCCGGATCGTGAGGTAGAATAGTGTAAACGTTAGGCTTCACGACAGCGAGTCTTCTGACTGCGTCGCCCCGGAGGAGCGGCCAGATGTATGCAGCCTCTACCACGCCTGTACGTGACGCTTCACCGCGAGTATTGTCTCCGACATCGGGGAGCGAGCGGATCCGGATCAACCCCGCGGAATCCGGCGACTCGCTGAGTATTTCACAGAAATAGAGCCCGTCAGCTCCGCGCGTGTGAAACCCTTGTCCCCAGGTATACGTTGGGACGATGCGCTGTGGCAGGGCCGGCAGTGCATCCTCGCGCCCCCCCTCTACCCAGATTGACCCTACATCGAAAGCATGCAGCGGAGCCAGGTCAATGTCATCGGCGGTGAGTAAATGCGTCGCGTCTCGCCACGCCAGTTGAGGTGGCAGTCGCGCCCCCCGCCGCGAGCGAGTCCATCTGGTGCTCGGAACTGGAAACTCGGCCGTGCCGCCCGGCGCAACGTAGACGGCGATTGGGGTAGTTGCGGCGTCCGGAAACGGATTCAATGTCGAGAAGTCATCGACGTGCAAAGGCGCAAACCTCAGATCGAAGGTGCCACTGGAGCCAGACATGTCTTCTGCCGAGGTCACCAATCGACACTGGCGTATGGCGCGACTGCCGGGATCGGCCATGAGAAACCCTCGGGGCAGCAGCAGCGCGACCACTCCTTCCGGCGCGTATGTGGCTATGGACCGTGCCAGCAGAAGTGTCGAGAGGTCAGCCAGCGGCACACCTCCGCCACGGCGACGGCGCTGCCAGAGACCAAACGCCCGCCACAGCGACTCCGAGCGGTCTTGCCATGCTTGTGGCGTGTGCTTCCAGCTGATCCATGGCGGATTGCCGACGACCAGATCGACGTGGCCCACGAGTGTGGGCGCAAATGCCTGTTCAATGACATGTGTCCAGACGCCGTCGCGTTTCTCGCGACGCAACGCGGCGAGCCGCGCGTAGATGACGGACGCAGGTCCAATCGATCTCTCGACTGCATCGGCATCGATGTCGAGCCGGCCCAGTTCTGCCCGAAGGTTAGCCTCGAAGAGATCCGCCGGTCGCTCATTTTGGAGGGAGCTCTCGAGAACGCGAACGAGCACGTGTACGCCCCGAATTGTGGAAAGCGCTGCTGGTAGGTACAGGTCGCCGATCACGAGCGGCAGGCGCACGACATCATCTTGCTGCTCAAAGGTCACGCTGCCCGACACCTGCTCAGGAAGAAGAATCGAGTCTGCCTGAAAGACCCGGAAGCTGATTTCGGGCAGTAGATCTGCGCCGGCTCCAAGGTTTAGAAGTAGGTTGACCCTGGTCATGAGGGTACTGATTGGATTGATATCGAAGCCTGTCACACTATCGATTGCGCATTGCAAACTCTTTTCCCTCGACGCACCACTTGTTTGGGCTCGCTGAGCAATAAAGTTAAAGGCGAGCACGGCGAACGTTCCTGACCCGCAGGCCGGATCGAGGATCGTGTTCAGTTGTCGCTCGTCCTTGGCTATGAGTCGGACTGCTTGCCCGAATACGCGCTCCGCGAGCCACTGAGGCGTGAAGAACTCTCCGAGAGCGCGCCTGAGTGGCCGCGGAACGGTTGCGATGTAGAAGTCGCGCAACAGGTCTCCGGCCTGTCCTCCCGAGTTGGCAAGCTGCGCCCATGCGAGTTCACTGAAGCTCCCGAAGAATCGACGCAGTGCGCCCTCCAAGGCCGGATCTTCACGGATCAGTGGCGCGTACCACCCAAACAGATCTCCCGCGAATAGCCCGGGCGCCGCGAGCGCCTCGGCGAGGTCTCCCTGCTCCAACTCTTCGATCGATAGAGCGAACCCGGCTTGAGTGTCGCCGATCCACTGTGATGGTCGCAGCTCCAGTCGGCCGCCGAGTTGAGCGAGCACCTCAGCGCCAATCAGCTTGCATGCCAAAGCGATGAACGTGTGCAACACAAAGACCGCCTCGGCAAACGATGATTTGTCGAGCGTCGTCGCAAGCTGATCTCCGAGCACCCCGGTTCGTCCTCCCCGGGGCCACTCCTGTTGTGGGCAGGCAATCCCGTATGCAACGCCGGCAAGCTCGAGCCATTGTGCAAACAGCATCGCTACGCGCGACCCCTCTTCGGCTTCCGCGAGTGCATCGGCCAACACCGCGATCAACTCGTTTGACTCTACGCGTGTCAGGCCCAGCGTCGAGATGATCGACCGTGAGCTGACAGGTATCGCTCGAACCGAGGCTAGCAGTGAAAGCACGCGTTCGGCTGTATCGGGATTGTTGGGCCGCCATTGGAATCGATCGATCGGATCGACCTCCACACGAAATCCGAGGTCCATCGCCAACTGTGTTCCCGCTGTCGACCCTTCAGAAGGGTCGCGCAGTATTCCCCACGTGCGACCGTCCGTGACGATGACTACTTCGGCCCCGATCAGCGTATCGTCTAAATATTCGATTGCCTGTCGCGCTGCACGGCGACGCTCGGTGTCGGTGCCAAGAAGGCCGGGCCGCTTGTACTCGACCAGGGCGCGGCCGAACAGCGAGTCGTACCTCCCCGCTGTGCTCGTCCTCTCGTGTTGGATTGCCTGGTTGGGAACCCCGACCTCATCGATGAGGTATGGACCCAGCACGAGGAACAGGTCATGGCGAAGCTCTGCCTCTTGATTGCGGCCATGATCGCCGGCAGCGCAAAGAGCGTCCGCCCACATACGTAGTGGATCACCCGGGGAAAGCATGAAGCTCCATGAGTCCAAACGGCATCGGCCACACGGTACGGATTGCTTCGGATGCCAGTGCTCCTCAAGGACCCGGTTACAGGCATCGACGTCACGGTGAGGGCGGCGATGTGGAGTACATGAGCGAGGAGGAGATCGAGCGCTATGCCCAAGAGCACGTCGGTCGTCCGATCGTACTGGTGGGCGCAAGCACGGGCTCTGACACGCACAGCGTGGGCATCGACGCGATGCTGAACCTCAAGGGCTACCACGGCCACCACGGCCTCGAGGGCTACCGCTCCTTCGAGACGCACAACCTCGGCAGCCAGGTCCCCAACGGCTCCCCGGTCTGTCCGCGGGCTGGACGAGCCGGGCCTGCGAGCCGGGGCTTTGAGATGGAGCACAAGCGTCTCCGAGCTGACGGCTGGTACGAAGCGCCCGGCGTGGGTGGGCCTGGCAAAGAATACCGGCAAGACGGTCACGCTAGCAGCCCTCCTGCACGAACTGGAAGAACAGGGCCGTCCTGTCGGCGTGACCTCGGTCGGCCGCGACGGCGAGGCCCGCGACGTGACCGACCGCCGCATCGAGACGCCCCAGATCAAGCTCGCGAAGGGCAGCCTCGTGGCCACGACCGACGCTCTCCTCCGCGCAAGCGGCCTGGCCCACGAGCTGCTCGAGCGCACAGGAGTCCGCACCCCCCTCGGCGAGGTCTTGATCGCCCGTCTGACGGCCGGGGGCGCGATCGAGGGCTCGAATCCGCCTCTTCCGGCTTGCATTGACCTCCCACCTCTCCACGTAGGATGAAGCAAATGTCTCTAACTTGTCGCAATCTTCGGCGGCTGGACAAACTGAATTTGCGGCCCGAATAAGCTCGATCCTTCGTAGCACTCGAGATTCCTGGCAGTGTACGTGTGCGTGCTGTTGACAGGCGCCGGTAGGAGTTCGATAGTCAAGACACTGCTAAAGCCCGGTCAGGGCTGTGGACCCGGCCGCGTGCTAAAGACAGTGATAAGGGCATCGATATCACTCGGTCGCCGGTCCATTAGCTTGCCTTGGATTGGTCGATCGGCGCCGTGACGAACGCCTCGGATGTTCGAGGTAAAAAGGAGACATGTTATGTTTAGAGTAAGTTTATTGTTTTTGAGTCTGGTTGCTGCGCTGTTGATTGTCGCGTTGTCGGCATCGTCGGCTTCGGCGAAAATTGCTTTCGAATGGAAAGTCAAAGGCGCCGCATTGGCGTCTGGTCAATCGCGGGAATTTACCGCGAGCGCGGAGAGCACCTTCGACCTGAAAATGACTTTCGGGGGGGCTGGTCTTTTACTCCTGTCTTCTAAATTCAAAGTTGCGGCCGGGGCAAAGATCTTTGGAGGCAAACCCGGCACAAACGAAGAGGCAGTAGAATTCACAGGCGTCACGGTGTCCAAACCGGCTAACTGTGAAGTGGAGTCGTTACCTAATCCGATCGTGGGAACCATTAGAACGACGCTTCTAAAGGGAGAAATAGTGGAAGGCCAGAAAAGTCGCGAGCCACTGATACTTTTTACCCCTAAAACAGGCACAATATTCGCCGAACTTCGGTATGTAGGTGCGAGCTGTCCCATCATTAATCAGGAGGAGAACTTTACGGGTAGTATTCTCGCTACGCCGTTACCCGAATTAAAAGAAGTGTTATCAGGGTTATTTGATTTCGAACCGTCCCAGGGCAATACGTTCTTATTATCTGCAGGTGGTGCCGTCGAGACGTCGGGCCTTTCTGTCGCTGGTAATCCGGGGACGCTTGGTGGTAATGCCTTGATGACGCTCGTATCCGATGAAGTGTACGGAGCATTCTAATTTAGGTTTTCCGCGGACTATGCCGCTATCAATTCGTTAAGCGACTGAAATTAAGTAGGGCTGAAGCCTAGTATGTCGGTCTAGCTGGGTGGATTGCGGCTGCGAAGCCTGCAATCCACCCGCTCGAAATCATAGGCCCGGTCGGTCTTTCTGACGTATGGCTTGAGCGATGTGTCTGACTTGGTATCGTGATTTTCCGTCATTGGACAATCGAAATTTGCAGGCCGGATTGGCCCGATCTGCTCGGCGGAGCTCAGAGCTGATTGTGCGGCTTGTTGACAGGCGCGGGTTCGGACGTCAATAGTGGAGGAGCTGCTCCGGGCGATTGGTGTTCGTGGCCGAATCGCGTGCGGATGTTAGCGATAAGAGCGTCGATATCAGGACCGTGACCCAGGAAGCTTCTGCTTGTGGGTTGGTCAATCGACGCTGTGACTGAGGCCTCGGAATGTCGGGGCAGAAGGAGATGGTATTGATGTTTAGAGTGAGGTTGTTGTTTTTGAGTTTGGTTGCTGTGTTGTCGGTTGTTGCGTTGTTGGCGTCGTCGGCGTCGGCGAAAATCGCTTTCGAATGGAAAGTCAAAAGTTCCGCACTGACGACCGGCCAGTCGCGGGAATTTACTGCGAGTGCTGAGAGCACCTTCGACTTGAAAGGGACTGTCGGGGGGGCTGGTCTTTTACTTTTATCTTCTAAATTCAAAGTTGCGGCCGGGGCAAAGATCTTTGGAGGCAAACCCGGCACGAACGAAGAGCAAGTGATTTTCGAAGGCGTGACGGTTAGCAAACCGGCTAATTGTGAAGTGGAGTCCTTACCGAACCCAGTCGTTGGCACTGTTAGGACGAATCTTCTAAAGACTGAAATAGTCGAAGGCCAGAAAAGTCGTGAGCCGCTGATACTTTTCAGGCCTAAAAACGAAGCGGAACCTTTCACCGAACTTCGGCTTTTGGGTGCGAGCTGTCCCGTTATTAATCAGGAGGGTAAAGTAACTGGTAGTATTCTTGCTACTCCGTTACCCGAATTAAAAGAAGTGTTATCAGGGTTACTTGATTTCGAACCGTCACAAGGAAACACGTTCTTATTATCTGCGGGTGGCGCCGTGGAGACGGCGGGCCTTTCCTTTGGTGGTGCAACCGCGACGCTTGGTGGTACCGCGTTGGTGACGTTGGTGTCTGACGAAGTGTTTGGCGCGTTCTAGGTTGTAGTTTAATGGTGTTGGGTTGTGGTGTGCGGGGGGGCTGGCTTGTGCTGGCCTCCCTGCACACGTTGTGGTTGGCTGGTTGTGGGTTGGGTTGTTGGTGGGAGGCTGGCTGGGGGTGGTTGGTGGGCTGGGTGGGCTTGGCTTTTGGTCTAGCTGGTGTTTCGGTTGTGTGGAACTTGCTTGTGGACTCGAACGGTGGTTCTTGGTATTCTGGTGTTGTGTAGCGAGGGATGGGTCTGTCAAGGGTCGTTGGAGGTCTGGCTTGGGGCCGGGCGGAGGAGGGGTCGGGTATGCGTGTTCGCGGGATGGTTGTGGCGGTGTTGGGGCTTGTGGCGGCGGTGTTTGGGTTCTTCTCGGTGTCGGCGCTCGCGGCGATTGTGCCGGTGGTCACGATCAAAGCGCCTGCGGGGGTCTCTGCGACGACGGCTCTGCTCAGCGGCACGGTCGACCCGAATGGCAGCTTGACGACTACGTCCTGGGGTTTCCAGTACTCCAAGGACGTGGAAGCGGAAGGCTGGACCGTCTCGGGGGTGGCGGGTACCGCGCTTGCTGCTGGGGAAGTCTCGGGCGTGCTTGAAGGCTTGCAGCCTGACGCGACGTATGTGGTGCGTTTGGTGGCGAGCAATGAAGAAGGCGGCGAAGGTGTCTCGGCGGAACCAAACCCGACGTTCAAAACGTTGCCCGCACCACCACTGGTCGCGGGGGAGAGCGCCCCGGGCGTGAAGGGCACCGAAGCTCGCGTGGAAGGAACGGTCAACCCGAATAACGAGATCACTGAATGCCGTGTGCAGTACGGCACGGTGAGCGTCACCGAACACGAAGTGCCGTGCGAACCGGAAGCCCTCAAAGGCTATGGCGAAGACCCCGTCGCCGCGAACCTAACGGGCCTGGCCCCGAACACGGTCTATGAGTACCGTGTTCTCGCCGAAAGCGAACAGTCACGCAAAGAAGGCAAACCCGCGACGGGTCCTACCGAGCTGTTTACGACGAAGATCTCGCCGGAAGCACCGGAAACGTTGAAAGCGACGGGCGTGACCGGGACTACCGCCAGGCTGGAAGGGGTCTTGAACCCTCATAGCAAAGGTGAAGCGGGGACCTACACGTTCGTCTACCGTCAGAGCACGACCGAATGCCAAGGCTCCGGGGAAGCGAGCACCCCTGAAAACCCTTCGGTCGGGGAAACACCCGAACCCGTGAGCGAAGAAGCCACCATCCTTCTCGCCAACACGACGTACACGTACTGTCTCAGGGCTGTCAACAGCGTTGGTGAAGTCGCCCTCGGGGCTCCCCAGTCGTTTACGACTCCCGCGGTTGCGCCCACGCTTGGCACGGAGTCTTACTCGAGCGTTGGTTCTTCTAGCGCGAAGTTGCACGCGCAGGTCAATCCCGGTGGCATCCCGACCAGTTTTTTCTTCGAATACGGGCCATCCACCGCGTATGGTTCAAGGACGCCATTGCAGAGTGCGGGTGCTGGCGCGGAAACCGTCAGTGTGCTCGCGAACCTGGAAGGGTTGGCACCGGATACGGAATATCATTTCCGTGTCGTCGTTGAGAACACCAAAGGCGAAGTAAAAGGCAATGACGAGTCCTTCTCGACGTTCCCCGTCAGCCCGCTGGGGCTGCCTGACGGGCGTGGCTATGAAATCGTCTCTCCCCTTGAGAACGGAAACGCGACGGTACTCCCCGGCGCACCGACACGAGCAGCGGCTGACGGCAGCGCCGTGGCATACGTAGGGACCGCGCCCCCCAACGCGGGAAACGGCAGCAGCGCCGGCGGCGCGGGTATCAGGCCCACCGGTACCAATGTGTACGTCGCGAAACGCTCCACCACGACGACAGGGGGCTGGAGCGCGACAGACATCGAGCCGCCCGGTATCGGGACTGAAACAGCCGGCTTTCCAGCCTATGAAGGCTTCTCGAGTGATCTGTCGGTCGGTTTCCTGTCCTCCCCACAAGCATTGAACGAGGGCGAACCGTCCGGGCAAGCGATCTACTCTCACGAGAACGGGGTCTTCCAGCTGCTCGCCCCCGGTGCGCAGTACAAGGGCTCAACGCCGGATGGCACTCACGCCCTGTACTCCACCAGCAACGGGCTGTACGAGTACACCGCGGGAGCGTCCTACCTCATCAGCTATCTACCCAACGGGACGCCCTACACACCGCCAAGCACAGAACCCGCGATGATCGCGACCTTCGGCTCAGCCGAAGGCGACCTCGAACACACCATCTCAAACGACGGCACACAAGCCATCTGGACCATCGCAGAACCAATCATCAACGAAGGAGGGGAACTCAGCGGGTATGACACGAAAGCGCTCTACCTGCGCAAGAACACCACGATGCCGCAAAGTCCCATCGGCCCACACGGCGAATGCACCGTCCCCGCTGACGCGTGCACCATCCAACTCGACGCATCCCAGGTTCCCGGCAACGAAAGCGGCGGCGGCGTATTCCAAACCGCGAACACCAACAGCACAAAAATCTTCTTCACCGACTGCCACCACCTAACCACCAACTCAACAACCATCACAACACCCACCTGCAGCACATACCATAATGAAGGCGGGGGAAAAGGTAAGATTTTGCCTGCGGGCGCCGACCTTTACGAATACGACGTGGAAAACGGCATGCTGAGCGATCTCACCTCGGAAACCGATAGTCCGGGAGAACACGCGGATGTTGCGGGCGTGCTCGGCGCAAGCGAAGACGGCACCTACATCTACTTCGCCGCCGCCGGCGCACTCGCAAACGGAGCGACCCCCAAAGCCTGTGAACCACTGGAAGAAGTAGAACGAGCACCAGCAAAAACCGTGGTGCCGAAAGAACTGCGAAACAGAGCCAAGGACTGCAACCTGTACGTGATTCACGCCGGGGAAAGACCACGGCTTATAGCCTCGTTGGCCCACTCCGACGGCTTCGGAGGCGCACCGCCGTCCGGCATTGCATTGTTTCGAAAAGGTGATTGGCTTGCAAATCGTGGTGCGCATTTGGCGCAGGTTTCTCCTGACGGTCTTCATCTTGTGTTCGTGTCGATCGAAGATCTGACGACGGGGTTTGAAAGCGAGGGTAACCGGGAGGTCTACATCTACGATTTTGGTGGGGGTGTGTCGTGCGTGTCGTGTAATCCGAGCGGGACACCGACAGTACTCGAATCTTTTTCGGTTGAGAGCAAAGGGAAAACTCCGGTTGAATTGCCTGTGAGTTTGAGTGGGGTGTTTGCGTTGCGGGTTCTTTCTGGTGATGGTGGTAGGGTGTTTTTTGAAAGTACTGAAGGGTTGGTGGGGGGTGTTTCGGATGTGGAAGCGCCGGGGCCTGAATATCCTGGTGCTACAGAAGGGAAGGGGTTGGATAATGTGTATGAGTGGGAGCGTGGTGGGGAGGGTAGTTGTGGGCGTGTGAGGGGTTGTTTGTTTCTTTTGTCGGGTGGCACGAGTGGCGACTTGTCGTTTTTTGTGGATGCTAGTGAGAGTGGTGATGATGTTTTTATTGGGTCGCGTGCTCAGCTTGTCCCGGAAGATCATGGTGAAGTGTTCGAGGTGTACGATGCGCGCGTGGGCGCCACGACGCCTCCCACGTCTTCTGCGTGTACCAGTACTGGTTGTCAGGGCGTGCCGAGCAGTCCGCCGTCTTTCGCGACACCGTCGAGTGTCACGTTTGATGGTATCGGGAATTTCCCAGCGCCTGTTGTGGTCAAACCATTGTCTGTGAAATGCAAGAAGGGTCTGGTCAAGAAGAGCAACAAGTGTGTTAAACCTAAACGTAAGAAGAAAATGAAGGCTAAGAAGAAGACCAGGAACGGTAAAGCCAAGAAGAGTGGTAGGGGTAGTGTTAGCGATAGAGGGGTGGGTTCGCGGTCATGAGTACGGGTGTTCGGTCTAGGACGTCGGGTGGTTTTGGGGGGTTCGTGCCGGTTCTTGTTGTGGGTGTCGTGGCGGTCTTTGTGGGTTTGGCTTTTGGTTCTGTGTCGGCGTTTGCGGTTGCGATCGGTCCTGGATGGGAGGTCACGTCGAGTACCTTCCCAACCAATCTCGCTCCAGGGGGGGGTAAAGGAGCGATCGAAATCAATGTTTACAACATCGGCTCCGAACCGAGCCACGGTACTGTCACTGTCACGGACGTACTCCCACCAGGTGTGATCGCCACGGCAGCCGGTGACGTCCAAGAGGGTTTCCCCGAACAAGTAAACGAACTTGGCTTGTGGGACTGTGCGGGTACCGGTACGTCAGTAGTGACCTGTACTAACGATCAGACGAATTTGCCTGTTTTGCCGATCCTTAAAAATAAAACAGAAGAAGAAACAGACGAACCTAGTTCGGAGACTCAGGAGGGTGCTAACGCGGTTGAGCATCTCGGGGTCGCGGTCGAAGTTCAGGCGGGCGGAGCGGGTGTCCTTGAAAATCGTGTTACTATTGCTGGTGGTGGGGCGCTTGCGCCTGCGAGCACGGTCGGGCCGATAACGATCAGCGTGACACCCGCGTCGATGTTCGCATTTGAAGGGTTGGATAACTGGTTCAGTAACGCTGACGGCACGGTCGATACTCAGGCCGGGTCACACCCGTACGAGTTCGTGTCGAGCTTTGACCTTGACTCGGCCTTCGATATCACTAAACAGCTCGCGCCGACCGGTGGGGAAGCGCGAAATATCACGCTCAATCTGCCGCCGGGATGGATCGGTAACCCCACGGCCGTGCCGCGGTGCACCCGCCAACAGTTTGAAGAAGAAACGTGTTCTCCTTCGACCCAGGTAGGTATCGATCTGGCGGAGAGACGGGGCACCTTTGTCCCGGGCCGCCTCGCGTTCCCTTTGTACAACCTGGTTCCGCCGCCCGGGGTTCCTGCACAGTTCGGTCTCGAACTGTTCGGTAATCAGGTATTGATCAACGCTGGTCTTCGTAGTGGTGGCGATAATGGCATCTCTGCATACGTCAACAACGTTCCCCAGAAAGCCGTTGAGGGGAACCGTATCATTTTGTGGGGTGAACCGGCTGACCCTACTCATAACGAAGACAGGTACACGAACGGCTTGTCGTACCGGTGTAAGACGGGATGTCGGTCTGGTGCGGGACGCGCACCGTTCTTGACGGCGCCGACGTCGTGTGGCGCGTCGCCTTCTTACAAGATCACCTCGAATACGTGGGAAACAGCGGGCTTTGGCGAAGCGAAATCCGTTTCCCATGAAGCCAGCGGCCTGGAAACAGGATTCACGGGCTGTGACCACCTCACGTTCAATCCCTCGATCTCGGTCGCACCGGACACCGGCAAAGCCGACACTCCCGCTGGTTTGACGGTCGACGTGAAAGCGCCACAGGAAGGATTGACCACACAGGACGCCCTGGCGAGCTCGAACATCAAGAACACCACCGTCGTGCTGCCAAAAGATCTCGTGATCAATCCTGGACAGGCAGCGGGCCTGCAGACCTGCCCCGCGGGACGCCCTTCCCGGGAACCCGGCAACGAACACTACGGCGACGCGCTCACCACCGAACAGGAAAAAAACAGGGGCGAAGAAGACACCGAAGCGCCGTACTGCCCCAACGCCTCGAAAGTCGGGTCCGACGAAGCCGAAACACCGATCCTCTTCAAACCGTTGAAGGGCGAAGTGTCTGTGCTGCAGTCAAACCCACCCGATCTGAAACTGGTGGCCTCACTGTCCGGGGAAGGCGTGAACGTGAAGCTCCTCCTCAACGTGGAGCTCGACGAACACGGCCAGATCAAAACGAGCGTCCTCAACGTCCCCGAGGCGCCCGTCAGCGACTTTCACATCTCCTTCAGCGGTGGAGCCCAAGCGGCGCTCGCGACACCCACGCAGTGCGGGATCTACGGTCCCGAGCAGGGGCTCGTGACAGACTTCACGCCGTGGAGCACCCCGACCGTCAGTGACGTGTCCCCCTCCAGCAGCTTCGCGATCGGGACCGGCGCAAATGGCGCGGGCTGTCCCCCCGCACCGCTGCCGTTCACGCCGTCGCTGACGGCGGGCTCCACGACCGACCAGGCCGGCGGGTTCACGAACTTCTCGCTGCTCTTGCAGAACGGCGACGATCAGAAACGCACCGAAAAGCTGCAGTTCCAATTCCCGCCCGGGTTCCTCGCGTTCCTAGGAAAGGTCGCGCTCTGCTCCGAGCCGCAGGCCTCCACGGGCGAATGCGCGGAAGGATCGAAAATCGGACATGTGACCGTCGCCTCCGGTCCCGGACCGTACCCGCTCGTGATCCCCCAGCCCGGCGAGCCCGAATCCCCCATGTTCCTCACCGGACCATACAACGGGACTGGTCCCTGCAACGTCGGCGAAGCGGGATGCGCACCGTTCGGCCTGACGATCGTCACGCACGTCATCGCCGGCCCGTTCAACCTGGGCACGATCATCACGCGCGGAAAGATCGAAGTGGACCCCCACACAGCGCAGATCACGATCACGACCAACCCATTGCCCCAGGTCGTCGACGGCGTACCCACAGACCTGCGCATGATCAACGCGGTCGCAGACCGCGAAGCGTTCATCGTCAACCCCACCAACTGCAGCCCGTTCTCGTTCTCAGGCACCGCCTGGGGCACCGCGCCCCCCGGCGATAACGAACCCGGTGTGAGCGTCCCGATCTCGAGCCACTTCCAGGTCGGATCGTGCCGCAGTCTCGGCTTCTCCCCCACGCTGAAGGCGAGCACGTCCGGGAAACCCTCCAAAAAGTACGGTGCGAGCCTCAGCGCGACACTATCCTACCCCCCGACCCCCCCGGGAACCGGCCAAGCGACCTCCCAGGCCAACATCCACAGCGTCAAAGTCGAACTGCCAAAGCAACTACCCTCACGCCTCACGACACTCCAGAAAGCCTGCACCGCGGCACAGTTCGACAGCAACCCCGCCGGGTGCCCAGCCGCGTCGATCGTCGGCCAAGCGCTCGTGCAGACCCCCGTGCTACCAGTCCCGTTGAGCGGCCCGGCGTACTTCGTCTCCCACGGCGGCGAAGCGTTCCCCGCCCTCGTCCTCCTACTACAAGGCTACGGCGTGAGCGTAGACGTCGAAGCGACCACGTTCATCAGCAAAGCCGGCGTGACCAGCCTCACATTCAAGGCCGCACCAGACGCCCCATTCAACTCGTTCACGCTGAGCTCCCCCCAAGGACCCTACTCAGCCCTCGCCGCAAACGGGAGCCTCTGCACCGGCAAACTCACGATGCCGACCGAACTAGTCGCCCAAAACGGCGCCATCCTACACCAAACAACCAAAATCAGCGCGACAGGATGCCCAAAAACACTCACCCGCGCACAAAAACTCGCAAAAGCACTCAAAACCTGCCACAAAGACAAGAAAAAGACCAAACGCAAAACCTGCGAACAACAAGCCCACAAAAAATACGGACCCCCCAAAAACACACCAAAAAACACGAAAAAGAAAAAGTAGCACCACGAATTCGGAAAGAGCAGTTGAAAGCTCCTATAGAATTGGCGAGAGGCGCCTGAGGCGGGCGACGGTGAGTGGTCGGAGACGCGCGCAGGCGCTTCTGCCGGCTGTCTGCGGGACCTTTCCCGTGCGGGTTGCACAATGGGGCGCAGCCGCCATGCTGTGCTCGCATGCTGGGATCTCGTAGGTTCACCATCGCCCGCACCTGGCGCCTTCGCCCCGGATGAGCGATGCTCGCCGTGCGGATCACGATGGTGGCCGGTCTGGCGCTGCTGGCAGCTGGACTCGCAATTGTCGGGCGGGGATCTCCACCCACTGTGACTCTGGCCAGCTCGGCGCCGGTCGACGCCAAGCTGGGCTTCAGCTATGGCCCCGACGGCGTCTGCCAGGGGGGTGAGGTGCTCCCTGTAGGCACGTCCGCCATCCGCCTGCTGATACACAGTCCGATGATCGGGCCGCGGGTGAGCGTGGAAGTGTTCGAAGGTGCACGCGTCGTCGCCCGGGGCACGCGAGAGTCGGGATGGACCGCGGGGGTCGTCACGGTGCCGGTGAGGCCGCTCGCGCGCACGACCCCCGCTGTGAGCGTCTGCTTCACCTTCGCGCGCTCCCCCTGGCTCGTGGGGTTGACGGGGACGCTGACGTCGCCTACCACAGCGGCGCGCTATGAAGGACAGGCGCTGGCAGGCAGGGTGGGAATCGAATACCTGCAAGCCGGCCACAGATCGTGGTGGTCGCGCGTGCGCTCGATCGCCCGACAGATGAGCTTCGGTCACGCCGGTGGCGGAATTTGGATTCCCCTGCTCGTACTCGCCCTGATCGTCTCGATCGGGGGGCTCTCCTCGTGGCTGGTCGTGCAGGAGCTGCGATGAGGAGAATCCCGGCCGCAGCTTGGCTCTGCGCCCTGCTCGCGTGCTTGAACGCCGTCTGCTGGTCGCTGATCACCCCGCCGTTCCAGGGCCTCGACGAGCCCGACCACTTCGCCTACGTACAGGAGCTCTATGGAGCCGCGCGGCTTCCCTCCTCCGACGGGAAAGCGTATTCGCGCGCGGAGAGCGCCGTGCTGGCTGACCTGCAATACCGGCAGGTGCGCCAGTTCCCCGAGACCCCTGCGATCTCCTCTCCGGCTGAGCAGCATAGGCTCGCTCACGACCTCGCTCTGCCCTTGTCCCAGCGCGGCAACGGCGACGCCGGTGTGGCCGCCTCTGAGCCACCGTTGTATTACGCGCTGGAGACGATCCCATACGCTTTGGGCTCGGGCGGGAACGAACTCGACCGCCTCGAGCTGATGCGACTTCTGAGCGCATTGATGGCTGGGATTACGGCGCTGTTCGCTTTCCTCTTTCTCCGCGAGACGCTACCCGGTGTGCGCTGGGCGTGGACGGTCGGGGGCCTCGGCGTGGCGCTCGCACCACTGCTCGGAGAGATCTCTGGCACGGTCAACCCCGATGCCCTGCTGTACGCGGTGTGCGCGGCCGCTTTCTATTGCCTGGCGCGCGCGTTCCGCCGTGGCCTGACCACCAGACTCGCCGCGGCGATCGGCGCGCTCGCGGCGATCGGATTCCTCACAAAGCTCAACTTCATCGGGCTCGCTCCCGGCCTCTTCTGCGGGCTGGTCCTCTTGACCATCCGCGCAAGACGGAGCCCTTGCACTAACCCCTACCGTCCGCTTCTGCTGGCTGTGGCGATCGCGCTCTGTCCGCTCTTGCCCTATCTCGCCAGCAACTTCCTCGCCCACCACGCTCTTCTGGGATATCTCTCCAGCTCGATCTTGCTTACAGACCGACACGGCTCGACGCTGCGCGAGGCCTCCTACATCTGGCAGCTGTACCTGCCACGGCTTCCTGGCATGCACGATGACTTCCCGGGCGTTTCAACGACGCGGCAGGTCTGGTTCGACGGTCTGGTGGGCCTCTACGGCTGGCGTGACACCGTCTATGCGAGCTGGGTATACAGGATCGCGCTCATCCCGGCCGGTCTCCTCGTCCTGCTGTGTGCTCGCGCCCTTATCGCCGGCCGCGCAGCGCTGCGGCGGCGCTGCGGCGAGCTGAGCGCATATGCCGCGATAATCCTCGGGATGCTGATCCTGATCGGGTCCTCCGCATATCTAGCCACCATCAGCGAAGGTGGCGCCGAACCCGAGCCCCGCTACCTACTGCCGCTGCTGGCGATCTGGGGCGCCGCCCTCGCGGTAGCGGCCCATGGCGCCGGACAGCGTTGGGGACGTGTCGCGGGAGCCATTCTCGTGCTCCTGGTCCTGGCCCAGGACATCTCCGCCCAGCTGCTCGTGATCTTGCGTTACTACCCTGGGTAGGGAGAAGGCAACCTAAAAGGGGGCCGCCACGTCTGTGGCGGCCCCTCTTTCGCTACCTACCTGATTCTGTCCGGCATGCGTTCGGTGTTACCCGAGCGCTATTCGCTTGCTTTCACGGCTTTGGCGTTTGCTGTTTCCAGCGTGCCGTTGAGGATTGCCGTGTTGGTGCCCGCGGGGGACGGCACGCCGAGCTCAGCGTTGACCGCAGGGTCGATCAGGAACGAGAAGATACCACCGCAACCTTCCGCTCCGGAAGCCGCGAACGAGTTGTTGACCAGTGTGTTGTTTTTCAGCCTGATCAGGGCGAATTCGTCTTCCTCTTCGAACGTTCCGGCTTTACCGTGGATCGATTTGTTCGGCGGTGGCGGCGACGTCGCGCCCGTCGTGAATTCAATCACGATCGGATGGGCGTTGGAGCCGATGTAGCAGTTTTCGCCGAGGAACGCGTTGCTCAGCTTCACCTTGACCGGCAGCGACAGAGCGATGCCTGTTTCTTCGAGCAGGTTTTCCGTGTTCAGGCCGATCGAGCTTGCCGGGGCGGCCAGTTCGGTCGTCGCCGTGACGCCCGTGATCCCTTTGTTGATGAATTCGTTGAAGAGTTCCTGCAGGAATTTCGGCAGGAACGACGGGGCCACGATTCCCAGCAGACCACCGGGTACGGGCTGAGGCGTTTTCGACAGCGTGTTGCCGTCTTCAGCGCCGATGAATTTGATCGCGGCTCCTTCGCCGCTGAATCCTCCCTGCAGGGTGATCGTGTTCACGATCGGAACGGTCTTTTTCCCGACGTGGAATTCTCCGCTTGTCGTCAGCGCGTACAGACAGTTTTCCGTGCTGGGGTTGGACAGCGGACAGTCTTTGAACTGTGCGAACGGCGGTTTGGGGTGGTGTTCGACGGCAAGCGCCGGCGAAGCCGCCCCTAGAGCCGCCAGCGGCGCCACCACGGACACCGCGACGATCGATGTGCGCCTGCGAAGGCTCGCGAAGCGTCGAGAGTTGTGCTCGGTCATAAATCCTACTTTCTTTGTCTCGCCTAACCGATGAGCGACAGAGCCCGAACTCAGACCCTAATCGGCCATCCGTATCGGACCGAACCTACCCGATCCCTGTGCGACGTCGCAAGCAATGTTTCTCACCCACGATTCTGCCCGCGTTACTTCTTTTTCTTTGTTTTGCCGTGTGTTTTGGTGGGGCCGTATTTTTTGTGTGCTTGTTGTTCGCAGGTTTTGCGTTTGGTCTTGTTCTTGTTTTTGTGGCAGGTTTTGAGTGCTTTTGTGAGTTTTTGTGCGCGGGTGAGGGCCTTTGCCTTGGGGCATCCTGTAGCACTGATTTTGACGGTCTGGTGTAGGATGGCACCGTTTTGGGCTACCAGTTCGGTCGGCATGACGAGTTTGCTTGTGCAGAGGTTGCCGTTGGCGGCGAGGGCTGAGTAGGGGCCCTCGGGGGAGGTGAGCGTGAACGCGCTGAACGGCGCGTCCGGTGCCGCCTTGAACGTGAGGCTCGTCACGCCCTTTTTGCTGATGAACGTCGTCGCTTCGACGGTCACGCTCACACCGTAGCCCTGCAATACCAGGACGAGGGCTGGGAATGCTTCCCCGCCATGGGAGACGAAATACGCGGGGCCGGTCAATGGTACTGGTAGCACGGGTGTGCGTACTAGTGCTTGGCCGACGATCGACGCGGCCGGGCATCCTGCTGGATTGCTGTCGAACTGTGCCGCGGTGCAGGCCTTCTGCAGCGTCGTCAGGCGCGAGGGTAGTTGCTTTGGCAGTTCGACTTTGACGCTGTGGATGTTCGCTTGGGATGTCGCCTGGCCCGTCCCGGGGGGGGTGGGGGGGTAGGCTAGTGTCGCGCTGAGGCTCGCACCATACTTTTTGGATGTCCTGCCAGAGGTTTTCGCGGTCAGTGTCGGGGAGAAGCCAAGGCTTCGACACGACCCGACCTGGAAGCTGCTCGAGATCGGGACGGTAGTGGTGGGTTCGCTCTGTCCGGGGGGCGCTGTGCCCCATGCGGTGCCCGTGAACGAGAGGGGGCTGCAGTTGGTGGGGTTGATGATGAACCCTGCACGGTCTGCGATCGCGTTTATCAGGCGCAGGTCCGTGGGGACACCGTCGACTACTTGGGGTAGGGGGTTGGTCGTGATCGTGATCTGCGCGGTCCGTGGATCCACTTCGATCTTGCCGCGGGTGATGATCGTGCCGAGGTTGAACGGGCCAGCGATCACGTGCGTGACTATCGTAAGACCGAACGGTGCGCACCCCGCTTCCCCGACAGTACACGGCCCCGTACCGTTATAGGGGCCGGTCAGGAACATTGGGGATTCGGGATCTCCGGGCTGCGGGATCACGAGGGGGTAGGGTCCTGGACCGGAGGCTACGCTCACGTGCCCGATCTTCGATCCTTCCGTGCACGTGCCGGTGGAGGCCTGCGGTTCGGGGCACAACGCGACGTTACCGAGGAACGCGAGGAAACCGGGCGGGAACCGGAACTGCAACCGTTCGGTGCGTTTCTGATCGTCCCCGTTCTGCAACAGCAGCGAGAAGTTCGTGAACCCGCCCGCCTGATCGGTAGTCGAGCCCGCGCTCAACACCGGTGCGAACGGCAATGGCAACGACGGGCAGCCTTCGTTGATCGTGAAGCTGCTCGACGGGAACACGTCCCCTACGGAAGGAGTGCTCCACGGCGTGAAGTCAGACGATGTCTGGTAGGTCCCGCAATGCGTCGGTGTCGCCAGTGCCGCCTGAGCACCACCACTGAAGGAGAGTTTGAAGTCGCTCACGGGAGCCTGGGGAATGTTCAGGACGTGCGTCACGATCTGCCCTGTCTGTTCGTCCAGTTCGACTTCGAGGACGAGCTTCACGACGACACCTTCACCGGAGAGCGCCGCCAAGAGCTTCAGGTGCGGCGGGTCTGACGCAAGCACATACACGTTGCCCGTGAGGGGCTTGAAGAGTATCGGCGTGAGCGCTTCATCAGTCCCCACTTTCGAAGCGTTGGGGCACGACGGTTCGCCCTTTGAAGGTTCGCCAGGTGTCGGTTCGACACCGAGACCGCTTTCAGAATATTGGCACTCCTGCAAACCCGCGGCCTGACCAGGGTTCACCACGACACCCGCAGGCAACGTGACGGTCGTGTTCTTGATATCCGCGCTCGCCAACGCCCCCGGCGTCGCCAACCCTTCCTGCGGCACCCGCACATCGACCGTCAACCCCGCCGGACTATCAGTCTTAGAAGTATCCGGTGCTGCCGAGAGGGACGGTTTGAAATCGAGATGGTCACAACCAGTGAACCCTACCGGCGTATCGCTACTATCATGCGACAAGAACGATCCTTCAGCAAACGCACCCGTTTCCCACGTATTCAAGCTCGCCGAATACTTCTGTGGGCCTTCACACGACGTCGGGAGCGTCAGGAACGGAACCCGCGGCGCACCCGACGCACAACCTTCTTTACACGCCGGCTGCCCTTCTACCAAATCCCCGAAAGCTGAATATCGTGACGGATTATGCAACGGGTCAGACGGTTCGCCCCAGAACGTCACATTATTATACATCAGGTCGATATTGCCGATATTGTTTACGTGAACGACTAGACCGTAGTCGCCGCCGCTACGAACGTTGACGTCAAGGAACGTTTGCACGGCGTCGAGGTCTAGCGCGAACTCCGCCGGGACACCCGGCGGCGGCACAAGATTATAAACCGGGATAGCGAGCCTGCTGGGAATCGGCGCGCTTCCCGTCAGTGCTCCCGCCTGGTCGATGCCGACCTGGGATGACGGGGGGCACGCTTCATAGTCGAACTGTTGGCGTGTGCATTGCGGGATAACTGTGGGGTTGCCGATGAAACCGGGAGGCAGATCGACCGCGAGATCCCGTCCTTCTCCGTCGGCTGGAGCGAGCCGGGAAGAGGTTTCCCCGGTGGGGATCAGTAGGGTGTTCAGGTTCAGGCTGAATGTGAACCCGTACGGGTGCGACCCCGCCTGCGTGTCTGTGGTCCCGTCAACATTACTGAACCACCCGTCGAGACCTTGAAACCCGAAAGACGCCGGCACAGGACTGATCGCGATCGCCGTCGACGTGCTAGCGGGCGAGGACGCGCCACCGCCAGTGACCGTCACGCTATCGGCAAGCGTCCCCACAACACCAGTCCTCGCTTCGATACCGATACCGATATGCGCAACAGTACCCGCGCCCGCTTCATTGCCGGTCCCGAAAACTTCAGGGATCGGCAGCGACGGCAGCAGTTCGGGATCGTTGACACACGTCACGACGCTTGCTGGCCCGACAAATTTACCTTTGCCCGCCGCGTAAGATGTTTCGCCGGGGGCGTTACCCGTGCATTCCCACAAGCCCTCTTCACCCAGTATTTCACCAAAACCGCTCTGTACGTCGCCTGCTTCTCTGGCGACAATTCCTGGGGGTAGCACGTCGGTCACGGTGATGGTGCCTGTGCTGGGCTTTCCGCCGGTATTGTACACGTTGATTTCGATCGCTCCGGTGCCCCCCGCAGGGGCGATATGAGAAGGAAAGACACTCGAGCTGAGCTCCCAGCCCGGACGCGGTTCGGCCCCGAACGCAAACGATCCGCCCAAAACGCACCCCAGTACGAGGACTGTGCAGAGGCTCGTCGCGAACACCACGACACGCCGCCCCCCTCGCCCGCGAGGACGGGCGGGGGCGGCGTGACGGTGAGGCGGCTGTCGTTCAGCGCAGGCCCTCCCAGAAGCGTTGCTCGCGATCGGCGACGAGCTTGATGCGCCGCTCAGCACGGACGTGCTTCTCAGAAAGTCCCGGTCTTTTGAGTCGTGTCCTGTTACGGGCCCGATGGTCATAGGAGGAGCTCCAGCCGACCTCGATCGAATACTTATCCTCATGACCGGCCTCCCCGCCGCCGCTGGCTGGTTTTCTTGGCTCTGGCTTTCTTCTTGGCAACGACCTTCCTCCTGGGTTTCGACCTGACGCACTTACCGTGCTTCTTCACAAAGCCTTTCTTGCACTTCACGACCCGTGGTTTAGGCTTAACGGGCACTGGCGCAGGAAAGTTGCCGATACCGTTGAACGTCGCACTCGAGGGTGTCGCGAACACCGGCGGCGCACCAGGAACACCCTGACACCCCGACCCGGAGCACACCGACGGGGAAGTTTCGCCCGTCGCGCCTACACGAGCATCGTACACCTCGTACAGTTCGGTACGATCGCGCGCCACCAACTGTGCACGCGTCTCGATAAACGCATCATCACCAGTTTCGCTCGCGTCCAGGAAATACGAGTTATCGGTGCTGCTCCCACCAGAGAGCAAAAACAAACATCCTCCCGTTCGCGAACAGCTACCCGACCCGTCACGCTCCCACTCATACACATCCTGCCGACCGTTTTCATCCTGGGAAACCAACCCTTCCACAGTCTGGAAGAACACCCGACCCCCATCCACAGACAGATCCCGCGTCGCGAACAACCCACCACCACTATTCGGCAATTCCGCATCAATCTCATAAGGTTCCCCATGGACCGTGGGAACACCAGACAAGTTACACGACACGCACGTCAAGCCCGCCCCAAAATCATACCGGTAGATCTCCTGGTCGCCCATGCTGTCGAACCCGGTCAGATCCTCGATCGACTTGAACACCAACACGCGACCATCACCAGAGACAAACGACGAATGAGAACCAACCGTACGCACCCAGTCGCCACCGAGCGTAAAATTAGCATTCCCTGCCTCTCCGTCGAAGTTCGTTACCGCAGCCACTAGTCGCGGCGCCTCCTCGCTATGCAAAACATACACGTCACACTCGATCGCTTCACTAACTCGTTCGTGCTGTGCACTGATTGCGGGTGAGCATTCTTGGGGTGTCGCGCCGCTGCCGGCGAGCGAGCCTGCCGCGGCGAGGTAGACGTAGGATCCGTCGCTGCTGGTCCCGAGAACACCAGCGACGTTTGCGTGTTCTCCGGGATTGGTCGTGGCTGGTGTCAGGTCTGTGATGGTGTTGGTGTCGAGGTCGTACTCGTACAGGTCTGGCTGGCCAGGGACGACGGTCGCGTTGCTGGTCAGTTTGTGATCGTCGGTGAAGAACACCTTCGAGCCGTCACTGCTGGCGGTCCAGAACAATCCCCCGCCGCTCGTGCACGATACGCACCCGGGTTCAGCCGCGTCCAGCTGCACCGTCTGCTCGTCGGGCCCTCCCACGCCCTCGCTCACGAACAGTCTTGCTGGTCGTTGTTCGGCGGGTTCTTCTTCACTCCAGAACACCCGCGACCCATCATTCGAGATCACGTTGCTCAAATCCGGTCCCGTGTACGGTGGCCCACCAAAGGTAGCGTTCTGCGCAAGCCCACCACCAGGCAACACGTTAACCGGATCAAGAACCCCACCCACAAGCTCATACAACACACGACCCTCTTCCAACAACACACGACTACCATCCGCGGTCGCACCAACATAGCTCGCGCCCAAACCGAGAAAACCATAACTTCCGCTCTGATTGTCGTGATAGTAGAGCCCACTACCACTGCCCGCGCCGGGCGCGCCTTCTACCAACGGCGCTTCCGAGGTCAAGAACCCCAACCCCAGACCACTGGGGAAACCATGATAAACAGCCGTCTTAGTCCCTTCGGGTTGGATGTCCATTGCATTCCAGGCGGACGCGTTCCGTTTCGCCAAGTACTGGTTATCGCCATGCTCGGCGCCACCGACGCCGTTGCCGTGGTATTCGCTGTTGCCGCTGCCGCCTACGAGCGGCGCTTGGCCAGCGTAGGTGACTGTGCTGCCGTCGTCCGAGGCGCGACCGCCGCGTTCCGGTACGACTGTCGCGTCGCCGTTACCCAGCGGGGAGACCAGTTCATAGCCACGCCCGTCAGGCAGGCCGAGCGCCCCCGCCGGCAATGTCGAGAACACGCTCCCAGGAGCGTGCACTACCCCGTCAGCGCTGCTCGCGACGACACGGAAATGGTATGTCGTGTCCGGGGAGAGACCTTCGATCTTGGCTTCCACGCTCACATTCCCGGTCCCGGCACCGGCGCTCTCCAGTGGTGTCACGAGCCCGTACCCCGTCCCGGGACCATATTCAAAATAGTAGTATGTGAGGGTACCGCCCGGCACGACGTTCGCGTGCAATGTCGCATCCGAAGAGCCCGCATTCGAGAACGATTCCCCACCGGCACCTGGGAACGTGGTGAACGTCGCGTCCTGGCTACTCCCGGTACCGTTAGCGTTACGGGCGTCCAGTCGGAAATGGTATGTCGCGCCCGGCAGAAGACCCGACACTGTCGCGCTCACCCCCACCGACACACCAGTGATCGATCCTGGTGCCTGTTCGCACAACACACTGTGTTCGTAATGGCCTGGTTCCGCTCCCACTAGGCCGTATTCAAACCGGCATTCCGTGACCGCTTCGCCTTCAGGTTCAACACTCCCATTCAACGTCTCTACAGTATTAGAGACCTCGACCGCGGGCGAGGTCGTCGCGGTCGGGAAGGACACGAAATTGAAAACTTTCACGTCGCCCGCCGTACTCTCGGTCGCGTAAGCCGTCTGCGTCACGCTCGCATCGTTGATGGCGATCCCGTGCGAGTCCGCGAGACTGCCCGTCGCGAACAATGGCTGAATCGGTGCTTCGCCGGATTCAACGATCGGCCCATAAAGTTCTAGGCCGGACACCTTGTCCACCAACACATCGCCCGAAGACGCAACCGCAAGCCCACTAACACCAGTCCCAGCGAATTCAACAACTTCGCCCGATAGCGAAAGCTTGAGGCCTTCGCGCGCTTCGCCAAAGGTGGCGTAGAGGTTTCCTTCGGGGTCGAGCGCGAGTCCTCCTGGCTGCTTCGCCGCACCAATGCTGCGGGTGGTTGTGTATATGCCGGTGTTGGTGAACTCGTCGAAGTTGCCGGTGTTGTCGTGGACCCATACTTCGCCTTCTGTACCGACGGCGATGCCGTCGAGTTCGCCGAAGGGGATCAGTGTGCTGCCGGGACAGGGTGCTACTTCTTCTGTTTTTTCGCATGTTCCTGTGAGTTGGCCGACGAAGGTCCCGGTGGGGGTTAGCTCGTCGATGACATGGTGGCCGTTGTCGGTGACGTACACGTTTTCTTTGGCGCTGTCGAGGGCGTTGGTTGAGTTGTCTACCGCGACGTATTCGGGCGAGGAGAAGGCTCCTGTTGGTGCTGCGCTACCGTTGAACTGGCCCAGGGGGACGCCGGTGGGGTCGTACTCCTCGACGCGGTTCTCGGCCTTGTCTGCGACGTAGATGTCTCCGGTGGTGCTGTTCACGGCGATCCCGGATGGTTCCTTGAGCTTGCCCGGACCGCACGGTGTTTCGCTCGCAGCGCACGGTTCGCCGATGGTGATCCCGGGGACGTACTCCTTGACGCTCAAGACGACGGGCACGACCAGGACGAGGCCCAACACCACTACAGCACCCCAAACCAGGATCGCAGCCAGTCCTCGAGCACGCATCTCCCCATCCTCCTTGGCCGGCCCCTCAGCCGGACCCTCGTGACCCTAGACACGCACCCTCGCGCGCCAACCACCACGAAGTATCGCAGAAACCGCCGTTCGAGTCCAGCGACACATTCCCCACAATAGAAACACTCCCCCGACCAACCACCAAGCCACCCCGCCACAAAACCCATCTTTACACAAAACCACCTGGCCAGTCCGCTCCACACGCCGACACTCCACACCCCCCCGGCCGACCGAGCCGAACTCGGCCACTGCCGCCTTCATAGGTGGGGCCGCGACACGTGCGCGGCCCCACCCCGATCGTTAGCGTGTCTTTCTCAATATTACGGTCTAGAAAGCACCGTATATTTCGTCAGTCGTCAGGATCACTAACGCTAACCCAGTCAGCGTCCCGGCACCTGGCCCGAAGATTAGGCCGGCTTCCTCAGCCGTCCCACTGGATAACACGAATGTTTTCAGTGCGGGTGAGGGAAATACCAGGTGACCGTTTAACGTTTCCGTTAACGCTGGTAACGGTTCCCCAAGAAGATTGCCCCTCACTATCGCTAACTGTCCTTTTACTACGCATTCTTCAGTGCCTTTGTTTAACAGTAATATGTTCGTAAAGGTCGTGCCTGAGTTGGGCTGGAACAGGATCACTGGCTCATGCGTAGTTGAGCTTTCGACGATCTGCGTTTTCAGCGGCACGGTCTTTACCGTTCCGTTGGGTGATCCCTCGGACTCGGCGGAGCATTTCGCGGGCTTGGCTACCGTGACGCCTTTGAAGATCACGGTCTCTTCGTTGGTGCCGGGCTTGCCACCAATGATCTTGGCCCCTTTTTCTACTTCGATTTCCGTACTTAACAGTAAGGTAGCCGCTCCCGCGATGGTGCCGCTGAGGTCGAAGGTGTGTCCGTCTGCTGTGGTCGTGAATTCCCTCGATTCTCCCGTTTTCAGAAGCACTCCGCCGACTTTCCATTCGAATTTGATTGTGGCTGATGCTGTGGATGAGAGTATTGCGAGTGCTGATAGTACGACTGTGAGACTGAGTAGTCCGAGTCTTGCTCTGGACATTTATGCCGTCTCCTTTGTCTGATGATCCGACGCCAGAACCCCCACGCACGTTCCCTCCAAACCCTGGGGGACGTGCCTTTTTGCTTGTGCGTACTGCGCGCGGGTCTTGGCGCCCTTGGAGTCACGCCCCGAACGCTCAGCACACACACATACACGGTGCGTGGGCGTGTTGCTGTTTCGGTGGCGTGACGCTGCTCACTATCGTCCGGGGACCGGGCGCGTGTCAAACCAGCCCGGCCGGCACACTCCCGGCGCCAGCCGGGCTTGCCCTGTTGAGTGGGTGTGTGGCCTGCAGGGAGCGATTGTCCGGTCCCGGAACATCATTGGGGAGAGTGGGAGACGCGGCGCGCCAGAGCGTAGTCAGAGACGCGTACGGGGACACCAGAGTGTGGTGTGCGCGTGGTTTGTTGTGGGGTGCTTGAGAAGCATGGGGGTCGCTTGTCATAGTTTCGTGGGATGCCGGATGCCATCACAACAGGGGTCGGTGCTCGTACGCGGGATGGTGGCGTGGCTGTCTCTTCGTGTGTGGTGTCTGTCGTTATTCCGTGTTTGAATGAGGCGGCGAACATCGAGCAGTGCGTGATGCTCGCGCGAGCGACGTTGGAGGAGCATGCGATCGCGGGGGAGGTGATCGTTGCCGATAACGATTCTGAGGATCACAGCGCGACGCTAGCTGCACGCGCAGGGGCACGCGTGGTGCACGAGCCCCGTCGCGGGTACGGCAGCGCGTACCTGGCGGGATTCGCCGCCGCTAAGGGGACCTATATCGTGATGGCGGATGCCGATCTGACCTACGATTTCGCGGAGATCCCGCGCTTCCTCAAAGAGCTCGAGGATGGTGCGGAGATGGTCGTTGGGGACCGGATGGGGAACATTCATCCCGGTGCGATGCCGTGGCACCACCGCTACATCGGAAACCCGCTCCTCTCCGGCCTATTGAACCTCCTCTTCCACACCGGTGTAAGCGATGCGCACTGCGGCATGCGCGCCCTACGCCGCGACAGCCTCGAGCTGCTCGACCTTCGCACTACCGGTATGGAGTTCGCGTCAGAGATGATCATCCGTGCAGCGAAGGCCAACCTCACGATCAGCCAGCTACCGATCCAATACCATCCCCGTGGTGGAGAATCGAAGCTCTCAAGCTTCCGTGACGGCTGGCGCCACCTACGCTTCCTGCTCCTGCACGCCCCCAACCACCTCTTCATCCTCCCCGGCACCCTCACCAGCATCCTCGGAACACTCATCTCGATCACCGTCCTCGCCCACGTCAGCCTCCTCGGACGCCAGTGGGACACCCACACCCTGATCGCAGGATCGCTGCTGGTGATCGTCGGCTCGCAGCTCGTGAGCCTCGGGCTCTGCGCCCACGCCTACACCACCTACCACATGGGCGAGAAAGACCCCTGGTTCGACCACGCACGACAACACCTACGGCTAGAGCACGGCCTACTACTAGGCGCCACCATCATCCTCACAGGAACAATCCTCACCATCACCATCATCCTCAACTGGATCAACCACGGCCTCGGCAACCTCGCACAAGAACACACCGCAATACTCGCAACCACACTACTAGTCCTCGGAACCCAAACCACCTACACCTCGTTCCTACTCAGCATCCTCGGACTCCGCAAAACATAAACTCATCCCACCAACACAAAACACCCACAACAACACACCAAACCTTCTATACGCATACGTGAGGACCGCAACACACAGACGCCACGGCCCCCACAACAAACACTACCTACGACGACCTAAAAGGCACCGTATTTTTCGTCAGTCGTCAAAATCACTAATGTTAATCCGGTCAACGTGACGGCATTACCACCAGCGAGCAGGCCCGCTTCCTCTGCCGTCCCGCTGGATAACACATATTTCCTGAGCGCGGGTTCGGGGAAGACCAGATGACCGTTTAACGTTTCTGTTAACGCTGGTAACGGTTCGCCCAGCAAGTTTCCCGTAAGGTTCGCTAAGAATCCTTTTAGCACGCATTCTTCGGCACCTTTGTTTAACAGTAATAGATTCGTAAAGACCGTGCCTGTTTCGGGCTGGAACAGGAGCAATGGCTCGTGCGTCACTGAGCTTTCGACGATCTGCGTTTTTAGTTTCACGGTTTTTACCGTTCCGTTTGGTGATCCCTCGGACTCGACGGAGCATTTCGCGGGCCTGGCTACCGTGACACCTTTGAAGATCACCGTCTCTTCCTCGGTGCCAGGCTTACCACCAATGATCTTAGCCCCTTTTTCCACTTCAATTTCAGAGCTTAACAGTAAAATATTTGTACCCCCGAGACTGAGACTGAGATCAAAGACTCGGCCGTCGGCCGTGGTCGTGAATTCCCTCGACGCGCCCGCTCCCAGGGGCAGTCCGCCGACTTTCCATTCGAATTTGATCGTCGCCGATGCCGATGGTGCCAGCACGGCAAACACTGACAACACCAGCAGGCCCAACATTCCAAACCTTGCTCTGAACATCTCTTCTTCTCCCTCGCTCGTTCTTATTGGTCCCGCCACGACGTCCACAGACGACATCCTGACTATCCGCGCCAGTCCAACTTCCGTCAAGTCGCGCGTGTAATGGCGCACGCCACGGTCGTTTGAGCGCCCACCGCCACTGACCCAAACCGGCCTAAAGACAGTTAATCCGGCGACGGAACATCGCAATCCGGTGAGAGACACACGTCGGCGTCTACGTCGGAAACACGCGTGGGGGTAACGGGCGCCTGTTCCCGCCGGTTGGCGCACGCGGCTTGGACATTCACCGCATAGTCGTCATCTTCCCCGGATGCGCCTCACCACACCCGGCCCGCGATCTGGCCGCGATTGATGCGCGGGGTGCGGGTCGCGCTGGCGGTCGGCCTGGCGCTCATGGCGCTCGCGCTTGGCTTGACCCTGTCGGGCTCCCCGGATGTGGTCGCGCCGGCGAAGGTCCCCGCACATCCTGTCGCGATCCAGCCAAAGCTTGCGGTCACGCGGCGCGGGGCGAGCGTCTGCCAGCAGGGTGAAACGCTGCCGCGAGCCACGACCGCCATCCGCTTCTCGCTGAAAGCCCTGTTCGGTCCGCGAATCGCGGTCAAGGCGCTCGCTGGCGGGCGGATCGTCACCTCCGGAGAACGCGGTCCCGGCTGGACCTCCGGCGTCGTCACCGTACCCGTCAAGCGCGTCGTTCGCACGGTGACCCACGCGAAGGTCTGCCTCGCGTTCGCGCTCAGCGACGAAACGGTGGACATGGGCGGCGAGCGCACGTCCCCCGCCAGGGCCGCGGTCGCGGGGAACGGGCAGGCGCTCCCTGGCCGCATGCACGTCGAATACCTGCGAGCCGGAGACAGGTCGTGGTGGTCGCTGGCGCTCTCGACGGCACGCCACCTCGGTCTCGGCCGTGCCTGGGCCGGCACCTGGGTCGCGCTGCTCGTCCTCGTGCTGGCGGCGATCGTGACCGCGCTCACGGCGTGGCGCCTGCTGGCGCTCGCGCGCGGTGCGACGCCGGCGGCGGCATCGACCTGCGCGCTGATCGCCTGCCTGAACGCGGCGGCCTGGTCGATCCTCACCCCGCCGTTCCAGGTGCCGGACGAGACCGACCACTTCGCCTACGTGCAACAGCTCGTCGCTAGCGGGTTGCCTCCCTCCTCGGACAGGGAAGAATACTCGCAGGCCGAGCAGGTCGCGCTCAGCGATCTGAATCAGTTCGCGGTCCGCCTGCAGCCGGAGAACCACCCGATCTTCGCGCGCGCCGAGCAGCGCAAGCTCCAGACAGACCTGGTCCAGGTCGAGCGTCTGCCGCAGCGCCCGGCGATCGGCGCGGACCTGGCCACCGGTCAGCCGCCGCTGTACTACGCACTGCAAGCGATCCCCTACACGCTCGCCGGCGGCACGGTGCTCCAACGGCTCGCGCTGATGCGGCTACTCTCCGCGCTGCTGGCGGGGATCACGGCCTTGTTCGTCTTCCTGTTCGTCCGCGAGACGCTGCCGGGTGTCCCGTGGGCTTGGACCGTCGGCGCGCTCGGCGTCGCGCTCGCGCCACTGCTCGGGTTCATGTCGGGAGCGGTCAACCCCGACGGGCTGCTGTTCGCGATCTCCGCGGCACTGTTCTACTGCCTGGCGCGCGGGTTCAGGCACAACCTCACGCCACGCCTCGCGCTCGCGATCGGCGCGCTGACGGGTCTGGGCCTCGCCACCAAGCTCAACTTCATCGGTCTCGCGCCCGGAGCGCTCCTCGGCCTGGTCGTGCTTGCCCGGCGCGCGAGCACGCGCTGCTCGCACCGCCGCGCCGCGGGCCCGCTCGCGCTCGCGCTCGTCGCGGTCGCCGTGCCGGTGCTCGCGACCGTCGTCCTCAACCTGCTCGCGCACCGTCCGCCGCTCGGCGGGGCGCTCGACGCCCACGCCGCTGCGATCGGCTCGCACGGCACGCTGCCCGGTGAGATCGCCTACATCTGGCAGCTGTACCTGCCGCGGCTGCCCGGCATGCCCCGCGACTTCTCCGTGCTCGCCCCCCGCCAGATCTGGTTCGACGGCTACGTCGGCCTCTACGGCTGGCTCGACACCACCTTTCCCGGCTGGGTCTACAACGCCGCGCTGATCCCGGCCGCCGCAATCGCGGCGCTCTGCCTGCGCACGCTGCTCGCGCGCCGCGCAGCGCTGCGCCGGCGCGCGGGCGAGCTCGGTGTGTACGCCGCGATCGCCGCCGGGCTGCTGGCGCTGCTGGGGATCTCCTCCTACCGCGAATTCCCCGAATTCGGCGCCTCCTACGGAGAGGCCCGCTACCTACTGCCGCTCCTACCGCTGCTCGGCGCCCTGCTCGCCCTCGCCGCGCGCGGCGGCGGGCGGCGCTGGGGCCCGATCCTCGGCACGCTGATCGTCATCCTCGCCTTCGCACACGACATCTTCAGCCAACTACAACTCGTCGCGCGCTACTACAACTGAAACGCCTTCAGCTGCCGGTGGGACGCGCGAGAGAGCCGCTGTTGGGCCCCTGAACGCTTCAGCTACGGGTGTAGCCGGAGAGGAAATACCCGACCGCCGAGCCGGTTCGGTTGATCTGCCTGAAGGCTTCGAGGTCGCTGAGCCCCCGCCGGATCGAAAGCGGCCGGGGGAGCGCGTATAGGCGGAACATATACTGCCCCGTAGCGCCCTTGGGGGGACAGATCGAGTAGCGCTGGTGTCCCGCGATCGCTTCCGCCGGCAGCTTCCCCGTCGCCAGCCCGGTGAGCGTCGGCTTCAGCCCGCGGATCATCCAGGCGACCCTCAGTTTCGCCCGGACTGCCCCGCCGGTGGATTCGGTGTGCCCCAGGTCGAGCAGGAAAAGGGCGAGTTCGGCCGTGTTCGCGGGGATGCCGCCCCATTTGATCGGCGGGACGATGTTCCGCCCTGCGCACGTGTATTGCGCCGGAAGCAATCCCTTGGCGGTAAGGGCCGGGCTCGACACCGTCAGCTGCGGCTTCTGGCCAACCGACGACGAGCGCGCCACGCCGCTCCCGCAGCCCGCGAGCGCGCCCGCCGCGACGAGCAGGGGGGCCGCCGAGATGCGCGAGAGCCGCGCACGTGCACGCGTTCGCCGTACACGGCGCGGGCTGCTCGCGGCCATCCCCACATGCCGTTGGGCGCGTTCGCCCGGCAAGTCGCTGTCAGCTCGTCGATTAGGCATCCCGATCAGGCCGGGAGCCTATCCCAAGGATAGAGATACTACGAGCCATTGGTCAGAATGTTTCTGACCTCCGACAGGGCGCTTCAGCGGCTGTTGGCGAAGTACTCGGCGTTGATCTGCGTGTACTTCTGCCACTCGTCCGGGAGCTGGTCCTCGGCGAAGCACGCGTCGACCGGGCACGCCTCGACGCAGGCGTCGCAGTCGATGCACTCCTCCGGGTCGATGTAGAGCATCTCGGCGGCGTCGTACCCGGGCTCCTCGGGCGTCGGGTGGATGCAGTCCACCGGGCACACCTCGACGCAGGAGTTGTCCTTCGTGCCGATGCACGGCTCTGCGATCACGTAGGCCATTCGCTTCTTTCTGGTCGGTTTTGCGGGACTCTTCGTCGGTTTTGCTGGGCTCTTCTTCTCACGCGAGGCCATATTGTACGAACGATGCTGCTGCTGACGGGCGCCACCGGACCGATTGGCTCCGCGCTGCTGCCTCGGCTGCTGGCCGAGGACGTCGCGGTGCGCTGCCTCGTGCGCGACCCACGGCGCCTCGGCTCGGAGCGCGTACGCGTGCAGATCGCACTCGGCGACCTCGCCGACCCGCCGTCGTTTCGCAACGCGCTGCGCGGCGTCGACACGGTCGTGCACCTCGCCGCCGCGATCCGCGACCAGCCGAAGGCGTCGATCGAGGAGCTGAACGGGATCGCCACCTGGCGGCTCGTGCGCGCCGCCGAGCGCGCGGGCGCGGCCCGCTTCGTGTTCTTCTCCGCGCTCGGCGCCTCCAGCCATCACCGCGCCCGCTTCTTCCGCGCCAAGGCGCTAGCCGAGCGCGCGGTGTGCGAGTCCGCGCTCACCGCGACGATCTTCGCCCCCTCGGTCGTCTACGCCCCGGGGGACCGCTGGCTCACGCGCCTGGAGCGCCTCGCGCCGCTGCCGCTCACGCCCGTGTCGGGGCGCGGGCGCACCCTCTATCAGCCGATCTGGGCGCAGGACGTCGCCGGCTGCGTGCTCGCCGCCCTGCGCGCACCTGACGGGCAGGCGCACGAGCGCTACGAGCTCGCCGGCCCCGAGACGCTCAGCCACGACGAGATCGTCCGCACCGTGCTGCGCGCCGTGGACGGTCGTCGCCGCCCGCTGATCCACATCCCCACCCCGATCGTCTCACGCACGCTGCGCCTGCTCGAGGCGGTCCGCGGCGAGCACGCGTTCGCGACCTGGGACGAGGCCGAGCTGATGGAGACCTCGATGATCACCCCGAGGGGCGCCGCCGAGGCCGAAAGCCTGGGAGTGACCCCGCAGCCCATGGCCGCGGTGCTCGGGCTCGCCTGAGGAGTGATCTACCCTCCGGCGGGGGCGGCAGCTCGGATCGGCCAGGGAGATTTGTGGGTCGAGGAGTACCTGGCCGGACGCTACGAGCGCTCCGCGAAGGCCTCGTGACGCGCCGTTTGCTCGGGTGGCAGAGGCTGTCTGCAGACGAACGTCCGAGCCGGGCCTTACTGTCGAACATATGTTTGCACGACAGGGGAGCCTGCTACTCGACCTCGCGGCATCCGAGGCTCGGGGAACAATGCCGTCCAACGTGGCTGCCTCCCCCTACAGCGCCATCTCGCTCTATAGCGGGGCCGGCGGGCTCGATCTCGGATTCTCCCGCGCCGGGTTCGATATTCGCTGGGCGATCGACGCCGATCCCTTCGCCGTAAAGACCTACAACGCCAACCTCGAGCCCCGCGCCGTCTGCGGCGATGTCCTCGCCATCGACCCGCCGGCGGACTTGCAGCCCACACTCGTGATCGGCGGGCCCCCATGCCAGGGCTTCTCAGTCATCGGGCGCATGGACCCCGATGATCCGCGCTCTCAGCATGTCGAGCACTTTTTCGACGTGGTCGCGCACCTACAGCCGCGAGCGTTCGTGATGGAGAACGTCAAGGCGCTCGCCGCGAGCCCACGCTGGGCCGCCGTGCGCCGGCGCCTGCTGAAACGTGCCACAGCGCTCGGCTACGAGCACTCGCTGTTCGTGCTCAACGCTCAGGACTTCGACGTGCCGCAATCGCGCGAGCGCATGTTCTTGATCGGCATTCGGGGAGCCGCTCCGCAACGCCCGCTCGCCACAACAGCCGATGCTCCGCCAAGCGTGCGCTCAGCACTCGAGCGCCTGCCACGCTTCGGCGAGCCGGGCAACGACGCCGGCTGTGCCGCCCGCGTGATTCCCGCCACCAAGCCGATCATGCGGCCGACGGCCCATCGTGGGAGTCTGCTCTTCAACGGGTCGGGACGCCCCCTGAAGCTGGATGGCCCAGCCAAGACGCTGCCCGCCTCGATGGGCGGAAATGCAACGCCGATCATCGACCAGCAAGAGCTCGAGCACGGCGCGGAGCCTTGGGTGGTTGACTACCACCGGCGGCTGCAGAGTGGAATGTCACCGCTCAGGCGTGCTCCGAGTCGGCTGCGGCGCATCACTGTGCAGGAGGCGGCCGCCCTGCAGACCTTCCCGCCGGACTGGACCTTTGCCGGGCGGCGGGTTGCTCAATATCGCCAGGTCGGCAACGCAGTGCCGCGGCGCCTCGCAGAAGCTGTTGCGCTCAGCGTGCGCAACGTGCTCGAGCGCCATGACAAGGTCACCCGAGAGCCAAGCCGCGACACGAAGGAGCTCCTCGAGGCTGCTTAGCTCTGCTCATTGCCAACGACCGGCGATCGCCGCCCACGTCACGAGCGTTTGCTTGGCGACCCGGATTTCGCGCAATGCCTCGGCAAACGATCGCGGTAGCGCCGCACAGAGCTCGCCCAAGTCGACGTTGCCGGTACTCAACGCCTCGTGCAGCAGCTCACGCGTGCCCTGTGTGACACGGACGACGACGTTGTGTTCCTTCTCGGCTCGCCGAACTACGGCCGTGCGGTCGAAGTCGACGAGCACGCCGGGCCGCAGCACCGCCAACAGCGCTCGGTCTACGTTTGCGCGCGCGGCATCCGCGGCGAGCGCGTCTGCGGTCGCCTCTCCAGTATCGAGCTGCTTGACCTCGGCAGCAATGACCATCTCGCCGTCGCGCTTGATGGGAATGTCGATCCGGCGAGGGTCGTTCCGCGATGGCAGGACGGCCTCGAACCCGGCGGTCCGGTAGGCGCCCGCCACCAACGCCATGCCGCGTGCGCCACCCTCAGGGTCTGCGCCGACGAAGCCATCGAGCACCTCAACCAGGTCGGACAGGGTCGGTGTGTTCGCCAAACTGAGGGCAATCTGGGGCATGGATGCTTCCGCGCTAACCGACCGTCGCACACGCAGATAGGCGGCCAACGCCGCTATCGCCTCCTCCTGGCCCATGCTGCTCACGTCGACGAGCCAGGTGAGGATCAGCTGGAAAAACGGCTTATGGTCCTCACGGATTCGATCAAGCGCCACGTCCCAGCGAGTCGAGCCGACAAGCGTGCCATGGTTGATCGGGTCGCGGTCGCTGCTCGAGCCGATGTCGTAGCCGAACACTCGCTTCTTCCTCCCAAGAGCAGTAGCGGCGGCGCGTAGGTTGAAGGCGCCAGCGCTGCCCTCGCGGGCCTGAATCACGAAGACGTCAACTGCGGGGTTGGTGGCCTTCGCCAACAGCACGGCGCCGACGGCGGCGATGAACGCTACCGACGGACTTTCGGCAAGCTGCTCGGCCCGATCGACCCAAATGGCAGGAAGCTCCTGCTTGCCTATGGCCAGCACATATGCGCGCTCAAGCATCTGAGCGAGATCGTTCGCACGCAACGTGATCGGCACTCAAACAGCATATGCGCGTCCAGCCGCGCCACGCACCAAGCTCTCAATCCGATCGGCAGCGGTAAGTCTGTCCTCGTGCTCCCAGACGATGATCAAATGCCACCCGGCCTCGGCAACGGCCCTCGCGTTGCGTTGGTCGCGCTCGACGTTGCGTGTGAGCTTTGCCTGCCTGCAGGCACGTCACCTAGCCGCTGTCCTCCATCTCCCCCTCCAGCGCCTGCTCGACCTCTGCGTTGCCGACCGCGAACGTGGCGGGCAGGCTCTCGGACTGCGCATCGAGGAAGTCGCGGTAGACCTTCTGGCGGATGACCGCGAGTGCGGCGCCCTGAACGCCTATGTAGTCCTCGATGCCGCTCCGGTCGATGTCGATCTTGACCGAGTCGTTGACCGCGCTCGCCCACGCGTTGCGGACGAGACCGATACCGCGAACGAGATGCTCACTGGCGAGCGGCCCCGTGACAGTGATCGTGCTCGGATCGAGCAGCAGGATCGGACCGGCCAGCGCGTAGCCGAGGACCCGTCCCACAGCCGTCCCAGCGCCGAGTGCGACCGGATCGTCCACCAGCCCGTCCCGCGCGCTTCGCAGCAGCGCCTCCTGCGCGGGTCCATCCTCCGGGACCGAGAACTCACTTGCCTCCAGCCGGCGTACGAGCGCCCTTACACTTGCGAAAGCCTCGAGATGGTGCTTTCGACCACACGAGCACTCCGAGGCCTGGTAGTCGATCGATGCGAGACCGGCCGGAGCCTCTGCATTGACATCGTCGATCACGCGCTTGTCGAGATGTAGGTGCCCAAGTTCGCCGGCAAGGCCCTTGCTGCCCTCGATCAGTTTCGAGTCGATGAACGAGAGCCGGTTCGGAGTCGCCGGCGCAAGCAGCATCGAGCTGACGCCGACCGTTTCGCCTGCGCGCAGCACCAGGCCAACGCGCCACATGTCGCCTCGGCCGCTGCTGCCAGCCGTACGCGTCCGGCTGTCGTGAAAGGCGACGCTGAGCGCGTGTGCGCTCGCATCGTGGATGACGTTGCATCGCTCGCTTGTGAACGGTTCGCCTAGCGCCTCGGCGAGGTGGCTCTTGATCGTTCGAGCGAGCCGAGTGGTGGAGTCCACGTGCCTCCAAGCCCGGTCGCGCAATGCGTATCCCTGCGGGCGCTTACCGCGATCGAGCGGCCCGGGCCACGAGAGCCCTGCGCCGAGAAGCCCGAGCGCTCCATATCCGCTGGAGTGGAGCGTCTCGTCGGCGACGCCGCACTTGAGCACCTCGAGCGCCACCTGCCTCACCCGCACGAACAGCGCTGGAGGCGCCAGGTCGAGCTGGCCCGGCAACGGGGCGGCCGAGTACTGATGGTGCAGCGCGCCATTCGCGTCGACCAAGGCTCCCCGGACGCTCTGCGATCCGACCGAGAGCCCCAGCACCAGACCGGCGCCGGGACCGAGACGAGCAGGATGGCCGCCGGTCAGCAGGCGCGGACCATTCGATCCGATTTCGGCCACTAGGTTGCTGATCGTGCGCGTGCTGATCTCTGTGATCGCCGAGAGCGTCTCATGACTGGGCGATTCCCAGCCGTGAGCTAGTACGGCGTGCATCAGCGGCCAGCGGCCTTTCTTGATCCTCACCCCCATTTGAGCCCCCATCGGTTGCGCACCCTAGTCGATTCACGTCTGAAATTGCGTTGGCTGTACGCACAATTCTTACAGTTAGACACCGTAATACAGAAATGTCATGCCGTTTTTGCGAGACAATCTCGCTCTCACACGCCCACAGCTGCGCACGCTCCCGCAACCCTAGGGCGCCTTTTCTGTCAAGCGTGATCGGCGCGGATCTGGCGTGCCGATCTACTCCGCCGGCTGGTGCGCCGGCCGACGTCCTCGCCGGCGAGGAGCCACAGCGCAAACCCCCTAACACGCCCGTTCACACGGTTTGTGCGACCCCAGCCCACCAAATCTCCAGTTCCGATCCTGGCGACTCTAAAGGAAGGCGGTCAGGCTGTTGCCAGCCTCGATGAGCTCCCCACACAAAGGAATCGGAATGAGCTGGTTCAGAACGGTCACGGATAGCTTCACCTCCCCCCGCAGCGTCAGCACACGCGGCGCGAGCGAGCTCGACGCCGAGCTCGCACTGCTGCTCGAGGACACTGTGCAATTGGCCATTGAAGCAGCTCCGCTCCCACCTGGGGACATCGAAGAGGACATCGTCAAGGTCGCCACGAGCGCCGTCAACGCCGTGTTTCACCAGCGCGCTGTGCAGGTGAGCAACGAGGCCTTCACCGAGAAAGCCGCGTCCGACATGGCAGCCCAGCAGCAGACCGTCGCCGATGAGACCGCCGCGCGCCTGGAGCAGGAAACCGGCCCGGTCGAAGCGGACGCCGACATCCAGAAAGGGCGGGAGAAGCAGGCTGAGGCCGAAATCGACGTGCAGCGCGAGCGCATCGCAACGTTGCCGCTAATCGAGCGCGTCAAGACCCACTGGCTCGCGGCGCTCGTCGCGCTTGGCGCTACGTCGGCCGGCGTCGGTACGCTCGCCCGCCTGAGCCTCGAAGGCGTGTCCGACGCAACGGCACGGAACCTCGTTACGGTCGCGGCCGTCGGGGGCGCGTTCGCCGCCGAGCTCGTCCTCGGCACATTCGGCGCCGAGGCGTACAGCCGCGTGCCCGAGGACCGCCGTCGGCGCATTCTATTCGTTGTCATGGCGCTGATCGTGCTGGTGCTCGTCGCTACCGAGATTCTCGCGGCGAAAGCCAGGCAAGCGGGAGTGGAAGCCACAAACCACCTCTCGATCAACCCCACGACGGGCCAGCCGAGCTTCACAGGCCAGTTGACACCGCCGCTGATATGGACGGCGCCCCTCGCGATGCTCGTCACGCTCAGCGGTGCCGGGGTCGTCGGGCTCACGCGCCTGCGCCAGGCGAGCGCTCCACTACGGGCGCAGCTCTCGGACGCAGGCCGCCGGCTCGCCGAGGCTCGCGCAGCCCTGCGCGACGACGAAGATCGGGTGAAGAGCCTGCACGAGCGCGCCACGCAGAGCAGCGAACGGGCGGCGACACTCCGCGGGCAGGCGGAGGCATCGAACGGGCGCAGCGAGCACCTGGTCGCCTCGCTGGAGCGGATCTCTCAACAGCACGCCGCGATGACCGAGCGGATCGCCGCCGAGGCCATCTTGCGCTACCGCATCGCTGCTCAGCAGCTCGCGCAGACCGGGACCGAACCGCGGATGCCCGCGCCTCGCAGGCGGCGCGCTTTTCCTGCGGCTCTCGGGGCGCTCGGCGCCGCCGGCGGCGTGGCCACGAGCCTGTTCGACCCCGCGATCGGCGTCGGTGTCCTCGTCGGCTCGCTGATCCTGCTCGCAAGCAACCAGATGGGAGCCTGACATGCGCGTCCTTACCCGGATGAAGAGACTCTGCCTTCCAACCATGTGCTGCGCGGCGGTGCTCGTGAGCGGCTGTGGATCGGGCGGCTCCCGGAATGCTGTCAGCAGCACAGTCGCCGTCGCCGTCGACTGCAGCCGCTCGGTGCGTGGCGATCAGGCCTCATGGGATCACCAGCTTGCCGTGCTGGCCTCTGAAGTGCTCCCAGCCGAAGAACGGATGCTCGTAGGCTGCTTTGCGGGCGAACGCACAGGCGTCGAATGGCTAGCACCGTTCGATCCGAGCATCCTCTCTCGTCTCACCGGCGGTCAGGCAGCCGTTCGGGCAGCGCGGGTACGCTGGGGCCTGTCGCTCGAACCGTTGTTCGCGCGTCGCTTGCAGGTCCGCGACGTTGACGGGACGGATTGGCTGAGCGCGCTCCAGTCGAGCTCACAGGTATCCCATCTAGGGCGGGTGTACCTGTTCAGCGATCTGGTCCAGGAGGACGAGGGTGTGAACCTGACCCGTGAGATGTCTCTGGCGGCGCTCGAATCGGTCGCGAGACGCTGGGCTGAGAAGCTCAGCAACCTACGAGGGAGTACGGTCGTCGAGGTCGGCGGAGGCTCAAAGCTCAGCGGCGGGCGGCCTGACACGCAGGGCGTCACCCTATTCGAAGACCTCGCTCGCCTCGTCGGCTTCCATGGTGAGCTGTTAAGCACCCTCTCGTGAGCGCTGCGTGCCCGCATGGGCAGCTTTGCGAGCTCAAGGCAGCCGATACGCCACCAGCGCCGCCTGCTGCCCCTGCCCCTCAGGTAGCCCGGCCGGCGCGATCAGCGTGTTGCCGGACACCGCCACGCCCGTGTTCGTGCCCGCCGGCAACTTCGATTCCCACACCACGTTGCCGGTTTCCGCTTCCAGCGCGAGCAGGTCGCCTTCGAAGTCGGTCACGAACGCGAGGTCGTTGACCGCCGTCGCCGCGCCGAACGCGGCCGATGGCAGCTTGCGGCTCCACTTCACGTGTCCGGTGGCGGTGTCGAGCGCGACCAGTTCGCCCGCGATCGGGCCATTTTCCTGGGTTTCGCTCTGCGCTGGGATCGTCACCGAATGGTTCACGACCGGCACGAACACCGTTGAGCCGTTCGTCGCCATCGGCGCGATCACGCCACCGAGCTCGCCCGGGTATACCGTCTCTGGTGTTCTCAGCCGCGAGTATTCGTGTCTCAGCGCGTACAGGTTGTCTTCGTCGTGGCCGTTGTGAATCCCGACGGAGCGCTTCCACAAGAGCTTGCCGCTCTGCGCGTCGAGTGCTATCACGAAGCCGCCCTTGCCGGCGGCGAGCACGACCTGACGGCCGCCGACCGTCGCGAGGATCGGCGGGTCCTGCAGGTCGTGGTCGTAGAGATCGTGCGGCGTCAGCTGGTAGTACCACTCGAGCTTGCCCGTGGTCGCGTTCAGCTTGACGATCGAGTCCGTGTACAGGTCCGGCCCGGGCCGGCTCGAACCCCACGGGAACTGGCTCGTCCCCGGGAACGGGCCCGGGTTGCCGGTGCCGATGTACATCGAGCCGTGCTCGTCGAACGCGGGCGCGTACCACAGGCCACCGCCGGTGTTGATGGACACGTTCGCGGCCGACCACAGGCTCTGAGGCACGGTGTCGAAGTGCCACAGCTGCGCGCCGGTCCTCGCTTCCAGCGCCCACAGCACGCCGACGCCTTCGCCCTTGTAGAACTCCTTCGTGTTGCCCGGCACGGTCGAGACGTACACGATCCCGTCGTGGTAGCCGGGCGCCATGTCGATGCCTTCGTGAACGTTGCGCACGAGTTCGGCCGACCAGATCTGCGCGCCCGTCTTCTCATCGAGGGAGAACGCCGTAGTCGTCGTCGCCCCGTACACCCGCCCGCCCGCGACAACGAGGCCGTTCGGCCCCTGGTCGGGCGATTCGAGCTTCTTCGTCCAGATCGCCTTGCCCGTCTTCAGCGAGATCGCCTGCACGTTCGAGTCGAGGTCCTGCGAGTAGACGACCCCGTTTGCGACGATCGGCGAGGAGGAGTAGCTCCCGTACTCGCTTTTCGCCGTCAACGGCAGCGTCCACGCGGTCTGAAGCGTCGCCACGTTCGCGGCCGTGATCGGGCCGGTCGTGTAGCGCGTGTTCGACGTGTCGCCGTTCGGGTAGCCCGAGCCGGTGAGCGTGTAGGAATGGTCGGTCGAGCCGGAGCCCTGCGCGAGCACGACGCCACCGACGGCGACCGCCACGACGACCACGAGCACGAGCGCGACGAGAGGCAGCGGCGGGCGCTTCATACCGCCCTTGCCTGCTCGAGCAGCCGGGGCGCGTGCAGGGCGCTTCGTGGACCCTGAAGGGCGCTTGGTGGCGCGTGGAGGGCGACTCATGCCGCCCTCGCCTGCTCGAACAGCCACGGGTTGCGCTGCCCGATCACGTCGCCCTGAAAGCGCTTGCGCGGCCCATACACGACCCAGGTCGTGTCGACCGCCCCGTAGACCTCCTCCACGCGCAGCTCCTCTGGGTGTTCGCGCGCGTGGTGCAGGTGCGTGAGGCCCGCGTCGTAGGCGTGCGCGAGCAGGTGCCGCGCGACGACCGGCTTCGACGGCTCGTCGACGATCGTCTCGAAGCGCTCGAGGTCGAGATAGCCGCGCGTCGCCGAGACGATCCCCAGACTGCGGGGTCGCTCGACGTCGGAGCGCACGAGCAGCGCGAGCTCCTTCGTGGGATACAGGAACGAGTCGATCACGAACACCTCCGTGTGGTAGATCTCGGTCACGAGATGGACTTGGACGTGGGCGCTGCACTGCACGAGGAACGTGTCGTCGCGCTCGCGCACCTGGGAGATCGCGCCGAGCAGGTCCTCGGCGAGCACGACCTCGAAGCGCTCGACGCCCTGAAACTCGAGGTAGTGCAGCAGCGCGTTCTCGTGGCACGTGCCCGCCGGCCCGAGCGTGACGAACCGCGGCACGCTCACCGTGCGCCCCCGGCGGCGATCAGCTCGTCCTCCATCCGGCAGGTCGCGCCGATCAACAGCTCGAACAGCGCGGCCGTGAAGTCCGCCGGTAGCTCGACCTCGGCGCCGCGGCCGAGATAGCGCGCGCGCACCTCGGCGACGCGGCCGGGCTGCATCATCGGGATCGCGTGCGCCTGCTTGTAGCGCGCGATCTCGCGGCAGATCTGAAAGCGCTCGCCGAGCAGGCTCGCGACCTCATCGTCGATCTCGTCGAGACGGTGGCGGAACGGCTCGAGGCCGAGCCCACCGGCCGCGCGCGGCGAGGGCCCCGTCCGTGACTCCGGCGCGCTCACGCCCGGCTCCCCGCGAACGTCGACGTCGATCCCGGGCTCGTGGGCGCCGGCCGCGCCCCTCCGTCGAGCAGCCCCGCGGCGAACGCGTGGCTGCAGCTCGCGAGCGAGGACAGCGCGTAGCCGCCCTCCTGGACCACGCACACGGGCAGCTGCGCGCGCGCAAGCAACCGCCCGATCCGAGCGAAGATCGACGCGTCGAAGCGCCACGAGCCGTGCGGGTCGTCCGTCACGAGGTCGTAGCCGAGCGACAGCACGATCGCGTCGGCGGAGCTCGCGAGCGTGCCTGTGCAGGCGGCGAGCGCCTCGAGATAGGTCTCCGCCGACGGCGGGCTCCTGAACGCGACCAGGTGCTCGCGCTCGCTGCGCGCGCGCACGCGCTCCCACGGCAGGTTCGCGCCGGTCGCGCCGTGCAGCGAGTGGAGCGTCGTTCCGCCGATCCGCTCGAGCAGCGCGGCGGTGCCGTTGGGGTAGTGCAGGTCGAGGTCGAGGATCCCCACCCGGGCGATGCCACCGTCGTGCAGCGTCTGCGCCGCCGCGGCCGCGTTGTTGAGATAGCAGTAGCCGCCGAGCCAGCCGGGGCCGGCGTGATGGCCGGGCGGGCGACACAGCGCGTAGCTGAAGCGCGCGCCCGCGACGATCCCCCGCGCCGCGACGATCGCGGCGCCGACCCCCTCGCGCGCGGTCGCGACCGCCCGCGCGCATACGGGCGTGTCGGGGGCGAGCCCCGGCTGCGCGAGCTCACCCACGAGCACCGGATCCTCGCCGCGAACGCGCTCGAGCGCGTCGAGGTAGCCCGGCTCGTGCAGCCGCCGCAACACCCGCTCGACCTCCGCTGGGCTCGCGTCGGCCGTGCGCGCGCTCACGCCGCGGTGGCGCAGCAGGCCGGAGCGCACCTCCGACATCCGCCGACCGTCGTCGTGGCCGCGGGTCCTCTGCCCACGCGCGTCGAGGATCCATGGCACCGCGCCGTCGCGCTCACCGCGCTGGTCGACCATCAGCAGCTGAGCGCCCGTGCTCATGACAGCGGCCGCCGCATCCGCGCGCCGAGCGGCGCGAAGCCGTTGTCGAGATAGAACGCCTCGGTGGCGCGGATCGCGAAGAAGCTCTCGCGCGGCAGCCCGACCTCGACACGCGACATCCCCCGCTCGCGCGCGCGCGCGACCAGCTCGTCGAGCAGCGCGCGCCCGATCGCCTGCCCGCGGTGCGAGGAGGCGACCCACAGGTCCTGGATCAGCGCATAGCGGCCGGGCACGTGGATCGCGATCTGCCAGCTCGCCGCGAGCACGCCGACGATCGCGCCGCTGCTGTCCTCTCCCGCCCCGCTTACCCCGCGCTTCCCCGCTGCGATCACGCCGTCCTCCTCGGCCACCAGCACCACCCCCGTGGCGGGATCGCCGATCAGCTCGCGCACCGTCTTTTCCATCTCGATCAACGGCGGCGGCGTGCCGCCGAGCTCGCGCAGCAGCTGGTGCACGGCCCCGGCGACCGCGCTCGTGTCCGCGCCCACGGCCGCGCGCACACGCCACGTCAGGGTGGAAGACGGCGCCACGCGCCCGCCAGGCGCGGACTCGCTCACGCCGCGCTCGCGATCCCCGCCGCGGCGGGCTCGAGCTCGAGCGTCCATGCGTCCTCGCCGTCGCGACCGGTGACGAGTCGCGCGATCGCCGCCATCGGCGCACGCGCCTTCAGCAGCAGCTCGTCGAACTCCTCCTCGGCGTCCGACTGCATCACGATCGCGCCGCCCGCGCCGATCGTGGTGTTGATGCTGTCCCCACCCGCCCGCAGGACGATCGTGCGGATCACGATCGACAGGTCGACCGCGCCGTCGAGCCCGAAGTAGCCGAGCGCGCCCGAGTAGACGCCGCGGGCCTCGCGCTCGACGTCGTCGATGATCTCCATCGTGCGCAGCTTCGGCGCGCCCGTCATCGACCCGCCGGGAAAGCACGCGCGCACGCACTCCACCGGCCGCCGACCATGCTCGAGCTGCCCGACGATCGTCGACACCAGCTGGTGCACGGTCGTATACGGCTCCGCGACCATCAGCTGCGGGACGTGCACGGAGTCGACCTCGCACACGCGCCCGAGGTCGTTGCGCAGCAGGTCGACGATCATCAGGTGCTCGGCGTACGTCTTTTCATCGCCCAGCAGCTCGTCGCGACGCGCCCTGTCCTCGACCGGGTCCGCGGCCCGCGGCGCTGTCCCCTTGATCGGGCGCGCCTCGACCCGGCGGTCGCGGTCGACCGACAGGAACCGCTCCGGCGAGGAGCTGCACGACCGCGAAGTCGCCGAGCTTCAGATACGCCGCGAACGGCGCCGGGTTCGAGTGGCGCAGCAGCCGGTAGAGCTCGAACGGGTCCGGGCTCGCGTCTGTCGAGATCTGATCGGTCAGGCAGATCTCATACGACTCCCCCGCCGCGAGCGCCGCCTGGCAGCGGGCGATGTCGGCGATGTACTGCTCGCGACCGCGACCGCAGCGAAAGCGCACCGGCGGCGCGTCGGACTCCCGGAGCGGCCCCTCGAGGTCGGGCGAGGCCTCGAGCCCGTGCGCGGCGTTCGCGTACGGCGGCTCCCCGGGCGCGACATCCGCGGCCGGACCCTCCCCGGCCCCGGGGGAAGCCTCGAGCAGCTCACGCACCGCCCGCTCGGCGCCGTCCAACCACCCCTCCACCTCCGCTTCCAGCTCCGCGCCGCGGATCGCGAGCAGGTGCGTCTCGCCGCGCACGTGATCGACCGCGACGACACGGTTCGCGAACATCATCACCGCATCGGGCAGATCCGAGCGGTGCGTGTTCGGAGAGCCGCAGTCCGCCTTGCACTCGTAGCCGAGATAGCCGACGAAGCCGCCGATCAGACCGTCCGGCACGCCCGCTCCCAGCCGCAGCCTCCGTTCCGTCAGCTCGCCGTCGAGCACATCGAAGATCGAGCCCCGCTCTTGCGTGCTCCCGCTCTCCCGTTCCGCGCACACCACCCCGTCGTGCACCCCATAGGAGAGGACACAGCGCTCGCTGCCGCCACTCGTGCCGAGGAACGAGCGGCGACCGAGCGGCGACGGCGCGTCAGCGCTATCCAACCAGAACGCGAACCGCTCCTCGCCGAACAGCCGCGCGAACAGCAGCTCTGTCGACACCTCCCCCGCGACCGTGCGCACACGCAGCTGCAGCTCTCGCGCCTCGCCGGCCGGGCCGCCGGAGCGCCCTCCACGCGAGCCGGCCTGCGGGGAAGACGATGCGCGACGCGGGGTGACGCCGGGCGTGCGCGGGCTGCGCGACGGCGGCGGCAACCCGCGCGAGGAGCTCGCTCGCGCGCGCATGTGACGGTCGGCGAGCTCGTAGAAGTTCTCGACCAGCCGCCGGCCGTGCTCGGTCGCGATCGACTCCGGATGGAACTGCACGCCCCACAGCGGGCGCGTGCGATGCTCGAGCCCCATCACCACGCCGTCCTCCGTCCACGCCGTCACCCGCCCCTCGGGCCCGAGCGCGCCGGAGACCGCGAGCGAGTGGTAGCGCACGACCGAGAAGTCCTGCGGAATGCTCGCGAACAACCCCTCGCCCAGGTGCTTCACCCGGCTCAAGCGCCCGTGCATCGCGACCGGCGCGGTGTCGACCAGCCCGTCGAGCACCTGCCCGAGCCCCTGATGGCCGAGGCACACCCCCAGCACCGGCACCTGGCTGAAGCGCAAGATGTCCGCGCACACCCCGAAGTCGTGCCAGCGCCGCGGATGCCCCGGCCCCGGCGAGAGCACGATCGCATCGAAGTCCCACCGCGACAGCGCCCGCCAGCTGACCATGTCGTTGTGGATCACGATCGGCTCCTCCCCGCGCACGGCCGCGAGCAGGTGAAAGACGTTGTACGTGTACGAGTCGTAGTTGTCGACGAGCAGCGTCGTCATACCGCAGTCTCCAAACCGAGGCCGCGCGCTGAGCGGTCGAGCAGCGTGTGCACGACCCGCTCGACGTGCTCGCCATGGTCGCGCTCGAGCTGCCACAGCGCGAGATGCTTGAGGTAGTGCGCGAGCGGACGCACGTCGAGGCGCTGCACCGCGAGGCGCAGGTAGCGCCGATACAGCTCCGACTGCACCACGGCAAAGCGGTAGGCGGGATCGTCCACCGGCCGCCCGCGCCGCCGTTTGGGCTCACCGGAGCTGCGCCGCGCGCGCGCGCAGACGAGATCCCAGCCGAGGCTCTCATCGGCGCGCAGCAGCCGGTCGGTGTCGAAGTCGATCGCCGGCGCGACCGGGTGGGGCAAGAACCAGCCAAGCGCGACCTGCGCCGCGATCCGTTCCGGGCGGGGGTGCGTTTGGCGGACCTCGCGCCGGTCCGGATCGTCCTTTAGCCGCGCGTCGATCCAATCGGTCAGATCGTCGATCAGCAGACCGCCTTCGCTCGAGGCCACCGCGCGCTTCTGCGCGGAGACCATGCCGTTGAAGATGTCGTGCGTCGGGTGGATTCGCCCCCGGCCGTCGCCGGAGCCGTCGGGGCGAGCGTGACCGCTGCCGTCGCCGCTGCCGCCATCGTCCCCAGCGTCGCTGCCGTCCTCCCCGGCGGCGTTACCGCCCTCGACACCGCCACCGTTCGCCAGCAGCTCGTCCATCAGCTGGCGCCGGCAGGTCACGTGCGAGACCCACTCGGTGCCGCACACCTGCATCGAGGTCATTCCGTCCAACTCGGGGGCCGCCATCCAGTAGGCAAGCGCGCGCATGTGCTGAGTCGGTAGGCCGTCGGCGCGCACGAGCGGAAACTCCTCGAAGTTCTGCAGGTCCGTAGCGTAGACGACCACCCCGTCCCCGCGCCGGCGCAGCTTGCCGCTGAGCAGGCCGGCCCGCGTCAGCTCGGCCGCGTCCGCGAGGAAGTCCGACTCGAAGAACACCCGGTCGAACGCGATGCCGAGCCGCGCGAGCGTCTTTCGCTGGCCCGCGATCACCCACGCGCGCGTCTTGTACCAGAGCTCGAGCGCCTCCGGTTCGCCCGACAGCACCCGTTTCAGCAGCTCGTCCGCGGCGTCGCCGCGCAGGGTCAGCTCGCGCGTGAGCGAGTCCTCCGGGCGCTCCCGCTTGTCCCCGCCGAACGAGCCCGCGGCGGCGACGTAGTCCGCGTAGCAGACACCGACGAAATGATCGCTCTTCTCGTCCCCGTCCCCCCACGAGCGCTCCTGGCGGCCGCTGCGCATCACCCCCGCCATCGCCTCGCCCATCGAGCGCCCGGCGTCAGAGATCAGCGAGCGCCGCTCGACCTGCGCGCCCGCCTGCGCGAGCGCGGCGGCGAGCGCGTTGCCGATCGCGAGGTTGCGCAGGTGCCCGACGTGCAGCGCCTTGGTCGCGTTCGCGTCCCAGAACTGCACCGAGTAGCGCTCGCCCTGAGCGAGATCCGAGAGCGTCGCCTCGACCGAGCCGCCCGCCTCGAGGCTCGCCCCGGTCGTCTCGACCCACTCGTCGTCCAGCCGCAGCTCGACCCCGCCCTCGCCGCTCTTGACCGCACCGACCCACGGCTCGCGCTCGATCAGGCGCAGCGCCGCGAGCGAGTCCGCGTCCTCCCACCAGGCGGGCGCGCGGGGGACGAGCTTCAGGTCGAAGTCGCGGTGGGGGCGGCGCGGCGCGCGCGCGGCCCAGCGTCCCGGCGTCTGCGCGAGCGCCGGTGCTTCCTCGAAGTAGTCGAACAGATTCGCGGTCATGAGCAGGTGAAAAATGGGTCCTGGCAACCCATGCACCAGCCGGGGCTCGAACCCGGATCAACGGCGTTTAAGGCCGGTCCTTTAACCGATTAAGGCACTGGTGCTCGTCAGGGGAACCGCCTGCTCATGTCCTTGCGCGGACATTCTGAAGCGGGTATGAGAAATTCGATCCGACCGGACGAACCTATCAGTTATTATCGCCCTGCAAGCCCTTATTCTGTGGTGAAAAGCGCTTGGTAGAAGCGAAAATGGCTTCGACAAGCTGGATTTCCGGGGCAAGCACAAGAGAGAGACAAAAGCGGAAAGTGTGAAGTTGGAGACATGAGCCTCGAACAGGACAATCACCTGCGCACATCCGCCGGCGCGGAGCCGTCTACCGGCCCGCCGGCCAAACCGCACACGCCCGCTACCGCCACCCCGGGTCTACCGGCCGGCCCAAGAATGCCGAGCTTCGTGCAGGCGGTCGGCTGGTCGCGCCGCCCGCTCGCGTTCATGGAGAGGTGTCAGAGACATTTCGGTGACACTTTCACCTTGCGCCTCGCGCGCGGAGAGACGTGGGTGGTGGTGTGCGATCCGCGTGACGTCAAGCGCGTGTTCACCGCCGACCCCGACACGCTCGGCGTGAGCGAAGCAAACCCCCTGCTCGGGCCGCTGCTCGGCCGGCGCTCGGTGATGCTGCTAGAGGAGCCCGAGCACATGCCCCGCCGCAAGCTGATGCTCGCGCCGTTTCACGGCCGGCGGATGGACGGATACGCGGAGATGATGAGCGCGGTCACGCGGCGCGAGATCGACAGCTGGCCGGTCGGCGAGCCGTTCGAGCTGTGGCCGCGCATGCAGACGATCACGCTCGAGGTGATCCTGCACGTGGTGTTCGGGTCGCTCGACAGCGTGCACGTGCGACGGCTGCGCGAGCTGCTTGTGCAGCTGACCGCGTGGCTGAACGACCCCGGCCGCCTCGCGTCCCTTTCGGCTCTGTCCGCCGTGCTCGGCGCCCGCGCGATGGCGCGCGACCCGAGCTTTCAGACGACGCGCCAGGCGATGGCGAGCACGGTGCTCGCCGAGGTGCGCCGCCGCCGCGAGGTGCGAGACGCGCGCGCGAGCGCGGACGCATACCCGGGCATGCTCGCGAGCGAGGTCGAACGTGCCGGCGAGCAAGGAGGCGACGGGGAGCACCAGCGAGACGACGTGCTCGCGCTGCTCGAAGACGCGCGCTACGAGGACGGCTCGCCGCTGAGCGATCGCGACCTCTGCGACGAAGCGATCACGCTGCTGCTCGACGGCCCCACGTCGACCTCGCTGGCGTGGACGTTCGAGCGCCTGCTGCGCCACCCCGACAAGCTCGAGCGGCTGCGCCGCGAGGTCGACGAGGGCGAGGAAGACGTCTACCTGGACGCGGTCGTGCGCGAGGCGATGCGACTGTGCCCCCCGGTCGCGGTCGTCGCGCGACGGCTGCTCGCTCCGCTCGAGCTCGGTGGATACGAGCTACCCGCGGGCGTGACCGTGGCCCCGTGCGTGTACCTGATGCACCGCCGCGCGGAGGTCTACCCCACCCCTCGCGCGTTCGTTCCCGAGCGGTTCCTCGGCAAGACGCCGGGCACCTACACGTGGATCCCGTTCGGCGGCGGCTCGCGCCGCTGCCTGGCCGCGAGCTTCGCGACGACGGAGATGAAGCGGGTCGTGCACACCATCCTCAGCGAGGTCGAGCTCCGGCCGCAACGCGCGACGTCCGAGCGCGTGACGCGCAGCTCGATCGCGTTCGCGCCGGGCGGGCGCGCGCTCGCGGTCGTCACCGGCCGGCGCACGCCGACGCCCACTGCCGCGCGGGGACGGTGACGTGATGGCACGCCACGCGCGCGCGAGGACGGGCACGGAGGCGCCGGCGACGGCGACTCGCCACGCGCGCGCGACCACCGGCGGGAGCCCGGAGCGGCGATGACACCCGGAGACGAGGAGACGGACGCCGACCTGCTGATCGTCGGCGCCGGAGCCAAGGCGGCGGCGATCGCGGCGAAGGTGCACGTGCTGAACGGCCTTGTCGCGCGCGCGCGCGAGCAACCGATCCGATTGACGATCGTCGAGGCGACCGAACGAGCGGCGTCGTGGTCGGGGCGCAACGGCATGACCTCGGGCGAGGAGCCGCTCGCGATCCCGCCGATCAAGGACGTCGGCTTCCCGTATCAGAGCCACGAGCTGCTCGGCGAGCTCGGCGCGGCGGTCGACCACGCGATCACGGAGTTCACCTGGCAGCGATATCTGATCGACGGCGGCGGCTACGCCGGCTGGGTGAACGCCGGCTCGCCCGCGGTCCAGCACCGCGAGTACGGACGCTATCTGACGTGGGTGCTCGCCAGAGCGACGGCGGGGATCACGCACGTGAGCGGGCGCGTGACGCGGATCTCGATGGGGGCGCCGCACGGCGGGCGCGGGAAACGGACGCGCGGCGATGGCCGCTGGACGCTCGAGGTCTCAGAGCCGACCGGCACGCGGCGCTACGACTGCCGTGCGCTCGTGCTGACCGGGCCGGGCGTGCACCGCCCGCTCCCACACGACAGCGAGGTGGAGGACAGGATCTTCCACTGCGACAGCAGGCGCTCGGAGCTCGCGCGCATACCCGCGGGCGAAGACTCCGAGATCGCGATCGTCGGCGGCGGCGAGAGCGCGCTCAGCTGCGTCGCCTTCCTGCGCTCGTTCCGCCCGCAGGCACGGCTGACCGTGTACACGCCGACCCTGCCGATGAGCCGCGGCGAGAGCTTCCTCGAGAACCGCGTGTTCTCGAACCCCGACGAGGTCGCATGGAGCGCGCTCGACCTGCGCACGCGGCGCGACTTCGTCCGGCACTGCGACCGGGGAGTGTTCGACCCGAACACGCTCGCGAGCATCGCCGGCGACGAGCAGTGCCGGTTCGTCACCGGCCGGGTGACGCACGTGGCGGCGACCGGCGACGGAGACGGGCTGAACGTCAACTACAGCTCGGCGGCGGGCCTCGACGGGGAGCGCTACGACTTCCTGGTCAACTGCACGGGCTTCGACCTGCTCGAGCAGCTGCGCTCCCTGTTCCCGCCGGCGGTTCGAGCAGAGATCGAGCACCGCGCCGGCCTCGTGTGGAATCGGCCCACCGGGGCCGAGGTCGCGATCGGGCGGGCGCTCGAGCTGGAAGGGATGCGCCCGCGCCTGCACATCCCCGGCCTGGCCGCGCTCAGCCAGGGGCCCGGGTTCGCGAACCTCGGCTCGCTCGGGCTGCTCGCCGACCGCGTGCTTCAGCCGCTGCTGCTCGACGGCGAGGCTCTGGGTTCTGACGGCGAGGCTCGGGTCCCGGACGGCGAAGCTCGGGATCCAGCTCAGGATCCGAGCGGCGCGCGCCTGCCGGCCCACGGCCGCGCCGATTCGAGCTGGGCGGCGAGCGCGAGCAGCGCCCCCTCGCCCGCCGGGCGCCCGACGAGCTGAACCGCCAGCGGCAGGTCGTCCTCACCATGGAGGAGCGGCAGCGAGATCGCCGGCTCGCCGCCCGCGTTGAAGATGGCGGTGAACGGAGTGAACAGGGCCGAGCGGGTGAACGTCGACATCGGCTTGGGCGCCGCGGTGTCGAGCGTGCAGAGCGGCAGCGGGCGCTCGGCCAGCGCCGGGGTGAGCAGCGCGTCGTAGGGGGCGAGAAAGCCGGCCAGGCGCCGCGAGAACCCCTGCAGCTGCGTGACCGCGCCGACCCCCTCGATCGCGTTCAGCCGGCGGCCGAGCGCGAGGATCTCCCAGCTCATCGGCTCCATGTCCCGCGGCTCGAGCTCGCGGCCGGCGATCATCCCGGAGGCGAAGATCGAGAGCGCGATCTGGATCGAGAAGACAGCGCCGAACAGCTCGCGCAGACCGCTCTCCTGCCACGGCGGCTCGACCTCCTCGACCTCGTGTCCGAGCGAGCGCAGCAGATCCGCGGCCTCGGCGACCGCGTCGATGCAGACCGGCTCGATCAGCGCGTCGGGGATCGGCGGCAGCGTCGTCACGGCGATCCGCAACCCTTCGGGTGAACGCAGCGCGGTCTGCGCGAACCCCTCCGGCGGCGGCGGCGCCCAGGTCGCGTCGCCGCGCTCGTAGCCCGCGAGCACGTCGAGGATCGCGGCGGTGTCGGCGACCGTGCGCGTGAGCACGCCGTCGACGTCGAGCAGCCCGTCGCCACGCTCGGGCGCCGTGGAGATCCGCCCGCGCGCGGGCTTCAACCCGACGAGGCCACAGCACGCGGCGGGAATCCGCAGCGAGCCGCCACCGTCGTTGCCGTGGGCGACCGGCACCATCCCCGCGGCCACCGCCGCCGCCGAGCCGCCGGAGGAGCCGCCCGGGGTGCGCTCGAGGTCCCAGGGGTTGCGGGTGGGGCCGAACAGGCGCGCCTCGCTGACCGGCAGGATGCCGTACTCGGGCAGCGTGGTCGTGCCCACGATCACGAACCCGGCCGCGCGCAGGCGGGCCGTGACGTTGTGGTCGTAGGGAGCCACGTAGTGCTCCATCGCCGAGCAGCCCATCGTCAGGCGCAGATCTTTGACGGCGCGGTTGTTCTTGATCGCGATCGGCACGCCCGCGAACGGGCGCTCGTCGCCGGGGCGCACCCGCGCGGCGGCCGCAAGCGAGCCAACGTCGTCTACTTCGACGAAGGCGTTCACCTCCGGGTCGAGCGCCTCGATGCGCGACAGCGAGCACTCGACCAGCTCTTGTGCGGAGACCTCCCCCGTGCGGACCATCGCGGCGAGCTCGATCGCCGAGCGGAACATCAGATTCTCATCGGACACGCAGCCTCCTCGAATTGCCGGCACCGCTCCAGTCCTGGCGACCCACACGCGGTCGACCAACCCGGCGCACAGCCTACCCGCGAGCACATTCCTGCGACGATACGGGTCTGCTCACAAGGCAGCCCACCCCGTCAAGCAGCGAGCCCAGAAAGCGAGTGCCATGAGCGAGGTCCAGACCACCGCCCCTTCGTCCACGTCCAGCCCGTCCGCAGATCCCGACGTCCAGTCGGGCCTCGAAGGAGTCGTCGCCTTCGCCACCGAGATAGCCGAGCCCGACAGAGCGGGTGGCGCGCTGCGATACCGCGGCGTCAACATCGAGGATCTGGTCGGAGCGGTCCCCTACGAGCAGGTCTGGGGCCTGCTCGTCGACGGCCATTTCAAACCCGGCCTGCCCCCGGCCGAACCGCACGCGCTGACTGTCCGCTCGGGCGACCACCGCGTCGACGTGCAGTCGGCGCTCGCGATGCTCGCCCCCGAGTGGGGGTTCGGGCAGCTGATCGACATCTCAGACGAGGAGGCGCGCGACAACCTCGCGCGCGCGTCGGTGATGGCGCTGTCGTTCGTCGCGCAGTCCGCGCGCGCGGCGGGCCAGCCGCCGGTGCCGCAAGCGGAGGTCGATCAGGGCACGACGATCCCCGAGCGCTTCCTGATCCGCTGGCGCGGCGAGGCAAACCCCGACCACGTGAAGGCGATCGACGCGTATTGGATCTCGGCGGCCGAGCACGGGATGAACGCATCGACGTTCACCGCGCGCGTGGTCGCCTCGACCGGCGCCGACGTCGCCGCCGCGCTGTCGGCGGCGGTCGGCGCGCTGTCCGGCCCGCTGCACGGCGGCGCGCCGTCGCGCGTGCTGAAGATGCTCGAGGAAGTCGAACGGACCGGCGACGCCGAGCGCTGGGTCTCAGACGCGCTCGACCGCGGCGAGCGACTGATGGGCTTCGGCCACCGCATCTACCGCGCGGAAGACCCGCGCGCGCGGGTGCTGCGCCGGACGTGCTCGGAGCTCGGCTCGCCACGCTTCCAGGCCGCGGAGGCCCTGGAGAAGGCGGCGCTCGCGGAGCTGCACGCGCGCCGGCCCGACCGCGTGCTCGCGACCAACGTCGAGTTCTGGTCCGCCGTGATCCTCGACCTCGCCGAAGTCCCACCGGACCTGTTCACACCGATGTTCACCTGCGCGCGCGTGGCGGGGTGGTCCGCGCACGTGCTCGAGCAGAAGCGCGAGGCGAAGCTGATCCGGCCTACGGCGAAGTATGTGGGTGAGGGGCCTCGGGCGGTGGGGGCGGTGGGGTAGGGCGATTGGGCGCGATCGCCGCCGGCATCGGCTCGTGCCTTTCGTCGGAAGTCTGCTGTAGCGTCGGGATATGGCTTCGGAGTCACTCAAGGTTTGGCGGACCGACGCGTCGGCGGCGTTCGACGAGATCGAGAACGCACATCGGGCGGTTGGGGGAGTCAAGCCGGGTAGGCGATTCTTGACGCAGCAGCTCAACTACGCCTACACGACTTTGCTTGCGGCGCGCTTCCAAGGGTTCACATGAGCGCTGCAGGTACAGACGGCGGAGGCGATCGCGCTTGAGGCGCACAACGCCACCTACACGGAGCTATTGCGTGAGAGCCTGACGAGCAACAGGGCACTCGAACGGCACAACGCGCAACCAAACTCGATCGCGGAAGACTTCGCGCGTTTCGGGATCGATATCTGGACCGAGGTTGACAGGGGGCGCAAGGGCAACGACGAGCGCCGCACGAAGCTATGGGCGCTCATCACATGGCGCAACGCGATTGCGCACGACGACATCGACGCAAAGCGCACAAAGGGTGTCCTGGAACCCGTGACGATCAGTCTCGGCGCGTGTCGGAACTGGCGCAGTTCCCTCAGCGTCCTGGCCGTATCGCTCGATAAAGTCGCCGCCGACCACTGCCAAACGCTGGGACTACCCCGTCCCTGGTGATACCTTCAAGATCATGGCTACCGCTCGCACAGCCCCGACCGACGCGCTGAAAGTTGGTGATCACGTGACCTCGAAGGTCCCTGGGTTCAACTGGAAGGGGGTCATCGTCGAGAACCTCGGCCCCCTGGGTATAGGCGGCAGACAAATCTTCCTGGTTCACGTCGGCGACGAGGATGCAGGTCGGCGATTCGACGTGCCTGCTGAAAACCTCGAGCGCGTCGCGGCGTAGACCAGTTCACACCGATGTTCACCTGCGCGCGCGTGGCGGGGTGGTCCGCGCACGTGCTCGAGCAGAAGCGCGAGGCGAAGCTGATCCGGCCTACGGCGAAGTATGTGGGTGAGGGGCCTCGGGCGGTAGAGGCGGTCCGGTAGTGCGCGGGGCGGTAAGAGGCGGTCGGATACCCTCCGGCGTGCTACTACAGTATTGACTGCGGGTAAAGGGACCTCTGGGTATGTATTAAATCGGTGGAGAGCGTATAGCCATAGTGATACGCCCTCCACGGAAAGAACAAACTCCCGCGCCCGATCTCCAACCTTGAGCGACTTCGACTATGCGATCCCAGCCGGGCGGCCCTGCGCCTGAGTAAAAAAAACAGGGGTCCCGGCATCCTGCCGGGACCCCTGCACTGCCTATCGGACAACCGGGCCGGTTCCTGTTCCTGGAACAGAAACCGTGCAGCAGCCCGCTCGCTACATCATGCCGCTCATGTCCGGCATGCCGCCGCCACCACCGCCGGCGCCTTCCTTCTCCGGAACCTCGGCGACGATCGCCTCGGTGGTGAGGATGTTCTTGGCGATCGACGCCGCGTTCTGCAGCGCAGAGCGGGTGACCATCGCCGGGTCGATCACGCCGGCCGCGACGAGATCGACGATCTCGTTCGTGGAGGCGTTCAGGCCGTTGCCTTTCTTGGCTTTGCGCACGTCGTTGACCACGACGGAGCCCTCGAGGCCCGCGTTCTCGGCCAGCTGACGCAACGGCTCCTCCAGAGCGCGGAGCACGATGCGCGCGCCCGTGCGCTCGTCGTCTGAGCCATCGACCGAAGCGCCGTTCTCGCTGATCACGACAGCCGAGGAGGCCTGCAGCAATGCGACGCCGCCGCCGGGGACGATGCCCTCCTCGAGCGCCGCGCGGGTTGCCTGGAGGGCGTCCTCGACACGGTGCTTCTTCTCCTTCATCTCCGTCTCGGTGGCCGCGCCGACCTTCACGACGGCGACGCCGCCGGAGAGCTTGGCCAAACGCTCCTGGAGCTTCTCGCGGTCGAAGTCCGAGTCGGTGTTCTCGATCTCGGCTTTGATCTGACCGATGCGGCCCTTGATTGCAGCAGCGTCACCGGCGCCGTCGACGATCGTGGTGGTGTCCTTCGCCACGACCACGCGACGGGCGCGCCCGAGCTGAGAGACCTGCGTGTTCTCGAGCTTCAGGCCCATCTCCTCGGTGATCACCTCTGCGTTCGTCAGGATCGCGATGTCCTCGAGCATGCGCTTGCGACGGTCGCCGAAGCCGGGGGCCTTGACGGCCACACCGGTGAAGGTGCCGCGCAGCTTGTTGACGACCAGCGTCGCCAGCGACTCGCCCTCGACGTCCTCGGCGATGATCAGCAGCGACTTGCCGCTCTGGATCACGGCCTCGAGCACCGGGAGCACGTCACGGACGGAGCCGATCTTCTGGTTGGCGATCAGGATGTAGGGGTCCTCGAGGGTCGCCTCCATGCGGTCCTGGTCGGTGACCATGTAGGGCGAGATGTAGCCCTTGTCGAACTGCATGCCCTCGGTGAACTCGAGGTCCATGCCGAACGTCTGGCCCTCCTCGACGTTGACGACGCCGTCCTTGCCGACCTTCTCGATCGCATCGGCGATCACGTCGCCGATCTCCTCGTCGCCGGCGGAGATCGTCGCCACGCGGGCGATCTGGTCCTTGCCGGAGACCGCCTTGGACTGCGTGGCGATGTTGGCCACGACCTGGTCGACCGCTTTCTCGATGCCGCGCTTGAGTGCCAGCGGGTTGGCGCCAGCAGCAACGTTCTTCAGGCCCTGGCGAACGATCGCCTGGGCGAGGACCGTCGCCGTCGTCGTGCCGTCGCCGGCAACGTCGTTGGTCGCGGTGGCAACCTCGCGGACGAGCTGAGCGCCCTGGTTCTCGAAGACGTCCTCGACCTCGATCTCACGAGCGATGGTGACACCGTCGTTGGTGATGGTGGGTGCGCCGAACTTCTTGTCGAGCACCACGTAGCGGCCCTTGGGGCCGAGCGTGACCTTGACAGCGTTGGCGACCGCATCGACGCCGGACTCCAGCGCCGAGCGTGCCTCTGAGCCGTACTTCAGTTCCTTGTGAGCCATATCTCTCAGTTCTCCTTAGGACTCGACGCGGGCCAGGACGTCCGACTCGCGCAACACGAGCAGATCCTCCCCGTCGATCTTGATCTCGGTCCCGCCGTACTTGCTGTAGAGGACCTCGTCGCCCTTCTTGACATCCAGCGGGATGCGCTTGCCGTCATCGTCCAGGCGGCCGTCGCCGACGGCGAGGACCTTGCCCTTCTGCGGCTTCTCCTTGGCAGTGTCGGGAAGGACGAGGCCACTCGCGGTGGTCTGCTCCTCCTCGATTGCCTGCACGATCAGACGATCGCCCAGGGGCTTGAGCTTCATGTCGAAAAAACCTCCGTCGTCTCGAGAATGCGACCGGCGGCGCGCGCTTCAGCCCTCAAAAAGTCGGGCCGGCGAACCACCTCTTGGCACTCTCAAACGGAGAGTGCCAGCCTTGCCGCACCCAATATATAGGAGATCGGCGGGCTTTCAAGGGTGTCCGGCACTTTTAAACGCCGAGTGCCAGCCCTGCGTCAATTTTGCGCGCCGCCGAACCCCTTCATGGCCTCGGTCATGCCCGACGGCTTGTCGATGATCTGGGAGAAGCGCACCACGGTGACGGTGTCGTCCATCGAGACGACACGGCCGTAGATCTGTTCGAGGAAGTGGATCAGCTCCTCGTGGCGGCGGAACTCGGGGTTGTCGTGCTTGATGTCGCGCGGGGAGAGGTCTGAGACCTTCGTGACCTCGACCTGGTCGATGACCGCTTCGAAGATCCGCTCGCGCGGGGAGTACTGATAGCCGATGGTGACCAGCACGGCCTGGTTCTTGCGGTACTTGCCCGACTTGTCGCCGAGGCGGATAGTCGCCGTCTTGCGCCCGCGCATGAGCTCGTCGGCGAAGATCGTGGAGTAGAAGTTGAGGACTTGCACGGACGGCAGGCTACCGGTCTTCTTGCAAACAGGCGAGCGCGCGCGTCACCATCTGGCGCTCGCCGGCGTGGCTCAGCTCGGTCTGGGCGTCTTTGAGGTCGATCCAGCGGGCCTCCTCGACCTCGTCGTCGTGGTCGGAGGTGTCGCCGTCGACGTAGGAGAAGAGGTAGAAGGCGACAGACTTCGCGATCGTGCGTCCTTCGCGCCGGTACCAGTAACGCACCTCGCCCAGCTCGCGCACCAGCTCGGCCACGACGCCCGTCTCCTCGCGAACCTCCCGCGTGGCCGCCTGCAGGGCGTCCTCGCCCGGATCGATGTGCCCCTTGGGGAGACCCAGCACGCGCCCGCCGTCGGGCGCGCGGCGAGTGGGGACGATCACGATCACCTGGGTCTCGCCGCCGGAGCGCGCGTCGCGCACGACGACGCCCCCGGCCGACGTCTCCCGCTCGCCGCGCGCACCCTTGCGGGCGCGCTTCGGCTTGGAGGGCTTAGAAGACATACTGCTGTAGCTCTTGCGGGTCGTGCACGATCAGGCGCCCTCTCCCCTGGGAGACGACACCGGCGCGCTCGAGCACCGCGAGGAAGCGGCTGGCGGACTCGCGCGAAGAGCCCGCCAGCTGCGCCACCTCGGTCTGGGTGGCGGTGACGAGCACGTCTTTGACGGGCGGCGGGGCCTCGCCGGACCCCGGTGAAGCCCCCTCGGCAGAGCTGCCGGCCCCACTGTCCCCCGCGGCCCCGGCGGAGCGCTTGGCGGCGTCCGCCTCGGCCAGCTCCTGGGCGACGAGCTCGGAGAGGACGGTGGCGACGCGACTTTGCACGGTTTGAAAGGACTGGCGTGACAGCCGCTCGTTGCTCTCGCGCAGACGGCGCCCGAGCGCGATCACCAGCCGCTGGGAGATCCCGGGGTGCTCGACCATCAGCCGGCGCATGTCGGGCCCGAGCAGGGCGACGACCTCGGTGGGCTCGACCGCTTCGACGGTGGCCGAGCGGAGCTCGTCCTCGAACATGGCGAGCTCGCCGAAGATGTCGCCCGGGCCGAAGCGCGCGAGCGTGATCGTGCGCCCGTCGCCGTGGGAGCGAACCGCGCGCGCGTGGCCGGTGCGGACGATGTAGCACGTGTCGGAGGAGTCCCCCTCGCGGAAGACGACCTGGCCCGGCTCGAAAGTGCGGGGGACGGCGAGCTCTGAGATCCGCTCGAGATCGGCGGGCACGAGCGTGGAGAAGACGGGCACGCGCGTGGCGAGCAGCTCGACGACCTCCGCTGAGCGCATGCCGGCCATCGCGCAGACATATCACACGGCGGCAGGCGTATCGGCACACGCGAGCGGCGGCCGGCGCTATCTTCAGTGTCATGGGTGGCTCGAGGGCGAAGATCGATGCGTGTGTGTCCCTGTGCGCGCTGATCGCATTGCTGGTCCCGTCCGCCCCGTCCGTCGCGAGTGGGGCCGAGACGAAGACGGCGGTGCCGGCGCACGCGCTCGATCGCTCGCGCGAGCTGTGGGCGACGATCGACGTGTGCAGCCCGCCCGACCAGCTGAACACGGTCGGTGTGAGGGGATCGATGCCGGGTGACGGGCAGGCGCAGGACAAGATGTACATGAGCTTTCGCCTGCAGTACGAGGACAGCGCGACGGGGAAGTGGATCAACCTGGAAAACGCCGCGGCGCCGGTGTTCGCGGCGGTCGGCACGGGCAAGTCCGCACGCCAGGCGGGACGCTCCTTCCAGCTCGTGCCGGTCGCCGGCAAGCCCGCGTTCACGCTGAGGGGGGTCGTGAGCTTTCAGTGGCGGCACGGCACGGCGATCGTGCACACGGTCTCGCGCCCGACGACAGCCGGACAGCTAAGCCTCGCCGGGGCGGATCCGGCCGGGTTCAGCGCCGCTGACTGCGTGATCGGCTAGGAGGCGTTACTAGTACACGCGCCCTTGAGTCGCGTCTCAGTCCGAGGACGGAGCGACGGGTTTCACGGGTTTGGCCGGTTTCGCGGATTTCGCCGCCGGTTTCGCAGCCGGCTTCGCAGCCAACTTCGCGGCCGGTGACGAAGCAACCGGTTTCGCCGCCCGTGTTCCGTCGGTCTTCGCCGCCGGTGTCCCGTCCGACTTCCCCGCCGGGCTCGCCGCCGCTTTGGCAGGCAGCTGAGAGGAGGGCGTCTCCTCGGAAGAGGGCCCGTTGCCCTCGGAGGAGGGCCCGTTGCGGGCCTCTTCGATCGCTTCGAGCGCCGCCTTCGGCCCGACGTAGGGCGCCATCACGACGAAGGAGATCTGGTCGACGAAACAGGCGAGGTAGCGCAGGCGGTCGTTGGGTGCGTAGCTCGAGACGATCCCCCAGATCGCACCGGCGACGGCCTCGTTGACGAGCGCCGGCGCGCGGCGCGGGTCGGGGGCGCTGTCGGCGAGGCGCTTGGTGGCGCCGTCGATCAGGCCGGCGACCCGGTCGACCATGCCCGGGCCGACCTCGAAGACGTCGATGAACGCCATGCGCAGCAGGCCGGGGTGGGAGATGAAGTACTCGACCAGCGCCGCCACACCGAGGCAGACGGCCTCAGACCACGAGTCGGCGCCGCGGATCGCCTCGTGGACGGTGTCGGTCGCTTCGCCCGCGAACTCGTCGAGAACCGCGAGGAAGCACGCTTCCTTGGAGGGGAACTGCTTGTGGAAGGCCTCGGTGGAGATGCCCGCGAACTGGGCGATCTGGGGGTCTGTCAGCGCGGAGTAGCCTTCGTCGAGGGTCAGGTGCACGACCGAGCCGAGCACGCGCGAGCGCTTGTCGTCACTCGCGAGGAAGGCCGCCGGCTGTGGCGGCACGTGGGGCGGGCGGGCCAGGCCGATCGCGCTCACGCGCGCCGCCAGGGGAGTGCGGTAGGACTCGATCCAGTCGAGCAGTTCGTCGGTGATGGAGAAGAGATCCTTGGGACGCTCGTCGTGCAGGCGCTTGAACGCGACGTGGCGCGAGCCCGCGACGACCGCGCGGGCGAGCAACGGCTGCAGCTTGATGCCGTCCGGGCAGGAGTCATAGCCGGTCTTGACGGTCCGCTCGAAGGTGCAGGCGGCGAGCAGCATCCGTTCGCGCGCCCGCGGGCCGACGCCAAGGGAGTCGACCAGCACGAGGTGGGCGCCGCGGGGGTCCTCGGCGACGTCGTCGATCATCGCCTTGCAGGCCGCGTGCAGGCGGTTGGCCCAGCCGCGCTCCTGCGCCCAAGCGTCCATCGACAGTTTGCGCGCGCGGGCGACGACGATGTCGTAGGTCGCAAGGAAGCACTCTTCCTTGTTGGCGAACTGCTCGTAGAACGCCCTACGCGAGACCCCGGCGAGCCCGATCACGTGAGCCACCGTGGTCCCCGCGTAGCCGTGCTGAGCGATCGACTCGATCATCCCGCCATATAGACGGGCGCGTTGATGTCGGGCTACTTCCTCGCGCTCCATACCATGTGGGCCGTGAGGCAACCGCCTGTACATCGGTGTGAGTTCCCTCTTGGTTCCGCTCATCCCCACGGTTCTAGAAGATAAGCAAAAACTCAACGGATTGCAAGTTTTTTATAACAGGATTGGTTGAATGTTTCCAGCTCTGTCTCCAGAAGGGCAAAAAACCCGATGGATAAGGGAATTCTGACAGATCTGATTCTTTGAGGAAGGCCGCCTCGAGTCACGCGCTGAGCGTGAGCCGGCGCGGCCCGGAGTGAAAACCGAGCTCGAGCAGAGCCCCCTCGAGGGGAGATCCGATCGCCGGATCGCCGTCGATCCGCTCGAGCGCGAGCTTGGGGACGCGCCCGGCGCGGACCGCGCCCGCGAGCGCCTCCAGCGCGATGCGCACCGAGGTGCCCGCACGGCCGCGTCTTCCTCCCACGACGGGCTCGCGATCGCCTCCGGAAGACTCGCCTTCGGGAGTCGCGTCACGCGCGCGCGTGGCAGAACCGGCGAGAGTGCCGCCGAGAGTGAGCAGCGCACGGCCGCCGCGCTCGACGTAGAGGGCGGGCTCGTCGTCGACGAGGACGACATAGGCCCCGGCCACACGGGCCGGGCGGGCTCCGCCCGGGACGAGCCGCGGCCACGACAGCGCCGCCCCGTAGGGCTGAGCCGGGTCGGCGGCCGCGATCACGAGCGCCGACGCGGCCTGCTCGTCCGGCGAGCGAGGGCCGGCGGAGCCTCCCGCGCGCAGGCGCTCGACGGCACCGGGGAGGGCGAACTGGGCGCCGCCCATACCCTCGATGAAGTAGCCGCGGCGGCAGATGCCCAGGGTCTCGAGGCTCGAGAAGGTGTCGTACAGGCCGGCGAACCCGCCGCGAATCCCCTCGGCGAGGACCTGCTCGCGGGTGACGATGCCGTAGCGCTCGAGCAGCAGCTCGGCGAGCACACGGCGGTGCTCGCCTGTCCCCGCATGGGGGACAGCACCGGCGGGTCCCGCGGCGCCGGACGAGGCGAAGACGGGCGCGGTCAGCGACCAGCGGCCCTGCACCTGGGAGTGGGCGTGGCTGCGTCGGCCCGCGAAGCGCGAGCGGCCCAGGACCGGGCGCGGCGCGCGAGGAGAGCCGGCGAGCGTCTCGCCCCTGGCGGGACGGCCGCCGCGGGCGAGGGAGAGATGGGGGGCACGCAGCGGCGCCCAGGCGTCGTTGGTCGCCTCGCCCGCCCAGACGAGGTCCCAGAGCGCTTCGCGCAGCGCCTCGGCGGGAGGGTCGAGCTCTGAGAGCAGGTCGGTGAAGAAGCACGGGCCTTGCGACAGGCGCGCGCGGAGCAGCTCGTGCTCGAGGTCGCTCGGCAGCTCGGCGGCCGCTCGCCCGCCCCCGCGCGACGGGGGGCCGATCAGGGGGGCGTCGTCGCGGAAGTAGAGGGCGACACGGCCAGAGCGGCCGATCGGCCCGGCGCCGACCCAGACGAGCTCGCCGCTCGCGCACAGGGAGTCGAGCCAGGATTGGGAGTAGGCGCCGGTGCGCCGCGGCAGCACGTCGCGCTCCCAGATGGCCGCCGGCAGCGGGAGGCCCTGCAGCGGGACGAGAGCCTCGCGCAGACGGTCGATCGAGGCGCCGGCGGAGGAATGACGGTCGATGCCCTGCCAGGCCGGGAGGAAGGCCGCGAGGGCGCTCTGGTCGGTCGGCTCGATCTCTTTGCGCAGGGCCGCGAGCGAGGCGCGGCGCAGGCGGCGCAGGACCTCGACGTCGCACCACTCGCGGTCTGAGCCGCCCGGGCGCAGCTCGCCACGGACGAGCAGGCCGTCGCGCTCGAGCTCGCGCAGGACGGCGGCCCCGTCGACGGAGTAGCGCGCGAAGAGCTCCTCGGTGGTGAACGGTCCGTGGGTGCGGGCGAAGCGGGCGACGAGGACGCGCAGCGCGTCGGGCACGTCGGCGAGGAAGGCGTCGGGCAGCCCGCCGGGCGGCACGGCGCCGAGCGCGTCGCGATAGAGCCCGGCCTCGTCGGCGGCGACGAAGCGCTCGCGGCCGCCCACGCGGATCGACACGGCGCGCCGTTCGCGCCGCAGCTCGGCCAGCAGATCGGCGGCGGAGATCGGCGCGAGGACGCGTTCTGAGATCTCGCCCGCGTCGAGATCGCCGACGTGGCGAAGGACGTCGTGGAGGCCATCGCGGCCGGTGGCGCGGGCGATCTCCGAGCGGTGCTGCAGGTCGTCTTCGACCCGGGCCAGAGCGCCGGGATCGATCAGCTCGCGCAGCTCCTCCTGGCCGAGCAGCTCGCGCAGGAGGTCGCGATCGAGCGACAGCGCGGCGGCGCGGCGCTCGGCGGAGGGCGCGTCGCCCTCGTACATGTAGGTGGCGACATAGTCGAACAGCAGCGAGGACGCAAACGGCGAGGCGGTGGGGGTCTCGACCTCGACGAGCGAGATCTCGCGGGTGTGGAGGGCGCGGAGCAGCGATTCGAGGCCGGGCACGTCGAGCACGTCGCGCAGGCACTCGCGGTAGGTCTCGAGCACGATCGGGAAGTCGGCGTAGCGGCGGGCGACCTCGAGCAGGTTCTGCGCCTTGAGGCGTTGCTGCCAGAGCGGCGTGCGCCGGCCGGGGTAGGCGCGGGGGATCAGCAGCGCGCGGGAGGCGTTCTCGCGGAAGCGCGCGCCAAACAGCGCGGAGTCGCCGAGCTCGGCCATGATCGCCTGCTCGACGTCGCCGGGCTCGAGCAGCACGAGCTCGGCCGCCGACGGCAGGGACTCCACGTCGTCTGAGTCCAGATCGGGGAGGTGCATGACGATGCCGTCGTCGGAGGCGATCACGTCCGCCTCGAGCGAGAGACGCTCGCGGACACGTGCGGACAGGGCGAGGCCCCACGCGGCGTGGACGCGGCGGCCGTACGGAGAGAGGACGCACAGGCGCCAGTCGCCGATCTCGTCGCGGAAGCGCTCGAGCACGAGCGTGCGGTCGGAGGGAAGCACGCGCGTGGCGGCGAGCTGCTCGCGGAGGTAGGCGAGCAGGTTGCGCGCGGCGCGCTCGTCGAGGTCGTAGTCGCGCTCGAGCGTCGCTGAGTCCTGGTCGACGGCCCAGCGGGAGAACGCGCCGATCGCCTCGCCCAGCTCACGCGGGCGCCCGACGGAGTCGCCCTTCCAGAACGGCACCGCGCCGGGAGCGCCCGGAGCGGGGGTGACGATCACGCGGTCGCGGCCGATCTCCTCGATCCGCCAGGTGGAGGCGCCGAGCAGGAAGGCCTGGCCGGGGCGGGCCTCGTAGACCATCTCCTCGTCGAGCTCGCCGACGCGGCGGCCGTCGGGGAGCGTGACGGCGTAGAGGCCGCGGTCGGGAATCGTGCCGGCGTTGGCGATCGCGAGCTGGCGCGAGCCCTTGCGCGCGCGGACGACGCCTGAGAGACGGTCCCAGACGATGCGCGCGCGCAGCTCGCCGAACTCTTTCGAGGGATAGCGCCCGTCGAGCATGTCGAGCACGTTCTCGAGCAGCTCGCGCGAGAGCTCCGCATAGGAGTGGGTGGCGGTGACGAGCGAGTAAAGCCCATCCACGGACACGCCCGCGTCGAGCGCGATGTCGTCGCGCGCGCCGGACGGTGAGGCTTTTTTTGAGGGGCCGGCTGCCGCCGGCTCGGCTGACACGGCGATGGCGACAATCTGCTGGGCGAGGACGTCAAGCGCGTTGCGCGGGACGACCGTCTCCTCGATCAGCCCTGCGTGCATGCGATGGGCGACGACCGCGCACTCGAGCAGGTCGCCGCGAAACTTGGGGAAGATCCGCCCGCGGCTGACCTGATCGACGCCGTGGCCGGCGCGCCCGATGCGCTGCAGGCCGCGAGAGACCGACTTGGGCGACTCGATCTGCAGGACGAGGTCGACGGCGCCCATGTCGATGCCGAGCTCTAGCGAGGAGGTGGCGACGAGGCAGGAAAGCTCGCCGGTCTTGAGCAGCTCCTCGACCGTGGCGCGCTCCTCACGCGCGAGCGAGCCGTGGTGGGCGCGGGCGACCTCGTTGTCGGCGAGCTCGTTCAGGCGCAGCGCGACACGCTCGGCCGCGCGGCGGTTGTTGACGAACACGATCGTCGAGTTGTGCTCGCGCACGAGCCGCAACAGCTCCGGGTAGATCGCGGGCCAGATCGACCCTCGCGTGGACTCGCCTCCGGTGAGCGGCTCGAGCGGATCGCGCGCGGGGTCGACGGGCGCGCTCGGCTCGGCCATCGACTCGACCGGAACTTCGATACGCAGGTCGAGCTGCTTGCGCACGCCGGCGTCGAGGATCGTGACCTCACGGTGCGGCCCGACGAGAAAGCGGCCGATCTCCGCGAGCGGGCTCTGGGTCGCGCTGAGGCCGATCCGCTGGATTGCGCGCGCGTGCCCGTGCGCGACGCGGTCCCCCACCCCATCCGTACGCGGCTGCCCCCCGCTCGTCGCGCCACCCGGCAGGCCCGTCTCCGGCCCCGGCCCCGGCCGCCCGGCCGATCCGTGCTCGCGGACGAGCGCCTCGAGGCGCTCCAGCGTGAGCGCGAGGTGGGAGCCACGCTTGGAGTGCGCGACCGCGTGGATCTCATCGACGATCACGGCTTCGACATCGCACAGCGTCGCGCGCGCCTGCGACGTCAGGATCAGGTAGAGCGACTCGGGGGTCGTGATCAGGATGTCGGGCGGGTTTCGCGCCATCGCCGCGCGCTCGCGCTGGGGCGTGTCGCCGGTGCGGATCCCGACCGTCACATCCTCCGCGCCGATGCCACGCAGGGGCGCGCGCAGGTTGCGCTCGATGTCGTACGCGAGCGCCTTCAGCGGGCTGACGTAGACGACGCGCGTGCCGCGAGACGTGATCCCATCGGCAACCCTGCCCGTCGCCCGGCCGAGCGTCTCTCGACGGCCTGTCGCCCCGCCGACCGGCGCCCCTCCTCCGGGCGCCTCCCTGCCCGACGACTCGTCAACCGATGCGCCGGCGCCTGCGCTGAGCCGGTCGAGCGCCCAGAGGAACGCCGCGAGCGTCTTCCCCGAGCCGGTCGGCGCCGACAGCAGCACGTGCTCGCCGGCGGCGATCGCCGGCCACGCCTGCGCCTGCGCCGGAGTGGGCGCGGCAAAGGCCCGGGCAAACCACTCGCGCACGCGGGGGGTGAAGCTCGAGAGCGGGTCTTCGACTGGTTTCGCCGGTGTCGACATGCGCCCTTCGAGGCTATAACGGCCGGGTCGGAGACGCCGAGCGTGGCTCAGCACGCATGACGAAGGGGCCTGCCCAGCCCCGTCGAGACTCCCGGCGAGGCGTGCTCGACACTTGCGCCATTTGGCGCCGGCTGCCCATTCAAGAGAGCCGCACACCTCGGCTTCCGGTCATCGAGCGACGCGCGGCGTGAAGATCGCGCTGGCCGGTGGCCTGACGCTGGTGGCGATCGCCGTCGGCTCGACGCTCGCGCGCTCCCCGACCACCGTCATCGCGACGGACGGGCTCTCTCGCGAAGCGTATGTCGCGCAGGCAAGCTCCAGCGCGAGCGGATGTCAAGGGGATGAGACACTGCCCGCCGGAACCACCGCGATCCGCGTCACACTGGCCGCCGACATCGGCCCGCAGGTGGCGATCGCGGCGATGGCGCACGGCGTGCGGCTCACACACGGCACGCGCGGCGCTGGATGGACGGGCACCTCTGTGACCGTGCCCGTCGAGCACGTCTCGCACACCGCCACCGGCGTGAGAATCTGCTTCTCGCTCGAGCATCCGATCGAAGCGGTGAAGATCTTCGGCCGCAAGACCCCACCCGCGATCGCGATCGCCGCCGGCACGCAGAAGCTTCCGGGACGGGTCGGGGTCGAATACCTGCGGCAGAGCTCCAGCTCGTGGCTCTCGCTCGTGCCCGCCATCGCCCGGCGGATGGGCCGGGGTCACGCATGGCCCGGCTCGTGGATCGTGTTCGTCCTGCTCGTGGGGATGGCCGGCGGCGGAGCGCTGCTCTGCCGGCTGATCCTCCGGGAGCTGGGATGAGCATGCGTGCTGCCTGGATCTGCGCACTCGTCGCTGTCGTCAACGCGGCGTGCTGGTCGTTCATCACCCCTCCCTTCCAGGTCCCCGACGAACCCAGCCATTTCGCGTACGTGCAGCAGCTCGCCGAGACGGGACGATTGCCCAGCTCCCCGGCGGAACGCTTCTCCGACGAGGAGATGGCGGCGTTGCAAGCCTTGGACTGGGGAGATCTCAAGCAGAGCCCTCAGAGCCTCAGCATCTCCTCGCCCACACAACAGCGGCAGCTCGAGCGCGACCTCGCGGCCCCCCTCGGCCGCACCGACGGCGGCGCCGCCGGGGTGGCCGCGTCCGAGCCGCCGCTGTTCTATGCGCTGCAAACGATCCCCTACCGGCTCGCCGCGCACGCGTCGCTGCTCGTCCGCCTGGAGCTGATGCGCCTGCTCTCATCGCTGATGGCTGGGCTCACCGCGCTGCTCGCCTTCCTGTTCGTCCGGGAAAGCCTCCCGGGAGAGCGCTGGGCCTGGACCGTCGGCGGGCTCGGCGTGGCGTTCGCGCCGCTGCTCGGTTTCATGTCGGGCTCGGTCAACCCGGACGCGATGCTCTACGCGGTCTCGGCCGCGCTCCTCTACTGCCTCGCGCGGGCTTTCCGGCGTGGCCTGACGCCGCGGTCGGCATGTGTCGCCGGTGCCGTGATCGCCGTGGGGTCGTTGACGAAGCTGAACTTCATCGGGCTGCTTCCCGGCGCGGGCCTCGGGCTGATCCTGCTCGCGCGGCGGGCCGCGCGGACTCATGGCCCGGTCGCCTACCTGTGGCTGGCCTACGGCGCCGCGATCGGCGCGGCCCCGGCGACGCTCTACGCGATCGTCAACGCCCTGTCCCATCGCCGAATCCTGGGCATCGTCTCGCGCAACTCGGGCCTCGTAGGACGCCACGGGTCGATCGCAGGAGAGATCTCCTACATCTGGCAGCTCTACCTGCCGCGCCTTCCCCCCATGGCGCACGACTTCCCCGGCTACCTCACCGCCCGCGAAATCTGGCTCGACGGCTACGCCGGACTCTACGGCTGGTTCGACACCGTGTTCCCCGGATGGGTCTACGACCTCGCGCTGCTGCCCGCCGGCCTGGTCGTGCTGGGCTGCCTTCGCGCGCTGCTCGCGAATCGCCAGGCGTTGCGAAAGCGCCTCGGCGAGCTGCTCGTGTACGCCGCGATCGCCCTCGGCCTGATGGTGCTCGTGGGCGCGGACTCCTACCTGAGATTTCCCGGAGTCGCAGCCGAATACGGGCAGACGCGCTACCTGCTGCCGTTGCTCCCGCTGCTCGGCGCCGTGCTCGCGCTCGCGGCGCGCGGCGGCGGGCGGCGCTGGGGGCCGATCGCCGGCGTGTCGATCGTGGTGCTGCTCTTCGCGCACGACCTCTTCAGCCAGCTGCAGACGATCGCCCGTTACTACGGCTGATCGCGGCGGACGGGAAAATCGGTCGCAACTCCGTCACCGATCGCGATGCTCCGGCTCGGTGAGTGCCGCCACGTCCGTGAGGTCGAGTGTGGGTTGCTCAGCCCAGGCGTAGAGGACAAGCGATCCAGGCCTTCACGGGCGCCGTGCCCTTCTTGGCTACGGCGCCCGCGGAGACCTGGCATCAGGGGGGGACACCTTGATCTCTCCCCAAGCATCGTCGGAGAGGGTGGACGATGCCCAGCTCGCTCCGTCTCGTCTCGCCATGAAGCTGAAGCCGAACCGGAAGCAGGTTGTTGGCCTCCAAGTGTAGTTCTGCCTATACGATCATTGCGAGAGGTGTTTCCCACTTCGCCGGAACGTGTTTGGGAAGGAGCGGTGTGCCGATCCTTCCCAAACACGTTCTGAGAGCGGCCCGCGCTGCGTATGCGCCGCGACGCATAGACTCAAGCGCATGCACAAGCGAGCACGGACGTGACCACAGCGCCCCCTTCGAAGACCCCACAGAAGGACGTGGAGCCTGCCCAGGACGAGGCTGAGAGGACCGGCGTGCTGCCGTCCCAGCGCCTGCGCGAGGCGGTCTTCCACGAATGGCTGACCGGCGGCGCCTGGCGGATCCCGCCGGAGTCGATCCAGCCCGCGAGCGTCGACCTGCGGCTCGGCGAGCACGCGTGGGCGCTGCGCTGCAGCTTCCTGCCCGACAGCGACTCGACGGTCGAGGAGAAGATCGAGGAGATCGCCTTCCAGCGGATCGACCTGCGCGACGGCGCGACGCTCGAGCGCGATCGTCCCTACCTGGTGCCGCTGATCGAGGAGCTGCGCCTGCCCGCGGAGGTCCGCGCGAAGGCGAACCCAAAGAGCTCGACCGGGCGGCTCGACGTGTTCACGCGCGTGCTGACCGATCGCAACAACCGCTTCGACGAGATCGCCGCCGGCTATCGCGGCAAGCTCTATCTGGAGGTCGTGCCGCGCACGTTCGCGATCCGCGTGCAGACCGGGCTCGCGCTGAACCAGGTGCGGCTGATGTCCGCCGACGCGCGGCTCGACGACCGCGAGCTGCGCGCCCTCCACGAGCGTCTGGCGCTGCTGTATCGCGACTCTCGACCCCTCCCCGCCGAGGAGCTATCGCTCGCCGACGGGCTGTTCGTCAGCCTCGACGTATCCGGCTCAGAGCAGAGCATCGTCGGCTACCGCGCGAAGAAGAACAGCCTGCCGATCGACCTGACGCGCGTGGGAGCGTTGAAGTGGCAGGACTACTGGGAGCCCGTTCATCCCGAGCGGGGCGGGCGGATCGTGCTCGAGCCGGAGGTCTTCTACCTGCTGCTGTCGGCCGAGGGCGTCAGCATCCCGCCGTCCTACGCCGCGGAGATGCTCGCCTACGACCCTACGGCGGGCGAGCTGCGCACGCACTACGCCGGGTTCTTCGACCCCGGCTTCGGCTACTCGCGCGACGGAGCGGCGCGCGGCAGCCGCGCGGCGCTCGAGGTGCGCGCACGCGACGTGTCGTTCATGGTCGAGGACCGCCAGCCCGTGTGCAAGCTGGCGTTCGAGCGGATGGCCGGCGAGCCCGACGTGCTGTATGGAGCGGATGTCGGATCCAGCTACCAGGGGCAGGAGACGATGCTGAGCAAGCACTTCGCCGAGCGGACAGCGCCCCCGGCGGAGTCCGCCGCGCGGCGCGGCGGCGAGACGCTCGAGTCGACCTCGCGCGCGTCCAGATAGCTTCGCTCGAGCGGCCGGCGAGGAGGTCCGCACGCACGCGTCGCACGAAGATCGCCGTATGACGGCACGAAGACACCGTGGAGAGAGAAAGACACGGGTTCCCGTCGCGGGCCGAGACGATTACCATCCGCACTCGTGGACCAGCGCGAGGCCTCCCAACCCGATCTGACGAGCTCCGAGCAGAACGGAGCGGCCCCCGGTCGAGACAGGGCGACCTCGATCCAGGACGAAGCGACGTCCAGCCAGGACAAGGCGAGCTCGAGCCACGACGGAGCGACCTCCAGCCGGGACAAGGCGACCTCGATCCAGGACGAAGCGACGTCCAGCCAGGACAAGGCGACCTGGATCCAGGACGGAGCGATCTCCAGCCGAGACAAGGCGACCTCGATCCAGGACGGCGATCGACCGGAACCGGCTATGCCGCCTCTCCGCATCGATCGCGGGCGGGCACAACGCCTGCGCGCGGACGCGCAACGCCCACTGAGCGAGAACCTCGCCGACGGCATCGCGCTGAGCCACGTGCTGTTGCGCTACGCCCGGGACCCCCCACAGCGGTGAAGCCGATCGAGCTATATCCGATCGGGCCACAGCCTGACTTCGACAAGCTGCTGCGCTGGCTCGCCAACGCCGAGGTGCGGTTCGTGCTCGTGGGAGGGCTCGCCGTCAACGCGTGGGGTCTCGTGCGAGGCGCGACCCACGTGGATGTGGTCGCCGACTCCGATCCCGAGAACCTCGGCCGCCTCGCGGCCGTCGCCGCGCGGGCCAAGACGCTGACCCGGGCGCCCCGGGCCGGCTCACAGGCCGCGATCGCGGAGCTGCTGCAGCGCGGAGAGAGCGTCGAGATCGACACGGCGTTGGGCCCGCTCAACGTCGTGCAGGGCTATCCGGGGGTCCCTTCCTACGCGGAGCTGAGCTCGCGGGCGGTGGAGGTCGAGGCGATGACCGGCACGGTCGCCGTCTGCTCGCTGGAGGACCTCCGCGCGATGAAGCGCGCGGCCGGCCGGACCAGAGACCTGGTCGATCTGCACGGCTTGGACATCGCTCACTCTCCCGCCGACTGAGGCTGTCGCAAAACCGTGAGTGCGGTCGGGGCGCTCGCGGAAAGAGTCGCCTGCACACCCGCATCGGACATCGGAAACAATAGGTCGAAACGGTGTGTAAATCCGGAGGTTCGATTTAGACTCACCGTCGTGCAAGGGGAGCCAGGCGATGACAGGCCGCGCGTTCGTGGGCTCACGCGACGGCGCTCACGACGTCCCGGCTGCCACCGGCTCATAGACAACGGTAAACGCGACTCGGCGGGAGGAGACGACACCGTGGTAGACGGCGAGCCGCACAGCCGCCCCCATCGCCAGTGGACGCCCCTCGCCCACGCTCTCACCGCAACCGGCGATCAATGGACGCTGATGATCGCCCTGCAGCTCGCGCCGGGCACCGTGCGACTCGCCCAGCTGCGCAAGCACCTGCCGGGAATCGGCACCGGCGTGCTCGACCGCTACCTGCAGCAGATGGTCGCCGACGGGCTGATCGCCCGTCGGCGTTTCCGGGAGATGCCTCCGCGGGTCGAGTTCGAGCTGACCGACTCCGGACGCGCGCTGCTGCCGATCGCGTCCTCGCTGGCGCGCTGGGGGATGCGCCACATGTGGTCGGAGCCGCGCGCGGGCGAGCGGGTCGATCTGGGAGCGCTGCTGCGACTCCTGCCGGCGCTGATGAGCGATACGCCGCTGCCCGGAGGCATCGTCGAGCTCACCGTAGAGCGACCCGAACGGCCGCTGCGCCAGCTGTTCGACATCCGCGCGGGCCGTCTCGAGCCGATCGACGACGCTTCGCCGAAAGTACCGTGGACGCGGATCGAAGGCGCCGAGACCGCCTGGATCGCGGCGCTCGGCCCGCGGCGAGACCCTGGCAAGCTGCGGTTCGCCGGCGACGAGCAGCTCGCTCAGCGGATCCTCGCCGCGCTGCCCGACCGCGAACAAGGCACGCGCTAAGGCGGCTGTCTCGGGGCCGAGCGACCGGCGAAGGCCGACCGCGGCAAGGGCCTCTCGAGGCAGGCGCCCCTCAGCGCGCTCGCGCTCGCGCGAAGCCGGCCAGCGCTTCGTCGATCGCCTGCTCGTCCATCGCTGTGCTCACGCACATCAGGCCGTCCGCGGCGATCAGCACGCCCTCGCGATAGAGGCGCCACCACAGCCGCGCGCGATCGGGCACGTGCAGCTTCGACAGCGAGCCGCGACCGGTCGTCTCATAGCGTCGCGCCCGCAGCCCCTCCCGCAACCGCTCGCCGAGCGCGTCGATCCGCTCGATCGCCCCCTCGTCGAGCGCTTCGAGCGCCGCGAGGCCGGCGCGCATCGACACCGGGTTGGCCGTGAACGTCCCCGCCAGCGGGACCGCGTCCGCGACCGTCGGATCGAACACGTCCATCCAGCTCGCGCGCCCGCCGAGCGCGCCCACCGGCAGGCCGCCCCCGATCGTCTTGCCGAGCACGATCACATCCCCCTCGATCCCGTACAGCGTGTGCACGCCCCCCGGGGCGAGGCGGAACGTGATCACCTCGTCGAGGATCAACGCGATCCCGCGGGCGGCGGTCTCCGCGCGCACGAGCGCCGCGAACTCGCTCGTGACCGGGCGCAGGCCCGGGCGGTTGGGCATCAGGTCGAGCAGCACCGCCGCCACGCGCCCGCCGTGCTCCGCGAGCGTTGCCCGGAACGGGCGCTCCTCACCCAGCGGGAGCGTCAGCACCTCGCCCTGTGCCGACCCCGGCACGCCGGGCGCCCCCGGCTGCAGCAGCTCGTCGGCGCTGCCGTGGTAGCAGCCCGCGAAGCGCAGGATCAGCGGGCGGCCGCAGGCGGCGCGGGCGGCCCTGACCGCGGCCATCACCGCCTCGGTGCCAGAGCCGGCGAAACGCCAGCGCCCCGCCCACGGTACCCGCGCCGCGAGCTGCTCGGCCAGCTCCACCTCGGCGGTGCTCGGCAGGCCGAAGCAGGCCCCCTCCGCGAGGGCGGCGCTCGCCGCGCGCACGACCGGCCCAAACGCGTGCCCGTGTACGAGCGCGCTGTAGTTGCCGTGCAGGTCGATCAGCTCGCGACCGTCCACGTCGATCAGCCTGCAGCCTTCGCCGCGCAGCGCGTACGGCGCGTACGGCGGCGTGAACAGCGTGCTGCGCGAACCTCCTCCGGGGATGTGCTCGCGCGCGCGCGCGAACAGCTCGCGCGTATTGGGAAGCTCCGGAGTGTCCGTGTCCTGAACGTCCATGTCCGAATCCTTACAGCGTTAGATGCGCACGGCGGATCTCCTCGTCGCCCAACAGCTCGGCCGGCGGGCCCTCGTAGCGGATTACGCCCCGGTCGATCACGTACGCGCGCGTGGCCAGCTCGCCGACGAGCCCGAGGTGCTGCTCGGCAAGCAGCATCGCCGGCCCCGTGCGCTGCACACGGCGCAGCTGCTCGCCCAGCGTCTCCACCACGCGCGGCGCGAGCCCCTCCGTGGGCTCGTCCAGCAGCAGCAGCCGCGGCTCGCCCACGAGCGCGCGGGCGATCGCGAGCACCTGCTGCTCGCCCCCGCTCAGCCACGCGCCCTTCGAGCGGCGCACGTTCGCGAGCAGGGGGAACACGTCGAACACCTCCTCCTGCGTCCAGCGGCGCGTGGCCGCGCCGGACCTGACCGCCACTCGCAGGTTCTCCTCGACCGTCAGCTCGCCGAAAACCCGTCTTCCCTCGGGCACGAGCCCCACGCCGAGGCGCGCGATGCGATGCGGCGCAAGTGAGATCGTCTCCTCCCCGTCGAGCCTCACCGAGCCCGAGCGGCGGGCGACCATGCCCATCAGGCTGTGCAGCGCCGTCGTCTTGCCCGCGCCGTTGCGGCCGATCAGCGCGACCGTCTCGCCCGCGCGCACGTCCAGGTCGACGTCGAACAGCACATGGCTCGTGCCGTAGAACGCGTTCAACCCCCTTACCCGCAACGTCGCCTCGTGGCGCTCCCCCTCGCGAGCGTCGCCAAGCTGTGGCGGCCGGCGCCGGCCGGGCTGTACGGGGGGACCCGCCTGCGTGTCTCCCGAAAGGCCGTTCACGCGCGTGCGCTCCCCAGATAGATCTCCTGCACGCGCTCGTCCGCTCGCACATCCCGTGGCAGGCCGTCGGCGAGGACCGCGCCACGATCGAGCACGACGATCCGCTCGGCGTGCGCGAACACCGTGTCCATGTCGTGCTCTGAGAACACCATCGTCAGCCCGCGCCCGCCGACCGCGGCCACGATCAGCTCCATGATCGCGACGCGCTCCTCCACGCCCATGCCCGCCGTTGGCTCGTCCAGCAGCAGCAGCTTCGGCCGCTGCGCGAGCACCATCGCGAGCTCCAGCCGCTTGCGCTCACCCTGGGCCAGGGCGCCGGCCCGGCGCTCGATCCGCTCGAGCAGCCTCACCTCCGCGAGCGCCTCCCTCACCTCCTCCTCGTGCCGACCGCGACGCACGAGCGCGAGCTCCACGTTCTCTCCCACCGTCAGCCCCGCGAACAGCTTCGCGCTCTGAAACGTCCGTCCCAGGCCGAGGCGCGCGCGACGCTCGGGCGAGAGCCGGCGGACGTCGTGGCCGGCGAGCACGATCGCCCCCTCGCTGGGCCGCAGCTCGCCGGAGACGAGCGCGAACAGCGTGCTCTTGCCCGCCCCGTTCGGCCCGATGATCGCAAGCATCTCACCCTCCTCCACCGACAGCGAGACACCGTCGAGCGCGCGGATGCCGTCGAAGCGCTTGCTCACGCCGCGCAGCTCCAGCATCGGCGCGATCATCGCGCCGTGCCGCCCGCCGCATCGCTCGCCGCGCGGGCTCGCCGCGCGCCGCGCATCAGCCTCGCCGGCGCGTCCAGCACGCCGCCGCGCCCGAGCGCGCCCACGCCGCGCGGCGCGATCAGTATCACCGCCAGCAGCAGCCCCCCTTCGACCAGCAGCGTGTCCGTGGTCAGACGGCCCACGTAGAAGTCGATCAGCCCCAGCAGCACCGCGCCGAGCACGGGCCCGGAGAACAGCCCGACACCTCCGATCAGCGTGATGATCAGGGCGTTTGCCGATACCCGCCAGTCGAACACGTCGGGGTAGACGATCTGCGCCGAGAGCACCGAGCACCCTCCTCCCGCCGCGGCGATCGCCGCGGAGAGCGTGAACACGCCGAGACGGCGGCGATTGACGGCGATGCCGAGCGTACGCGCGCGCAACGGGTCCTCGCGGATACCTCTCACGATCAGCCCGGGCGTGGTCTTCACGAACACGAACGCGACCGCCAGCGCGACGACGGCGACCGCGAGCATCGTGTAGTAGACGCCGTTCACGTCCGCCACCACGTTCAGCGAGCTCGGCAGGCTCACGATCAGCCCGCTGTCGCCTCCGGTCAGCCCGCGCGCGTGTTCCGCCACGAACTCGAGCAGATCGCCGAGCGCGAACGTGAGCATGATGAACGCGATCGGCTCGAGCCCCACGAGCGCCACCCCGCTCAGCAGGCCGGCGAGCACGGCGATCGCGATCGCGGCTGCCAGCGCCAGGTAGAACGAGGCGCCGGTGTGGTTCATCAGCAGCGCCGTCGTATACGCCCCGAGGCCATAGAACGCGGCTTGGCCAAAAGAGAACATACCCGTGTAGCCGAGCAGCAGGTTGAAGCTGACCGCGACCAGCATCGTCACGATCATCGACGCGGCCAGCAGCACATACTCGGTCGAGACCACCGCCGGCAGCCCGATCGCGATCGCGATCAGCACGAGCGCGGGCAGGCCATCGCCGAGGCGCGCGATCGCGCGGCCGGCGATGGCGCTCATCCCGCCGCCGGCGGGCTCGCCGGCGAGGCCTTGCGGCGCGGGGGGATTACAAGCGAGAGCCCACGCCGTCCCGCGATTGCACGCGTGAGCAGTACCGCGGTCATCACCGCGTACGGGGTGAGCTGCGCGAGCGTCGTATCTTGCAGCGTGGCGAAGCTCTGCGTCACGCCGATCGCGAGCGACGCCAGCAGCGCGCCGGTCATGTTCCCCAGGCCGCCCGTCACCACCACGATGAACGCCGGCACGAGCGCGGTCGTTTCGAGGTTCGTCGTGACCGCGCCTCGCGGCGCGATCAGCACGCCGCCAAGCGCCCCCAGCCCGATCCCGAACGCGAACACCGCTGTGTACAACCGGTTGACGTCCACGCCCAGCGCGCCAAGCATCTCGCGGTCGCCGACCGCCGCGCGCGTGAGCAGACCCACGCGCGTGCCGTACGTGAGCGCCCAGATCCCGGCCGTCACGAGCAGGCCGAGCACGATCGTCACGATCGTGTACGCCGGCAGCGTCGCGCCGAGCACGTTCAGCCCGCCGCTCAGGAACCCGGGCAGCGAGACGGTCCTGAAGTGCGTGCCGAACCCCAGCAGCACCACCCCCGCCACGAGATACGACAGCGCGAGCGTCAGCATGAACTGCTGGTTCTCGTCCTGCTCGCGATAGGTGCGCCGCAGCAGCGCCACCTCGACCACGGCGCCCGCGGCGGCGAGCGCGAGCGGCACGGCGACCAGCGCCGCGAGCCAGCCGCCCGTCGAGGCGCCCAGCCGGCCCACCACCGATGTCGCCATGTAGGCGCCGAGCATGTACACCGACCCGGCGGCGAAGTTCATCACCCCCAGCACCCCCCACACGAGGTTGAGCCCGGCAGCGGTGAAGAACAGCACGAACGCGAGGCTCAGCCCCGCGAAGAGCTGATCGACGAACGTGACGAAGCTCATCGCGCCCACCGCTCGGCTAACGCTTGAGGAGGGGCACTAGCGCGATTCGCTCGCGATCAGCACTTGAGATACCCGTTCGTATCGACCAGGTGCAGCGGTTCGAAGTGCGCGAACGGCTGCGCGGCGGTCTTGCCGACGACCGGGCCCATCGCGATCGGCATCGCGATCAGGTGCTCGCACCTGTGGATCTTCACGTTCCCCTGCACCGTCTGCACGGTCGCCCCGCCGAGCGCGTCGCGCACGGCCGTCGGATCGGTCGAGTGGGCGTCCGCGATCCCCTGCGCGATGATCTCGACCTGGTTGAACGCGTCGCCCGCCGCGCCGCCGTTGGCGACGGCCGTGCCCAGCGTCTCGAGGGCGGCCGAGAACGGCGTGTGGTAAATCGAGGCGGAGGGATAGTACGTGTAGCCGTAGGCGGCGATCGGCGGCTGTGCCATCGCGTCGATCGTCCCATAATCGAGGATGCCAAAAAATTTCGTCTTCTTGAACAGGCCCAGCGGCAGCGCCTGCTTGACGAGGGTGACGGTGTCTTCGGTGATCACCGTCGAGTAGACGACATCGGGATGCTCGGCGATCAGCTTGTCGATGTAGGAGCTGTAGTCCGTGCCGCCGCTCGGCACGTAGTCCTGGCTCACGATCCGCTGGCCGCTGCCGGCCATCGCCGCTTTGAACGCCGCCGTCACCTGGTAGCCGTAGCTGTAGTCCTCGCTGATCACCGCCACCCGCTTCCACCGCGGGTGCGCGCGGACGTACGCCGCGGCATTGTCGCCCTCGATCGTCGCCGTCGGGATCGTGTCGAAGGCATACGAGGCCGCGCCGCCGGAGAAGACGCTGGGGTCGGCCACGCCGACCGAGTAGAGCACGTGGCTGGGGTTGCTCACGAGCTGCGTCACGCTCTTCGCGACCGCGCTCGAGCACGTGCCGGCGAGATATTTGACGTGGTCGCTCAGCACCAGGTCGCGCGCCTGGCTGACGCCCACGTTCGGCGTCGCCTTGTCGTCGCGCACGAGCAGCTTCAGCGGATGGCCGAGCACGCCCCCGCGCGCGTTGATCTGCTTGACCGCGAGCTCCGCGCCCTTGACGTATTCCTGAGAGAACGTCGAGCAGAAGCCGGTCAGCGAGGCGAGGTACCCGATCTCGATCGGCGCGCCCGCCTTGAGCGGGCTCGAGCTGGAGCCCGAGCCCGAAGACCCACAGCCCGCGCCGAGCAGCGCGACGGCCGACGCGACGATGCCCACGACAAACGCTTTCTTCATTTCCGTCCCCTTGTCATCGCGAACACAGTAAGAGCCCTCCATCCTCGCTCATGATCCGCCTGCACCTTGCCAGCGCCGCAAAGACTATTTGATACTCCGAACCCTTCGCAAGGGCGGCATCTAGGTCCTTAGCTCGGCGGCGGCCGTCAGCGCCCAGTCCGGGTCCGCCAGCAGCGGCCGGCCGACCGTCACCAGCATGGCCCCGCTCGCGCGCAGGAGCTCCTCGGCGGAGCGGCCGTCGGTGACGCCGCCAAGGGCAAACGGCGACGTCTCGAACGCGCGCAGGAGCCCGGCGAAGGCGAGCGCCTCGGCCGGCCCGGTGGGCGCGCCGTCGAGGACCGGTGTGCCGCCCGCCACGTCGATCAGGTCCGCCCCCCGCCGCGCGCACCAGCGCGCGACCTCGGCCATCTCCTCGGATGTGGAGCCGTCGGGAGCGCCGTCGCCCGCGGGCAGGCGCACGAGCAGCGGCCTGTCCGCCGGCCATTGCTCGCGCACCGCCTCCACCACCTCGAGCAGCAGCCGCGCGCGGTGCTCGAGCGGGCCGCCGTATGAATCGCCGCGGCGATTGGTCAGCGGCGAGAGGAACTGGTGCAGCAGGTAACCGTGCGCGGCGTGCACCTCGACGATGTCGAAGCCCGCCTCGTCCGCCAGCCTCGTTGCCCGCACGAACGACTCGCACACGCGCGCGATCGCGTCCTCGTCGGCGGCGACAGGGGCCGGCCAGCCGTCGGCAAACGCCAGCGCCGAGGCCGACAACGGCGCGCGATCGCCCTCACGCCCGCGAGCGTCGCGGAACGCCTTGCGTCCCGCGTGCGCGAGCTGCAGCCCGACGGCGGCGCCGTGTTCGCGACAGACGTCGACCACGCGCCGAAACGCCGGTACCTGCGCCTCCGCGTACAGGCCCAGCGCCGCGTGGCTCGTGCGCCCCGCCGGCTCCACGGCGGTGTCCTCCAGCAGGATCGTCCCGCAACCGCCTCGCGCGCGCGCGCCATAGTGCTCCACGTGCCAGTCGACCGGAGAGCCGTCCTCGCCCGCCGCTTGCTGGCTCATCGGAGCCATCACAACACGATTGCGCAGGGAGCAGCCGCCCAGCCGCACACGGTCGAACAGCTTGCCCGTCACCTGAACGCGGGCATGATCTCGCGGGCGAACAGCTCCATCGATGCGCAGACCCGCTCGTGGGGCTGTCCCACGTTGTGCCAGGCGGAGAACAGGTCGATCCCGAGCTCGGCGTAGCGGGCAAGCTTCGAGCGCACGCCGGTGACCGTGCCATAGGCGATGTTGGCGTACATCTCCTCGAGCCCCGGCTCGTCCTCCCTGATCGCCTGGTCGACCACGTAATCGCCCTGGCGCACCTTCTCGACGGCGCCCAGCTGCTGGTCGATCACGCGGTGGTTCATCAGCACGTAGCGCAGGATCTCACGGCAACGCTCGTCGGACTCCTCCACACAGGTCATGCGATTGACCCCAAACCTCACCCGCGCGCGCTCGCGGCCCGCGTCGGCCAGCGCCTGCACGAATGCGCCGTAGATGTCTTCGACGTGCGAGAACGGCTCGCGGAAGGGGGCGAACAGGAAGTTCGAGTCGAACCCCAGCTCAACCGCCCAGCGCATCGAGCGGGCCGACAGCGCCGCGATCCACAGTGGCGGATGTGGACGCTGCAGCGGCGGCGGCAGGACGGTTGCGTTGGGATATGAGAAGAAGCGTCCGTCGTGCGCGTGCGCGGAGTGATCTGTCCAATGGTCGACCATGATCCGTAGATGCTCGGCGAAGAATGCCCGGCTTTCCTCCTCGTCCATCTCCGTCTGGAACTGACGCATCTGATATGGCGAGGCGCCGCGGCCGGCGGCGACGTCGAAGCGCCCACCCGACAGCTGGTCGATCTGAGCGATCTGACCGGCCAGGCGCAGCGGATGGTGAAAGGGCAGCACGAACACGGCCACGCCGATGCGGATGCGCGAGGTCCGCTCGGCGATCGTCGCCGCGAGCTGCAGCGGGTCGGGCGCGGCGAGGAAGCTGACGAGGTTCTGCTCGGCCAGCCACACCCCGTCGTAGCCGAGCTGCTCGGCGAGCACGGCCTGCTCGACCATCTCCTCGTACAGCTGCGCCGCGGGCTTGGAACGATCCCACCACTGACCGGGCAGGAACAGGTAGAACTCCATCTCAGGTTCCCCTCTCGAGCCGCGCCCCATGGGGACGCGTCGATTTACTGGAAGCCTTCATATAGTCAGTTTACGGTAGTTAGCTGCTTGGCCGATCGGCTGCTCGCCATCCCTTCAAGCATGCTCATAGACCAGTCGCCCATCGACGATCGTCTGTGCGACCGTCACCGTGCCCAGATCGCCGTCTGAGATGTCCTCCAGAGACTGCGACAGGACGACCACGTCGGCGAGCATGCCCGGTGCGAGCATGCCCCGCGACGTCTCCCAGTGCCCGGCGTGAGCGGCGAAGCGCGTGTACATGCTCAGACCCTCCTCGCGTGAGATCCGCTGGCCGGGGTCGATCGTGCGCCCGGCGAACGTCTCTCGCGTGACCGCGCACCAGATGTTGTGAAACGGGTTGAGCAGCCGCGGATCGCCGCCCGTGGTGTCGGAGGTGCCGGGCACTTGAAAGCCCGCGTCGAGCAATGAGCGCAGCGGCACGCAGTCGCGGCTGCGTCGCTCACCGAGCGAGCGCGGCCAGAACTCGCCGTAGTTGTGGATGAAGCCGAGGTTCGGCACGGGCAGCACCCCCAGGCGCCTGCACCACTCGCCGCGGCGCGCGCTCCAGGCGGTGTTGGCGCCGTGCTCGATCCGCGGGCGCAGGTCCGCCTCCGGCGTCGTGCCGGCCAGCTCGAACGCGGCGAGCGTGACGTCCTGGGCGAGGTCGCCGGCGGCGTGCACCGCCACCTGTGCGCCCCCCTGTTGTGCCTCGGCGATCAGCTCCGCGAGCTCGCCGAGCTCGTAGTTCAGCGCGCCGCGACGGCCGGGCGCGTCGAGGTACTCCTCGTAGAAGGCGGCCGTGTGTGAGGAGGTGCCACCGTCGGCGAACAGCTTCACCGCGCCGCCTTCGAACCAGTCCTGCTCGAGCGGAACGTCGCCGATCGCGCCCGAGGCCACCTCGGCGACGGCGCCGGCCAGCGGCACCCAGCCGAGGCCGCGCACGCGCAGCGGGATCTCGCGGGCGCGGATCGCGCGCGCGAGCAGTCGCATCGGCTCGACCGAGTCCCAGATCTCCTGGATCGAGGTGACGCCGTGGGCGAGGTAGTGCTCCCAGGCGACCTCGTGAATCGACTCGGCCAGCTGCGCCTCGGTCGCCGGTGGGATCGGCAGGCGGTCGAACATCTCGGCCAGCACCCCCGTCGGCTCGCCGGTCGCCGGGTCGCGCTCGATGTGAGCGCCCGGCGGCTCGACCGTCGTCGCGTCGATCCCCGCGTCGACGAGCGCGCGGCGATTGGCGACGACGTGGTGAAGGCTCGAGCGGTAGACGATCGGGTGCTCGCCCGACACGGCGGTCAGCTCGACGGGTGTCGGGAAGCGCCCGTCGGCGATCAGCTCGTCCTGGAAGGTGGTGCCCTGCAGGAGGATCCACGTGCCGGGCGGGACCGCTCGCGCGCGCGTGGCCGCGCGGTCGAGGATCTCGGCGATCGAGCTCACCGGTGGCGTGCGACAGTCGACGGCGCCCGCCATCGAGCGCGCGACATGGCCGAAGTGCCCATGCGCGTCGATCAGCCCGGGGAGCACGGTGGCGCCATCGGCATCGATCGTCTCGGTGTGCATGCCACGCAACCCCTCCAGCTCCTGGGTCGAGCCGATCGCAACGATCCGCCCCGCGCGTGCGGCGAGCGCCTGAGCGCGCGGACGTCTTGGGTCCATCGTGCGCACATCGCCTCCCACCAAGAGGAGATCGGGCGGCTCGATCCTGGATCCGCGAGTCATGCGCGGACTTTGGAGATAGAGACACAGAAGGGCACGATTCCGGCTATCCTTATTGAAAATTCATTGTTTATGATTGCCGGCTTGACGGTAGCGAAGTAGGATATTAATCGGACAGGGAAGTTCCCAGACAGGGAAAGTTCTCCCAAAGAGACAGGAACCGAGTACAAATGCCCAGAACTAGTTCAAACACTTCTAAATCCTCGAAGACAGCGCCTGACCCCGCATGGTCGATCCCCAGTCTGCGTGAGCCACGTTACTCGCAGTCGTTGGAGCGTGGGTTGGCGATTCTGGGCTGTTTCACGCCCGATCGCCCGGTGCTCGGGATCGCTGACATCGCCGACGATCTCGGCATGAGCCGCTCGACGACGCATCGCTATGTGATCACCCTCGTCGCGCTCGGCTATCTGGAGCAGGGCGCCTCGCGCAAGTACCGGCTGGGGTTGCGCGTGACCGACCTGGGGATGTCGGCGTTGAACTCGACCGGTCTGCGTGAGCACGCGCACTCCTACCTCGAGGAGCTGCGTCAGCGGACCTCCTACACGGTCAACCTGTCCGTGCTCGACGGCGGCGACATCCTGTACGTCGATCGCGCGCGCAGCTTCCGTCGCGGGCAGAGCAAGATCGACCTCGATCTGCACCCCGGCTCGAGGCTGCCGGCGTACTGCACCTCGATGGGGAAGCTGCTGTTGGCGAACCTGCCCGACGAAGAGCAGCGCGACCTGTTCACGACGATGAAGCTGACCAAGCGCGGCCCGAACACGATCACGTCAAAGAAAGCATTGCGCGACGAGCTCGAGGAGGTCCGCGACGCCGGCTTCGCCGTCAACGACCAGGAGCTCGCCCCCGAGCTGCACTCGATCTCGGCGCCGGTGCGCAACGAGGCCCGCGACGTCGTGGCCGCGGTCAACATGGCCGCGCACAGCTCGATGATCTCCCTCGAGGAGCTCGTCGACGCACTCGGACCGCACCTCGTGTCGACCGCCGACCGCATCTCCGCACGACTCGGATACAGACGCGACGACGAGAGCTAGGCTTAGGGTCACAGGTGCGCCTCTTTGGCGGCGCCTGAAACCGCCCGCCGGGTGGGACACGGCACTCCCCACGTCCGTGTCCCACCCAGCGGGCGGCTTCCCTGGGTACGCCGCTCGAGAAGAGCGCTGTCGCGGCCTCGCTTGAAAGGCGCTCCACACGCCCGTCGCATACGCTACGGCCATATGACGACCCCTCCGCTAAAACGCGTACTGACCCTGCTGTGCGCTCCGCTGGTCGTGCTTGGGGTTGGCGCGTGCGGCAGCGCAACCGTCTCGACAAGCTCATTCAAAGGCGAAGACAAAGCGGTCGCGCAAGCCGTCGCGAGCCTGCAGAGCAACGCGACGGCGGGGGAAGAGCAGAAGATCTGCGCCGCGGACCTTGCCGCTCCGATCGTCACCCGGCTGGGTGGCACGAAGGGCTGTGAAGCGGCGATCAAACACCAGCTGACCGAGGTGGACAGCTTCGAAGTGACCGTCGAGTCGGTCCAGGTCACGGGCGCCAAGGCAACCGCGAGCGTCAAGAGCATCAAAAGCGGCAAGACCTCGCTCCACACGCTCACGCTGGTGAAGGAAAGCGGGAAGTGGAAGACCTCGTCGCTTCAGTGATCTACTCGATCACAGTCATCTGAGGCCACTCATCGCAGGCCTTTTGAGGCCGACCACCTCAGGAGAGCGCGCGGCCGTACTGGCGCTCGTAGTAGTCGCGGTAGTCGCCGGAGCGGATCGGCTCCCACCACCACGCGTTGTCGCGATACCAGGCGACGGTTTCCTCGAGGCCCTCCTCGAAGCGCACTCGCGGCAGCCAACCGAGGGCGCGAACCTTCTCCGAGGACAGCGAGTAGCGGCGATCGTGGCCGGGACGATCGGTGACGTACTCGACCTGGGACTCACTCGCCCCCGTCAGGGCGATGATGCGCTTGACCACGTCGACGTTCGCGCACTCGTCGGGCCCACCCGCGTTGTAGACCTCGCCCGGGACGCCGTGCTCGAGCACGTGGCCGATCGCCCTGGCGAAGTCGCTCGCGTGGATCCAGTTGCGTACCTGCATCCCATCGCCATACACCGGCAGCGCGTCGCCGTGCAGCGCGTTGAGGATCATCAGCGGGATCAGCTTCTCGGGGTACTGGTAGGGACCGTAGTTGTTCGAGCCACGGCAGATCACCGCGGGTAGGTCGTAGGTGTGGCAGTAGCTCTGCACGAGCAGATCGGCACCTGTCTTCGTAGCCGAGTACGGCGAGGAGGGACGTAGCGGGGACTCCTCCGTGAACGAGCCCTGCTCGATCGAGCCATACACCTCGTCGGTCGAGACCTGCAGGTAGCGCAGCCCTGCCGTGCGCGCGGCCTCGAGCAGCACGTGCGTGCCGAGCGCATGCGTCTTCACGAACGCATCCGGCTCGGCGATCGAGCGATCGACGTGCGTCTCCGCCGCGAAGTTCACGATCGCCTCCGGCCGCCCCCCCTCGATCGCGCCCGCAACCGCGTCTGGATCCTCGATCGCACCACGGATGAAGCTGAAGCCCGGCGCGTCTGAGACCTCGCGCAGGTTCTCCTCACGACCCGCATAGGTCAGCTTGTCGAGCACCGTCACCTCGTCGCCCTGCTCCGCCACACGCAGACGAACAAAGGTCGAGCCGATGAACCCGGCGCCACCACACACAAGCAATCTCATCGCCACATCATCCCATTCCCGGCCCTCGCGAGCGCGACGATCCGCCGCCGCGGTGCGCTCATGGGCGCGTCACTCCAGCCCTCGCCGCCAAGTACCCTGCCAGGCCGTCCTGCCACGGCGGCATCGGCAGCACGTCGTCGCGCTCGGACTCGAGCACCGAGTAGGCCGGGCGTGGCGCCGGACGCGCCATCTGCTCGCTGCTCGCCGGCTCGACGCGGCACGCGACGTCGGCCTGGCGAAAGATCTCCTTGGCAAACCCGTTCCACGAGACCGCTCCCGCGCCGGTCAGGTGGACGAGGCCGCGCACCTCGCGCTCCAGCAGGCCGAGGATCGCCGGCGCCAGATGGCCGGACCACGTCGGCGAGCCGACCTGGTCGTCGACGACCTGCACCGTCTCGCGCTCGCTCGCCAGCCGCAACATCGTGTCGGCGAAGTTCTTGCCGTCCAACCCGTACAGCCAGGCCGTGCGCACGACCGTGTTCCTGGGGGAGGCGGCCAGCACCCGCAGCTCGCCTTCGAGCTTCGTCTCGCCATAAACCGAGCGAGGCCCGGTCGGGTCGGACTCGACGTACGGGCGCTCGCGCCCCTCCTCGTCAAGCGGGGGGGCGCCGTCGAACACGTAGTCGGTCGAGATGTGAAGCAGCGGCGCGCCGATCCGCGCCGCCGCGCGCGCGAGGTTGCCCGCACCGGTCGCGTTCACGGCTCTGGCCAGATCCTGCTTGCTCTCCGCCCCATCCACATCGGTCCACGCGGCGCAGTTGACGCACCCCTCGGGACGCTCCCGCTCGAAGAGCGCCTCGACGGCGTCGGCGTCGGTGATGTCGAGCTCGGGTAGGTCGACCGCGATCAGCTCGTGGCCCGCACGCGCTCCCACGCGCAGCACGTCGTGGCCGAGCATTCCCGCGGCGCCGGTAACGAGCAGCTTCACAGGATCGAGATGTCGGAGTTGTCGCCCACCATGAAGCGGTACGCCCGCGGCTGGCGATCGTCACGGCGCACGGTCACGTTGCGTCCGAGCAACGAGGACTCCATCCGCCCGTCGAGGTTGTGCACCGAGGAGCCGGCGAGCAGGATCGAGTGCTCGACCTCGGCGCCGGAGATCGAGCAATTCTCGCCGATCGCCGTATAGGGGCCGATGTAGCAGTCTTCGAGCCGTGCCCCGGCGCCGATCACCGCCGGCCCGCGCACGGTCGTGCGCTCCAGCCGCGCGCCCGCCTCGATCACGACGCGCCCGTCGACCTGAGAGTCGATCAGCTCACCGTCGTGGCGCTCGATCAGGTTGTCGAGCACGAGCCGGTTTGCCTCGAGCATGTCCTCGAGGCGCCCCGTGTCCTTCCACCAGCCACGCACGATATGCGGCTCCACACGCAGCCCGCCATCGACGAGATGCTGGATCGCATCGGTGATCTCGAGCTCCCCACGCGCGGAGGGCTCGATCGCGCGCGCGGCGTCGAGGATGGCGGCAGTGAACATGTACACCCCCACGAGCGCCAAGTCAGTCGCTGGCTCGGCCGGCTTCTCGACGAGGCGCAGGACCCGGCCAACGTTCCCTGGAGTGCTCGCATCTGGCTGCGCGAGCTCGGCGACGCCGAAGTTCTCGGGGTCGGGCACCGGCGTGAGCAGGATCAGCGCGTCCGGCTCGTGCTCGCGAAAGGCGGCCACCAGGTCCGAGATCCCGCCCTGCAACAGGTTGTCGCCGAGATACATCACGAACGGGCTGTCGCCGAGGAACGGCTCGGCGGTGAGCACCGCGTGAGCGAGCCCCGCCGGCTCGTCCTGCACGACATAGGTGATCCGCACCCCGAACCTCGAGCCGTCGCCGACGGCGTCGCGAATCTCCTGGCCCGTCTCCGGCGCGATGATGATCCCGACCTGCTCGATCCCCGCCGCCGCCATCGCCTCGATCCCATAGAACAGCACCGGCTTGTTCGCCACCGGCACGAGCTGCTTCGCGCTCGTGTGCGTGATCGGGCGCAGACGCGTGCCCTTGCCCCCGGAGAGGATCAGTCCCTTGAGCGGCTCCATTGCAGCGTGAGCCTACCGGCCACGGCGGGCAAGACCCGAGCCACCGCGTGGCGCCGGACATGAAGGCCCGTCGCTACGGGCTGCGGCGAGGGGGATCACGCCTTCCCGGTTTACCCTTCTCCCTTCAGAGGGCGTATAGCCATAGTTGTACGCCCTCTCAAGTTTGTACTTCAACCCCAGCCGGCTTTAGATTTCTGTAGCGACTATCGCGATACGCACACCACAGAAAGTGATTATTACGGCCCGTAATCCCCGGCTCAATACACCCCGCCGCCGAGCTTGCGGTGATCCCAGCTCGCCCGGCGCCGCTCGACGAACTCGAGCCCAACGCGCTTGGCCGCTTGGGCAGCGACCATCGCGCTGACCTCAGCGGGCAGCTCCGCGGCCGGCGGCTCGCCACGGGGCGAGGCATAGCGAGCGAGAATTTCCTGCCCGAGCGCGCTTACGATCTCGAGGTCACGGTGGACAATGACCTCGCACTCGAGCATCACGCCGCGCAGCTCCTGATACTGCTCGCCCGCCTCGACCTGCAGGCTCGCGCGGGGATCGCGCTCGAGGTTGCGCACCTTCTGCGAGATCCCATACGTCCACGCCCACAGGCGCGGGAGGGGCTCGCCTGGAGAAACCGCGCGCAGCACATACCACAGCGGCATCAGGTGGGGCCACCCGCGCGGGCCGACCGTCGCGCAGGTGACGGTTCGCTCCTCTGCGAGGAACGCGGCTACCTCGGCTTCGCTCATCTTGATCTGCTCGCGGCGGCTCATCGCGCGATCGTAGCTTGAGAGCCTGGATCGTCGGAGCGTCCCGGGACTCTCCGACCGACCGCTCTCCTAAACCCCGGCCGGCACAGCCTGGACCTCCCACAGCTTCACCACAGCAGCGCGCACAGCCTCGCGCGCGTCCCGCGGCTCGAGCACCGCCGCGTCGCCCGCTTCGCGCAGGATCTCGCGCACGAGCCAGTCCACCCCGGCGAAGCTGAGCTCCACGACGACCGCTCCGTCGGCGCGCTCCTCAACGACGCGCCGCGCCTCGCGCGCCCAGCGCGCACGCTCGGGGGAGACCCACACGCGTGCGCTGCGCGAGGCCTGCACCTCGCCGGTGCGCAGCCAGCCGTCGACTTCGGCCGCCGGGTCGACCTCGGAGCGCGGCTCGAACGTCTGCTCGGTGACCGTCGCGCGCTTGATCCGATCGAGACGGAAGTGGCGCATGCCGTCGCGCTCGGGGTCGAACGAGGCGACGTACCAGCCCTCGCGGCCGTTCGTCAGCGCGTACGGCTCGACCAAGCGCAGCGAGAGCTCGTCCTCGTTCTCCTTGTAGTACTCGAGCTCGACCATCCGCCGCTCAACGATCGCGGTCGAGACCAGCCGTGCGACGCCCGCATCGTCGCCGCCCGCGTGCGCGACCTGCAGGCCCTGCTCCATCGGGTCCTGCCCGAGCGCCGCGACGATCTTCTCGCGCGCGGACGTGAGCGAGCCCTCGGGTATGTGCTCGCCGATCAGGTCGATCGCGGCTACGAGCGCCTTGGCCTCCACCGGCAACAGGCGTGCGGGCCGGTCGAAGTTGTCGCTGTAGGGCTCGGGGTCGACCTCGATGAACTCGGAGCCGTCCTCGTCGGTCTTGATCTCCGCGTACAGCACGTAGGAGCCACCGCCGAAGTTGACGACGTTCAGCACGTTCAGGTCCTCGTGCAGCTCCTCCTCTGAGATCTGCAGCCGCTCGCAGACCTCCGCGACCGATACGCGGCCAAGACTCCCCGGCTGTCGGTCAGGGCTTGCGAGGTGGGCCCCGCCGGCACGTCCGGCCTCGATCAGGATGCTCGCGAGCGTGACGAGCCGCGCAAAGCGCTCAGGACGGATCGCCCCCTCGGCGCGGGCGGTGGACGGGTCCTCCTCGGCGCCGGTCCCAGCGCGCCTGCGTCCGGCCCGCGCTCGCGTCGGCGCGTTCGCGCGTGCGCGTGAGATGGCCGCCGTGGCGAGCTCCGCGGAGCCGGGAAGGGACTCTCCGTGGCGCTCCCTCAACAGCTCGAGCCGCCGCCGCAGCTCCTCGATCAGCTCCGGGGGCGCCTGCAGCCGGGCATGCGCACCGAGTCCCAACACCCACGAGATCAGCCCACGCGGATTGGAGTAGCCGGTGCGAAATAGTCGCTCCTCGCCCTGCGCCTCGATCTCGCCGTAGCGCCCGAAATGGCGCTCGACCTGCCAGGCGATCCGCTCGGAGATCAGCACCTCGGCCACGTCTCGCTCCTCGCCCAACTGCCAGTCGGCGCGGTTTGCGTATGCGCGAGGGTCGAAGTCCTCGGGTCGGCGGAAGTCGTGCTCGGCCTTGGTCGCATAGGAGACCTTGCCGCGGATGCGCGTGAGCCGGAAGACGCGGATCGACTTGCGCTCGTGCGCATAGCCAAGCAGGTAGAACTGACCGCCCTGGAACAGCAGGTGGTAGGGGTCGACGCGGCGGGAACCCACCTCGTCGCGCTCCATCGTGTAGTAGTCGAACACGATCGTCTTGTTGCGGAAGATCGCCGTCTCGACCTTCGCCAGGCGAGCCGACAGCTCGTGGCCACCGGCCGAGGCCGTGATACCAAGCGCGACCGAGCGTTGCTCCGGCGCGCTCAGCGGACTGGGCCGGCCCCAGGTGATCTGCTGCAGGGCCAAGCGCAGCGGCTCGGCGTAGGCGAATTCGCCGTCGAGCAGGCTCAGCGCGGTCTGCAGCGCGGCGAGCTCCTTGTCGGTGAACGCGATCGGGGAGAGATGGAAGTTCTCGGGGCGCAGCGAGTAGTTCTCCTGCTCGGCCGCGCCGTCGGCTGGCCGCTCCACCGTCAGCTGAATGCGTAGCGACTCGAGCTCTGAGCGGTCCGCGTAGAAGCGCCGCGCGAACGCGTCCTCGTTCATGCCGCTGTAGCCCTCGACGTCGCGCCGTATCTCCAAGGCCGTGACCGGCCGTCGCTCGGCCATCAGGTAGGAGATCAGCGACAGCTGGCGGATCAGCTTCTCGGTGTCCTTTGCCATCAACTAAGAAAGATAGAAGCCGACGGGGAGACGGATACCACCGGGTGGGGTTGCCGCCCCGCTATTTGCGGAAGTTCAGGCCGCTTCGCGCGCGGGCACGACCGGCTCGTCCGCCTGGACGTCGTCACCGCCGCGCACGGCGAAGAAGGCGCCGCCGCCGATCGCGCGGTCGAATCCCGACCAACGTTTCCCTGGGGCGAGCTCCTTCTCGAGGCGATCGAAGCTGCCTAAGCGCCCGCCGAGGTTGTCGATCATGTGCACGAGCGTGGCCTCGCGCGTGCAGGGCACAACGGGGCTGCCATGCTCGAGTGAGCCGTGGTGGGAGAGGATGATGTGCCCAACCGCCTGCGCCAGCTCGGCGGGGAAGCCTTCGATGTCCTCGATCAGGCGCCTGATGCGGTAGTAGCCCAGGGCGATCTCTCCCTGCAGCCTGCCGGCATCGGTGAGGTCGATGGCCACGTCCGGGCCCTCCAGGTCGGTGTAGGCCTCGAGCTTGCCGATGTCGTGCAGCAGCGCGCCGGTGACCGCCACGTCGCGGTCGATGCCTCCGAACGTGGCGCTGATCGCGCTGACCGCCTGCGCAACCCCGAGGCAGTGCTCGAGCAGCCCGTGCCGGTAGGCCTGGTGGTAGTGCTTGGCCGCGGGGGCGACCCGATATCCGGACCACAGCTCAGAGCCCTCACCGAACACGCGCTGCAAGAGGGTACGCAGGTGCGGCTCCTGGATCGTGGCCAGCAGCTCGCGCACGTCGTCTTCCATCTGGGAGACCTCGCGAGCCGGGCCGTCGAGCAGGTCCTTCATGTCGAAGCTGCCGGGCTGAGCGACCCGCAGACCGTGCAGGTTGATCTGCGGTCCGAAGCGGGGGTGCACCGTGTAGCGGCCGCTCACGTGGATGGGCGCGCCGGCGCGGGCCAACTCCTCGACCTCTACGAGCTCCTCCCACACCATGCAGGCGACGGCGCCCGTGCGATCGCCCAGCTGCAGCCGCAGGTACTCCCCGCCGTCGCGCCGCCGGCGGCGCTCGGCGTCGCGGACCAGCAGCACCTGGTCGATCTCCATGCCGTCGCTGAGCTCGTTCAAGAGCATGCGCTGAAGGTAGACACGACAGCGGACGGCACGCTGCGACGGGACCTTGGCCGGAGATGTGGTTCAGGATGAGAAGGGGATGCGCGAGATAGCGCGCCAGCCATTCCCGCGTGCACGCTGGAGGCACACGTGTCGCTGGCGACCACCGGCTTCGCGTCCGAGGACTTGATGTCAACCCATGGCGTCGAACCGCAGGGCTAGATGTCCATGGTATTTGGGTTGGATGCTGTGCCAAAACGTCTAACGGGGAGATCACACGTTTGCCTTATGGGATCTATGCGTATCCCCATGTCATCTCTAGTCTTGTTTGGTGTAAGACAGAGTTTTACATCGAGACATTCCTCTTATTACATGAAGTCATCCGACCACACAAAGACAGACGGGGAGACCGGGGCAATGGCCACAGACAGGATCAGGGTGGTGAGCTGGAACGTGAACGGCATCCGCGCGAGGTGGCCGCGGCTGGCCGAGCTCCTGCGGGAGCAGCGCCCGGATGTCGTCTGCCTGCAGGAGACGCGCTGCCCCGACCATTACTTCCCCTACGGAGACCTCGCCGACCTCGGCTACGACGCGCAGCACAGCTCGGGCGCAAGCGGTGCCGGCGTCGCGATCCTCGTCCGCTCAGACCACGAGATGGCATCGCGCAGCCTCGCCCTCGACGAAGACCACGGGATGGCGCAGGGCCGGTGGCTACAGGTGACCGTCGACGGGATCGAGATCAGCTCCGTGTACGTGCCGGCAGGTACGCTCGAGGAGGAGACCGACAGCGCGGGCAAGCTCGCGTTCCTCGAGGCGATCGCCCGTCAGGTCTACGGCGAGCAGGAGCGCCCGATGCTGATCACCGGCGACTTCAACGTCGCCCCCACCGATCAGGACGTGTACGAGCCGGGCTGGCTCGAGGACTCCTCGCACACCGGCGAGGCCGAGCGCAAGAGCGTGCGCGAGATCATCGAAGAGGGTGAGCTCGTCGACGTCTACCGGAGGCTGCACCCGGAAGAGCGGGGCTATACCTGCTGGGACCAGCGCAACGGCCATTACGCGCGCGACTACGGCCTGCGCATCGACCTTGCGCTGGCGAGCGAGCATTTGACGCCATATGTGACGCGCTGCGACGTCAACCACACATACCGACAGGGCAAGAAACCTTCCAACCACGCGCCGCTGGAGATCGAGCTCGACACGCTGAAGGACCGCGGCGAGTCATTCCCGATAGCCGCTTGAAGGCGCAATCACCGGGGGACACGGGGCGGCGCGGTCGTGGCAGGCGACCCGCCGCCCCAGGGATTAAGAACCTGTCGCAAAACAGGCGGCACGCCCGGATGCGTCCCTGGACGCTGCGCTGGATCGCCACGTGACGGCTCGCACGTGCCACCAGCACGCGCTTCACCGCCCCGCGACGACCAGCTTGGTCCATGAACGCCCCGGCCGCACCGCCTGTTTTGCGACAGGTTCTAAGGAGTGAGCCGGTTCGGCCCGCGGTACAGGAACGTGACCTCGCGGACGTTGTCCTGACCGAGCAGCTGCATCAGCAGGCGGGTGAGGCCGAAGCCGAAGCCGCCGTGGGGCGGCGCGCCGAAGCGGAAGAAGTCGAGGTAGTACTGGATCGGCCCGGTCTCGACGTGCTTGTCCTCGGCCTGCGACAGGAGCTGCTCGTAGCGGTGCTCGCGCTGGGCGCCCGTCGTCAGCTCGATGCCGCGCCAGAGCAGGTCAAAGCTGCGCGTGAGCGCCGGATCGTCGGGGTGGCGCATGTGGTAGAAGGGCCGCACCGTCGACGGGTAGTCGGTGACGAACGCGAACTCGTGGCCGTGGCGATCCTTGACGAGCGCGCTCAGCGCGCGCTCGGCCGGCGGGTCGAGGTCGTGGCCCGGTCCGGGGACGGAATCGTGACCCGACTCGCGCAGCATCTCCTTGGCCTGCTCCAGGGTCACGCGCGGGAACGGCAGCGCGGGTGCGACGACCTCGACGCCGAACGTCGCTTCGATCTGCTCGCCGTGCGCCTCCTTCACAACCGACAGCACGTGCGCGAGCCACGCCTCCTCGAAGGCCATCACGTCCTCGTGCGAATCGATCCACGAGAGCTCGACGTCGACTGACGTGAACTCCGTATCGTGGCGCGAGGTGAACGACGGGTTCGCGCGGAACACGGGCCCGATCTCGAACACCTTGCCGAAGCCCGCGGCCATCGCCATCTGCTTGTAGAACTGGGGCGACTGCGCGAGATAGGCCTGCCGCTCGAAGTACTCGACCTTGAATAGCTCGGCGCCGGACTCGCTGGCCGAGCCCATCAGCTTGGGCGTATGGATCTCGACGAAGCCTTCGCGCTGCCAGAACTCGCGCATCGCGTGCTCGACGGTCGTCTGCACTTCGAAGATCAGCCGGCGATCGGGGCGGCGCAGGTCGAGGTAGCGCCAGTCGATTCGCTTGTCGAGCGCCGAGTCGGGCGCGATCGGCGTCTCGGGCTCGGCGAGGGAGTCGACCTGCACGCTCTCCAGCTGCAGCTCGAGCCCCCCGAGCTTGACCCGCTCGTCGGCGACGATCGTCCCGCTGACCGTCACCGCCGACTCGCTCGTCAGCGTGGAGATCTGCTGGTTGAGCGCGCTCGGCGGATCGTCCTTGCCGAGCACCGCCTGCACGAGCCCGGTTTCGTCGCGGACGACGACGAACTGCACGCGCTTTTGATCGCGCACCACCTGTACCCAGCCGCGGACCGTCGCCTGCTCGCCGATCTTGCTCGGCAGGTCGTTGATCAACGTTCGCTTCACGCCCGGGACCCTATCCGAGGAGGACTGTCCGGGCGGCCCAGGCGCCACCCCGGGCGGCGAGACCGGACAGCCCGACTACTGGATCGGGGCAGCCCAACTACTGGATCGGACAGCCCAATTTCCAGTTCCGCGGGATGCCCGGCCCAGGCGCACGGCCGGTGAACTTGATGGCGAGCTTGCCGTAGACACGCAGGCCGCCTTTGCACGCGCGCGGGGACGTGACCTTGGCCGTAATCGGATAGCTCACGTCTTTGCCCGCGGCGCAGTTCGGTTCGCACGTGTTCGTCACGAACGTCCCCTTCGCCTGAGCGCTCGCGCCTCCGAAGCTCGACCAGGTCAGCCCTTTGAGCACGGTGTTGCCGTCACCGCACGTGAGCGTCAACAGCTTTGGCCGGCTGGCGGCCGTGTTGCAGTTGGTGATCTTCACCGGCGCGGCAGCCGAGGCCCTCATCACGCCGACGGCGAGGATGGCGGCGGCGAGCACTACGCTCGCGAGGAAACGTCCGTTGAGGTAGCGCATCTCGGGATCATCCCACAGGTCGACGCTCAATGTCCCGCTTTTTGCCGTCGGTCGGGAAAGGGAGTAGATGTCACGAGACGACCCCCGACAGCAGCGCGCTTCGATCGCCGCACCGTCGATCTCGATCGCACTGCCTCCCAACATCCCTTCGGACCTTCTTGTCGAGCCGGTCATCGAGCCCGTGGTGATATTCCGACTGACCTTCGCCACGAGCCTGAATGACCAAGAGGCGCTCCTGCGCAGCCTGCTCTCCAACCACGAATTACGGCAGAGGCCGCGAAAGATCGAGCGGATTTACAGCGTCCTCTACTTTGCGATTTCGACGTGGATATCGATGGACTCAGCGTGTGCCAACGCGCGCGCATGGCCAAAGAATGGCGACCACATCGCGTGCCTCGCCCTCCTCCCAGGCTTCGGGATCTGCATTGACCGGCCTCGGGACGAATCCGAGCATCGCTCGCTTTGGGCTGCCCCCGACCAGATCATCCAGTGCGTTATCGATGTCAAAAGCACTGACACCGAGGGTGAGCACAGCTACACTCGAAAGCCATGACCTACGGGATCTTCAGCGCGACGGGAAACCTCATCGCATGGTGCGACTCGAAGGACGTTGCGTTGGAGACGCTCTGCCACCTCATCGAGACAGAGCCCGAGGCAGCCGATGATGTAGCCGCTATTCCCGTGACCGAGACCGGTCGCCCATGCGGGGAGGCCATCCTCGGCAGCACGGCGGTCAAGCACGCGATGGCAGCCTAACAAGCCGCTACGACTGTCCATGAGCGGAGCCTTCAGCCCTCCATGGGCGGCTCCTCGGCCAGCTCCACCTCGACGGCGAGCTCCTCGGCCTCCACCATCTCGATCCGCTCGATCGCGCCGGCCTGGCACAGATCGTCTTCGCCAAGCTCGAGCGCGGACAGGCGCTCGGCCGTGTCGCGCACGACCACACGCGCGACCGGCGCGCGCATCGGACGCTGCGCTTGGGACTTGGCCTTGCGCACCTCGCGCAGCACGTCCGCGGCCACGGTCAACGCCATGTCCTCGCGCACGCGCGCGGCGCGGCCGTCCGACCCGCCCCTACCGTCGTCGCCCATCTCACCCTCGCTGCCCAACTCACCAGCGCCGGGACGATTCCCCAGCTCGCCCCACAGCTCGCCCGCGTCCGGCCACGGCGCGCGGTGCACCGACCCCTCCCGCCACCACGACCAGACCTCCTCGCAGACGAACGGCAGGAACGGCGCGAACAGCCGCTGGAAGCTCGACAGCGACAATCTCAGCGCGCGGCTCACCGAGGCCGCCGCCTCCGGGGCGGCGTCATAGCGACGCCCCTTGACCAGCTCCAGGTAGTAGTCGCAGAACCACCAGAAGAGCTCCTCCGCGCGCTGCAGCGCACGCGCGTAGTCGTACTCCTCGAAGCTCCTCGTAGCGTCTTCGACGACCGCCGCCAGCCGGCCGACGACCGCGCGGTCGAGGGGATGGGTCAGCGTCTCGCCCTGCGGGGGCAGGTCGGCGAGCGCGAACTTCGACGCGTTCAGCAGCTTGACCGCGAGCCGCCGGCCGACCTTCATCTGCTGGGCATCGAACGCCGTGTCGGTCCCCGGTCGCCCATTCGCCGCCCAGTAGCGCACGGCGTCGGCGCCGTGCTCCTCCAGCAGGTGCATCGGGGTGACGACGTTGCCCTTCGACTTCGACATCTTCTTGCGGTCGGGGTCGAGCACCCAGCCGGAGATCGCCGCGTTGCGCCACGGCAGCTCGTCGTGGTCGAGGTGGGAGCGAAGGATCGTGGTGAACAGCCAGGTCCTGATGATGTCGTGGGCCTGGGGTCGCAGATCCATCGGGAAGACGCGCGCAAACAGCGACTCGTCCGCCTGCCCGCCGTCGCCCAGATGTGCCCCCTGAGCTGAGCTCGTCGGCATGTCCGCGCCCGACCCGCCAGACGCCTCGGCTGTGTTCCGTCCCGTGTGCCCTCCCGCGATCTGCGGCGTGAGCGAGGACGTGGCCCACGTGTCCATCACGTCGGGGTCGCCGACGAACCCGTTCTGGTCGCCGCGCTGCTCGGGCGTGTAGCCGTCGGGCACGTCGGTCGAGGGATCGACCGGCAGCCGATCCTCGCGTGCGGGAATCGGGCGGTCGTACAGGACCGTGCCGGCCGCGTCGATCGGGTACCAGACGGGGAACGGGACGCCGAAGAAGCGCTGGCGGCTGACGCACCAGTCGCCGGTCAGCCCGTTCACCCAGTCTTCGTAGCGCGCGCGCATGTACGGCGGATGCCACTGCAGCTCGCGCCCGCGCGCGAGCAGCGCGTCGCGATGGTCGACCGTGCGGATGAACCACTGGCGGCTGGTGACGATCTCGACGGGACGCTCGCCCTTCTCGAAGAACTTGACCGCGCGCGTGACCGGCGTGGGCTCGCCGACGAGATCGCCGGACTCTGCCAGCAGCTCGACCATGCGACGGCGCGCCTGGTTGATCGTCTTGCCTCTCAACTCGTCGTAACGCGCGCGCGCGCGTGCGACGTCCACGGACTCCCAACCGTCCTCTCCCCAGGGAACGTCGAGCAGCCGGCCGTCGGCGCCGAGCAGAGAGCGGACTCCCAGTCCCAGCTCGCGCCACCAGACGACGTCGGTGAGGTCGCCGAACGTGCACACCATCACCAGCCCCGTGCCCTTCTCGGGGTCGACCAGCGGGTGGGTGAGCACGGGCACGCGCGTGCCGAACAGCGGCGTCACGACCTCCTTGCCGACGAGCCCGCGCTGACGATCGTCGTCAGGGTGGGCGAGCAGCGCCACGCAGGCCGCGATCAGCTCTGGGCGCGTCGTCTCGATCAGCGCCTCCCCGCCGTCGCGCAGCGCGCCCGCGAGCGAGAAGCGCACGCGGTGCATCGCCCCAGGCCGCTCGCGGTCCTCGAGCTCGGCTTGGGCGACGGCGGTCTGGAAGTCGATGTCCCACAGCGTGGGCGCCTCCAGCTGGTAGGCCTGTTCGCGCGCGAGCAAGCCGAGGAACGAGCGCTGGGAGACCTCGCGCGCGAGCGTGCCGATCGTCGTGTAGGTCGTCGACCAGTCGACCGACAGGCCGAGCGTGCGCCACAGCGCCTCGAACGCCTGCTCGTCGGTCTCCGTCAGCGCCAGGCACAGCTCGACGAAGTTCGGCCGCGAGACCGCCACCGGCGAATCGGACTCCTTCCCGTCCCCGGCCGCGGGCTCGAAGTCGGGGTCGTAGGGCACCGACGGGTCGCAGCGAACCCCGTAGTGGTTCTGCACACGCCGCTCGGTCGGCAGGCCGTTGTCGTCCCAGCCCATCGGGTAGAACACCTCTTTGCCGCGCATCCGCTGGTAGCGGGCGACCGCGTCGGTGTGGGTGTAGGAGAAGACGTGTCCCACGTGCAGCGACCCGCTCACCGTCGGCGGCGGCGTGTCGATCGCGAACACCTGCTCGCGCGGGGCCGAGCGGTCGAAGCGATATGTGCCGTCGCGCTCCCACACGGCGCTCCACTTGGCCTCGAGCCCGTCGAGCGTCGGGCGCTCGGGGACGTTCGTGCTGATCTCGATCGCGGACAAGCCGTGATCGTATCCGCCCCACGCGGCGCCCCTCGTCGAACCCTCGGCCGTCCTCCGGCCTTCGTGTCGCCTCAGGCGGTCAGGGCGAGGGAATAGGCATCGTCGGGCACGAACGAGCGCGCGTCCCGCGCCGCGCTGTGCCCGGGGCAGTAGACGCCGCGGACGTCTCCGTCGAGCAGGCCATAGGCGAGCCACACGCCGCCGCGCCAGGCGAAGTGGAAGAACCGATCGGCGCGCGGGTGACCACGCTCGAGCTCCGCTCGCCAGGCTGCGATCACCACGGCCGTGGGGATCCTCTCCCGACAGTGGCGGTCATGCGAGGGATGGTTGGTCCAGACACATCGCAGCGGGCGCTCGCCGTCGTCGTTCAGCCGCCCGAGAGGCGCCATGGCGGTTGTGTTGGTTGCACCTGTCGGGCATCGCATGTCGTCCTTTTCGGACGACACACCCCATCCGGGTCGATTCCTATGAATATGTGGACGATTGTTCTAAGGAGAGACCACCTGCGCCGCAGCGTCAGGGCTGAACGTGTCGCGGACCGGGTTGGGAGCTGGCGTGCTGCGCTCGACCAGGCCGAGCGGCGAGAGATCGCGACGCATGTTCACCCGCAAAAGCCTTTTGAAGGTGCCTTCCTTGAACATCTCCATCGGTGTGATCCAGCGTCCCGCGACGAGCATGACGCGGTTGGCCAGCTGCTGATCCCTGGCGGCGCCGCGGTAGAGCAGCTTCAGGAAGGGGTCGAACCTGCGCCCTCTGGAGTACGCCGAGATCAGCTTCCCGTGCAGCTTCAAGCCCTCGCGGTGGCGGCTCACATACGCCCTCAAACCGCTGTCGATCTTCTGCGTGTCGCCTTGCAGCGCGGGGCCAAGCGTGTCGGAGAGCCACGAGGCCGACTGGAACGCAAAGCCACAGCCGACGCCGGGCAGGGGATCGCAGGCCATCGCCGCGTCGCCCACCAGCGCGAGCCCCGCGGCCGTAGGCTCGCGGACGAGGTTGGGCACGTCGAGCGAGCCGATCACTTTCGACTCCCGCTTGGCGGGATCCAGTCGCGGGCCGTCGGCGAGGCCCTCGAACACGCGCTGCATCCCACTCTCAGGGTCGCCCTTGAACTCGTCCAGGCGCTCCTTGTGGACCATGCAGGCGAGCAGCGTGAGGCCCGCGTCGGTCGGGAAGCCGTAGGCCACGTCGGGGTCGAGCAGCCACACCTGCGGATCGGACCCCGTCACGAGCGGCGTGTCGCGGTAGTAGGCGAAGTAGATGAAGCGCTTGTTCTCGCTCACCTTGGCCGGAATGCCGGCGAGCTTCGCCACGCGCGAGTTGCGCCCGTCGGCGCCGATCACGACCTTTGCGTGGATCTCCTCCTCGTGGCCGTCGCGCCCGCGCGCCACGACACCGCTCACACGCTCCCCGGAGCGCAGCAGCGAGGTGACCGTCCATCCGAGCATCGCCTCCACGCCGTCGGTCTGCGCGGCGAGGTCGCGCACCATCGGGTCGAGCGCCTCACGGCGTATGTTCCATCCGCTGCGCCCTGAGAAAGGCGACGCGGGATCCTCGTTTAGGAACGTGAACCATCCGTAGCGCGTCCACGTGTAGGAGTCGCCCGGCTGCCCCCCGGCGGCGGCGATCGAGTCGACCAGCCCGAGACGCTCGAGCACGGGCGTCGCGCTCGGCTGGAGCACATGCGTGCACAGGCTCTTGAACGCCTCCGGATCGCTGTGGCTCTCGATCAGCGCCACCCGCGCCCCCTGCCGGCCCAGCATCGTGGCCGCTGCGCACCCCGCGATGCTGGCACCCACTATCGCAACGTCGTACTCGTCCATTTCTATCCTTTCGCTGTCGAGGTACTCGCAAGCGGCTGCGCCATCTGCGATAGCCACGCATCGATCGCCGCCGTCGTCGTCTCGGCATGCTCTTCGATGATCGTGAAGTGATTGCCAACCACCGGCGTCGTGCTGTCCGTCTCGCGCGAGACCTCGCTCTGCAGGCCCCCGCCAAGACTTTCGCTCGCCGCCACCAGCAGCGAGGGCGTGTCGATCGCGTCAGCGGGCGCTTCGCCCAGCATGCGTATGTACGCGCCCATCGCGAGGATGTGACGGTCGTCCATCACCCTGGTCATGCGCTCTCCGCCGGCGAGCTGTCCCATCATGGCGGCGAACATCCGCATCGGCTCGGAGCTGTCGAGCATGTAGGTATCCAGCAGCACGAGGCCCAGCGGAGCGGGACCGTCGCGCTCGAGCGACCGGGCGACCCCGTGGGCTATGTCTCCTCCCGTCGAGTAGCCGACCAGCACGAACGGCCTGTCCGCCACCGCCTGTCCGACCGCGGCGGCGATCGAGTCGGAGAGGAGCTCGAAGGACGCCGGGAGGAGATCCTGCTCTTCGAGGCCCGGCAGCGAGACCACGGACACCGTCCTCTTGCCGTCGAGCGCCTTGGCGATACGCAGGAACTGGTGTGGACCCAGCCTGTTCGCGAACGACGGTATGCAGACGAGCTCGGGTCCCTCCTGCCCCCGTGCCACGGTCGCCACGTGCGGCAGCGCGGACAGCTCTTGCAACGAGTCGAAGACGGGCAGGAAGCCGGAGCCGGTCATCAGGAAGGAGACCATGTCGTCGAGCTCCATCCGCTCGGAGGCGTGCTGGATCATCTGGCCGACGATCCCCAGCTCATCCTCGCTCGCGCGAGGGGGCTGCTCCTGCGGTTGGATCCGCGGCGCTTGCGCCACGATCAGCTCCGCCACCGCCGCCGTCGTCGGATGATCGAAGACCAGCGTCGAGGGCAGCTTCAGACCGGTGGCTTGACTCAGGCGGTTCCTGAGCTCGACCGCGGCGAGCGAGTCGAACCCGAGATCTTTGAAATCGCTCTGCGGATCGACGGCCTCGGAGGAGGCGTGCCCGAGCACATCGGCGACATGGCTCCTGACGAGCTCCGCGACGATGGTGTCCCACTCCTCCCGCGGTGCGGCGGCAAGGCTCCTCGCCAGCGAGCCTCCCCCGCCGGAGGCCCGTCGCGTCGGAACGCGGATCAGCCCGCGCAGAGGAGCGGGCAGGATGCCGGCCTTCGCCTGGGTGCGCAGCACGCCCACGTCCAGGCGCACCGGCAGCAGCAGCGGCGCGCCGATCGCACGGGCGCGATCGAGCAGCTCGAGGCCCTGCTCGTCGGACAGCGGTATCAACCCTTCCGAGCGTCTCAGACGAGCGGCGATGCCCGCCCGATCGGCCTCGCTCAACATGTCGCTGAACCCGGTCGCTCGATCCCACATGCCGAAGGCCAGCGAGACGCCCGGCAGGCCGCGCGCGCGACGGTGGGCTGCCAGCGCGTCCAGGAACGCGTTGGCAGCCGCGTAGCTGCCGAGCCTGGGGCTGCCCAGCGTGCCGGAGACGGAGGAGAACAGCACGAACTCGCGCAGCCCCATCGACTCGGTCAGCTCGTGCAGGTTCAGGGCAGCATCGACCTTCGGCGCCAACACCCGATCCAGACGCTCCCGATCGAGCGACTCGATCGCCCCGCTGTCGAACACGCCGGCGGCGTGCACGACCATCGTCAGCGGACGCTCCGCCGGAATCGAGCCGATCGCCTCCCGCAGCTGCTCACGATCGGAGACATCGCACGCCGCCACCCGCACCTCACAGCCGAGCTCACCCAACGAGTCGCGCAACCCCTCCGCGCCCTCAGCCTCCAGGCCACGACGACTCACCAACAGCAAGCTCTCAGCGCCGCCCTGCGCAAGATGGCGCGCCACCAGCGCCCCCAGCCCACCCGTACCGCCGGTGATCAACACCGTGCCCCGCGGGTCGAACGCCTCCAGCGACCGCTCCGACTCCTCCTCGCCTGCCCGCGGGCGCACAAGCCGTCGCACGCTGAGCGCTCCCTGCCTGATCGCGACCTCGGGCTCCTGCGCCGACAGCGCGCTCGCCAGCGCCGCCGGCGCCGCCTCGCTGCCGTCGAGGTCGATCAGGCCGAATCGCTCGGGGTGCTCTGATTGCGCTGAGCGCACGAGGCCGACGATCGCCGCCTGCTCGAGGTTCGGCGCCTCCCCGCTCGCGACCGAGACCGCGTGATCGGTCATGAACACGAGCTTGGCCTCGCGCAGCGGCTCCGAGGCGATCCACGCCTGCGCGAGCTCGAGCGCGCTCTGCGCGCCCGCGCGCGCTGCCTCCGCCTGCGTCATCCGATCCGCGCCCGGCTTCCCGGCCGCCGGCGCCCCGTCAGCGTACGCGCCCGCCAGCCACGCGGCGCGCACGAGCACGATCTCCGGGGCGGGCGCACCCTGCTCGACCGCCCGTTCGAGCGACGGTAGATCCGCGTGACTAGGTACACCCGCCGCCTCGATCCTCCCATTGCCCTCCTCGCCGGGCCCGTTCTCGCCGAGCAGCGCCACGTCGGGAGGCGAGCCGTTGGACGAGGGCACCGTCGGCTCCACCCACTCGAGCGCGTAAAGCGCGTCGCGGCTCGTGCCTCGGGCCGCCGCGTTCAACTGGCTCTGGTCGATCGCTCGCGCCTGCAGCGCCCGGATCGAGAACACGGGGCTGCCCTGCTCGTCGAATGCGGAGAGGCGCAGCGTCTCGGCGTTCTCGGGATCGCGTCCGAGCCGCACCCGTAGGGCGTTCGCGCCACGGCCGAGCAGGCGCACGCCGGAGAACGCGAACGGAACCCCGACGGCGGCCGCCGCCTCGCCGCTCATCGAGGCGAGGATGGCTGCGTGCAGCGAGGCGTCCGAGAGCGCCGGGTGCACGCAGAAGCCGTGCGCGTCGGCTGCGCTGCCCTCCTCCAAGACGACTTCGGCGAAGAGCTCCTCACCGATTGCGAACGCCCGGCGCAGCCCTTGAAACGACGGCCCGTAGTTGTAGCCCGCCTCGGCCAAGCGCTCGTAGAACAGCTCGCTGTCGAGCTCTCTGGCGCCGGCCGGCGGCCACGCCGCGGTCATCAGCTCCCCGGGCTCGGGATCCGGCTCGCCCTCGGTCGAGCACAGGACGCCTTCGGCGTGGTGTGTCCATTGTTCGCTGGTCGAGCCGTCGTTCTCGGGGTCGGTTTGGGGGCGTGAGTAGATGTTGATTTGTCTGTGGTCTTGGGTGTCTGGTTCGGTGGTGGTGATCTGTATTTGGATGGTGTCGTTCTGGTTTAGTAGTAGTGGTGCTTGGAGGGTGAGCTCCTCGATCGTGTTCGCGCCGAGGTGCTCCGCGGCAGCGAGTGCGAGCTCGACGAAGCCGGTGCCGGGCATCAATACCTGGCCCATCACGGCGTGGTCTTTGAGCCAGGGATGAGTCGCGATCGAGAGCCTGCCGGTGAACAGCCAGCCGTCCTCCTCGCCCGCGAGGTGAAGCGCGGCGCCGAGCATGGGATGCTCGGTCGAGGACTGTCCCAGCGAGCCGGCGTCGGTGACACCCGTCCCGGAGGAAAGCCAGTAGTTGCGACGTTGAAAAGCGTAGGTCGGCAGCTGCACCCCGATCGTGTCCTTCGCGTCGAACAGCGACCCCCAATCGACGTCCAGACCATCGACGTGAGCGTGCGCGAGGAAACCGAGCAACGCCCTGTCCTGGGGACGACGCGCGCGCATGCTCGCGGCGACGAGCATCGTGTCCTGCTCATCCTCGTCCAAGCACTCGTGCGTCATGCCGCTCAACACACCATCAGGACCAACCTCAAGGAAACGCGTCACTCCCGCGTCACGCAAGAACCTCACACCGTCAGCGAAACGGACCGTCCCGCGAACCTGCGAGACCCAATACTCCGGGCGCATCAGCTCCTTCCCGGCGAGCTTGCCCGTCAGATTGGATACGACCGGCAGCCTCGGCTCGGCGAAAGACAGCCCCGCGGCCAGCTCCCCGAACTCCTCAAGCATCGGGTCCATCAACGCGGAATGGAAAGCGTTACTGACACGCAACCGCGTGATCTTGCGCGCACCCCCACCAAAAGACTCTTCCCAACGCCCGAGCGCGCCCTCATCACCAGAGACAACGACCGCCCCGGGCGCGTTCACAGCAGCCAACGCCAACTCGTCCCCGAACCCCTCGAGGCTCTCCGCGACCTCACGCTCACTCCCACGCACCGCCGCCATCGCACCAGCACCCTCGAGCGAGCCCATCAACCGGCCCCGCCCAGCGACCAGCGCACACGCATCCTCGAGCGAGAACACACCAGCCACGAACGCCGCCGAGATCTCACCAATCGAATGGCCAACCAAATAGTCAGCCTCCAAACCAAACCCCTCGAGAACCCGGTAAAGCGCGACCTCCAAAGCGAACAACGCCGCCTGGGTGAACTCCGTGCGATCCAACAACACCGCCTCCTCAGAACCCTCGGAAGCGAACATCAACCCCCTCAACGACCGTCCCAACAAACCATCGAAAACGCCACACACCTCATCCAACGCACCCGCGAACACCGGAAACGAGCCATACAACCCGCCACCCATCCCAGCCCACTGAGAACCCTGCCCCGAAAACAAAAACGCCGTCCTACCACCACCAGACACAACACCACGCACCAACCCATCCGCCGCCTCACCACGCTCCAACGCACCCAACCCGCCAAGCAACTCCTCACGACCCCCAGCCAACACGACAGCACGATGCGAAAACGACGCCCGCCGCAACACAAGCGCACCACCAACACCAGCCAAACCAACCCCACCATCCAAACCCCCCACAAACCCACCCAAACGACCAGCCTGACCAACCAACCCATCCCCACTCGAACCAGACACCAAAAACGGCAACACACCCGGAGTCGGTAACGAAGACGAACCACCCGAAGCACCAGGAGCCTCCCCCACACCGGCGACCCGCCCATCCCCCACACCAACAACCCCCTCCACAACAGGAGCTTCCTCCAAGATCACGTGCGCGTTCGTGCCGGAGATCCCGAACGACGACACACCCGCACGCCGCGGCCTGCCGTTCACCTCCCACGGCGTCTCCTCATTCAACAGCCGCACCTCACCCTCAGACCAATCCACGAGCGATGAGGGCTCGTCCGCGTGCAACGTCCGCGGCAACACACCATGACGCATCGCCATCACCATCTTGATCACTCCAGCCACGCCGGCGGCAGCCTGCGTATGACCCACATTCGACTTCACCGACCCCAACCACAACGGACCCCCACCACCACGATCCTGCCCGTACGTCGCCAACAACGCCTGCGCCTCAATCGGATCGCCCAACACCGTCCCCGTCCCATGCGCCTCGACCACATCCACATCAGCCGGCGACAGGTCCGCTCCCGCCAACGCCTGACGGATGACGCGCTGCTGGGAAGGACCGTTGGGCGCCGTCAGCCCGTTCGAGGCGCCATCCTGATTCACCGCCGAGCTTCGCACGAGCCCCAGCACCTCGTGGCCGTTGCGTCGCGCGTCCGAAAGCCGCTCGAGCGCCAGCAGACCCATCCCCTCAGACCAACCCGTGCCGTCCGCCCCGGCGCCGAACGACCGGCAACGCCCATCCACCGACAGGCCTCGCTGGCGAGAGAAGACGACGAACACGCCGGGGGTCGTGAGCACCGTCACCCCGCCCGCGAGCGCGAGGTCGCATTCGCCCGAGCGAAGCGCCTGACAGGCCAGGTGCGTCGTCACCAACGACGACGAGCACGCCGTATCGACCGTCACCGCCGGACCCTCGAGACCAAACGTGTACGCCAGCCGTCCCGAGACCACGCTCGCCGCGGTGCCGGTCCCGAGATAGCCCTCGACCTCGGCGGAGATGGCGCCGACGTTCGTGCCGTAGTCCTGGTACATGACCCCCGTGAAGACGCCTGTCCGGCTGCCCATCAGCGACCCCGGATCGATTCCCGCGTCCTCCAGCGTCTCCCAAACACCTTCGAGCAGCAAACGCTGCTGTGGATCCATCGCCAGCGCCTCACGCGGGCCGATCCCGAAGAACCCGGCATCGAACTCGCCCGCACCGTGGAGGAAGCCCCCGTGGCGGGTATAGCTCGTACCGGGATTGTCCGGATCGGCGTTGAACAGGCGCTCCACGTCCCAGCCGCGATTCTCGGGAAACCCGGAGATCGCGTCCGTGCCCGACGCAACCAGCTCCCACAGCTCCGCCGGGGAGGACACGCCGCCCGGATAGCGACAGCTCATGCCGACGATCGCGATCGGCTCGCGCTCGCGCTCCTCGAGCTCGCGCAGGCGATCGCTCGTGTCGCGCAGCTCGAGCGTAACCCGCTTCAGATATTCGAGGAGTTTGCCTTCGTCAGACATATGAGGTCACCGGTTTCCAAGTTGTTTGTCGACGAGCGCGAAGATGCTCTCCGCCGTCGCCGAGTGAATCTCCTCCGCGACGGTCGCGCCGTCGTCGGCCTGCGTCTCGTCTGCCAGCTTCGCCACGAGCGAGCGCAGCCGTGCCCTGACCCGTGCTCGCTCGCCGCCGTCCTGCGCGATCGAGGCCAGCGCCTGCTCGAGCCCGTCGAGCTGCTCGTCCACGGCGGGCCGTGCCGCTCCGCTGCCGCCGACCTTGGTGCGCACGTACTCGGCCACCGCGACCGGCGTCGGGTAGTCGAAGATGAGGGTGGCCGCCAGCTTCAGCCCCGTCGCCTGATTCAAGCGGTTTTTGAGCTCGACCGCCGCGAGCGAATCGAAGCCGAGATCCTTGAAGGTCTGCTGAGGATCGACCGCGTCGGCGGAGGCGTGCCCCAGCACGCCCGCGACGTGCCCGCGGACCAGCTCCGCGACGATGCCATCCCATTCCGACTCGGGTGCGGCCGCGAGCTTCCTCGCCAGCGAGCCTCCCGCATCCGATGCCTGGCGGGTCGGAACGCGAACGAGCCCGCGCAAGGCGGCGGGCAGCATCCCCGCCTTGGCCTGGCCGCGCAGGGCGGTCATGTTCAGGCGCACCGGCAGCAGCAGGGGCTGCTCGGCGGCGCGAGCGAGGTCGAACAGCTCGAGGCCCTGCGCCTCGGACAGAGGCTCGATGCCGACCCGAGTCAGACGCGCGCGGTCGGAATCGCTGAGCGTGCCGGCCATGCCCGACGCGCGATCCCACGCACCCCACGCGAGCGAGACGCCGGGCAGGCCGCGCGCGCGACGGTGAGCTGCCAGCGCGTCCAGGAACGCGTTGGCGGCCGCGTAGTTGGCCTGCCCCGGGCTGCCCGTGGCGGCCGCGACCGAGGAGAACAGCACTAGCTCGCGCAGCTCCATCGACTCGGTCAGCTCGTGCAGGTTCAGAGCGGCATCGACCTTCGGCGCCAACACCCTGGACAACCGCTCGCCGTTCAGAGACTCGATCGTGCCGTCGTCGAGCACGCCGGCGGCGTGCACGACCATCGTCAGCGGACGCTCCGCCGGGATCGAGGCGATCACCCCCCGCAACTGCTCAAGATCGGACACGTCGCAAGCCGCCACCCGCACCTCACAGCCAAGCTCACCCAACGAGTCGCGCAACTCGCCGGCGCCCTCAGCATCCAAACCACGACGACTCACCAACAGCAAGCTCTCAGCGCCACCCTGCGCAAGATGACGCGCCACCAACGCCCCCAACCCACCCGTGCCACCCGTGATCAACACCGTGCCACGCACAGCCGACGCCTGCGCCCGTGCGTCTTTGCGATCGCCCTCCTCGCCAGCTTCGCTGCCGCGATCCTCGCCGCCCTCGCTACTGCGATCCTCGGGCCCGTCCGCGCGGCCCTCGAAGCGGGCGAGCCGCGGGGCGTGGAGCGCGCCCTGCCTGATCGCCAGCTCCGGCTCCTCACTCGACAGCGCGTGGGAAAGCGCCTCCTTGGAGGCCTCGCTGTCGTCGAGGTCGATCAGGGCAAAGCGCTCGGGGTGCTCCGATCGCGCCGAGCGCACGAGCCCCACGAGCGCCGCTTGCGAGAGGTTCGGCGCCTCCTCCTCCCCGACCGGCAGCGCGCCTGCGGTCAGGAGCACGAGCTTCGCGTCCTGCAGCCCCTCCGCGGCGATCCACGCCTGCGCGAGCTCGAGCACGCGTAGAGTGCCCTGGTGAACGGTGTCCACCAGGGTGGGAGCGCTCCCACCGACGTCCGTCGCCCGTACGAGCACGATCTCCGGTGCGGGCGCGCCCTGCGCGATCGCCCCCTCGAGCGCCGCCAAATCCACATATCGCTCGACTCCAGCCGCCTGCGTCTCCGCGTCTGAAAGCTCGACCGGCAAGCCGTGGAAAGCCTCGTCACCGCTTTCGCTCGAGCCGAGCAGCGCGACGCGCGGCCGCGAGCCGTTCTTCGACGGGAGGGCGAGTTCCACCCACTCGAGCTCGTAAAGCGAGTCGCCGGCCGCGTCCCCTGCCGTCTTCATCTGATCCTGATCGAGCACGCGGGTTTGCAGCGTCCGGACCGAGAGCACTGGGCCACCGTGCTCGTCAACCGCTGAGAGGCGCAGCGTCTCAGCGTTCTCGGGGTCGCGTCCGAGACGTACGCGCAGAGCGCTCGCGCCACGACCGAGCAGACGGACGCCGGAGAACGCGAATGGAACCCCGACAGCTCTGCTCTCCTCGCCGTCGAGCGAGGCGATCAGGGCTGCGTGCAGGGAAGCGTCCGAGAGCGCCGGGTGCACGCAGAAGCCGTGCGCGTCGTCTTTCAGCTCCTCGTCCAGGGCGATCTCGGCGAAGAGGGCGTCCTCGGTAGCGAACGCCCGGCGCAGCCCTTGAAACGACGGCCCGTAGTTGTAGCCCGCCTCGGCCAAGCGGTCGTAGAGAAACTCCGTGTCGAGCTCCTGCGCGCCCGGGGGCGGCCACGGAGCGTCGGCGAGACCCTCGAGCTCTGGGCCGAGCGCCTCCCCGGAGCCTGCAGACGCTACGTCGCTGGCTCCGCCGAGCGTCCCCGAGGCGTGGTGTGTCCATTGTTCGCTGGTCGAGCCGTCGTTCTCGGGGTCGGTTTGGGGGCGTGAGTAGATGTTGATTTGTCTGTGGTCTTGGGTGTCTGGTTCGGTGGTGGTGATCTGTATTTGGATGGTGTCGTTCTGGTTTAGTAGTAGTGGTGCTTGGAGGGTGAGCTCCTCGATCGTGTTCGCGCCGAGGTGCTCCGCGGCAGCGAGTGCGAGCTCGACGAAGCCGGTGCCGGGCATCAATACCTGGCCCATCACGGCGTGGTCTTTGAGCCAGGGATGAGTCGCGATCGAGAGCCTGCCGGTGAACAGCCAGCCGTCCTCCTCGCCCGCGAGGTGAAGCGCGGCGCCGAGCATGGGATGCTCGGTCGAGGACTGTCCCAGCGAGCCGGCGTCGGTGACACCCGTCCCGGAGGAAAGCCAGTAGTTGCGACGTTGAAAAGCGTAGGTCGGCAGCTGCACCCCGATCGTGTCCTTCGCGTCGAACAGCGACCCCCAATCGACGTCCAGACCATCGACGTGAGCGTGCGCGAGGAAACCGAGCAACGCCCTGTCCTGGGGACGACGCGCGCGCATGCTCGCGGCGACGAGCATCGTGTCCTGCTCATCCTCGTCCAAGCACTCGTGCGTCATGCCGCTCAACACACCATCAGGACCAACCTCAAGGAAACGCGTCACTCCCGCGTCACGCAAGAACCTCACACCGTCAGCGAAACGGACCGTCCCGCGAACCTGCGAGACCCAATACTCCGGGCGCATCAGCTCCTTCCCGGCGAGCTTGCCCGTCAGATTGGATACGACCGGCAGCCTCGGCTCGGCGAAAGACAGCCCCGCGGCCAGCTCCCCGAACTCCTCAAGCATCGGGTCCATCAACGCGGAATGGAAAGCGTTACTGACACGCAACCGCGTGATCTTGCGCGCACCCCCACCAAAAGACTCTTCCCAACGCCCGAGCGCGCCCTCATCACCAGAGACAACGACCGCCCCGGGCGCGTTCACAGCAGCCAACGCCAACTCGTCCCCGAACCCCTCGAGGCTCTCCGCGACCTCACGCTCACTCCCACGCACCGCCGCCATCGCACCAGCACCCTCGAGCGAGCCCATCAACCGGCCCCGCCCAGCGACCAGCGCACACGCATCCTCGAGCGAGAACACACCAGCCACGAACGCCGCCGAGATCTCACCAATCGAATGGCCAACCAAATAGTCAGCCTCCAAACCAAACCCCTCGAGAACCCGGTAAAGCGCGACCTCCAAAGCGAACAACGCCGCCTGGGTGAACTCCGTGCGATCCAACAACACCGCCTCCTCAGAACCCTCGGAAGCGAACATCAACCCCCTCAACGACCGTCCCAACAAACCATCGAAAACGCCACACACCTCATCCAACGCACCCGCGAACACCGGAAACGAGCCATACAACCCGCCACCCATCCCAGCCCACTGAGAACCCTGCCCCGAAAACAAAAACGCCGTCCTACCACCACCAGACACAACACCACGCACCAACCCATCCGCCGCCTCACCACGCTCCAACGCACCCAACCCGCCAAGCAACTCCTCACGACCCCCAGCCAACACGACAGCACGATGCGAAAACGACGCCCGCCGCAACACAAGCGCACCACCAACACCAGCCAAACCAACCCCACCATCCAAACCCCCCACAAACCCACCCAAACGACCAGCCTGACCAACCAACCCATCCCCACTCGAACCAGACACCAAAAACGGCAACACACCAAGCCCCCGCGAACCAGACACAACATCCGCACCGGCGACCCGCCCGTCCTCCACGCCAACAACTTGATTCCCCGCAACTCCATTCTCTACAACCCCATTCCCAGCAGGCCGATCGCCCGGGGCCACATCGACACGCGGAGCCTCCTCCAAGATCACATGCGCGTTCGTGCCGGAAATCCCAAACGACGACACCCCTGCCCGCCGCGGCCTACCGTTCACCTCCCACGGCACCTCCTCGCTCAACAACCGCACCTCGCCCTCAGACCAATCCACATGCGGTGAGGGCTCATCTGCGTGCAGCGTCTTTGGCAACACGCCGTGGTGCATCGCCTGCACCATCTTGATAACCCCAGCCACGCCGGCGGCAGCCTGCGTATGACCCATGTTCGACTTCACCGACCCCAACCACAACGGACCCCCACCACCACGATCCTGCCCATACGTCGCCAACAAAGCCTGCGCCTCAATCGGATCGCCCAACACCGTCCCCGTACCATGCGCCTCCACCACATCCACATCGGCGACCGACAATCCTGCGCTGCGCAATGCCTGGCGGATCACCCTTTCCTGGGAGGGGCCGTTGGGCGCTGTCAAACCATTCGACGCACCATCTTGATTCACCGACGAGCTTCGCACCAGCGCCAGCACCTCGTGGCCGTTGCGTCGCGCGTCCGAAAGCCGCTCGAGCGCCAGCAGACCGACCCCCTCAGACCAACCCACGCCGTCGGCGCCGGCGCCAAAGGACTTGCAACGCCCGTCGGGCGCGAGGCCTCGCTGGCGGCTGAAGATGACGAACAAGCCGGGGGTCATGAGCACCGTCACTCCGCCGGCGAGCGCGAGGTCGCACTCGCCCGAGCGCAGCGCCTGACAGGCCAAGTGCATCGTCACCAGCGAGGACGAGCACGCCGTGTCGACCGTCATCGCCGGACCCTCCAGGCCGAACGAATACGCAAGGCGCCCTGAGACCACGCTCGACGCGCTGCCGGTGCCGAGATAGCCCTCGATCTCGGCGGAGACCGAGCCGGAGTTGGCGCCGTAGTCGCTGTACATGACGCCGGCGAACACGCCCGTCTTGCTGCCTCGCAACGACCTCGGATCGATCCCGGCGTCCTCGAGTGCCTCCCAGGCGCCTTCCAGCAGCAGCCGCTGCTGCGGATCCATCGCCAGCGCCTCGCGCGGACCGATCGAGAAGAACTCGGCGTCGAACTCACCCGCCTCGTGGACGAAGCCGCCGTGACGCGTATAGCTCTTTCCGGTCGCGCCCGGATCCACGTCGTACAGACGGTCGGTCTCCCAGCCGCGGTCGACGGGGAACTCCCCGATCGCATCCCGACCCTCGCGGACGAGGTCCCACAACTCCTCCGGCGAGGACACGCCACCCGGATAACGGCAGCTCATGCCGACGATCGCGATCGGCTCTCTGGCGACCGCTCGCAGCCGCCGGTTTTGCAGCCGCAGCTGATCGGCTTCCTTGACGGAAGCTCGCAGCGCCTCGACGACCTGCTCTTGCGATGTGCCCATCACGACCCCCAGTCGTCGAGCTCGCCGGCCTGACCCTCGAACTCCGCCTGCTTCTTGAGCGTGCGCTCCACGAGGCCCGCGACATCCATCGTGTCTATCCCCTCGCCGTCTTCGTCCGCGTCCTCTTCGCCGGCCAGAGCCACGCCGCTGCCATCGCCGCCGGCCAGTTCCATCAACGTCTCCATCAGCCCCGCGCCGCGCAGCTGGGAGAGCGGGATCGACGACAGCGCCTCGCGGATCTCAGCCTCGCCCGGCTCGAGCTCGGCCCGCTCGCTGCTCGCGGGGACAGCCACGCCGCGCAGATATCTCGCCACCGCGGCAGGGGTGGGGTGATCGAAGATCAGCGTCGAGGGGATTTTGAGGCCCGTCGCCCGGCCGAGGCGGTTTTTCAGCTCCACCGCGGCGAGCGAGTCGAAGCCGAGCTCCTGGAAGGCCCGATCCGGATCGACCGCCTCGGCGGAGGCGTGGCCGAGGACACCCGCCACGTGACCTCTGACCAGCTCGGCGACGATCCCGTCCCACTCGGACTCGGGCGCCTGCGCGAGCCGCTTGGCCAGCGAGTCCTCCCCCGTGGAGGCGCGGCGCGCGGGCATGCGTATGAGCCCGCGCAGGACGGCCGGCAGCATCCCGGCCTTGGCCTGGGCGCGCAGGGAGGACGTCTCCAGGCGCATCGGCACGAGCAGCGCCTGCTCGAGGGTGCGCGCGCGATCGAACAGCTCCAGGCCGAGCTCGCCGGAGAGCGGCGCCAAGCCCGCGCGCGCGAGCCGCGCGCGATCGGCGGCGCTCAGCTCCCCGGTCATGCCGGCCCCCTGATCCCACGCGCCCCACGCCAGCGACGTTCCCGGCAGGCCGCTCGCGCGACGGTGCAGAGCGAGCGTGTCGAGGAAGGCGTTGGCGGCCGCGTAGTTGCCCTGGCCGGGGCTGCCCACGGTGGCCGCGGCGGAGGAGAAGAAGATGAGCTCGGCCTGCCCGGCGAGCTCGTGCAGGTTGACGGCGGCGTCGACCTTCGGGCTCATCACCCGCGCGAGACGCTCCCCGTCCAGCGATGCGATCGTGCCGTCGTCGATCACGCCGGCAGCGTGGATCGCCACGCTCACGGGATGGGCTTGCGGCACAGACGCGAGCAGCGCTTTTAGCTGCGCTCTGTCCGAGACGTCGCACGCCGCCAGCTGCACGTCGCAGCCGAGCTCCGACAGCTGCTCGGCAAGCGCTTGCGCGCCGGGCGCCTCGCCGCCGCTGCGACTCGCCAGCAGCAGCCGCTTGACGCCGCGCTCACCCGCCAGATGACGCGCGAGGAGCGCTCCCAGACCGCCGGTGCCCCCGGTTATCAGCACCGTCCCGCGCTGCTCGAGACGCTCATGGGCGAGCCCGTCCCCGTCGGTGGGCGCATCCCCGTCGGCGGGCCCCACCCCGTCTGAGGGCGCCACCATCACGCGCCCGAGCCGCGGCGCGTAGAGCGCGTCGCCGCGCAAGGCGATCTCCGGCTCGTCGCTTCTCAACGCGCCATCCAGCGAGCCGCCGGAGACGCCGTCCGTGGCGAGGTCGATCAGACCGAACCGCCCTGGATGCTCCGACTGGGCCGAGCGCATCAAGCCGACGAGCGCGCCCTGCGCCAGGCTCGGGGCCTCGTCGGCGGCGACCGCGAGTGCGCCCTCGGTCACGAGCAGCAGCCTCGCGTCGACGAGGCGCTCGTCGGCGATCCATTCCTGCAGCAGCTCGAGCGTCCGCGCCGTGAGCTTGCGAGCCCGCGCGGCCAAGCCGCCCAGCGCGAGAGCCTCACCCACGTCGGCGTCGATCGAGGGCTCGCCCTCGCCGGCGATCGCGGCGGCGTCGACGAGCACCAGCTCGGGTGCGGCCGCGCCGTCGTCGAGCGCGGCCCTGAGCGCGCTCAAGCCCGGGTAGCGCTCGAGCTCGACGCCGACGGCCGCCTCCGCGAGCTCGGCTCCGTTACCGTCGCCGAGCACAGCCACCTGAATTTGCGAGCCGTTCGGGGGCGTGCTCTGCAGCGCCACCCACTGAAGCTCGTAGAGCGAGTCGCTACCGGCAGGGGCAGCCGCGCCCATCTGACTTTGGTCGATCGCGCGCGTCTCGAGCGCCTGGATCGAGAGCGCCGGCGCGCCCGCCTGATCGAGCGCCATCAAGCTCAGCGCGTCCCCATTGCGGCTCAGACGCACGCGCAGCACGCCGGCGCCACGCCCGTACAGGCGCACGCCGGAGAACGCGAACGGCACCTCGACCGCGCTCGCCTGCCCATCGTCGAGGGCGCCGAGGAACGCCGCGTGCAAGGTCGCGTCGAGCAGCGCCGGGTGAACGCCGAATCGGCCCGCTTCGGCCCCGTGCTCGGTCTCGAGCGCGACCTCCGCGTAGAGATCCTCGCCGACGCGCCAGGCCGAGCGCAGGCCCTGGAACACCGGTCCGTAGTTGTAGCCCCCCTCCGCCAGGCGATCGTAGAGAAACTCGGAATCGAGCTCCTCGGCGCCCGCGGGCGGCCAGACCCCGTCGGCGAAGGGCGCCGGCCCGGCTCCGCCGGACTCCTCGCCGGCGACTGCGGTCGCCGACGACGAGCCTCCGGCGAGGACGCCCGAGGCGTGACGGACCCACTCGGCCGCGTGCTCTGCCTCGTCCTCGGCGAGGCTCTGCGCGCGCGAGTAGATTGACACCGAGCGCTTCCCGGCCGCATCGGGCTCGGACACCGAGAGCTGGATCTGCACCGCGCCTTCCTCGCCGAACAGCAGCGGCCGCTCCAAGGTCAGCTCCTCGACGACCTCCGCGCCCACCCTCTCGCCGGCCGCCAACGCCAGCTCGACGAACCCGGTCCCCGGCATCAGCGCCTGGCCCATCACCGCGTGATCGGCCAGCCACGGGTGACTCTTCAGCGACACGCGCCCCGTGAACAGCCAGCCTTCGTCCTCGCCCGCAAGGCGCACCGCGGCGCCGAGCAGCGGGTGCTCGCCGGAGCCGAGGCCGAGCGAGCTCGCGTCCGTCGCGCTCGCGGCGCCGACGAGCCAGTAGCGCTGGCGCTGGAAGGCGTAGGTGGGCAGCTCCACGCGCGCGGCGGCGCGCTCACCGAGCAGCGCCCCCCAGTCGACCTCGACGCCGTGGGTATGGGCTTGCGCGAGGAAGCCGACGATCTCCTTGACTTCCGGATGGCGCGCGCGCAGGGAGCTCGCGAACAGGGTCTGCGCAGCGAGGGGCTCATCCAGGCACTCGTGCGCCATCGCGCTCAGGACGCCGTTGGGGCCGAGCTCCAGAAAGCGGGTCACGCCGGCGCCGTGAAGGAAGCTCACGCCGTCGTGGAAGCGCACCGCTCGGCGTACGTGCTCGACCCAGTAGTCGGCGCTTGCCAGCTCCTCACCGGCGGGCTTGCCCGTGACGTTGGAGACGATCGGCAGCTCGGGAGGGGCGAAGGAGAGGCCGCGGGCGATCTCTCGCAGCTGATCGAGCATCGGGTCCATCAGCTGGGAGTGGAAGGCGTGGCTGACGCGCAGGCGCGTGATCTTGCGGCCGCCCGCGAACGAGGCGCCTTCCCAGCGCTCGAGCGCCTCGAGCTCGCCCGAGACGACGACCGCCCGCGGCCCGTTGACCGCGGCCACCGTCAGCCGATCCTCGAATCCGGAGAGGCTCGCGAGCACCTCCTCCTCGGACGCCGCCACGGCGGCCATCGCGCCGCCGTCGGGCAGCGCCCCCATCAGGCCTCCGCGCGCCGCCACCAGGGCGCACGCGTCCTCGAGCGAGAGCACGCCCGCGACGTGGGCCGCGGACAGCTCGCCGATCGAGTGGCCCATCAGCAGATCGGGCTCCACGCCGAGGCCACGGACCAGCCGGTAGAGAGCCACCTCGAGCGCGAACAGCGCGGCCTGGGTGAACTGCGTGCGGCCGAGCAGCGCCGCCTCTTCGGAGTCCTCGGAGGCGAACAGGAGCTGCTTGAGCGGCCGCCCCAGGTGGACGTCGAGGATCTCGCACGCCTCGTCCAGGGCGTTCGCGAACACGGGGAAGGCGCCATACAGCTCGGCGCCCATGCCCGCCCACTGCGAGCCCTGACCCGAGAACAGGAACGCCGTGCGGCCATGGTCGGCGACCCCTTCGAACAGGCCGTCCGCCCGCTCGCCGCGCTCGAGCTCGGCGAGCCGCGCGAGAAGCGTCTCGCGCTCCCCCGCCACGACCGCGGCGCGGTACGGGAGCGGGGCACGATCGAGCGCGAGCGCGGCCGCCAGCGCACCCAGCTCGACCTGCGGATCGTCGCGCAGACAGGCGCCGAGCCGGGCCGCCTGTCCGGACAGGGCCTCACGGCTGAAAGCCGACACCAGGAACGGCCATTTCCGTGGAGCGAGGCTCGCGGGCGCGCCGCCGTCTGCCTGTCCGGCCCCAGGCTGCGCTCCCGCCGCCGGCTCGCCGGCGCGGGGCTCGATCACGGGGGCCTCTTCCAGGATCACGTGCGCGTTCGTGCCGGAGACCCCGAACGACGAGACGCCCGCGCGGCGCGGCGTCCCGTTGCGCTCCCACGGGATCTGCTCGCTCAACAGCCGCACCTCGCCCTCCGACCAGTCCACGTGGGGCGAGGGCTCTTCGGCGTGGAGCGTCTTCGGCAGCGCGTCGTGGCGCATCGCCTGGATCATCTTGATCACCCCGGCAACGCCCGCCGCGGCCTGCGTGTGGCCGATGTTCGACTTGACCGAGCCGAGCCACAGTGGGCGATCCGCGCGCTCCTGCCCGTACGTCGCGAGCAGCGCCTGGGCCTCGATCGGGTCCCCCAGCGACGTGCCTGTGCCGTGCGCCTCGACCACGTCGACCTCGGCGGGCGACAGCCCGGCGCTGTCGAGCGCCTGGCGGATCACCCGAACCTGCGAGGGGCCGTTGGGGGCCGTCAAGCCGTTCGACGCGCCGTCCTGGTTGACGGCCGAGCCACGGATCAGGCCCAGAACCCGGTGACCGTTCCTGCGCGCGTCGGACAGCCGCTCGAGCACGAGCAAACCCACGCCCTCGGACCAGCCGACGCCGTCGGCGCTCGCGCCGAACGCCTTGCAGCGGCCGTCAGGAGAGAGCACCCGCTGGCGGCTGAAGGCGATGAACACGCCGGGATTCGCCAGCACGGTCACGCCGCCCGCCAGCGCCAGCCCGCACTCACCGGACCGGAGCGCCTGGCAGGCCATGTGAATCCCCACGAGCGAGGACGAGCAGGCCGTGTCGATCGACAGCGCCGGGCCCTCGAGCCCGAACGTGTAGGCGATCCGCCCGGAGACCACGCTCGCGATCGAGCCGGTGGCCATGTAGCCCTCGATCTCCTGCTGCGCGGGGGAGCCGAGCCCGTCGAGCCCATAGCTCGAGGAGATCACCCCCGCGAACACCCCGGTCTGGCTGCCCGCCAGCGAGGCCGGGGCGATCCCGGCGTCCTCGAACGCCTCCCAAGCGCCTTCCAGCATCAGGCGCTGCTGGGGATCCATCGCGAGCGCCTCGCGCGGGGCGATGCCGAAGAAGGCGGCGTCGAACTCGTCCGCGTCATACAGGAAGCCGCCGTTGCGCGTGTAGCTCGTGCTCGGGTTGTCGGGATCGGGGTCGTACAGCCGCTCGATGTCCCAGCCGCGGTCCGCGGGCAGCTCCCCGATCGCGTCTGTGCCTTCGGCGACCAGCCTCCACAGGTCCTCCGGCGAGGCGACCCCGCCGGGATAGCGGCAGCTCATCCCCACGATCGCGATCTGCTCGTCAGCGCTCGCAAGCGTCTGCGCCGTCGGCGCCGAGTCGCGCCGGGCGCCCTGGGCCTTCGAGCGCAACAGCGCCGCGACCGCGGTCGGCGTGGGGTGGTCGAAGACGAGCGTCGACGGGAGCTTGAGCCCCGTCGCCTGCCCGAGGCGGTTCCTCAGCTCGACGGCCGCAAGCGAGTCGAAGCCGAGATCCTTGAAGCTGCGCAGCGGATCCACCGCCTCGGAGCCGGCGTGCCCGAGCACGCCGGCGACGTGCCCCCGGACCAGCTCTGAGACGATCGCGTCCCACTCCGACTCGGGTGTGTCGGCGAGCCTCCGCGCGAGCGAGCCTTTCGCGTCGGCGCTTCGGCGGGTCGGCGTGCGGATCAGGCCGCGCAGCACCGGTGGCAGGATCCCCGCCTTGGCCTGGGCGCGCAGGGGAGCGAGGTCGAGGCCCATCGGTATGAGCAGCGGCTCGTCGATCGCTCGGGCGACGTCGAACAGCTCGAGGCCCTGCTCCTCGGAGAGCGGTGTGACGCCCAAGCGCTCGAAGCGCGCGAGGTCCGCGGCCGTGAGCTCCCCGGTCATCCCGGCCCCCTCCTCCCAGGCGCCCCACGCGAGCGACACCCCGGGCAGGCCGCGCGCCCGGCGGTGGGCGGCGAGCGCGTCGAGGAACGCGTTGGCGGCGGCGTAGTTGCCCTGCCCCGGGGTGCCCATCGGCGCGGCGGCGCTCGAGAACAGGATCAGCTCCGCCTCACCGGCGAGCTCGTGCAGGTTGAGCGCGGCGTCCACCTTCGGAGCCATGACGCGCCGCAGGCGCTCGCGGTCGAGCGAGTCGATCGTGCCGTCGTCGAGCACACCGGCCGCGTGGATCGCGGTGCCGAGCGGATGCTCGGCGGATATCGAGGCGAGCAGCCGTTGCAGCTGCGCGCGGTCCGACACGTCGCAGGCCTCGATCCGCACGTCGCAGCCGAGCTCCCCGAGCTCTGCCGCCAGCGCTCCGGCGCCGTCGGCCTCGAGACCCCGGCGGCTCACGAGCAGCAGGTGTCGAGCGCCGTGCTCGACCACGAGATGGCGCGCCAGCAAGGCCCCCAGCCCGCCGGTGCCGCCGGTGATCAGCACCGTCCGCTCGGGATCGGGCGGCTGCGGCACGTCGAGCACGATCTTGCCGATGTGCTTGGACTCGCGCAGGAGCCGGAACGCCTCCAGGCTGCGACGCACGTCCCAGGAGGCGATCGGGGGGTGGCTGAGCACGCCGCGCTCGAACAGCTCGACGAGCTCCGCGAGCATCTCGTGGATGCGCGCGGGGCCCGCTTCGAACATGTCGAAGGCCCGGTAGTGGACGCCCTCGTGCTCGGCGGCGACCTCGTCGGGCTCGCGAATGTCGAGCTTGCCCATCTCGATGAAGCGCCCTCCGCGGGGGAGGAGCTCAAGCGAGGCGTCGACGAACTCACCGGCCAGCGAGTCGAGCACGACGTCGACGCCGCGCCCGGCGGTCGAGGCTAGGAACTTGTCCTTGAACTCCAAGCTGCGCGAGGAGGAGATGTGCGCCTCGTCGACCCCCAGCTTCCTCAGGGTCTCCCACTTGTCCGGATGCGCGGTCGCGAAAATCTCGGCGCCGAGATGGGTCGCGAGCTGCAGCGCCGCCGTCCCGACACCCCCGGCGGCGCCGTGCAAGAGCAGCGCCTCGCCCGCTTTCAGCTTCGCCAGATCGACGAGCGCGTAATAGGCCGTCAGATATACGACCGGCACCGACGCCGCCTGCGTGAACGACCAGCCCTCGGGCATCTTCGCGAGCATTTCGCGCTCGCCGATCACGAGCGGGCCGAAGGCGTCCGGGAAGAGACCCATCACGCGATCTCCCACGACCAGGCCCTCGACGTCCGGTCCGACCTCGGTGACGACTCCGGCGCCCTCGCTGCCGATCGGCGCGTGACCGGGATAGATCCCCAACGCGATCAGCACGTCGCGGAAGTTCAGCCCGGCGGCGTGCACGGCGATCCGCAGCTGCCCGCGACCGAGCGGCTCGCCGGCCCGCGGGTTGGCGCGCAGCACGAGGCTCTCGAGCGTCCCGGGCGACTCGCTGTCGAGGCTCCAAGCCGTCCCTCCGGGCGGCGGCGCCAGCGATCCCCCGGCTCCCGCCCGTGCAAGCCGCGGCGCGTACCGCAATCCCTCACGCAACGCCACCTCCGGCTCCTCGCCGGCCAGCGCCGCGGCGAGCGACTCCCACGACGCCTCGCTCCCGTCGACGTCGAGGAGGGCAAACCGCCCGGGATGCTCAGAGCTGGCCGAGCGCAGCAGACCGACCAGCGCCGCCTGCAAGAGACCGGGCTCCTCGCCCTCCGAGGCGGCCACCGCGCCGTGCGTCACGAACACGAGCCTCGACTCCGCCAGATCCTTGGAGGCGATCCAACCCTGCAGCAACTCGAGCGCTCTCGCCGTCACCTCATAGACACGCTCGGCAAGCCTCCGATCCTCCCGGCCAGGCGCCCCGGCGTCGTCGTCCTCCCGTGCCGGCGCCTTCACGTCCACCAGCACGAGCTCGGGAAGCTCCGACACCGTCGCGCACGGCGCTCTCGAGCGCGGCAAGGTCCGGATAGCGCTCGAGCTCGATCCCCGGCGCCTGCCTGGGGTCGCCCTCGCCAAGCACAGTCGCCGCCACGGGTGGCTGTGAGCCGTCGGGCGAGGCGCCTTGCAGCTGCACCCACTCCAGCTCGTACAGGGCGTCTTGGCTCGCGGGCTTTGCGACGTTCAGCTGACCGCTGTCGATCGCCCGCGTCTCGAGCGTCTGCACCGAGAGCGCGGGAGCGCCCGCCTCGTCGAGCGCCAGCAGGCTCAACGTGCCCCCCTCGCCATCCCTGGCGAGACGCACCCGCAGCGTGCTCGCCCCGCGCCCGAGCAGGCGCACGCCCACGAACGAGAACGGAACCTCGATCTGGCCCGCCTGCTCACCCTCCAGCGCGCCCAGGAACACCGTGTGCAGGCTCGAGTCGAGCAGTGCGGGATGAACACCGAACCCGGTCGCATCGGCGGTCTGCTCGAGCCCGAGGGCGATCTCTCCGTAGAGCTCCTCCCCGACCCGCCAGGCCGCGCGGAGTCCCTGAAACGTGGGCCCATAGCGATAGCCACCCTCTGCCAGCCGGTCGTAGAGGAAGCTCCGTATCCAACTCCTGCGCGCCCTCGGGAGGCCACGAGCCCTCGGCGAAGCGCTGGAGCTCGTCCGCGAGCCGCCGGGCGGCGGTGTCGATATCGGCGTCGGCGTCGGCGAGCGCGCCCGAAGCGTTGCGAACCCACCGCTCGTCGCCCCCGGGATCGTCCTCGAGCGAGCCCTGGGGACGAGAGTAGATGGCGATCGAGCGCCTGCCCGTCTCGTCCCCCTCTGAGACCGAGAGCTGGATCTGCACCGAGCCCTCGTCCACGAACAGCAGCGGGCGCTCGAGCGTGAGCTCCTCGACGACGGGCGCGCCGACCCGCTCGCCGGCGGCGAGCGCGAGCTCGAGCAATCCTGTGCCGGGCATCAACACCTGACCCATCACGGCGTGATCCCGGAGCCACGGGTGACTCCTCAGCGACAGACGCCCAGTGAACAGCCAGCCGTCCTCCTCGCCCGCGAGATGCAGCGCGGCGCTCAGCATCGGATGCTCACCCGCGCCCAAGCCAAGCGAGCCGGCGTCCATGACACCGTCGGCGCCTTCGATCCAGAAACGCTTGCGCTGGAAGGCGTAGGTGGGGAGTTTGACGTGTCGAGTCGGGGTCCCGGCGAGGAGGACGCCCCAGTCGACGTCGATGCCGTGGGTGTGCGCTTGTGCGAGGAAACCCGTCAGCTCGCGCGGCTCGGGGTGGCGCGCGCGCAGGGTGCTCGCGATCAAGACGTCGTCGTCGGTGTCGTCGTCGAGACATTGGTGTGTCATCGCGCTCAGCACACCGTCGGGGCCGAGCTCGAGGAACCGTGTCACGCCCGCTCTCGAGAGGAAGCGCACACCGTCACAGAACCTGACCGTCCGGCGCACATGACGAGCCCAGTACTCGGGGGAGGTGGCCTCCTGCCCCGAGAGGATCTCGCCGGTGACGTTCGAGACGATCGGTATCGACGGCTCATTCAAGGACAGGCCTCCGACCACCGACTCGAGCTCCTCGAGCATCGGGTCCATCAGGTGCGAGTGAAAGGCGTGGGACACCCGCAGCCTGGTGATCTTGCGAGCCGTGGCGAACGACGCTTCCCACTCCGCCAAGGCATCGAGGCCGCCCGAGACGACGATCCCCTCCGGAGCGTTTACCGCCGCCACCGACAGGCGCTCACCGAACCCGGTAAGGCTCTCCAGCACATCGTCCTCAGCAGCCATCACCGCCGCCATCCCACCCCCATCGGGCAGCGCTCCCATCAGCCGGCCACGCGCCGCGACCAGGGCACACGCGTCCTCCAGCGACATCACGCCTGCGACATGAGCGGCGGACAGCTCACCGATCGAGTGGCCCAGCAAGAAGTCCGGTCGCACGCCAAAGCTCGACAAGAGACTGAACAGCGCGACCTCGATCGCGAACAACGCCGGCTGCGTGATCTCCGTCCTGCCCAGCAGCTCAGCCTCCTCCGAGCCGTCCTTGGAGAACAGCAGCGCCCGCAACGAGCGCCCGAGGTGTCCGTCCAAGACGCCACACACCTCCTCCAGCGCCGACGCGAACACCGGGAACGCGCCGTACAGCCCCGAGCCCATCCCCGCCCACTGGGAGCCCTGACCGGAAAACGAGAACGCGACCTTGCCCCCACCCGCAGCGCCGCTGAACAACCCATCCGCACGCTCGTCCCGCTCGAGCGCGCCGAGCGCGGAGGCAAGCCCCTCTCGCCCATCGGCAACCACGACCGCACGATGCGACAGCCGCGCACGCTCCAGCGCCAGCGCACCCGCGACCCCGCGCAAGTCCAACTCCGGATCCGCCTGCACGAACGCGCTCAAACGCGCCGCCTGCCCGGCGAGCGCCCGGCCACTCGAAGCTGACACCAAGAACGGCAGCACGCCGATATCGGGCACCACCACGGACGCGACCTCCTCCACCGGCGGCGCCTCCTCCAGGATCACGTGTGCGTTCGTGCCGGAGATCCCGAACGAGGACACACCCGCACGACGCGGCCTCCCGTTGCGCTCCCACGGCTCCTGCTCACGCAACAGGCGCAGCTCACCGTCGGACCAATCGACGTGCGGCGAAGGCTCCTCCGCGTGCAACGTCTTCGGCAGCACGCCATGGCGCATCGCCTGGACCATCTTGATCAACCCGGCCACGCCCGCCGCCGCCTGCGTATGGCCGATGTTCGACTTGACCGAGCCGAGCCACAACGGCGCACCTGAGCGCTCCTGCCCGTAGGTCGCGAGCAGCGCCTGCGCCTCCATCGGATCGCCGAGCGTCGTGCCCGTGCCGTGCGCCTCGACCACGTCCACCTCATCCGGCGACAGACCCGCACCCGCCAGCGCCGAGCGAATCACGCGCTCCTGGGAAGGCCCGTTGGGCGCCGTCAACCCGTTCGAGGCGCCATCCTGGTTCACCGCCGATGAGCGCACCAAGCCCAGCACGCGATGCCCGTTGCGTCGCGCCACCGACAGGCGCTCCAGCAGCAGCAGGCCCACGCCCTCGGAGAAGCCCGTGCCGTCCGCGGCCGCGCCAAACGACCTGCAGCGACCGTCGGGGGAGAGCCCCCGCTGGCGGCTGAAGGCGACGAACACCAGCGGAGTCGACAGCACCGTCACGCCGCCGGCGAGCGCGAGCTCGCACTCACCCGACCTGAGCGCCTGACACGCCAGGTGCGTCGTCACGAGCGAGGACGAGCACGCCGTGTCGACCGACACCGCCGGACCCTCGAGACCGAACGTGTACGCGATCCGGCCTGAGACCACTCCCCCGCCGGCGCCCGTGCTCCTGAAGCCCTCGATCTCAGCCGGCACGAGGCCGACGTTCGTGCCGTAGTCCTGGTACATGACACCCGCAAAGACGCCGGTCTGGCTGCCTCGCAACGAGGCGGGGTCGATCCCGGCGTCCTCGAACGCCTCCCAGGAGGCCTCCAGCAGCAGTCGCTGCTGCGGGTCCATCGCGAGCGCCTCGCGCGGGCCGATCGAGAAGAAGTCGGCGTCGAACTCGCCCACGTCGTAGATGAACCCGCCGTGGCGCACATAGCTCGTCCCCGCGCTGTCAGGGTCGAGGTCGAACAGGCGCTCGATGTCCCAGCCGCGATCGGCGGGGAACTCCCCGATCGCGTCCCGTCCGTCGGCCACGAGCTCCCACAGGCCGTCGGGCGATGACACGCCGCCCGGGTAGCGGCAGCTCATCCCCACGATCGCGATCGGCTCGCGTTCGCGCCGCTCGAGCTCCTCGATGCGGCGATCGGCCTTGCTGAGGTCGGCGGCCGCCTTCCTGAGGTATGTGCGCAGTCGCTCCTGGTCGGTCACGGCGTCGGTCATCCGGTCTCCGTCTCACCTGGGGTGTTGTCGTCGCCACGGCGCCTGTCGAGGAGCGCGAACACCTCGTCGTCGGTGGCGGAGTCGAGGACGTCTTCGATGTCGGCCGGCGCGGGGACATCGCTGTAGTCATCCTCGAGCAACGCCTCGACCCGCCGGGTCAGGGCCTGCAACCTCGTCTTGACGCGCGCCTGCTCGTCGTTGTCGCTCGCGAGCGAGGGCAGCAGCGCTTCGAGCCGGTCGAGGCCCTCGTCGATCGCGGGCCGCGCCGCCCCCTGGCTGGGGAGCTTGCCGCGGATCAGCTTCGCCACTGCCGCGGGCGTCGGATGGTCGAAGATCAGCGTCGACGGGAGCTTCACGCCGGTCGCCTGCCCCAACCGGTTTCGGAGCTCGACCGCGGCCAGGGAGTCGAAGCCGAGCTCCTTGAACGCGCGCTGCGGGTCGACCGCGTCGGCGCCGGCATGTCCGAGCACGCCGGCGACCTGGCTCCTGACGAGCTCTGCGACGATCGCGTCCCACTCCGACTCTGGAGCCGCGGCCAGCCGTGCGCTCAGCGCGCCCTGCGCGTCGGAGGCACGGCGAGCGGGCATGCGGATCAGGCCGTGCAGGACGGCGGGCAGCATCCCCATCTTGGCCTGCGCGCGCAGACCGGGCATGTCGAGCTGCATCGGCACGAGCAGCGCTCGATCGACGGGCCGCGCGAGGTCGAACAGCTCGAGGCCGCGCTCGCCGGACAGCGGGGAGATCCCGAGGCGCTCGAAGCGTGCGCGATCCCCGTCGCCGAGCGTCTCGGTCATGCCGGTGGCCTGATCCCAGGCGCCCCACGCCAGCGACATTCCCGGCAGGCCCCGTGCGTGACGGTAAGCGGCGAGCGCGTCCAGGAACGCGTTGGCGGCCGCGTAGTTGCCCTGTCCGGGACTGCCCACGGTCGCCGCGGCGGAGGAGAACAGGATCAGCTCGGTCGAGCCGATCAGCTCGTGCAGGTTGACGGCGGCGTCGACCTTCGGGGCCATCGTTCGCGCCAGACGCTCGCCGTCGAGGGACTCGATCACACCGTCGTCGAGCACGCCTGCCGTGTGCACGACCGCGCTCAGCGGATGGGCCGCTGAAACCGCGGCGAGCAGCTCTCGCAGCGGCTCCACTTGGGAGACGTCGCAGGCAGCGATCCGCACCTCGCAGCCGAGCTCTTGCAGCTCCGCCCGCAGGGCCGGCGCGCCCTCAGCCGCTTCGCCGCTGCGGCTCACGAGCAGCGTCCGCTGGACGCCGTGCTCGAGGACCAGGTGGCGCGCCAATAGCGCGCCCAGGCCGCCCGTTCCACCGGTGATCATCACCGTGCCGTTCACGTCGAAAGGCTTTGCCGGGAGCTCCTGCGCCGGTGCGGAGACGCGCGCGAGCCGCGGCGCGTACAGCGCGCCGGCGCGCGCGGCGAGCTCCGGCTCCTCACTGCTCAGCGCGCCGTGCAGCGAGCTGCCCAGCGGCTCCCCGACACCACGGTCGAGCAGGGCGAAGCGGCCGGGGTGCTCGGACTGAGCCGAGCGCATCAGGCCCACCAGGGCCGCCTGGGACAGGTCGGGCGCCTCCTCCTCGAGCACCGCGACGGCGCCCTCGGTCACGAGCACGAGCCGTGCCTGAGCGAGCGGCTCGGAGGCGATCCACGCTTGCAGCAGCTCGAGCACGCGCGTCGCGCCCTGACGCACGCCCGCGGCGAGCCCGTCCGGGAGCCGCGCGGGCGCCTGCGCGTCCGGCTCGCCCCGTGAGCTCACAGCCGTCTCGGCGAGGGCCCTGGCGTCCACGAGCACGTGCTCGGGCGCGGCGGCGCCGCCTTCGAGCGCCGCTTGCAACGCGGCCAGGTCGCGGTAGCGCTCCAGCTCGATCCCCGCGACCTCGATGGGGCGGCCGTCGCTGTCCCCCGCATCCCAGCCGAGCGTCACCACGCGCTGCAGGGAGCCGTTGGGAGGGGCGCTGTCGCCCTGGACCGGCGTCCAGCGCAGCTCGAACAGCGCGTCGTGGCCGGGGGACCTCGCGGCGCGCAACTGGCTCTGGTCGATCGCCCTCGTGTCGAGCGTCCGGATCGAGAGCGCCGGGGCGCCGCGCCCGTCGAGCGCGAGCAGGCTCGGCGTATCCGCGTCCTTGCCGGCGAGGCGGACGCGCAGCACGCTCGCGTCACGTCTGAGCAGGCGTACTCCGGAGAACGAGAACGGGACCTCCAGGGCGCTCGTCTGTCCGTCGTCCAGCGCGCCCAGGAACACCGCGTGCAGGGCGGCGTCGAGCAGCGCCGGATGGACGGCGAAGCCTGCTGCTTGGGAGTCACGAGGCTGCTCGGCCTCCGACGCCGGCTCGGAGTCCAGCACGACCTCGGCGTAGAGCGCCTCGCCGACCCGCCAGGCCGCGCGCAGGCCCTGGAAGGTCGGTCCGTAGTTGTAGCCGGCCTCGGCCATGCGGTCGTAGAGGAACTCGCTGTCGAGCTCCTCCGCGCCGGCCGGCGGCCACGTCTGGCTCGCGAGCTCGGCGAGCTCCGGCGGTGGGTCACCGTCGCCGTCGCCAAGCGTGCCCGAGGCGTGGCGGGTCCACTCCTCCGCCTCGGGCTGCTCCCCGAGGGCCTCCTGCGCGCGGGAGTAGATCGCGATCGCGCGCCTTCCCTCCTCGTCGGGCTCTGCGACCGAGACCTGGACCTGCACAGCACCGTCGTCTGAGAACAGCATCGGACGCTCGAGCGTGAGCTCCTCCACGAGCTCCGCGCCAACCCGCTCGGCGGCGGCGAGCGCCAAATCGAGGAAGCCCGTGCCCGGCATCAGGATCTGCTCCATGACGGCGTGGTCCTTCAGCCACGGATGACTCTTCAAGGAGAGGCGCCCGGTGAACAGCCAGCCGTCCCGATCGCCCGCCAGGTGCAGCGCCGTGCTGAGCAACGGGTGCTCGCCCGCGCCCAGGCCGAGGGAGTCGGCGTCGGTGGCGCCGGTCACGCCCTCGAGCCAATAGTGGCGGCGTTGGAAGGCGTAGGTGGGGGAGCTCGACATGCGCCCCCTGCGGCGCCTTGCCGAGCAGGGCCCCCCAGTCGACGTCGACGCCGTGAACGTGAGCTTGGGCGAGGAAGCCGAGCAGCTCCCGCGTCTCGGGACGGCGCGCGCGCAGGCTGCTCGCGATCAGGGTCTCGCCATGTGCTACTCCGTCCAGCGCGCCGTTCGCCGCGCCATGCGCTACCACGTCCAGCACACCATCCGCGGCGTCGTGGTCCAGACACTGGTGCGTCAGCGCGCTCAGCACGCCGTCGGGGCCTAGCTCCAGGAAGCGCGTCACACCGGCCGCGCGCAACAGCCGCACGCCGTCGCGGAATCGCACCGTGCGACGCGCATGACCGGCCCAATATCCAGCCGAGGTCGCGTCCTGTGCGGAGAGGATCTCGCCGGTGACGTTCGAGACGATCGGGATCGACGGCTCGTGCGGCGAAAGCCCGTCGATCACAGCCTCGAGCTCCTCCAGCATCGGGTCCATCAGACGCGAGTGAAACGCGTGCGAGACCCGCAGCCGCGTTACCTTCCGCTCGCCGAGCGTCCCCTCCCACTCCCCGAGCGCGTCCTGCGCGCCCGAGACGACCACGCCCTCCGGAGCGTTCACCGCCGCCACCGACAGGCGATCTTCGAATCCGGCGAGGCTCTCGAGCACCTCCTGCTCGGAGGACATGACCGCCGCCATCCCGCCGCCGTCGGGCAGCGCGCCCATCAGACGGCCGCGCGCCGCCACCAGTGTGCACGCATCCTCGAGTGAGAACACCCCGGCGACGAACGCCGCGGACAGCTCACCGATCGAATGGCCGAGCAGGAAGTCAGGCTCCACACCAAAGCTCGAAACCAGCTTGAAAAGCGCGACCTCGATCGCGAACAGCGCCGGCTGGGTGTATTGGGTACGCCCCAACAACGCCTCCTCGTCAGAGCCCTTTGCGGCGAACAGCAGGTCCTTCAATGGCCGCTCCAAATGACCGTCGAGCACGCCGCAGACCTCGTCCAGAGCGTCCGCGAACACCGGGAATGCGCGATGCAGCTCGCTACCCATCCCTGCCCACTGGGAACCCTGACCCGAGAACAGGAACGCGATCCGGCCCGCGCTGGAGACGCCGCGAAACAAGCTGTCGACCGTTTCCGCGCGCCCAAGCGCCGAAAGCCCCGTGAGCAGATCCTCCCGCCCTGCCGCGACAACGACCGCGCGATGCGAAAGACGCGCACGGTCGAGCGCCAGCGCACCGGCGAGCTGCCGCGGATCGAGCTCCGCATCCGCGCTTACGAACTCGCCAAGACGTGCGGCCTGCCCGGCGAGCGCCTCGCCGCTCGAGGCCGACACCAAAAACGGCAGGACACCCGGGCCCTCGGCATCGGCGGTGTCCCCGTCCGCTCCGGGCGGGGACACCTGCTGGACCTGCTCCACGCGCGGGGGCTCCTCCAAGATCACGTGCGCGTTCGTGCCGGAGATCCCGAACGAGGACACGCCCGCGCGGCGCGCCGTCCCGTTGCGCTCCCACGGAGTTGACTCGCTCAACAGCCGAACCTCGCCCTCAGACCAGTCGACATGCGGCGAGGGCTCATCCGCGTGCAGCGTCTTCGGCAGCACACCGTGGCGCATCGCTTGCACCATCTTGATCACCCCGGCGACACCCGCCGCGGCCTGCGTGTGACCGATGTTCGACTTGACCGAGCCGAGCCACAGCGGAGCACCCGCGCGCTCCTGCCCGTAGGTAGCGAGCAGCGCCTGGGCCTCGATCGGGTCGCCGAGCGTCGTGCCGGTGCCGTGCGCCTCGACCGCGTGTACGTCGCCGGTGGACAGGCCGGCGCTGGCGAGCGCCTGCTGGATGACGCGCTCCTGGGAAGGACCGTTCGGAGCCGTCAGCCCGTTGGAGGCGCCATCCTGGTTCACCGCCGAGCCGCGCACCAGCCCCAGTACCCGGTGACCGTGCCGTTGCGCGTCGGAGAGGCGCTCGAGCAGCAGCAGGCCGACACCCTCTCCCCAGCCGACGCCATCGGCGTCAGCGCCGAAGGACTTACAGCGCCCGTCCGGCGAGAGCCCGCGCTGGCGGCTGAAGGAGACGAACATGCCCGGGTTCGACATCACCGTGACGCCGCCGGCGAGCGCCAGATCGCACTCACCCGAGTGGAGCGCCTGGGAGGCGAGGTGCATCGCGACGAGCGAGGAGGAGCAAGCGGTGTCGATCGTCATCGCGGGACCCTCCAGACCAAACATGTAGGCCAGCCGCCCAGAGACCACGCTGCCGGTGCTGCCGATCCCGAGATAGCCCTCGAGCTCGGCGGGGACGGGCCCGACGTTCAGACCATAGTCCCCGTACATAACCCCGGTGAAGACGCCGGTCTGGCTGCCCTTCAGGGATGCCGGGTCGACGCCCGCGTCCTCGAACGCCTCCCACGAGGCCTCCAGAAGCAGGCGCTGCTGCGGATCCATCGCGAGCGCCTCGCGCGGGCCGATCGCGAAGAAGTCCGCGTCGAACTCGCCCGCGTCATAGAGAAAGCCGCCACGGCGCGTATAGGTCGTGCCGGAACGGCCGGGGTCCGGGTCGTACAAGCGCTCGACATCCCAGCCGCGATCGGACGGGAACTCTCCGATCGCATCTCTGCCCTCGGCCAGCAGCTCCCACAGATCCTCCGGCGAGGCCACCCCGCCGGGGAAACGGCAGCTCATCCCCACAATCGCGATCGGCTCATCCGCGCGCACGGCTCTCCGCGCCGTCACGGCCAGGGCGCCTCGCGCACCCTGCGCCTTCGAGCGCAGGAACCCCGCCACCGCCGCCGGGGTGGGGTAGTCGAAGATCAGCGTCGACGGGAGCTTCAGCCCGCTCGCCTGGCTCAGGCGGTTGCGCAGCTCCACCGCCGCGAGCGAGTCGAAGCCGAGCTCTTTGAAGGCGCGCCGGAGGTCGATCGCCTCGGCGGAGGCGTGTCCGAGAACGCCCGCCACGTGGCCGCGGACGAGCTCCGCGAGGATCGAGTCCCACTCCGACTCGGGCTCGCTCGCGAGCCGGCTCGCGAGCGAGCCCTTGGCCGCGGAGGCCCGTCTTGCGGGCATGCGGATCAGCCCCTCCAGGACCGCCGGCAGCATGCCGGCCTTGGCCTGGGCGCGCAGGGCGGCGGTGTCCAGGCGTACCGGGAGGAGCAGCGCCTGCTCGAGCGTGCGCGCGAGGTCGAACAGGTCGAGCCCCTGCTCGGCGGACAGGGGCACGATCCCGACGCGGGCGAGCCGCGCCCGGTCCCCCTCGCCGAGTGTCTCGGTCATGCCGCCGCTCCCCTGGTCCCAGGCGCCCCACGCCAGCGACTGCCCGCGCAGCCCCTGTGCGCGGCGATGCGCGGCGAGCGCATCCAGGAACGCGTTGGCGGCCGCGTAGTTGCCCTGGCCCGGGCTGCCGACGGTCGCCGCGGCGGAGGAGAACAGGACGAGCTCGACGTCGCTCCCCCGGGAGGTCAGCTCATGCAGGTGGATCGCCCCGTCGACCTTCGGTGCGAGCACACGCCCCAGGCGCTCGCCGTCGAGCGTTTCGATCGTGCCGTCGTCGAGCACGCCGGCGGTGTGAACCACGAGCCCGAGCGGGTGCTCGGGCTCGACCGATCCGAGCAGCTCCTCGAGCTGCTCGCGCCGGGAGACGTCGCAGGGGGCGATCCGCACCTCGCAGCCGAGCTCGCGCAGCTCGAGCGCCAGCTCGCTCGCCCCCGCGGCCGCTTCGCCGCTACGGCTCGCGAGCAGCAGCCGGCGGGCGCCGCGCGCGGCCAGGTGGCGCGCCAGCACCGCCCCCAACCCACCGGTGCCACCGGTGATGAGAACCGTGCGATCCCCGTCGAGCGGGGCCGGCGCCGGCTCGGCGGGCGCGGTCGTACGTCCGATTCGCGGCGCGTACAGCGAGCTTCCCGCGCAGGGCCAGCTCCGGCTCCTCGCTCCTCAGGGCGCCGTAGAGCGAGCCGCGAGGGGCATCGCTCGCGTCGAGGTCGAGCAGCCCGAAACGCGTCGGATGCTCGGCACGAGCCGAACGCACGAGGCCGACGAGCGCCGCCTGCGCCAGATTGGGCGCCTCCTCGGGCGTGACGGCCAGGGCCCCGTCGGTCACGAGCACGAGCCTCGCCTCCGACATGCGCTCGGAAGCGATCCAGGCTTGGAAGAGCTCGAGCGCGGCCGCCGCGATCCGCTGGACGTCTCCGACGAGCTGCTCGCCGCCGGCCTGCGGCGGGACCGCATCCCCGTCGGCCGCCCGCGAGGAGACGCCCTCCTCCTCCTCCTCCTCGACGCCGGCCGCAACCTCCGGACGCTCCACGATCGAGGAGGCTTCCAGCAACACCAGCTCGGGTGGGGCAGCGCCCGTCTCGAGCGCCAGCTCGAGCCTTTGCAGGCTCTGGTAGCGCATCAGCTCGACTCCCGCGCCCTCCAGATGACTCGCGCCCCCGCCGAGCACCGCCGCGTGGAGCGACGAGCCGTTGGGCAAGGCGCTCTGGAGCTCCGCCCAGCGCAGCTCGAAGAGAGCCTCTTGGCTCGCCGGCCGCGCCTCCTTCAGCCGGTCACGATCGATCGCGCGCGTCTGCAGCGCCTGGATGGAAAGCACCGGGGCGCCCGTCTCGTCGAGGGCCAGCAAGCTCGGCTCGCTCTGCGCGGCGGCGCCGGCGAGGCGCACACGCAGCACGCTCGCGCCGTGCCCGAGCAGGCGCACCCCGGAGAAGGCGAAAGGAACCTCGAGGGCGCCCGCCTCGCCATCGTGCAAAGCCCCCAGAAACGCGGAGTGCAGCGCGGCGTCGAGCAGCGCCGGATGGATCGCGAACCCGTCCAGGCCCGCGTCCTCGTCGGGCTCGACGGCCACCTCGACGTAGAGATCCTCGCCGAGACGCCAGGCCGCGCGAAGGCCTTGGAACACCGGTCCGTAGTTGTAGCCGTCCTGCTCCAAACGGTCGTAGAAGAGCTCCGTGTCGAGCTCCTGTGCGCCGGCCGGGGGCCACGTCTGGCCGGCGAGCGTCGCGAGCGCCGAGGCGGCGGACGTACCCGGTGACTCCTCCGGCGAGCCCTCGCCGGCCGCCACCAGGGTGCCCGCGGCGTGACGGGTCCACGCCTCGAGCTCGAGCTCCTCACCGAGCGAGCCCTCCGGGCGAGAGTAGATGGCAAGCGCGCGACGGCCCTCCTCGTCGGGCTCTGAGATCGAGAGCTGCACCTGCACCGCGCCCTCCGCTCCGAGCAGCAGCGGCTGTTCGAGCGTCAGCTCCTCGAGGATCGCCGCGCCGACCCGCTCTCCCGCGCTCAGCGCCAGCTCGAGGAAGCCGGTGCCCGGCATCAGCGCCTGGCCCATGATCGCGTGGTCGGCGATCCACGGGTGGCTCTGCAAGGACACGCGCCCGGTGAACAGCCAGCCCTCCTGCTCGCCCGCCAGCGCCATCGCCGAGCCGAGCAGGGGATGCTGGGCGGAGGCCTGCCCGAGCGAGCCCGCGTCGGTGGCGCCGACCTGCGAGGTGAGCCAGTAGCGCCGGCGTTGGAAGGCGTAGGTCGGGAGCTCCACGCGGCTTGCGCCGGCCGCCTGAAACAGCGCTCCCCAGTCGACCTCGACGCCGTGGGCGTGGGCTTGCGCGAGCTGGCCGAGGAGCTCTCTGGATTCCGGGCGGCGCGCGCGCAGGCTGCTCGCGAGCAGCGAGCGCTCGACCGTCTCCTCCTCCAGGCAGTCGTGCGCCATCGCGCTGAGCACACCGTCGGGCCCGAGCTCCAGGAAGCGGTTTACGCCCGCCTGCGCCAGGAACTGGACGCCGTCGCGGAAGCGCACCGTCCGGCGAACGTGCTCGGCCCAGTACGCGGCCGAGGTGGCCTGCTCGACGGAGAGCGGGGCTCCGCTCACATTGGAGACGATCGGCAGCTTGGGCTCCGCGAAGGAAAGCCCGCGCGCGAGGGCGGTGAGCTCCTCGAGCATCGGGTCCATCAGCTGGGAGTGAAAGGCATGGCTCACCCGCAGACGCGTGAGCTTGCGGCCCTCGCTCGCAAAGGCGCTTTCCCACTCCGACAGCGTCTGCTCGTCGCCGGAGACGACGACCGCGCGGGGTCCGTTGACCGCCGCCAGCTCCAGGCGACCCTCGAATCCCGCGAGGCTCTCGAGCGCCTCCTGCTCGCCGGCGGTCGCCGCGGCCATCGCGCCGCCGCCGGGCAGGGCGCCCATCAGCCGCCCGCGCGCCGCGACCAACGTACACGCGTCCTCGAGCGAGAGCACGCCGGCGACGTGGGCCGCCGTCAGCTCGCCGATCGAATGGCCCATCAGGAAGTCGGGCTTCAGACCGAAGCTCGAGAGGAGCCTGTGCAGCGCGACCTCGAGCGCGAACAGCGCGGGCTGGGTGTACTGCGTGTACCCCAAAAGCGACGCCTCCTCGGAGTCCTCCGCGGCGAACATCAGCTCCTTCAAGGAGCGTCCGAGGTGGCCGTCAAGCGCGGCACACGCCTCGTCCAGCGCCCGCGCGAACACGGGAAACGCCCTGTACAGACCGGCGCCCATGCCGGGCCACTGCGAGCCTTGGCCCGAGAACAGGAACGCCACCTTGGCGCCCTGCTCGCTTCCGGGTACACCGCGGAAGACCCCGTCCGCCGACTCGCCGCGGGCGAGCGCCTCGAGCGAGGCGGCCAGAGCCTGGGGCTCGGAGGCGAGGACGACCCCGCGGTGGGAGAGCCGCGCGCGATCGAGCGCGAGCGCGGCGGCGACGCCGGCGAGCTCGAGCTCGGGCCGGGCGCGCAGATGCGCGGCGAGGCTCGCCCCCTGCGCCGCCAGCGCCTCGGCGCTCGCGGCAGAGACCATGAACGGCAGGGACTCGAGCTCGGCGAGCAGCGGCGCGTTCGCGGACGGCGCCTCCACCCCGGGCGTCTCCACCGCAGGCGCCTCCTCCAGGATCACATGCGCGTTCGTGCCGGAGATGCCAAACGACGAGACGCCCGCACGCCGCGGCGTGCCGTTGCGCTCCCACGGCTCCTCCTCGCTCAACAGCCGCACCTCGCCTTCAGACCAATCCACGAACGGCGAAGGCTCCTCCGCGTGCAGCGTCTTCGGCAGCACGCCGTGGCGCATCGCCTGGACCATCTTGATCACCCCGGCCACACCGGCCGCCGCCTGCGTATGACCGATGTTCGACTTCACCGAGCCGAGCCGGAGGGGATCGCCGGCCCGTTCCTGGCCGTAGGTCGCCAGCAGCGCCTGGGCCTCGATCGGATCGCCGAGCGTCGTGCCGGTGCCGTGCGCCTCGACCACGTCGATCTCACCGGCGGACAGGCCCGCGCCGGCCAGCGCCTGGCGAATCACGCGTTCCTGGGAAGGGCCGTTCGGGGCTGTCATCCCGTTCGAGGCGCCGTCCTGATTCACAGCAGAGGAACGCACGAGGCCCAGCACCCGGTGACCCCGGCGGCGCGCGTCTGACAGGCGCTCGACCAGTAGTAGCCCCACCCCCTCGGAGAAGCCCGCGCCGTCGGCGCCCGCGCCGAAGGACTTGCAACGTCCGTCGACCGCGAGACCGCGCTGGCGCGAGAACCCGATGAACAGGCCGGGGTTCGCGAGCACCGTCACGCCACCGGCGAGCGCCAGCTCACACTCGCCCGACCTGAGCGCCTGACACGCCAGGTGAATCGCCACGAGCGAGGAGGAGCACGCCGTATCGACCGACACCGCCGGGCCCTCCAGGCCAAATACGTAAGCCACGCGTCCGGAGACCACGCTGCCCGCGCTGCCCGCGCCGAGGTAGCCCTCGAGCTCCGCGGGCACAGGGCCCGCGTTCATGCCGTAGTCCCCGTACATCACCCCCGTGAACACGCCCGTCTGGCTTCCGCGAAGGCTGAGGGGATCCACCCCCGCGTCCTCGAACGCCTCCCACGCGCTCTCCAGCAGCAGCCGCTGCTGAGGATCGGTCGCGAGCGCCTCGCGTGGGCCGATCGAGAAGAAGTCGGCGTCGAACTCAGCGACGTCGTGCAAGAAGCCGCCATGACGGGAATAGCTCGTCCCGGGGTTGTCCGGATCGGGGTCGAACAGGTGCTCCAGATCCCACCCGCGGTCATCGGGGAAATCTCCGATCGCGTCGGTCCCCGAGGCCACGAGCTTCCACAGATCCTCCGGCGAGGAAACTCCCCCCGGATAGCGGCAGCTCATCCCCACGATCGCGATCGGCTCATCGGTCTGGCCCGAGGAGCGTCTGGTCACCTGTGTCGTGCGCTTCGCGCCTTCTACCTTCGAGCGCAAATAGCCCGCGACCGCCGAGGAGGTGGGGTAGTCGAAGATCAGCGTCGACGGCAGCTTCAGCCCGCTCGCCTGGTTCAGGCGGTTGCGCAGCTCGACGGCGGCCAGCGAATCGAAGCCGAGCTCCTTGAAGGCGCGCTCCGGATCGATCGCCGCGGCCGAGTCGTGACCCAGCACACCCGCCACGTGACTCCTGACGAGCTCCGCGACGATCGCATCCCACTCCGACTCGGGCGCCTCCGCCAGCCTCCTCGCAAGCGAGCCCCCCGCATCGGAAACCCGGCGGGCGGGCATGCGCACCAGCCCGCGGAGGACCGCTGAGAGCATCCCGGCCTTCGCCTGTGCCCGCAACGCGCCCATGTCCATCCGCATGGGCACGAGCAACGACTCGTTCATGCGACGCGCGATGTCGAACAGCTCCAGCCCCTCCTCGTCGGAGATCGAGGAAAAGCCGACGCGGGCGATACGCGCGCGGTCGGACTCGGTGAGAGCCCCGCTCATACCGGTGGATTGCTCCCAGGCGCCCCATGCCAAGGACATCGCCGGCAGGCCCTTAGCGCGACGGTATGCGGCGAGCGCGTCCAGAAACGAGTTGGCGGCCGCGTAGTTGCTCTGCCCCGGGCTGCCCACGGTCGCGGCGGCGGAGGAGAACAGGATGAACTCCGTGAGCCCGGCGTGCTCGGTGAGCTCGTGCAAATTGATAGCGGCATCGACCTTTGGGACCATCACCCGATCGAGACGCTCCTCGTCAAGCGATTCGAGCAACCCATCGTCGAGCACACCCGTGGCCTGGATCACCGTCCGTAGAGGATGCTCCGCGGGAATCTCGGCGATCAGCTTCGCCACCTGGGCCCTGTCTGAAACGTCGCACGCGGCTATCCGCGCCTCACACCCGAGCGCAGCCAACTCTGTCTGCAGCGCATCTGCACCGGCGGCTTTCTCACCGCTACGGCTCACGAGCAAGAGCTGCTTGACACCGCGCTCAGAGGCCAAATGGACTGCCAGGAGTGCCCCCAACCCGCCTGTGCCACCCGCAATCAACACCGTGCCGTCAGGGTCGAAGGACTCGAGGACGGGCTCCTCGGCCTGAGCCGCTGCCGGCGCCGCGGCCCGCGCAAGCCGCGGCGCATAGAGCACGCCCTCGCGCAACGCGAGCTCGGGCTCCTCGCTCACCAGCGCCCCATAGAGCGCAGCGCCCCTGGAAGCCTCGCTCCCGTCGAGATCGACAACGCCAAAGCGACCCGGATGCTCAGACTGCGCCGAGCGCAGCAAGCCCACAAGCGCCGCCTCGACCAAGTTCGGCGCCTCCCCGTCCAACGCCGCGACCGCCCTCTCGGTCACCAGCAAAAGCCTCGCTTCCGAGAGACGCTCAGACGCCGCCCACGCCTGCAACAGCTCGAGCGTTCGCGCGGCGACCCCACGAACCCTCACGGCGAACCCCTCGCTTCCGATGTCTGCAAGCGCTTCCCCGTCGGCGGCGGCCTCTGCCTGCACCTGCCCGACGATCGTCTTTGCGTCTACCAGGACGAGCCCCGGCACGGCAGAGCCCTCCACCAGGGTGTCTTCGAGCGCTCCCAGATCGGCATAGCGCTCCAGCTCGATCCCGGGGGCGTCGGGGAGCTCGCCGTGACCGAGCGTCGCGGCGAGCAGCTGAGAGCCGTCGGGAGACACGCTTGGCAGCTCCACCCAACGGAACTCGTAAAGCGAGTCCTGGCTCGCCGACCTGGCGGCCTGCAATTGGCTCTGATCGATCACGCGCGTCTCGAGCGTTTGGATCGCGAACACCGGCGCCCCGCTCTCGTCGAGCGCCGACAAGCTCAACGTGTCCCCCTCTCCGGCGAGACGCACGCGCAGGGCGCTCGCGCCCTGCCCATACAGGCGCACACCCGAGAAGGCGAAGGGAACCCCCACCTCGCCCCCCTGCGTCCCCTCCAATGCTCCCAGCAAGGCCGTGTGCAACGCGGCGTCTGACAGCGCCGGATGGACACCGAACTCAGCCGCCTCCGAGACCTGCTCCTCCTGGAGGGCGATCTCGGCGTAGAGCTCATCCCCGACGCGCCAGGCCGAGCGCAGCCCTTGGAAGGTGGGGCCGTAGTTATAGCCCGCCTCCGCGAGGCGGTCATAGAGAAAGCTCGTGTCTATCGCCTGTGCGTTCTCAGGTGGCCAGGGCTGCTCGGCGAAGCGCTCGAGCGCTTCGGTGGGGAGCAGATCTTCACCGTCGGAGCTGAGCGTGCCCGAGGCGTGACGTGTCCATTCCTCCACACCCGGCTCATCCTCGGTCACGTTCTGCGGGCGAGAGTAGACGGCGATCGAGCGCCGACCGGCCTCCTCGGGCTCTGAGATCGAGAGCTGTATCTGCAGCGCGCCCTCCTCCCCGAGGAGCAACGGTCGCTCGAGCGTGAGCTCCTCGACAACCTCTGCGCCGACCCTCTGCCCGGCGGCCAACGCCAGCTCGAGGAAACCGGTGCCCGGCAGCAGGACCGACTCCATCGCCGCATGGTCTTTCAACCACGGATGGCTCTGAAGCGAGACGCGCCCCGTGAACAGCCAACCCTCCCGCTCGCCCGCCAGCGCCGTCGCTGCGCCCAGCAGCGGGTGCTCGGCCGAAGACTGCCCGAGCGAGCTCACATCGGCGGCGTCCGCTTGGGGCGAGAACCAGTAATGCTTGCGCTGAAAAGCGTAGGTCGGGAGCTCGACCTCGCCGGCGCTCTCGCGGTCGAACAGCGAGCTCCAGTCGACCTCGACGCCACGCGCATAAGCTTCCGCGAGCGAGGTCAGGATGCGCTCAGAGCTTCCCTGCTCGCGCCTGAGCGAGCCGATCGCGGCGATGTCACTCGGACCAAAGCCGTGAGCCTCGGCGGTCTCTTCCACGGCCATCGCCAGCACCGGGTGGGGACTCATCTCGATGAACGTCGTGATGGAGCTCTCCAAGAGGGCGCGGGTCGCTTCGTAGAAGTGAACCGTCTGGCGCAGGTTCGTGTACCAGTAAGCGCTGTCGAGCTCCGCCGTGTCCAGCAGCGTGCCGGTGGTGGTCGAGAAGAACGGAACCTCACCAGACCGTGGCGCGATCGACGAGAGCTCCGCCGTGAGCCGCTCCTCGAGCATCTCTATCTGGGCCGAGTGACCGGCGACCTCGACCGGGATTCGGCGCGCTCTGACACCCTGAGCCTCGTACCCCGAGAGCAGCTCATCGAGCGCGTCGGGCTCTCCCGATACCACCACCGATGCAGGTCCGTTGACGACCGCCAGCGAGATCCGCCCCTCCCACCGCTCCAGGTCGGCGGCGACCTGCTCGGAGGGCAGCGCCACGGAGATCATCCCACCGCGACCCGCGAGCCCTTCGACGAGCGCCCTGCTGCGCAACGCCACCACCTTTGCGGCATCGTCCAGGGACAGGCCGCCCGCCACGTGGGCCGCCGCGACCTCGCCCTGAGAATGACCCAGCACGACCGCTGGCTCCACCCCGAAGGACCGCCACAACGCAGCCAGGGAGACCATCACGGCAAACAGCGCCGGCTGGACCACATCCACTCCCTCGAGCGGGCGAGCGCCCGGCTTGCCCCGCAGCACGTCCTCGAGCGACCAGTCGCAGTAGCGGCCAAACGCATCGACGCAAGCCCGCATCTGCTCCGCAAAGACAGGCGATGACTCCCACAGCTCCCTACCCATTCCCACCCACTGGGAGCCCTGTCCGGAAAACAGGAACGCCACCTTGCGCCCAGCGCCGGCAACACCCTCGACCAAGCCATCCGCGGCCTCACCTTGCGCGAGCGCTTCGAGCGAGGCGATCAGCGTCTGGGGCTGCTCGGCGATCACGACGGCCCGATGCGCCAGTCGGGCGCGGCCCAGCGCGAGCGCGGCGCCTACCCCGTCCAGCGCGACCTCGTCGTGCGCGCGCAGATGTCCGGCCAGGCGCGCCCCCTGCTCCCTGAGCGCCTCGTCGCTGGAGGCCGAAACCAGGAACGGCAAGACACCGATCTGGCGAGCACCGGCCTCGTCGCCGGCGTGTGCCTCGGCGCCGAAGCCCTCGCCACCGTCCTCGACGGAAGGCACCGCGACGGAAGGCGCTTCGACGGCCCCATTTCTCCGGGGGGCAGTCGCCACCACGCGCGCCGCCTGCGTGACCCGCGGAGCCTCCTCCAAGATCACATGCGAGTTCGTGCCGGAAACCCCAAACGAGGACACGCCCGCACGACGCACACGCTCACCCTCGGGCCAGCTCACCGGTGAGCGCAGTAGCTGCACTTCGCCTTCCGACCAGTCGATGTGCGGTGAGAGCTCCTCCGCGTGAAGCGATTTTGGCAGTACACCGTGGCGCATCGCCTGCACCGTCTTGATGACCCCGGCCACACCCGCCGCGGCCGCCGAGTGGCCGATGTTGGACTTCAGCGCGCCGAGCCAGAGAGGGTTGCCGGCCCGTCCCTGTCCATAGGTCGCGAGCAACGCCTGCGCCTCGATCGGATCGCCCAGCGGGGTGCCCGTTCCGTGCGCCTCGACCGCGTCGATCTCCGCGGGCGACAATCCGGCGCTGGTCAGCGCCTGGCGAATCACCCGAACCTGTGAAGGGCCGTTCGGCGCCGTCAACCCGTTCGACGCCCCGTCCTGATTGACAGCCGACCCACGCACCAGAGCCAGCACGCGATGGCCGTTCCGACGCGCCTGCGACAGACGCTCGAGCATGACCAGGCCGACGCCCTCGGCCCAACCGATGCCATCGGCGCCGGCGCCAAAGGACTTGCAACGCCCGTCCGTCGAGAGGCCGCGCTGACGCGAGAATTCTATGAACGGGCCGGGCGTGGCAAAGACCGACACGCCACCGGCCAGCGCCAGATCGCACTCACCCAACCTGAGCGCCTGGGAGGCCAGGTGGATGGTGACGAGCGACGACGAGCACGCGGTGTCAAGCGACACCGCCGGACCCTCGAGACCGAATGTGTATGACATGCGCCCGGAGATGACGCTGTCCTCGACGCCCGTGGCCCGGTAGCCCTCGAGCTCGACGGGCACGGGGCCTGCGCTCGTGCCGTAGTCGTTGTGCATGACCCCCACGAACACGCCTGTCCGACTGCCCACGAGCGACGCCGGTTCGATTCCGGCGTTTTCAAAGGTCTCCCACGCGCATTCCAGCAGGATTCGCTGCTGGGGATCCATCGCCAGCGCCTCGCGCGGGCCGATCGAGAAGAACTCGGCGTCGAACTCTCCGGCGTCGTAGAGAAATCCGCCGTGCCGGCTATAGCTCGTTCCCGAGTGATCCGGGTCGGGGTTGTACAGGCGCTCCAGATCCCAGCCGCGGCTGCTTGGCAGCTCCCCGATCGCGTCGGTCCCCGCGGCGACGAGCTCCCATAGATCCTCCGGCGAGGAAACCCCGCCCGGATAGCGGCAGCCCATTCCTACGATCGCGATCGGCTCACGTTCACGCTGCTCGGTCTCCTGGATCTGGCGATGCGCGTCGCGCAGATCGGTGGTGACCTTCTTGAGATACCGACGAAGCTTGTCGTCTCCCAGGTGAACGCTTCCGTCACTCATCTCTCAGCTCGTCCTCTCATAAGTAAGTTGGCTTTGCTTCCGCCGATTGGCTGGCTCTGCTTCCCCCGGCCGGCTTTGCTTCCCCCGGCGATCACGACGCCCCGAACTCTTTCTCGATGATCTCGAACAGCTCATCGTCGGAGACCGACTCCAGATCTTCCTCAGTCGATCGATCCGCGCCCGCGGAATCTCCATTTACAGGACCCGCGAGGAATGACCTGATCTGCGCGTCGAACGCGCGCAGGCGCGCGTCGGCCCGCCTGCGCGCCTGCTCGTCGCCCGCGATCGAGGCGAGGATCGCTTCCAGCCCGTCGAGCTGCGCGTCGAACGCCGGCCGCGACGATCCATTCTGCTCGACCTTCGAGCGAACCAGATCCGCCACCGCCGCGGGGGTGGGGTGATCGAAGACGAGCGTAGACGGCAACTTCAGGCCGGTGGCCTGGCTCAAGCGGTTTCTGAGCTCGACGGCGGCGAGCGAGTCGAAGCCGGCCTCCTTGAAGGGACGCCGCGGATCGATCGCCGCGGACGAAGCATGGCCGAGCACGCCCGCCACGTGCCCTCTGACGAGCTCTGCGACGATCGCGTCCCACTCCGACTCGGGCACCCCGGCGAGCTTCTTGCCCAGCGATCCCGGCGCGCCCGCCGCGCGGCGCGCGGGTGTGCGGATCAGGCCGCTCAGGATCGCCGGCAGCATCCCGGCCTTCGCTTGCCCGCGCAGGGTGGTCGTGTTCAAGCGGATCGGCAGCAGCAGGTGGGAGTCGAGGCCACGAGCAACGTCGAAGAGCTCGAGGCCCTGAGCGTCGGAGAGCGGGAAGACCCCCTGGCGCTCAAAGCTCACGCGATCGGCCTCGGAGAGCGTGCCGGCCATGCCGGTGGCGCGCTCCCAGGCGCCCCAGGCCAGCGACCTGCCCGGCAGGCCACGCGCCTGGCGGTGCGCTGCGAGCGCATCCAGGAAGGAGTTCGCGGCCGCGTAGTTGCCCTGTCCCGGGCTGCCCACGGCCGCTGCCGCGGAGGAGAACAGCACGAGCTCCGCCTGCCCGATCGCCTCGCTCAGGTTGAGCGCCGCGTCGACCTTCGGCGCCAGCACACGGGAGAGGCGCTCGCCGTCGAGCGACTCGATCACGCCGTCGTCGAGCACGCCGGCGGTATGGACCACCAGGCTGAGGGGATGGGCCGCGGGAAGCGAGTCGAGCAGCTCCTCGAGCGCCGCCTTCTGCGCTACGTCACAGGCCACGACGCGCACGTCGCAGCCGAGCGCTCGCAGCTCCCCCTCGAGCGCGCCGGCGCCCTCGGCTTGCGGGCCGCTGCGGCTCACGAGCAGGAGCCGGCGCACGCCGAGGTCGGCCACGAGATGGCGCGCCACGAGCGCCCCCAGCCCGCCGGTGCCGCCCGTGATCAGCACCGTGCCGTCCGGATCGAGCGCGTCCGGCTCGGCCGTCTCCGGGGACGCCGTCACCCGGGCGAGCCGCGGCGCGTACAGCGAGCCCAGACGCAGAGCGAGCTCCGGCTCGTCGCTCGTCAGAGCGCCGTAGAGGGCGCCCGCAGACGCCTCGTCGCCGTCGAGGTCGACCAGGCCAAACCGGCCGGGATGCTCGGACTGGGCCGAGCGCAGCAAGCCGATCAGCGCTGCCTGGAGCAGGTTGGGCGACTCGCCGTCACGGACGGCGACCGCGCCTTTGGTCACGAGCAGCAGCCGAGTTTCGGCGAGAGGCTCGGAGGCGATCAAGCTCTGCAGTAGCTCGAGCACCTGTGCGGCGATTCGGTGGACACCGTCGCGGAGCTCACCCTCGTCAGTGAACGTGCCGGCCTCCACCAGCACCAGCTCGGGCGCGGCGGCGCCGTCGCCGAGCGCGACCTCGAGCGCCCGCAGATCGCGATGGCGCTCGAGCTCGACGCCCACCGCGCGGAGACCGTCCTCCTCGCCGAGCACGGCCGCGCGCAGGGGCGAACCGTTGGGAGAGGGCGCTTGCAGCTCGAGCCATTGGAGCTCGTAGAGATCCTCGTGGCCCGCGCGAGCGGCGCCCCGCAGCTGGCTCTGGTCGATCGTGCGTGTCTGCAGCCGCTGAACCGAGAGCACGGGCGCGCCGTCGCCGTCCAGCGCCAGCATGCTCGCCATCGCCTCATCGCCGCCGAGGCGGATGCGTAGCTCGCTTGCGCCCTGCCCGTACAGGCGTACACCGGAGAACGAGAAGGGCACGCCGACGCCGCCACCCTGAGCGCCGTCGAGCGCCTCGAGGAACGTCGCGTGCACGGCGGCGTCGAGCAGTGCCGGGTGGACCCGGAAGTCGGACGCCGCACCCGCCTGCTCCTGTTCGAGCGCCACCTCCGCGTAGAGGTCGTCTCCCAGCTTGAACGCCCGCGAGAGGCCTTGGAAGGAGGAGCCGTAGTTGTAGCCCAGCTCGGCGAGGCGCTCGTAGAGGTACTCGGTGTCGAGCTCTTCCGCGCCCGCGGGCGGCCAGGCCTCGTCGGCGAAGCTCGCGAGCTCCGCTCCAGGCGCGGACTGCTCGCCGGTCGCGGCGGCGCCGTCGCCTGGGGTGAGCGTGCCCGAGGCGTGGCGCACCCACAGCTCTGACTCCGCCTCGTCGTCGGCCCCGTTCTCGGGGCGGGAGTAGATGGCAATCGAGCGCCTGCTCGTATCGTCGGGCGCCGAGACCGAAAGCTGGACCCGCACGGCGCCCTGCTCGTCCAGCAGCAGCGGCCGCTCGAACGTGAGCTCCTCGACGACCTCGGCCCCGACTCGCTGCCCCGCCGCCAGCGCCAGGTCGACGAAGCCGGTGCCAGGGAGCAGCACCTGACCCATGATCGCGTGGTCCGCGAGCCACGGATGGGTCTTCAGGGAGAGGCGTCCGGTGAACAGCCAGCCGTCCTCCTCGCCCGCCAGCGCCATCGCGGAGGAGAGCAGGGGATGGGCGGCGGAGGATTGCCCGAGAGCGCTCGCGTCGGCGGCCCGAGCCGTGCCCTCGAGCCAGTAGCGCTTGCGCTGGAAGGCGTACTTCGGCAGCTCGGCGGGAGGGAGGAGATCCCGCTCGAACAGGACGCTCCAGTCGACGGCCAAACCGTGGATATACGCGCGGGCCAGGAAGGAGAGCAGGTCTTTCGCTTCGGGTCCTTGTTTGCGCAGTGTGGAGACGAGCAGCGCCTCGTCCTCGAGATCCTCGCCGAGGCACTCGTACGCCATCGCGCTCAGCACACCGTCCGGGCCCAACTCGAGGAAGCGCGTCGCACCGGCTGACTGCAACGAGCGCACACCGTCACAAAAACGGACCGCACTACGCACATGCCTGGCCCAGTACTCGGCGGTCAGCAGCTCCTCGCCCACGATCTCACCGGTCACGTTCGAGACGATCGGGATCGACGGCGGACTGAAAGAGAAACCCTCGACGATCCCGGTGAGCTCCTCGAGCATCGGGTCCATCAAATGCGAATGAAACGCATGACTTACACGCAACCGTGTGACCTTCCGCCCCGCAAATACACCTTCCCACTCCGAAAGCGCATCCAAATCACCCGAAACGACAACCCCTTCCGGACCGTTCACCGCGGCGATGCTCAAACGATCCTCGAACCCCGACAAGCTCGCCAGAACTTCGTCCTCTGAGGCCATCACCGCCGCCATCCCACCACCGTCGGGCAACGCGCCCATCAGACGACCACGCGCCACTACCAACGCACACGCATCCTCCAACGACAAGACGCCGGCGACATGCGCCGCGACGATCTCGCCGATCGAATGCCCCAACAAAAAGTCGGGTTTCACACCAAAACTCGACACGAGACGGAACAACGCAACCTCGATCGCAAACAGCGCAGGTTGCGTGAACTGCGTGCGACCCAGCAGCCCCACCTCCACAGAGCTCCCCGGCGAACCAACTGGCGATCCATCAGCCGTGCCGTGCGCGGAGCCATCAGCCGAACCCTCCACGGAGCCATTGGCGGCGAACACCAGCTCCCGCAGCGGCCGACCTAGAAGGGGATCCAAAACCGAGCACGCCTCGTCGAACGCAGACGCGAAGACGGGGAACGCCTCGTACAGCCCCGCGCCCATCCCCGCCCACTGCGCGCCTTGACCCGAGAACAGGAACGCCGTAGCACCCCTACCACCGGCAACACCCTGGAACAGGCCATCCGCGCTCTCGCCACGCTCGAGCGCCTCCAGACCGGCGACCAGCGCATCGCGTTGATCGGCCACGACGACGGCGCGGTGGGAGAGTCGCGCACGACCCAGCGCCAGACCACGGGCGACACCGCCAAGCTCGATCTCGGGACGCTCACTCACAAACGAACCGAGCCGAGCCGCCTGACCTTGCAGCGCCGGATCACTGGCCGCCGACACGAGGAACGGCCAGACGGGGCGCGCGATCGAGGAGGCGACGCCGTCTCCGGGGTCCGTCGCCGGCGAAGTCTCCCCGCCCACGAGAGCCTCCTCGGCGACTATGGCCTCCTCCAAGATCACGTGCGCGTTCGTGCCGGAGACGCCGAACGAGGAGACGCCAGCGCGGCGCGGCACGCCGTTGCGCTCCCACGGGACCTGCTCGCCGAGCAGCCGCAGCTCGCCGCCCGACCAGTCCACGTGGGGTGAGGGCTCCCGCGAGTGGAGGGTTCGCGGCAGCGCTTCGTGGCGCATCGCCTGGATCATCTTGATCACCCCGCCGACACCGGCCGCGGCCTGGGTGTGGCCGATGTTCGACTTCAGCGAGCCGAGCCAGAGGGGCCTGTCCCCAGGCGCCTGGCCGTCGGTGTGCGCCTGGCCGTCGGTGTGCGCCTGGCCGTCGGCCCGCGCCTCGCCGCCGGCTCGCGCCCGCCCATAGGTCGCGAGCAGCGCCTGCGCCTCGATCGGGTCGCCAAGCGTCGTGCCGGTGCCGTGCGCCTCGACCGCGTCGACCTCCCCCGCGGACAGCCCCGCGTTGGCGAGCGCCTGGCGGATCACCCGCTCCTGTGAAGGGCCGTTCGGCGCGGTCAGCCCGTTCGAGGCGCCGTCCTGGTTGATCGCCGAGCCGCGCACCAGCCCGAGCACGCGCCGGCCGTTGCGGCGCGCGTCGGAGAGACGCTCGAGCAGCAGCAGGCCCATGCCCTCCGACCAGCCGGTGCCGTCGGCGTCGGCGCCGAAGGACTTGCAGCGCCCGTCGACGGACAGGCCGCGCTGGCGCGAGAACTCGATGAAGACGAGCGGGTTGGTGAGCACGGTCGCGCCGCCGGCGAGCGCGAGGTCGCACTCGCCGGAGCGCAGCGCCTGGCACGCGAGGTGCATCGCGACGAGCGAGGAGGAGCAGGCGGTGTCGACCGATACGGCGGGGCCCTGGAGGCCGAACGTGTAGGCCAGGCGCCCGGAGGCGACGCTCGCGGTGTTGCCGGTCAGGCGCAGCCCTTCGATCCCCTCGGGCGGGTGCAGGTCGAGGCCGTAGAGCGTGGAGATCAGCCCCGTGAACACGCCCGTCTGGGAGCCTTTGAGGCTCAAAGGATCGACGCCGGCGTCCTCGAAGGCCTCCCACGCGCCTTCCAGCAGCAGCCGCTGCTGGGGATCCATCGCGAGCGCCTCGCGCGGGGAGATCGAGAACAGCTCCTCGTCGAAGTCGCCCGCGTCGTAGAGGAAGCCGCCATGGCGCGTGTAGCTGCCGCCCGGGCTGTCCGGGTCCGGGTCGAACAGCCGCTCGACGTCCCAGCCGCGATCCTCGGGGAACGCGCCGATCGCGTCGGTGCCACTGGAGACGAGCTCCCACAGCTCCTCGGGCGAGCTGACGCCGCCGGGATAGCGGCAGCTCATGCCGACGATCGCGATCGGCTCCTCGGTCCGTGCGGGCGAGCGCCTGGCGACCTGGGCACCGTGCGTGGCGCCTTCGACCTCCAGGAGCAGGTAGCCGGCGACCGCCAGCGGGGTGGGATAGTCGAACACGAGCGTCGAGGGCAGCTTCAGCTCGGACGCCTCGCTCAGGCGGTTGCGGAATTCCACGGCGGCGACCGAGTCGAAGCCGGCGTCCTTGAAGGAGCGCTCGGGATCGACCTCCGCGGTGGAGGCGTGCCCGAGCACGGAGGCCACGTGGTCGAGCACGAGCGCCGAGACGATCGTGTCCCACTCGGGCTCGGGCGCCGCGGAGAGCTTGCTCGCGAGCGAGCCCTTCGCCTCCTCGGGGATCGCGCGGGCGCGCGTAAGCCGTGTGAGCTCAGACTCGAGCGCCGCCGTATCGCCATCCGCGGCGGCGGGCTCGAGCCAGAAGCGTCGGCGCTGGAAGGCATAGGTCGGCAGCTCGACGGGCGCGGAGCGCGCGCGGTCGAAGAGAAGACCCCAGTCGACGTCGAGGCCGTGGTTGTGAGCCTGCGCAAGCATGCCGAGGAGCTCTCTCGATTCGGGACGGCGCGCGCGCAGGGCGCTCGCGAGCAGCGTCTTGGCGGCCCCGTCGCTCTCCAGGCAGAGATGAGCCATCGAGCTGAGAACGGGGTGCGGGCCGAGCTCGAGGAAGCGCGTGACGCCCTGCTGCGCGAGGAAGCGAACGCCGTCGCTGAAGCGCACGGTGTGGCGGACGTGCTCGGCCCAGTACGCGGGCGAGGTCGCCTGCTCGGCGGTGAGCGTCTCGCCGCTGACGTTCGAGACGATCGGGATCGTTGGCGCGCTCAGGGACAGGCCGCCGACGAGGGTCTCGAGCTCGGCGAGCATCGGGTCCATCAGCTGGGAGTGGAACGCGTGGGAGACCCGCAGCCGCGTCACCTTGCGACCGTCGGCGAGCGCCTGCGCCTCCCATTCCCCGAGGGGGCCCTCGGGGCCGGAGACGACGATGCCTTCGGGCGCGTTGACCGCGGCGAGCGACAGGTGGTCCGCGAACGGGGCGAGGCTCGCGAGCACATCCTGCTCGGAAGCCATTACCGCCGCCATCGCGCCACCGTCGGGCAGCGCGCCCATCAGCCGCCCGCGCGCGGCCACGAAGGCGCACGCATCCTCGAGCGAGAGCACGCCAGCGACGTGCGCGGCCGAGAGCTCGCCGACCGAGTGACCAAGCAGGAAGTCGGGCTGGACGCCAAAGCTCGTGACCAGCCGGTACAGCGCGACCTCGAGCGCGAACAGCGCCGGCTGAGTGTGCTCGGTGCGTTCGAGCAGCGCCGCCTCGTCGGAGCCCTCGGCGGCGAACATCAGCTCTCGCAGGGGCCGTGCGAGGTGCGTGTCGAGGACGGCGCAGACCTCGTCGAGCGCCCGCGCGAACACCGGGAACGCCTGATACAACTCCGCGCCCATGCCGGGCCATTGCGAGCCCTGCCCCGAGAACAGGAACGCGACCCGGCCGTCGCCGCGCGCGACACCCTGGAGGAAGCCCTGCGCGGTCTCGCCGCGCGCGAGCGCGAGCAGGCCGCCGAGCAGCTCGTCTCGCTCCCCGGCGAGGATCGCCGCGCGATGGTCGAGGTGCGAACGATGAAAGGCGAGCGTCGCGGCGATGTCTGCGAGCTCGAGCTTGGGGTGTGCGAGGAGATGCGCTCGCAACCGCTCCCCCTGAGCGGCCAGCGCCTCCGCGCTCCTGGCGGACACCAGGAAGGGCGTCGGGAAGGGTGCCGGGAACGGTCCGCCGGCGAGCGGCTCGGGCGCCGGATTCTGGGTCGTGGCTGACTCGGGCGCCGGGCTCTGAGTCCGGGGCGGATCGGGCGCTTGGGCCGGCTCGTGCGCGGACGCCGGGTCCGGGGCCGGCTCCGTCGCAGGCGCCTCGACAGCCTTCGGCGCAGGCGCCTGTTCGAGGATCACGTGGGCGTTGGTGCCGCTGGCGCCGAACGAGGACACACCGCAGCGCCGGGGATGGGCGCGCTCGGGCCAGGGAGCCGGCTGTGAGAGCAGCTCGATGTCTCCCGCTGACCAGTCCACGTGCGGGGTCGGCTCGTCGAGGTGCAGGCTCCGCGGCAGCACACCGGCGCGCATCGCCATCACCATCTTGATGATCCCCGCGACGCCCGCGGCGGCCTGGGTGTGACCGATGTTCGACTTCAGCGAGCCGAGCCACAGCGGACCTTCGGCCCGCTCCTGCCCGTAGGTCGCGAGCAGCGCCTGCGCCTCGATCGGGTCGCCGAGCGTGGTGCCGGTGCCGTGCGCCTCGACCGCGTCGACGTCGCTCACCGACAGGCCGGCAGCGGCGAGCGCCTGGCGGATCACGCGTTCCTGCGACGGGCCGTTCGGCGCGGTCAGCCCGTTGGAGGCGCCGTCCTGGTTGACCGCCGAGCCGCGCACGACGGCCAGGATCCGGCGGCCTGAGCGCTGCGCGTCGGAGAGGCGCTCGAGCAGCAGCAGGCCGGCGCCCTCGGAGAAGCCCGCGCCGTCGGCGGAGGCGGCGAAGGACTTGCAGCGCCCGTCGGGGGCGAGGCCGCGCTGGCGGCTGAAGAAGCGGAACATGCCGGGCGTCGAGAGCACCGTCACGCCGCCGGCGAGCGCGAGGGAGCACTCGCCGGAGCGCAGCGCCTGGCAGGCGAGGTGGAGGGCGACCAGCGAGGAGGAGCAGGCCGTGTCGACCGAGATCGCGGGGCCCTCCAGGCCGAAGGTGTAGGAGACGCGGCCGGGCAGGACGCCGGCGCCGACGCTCGCGGTGCCGAAGCCGTCGAGCCGCTCGGAGGGGGAGCCGGCGCCGTAGTCGTAGGTCATCGCGCCCGTGAACACGCCGGTCTGGCTGCCCGCGAGCGACGTCGGGGCGATCGCGGCGTGCTCGAACGCCTCCCAGGCGCCTTCCAAGAGCAGCCGCTGCTGGGGGTCCATCACAAGCGCGTCGCGCGGGCTGATCGAGAAGAAGCCCGCGTCGAACGTGTCCGCGCCGGCGACGAAGCCGCCCTCGCGTGCGTAGCTCGTGCCGGGATGGTCGGGGTCCGGGTCGTACAGCCGCTCGAGGTCCCAGCCGCGGTCGGCGGGGAACTGCTCGATCGCGTCGACGCCCGCGGCGACGAGCTCCCACAGGTCCTCGGGCGAGGCGACGCCGCCCGGGTAGCGACAGCTCATGCCGACGATCGCGATCGGCTCGTCGCGATGCGCCGCGGAGCGCGTGGCGAGCCGGGCGCCGCGCTTGGCGCCGCTCGTGCGCGAGACACCCTGCAGCTGCTCGCGCAGATAGCCGGCCACGGCGAGCGGCGTGGGGTGGTCGAAGACGAGCGTCGAGGGCAGCTTCAGAGCGGTGGCCTGGCTCAGGCGGTTGCGCAGCTCGACGGCCGCGAGCGAGTCGAAGCCCAGGTCCTTGAACGCGCGCCGTGGGTCGAGCGCATCGGGGGAGGCGTGCCCGAGCACGGCGGCCACGTGCGAGCTGACGAGCTGGGAGACGATCGCTTCGCGCTCTGACTCCGACGAGGCACCGGCGAGCCTCCTGCCCAGCGTGCCGCCTACGTCGGATACACGGCGGGCGGGCAGGCGGACCAGCCCGCGCAGGACGGCCGGCAGCACCCCGGCCCTGGCCTGGGCACGCAGCGCGGCGGTGTCGAGCGCCACCGGGAAGAGCAGCGACTCCGGGCGCGCGCGGGCGCGGTCGAACAGCTCCATGCCCTGCTCGTCGGACAGCGGGACGATGCCTTCCGAGCGGCGCAGGCGCGCCGAGATGCGCGCGCGATCCTCCTCGCTCAGCTCGCCGCTGAAGCCGGTCGACCGCTCCCACATGCCAAAGGCGAGCGAGAGGCACCGGAGCCCCTGCGCGCGGCGGTGGGCGGCGAGCGCGTCGAGGAACGAGTTGGCGGCCGCGTAGGGGGCCAGCCGGGGGGAGCCGAGCGTGCCGGCGACGGAGGAGAAGAGGATCAGCTCCACGAGGGGGCTATCGCGCGTGAGCTCGTGCAGGTTGACGGCCCCGTCGACCTTCGGGGCCATGACCTGTCGCAGGCGCTGCGGGTCGAGCGCGGAGAGCGCGTCGTCGTCGAACACGCCGGCCGCGTGGATCACGGTCGTGAGCGGGTGGGCGGCGGGGATCGAGACGAGCAGGTCCGCGAGCCGATCCTTGCGGGCGATGTCGCAGGCGGCGATCCGCACGTCGCAGCCGAGCGCGCCAAGCTCGCCGGCAAGGTCCTCGGCACCCTCGGCCGCGGAGCCTCGGCGGCTTACGAGCAACAGTCGCTTGACGGAGTGCGCGACGACCAGGTGGCGGGCCAGCAGCGCGCCCAGCCCGCCGGTGCCGCCCGTGATCAGAACGGTGCCGTCGGGGTCGGGCGCGCTGTCCCCGAGAGCCGGCGCGATGGCCTCCAGGTCTGGCGCGGTGGCCTCGGGGTCGGGCACGCTGTCTCCAAAGGCCGGCGCGGTGGCCTCGGGGTCGGGCACGCTGTCTCCAAAGGCCGGCGCGGTGGCCTCGGGGTCGGGCGGGGTGGGCTCCAGGTCTGGCGCGGGGCGCAGGGCGCGGGGCGCGGGCTTCAGCGCGGCGAGCCGCGGCGCGAGCAGCGTCCCGTCGCGCAGCGCGAGCTCCGGCTCGTCGCTCGCGAGCGCGGCGGCGAGCGCGGCCCTGGAGGGAGCGGTCCCGTCGAGGTCGATCAGGGAGAGCCGCCCCGGGTGCTCGGACTGCGCCGAGCGCATCAGGCCCGCGAGTGCGGCCTGGGTCAGATCGGGGGAGGCGCCTTCACTCGCAGCGAGCGCATTCTCGGTGACGAGCACGAGCTTCGCCTCCGCGAGCCCCTCCGAGGCGATCCACGCCTGCAACAGCTCGAGCACGCGCGCGGTGAGCGCATGGATGGAGCTGAGAAGCTTTTGAGTGGGCTCCGCTTGCGCTCCGCCGGCGGCGTTGCCGTGTAGATCACCGTGCTCGAGGATCGCCTGCGCGTCGATCAGCACGAGCTCGGGCGCCGCGGAGCCGAGCGCGATCGCCTCCTCGAGCGCTGCCACGTCCGGGTGGCGCTCGAGCGCGATCCCCGCGGCGTCAAGATCGCCACCCGGTTCGAGACTCACCGCCTGCGGGCCGTCGCTTTCGCCGACCACCACGGCGTGGAGCTGTGAACCCTCGATGGTCGCGCTCGTCAGCTCCACCCAGCGGAGCGCGTACAGCGCGTCGTGACCGGCGCGAGACGCGGCCTGCAGCTGGCTCTCCTCGATCGCACGCGTCTGGATCCCTGCGATCGAGAGCACCGGCGCGCCGTCGTCGTCGAGCGCGAGCACGCTCAGGGTTTGAGCGTCGCGCGCGAGGCGCACGCGCAGCACGCTCGCCCCGTGCCCGTGCAGACGTACGTCCGTAAAGGAGAAGGGGATCTCCACCGCGCTTGTCTGGGGCCCGTCCAGCGCCCGCAGCAGGTCCAGGTGAAACGCGGAGTCGAGCAGCGCCGGGTGCAGACCGAAGCTCGCCGCCTCAGTGGCCTGATCGGAAGCCAGGGACACTTCGCCAAAGAGCTCGTCGTCGACGCGCCACGCCGCGTGCAGACCTTGGAAGGCGGGGCCGTAGTTGTAGCCCGCCTGCGCGAGACGTTCATAGAGAAGCTCGGTGTCGAGCTGCTCGGCGCCGGCGGGCGGCCAGGTCTCCTCGGCAAAGCGGCGCGGAGCGCCGTCCGCGACAACCCGGCGCGAGGCACCGTCCTCGACGACGGACCGCGGGCCGGCCGATCCGTGGCTCTCGCCGGGAGCCGATGAGGCCTCGCCGCCGACAGCTGAGCTTTGGCCGATATCGGCGAGCACGCCGGTGGCGTGGCAGGTCCACTCGCCGCCCTGCTCCGGGGCGTCCTGCGACGTGTCTTCGGGACGGGAGTAGATGTGAAGCTCACGGCGGCCGTCGGAATCGGGCTCAGAGAGCTTGAGCTGAAGCTGGGTGGCGCCCTCGGCCTCGAGCAGCAGCGGCGCCTGCAGGGTGAGCTCCTCGACGACCTCCGCGCCGGCCCGCTGCCCGGCGGCCAATGCGAGCTCGAGGAAGCCCGCGCCCGGCATCAACACCCGATCCATGACCGCGTGGTCCGCGAGCCACGGATGGGTCTTCAGCGAGAGGCGCCCGGTGAGCAGCCGGCCGTCCTGCTCGCCCGCCAGGGAGAGCGCGCCGCCGAACAGGGGATGCTCACCGGCGCCGATGCCGAGGGCGCTCGCGTCGGTGGCGGTCGCGGCTGCCTCGAGCCAGTAGTGCTCGCGCTGGAAGGCGTACGTCGGCAGCTCGACGTGGGGTGCGCTCGGCGGGATCAGGGAGCCCCAGTCGACGTTCAGACCGTGGGTGTACGCCTGCGCGAGGAAGGAGAGCAGGTCCGTCGCTTCCGGTCGACGTTTGCGCAGCGTGGAGACGAGCAGCGCCTCGTCCGCGAGACTCTTGCCACCGTGCAGCGCCTCGTCTTCGAGGTCCTCGTCGAGGCACTCATACGCCATCGCGCTCAGCACACCATCCGGACCCAGCTCCAGGAAGCGAGTGACACCCGCGCCCTCCAACGAGCGCACACCGTCACAAAACCGGACCGCATTACGCACATGGCTCGCCCAATACTCGGCGGTCAACAGCTCCTCGCCCGCAAGCTCACCGGTCACGTTCGAGACGATCGGTATCGACGGCGGACTCAAAGAGAAACCCTTGACGATCCCGGTGAGCTCCTCGAGCATCGGATCCATCAACCGCGAATGAAATGCATGACTTACGCGCAACCGTGTGATCTTCCGTCCCGCAAACACATCTTCCCATTCCGAAAGCGCGCCCAAACCACCCGAAACAACGACCGCTTCCGGACCGTTCACCGCGGCGATGCTCAAACGATCCTCAAACCCCGACAAGCTCGCGAGCACCTCCTCCTCGGAGGCCATCACCGCCGCCATCCCACCACCGTCGGGCAGCGCGCCCATCAAACGACCACGAGCCGCCACCAGCGCACACGCATCCCCCAACGAGAAGACACCGGCGACATGCGCCGCGACGATCTCGCCGATCGAATGACCCAACAAAAAGTCAGGTTTCACCCCAAAACTCGACACGAGACGAAACAACGCAACCTCAACCGCAAACAAAGCGGGCTGCGTGAACTGCGTACGGTCCAACAAGACAGACTCCTCAGAGCCCTCAGCGGCAAGCACCAGCTCCCGAAGCGGCCGCCCCAACAGGCCATCCAAAACGCCGCACGCCTCATCGAGCGCAGACGCAAAAACAGGGAACGCCTCGTACAGCCCGGCGCCCATCCCCGCCCACTGCGCACCCTGACCCGAAAACAAAAACGCCGTACGACCCCCACCGCCGACCCCCTGGAACAGACCATCCGCGCTCTCGCCACGCTCGAGCGCCTCCAGACCGGCGATCAGCGCATCGCGCTCCTCGGCAACCACGACAGCGCGATCAGACAACCGCGCACGACCCACCGCCAACCCACGCGCAACACCGGCCAACTCGACATCCGCCGCCCCCTTCAGATACGAGCCGAGACGACCCCCCTGCGCACGCAACGCCTCACTGCTTGCCCCCGACACAAGGAACGGCAGAGCGCCGAGCCGCGGCGCGGCCGCGACATCGCCACCCACAACCCCCGCCGGCGGAGCCTGCTCTGCAGGCGGAGCCTCCTCCAAGATCAAGTGCGCGTTCGTGCCCGACACCCCGAACGAGGACACTCCCGCCCGGCGCGGTGCCCCGGCGCGCTCCCACGGCAGCTCCTCGCCGAGGAGGCGCACCTCGCCCGCGGACCAATCGATGTGCGGCGAAGGCCGATCGGCGTGGAGCGTCTTCGGCAGCACGCCGTGGCGCATCGCCTGCACCATCTTGATCACGCCGCCCACCCCGGCCGCGGCCTGGGAGTGGCCGATGTTCGACTTCAACGAGCCCAGGCGCAGCGGATCGCCCGAGCGTTCCCGGCCGTAGGTCGCGAGCAGCGCCTGCGCCTCGATCGGATCGCCGAGCGTCGTGCCGGTGCCGTGCGCCTCGACGGCATCCACGTCGCCGGGTGACAGTCCCGCGCCGGCCAGCGCCTGGCGGATCACCCGTTCCTGGGAGGGACCGTTCGGCGCCGTCAAACCGTTCGACGCGCCGTCCTGGTTGACCGCCGAGCCGCGCACCAACCCGAGGATCCGGTGACCGTGCTTGCGCGCGTCCGACAGCCGCTCGAGCAGCAGCAGGCCCATCCCCTCGGCCCAGCCGACGCCGTCGGCGCCCGCGCCGAAGGACTTGCAGCGCCCGTCCGGGGACAGGCCGCGCTGGCGGCTGAAGACGACGAACACGCTCGGGCTCGACAGCACCGTCACCCCGCCGGCCAGCGCGAGGTCGCATTCGCCCGCGCGCAGCGCCTGGCAGGCCAGGTGCATCGCCACGAGCGAGGACGAGCACGCCGTGTCGACCGTCATCGCCGGGCCCTCCAGCCCGAACGCGTACGCCAAACGCCCGGAGACCACGCTGCCAGTGCTGCCCGTCCCCATGTAACCCTCGACCTCCGCGGGTACGGGGCCGACGTTCGTGCCGTAGTCCCCGTACATCACCCCCGCGAACACGCCGGTCCGGCTGCCTTGCAACGAGGCCGGGTCGATCTGCGCGTCCTCGAAAGCCTCCCACGCGCCCTCGAGCAGCAGGCGCTGCTGCGGATCCATCGCCAGCGCCTCGCGCGGCGAGATCGAGAACAGCTCCGCGTCAAAGTTACCCGCGTCATACAGAAACCCGCCGTGGCGCGAGTAGCTCGTGCCGGGGTGATCGGGGTCGGGGTCGTACAGTCCCTCCACGTCCCAGCCGCGATCCTCCGGGAGCGCGCCGATCGCATCCCCGCCACGAGCGACGAGCCCCCACAGGTCCCGGGGCGAGGACACGCCCCCCGGATAGCGGCAGCTCATGCCGACGATCGCGATCGGCTCATCCGCGCGCGTGAGGATCTGGCGGTTGACCTCGCGCACACGCTCGAGCTCCACCAGGGACGTGCGCAGGGCCTCCACGAGCTGCTCGTTCTCAGGCGCCATCCGTCACCCCCGCGCTGCCGATTTCCAGGGCCTTGCCGATCAAGCTCTCGACGTCCATGCTCTCGATCCGGCTCGCGTCGCGATCGCCGGCGGCAGCGTTCGCTACCCCATTCGACGGCGATCTTTCCGAGTCGGCCAGCGCCAGCAGGATGTCGAGCACGCCGGCGCTCTGCAGGCGCGCGATCGGGACCGAGGTGATCACCCGCCTGATCTCAGCCTCGCGGGGATCGCGATCGACGCTTGACCCGTCGAGCGAAAGCCGCTCGAGCAGATAGACCGTCACCGCGGCTGGGGTGGGATGGTCGAAGACGAGCGTCGACGGTAGCTTCAGCCCGGTAGCCTGGCCCAGGCGGTTGCGCAGCTCGACGCCCGCCAGCGAGTCGAAGCCGAGCTCCTTGAACGCGCGCCGCGGGTCGACGGCCGCGGAGGAGGAGTGACCCAAGACCCCGGCCGTGTGATCGGTGACCTGCTCTGTGACGATCGCCTCCCACTCGGACTCGGGCGACTCGGTGAGCTTTCTGGCCAGCGCGCCCTTCGCGTCCGATGCGCGACGGGTCCCGACGCGGATCAGCCCGCGCATGATCGCGGGCAGCATCCCCGTCTTGGCCTGGGCGCGCAGGGGAGCCATGTCGAGCCGCGCCGGCACGAGCAGCGGCCGGTCCAGGACGCGAGCGAGATCGAACAGCTCGAGGCCCTGGCGATCGGAGAGCGAGGCGATGCCCATCCGCTGCAGGCGCGCCAGGTCCCCCTCCCCGAGCGTCTCGGCCATGCCGCCCGCCCGATCCCATGCGCCCCAGGCCAGCGACATGCCCGGTAGGCCGCGCGCGCGGCGGTGGGCGGCGAGCGCGTCCAGGAACGCGTTCGCGGCCGCGTAGTTGCCCTGCCCCGGTGTGCCCACGGTCGCCGCGGCGGACGAGAACAGGATCAGCTCCGCGAGCGCCGTGCCGGCCGTGAGCTCGTGCAGGTTGATCGCCCCGTCGACCTTGGGAGCCATCACACGCGCGAGCCGCTCACCGTCCAGCGACTCGATCACGCCGTCGTCGAGCACGCCGGCGGTGTGGATCGCCGTGCCGAGGGGATGGGCCGCGGGCACCGAGGCGAGCAGCCCCTTCAGCTGAGCCCGGTCGGAGACGTCGCAGGCGGCGATCCGCACGTCGCGGCCGCCAAGCTCCTTCAGCTCCGCCTCGAGCTGCCCGGCGCCCCGGGCCTCGGGGCCGTTGCGGCTCACGAGCAACAGTCGCTCGACACCGTGCTCGGCCACCAGATGACGCGCCAAGAGCGCGCCCAGCCCGCCGGTGCCGCCCGTGATCAGCACCGTGTCCCGGGGATCGAAAGCCCTCGAGCCGGGCGCGTCCACCGGTGTCGTCACGCGCCCCAGCCGCGGCGCGAAGAGCGTGCCCGTGCGCAAAGCGAGCTCGGGCTCCTCAGCGATCAGCGCACCGTACAGCGGCTGCCTGGACAGGTCGCTCGCATCGAGGTCGAGCAGGCCGAAGCGGCCGGGGTGCTCCGAGCAGGCCGAGCGCATCAGGCCCACGAGCGCCGCCTGAGCCAGGTTGGGCGCCTCACCCTCGGTGACGCTCACCGCGTTCTCCGTCACGAGCAGCAGCCGTGATTCCGCGAGGCGCTCGGAGGCGATCCAGCCCTGCAACAGCTCGAGCGTCTGTGCCGCCGTCCGGTGGACATCCCGCGCGAGCGCACCGTCGCCGCCCGTGGCCGCACCGGTGTCGCCCTCGACCATCGGCCCGACGCCCTCCTGCAGCCCGGCGCCCTCCCGCGGACCGGCGCCCTCCTGCAGCCCGGCGCCCTCCTGCAGCCCAACGCCCTCCTGCAGCCCGGCGCCCTCCTGCAGCCCAACGCCCTCCTGCAGCCCGGCGCCCTCCCGCGGACCGGCGCCCTCCCGCGGCCCGGCGCCCTTGGTCTGGAGCCAGGCGTGCTCGGCGAGCGCCTGCGCATCGATCAGCACGGTCTCGGGCGCGGGCGAGCCCTCCAGCAACGCCTGCTCGAGCTCCGCCAGCGAGGCGTAGCGCTCCAGCTCGATCCCTTGGATCTCGCCGCCGTCGTGCCATCCGCCGAGGATCGCCACGCGCAGCCGCGAGCCGTTGGGGGAGGAGCTTTGCAGCGGCGCCCACTCGAGCTCGTAGAGCGAGTCTTGGCTCGCGGGTTTGGCCGCGCGCAGCTGGTCGTGGTCGATCGCCCGTGTCTCGATGCTCTGGATCGAAAGCACCGGGGCGCCGCTCTCGTCGAGCGCCAGCAGGCTCGGCGCCTGGCGATCGCGGTCGTTGCCGAGGCGCACCCGCAGCGCGCTTGCGCCCTGACCGAGCATCCGCACGCCGGTGCAGACGAAGGGGACCTCCAGCGCGCTCGCCTGGCCGTCCTCGAGCGCGCCGAGCAGCAGCGTGTGCAGAGCAGAATCGAGCAGCGCCGGGTGAATGCAGAAGTCGGCCGCCCGGTCCTGCTGCTCTCGCTGGAGGACGACCTCGCCATAGAGCTCTTCCCCGAGGCGCCACGCCGAGCGGAGCCCCTGGAACGAGGGTCCGTAGTTGTAGCCGACCTCCGCCAGGCGGTCGTAGAAGAACTCTGTGTCCAGGCGCTCGGCCGCGCCTGGGGGCGGCCACGGCTGCCCGGCGAAGCGCCGCAGCTCGCCGGCCGCCGCGCGGCTCCCGAGATCGGCACTCACCCGATCGTGCCCGCCCGCGCGCGCCTCTTCGACGCCGTGCGAGGTCGTCTCCTCGCCGCCGTGAGCGCTCGTCTCCTCGGCACCGAGCACACCCGCGGCATGACGAGTCCACTCGCCCCCCTCCTCCGAAGCGTCCCGCGACTGGCTCTCGCGCGAGTAAATGGCGATCGCGCGCCTGCCCGCGTCGTCGGGCTCGGCGATCGAGACCTGGATCTGGACGGCGCCCTGCTCGTCCAACAGCAGCGGGCGTTCGAACGCGAGCTCCTCGACGACCTCGGCGCCGACCCGCTGCCCGGCGGCCAACGCGAGCTCGACGAAGCCCGCACCCGGCATCAACACCCGATCCATGACGGCGTGGTCTGCGAGCCACGGATGGGTCTTCAAGGAGATGCGTCCGGTGAGCAGCCAGTCGTCCCGCTCGCCCGCCAAGGGCAGCGCGGCGCCGAGCAGCGGATGCTCGCCCGCGCCCATCCCGAGCGCGCTCGCGTCCGTGGCGCCCGCGGCAGCCTCCAACCAGTAATGCTTACGTTGAAAAGCGTACGTCGGCAGCTCGACATGGGATACACCCGGCGGGAGCAGCGAACCCCAGTCGAGGTCGATGCCATGGATGTGCGCCTGAGCGAGAAAGCCGAGCAGGTCCCTCGCTTCGGGTCGCCGTTTGCGCAACGTGCTCACCAGCAGCGCCTCGTCCACGAGATCCTCGCCGAGACACTCCTGCGCCATCGCGCTCAACACACCATCCGGGCCCAGCTCGAGAAAACGCGTGACACCGGCCGCCTCCAACGAGCGCACACCGTCACAAAAACGCACCGCCTCACGCACATGCTTCACCCAATACTCCACAGACTGCAGCTCATCGCCGGCAAGCTCACCGGTGACGTTCGAGACGATCGGTACCGACGGCGAAGCGAACGAGAGACCCTCGACGACCGTGGTGAACTCCGCCAACATCGGATCCATCAAGCGCGAATGAAACGCATGACTTACACGCAACCGCGTGACCTTCCGCCCCGCCGCCGCACACACTCCCTCCCACTCCGAAAGCGCATCCGACCCGCCGGAGACAACAATCGCCTCAGGGCCGTTCACCGCAGCGATCGACAACCGATCCTCGAACCCGGCCAGGCTCTCCAATACCTCATCCTCCGACGCCATCACCGCAGCCATCCCACCACCGTCAGGCAGCTCGCCCATCAACCGGCCTCGCGCCACCACCAGCGCACACGCATCCTGCAAAGACAGAACACCGGCGACATGCGCCGCGACGATCTCACCCACCGAATGGCCCAACAAGAAGTCAGGCTTCACACCAAAGCTCGACACCAACCGAAACAACGCGACCTCGACCGCGAACAACGCCGGCTGCGTGAACTGCGTACGACCCAACAGCCTCTCCGCGGCACCACCCGCCGAACCAGCAGTTGCACCCTCGACCGAACCGCCGGCCACACCCTCAGCCGAACCCTCCACCGGCCCGTCAACGGCGAACATCAGCTCCCGAAGCGACCGACCCAGAAGAGGGTCCAAAACCCCATACACCTCGTCGAGCGCAGACGCAAACACAGGGAACACCTCGTACAACCCAGAGCCCATTCCCGCCCACTGCGCACCCTGACCCGAGAACAAGAACGCCGTCCCACCACCGCCGGCAACACCCTGAAACAGACCATCCGCCGACTCGCCACGCTCGAGCACGCCCAAACCGGCGACCAACCCGTCCCGCTCACCCGCCAACAGGACCGCACGATGCGCCAACCGCGCACGACCCGACGCGAGACCTCGCGCAACATCACCCAACTCGAGCTCGGAACGCTCGCCCACAAACCCACCAAGGCGGGCAGCCTGCCCCGCAAGCGCCTCAACGCTGGAAGCGGAGACCAAAAACGGCAGCTCCTCGAGCCGCGGAACCGCCAGAGCGGCGCCATCGACATCCTCCGATCCCGCCGGCAGCGCCTCCTCCACGACGGGAGCTTCCTCCAGGATCACGTGCGCATTCGTGCCGGAGATCCCGAACGAGGACACGCCCGCGCGACGCGGCACGCCGCCCCGCTCCCACGGAACCTGCTCTTTCAACAGCCGCACCTCGCCCTCCGACCAATCCACGTGGGGCGACGGCTCGTCGGCGTGGATCGTCTTCGGCAGCACACCGTGGCGCATCGCCTGAACCATCTTGATCACGCCGCCGACACCGGCCGCCGCCTGCGTGTGGCCGATGTTCGACTTCAACGAGCCCAGCCACAGCGGCGCGCCCTCGCGCTCCTGCCCGTAGGTCGCGAGCAGTGCCTGCGCCTCGATCGGATCGCCGAGCGTCGTGCCGGTGCCATGCGCCTCGACCACGTCGACCTCACCGGCGGACAGGCCGGCGCTTGCCAGCGCCTGGCGGATCACCCGAACCTGTGAAGGCCCGTTCGGCGCCGTCAGCCCGTTGGAGGCCCCGTCCTGGTTGACCGCCGAGCCACGCACAAGCCCCAGCACGCGATGGCCGTTCTTGCGCGCCACCGACAACCGCTCGAGCAGCACCAGGCCGGCGCCCTCAGACCAGCTCACGCCATCGGCGCCTGCGCCGAACGACTTGCAACGGCCGTCCGGGGACAGCGCTCGCTGACGGCTGAAGACGACGAACACGTCGGGGTTCGCAAGCACCGTCACCCCGCCGGCGAGGGCCAGGTCGCACTCTCCCGAATGCAGCGCCTGACACGCCAGGTGCATCGCCACCAGCGAGGAGGAGCAGGCCGTGTCGAGCGTCATCGCGGGACCCTCGAGGCCGAACGTGTAGGCAAGGCGGCCCGAGACGACGCTCGCGGCGCTGCCGGTGGTGAGATAGCCCTCGAGCTCCGCGGGCACGGGCCCGACATTGGTGGCGTAGTCTTGGTACATCACTCCTGTGAACACGCCCGTCTGCGTGCCCCGCAGCGATGCCGGAGCGATGCCGGCGTCCTCGAACGCCTCCCACGCGCTCTCCAGCAGCAGCCGCTGCTGAGGATCCATCGCCAGCGCCTCACGCGGTCCGATCGAGAAGAAGTCCGCGTCGAACTCGCCGGCGTCGTACAGAAAGCCGCCGTGACGGCTGTAGCTCGTCCCGGAGCTGTCCGGGTCCGGATCGTAGAGCCCCTCGACGTCCCAGCCACGGTCGGCGGGGAACTCGCCGATCTCATCGGCGCCGGCTAGGACCATCTCCCACAGCTCTTCCGGCGAGGAGACCCCGCCCGGATAGCGGCAGCTCATCCCCACGATCGCGATCGGCTCGTCGGTGTGCGCCGGCAGGTGTCTTGGGACGTGCGTTCCGCCGCGCTTTGCGCCTTCCACCTTCGCGCGCAGATACCCCGCCACGGCGGCGGGCGTGGGGTAGTCGAAGACGAGCGTGGAGGACAGCTTCAGGCCGCTCGCCTGACCCAGGCGGTTGCGCAGCTCGACGGCGCCCAGCGAGTCGAAGCCCGCCTCCTTGAAGGGTCGCTGTGGATCGATGGCCGCTGCGGAGGCGTGCCCGAGCACGCCGGCCACGTGGCCCGCGACGAGCTCGAGGACGATCGCGTCCCACTCCGCCTCGGAGGACTCGGCCAGCCGTCTGGCCAGCGAGCCCTTGGCCTCGGAGGCGCGGCGGGTGGGGACGCGTATCAGCCCCGTCAGGATCATCGGTAGCAGCCCGGCCTTCGCCTGGGCCCGCAGGGCGGTGGCGTCCAGACGCATCGGCAGGAGCAGCGGCTCGTCGATCGAGCGGGCGACGTCGAGGAGCTCGAGACCCTGCTCGTCGGAAAGGAGCGCGATACCCTGGCGCTCGAACCGCGCCCGATCCCCCTCGTCCATCTCTCCCGCCATGCCCGCGGCCTGCTCCCACGCGCCCCAGGCCAGCGACATGCCGGGGAGTCCCTGCGCATGGCGGTGCGCGGCGAGCGCGTCCAGGAAGGCGTTCGCGGCCGCATAGCTGGCCTGTCCCGGGCTGCCCACGGCTGCCACGGCGGAGGAGTAGAAGATCAGCTCTGCCCGCTCGATCAGCTTGTGCAGGTTCAGGGCCGCATCGACCTTCGGCGCCATGACCCGCGCGAGTCGCTCGCCGCTCAGCGACTCGATCACCCCGTCGTCGAGCACGCCGGCGGTGTGGATCGCGACGCTCAGCGGGTGCTCGGCGGCGACCGAGCTGAGCAGCTCCTCGAGCTGCTCGATCCGCGAGACGTCGCAGGCGGCGATCCTCACGTCGCAGCCCTGCTCTCGCAGCTCCTCGCGCAGCGCGCTCGCGCCGTCGGCATCGGGGCCGCTACGGCTCACCAGCAGGAGTCGCTTCACGCCCCGCTCCGCCACCAGATGGCGCGCCAAGAGCGCTCCCAGCCCACCTGTGCCCCCGGTGATCAGCACCGTGCCCTGGGGGTCGAACGGCGCCGGGACACCATCGTCTTCGGCCTTGCGACGAGCGAGGCGCGGCGCGTAGAGCGAGCCTTCGCGCAGCGCGAGCTCCGGCTCCTCGCCCACGAGCGCACCGGACAGCGAGTCCACGGAGGCCTCGCTCCAATCGCTGTCGAGGAGGCCGAACCGTCCGGGATGCTCCGAGGAGGCCGAGCGCATCAGGCCCACGAGCGCGGCCTGAGCGAGGTTGGGCGCATCCGTCGCCGTGGTGTTGAGCGCGTTCTCCGTCAGCAGCAGAAGCTTCGCGTCGGCGAGACGCTCCGAGGCGATCCACCGTTGCAACAGCTCGAGTGTCCGCGCCGCTACGTGGTGGATGGAGGCGGCAGACAGCTCTCCGTCGTCGATCAGCGAGACGGCGTCGACCAGCACGACCTCGGGCGCGGATGCGCCCTCCTCGAGCGCGTCTTCGAGCGCTGTCAGATCCCGGTAGCAAGCGAACGCGTCGGTGGCGATCCGCGCGCGCCCGCTGTCGCCGAGCAGCGCCAAGCGCAGCTCCGAGCAGATGGAGAACGACGGGGGAAGCTGCATCCATCGCAGCTCGTAGAGCGCGTCGTGGCTCGCGCCGGCAGCCCCCTTCAGCTGGTCACGATCGATCGAGCGCAGCTCGATCTCATCCACCGACAGCACCGGAGCTCCGCCTTCGTCAAGTGCCAGCAGGCTGAACGCCCGTGAGCCTTCGTCGAGACGCACTCGCAACACGCTTGCGCCCTGGCCGCGCAACCGCACGCCCGTGAAGGAGAAAGGCACCTCGAGCTCCTCCGAGCCTTTGCTCGCAAACGCCGCCGGCAGGATCGCGTGCAGCGCGGCGTCGAGCAGCGCCGGATGGATGCAGAAGCCGTGGGCCTGACTCTCCTGCTCGGCCTCCAGGACGACCTCGACGTACAGCTCGTCTTTCAGCCTGAACGCCTTCGACAGCCCTTGGAACGCAGGCCCGTAGTTGTACCCACCCTGGGCCAGACGCTCGTAGAGATCCTCCGTATCGAGCTCCTCCGCCCCCGCCGGCGGCCAGACCTCGCGGGCGAAGCTGTCGAGATCAGCGGCGAGCGTGCGCTCTTCGTCGGCGAGCGTTTCGCTGTGATGGCCGATCGCACCCGAGGCGTGCCGTATCCACTCACCGGGTTGAGGCTCGTCGTCGGAGGCGTCCTGCGGGCGCGAGTAGACGGCCAGCGAGCGCCTGCCCCCCTCGTCCGGCCCCGAGACCGAGAGCTGGATCTGGACCGCGCCCTCCTCGCCGAGCAGCAGCGGCCGCTCCAACGTGAGCTCCTCGACGAGCCCGGCGCCGATCCGCTCGCCTGCCGCCAGGGCCAGCTCGAGGAAGCCGGTGCCGGGCATCAGGACCTGGCCCATGACGGCATGGTCGATTAGCCACGGGTGGCTCTTCAGCGAGAGACGGCCGGTGAACAGCCAGCCGTCCTCATCGCCCGCCAGCGCCATCTCCGCCCCCAGCAGGGGATGTTCGGCGGAGGACTGCCCGAGCGAGCTCGCGTCGGTGGCGCCCGGCGTCCCCTCCAGCCAGTAGTGCCGGCGTTGGAAGGCGTAGGTCGGCAGCTCCACGTGCCGGGCGGTCCGCTCGAACAGGGCGCTCCAGTCGAGGCTCAGGCCATGGGCGTGAGCCCGTGCGAGGAAACCGACGAGCTCCTTCGCTTCGGGACGACCCCGACGCAACGTGCTCGCGAGCAACGCCCGATCCTCCAGCTCCTCACCGAGGCACTCGTGCGCCATCGAGCTGAGCACACCGTCGGGACCAAGCTCGAGAAAGCGCGTCACACCCTGACCCTGCAGGCAACGCACACCGTCACAAAAACGCACCGCGCGACGCACGTGCTCGGCCCAGTACGCGGGCGAGGCGATCTCCTCGGGCAACAGCGCCACACCGGTCACGTTCGAGACGATCGGGATCGCGGGCAGACCGAACGAAAGCCCTTGGACGACCGCGGTGAGCTCCTCCAGCATCGGGTCCATCAACCGCGAGTGAAACGCGTGCGACACACGCAACCGCGTGACCTTGCGGTCTCTCGCCGCGCACACACCCTCCCACTCCGCCAGAGCATCCAGCTCCCCGGAGACGACGACGGCCTCAGGACCGTTCACAGCGGCCACACCCAACCGATCCTCCAACCCGGCAAGGCTCTCCACCACCTCCTCCTCAGACGCCATCACCGCGGCCATCCCGCCACCGTCAGGCAACGCGCCCATCAGCCGGCCACGCGCCGCGACCAGCGCGCACGCGTCCCCAAGCGAGAACACCCCGGAAACGTGCGCGGCGACGATCTCACCAACCGAATGACCCAGCAAGAGATCCGGTCTCACGCCAAAGCTCGACACGAGACGGAACAACGCAACCTCGATCGCGAACAACGCCGGCTGCGTGAACTGCGTCCGCCCCAGCAGGACAGCCTCCTCAGAACCATCCGCCGCGAACATCAGTTCCCGCAGCGACCGTCCCAACAAGCCATCCAAAACCCCACACACCTCGTCGAGCGCGGTAGCGAACACCGGGAACGCCCCATACAAACCAGCACCCATCCCCGCCCACTGCGCACCCTGACCCGAGAACAAGAACGCCGTCCCACCGTCGCCTCCATCCTTGGCCACGCCCTGAAACAGGCCATCGGTCACCGCTCCGCGCTCGAGCGCCTCCAGGCCGGCGACCACGGCGTCCTGCCGATCGGCGACGACGACGGCGCGATGCGCCAGCTGCGCGCGATCCAGCGCGAGCGCACCGGCGAGCTCGAGCAGCTCGACCTCCGGGGCCGCCTTCAGATGCGAGCCGAGACGGACGGCCTGAGCCCTGAGCGCCTCACCGCTCGACGCCGAGACCAGGAACGGCAAGACGTCGAGCCGGGCAGCGGCCGGCGTGCTCCCACCCACAACGCCCGCCGGCGCAGCCTGCTCCGCAGGCGGAGCCTCCTCCAAGATCACGTGCGCGTTCGTGCCGGAGATCCCGAACGAGGAGACGGCCGCCCGCCGTGAGACGCCGTTGCGCTGCCACGCCACCTGCTCGCTCAACAGCCGTACCTCGCCGCTGGACCAGTCGACATGGGGCGAGGGCTCCTCGGCGTGGAGCGTCTTCGGCAGCACACCGTGGCGCATCGCCTGAACCATCTTGATCACGCCGCCCACACCGGCCGCCGCCTGGGAGTGACCGATGTTCGACTTCAACGAGCCCAGCCACAGTGGAGCGCCCGAGTCCCGCTGCCCGTATGTGGCGAGCAGCGCCTGCGCCTCGATCGGGTCGCCGAGCGTCGTGCCCGTGCCGTGCGCCTCGACCACGTCGACCTCCTCGGCGGACAGCTCCGCGTTGGCCAGGGCCTGGCGGATCACCCGAACCTGTGAAGGCCCGCTCGGCGCCGTCAGTCCGTTCGAGGCGCCGTCCTGGTTCACCGCCGAGCCGCGTACCAGGCCCAACACGCGATGGCCGTTGCGCCGCGCGTCGGAGAGACGCTCGAGCAGCAGCAGCCCCACGCCCTCAGACCAGGCGGTGCCATCGGCGCCGGCCCCGAACGACTTGCAGCGGCCATCGACCGCGAGGCCGCGCTGACGCGAGAACTCGACGAACATGCCGGGATTGGCCATCACGGCGACGCCGCCGGCGAGCGCCAGCACGCATTCTCCTCCGAGCAGCGACCGGCAGGCCGCGTGCAGCGCCACGAGCGAGGAGGAGCAGGCGGTGTCGACCGTCACCGCCGGGCCCTCCAGGCCGAACACGTAGGCCAGGCGACCCGAGACGACACTGCCCGTATTGCCGGTGAGGGTGTAGCCCTCGAGCGCATCCCGCGCCTCGTGCAAACGCGGCCCGTAGTCCTGGGTCATCGCTCCGACGAACACCCCCGCCTGCGAGCCGCGCAGCGAGCCGGGGTCGATGCCCGCGTCCTCGAACGCCTCCCACGTGCCTTCGAGCAGGAGGCGCTGCTGAGGGTCCATTGCCAGCGCCTCGCGCGGGCCGATCGAGAAGAACTCGGCGTCGAACTTGCCGGCGTCGTACAGAAAGCCGCCGTGGCGCGCGTAGCTCGTCCCGAAGCTGTCGGGATCGGGGTCGAACAGATGCTCGACGTCCCACCCGCGATCGTGCGGGAACTCCCCGATCGCGTCTCCTCCAGTCGCGACCAGCTCCCACAGATCCTCCGGCGAGGACACCCCGCCCGGATAGCGGCAGCTCATCCCCACGATCGCGACCGGCTCGCGATCGATCGACGTCGTCGAGCTCGAGACCGCTGGTGCGCTCGGCACACCGATGATCTCCGCGACGAGGTGGCGAGCCAGCGCGACGGGCGTGGGGTGGTCGAACAGCAGCGTGGGCGGCAGGCGCAGGCCGGTGAGCCGCTTCAGCCGCTTGCGCAGCTCGAGCGCGGCGGGCGAATCGAACCCGAGGTCTCTGAAAGCCTGCCTGGCGGGCACTTCCTCGGCGGAGTCGTGTCCCAGGACGATCGCCACCTGCGCGCGGACCGCATCGAGCGCGATCCGATCGCGGTCGTTGGGCGAAGCCTCGAGCATGGTCCTTGCCAGCGGTCCCCTGGTCGGATCGCCGGTCGAGCCGTTCGTGCTCGCGACCTCGGCGGCGACTGTCTCCAAACCGCCAACCGACTCCATACCGCCGACGCCCGCCACGCGATCGCCCGGCTCCACGCCGCCGTCGGGCGCCACGCCGACACCCGGCTCGACACCGCCGACCGTGCCGCCGGACGGCGTCGATCGGTGATTGTCCGTGTCGGCCTGGAGGAGATCATCCGCCCCGGCCTCCACGGGCCCCTCGAGCCAGTAGCGCCGACGCTGAAAAGCGTATGTCGGCAGCCCGACACGTCTGGCGTTCGAGCCCGCGAAGGTCGCGGCCCAATCGACATCGACCCCACGCACGTGAGCCTCGGCGAGGGACTCGAGAAAATGCTCGGTTTCACCGCGATCGCGGCGCAGCGAGCCGACGATCACCGTCTCGTCGCTCTCCCCGAGCACCCCATCGACGATGTCCTGGGCGGCGAAGCTCAGCACAGGGTCGGGACTCACCTCGACGAGCGCTCGGTGGCCGCGTTTCAGCACGCACTCGAGCGTCCGCTCGAACTGGACCGTCTCACGCAGATTGCGATACCAGTACTCGCCGTTCAGCTGAGCTGTATCGAGCAGCCCCCCGGTCACGGAGGAGTAGAACGGCACCTCTCCCGAACGGGGGACGATCCCCACGCAGCCCTCGAGCAACGCCTCGCGAACGGCCTCCACCCGGACGGAATGAGCGGCGTAGTCCACAGGAATCTTCCGCGCCTTCACCTCCTCGGCCGTGAGCTCGACGAGGAGCCTCTCGAGCGCATCCCGCCCACCGGACACCACGACCGAGTCGGGACCGTGCACCGCCGCGACCTCGACGTGGCCTTCCCGGCGCTCGAGACGGCGCTCGACCTCATCCACCGGCAGAGCGATCGCCACCATTGCGCCGAGCCCACTCAAGCTCGCCAGCGCGCGACCGCGCAACGCAATGACGCGCGCGGCGTCTTGCAACGACAATCCGCCGGCCACATGGGCGGCCGCGATCTCCCCATGGGAATGACCCACGACTCCGATCGGCCGAACGCCGCACGAGCGCCACAACGCGGCGAGCGCGACCATCACGGCGAACAGCACCGGCTGCACCACGTCCACCCGCTCGAGGCTCGGAGCGTCCCGCGCGCCTCGCAATACGTCCTGCACCGACCAGTCCACGAATGGCTCGAGCGCCTCCTCGCAGGCCTGCATCTGCTCGGCGAACACCGTCCAGCGATCCCCCAGCTCGAGCGTCATCGCGTTCCACTGCGAGCCCTCTCCGGGAAACAGGAACACGGCTCCGTCACCGACAAGCGCCTCACCCTTGACCACGGTCCCCGCGGGCTGGGCGCCCGCAAGCGCACCGAGACCCCCCAACAGCATCTCGCGATCGTCCCCCAGCACCACCGCCCGATGCTCGAACACCGACCGTGATGTGGCCAGCGAATAGCCGACGTCGCCGAGCGACAGGTCCGGCGATCGCTCGAGACGCTCGAGCAGACGGCGCGCCTGCTCGCGCAACGCAGGCTCGCTCTTTGCCGAGATCGCAAGCGGCGTCATGCAGAGCGCCGGCACGTCGCTCGCCGGCGCGCCGCGCCTATCCTCCTGGACCACCGGAGCGGGAGCAGCGGAGAGCACCATGTGGCAGTTGGTCCCACCCATACCGAAAGAGCTGACCCCGGCGATCCGCTGAGCCGCGGTCCGCGGCCACGGCGTGAGCGTCTGCTGAACGCGCAGACCCAGCTCCTCGAGCGGGATCGATACGGGCGGCGCCTCGAAGTTGAGGCTCGGAGGAGCTCTCCGTGGCTCACGCACAGCAGGACCTTGATCAGCCCGACGATGCCCGCCGCACCCTCGAGGTGCCCGACGTTGGTCTTGGCCGAGCCGACCGACAGCCGCTCCTCGCCCCCTCGACCGGCGCCGAGCACCGCTCCGAGCGCGGCCGACTCCACCTGATCCCCCAATCGAGTGCCGGTACCGTGCAGCTCCACGTACTGCACCTCGTCTCGCTCGATGCCCGCGTTTCGGTACGCCTGGCGCAGAACCTCTTCCTGGGCCTGGCGGTCGGGCGCCGCAAGACCGTCGCCGGAGCCGTCGTTGTTGACCGCGCTGCCACGGATCAGGCCGTAGATCGGGTCTTCGTCGGCCAGCGCACGAGCCAGGGTCTTGAGCACCACCACGCCGGCGCCCTCACCGCGCACGTAGCCGTTGGCGCGAGCGTCGAACGTGAAGCAGGCGCCATCCGGCGAGAGCGCGCCGAACTTCGACGCGGCGATCGCGCTCGAGGGACTGACGTTCAGATTCACGCCACCGGCGAGAGCCAGCGTCGACTCGCCTCTGCGAAGGCTGTCACAGGCCAGGTGGACGGCTACCAGTGCGGAGGATTGGACGGTGTCCACGACCAGGCTCGGGCCCCGCAGGCCGAGCGCATAGGAAACGCGGTTGGCGATGATGCCGCGCGCGGTGCCCGTCAACGCGTGCCGCGTGATCGCTTCTGCTCCGTGCTGCTGGAGGAGATGTGAGTAATCGCTCGCGATCGCCCCGACGAAGACGCCCGCCCGGCTGCCGTGCAGGCCGGCGGGGACGATCCCCGCGTCCTCGAGCGCCTCCCAGCTGAGCTCGAGCACGAGCCGCTGCTGGGGATCCATGATCGCTGCCTCACGCCGAGGGATGCCAAAGAAGTCAGGGTCGAAGCGATCGACGGACTCGAGGAAGCCACCCCGCAGAACACCCGGGAGCGCGCGATCCTCGGCGGACAGCCCCTCCAGATCCCAGCGACCGGGCGGGAGGTCGGCGATTGCGTCGGTGCCGTCGCGCAGCAGCCGCCAGAAAGCCGAAGGATTCGGGGCACCCGGAAGTCGACAGGATATTCCGACTACAGCGATCGCGGGATCGTCACTCACGGTCACACGTGCAGCTCAAACGCTCGGATCAGACGATCGCGCGTCTGCTCCGGCGGAACAATCTCATCGACGAACCCGCTGGCCGCCGCGACATCGACTCCCAAACGCTCCGACGCGTAGACCTCGGCCAGCCTGTCGGCATCGGCACCATCCGCGATCGCACGGTGCTCGGCGATCGCGACCGCCTGCGATGCGCCCATCACCCCGATCTGCGCCGCAGGCCAGGCGAGGGTCAGATCGGCTCCCAGGTCCCTCGAGTTCATCACGATGTGCGCGCCGCCATAGGCCTGGCGCAGTGTCACCGTGATCTTCGGCGTGGAGCAGCGCGCAAACGCCCGCAGCAGCGAGGCGCCGTGGCGGATGACGCCGGCGCGCTCCTGGTGCGCGCCCGGGAGAAAGCCGGGTGTGTCCACGAGGACCACGAGCGGGAGCGTGAAACGGTCGCAGAGATCGACGAACCACCGTCCCTTTTCCGACGCGGCGCTGTCGATCGTGCCGCCAAGGTGGCGCGGCTGGTTGGCGATGACACCGACCGGGCGCCCGTCGAGATGGGCGAACGCCGTGACCATGTTGCGCGCCCAGCGACCGGCCAGCTCGAGCTGGCGTCCTCCGTCGACGAGCAGCGAGATCACCTTGCGCACGTCGTACACATGGCGAGTGGAGGCGGGCAGGCAATCGGCGGGGCTGCCGGGCGGCGGATCGACAGGCGGGACGAGCGGCAGCGATCCACCGATGGTCGAGGGGATGTAGCTCAGCAGCCGCTGCAGGAGCTCGGCCGCCGACCCATCGTCGTCGGTGACGAGGTGTGCGACGCCGTTTGCGGAATGGACACGCGGACCGCCGAGGTCGTCGGCGGAGATCCGCTCGCGAGTGACCTGCTCGACGACCTTCGGCCCAGTCAAGAACAGGCGCGACTCCGGGCTCACCATCACGACGAAGTCCCCAAGCGCCGGCGAGTAGGCCGCTCCCCCGGCGCAAGGGCCGGGGATCATCGTTATCTGCGGCACTCTGGCGAGCGCCTGCTCACGGAAGATCGCGCCGTAGGCGCCCAGTGCGGCGACGCCCTCCTGCAGGCGGGCCCCGCCGGAGTGGGGAAGGCCGATCACCGGCACGCCGGCACGGCTTGCGTGCCTGATCGTCCGTGCGATCGTCTCGCCGCCGGCCGATCCCAGCGAGCCACCCCGATGGCTGACGTCCTGGGCCCAGACGCACACAGGACGTCCGTGCACCCGTCCCGAACCGGCGATCACCCCGTCGCCGACGCCCGAACGCCACGGTCGAAAGGTGTCGGCGTCGAGCAATCCCTGCAGGCGCACGCTGGTCGCGCTATCGCGCGGCGCCGGCTCGAGGTCGCGCGCCGCGGGATCCGGGTTGAGATCGACGCGACCCTCGGAGGGGTCAGCTCTCAGGGCAGGAGCGAGCTGGGTGCGTGGGGGCTCACTCGTCTTCATGCGTGGGCAGGTTTTATGTCCACGCTCAGCGGGTGCGCTTGCGCTCAAACCGGAGGAGCGGGCCGCTCGAGGGCGCGTGCGAGCTCGCTCCCGACCGCCCCCTCATACGTGCGTGGTGTCCCAGGATATCGGCACGCATATATAGAGTCCCCTTGCGTATAAACATGATTGTGGCATCTAACATGGTGGCGTCGCGCGTGTCAAGCTTTTAACGAGAGATGCCGTTCTAGCGGGTCGATCGCATACGTCACCTATCCACATCAGGTGATTTTTTGACCTGTCCGGCGGGCGTCCCCAAACTCGAGGACCGGCAGGCAGGCGACCGCTGTCGCCGGCGTGCAGGCGCCGGCCCGCAAGGATCGATCGAGGCTAGGCGCCGCGGGACGCAGCGCCGTGTGACTTCAGTGCGTCAGCGGTGCGATCGACCAAGCTTGCGGCTTTTGCAACTACCCTGCTCAGCAGGAGAAACCCGTGCATTTGATCTGCGATGTGCAAGTGCTCCACGGGAACACCGTGCCGGGCAAGCTTCTCGGCATAGGCCACTCCGCTGTCGCGCAAGGGGTCGAACTCGGCGGTCAGCACCAGGGCCGGCGGCAGGCCGGCGAAACTGCCCGCGTGCAGGGGAAAGAGGTAAGGGTCCTCGAGATCGCAACCCGCCGGCAGGTAGTGTCCCAAATACCATTCCAGCTGCGCTCGATCGAGCATATAACCATTGCCACGCTCACCGTACGACGGCCAGCGATCGGGCATGTCGAGCAGCGGATACGCGATGACCTGATAAGTGGGCATTGGGATGCCCTCGTCACGCAGGCGGTGTGTCAAAGCGGCTGCGATCGTGGCACCCGAGCTTTCGCCCACGAGCGCCCGAGAGGTCGAATCGCAGCCGAGTCGCTCCCCGTTGTCCAACAGCCAGCGATACGCATGGTACGCGTCGTCGAGCGCGGCGGGGTGCTTGTGCTCGGGAGCCCGGCGATAGTCAACCGAGACCAGCACGCACCCCGAGCGCTTGGCGAGTCGGCGACAGAGATCGTCGTGGGTGTCGAGGTCGTTGAGCGTCCAGCCACCGCCGTGAAAGAAGAGGGCCACGGGCAGGACGCCATCGGCCGGCCGGTACAGCCGCACACCCAGCGCGCCCTCCGGAGTCGGTACCGACAGGTCCTCGACGCTCGCGAGCGTAAGCGCCGCTCCCCGAGGGATCAACGTGGCACGCATGCGCTCTCGCGCCTCCTCTACCGACATTGTGTGAATGGGCGCTACACCCGCCGCCTCCATCACATCGAGAAGGTCCTGTGCCTGCGGGTCGAGGCTCGTCATCCTCGAAGTCCTGGCAGGTGGAAAAGGGGAGAAAGATTTGATGGAAGTGATGGTCGTCGCAAGATCGCCATCCTACTTCCCGGCCCGGTCCGTCGCCTGGAGACAACCGCCTCGGAACGCTTATCAGAGCGGGGGTTGATCGTGGGGTGTGGGGGTCCCCAGCGCGATCGCGGTGAGTATCAACCCGCCGCGCACAAGCCATTTACCCGAGAACATCGTCACCTGCCGCTCGCCGAGCAGCGGACCGGGCACCAGCAGGCGAGCAGAGAAGGCGCCCGCGGACGGATCGACGGTGACGGACGCCTCCTCGAAGTCCAGCCACAGCTCGGTCAGCGGGAACCAGGCCTTGTACACAGACTCCTTGGCGCTGAACAGCAGGCGATCCCAGTGCACCAGGGGAGACTCGCGTTTGAGCTCACGCAACCACGAGCGCTCCTCCGGGCGCGCTATCTCCGCTTCGACTCCGTCCGGAAGCGCAGCGTTCACCTCGGCGTCGATGCCGATCGTGGCGATCTCGCCCTTGCGCGCGACCGCACACGCGCGATAGCCCTCGCAGTGAGTGATGCTGCCAACCACCTCCGCCGGCCATCGTGGCTCGCCGCGCTCGCCGCTGAGTATCGGAGACGGGGGCAAACCGAGCCGCCCGAGCGCGTCGTGCGCGCATGCTCGCGCGGTGGTGAACTCTCGGCGTCGCTTCTCGACGGCGTGCTCCACGGCAGCCTCCTCCACTGCGAACAACGTGGTGCTCGGCGAGTCCTGACGCGCCTCGACGACAATGACCGCATCCGGCAATATCTCCTCGATCACGGGGCCTCCAAAGGCAAGATCCGTCTCATCGGGTCGCGAGCACGCCCTCGGCGATGCCACTCGCGCGGATAGCCGAGTGAAACCTCCTCGAATCTCACGCCGTCATGAAAGGTGGTACGGGGAATGTGAAGGTGACCGTAGACAACGACGGCAGCGCGAAATCGACGATGCCAGTCGGCGGTCAGAACCGTGCCACACCATTGCGCGAACTCTTGGTACCACAGTGGGCGTGTCAGCGCCGAGATCAAAGGGAAATGGCTAACAAGCACGGTTGGGATCTCTGTGTTACACGCTTCGAGCCGTACCTCGGATTCGCGTACCCGTTCGTGACACCACTCGTCTCTGCTCGAATACGGGTCGGGGTGTAACAGGAACTCGTCGCTGCAGACAACTCCAGCTTCGTGGGCACGTGCCAACGCCTGCTCCTTGGTTGGGGCGATATTGCGACCAAACGTGTAGTCGTACAACAGAAAGAGCGGTGCGATCGTCATCGGACCGTCCGCGCCTTCCCAGATCGGATAATCGTCCTCCGGCGTGATCGTGCCGGTCCGGCGGCACATCTCGACAAGGTGTCGATAGCGGGGCTCACCGCGTAATTTCAGACTTTCATCCGGCGGCGTCCACAGGTCGTGATTGCCAGGCACCCAGACGACCGTCGCGAACCGCTGCTTCAACTGGTCGAGCGTCCACTCGACATCCTCGATCGTCTCACTTATGTCCCCACAAACGAGCAGCCAATCGCTGTCTGACCTTGATCGAAGGTTTTCGACCACTCGACGATTCTCGGGATGAGTGACGTGGAGATCGCTGATCGCAAATACACTTCCGTGTGGCATTTAGCCCTCGCCTCGAGATGCTCTCGGCTCGAGCTCGAACACATCGGCCAGCAGCGCGTATGAGCGTCGGCGCGCCTGATGGTCGAAGGTGATGGTGACGACGATGACCTCCTCGGCGCCGTACTCGATCGCGAGCCGCTCGAGCTCCTCGCGCACCGTCGGCGGAGACCCGAGCACCGCGCGCCGCGCGGTTCCTGGTAGAGGCCCGGCGCGCTCCTGCTCGCTTGCCAAGAAGCGCATCGCCTTCTCGGGGGGCGGTACTGCGATCAGCTCTCCGCGACGCAGCAGCTTGAATGACATCCGGCTGCTGGAGGCGAGCCGTCTCGCCTCCTCGTCGGTGTCGGCACAGATCGTCCAGGCGGCCACGGCCACCCGTGGAGCGCTCTCGCGTGCCTCGTCCGGGCGAAAGCGCTCGCGGTAGGAGCGCGCGATCTCGGCGCCCTCGGCGTTGATGAAGTCGGCGAAGGCGTATGGAAGACCCAGTTCGCCCGCCCAGACGGCGCTCTGCGGCGAGGAGCCGAGCAGCCACGGCTCGGGGCGCTCCGGCCTTCCGGGAAGCGTCGCGGCGAGTCGGGCGAACGGATGGTCAGCCGGGAGACGGCCGTCGAGATAGCCGAGGAGCTCTGAGAGCTGCTGGGGGAAGTCGTCGGGCGGAGCGCTTCGCCGGTCGCGCTGCAGGGCAAAGGTGGTCATCGGGTCGGTTCCCGCGGCGCGGCCGAGACCGAGGTCGATCCGCCCGGGGAACAGGCCGGCGAGCAGGCTGAAGCTCTCGGCCACCTTGAACGGGCTGTAGTGGGGGAGCATCACGCCACCGCTGCCGACCCGCAGGCTTCGCGTGGCGGCGGCGATCGGCCCGATCAGCGCCTCGGGGGAGGGCCCGGCGAGCATCGGCCCGCCATGGTGCTCCGCGACCCAGTAGCGGTGATAGCCGAGGTCGTCCGCCAAGCGCGCCAGGTCGAGCGTGTTGCGGAGAGCCTGTGCGCCCGTGGAGCCTTCGGAGACAGGGGACTGGTCGAGGATCGATAGGCGGAGGGAAGCGGACAAGGAAGGTCTGCTCGATCCTACATGGGCTCCGTTTTCAAACTCTAGACAGGATGTAGTGGCCCTCCGACCCCGGCGCTACATCATGTCCAGCGAGGCTTCGCACCCGTGCGATCCGATAAACGGCGACGATGGCCCTTGTTCCCGAGTTGGGTCGATAGCGCCCCGTCAAGACATCTTGCGGGGATCAAGGCCACAACCAGGCGTGCCGACATGGGTTGTCTACTGACCTACCAAACGCAGCGCAAGAAAGGACGAATCCACGATTTAGAATAAACGGATGAGGTGGACATTGCTTGGCGCAACCCACTTTGCCGGCCCATGGGATCGAATGGCGCGAGGCCTTCTCCGGGGATGCCCAACAGGCACAAAAACCGTTTCTTGACACGTGTATTCGGCTACGGTACTGACAACATGGCTCAGCGCGAGACAGACGTCCTCGACATAAACACACGCCCTGCCAAGGGGGACAAGAGCACCCAGCGGGAGCGGTTGATAGCCGGCATGATCGCGGCCGCCTGTCGCGATGGGTACAGCGGCGTCACCGTCTCGACGGTGATCGCGCACGCCGGCGTGTCGCGGCCCACGTTCTACGACTACTTCGCCGACAAGGACGACTGCTTCCTCGCTACACACCGCGACATCTCCGAACGCCTGATGAAGCACATCCAGGTGGCGGTCGATCGAGCTCCGCCCGAGCAGGCTCCCCAGGCGGCGATCCGGCGACTGCTGGAGCGTGCCGAAGAAGAGCCCGCCCGAGCACGGTTCATCGCCAACGAGGCGATGGCAGGCGGCCCACGCGCGCTCGACGCGCGCGACCACACGATCGGCGAGATCGAGAGGATCATCGAAACGGCGCGCGTGGACGTCGCGTCGAGCGCGTCCACTCCCGACCTGCCGACCCGCTCGATCATCGGCGCCGCCCACTGGCTGCTCTCACAGCGCCTGCGTCGCGGTGAGCACGACCTCTCGAATCTCGCGGACGAGCTGGAGGGATGGATCGAAAGCTACAACCAGCCTGCCGGCGAGCGCCGATGGTGGGCGCTGACCCCCGAGCCATCGCCCGAGCCGTCTCCTCACGTCTCCGAGCTGCCGACTCGGCCCCCGCCGCCGATACCGTCGGGTCGAACGCGGCTGTCGAGCAGCGAGATCGCACAGAACCAGCGCTGGCGCATCCTGTTCGCCACCGCCGAGACCGCCGCCCTCAAGGGCTACACGGCCGCCACGGTCACGGACATCGCCGCGCTTGCACGAGTCGACAAGCGCGTGTTCTACACCCATTTCCGCGACAAGCAGCAGGCATTCCTCGCGGCGCACGAGCTCGCCTTCCAGCAGACGATGGCCGTCGCCGCGAGCGGGTTCTTCAGCGCCGAGAAGTGGCCCGAGCGTGTCTGGCAGGGGGTCCACGCGGCCAGTCAGTTCATCGCGACGCACCCGATCGCCTACCTGGTGCACGTCGAATCGCACGCGGTCGGCGCGCCCGCCATCCAGCGCGTCGACGACAGCCACACCGCTTTCACGATCTTCCTGCACGACGGCAACCAGCACGCCGCCGAGCCACGCAGTCGCACGGCCATGGAAGCGGTCATCGCCGCGACCTTCGAGATTGGCTATCAGCAGTTCCGCAAACGCACCGAGGCGCGCCAGCTACCGCGCTTCGCATATCACGCGACCTATCTCTGCCTTGCGCCGTTCCTGGGGCCGGAGGCGGCCAATGAGTTCATCGACGGGAAGCAGGAGGGCTGAGGGCGGTGCGTCAAGCGCCAGGGAAGGCGAGGGCCGGCATTCGACTCGCCCCCTCTGGCCGCTGGCATTCGAGGCGAGTCCTCTCTGCTGGCGCTCATCTCCGAGCGCCGAAGCTCGTCGGTAATCGCTCGCGCCCACTCCAGAGCGAAACTCTCGCCAGCGCAGCGGACTGCAATTCTGGTGAGACGGCCCACGCGGCGCAGGGACGCTCGGATACAGCCCTGTGCGTCTCGATGACCTCGGGACGAGGATCGATGCGTGCCGCTGACTGGGCTCTACCCAGACCTCAACGCTAATCCCTCAAAGTCCTTTTCGAGGAATCCCGTCCCGTGCGGGCCAGCCGCGATTGGATTGCCTTCAATCCGCACGCGGACTTCGGGAAGAGCCCCGATGAAACAACCTGTGTCAGCCTGTGGTAAGACGCTGGAGCGATCGGGCGTTCGGCGTTTCCTGCCGAGAGCTTCAGAACCGCGGATAATGAGCTTTATGGACTCGAATCTGACCGAGCTGATCCTCGACCGTGCGCACAACGCTGCCATCTCGATGGACGAAGAGGGGCTCGTTACGTACTGGAATCCCAGCGCAGAGCGAACGTTCGGTTTGACGCGCCAGCAAGCCGTCGGGCGGCCCGTCGCCGACCTGATCGTTCCGGAACGGCTCCGCGCCGAGCACCTCGCCGGGCTTCAGCGGTTCCTGGACAGCGGCGCAGGCCCGGTCTTGGATCAACGGATCGAGCTGGGGGCGCTGAGAGCAGATGGCAGCGAGTTCCCGATCGAGATGACGATCTCAGCGCTCGAGGACAATGAGCGCTGGGTCTTTCACGCATTCATCCAGGACATAACCGAGCGCAAGGAGGCCGAGCGCGAGCGCGAGCGACTCTTGGAGGAGCTGCGCTTGGCGCTCGAGGGAAGCGAGCGGCGCTTCGATGCGATCGTGGGCTCGCTGAGCGACCCGGTGACGATCCGCGATCGCGAACACCGCTTTCTCTACGCCAACAGCGCGGCGCTTTCCCATCTCGGCTTCGAGTCCTGGGAGCAACTGCGCGAGACTGCGCCTGAGGCGGTCATGAGCGACTATCTCGTGCAGGACGAGCAGGGCCGCGAGATCGCGATGGCGGACATTCCCTCAGTACGAATCCTGCGCGGCGAGACGGCTGAGCCGCTGCTGATCCGTACCGTCCATCGCGAAACGGGCACGCAGCGCTGGAATCTGCTGAAGGCCGCCCCGTTGCGTGATGAGAATGGGGAGGTGGAGGCGACGATCATGATCATCGAGGATGTGACCAAGCGCAAGCGCGCGGAGCTTCGGGATGCGTTTCTCGTGCAGGCGGGCGCGGTGCTTGCCTCGTCTCTGGACTACGAGCAGACGCTTCGCAACGTCGCCGAGCTCGCGGTGCCGAACATCGCGGACTGGTGCGCGGTGGACCTCGTGGACGCAGAGGGCGATCGCATGACCGTCGCGGTCGCGCACGCCGATCCCAAGCGACTGGCGCTCGCCGAAGAGATTCGCAGGTACATGCCCGAGCGGGTCGACCCCGACCAGGGGATGGGCCGCGTTCTGCATACGGGCGAGGCGCTGCTCTACTCGGAGATCTCCGATGAGATGCTGGCGCAGTCAGCCCTGGACGATCGTCATCTGGAGCTGTTGCGTGCCGTGGGATTTCACTCTGCGCTGATCGTCCCGATGCGGCTCGGGAAGCGGATCCTGGGCGCGATGACGCTCGTCGGGGCGGAGTCCGTGCGTAGGCTCGACGAGTACGATCTGGAGCTGGCCGAGCAGGTCGGAGCGCGGGCGGCGGTAGCTGTCGAAAACTCGAGGCTCTACAGCGAGCGCTCCTTGGTCGCGCGGACCCTGCAGCAGAGCCTGCTTCCCGAGGAGCTGCCTGAGATACCTGGGTACGAGCTGTCGAGCTTCTATCTTCCGGCGATCGAGGCGAGCATGGTCGGCGGCGACTTCTACGACGTCTGGCAGGTCGATGACAGTTGGATGGTGATCATCGGCGACGTCACGGGAAAGGGCATTCAGGCCGCCGCGCTGACCGCCCTCGTTCGCCACACAATGAGAACAGCATCCGAGTTCCAGTCCAGCCCCGCCGGGCTGCTCGAGATCGTGGATGCCACTCTGAAGAAGCGCCCGGTCCTGTCGGTTTGCACCGCCCTCTGCCTGCGCCTGAAGGACAATCGGCTGACGCTCGCCACAGGCGGGCATCCCTGGCCGCTACACATAACTTCGCAGGGCGTTCGCGAGGTCGGCGGCCACGGCCCGTTGCTGGGCGGCTTCGCGGATGCGAGCTGGCGGGATCACGCGCTGGATCTCGAGCCGGGTGGCACGCTGATGCTCTACACCGACGGGATCACCGACGCACGCAATGCGCAGGGTGAACGCTTCGGGCCGGGGCGCCTACGCCAAATCCTCGAGGATCACCGCAAGACATCGTCCGGCGAGATCCTCGCAGGACTGACGCGTAAGCTGGAGGAGTTTCAGGGACCAACCCACGCAGACGACATGGCCGTGCTCGCACTGCACCGTCTGGCCCACGCTGAGATGATTCACAGCCGGCGCCGCGAAGATTCAAGTGTCACAACGACAACATCAGCGTAGAGGGAACGCGAGGAACGAGTGGTAAGACCAACGACATTCGAGATTACCGAGCAGAAAAAAGGGGAAACACGAGTGTTGTCGGTCATCGGTGAACTCGACCTCGGCACGGTTTCGGCGCTCGCGCGTCGGGTCGATGCAAAGCTGGGCGAGAAACCGGCGGTCCTGAAGCTGGATCTGACCGACCTCACGTTCATGGACTCATCCGGACTGCGACTGCTTATCGAATTCCACGACCGCTCGCGGCGAGAAACATGGAAGCTCGTGCTGGTCCGCTCAAAGCACGAGCGGGCCAACACGGTCTTCCGCTTGACGGGAGCCGACTCCGTACTCCCCTTCGAACCCTCCTCAGGCTGATGGTCCGCGAGGGTCATGCAGGGCCGCGAGCCTCGCTGAACCGATCGAAGCTCCAGCTCAGCTTCGAGCGCTCACCGCAAGCACCGTCGCTTGCTCGCGCCGCGATCGTCGGATTCTCCGAGGAGAGCACGATCCCGCCCGAGAGCTTGGACGTACTCACCCTCCTCGTCTCAGAGCTCGTGTCAAACGCGGTGATCCATTCAGACGCCTCCGGGGCGAGCGAAATCAAGCTTTGCGTCAGCCGGCTCGGCCAAGATGCCATACATGTCGAGGTAATCGACCAAGGCAGCGGCTTCACTCCCACCCCGCGCGACCCCAGCCAACCCGACGCAGGCTACGGCTTGCATCTCGTAGAGATGCAAGCCAGCCGGTGGGGCGTCGACCGGCACGGCGGCACACGCGTCTGGTTTGAGCTAGGGGCAGCTAGCTAAGCGCTCAGTAAGCGCTTGCCCACTATTGAGTGCCGACGAAGCGAACGTTCTGTTCGCTATCCACCTCGACGTGCTCGGGGTGCGGCTGCTGCGAGCTCGCCGCTCCCTCGAGCTTGTCGCCCTCCGGGTCAAGTTGCTTGTGACGCAACCGCGCCGCGATCAAATACACACCCCCGCCGAGCACTCCCACAACCATCAGCACGATCACCAGAATAAAGAAGGCTCCGATTTCCATATCCTCCTCAATACCCAAAGCGGGGGCCATGCAAACCATCTCCTCAAGTGCCTGCCAGCGCATGCGGGGTGCAGACCCCGGCCTTGCCGCTGGGACTCATATGCCCAGCCGAGCTGAGCTCAAACGTGACCGGATCCGAGTCTCGTCGAAGCGTGACGCCACAGACTGGAGCCATACTCCGAGCGGCCGTTCGATGAGCACTGGAGCGACCTGACTGAAATCACAGAAGCGTGGTCTTCTCGCGATGATTCCCCCCTCCATTTTTGCCTAAGCCTGCGCGAGCCGTCTACGTGGCGGCCCCGGCGCGGCGGGCGGCGGCGGCGGGTGTCAATGGATGCCTAAAGAATGTCCTCGAGCCCCTTATAGGCGATCTGCAGGACATCCGCGGCGAAGACGGCGCTAAGTACGGCGGCGATCCAGCGAGTAGGTCGCGGCGCGAGCACGAGCCCTGCCCCTAGGCCCGTTGCGACCCACGGCCCGAGACAGTAGGGGCAGACCAGCAGCTCCCCGATCGCGAGCCGCAGCCCGCTGCCGCGCGCCTGCTCCTCGACCTCGCCAGGACCGCCCTCCCCTTCGAGGCTCGTAAAAGGCGCGCGCAGCACGCTCGTGACGCGATCCTTGGCAATCAGTCGCGATGCCTTGTGCGTAGCCGTCGCCAGCAACACCAAGTCACCGGCAGGGACCCGCTCAGGTAGACGGCGTCCGGTACGCCGAGCCCCCCACAAGAGCGCTCCCACGATGCTCGTGAAGATGCCGATCAACGTGGCGTAGCCAGCCAGCGGCGGCTTCTCGTTGGGGGCGTAGCCCTCGAGGTTCGCCATCCCGATCACCTTTGCAACTCCCATCGGCTGGTAGTTACCTGATCTCGCAGATTTCAAGCCCCTATCGGAATCGCGCTGGTGCCGCAGGTGGGAATAACGCCTTTTCGGGCGGCGCTAGCACGGCGGTCCTGATGCCATTCGGCGACGGTCCGAGGAGTAGCCGAAGATCAGAAACGCACGAGGAATCCTGCCAATCGACCTGCTGCTCGCCGCCGAGTAGATGAAGACCGAGGTTTGGAGGAGAAGAGAACCGGAGATAACCACGAAAGATAGTTTCGCCGCTCTTGAAGGGCACCGAAATAGCAGCACGACAGCGGGCAGGGCCGACAATCCACATGGTGTAGGGCCGGGCAAGCTGGACAGCTTCATCTAAACACCCGAGGCCGGAGGTTAGTATGTCCTATTTGAACTGCCCGAATTGTGGGTTGACGCTCGCCATGCTTCGTCCCGAAGCGGAGATCGAACACTGTCCTCGGTGCCTGGCTAGGAGGCGTCGCGCGGTCGGACTGTTCGTCTCCGCAGAGCCAGGCGGTCGCAAGCCGGATCGCGAAAGCGCCACCCCTCTCGCCGCGCCTCTCCAAAACGACACTATAAGCAAGCCGGTGAACCGAGTCTCGGCGTAGCACCGGCATTCGCAACCAATCTATAAGGAGCAATATGGCTGAGCTAACGAATCTGGAGAGCAAGCTGGCCGAGGTGCTTGGTCTCGCGGGCGCCGCTAAGAGCATCACCGAGACGGTCAAGGGCATGCTCGAGGAGGATGAGCAGGATCTCACTGGCGTCCTCGTCCGTATGCACGAGGAGGCCGCCGAGACAGAGGCCCGCTGTACGGAGGTCGCCGGTCAGTTCGACGGCAAGAAGACAGCGATCCTAGAGGAAGCGAAAGAGGTCAAGCAAGAGGCCACCGAGATGATGAAGACCTATCTCAAGGACGAGGAGGAGGCCCTCGACGGGTTTGAGTTCCTGACGATGGCCGAGGCGGGGGAGGTCGGGCACTGGGCGATCGTCAGGAAGCTCAACGAGCGAGCGGGCAACACCGCAGTCGCCGAGCTGACCGAATGGGCGCTACCGATCCAAGAAGCGCATCTCAGCACTGTCCTTTCAAGCTCCCTGGAGCTCGCTGGGCGAGAAGACCCTGAGGCGCCGGCCAGCTGATTACACCACCTCGCCCACATACATGAGCTCAGAGCCGGGGCGCCTGCGATAGTTCAGGAAGCGGCGGAGATCGACGCGTCGAGGATGCTCTCGCTGCTATGCGCGCACTCCGCGGAGCGCCGCCCGTAATAGCGCCATCGCGAGAACCGCTGTCTCGGCCTGGGTTCACTCCGTCAGGTGCCGGGTATCTCGCCTTTATGCACGCTCTCATCGCCTCGAAAGAAGCCGCGACAACGCCTCGGGCGGCGGGTAGGCGCGTCCCGCGTGCTCGTGCCAAGCAGCATGAGCGATTGCGGCCTGTTCGCATCGGCTGCTCGGGCTGGAACTACAAGTCCTGGCGCGGGGGGATGTATCCACGGGGCCTGCCGGCGCGGCGCTGGCTCGAGCGCTACGCCGAGCTGTTTGACACCGTCGAGGTCAACACGACCTTCTACCGTCTGATCAGCCGCGACGCGGTCAGCCGCTGGGTACAGCAGACGCCACCGGAGTTCTCCTTCGCGGTCAAGGCCAGCCGTTACTTGACCCATGTCAAGCGCCTGTCGAACATGGGGGACGGGCTCGCGCGGTTCTACGAGCGCATCGAGCCGCTCATAGAAGCCAAGCGCCTTGGTCCCGTTCTCTGGCAGCTACCCGAGACTTTTCATCGCGATGACGAGCGGCTCGCTTCAGCGCTGGCGGCACTGCCGCCGGGTCGTCACGCGTTTGAGTTTCGTCACTCCAGTTGGTTCGTGCCCGAGGTCTACTCGCTGCTACGCGAGCACGATGCGGCCCTGGTCATCGGTGACCATCCAGATCGGCCGTTTCAGAGCTACGAGACCACGACCAGTTGGCGCTACGTGCGCTTTCATCACGGCACCCGCGGCCGTCGCGGCAACTACTCCCATACCGAGCTCGAGGAATGGGCCAAGCGCCTAGATTCCTGGCGGACAGACTCAGAGCTCTTTCTCTATTTCAACAACGACTGGGAGGTATTCGCGCCCCGCAACGCCGTCAAGCTGCGTCAGCAGCTCGAGCGGCTGGAGAGCCCCAGGATCAATGCCGTCTGAGACAAGCGCACAGAAGACACTCGACGAGCTGCGGGGGCAGGCGGGGGAATGTCGTGCCTGTCCGCTGTGGCGCGACGCGACTCAGACCGTCTTCGGGGAGGGCCCGGCGCGAGCAACGATGATGCTCGTAGGTGAGCAGCCCGGCGACCGCGAGGATCGTGAGGGCAGACCATTCGTGGGGCCCGCCGGCGCATTGCTTGACCGTGCGCTTGCGCAGGCCGGAATCGACCGTACCCAGGTGTATGTGACCAATGCGGTCAAGCACTTCAAGTACCGCAGCCGCGGCAAGCGACGTATCCACCAGCGACCCGACAGCGAGGAGATAAGAGCCTGCCACCGGTGGCTGCAGGCAGAGCTCGATCTCATCAAACCGCGTGTGCTCGTTTGCCTCGGAGCCACAGCCGCAAAAGCGCTGCTCGGAGGGACACCGCACATCGAACATGACCGGGGCCATCCGCTGCCCTCTGAGCTGGCACCTCTGGTCATGCTCACAGCCCATCCCTCGGCGGTTTTGCGCCAGCGCGACCACGACGCCCGGCAAGCCGCGACGCAGGCGCTCGTCAGAGACCTGCGAAGTGCCTGGCGAGAGTGCGCTCAACGAGATGGTGTCGCACAAAGATCGACAGCGGGTAGGAGAGGCACACTGTGAGCGCCACCGCCCTGATCGTGATCGACATGCTCAATCATTACGAGCACGAGGACGCCGAGGCGCTGCGCCGCTCGGTGCATAAAGCGCTGCCCGCCATCGGAGACCTCGTGCAACGCGCAAGCCGTGCCGAGGTGCCGGTCATCTACGTCAACGACAATCACGGCGATTGGTCGGCCGGGCGCCCGGAGCTATGCCAGCGAGCCCTGGAAGGACCAGACCCTTCTCTGGTGGAGCCCATCCTCCCCGGCGAGCAGGCGGCGTTCCTGGTCAAGGCGAGACACTCGATCTTCTATGAAACCCAGCTCGACTACATGCTTCGCCAGCAGGACATCGAGCGGCTCATCCTGAGCGGCCAGGTGACCGAGCAGTGCATCCTCTACTCCGCCCTTGACGCCTATGTGCGCCACTACTCGATCGTCATCCCGCGCGACGCCGTCGCCCACATCCACCAGGACCTCGCCGACGCCGCGCTGCGAATGATGGAAACCAACATGGCAGCCGAAATCACCACCGCCATCCAGTGCAACCTCGCCGCTGGGCACTAGACTTCTCCATGCTCTCCGGTACGGCGATGATCTAGGGCTTCAGCAGGATCTTGAACGCATTGTCTTCCTTCTTCTGGAAGATCTCATACGCGTGCGGAGCTTCATCGAGCGGCAGATGATGCGTGGCGAACGAATCGACCCCGAGCGGGTCCTCATCGCCACTGAGCAACGGCAGGATGTCATCGATCCAGCGCTTGACGTTCGCCTGCCCCATCCGCAGATTGATCTGCTTGTCGAACATCTGCAGCAACGGCATCGGACTCGCCGCACCCCCATAGACACCGGAGAGCGAGATCGTACCGCCGCGCTGAACGAGCTCGACCGCCATATGCAACGCGCTCAAACGGTCGATCCCTGCCGTCTGCATCACCTGCTGAGCGACCGCGTCGGGAAGAAGGCCGGCGAGCTTGTGCGCGAGGCGCCCAATCGGGGCGCCGTGAGCCTCCATCCCGACCGCGTCGATCACCGCGATCGGGCCCCTGCCGTCGGTCAGCTCGCGCACCGCCCCCGGTAGGTCATCGTGATCCTCCAGATTCAGCACCTCCACCCCGTGGGCGCCCGCGCGCGCGAGGCGCTCGGGGACGAGATCCACGCCGATCACCTTGCCCGCGCCGCGATGCTGGGCAATTCTGGTCGACATTTCCCCGATCGGCCCGAGACCGAGCACCACGACGGTCTCTCCCTCGGGGATGCTCGCGTACTCCACCGCCTGCCAGGCGGTCGGCAGCACATCAGAGAGGTAGACGAAGCGGTCGTCCGCCGGCCCCTCGGGGACCTTGATCGGCCCATAGTGGGCCTGAGGGACGCGCAGGAACTCCGCCTGGCCACCAGGGACCTGTCCATAGAGCTTGGTGTACCCGAGCAGCGCGGCCCCAGTTCCGTACTCATGGACCTGTGTCGTCTCGCACTGAGACTGCAGCCCCTTCTCGCAGGTGTAGCAGTGCCCACAGGAGATGTTGAATGGGATCACAACCCGGTCGCCAGGCGCGATGTTCTCGACCTCCGAGCCGACCTCCTGCACGATCCCCATCGGCTCATGGCCAAGAATGTCCCCAGGGTCGATGAACGCGCCGAGAACCTCGTACAAGTGAAGATCCGAACCGCAGATCCCGCTCGAGGTGACTTTGACAATCGCGTCGGTGGGCTGCTCGATCGAGGGGTCGGGGACCGTGTCCACGCGAACGTCGTGGTTGCCATGCCATGCCAATGCCTTCACGTCAGCTCCCTCTGTCGATCATCGCCAGGTCGGTCTCACATTCACTTACCCATTGGGGTCAAGAGGAAACGCAGCACAGAACACGTTGTTGCGGTTGGAGCCTGCGGCCCAACTGGGCGACAGCGGCTCCCGCGGTCGCGCCCGCAAGGTGATCATTGAGATAGATCGCAAGCAGCTTGGTCTGCATCGAAGCCGTCCATACCCCACGAAGGCCCAGATGACACCTACCGGGCTCGGCCGGCGCTGCAGTTGCCGCCGAGTCGCCGCTGGGGCTTGCTCGCGGACCTATCGGGGTAATGTCGCCTCGTACTATGAGCGCCACCACGCAGACGACGGGCAATCTCCGGGAGTACCGGCGCAAGCGCAAGTTCGACAAGACCCCTGAGCCAGAGCCGGACAGCACGGCCGGGGCCGGCGCCCGCTTCGTGGTGCACGAGCATCACGCTCGTCGTCTGCACTGGGACCTGCGCCTGGAGCATGGCGGCGCGCTTGCCTCCTGGGCGATCCCTAACGGCATCCCCGAGGACCCCAAGCACAATCGCAAGGCCGTCCACGTCGAGGATCATCCCTTGAGCTACATCGACTTCCACGGCACGATTCCCGCCGGTAACTACGGGGCCGGGGAGGTGACGATCTGGGATAAGGGGACCTACGAGTGCGAGAAGTGGGAGCCAGGCAAGGTCGTGGTCGTCTTCCATGGCGAGCAACTGCAGGGGCGCTATGCGCTGTTTCGCGCCGGGCGGACCGAGAAGGACTGGATGATTCACCGCATGGATGCGTCCGCCAATCCCACCGCGCAGGAGATGCCCCAGCTTATCCAGCCGATGCTCGCAAAGCTCTCCACGCTCCCCGCCGATGACTCCGGGTGGGCGTTTGAGGTCAAGTGGGACGGTGTCAGGGTAATCACGCACTCCCAGCCGGGCCAAATCAGCTTCATCAGCCGCAACGGCAACGACGTCACCGCGGCCTATCCGGAGCTGCGAGCGCTGAACCGGGCGCTCGGCTCCCGCGCGGCGATCCTCGACGGAGAGATCGTCGCCTTCGACGATGAGGGCCGCCCGAGCTTTCAAGCGTTGCAGTCCCGAATGCACCTGCGAGGCGAGGCAGCCGCCCGCCGCCTCGCGCGGACCCAGCCCGTGACGTACGTGCTGTTCGACCTGTTGTGGCTGGACGGGCACAGCCTCATGGACCTTCCCTACGCGGAGCGCCGAGCACGGCTGCAGGCGCTGAAGCTGGACGGGGAGCACTGGCGCGTTCCCGAGTACCGAGCCGGAGACGGGACGGCGTTCTTGGCGGCGAGCAGGGCACAGGGCCTCGAGGGTGTAGTCGCCAAGCGATTGGATTCGCCGTACACGCCGGGCGGTCGCGGCGCCGGTTGGCTGAAGATCAAGAACGTCGAGCGCCAGGAGCTCGTCGTTGGCGGCTGGACCGAGGGGAAGGGCTCGCGCTTACAGCGCATCGGCGCGCTGCACCTCGGCGTCTACGAGCACGGCAAGCTTCGCTACGCGGGCAAGCTGGGCACCGGCTTCAACGCGCAGGAGCTGGAGCGCCTCGCCGGTCTACTCGAGCCACTCACCCGCAAAGACTCGCCGTTCACCGGGCCCCAGCCACCGAAAGGCGCACACTTCGTGACGCCGAAGCTGGTGTGTGAGGTCGAGTTCACCGAGTGGACCCGCGCCGGCACCCTCAGACACCCCTCCTACAAGGGACTGCGCGAGGACAAGCCAGCCACCGAGGTCGTGCGCGAGCGACCCGTCGCCCCCGAGGAGCTTTCCGGTCCGCCACCCGGGCGGGCAATAGAGGGGAAGGCGTTGCTCGAGAGCGGGCATCCTGTGAGGGGCGGCATCGAGGTTGAGGTCGAGGACCGCACGCTGAAGCTCACGAATCTCGACAAGGTCCTCTATCCGGAGAGCGGTTTCACAAAGAGCGATCTGATCGGCTACTACGCGCAGATCGCGCCGGTGCTGCTCGCGCACCTGCGCGACCGTCCGCTGACGCTCAAGCGCTACCCCAACGGCGTGCAGGGAGAGTACTTCTACGAGAAGCAGTCACCCACGCACCGGCCCGAGTGGGTGAAGACCACGACGATCTGGAGCGAGCACAGCAAACGCGAGATCCACTACACGCTCTGCCAGGACCTCCCGACGCTCGTGTGGCTCGCGAACCTCGCAGATATCGAGCTGCACCCCTCGCTGTCGCTCGCCGGCGCGCCCGAACGCCCCACGACGCTCGCGTTCGACCTGGACCCAGGGCCACCGGCGGACATCGTGGATTGCTGCGAGATCGCGCTCGAGCTGCGCGACATGTTCGAGACGCTCGGGCTCCGCGCGTTCGCGAAGACGTCCGGCTCCAAGGGGCTGCAGGTGTACGTACCGTTGAACGACGAGGACGTCACCTACGATCAGACCAAGCCGCTCGCGCACGCCGTCGCCGATTTGCTGCAGCGCCGCAGGCCAGAGCTCGTCGTCTCCGAGATGGCAAAGACCGAACGGACCGGCAGGGTGCTGGTCGACTGGAGCCAGAACGACCCGCACAAGACCACCGTCTCGGTCTACTCGCTGCGCGCCAAGGAGCGCCCGACGATCTCCACGCCCGTCCAATGGGCGGAGGTCACGGCCTGCCGGGAGGCCGGGGATCCCGCCTTGCTCACCTTCGCGGTCCGCGAAGTGCTCGCCCGCGTCGCCGAGCACGGAGACCTCTTCGCCGAAGTGGCCTCACTGCGCCAGCAGCTGCCGGTGCTCGGGGGGTGAAGACGACCGGTCATGGTCCAAAACCCAGGTTGAACGCCCCGTTTTTCACGAAAGGGCCCTGTCTGCGGTGGTTTGCCTCCGATCGCGTCGAGCTGGCTCGCTGTTGTGTTAGGGCTCCCGCAAAGGAGTACGGTGGTTGTACATTCGATGAGGGGGAGCCAAGATGGCTGTAGGGATCAGACTCGAGTTCGCCGGCGGGACGCAAGAGAACTACAACGCTGCCCACGGGGTGATGGAGATCGACAGCAACCCTCCCGAGGGGATGATTGTCCATTCGGCCGGTCCAGTCGATGGTGGTTGGGGCGTGATCGATTTTTGGGAGTCGCGTGAGGCGTTCGACCATTTCGTCGGCGAGCGGCTCATGCCTCGCCTTCACGGGCTCGGGGATCGGGGTTTCCCGAACCCGCCGGATGTGAAGGAGTTCCCGGTACACAATCTCCAGACCCCGTAGTCGCCCCGAGCAGCACGCCAGACCATTACGGTCTCGGCGAGTTAGCTAACGCAGCATCCAGCGAAAGGCCAGAAACAGCCATGGCAACGACGACGACAAAGGTCGTAGGCCCCAAGGACGGCAAGACGGGCTTTTTGGGAAGCATCGGCGTCCGGTTCATGATCGACGGGCAGGAGGCAGGCGGTGGGTTCTCCATGGTCGAACACCCGATGTCAGCGCGAGCGCTGGCTGCGCCGCTACACCGACACACGCGCGAGGACGAGTACAGCTACGTCATTGAGGGGCGCATAGGTGCGCTCCTGGGCGAGGACGTAGTGATAGGCGGTCCCGGCGATCTCATCTTCAAGCCGCGCAACCAGTGGCACACGTTCTGGAACGCAGGCGATGAGCCGGCACGGATCTTGGAGATCATCTCCCCCGCGGGCTTCGAGCAGTTCTTCGCTGCGCTCGTCGACCTCGGCGGCGTAACGCAGGCCGACCCGCAGAGACTCGGCGAGCTCTGCGCCCACTATGAGCTGGAGATGGATCCAGATAGCGTCCCAGGGCTGCTCGAGCGGTTCGAGCTGCGGTTCCCGGGCGAGATGATCTAGGACATGGCATTCATTCTCACCCGCATAGATGTAGGCGACTACGACCGCTGGAAGCCGATGTTCGACCAGGACACACCCGGGACGCGCTCAGCGGCTAACGGCCACCGAGTCCTTCGGAACGCCGACAAGCCAAGCGAGGTCTTCGTGATGGTCGAGTTCGACACCGCTGAGCAGGCGAGGGCGGGGCGGGAGAAGCTGCTCGCCTCCGGTGCCCTCGATCGCTTTCAGGACAAGTCAGAGCCGAAGATCCTCGAGCAGGCAGAGCAGCTCGACTACCACTAGCTGGAAACGTCTGGCTGGCTTTGGAAGACCGCCCAGCTCAAATGTCGTGGACATGTAGGTTTCGCGGGGATGGCGGTTGAGATCAGGCTTGTCACAACGCGGCGCGAGCTGCGCACGTTCATCGGCCTGCCGCGGCGGCTGTATCGCGATGAGCCCAAGTGGGTCGCGCCGCTGTTGATGGATGTGAAGAGGCGGCTCGATCAGGACAAGAACCCGTTTTTCAAGCACGCGCAGGCGCAGTATTTCCTCGCCTATCGCGATGGGCAGGTGGTGGGGCGTGTCAGCGCGCACGTCGATCGGAACTTCAACGAGTTTCAGGGCAACGAGTGGGGCCTGTTCGGGTGGTTTGAGTGCGAGGACGATCCTGAGGCGGCGCGCGCGCTGTTGGACGCCGCCGCGGGCTGGTTACGCGAGCGCGGCCGGGACAGGATGGTCGGCCCGATGGACTTCACGACGAACGACGAGATCGGTGTGCTGATCACCGGTCACGAGCACCCTCCGATCATCCTCTGTCCCTGGCACCACCCCTACTACCAGCGCCTATTGGAGCAGGACACCGGTATGGCGAAGGCGATGGACCTCTACATGTGGAGCCTGCACGTCACTGGACGCGAGCGCGTCCATCCGGAGATCTGGCGGGCCGCCGAGCGCCTCGAGGCCGAGCACGGGATCGTCTGTCGCAACTTCCGTAAGCGCGACCTGCAACAGGAGATCACGCGCTTTCTCGAGGTCTACAACGCCTCGTGGGAGCGCAACTGGGGCTTCGTGCCGCTCACCGAGGAGGAGGTACGCCACTACGCCAAAGACCTCAAGCCCGTGCTCGATGAGAACTGGGCGATGGTCGCCGAACACAAGGACACCGGCGAGATCGTCGGCGCCGCGCTGACGCTCCCGGACTTCAATCAGGTCTTGGGAAAGCTCAACGGCCGACTCCTGCCCTTCGGCTGGCTCACAGCCCTGCGCGAGAAAAAGAAGATCGACGCGGTGCGCGTGTTCGCGCTCGGCGTCAAGCCCGCCTACCAGCACACCGGCGTTGCCGCCCGCTTCTACCAAATGCACTTCGACGCCGCTGAGCGCACCCCGCAGAAGGGCGGCGAGATGGGCTGGATCCTCGAGACCAACACACCGATGAACCGCGCGATGGAAGGCATGGGCGGCAAGATCAAGCGCCGCTACCGTGTCTACGAGCGCGAGCTCTAGCGACGACCGCTCCACACATCTACCCGCCTCGTCATCCCACGCGAGAACCGCTTCGGGTGGCTGCTACAAGAGCAGGCGATTAGCCGGCTTGCGGGAACTCGGGGGGAGGGTCGTGCTCGACGCCGAGCGCTCGTTGCATCCACGCGACGTCGTGCCACGCACCGAGCTTCCAGCCGATCCGCCGGTAGACGCCGACCGGCTCGAAGCCCATCGCTCGGTGCAGGCCAGCGCTCGCCTCGTTCGGCAGCGTCATGCCCGCGACGGCCATCCGGTAGCCGCGCGCCGCGAGCCGCGTGAACAGCGCCTCGTACAGCGCGCGCCCCGAGCCGGTGCGTCGCCGGCCCTGCTCGACGTAGACGCTGACCTCGCACGAGAAACGGTAAGCCGCTCGCTTCTGGTGCGGCCCACCGTAGGCGTAGCCAACGACACGGTCGTCGTCTTCGAGCACGACCCACGCATGCGTGCGCGTCGCCATCGCAATGCGTTCGGCCATCTGCGCGGGTGTCGGTGGCTCACCCTCGAAGCTGATGGCCGTCTCGCGCACGTACGGCGCGTAGATAGCCGCGCACGCCGAGGCGTCCTCCTCACTCGCATCTCTCACCGTCACACCGGACACGTTCAGCCGTAGCATACGCGGACGCGTACGACGCGTCCGTCTTTGAGCCGCCGCATAACCAGCGCGCCTGGACCAGGGGCCACCGGGTCGTATTGACGGCCTGAGTGGGGCTCTGCTGTCCATCGTCCTACGCGAGCATGAGCATGGATCTTTTGCTCGAACGCTCGCTGTCACTTTCGCTTCGGACGGTGTGGATCGACGCGAGAACGCAGCGCGTTCCCTAGGGCTGAGATCGTGGTCGCGGATGCGATGTCTCAAGTCTGGCTGCGGATTACGGGAGGTGCGTCGGATGATCTCGATCATCGACTCGATCGGGTTCGTCGAGGCAAGGCAAGGTCTTCTTCAGCTGCCTGGGATTCCCAGACGCGTTGATCTGCCCTGGCTTTTGTGGAGTCGGTGATCTGCCCCTGAGAAAATGGAGTCGGGATACTGAAGTCCTTTGGTAGAGAGGACTGTTTCTGATGCCACGTAGGTATCCCGCGGAGTTCCGTAGCCAGGTGATCGAGCTGGCGCGGTCTGGAACGAAGGTCAAGCAGCTCGCGACGACGTTTGAGATGTCGGAGATCACGATCTATAACTGGCTCAAGCAGGAGCGGATCGATCGCGGAGAGGCTGACGGCGCGACGACTAGCCAGCAGCTTGAGCTCGGCGGTGACACGCAGCGACCCGTAGGTACCGCCAGAGTCCTTGTGAACCTGCGCGATCTCGCCAGCCAACCAGGCGTGCCGCAGCGTCCTGGCCAAAGGCGGACGCTGCTTCCACGCGTAATAGCCCGAAGGAGACACACCGACTGAGCTAGACGTAGAGAAGCGCACGCGGCTCGCCGACGTCGTGCGCGTCGTCGCGGGACGCGTCAGGCGGCGTCCGCCGACGTGCCGGAGGGGTCGCCCTCCATGGGCTCGTCCTGCCACCACGCGTTCAGCCAGCCGTAGATGGGAAACGGCTGCGCGTCGTCTTCGGAGAGCCCGGCCCAAGGGGCCAGACCATCGACGGGTTGGGGGGTGGCCACGTTTTGGTTGTCTAGCGGGCTGGAGGCGGCCGGGGGGTCATAGAGGTCGGTGAGGATGTTGCGGGCCAGGAAGTACGCCGCGACCGGATCAAGGGCGGCGATGTTCTCGACCCCGATGAGATCGATCAGGGCGGCGTACTTGGTGCCCAGTTCCTCCCACGAAATCACCCAGTCGGACTTGGCGGGCAGCGGTGCCGGGTTCAGGTCTCCGAGCACGATGATGACGCCGACCGTCCCGTTGCCGGCGTCGAACACTCGAGTGGCGACGCCGGCGCGGTGGGTGAAGTGAAAGCTGACCATCAGCCGCTGGGGCGGCAGGATCGGGGTAATGTGCTTCCGGGGCGGCGGCTGGACGAGGAGCTTGATGTACGGCCGGCCTTCGTATGGGGTAGTGAACACGGTCGGGTGCGCCTCGACCCGGGTCGAGAGCGGGATGCCCCAGTTGGTCGCCTCGACCTTCAGAACCTCGATCAGCAGATGGTCGACAATGTTGCGTCCCCCGAACTGCTGGCTGACCGTGAACGGCCGGGACACGACCTGAAGCGAGGTCATCTCCGATGCTCCCGGGGCACCCCGCGGCGGCGGGGCGGTGGTCGCGGCCGCCATCAGGAGCGGAGCGTGAATCTCGGTGTGGAAGTCAGGATGCCCGCAGTCGACGATCCATCGGCCAAAAGTCGCGACGCGCACGGCCCGTGGCGTTCCGTCACTGGCGGTGGTGGCGTCAAGCATCAGCTGTTGAAAAGCCTGGGGGACGAGCCCCGTGTCACTCTCCACACCCAGGACTCCCTTGGTGGCGGGCAGTCCGAGTTCGTGCGCGACCCCTGTGGCCTGGCTGAACGCGTTGCCCGAATCCTCGCCCGTGCTCGGGTCGATACCGCTGTTGGAGGCAGCGAGGAGGCCCTCGTATTGCGGATCCGGCGCGACGTAGAACTCGAAGTCGAAGCCGAACGGGTGAACGAACCACAGATCCTTGTCGGAGGAGTCGGGGCTGACGGCCCACCCGGTGAGTCCCACCATGGGGTTGTTCAGCGAACCCTCCTTCTCGGCGCCGGTGTCATACACCGATACCCACTCCCACGGTGGCGGCCCGAGCACGCCGATGGTGGAGCCGTCGCTGATCTTCTCGGCCCAGTTCGGATCAGACTCGGCCGGCTCGAATGGCACGTTCTCATAGGTGGTCTGCAGAATCGAGGCTGGTGGCCCACCCGTCGGCGCGGGCGGTGCCGGCGGCGGCGTCTCTGGTGCCAGCGCGGTCGTCGGCAGGGAGGCAACGAACGGCGCGATCTGATCACCCGGGATCGCGTTGAACAGCAGGTTGTGTTCCCGGGGGGTTCCTTGTGCTAGGAGAGCCCGGAGACGATCAGGCGCCATCGAGCGCAGGGTCCGGATGAGAACTGCCCCATCCGACATACCCGGCGACGCCTTCTTCAGGTTGCGGATAAACGCCTCGCCGAGCTCCCGCTTCTGTCTGTCCGCCTGCGCCGACCCGGCGGCGGGTTTCTTGCGCGGCGGCATCGTCACCGACCCCGCCTAAGGCGCTGCGCGTCCTGGAGACACGATGGGGTCACTCGCGCACCACCTTGTCTCGGCTCAGGCTCCGGCAGCCATGACAGGTTTCGGCCGACGCCATTCGGCCGCGCGCGAGCATTGACACGATGACACAGACGAGGAGCAGCCCTGCGACGATCATCCACTCGACCGAGCCGCTCTGATGGTCCGACCCAAACGCAGGCCTGCACTGTCAACTTCACCCGACACCTCCATCGATCCAAGCACGGTGTGCCCCCGCCTCGCGGAGTATCGTCGCCGTCCGCGCCCCTGTCAAGAGTATCGGGGGGCCCGCTTGGAGAAAAGTGTTACCCGCTCCGCTGCTCCCGCCAGATGCGGTAGCTCAAACGAGTCCGACATGAAATCCGTGCCGTTACTACCGGTGCGCCCCATTGATGCGAAGTACCGGAAGCAACCACGCGTCGATCAGTCGCCATGGAGGACGGAAGCGCATCGACGCACCGAGCGTCGCATGGTGCGTTCCTACCCGTTCGCTGCCAGTGCGGCCAGACCGGGCTCGACCCCGCGTCGTCCCACCAGCTTCAGCGAACCCGTGGCCGGCCTTGACAGCGTCGCGCTGCCGAGGGATGATTGCGGCGTTCCGGACCACACATACGGCTTGTGAGGGGAACGGGAAGCGCATTCCGACCGACGCACTCAAACGTCGGTCCAATCGACCGGGAGGATGCGATGAGGCAGCCGGGACTAGGATTGGCGTTCTGGATTGAGGCGGTGCTGTCTGCCTTCGGGACGTTCTTGGGATTGCTGACGATCGTTTGGCACGACTGGATTGAGGGCGTGGTCGGGGTCGACCCCGACCACGGCAACGGATCGGCGGAGTGGATCGCGGTTATCGTCCTGTTGGCGATTGGGGCGGTGTGTGGCGCCCTCGCGCGGCGCCAGTGGCATCGTGCACATCCGCTCCCCGCCTGATCGAGACCCGACCTCTCGGAGCACAATGATCCAAACCGCTAGCCCCGTCAGAGAGCGAGTCGCGGGTAGGTGCTCCCGTATCCGACGATGACATATATGCATTGGTAGTCAGGGGCGCGGTGCCACGGAGGCCCGGCATGGTCTTAAACCCATCGGACGACACCGCCCGACCGTCTCAATCGGGTCTTGCTCCTCGCCAACACCAGCCAACACCTCATCCAGTTCTGAGCAAAACCCTCTCGCTCGGGGCTACCTTCTCCACGCGGGCGCACCTCCATCTTCGACTTGTTCAGGGTCAAAGCGGAGGCTACGCCCGCAACATCAAATTCCCCGGCTCATGAGACACGAGCGCGAGATGCGCCAAAGTCGTGGAGTTTGTGCGCCGTCGCTCTGGAGATGGCGGAGAAAGGGTGATGGATGTTGGCGTGGATCTCCGGTTACGGTCGTCTCTCACTGGTCATCGTGGCTGCCTTCCCGACTCGTGCTTAGCCCTCGATCATGGCTCTTTCCGATCCTCGATGCACCAGTCCGACTGAGCCACGCCATAACACCCTGCGCGTCCCAGGGAAAGCCCTCCGGGCGAAACACTTGCACAATTTCACCCTTGCGCACAATGAACGTGAGGTGCTTATAGGCACAGCCGATGACCGTCTCCTGTAGGGGTAGGTCAAGTACGCGCGAGAGCACAAACCTCTCGTCGCTCAACACGAGAAAGCCAAGCTCCTCTCGTTCAGCCCATTCTTGCTGCATATCAGCGGGATACTCGCTAACCCAAATCAGCTCATAACCCATCCCGGCTAGCTCACGTACGTGACGACTCCACATACAGGCACGTGCCGTACTCACGTCAACGCCACTTGGACCAGCTGGACAGCTCCCAATACCCGGAGCTACGCACACGACCAGCGAAGACGAACGGGACAAGCTCGCCAAGTTCGCTACCGGCCCGGGAGATGACGACAACTCAAGAGATGGAAGGATTTGGCCCACCATCTCTTTCCATGAGTCCGAATTATTTGTTCCGCGCCCTCGAATCACGTCCTATCTTTCCTGCGTTTTGAGAATTTTGCTTGATAGGCGGGCAGACTAAAACCAAGACGGGACTTCGTCCTGGCCGAGGTCCGGAAACCCTTATGACCGCCACCTCGATAAGTATCATCGCGTAATTCCTTTTGCAAGAATGTGATCGTTTCTAGCTTTGGTGTCTTCTTTTTGTCACATTGCCGGACGGACTAAAGTGGCACTCCGCCAAGAAGACTGGTGCTCGTTCTCATAGGCTCCGGCCGGCTGATCACAGTGACCCATGAGCACCTCTGTCGAGAGAGCGAGAGACGAACCCGAACCGCCGACACCTCGATTTCAAGCACGTGGTTACCAACTGGCTCGTCCGTGTAGGGAAGCAAAAGGCGTAAGCGTTCAGTTGCTCGCCCCGTTCAATTGAGCAGCGGCACGGGATCTCCACGAGCGTGGGAGCTGATCGCTTCAGTGAGGTAGATGAACAGCGGGCGTTGTTGTGGGCGGCAGGTGGTGTGCGCGGAGAGCAGCCGGGCGGTTCGCGACTCACCGGTCTCGGACTGGCTGCCGAGCGAGAGCTTTCGGTAGATGACAGCGCTGCGGAGCGCGCGCTCGGCGTGGTTGTTCGGCTCTAGGCCGGGATGCTTGGCGAACGTCCACAGCGCCGGCCAGGCCTTCAAGAGGTTGCGGGCCATGCCGCGGCAGTGCCGGTTGCGCGCCCGTTTAGACGCGTAGCTTCGGATGACCGGCTTGTATTTGCGCTGCAGGCGGCGGACAGTGAGCTCGAGGACCTTGCGATCTTCGGTGTGCCGGTAGACCTCCGAGGCCCAGAACACGCGGTCGCAGAGATCAAGGCCCCGTTCGCCGAACTCCTTCTCTGCACCCAGTCCCTCGGTGTGGGCGGCGAAGTCTCGCTTCAAATGAGCCCAGCAGAGCTGACGGCGTTTGAGCGGGAGATGCGAGTAGGCCCACCAACGGTCAGAGGTCACGATCGCGTCGGTGTCAGCGAGCAGCTCTTTGGCGTGGTCCCCGTGGCGATTCTCGGCGACGTGAAGGTAGGCGTGGCGATCGTCAAAGACACCCCACAGCGCGCGGCGCTGTCCGGCGGTCCGCCAGCCCGTCTCGTCCATGTTCACGGCGCGGCTTGACCGGAGCTGCCCGAGCAGATCGGCGTGCGGGTCCGCAAGAGCCTCGCCGATGCGCGTGAGGATCGCGTCGACCGTTCCGGTCGAGATTCGCGAGCCGAACAGCTGCTCTGCCAGCTCGACCGCGTCGCGGCGGGAGATCCGGTTGCGGACCGAGAGCGTCGCGATCGCGGCCTGCAGACGGGGGCCGAAGGCGCTGAGAGAGACCTCGTGCGGTATCTCGGCCCGCACAGGCTCACCGCAACCTGGGCAACGGACCCGCTGGACACGGTGCTCTGTGACGTTGACCGTGATGACCGGCAGCTCCTCGACTTGATGGCGCACCGGCTCGCCGACCCCCACACGCTCTGTCTCAGCGAATACGTGACCGCAGCAGCAACGCGCAGGCCAATGCTCGATCACATCATCCACCGCCCATGCCGGCAATAACGGCCGGCCCTTGCCCTCGTGGCGAGCTGTCCGCCCCGAGGGCGACCCGAGGGGTCCTTGCTGCGCGGCGGAGCACTCGGCCCATCGGCGCTCGGTGGCTGCGAGCTGTTCCTCGAGGAGCGGTTCAGCTCGCGCTCGGGCTTCGCGATCCGCTCATCCTGACAGGCCACATGCGCCTCGAGCTGCGCGATCCGACGATCCATCGCCAACAGAACCCAACAACGATCTCACGGCCCTGACCATAGATCGCCCCCGCCTCCGCGCGCTCCACACCCCCACATTCGACAGAGCAGAGTTATGTCCCCCCAACCAACTGAACGCTTACAAAGCATTTTTGCAGCGACTTTCAGATGGCGAGACCGGGACTCGAACCCGGGACACCACGATTTTCAGTCGTGTGCTCTACCAGCTGAGCTATCTCGCCGCGACCCGCGATCCTAGCGGCTCGGCGACGCCGGATGAGCGCCGCGAACCTATTCCAGCGCCGCGGCCTCGCACCCAAGCTCCGTGCAGCGAGGGAGTCTTGGCGCAGCAGGCCAAGCGAGACCGGCAGGTCGTCCGGCCTTGCCCAGCGGGCGAGTCCGTCGAGCACTGCGGCGTCGAGTTGCAACCGCCTGTTGAGCATGGCGCGAGAGATCTGCTCCATGCCCGTGGCGTTCGAGGCCCACGGCAGCACGGCAAGCACCGCCTGAGCGACGACTTCTGGGTCGGGGTCATCGAGCGCCTCGAACGGCACCTGCTCGCTCACGTAGCGAGATTCCGACAGCAGCCCGAGAGCGCGCAGACGCAGGTTGCGCTGCTCGCGGCTGCGCAAGATCTCGGCGAGCCCCTCCACGGCAGCGGGCGGGTCGGCCGTCAGCAGCGCCTCGAGGGTCGCCAGTCGCGGGTCGTCTCGATCGCTTTCAGCGACCGACCCCCTACCCGCCGTTCGCGGTAGGAAATCGACTCGAGCGCATCAATTACCAAAATCCGCACGGAGAGCAGCGCACGCAGCGAACCAAACGCGTTCGCCATCGACAGGCGTGGCTCGCGAATGCGCAGCTCGCGCGGCAGCCCGCGGGTGCTGAGGAACCCGAACTCGCCGCTAACCGCGTCGCGCAGCTCCACTGCAACGGAGACCGACCGTTCGAGCTGCAAACGCTGGCTGCCCGAGAGCTCCTGATTGGTGACAAACGCGATCCCGCCGCGCCCGCGCGCACGACCCCTGCGCAATCAGCAGCGAACTTGGCCCTAATCTCACCAACGCTCTTTTGCCGCCGAGGGAAGTAAGCAGCGAAGACCCAAAGCAGCCCGTCGCGGCGGCGTGCTCAAACAGCCCCGTCCTGTTCCCAAGCCTGCAAATACGGCAGGGGATCGATCGGTTCGCCGCCAGCCGCCCGCCAGCCGCCGACCCACATCTCGAAGTCGAGGTGCGGCGCGGTCGCATCGCCGGTCCGACCGGCCTTGCACAGACCTTGCCCCGCCGTCACGGTCTGCCCGGTGCTGACAAGGAGCGATTCGGGCTCGCAGTGGGCGAACATGAGATCGAAGCCGACGGTGGTCTGCTCGACGGCGTAGTAGCCGGCGCCGCTCGCCTGATAGCTCGTCGTGAGGATCGTTCCCGCCAGCGGCGCCACCACGGGCGTGCCTTCGGCGGTGAGGATGTCCTGGCCCTGGTGCAGGTACCCGTCGCGGGGCGCATCGAACAGGTTTTCGGGGCCTCCGAAATTGTGCATGCCCTGCACCGGGAACACGGCGCCCGCGGACGCCGTCTGCCCGGGAGACGGCACGCCCGCGGGGACGGGCGTGGGCGTAGTCGTCGTGGAAGCCACCGGCTTGGGAACGGGCACGGGCGTCGGTGTGGATGCCACCACGGTCAGGGCGGCGGCCCCTGGGCTGTGCGTCGTGCGCAGCAGCGCGCCGCGATGGTGGTCGTGAGCGGTGACGCTCACCTGATAGCCGCCCGGCGCAAGCGTCGCGGCGCGGGGCCACGTGACGGTCACCGCACGGCCGGTGTGCACCCAGCCCAGGCTCAACGCGATCACCTTCGCGTGCGTGCTCAGCAGCGTCACCACGACCTGTACGGCGACCGTGCCCACGCCGGGCTCATCGATCCGCAGCACCACCCGTGGCGGGCGACCGGCCGGCGCGGGCGTGACGAGGCTCAGCTCACCTACGACCGGGCGCGGTGAGACGGTAGCAGCGATGGGAGCGCCATACTCGCTGCCGCCCGCCAGCGCCGCCGGCGTCTGTTGCGCGACGGATGCTTCCGCCCACGCGCGCTCGGGCTCGGCGCACAGCCGGGCATTCGCAGTGATCCCGGCGATCGCGAAAGAGGCGGCGAGAAAGGTACAGCCGCGGCTCATCCCGTTACCTTCGTCGTGCTCGCCTCTCCCCCTTTCGTCGTGCTGCGATCCCGGTCACGCTTGCGCGCAGAATTGCAAGCTTCCCAGGAACAGGGGAGGGGGCCCCAGAGCGACGTGCGTCAGGCGTTCCGAGGGCGCGCGCCGGTGGCGAGCCTCAGGCGGCGGGCGCGAACTCCTCGACGAGCGCCTCGTAGGTCAGGCGCAGCCCCTCCGCGATCGACACCTCCGGGCGCCAGCCGAGCTCCCGTTCGGCGAGGCTCGCGTCGATGCAGCTGTGCTCGAGCTCGCCCGGGCGCAGATCCGCGAGCTCGGGCTCGATCTGCGAGCCGGCGACCTTGCTCAGCTCGCTCCACACGGTGCTCACGTCGGTCTCGACCCCCGTGGCGACGTTGTATGTGCCCGACCTGCCCGACGCGGCCAGCAGCGCGCTGACTACGTCTCCCACGTAGACGTAGTCACGCGTCGGCTTGCCGTGACCGTAGAGGGTCGGGGTCTGTCCTGTGAACAGACGGTGCGCGAAGATCGCCACCACCCCGGCCTCGCCGTGCGGGTTTTGGCGCGGCCCGTACACGTTCCCGAGCCGGCAGACCGCGTGCGGTATGCCGGAGGACAGCGCCCACGTCTTTACGTACGACTCGGCCGCCCACTTCGACGCTCCGTACGGCGACAGCGGCGCAGGCATCCGATCCTCGGCGGTGGGCATCGGCGCCTCGTCCCCGTACAGCGCCCCGCCGGTCGAGGTGAAGACGACAGGCGCGCCGCACCTGCCGGCGGCCTCTACGACGTTCAGCGTGCCCTTCACGTTGACCTCGCAGTCGCGCCCGGGGTTCTCCACCGAGACAACCACGCTCGCCTGTGCGGCGAGATGGAAGATCGCTCGCGGGCGCACCTCCTCCACGACCGCGGCGAGCGCCGCGAAGTCGACGATGTCGAGCTCTCGCAGGTTGGCATCCTTGGCAACACGCTCGGCTTTGCCGGAGGACAGGTCGTCGATCACGGTCACGCCGTAGCCGTCGGCCAGCAGCGCGTCTACTAGGTGCGAGCCGATGAAGCCGGCGCCGCCGGTGACAATCGCGGTAGGTGTCATGCGTGAGAACTTATCCGACGGCGCGCGCCTTGGCGGCGTGGGGGCCCCGACGGACGACCCCGTCGTCTCCCGGCTCGCCGTCCCGCACACCGGCCTCGAGCCGTGTCTCGACGACCTGCACGGACCGCGAGATCCGCTCGAGCGCGTCCGGTTCCTCGTGGCGGCCCAGCACGTACCTGTACAGCGTCGCGAGCACCCGCCTGAGGATCACCAGCGCGGGCCGCTCGGCGTCCTCCTCGAGCTTGCCCGCCGCCTTCGCCTGGCCGACCCACCGCAGCGCCGGTTCGATCACCTCGTCGTGCAACGTCCCAGCCGGCACACCATCCTCGATCGCCTGGGCGATCGCGCTCTCCGCCGTCTCCGCGTCACCGCGCTCGAGCGCGGTCACGAACATCTCGAGCGTGCTCTCCATCAGCGCGAGCGGATCGGCCCTGACCTGCTCTCGCGCATCGGGACCGGAGCTGCCGAGCACCTCGAGGAACGCGTCGAGCAGGACGGGGTCGAAGTGACGTCCCCGCTGCTCGCGCATGATCCGCACCGCCTCCTCGACGGCGAACGCGCGTCGATAGACGCGGTCTGAGGTGAGTGCGTCGAACACGTCGGCGATCGCAACGATCCGGCCCTCGAGCGGGATCGCCTCGCCTACAACCCCCCGGGGATAGCCGCTGCCGTCCCACTTCTCGTGGTGGCTCAGCGCGATCGTCGCCGCCATGTCGAGGATCGAGGAGGACGATCCCTGCAGCAGCCGGTGACCCTCCTCGGCGTGGGTCTCGACGATCGCGCGCTCCTCGGGCGTGAGCGGTCCGGGCTTCAGCAGGATCGCGTCGGGGATCGCCACCTTGCCCACGTCGTGCAGCGGCGCGGCGTGGCTGAGCCGCGCGGAGAACTCGTTCTCCATGCCGACCTGCTCGGCGAGCAACGTCGAGAAGCGCCCGATCCGCTCGATGTGGGCGCCCGTGTCCTCGTCCCTGAACTCGACCGCCATCGACAGGCGCCGCACGGTCTCCGCCTGCGCGATCTCGAGCTCGGACAGCGCGCGGGTCAGCTCGGTGGAGCGATCGTCGATGTCCTGCTCGAGCGCCGCGCGAGCGCCCTCGCCGAGACGCCAGCCGAGCATCGTCGCCACGCCGGCGAGGACGACGACGCAGCCGGCAGTCGCAAGGGACGCGCCGGCGACCACCGCACCAACGGCCGCAGCCAGCCCGACAGCCGCCCAGGGGGCCCAGCGCAGCGTAGAGCCGCGCAGCGGCGACCCCGCGCGGGCCGCTCGCCGGGGCCCCAGCGTCTGCTGCGCCGGTCGACTATCCACATAATCGAGCTTACCCGAATAGTCTGGAGCGTCAAACCCCATTTTCGCCCGCGTCGGCTCCACCCCGCTCTGGGCGGGCCCGCGAAAGTCGACTTGGGTGATTCCGCTCATGGTGAAATCTCGCGTCCGATGGTCCATTCCCGCGTTCGACCAAGCCGGGTGCCCGCTTGAGCGTGCCTGGACCAAGTAAGCGAATTGCCGAGAGAGCGGGATGATCCCGGGGGGACACTAGTGAGTGGAGCGGAGCTTCGTGACGTCGATCGCGTTGGCGGGAGCCACAAGCGTGACGGGTTCGTTCCAGCGATCGAACACGACCGTGCCTCCCTTGCCGCCGTCTTTGACGACCTCGAGCGGGTATGGCTTGCCGGTCGCCGCGACATACACGGTCCCCCTCTGCGAGACGTCGTCGATCGCGATGACCTTCTGTCCGTGCACCGTCGTGACCCCTCCGTTCGTGAGCGGTCCGCGGCTGGCCAGCGCGGAGCCGATCAGCTTGCCGAGATCGGTGAGCGCGGCGATCGGAGCGAGCCCCGGAGTTGCGGCCGGCGCCTTCAACCACCTGCCCTTGAGAACCTGGACCGCGGCGGAGCCGCCGATATGGCGATCGAAGGCGGCGCTGCCGTCGAGGTAGACGATCCCGCCGACCTGCACCAGCTCGAAGCCGAGCCCGTTCTGCGCGACCCGCCCACGACCGCCTTTGCCGGCGAGGAGTTCCATCTCGAGCGAGACCGGAACGCCTTTGCTGACGAGCGTGCCAGAGATATAAACACTGCCTGCAGACCCCGCGGCCGCTTTCGCCCGCGCGATGATCTCGGTGGGCGTTTTGGACGTGATGCCGTTGCCTGACGAGGAAGAGCCGCAGCCCGTTATCAGCGCGGCGGCGCTCAGTGCCACGCCGAGCAGCAGTCCTATACGCGTCTGAGAGCGAGGTCGCATGGTCGCGCAGCCTAGCCGCTGACCCGGCTCCGCAGCGCTCAAACGCTCAGCGCTACGTACTTAGTCTCCAAGTACTCACCGATCCCCTCGAAGCCGCCCTCGCGACCGAAGCCCGACTGCTTGACGCCGCCGAACGGCGCCGCGGCGTTCGAGACCACGCCCTGGTTGAGGCCGACCATCCCTGTCTCGATGCCCTCGCAGACGCGAAACGCGCGCTCGAGGTCGCGGGTGTAGACGTAGGCGACGAGGCCATACTCGGTCAGGTTGGCCGCCGCCAGCGCCTGCTCCTCCGAGGAGAACGTCGCGATCGGGGCGACCGGGCCGAAGATCTCCTCGCGCAGCACCCGCGACTGATCGGTCACGCCAGTGAGGACGGTGGGAGCGAAGAAGTAGCCGGGACCGTCGAGACGCTCGCCGCCGATCAGCGTCTGCGCGCCACGGTCCACAGCGTCGCCCACCAGCTCCTCCACCTTGCAGCGCTGGGCTTCGTCGATCAGCGGTCCGACGTCCGTGTCGGGCTCGGTGCCGCGGCCGACCCGCAAAGCTCCCATGCGCTCCGCCAGCCTGCGCGCGAACTCGGCGGCAAGCGACTCGTGCACATGGAAGCGGTTGGCCGACGTGCAGGCCTCGCCGATGTTGCGCATCTTCGCGAGCATCGCGCCCTCGATCGCAGCGTCGAGATCGGCGTCCTCGAACACGAGGAACGGGGCGTTGCCGCCGAGCTCCATCGACACGCGCAGCACCTGCTCGGCCGACTGCTCGATCAGCGAGCGGCCGACCTCGGTGGAGCCGGTGAACGACAGCTTGCGCGTGCGCGGATCTTTCAGCAGCGGTGCGATCACCTCGCCGGAGCGCTTGGCGGTGATCACGTTCAGCACGCCGCCCGGCAGGCCGGCGTGCTCGAGAATCTTCGCCAGGGCGAGCATCGACAGCGGCGTCTGCTGGGCCGGCTTGACGACGATCGTGCAGCCGGCGGCGATCGCCGGGGCGAGCTTGCGCGTGCCCATCGCCATCGGGAAGTTCCACGGCGTCACGAACACGCACGGCCCGACCGGCTGGCGCATCGTGAGGATGCGGCCTTTGCCGGTGGTGTTGACCATGTAGCGACCGTGCACGCGCACGGCCTCCTCCGAGAACCAGCGAAAGAACTCGGCCGCATAGCCGATCTCGGCGCGCGACTCCGCGAGCGCCTTGCCCATCTCCAGGGTCATCAGCAGGGCGAGCTCGTCGGTCTGCGCGACGATCGCCTCATACGCGCGGCGCAAGATCTCCCCCCGCTCGCGCGGGGCGGTGGCAGCCCACTCCTGCTGCTTCTCCGCGGCGGCGCTCAGCGCCGCCAGGGCATCGTCGCCCTGGGCATCGGCCACATCCACGAGCGACTCACCGGTCGAGGGGTCCTCGACGCTCAGCGTGCCGCCCCCAGAAGCCGCACGCCAGCGCCCGGCGATGTACAGCTCGGTGGGAACCTTCGCCAGCGCGGCCGCCTCGGCGGTCGCGCTGGCGCCCTGCGCTGCCTCAGACATCTGCGAGCCCACACCGCCCCCACTGCCCGCCGAAGGCCTCGGCCAAACGAATGGCCGTCCTTGCCCGGTGCGACTCACGGCCTGTGCAAGGTCGTCCGATCGGGGGAATGTCAAGGACATGAAGTCCAGTCGGCGGACCCGGCGGCCAGGCCGCTCGCCCGCAGGAATCGACACAGGCACGGATGCTCACCATCAGATCAACCTATCACCGCACCAAGGTCTCTCCCCGCAGCGGGGCAAGCCTTGGGAGATCGGCCCGCAACGCTCTACCGGCGACCCTGGCTGCGTGCGTCGCAACGCTGCTGCTGGGCGCCGGAGTTGCGAGCGCCTCGAGCCTGATGATATCGGGCGCGGGCGACGGGCACGGGGTCGGCATGAGCCAGGACGGCGCGCTGGGATACGCCGAGCACGGCTGGACCTACCAGGCGATCCTCGCCCATTACTACACCGGCACCGCGCTCGGCCAGGCCCCGGCGGGGGCGACCGTGCGCGTGCTCGTCGGCAGCAAGGTACAAACGCTTCCGCTCGAAACGTACGTGCGCGGGGTCGTCTCGGCCGAGATGCCGTCTGGCTGGCCGCTGGCGGCGCTCGAGGCACAGGCGATCGCGAGCCGCACCTACGCGCTCACCGCCCACTCAGGCGACCGATCGAAGATCGGCCAGCAGTTCGACGTGTACGCGGACACCCGCTCGCAGGTCTACCGCGGCGTCGCCGCCGAGACCCCACAGACCGACACCGCGATCGCGGATACGGCCGGGCAGATCGTCACCTACGAAGGCAACCCGGTGATCACCTACTTCTTCGCGAGCTCGGGCGGGCGTACGGAGAACGTCGAGAACGGGTTTCCCGGCTCCCAGCCGCAGCCGTGGCTGCGCGGCGTGGCCGACAGCTACGAAACGACGCAGTCGGACTGGAAGCTCAGCATCCCCTTCGCCACCGTGGCCGCGCGACTGAAGGGCCTCGTCAAGGGGAGCTTCCGCGGCATCGAAGTACTCTCGCGCGGGTTCTCACCGCGCATCCTCAGCGCCGCCGTGCTGGGCTCCGGCGGCGACACGCGGGTAAGTGGACCGGAACTGGAGGCCCGGCTGGGGCTTGGCTCGACATGGGCGTATTTCAGCGTCAAGGCCGGGACTACTGTCAAGCCTGAGCCCGACCACAGCGGGCAGCCGGCGCCTGCAGGCGCTCTCGCAACGCCGCCGGCGCCCGTTGCGACCGCTCCGCCGCTGGCGGCCCCCGCGACGACGCCGCCGGCGAGCGCATCCGCCGTGAGCAGCGCACAGGGCGGCGCGCAGGCGCCGCACACAGCGGCGAGCTCAGCCGCAGGCGGCGTCGCGGCGGGGTGAGATCGCCACCAAGGACTTTCTGAGCCGGTGGCGCCGCGCAGGCCCCGTCCCGGCCTGCTCGACCAGGTGTTCAGCGCGCCGCCCATTCTGGCATCGCCTGACGCGACTAGGACTCGCGCTTGAGCGAGGAACGCATTTCGGGCGCCGCTTTCCCTCTGTCAGAGAGAACCAACTGACCTTTGACTAGTGCGTCGTTTGCGGCGCGCCGCTTATCAGTTGCCTGTCGGCGCTTGGGGAACTTGGGTCCCGGTCCGTACTTCACACCGGGCCCACCACGCGCCGTGCCGATCTTTTCGAGCAGACCGCGATCGCGGAGATCGTTAAGCATGTTACGCGCCGCGTAGAGATCGCGGTCGAAGAGCCGTTGCAGGGTTCGATTCGTGACGAACCCGTACTCTTCGACTTGCTCGATGATCTTCTTGTCAATCTGATCAATCGTCCTGCGCCGATAGCCAACTGCACGCGCCAGCGCCGCGAGCGGCTCGTTACGAAGGCGGTAAGTCGGAAACGGCTTCCGCAGCGTTCGTCTAGTTGGCTCCAGCAGCTCGACATCCCTGGAGCTCATGCGCGCCAGGACCTCCTGGGCCTCAATCGGTGTTCGCTGAATGGAGTGCGCGAGCCGAGCGGCGTCGATCGACGGTGTAGTACGCAGCAAGGCAAGTGTGATTAGGACATCCACGTCGGCACTCGACGACTCCGGCAGATCACGTACGAAGCGCACGAAGGCGTCATTTCCAATCCCGCCCGAGAGGGTGGCGCGGACACGTAATCCATCGTCCTGAATCTGGGGTGGCTCCTTCCCCACACGAAGCATCTCTCGGTACACACGATCGATGCCCTGCCCCGTGCGCTCAGCTAGACGAAGCAGCGCTACGGCCTCACCGAGAAGACGGTGACGTGGGGTGGAGGGATGGGTCAGGATGTTCTCAGGCGTAACACCCGCGACCAGACCTCCGGGGCTCTGAACGGCCAGTCGCTCGGGCGAGTGCTCGATGTCAACGGTTCCTGCCGCTGGAAAGTCGCGGTGCACGAGCGCGTTGACTACGACCTCGCGCACGGCGCTCGGCGGGTAGTCGACTAGCACTAGCTGCAACCCTCCGGCCAGGTTCAGCGGCTGGGTCGCAGCCCGCGCTTCAACGAGCTCTAGCAACGTCTCGACCGCGACCGGGATCGACCGGTGCCCGCGTGTCGAATACGTGGCCTCGCTCCCCGACGAGAGCCGGTATTGAAATGAGTATCCGTGTGAGGGGATTTCGCGCCGAAGCAGCTCTTCGCCACCAAACAGCAGGAGCGCCGCGTTGGTAAGGCTCCCACCTTGGGTCAAGAGCCTCATCCCTTCAAGCAACGCTTTGTCGCGCAGACCCGCGAGCTCCTCCCTACCAGCCTTGACAAGCAGTTCGCGTACTCGCTCGAACTCTACCCGCGAAAGCTCCTCCGGGCTGGCGTTGGACTCCTCGGCTGACCAGTCGACCTGCCCTCGTGCCCGCCTCACCTCAATCTGCTGCTCCGGAGGAAACGGAAGGCACTCGCTGCCAAGACGACGTGTAGCAAGTCCTTTCGCATTGGCATAGAGCTCAATGCCCTCAATGACGGAGATCACAACAAGCCGTGCCCCATCCTCGATACGCTCGATCGCCGATACCGTGAGACTAGGGCGCGTACGCTCGAAGATCGCCTTGCGGATCACGTCGATTGAGAGCGCCGGTTCAACCCCCACCAGCGCGGTCACACGGCTGGTGGCCTTGTCGTCAACGCCCAGCACGATCGTTCCACCTGAGGCATTGGCGAAGCACACCGCCGCATCTGCCAGGAGCTCGAGCGTACGCCGTGGATTGTCCGCCGGACGCTTGAAGTCCAGGTTCTGCGACTCGAAAGTCGATGCTGGACCGCCCGTTCCGATCATTTGCAACACTTGGTCGAGGCCAGGCATATGGTCTGAACTGATGATCATTACGCAGTCGCCAGAGTATCAGTTCGCCATCAGTCTCTCCGCGCTCCGGCAGTCGGTCTACGGGGCGGCCTGCTAGGAGCGCGGGACGAGAGAAGCTTGCCTCAGAGCTTCAGATACTGCCCGAACACCAGCCCGCCCAGAACGGCGTAGCCGAGGTCGGTGGGATGGATGTCTTTGAGTGAGGTGCAGATGTTCGTGAGCGTGCACAGCGTCGGCTGCTCGAGCGCCCCCGGCGGGTTGAACACGGGCAGCGGGTCGGCGAAGCGCGCGCCCACGCCGGCCGCGTCGGCGGCGATCACTTCGTTCAGCTTCGCCGTCAGCGCATCGCCGCCGGCGATCGATTCGCCGAACGGGTTGTAGAGCCCGAGCACGATGATCCGCGCTGCGGGCGCCGCGGCGCGCAGCTGCCCGAGGATCAGGGCGAGGTTCGTGCCGACGTGCACGAACAGTGCGGGAGCCTGTTCTTGGATGCATTTGGCTTCCAGTTTGCACACGCCCTCGATCACGCCGAGCGCGTCGTTGGCGCCGATGTCGATCGTGATCGGGTTGACCGCGCCCGGGTGCGAGCTGAGATAGCTGAGCGCGTCGGCGAGCTGCGAGCCGCTGTAGGGATGATGCAGCGGGAAGCGCAGCCCGTATTCGCAAGGACCTTTGATGAACGATTCGGTCGTCTCGCCGGGGCAGCCGTCGTTGACGGTCTGCACCCCGGGCTCGAACAGGCCGAGCAGCTTGCCGAAATCGTCGACATAGCCGGTGTCGTACGCGGAGGCAGGCTCTTGCGGGAGCAGGCTGTTGAACTTCGCCTGGGAGTAGCCGAACGCGAGCGAGTCGCCGAGCGCGAGATAGGTCAGCGCGCGGTTGGCCGGCCTGCCGGCAAACGGAGGCCGGCCGGGAGACGAGGGGCGGCCCGTAGACGGGGGCTTACCGGCAAAGGGTGGTCGCGCCCCGGCGCTCGGTGCGAGGACGGCCACGGCGAGCGCGGCGAGGACGACTGCGAGGGCCAACATCATTGGCAGCCGACGCTCGTACGCGCGGCCTGGAGCGTGAAGCGAAACGGCGAAGCGTTGTGCAGCGAGCATCTGCTTCCTCCTGAAGCTCATGGCCCTGCCGCGCGACCTCTCCCTACTCCCCCGCGATGGCATAGCCCATCTGACGGAATCCGGTCACGCTACTCCGGCCCTGCCCTTCTGTCAAACCTCAACCGATTCTTCTTCGGCCCTACTACTCTGCGTCCGACATGGTCGCCACCTCCCCTCTTCCAGCCCCGCTCCTGATCGCCGACGTGCCGTGGCTGCTGTACCGCTCGTTCTTTGCCCTGCCCAAATCGATCGCTGACGAGCAGGGCCGCCCGGTGAACGCGCTGCTGGGCACGGTCAACGCGCTGCTGTCTCTGATCGACGTGCCCCCGGCGCGGCGGCCGCGCGGTGTGGTCGCGTGCATGGGCGCGGAGGAGGCGACCTATCGCGTGCGACTGTACCCCGGCTATCACGCCCAGCGCGACCCGATGCCCGCGGAGCTCGCCTGGCAGTGGGAGCGCGCGCCAGAGCTGCTCGCGAGCCTCGACTGGGCGGTGCCCTCGAGCGTTGAGCTCGAGGCCGACGACGTGATGTTCTCGTTTGCGCGCATGGAGGAGGAGAGCGGGGAGGGTCGCGCGCTGCTGCTCACAGGCGACCGCGACCTGTACGGGGCGGTGAGCGAGCGCGTCGCGGTGGTCGAGCTGCGCAAAGGGGCCGACCACGGCGAGATCGGCCCGGCGCAGGTGCGCGCGCGCTACGGCGTCGATCCAGGGCTGGTCCCCGACTTCATCGCGCTGCGCGGCGACCCCTCCGACGGCCTGCCCGGCGCGCCCGGGATCGGCGCGAAGACCGCCGCCGAGCTGCTGCGCGCGCATGGCTCGCTCGAGGCTGCGCTGCTCGCGGCGGAAGCCGAGGACGCGCTGTTCGGCGGCGACACGATGCGGCCGCGGACCGCCGCCGCGCTGCGCGAGAACGGGGAGCTGCTGCGCACGTTCAAGCAGATCGCGACCCTGCAGCGGATCGACGTCGAGCGGCCACCGGACCGCATGAGCGACTTCGCAAGCGGCGCGCTCGCCGCGCGCAAGCTGGGCATGAGCCGCCTGGGCGAGCGGCTGGAGAGCCTGGCCACTCCCTAACACCACTACGCATATATTGCAACATGATATGCTGGAGCCTGACCATGGCCTCCATCGAGCTTTCCCAGAGCACATATACACGTCTACTTCGCCGCGCTACCTCGTTCTCTGACACTGCTGAGCAGGTGGTGCTGCGCCTACTAGACGAAACGGATCTCTCGCAATCTGACTCAGTGCAATTTATGCAGAGTGGATCTGGCGCAGTGGAGGAGCCGGCGACACCACGGGCTGTACCAGGCTCGATTCTTCCCGAGCGCGAATACTGGCGCCCGATTCTCGAGATCCTCGAACGGGTGGGTGGCTCAGCAGCCGCGAGCGACGTGATCGAGACACTGGGAGAGCACATGAAGGGCATGCTGAAGCCTCTCGACTACGAGAAGCTCGCTATGGGCGAGATTCGCTGGCGCAATCGCGCGCGTTTCGCGCGCCTTCGCATGACGGAACGGGGGCTTCTGAGCGACGAGTCCCACAGGGGAATATGGGAGATCACCGATGCCGGGCGCAGATATCTCGCGAACGGCTAGGACTGGAGCGACCGCCCGCCCCGATCCAAGATTCCTCGTGATTCGTATCTCGGACATATTCCTGCCAGACGAGTTCGAGCGCGAGAGCAGGCGCGAAGAGCTTCGCGACCAACGTTGGCAACGCCATCGGAGCATGCTCCAAGCGGTTTCGTTCCTGATCGGGGGCCTTGCGCTGTACGTGCACCCGCAGCCCGTGCTTGTGCTGCTGAGATGGTTGTGACAGAAAACCTAGGGCGTGAACTTGATCGTGATCACGTCACCATCGGCCATGACGTAGTCGCGGCCCTCCAGACGCAGCGTTCCGCGTTCGCGTGCAGACGCATAGCCGCCCGCGTCGACGAGCTCGCGCCAGCCGATCACCTCGGCGCGGACGAAGCCCTTCTGGATGTCGGTGTGGATCTCACCGGCCGCGTGCCACGCGGTGAGACCGCGGCGCAGGTGCCACGACTGCGCGATCGTCGCCTCGCCCGCGGTGAAGAACGAGATCTGCTCGAGCAGCGCGAACGCCTCGCGCACCACTCGCTGCAGGCCTGACTCGCTCACGCCGAGCTCCTCTCTCATGGCGGCGGCGTCGTCGTCGTCGAGCTCCGCGAGCTCCGACTCGATGCGCGAGGAAACCGCCACCGCGCGCGCGCCCTGCGCGCTTGCGTGGGCGGCGACTGCCGCGGGGATCTCCTCTGAGCCCTCGTCGACGTTGGCCACGAACAGCACCGGCTTGCTCGTCAGCGAGCCCAGGTCGCGCGCAGCGTTGGGCGCCTCCTCGGGCACGGGCACGGTGCGGGCCGAACGGCCCTCCTGCAGCGCCGCGATCACCTCGCGCAGCCACGCCTCCTCGGCGATTGCCACGCGGTCGCCCCCGCGTGCCTGTTTGCCGACTTTGTCGACCCGGCGCTCGGCCGCCTCGAGGTCGGCCATCACGAGCTCGGTCTCGATCGTCTCGATGTCCGCCAGGGGGTCGACGCGACCCTCGGGATGGATCACGTTTTCGTCGTTGTGCGCACGCACGACGTGCACGATCGCGTGCGTCTCGCGGATGTTCGCGAGGAACTTGTTGCCCAGCCCCTCCCCCTCGTGCGCGCCCGCGACGAGGCCGGCGATGTCGTGGAAGTCGACCGTGTCCCACACGATCTCCGACGCGCCCACGGTGCTCGCCACCGCCTCCATGCGCTCGTCGCGCACGGGCACGACCGCGACGTTCGGCTCGATCGTCGTGAACGGGTAGTTGGCCGCCTCGACGCCCGCTTTGGTGAGGGCGTTGAACAGCGAGGACTTGCCCGCGTTGGGCATCCCCACGATGCCGATCCTCGTGCTCACCTCGAGGGCCTATCCCAGCGGTGATGCGCGGCCGGGTCGGTCGAGGGCCGAGCCGGGATCGTGCCATTCGACTCCGGCTCGTGTCCCGCCGCCGGCAGCGGATGGGCGAGCGCGACGCTGCCGGCGACCGCGCTGCCGAGTAGCGCGCCGACGAGCACGTCCGAGGGGTAGTGCACGCCCAGGTACAGCCGCGACAGCGCCAGTCCCGAGGCGAGCGCGTAGAGCGGCAGCGCCGGCAGTCCCAGGCGGTGGAACAGCTGGGCGGCGACGAACGATGTAGAGGCATGCGCGCTGGGGAAGCTCAGCTGCGTCTGGGTGCTCGTCAGCGGCGGCATGCCCGCAAGCTCCGGCCGGCGGCGGCGGACGGCGAGCTTGATGGCGGTGTTCAGCCCGTAGGTGAGCGCGATCGTCCTCGTCATGCGCCGCCAGCGATCCTTCTGCGCGCGGTCGAACGCCTGCCCGGCCACGCCGATCGCGAGCCATATGCTCGCGTGCTCGCCCAACCGCGAGAACCGCGCCACGGCGCGATCTGCGCGCGGGCTGTGCCCCCGCGTGCGCGCCCATCGCAGCCCCCGCTCGTCCAGCGACTGCAGAAGGCTACGCGCCGAAGCCGACGCGCTGGTCATCGCTGTCCGCGCGCACATACACGACCTGCCCGAGATACAGGCGCACGTGCCCGTCCTCGCTGTCCAGCTCGTGCCAGCCGCCCTCGCCGAGCGCCGCGTACAGGCTCTTCAGCTGCGCCTCGTCCATGCGCAGCGCGAGCACCTGGCCACCTTGGAAGCCGATCGAGATGTGGCGTAGAGCCGCCATCAGTGCGCGCCCGCGAGGTCGTGGGCCGGCTCGACGATCTCGGTCAGCACGCGCTCGGTGCCCGCCAGCTGCAGAAACGCCACGCGCGACGAGCGGATGCCGACCCGCGGCTGCTCGTCGATCGTGGCCATGCCGGCCTCTCTCAGCGTGGCGAGCGTCGCGTCGATGTCGGACACCTGGTACGCCACGTGGTGCAGGCCCGGCCCCTTCTTGGCCAGAAACTTGCCGACGGGGGTGTCCGGCGCGAGCGGCGCAAGCAGCTCGACGTGGTTCTCGCCGACGTCGAGCAGCACCGCCTCCACGCCCAACGACTCTACGATCTCGCGGTGGGCGACCTCGAGGCCGAAGCGGTCCCGGTAGAGCTCGAGCGAGGAGTCGATCTCCTCGACGGCGACGCCGATGTGGTCGATGCGGTTGAACATAGGCGCCAGTCTATAAGGGCGTAGAGGGGGAGGGCCCCTGGCGTGTCGAGGGCCGTCCGACGTGTCACGCGGACGCTGCGCCGCCATCCTCGTCCGAGACCGCCTCCGGCACGCGTATCGGCGCCGGGCCGGCCGGCGGATCGTGGGCCTCGGCCGCCGCGACGACGCGCAGACCGACGCCCGGGGCGCGCTCGAGCCGCGGCACGCCCGCCATGATCCGGTCGATCGCATCGCGGTCGAGTACCTCGTGCTCGAGCAGCTCGTGCGCGAGCGCGTCAAGCTGCGCGCGGTGAGCGACGATCAGCTTCTGTGCGGCGCGGCGCGCCTCCTCGATCAGGTCCTGGCGCTCCTCGTCGCGAATGCGGAGCGTCGTCTCCGACAGCCGCACGTCGCCGTCGGGCGCGCGGCCGACACCACCGCCGACCATCGCGTAGTCGTGAACCATCGAATGGGAGATCTCCGCGACGCGCTTCAGATCGTCGGAGGCACCTGTCGTGATCGCGCCGAACACGATCTGCTCGGAGACGCGTCCGCCGAGCAGCACGGTCATGTAGTCGAGCAGCTCCTCGCGCGTCTTCAGATAGCGGTCCTCGGCCGGCAGGTTCAGCGTGTAGCCGAGCGCGCGTCCGCGCGGCACGATCGAGATGCGGTGCACGCGATCGACCGACGGCAGCAGCTCGCCGCACAGCGCATGGCCGGCCTCGTGGAAGGCGACGACACGCTTCTCGTGCGCGTTCAGCACCCGGCGCGACTGCACCCCGGCGATCACGCGCTCCAGGGCAGAGTCGAAGTCCGCGTCGGCGATCGTCGCTGAGCCGCGGCGCGCGGCGAAGATCGCGGCCTCGTTGCAGATGTTCGCGAGGTCCGCGCCCGTGAGGCCGCTCGTCTGCTGCGCGACCAGCCCCAGGTCGACGCCGTCGAGCGGCTTGTCGCGCGTATGCACGGCCAGGATCCCTTCGCGTCCCTTGACGTCGGGTGGTACGACGAACACCTGGCGATCGAAGCGACCGGGGCGCAGCAGCGCCGGGTCGAGCTTCTCCAGCAGGTTCGACGCGGCGATCACGACCACGCGGCCGCTCGCGGCGAACCCGTCCATCTCCACGAGCAGCTGATTGAGCGTCTGGTCCTTCTCGCCGGAGATGTCCATGCCGCGCCGGCCGCCGACGGCGTCGAGCTCGTCGATGAAGATGATCGCCGGTTCGTGCTTGCGCGCGATCGCGAACAGCCGGCGGATGCGCGCGGCGCCGAGGCCGGCGAACATCTCCACGAACGATGCCGCCGACTGGGCGAAGAACTGCGCGCCGGACTCGTGCGCGACCGCCTTTGCCAGCAGCGTCTTGCCGGTGCCCGGCGGGCCGTGCAAGAGGACGCCCTTCGGCACGGTCGCGCCCAGCGCCTGGAACGGCTTCGGTTCGCGCAGGAACTCGACGAGCTCCTGCAGCTCCGCCTTGGCGTCGTCGGCGCCCGCGATGTCCGCGAACGACACCGACTGGTTCGACGCCGGCTTGATCTGCTGCGGCTTGATCCGCGGCATCACCTTCAGCGTGCGCCACAGCACGAAGATGATCGCCGTGAAGAACACGATCATCAGGACCGGCTCCCAGTCGAGCGCCCAGTTCTGGATCTGCTGCGCGATCGACGCCTGCGCCACCGGGGAGGATGCTGTTGCGGGAGTCGCGACCGCGGCCGCGTGAATCGCCGCCGACTGCGCCAGCAACGCGTGCGCGAGCTGCGCGGGCGGCCCCTCGAGCACGTGCCGCACGACCGTGACAGCCGCCGAGTTTGCCCGCTCCAATGCTTCCACCATCCTTGGCATAGAACCCATTATGCGGCTTTCGACGCGCTTTGTACACCAGCGTCAAAACCGATCCGTCGTGACCGGTCGGCTAAGAACCTGTCTCAAAACAGGCGGCACGGCCGGATACGTCCCTGGACGCTGCACTGGATCGCCACGTGACGGCTCGCACGTGCCACCAGCACGCGCTTCACCGCCCCGCGACGACCAGCTTGGTCCATGAACGCCCCGGCCGCACCGCCTGTTTTGAGACAGGTTCTGAATGCAGAGACTCAGCCCGGAGCGCGTCGCGGGCGCGGCCTCAGCCGAGGATGCGCTGCGCGAGATCGCGGAAGAGCTCCGCGGCGAACGCGAGGTCGCGCACGTCGATCCGCTCGTCGGCCGCGTGAATCAGCGGAGCGGTCTCGAGCAGCGACTGGTGGCGGTGGGGAAAGAAGCCGTAGGCGACGCACTCGGGGAAGGCGGCGCGGAAGTGGCGCGAGTCGGTGAAGCCGGGCAGGATCGTCGGCACCGTCGCGGCGCCGGGGTCGCGCTCTGAGATCCACGCCGAGATCGCGTCCATCAGCGGCGACTCGATCGGCGAGCGGTTGCCGACGACGCGCTCGATGAAGTCGACCCGCCACGGCGGGTCTGAGCCGGTCTCCTGCTCGCCCAGCACTTCGGCGATGCCGGCCAGCACCTCCTCTTCGCCGAGCCCCGGCGGCACACGGCAGTCGACCTTCAGCTGCGCGCGGCTGGGGATCACGTTGATCTTCTCCGAAGCCTCGATCCGGGTGGGGGTGAAGGTGACGCCGAGCATCGGCTCGAACATCGTCGCGAGTCGCTCGTCGGTCGCGCGCATACGCGCGACCGACCCCTCTGGGTCGGAGGGGTCCTCGCCGATCCCGCTCAGGAAAGCCCGCGGCTCGGCGGTCAAACGATAGGCGGGCTGGCGTGCCGCGAGCCGGTCGAGCACCGGTCCCATCTTCAGCAGCGCGTTCTCGCCCATCCGCGGCATCGAGGCGTGGGCGGCGATGCCGTCGGTCGTGACGGTGAAGCGGAACACGCCCTTCTCCGCGCAGCACACCCCGTAGCGGCGCTTGCCGCCGTACTCGAACACCGCGCCGGCGCCCTCGTTGACGAGCAGGTCGCAGCGCACCTTCTCGGGATGGTTCTGCGTGATCCACTGCGCGCCCAGCGAGCCGCCGGTCTCCTCGTCGACGACCGCCACGACCAGCAGCTCCGCGCCCGCGCGCGGGCGCCAGCCGGAGCGCGCGAGCGACGCGGCGGCGGCGACCTCGGCGGCGACCTGCGACTTCATGTCGAGCGCACCTCTGCCCCAGAGGAGGCCGTCGACGACGTCCCCCGACCACGGACCGCGCGTGGTCCACTCATCCGCGTCGGCGAGCACGGTGTCGACGTGGCCGAGGTAACAGAGGGTGGGACCGCCGTCGGCAATCGGCGTTCCCGACTCGCCGCCGCCGCGCAGGCGAGCAACGAGATTTGGCCGCTCGGGCTCGGCGCCGAGCAGCTCGCACTCGAAGCCCGCGGCTGTCAGATGGGCCGCGAGGTACTCCTGCGCGACGCGCTCGTTCCCAGGCGGGTTGACGGTGTCGAAGCGAACCAGCGCCTGCAGCAGCTCGGTCGCCTCTGAGGCGATCGTGGACGCTTCGCGGATGCTGCGTCCTCCCTCACTCATGTGCACAGCACATTTCGCTCGGTGCGTCCTTGCCCCGCTCGATCCACAACCGCCTCATTAGTTTCTGATCGTACGCCGATCGCGGCCCCGCATGCCGGGAACCGCGGCGAGCAGCTCGCGCGTGTAGGGATGCTCGGGCGAGGAGTACAGCGCCTCGTTGGACGCGAGCTCGACGATCTTGCCGAGGCGCATGACCGCGACGCGGTCGCACATGTGGCGCACGACGGAGAGGTCGTGGGAGATCAGCACGATCGTCAGCCCGAAGCGGTCCTGCATGTCGCTCAGCAGGTTCAGCACCTGCGCCTGGATCGAGACGTCGAGCGCCGAGACGGGCTCGTCGGCGATCAGCAGCTTCGGCTTCAGCGCGAGCGCGCGCGCCACCCCGATCCGCTGGCGCTGGCCGCCTGAGAACTCGTGGGGGTAGCGGTTGTAGTGCTCCGGGTTCAGCCCGACCGTGTCCAGCAGCTCGCGTACCGCATTCCTGCGCTCGCCCCGATCGCGGTGCAGACCGTGGATCGCGAACGGCTCGGCGACGATCGAGCCGACCGTCTTGCGCGGGTTCAGCGACGAGTAGGGGTCTTGGAAGATCATCTGCAGCTCGCGCCTGGCCCCTTTCAGCCGCGCGCCGGACAGGCCGAGCAGGTCCTGCCCGTCGAAGCGCACCTCGCCGCCGCTCGCGTCGAGCAGGCGCATGATCAGGCGCGCGGTGGTGCTCTTGCCGCAGCCGGTCTCACCGACGAGGCCGAGCGTCTCGCCGCGCAGCACGTCGAAGCTCACGCCGTCGACCGCTGTGACCGCTCCTCCCTGCTTGCGTCTGGTGAAGATCCCGCCGGCCGTGTGGAAGTGCTTGACGAGGTCGCGCACTTCCACGAGTGGCTCGTCGGCGCGCGCGCTCACGCCGATCCCTCCGGCGCACCCACAGCCGGTGCCTGCACGGGCGTGCCTCCCGCGCGCAGCTGCGCCCACAGATCGCGGCGAAGCGCCGGCTCGAGCAGACATGCGACGCGGTGCTCGGGCTCGCCGGGCGCGGGCGCCAGGCGGGGGTCTATGCGCGCGTGGTCGGGCTGGGCGTGGGGACAGCGCGGATGGAAGTGACAGCCGGAGGGGCGCTCGATCAGGCTCGGCGGGCTGCCCGGGATCGGCTCGAGCCGGCGCGCGCGCGGGCCGGTGAGCGTCGGGATCGAGCGCAGCAGCCCCCACGTGTAGGGATGCTCGGGCGCCGACAGCAGACGCGCGGTCGGAGCGGACTCGACGATCCTACCGGCGTACATGACGGCGACGTCCTCGGCGATGTCGGCGACCACGCCGAGATCGTGCGTCACGATCACGATCGCCATCGACAGCTCGCGCTGCAGCCGTTGCAGCAGTGCGAGGATCTGCGCCTGCACGGTCACGTCGAGCGCGGTCGTCGGCTCGTCGGCGATCAGCAGCTTCGGCTCGTTGGCGAGCGCCATCGCGATCATCGCGCGCTGGCGCATACCGCCAGACAGCTCGTGTGGATACTGATCGACGCGTCGGTCGGGCTCGCGCATCCCGACCAGCTCGAGCAGCTCGATCGCACGCGCGCGAGAAAGCGTCTTTGGCGTATTACGGTGAGCGCGGATCGCCTCGACGATCTGCGCGCCGACCGTATACAAGGGATGCAGTGAGGAGAGCGGGTCCTGGAAGACCATCGCGATCTCGTTGCCACGCAGGCTGCGCATCTCCTCCTCCGAGAGCGCGAGCAGGTCGCGGCCCTCGAACATGATGCGCCCGGAGATGCGCGCGCCCGCACGGCGCGTGAGACCCATCGCCGTCAGCGCGGCGACCGTCTTACCCGAGCCCGACTCGCCGACGATCCCGAGCGTGGAGCCTGCCCGCACGTCATAGGAGATCCCGTCGACGGCGTGCACGACTCCGTCCTCGGTGGGGAACTCGACCCGCAGGTCGTGCACGCTCAGCAGCGGCTCCGTCAGGGACGCCTCGGTCATGAGTACCGAACCCGTGGGTCTACGAAGGCGTAGGCGATGTCAACGAGGATGTTCGCGACGACGATGAACAGCGCAACGAGCAGGACGGTGCCCTGGATGATCGGGAAGTCCGCGTGGGTGATCGCGTCGTAGGAGAGGCGGCCGATGCCGGGGATGTCGAACACCGTCTCGACGAGGATCGCGCCGCCGAGCAGCGTGCCGATGTCGAGCGCGAAGATCGTCATGATCGGGTTGATCGCGGCGCGCACGCCGTGGCGCAGGACGACGCGGCGCTCGGTCAACCCCTTGGCACGGGCGGTGCGGATGTAGTCCTCGTCCATCGCCTCGATCAGGGAGGAGCGCATCAACCGTGCATATACGGCGGCGAAGCTCGCGGCGAGCACGAGCCACGGGAGCAGCAGCGAGGTGAGCCATTTCCACGGGTCGCTCGTCAAGCCCACGTAGCTGCCGGCGCCGGGGAAGATCTTCACCTGGCCGATGTCGGCGGCGAGGAGGTAGAGGACGATCAGCCCGAGCCAGTATTCGGGCGCGGAGACCAGCACCAGCGCTACGCCCATGCTCGCGCGGTCCAAGCGCGAGCGGCGCCGCAGCGCCGAGACGATCCCGACCGGCAGGCCGACCGCGAGCCACACGACGGCCGCCCCGAGCGTGAGCGAGATCGTCGCGGGCAGCCGTTCGAAGATCAGGGAGCGCACAGACGCGTTCGAGTGGTAGCTGTAGCCGAGCTCGAAGTGCAGGAAGAGGTTCTTCATGTACAGCCAGAACTGAACGATCAGCGGCTTGTTCAGACCGAGGTCGCGGCGCAGGGCTGCGATCGTCGCGGGGCTCGCGCCGCGGCCGGCCCGCAGGCGCGCCGGTTCGGCGGTGGGCAGGATGCGGAACAGGACGAACGTCAACGCGGAGACGAGGACCAGCAGCACCACGCCCCAGAGGATGCGGCGGATGATGTAGCCGGTCACGACGCCGTGCCCGTCTGCTCACCACGACGACGGCCCAGGCAACTCCTTGAACTGCGTATCACGATCGCGATACCGAAAGATAAAGAGGGAAGATTTGTTGTTACTTCTTTTGGACTGCGTATAGCCATGGTTAGACGAGCTTCGTTTGAAGAACAACTCTCCAGGGTCCCTTTATCTTCCCGTCACACTGCAGTCACAAAGCGTCGTCGAAGCGGTCTCATTTCCCCGAATTCCGAATCGGGAGATCGCTGGTAGCTCAATCTCACTTCAGCGACGTGTAGGTGTAGTCCCACGAGCCGGCGTTCGACAGGTCGCCGACGCCGAGGACGTTCTTCGACTCGATGTTCGGGGCCTTTTCCCAGCTGTAAGGGATCGCGGCGGCGTCGGCGACCAGTTCGCGGTCGATGCTCGCCCACGCCTTCGCGCGCGCGTCGGCGCCGACGATCAGTTCGGCCGCTTCCATCGCCTTGTCGATTTTCGCGACGTCGACCTGCCCGAAGTCGGAGTTGCCGACCGGTTCGATGTGGCTGCCGTTGAACGCCAGGTCGAGTACGGCCTGCCCGTCGCCGAAATCGGCCGTCCAGCCGACGCTCGGACAGACGTCGATCTGTTCCGCCGGGACGGTGCAGTACTTCCCGTACATGACCGATTTGTCGACCAGGTTCAGCTTCGTCTTGAACCCGAGGCCGCGGAGCGTCTGGTTGATGATTTCCGCGTCTTCGGCTTCGGGACTGCCGGTCGCGCCGACGATCTGGAGCGTCTGCGCACCGGTGTACCTGCCGCTCGGATAGCCGGCGAGCTTCATGTACTTCGCCGCCACCTGCGCGTTGCCTTCAGGATGGGCGTTGTAGTCGAGCTGCGGGCCGGCGAGGCCGCCCGCTTCGTCGAAGCCGGGGATTTCCGGCAACAGGAAGTGGGTCATCACGTTCGTGACCAGCTCACCGCCACGCGCCTTGTCCAGCGCGGTGCGGTCGAGCGCCGCCCAGAACGCCTTGCGCAGGTTGATGTCGGTGAACGGGCCGTGCTTGTTATCGACCGCGATGTAGTGATCGCCGGCTCCCGGCGAGACCTCGAGCTGGCTGCGGAAGTGTTCGTAGGCGAGCTGGATGATCGGCTGCGCGGGGGTGTCGTTCTGGACCAGGTTCGACCCTTCGAGCACCTGGCGGCCGATCACTGCCGGGTCGCCGCCGATCTGGATGTCGACCTGGTCGAGGTACGCGGGCCGGTAGTCGGTCGCGGGGTTCCAGTTGGGGTTGCGCACGAGCGTCGCGGACTTGCCCGGCTGGTAGCCGACGCCGAGCACCTTGCCGGCGCTGTTCGCCTTCAGCATGTACGGGCCGGTAGCGACCTGGTAGTTGCCGTATTCGCTCGGTTTCTTGGCGTCGTAGCGCTTGGCGTATTCCTCCGGCACGGCCGCGCTCAGCGGCAGCACGAGCGCGTCGGCGACGATCTGCGCCTTCGGTTCGGAGAGGTGAAAGACGATCGTGTGCCTGTCGGGCGTGGCGAGGCCCGGGATCGGGCCGCCCGCGGCCTTGTCGGCGCCGATCAGCGAGCTGAAGTAGGTATGGAAGTAGGGGTTCGGCACGTTCGGGTTGGCGCCGCGCTCGATCGCGTAGGCGACGTCGGCCGAGGTCACTTCACGATTGACCGGTGGGCTGAAGTGAACGCCGTGACGAATGTGGACGGTGAGAGACTTGCCGTCGGAGGAGATCTGCGGCGCGGAGGCGGCCATGTCGGGGACGGGCGCGCTGAACGAGTTGGGCTTGTACGCGTACAGCGGGCGTTGCACGGCGTCGACGACCTCGTAGTCGAGGGCGAAGTAGGCGCCGCCCGGATCGAGGTTTTCGAAGTCCTCGTGGTCGAGCACGGTCAGCGTGCCGCCGCGCTTGCCGCTGGACTGCAGCTCCGAGAAGGGCGTCTGGATCCCCTTGGCGACTTTGATGCCGCTCGCGCCCGTGAGCGTGCTCGTGCTGCTGGAGCCGCACGCGGCGAGCCCGAGTGCCAGCGCCCCGGCGAGGCCTGTCAACACGAGCATTCTGATTGACCTGAGCATGGCTCCCCCTGTGAGTTGTCGTTTTGGAACGCCGTCCAAGTACATGAGATCGGCACGTCCGGAACGGCCCCGACCATGGGGCGCGTCCTTGCAAGGCACTGTCGACCGGTCGCTCATGCGGCCCCCCTCGCGGTCCTGGGGTTGAGGGCGTCCTGCAGCCCGTCGCCGAGCAGGTTGAAGGCGAGCACCGTCAACAACAGCGCGATCCCCGGGAAGGCCATGTACCACCAGGCGGTGTTGAAGATCGGGGTCGCCGAGGCGATCATCTGCCCCCAGCTCGCGGTGGGCGGGCGGATGCCGATGCCGAGGAACGAGAGCGCCGCCTCGATCAGGATGTTCTGCGGGATCAACAGGCTCGAGTAGACGACGACCGGCGCGAGCAGGTTGGGGAGGATCTCGCGCAGCATGATGCGCGCGTCGGAGGCGCCGAGCGAGCGCGACGCATCGACGAACTCGCGCTCGCGCAGCGACAGCACGAGACCGCGGACGATGCGCGCGATGTACGGCCAGCCGACGAGCGCGACGATGAACACGATCGTGCCGAGGCCGGGCTGGACGACACCGCCGACACAGCCGCGCACCGCGCAGGCCGCGCCGAGGCCGAGGCCGAGGAGCAGGACCGGGATCGAGAGCACCACGTCGGTGAGGCGCGAGAGCAGCATGTCCACCCAGCCGCGATAGAAGCCGGCGAGCACGCCGATCGTGACGCCGATAAAGGTGGCGGCGAGCGTGCCGAGAATGCCGACCTCGAGCGCGACGCGGCTGCCGTAGATGACTCGCGAGGCGACATCCTGGCCGAGCTGGTCGACGCCGAACGGGTGCGCGAGGCTGGGACCGAGGGGACTGCCGAAGGCGTTGGTCAGGTTCGGGTTCTGCACATACGGACCGGGCAGGCCGAGCAGCTTGACGACGAGCGGCGCCGCGAGCGCGAGGACGAGCAGGAAGACGACGAAGGCAAGTGAGACGAGCGCGACGCGGTCCTGGCGGAAGCGGCGCCAGAACAGCTGCAGGGGCGAGCGCGCGGCGATCTCGCCGCCGAGATCGAGAAAGCCCAGGCTCGCCGGGGCGCCCGGGAGGATCTCTGCCGTGCCGACGCTCATGTCAGGCGTCTTTCGTGCTTAGAACGCCGAAAAAGCGCTCTTGGACGCAGGGGTGCCAAAAAGTAGAAAACACTGGAGATAGAGGTTCGACACCTTCTAGTCGGCGACCTCCCGGGAAAGCTAAATGGGTGTAGACGAAGCTAAAGTCGGAAGATGGGGATACTGAGGGCATGGACACCCTGTTCGAGCAGGATCCGGACGGCGGGCGGAGCGCCGACGGGAGACGGAGCGAAGGGCCACGGGAGGGACGCCCGCTCGCGGTGAGGATGCGTCCGCGGGGGTTGGATGAGTTCGTCGGTCAGGCGCATCTGCTGGGCGACGGCTCGGCGCTGAGGACGGCGATCGAGCAGGGCAACCCGCACTCGATGGTGCTTTACGGGCCGCCGGGATCGGGCAAGACGACGCTCGCGCGGATGGTGGCAGAGCGTTCGCGGGCCGCGTTCGAGGAGCTGAGCGCCGTGCAGGCGGGACGGGCCGAGGTCCGCGCGGTGATCGAGCGCGCCACACACCGTCGCGACGCGAACGGTACGAGGACGGTGTTCTTCCTCGACGAGATCCACAGGTTCAACAAGGCCCAGCAGGATGCGCTGCTGCCGGCGGTCGAGGAGGGACTGCTGACGCTGATCGGCGCGACGACCGAGAACCCCGCGTTCGAGGTCAACGGCGCGCTGCTGTCGCGCGTACGCGTGTACGCGCTGAAAGCCCTCGATCAAGAGGAGATCGCCACCGTGCTGCGGCGCGCGGCCGCACGCGCGCAAACGGGATCGACGGGCGCCGCGAGCGAGCCGGGCGAGAACGTGCACGCCGTGGTGGAGATGGATGAGCAGGAGGTGAATGGGGGCGCCGGAGTGGAGGCGGTGGAGCACGGCATCGACGGGAACGGCGGGACGGAGGTGGACGAGCAGGCGATCGAGTTCCTCGCCGCGCGCAGCGAAGGCGACGTGCGCACCGCGCTGAACGCGCTCGAGCTGGCGCTGGAGACGGCCTGGGAGCTCGGCGAGGAGCGGGTCACGCTCGCGCGAGTGGAGGACGCGCTGCAGCGCCGTGCCGTGCTGTACGACAAAGGAGGCGACCGTCATTACGACTACATCTCCGCGTGGATCAAGGCCACACGCGGGTCCGACCCGGACGCTTCGCTGTACTACCTGGCGGTGATGCTGGAGGGCGGGGAGGATCCGCGGTTCATCGTCAGGCGGATGGTGATCCTCGCTTCGGAGGACGTCGGCAACGCCGATCCCGGCGCGCTCTTGATCGCGACCGCGGCGGCGCAGGCGGTCGAGCACGTCGGCCTGCCGGAGGCGCGCTACGCGCTCGCGCAGACCGCCGTCTACCTGTCACTGGCGCCGAAATCCAACGGCGCCGGCCGTGCCCTCGCCGCCGCCGAGCGCCACGTGCGCGAGCACGGCGCGGCGCCCGTGCCGGGCTGGCTGCGGTCAGGTCCCCGACCGGGTCAGGAGGTGGGAGGGTATGACTATCCGCACGACCGTCCCGGCCACGTCTCTCCACAGGAGCTGCTGCCGGAGGAGGTTGCCGGCGCCAGCTTCTATACGCCGGACGAGGCGGAGCGGGAGTTGGGCGAGCGGCTGCAGCGGATTCGCCGCGCGCGCGGCCTGCGCGATGGATAATCGCACGCGTATGGACACGAGGACTACCGGCACAGGAGCGACTGCCGCAAGTGCGGGCAGGACGGCGGCCGCGCAGGCGGGCATGGACGCGACTCCCTCCACACGGGCGAGCCTGGACGCGCGCGATCCCGCGACGGGGGCGCTGCTCGGCAGCGTGCCGGTCACGCCCGCGGAGCAGGTCGAGCAGGTGGTGGAAGAGGTCGCCAAGGTGCAGCCGCTGTGGGCGCTGCTGCGGATCGAGGATCGCGCACGGTACATGCGCCGGATGGCACAGGCGACGATCGACGACTTCGACGAGCTCGTCAGAGGGCTCGCCCGCGAGCAGGGACGGCCGCGCGCGGAGATCGCGGTGCTCGAGCTGCTGGCCGCGATCGACGCGCTGATCTGGATCGCCGACGAAGGCGCCGAGGCGCTGGGCACACGGCGTGTGGGAGTGACGCGCTCGCTGTCGCTCGCCAAGCGCGCCCGCGTGGTGTACGAGCCGTACGGCGTGGTCGGCGTGATCGGGGCCGGAAGCGCGCCGTTCGCGCAGCCGCTCGGCCAGATCGCGGGCGCGCTGCTGGCCGGGAACGGCGTCGTGTTCAAGCCCGCCGCACGCGCGTGCCTGGCGGGCGAGCAGCTCGCGCGGGTGCTTGCGCGCGCCGATCTGCCGGAGGGGCTCGTGCGGATCGTGCACGGCGGCGCGGAGATCGGGGTCGCGCTGGCACGGGCAGCGGTCGACAAGGTGCTGTTCACGGGCTCACCCGACACGGGGCGCACGGTCGCGCGGGAGTGCGTGTCGCGCGAGAAGGAGGTGACGGTCGAGCTGGGGGGCAAGGACGCGATGCTCGTGCTCGCCGATGCCAACGTCACGCGCGCGATCACGGGCGCGCTGTGGGCCGGGTACGCCGGCGCCGGGCAGGCACGCGGGGCGATCGAGCGGGTATATGTGGCCCACGAGGTGTCGGAGCAGTTTGTCTCGGGGCTGGTGGCCGGTGCGCGGGCGCTGACGGTCGGCGATCCCGCCAACCCCGGCACGCAGGTCGGGCCGCTCTCGTCCCCTCGCCGCGCCGAGCACGTGCACGCGCTCGTGAGCGAGGCGGTGGCGCAGGGGGCGGAGCTGCGCTGCGGCGGCCCGCTGGACGTCGAGGGCTCCGACGGGGCGTTCTATGCGCCCGCGGTGCTGACCGGGGTGACACAGGAGATGCGCGTGATGCGCGAGCCGCTGAACGGCCCGGTGCTGGCGGTCGCGGCGGTCGACTCGACCGAGGAGGCGATCGCACTGGCAAACGACAGCGACTACGGGCTCGGCGCGTCCGTGTGGACCGCCGATCGCTATGGAGGACGGCGGATCGCGCACGAGCTGCGTGCGGGCATGGTGTGGATCAACGACCACCTCCCCGGTCCGATCCTCGCGCGCGGCCCGTGGGGCGCGGCGGCCGGAAGCGGGCTGGGCCGGACGCTGGGACAGGCCGGGCTGCGGGCGTGCGCGCAGGAGAAGCTCGTCACCTGGGACCCGCCCGGCACGCGCGGGCTGTGGTGGGGGCCGTACGACGAAGGGGGCACCCAGGCGGCGCGCGCGGTCGCGAAGCTGCGCTCGGGGCGGCCCGCGGACCGCGAGCACGCATGGCGCAACGGCGCGGCGGCGCTCGCGCGGGTGGGGGCGCGGGCGTTGGGACGGGATTTGCCGAAGTAGGAATGTGGTTCTGACGGCGCATGCGCCGTCAGCGGGGGCGTGCACGCACGCCCCCGTGGAGGGGTCGCATGCGACCCCTCCGGGAGGGCCGCATGCGGCCCTCCCCATATGAGGACCTATCCTTTGCTGCATGCCCGCCCAGGCCTATGCAGGCAAGGAGTGCGTCTGCCAGCTGCGCAGAGGGATCTGCGATCAGTCGTGCGTGCAGGGGATGCTCGACACGCCGTTCTACATCGCCTGCCTGAAGCTCACCGGCCGGCGCTGCCTGGTCGTCGGGGGCGGGGAGATCGGGCTGGAGAAGGTCGAGGGGCTGCTCGCCTGCGACGGCGAGGTCACGTTGATCGCGCCCGAGGCCGAGCCGGCGCTGGCCGAGTACGCGCGCGAGGGCTCGATTCGCTGGGAGCGGCGCTCCTACGCGGGAGCGGAGGATCTCGAGGGCGTGTTCATGGCGATCGCCGCCACGAACGACACCGACGTGAACATCGCCGTCTACGACGACGCCGACCGCCGCGCGATGCTCGTGAACGTGGTTGACGTGCCACCGCTGTGCAACTTCATCCTCCCGGCGATCGTGCGCACCGGCCCGCTCGCGATCGCGATCTCGACCGCGGGCGCGTCGCCGGCGCTCGCGAAGCGGATCAAGCGCCAGATCGCCGAGGAGTACGGCGAGCCCTACGCGCGCCTGGCGGTGCTGTTGAACGAGGTTCGCGGCTGGGCTAAGGGCACACTGCCGACGTATCAGGATCGCAAGGAGTTCTTCGAGGGCATCGTCAACGGCGACCCCGACCCGGTGGAGCTGTTGCGAGACGGTGGTGATGGCAGCGGCGGCGAGGACGCGGTGCGCGCGCTGATCGCGGCGGCACAGAGCACGCACGCGCCCGCGTCGGCAGGCGTCTGAGCGACACAGCCGGGCAGATGGCCGATCGCGGCATCACCCCGACCGTGGCCGGTCCCGCGCCGGCAAGCGGCGTCGACGACCACGAAGAGGCGGCAATCCGGCTGGAGGGGCTCGTTCGCCGCTACGGCGAACGCGAGGCCTTGAGCGACGTGTCGCTGTCGTTGGCCGCCGGGCACACGCTGGTCGTGTTCGGGCCGAACGGCGCCGGCAAGACGACCCTGCTGAGGGTGCTCTCGACGCTGCTGCGGCCCCATGCGGGGAGCGTGCATGTGCTCGGCAAGTCACTTCCGAACGAGGCCTGGGCGGTGCGCGGACGCGTGGGGTTGCTGGGACACGAGCCGCTGCTCTACCGCGAGCTGACCGCCCGCGAGAACCTGCGCTTCCACGCGCGCCTGCACGGCGTCGCCGCGGCGCGGGTCGAAGAGCTGCTCGCGGCCGTCGGGCTCGCGGATCGCGCCGACGAGCCGCTGAAGAGCCTTTCCCGGGGGATGGTGCAGCGCACCGCTGTCGCACGGGCGACGCTGCACGATCCCGAGCTGCTGCTGCTGGACGAGCCGTGGGCGAACCTCGACCCGGCGGCGCGCGAGCTCGTCGAGCCGCTGATCGGCGCCGCCGCGAAGCGCACGCGGGTGATCTCGAGCCACGACCCCGCGGGGGGGCTCGCCGAGGGGGACCTGGTGTTGGGACTACGCGACGGCCGGCCCGCGTTGCTGCGCCGCACCGCGGACGTCGACCCCGGCGAGATCGCCGAGCTGTATCGATGAGCGCGCGCCTGCCCACCCCGCTCCCGACCGAAGCACCGCCGGGGGAGACGGCCGTGCGAAGCCAGGCCGCGCCGGTTGGAGCGCGCGCGCGGCCGCCTGGGACGTGGGCGACCGTCGGCGCGCTGCTGCGCAAGGAGCTGCTCGTCGAGCTGCGCACGCTCGAGTCGATCCCCGGCATGTCGCTGTTCGCGGTGACCACCTTCGTCGTGTTCCACTTCGCCCTCAACCAGAACACCGTCTCCGGCGACGAGGCGGCCGGGATCCTGTGGGTGACGCTGCTGTTCGCGGCGATGCTCGGCGTCAACCGCCTGTTCGTCGCCGACCAGGACCAGGGCGGCTTCGACGCGTTCCTGCTCGCGCCGGTCGACCGCACGGCGATGCTGCTGGCGAAGGCCCTGGCGCTGCTTGCCTACCTCGCGGTGCTCGAGCTGGTCGCTGTGCCGGCCTTCGGGCTGCTCCTGCTCGCCCCGCCGCTCTCCCAGACTCTGCCCGATCTGATCGGCGTGCTGCTGCTCGCCGACGTCGGCATCGCGGCGATCGGCACGCTGGTGGCGGCGCTCGCGGTGCAGACGCGCGCGCGCGACCTGCTCGGGCCGCTGCTCGCGCTGCCGCTGCTCGTGCCGATCGTGATCGGCGCCGCGCGCGCGAGCGCGCCGCTGCTGGTGCTCGCCCACCCGACGGGCCCGCAAGGGCGCTGGCTGGGAACGCTCGCGCTCTATGATCTGGTGTTCGGGCTGATCGCCTACGCCGTTTTCGACTTCCTGCTGGAGGACTAGAGCTAGTGATCCTCAACTCCAACCCGCGCGCGCATCGCGGGCCTGCCCCGCAGCACGGGCCCGGTGAGCGATGACGTCCGACACGCCGCCGGTCGCGGGCCTGGCCAAGTCGACGAGGAACGCCATCGCCGACGGGCGCGGCCTGCGCGCGCTGAGTATCGCCGCGATCGTCGCGATCGCGACCGCGTTCGCGCTCGTGTTCTTCTACGCGCCGATCGAAGCCGAAGAAGGGTTCCTGCAGAAGATCTTCTACCTGCACGTGCCCCTGGCGATCGTCACCCTGTGCGGGTTCGTGATCGGCGCGCTGCTCGCGATCGCGCACCTGCGCACAGGCGAGCGCAAGTGGGACCTGCGCTCCTATGTCGCGATCCACATGAGCCTGATCTTCGGCGTCGTCACGCTGATCACCGGCTCGATCTGGGCGCGCGGCTCGTGGGGGCACTGGTGGGTGTGGAGCGAGCCGACGCTCGTGTCGTTCCTGATCGTGATGCTGCTGTACGCGACCTACCAGCCGCTGCGCTTCGCGATCGAGGACCCCGAGCGCCAGGCGCGCTACGCGTCGGTGTTCGCGATCGTCGCCGGAGCGTTCGTGCCGATGAACTTCCTCGCCGTGCGCCTGTCGACCGCCTACCTGCACCCGCGCGTGCTCGGCTCCTCCTCGAACCTGCCCGCGCCGATGGCGCTCACGTTCGTCGTCTCGCTCGCGGCGATCGCGCTGCTGTACGCGACGCTCTGCTCGTACGAGCTGCTGGCCAAGCGCACGCGCATACTGCTCAAAGCGCGCAGCCGCACTCTGGGATTCCCGGGATCGAGCGCGGCCGCACGCTCCGTCTCCGCGCGAGACAGACCCTCCTCGATTACAAACACCCCGGCCCCGCTCGCGACCACTCCGCCTCGATGACCTTGCTCGCGACAACCATTCCGGGCAGCTCCAACAACGGCTATGTCGCCGCGGCCTACATCGTGTTCTTCGCGATCCTCCTGATCTACGTCGCAATCATGGCGCTGCGCCTGACGCGCGTCGAGCGCTCCCTGCGCGAGTTGAACGAGCGCGCGGGTGTCCCGCCGGCAGGGGGCCCCCCGCCGGCGAGAGGAGTCGCACCACAGGGTGACGCGGCACAGAACGGTGGCGGACAGGGCGACGCACACGACGGCCAGGCGCGGGAGCGGGAAGTGGTATGAGCGAGCTGCTGGCGCTCGGCATCTCGCACAAGACGGCGCCGGTCGCGCTGCGCGAGCGCCTCGCCTTCACCGAGCGCGAGGCGAGCGAGTTCGCGGCGCAGGCCACCGCCACCGCCGAGGTGCGCGAGGCGGTCGTGATCTCCACCTGCAACCGCACCGAGGTCTACCTCGTCGTCGGCGACCCGGTGCAAGCGGAGTCGGACGTGCTCGGGCTGCTCGCGCGCCGCGCCCACATCCGCCCGACGGAGCTGGCGAAGGAGATCTACTCGCCGCGCAACTGCGACGCCGCGCGCCAGCTCTACCGCGTGACGGCCGGTCTCGAGTCGATGATCGTCGGCGAGGCCGAGATCCAGGGGCAGGTCAGGCGCGCGCACGAAGCCGCCCGTGCGGCGGGGTGCACGGGGCCGCTGTCGAACCGGCTGTTCGCGGCCGCGCTGACGACGGGCAAGCGCGTGCGCACCGAGACCGAGATCGGCTCGAGCCGTGTGAGCGTGCCGTCGGTCGCGGTCGACCTCGCGCTGAGCGTGCTCGGCGGCCTCAAAGAGCGCCACGTCGTGATCCTCGGCGCGGGCGAAACCAGCGAGCTGACCGCGCGCGCGCTCGCCGAGCAGGGCGCCGGGACGATCTTCGTCGCCAACCGCCATGCCGACCGCGCGCTCAGCCTCGCGCAGCGCTTCGGCGGCTCGGTCGTCGGTCTCGACGGGCTGCCCGACCAGCTGCTGCACGCCGACATCGTGCTCTCCTCGACCTCCTCCCCCCACCCGATCGTCGGGCGCGAGGAGCTCGAGCTGGTGATGGCGGAGCGCGCCGGACGGCCGCTGCTGCTGATCGACATCGCGGTGCCGCGCGACATCGACTCCGGCTGCGGCGATCTCGAGGGCGTGACCCTGTACGACATCGACGACCTGCAGGCCCTCGTCGCGCGCAACCTCGGCACACGCGCGAGCGAGATCCCGCGCGCGGAGGAGATCGTCGAGGAGGAGATCCAGCGCTTCGCGCGCTGGCTCGGCCAGCTCGACACGCTGCCGACGGTCAGCGCGCTGCGCGCCCACGGCAACGGGCTCGTGGAGCAGGTGCTGCGTGAGAACGAGGGCCGCTGGGAGTCCGCTTCGCCGCGTGACCTCGCGCGCGTGGAGGCCGTAGCAAAGGCGGTCATGAGCCGCCTGCTGCACGAGCCGACGATCCGCCTGCGCTCCCTGTCGGAAGCCCGCGGCCACGCGAGCCTCGAGCTCGTGCGCGAGCTGTTCGGGCTGCGCGAGGACGCTCCATCCGAGGAATCCCTTGCGTCGGGGGAGCTGGCAGAGGTTCACGACCTGCCTGTTCCATCGATGGCACACCGCCGCCGCGGACGCTGATGCGAATCGGAAGCCGGCGCAGCGCGCTGGCGCTGGCCCAGGCCAAGCTGGTGGCCGATCGCCTGGGAGTCGCCCAGCCGGAGGCTCACGAAATCGTCCCTTTCACGACAAGCGGCGACCGCGACACGACGGACGGCGACAAGTCCCGATGGGTGGGGGAGCTGGAGCGGGCGCTCGCGACGGGAGAGATCGACCTGGCGGTGCACTCCGCCAAGGATGTACCGGGCGAGCTGGCCAACGGTCTGACACTGCTTGGCACTCTGCCACGAGCCGGAGCCGAGGACGTGCTGTGCGGGACCGGCAGTCTTGCGGCGCTCCAGGCGGGCGCGCGCGTGGGCACGAGCAGCCTGCGTCGTATGGCCCAGCTACGCGCTGCACGCGAAGATTTGGAGATCGTGACGCTCGCCGGCAACGTCGACACACGCCTGCGTAAGCTGGCCGAGGAAGAGCTCGACGCGATCGTGCTCGCCCGCGCCGGACTGCAGCGACTCGACCGCGCGGCGGAGATCGGCGCCGTCCTCGATCCCGAGCGCTTCGTCCCGGCTCCGGGCCAGGGAACGCTCGCACTGGAGGGTCGCATCGCGGACGCGGGCGCGGACGCGCGTGTGGCGGAGATCGTCGCGGAGATCACCGACGACGACGCGTTCGCGTGCCTGCGCGCAGAGCGCGCGCTCGCGCGCGCTCTGTCGGCCACGTGCAACACGCCGCTCGGCGCCTACGCCGTGCCCGCGGGCTGCGGCTGCCTGCACATGCGCGCATGGGTCGGGCTGCCCGACGGCTCTGAGTGGGTAGGCGACGAGTTGCTCGGTGGCTTCTACGACCCCGAGGCGCTCGGGCAGCGGGTGGCGGAGCGCATGCTCACGGCCGGCGCCGGAGAGCTGTTGCGCCGCGCCGAGAAGATGGCGGGCGCTGGCCATGCCTGACCCCGCGCAAGGCGGGCAGGGCACGGGGCGCGTCTATCTCGTCGGCGCCGGGCCCGGCGATCCCGGCCTGCTCACAGCGCGCGCGCTCGAGCTGATCGCCGCGGCGGACACGATCCTGCACGACCGCCTGATCCCTCAGACAGCGCTCGCCGGCGCGCGCGCGGACGCCGAGATGCTGTTCGTCGGCAAGCAGGGCGGCGGCGCGTCCGTCCCGCAGGAGCAGACCGAAGCGCTGATGGTCGAGCGCGCGCTGAGCGGCAAGGCGGTCGTGCGCTTGAAGGGCGGGGACCCGTTCGTGTTCGGCCGCGGTGGCGAGGAGGCGCTGACGCTGCGCGCCGCAGGTATCCCCTACGAGGTGGTGCCCGGCGTCACCTCCGGCGTGGCCGCGGCCGCCTACGCGGGCATCCCCGTCACCCACCGCGGACTCGCAACCGCGGTCGCGCTCGTAACCGGGCACACCCGCGCGGATGCTGTGGGAGAGCCGGCAGCGGGCGAGAGAGCAACGGGCGGCGACCCGTCGCCCGCGGCCTCGAAGCCGATCGGCGGCGGCGACATGGCCGTCGAGGTCAGCGACGGCGACGGCCGAACCGAGGCGGACCTCGACTGGCCGGCGCTCGCGGCATTTCCGGGCACGCTCGTCTTCTACATGGGTGTACGCCAGCTCCCGCACATCTCCGAGTCGCTGATCGCCGCCGGACGTCCCGCATCGGAGCCGGTGGCAATCGTCGAAAGCGGCACACTTCCCTCCCAGCGCACCGTCACGGGGACGCTGCGCGACATCGCCGAGGTCGCGCAGCGCGAGGAGGTCCGTGCGCCGTCGATCACCGTCGTCGGCGCGGTCGCCGGGCTCGCCGATCGGTTGGAGTGGCTCACGCCGCGCCCGCTGCGCGGGCGTACCGTGGCGGTGACTCGCGCGCGCGCGCAGGCAAGCGGGCTGGCGAGCAAGCTGGAAGAGCTCGGGGCAACCGTCGTACAGGCGCCCGTGATCCGCACCGTGCAGCTGCCGGGCCCGGCGCCCACCCTCGACCGCTATGACCTCGTCTGCTTCACCAGCCCCAACGCGGTCACGGCGCTGTTCGCGCGCCTCGCGCAGGCCGGTGAGCCGCCGCGCGACGCGCGCGCATTCGCGGGCGCGCGTGTGGCGGCGATCGGCCCCGGCACGGCACGCGCGCTGGCCGAGCACGGCCTGCTCGCGGACATCCTGCCCGAGCGCTCCGTGGCCGAGTCGCTGGTGGAGGCGCTCGCTGGCGTGCCCGTCGCCCGCGCCCTCGTGGCGCGCGCCCGCGAGGCGCGTGACGTGCTGCCGGACGCGCTGCGCGCGCGCGGCGCCGAGGTCGACGTACTGGCGCTGTACGAAACCGTCGCCGAGCCGCTATCCGCACCGGCGCTGGCGGACGCGCGGGCGGCCGACTACATCACGTTCACCTCCTCCTCCTCCGTCCACTTCTTCCTGGACGCCGCGGGCGGAGACGCCCCCCTATCCGCCGGCACGCGCGTCGTGTCGATCGGGCCGATCACGAGCGCGACGTTGTACGAGCACGGGCTGGAGCCCCACATGGAGGCGGAGGATCACGACGTCGACGGGGTGATCCGAGCGCTGCTCGCAGACGTCACCGCGCAGCCCTGATCCCAGCAGCAAAAGGAGCACACGCCTGAAGGCCCGTCGAGATCGGCACAAAGTGCCGCGTTTCGTTGGACAACGAGACGGGCAGATATAGGGTGTGAGCTCCGACGAGGAGATGGGGGGTGTCTTCGGCTCGGAGCGGCCGTTCTCGGTCGGCGTCGAGGAGGAGCTGTTCCTCGTCGATCCTGTGACCGGGCGACAGGTCAACTCCTCGGCGGCCGTGCTCGAGCGGGTCGGAAGGGCCGGACAGGTCGCTGGGAAGGTCGAACGGGAGCTGCACGCCTGCCAGGTCGAGCTGATCACGGACATCTGTGCCGACACCGGCGAGGCGATCGACACGCTCGGCGATCTGCGTGGCGCGGTCGTGCAGACGGGGGCTGGGCTGCTCGGCTCGGGAACCCATCCCGCGGCGGGCGAGGGCGAGGCCGAGATCACCGACAAGGCGCGCTACGAGCGGATCCGCGACCTGCTCGGAGATGCGGTCGCCACACCCGTCGGCGGCCTGCACATCCACGTCGGAATGCCCGACTCGGAGACGGCGATCCGCGCGTTCAACGGCCTGCGCCGTCACCTGCCACTGCTGCAGGCGCTCGCCGCGAACTCGCCGTTTCGCCACAGCCGCGACACCGGGCTCGCCTCGGCGCGCGAGGTGACGATCCGCGGCTGGCCGCGCTCGGGCGTTCCCCGGGCGATGCGCGACTACGAGGACTTCTGCGCCACAGCGCGACTGCTCGCGCGCGCCGCGGACGTGCCCGACTACACGTGGTTCTGGTGGAAGCTGCGCCCGCATCCGCGCCTCGGCACCGTGGAGATCCGCGCACTCGACGCCCAGACCTCGCTGCGCGACACCGCGAGCCTGGTCGCGCTCGTGCACTGCCTTGCTCGACATGCCGCCGAGGCCGACCCCGAGCCGGATCCACCGGCCGAGGTGCTCGAGGAGGGCTCGTTCCGCGCGGCGCGCTTCGGCGTCGATGCGCGCCTGCCCGACGCCGAAGGCCGGCTCAGGCCCGTCCACGAGCTGCTCGACAGCGCCATCGCGATCGCCCGCGCTCATGCCCGGGAGCTGAACTGCGTCGCGCAGCTCCACGGTCTCCCCGCGCTGTGCTCGTCCCGGGGCGGCGCCGGACGGCAACGCGGGTGGCACGAGATCGCGGGCATGGACAAGCTGCTGCGCGAGCTGACCGCGCTGACGGGCGCCGGCTTGGCGGGGGCCTCTGACTACCCCGACCCCGACCCAGGCCCAGGCCCTGGCCCTGGCCCCGACTCCCCCTCCGACTCCGACTCCCCCTCCGACTCCGACTCCGACTCCGACTCCGACTCCGACTCCGACTGAGCATGCGCAGGGTCGCGACGATCGGCGTCTATGGGTGGGACATCCCCTCGTTTCTCGCGGCACTGCGCGCGGCCGAGGTAGGCGTGGTGCTCGACGTGCGTCAACGGCGTGGCGTGCGTGGCAGGGAGTACGCGTGGGCGAACTCGCTGCGTCTGCAAGCCGCGCTCGCCCAGGCCGGGGTCGCGTATGAGCATCACCGCGAGCTCGCGCCCACGACCGAGCTGCGCCAGCTGCAATATCGCGAGGATGCCCGCGAAGGCGTCGGCAAGCGCTCGCGCGCGCGACTTGCGGACGAGTACCGCGAGCGCTATCTCAGCGAGATCCTCGACCGCGTCGACGTTCCCGGCCTCGTCGAAACTCTGCCGCTCGATCGCGCGAGCGCCCTGCTGTGCGTCGAGCGAGACCCCGCCGCCTGCCACCGCTCGCTGATCGCCGAACGGATCGCCGGGGAGTGCGAGATCTCAGTGGTCCACCTGCTGCCGTGACGGTTACGTACGCGCAGGGCGGGTAGCCCTATGAAGGGAGCCTCGCACTCGAGGGAGTCACTCGAGTGGCTTGGCTGCGACCATCGATCGAAGGGAGCCACGATGAGCAGCGACAAGTACGCGGACGAGAGCAAGGGGCGCCTCAAGGAGGCCGCCGGCAGCCTCACCGGCGATGAGGACCTCAAGAAAGAGGGCGCAGGCGACCGCGCCAAGGCCTCTGTCAAGGACAAAGTCGACCACGTTGCCGAGAAAGCCAAGAACGTGCTGGATCGCGACGAGGACGATTAGCCTCATCGGCGCCGTTGTCCATCCCACGGGACAGCGGCGCGCCTCCGGGCCGCGCCTCCTGCGAGTCCAGCTCTGGCATTCCATGCCCTTCGTGCTTGACAGACCCTGGGGCTGCCATGCGAACGCTGCGGGCCGATAGGCCGCTCATCAAAAGCCGCTCTCCCGCCATGAGCTGATAGCACTCGTGGCGTGTCCCCTGCCCCCACGGTCACGTTCCTCTCCGACTACGGCCACGCCGACGAGTTCGTCGGGGTCTGTCACGGGGTGATCGCACGGCGGTGCCCCTCCGCGTGCGTGATCGATCTGAGCCACGCGATTCCCCGCCACGACGTGCGCACCGGCGCGCTCGTGCTGCGCGACTCGCTCGCCTACCTGCCTTCCGGTGTTCACCTCGCAGTCGTCGATCCCGAGGTCGGGGCCGTCGGCCGACACGCACGCAGGGCTGTCGCGCTGCGCGCGGCCGCGCCCGGTCAACTGCTGGTCGGGCCGGACAACGGCCTGCTGATGCTCGCCGCCGAGCGTCTCGGCGGCGTGGTCGAGGCGATCGACATCGGCCGCTCGTCCGAACGCCTGGAGCCGGTCTCGGCCACCTTCCACGGCCGCGACATCTTCGCCCCTGTCGCCGCCGCGCTCGCGGACGGCGCACCGCTCGCGGCCGTCGGCGAGCCGCTCGCGGTTGAGGAGCTGCGCACGCTCGAGCTCTCCTCGGCTCGCGTCCACGACGGATCCCTGACCGCGCATGTCCTGCGCGCCGATCACTTCGGCAACCTCGTCCTCGACGCCTCCCATGCCCAGCTCGCCGCCGTCGGTGCGCTGCTCGGCGGCACCCTGTCGGTGGAGATCTCCGGGCGCGTCCATCGCGCGCGCTACGCCTCGACCTTCGCTGACGTTACTCCCGGCGAGCTATTGCTCTACGAGGACGCCCAGCAGATGGCCGCCCTCGCCGTCAACCGTGGCTCGGCCGCCGACGCTCTGCGGGTCGAGCGCGACGACGAGTTGCTCCTACGACCGACGTGAACGGCTCCTCCGAGCCGTTTTGCGTGCAGGCAGCGTCCTCGCTGTCTGGCCACCCCCCGCTCGCGGGTGGCGACGTGGAGCCTGCCCATGCGGCCCAGACTGACCCCCGGTCGCCCACCGCGCTCGGCCACCCGCGCCTGCATCTGCGGCTCACCGACTCCACCAACGACCGCACGCGCGCGCTGGCGATCGCCGGAGCCCCCCACGGCACGCTCGTCACCGCCTCCGCGCAGACCGCCGGGCGCGGACGCCAGGGCCGGCGCTGGTCGGCCCCCGCGCACAGCTCGCTCCTCATGTCGCTCCTGCTGCGCTCGCCTCCGCCGCTGCTACCCCTGATCGCCGCCGTCGCGATCTGCGACGTGGCCGGAAACGAGGCCATGATCAAGTGGCCGAACGACGTCGTGCTCGTGCGCGCACCGACCCGCATCGGCGCAGAGCCGGGCGCCGTCAGTGAGTCACCCGGCGCGGAGGAGCGTGCCACCGTGGGACCGGTCACGAACGAGCCTGTCGCGGATACCTCGACCTTTGCCAAGCTCGCCGGCATCCTCACCGAAGGCCGGCCTCAACAGGGCTGGGCCGTGCTCGGAATCGGGCTGAACGTCGCCGTGCGCCTCGGCGAGCTGCCGCCCGAGCTGCGCTCCACCGCCGCCACCCTCGGCGAATCTCCAAAGGAGATCGAGCCGCTCCTCGAGCGACTTCTCTCAGCGCTCGAGCGACGACTCGCGAGCCCCGTGTCCGAGGTCCTCGACGCATGGCGCGCGCGTGACGCTCTGTACGGTCGCCCGATCGCCTGGAACGGCCAGGGCCCGGAGAACCCTCTCAGACACGGGCAGGCCGAAGGCATCGACGACGCCGGCCGCCTGATCGTCGCCCTGCCCGGCGACAGACGCACCGCCCTCGAAGCAGGCGAGGTTCATTTGAAGCTCGACTGAACGCCTTCTTCAGGCGATTTGAATCACTGCTCGGCGTGGTCGAGCGCCTCGCGCACGTCGCGTCCCAGCTTGTCCCCCGCCGCCGGCTCGAGCCCACCGACGTGGTCGACCGCGCGTGAGGCCCCGCTCGAGAGCGTCTCGTTCAACACGGCCCCTGTGGGTGCACCGGTCGCCTTGCCCCCCTTCGCCGCCTGCACCCTCGACCCGGCGTTCGAACCACTTGCCGGACCCTTCACCCCCTTGCGCCGCCGCCGTGCGTTGCGCGCGCGGCGCTTCGGGAAGTTGCGCAGCAGTTCGCGCGCGAGCGCCGGCGGCTTGCGCGCCATGCGCGTGCGCGCCCCGCGCAGCGCCTCCTCGGCCTCGGGCGTGTGGGCGAGCGCTGCCGCCAGCAGCGCCGCGGCCAAGCGGCGATCCTGCTTGCGCGCGGCATGGATCAGCCTCCGCGCGTTGCGCGCATGGGCGCCCCCGGCCGAGTTGACGAGCAGGCCGAGCAACCGCTTGGTCTCCGGCCAGCGCTGCACCGCGTACTCCTCGTGCACGTCGCGCGTGTACTCCGCCAGTCGCCAGATCCAGGCGGTGGCCTGGTCGCGGCGGCCGATACGCCGCTCGACCAGCGCGCGCAGCATGATCTTGCTCGCCTCCTTGCGCTCCTCCCGCGGCCAGCCGCCGATGATGTCGATCGCCGTGTCGAACGCGTCCGGGTCGCGCAGCGCCGCGATGTCGGTCAGCGCGCGCATCCGCAGCTGCGGGTTCTTGTTGCGCTCCACCGCCGTGATCAAGAACCTGCTCTTCAGCTCGCCGCCGCGATCGAAGTGCAGCATCGCCCGTGCCCTGCGCCACCCGGTCGGCGCCACCCGCGCGCCCGCGAGCGCCGCCCACAGGTGCTGCTCGCCATAATCGAGATGCTCGACCGCGATTCGCCACAGCTCGCGCTCGAACACCGCGAACCGCCGCTCCTCCTCCGCGCACACCGGCAGCACCCGCCGCTCCACCCGCATCCGCCGGCCGCGCCCGCGTCGCACCGGCCCGACGACGATCGCCCCACCGCGATACACGTCGCGGTCGAGCAGCGAGTGCAGCGTCACCACCGGATCGTCGTTCTTCGTCGCCGGATGCACGAAGTCGACGACCAGCCCTGCCTCCTTGCCCGGGTGGCGGCGCGTCACCCGCCCGACCCGCTGCTGATAGATGCGCTTGGACGCCGTCGGCGCCAAGTGCACGCACACGGTCGCCCGCGGGCTGTTCCAGCCCTCGGCGAGCAGCTGCGCGTTGATCAGCACGTCGATGTCGCCGCGCTCGTACCGCGCGAGGATCTCCGCCAGCTCGCGCTTGGGCGTCTCGCCCGAGACCCCCTGCGCCTTGATGCCCTCGGCGCGAAACGCTTCCGCGAGGTTGTACGCGTGGCGCACGCCCGCCGCGTAGACCACCCCGGGCACGCCGTTGAAGCGGGTTTTGTAGAGGTTCGCCACCGCGACGTTGAACGGCTGCTGGTCGAGCAGTTTCGCCAGCTCGTCCTGGTCGAACTCGGTGTCCACCTCGCCCCTTCTCAGCGGCACCTTCGCGATCGTGCGCACGCCCACACCGGGCGAGATGCGCACGCAGCGAAGCGGCGCGATCACTCCGCGCCGTGCCGCCTGCGCGAGGTCGAAGCGCGAGGTCTGCGTCGGGAACAGGTCCGTCACGTGCCGTGCGATCAGCGCGCCCGTGGCGGTCATGCCGATGAAGATCGGCCCCGTCCACTCCCGGATCGCGGCGCTCGTCTTCTCGCCCAGCGCGGTGTGCGCCTCGTCGCAGATCACGATCGTGTAAGCGCTCGAGATCTTGCCCGCGTTGCGCACGAACCACTGATAGGTCTCGACCGTCACCGGCCCCTTGACCGAGTCCTCGCCCTTCAGCAGCGGGCGGCTGATGCGCTTGGAGTAGCCGCGGTCGCGCAGCTCGCCGTGGAACTGGTCGACCAGGTTGCGCCTGTGCGTGAGGATCAGCACGCCGCCGGTCTGCGTCGCCTCGACGAAGCCGAGCGCCGCAACCGTCTTGCCGGCGCCGGTCGCGTGCTCGAACCAGAAGCGCTTGGCCGCGTTCGGGTCCTCGGGCTGGTCGGCCAGCGACTCCTCTCCGTCCTCCCCCTCCTCGACCCAGTCGCGCGGCTCCTCCTCGGACTCGCTCTCCCGTCCCCGATCTTCTTCTTCCTCCTCCTCGGAGTCGTCCTCGTCGGCGACCGACTCGATCTCGTCCTCCAGCTCGTCGTCTTCGTCGTCGTCCTCGTCTGGCGCCGCGCGCTGGACGGGTTCGAGATCGTCGTCGTCCTCGTCGATCTCCTCCTCGTCCTCATCGGGCTCCTCTCCCTCATCCTCCGCCTCGTCCTCGTCCTCGTCCTCGTCCGTGCTCGCGGAGGCCGGGTTCGCATCGAGCTGGGTGGCGTCGGCGCCGTTCGCGCTCACGTCCTCGTCGGGTCCGAGGATGTCGGCCGAGGCCAGTAGCTCGGGCGAGGCCGAAGTGGCCGTGCCGCCGTTGCCACTCGGCGTGGTTCGCTGCGTCTCCGCCAGCAGCGCGGCGAGCGTGCCCGACAGCGCGTCGACCTGGTGGGCGGACAGAACGGTGCCGTCCACCAGCTTGGGCTCCGAGTCCGACAGCAGCCGCTCCAACCCCAGCAGCAGCGAGAACTCCCGGCGCCAGGCGGTCGACGGATGTTTCGCCTTGGGGTCGGCCCGCAGCTCCTCGAGCGCACGATCGAGCGCCCGCCTGCGCGGCGAGCCGGGAGCGAGCGCTACGGCGGGGTCCTCGCCCTCGTGCAGGAAACGCTCGCGCACGAGCTTCTCCGCGCGTGAGATTTCCGCGGTACTTGGAATGGGCGCGGCCGCGAGGGCCACTGAAGTGGGCTCGGCCATGGAGGCTCTGGACTTCGAGACGGAGCCGCCGCCGAAAGTGGCTTCGACGTAGCTCAGAACAACCGGTGCTCAACTCGCGCCGTTTGGCCGGACGCTCAGAGCGATCCGGCCCCTGTCGTGTGCATCACGGTATAGCACGTCATGGCGAGATTCGACCCGAGAGCACTCCTTCATCTGCCACCCTTACCGGCGATGCAGCCAAAGCACGTGTTTCTCGCACTCGGCACAGCCGCGCTTCTCGCCGTGCTCATCGTCGGGCTGCTCCAGCTGGACGGCTCCTCGCAGGCGCCCTCGCCCCGCTCGACGCTCACACCCGCGCAGATGCGCGAGCAGCTCGCCGGCTCGCCGGCTCCGCTGGAATCGCTGCACGCGCAGGCGAATCGGCTCCTCCCCGGAGGGACGCGCGCCTTGCGCGCCCGCCTGGCGGCGTTGCGCGGACGGCCCGTGGTGATCAACAAGTGGGCGTCCTGGTGCGAACCGTGCCGCGAGGAGCTCCCCCGCCTTCCAGCGCGCCTCGCTCAGCCTCGGCCGCGAAGTGGCGTTCATCGGGATCGACTCCGGCGACTACACCCGCGCCGACGCGCTCCACTTCCTACGCTCCTTCCCGATGAGCTATCCGAGCTACTACGACCACAGCGGCCAGGCAGGCCTCGCGATCACCGACTCGACGTTCACGCCCGTGACCGTCTTCTACAACCGCGCCGGCAGCCAGTACATCCACCAGGGCCCCTATCCGACCCAGGCCAAGCTCGAACAGGACGTCCGGCGCTACGCCATGGGCGCTTAGAATCGCCAACCTTGCCCGAGATCCGCATCGACCCGCTCAGCGGGCATCGCACGATCGTCGCCGGCGAGCGCTCACGCCGGCCCGGCGGGGCGCCCGGGTTGCCCGACAGCGTGCGCGACACGCCGCCGATCGATCCCGCCGCCGACCCGTTTGCGGACGGTAACGAGGCGCGCACGCCGCCCGAGCTGTACGCCGTCAGACCCGGTGGTGGCGCTCCCGACTCGCCGGGCTGGACGGTGCGCGTCGTGCCAAACCTGTTTCCGGCGCTGAGCGAATCAGGCGGGGACACACCCGCGGCCGGCGAGAGCCTTACCGAGGCAGCCGCAAGCGCCGCCGGGGAAGGACCGCTGCGCGGCGACGCGCACGGAGAGCTCTTCCGTTCGTTGCCCGCTCGCGGCGCCCACGAGGTGATCGTCAACGGACCGCAGCCGGTGCTCTCGCTCGCCGAGCTTCCCGTCGAGCAGGTCGCAGCCGCGGTGGAGGCGTGGCGCGCGCGCATGCGCGCGCACGCGAACAGCGCCTACGTGCAGCTGATCGTCAACGAGCGCCGCGAGGCGGGGGCATCGCTGCCGCACACGCACGCCCAGCTGTACGCGCTCGACTTCGTCCCCGCCGCGGTCGCGCGCGAGCGCGAGCGCTTCGGCGCCTACACCACCCGCACGATGGGCCAGAGCCTGCTCGGGGACCTCGTCGCCGAGGAGGTGCGCCTGCGCGAGCGGATCGTCGCGATCGACGACGACGCCGTGCTGATGGCCCCCTACGCCTCACGCCTGCCCTTTCAGCTGATGCTCGCCCCGCGCCGCCCCCGCGCGCGCTTCGAGGACGACGGGCCCACGGGCGCGGCGCTCCTGCACGACGGTCTTCGCCGGCTCGCACGCCACCTCGGCGCGAGCCCGCCGCTGAACCTGTGGGTGCGCACGGCCCCGCGTGGCGCCGAGCGCTTCTGCTGGCGGATCGACATCCTCCCCCGTCTCACCCACTTGGCGGGACTCGAGCTGTCGACGGACTTGAACCTGAACATCGTCGCGCCCGAGCACGCCGCAGCCTTGCTGCGCGAAGCCTGAGAGCTGTCGCGAGAGCTGTTCCGGGATAGGCTGCCGGAGATGCCCCCTGAGGAACGCTTCGTCCCCCGCTTCGCCGCCGAGCCGCCGCACGAGGAGCTGCCCTACGGTCGCTGGCGGGAGCGGCTGCGCGAGCAGTTCCTCGCCGCCTGTCTTCCGCTCGAGAGCGAGCACGGCGATCTGGGCGAGCCGGGCGAGATCGCCTGGTACCCCGACCGCACGTGGCACGGGCGCACCTACGTGCCCGGAACCTCGCTCACGTCGAACGGCTATGAGCTGTTCGGCTATATCCGGTTCGTGCCCGCCCTCGAGGAGGGCGATCCGAGCGACTTCTTCGCGTATGTCGACTTCACCGAGGAGACCGCCGAGAAGAACCCCGATTGGAAGCTCGACGTCTGTGACGAGGTGATCGGCACCTGGCGCGGTCATGGCGAGGCCACGGCGGCGATGACGCTGATCTGGGGGCGCCCCCTCCTATCGCGCGGCGCGATCGTCACCGCCGAGCTCGCCGATCTGGCCGTAGATCAGTGTGCGCTGATCGACGAGCGCTTCACCCTGATCGCCCCCGACGACTATCGCCACGACCTGCTCGAGATCAAGCTGTTCAGCGCGAAGGGCCAAGAGCTCGCGCGCGAGTCGCTGTACGAGGGGGAGGGAAACAAGGAGGAGGAGGAGGAGGAGTAGTAGTAGCGCCTTAAGGTCAAGTGGGACAGCCCATCTGCCGAATACCCTAAGTATGCGGGGTATTGCTGACATCGACGGCGGCGACACCGAAGCGAAGGAGCGCATCGCCCTGAACCTCGCCCCGTTCGCTGCGGCCGCTGCATTGGCGGCTGTGGTGGCGCCGTTGGGGACGACCGTCGACTGGGGCCAGTACGGGGCGGCCGTCGGCTTGGGCGTGCTCACGGGCCTCGTCAGGCTCACGCCATGGCCGCGCGCGCTCGGCGGTCGCGAGCTGCTCCCGTCGCTGATCTTCCTGATCGCGGTCGCGCTTCTGCGCAGCGCTACGGGTGGCACGGGCTCCGGGATCGCCGTGATGGCGATGCTGCCGGTGTTCTGGACAGCCCTGCATGGCGACCGCCGGCAGCTGTGCGTAGTCACCGCCGGCGTGACCCTGCTGTTCCTCGGCCCGCTCCTGTTGCTGGGAGGCCACGCTTACCCTCAAGGCCAATACCGCGCCGGCGTGCTGTTCGTCGCGGTCAGCACGATCATCGGCTTCACCACCCAGAAACTCGTCGCGGCGGTGCGCCACAAAGCAGGTGAGTCCCAGGCGGCGATGGTCACGCTGATCGAACAGGAGGCCGCCGCCGCGAACGAGCGCGCCGAGCTGCTGTCGCAGCTGACCAATCTGGCGAGCACCGATGCGCTGACAGGACTGCCCAACCGCCGCACCTGGGACATGAGCCTCGCCGAGTCGCTCGCCGGCGAGGAGCCGTTCGTGCTTGCGATGCTCGACTTCGACCATTTCAAGGACTTCAACGACACCCATGGACACCCGGCTGGCGATCGCCTGCTCAAGCAGAGCGCCGCGGGCTGGCGTGAGGAGCTCCGCGCCGGCGACGTTCTCGCGCGCATCGGCGGCGAGGAGTTCGCGCTGCTGCTTCCGAAATGCGCCGCCGCCGACGCCCTGATGGTCGTCGATCGCCTGCGCCGACGCGTGCACGGAGAGCAGACGTGCTCGGCCGGGGTCGTCGTGCACGAGCCGGGCGAGTCGGCCGAGACCCTGATGGCACGCGTCGACGAGGCCCTGTACGAGGCCAAGGCCGCCGGACGCGACCGCGTATCGCTGATCGCCTAGTAACCGCTTTAGCCGGCGCGTGCCGCGACTCGGTCTCTGCGATCGTCGCTCAACCACCGCACTCTGCCCGACCGGCCGTCGGTCCGAGCGCGGCAGAGCGTCTATGTCAGCGTGCCTGCGAGCCGTTCGAGCGACGCGGCGTTGGGGGTGCTGGCTGGGTCCCAGCTACCTTCGATGCCGGTCGGCTTGGCACGTGCCGAGAACTGCTCGATCAGGATCGCTCGCTCCTGGTCTTCGCGCATCGTCTCCCGATGGGCCCCCGGCTTCTCGCCGTAGGCGAACGCCTGCGCGTCGTCCTCCGAGTCCCAGAGAGTGAGGGTGAAGATGCCCTGCGCCGGAATACCTGCAGCGACCGCCGTTATCAGCCCGTGGGTCTGTAGAAAAGGCTTTGTCGGCGGGGTCGCACGGATGAATGAGCGTGTCGACCTCCATGCCGTCCGGCCGAGCGTGACGACCGCAATCGGCTCCGCTTGCGTGCCGGGACCGCTCTGGTCGGCCGTGCTCGACGCATCCGCCTGCTTCGAGATCGCCCCGAGTGGCGCGACCCCGTGGAAGGTTCCACGAAATTGCAACGGAGTCGCGCGCAGGTGCCAAGCCCAGCGGCAGTCCTGCCACGCACGCGCCAGGGGCGACTCGTCGAGGAACTCGTCGAGGGCGGCCTCTTCACGCCAGGTCAGCAGAGTGATCACACGGCGCAGATAGGGAATCCCCCGCGGGCTGAACCCGGCCGAGCCGCGCGTCCCGAAACACCGCATGGGCCTCGCGAAGCGCACCCCCGGCGTGGCGTCGAGCTCCTTCGCCGCCCGTGATGCCCAGCGCCGTGCCTGCAGTGGTGAGGAGAAATCACAGACATGGACAGATGTGATCTCGTTCGAGGGATTGCTACTCTTGTCATGCGTGGGCACTTGGCGTAAGCGTACTGATTGTTTTCAGGTCGCGTGGCCCCACGCCCCGCAACGCCAGGCGAGCCCCGAGGCGGGGTGGGTGGATCGCGTGCCGATCAAGCAACAATGAGCCGATGGCAAGTGCCCCCGCCAGGAGTCGAACCTGGATCTACCGCTTAGGAGGACGAAGGGCCGGGTCGCCAGGTGGGCCAGAATCACTAGGCACGGTCACGGTTCGGCCGGTTGTTCGAGTCTGGCGATCCCTGCGATACGGTGCGATTCGGCTGGGTTTAGGCGGTGACCTTGAAGCCACCGCCTAAACACGACGAGCGCTCGTCGGCACCGAGTAGGGGGTTCTCGTTGTGGGCCCGGCCGGGGTGTTTGTCTGTGGCCTGCGGGACTCGACGCTAGTTCAGCGGCCGCAGCGGCGATCAAGAAGGCGCGGCATCTCGCGAAGATGAGTCGTGGGATGCGCCCCCAGATGACCCCCGTAGTGCTGTGCGAGTCCGGACGACGCCCCACCACTTGCAGTGATCGGCAGCGAACGGGCGTGGCGCCGCCGATCGACCGCGCGGCCAGGTCGCTCGCCGCCGCCCGGCCCGCGGGGCTCAGCGGCCGACTGCTCATCGCGTGAGGCGGCCATGGCGGCGAGGACCTGAAAGCCCAGGTCTCGGGCGGCAATGGAACGATCTACGACTGCCACGCGGAAACCCGCCGGGCCCCAGATCAGCTCTCTCTAGCGTCGGGACTAAGCGGACCTGGTCAGACCTAGGCGCTGGGTAAGCACCAGAGTCGCGGCCTCGATAGCCGATTCCTCGGTCCTCTGCACCTGGGCTTCTAGACGCACGATGCTCTTCACCAGCGCCCTGGCCCTATCATCCTCGGATGGGCGTAGCGCACGCCAAATAGCTTCGTTTGGGATCGTCCCCGGACTCGAACTGTTCGCCCTGGGCGCTTCGTGAGAATTTTCCGCAGTTGAGCGTCTCGCGATCTCAAGCGTAGCCTCCGGCACCGTTCTGTACCCGCTGTTCGCCCACGCCTTCAAGTCGGCGCACAGATCCGGCGGCCGTCTGTCGGCTTCCAATCGACCACGCTCGAGTTGTGAACGGACCAACTGCGTCAACCTCTGCGTCCACACGAGCTTTCCCACCGCGTTGGCGTACACGACTCCAAGATGCTGGTCTGGGCTGACGAACACCTCTCCGAGCGCAAAAAGTTCCTCGAGTCCGAACTCGGTGCTTTGCGGCCCCCCTGGAGCATCGCGCAGTATGTTCGCGCATTCCATAGATACTCGGGCCACCCACGCGTTGATGCGCTCGCGGGAGGCTGGCAACTCTCGGACGATGCCCTTGTAGAGTTCGTATCGTGCACTTACGTACCGCTGGGCCGGCGACGGCTCCTGCGGCTTAGCGACCGCCCCCGACGCAATGGTCACTCCCGCTAGCGCTCCTCCCGTGCATATGATGACAGCAAGCCGCGCAGCCCTTGGCCAAGATCGGAATCTCGCGTTTCTCGACCGTCCGTATGGATTCAGCGTCATAGTCGCAGCCTAGCGGTTTAGAACCCCGAGTAGTGCGCCGAAAATCACTATTCCGACGATAGCCAGCCCAAGCAACGGGCCGATCACTATCCAGCCGGCGACTCGCCCGCACCGACTCAGGTACACGAGGTCGGTCTCACCGTTCGCCGTGGCGCTATTCCGGGCACTACGCGCAATGAGAATGGCGCCGACTGCAAGCAGGACGCCACCTCCGGTGACATTGGGCGCGTTCGCAGCAATGCCTGTGACCGTCGCGACAACGGCCGCCAGGCCACCGCAGGCCGCCGTGATCGGCCGGTAGGCCCTGTTCCGCCACGCGTAGCCCAGTGCTCGCGTCAAGCGCACGCCGTCTCCCGTGCGGCGTTACTTTGCATAGCACCACGTATGCCCATACTTACAGTATGACACCTTTGCTTCGTCGGTCACGTTCGGTACCGAGAACAAATAGTGGGTCCCCGCAAACGGCAGGTCGAATTCGCCCACGTGGATCGTTTCCAGTTCAACCCGGCAGGTCGGGTTGCTCTCTTTGTCTGTGCCTTCGGCGATGGACATGGCGTTAACACATCGGCCGAGTTTGTGATCTACGTTTGCGATCCAATTTTCCGCGACTTCGAATGTGAAGTGGCCGATAATGAAGTTCGCAGCCGTCTTCAACAACTTGTCCGACAACCCACTCAGGAACCCGAGGCTTTGTATCGCGCCGAGGACCCCGCTGCCGGCGCCCATCGCCGCGTAGATCACCAGTGAGGCGGTCTGATCGAAATAAAACACTTCGGGTGGATCTTCGGCCTGCAGACATTCCCCACGTTCCACGCATTCTTGGTGTTCGTGTTCCGCCTTTTCGGCCGCCGCTTTCTGGCGTGCTGCTTCTTCTTCTTCAAAGATCCGCGTCGCGTCAGCTTGCGCCGACGCGAGCGACGCGGCTGATACAGTGGCCGTATACGGCGAGCCGGTGCCGTCGCCGTTCGGAAATGCGCCGGGTGGCACAACGGCCTCCGTTTGCAGCGACCGTGCGAGTTGCGGGACGTAGGCTGATCCGCCCCGTGTCGTGATACCGGATTCAAACGCGGGGACGGTACTGACTCCTGTAGCGCCGAGCCACGCATACTTCGGCGGGATGGTGCCGCTCGCGGGCACTCCGAATTCGGTGCTGTTATAGGTCGAAAGCAGTTTTACTTCGGTTTCGCTAGCGCTGGCTGTAGCGACGATGTTGCCTTGCAGGTCGTGCAGCTCGAGCGTGGTGCTGCCGGTGCTGGTCGTAACGGCATCGAGGCCGCCGTCGATTCCTGGGATATTCCGGGTCCACTGTGAGCCTTCATTGGTCCAGCTCACGCCGTCGCCCGGTTCGGAGTAGTGAAGGACTGTCGTCGCCGCCACTTTCCCCGTCGCGACCGTTTCTCGAGTTCGGCCGGAAGGGTCGTATTGGTACGCCATGGTCTCGCCGTTCTGGGTTTGACTCGCCACCTGTCCGTCTACGAAGTAACTACTGGTGAGTTCGTTGCCACCGGCATCTGCAGCCGGGACTTTCGTTGTATTGCCGAGCGCTTCGTAGGTCACCCCTGGGTCCGTGAGCCGGTTGGCGGTGTCGTAGACGTGACTGGTCGTAGCGCCGCCTTCGGTCGCACATTTGCCTTCCGCTCCGGGTTCGCGGGTGGTCAGGCTGGTGCGGTCGGCTTCTTCGTCGTATCCGTAGATGCGTGTCATGCACCCTTTTCCGGCCGGTTCTTCCTGTGCCTGGATGAGGCGGTCCGCTTTGTCGTATACGTAGTTGTCTTTCGCGAGGGTGGTTGTTTGACTAAGGATTTCGCCGTGTATTGATGGTGACTCGGCATCGCTGAACCACACGCATTTTTCGGTGCAGTGGGTCGTCTTCTTATATTCCAGGCCGATCGTTTGCCCGACAGAGTTGAGTCCGTAGTACGCAGTCATACCGTTGGGATATGTCTGCGTGATCATGTGCCCTTCTACGTCGTAGGTGGCGGTAAACGTCCCAGCCGCGCTATCCAGTAGTTTAGTGAGCATGCCCGTGGTCGCGTCGTAGGCGTAGATCTGTGTGCCCTTACCGTCGCTCATTTCTTCGATGCGACCGTCGATGTCGTCTTTGTACGTTGCCGTGCTTCCGTCGGCATCCGTGTAACTCGTTCGCTGACCGAGGGTGTTTTGGACGCTCGTGATGCTCTTTGTTTTGCCTTCGAGCGTTGTGCTTTGCTTGATAACGGCGCCGGTCGTGGTGCTGTATTCGTTCGTTACCTTTGGTAGCGGCGCGTCTGTCGTCGAGGTCTCTTCGCTCGTGAGGGCGCGGCCCGCTGAGTCGTAGGTCTCTGTCTTCGTACGCGTGGTGGTGCCGAATTTTTCGGTGGCGACTTCGACCTCGTCCCATACGTTGTACGTCATCGTCGTTACGGGCAGTTCCGGTAGTCCGCTGGTGCCGGGTTGGGCGACCGGTGCGGTCTCGCAAGGCAGTCCCGCCCATTCAGGGTGGTTTTGGCACGCGGCGATTTCGGCTTCGGCTTCGGAGCTGTAGTAGATCGTCTTCGAGTCGTGGGCGGCTTCGTTGCCCGTTATCGTTGGGAGCCACTTATCGATCCGGTTGTTGGCGGAGTCCGCGATGTACATCGTGCTGGTGGCCGTCAGGGCAATCCCGCGCGGCGCACTGAACTGCCCGTTCCCAGCACCTGTCGCTCCAAAGCTCGCTAGGTAGCCGCCGGTAGGCGTGAACTTCTCTAGGCGGTTCGCTTCTTTATCGGAGACGTAGAGGTCGCCTGTGCTCGGTTCAGTTGCGATGCCGAATGGCGAGGTGAATTGGCCAGGGCCGATACCTTTCGTTCCGAACTGACTTTGGTATGCGCCGGCGGCCGAGAACTTCTCGATGCGGTCGTTGCCGCGGTCGACCACATACACGTTGCCGCCGGAGATGGCGACCGCCTGGACATTCGCGAACTGACCGCTGCCCGCGCCGGCGCTGCCCGCTTGACATGTGGTCGTACACGTCTCGGCTTCGCTTTTGCCGTCTTTCACGCCCCAGCCGGCGGCTAGTAGGAAAGCGCCTTCGGGGTTGTACTCCGTCACTCTGTTGTTCCCGGTGTCAGCTATCCAGACGTTGCCGCTTCCATCGACGGCACTTGCTGCGGGCGTGTTCAACTGTCCCGCCGCTGAGCCTGTGGTGGCAAACGCTCGGATGAATGTGCCGGCTGATGAGAACTCCTCCACACGGTTATTTCCCTGGTCCGTGATGTAAACATTGCCCGAGGTTTGGTTTATTGCGATGCCGGACGGGCTGCTAAATTGCCCGCTGCCCGCTCCGGCGGTCCCGGCTTTGCATGTTGTTGTGCAAATCTCGTATTTCGCTGCGCCGTCCGTGACGCCGAAGCCCATTGCCTGGACGAACGCACCGGTTGTTGTGAACTTCTCGACTCGATTGTTTTCGGTGTCGACGACCCATACGTTGCCGCTTGCGTCGACTGCGTCAGCCGTGGGCAGTTTGAACTGACCGCTTCCTGTCCCACTGCTGCCAAACGCGCTCGAGTAGGTCGGCGGTACTGTGGCGTTCTTGCCGGCCACCGCTGGGCTCTGCGTTTCGATGACCTCCCCGGTTGTTTCGTTGTACTTCGTGACGCTTGTTAGATTTAGGCCACCGGGGTCTGTAGTTACGGACGTCGGTTTCCGTAGCTTCCAACCCAGGTTGCTTTGGCCTGCATAGGCTGTGACGTGCGTGCGCACGTCTTCTTCTTTCCCCGCGTAGAGGGCGCTGTCGGTCGACTTTGTAACGAGGGTGTCGTTGCTGTATTCGGCTGGGGCGCCTTCGTCATAATAATTGCGGACGTGGTTGCGAGCGAGGATTTCGGCGCCGCTTGCCAGTTTGACTTTGTGTTCCGGTCCGAGTGTTTCGACCAACTCGGCGCCGCCGTCGGCATAGAGGCTTTTGGTGTCCAATCGTTCGGCGGTTTCTGAGGTTTTGCCGGTTTCTTTGAGCGCTTCGGCCCGGGCGTCGGCGCTGAGCGTCCGGGTTACGTCGTTGGTTTCGTTGTATTCCTCTGTAGCGACGCCACCGGTGGGCGCGGCGGTGTTCACGGTCCTGCCTTGCGCGTCTCGGTAGTAAACCGTGGCCCGCTTGAAATCGGCGGCAGGCCATCCCATCGGTTCGTCGGGAGGGAAAACGGCGGTGCCTTCGCTCGGGTCGTCGGTCTGGCCCCATGTCGCGGCTTCTGGTGACCCCAGGGCGAACGGAGCTTCCGGCTCCGGACACGGGGACTTTGTACTCGATTGTCGATACGGCGTTGGTTCCCGACGAGGGCGGCGCCGGAACGGGCTCTTTTGTCGGATTGTTCGACGTCCACTTCTCGACCCTGTCGTTGGTGTAGTCGCCAACGTAGACTGCGCCGCTTGCGCTGATGGAGAGTCCGTCTGGGATCATGAACTGGCCGTTGCCGGTCCCTTCGGTGCCGAACTGCGTGAGAAAGACTCCAGCAGCATTGAAGACGTCCACGCGATGGTTGTTCTCGTCGGCAACGTACAAGTCGCCGGTGCCAGGTTCGACGGCTATGCCCCACGGATTCTCAAATTGGCCAGGACCCGTGCCGGCGGACCCGAACTGCGATACGTAGGTTCCGGTCGAGGTGAACTCCTGCACCCGGTCGCCTGTGAGGTCGGTCACGTACATGTCTTCGCCGACCATCGCGATTTCTGCGGGCTCGCTGAATTGGCCATTCCCCGTGCCTTTTGACCCGACGGTTCGGATGTAGGCGCCTGACGCGGAGAACTCCTCCAGGCGGCTGTTGCCGAGATCGGCTACCCAAATGTTGCCAGCTAGGTCGATGGCGAGACCGGAGGGAAATGCAAGCTGGCCAGTCCCGCTACCGGGCGACCCGATCGCAGTGATGAAGACTCCTGCAGAGGAGAACTCCTCGACGCGGTCGTTGCCGCTGTCTGACACGTACACGTTACCTGTGTTTTGGTTGATCGCGATGCCGTAGGGAGTGGAGAATTGTCCGCTGCCCGATCCAGCCGAGCCGTAGGCGGCGAGATACGTTCCTGACGCGGAGAACTTCTCAATCCGGTTGTTGCCTGAGTCGACCGCCCAGATGTTTCCGGCCGCATCGGTTGACATCGCGATTGGGTGGCTCAGTTGCCCATTGCCGGAGCCAGCCGCTCCAAAGGTGGTCGAGTACACGGGTGCGCCGGATGTGACCGTTTTGCTGAACGTTGTCGCGGCGCTTTGCGACCCGCCGCTGCTTGTCGCCGTTACTACCGCCTTGAGTGTGTAGCCGCCGTCGCCGGCGATCGGTGTGTACGTCTGGTTTGTTGCCCCGAGGATCGGTTTGCATTCGCTACCGGCTGTGTTGCAGTCCTCCCATTGGTAGCCGTAGCCGAGAGGCCCGTTGCTCCAGCTCCCGTTGGTGACGCTCAGCGCCGTACCCATCACGGGGCTGCTCGTCGAAAGCGTTGGCACCGCTGTGTACGCCAGCGGTTCGCCGTTCCATAGCGCTGTGCTGGCGGCCGGCCGGGTTGCGCTCAGCAGCCGGCCGGTTCCCACGTCGGCGGGTATGCCGCCATAGGTCAGCAGCCATGGCTGCTGACCGGCGGGTGTTGCCGTCGTGAGGTGGCCTTCGGGGTCGTATCCGTAGGTCACCTTCAGTTCTGGCGTAATCCTCGGGTCCCACTCTGCTCTCAGGCGGTCTTTGTTGTCGTACGCGTATTGGGCGACGACTGTTTCGGTCATCGCGCCTTTGCTGGGATCCCAGGCGTGGAGGTAGACGCGGGTGAGGTCGCCCGTATAGTCGCCCCATGCGCTCCGTTGTTCGCCGGTGGCGGTTGTGGTTTTCGCGTAGTTGAACGTTAGCGCCCGGCATCCCTTTTTCAGTTCCGCGGGTTTCGTTCCGCACGACACGCCCGGTGGCGTGGGCGCTAGCGCCTCCGTCGGCTCGATCGTCGTCGTTTTTTCTGCGCTTTCTACGGCTTCGTACGAGTAGGTGGTCGAGCCGCTTTTCAGGGGGCCTTCCGCGAGGGTAGGCAGCCACGCTGGGTGGGACCACTCCTGCATGCGGTTGTTCAGGTAGTCGGCGATGTAGATGCCGCCGAGGGGGCTGAGCGCCACGCCGGCAGGTGCGGAGAACTGGCCCGCCCCCGAGCCCGACGCGCCGAACTTGGTGACAAAGGCCCCCGAGGCCTTGTACTCCTGCACGCGGTTTGTACCAGTGTCCACCAGCCGCCGTGCGGGACTGGCTGACGTTCCCCGAGTTCTGCGAGGTCGCAGGACTCGAGGCTCGATCCACGCTGACACGCTGGGTCAACGGCGAACACATCCCGACCCGACGGGACAAGCGTCCCTGGGAACCCGAGCAGGTGCCTGTCGACGTATCGCTCGGGAAGAACTACCGGCGGATCTGGGTGCCCGGCGTACACGAGGCGTTCTGGCGCACCAGCCTCATGCGCGACAAGCTCGCTGAAATACTCGGACGCTGGCCGCGAGAGCAGGGATGGACAACAAAGGAAGGCGAACCGACACCGCGATGCGCCGAGCCGACCCGCGTCGCGCCTGCCCGCCTGCAGCTCGTCGCAGCCTGATCTACAGGCGTCCCGCTATGAGCGCGGCCAGCTCGACGAATACATGCGGACTGAGCTCGCCCTTCGCCGGCGCCACTCGCTTTTCAACGACGACGATCACCTCATCGGGGTCCAAGCGTCGCCGACCGTCAGACGAAACGTCCTGGAGCTCGCCGCGGCGGATCATGTTGCGCACGTCCTTCTCGTCGACGCGAAGGATCTGTGCCACCTCGACTGGCAAGAGCATCAGCCGAGCGGCGGCGATCGTCACGCCATCTATCGTCACGTAAGGCATGGAGTCAGTGTGCTGGCGGGGGTTGACAACTGTCAGAGGTTGGATCGAATGACTCGGGCTGACGGGCACTCCGCTCATCGAGACTCAGGCCGTCGGCTGTCCCTCTTTGCGTCATCGACAGAGAAGCTAATGACGATCAGAGACAACCAACGACATTGGGTCGCGAGGCACGGAGGTCAACCGGCGCGCCACCGAACGGACCGCTCGCAAATTTGAGCGGGGGAACACAGGCGCTTGCAGCGATAGGTAGAGGGTCGAGCAAGGCCCGATCCCTCTACCGCCCATGGCAAGCGCGCAACATCCACCGTTTGACTCGTCACCACCGAGCCCACATCTCTCGGAGCTGGACGCCTGGGAGCGGGCACTTGCCAACGCCGTTGCCGACCGCGTCGCCCACCTGCTCTCGTCGCAGCCAAGGCATGTCGATCTCGTCGACGCCGCCGCCGTGGCCACCGCACTCAGTGTCTCTCGTGATTGGGTCTACGCACACGCAGCCGAGCTGGGCGGCAGACGGATCGGCCGGGGCAATCGAGGCCGGCTTCGCTTCGATCTCGGCTATGTGCTCGACGCATGGCGATCATCGGAGTCCACAGGGCCAAGGGAGCAGAGTCAGCGTCCACGTAGGTCGGTAACTCAGCGAGCCAAACGGATTCCGGCGCCGTCGGAAGGCGAGCTCCTCCCGATTCGCCAGCCCAGAGGACGGAAGCGACGGACGCCGCGCCGGTGAGCGTCCGCGCGGCGTCTTATATTGAAAGTGGTGCCCGCAGTGCTTGCACACCCGGGCACCGTGGCACCGAGAGTTCAGACCTCCCGGGGCGCGGAGCACGCTACCAAGCCAGGCGTGCATCCCGACCTGTAGACCTGTCTCGCGGCGCCTCCAACCAAGGAGGAACCGACATGACGAGAGATACCTGATGCCGCGGCCTGCGACAGGCCATATCGCCATCGATCGACGGACTGGCAGCCCGACCTTCAGTCTGCGCTTCACAGCAAACGGCAAGCGACGATACGTCAAGCTCGGCACAGCCGCAGAAGGCTGGACGCCGACGAGCGCGCATACCGAGCTTCAGAACGTGCTTGCCGACGTCCGGCGTGGCATCTGGCAGCCCGCCCCCCCGCCACCCGCTCCACAGATCAAGGAGGATCCGACCTTCCACAAGTTCGCCACCGCCTGGTTTGAGGCGGTTCGCGGCGAACTGCGACCAAAGACGGTGCTCGACTACGAATGGCAGCTCTCTTGCCATCTGCTGCCGTTCTTTCGTGCCCACCGGCTTTCGCAGATCACCGTCCAAGAGGTCGACCGCTACCGGCAGACCCAGGTCCGCCGCGACCAGATATCGCCAAGCTCGATCAACAAGACGATCACGCGGGTCGCACAGATCCTCGAGGTAGCTGTCGAGTACGAGCTGATCGACCGCAACCCGGCGAAGGGACGCCGGCGACGCCTGAAGGTGGCTCGCCCCGTTCCGGTCTGGCTCGACAGCGCCGAGCAGATTGAAGCGTTGCTGGACGCGTCGAGCGCGCTCGACACCCGAGCCAGGCTCAAAGGCGGACGCGACCAGAAGGGCGGGCTCGAGTACCGTCGCGCGCTGCTCGCGACGTTCCTTTTCGCCGGGCTTCGCATCGGAGAGCTGACCGACCTGCGCTGGCGAGACGTCGACCTTCCAGGCAAAAGGCTCCTCGTACGCGAAGCCAAGACAGACGCCGGCGTACGAGAAGTGGACATCCTGGCCGTGCTCCGCGGCGAGCTGACCTCGCACCATCGCACGAGCCCGTACAGCTCGCCCGGCGACTACGTGTTCCCAAGCGCCGTCGGCACGAAGCTCGCCGAGAGCAACATCCGTCGACGGGTACTCGACAAGGCGATCGCCGGCGCCGACAAGACCCTGACCAAAGCCCACGAAGCGCCGCTACCCGACGGCCTGACGCCCCACAAGCTCCGACACACCTTCGCCTCGATCCTCGTCGCGCTGGGTGTCGATCCTGGCAGCGTGATGGAGCAGCTCGGCCATGCCGATCCTGCCTTCACTCTGCGCATCTACCGCCATGGGATGCGGCGAGACCCCGCCGCCAAGCGGCGCCTGCGGGCGCTCGTCGAGCGCAACCGGGGCACGTAGCGCCGCGCTCGGCACTACCGATACTCAACCCGCTGCTGGCAGCTCGCGCAGCGCGATCCGTCGAACGTACGCGTCGGGGTCCGAGCGGAGTATCTCTGCAGCGGGCTCGTCGGCCTGCACGGCCAGGACAGCGACCAGGGCGAGGCGCACCCCGAGGTTCTCATCGCGCGCGAGTCGGCGTAGATACATCGGCGGTACCGGGTCCGCAGCGCTCTGGTGCCAGGCGCGCAGCGCAGCGGTGCGCACCTCTGCCGACGGGTGGCGCAAAGCGTGGCTCGCGCTCGCGGTCTCAAGCCACTCCCCACGGACCCCGGCGGCATACCAGGCCGCCTGCACGAGCGGGGTGCGCTCGTCGAGCATCGCCTCGCGCACCGCGAGGTCAAGCCAGGCAGGTGCTGGGGCGCCGTCGGCGAGGTGCGCGGCTAGGCGCAACGCCATCGCCTGTAGGTCGCCGCGCTGCGCCCACATCAGTGGCCCGCCGCCCGGCTCGTCGTCGAGATCGCGCTCGGGTGCGGCCAGCGGCTCGAGACGCTGGAGCCAGCCGGTATGGTCGAGGTACTCGCGGAGCTCCCACAGCCCTTCGATCGCTTTCACGCGGTTGACGGTCGGCCAGCGGCTCTCGCACGCGTACAGCAGCAGCTTCTCCGCGGTGTCGGCAATCAGCGCCTGGTCAGCGCTAGCAGCCGCCACGGCACCGGTGTCCCCTAGCGCGAGCAGCCCCGCGATGCCCTGGCCGTCCGGCATCATGCCGAGATCGCTGTCGAGCATCCCGGAGGCGAGCTCCCGGCAGAGCTCACGCAACTGTTCGTCCTCTGTGACGAGTCCAGCGCGGATCAGCGCGGCCAGAGCCCGCCGGTTACCCGCGAGAGCGCTTTCACGCAGCTCGCCCGACCGCCCGAGCTCCTGAGCACGTTCTGCTACCCAGTACTCGTCGGGCTCCCCGACCTGCGGGGCCGTGATGAACGCCTCGATCAGCCAGTCGACACATGAGTGCTCGCCGGTGTCGGCGAGCAGGCGAAGCCCATACCTGCCCGCTTTCGCGATCACGTAGTGCTCTGTGCCGGCCAACTCGCGCAGCTTCTCGGCGGCCGCGGCAGCCACTGTCGGGTTCTGCGCGGCGATAGCGAGCGCCGCAAGTGCGTCCGCCGCCGCCGCCGGGGTGTTGTCGAAAGGGCGACGCTCACTTGATAGTCCGGAGGTCGTGACAGCGATGAGCTCATCGGCTACCTCGGCAGGGGTGGCACGCCCCACCCGCGCGAGCGCAGCGCATCGCGCCTCGAGTGTCCACTCAGGCCAGGTGCCGACCAGCCGCGCCGCCACCGCTGTGGGATCGCCGGCCTCCCCGGCAGCGCTCTCCGCGCCCGACCGGTCCATGCAGCGGCAGTAGAACTCGACCGCCGTCGTCAGATCGCCGGCGGCCCGGTGGGCGGCCGCAAGCTGCGAGCGGACGTCGAGGATCCCGGCGAGCAACCCGGCGCGCCCGTGGCACCAGAGGGCCAGGGTGAGCGGCACTGTCGCTTGCGCATGCGAGCCGTCGGCGCGAAGGCGGGCTGCCTCGTCCTCAAGATCCTGCGCTCGCCGGGCGAAACTGATCGCTGCAGCTCCGCTGTACGCTGGCGAGCTCACGAAGGCCCCAGAAGGCGTACTCCCAGTCACCCTGCAGGTGGGTGGCCGCGCCCGCGGAGAAGAAGCACATCGCCGCGTACCCGTTGCCTCCGGCGAGGGTTGACCAGCGGGTTGCCGCGTCAGCGAACGCCCCCTTCGCCTTGCCGAGCCTCTCCGCCGCCGCGTGGTCCAGGGCAGCGCGTGTCTCGATCCAAGCGGTCCGCTCAGGGTTCTTCTCCAGTAGATCGAGCGCGAGCAGTCGCAGTTTCGTCCACGCTGCGTCGGCCTGCTCGCTCTCGCCAGCGGCGCGCAGTGCGTCGGCGTGCAGCATCACGAGCTCAAGCTCCACGTCGGTGTCCGCCGCGCTCGGCTCGCCCGGGTCCAAGTCAACGATCTCGTGCGGGCGCCCGAGGTGAAGCAGGCAGCGCCACAGCACGGCCTTCCAGTGGGCGCGCGTGATCTCATCCGGTGGGAACCCGTGGGTGCCCTGCGGTACGCGGGTGAGTGTCGCGACCGCTTGCTCGGGGTCCTCCACGGCGCGGGCGCAAGTGCGCCATGCGGTGAGCTCCTCGGCGAGCTCGGGCGGCAACTCGTTCTGCAAGCTGCGCAGCAGCGCCTCTATCTCGTCCAGGCGCATCCACCAGGCGCGCTCTGCGAGCATGCTGCGAAGTAGTGCCACCGCCTCCGTCGAGGCACCGGCGGAGAGCAGTGCCCGGCAGGCGCGGACACGTAGATCGCCGGCGCTGCGCGGCAGCCCGAGATCCTGCAGCTCCGCGGCGAGATCCGACAGCAGGGCTGCCGCTCGCTGAGGGTCGCTGCCCAGTAGGTCCTCGGCGAGTGCCAGGCGTTGTAGTCCCCGCGCGAGCAGGAACACCGGGTTCTCTTCGTATGCGGCGGCCCAGTCGAGGGCGATGCCGAGCTCGGCCCGGGTGAGATTGCTGCGCTCGAGCGCCATCCGCAAGAGCCGCTTGCGGATCAGGATGGTGAACTCATCGGCTGTGCGGAAGCTCTTATGGAAGGCGATCTGTTGGTCCTCGATCTCCTTCCGGAAGGCGCGCACCCGCTCCCGCTGAGGATCGGCGGTCTCCTCGCCGTCGACGGATATGGACTTCCTGAAGTACACCCACAGATCGGGAGAGCCGGTCTGTTTGTAGCGGTCGCGGGCGAGTTCCCACTCCTCCGCGAAGCCGGAGGAGCTTCTCCCCGGTCGGAGTACCCCATCGCTCGGCGAGGATGCCGAGGAGCACGTCGCAGCGTTCGACATCCTTGTCAATATCCGCTTGAGCGCGGCCTGCCGCCGGGCCGCGCTGCTCCCAGCCGAGAATCTCGATCTCGAAGCCGTGCGGGCGAAGAGACTCGTTGAGCTCGGCGGCGGCTTGGCGCGCCGCCTCGCGCTCTTTGGCGACGTCGCCGGGAGATGCGAGGAACACTCGAATCGAGGTAATCGACGGCGGCACGGAGACATCTTGGCGCCAACCTCGATGGCGCCGCGTCCCGGGCGGGCTCGCACGCCAGCACAAGCCCTGGAATCTCGATCGGCTTGTTGATCTGCATGACAGGTGGGCCGCCATCTACCGGGTAACCGACCATTCCGTCGAGCAGCGCCGCCCAGGAGCCCTCGAAGTCGGTGTCGGACACGATGATCGCCAAGCATGCGTCAGTACCCGCATAGCCCCCGAACTTCCGTTCAAGGCTCAGACGGATGTCGTTGGCTACCCCGCGCCGTCCTTCATTCTCGGCGTAGAACGCGACCGCGACCGGATCGAGTGGCCCGGTCACGATGCCGGGGAAAGGCCTCGTGACGGCCTTTGCAGGCCAGCGGAGGCTCGGATTCAGCGTCGCTGTCGAACCGTGCAGCAGCATGATCGCGATCTGATTGGCGTCCGTCGCGAGGCCGTACACGTGTCCGCCGCGCTCCGATATGCCGCGGAGTCGCGCAAGAGATGTGAGGTCTCTCAACGCGTCGAGTGATGTCAGGTCGTGTGGCGACATCCCGAGTCGACGGATTCGCTGTTCGCCGGCGGCGCTCCACTCATCCCGTGCCGGCCATTCGTCGGGTACGTCCGGGTAGCGGAGCTCGTAGTCGATCAGCCACGGTCGCGAGCGACCCGCAAGGTCGTGCAGGCTCTTCACCTCCACCAAGATGTGGCGCCGTCGCGCACCCAACGCGTCGGCGGCCAACCTGAAGTCCGCCACGCCGCTCGGCAGCTCTGCACCGGTCGGCTCGTGCTCGGGGTCAGATCCCACGAGCGCCGCAATCTCAGCGGCGATCAGGTGCTCGGCTGCTGCACCCGGCTCCATCCAGCCAGGCTAGCGGCGGTCGGCCAACCCGCCCAGCACAGATTCCGATGTGCGGTTGCGTCCGAGGAGCGATCAACGCTCCTACAGTCGTGAGTCTCTCGTTATGCCGGTCGCATTCGCTGTCGCCTGCACTACCGCAGCATCAAAGCCGTGGGCCGAACGCAGGTTTAGGCAGGGAAAAGGCGGTAGCCGAGCGCGAGACCAAACCCCGCATGAACACAAGCGATCCACTCCCCATGCCCCCGCCAGGAGTCGAACCTGGATCTACCGCTTAGGAGGCGGTCGTCTTATCCATTGGACTACGAGGGCGTGCCCGACGAGCCTGCGTCGGGTAACACGAAGGCTATCGGCGCCTATTCGCTCGCGCGAGCTGTCGTCGCGTCGCTTGCCGGCTCCCCCGCCACGCGCTCGAGCGCCTCGCCGTCCAGACGATGCGTGATCCACTCGCCCATCGTGCTCGCGCCGAGACGCCGGTAGAAACCGAGGGCCGGCTCGTTCCAGTCGAGCGCCGCCCATTCCAGCCGCTTCCCTCCTCGTTCGCGCACGCGTGCGGCGACCGCCGAGAGCAACGCCCGTCCGATGCCCGTGCCGCGGTGGGGCAAGCGGACGAACAGGTCCTCGAGCCAGATCCCCTCGCTCGCGAGAAAGCTGGAGAAGGTTGGAAAGAACAGCGCATAGCCGACCGCCTCGCCGCCTCGTTCGGCGATCAGCGCCGCCGCCGCCGGGCGCTCCCCGAACAGCGCATCGCTCAGCCGCTTCTCGGTCGCGTGAAGCTCGTGCTCGAGATGCTCGTACGCGGCCAACTCGCCGAACAGCGCGAGCAGCAGCGCAACGTCGCGCGGCTCGGCCGGGCGAACCTCCGGTGCGGCAACGACGCTCTCGATGTCGGGCATTACCGTCAGCCCGCCGGACGATCGGGACGATCGGGGTAGACGTCGTCGATCGTCACGAGCGCCGTGTAGGAGGCGTCGGGACCGATCGCTGCCTGGATCGCCTCGCCGCCGCCCGCGAGACGGTCGAGCACGCTGACCACGCCCGCGATCGTCAACCCCTCGCTGTGCACGCGGTTCACCGCCTCGATCGTCGACCCGCCTGAGGTAACAACGTCCTCGACGAGCAGACAGCGCTCGCCAGGCTGCAAAAGCGGGCCCTCGATCCAGCGTTGCAAGCCGTGCTCCTTACGCTCTTTGCGCACGATGAACCCACTCACCGGCGGTGCCGGCGCCGCCAGCGCCGCGCACGCAACCGGGATCGCGCTCACCGGCACTCCTCCCACCGCGGTCGCACCGCACTCGCGGGCGCGCTCGGCGACCAGCAGGCCGAGCGCCATGAACGCTCCCGGCAGCATGATCGCACGCTTGGCGTCCACGTAATAGGAGGCGCGCGCGCCGCTCGTGAGCGTCACGTCGCCGATCACCAGTGCGTGCTCGCGCAACTCCTCGACGAGGCGCTCGCGAGCTCGGACGACATCGTCACTCCTATGTCCGGCCGGGGCGTCCACGTGGAGATCTAATCTAGCGAGGTGCTCTCCGCGCTTGCAGGCCTGATGCGCTTGGCCTCGATCGTCATCTGCCTGATCGTGATCGCGTCGTTTGCGATCTTCGTGGTCAACCAGACCAGCAGCGCGTCTACGCATCAGCAGGAAGAAGTCAGTGGGCGGGTCGCGACCAAGAAGGCCCCCACGCACGAGGGCGCCGTGCACAAAGCGATCGACGAAGCTTCGAGCGAACTGACCTCGCCGTTCTCGGGCATCAGCTCGGGATGGAGCAGTCAGTGGGCGATTCACGGCGCCAACCTGCTGCTCGCCCTGATCGTCTACGGCTTCGGCTTGGGGTTCCTCGCCGGCGTAGTTCGCGTCCGCGCGTGAGGGGGTTGCTCGATTACCGCGGCTAGGGACCGGCGTTATCACGCACGCTGTGACTGCCGCCTCCGGTCTCGGAGTAGACGTCCACCGGTGTACCCGTCCGCACCCATGCGTAGATCGCCGGAGCGTCTGGGATCGGAACGCGCAGACAGCCGTGGCTGGCTGCATAGGTAGGCACTTCGGCGTAGCCGTGAATCGCATAGCCGCGGATGAAGTAGTTGGAATCGACCATGCCCTCGCTGTTGACGCCGGGGGTCTTCTCATAGACGCGGAAGCGACCGAGCACGGTCGGGGTGGAGGGCTTGCCGGAGCTCATCGTGTAGATCGTCCGCACACGGCCGCCCGGTTCGATCTCCGCGAGCACCTGTTTGGTCAGGTCCCCCTCCACGTGGCGGCCATCGCCGGGATAGCGCACGTGGAAGCTCCCCGCCCCGCGCGCAATCAGCCCGAAGACCTGCCTGCCCGCGTAGGGAACGCGCTCGAGGCCGGTCATCTTGCGGTAGGCGATCAGCGCGCGTCCCGTCCCTTCTTCGAACACCCCGCTCAGCGGAACCGCGAAATGCAGCACGTCGAGCTCGGACTGCAGCAGACGCACAGACTGGCCCTGGGCGCCCGGGCCGAGGTTGGCCCGGACGAAGCGCACGCCCGCCGAACGCCCCCCGAACGCGACCTGCTGCGGGGTCGCTGAGTGCACCGCGCGCGCTTCCACGAGCCCGGGCGAGGCACCAAGGTAATCGACGTGGAACTGACCCACGCCATTGCCACCGATCGAAGATCGGCCAGCCTTCACGCTCACGGTCTTGTCTGAGACCTTGCGCCCTTCGCGATAGAAGCTCACGCTCACGCTCTGCCCGCCCACGTACGGCGTCACGACGCCCCGCACCACGACGCGGCTCCCGACAAGCGCGAACGGAGGGCTGCCACCCACTTTCTGGAGCATCAGCGCGATACGCCCGGCAACCGGCGGCTGCGGCGCGGGCGGTGCCGGTGGCGGCGCGGGTGCGGGCGGTGCCGGTGGCGATTCGGCGAACGACGATGGGGGCACTACCCCAAAACAGGCAAACGTGGCGCATATCGCCACCAGCCGGCCCGCTCTCTTTACGCCCATCTCCATGCGCACAATCTTATGCGTCCGACCGGGCGAGACCGGTTGCGGGACGAATCAGCCCAATCCGCTTAGCCGTGAACGCGACCGCGCCGATCGCGAGCAACGAGCTCACGATCAGCACGGGCGTCTGCCACCCCCAGCCCTCGAGGCTCGCGAACGCCACCGAGTTGTTCAGAGAGTGGGCGAGCATGCACGGATAAAGCGAGCCCGTGGAGCGGTAGAGGAAGCACAGCCCAAAGCCGAGCCCGGCAAGCGGCACGAGGTCGAGCGTGGGCGCGGACCCGTAGTGCACCCCGCCGAATACCAGCCCCGTGATCAACGCCGCGGGCAGCGTTCCGCGCCAGCTGCGCAGCGCGGTGAAGATGTAGCCGCGGAACAGGAGCTCCTCGCAGATCGGCGCGATCACGCATGTCAGCGCCGCGCTGAGAATCAGCAGCGCCGCGCCTTCGTTTGAGCCGAGCTGCTCGAGCAGCGTCTCTTCCTTGGGATGGAAGGCCGCCGACCAGATCACGCTGAAAACGACGAAAGCGATCAGCAGCAGCACGATCAGACCGGCGGCCCTGCGCCAGCCGGCGGGCGGGCGGCGGAGCCCGAACTGCCACGAGCTCACGACCCGGCCGCCGAGCTGCGCGCAGTACACGGCCACGAGCACGAACACGACGTCCTGAATGACGGTGTCGGCGATCGACAGGCCGGGGGGGAAATGTTCGCTCGAGAGCTTCACGCCGAAGATCAGCGCCGCGGGAATGTCGAGCACGAGGCCGGCCACCGACGCGAGCACGAGCGCGCCAAACAGCGCCAGTCCCGCGCTCCATGCCGGCCAGCCGGTGTCGGGAGAACGAGAAGGGTCTCCTCGCCCCGATCCCTCCTCTCGCGAGGCGTCCCGCGGCAGCCGCTCGGGCGGGCCGTGGCCAACGGGGAACAAGGCGCCCTCCTCCTCCGGACCATCGATCGGAGTGAGCTCTCGCATCGTCTCTACGCCACCCAATGCCAGGTGGCGAACTGGGCCACGAAGAAGGCCATCAGCAGTGCCGAGACGACCAGCGCCGGCTTTTGCACACGCGGGCGCGCGGCCAGCCACGCGGCGAACCACATACCAAGCGGGAACAGTACGACGAGGAAGCGCGGCAAGGACATCAGCGGCTGCGGGGCTACCGGGTAGGAGAGCGGCAGCGCGAGCGCGGCGATCACGTAAGCGCCATAGGCGAGCGGGAGCAAGCGCAGGACGCCCACGATCGCCGGGATCGCGGCGAGCAGGAAGGCGAGCAGCATCAGGTTGTGTCCGGCGTCGACGAACGGGCTGCCGCCGGCGACCGGGAAGTAGACGTGCCGGCGCTGGAAGGACAGCAGCTGGCGCGCGCCCTGCCAGGCCGCCTTGACCCCGTCCCACATGCCCAGGTAAGGGCCGGCGAAGCGCCTGTCCCACACGCCCTGCGCGTGAAATGGCATCAGCGCGTCACCACCGGACAGGGCGAGATAGGTCATATAGGCGCCGAGGCCCACCGGCACCAGCCCCAGCCACAGGGCGTCACGGCGCAGGCGGTAGCGGGGAGCGAAGCGGCGGACCCGCGCGAAATCAGGCAGACGGTCCTCGCGTGGGCCATACAGGTAGAGCATCAGCACCGGCAGCGCGAGCACAACGCCGGCGCTGCGCGTGGCGCCGGCCAAGGCGGCCAGGGCGCACGCGCCGGCCCAACGCCCCTGGCGGGCACACCAGAAGACGCCCACCGACAGCGCGAGGTAGAGCGACTCGGAGTAGACGGCCGAGAAGTAGAACGCCATCGGGGCGAACGCCATCACCAGCACCGCCAGCCGGGCGGTCTCGCCCGCGCCGAATCGCCCACTCCCGCTCAGCTCGAGCGTGGTGAGGCGATGGATGCCATACAGGGCTGGCGCAAACGCGACCAGCGACATGAGCACGCCCGCGAGGATCGGCGGAAAGCCAACATCCGAGATCGTGCGCAAGGCGAGTGGGTAGAGCGGAAAGAACGCCGTGCGCGAGGACGTGTACACACCCAGATCGGGGCGATAGCCGTAGTGAGCGATCACCAGATACCAGGAGGCGTCCCAGCGCGCCGCGGGCGCGGCCAGCAGATTCCCGAGCCAGCCGAACCCACGCGTCACCCCTGGAGGGTCGAAAGCACCCCGCACAGGCCCGAAGCCGAGTGTCGCGACCGTGCCTGCTCCCGCCACCCACACGAGCAGGCGCGAAGACCACAACGCGCGACGGCAGTCGCGCACGGCCGCCATCCGCGCCGGGTCCGCACGCAGCCGCGCCCACCATCCCCTAACCGGCACAGCGACGACACGTGCTCGAACCGACACCGCGCCCGCGGGCGCGGTGTCCACGATTGGCGGGCACACAGCCCGGACGGCTGGGTCGGCGGTGTCTGGGCTCATGGGGGTATAGGCACGGGTCGGCCTGGACGGACGGCGCGCGTAGAGCGCCAGAGCAAAGCACACTTGCAGCGGACCGGGGGAGGCCTCGAGCGCGGTACTCTCGGCTGGCTCACGCTATGTCCAGGCAAGCACGACAGCGTCGGCGACGGCACAGCCGCGCCGGACCCACTCGGATTCTCCTCGTCGGTGGAGGGGTGCTCGCATGTGCGCTCGTCGTCGGCGCGATCGCGGCGGTCGGCTATGTCCTGCACGTGGCCGGTACCGCGCCCGCGATCGCGACGCTGCGCCCGATCCTGTCGGACGGCTCCTCGCAGGTGTTCGCCGCCAACGGCACGCGATTGGGGTTCATCCAGTCCGACGACCTCCGCAGCCCGGTCGGCTGGAATGAAATCCCGGCCGACCTGAAGGACGCGACCGTGGCGATCGAGGACCAGCGGTTCTACAAGAACGACGGCGTCGACCTCACCGGAATATTTCGCTCGGCCGTCAAGGATCTGACCCACGGCGCCGCGTTGCAGGGTGGCTCGACGATAACGATGCAGCTGGTGCGCAACCTGTATCTCGGGGGAGACCAGCACACCCTCAAGCAGAAGATCGTCGAGGCCAAGCTCGCGATCGATTACAACGAACACCACTCCAAGCGCTCGATCCTCACGAGCTACCTCAACAGCGTTCCATACGGGACCGTCGGCGGGCAGACCGCCACCGGAGTGCAGGCGGCGGCGCGCATCTTCTTCGACAGGCCCGCCTCGCAGCTGGATCTCGAGCAGTCGGCGCTGCTGGCCGGCCTGCCGCAGGCGCCCTCGGAATACAACCCGTTCCGAGACCCCAAGGCGGCCAGAGAACGGCGCAACGAGGTGCTGGCGAAGATGGCCGAGCTGCATTACATCTCGGCTGCGCAGGCCGCTGCGACCGAGCGCGCGCCGCTGGAGGTGCACCTCGGCACGTTCTACTCCCAGCGCAGCGAACCGTTCTTCTTCGAATACGTCCGCGAACGGCTGCTCCACCGCTACGGCGCCAAAGCCGTGGAACAGGGAGGGCTGAAGGTGTATACGACGATCGACCTGAAGAAGCAACGGCTCGCGCGCAAGGCGATCGCTGAGGTGCTCAACGAGCCCGAAGACCCCGCGTCGGCGATCGTCACGATCGATCCGCACAATGGGGACATCGAAGCGATGGCGGAGTCGGAGAGCTACGAGAAGTCGCAGTTCAACCTTGCCGCCGACGGACACCGCCAGCCCGGCTCGACGTTCAAGGCGATCGATCTCGCCGACGCGCTCTCGCGCGGAATCGACCCGAACAGCACCTACTACCTGTCCCACACGCTGGCCCCCGGCTGGCTGCCCGGCTATCCGACCTACGAAGTGAAGACGTTCGAGGGCACCTCGCTGAACAAGTCGATCAACCTCGTGAACGCCACCCTCACCTCCGACAACACCGTCTACGCCCAGCTCGCGGCCGACCTCGGCCAGCAGACGGTCACGCAGATGGCCTACAAGATGGGGGTCAAAACCCATCTCTCGAGCTTCCCCGCGGAAGCGCTCGGCGGCCTGACTCTCGGGGTGACACCGCTGGAAATGGCCGACGTCTACGCGACCCTGGCCGACGGCGGCTGGCGCAACAGCCCGATAGCGATCACCAAGGTCGTGTTCCCCGACGGGCACGTCGATCGCAACTGGGGCACGCCCCACCGGGTGAAGGTGCTCTCAGAAGGTGTCGCCGGCGAGGAGACGAGCATTCTCCATCAGAACGTCGAGAGCGGCACCGCGACGAGATCCGCGATCGACTGCACGACGGCCGCCAAGACCGGGACCACCAGCGAACTCGTGGACGCGTGGCTGGACGGGTACACCCCCCGTTACGCGACGGTCGTGTGGATGGGCTACCCAAACAAACGCGTCTCGATGACCGACGTTCACGGCGAGCCCCAGCAGGGTGGGTACCTGCCCGCGGAAATCTGGCACGACTACATGGCGACGGTCACCGAAGGCCAGCCGTGCGTACCGTTCCCCGAGCCAAAGGAATCGATCTCATATCAGCCGTTCTTCGGTAAGTATGCGAGCACCGGCCACCTGGAAACGATCCGGCCCCTGGAAACGAGCAGCTCCAGCGAACCTTCGGCCAAGAGCAAGCACCACTCCGGCGGCGGCACGGCGAACGGGGGCGGGAGTGGCGGAGCGTCGACGGAAGCGAAAGAACCCACACCACCCGCAAGGACACCGGCCGGCCCGGCGCAGCCCCCGACCCCCGGTGGAGGAGGTGGAGGACCCTCGACACCCGGTGGCGGACCCGTGGGCAAAGGGACGGGAGGAGCAGCGCCCGGCTGATCGGCGCACACTACAATCGCTCCCGCTGTCGACGTATCCCGCGGTCCATAAGACCCCTCGCGCCTCCCTCGCGACCCATACGCTGGTAGGTTTGATTCGAGCTTCTTCGACAACAAGGGGCCGCCTGCACCTCAGGTGAAGGCGGCCGGACGGGATGCAGATTCGTGGCAAAGGAAGACAAGGTCGAATTCGAGGGCGAGGTGATCGAGGCGCTGCCCAACGCGATGTTTCGTGTAAAGCTCGATAACGATCATGTCGTGCTGGGCCATGTCGCCGGCAAGATGCGGCGCTTCCGCATTCGCATCCTCCCCGGCGATCGGGTCCGCTGCGAGCTCTCGCCGTACGATCTCGACCGCGCGCGGATCGTCTACCGCCACCGTTGAGCGTTCGGCCCGGCCGCGGCTTCAGCACGTCATCGCCGAGCGCTCCCTGATCGAAACCATCGCCGCCGAGCTGGCGGCCACACCGGCAGAGCCAGGGTCGAGGCTGCTGCGCGGGATCGGCGATGACGCAGCTGTGGTGCGCGGGCGTCCCCTATGTGTGACCTCGGTGGACGCGATGATCGATGGTGTCCACTTCCGCCTGCGCGAAGGGTGGGCGACACCCGCGGAGGTGGGCCGTCGCGCGCTCGCGGGCGCGCTGTCGGACCTGGCCGCGATGGGCGCCGACCCGGGCGAGGCCTACCTGGTGCTGGGCATACCCGCGGGCTTCTCCGAACAGCAGGCGCTCGAGCTCGTGCGTGGCGCGCGTGCGCTGGCCGAGGACACAGGCACGGTGATCGCCGGTGGGGACGTGGTCGTCACGCCATCGCTGACCGTCTCTGTCACCGTCGTGGGCTGGGCCGACGGGGAGGGGCAGCTCCTCGGGCGCGACGGCGCTCGCCCGGGAGACCTCCTCGGTGTGACCGGCCGTCTAGGTGGCGCAGCCGCCGGGCTGGCGGTCTTGGAAGGAGAGGCGGCAAATGGGCCGCATGCACGGGCGGCGCTCGCGCGAGTGCGTGCGCCCATCCCGCGCTTGAATGAGGGTCGCGCGCTCGCGACGGCTCGTGCGAGCGCGCTGATCGACCTCTCCGACGGGCTTGCGACGGACGCGGCGCATCTCGCTATCGCGAGCGGCGTGCACCTGCGAGTGGACCTGCGGGCGCTTCCGATCGAGCGGGGCGTACAAGAGATCTGCGCCGAGCTGAAGGTCACACCGTGGGAGTTGGCGGCCACCGGCGGCGAAGACTATGAGCTGTGCTTCTGCGCACCGGCGGAGCGTCGTGCGGATGTCGAGCGCACACTGCGCGCGGTCTCCGATGTGGGGGTCACCTGGATCGGCCGAGCGGTGGCGGGCGAGCCGGGGCTCTCGTTGGTGGACGACCGCGGCGAGGACGTCCACCTGGCCGGCTACGAGCACCATTGGTGAGAGGCCGGCTCTCTGCTGCTCGCGGCGGAGCCCGCGGTCACCCAGGAGCCGCCAGTCGGTCGGAAGCCGCCCGGCGGTTAGCGCCTCAACGTCGACTCCGTTCCGCCCAGCGACCCGGGTCCCGCGTATGAGAGCGGCCCGCGAATCGTGATCTCATCGCGACCCTCCGTCCCCGAGCCCGGCGGCAACGCCGGGTGGGATCGCAACGCGAGCATGACGCCCGCCGCGGCACAGCCAAGCGCAACGCTCCATGCAAGCGCCGTCCCCACCCCAACGTGGCCGCCAGCTAGCAGCAGGACGGCGCTCCAGGCCGTTTCACCGGGGCCGAGGCCGAGCCGGTCGACGTAGAAGGAGACGAGCAGGGCCGGCGGAAGCAGGGCCAGCGCCACCACGACGAGCCCCGTAAGGCGACCGGGGGAGCGACCGCTCTCCGAGCGCGTCGGCGAGGAGGCCGTCAGCAGCCACAGATGCGTCGCCGGGAGCAGCAGCAGCGCGGCGACGGGATTGAGAACCCAAACGACGAAGCAGACGGCGAGCAGCACGAGCAGCAGCGCAACACCGGCCGCCTCGGCGTCCACCACACCAGCGTCCAGGCCGAGACGCCGGACAAGCGCGGGCCAGAGCAGCCAGGCGAGCACGAGCACGAGCGCCGTGGCAAGCACGACCCTCGCCGCGAAGCCATCGAATGGCAGCGCTCCCGGCGTGACAGGCTCGGCCGGAGCCGCACCGATGATGCCCGTCCACCCCAGCAGGCATGCGAACAGCGCGGCCAGGAAGAACGGGAACGCACAGCTGAGCGTCCATAGCGCCCACCGCGCGAGCGGCTCGCGGCGGCGGCGCAACCGCGCGAGCCCGTCGACGGCGAGCAGCAGCGGCGCCAGCAGCAACGCCAGCACGAGCAGTCGCAGGGCCCACGCCGGGATCGTCTTGTGCTGCGTCACCAAGCCCGTCTGCATGCTCGAGGAGACGTCGGGAGCGGCGTCGAGCGCATCCACCGCACTCAGCACGGCGCGGCCGAAGCCTTCCAACCGTTCCTGGCTCACCGGCTCGCGAGCAGAGGGTCCGCGTTCGCCGCTGTCCTGCACGAGCACGGCGGACAGGCCGCTCGCGTCGAGCGGTCCCTGTTCGCCCACGGTCAGGGGAAACGCGAGGTGGGCAAGCTGGCCGATCACGCTCGGCGCACCCGGGTTCGAGCCCGTCTCCGCCGCGATCGCGCCTGCGACGGTGCGCGCCAAGCGATCGGGGGCGGACCCAAAGCCGTCCGAGTAGAGCGTCACGACCGGCGTGTGCTCGATCGTGCCGGCCAGGTCACCCAACACGATCGCGGCGTCGAACGGGCCGTGGGTGGTGGCGGCGAGCTCGGCCGCCCCCGCGTCGCCGCCGCTCCCGCCGCTCGTCGATACGAGCACGATCTTGCGCTGCGTCTCGCGCGCGGCGAACACGCGAGCGAGCTCGAGCAGGGCGGCCGTAGCCGACAGCTCGGCCTGCGATCCCGGCGCAGCCGCGTCGCGGTGGGCGATGATCACGATCGGCCTGGCTCCGGTGGATCCGGGCCGCTGCGCAACCACGTTGGTCAGGGAGCGCTCGCCGTCGATCGTCTGCCCGTCGAAGTGGCTCGTGCTCACCGAGAAGCCCCCGTCGGCGGTTCCGCCGAGCGCTGCCAGCGTGCGGGCGACGTACGTCGCCAGAGCTTCGTCGCCCGCGCTGCCCGGGCGACGGTGGGGGAACGCGACGGCCAGCCGCTTCAGTTCCGCGAACGTCTGGGCGCCGTCAAACGCGTCGGGCGCAAGCCTGGAGGTGAGCGCGGACGGGCGCGGGGTCAGCGAGAAAGCGGCAACCGCCAGGACGAGCACGAACGGCAGGAGCGCCACGCGGTAAAGGCGTGTGTTGAGCACCGCTCGAGACCTTATCCCGATGGTCACGCGAGATCGCGCGTGCCCGTTAGGTATCGTGCGGCCGCGTGCTCCAGCCTGTCGCCGTAGGAACGAAGACGCTTGCCGACTACACGCACATCTGCGGGCGTGAGCTGATCGACGAGATTCGCGAGCTGGCGGAGCCATTGAAGGGCAGCCGGGTCGTGCACATCTCGGCGACGGCCTTCGGCGGCGGGGTCTCGGAGATCCTCTACACGCTCGTGCCGCTGATGCGCGACGTCGGGCTGGAGTGCGAGTGGCAAGTGATCTACGGCCGCGAGGAGTTCTTCAACGCGACCAAGCTCATGCATAACGCGCTGCAGGGAGCGCCGCAGGATCTCGACGCGGAGCAGTGGGCCACGTGGCGGCAGTACAACGAGATGAACGCACGCGAGCTGTCCGACGGTTGGGATGTGTGCCTCGTCCACGACCCGCAGCCGGCTGCGCTATACGGGCTGGTGCCGGAGAAGGCGAAGGGCTGGCTGTGGCGCTGTCACATCGATCTGTCGACCCCCAACCCGGACACGATCGCCCAGCTGCTGCCCTACATCGAGAACTATCCCGAGTCGTTGTTCCACATGCGCGAGTACGTGCCCGCGGGGATGAACGGCAAAGTCAACGTCGTGCCGCCCGCGATCGACCCGCTCACGCCGAAGAACATGGCGCTCTCGCCCGAGGACGCCGCTTTCGTGTGCGGGCAGTTCGGGATCGACCTGGACCGGCCGCTGATCTGCCAGGTCTCGCGCTTCGACCCGTGGAAGGACCCGCTCGGGGTGATCGACGCCTACCGTCTGGTCCGAGAGGCCCTTCCGAACGTGCAGCTCGCGCTGGTCGGCTCGATGGCCAGCGACGACCCGGAGGGCTGGGACTTCTTCAACGCCACGATCGCCCACGCGGACGGGGATCCGGACATACATATCCTCAACAATTTCAACAACGTCGGCGCGATCGAGGTCAACGCGTTCCAGTCACACGCGGACGTGGTCGTGCAGAAGTCCACGCGAGAGGGCTTCGGCTTGACCGTCTCGGAGGCGATCTGGAAGGCCAAGCCGTTCATCGGCGGCGACGTCGGCGGCATTCCCCTGCAGATCGAGAACGGTGTCACCGGATATCTCGTCTCGAGCGCCGAGCAATGCGCCGCGCGTGCCCTCGACATCCTCAAGGACCCGGCGCTCGGCAAGGCGCTCGGCAGGCGTGGCAAGGAGCACGTGCGGGCTCACTTCCTCACGCCGCGCTACTTGCGCGACTACCTGCGCATCTTCAACGAGCTTCGCGACGCATGAGACCGCATTACGACGCGGGCGCGCATGTAGGCGCCGTGTGCGTTGGTGCATGTGGGAGGGGATGAGATGAGCGAGGCGCCGGCGCAGCGGATTCCGCTGGTGCTGGTTAGCAACCGCGGGCCGGTCACGTTCCATGCCGGCGGCGAGGTCCAGCGGGGGTCGGGCGGGCTGGTGACGGCGCTCACCGGGCTGGCCTCGCACCGCGAAGCGATCTGGATCGCCTCGGCGATGTCGGAGCACGACGCCGAGGCCTCGCGCTCGCATCAGGGGCGGGCGTTCCCGGTGAGATCGCCCGCCGGGGGAGAGTTCCAGGTGCGTCTGGTCGTGAGCGACCCACAGGCGTATGACCGTTTTTACAACGTGTTCGCCAACCCGATGCTGTGGTTCATTCAGCACTACCTATGGGACCTGTCCAACGCGCCGGACATCCGCCGCGAGGAGATCGAGGCGTTCGAGCTCGGCTACAACGCCGTCAACGAAGACCTTGCGAGCGCCGTCGTGGAGGAGCTCGAGGGCATGCGCGAGCCGGTCGTGATGGTGCACGACTACCACCTCTACACGTTGCCGGCGCTGGTGCGCAAGGCGCGACCGGAGGTGTTCCTGCACCACTTCATCCATATCCCTTGGACCCAATCGGATGCCTGGCGCGTGCTGCCGACACGTATTCGCGAGGAGATCTTCACCGGCCTGCTGGCCAACGACATCATCGGCTTCCACACCCGTTCGTACCGGCGTAACTTCCTGCAGTGCTGCCGCGATTTGATGGACCTCGAGGTGGATTTCGAGCGCGGGCTCGTCTGGTATGGCGAGCGCGAGGTGTGGGTGCGTGCCTATCCACTGCCGATCGACCACGAGGCGACACGGCTGATCGCACAGAGCGCGCGCGTGAGCGAGTTCGAGGAGGAGCTGCTGCACCGGCGGCGGGACTTCCTGATCCTGCGCGTCGACCGGGCCGATCTGAGCAAGAACGTGCTGCGCGGCTTCTCCGCGTTCGACCTGTTCCTCGAGCAGCATCCGGAGTTCTCCGAGCGAGTGACGTTCATCGCCCAGATGATGCCCTCGCGGACCGACGTGCCACAGTATGCGGAGTATCTCGAGCGGATCGAGGCGCTCGTGGCGGTCGTCAACCACCGTCACGGCACGCCCGACTGGATGCCGATCCAGCTGAAGCTGCGCGACGACCTCGACGAGGCGATGGCCGCGTACAAGCACTACGACGTACTGCTCGTCAACGCGATGTTCGACGGCATGAACCTCGTCGCCAAGGAGGGGCCGATCGTCAACGAGCGCGAGGGCGTGTCGATCCTGTCGGAGAACACCGGCGCGCACGAGGAGCTCGGCGAGTACGCCCTGTCGGTCAACCCGTTCGACATCCAGGAGCTCGCGAACTCGATCCACGCGGCGCTGACGATGGAGCCCTCGGAGCGAGGCCGGCGCGCGCAGGGACTGCGCGAGATCGTCACCTCCAGAGACCCGGGCGACTGGATCGACGAGCAGCTGGCGGACATCCGCGCAAAGGGGCGGACCGGTTAGCCGCTATCATCGCCGCTGCCGATGACGCTGCCCGCACCGACATACGATCTGATGCTGCTCCTCGACCCGCAGGTCGAGGAGGACACGCGAACGAAGATCGTGTCTGACACGCGCGCGACGATCGAGGCACAGGGCGAGCTCCTGCGCTACGACGAGTGGGGGAGTCGGGCGCTGACCTATCCGATCGACCGCAAGACCACCGCCGAGTACCACCTGATGCAGTTCCATGCCCCGGCGGCGGAGCTGCTCAGTGGCCTCGATCGGACGCTGCGGATCACCGACGGCGTCATACGCTTTCGCATCATCAAGCTGGCCCCGGGTGTCCCGGACGCGCCCGACGTGCACGCCGTGCGGCGCGTCGAGGAGGCCCCGGCCGACGTCGCGGTCGCGGAGCCGGCGGTCGAGGCGGAGCCGGCGGTCGAGGTTGCCGCGGTCGGCGAGCCCGCGTAGCCCGCCAAAGGTTACGAGAAGCCCACCAAGGGTAATAAAATCGTCCGATGTCCTGGGCTGAAGATATGAGCGATTCGACGACCAGTGTCCTGAGTCATAAATTCGCTGGCGTTTCCCGGCGTCTGGACGCGCCTGACGTCCGCCGCCATCGGCCCATGTGCTACCGGCACACTGGCCGATACCGTCGAACGTCAGATCACGCCCATCCATCCGGCAAACACGGACCGAATTTATGACTCAGGACACCAGGACAGACGTGCTGCGTGCGTCGCCGCCGATGTTCGACTCGAGGCTGCTCGACGCGCTTTCGCGCGTGCATCCGGCCGTGCCGGTCGCGATCTTCGCGCCGGCGATCGTCTTGCTGACAGCTTGGGGACTGGAGAGCGTAAGCGTGGGGGCAGCGGCCGGGCTGATCGTCGCCGGCTACGCGCTGTGGACGTTGTTCGAGTACTGGCTGCACCGAATCGTGTTCCACTTCGAGCCGCAAGCAGGGTTCGGCGCGCGCCTGCATTGGATCATCCACGGCATCCATCACGACCATCCGAACGACCCCATGCGTCTGGTCATGCCCCCGGCCGTGAGCCTGCCCCTGGGCGCAGCCGTGTTCGGTGTGCTGTTCGCGATCTTCGGCCACCGCTACGCCCCGGCGCTGGGAGCGGGCTTCTTCGCCGGCTATCTGGTCTACGACATGCTCCACTACTACCTGCATCACTTTCGCCCGCACGGACGGCTGGGAAGGATGCTGCGCGAGCGGCACATGCGCCATCACTTCCAGGACGACACTCGCGGCTTCGGGATCAGCGCGCCCTACTGGGACGAGGTGTTCCGCACCTCCTCGCGCAAACGCTGAATCCCCGCAAGTAGCGGGGTGGCCGACTATCGATCGAGCGTGGCGCCCGAAGGCGGCTCTAGACTCGGAGATCGAGCTCTCAGGACACGGAGCTCGAGAAGACCGACGAGCTCCCGCGAGCGGGAGAACCAGCTGAAAGAGAGGGCAAGACGATGGCCGCTACAAATATCAACCGAGTCGTGCTGACCGGGAACCTGACCGCCGACCCCGAGCTGCGCTCGCTGCCGAGCGGAACATCGGTATGCAAGCTGCGCGTCGCCTGCAACACGCGCCGCAAGGACGGAGCGTCCGGCGAGTGGGTCGACAAGCCCAACTACTTCAACGTCACCGTGTGGGGCGCGCAGGGCGAGAACGCGGCCCGTTATCTGTCGAAGGGACGCCCCGTGGCGATCGACGGGCGCTTGGAGTGGCGCGAGTGGGAGACCCAGGAGGGCGCAAAACGCCAAGACATCGATATCATTGCCGACTCGGTGCAGTTCCTGGGCTCGCGCGAGGATCCCTCCGGTGGGGGCGGATTCGCCGGCAACGGAGCTTCCAAGGGCAGTGACATCCCCGTCAACGAAGGGGATTTCCAGCCCGCACCTGTCGGTGGCGCCGCCGCCGACGACATTCCGTTCTAGCCCATTTCGTCCCAGTACAGCGAGGTATCAGTGTCCTTCACCGCAGCTCAATCCCAGCATGACCGCACCAGCGGCGGAGGGCTCTGATGGCAAAAGCGCGCGGTCGCGGCAAGCCGGTTCGCCGCCGGGACAAGAAGGGCGGTCCCGGCAGCGGCCGGCGCAAGCCGTGCCAGCACTGCCGCGACAAGGTCGAGCAGGTCGACTACAAGGATGTCGCGTCGCTGAAGAAGTTCATCTCCGAGAAGGGCAAGATCCGCTCACGAAGGATCACGGGCTCGTGCCGGCGCCATCAGGTACAGATCGCCCGCGCGGTCAAGCGCGCCCGCGAGCTCGCGCTGCTGCCGTACGTAAACGAGGGCGGCCGCGACGACAACCCCCGCCGTGAACGCGGCGACCGCGACCGCGACAGGTAGTCGAGCGATGCCAGAAGCCATCCTTCTCAAGGACGTCGAGGAGCTCGGCGAGCAGGGCAAGGTGATCGACGTCTCGAAGGGCTACCTGCGCAACTACCTGATCCCGCGTCGTCTCGCCCAGCCCGCGACGAGAGGCGCGATCGAAGTGATCCGCCAGCGCCAGGAAGCGGCCGAGCGCGCCGCGCGCCAGGCGATCGAGAAAGCCCAGGAGAACGTCAACCTGCTGAACCGGACCGTCCTCACGATTCCTCAGCAAGCGGGTGCGGACGGCCGCCTGTTCGGGTCGGTGACCGCACAGGACATCACCACGGCGATCCGCGAAGCCCGCGGGCTGAAACTCGACAAACGCAACGTGCACATGCCCGAGCCGATCAAGAACGTCGGCACTTACATGGTCGTAGTCGAGGTGGTCGATGGCGTGACCGCCACGATCAAGACGATGATCGTCGCCAAGAAATAGTCGATCTCCTCCGCCGCCTTCTCTGCGAACATGTGTTCGTGGAGAGTGAATTAGTCCGAGATAGCGGGGAGACCGCACCGGCCGAGACGGCCGCCGATCTACACTCGGCCAGGCCATGAGCGCGGTTGCGACTGCCAATGGCGCGGGGGGCCTCCAGGGAGGCGCGATCGCGCCACCGCACAATCTCGATGCCGAGCAGTCGGTGCTCGGCGCGATCCTGCTGTCGGATCGCTCGCTGTATGCGCTTGTGATCGAAGAGGGCCTGCGCGCGGACGACTTCTACCGCGAGCGCCACGGGCGTATCTACGAGGCGATGCTCGCTCTGTACAACGAGTCAGAGCCGGTGGATGTGCTGACGGTCACCGACCGCCTCCGCCAGATGGGCGAGCTGAAGGACGTCGGCGGGACCGCGGCGGTGGACGAGCTGACGGGCGTCGTGCCGGCCGCCGGGCACGCGCGGCGGTATGCGCAGATCGTGCGCGAGAACGCGCTGCTGCGGCGCCTGTTGAAGGCGTCGTATGAGATCCAGGAGAGCGTGCTCGGCCACGAGGCGCCACCACGCGAGCTGGTGGAGCAGGCGGAGAAGGCGATGCTGGAGGTCGCGCGTGACGACCGCCAGCAGGACTTCCGCGCGATCGAGGAGGTGCTGCACGAGGAGCTCGACAAGCTGCACCGGCTGTCGATCGAAGGCACGTCGCTGACCGGCACGCCATCGGGGTTCAAGGATCTGGACGAGATCACCGGCGGCTTTCAGCCCGGGAACCTGATCATCGTCGCCGCCCGTCCCGCGATGGGCAAGAGCGCGCTGGTGTGCAACATCGCCGAGAACGCGGCGGTGGAGCACAACAAGCCGGTGGCGCTGTTCTCGCTGGAGATGGCGGAGGCCGAGCTGGCCCAGCGCTTCGTCGCGTCACAAGCCCGGATCAAGGGCGAGGAGCTGCGCAAGGGGCGCGTGGCCGAGCAGCGCTGGCCGAAGATCCTGGGCGCGTCACAGCGCCTGGCGGCCGCCCCGCTGTGGGTGGACGACTCGAGCGACGTCGGGATGCTCGAGATTCGCGCGAAGGCCAGGAGGCTGCACAGCCAATGCGAGGGTGGGCTGGGGCTGATCATCATCGACTACCTACAGCTGATGCGCACCGACAGCCGCTACGACAGCCGGGTAACCGCCGTCGGCGAGCTCAGTCGCGGGCTGAAGATCCTCGCGCGCGAGCTGGGGGTGCCCGTGATAGCGCTCTCGCAGCTCAGCCGCGCGGTGGAGACGCGTCCCGACAAGAAGCCCCAGCTGTCGGATCTGCGCGAGAGCGGGAACCTCGAGCAGGACTCCGACCTGGTGATGTTCATCTACCGCGATGAGTACTACAACGAGGACTCCGAACGGCCCGGCGAGGCCGACCTGATCATCGCCAAGCATCGCAACGGCGCGGTCGGCAAAGTCACGCTCACGTTTCAGAAGGAGTACCCGAAGTTCATGAACTACGCCGGGGAGCGCTACGGACAGTGACCTGTCCGCTCGGCGAATGCGATGGGAGCGGGTTCGTGGTCGACGAGGCGACGAACACCGCTACCGACTGCCACTGCCGGGCTGGGCGCATCGCCACGGCGCGCACCAAGAGCCTTGCCGGGCGGATACCGCGCAGATACGAGGGTGTCTCATTCGATCGTCCCCCGGTCAGCGACATCGCCCGGACCGCTCCCGATCAGATGCAATCGGTCCGGCGCTACGTGCGCGCGATCGAGCAGAACCTCGACGCCGGCAAAGGGCTGTGGATCCAGGGCGATGTGGGGACGGGCAAGACGACGTTGGCGATGCTCGTCTCCAAAGCGGCGCTCGACGCGGGCAGGTCGGTTGCGATCTACTCGCTGCCACGGCTGCTCAACCTGCTGCGCGAGGCGATGGACTCAGACGAGGGCAAGCTCGACTTCCTGGACCGGCTCACCGCTGTGGACCTGCTGCACATCGACGATCTCGGCGCCGAGAACCGCACCGACTGGGTGCTGGAGCAGCTCTACTCGATCGTCAACGCGCGCTACGAGGCCGAGCGGGCGATCGTGGCGACGACGAACCTGATGCCGGACGAGCTCTCCGAGCGGCTGGGACCGCGCACCGTGTCGCGATTGGTGGAGATCTGCGGAGATCTGATCCCTCTGTTCGGAGAGGACAAGCGGCGCGAGTTTCGTGCTGAGGCGCGCTCGGCCTGAGCGGCCTCGTACACTCCTACAGCCATGCCAGGAATCGTGATAGTCGGCGCCCAGTGGGGCGACGAGGGAAAGGGAAAGATCACCGATCTGCTCGCCGAGAAGGCGGATGCGGTGGTGCGGTTCCAGGGCGGCAACAACGCCGGGCACACGATCGTGCGTGGCGACGTCGAGTGGAAGCTCCATCTGATCCCTTCCGGCATCCTCTACCCGGGCAAGCGCTGCGTGATCGGCAACGGCGTCGTGATCGACCCGAAGGTCCTGATCGAGGAGCTCGACGCGCTGCGCGCGCGGCGTGTGGACGTGAGCGGGCTGCGGATATCGGCCAACGCGCACCTGATCATGCCGTACCACCTGCTGCTCGACTCGGCGGGTGAGACCAAACTGGGAAGTCGCCAGATCGGCACCACGCGCCGCGGGATCGGCCCCTGCTACGCGGACAAGGCGGCCCGTCTCGGCATTCGCGTGCAGGACTTGCTCGACGAGAAGATCTTGAAGAAGAAGATAGTCGCCGCGATGGAGCCCAAGCGGTTGTCGCTGCGTCCGTTCGAGAAGGACCCGGCGCTCGACCTGCACGCGATGACGGAGGAGTACCTGACCTACGGGCACCGCTTGGAGCAGCACATCGCGGACACCGCGAAGCTCATGTGGGAGATGCTCGACGATGGCAGGAAGGTCATCTTCGAGGGCGCGCAGGGAGCGATGCTGGACATCGATCACGGCACCTATCCGTTTGTCACCTCCTCAAACCCGCTGTCCGGCGCGGCGACCGTGGGGACGGGCGTGGGGCCGAAGGACCTCGACGAGATCTGGGGCGTCTCCAAGGCCTATACGACACGCGTGGGCGCCGGCCCGTTTCCGAGCGAGCTGCACGACGAGATGGGCGAGACGATCCGCAAACGGGGAGGCGAGTTCGGGACGACCACGGGACGTCCGCGACGTACGGGCTGGCTCGATCTCGTCGCCCTGCGCTACGCGGCCCGGCTGAACACGCTCACGGCAATGGTAATCACGAAGCTCGACGTTCTCTCCGGCTTGGACCGCATCGAGGTGTGCACGAGCTATCGCGGAGCCGAGGGAGCGGAGTTCGGCGATTTTCCCTACCACCAGACCGTCCTTCACCACACGACGGCCCAGCTGACCGAGCTACGAGGATGGGCGGAGGATCTCGGCGAGTGCCGCACGTTGTCAGACCTGCCCGACGGCGCGCGTGAGTATCTGCAGTTCATCGCCGAGCAGGTCGGGGCGCCGGTGACCCTCGTGGGAGTGGGGCCGGGGCGCGAGCAGGTGGTTTGGACCGAGGCCGGCCTGCGGACGCTCGTCGCGAGTGACAGCGCGACAGCGCCCGCCCCCTCACCGGCTTGAGCCTGCCCCATATAGGAACAGGACCGGGGTGGTACCGGCCACGAGATCCGCGCGAAAACGTGCTCGCGGTGCTTCTTCAGACGCGCTCCGGCTTGTACGGAGTGCCCTTCGGACGGGGCTTGCCGCCCGGGAATGCGAGACGGAGGATCGTGCGGTGCACGGTGCCCAGCTGCTTGTGCAGCGGTCCGGTGTTGTAGGGGAGGCCATAGCGACGGCAGACGTCGCGTACGCGTGGCGCGATCTCGGCGTAGCGGCTGGACGGCATGTCGGGGTAGAGGTGGTGCTCGACCTGAAAGCTCAGGTTGCCGGCCAGCAGGTGAAACAGTGGGCCGCCGTCGATGTTCGCTGACCCCAGCAATTGGCGTACGTACCAGCCGCCACGCGTCTCGTCGGCGACCTCCTCCTGACTGAAGGTGTATGTCTGGTCGGGGAAGTGCCCGCAGAAGATGATCGAGTAGGCCCACACGTTGCGAACTATGTTTGCGGTGAAGTTGGCCGCCAGGGTCGCCTTGAAGCCGCGCCCGGCAGAGGACCGGCGCCGCTCGGCGGGCCTGCCCGGCCGCGCGGCCGTCGCGGCCGAGACGGCCGCTGAGAGCAGTGGAAAGGCGATGTAGTCCTTGACGATCTGCCTGCGCGCCTTCACGCCGATCGCCTTGAGCTTCTCCGATCACTTGCGCCTTTGACTTCTCGCCGGCGTGAATCGCGTCGAAGTTCAGGTCGTGCAGCGCCACGCCCCACTCGAAGAATCCCATCAGGATCAGGTTGTAGAACGGCTGCAGCAGGTAGACCGGGTGCCAGCCCTGGTGCGGGTCGATCCGCATGATCTCATAGCCCAGATCACGATCCTTGCCGCGAATGTTGGTGAACGTGTGGTGCTCGTAGTTGTGCGAGTGACGCCACGCGTCGGCCGGGGAGGCGGTGTCCCAATCCCAGTTCTGCGAGTTGATGTCCGGATCGTTCATCCAGTCCCACTGACCGTGCATCACGTTGTGGCCGATCTCCATGTTCTCGAGGATCTTGGCCACCGACAGCGCCGCTGTGCCGCCGGCCCACAGCGGCTTGTAGCGTGCGCCGAGAAGCATCGCGCGGGCGGCGAGCACGAGCCTGCGGTGCAGCTTGATCGTGGAGCGGATGTAGCGCGAGTCGCGATCGCCGAGATCGGTGAATACCTCGTCGTGGATCGCGTCGAACTCGCGGCCGAGCTGCTCGATCTGCTCGGGGGTGAGACGCGCCAGCGGGCTCTCGCTCTCGCCGAACGGGGTCTGCGAGCCGGGCGTGCTCGAGCTCTGACTCTGAGCGGCGGTCGGCGCCGTGCGCGGCGGGGGTCCCTCGACCTCGTTGAGTCGCATGGCGGTGGGCGGGCTATGGGTGCCAGACATTTTCGATTCCTCCGTTCGGGGGTCGTCTAGAGCTCGATCTCGATCGCGCCCTCGGGCGCGTTGATGCAGGTGCGCAGCATCTCTCCGGGCTGTCCGTACACGCGGCCTGTGCGCAGATCGCGCACCTGCCCGGATCGCAGACGGCCGACACACGTGTGGCAGATGCCCATGCGACAGCCGTAGGGCAGCTCTGCCCCCGCTTCCTCGCCGGCGATCAGGATCGGCCGCTCGCCGTCGCTGCTCGCCTGGACGCCGCTCAGGCAGAAGTCGATCGTGCCACCCTGGCCGCGCTCGCCGGTGCCGACGTGGGTGTCGGGCTGAAAATGCTCTACGTGCAAGCGCGCAGAGTCGCCGTCGCGCCGCCAGTGCTCGCCCATCGCCTCGAGCAGCCCCGCCGGGCCGCACAGGAACGTCTCGCGCAGGCGCCAGTCGGGGCACAGCTCGTCGAGCGCGGCCGGGGTGAGGCGACCCTGCTCCCCGGTGAGCCGCTCGTGCAGCCGGTAGCCGGGGTAGCGCGCGTCCAACGTGTGCAGATCCTCGGCGAAGATGACTTCCTCGGCGTCGCGCGCGCAGTGCACGTGCACGACGTCGTCCAGCGCTCCGCGGCGGGCGATGTCGCGCAGCATGCTCATGATCGGCGTGATCCCGCTGCCGGCGCTGATGAACAGCAGTCGCTCGGGCAGCTCCTCGGGCAGGACGAAGCTCCCTTCCACGCCCCCGAGCCGCACGATCGTGCCGGGGCGCACGCCGTTGAACAGAAACGGCGAGACCTTGCCCGTCTCGAGGAGCTTGGGGGTGATCGAGATGAAGCCGTCGGAGCGTTGCGGGTCAGATGTCAGCGAGTAGGCGCGCCAGTGATGCACCCCGTCGACCTCGATGCCGAGCCTGAGGTACTGCCCGGGGCGGTGACCCTCCCACTCCCAGCCGGGCTTGATCAGCACGGTCACGGCGTTGGGCGTCTCGCGCTCGATGCGTTCGATCCGCCCGCGCAGCTCGCGCGTGGACCACAGCGGATTGACCAGCTCCAGGTAGTCATCCGGCAGCAGCGGCGACGTGAACGACCTGATCAGATCGAGCACCCGGCGGCGACTGGATGAGACACGCGGGGTTGCGCCTCGTTCAGCCATCGGCGGCGCCCGTGGTCGAGGGCTCAGGAGATATGACAAAGGCACGACCGCCGGTAACCGTGCCGGATGACTGAGAACGGCCTGTAGTGGGTATGGAGACGGAGGCGAGCATAATGACGACCTGAAGCGATGATACCTCAAACGAGGTTACATGCAATGTGGTAGCCTCGAACTGTGGCTACCAGAGCACGTAACGAGAAGGCCGACGAGGGGCCCGCGCGAGGTCGCAGGGACCAGACGCCGGTCAACGATCTGACGATCGAGCAGCTCGCGGGGGAGGTGGGGATGTCGGTGCGGAACATCCGCAACCACCACTCCCGTGGCCTGCTGCCGGCGCCGGAGGTGCGGGCGCGTGTGGGCTACTACAACGCCGATCATGTCGCGCGCCTGCGCCTGATCCTCGACCTGCAGGCCGACGGGTTCAACCTCGCCTCGATCGAGCGCTTGCTGAGCGGATCCGACGGCTTGGCCGAGCGTCTGCTCGGATTGCGCAGGGCGGTGGTCACGTCGTTCGACGCGGAGACTCCCGAGCTCGTGACCGGCGAGGAGCTGCTGAAGCGCTTCGGCGAGGTGGACAGGAAAGACGCCGACAGGATCCGCAAGCTCAAGCTGCTCGTGCCGCTCGGCGACGACCGCTTTGAGATCCCGAGCCCCGCGCTGCTGCGAGCCGCCGAGGAAGTCATGGCGCTCGGGATATCGCTGCACGTCGCGCTGTCCTTGGTCGAGCGCATCAGCCGGGACTGCGAGTCGATCTCCAAGGGATTTACGAGGCTGTTCCTCAAAGAGGTGTGGGAGCCGTTCGAGCAGGCCGGCCAGCCGGATGAGCGCTGGGAGGAGGTCATCGGGGCCGTCGACTCCCTGCGCCCACTGGCCTCCGAGGCGCTGCTCGCGCTTTTCAAGCAACGCATGACCGCCCAGCTGGAGGACGCCTTCGGCAAGGTGCTCGCGCACCAGGCCAAACGCAAGTAGACGGCCTCGCCTTTCGTCGCTTGGACGTGACGTGATAGGACAGTCCCATGCGTCAACGCTGTAGAGCGTGATCCGGGCCCGAGGGGGACGATGCTCGAACTGCACTTCACGATCTCACGACACTTCCTCGACGACCGTGGGCAGCGTGCCGGCTTTGTCCTGCTGGGGTCCTTCCTGGCGGCGTTCCTGTTCATCCGCACGAGCGCGCGCCTGATTCGCAGCCCGCGAGTGACGTGGTGGCCGGGCAGCGTGACGACCAAGGGCGGCCTGCACCTGCATCACCTCGTGTGGGGAATCGTGCTCCTGCTCGTGTCCGGGTTCCTCAACTTCGCGCTGATGCCAGGCAGCCCCTGGTTTGAGATCCTGGCCGGCCTGTTCGGCGTGGGCGCCGGTCTGACCCTGGACGAGTTCGCGCTGTGGGTGCGCCTCGAAGATGTCTACTGGGCGAAGGAGGGACGGGCCTCGATCGACGCGGTCGTGGTGGCGACGCTGCTGGGAGGCCTGATCGTGCTTGGCATCGCACCGTTCGACCTGCCCAATCACGCGTCGTCGATCAGCTCGCTCGTGGTAGCGATCCTGATCGACCTGGTGTTCTCCACGCTGGCGATCTTGAAGGGCAAGCCGCTGCTTGGCCTGATCGGGATCTTCATCCCACTCGTCTCGATCGCGGGCATGGCGCGACTGGCGGCTCCATCCTCGCCGTGGGCCCGCCGACGCTACCCGCTCGAAGGACGCCGGATGATGCGCTCACAGGCACGGTTCAAGCGCGTGCGCGATCGCAGACGGCGCCTGATGAACGCGATCGGCGGTGCTCCCAGCCAACCGGCAGACGAAAGCCTCGAGACGGGCAAGTAAGTGGGCCGTGCAGGAATCGAACCTGCAACCTTGGGCTTAAGAGGCCTAGTGAAGCACCCCTAACCGCGCACTTCGGGCAGTTTGATGCCCCAAACATTTGATATCCGAAGAATCCGTCACAGGAAAGGGACTCTGAATTAGATCGATAACAAGGTTTTTATTACCGGGCGTTTTCTAGGTAGCGTATTACTTACCTTACTTTGTAAGACGACAAGAACATTTCTACGAAGCGAGTAATAACGCCTTAAAAACTATGTTATGCTGCTCACTTAGAAGTAAAGGAGAAGATACGACCTGGATACGTTATCCCATCGGGGGAAGGGCCGTAATCCCTTCCCCCGGGCATGCTTGGCCAACGCCGGAAAGGCGCGGCCTCCACACAAATCGCCCTTCTGAACAAAGAGTAGCAGCGACTGTGGCATTAAGTGAAAGTCGCGTGTGAAGGCGCGTATATGTGAGACCGTGGGCCTGTGCATATCTAGTCATGGCCCCTCACCAGCACCCTGAGTTTTCAGCTCGTTTTAGGCAAAATGGCGGGGATGTTCGAGTTCGGCGCGCTGCTGCGCAGTGAGCGGACCACCGTTGCTCTGCTCGAGCGCCGCGATCTCCTCCTCGATCGCCTTGAGGCCGAGGTCGTATGCGAGAGCGCGTGCGCGGTCACTGCGCGTGGCTTGCGGATCGGCGATCTCGGCGCGGGCGGCGCGCAGCTCCTCACGGCGCGCATAGGCTCGCAGTAGGTCGTGCGCGACCGATCGTCCGCTCGGCGGCGTCTCAGCCGTCGGCTGGGGCGGGCCAAGCCGTCCGACCTGCTGGAGATACGCGCGGTCCTTGGCTCGGTCGGCGGTGCGCTTGGAGTGCTCGACATCGGCGAGGCTAGCAACGGCCACTGTGATCGTCGTCGCGGCAACGATGCGCTGCTCGGCGTCAGCGATCAGCTGTGTGTAACCCTCCGGGAAGCCACTGGGCGCGAGCGTCAAATCGAGCTTGCCGTGAGCGGTGCGCAGGTTCCACAGGGTGGCCTGTGCGAGCACACTCGCGGTGAAGTAGTCCGCCGGGAGCGACACGGCCTTCTCGGGATGCGCCGGATCGACCTCCAGACTACATTCCAGGCGGTTGAGCACGTCGGCAAGCCGCGCGAGGTTCTGCTCTGCCCGATCGGGCGTGACGTCGATGTCCTCGGTCTCGTAGCGCTGTCCGTGACTCTGAAGCGCCGCCCCGCCGATGACCACGAACCGCACGTCCCCCTCGCGCAGCGCGCGGAGCAGCGGCTCGCGCCCGCGACCTATTGGGTCTGCTTGGCCAGCCATTCATCAGCGCGAGCGCGGCGCTCGGGCAGGCTCGGGGACTCTTCCGCCGTGGGACTCGGGCCGCGTGCGATGAGCTGTAGCGTCGCATCGAGAGCGAGTGCGAACCGCTGGCTGTACAGCGCGGGATCGGTCAGCGCGATGCGCAGCAGATCAACGAGCCCCGCAACCTCGACAGCGCTCCCGCCGACCGTGACCTCGATCGCGGCGCGTGCGAGGTCGGCAAAGCCATAGGTGCCGGGGGGCGCGTCAAGCAGACGGACGCGATCGGGTGCCGCCGATGCAGCGAGGACTGTCTCGGTAGCCAGTGCTCGATCCTCGGGGTGCACCACGAGATCGAGCGTGCCCTTATCGCTGAGGATCAACGGCCAGCCGTGCAGCGCCCCGGCGACCTCCCCCACCACTACCGTCCGCAGGCCAACAGCCGCGACAAGCTCAAGCGCCGCGACGCGATCGAAGCGGTCGCGGCTCAGATGCCTGACCCGCTCCGCCGGCTCGCGCCCGAGCTGCTCGTGGATCAGAGCCGTCCACGAGCCCTCATCCGCCGTGGCGAGCCCGAGCGTCAGATCGAGCTCGCACGCCGCCACGACATCCTGCACCGTCTCGAACTTGGGCTCGGTCGCGCCGCTCTCCCACCGCGCGATGGTCACCTGCGAGGTGCTCAGGCGCTCCCCGAGCTCCTGCTGGGTGAGGCTCGCGCGTCGGCGGGCAATGACGATGATGTCGCGGGCGCGCATCATGTAAATATAACAGAACTGTTATAGACGTCAACCCAGCCTGCTCGCATCGATGGATGGATATGCGTTTTACGGCGCCGCTTGGTACCCACACGTGGTACCCACCGGCCGAAACGATCTCATTTCGAGCCGCTCACACAGGCCCAGCTAGCGAATTTACGGGCAACTTCTGTAGTGGGCCGTGCAGGAATCGAACCTGCAACCTTGGGCTTAAGAGGCCCCTGCTCTGCCGGTTGAGCTAACGGCCCGTGAGCGCACCGGCGAAGGTCGGCCGGCTCGAGGAGCGATTCTAGCCAAGCCGACGCGGCGAACGCCGCCTCAGGCGTGTTGGGGCGTCGCGACCGCCTCCTGCGGAGCGCGGGCTCAGAACACGATCGTGCGCCGCCCGTCGACGATCACGCGGTCGTCGAGGTGCAGCGACACGGCGCGGGCCAGGACCAACCGCTCGATGTCACGCCCCACCCGCTCGAGATCGGCCGCGCCCTGGCGATGGTCGACGCGGACGACGTCCTGGTCGATGATCGGGCCGTCGTCGAGCTCGGCCGTGACGTAGTGGGCGGTGGCGCCGATCAGCTTGACCCCCTGATCGTGCGCGCGGCGGTAGGGATCGGCGCCTGGGAAGGCGGGCAGGAAGGAGTGGTGGATGTTGATCGCCGGCATCCCAACCCGTTCGAGGAAATCGCCACTGAGGATCTGCATGTAGCGCGCCAGCACCAGCACGTCGGCGTTGTCTTCGAGTATCGCGAGCATCGCCTCCTCCGCCTGCTCCTTGCGGTCTTTCTCGACCGGAACGTGGTGAAAGGCGACCTCGCCGGCGCCGGTCGTCTCGGTCGCGTAGCGCAGGTCCTCGTGGTTTGAGATCACCGCGACCACATCGCCGTCGAGCTCGTCGCGCCGCGAGCGCCACAGCAGGTCGAGCAGGCAGTGGTCGTGACGCGAGACGAGGATCACGATTCGCCTGCGCTCGTCCCACCAGCGGATCTTCCAGTCCATCGCGAACGGCTCGCCCACCGCCGAGGCAAAGCGCTCCTCGAAGCGCATCCTCGATGCGGCCTCGTCGAGGCCGTCGAGGAACAGCTCGGTGCGCATGAAGAAGCGGCCGCCGGTCGGGTCGGAGGAGAACTGGTGCGAGGAGACGATGTTGGCGCGCTGCTCGAACAGGAAGCCCGAGACCGCCGCGACGATCCCCGGCCGGTCCGCGCAGCCGATCAGCAGGCGGGCGGTACTGGTGCCCTGAGTCACTTGAGCCGGGCTCCGATGTCTCGAGCTACTTCGTCTTGCTGGGCGTGCCCGTGGACGAGCCGGTCGTGGACGTCTTCGCGGGGGTGCCAAGGGCGCTGGAGCCGGTCGAGGTGCTCGTGGTGGCTGTCGTCGTCTGGCTCCCGGCGCTCGTCGAGGCGGCGCTTTCGGCGGTGCCAGACGGGTTCTTCTTGATCGCCGCGAAGCTCCGTCTTCAGCTGCTTGCGCTGCGCGGCCGACGCGAGCGCGACCGCCTTTTCGGAGGCGAGGTCGCCGATGCGCGTGTTGTGGGCCTTGTAGGCGTACTCGGCGAGCGCCGCGTACAGTGACTCGCTGGTGGGCTTGGCGACGACGACGATCTGCAGGACCTTGACCGCTTCAGATGGCTGGTTGAGGCCTTCTTCGCCGAACACCACCAGCATCCGCTGGGCAAGTTCGACGTTTGGCTTGGGCGGGCTCAGCGCGAGGTAGGTGTTCCACGACTGTGCCACCTGCGAGAACAGCTCTTTGCCCTTGCTCGTCAGCCCCGTGCGCGTGACGTACGCTTCGCCGCCCGCTTCGTGCAGCTGTGCGTTCGTGAGATCTTCCCACGCGGTCACATTGTGCGGCTGCTTCTTCGTCAGCTTCTCGTACTTCTTGATCTGGCTGGCGAAGCTCGCGCTGTTCGACCCTTCGTTTTCGCTGGCGGCGTTCAACAGCCCGCCGCCGCCGAAGCCGCCGCCGATCCCGAAGCCGACGAGCCCGACGCCCATCAGCAGCGCGAGGCCCGTGTAGATCACCCGGACAGCTCGCCGGCGATGCCGGCCACGCAGGTCGAACAGCATCTAGCGGTCCGTTCCATCGAGCTTCAGACGAAGCTCGTCCAGCCGGCAATCCCTCAACGAAACTCCAGGACGGATCATCAGTCCGACAGCTCTCGGTTGACATGGTCGATTATCTGCTGCACGCTCGGCTCCGGTGTGTCGTCATCTGTGGAAGGACCCTCTTGCGGAGGAGGCGCTCCGGCTCCCTCTTGCTGCCTCATCGCTCGCGCCGCGTCGCGCCGCCCGACGATCGATGCCAGCAGGATACTCGCCTCATACAACACATACAGCGGAACCGTCTCGAGGATCAGCGTGATCGCGTCGCCCGGCAGGAAGGCGGCGACGGCGGCACACGCGAGGATCGCGTAGCGGCGGTTCTTGCGGAGCTGGCGCGGGGTCACGATCCCGAGGCGCGTAGCCGCCAAGATCGCTACCGGAACCTGGAAGACAAGCCCCATCGCGAGCAGCACGGTGGCGGCGAACTTGTAGTACTGGTTGGCCTGCACGAGGACGTTGAACTCGCCGCTGTTGAAGTTCTGGAAGAAGCGCACGGCGGCCGGCAACACGACGAAGTACCCGAACGCCACCCCGACGACGAACAGGAACGGGATCGCGGCGAGCAGCGGCACGGCGATGCGTCTCTCATTGGGGCTGAGCGCCGGCAGGATGAAGCCGTAGAGCTCGTACAAGATCACGGGCAGGGAGACGATCAGGGCGAAGAACAGCGTCACCGTGAGCGTGGTCGTGAACGGCTCGCCGATGCCCAACGTGACCGGCTTGTTGCCTTCGGGCTTACGCGGGATCTTCGCGACGTCCGCTTTCAGCCGCGGGATCGCGGCGCTGAGCTGAGATCGGGTCGCGCTCGAGAGGCCGCTCCCGGGAGCGCTGAGCGCCGCCACGATCGCCTCTGTCTCGTGGGCGACCTTCAACACCCCCTGCTGGGCCAGTGCGGTCTGACCCAGCGGTCCGTTGCCTTTGGCGACCTGTTTTTCGGTCTGCTTGCTGAGCGGCGCGTTGATCAGATGCAGCAGCGCGTGGTTCTGCCACAAGCACAAGCCAAACGCCACAGCCAACGCCGCGACGCTGATGATCAGACGCGTGCGCAGCTCGTCGAGATGCTCCACCAGGCTGAGGCGCTCGTCGTGGCCGATCGGACGGATCGCGGTGGCCATGCCTCTGAACCTATCAGCGCATCGCCTCCAGTCACGACGCGTGCGTGTCCGCCGCGCCGTTGCTCGCCCTTATGGCCACAGCCAGAGATGGTCGGGATGCGCGAACGGCGGAGCGCTCAGCGGGCGCGCTAAAGGGGTTCGGTCCTCGCGTCGATGACACCGGTGAGAAGCCATGACACCTGAGAAGGACACTCACATCCACCACCATGTCGAGCTGCCGGACGGCAAGCGGCTGGACGTGGTCTACCGCCATCAGCGCCAGACACCGCCGCGCGACACCGCCGCCGCGGACCCGTTGTACGTCTGCTTTCACTGCGCCGGCGAGCTCGTCTATCCGCTCGACTGGTCTGAGGAGGGTCCGCGTCACTGGCGGATCGTCATGCGCTGCCCCGAGTGCGAGTCGAGACGCGAGGGCGTCTTCGATCAAGCATCCGTCGAGCTCCTCGACGACCATCTCGATCGTGCGGCGGGAGCACTGCTGAACGACTTGAAGCGCATGACCCACGCGAACATGACCGACGAGATCGACTTCTTCGTGCGGGCGCTCGACGCCGAGCTGATCGGCCCGTCGGACTTCTAGAGCCTTCGCGCCAGCGAGCGAGCAGCTCGACGGCACAGCATCGCGGCGGTCGGCGATCGCCTATCGATAACGCTCGACGACCGCGTCGGCGACTAATTCGAGCAGCGCCGCGCGTCCTTCCGGGAGGATCGCCGGTAGAGCCGCCTTGGCGTCGGCGACGAGCGCGAGCGCCTGCGCTCGCGCCTGCTCCAGCGCGCCTGTAGCGGCTATGCGCTCGCACAGCGCCTCCGCCTGCTCCGGGCCTTCGAGTGAGGCGAGCTCGAACGCGGCGAGCGCCGGATCGCGCTCGCGCGCGAGGATGAACGGCAGTGTGACGGTGCCGTCGAGCAGATCGGTGCCGCGCGACTTGCCGGTGCGCTCGACCGGGCCGGAGACGTCGAGGACATCGTCGAGCAACTGAAAGGCGAGACCGATCCGGCGCGCGAACGCGCCGAGCACATCGGCCAGGGCGTCAGATCGCTCCACGCCCGTGAGCGCTCCCAGACGGCAGGCGGCCTCGAACAGCGCGGCCGTCTTCAGCTCACACCGCCGCAGGTAGCGATCGACCGCGACGTGCGAAGCGTAGGCGTCCTCGCGCTGCAGCAGCTCGCCGGCGGCGAGTGCGGAGCTGGCATCCGAGAGGGCGCGCAGCTGGGCTGTGTCTCGATTGCGCGCGAGCTCGGCAAACGCACGCGAGAACAGCAGGTCGCCGGTGGCGATCGCCACTCGCCGGCCGGCTGCGGCGGCAACCGTCGGATGGCCCCGTCGCAGGCGTGCGGCGTCGATCACATCGTCGTGCACGAGCGTTGCCGAGTGCACGAGCTCGACCGCGACCGCCGCGCGCACCAGCCGCTCCTCGCCGTCGCGGTCCTCCGGCGGACCTCCAGCAGCCTCTGCGGCCAGCACGACGAGCAGCGGTCGCAAACGCTTGCCACCCGCCACGATCGTCGCGTTGGCGTGAGCCGCGAGCGGTGCGCCGGCCTGCGCGGTGACGCGCTCCAGATGCAGCTCGGTACGGATCATGCGCTCGCGCAGGTCCTGCCCGCCGCGGCGCATGATCGTCTCGACGGCGTCCACATCCTGCGCCAGAGGCTGTGTCAAAACGGTGGGTGGGGTCGGGGCGTTCGTGGACCAAGCTGGGCGTCGCGGGGCGGTGAAGCGCCGCCCGGGGACGTGGGGCCGCCGATCGTGCTCATCGTCTGTGCGCCTTGACGGCAACGGTGCCCACATGGATCGTGAGGATGCCTCCGGCTGTGAGCAGGTAGCTGATGTCTTCGAGGCCGGCGCGCTCGAGCTCCGCCGCGAGCATCACCGGCGAGGGCCAGCGCTTGACCGAGTTGGGGAGGTAGCTATAGGCGTCCGCGTCGCCGGCGAGGCGGCCGAGCAGCGGCACGACGCGGTCGAACCAGAGGCGGTAGAACAGCGACAGCGGAGGCCGCATGGGGGTCGTGAACTCGAGCACGACCACCCGTCCTCCGGGACGCACAACGCGCGCCATCTCCGCGAGGCCGCGAGCCAGGTCGGAGAAGTTGCGCGCGCCGAAGCCGACCGTGGCCGCATCGAACGCGTCGTCGGGATAGGGCAGCTCGAGGGCGTCGCCCCAGTCGAAGCGCGGCCGCACGAACCCATCTCCGTGAGCCTGTCCGTTCTGAGACCCTCCGCCGTTCGGCCCGACCTCGACTCGGTCGTGGTCGGCGAAGACCTTCGCCGCCTTGCCACGGGCGAGCGCGAGCATGCCCTCTGAGAAGTCGCTGCCCACGACCTCTCCTCCCGGAGCGACGCGGCGGGCGAGCTCGAGCGCGAGGTCGCCCGTGCCGGTCGCGACGTCGAGCACGCGACTGCCGGGGCCAACCTGAGCGAGGTCGACCGCGCGCTCGCGCCAGCGGTGGTGCAGGCCGGCGGTCATCGCCGTGTTCAAGGGGTCATAGACCCGCGCGATGCGATCGAACATGCTCCGCACCTGCTCCGCCTCCAGCCGTCCGGCGCCGGCGCCTTGCTGAGCGGACATCCCCGACTACTTCAGCTGCGACAGGAACGCGACGACCGCCTTGAACTTCTGCGGCGGCAGGTTCTTGAACGACGGCATCGGCGCCGTCGGGTTCACGAGGGTGCGCGCGATACCTTGGCGCGGCAGGCGCGAGGCGATGTTCGTCAGCTGCGGGCCCGGCCCGTCGTTGCCGTTGTCGCCGATCTTGTGGCAGGCAAGACAGCCCGATTGGGCGACCACCCTCTTACCGGCTTCGTATTCGGCGAGCGTCGCCCCACCCGCCTGCTGGACGGATTTAGGGGTCGACATTTCGATCGCGGTGGGCGAGCCGGCGTTGGCGCCGGAGTACGTCAGGAAGGCCATCGCCCCGATCACGGCGATGCCGGTCAGCGTCGCGATCGGGCGGCGCTCGGGGCGGCGCTCGGGACCGCGGTCGTAGAACGGCAGCAGGAACAGCAGGATCATGCCGAGCGTTGGCACGCCGATCGTGGCGAGCGGGACGAGGCTCGGCGGCTTGACGACGCGCAGGACCTCGAACAGGAAGAAGAAGTACCACTCCGGCCGCGGCACGTAGGTAGTGGTCGTCGGGTTCGCCTTGGATCCGAGCTCGGCGCCGAGCACGAGCGACATCGTGATGATGACCGCCATCACGACGCAGGCCATCGCGGCGTCCTTCGCCACGGCGTAGGGGAAGAACGGCTTGCCCTGGGCCTTCAGGATCCCGTACTCGCGGAGGTACTCCTCCTTCTCGCGCTGGTTCATCGCGCGCCGTCGAGGGGGAGAGGCCTGCCGGCCTGGGGGTGGCGAGCTCGTGTCATGGGGCCTATATCTCTGACTCGCGCAGCTCGGCGGGCTTCTCGATTTTGGCCCACGGCGGGGCGGTGGTGCCCAGCTTGGCGACAAGGTACAGGTGGGCGCCGATCAGCGCGGCGATCAGCCCAGGCACGAGCAGCATGTGGATTGCGTAGAAGCGCGACAGCGTGGTCGCGCCGAATTCCGAGCCGCCGCGCAGGAAGTCGCTCAGGTAGGGACCGACCAGGGGGCCGGTGCCGTTGATGTTGACGCCGACGATCGTCGCCCAGTAGGCGCGCTGGTCGAACGGCAGCAGATAGCCGGTGAAGGACATCACCATCGTCAGGATCAGCAGCACCACGCCGATCACCCAGTTCAGCTCGCGCGGGTACTTGTAGGCGCCGAAGAAGAAGGTGCGGCCCATGTGCAGGAACACGAGGATCACCATCACGCTCGAGCCCCACTTGTGCATGCCGCGCACGAACTGGCCGAGGAACACTTCGTTGGTCACGTGGCGGATCGATTCGTAGGCGCCGCCGGCCGGGTCGGGGCGGTAGTACATCGCCAGGAAGACGCCGGTCACGGCCTGGGAGAGGAAGGCGAACATCGTGGCCGAGCCGAGCGTGTAGAACCAGTTGGTGCCCTTGGGCACCTTGCGGAACATCAGCCAGCGCCCGGCGCCGCTCAGCGAGGTGCGCTCGTCGACCCAGTCGACGACGGTGATCCCTGCGTTCTGGGCCTCCTCGATCGGACCGCGGGGCTTGCCGTTTCTCTCTCCCGGGCGCGGAGGGGGCGCCTGCAGCGCGGAGGGCATCGGCGGGGCGGGAAGCTTGGGCAGTTTGGGCACGTTGACGGTCGGGCTCTCGGATTAGAGTTTCTGGGCGCCTGGGCGCGACGGGTACAGGTACTGGCCGAGGCCGTCGATCGGCTCACCGGGGTCGCGGGGAGAGAAGCGGCGCAGCTCGCTGTTGACGGAGAAACGGGGGCCGACTTCGACGTTTTCGCCGCTGACACGGGTGTAGAAGCGGTCGAGTGGGCGCACCGGGGGTCCGCCGACGCGGCGCCCCAGCAGGTCGTAGACGCCGCCGTGACAGGGACAGATGAAGCGCTCCGCGGCGTCCACCCAGCGAACGGGGCAGCCGAGGTGGGCGCAGCGACTGGTGATCGCGATGTAGGGCGTGTCGCGGTCGTAGACGTCGGTGTCGAGCGCGGGGTTGTGCTTGCGGATGTACACCGTCGCCTTGCCGGCCTCGCCGATTCCGGGGGTGAGCGTGACGACCACCGGGATGTAGTTGTTGTCGGGGAACATCGCGGTCGTGCCGACCGCTTCCCAGCGGTGGGGCGTGCTCTTGAAGATCGGGCCGATCGCAAACCCGAGCGCGGGCAGGGCGAAGGCGGCGGCCGAGATCGCGCCCGCCGTGTGCGCGGTGCCGGTCATGAACCGCCGCCGTGTGATCGTCTCACCCTCGAAGGCGCCGGGGATGCCGCGATCGAGCGTGTACTTGGACTTGTGCTGTGCGTGCTTGTCTGACACCGAGACTGAACAATATCGAGGCGGCAATCAGGGCGGCGCCAAAGGGGCCGTGGCGCTTGTGCGCATCGCCTCGATCGCTTCTGGGGAGCCGGCGAGCACGAGCTCCTTCGCGCGCCTGTGCGCGCCGCTCGATCCCCAGCCCACGGCGCGCGCGGCCCCGGCCCAAACCGCCGCGGCCAATGCCTCGTCGCCGGCTCCGTGAGCGAGGGCGCCGAGCGTGATCGTGTCCGCCAGCTCGGCCACCGCGTCTGAGTCCTCGAGCGCGACCAGCCGGGAGAGGCCGATCGCGTAGAGCCGGTCGCCGGCGAGCAGCCCGAGGTCCGGGTCGGGCGGGCGCACCACACGAGGGGCGCCGTAGTGGAGCAGATAGCCCTCGTAGATGGCCTCGACCACGAGCTCGTACTCCTCGCGACGGCCCTCCGCACGGGGACCCGCGGCCGCGACCTGCGCGGGGTCGTTCATGGGGTCGCGCTCAGGCTCATGGGCCGTCCGCGGCGGCGACATCGCAACGGGGGCGTCGGCAGCGTTGACGCAGTCACGATCCGCGCATGCGGCAGCTTCGACGAGCGACGCCATCAGGCCCCCCTCCTCGCGCAGCATGCTCGCGAGCCGCTCCAGCGCCTGTGCGCTCATTTGCGGGTCCCCGTCCACGTCATTCCCCGCTCCCTCCGAGCGTCGGCTCCGTCAGACAGGCAAACGCGGCAGCGGCGGCCTCGACGGTTCTGTCGATCTGCTCGGGCGTGTGCGCGAGCGAGGGAAACCACGCCTCGAACTGCGACGGGGGAGGGTAGACGCCGCGGCACAGCAGCTCCCGGCACCACACGGCGTGGGAGTCGAGGTCGCAGGCACGAGCGTCGTCGAAGCTGTGCACGGGACGGTCGCTGAAGAAGACGGTCAGCAGGCCGGGCGCGGCGACCACCTGCACCGGGCGCTCGCCCGCCGCCTCGCGCAGGCCGGCGGCGAGCCGCTCGGCGAGCTTCCCACAGGCGCGTGTAGGCGGCGTCGTCGAGCAGCTCGAGCGTCGCCAGGCCGGCGGCGACCGCCAGTGGGTTTCCCGACAGCGTGCCCGCCTGGTAGACCTCGCCCGCGGGCGCGAGCATGGTCATCAGCTCGGCGGAGCCGCCCACGGCGGCGGCGGGCAGGCCGCCGCCGATCACCTTGCCGAGGATCGTCAGGTCGCCGCGCACACCGCTCAGCTGCTGCGCCCCCCCCTGGCGACGCGGAAGCCGGAGATCACCTCGTCGAGCACGAGCAGCGCACCGGTCGTGTCGGCGCGCTCGCGTAGCAGCCGCAGGAAGCCGTCGTGTGGCGGGACGAGACCCATGTTGGCCGGCAGCGGCTCGGCGATGATCGCCGCGAGCTCGTAGCGGTCGGTGGCCGCGACGAGTGCGTCGGGATCGTTCCACGGGATCACTACCGCGGCGCCGGCGGGCACACCGGGGCTCGAGGGAAGTCCCTGCGTCGCGAGGCCGGAGCCCGCCTGTGCGAGCAGGGGGTCGGCGTGCCCGTGGTAGGCGCCCGCGAACTTGAGCACGTGCTCGCGGCCGGTGGCGGCGCGCGCGAGGCGGATCGCGGTCATCGCTGCCTCGGTGCCGGAGGAGGTCATGCGCAGCATCTCGACGCTCTCCATCCGTCGCGTCACCTCGAGCGCCAGCTCGACCTCGCCTGCGGTGGGGGCGCCGAAGCTCGTCCCTCGCGCCGCGGCGCGGTCGATCGCCGCGAGGATCGCCGGGTGGGCGTGGCCGTGGATCAGCGGGCCCCAGGAGCAGACGTAGTCGAGATAGCGGTTGCCGTCGACGTCGATCAGCTCCGCGCCTTCGCCGCGTGCGACGAACAGCGGGTCGCGCCCGATCGCGCGCATCGCGCGCACGGGCGAGTTGACCCCGCCGGGGATGACTTGCAGTGCGCGGCTGTACAGCTCGGCCGAGCGCGTGTCGGTGAGAGAGGCGGGCATCGGAGAGACCTCAGCGAGACGGGCAGCGGAGGCTCACAGCCCGCAGGCTAGTGCACGCCGCGGCACGCACTAGACGCCGGCGTGCTCGCGCTCCCAGTTCTTGAAGTCCTCGGTGAAGTAGAGCAGGCGGATCTTCTTGAACTCGGTCGAGGAGTAGAGCGTGGCGCGCTCGTGAATGCCGGTCTGCTCGGCGATCGCGTCGAGCACGGCGTCGCACTCCTCCTTGGAGCGGCCGTGGGCCATCGTGAAGACCGAGTAGGGCCAGTCCTCATAGGTGGGGCGCTGGTAGCAGTGGGAGACGCCGCGCACCGCGGCCATGCGACAGCCGATGTCGAAGATCTGCTCCTCGGGCACCTTCCACACGCCCATGCCGTTCGCGGAGAAGCCGGCGCGCCGGTGGTAGAGGATCGCCGCCACGCGGCGCAGCAGACCCCGCTCCTGCATCCCGGCGAGGTGGTCGAGCAGCCGCTCCTGGGACATGCCGAGCTCGGCGGCGCCCGGGGCGTAGGGCTCTGAGACGACGGGCATGTCGCCCTGCAGCGCGCGGATGACGGCGATGTCGAGCTCGTCGTAGGGCTGAGGCTCGAGCTCGATCGGCTCCTTGACCTCGGCCGCGCTCGACAGCGCCTTGGTGTCGCCCTCCATTTCGAGGTCCATGCGGATCTTGAACAGCTTGAGCGTCGGCAGCTGGCGCACCGACTCGGCACCGGCGTCGCGCGCGAGCACGTCGAGCGTGCCTTGCAGGCCGAGCTTGGAGTCGGGCTCGGTGGCGATCGTGAACCACAGATTGAACTCGTGGTTGCGCAGGTAGTTGTGCGAGACGCCGGGGTGCTCGTTGATGACCTGGGCGGCGCGATGGGGGTTCTCGGGGTCGACCTTGGCGGCGACGAGCATCGAGGAGTAGCCGAGCGCGCGCGTGTCGAAGATCGGCGTGACTTGACGGATGATGCGCTTGTCGAGCAGGTGTTGCACGCGGCTCATCACCTCGGCCTCGGTGACCTCGCCGAGCTCGGCAACGTGGAGGAAGGGGCGCGGCGCGATCGGGAAGGAGCCCTGCATCAGGTTGAGCAGCCGGCGGTCGACGTCGTCGAGCGCGATCGCGGCGCCGTCCTTGCGCGAGCGCAGCTTGGGGATCGCCGCGCTGGCGCGATCGACGGCCGCGGGATCGCCGACGTGACCCGCGAGCGCGGGGTCGACCGCGGACACGGCTGCGGCAGCCTGGTCTGTGAGATCTACTCTGCTAGCCATCGGGCGGCGTCCTTTGCGTGGTAGGTCACGATCGTCTCGGCGCCGGCACGGCGCAGCGAGGTGAGGATCTCGAGCACCGCGGCGCGCTCGTCGAGGTATCCGGCGGCGGCGGCGCTCTTGACCATTGCATACTCGCCGCTGACGTTGTACGCCGCGACGGGCAGGCGCGTGGCGTGCTTGACCGCGCTGATCAGGTCTCCGTAGGCGAGCGCGGGCTTGACCATCACCATGTCGGCGCCCTCGCTCGCGTCGAGCAGCGCCTCGCGCACCGCCTCCGAGCCGTTGGCGGGGTCGAGCTGGTAGCCGCGGCGGTCGCCGAACGCGGGAGTCGAGCCGGCGGCGTCGCGGAAGGGGCCGTAGAAGGCGGAGGCAAACTTGGCGGAGTAGGCGAGGATCGGCGTCTCTGAGAAGCCCTCCTCGTCGAGCTCAGCGCGCAACGCGCCGACGCGGCCGTCCATCATGTCCGACGGCGCGATCAGGTCGGCGCCTGCGCGGGCGTGGCTGACCGCGACGCGGGCGAGCAGCTCGAGGGTCGCGTCGTTGTCGACGGCGCCGTCGTCGCGCAGCACACCGCAGTGGCCGTGGGTGGTGTACTCGCACAGGCACACGTCGGTGACGACGAGCAGGTCTGGGTGGGCTTGCTTGAGCGCGCGCGTCGCGAGCTGCACGACGCCGTCCTCGTCCCACGCGCCCAAGCCGTGCTCGTCCTTGTCGGCGGGCACGCCGAACAGCATCACCGCGCCGACCCCGAGCGCGGCCGCGTCTCCTCCCTCATCGACGGCGGCGGCGATCGACAGTCGCTCGACCCCGGGCATCGTCGCGATCGGCGTGCGCGCGCGATCGGTCTCGGCTACGAACACCGGCAGCACGAGCTGTCCGGCACGCAGCTCCGTCTCGCGTACGAGACCGCGCAGGCCTGCGGATGCGCGCAGTCTGCGCATGCGCGTCTGGGGAAAGGCCATCCCCGCAGGATACCCCTCAATCTAGCTGTCGCAGACCGGTCCGGGCGAGCGCAAGGAACAGGACGATCAGACCAAGGAGATGGGCGAGCGAGGGAGCGAGGGCGGGGGAGGCGCCGTTGACGGCGGTGTCAAGCGCTTGGAGCGACGCCTTGAAGGGGAAGACGAACGAGATCGCCGCGATCGCGTCGTACAGCCCGTGGACGACCGAGCCGGAGGGTACGAGCGCGAGGAAGGCGAGCGGCAGCGACAGCAGGAAGGCCAGCAGCGAGGCGGCGCGCACCTCGCGCGCGAGCGCTCCGATCGCGATGCCGAGCGCCGCGAAAGCGAGCGCCGCGAAAGCGAGCGCGAGCAGCCACTCGGCGACCCGCGACCAGTCGAGGGCGACGAACGCGGAGATGGCGGCGAGCATCGCGAACGCGAGCACGAACGCGCAGCCGGCGGCGAGCAGGAGCTTCTCCGCGAGCAGACCCTCGCGCGCGATCAGCGCCTGGCCGGAGGCCCCGCGCACGAGGCGGGCGAGCGTGTGCTCTTCGCGCTCGAGCGCGACGGAGCCGGCGGCGAGCAGCACGCATACGAACATCAGCGACACGCTCACCGCGACGACGACCGCGAACGTGTTCAACGGGGTGCGCCGCCCGTGCAGCAAAGTGCTCTGGACCTTGATCGGCTGGCTGACGGTGGCAAGCAGCTTGCTGCTGGTGGACAGGTTCTGCGCCGCGAAGCCGGCGAGGCTCTCGATCCGTTCGAGCTGCGCGCGCCGCGGTCCGTGGGGCTCGTGGGCGATGATCGAGCGCAGCGCCGACGGGGCTTCGCTCAGGCCGATCAGGTTCGGTGGCGCGCCGAGAATCCCGAGGTTGCCTCCCTTCAAGAGCAGCGATATCGCCTGCGCCGCGGCCTGCTGGATCTGTTCGGAGAAGCCGAGGTTGGCGTGCGCGAGCGCCGCGTCGAGCTGGGATTGGACGAGCGACTGCTCGAGCGCATCGCCGTCGTAGAGCACTTCCAGCCGCGCCTGTGAGATGCCCGACGTGAGCCGAGCGGCGATGTCGTGCGGGATCACGACTGCGGCGAGCACGCTGCCGTTCTTGATCTCGCCGACCGCCTGCGCGCGTGAGGACGCGTGCACGGCCTGGACCTGGCTGAACAGCTCCTCGGCGTACTGGCTGACTTGCACGCGCCGGCTGCCGACCTGCACGGTCTGCCCGGGCGAGGTTTCGTCGACGATCGCGACCTTCGGCTTGGCGGGTGAGCGGGAGATCGCGAGACCGATCAGCAGCGAGATCGCGATCGGGTAGACGATCAGCACGCCGACCAGCAGGCGCGAGCGGCGCAGGATCAACAGGTCCTTGGCCAGCAGACGACGCATCAGTGGCCGCGCTCTGCGAGGAACGCGACGAACGCACGCTCGAAGTCCTCCCCGCCGTCGCTCGCCGCGACCAGCTCGGCGGGCGGCCCATCGAACAGCAGCTCGCCGTCGGCCAGCACGAGCGCGCGTGTGGCGTGGCGGCGCACCTCGCTGAGATGGTGGGTGGAGAACAGCACGGCCGTGCCGCGCGCCGCGAGCGCGTCGACGAACCGCCACAGCCGCTCGCGCTGGGCGGGATCGAGCGCCGAGGAGGGCTCGTCGAGCGCGAGCACGCGCGGGTCCGCGATCAGGCCGATCGCGACGTTCACGCGCTGTCGGTTCCCGCCGGAGAGGCGTTCGACGCGCGCGTTCGCGCGCGCGCGCAAACCGGTCTGCTCGAGCATTCGCTCGACGGCCTCCTCAGGGTCGGCGACTCGCTCCAAGCGGGCGAACAGCCTGAGGTTCTCGGCGACCGACAGCTTTCCGTAGAGCGCCGGCTGCTGCGGCGCCCAGCCGACCGTGAGCCCGTCGGCCGGAGCGCTGACCGAGCCCGTGCTCGGGGGCTGCACACCCGCGAGGATCGACAGCAGCGTCGTCTTGCCGGCGCCGTTCGGGCCGACGATCGCGATCAGCTCGCCGGCACTCACGTCGAAGTCGAGCGGGCGCAGCGCCTCGCGCTCGCCGAAGCGCTTGCCCACGCCCCGTACGTTCAGCACCCCCGGCTCGCTCACGACGTATTGCCTAGAGAGCCGACGGCTGTGTTGGCCGGCGCCGACAACGCTGTACGGAGCGAGGAGCATGCGTGCCTCCCAAAAAAGACGCTTCGATCCTCACAGCATGCCTCCGCGCGAGCGATCCCACGGCTCGAGCGTCAAATGGCGACCGAGGTAGACCGCGGTCTCGCGCAGGATCGAGAGGATCGGCAGCGCCACGAGCGCGCCGACGACCCCGTGCAGCTGCAGCCCGAGCAGCAGCGCGAAGATCACGAGCAGCGGGTTGATGCGCAGCGTGTGCGAGAAGATCTGCGGAGCGACGATGTGCCCCTCGATCTGCTGCAGCCCGACGAACAGCAGGACTACCCAGGCGGCCGTAATCGGGTCGGTGAACAGCGCGATTAGGACGGCCGGCAGCGCGCCGAGGATCGGGCCGACGTAGGGAACGAGCTCCATCAGCGCATAGAAGACGCCCAGCACGACCGCGTACTTGCGTCCGTCGGGGAAGATGCCGAGCACACCGAACAGGTACAGCGCGAGGCTGGCGGTGGCGCCCATCACGAGACTGAACAGGAGCTGCCCGCCGACGTAGCGCGCGACCGCGTGCTGCACGAGCGTGGGGTAATCATCGGCGTCCGTGCCGTCCCCGTCGGGCAGCGCGCGGCGTACGAGCGCGCCGATCGTCTGGCCGTAGAGCAGCAGATACACGGAGAGCACGAACACGAGCACGAGGTCGAACACGGCGGAGGCGGCTTCGGTGACTACAGCGCCGCCGAAGGTCGCGATCTTGCTGGAGCTCTTGTTCAGTTTGTCCTGCAACGTCTGCAGCGCCGTCTTGCCCTGCTTGACGAGGTGCGCGTGGATGCCGTGTCGGTTGAGATAGCTCTGGAAGTTGGCGATCGTCTTGTTTGCTTCGGTGCTCAAATGGGGTAGCCCATTGGCGAATGAGCGCGCCTGGTTGGCGATCGGGTTCGCGAGCAGGAAGCCGATCCCGACGAGCGACAGGAAGAATGCGACATACACTGCCAGCACCGCAACCCCGCGCGGAACCCGCGGCCGCTGCACGAAGGCGACGGCCGGGTTGAGGATCAGCGCGATGAGCCCCGCCACGATGAAGATCAACAACACTTTTCCCGCCGCTTTCGCGAGCGCCCACAGCGCGAGCAGCGCGATCGGCAGCAGCACCAACTGGACCCAGCGCGGCACGACCACGCGCGGGGGCTCAGGCGCCGGCGATGGGCTCGAGCCGGTCACCTCCTGCTCCTCCTCTGACGGTGGCGCCGCCTCGGGCGCCTGCTCGGTCACGCCGGGCTCTGAGATGCCCGTCATTCCCCTCCCACCGTTCCTCCCACCGCCATTCCCAGAGTATGGCTGAGGTCGAGGCGGTCGCCGGGCGGCCGGCGGTGAATGCACGCATCCTGTTCGTCGGCGATCTCGTCGGCGGGATCGGGCGGCGGACACTGCTCGAGTGCCTGCCGGTCCTGCGCGAGCGCTTCGATCCGACGTTCGTCGTCGTCAACGGCGAGAACGTCGCCGGTGGCCTCGGGATCACGCCGAAGGCGGCCTCCGCGCTGTTCGCGGGCGGCGTCGACGCAATCACGTTGGGCAACCACACTTACCATCGCCGCGAGATCTACCCGTTTCTCGACTCCGAGCCACGGATCCTGCGCCCGTTCAACTTCCTGCGCAGCCAGCCGGGCCACGGCGCGTGCGTGGTCGAGCGCGACGGCGTGCGCCTCGGCGTCGTCAACCTGAGCGGGAACCTCTACCTGCGCGCCGGACGCTCGGCGTTCACCGAGATCGAGGCTGCGCTGGGCGAGCTCGGCGGGGTCGATCACATCCTTGTGGACATGCACGCCGAGGCGACGTCTGAGAAGGTCGCGCTGGGTTGGCACCTCGACGGGCGCGTGACGGCGGTCGTGGGCACCCACACGCACGTGCCCACCGCGGACGCACGCGTGCTGCCGGGCGGCACCGCCTACATCACCGACGTCGGCATGACCGGCCCGCGCGGCGGCGTGATCGGCGTCAAGCGCGAGCAGGCGATCGAGTCGCTCCTCACGCAGATGCCGATCCGCTTCGAGACCTCCGAGGATGACCCCTGGCTGATGGGCGTTGTCATCAGTTGCTCGGCAGCACGCCGAGCGGACTCGATCGAGCAGGTCCTGATGCCCAGGCCGGCGGCTCCTCCGTCCGGCCATTCCTAAGAACGTAGCGGATCGACCCAGCGCAACTGCAGCTCGCGCATAACCTCCGCATCCTCCAATTCGCCCAGAAGGCGCCCGGCGTGGTCGAGGTCCACGCCCTTTCTCACGCCCATCGGCCGCGAGGGCATCCGGTAGGGGCGGGCGCCGTAGTCGCCATCGCCGGGTTGGGAGCCCTCGCGCCCCCCGAGCAGCGCGATCGCGACGAGCGGGAAGAACCACGGGACGTACAGGTAGAACCAGTGTTCGATCCCGAGCTGCAGCGCGATCAGCACGGCCGCACAGGCAGCGGCGAGACCGACGATGTCGGGGCGGCGGGGGATCACGGCGAGTGCGACAACGAGGAGCACTGCGGCGATCTGCACGGCCGTCTGCGCCCCGTGCAGGCCGCCGTACAGGCCCCAGACGGAGAACGGCGAGCCGCGGTTGGCCTGGTAGGCGATCGTGCGCTCGTAGATCGTATGCAGCGTGTCGTGACTAACCGCCGGGATCGACGCGAGCGCGGCGGCGGCGAGGAACGCGCCCGCGAACAGCGCGAGGGCGCGCAGGCGACGCGCGGGCGAGCACTCGCCCAGGCCGTGCGTGGCGAGGAGCGGCGCGAGCGCGAGCGGGGCGAACTTGGTCAGGCCGGCGAGCGCCGCGAACGCTCCCCTTGCGGAGCGGGCTGCGGCGGATCGGTAGCTCGCGCACAGCACGGCCGCTAGCACGAGCACGGCGACGAGCGTGTCGTTGGAGTCGCTCTCGAGCGCGAACAGCGTGAACGGGTATGAGACCCACGCGTAGGCGAGCACGATCCCTAGCGACGGTCCGCGCACGCGCCGTCCGATTAAGAACAGCAGCGCAACCGCGAGCAGGTCGAACACGACCGCGGCTGCGTGGGCGGCCGGCAGGTCGTCCCACGTGCCGCTCCAGCCGAAGATCTGCTCGAACGGTACGTACGCCTCGTAGTTGGCCGGGCCGTAGGTGTCGCCGTGTTCGTTGTCCTTCGGGTAGGCGCCGTACAGAGACCTGCCGTCCACGATCCGCTCCGCGCCGATCACGCCGGCGTAGCCGACGTCGATCACGTTGCCGTCGGTGACGTTCAAGCCGATGCGAAAGCCGATCAGGAAGACCACCCCGATCGCGAGCCAAGGCGCGGGGATCAGCAGCCGCGGGGCCTCGAGACGTGCACCGCGGCGCAAGAGCGCGAGCATGCGTGCGAGCAGGTACAGCAGCGGCGGATAGGCAAGCGGGACCGATGCGTAGATGTGGCCGTGGTTGAAGAACGCGAGCGAGACCGAGAACGACAGCAGCGCGAGCAGGTCGAGGTGCAGAATGCGCAGCGGACGGCGCCAGTCGAAGAACGGCACGAAGAACAGCACGCACAGCGGCAGCCAGATGTACAGCGCGTTCACATGCTCGCCAAACGCGCCGGGATAGCCGCGCGCCATCGTCCACGCGACCTGAAAGCCGGTCCACTGTTCGAGCACGCGCCCGGTCGCGTCGTCGACGATCACCTGGCCGATCTCTTTTGCGCCTCTCTTCGAGAAGAAGCTGACCTGCCAGCGGAACGGGCCCTTCAGGTAGGCGCCGTCGTAGGAGCCGGGGTATTTGGCGCGGACCGCTTTCATCTTCGGGAGCGCCTGCGCGATCGCGAGCACCCGATCGGCGGACAGCTTGCGCCCGATCGGCGGGATATTCGAGGCGGGCACCGGCACCGGCGCTTCGGAGGTCGTTACCGGGGTCGTTGTCTTCGCGGTGCTCGTCCCGTGCCCGGTCGTCGTCGCGGTCTTTGTCAACGGCGAGGGGCGCAGCACCGCACTGGAGGCCCCGCCCGCGGCGGGCGGGGAGGCGAGCGTCAGGGCAAGCAGGACGGCGACAGCGACCAGGTAGCGCATTCGCCGAGGGTAACGGCGGCTTGGGTTGGCCGGCTCAGCTCCCGGTGCGCTCTTGGATCGTGTGCTGGATTTCCTGGCCTTTGGGGGTGAAGGTCCAGGCGTTGGGCTCACCTCGGGGCTGGCCGTGGCCGGCGTTGTAGATCAGCTCGAGGTTTTGTAAGCGTGCGAGGAGCTTTGAGATCTGGCCCTGATCCGGTACTCCAGCGAGTTCGCCGATCCGGCGGTTGGAGGGGCGAGCGCCTTGGGCGTCCTGCTCGGCGATCGCGGCGAGGACTCTCAGCGTGCGGTAGGTCAGGCGCATCGGCAGCGCGTCGAGCGGGTCCGTGGCCGGCTTGCGGCGTGGGCGCGCGGTCTTTGGCCCGCCGCGTGTGAGTTCTTGCTCCGCGGCCGCCGGGCCGAGGTAGGGGAGCACGAGCATTCCCATCAGCTCGTTCAGCAGGGGGGTGAGGCGCGGCGCCCGGCTCCGGCGCGTGCCCGGGCCGGCGGTTGGCAGCAGTCGCGCGTGGATCACGCTCAAGACCGCGCCGACGACCCCCTCCGCGCTCAGCGTGGGAGAGCGAATGACCCTGCTTGCGCCCGTGCCGGCGGCATCGTCGCGTCCTTCGTCCACGATCCACGCCAGGGTCTCCATCACCTGCGCGCGGCGGGCAAGCACGCGCGGGCCGGCGCCCAGCGCGTCCACCACGAGCAGCGAGCCCAGCACCGGCTCATCGTCGAAGAACCCCAGCAGCGCGCCGAGACCCGCGCGGACCCGCTCCCGCCAGCTTGCCTGTGCCCCCCCATATGCCGCGCCTGCCATCTCCCCGGCGCGGGCTACCCCGTCGTCGAAGACCGCCAGAAAACAGTCTTGACGGTCCTCGAACAAGTCATAGAACGTGCGCCGCGACACGCCCGCGCGAGCGGCGACTCGTGCGACGCTCATCCCCGCATACCCCTCCTCGGCGACCACCTGCGCTGCCGCTGTGAGCATCCGTACCCGTTGTACCTCGTTTAGTGGCGTTCCCTTCGCGCCGGCCCGGGAGATTGCACGCCGTTCGGCCCGCGTTCGCGGGCTGCTCGAACGGTGTGCAACGTCCCGGGCCCGCTTTGCTGGTTTTGGTTTGACCACCAGGTCCATCTCACTGTCACGTCTTGTGCTTTCCCTTGCTCTTCTTCTTCGCGAGCGGGCCGTAGCGCTTTTGAGCGGTTGCCCGGCAGGCTCCGCGCTTGCTCTTTGCCTTCTTGTTGCATACCTTAAGCGCCGCGGCGAGCTTCTGTGCACGGGTTAGGGCCTTCTTCTTCGCGCACCCTGTGACGCTGACCGGGGTGGACTCGTTGATCTTCATTCCGTTCTGCCCTAGGAATTCTGTTGGCATCGTCAGTTTGCTCGTGCAGAGGTTCCCGTTGGCGGCGAGCGCGGAGTACTTGCCCTCGGGGAGGTTCAGTTCGAAGCTGCCGACGGGAGCGTCGGGGACTGTCTTGAACGTGCTGCTCGTGATTCCGGTTTTGCTGATGAACGTGGTGCCGACAAGGTCGAGGGTCACGCCATAGCCCTGCAGCACCATGATCAGGCTCGGGAAGGCTTCCCCACCGTGTGAGACGAAATACGCCGGGCCTTCCAGCGGGACGGGAATCAACGGCGTGACTGCCTTCGCGTGCCCGATGACCGACGCCGCCGGGCAGCCCGCGGGGTTGGCTTCGAACTGCGCGTTCGTGCACGCCTTCTGCAGTGTGGTCAGCCGCGACGGGAGGGCTTTCGGGAGGTCGACCTTGACCCTCGCGATGTTCGCCTGTGTGCCGAATGGCGCTTGGGGGTATGTGAGCTTCACTGAAAGACTCGCGCCCATCGCTTTCGATGTCTTGCCCGACGTGGAGACCGCAAATTTCGGCGGGAACTTCAAGTTCGCGCAGTTGGCTGCCTGGAACGGCACCGATACCGGTAAGCTCGCGCCTTCGGCGCTGTTGACCTGACCCGTTACCGCCATCGGGGTGCAGCTCGTCGGGTTGAACGTGAAGCCGGGGCGGTTGATCAGGACGTTGACGTGCTTGATCTGCAGCGGGAACCCTTCGATGATCGTCGGGATCCCATGCGCGCCCGAAGCATCGGTCGTGATCGTCAATGCGGCCGTATGCGGGTCAACATCCACCTTCGCGCGGACGACGACCGGGCGGCCCTGCTGGAGGTCGAACGGGCCGGCCTTCGCCGGGTTGACGATCGATAGGCCGAACGGCGAGCTCTCGTATTTTTCGGTGATGTAGACCTTTCCGCCGGTGACGGTGAACGGGTCCCCACCGAGGCCAACGCTGACGATCGTTTCTCCGATCTCGCTTTCTGGACCACACGTCCCGGTGTTTGCTTGCGCTTCGGGACACAGCTTTACCCCGGACAGCAGACCGGAGACGCCTGCCGGGTAATGCAGCGTGACCGACTGGATCGACTGCTGGCCATCTTCACGAGACAGCGTCGTCGTGAGATCGCTGAACGCGCCGGCGTTGTTATTCGTCGTACCCGACGCGAGCGACGGCGAGAACGACAGCGAGGAGCCTGGGCAAGAGCTGCCGTTGGGACCGCTGGTGATTTCGAAGTGCGACTGCGAGCCGACCGCTTCTTCGCCCGACCACGGGGCGAACGACGCCCGGGTCGTGTACGTCCCGCAGCGCGCGGGCGTCGCGAGTGGTGCGCGCTCGCCGCCGAAGAATTCCAGTGCGGCGTCTTCGAACGGAAGCTGCGGGTTGTTTTCAAACGTCGCGACGATCTGACCCATCGAGCCGAGGTTGACCCTGCCGGCGAGCTTGACCAGGACTCCCGAGACGGGATCCTTGGCGACGAGATACATCGCGACGAGCGAGCTGAACGGGTTTTGCGCAAGCCCCACGAAGTTCTGCGGTGCAGCCAAGTACACGAAGCCCGTCAATGGATTCGGCAGCAGCGGCGAATGGATCGTCACGGTGGCGATCTTCGACGCGTTCGGGCACGCCGCTTCGGTGTCACTCGCGAGGCTTACCTGTTCTTGGGAGCACGCTTCCAACCCATCCGCGGCTGCGGCGTTCAGGTCGAGGCCTTCGGGCAACGCGACCGTGATGTTCTTCACATCTGACGGTGCGAGTCCTTCAGGGTTCAACGCCTCTTCCTGAGGAACATGCACATCGACCTTCAGCCCACTCGGGGTGCTCGCTGCCTGCCCGTCCGGGGAAACCCTGACTTCCGAGCTGAACGGCAAGCGGTTGCAGCCGTCCAGGGTGGGCATCGGTTCGGTCGAGGAAAACGACAGCCCTTGACCGACCGGCTTCGGTTCTAGCCACGAATCCGCTTCGACCGTAGTTTCCAACGGGCCGCCCGCGCAGGACGTCGGCAGCGCCAACAACGGCGGGGGATGGACCGCTTCCGAGGCATTGCACGGCGTGGGAAATGATATGTTACGCGCGTGGGCGAGGCAGCTCCACCCACGCTGGCCGTCGTGGCGCGGATCGCCGGGGACGCCCCAGAAGATCACTTCGTTCTTGATGAATGCCGCCTCCTGTGTGATGTTGGGGACGCTGACGGTGACGCCATAGTCACCACCGGTCCGCACTGAGGTGTCAAGGAACACGGGCGCCCGCGGCAGCAGGAAACCAAACCGTGCCGGTTCGCCAACCTGCGGTTCCACGTTAAAAATCGGCACCGTGAACGTGTATGCGCCCTTTTCTCGGAACGTCGACGTTTGTCCGTTGGTGGTGATCATCGCCACGCCGACTGCCGTCTGCGCGGGGCATTCGTTGAGACCGGCGGGACCGATGATGTCGAACTGCGCCAGTGTGCACCGTGGAAATGGCGTCGGGTTGCCGATCAGCCCGGCGGGCAGCCTGAAATGCAGATCTTTTGCCGGCGCCACCGGGTTTGCTTCGGCAGTCTGTTTCAGTGCAAGCGTTGTCGTCAATTGGAACGGATGCGAGCCGGCCTGCGCATCCGGAGCTCCCCCGATTTCTTCGGGCATCAGTTCGTACTGTTCGACCCCAAAGGTGGTTCCCGTCGGGCTACCGATGATCGGGCGTTTGATCTGGACGCTGCGCGCTTCACCGCCGGAGACGCTGACCTCGTTTGCTTCGCCAAGGGAGGCACCCTGCTTTACCACAACACCGATATCGACTTCGATCTGAGCGTAAGGAGGCAGGCTTCCCCTGAACTTACAAGTAAGCGTCGCTACTTCACAGGTTACTGGGCCAGCTTTGTTTAGCCCCACGTCACCCCCTATGCCTTCAATCGCGACCGCTTCCATGTCCTGAGGCAACTCGTCGGCGATGCTCACTTCCCCGGTCGTACTCGCGTCGCCAAGGTTCGCTGCCGTCACGACGATCTGCCCATCGGGCCTGCCCTGCGTGGGCACGCTCACGCTGATGTGTTCGCCAAGCGCTTCTATCTTTTCCACTTCCTGATCGCCCAGGGCCCCGATCGACTTTACGACAAGCGGGCTCGTGCCAACTGGACCCCCGCTGACTTCCACATCCGCGGTGCCGTACGCGCTTTCGAGCATCGTCTGGACTTCCGCGGCCGTCGTCGTTGGAAAGAGGATGTCGGGGGGTGATTGAAACCTTCCGCCGATCTCCAAAACCCCGATCCCGAATTCGGCAGTCGTACGTATTTCCTGCACCTCGTCTCGCGCGGATCCCGGCTGCAGGTTCGACGGACGCGAGCCAGATGTCAGATGCCACCATGGTGCGCATCCTTGACATTCCAACGCCGCAGACGCCGCAGACGCCGAGACAAGCCCTGACAGCGACAGCACAGCAACGACCAGAACGGCCGGGAACGCCGCCTTCAACCGAATCGCGATCCTCATGACTTAGCCCTCCGCTTGTTGCCGGCTTTCTTGGCCTTTCCACCGTCTTTTTTACGGGCTTGGCGTTCGCAGCTACTGCGTTTGCTCTTCTTTTTGTCGCGCTTACACATCTTCAACGCCTTCGCGAGCTGCTGAGCACGAGTCGGCGGCTTCGCCTTCGACCGCACGCCTGTCGCCGGCGCGGGCGTGACGTTGTCGGCTCCTGAGAACGTCGCACTCGAGGGCAGGCCGAAGGTCGATGGCTGCGGCGTCGGCGCTGCTTTGCACGCGGCTTCCGTGGTACACGCAGGCGGCTGTTCGGCAACCGTAGGGAAGCACGGCGCAGCACTCGCGCATTCGTGGGCGTCGTAGATATCGACGCTGGCGTCATAGTCCTGCGACGCGAGCTTCGCGGCCGTCAGGAAGAACACATCGCTCCCGTTTTCGCTGGCGTCCAAGAACGCCGATTCTTCAGCAGAGCTGCCCGAGGAGATCAACCCAACACAGCCACCCGACCGTTCGCTGAACGTCGCGCTGGAGCTTGTACAGGCGTGCTGCCCCGCCGGGACACCTGGCGGCTCATACTCATACACATCCCAATTGCCGTTCACATCCTGCGGCACCAACGCGTCATGCGCGTTGAAGAACAGCCGGCCGCTGTCGGACAGATACCGTGACTGATACAGAGACCGCCCCAGCGAATACGGGGTCCACTCCGGAATGTTCGCCGCCAGCCACCGAGTGCCTGCGCCGGCAGCGAGCCCAAAACCGTGGCCGGTTTCAGTGCCCACCGGCCGCGCACCGCTACGGTCACACGACGCGCATACGAGCTTGTTGGCTTCCGCGTCGTACAGGTAGACCTCCTCATCGGGCCTCCCACTGACAGCATCACGATTGTCGTAACCGGTCAGCTCCCGCTGGGACATAAACGCCAGCCAGTTACCGTCGGGCGCCACACGCGCCGTCTCACCGCCAGACGGCGACGCCCAATCCAGCTGATCCCCGCCCGACAGCGTTGCGATGAAGCTAGTCGCCCCGTCGTTGCGCAGGTACAGGTTCGGCTGCCCAGCGAGCGCGCTTTCGCCTTTGGCGTTTGCTTCTTTGGTAAGCACTCCGGTGGCTGCAAAGTAAACGTGCGAACCATCTTTATCAGCGCCGAGTACGTCACCGAGCACGTCCGCAGATTCCCCTGCGTGCACAGACGTCAAGTCGCTCAGCTTGCATTTTAGCTTACCTGCTTCTTCGACTATTTCGCATTCATACAGGTCTGGACTGAGTTCGTGCGCTCCCGAGTCGTTGGCCAACCGCCGGGTATCTGTGAAAAACACCTTCGATCCGTCGCTGGACGCTGTCTGGAAGCTTCCCTGGCTCCCGGAACATGTTGCACAGTTTGGTTCAGCCGCATCGAGCTGCGCTGTTTTGTCCGTCGTCATATCGCGCAGGTAAAGGCCGTTTGCACCCCCATATTCAGACCATACGATACGTGAGCCGTCGCTGGAGATCGCGCTTCTCACTCCAGTATTTACACCTGCTACTTCGTCACCCAGCTCGGCATGTTCGGTCACCGTGTCGCTTTCGGGCATCACGCTGATCGGCTGCAAACGTCCGTCTGCCCACTCGTAGAGCGCGCTGTCTTCCGACGTCCCTTCTTCGTTGAGACGCGCCGAAGTCAAGCTGAACCGGGAACTCAACACCACATGGCTCGCGTTGGGGGTCGCCCCGACGAACTGGGGGCCGCACATCGGTATGGGGGGGCATTCCTCGCCTACAGACGTGCCGACACTGGATAGTCCGAAGACCGTGCCCGGCGGCACGTCTGCCGCGCCGGGCTTACCGGTGACAAGCGGTATGTAGATGTCATTTGTGTTGTTGCGTAGATACGCTGTCTGTTCGGAAGCCTGCTCTGACAATGACGGCATGAACGCGCCAAGCGGCTGCACGACGGCCTGAGAGAGATCTTCGGAGAAGAACCTGTACTCCTCGCCAAACCCGACCGATGGGCCGGTCGCACTGTCGTGCGGCGGCGATATGTCCTTGGATTCCCACCCGCCGGACCCACGCGTGGAGAGGACCTGCTCGAGGTTGGTGTAGCCCTGGGGTTGGGATTCGGTGGGCGCAGTCGCGACATAAGTGATCGCGTCCCCAGCGGCCGCCGCTTGGATCACCGCGCCTTCGTTTGAGTACTGACCGATCGCATAGATCTGCGCGCCTTCCTTTTCCGGCGGGGACACCATCTCCCACTGGCGACCATCAGGCACGGTAGGCCCGCTACCGACAGCTTGGCTCGTGAACTCACGCGTTGCTTCCACGTGGTCGAGCGCGTTCGTGGCGAGCACGCGGTACTGGTAGACACTCCCCGGCAAGAGACCCTGCAGCTTTACGCTCACAGCCACATCGGCTGTGAGCGCACCGATATTTACGTCAGGCGTGAAACTATGCGTGCCACCGGTGCCGTATTCGAACTGGTAGCTCGTGTCCGTGCCAAGCGGGTTGATCTCCGCTTCCAACTTTGCGCTGGTCGCCGTCACGTCGGAGACGGAGAGGCTGTCGATCACCGCCGCCGGCAGCGCATGGAAGGCTTCGTCGGCCCCTTTGGCCACATGGTGTTCGCCGTCTTCGGCGACTACGTGGTAGTGGTAGATCCCTTCCGGCCTCAAGCCAGATATCTTTACGCTGACCGTTTCCGAGGTGAACCCTTCGGCGGTCATCGCGGCGGTCGCAGTCGCGGTCTGCTGCGAGGTTTCCAGCCCGTACTCAAAGTGATAGCTTGTGTGCCTGCCCTCGGGGTTGATAGTCGCCTTGAGCGTCGCCGTCACGGCAGGTTCGGGAGTAGCTTCCTCGCCTTCCACCACGGGCCCGGGCGGCGCCGATGGCACGGTTTGCACCGTGGACCTACCGGCAGCGATCACTTCATCGGCGGACTCGAGGAAGCCGAGTCTAACTTCCCGGCTTGCTAGCAGAGGAGAGTTCGAGAACTCTTGGCCGGACGGGCCATACTCGATCAGCCTACTACTGGAGGTAGACGGTCCTTCGACTTCGCTTGCGAAGATATCGCCAGTGGCTGGGTCGAGCGTTAGATACTGAAGGTCACCAACCGTGTTCAAGATTTCGACAGGCCGATGGCCTGCGGGTTCCAGCTTGATGAGCTCGCTGGGCACACCTTCTCTTTCCGTCACGACCGATCCGGCTGAGACGGAGATCTGCGGGACGTTGGTATCAGTTAGGCGATTTTGGAAGGTGAGGCGTATGGTTTCGCCGGGGTTAGAGTTTCCGTCGACTTGCAGATTGCCAGAGCCAATCGTTGGGAGCGCTTCCAGCGCTTCCCGAACCTCGACTTCCTTCGCGTCAAATGGCAGAGACGCGGTCGTTTCGCCTTCGAAGCTCAGCGAGAAGGTGCCGCTGGCAGGAGGCGTGACTATCTGCCTCTCGTTGTAGACTTCGTTGGTCGCATAGAGATCGCCGAAAGAGGGACTGGAAGGATCCGTATCGGCGACGAGCGAATTGATCTGAGGACCGGCCCCAGGGACCGCTGTCTCGCCTTCATAGACTCCGGCGGAGCTGAATACCTGCACCCGTTCTTTGTCCCCGACATACACGGCCCCGGTCGCCCCCACCGAGATCGCCCCGTCGAGGTTTTCGAACTCTCCCCGCCCGGTCCCTTCTCTGCCGGTCTGACAGACATCGCCCGATTCAGCGATGCAGAGGTTCTCGGCGGCCAGTTGTGCTGTCGTGGGCGGTTCGCCATCGGCTTCAGCCACTTCGACGACTTCGACGGCGGTCCTATTGACCTTGCCACCGAGGGTGAGCTGAAACTCGCCTTCGGGACCAAACCTCTCCACGCGAGCGTTGTACCTTTCAACGACGTATACGTCGTGATGGGCAGAGCTGAGCGGATCGTTGTCGACGGCAACTCCGGTCGGGAAATAGACCTGGCCGGGACCGCCGCCTCCGACACCGGCGAAGCATTGCGTTACGCAGGTCTGCAGCGCTTCGGTGCTCCCGTCCGCAACGCCCCAACCCCACGCAAGCAGAAAGGCACCCTGCGGGGTGAACTTATCGATTCGGTCGTTGTTCTGGTCCGCGACGTACACCTCGCCGCTTTCCTGGTCGACGGCCACGCCGTTCGCTTCGGAGATCTGCCCGGCGCCGGAGCCTTGGCTGCCGAACTGGGTCACGGCGGCTGACGCGAGACCGACGCCCACGACCAGACCGCATACCCCTACACACGACGAAACCAGGGTCGCCAAGGTCAGCTTACGAGCGTTCATCGAACAATCTCCCCTGTAGTGGAGGGGAGATCCCCTCGATCAGATGACAACGACACGATCTCCCCACCCTTCGCGGTGAGCGGCTCCACGCGTTTGGGAACGACCGAACGCCGCGCCCAGGAGCGCGGCCAATACTTGCTGAAATGTGAGAAAAGACGCCCCGCGAGGCGGCCTTACCAGGCTTTGTGCCTAGGTCAGATTCGGAGCAGAGAGAGAGAGAGAGAGAGAGAGATGTGTCAGCGACGCTGACGCATCTAGCTACGGGCCCTACCTGGGCGCCGTAGATCCCTGGCACGTCTGTCCCCGATGAACTCACGCGAAAGCAACCCCTCATCATTCTGACCCGGCCCCTCTCCCAAGAGTCCCGTAATTAGCGCTTCAGGTCGACCACCAGGGGTGTGCGACCCAAACCCGATCCTATGTTCGGCAAACCCTCCAGGGTTGCCATTACGGAGAGAACAGTACACCGCGTGCGCTCAACTGTCAAGAGGGAGGTGTCTATAGGAGAACGGTCGTCTTTGACGCCGCGCGTCAACACAGGCTGCGGTGCCCAGTGCCGATGGGACTTTAAGGTGAGGCCTGTCGTAAGCTTTGAGCATGAACCGGCGCGGATCGTGACCGCGTACGGCTACGGACACGGACAGGCGCCGGAAGGATGGACGGGATGAGCATCGAAATCGACGGTCTCCTCTTCAATGGCGGTCACTACGACGCCGAGGGTGACGTGCTCTACCTCTCGCGCGGCTCGTCCCACTGGGCCGTAGACGGCGAGCTCACCTGCGAGGGCCACCTCATCCGCTACGACGCTGCCGGCGACGTGATCGGTGTCACGATTCTCAACGCCAAATGGCTGCTCGAGCGCGACGGCCACCTCAAGATCACGATGCCACACGAGATCCGTTTGCAGCCGGACGAGCTGATGGGGGCACTCGCCGCCGCTTGAGAACGGACTCAGCCAGGGTTGCTCGTGAAGTGGGCGCGCACGAGCGCGGCGACGTCACGGATCGCCCACTGCGCCCGTTCGACCTCCGGAAGATCGACGCCACAGATGACGAGCGCGCCGAGCGAGTCCGAGGCGTGCAGCGAGCCGTGGCTGCCACCGCCGACATGGGCTTGGCGGCCCCAGTCGAGGAACTCGTAGCCGGGTGCGGCCGAGATCAGCACCTCGCCCGAGGTCGCACACGTCAGCGCCGACCACGCGCGAGAGAGGGCGTCGGGGTAGGAAGGCGTCGTGAGCAGGCCCTGGTCGTCAATCGCGCCGTCGATCGCGGGAAGATCGCCCGCGATGCTCCAAACCACGCCGCGCGGGTCGGTGACCGTCCCGTCCGCCCCGCCGGGGTGGAAGCGCAGCTCGCCGTGCGCGGAGCTCGCGATCACCCCCTCGCGGGGCATGTCGTGCGCGTCGCGCTCCAGCCACATCACCAGATCGACCCCGTCGATCCCGAGCGCGAGCGTCGCCACCGAGGCGCGCATCGCGTCGCGCTCGGAGGGACGCAGCGCGTAGACCATCGCGGCACGCTGGGAAGGGCAGACGGCGATCCGGGCGCGCGTCTCGCGCGAGTCGCCCTCGGGCGAGCGGGCCGGGCGCAGGACGCCCAGCTCGGCGAGCTCGTCCTGCAGCGCGATCGTGGCCGTCACCGGCGCCTGGGAGTGGTCGGCCATCGCGATCACCGCGTGCTCTGCGAGGAACGCGTCGATGCCGCCCGCCGCGTCGACCACGCGCGCGAGCTGCAGGTCGGCGGCGGCGAGCGAGCGCACCTGCGCATCGGGGCCGTGCTTGTGCGAGTACCAGTCGTTGTCGGGCAGGGAGAGCAGCAGGAAGTCGAACAGGTCGTGCTCGACCATGTAGGCGGAGACGCAGCCCGAATGGCGATCGCGCACGCCCGGCATGCCGAGGCCGGAGCGGCAGCCGGTGCGGCGCGAGGCGAAGATGTCGGCGTAGAACAGCTCGCGCGGGCCCATCACCGCGTGGCGCATCAGCGTCGAGGCGACGCGCGTCAGCGCCGTGTCGCGCTGGGGCTCGTGGCGGTGGCGTCCGCGATACATCAGGTAGGTCGTCCCGGCCGTGCGCACGTCCGCGTCGTCGAGCGTCTCGAACACCGTGAGGGTCTCGGGCGAGAGGTGGGCGCGGTTCATGTTGTAGACCGTGTCCGTCAGCTGGCGCGCGATCCCGAAGCGCTGCGCGGCGCGGAACGAGGAGCCGTACTCGATGTAGCGGTCCTCCTCGCGATGGAACCAGTTCATGCCGGGAATCAGGTGCTCGTCCTGCGCGACCCCGGTGACGATCGAGGCGGCGCACACTGGTGTGACCGACGGGAACGCGGCGACGCAGTCGGGAACGTAGCGCCCGCGCGCGATCAGCTCTGCCAACACGGGCGCGGCGCCCGATGCGACCGCCTGCTCGAGGGGCGCGGGCGCCATGGCGTCGATCACACACAGCACCAGCTTCGGCGGCTTCGTGCTCATGGCCACGCACGTCCGTGGGCGATCATTTTGGGAGACACGTGGGGCGGTTGCTGCGTCCGACGTGGCCGGCGCCGGCCAACACAGCTGTTGGCATTATCGCGCTCGAGGTCGGGGCGAGAGGCTCAGCGGTGGACGACATCAGCGCAGGATGCGCAGGCCGGCGTACTTCCCGTCCGCGCGCGCGCGCCCACGCCAGCCGAACCAGGCGAGCAGCGCGAGCGCGACGTAGCCGAGCGGGTGCAGCAGCGCGACCAGCGCCGCGAGCAGCAGCGCCCCCCCGTCGAGGTACACCGTCAACGCTTCGCGCGCGCTGCGGTCGGACAGCCTGGTTCGCGCGCGCGCGGCCACGGGGCCGGACACGCGCAGCGCGAGCGCAGCGGCCGCCGCGCCGCCGATCAACCCCGGCCACCAGATGTCTCTATGCGCGGACAGCGTGCCCGCGAACAGCAGCGCGCCCACGGCGATCGCCTGCGCGACGATCGCCGGCTGGACGACCGCCTGGAAGCGCTCCTGGCCGAGGCGGCGCTGCAGCAGGTAGGAGTTGACGAACACGAGCGCGACCGCGATCAGCCACCAGCCCGCCTGGAGGAAATGGAAGTGGCCCCTGCTGCCGAAGCCGACTCCGAGCGCGGCGGCGGAGCCGAGCGCCGCGGCAAACAGGGTGGGCAGATAGGGACGCAGCCCGCAAGCGAGCGCGAGGCCGAGGCCGAGGCCGATGTCGAAGAAGGTGCCGTGCATGCGAATGGGAGCCTTGGGTCTGCGCTACCGTGCGGAGACGCGGCCAGGACGATAGACGACGCGTCCGGCGAACCAGACCGCGTGGACGCGAGGTTCGCGTCGCGCGACGGCGAATACAAGGCGTAGGCACATGGACCGATCGATCAGCGGAACCCACGGCGGGCGCAAGGCCCGTCCGGCAGCGCACGAGCTCGCGCGCTACGAGGCGCTGTTCGCCGCGCGCACGCGCGGAATGAAAAGCTCGGCGATGCGCGAGATGATGGCGCTGACCGAACGTCCGGACGTGATCTCGCTCGCCGGCGGGCTGCCCGACACGAGCACGTTCGCACCCGAGCTGTACGCGAAGCTGATGAGCCACGTCGCGGCCGAGTCGACCGCGCGCGCGCTGCAGTACGGACCGACCGAGGGGATGGCCGTGACGGTGGACTGCATCGTCGAGGTGATGGCCGCGGAGGGAACCTCGATCGACGCGGCCGACGTGATCGTGACGACCGGCGGCCAGCAGGTGATCGACCTGGTGTCAAAGACGCTGATCGACCCGGGCGACGTGATCGTCGCCGAGGCTCCCACCTACCCCGGCGCGGTGCCGACGTTCAGTGCATATCAGGCCGACGTCGTGCAGATCGAGATGGACGGCGAAGGCATGCCGATCGACGAGCTCGAGGCCACGCTCGACCGGCTGCAGCGGGAAGGGCGGCGGCCGAAGTTCATCTACACGATCCCCAACTTCCAGAACCCGGGCGGCGTGACGATGTCGCTCACGCGCAGGCGGCGGCTGGTCGAGGTCGCGCGCGAGCGCGAGCTGCTCGTGCTCGAGGACAATCCGTACGGGCTGCTTCGCTACGAGGGCGAGCCGCTGCCGACGCTGTACTCGCTCGACGCGGCCAACGCGGGCGCGGAAGGGGCCTCGGACCTAGTGATCTACCTGGGCACGTTCTCGAAGATCCTCTCCCCCGGCCTGCGCCTCGGCTGGGCGGTCGCACCGCGCGCGGTGCTCGAGAAGCTGAACCTCGGCAAACAGGGCGCCGACCTATGTAGCTCGCCGATGACCCAGCTGTTCGTCGCGGCCTACTTCGCCGAGCGCGACGCGGCGGGCGCCCCCGCCTGGGTCGAGTACGTCGAGCGACTGAAGACCCTCTACCGGGGCAGGCGCGACACGATGCTCGCGGCCCTGGAAGAGCATTTCGGCGGCGATGCGAGCTGGACGACGCCGCAGGGCGGCATGTTCGTATGGGCGACGCTGCCCGACTACATCGACACGACCGACCTGCTTGCGCGCGCCCTGGAGGGAGTGGGCGTTGCGTTCGTGCCGGGACGTGCCGCCTACGTGGACGGCAGCAGCGGTGCGCACTCGATGCGACTGAACTTCGCGGGCGTGCGCGAGGAGGACATTCGCGAGGGCATTCGGCGCATTGGCAAGATCATGGGCGGAGGCACCGGTCTGTTGGGCGCATTGACCGGCGCGCGCACGGGCCTGAGCGCGCGCGGCGTTGGGAAGGATGCGCCGCCAAGTCCCGATCTCACGACTGAGCCGAAGGCTCCCGTCTCCGAGACGGAGGGCGAGGGCTTGCGGCGGCACAAGCGATGAGCGCCGGCAAGCCCGTGAGAGCCGGCGCGCAGGGCAAAGGGCGGCGCAGCGGACATCTGCGCGTCGCGGGAGAGCCCGGACCGGTCGCGGTTCTCAAGGGCGGAGGCTCGCTGGAGCACGGTGTCTCCCTGCGTTCCGGGGCGCGCGTTGAGAGCGCGCTGAAGCGTTTGGGGCACCGGGTCGTCGGCATCAACGTCGGCCCAGAGCTCGTGGCTGAATTGCTCGAGCTCCAGCCCCGGGCTGCCTTTCTGGCCCTGCACGGCAGCGACGGAGAGGACGGGACCGTGCAGGGGCTGTTGGAGACACTGGGCATCCCCTACACCGGCTCGGGTCCGGGGGCTTGTCTGCGCTGTACCGACAAGGCTTTGGCCAAGTACCTGATGCGCGAGGCGGCCATCCCCACGCCACAGTTCGTCGCGTTCAAGGAGAGCGCGATCAAAGACCTGGGCATCGCGGCGGCGCTGCCGGGGCTGGAGCGGAGCATCGGATTTCCATTGGTCGTCAAGCCCGCGCGCCAGGGCTCGGCTTTGGGCGTCAAGTTCGCACGCTCGCACGAGGAGCTTCCAGCGGCGATCGTCGGTGCGCTGTCCTACGACCGTGCCGTCGTGCTCGAGCGGTACGTACGCGGGCGTGACCTTGCGGTGTCGGTGCTCGCCTGCCCCCGTGAGGGGGATGCGCAGAGTCCGAGCGCAGAGACGGGATCACCGATTCCGTTGCCCGTGGTGGAGGCGATTCCGCGCGACGAGGAGTTCTACGACTTCGGGTCACGGTATGAGATCGGCATGACCACGTTCGTATGCCCCGCCGATCTCCCCGACGGCGTTACCGAGCGTGCACAAGAGCTCGCCCTGGAGGTCTACAGGCTGCTCGGCTGCCACGGCTACGCCCGCGTCGACCTGATGCTCGACGAGACCAGCGGCGCCCTCGAGGTGCTTGAGACGAACGTGGTGCCGGGCCTGACCGAAACGAGCCTGCTCCCGCAGGCGGCCGACGCCGCCGGGATCGGCTTCGACGAGCTCGTGGGTCGAATCCTCGACTCCGCCTTCACTCGCTAGAGAACAGCGCGCCGACATCTACGCTGGAGAAACTACGTGTGGTGACCGGCGCCTGCGGGGCTGTACGAAGCACGCGCGAACGCGTCTCCCAAAATCCGCCTAGGAATCGCCCGCGGCGAAGTCCTCTGGCGACACGTGGTCGAGGAACTCCTTGAACTTCTCGACGACGTCCTCCGACTCGTCGATGTTGTGCTCGAACTCGATCGCCGACTCGGCGATCACCTCCTCGGCGGCGAAGATCGGCGCGCCGGAGCGCACGGCCAGCGCGATCGCGTCGCTCGGGCGGGAGTCGATCTCGAGCTCGCGGCCGGCGACCGTGAGGGTGATCGAAGCGAAGAACGTGTTCTCGCGCAGCTCCGTCACCGACACTTGCGTGCACTTGACGTCGAGCTCGCCGAGGATGTCGCACAGCAGGTCGTGCGTCATCGGCCGCGGCGTGCCGGCGCCCTGGAGCTTCATCAGGATCGACGCGGCCTCCGGGTGGCCGATCCAGATCGGCAGGAACTTGTTGCCGTCGACCGTCTTCAACAGCACGATCGGCTGCTTGCCAACCATGTCGAAGCTGACGCCGTAGATGACCATCTCCTGCACGAGAAATCCTCCGAGAGGGGAAAGCAAAAGTATAGGTGCCCACCGAGCCCCGGCCGCAGGGCCCACCGCTGGACGCACGGGCTGGCGCCATCGCGTTGACCGGTCCGTCAGGCCCGAGGCGAGAGCGCTCTCAATGCCGCAGGCGAAAGCTCCAGAGCTTGTTGCCGATGAAGTTGAGCGGCGTCGAGGCCGCGACCGCGAGCGCCTCGGCCACCACCTTGTCGAGGCCGAAGCCCTCGACGAACAGCGTCAGCAGCAGAAAGCCGAAGCCGGCCGCCACCAGGCTGACGGCGAAGAAGCGGATCGCCTGGAAGCGCACGCTGCCCGCGGCGGCATCGAACGTCCAGTGACGGTTGAGCAGGAAGTTGTTCGTCACGGCCACAAGCCACGCGAGCACGTAAGCGCCGCGATAGTCGATCGCGAGCGCGTGCACGCACAGCGCGTACACGCCGACGTTCACGACGAAGCCGACCCCGCCGACGAGTCCGAAGCGGATCAGCTGGAGCCAGTTGGCCGGCTTGCGCATGCCGTGCAGCACGCGTATGTGCGGGCGGTGTCGGCGGACCTCCACCACGGTGGCTTGCTCGCGCATCCGACCCAGGGTAGCGACACGTCCCCCGGTTCGGCGCAGAGCCGCTTGCGGCCAAGGTGGACCCGGAGTCGGACGCCCCCGCTAGCCTGTTGGCGATGACGTTCCCAGGGAAAGCCATCGGCGCGCTCGGCTGCCTGCTGACGGCGGCGGCGTTCGCCGGCTGCGGGGAAGCAGCGGTCCCCACGGGCGGACGGCCCGCGGCCGCCGTAAAGGCGCGCAGCGGGACGGGAAGCACGACCGGCGCCGGCACGGCCGATCCCGGCGGCACTACCGCGGGCAAGACCGGAGGCGCGACCGACCCACCCGGCGAGAAGCGCGGCGCCCGAGGTGGGAGAACCGGCGCCACGACCCCGAAAACCGGCAAGACACCCCCCGCCTCCGCCGCCGACGCGCGCGGGGAAGCAAGCGGAAACGGGGTGACACGCGAGGTGGCAGACCCCGAAGAAGCCAACAGCTTCCCCGTGCCGGCGGCGTCGGTGCAGCGCCATCGCACGGCCGGATCGCCGAGCGCGGCCGGCGAAGCCGTGGTGGCTCCGGGCGCCCAATCAGACGCCGAAGTCCGCAAAGAGCTCGGCGAAGAGGAACGGGTCAAAGCACGCGAACGAGCCGCCCAGCAGCGCGCGCTCACGCCGGTGGCGGGCGGCTTCTCGGTCGGCGGTAACGGCACCATCCCGATTCCGAGCGGGGTTCCGGAAGCCGTGCAGCGGGTGGTCGCGGGCGGCAACGCGATCGCCGACTTCCCCTACATCTGGGGCGGCGGACACGGCTCGTTCATCGCCAACGGTTACGACTGCTCGGGCTCCGTGAGCTACGCGCTGGCCGCGGGCGGGCTGCTCGGCGCGCCGCTCGTCTCCGGCGACCTCGCCAGCTGGGGAGAACCCGGCCCGGGACACTGGATCACGATCTACGCCAACGCGGGGCACACGTTCATGGACGTAGACGGCGTCTGGTTCGACACCGCGGGCCGCAGCGGTCCATACGCGTCACGCTGGCTCGTGTCGACGCCGTCGCTCGCGGGCTACGCGGTGCGCCACCCGCCGGGGCTGTAATGGCGCCCGGCTCGATGGGCCCCGCTAAGCCTATGATCGACGGCGTCGCACACGTCGAGGCGCTCCTCGCGCCGGTGCCCGCAATGCTCGCCCTCGCCCAACGCTCGCTTGCCACGTTCGCGCTGCACCTTCCCTTCGCGCTCGACGGCGAAGCCGAAGCCGAAGCGGGTGGCAACGGCACCGCGATCGCGATCGTCTCCGCCGTGTCGATCGTATTCGGCTACCTGCTGCTCGCCGCCCTGTGGCACTTCGTGTTCCGCGAGCAGGCTCGCGCGAAACGCCGGAAAGGGAGCGTCAGCGACCGAGATTGACCGTGCTGATCACCGTCGTGCCGATGGGGTTCTGCGAGGAGGCGTTGCGCACGATCAGCCTCAACATCAGCGAGACCTTGCGCAGCTTGCGCAACCGCGCAGCGGTCGTCTTGCCGAACAGGATCTTGATCGTGTTGCGCCCGCCCTTGGTCGTCACGAGGATCGCTTTCGCGATTACGATCTGCGGCGCCGTGCCCTGCGGCAAGCCCGTCGCGGGCGAGCCGTGCAGCCCGATGCGCTTGGCGATCGAGGACGCGAGCAGCACTTCGAAGCGGCCCGCCACCTGCTCGTTGACCGAGTAGCGCACGACCAGGCCGCCGCGCAAGACCTGTGACAGCGACTTCGACACGGTCGCGGCAGCGGCCACCGGGCTAGGCACGGGTGGCTTGGCGGCTACGCCAGGGGTGGCGGAGCTGGGGGTGGTCGACGAACCGGAGGTGGAGCCGGTCGAGCTGGAGGGCGAGCCGCTGGAGCCGGCGCCGCCGGAGGAGCCACCCGAGCCGGAGCCGCCGGAGGATGGGGCTGGAGGCCCTTCGACCGTAATCGTGTGGTTCACGCTGGTCGTGTTGCCACCCACATCCGTCACCGTAAGGGTCACTTCATAGGCGCCGCCGTATTGGTAAGAGTGAAAAACGCTCCCCGCGCAAGGACTCAGCCAAGGCGTTTCTGAGCAAGGCGGGGCGCCGGGAGCAAACCCGGAGACTTCGGTCGAGCCGTCGCCGAAGTTCCAGGTGTAGGTCGCGTAGGTGAGCTTTTCCGCGCCACCGCCGGGGAAATCGGCGGCCACGTTCAGCGCGACGTTCGACTCTAGGCCGTTTAGACCCACAATTTCGCCCGCCTTGACCGGTGTGGGCGCGGTGAACGAGGGGACGAGGTTTACATGTTGCAGGCACGGGCCGCCCGGCTGGTAGATTTTAAGTGCGGCGGCGTTAAAGGCATCGTTGAGGTAGTAGCTACCGGTGCCGAACATCTGGTTGTATAGGGTGCCGGCGCCGCTTTCTTCGTTTGCCGTCACGGTCCCCCCGAGCGCGAGATCGAAAACGTTGCGACACTCGTCGACGACCTCGTTGTGATTTTTGTCCTGCCAGGCGTTGAGCAGCGGGTCGGTGACGATGTCCTGCTGCTCAGAGGCGATTTGAGTGATGATCACATCAGCCAGGCCAACGTCACAGCCACCGTCGTATATGTTGTGCGGGCAGGCGGGCTGCTCGGGAGAGGTAAGCTGATTGGGCTCTTGCTGATGAGGGCCTTCCGCTTTTTCCGCCTTTTCTATCGCTTCTTTTTCTTCTTTGTTCTTGGTGGAGAATTCTTCTATTTCCTTTTCGGTTTTTTTCTTAGCTTTCTCCTTTTCCTCACCAACCGGTTTGCTGGTGGGGTCGAAGCCGCCGTCCTGGCAGTCGTAGCCGGAGACTCGGGTGCCAGGTACCATCAGCGGGTCGCCCGTGCTCCCGGCCGTCCAGGGAATCACGCCGTAGAGGATCGTGTTGTTATCACCGGTGCCCGGGTTGGTGGGGGTGATCGCCGAGTGATAGCTGCAGAAGCTTTCGGGAGAGCTAGAGTTGCTCGAGCAGTGTTCCGCACTCGCCCCTTCATCGGTGCAGACGGTCACACCGGGAGGTGTGAGCAGATAGTAGATCGTGCCCATACCCTTGGGTAGTTTTTCACGCGAGATAAACGATTCGAGTTGTGCCCGGATCTGCTTGTCGCTGAGGCAGCCCAGGTTTTCACCTTCGGCCAACGGTTCAGGGTTCGTGCACCCGGCCGGCGAGGGGTACAGGGCTTTATCCGCGTAGGAGCCCCGGAACGCAGACTTGAAGAACGCGGGCTTGTTGGTTTTGTCGGTGTATTGCGTATCGACCGCGAACACGCTCGCCAGGTTCCCGCTCGCCGAGCTCATGTTCTGGAAGAACTGATCGATCACTTCGGTCCAGGGATCTAGATAGTGGTAGTCGGGATCCCAAAAGATCGCGTAGATCGAGTTCTGATGCAGGACCGGACTTCCGGTCGGGTTGGCGAACGTTTCCCAGTCCTGGTCTTCGCCTTCGAACAGATGCGCCGGGGCGCTATGCGCTTGCACACCGAATTTCGCTCCTCCCACTCCGACGACGTGGGCCCCGGCAGACGCAGGGACGACGCCAAGGGCGAACACCAGGGCGGCCGATATGGTCGCCACCAGCCCGAAGACGGGCGCCAGAAGGCGCACGGCGGGCGAGCAAAGGCCGGAGGGGGAGGGAGAACGGCGCATAGAGATCACGAGCCCATCATCGGCAGAGGCTCGCCGTTGCCTTAGCCTCGGTGGACGGGCACGATCATGTTGGGCGAGCGCTTGCACCCGAGGCAGACGATTCGCTACCGTCGCGGGCAGGTCCGAGCGACCGCCGGTCGCCAGTCTTCGAGGGGAGTGCAAAGCCATGGGGTTCATCGCGCCGGCAGACCCTCCGGTCGACGTCGCCGAGTGGAAGCGCCTGGGGCACCTCGCGCGGATCAAGCCGCTTGCGCAGGACTGGGCGGTCAACGGCGTCGGCACTCCATACGCCGTCTACCTCCTCTACGTCGTGAAGCTGGTCCTGTTCGTCTTCGCCGCGCTCCTGATCGTCTCCGCGAGCACCGCCGGCGCAGACCTGGGCAACATCGGCCACTGGTGGACCGAGCCGATCGTGTTCGAGAAGGTCGCCGTGTGGGTGCTGCTGTGGGAGATCGTCGGCCTCGGCTGCGGCTCGATGCCGCTGACGTTTCGCTTCATCCCACCGATCGGCGGCATCCTGTACTGGCTGTGGCCAGGCACCGTACGGCTGCCGCCGTGGCCCGGGAGGGTGCCGCTCACGCGCGGCTCGAGCAGGACGATCCTCGACGTGCTGCTCTACGCGGGCGTGCTCGCCACCGCCACCTACCTGTTGGTGTCCGGCGGTGACCGGGTCGCGGGCACCGCCGGCGGCAGGCTCGACCCGACCTCGATCGCCGTGCTGCTCGGGTTCCTGGTGCTGCTCGGACTGCGCGACAAGGTCGCGTTCTTGGCGGCCCGCCCGGAAGTCTATGCGTTCCTGCTGATCGTCTTCCTGTTTCCACCGCGCAACACGATCGTCGCCTCGCAGCTCGTGTTCTTCTGCATCTGGTGGGGCGCGGCCGCGTCGAAGCTGAACCGGCACTTCCCGTTCGTCGTGGCGGTGATGATCAGCAACACGCCGTGGAACCGCTCGCGCACCGCCAAGGCCAAGCTGTGGCGCGACTACCCGTCCGAGATCACCCCGTCGCGGCTCGCCCACGTGGCGGCGCATCTCGGCACGGTCATCGAGCTCTCGCTGCCGCTCGTGCTGCTGCTCTCGCGAGGGGGCACCGTGGGCACGATCGCGCTGGTCGGGATGATCCTGTTCCACGCGCACATCACCTCGACGTTCCCGCTCGCCGTGCCGCTGGAGTGGAATCTGTTCATGATCTTCGGCCTGCTGCTCCTGTTCGGACACTACGGCGATGTGCCCTTCTCGACACTGAACGATCCGCTGCTGATCGCGATCCTGATCGTGCTCGGCGTGCTCGTGCCGGTACTCGGCAACCTGCGACCCGACAAGGTCTCGTTCCTGCCGTCGATGCGCTACTACGCAGGCAACTGGGCGGCGACGCAGTGGCTGTTCGCGAAGGACACCAACGCCGAGGAGAGGCTCGACCGCATGATCCGCAAGCCGGCGCCGATCGTCGTCGAGCAGCTGATCCGGGTCTACGATCGCGAGACGGCTGAGCTGTTGATGGCCAAGGGGCTGGCTTTTCGCTCGATGCACCTGCACGGCCGCGCGCTGAACGCGCTGCTCCCGCGCGCGGTCGACGACGTCGAGGCGTACGACGTGCGCGAGGGGGAGCTGGTGTCCGGCGTCGTGAACGGCTGGAACTTCGGCGATGGCCACTTCCATGGCTTGCAGCTGCTCGAAGCGGTGCAGGAGCGCTGCGGCTACGCCGAGGGCGAGCTGCGCGTGGTCACACTCGAGTCCCAGCCGGCCCATGTGCAGCGTCAGCGCTACCGGATCTACGACGCCGCCACCGGACTGATCGAGGAGGGCTGGGTCGCGATCGCCGACATGCTCGAGCGGCTGCCGTGGCTCGAAGAGTCGTGGGACTTTCCGGTGCACGTCACACACGCGCGGGGCGAGCCGTGAGCGACGCGATCGTCGTCGGCTCGGGCCCCAACGGGCTCGCCTGCGCCGTGGCCCTCGCGCGGGCAGGCCTCGAGGTCACCGTGCTCGAGGCCGAGGACGCTATCGGCGGGGGGACACGAAGCAGCGAGCTGACGCTACCGGGCCTGCTCCACGACCACTGCTCGGCCGTGCATCCGATGGCAGTGGGATCGCCGTTCCTCAACTCGCTCGGACTCGCGCGGTACGGATTGGAATGGTGCTGGCCCGAGCTCGACCTGGCCCATCCACTCGACGACGGCAGCGCCGGCGTGCTTCAACGGTCGCTGGCGGACACGGCGCAAGGACTCGGCCGCGACGGCGAGAGCTGGCGGCGGCTGTTCGCGAGGCCGGCAAAGAGCTTCGACGCTCTCAGCGAGGACCTACTGCAGCCGGTGATGCACGTGCCGCAACACCCTTTTGCGCTCGCGCGGTTCGGTCTGCCGGCGGCGCTGCCGGCTACGGTCCTCACCCAAATCTGGAAAGACCCCCAGGCCAAGGCCCTGTTCGGAGGCGTCGCGGCGCACGCGTTCAGCCCGCTCGACCAGCCGCTGAGCTCCGCGGTCGGTATGGCTTTGACCACAGCCTGCCACCGGTTCGGCTGGCCGGTCGCACGCGGCGGCTCGCGCGCGATCAGCGACGCGCTCGCGGCGGTGCTGACCGCGCACGGGGGACGGATCGAGACGGGGGTGCGCGTGCGCTCGCTGTCCGAGCTGCCGAGCGCGGACGTGGTCGTCTTCGACCTGGCCCCCGGGGCGGTCGCCGAGATCGCGGGCGGTCGCCTGCCCGGCCGGGTCGCGCGAGCCTACCGGCGCTACCGGCACGGACCCGCCGCGTTCAAGGTCGACCTCGCCGTGGAGGGCGGCGTGCCGTGGGCGAACGACGCCTGCCGCCGTGCGGGTACGGTGCACGCGATCGGCTCGTTCGAGGAGCTCGTGGCAGCCGAGCGCGACGTCAACCGCGGGCGGATGCCCGAGCGCCCGTTCGTGCTCGTCGCCCAGCAGTACCTCGCCGACCCCGGCCGCTCCGTCGGCGACGTCCACCCGGTGTGGGCTTACGCGCACGTGCCAAGCGAATACGACGGCGACGTCGAGACAGCCCTGATCGATCAGCTGGAACGGTTCGCGCCAGGCGTGCGTGAGCGGATCGTCGCAAAAGCGGTGCGCGGGCCCGCGCAGCTCACCGCCCACAACGCCAACTACGTGGGCGGCGACATCATCACCGGAGCGAACACCCCGCTTCAGGTGCTGATTCGCCCGCGCTTCGCGCTCGATCCCTACTCGACGGGCATCCCCGGCGTTTTCATCTGCTCGGCAGCGACACCCCCGGGCGCGGGAGCACACGGGATGAACGGATATCACGCCGCGCGATCAGCGCTCGAACACTTGGGCGTTGAGGTCCCCTCCCCACTGCCGTCAGCGGGTTGAAGCGGCGTCGGCCTGCCGAGACGGCCGGGCGAGGAGGCGTCGCGACCGAACAGCAGAGCGACGTTCCAGTCGGCCAACAAGCGCAGCTTGCGCCCCAGTCCGGGCATCAGCAGCAGATGGTAGGTACGTGCAATGAGCCACGCCGGTAGGCCACGCCAGCGAATACCAAGGGTGATCGCGACCGCCTGGTTGTGGCCAAGCTCGGCGACCACTCCGGCGGTGCGATAGCGGAATGGGCGGGCCGGGCGTTCTTCAATCGAAGCGGAAATGTTGCGGGCCGCGAGCTTTCCCTGGCGAATGGCGTGCTGGGCGGTCGGGGGGCACGCGTGCCCGCTCCTCGCGGGGTCCGGAACGGCGGCGCAATCGCCGACCGCCCACACCCCTGGGCGCCCGAGCACACGCGTCTCTCGGTCGGTGGGGATCCGTCCCCCATCGTCCAGCGGCAGGCCGAGCGAGGCGACAGCGGGGCCGGGCTGCACCCCGGCGGTCCAAACGAGCGTGCGGGCGGGGATGCGCTCTCCGCTGGAGAGCGTCGCCTCCTGGCCCGTGACCGACTTGAGCGTCGTGGACGTGTGGATCTCGATGGAGCGCTTGCGCAGCTCACGCGCGGCAAACGCGGATAGGGAGGGCGACACCTCGGGCACGATCCGCTCACGCGTCTCGACCAGCACCCAGCGCATCCCCTGTGCGCGGCAGCGCGGATAGAGCTCGATCGCTTGCGCGGCGAAATCCTGAAGCTCGGCAAGCCCCTCGAGCCCAGCGTAGCCGGCGCCGACGAAGACGAAGCCGAGATACTCGGTGCGCCGGCCTGGATCGTCGAACGACTCCGCGATGTCCAGGCAATCGAGCACCTTGTTGCGAAGCGCGGTGGAGTCGGACAACGTCTTCAGCCCAATCGCGTGCTCCGCGAGACCGGGGATCGGCAGCGTGCGCGAGACCGAGCCAAGGGCAACCAGCAGGTGGTCGTAGCCAAGCTCGATCGCCTCGCCGTCGCTTCGGCGCAAGTCGATCGCGTGCTTGTCGGGATCGCCGCCCGTGACGCGCCCGATCACCAGCGCGGTGCGCCGCAGCTGCGAGCGCAGCGGGACAACCACGTGGCGCGGATCGAGCGTCGCTCCCGCCACCCCGGGGAGCAGGGGCGTGTAGAGCATGAAGTTGGCGTCGTTCACCAGCGTCACCTGGGCGTCGGCCATGGTCGCGATCCGCTCGAGCTCACGAGCGGCGTAGAAGCCGCCGAAGCCGCCACCGATGATGACGATGCGCGTGGTCACATACTCCACACTAGAACCGCCACCCCGTTGAGGCCAATGTCACAAGCATGTTACAAGCTTCGTGGTGGACGGCGGTGGGGCGGCGGCCAGATGTGCGACACGGAACGACAGGGCGATGGGCGATCCAGGACTCGAACCTGGGACCTCTTCCTTATCAGAGAAGCGCTCTAACCAACTGAGCTAATCGCCCGCGGCGGCCGATTCTAGCGGTCGCCTCGCATCGGCTCTCCCAGCTCTCGGCGCCCTACGCCACCGCGCGGGGCCGCAACCGCCGCGCCAGCTCGATCGCCTCGTCGGGCGTGGCAAACGACAGCTCCGCACGGTAGCCACCCCCGCGGAGCGCCTTCACACGCACCTCGGCTCCCAATACCCCTCCAAGCGCCTCGGCGATCTCCACAGCCGCCGCCTCCTGATCGGGATGGGCCTGACCAGAGGAGCCCTTGCCTCGCCCCCCGCCACGCTCGTGCACAGCGGGTGCCTGGACATTGCCCTCCCGCGCGCGCGCTTCCACGATCCGCACAGACCAACCCTCCTGAACAGCACTCCGCGCCAGACTCCGCCGGGCGCCGTGGTCCCCGGCCAGCAGCAATGCGCGTCCATGCCCCTCGCTCAGCGAGCCTTCCTGCAGCAGCTCGACCACCTCGTCGGGCAGATCCAGGAGGCGGATCAAGTTGCTAACCGCCACCCGGCCTCGCCCCACGCGACGGCCCACCTCCTCACGCGTCAGACCGAGCTCCTCGACCAGCGCCGCGCACGCGCGTGCCTCCTCGATCGGGCTGAGGTCCTCGCGTGCCATGTTCTCGATCAGCGCCAGCTCCAGCGCCTCGGCGTCCTCACGGGCGCGCACAAGCGCGGGGACCGTCTTCAGCCCGGCTATCTGCGCCGCCCGCCAGCGACGCTCGCCGGCGACGAGCTCATATGTGCCTCCGGCCTTGGGTCTTACGAGCACCGGCTGCAAGACGCCGCGCTCGCCCAACGACCCTGCCAACGCCTGCAGCGCCTCCTCGTCGAACCGGCGTCGGGGCTGCTTGGGACTTGGTGAGATCAGCTCGATCGGCAGCTCACGCAGGTCGTCATCGCGCGCCTTCGCGCCCTCGGAAGACACCGCCAGGATCGCCTCCAGTCCCCTTCCCATCCCCGGCTTTGGCTTAGCCACGGGCCGCTACCTCCTTTGCCAACTCGAAGTAGGCCTCCGCCCCAGCGCTGTGCGGATCGTGATGGGTCACGGGCAGCCCGTAGCTCGGCGCCTCGCCCACGCGGACGTTGCGCGGGATCACCGTGTCGAAGACCAGGTCGGGGAAGTGCTCGCGCACCTCGCGCTCGACGTCGCGCCCCAACCGGGTGCGATTGTCGTGCATCGTCAGAAGCATCCCGGCCACCGTCAAGCGCGGGTTCAGCTCTCGCTGGACGAGCGCCAGCGTCTCCAGCAGTCCCGCCAGCCCCTCCAGCGCGAAGTACTCGGTCTGGACCGGCACGATCACACGATCGGCGGCAACCAGCGCGCTGACCGTCAGAGGGCCCAGCGATGGCGGGCAGTCGAGCAGTATGTACTCGAACCGCTTCCTCATCGGCTCGAGCGTCTCCCGCAAGCGCTGCTCGAACCCCTCGATCCGTGGCAGCTCGATGTTCGCGCCGGCGAGACCCGCCCCCGCCGGGAGCACCTGCAGACCGCCGATACTCGAACCGGTCAGCGCATCCGCGGCCGTCGCCTCACCCGTCAGCACCTCATACAGCCCGGGCGCCTGTGTCCGCGCGATCCCCAGTCCGACCGTCGCGTTCGCCTGCGGGTCGACGTCCACCAGCAATGTCTCATAGCCGGCCTCGGCGATACACGCGGCCACATTCACTGTCGTGGTCGTCTTTCCGACCCCGCCCTTCTGGTTCGCGATTGCGTATACCGTGCCCATGGTGGCTGCCACGCTAGCGCCGATCGCGGTCGGAGCACGGCCCGGCGGCGGGTGTCCTCAGAGCGCTTATCATCGGACGAGCGGCCTCTTGCGCGCCATCCCCCCACGCCGAGGGAACTTCGGCGGCGTGTCCGCAATCTTCAGGTAGATGTGCAGATGTCGATCTCTCGCCGCGGGGAACGGCTTGACGCTGCGCACTTCCATGAGCTCGAGCCCCAGTTGACCGGCGGCCTCGAGAGCGGCCGTCTCCTGAGCCGCATCCCTGCGCCCGCGCCAGTCCACTAGAATGCCTCCCCGCTCGAGCAGGGGCGCCGCGTACTCCAGCACCACCTGGGAAGGCGCAAGCGCGCGGGCAAGCACCGCGTCGTGGGCGCCCAGACCCTCGGGCCACTCCTCCGCCCTGCTCTCCACCACGCGAGCGTTGTCGACCGCGGCGGCCGCGATCGCCCTGCGCACGAACTGACACTTCTTCGCCTGGCTCTCAACGAGCCGCATCTCGCTCCTGGGCAGCGCCACGGCCAGCGCCAGGCCGGGGAAACCGGCCCCCGTCCCAATATCGGCCACCCGCCGAGCGGAGCGGATCCCGTCGATCTCGAGCGCCACCAACGAGTCGGCGAGATGGATGTCCACAGCCTCGTCGGGATCGCGCACGGTCGTCGGTGCCCGCTCGTCTTTCGTCAAACCACCTAGCACCGCGTCCAACTGGTTCAACTGACGATCGTCCAGCCCATAACGTTCACCGAGTGTGGGCAGCGACAACGGTCTCACGGGGAGAACCTAACTCCGCCCCCGGAGCGGCCGGGTGGTTGTTTCACCGGGGACACATGATTTCACGTGAAACGGAGCGGGCGATCAGTCGTCGAGTGGCGAGACGACCAGCCGGCGCTCCGGCTCGTCACCCTCACTGTGCGTCTCGACGCCACCCCGCTCGCGCAGGTACTCGTGCACGATCCGCCGCTCCGCGGGTGGCATGGGGTCGAGCTCGACCGGCCGCCCAGACCGCAAAGCCTCGCCAACGGCCTCGTCCGCGTCCTCCTGCAGCGTCCTTTCACGACGCTCGCGATAGCCGTCGGCGTCGATCGACACCCGCACCTGTGAAGGGCCGTCGGGAAACACGATCCGCTGAGCAAGGTGCTGCACAGCGTCGATCGTTTGTCCGTGCCGGCCAATGAACAGACCGACGTCCTCCCCCTTCAGACGGCCGCTCAACACCCCATCCCCCTCTTCCACCTCGATCTCCACCTCGAGGCCAAGACCCTCCCTTATCTCCTCGAGCAGCTCCTCCAGCGCCTCCGCCGGCCCGAGCTCCTCGTCGCTGGGCCCGTCGTCCGTCATCGTCGCCTACCGGAGCGCTTCTTCTTCTTGCGCGGCGGACGGGGCGGAGTCGCGGGCGGAGCACTCTCGGCGGCAACTCCGGCCGTGGCCATCGCGGGCTTCAGCAGGCCGCCCAGCATCCCTTTGGAAGGGTCCTGCGAGCGATCGGGGCGAGCAGGAGGAGGGCCGATGCGCCGACGAATGAAGTACTGCTGCACGATCGTCCACGAGTTCGTCGTGATCCAGTAGACGAGCAACCCCGCCGGGTATTTGAAGAGGAACGCAACGATCACCAATGGCAGGAGGAGCATCATCCGTCGCTGGTTTGGATCGGCTGAGGCGGTCGCCATCAGCGTCGAGACGATCTGCGAGCCGATGTACAGGCCGATCAGCACCACCAGCGCGACGCCGGTGGCCTTGGCGGTGATGTCAGGCAGGAACAGGAACTTCGCGGAGTGCGCCGCCCCTGGCAGCTGGTGGCAGCTGATTTTTTCCAGCCCCTTCGAGGGGATCTGGCTGTTCTGCTGTACGTGGAAGTGCGCTCTCAGCGCCGGTCCGCAGATGTTCTTCTTCAGGTCGGTGCGCAGCATGTAGAAGAGCGAGATGAACACCGGCAGCTGCAGGGCGAACGGCAGACAGGAGGCAAGCGGGTTGATCTTGTTCTCCCGATAGAAGCTCATGATCTCCTGCTGCTGGCGCTGTTTGTCCTCCTTGTACTTCTCTTTCAGCGCGTTGATCTCCGGCGCCAAGCGCTGCATCTCCTGCATCCCCTTCAGCTGCCTGTAGGTCACCGGCACGAGGATCGCCCGGATCAGCACCGTCAGCCCCACGATCGCCAAACCCCAACTCCCGCCCACGAGGTGGGCATGGATGAACACCATGACCGATTCGAACAGGCTGATCAGCGGGGAGAACGCTGACTGGATGACGTTGGCGAGGATTGGCATGGTCTCTGGCGGCTTAATGGCTTTCGACGGAACGGGAAAGGGTGGAGTGGGGGTGGCGGGGCTCAGGCACTAGTCGCACGTCGGCTGCAGGCGAGGGGTCGTCCCGGACGCTCAGAGGCCGGCCCGGCGGCCGATCCCGAACACCCGTTGAGCCTCCACCGGATCGTATCCGCCATAGCTCCACGGGTTGCACCTGAGCAAGCGCCATCCGGCAAGCACCAGGCCCTTGAGTATGCCGTACCGGTGGATCGCGTCCACCGCATAGCGTGAGCAGGTCGGCTCGTACTTGCAGCGGCGCGGTAGCGCCGGGGAGACGACGTGCCGGTAGACGAAGATCGGCGCGATCACAAACCCACGAGCGAGGCGTGTCATCGCGCTCGACTCTTCGGGGTCAGCGGTCGGCGGCTGATGATCACCCTCCACCCCCGGCTTTGGGCTCGTTAGGGTCGAGGCCAAGGCCGGCCTTGGCGATCAGCTCACCCAGCGAGGCGTCCACCCCCGCCAGGCCCTCCCGCTCGGCCAGCTCGCCCGCTTGCGGGCGGGCGACGACAACGAGATCCTGGCCGGGGCTCAACCCGTCTTGCGCGCGAGCAAACGCTTCGCGGAGCAGTCGCTTCACTCGATTACGCTCCACCGCTCCGCCGACCTTCCGCGATACCGAAAGCCCGAGACGAGGACTCTCCGTCGACTGGTTGGGGAAGGCGTACAGCACCAGATGACGGTTGGCCGTCGAACGTCCCTGCCTATATACGCGCTCGAACTCCGCGCTGCGCGACAGGCGACCGCGACTCGAGCTGGACCGCGGTGTCATCGCGTGACGCTCACCTTCAGGTGGAAAGGCGCTTGCGCCCCTTGTCGCGGCGGCGCTTGAGCGTCAAACGCCCGGCGCGCGACTGCATCCGGGCGCGAAACCCGTGGGCTCGGGCCCGCTTGCGCTTCTTTGGCTGGTAGGTGCGCTTCATGTGCCTGTTCTCCGTCTGCCGTCGATTTCCTCCGCGCCACAGCGACTTCCAACGATCGCGGATCTGGCGCGACCACAAGTATAGGACCGACTGCCCGTCCCTGAATTTTCCCGCCAATTGCGGTCAGCCGGCGGCGAGCTGGAGTGGGCGTTGGGTATAGTCGCCGGACCGGGCCCTCAGCGGGTCCTCCTTGAATAATCGCGATCGCTTTCTCCGGGGGAGACACGGGTGAACGCTGCCGTAAGCGCCGAGCTGGAGCACATATGGTCCCGCGTGCAAGCCGAGGTTGCACGGGCAGTCGACGAGCCCACATACCGCATCTGGCTCGAGCCGCTGCGTGCGCTGGAGCTCTCCGAGACGCGCCTGTCGATCGAAACCCCCCCACACTCGCGGGCATGGGTCCACGAGCGCTTTGGAAGCGTTCTCCAGGCCAGCACAACCCTCGTCGTCGGTCCAGGCGTAGCGGTCGAGCTTCTGGGCGGTCCCGTCTCCGCGGAGACGGTAGCTCGAGGCTTTGAGCCAAAAGTACGGCGCGGCCAGAGCGCGAGCGACAAGCCGCTGCGCAAGCGCGGCGATTCGAGCGAGCGTGGCGAGCACGCCAGGGCCGGGGAAAGCGCCGTCCAAAGCGCCTCCCACTCCACGGCGGGGCCACTCGGCAACCCCAAGCTCACATTCGATCAGTTCGTCATCGGCGACTGCAATCGCTTGGCTCACGCCGCGGCGCTGACCGTCGCCGAGATGCCTGCTCAGGCATACAACCCGCTGTTCATCTGCGGGCCGCCCGGCGTCGGCAAGACCCACCTGCTGAGCTCGATCGCCAGCCTGCTGCTCTCTCACAGCCCCGGAGCAACCGTGCGCTGCACGACGGGCGAGGTCTTCACGAACGAGTTCCTCGAAGCGCTCAGTGGTGGACAGACCAACGACTTCAAGGAGCGCTTTCGACGTGTCGACGTGCTGCTCCTCGACGACGTTCAGTTCCTCGAGCGCAAGACGAAGACCGAGGAGGAGTTCTTCCACACCTTCAACGCGCTCCACGACGCCGGGCGTCAGATCGTCTTGACCTCGGACAGGCCCCCCCACGACCTGCAGGCCCTCGAGGATCGGCTGAGGGAGCGCTTCGAGGCTGGTCTGGTGGCCGACATCAAGCCACCGGAGCTGGCGACCCGTATGACGATCCTGCGTAAGCGTGCCCACCAGGACGGGGTCGAGCTCGACGATCTCGCGCTCGTGGCGATCGCCGAGCGGGTGACCAACAACGTTCGTGCGCTGGAGGGGGCATTGATCCGGGTCGTGGCCTTCAGCTCGCTCACCGGACGTCCCGTCACCGCCGCGCTGGCGAATGAGGTCCTCGACACCCTCTACCCACGCGCCCGGTCCTCCCTCAAGCCCCGTTCACGATCGATCGCGGAGATCCAGGCGGCCGCGTGCGAGCACTTCGACCTCTCGCCCGAGGAGCTGCTCTCCCCTGCTCGTACCCAGCGGATCGCATGGCCGCGACAGGTGGCCATGTACCTAGCCCGCGAGCTGACAGACGAATCGCTGCCCGCTATCGGCCGGCACTTCGGCGGGCGAGACCACACCACGGTTCTGCACGCGTGGCGGCGCACAGCTGCTCGGGTCGCCAATGACGAGGTCTCACGGCAAGCTGTGGAAAGCCTGTGCAAGAACCTCGATCCCCACCCCGTCAACCCACCCCCGCCTATGGCCGACCGCTCAGCCTGAGACACTTCGAGGTGCTGCCCACAGCCTTATCCACTGCCATGCCAAGCCAACCCCGAGCATCTAAGCCAAACACACATGTCCACAGCCCCTATGCCTACGTTCCCTTTGTAGTGATCCATCGATGAAGCTGTCCCTTTCAACCGCTGAGCTTCTGGCTCAACTACAAACCGTCACCCGTGTCGCCTCCACTCGAAGCGCTGTGCAGGCGCTATCGGGTGTGATGATCTCGGTACCCGAGGGATCGACCCCGCAGCTGCTCGCGACCGACATGGAGATAGGCCTACGTGTTCCACTCGAGGCCGAGGCGACGGGCTCAGGCTCAACGGTTCTCCCCGCTCGCCTACTTCTCGACGTCGCTCGCTCGCTCCCCGCCGCGACCGTCACCCTCGAGCCCCGCGCCACGGAGCAGGACGTAGAGCTGATCTCGGGATCGGCCACCTTCCACCTGCGCACGTTGCGTTCTGAGGATTTCCCCACGCTTCCATCCCCATCGCCTGACACACGAATCACGATTCCCGCGGACGCCTTCATGAGCACGGTCTCGCGCGTCGCGCGGTCGGCTTCGAGAGACGAGACGAGACCGGTTCTCACGGGCATTCTCATGTCGGCTTCGGGGCAGGAGCTGCGCATGGTGGCGACAGACTCCTACCGTCTCAGCGTCAAGGAGACAACGCTCGAGTCTCCCCTGCTCGGCAGTCTCGAGGCGAACGTCCCGGCGCGTGCGCTTCAGGAGCTCGTGCGGATCGCGCAAACAGACGAAGCGGACTCCCTGGCTGTGAGCGTCGGTCAGAATCAGGTCGTCTTCGAGCTCGGCGACACGGTGCTCTCCTCGCGTCTGATCGACGGTCAGTTCCCGAACTACCGTCAGCTCCTTCCAGAGTCGGTCGACCACGAGCTGCGTCTCTCCACGAGGGAGCTGACCGACGTTGTGCGGCGCATCAGCTTGCTCGCCCAGAAGAACGTCCCGTTGCGGCTGAGCTTCGCGGAGGGCTCGTTGACCGTCTCGGCCCAGACCCCCGATGTCGGCGAGGCCTCGGAGGCCATCCCCGTTCCGTTCGACGGCGACAGGTTCGAGATCGGCTTCAACCCCGAGTTCTTGCGCGACGGGCTCGAGAGCGTCGAGTCCGACGAGCTCGTGCTGAAGCTGATCAGCCCCCTGCGCCCCGGCCTGATCGAATCGCCCGAATCGGGGGATTTCGTGTACCTGATCATGCCCATCAGGCTGAACGCGTAGGGACAGCCGTGCGTGTCGTGAGCGTTGCGCTCCGCGACTTTCGCACCTACGCCCGCGCCGAAGCCCATCTCGGCGCCGGTTTGACGGTCGTTCACGGTCCCAACGGCGTGGGAAAGTCGAACCTGCTCGAGGCGCTCTACTTCGGTTGTGCCGGGCGCTCGCCCCGTACCCGCAACGAGCGGGAGCTCGTGCGTTTCGGGGCCCAGGCCACACGCGTCGTGGTGCGCATCGCCGACGGGGAGGAAGAGCACGAGCTGGCTGTCGGGTTCGAGCCGGGCCAAGACAAGCGCATGAGCTCCCGATGGGGCGCCCGTAGAGCGGTTGCTCGACATTGAGCACAGGCCGCTTCTGAGCGTCTTCGAGCCGGATCGGCTCGAGCTCCTGAAGGGACCGCCGGCTCTACGCCGCGCTCATCTGGACCAGGTCGTGGCGGCTCTTTGGCCGCGGCGTGACGGGGAGCGCCGGGAGTACTCGCGGGTGCTCGCACAGCGCAACGCCCTGCTCTCCTCCATCCGCGCCGGCCGTGCCTCGTCCGCGTCTCTGTCGACCTGGGATCAGACGCTTGCCCGCCATGCGGTAGCCCTCAGCTCCAACCGATCCGCGGCGGTCGCCCTGCTCTCCGAGCCCTTCGCGGAGCGTGCCCGTGAGCTCGGCTTGCATGGCCCGGCGGCGCTCGAGTACCGCCCGCGCTCTCGGGCGCAAGACGAGGCGGACTTCGTCGCCGAGCTGGAGGCACGTCTGTCCTCCGACCTCGAGCGTGGCTTCTCTTCTCACGGGCCGCATCGCGACGAGCTCGCGCTCCTGCGCGACGGTCGCGAGCTGCGCGTCTACGGCTCGCAGGGCGAGCAGCGGATTGCCCTGCTCGCCCTGTTGCTGGCGGAGCGCTCCCTGCTCGCTCGAGAGCGTCGTCGAACACCGCTGATGCTGCTCGACGACGTGATGAGCGAGCTCGACTCCGACCGCCGGGAGCTGCTCGCCAACGAGCTGCTGCTTGGAGGACAGAGCGTGATAGCCACCACCGATCTCGCGCATGTGCCTGGCGCGGGCGACTCGGCGATCACGCGCCTGCGTGTCTCACCTGGTGCGATCCTGCAGGAGGCGCTTGCATCGTGAGGAGACGCGCCCCCCGCTCCCTTTCGGGCGCTTTGGATGACCTCACCGCGTCGCTCGCACCGGCCACGCCGCTCGCCCGCGTACAGAAGGTTTGGGAGCTCGTCGTGGGCCCCGCGATCGCCGCCGCCGCCAATCCCACAGCCGAGCACGGGGGAACCCTGACCGTGACATGCGACGCCGCCGTGTGGGCCCAGGAGCTCGACTTGATGTCCGGCGATCTGGTCCCTCGTCTCAATGCCGCGCTCGGCGAAGATGCCATTCACGAGCTGCGCTGCAGGACCGGCTGAGAGGCCCGACGCCTTGTCACCGACGGACAGCGAGGCAAACTACTGCGGATCCCCCGGTTTTACAGGGAATTTGCAGGCATTTAGCGGTCCCCCGATGGCTGTGCCGGGGGGTCCATCGTGCTATCATTCCGGACACATCGCAACCGCCCCGGCCCGTGGTCTTCGCACCTGGGATTCCGGGGCGTTCTCACGTCATCGGAGGGCCATTGGCCACAAGCAGCGACAGCTCTGACAAGGGGGGCGCCACCAAGGGCGGAGTCAACGACCCGTCGATGACGGGCGCATCCGCCGGCTACGACGCGCAGGACATCACGGTCCTCGAGGGTCTCGAGGCTGTGCGCAAGCGCCCGGGCATGTACATCGGCTCGACCGGCGTCATGGGTCTCCACCACCTCGTCTACGAGGTTGTGGACAACTCTGTGGACGAGGCGCTCGCGGGCTACTGCACCGAGGTGGCGGTCACGATCCACCCCGACAACTCGGTGACGGTCGTCGACAACGGCCGGGGCATTCCCGTGGCGATGCACGAGAAAGAGGGCCGCCCCGCGGTCGAGGTCGTGCTGACCGTGCTGCACTCCGGCGGCAAGTTCGGCGATGGAGGTGGCTACAAGGTCTCCGGTGGTCTGCACGGTGTGGGCGTGTCGGTCGTCAACGCGCTGTCCGAGCGGCTGATCGTGGAGATCCGGCGCGACGGATACGAGTTCTCGCAGGAGTACTCGCGCGGCGCGCCCCGGAATGAGCTCCAGCGTGGCGCGAAGCTGCCGGGCGACGGCGTCACCGGTACGACCGTCACGTTCCTGCCGGACGCGGACATCTTCGAGTCGCTCGACTTCGACTTTCACACCCTCGAGGAGCGCCTGCGTGAGACCGCCTTCCTGACTCGCGGCCTGAAGATCTCGATCGTCGACGAGCGCGGCGAGGGCCATGCGGCGGAGTTCCAGTACGAGGGCGGCATCGAGGACTTCGTCTCGTTCCTGAACGAGAACAAGGACACGGTCCACCGCAAGGTCGTCTTCTTCGCCGGCGAGTCTGAGGAGGGCGCGGCCGAGGTCGCGATGCAGTGGAACTCCTCCTACCAGGAGTCGATTCACTCGTTCGCCAACAACATCAACACCCGCGAGGGCGGCTCGCACATGTCGGGCTTTCGCTCGGCGCTCACGCGCACGCTGAACAAGTACGCGCGCGACCATGGGCTGCTGAAGGAGAAAGAGGACAACCTCACCGGCGAGGACGTCCGCGAGGGTCTCACCGCTGTGATCTCCGTCAAGCTGCGCGACCCTCAGTTCGAGGGCCAGACCAAGACGAAGCTCGGCAACCCCGGGATGGCCGGCTTCGTCGAGTCGATCGTCAACACCGGCTTGGGCGAGTTCCTCGAGGAGAACCCGTCGGAGGCGCGGGCGGTGATCATGAAGTCCGTTCAGGCTCAGCGCGCCCGCGACGCGGCTCGCAAGGCTCGCGATCTGACGCGGCGCAAGTCGGCACTGGAGAACTCGACGCTACCGGGCAAGCTCGCCGACTGCTCGGTCAAGGACCCCTCGCTGGCCGAGCTGTTCGTCGTCGAGGGCGACTCCGCCGGCGGCTCGGCAAAGCAGGGCCGCGACCGTAACACCCAGGCTGTCCTGCCGCTGCGCGGCAAGATCCTCAACGTCGAGAAGTCGCGCATCGACAAGGTCCTGCAGAACACCGAGATCCAGGCGCTGATCACCGCGATCGGCACCGGCGTGCGCGACGAGTTCAACATCGAGAACGCGCGCTACCACAAGGTCGTGCTGATGACCGACGCCGACGTCGACGGCGCGCACATTCGCACGCTGGTGCTCACGCTGCTGTTTCGCGAGATGAAAGAGCTGATCGAGGAAGGCTACGTCTACATCGCCAAGCCGCCGCTCTACAAGCTCAAGCAGGGCTCGCGCGAGCGCTACATCGAAAAGGACTCAGAGCTCGAGGACATCCTGCTCTCGGACAAGTGGGAGAAGCTCGACGTCTTCGACCGTCACGCCACTCAGCTGAAGCTCACCGAGGCCCGCTGGCAGCGCTTCTCCCGCTTGCTCAAGCAGTACGAGGGGTGGTCATCCTCACTGCGGGCGGTCCACGGCCACGACATGGTGCAGTTCCTCGAGGAGTCCTCGCTGCTCGGCGAGCAGGTGATGAACGGGGAGGCAGCGATCGAGCTGCTGGGCCGGGCGGGCCTGGAGGGCGAGACGCACATCACCGAGCTGATCGAGCAGGATCCTCTCGAGATCCGTGTCAAGGCCGTCGAGGCCAGCACCGGCTTCGCCCGCACCCATCGCATCAAGCGCTCCCTGTTCGACTCACAGGAGTACCGCCAGCTGGCCCGCGTACACGCGCAGCTGATCGAGCTTGTCGGCACCCCCGCCTTCGAGGTGCGTCTGGGGGACGCGCGGGAGAGCGCGCCCTCCTTCGAGGCGCTCCACCTGGCGGTCATGACGGTCGCCCAGAAGGGCATCAAACTCCAGCGCTTCAAGGGCCTTGGGGAGATGAATGCCGACCAACTCGGCGAAACGACGATGGCCCCGGCGACGCGCACGCTCGCGCAGGTCACGCTCGAGGACGCCTTCGCCGCCGACCGCATCTTCTCGATGCTGATGGGCGATCAGGTCGAGCCGCGGCGGGCGTTCATCGAGGACAACGCAAGAGCCGTCGCGAACCTGGACGTGTAGAGGAGGACGATGGCCACCCCGGAGACACTCAACGGCGGCAACGTCGAACCGCGCGCGCTCGAGGAGGAGATGCGCACGGCGTACCTCGACTACGCGATGTCGGTGATCGTCGGGCGGGCGCTGCCCGACGTGCGCGACGGCCTGAAGCCCGTGCACCGCCGCGTGCTCTACGCGATGAACGAGCTCGGCCTCGGTCCGACCCGGTCCTACGCGAAGTGCGCGAAGATCGTCGGCGAGGTGATGGGCAACTATCACCCGCACGGCGACTCGGCGATCTACGACGCGCTCGTGCGCATGGCCCAGGACTTCTCGATGCGCAACGAGCTCGTCGACGGCCAGGGCAACTTCGGCTCGGTCGACGACGACCCGGCCGCCGCGATGCGCTACACCGAGGCGCGCCTGGCGCGGATCGCCACCGAGATGCTGCGCGATCTCGACATGGACACGGTCGACTTCACGCCGAACTACGACGGCTCGCGCCAGGAACCGCTGGTCCTCCCGGCGCGCTTCCCTAACCTGCTCGTCAACGGCTCCTCGGGCATCGCGGTGGGGATGGCGACGAACATCCCGCCGCACAACCTGCGCGAGGTGATCGCCGCCACGATCGCCTACATCGAGGACCCGGAGATCGACCTCGACGGGCTGATGCGCCACGTCTCCGGCCCGGACTTCCCGACCGGCGGGATCATCCTCGGTCGGCAGGGCATCCGCGACGCATATGAGACGGGCCGCGGGCGCGTGCGCATCCAGGCGCGCGCACACATCGAGCCGCTCAAGCAGGGCAAGGAGGCGATCGTCGTCACCGAGCTCCCCTTCATGGTCAAGAAGGGCGGCGAGGGAGGCTTGATCCAGAAGATCGCCGACCTCGTGCACGACAAGAAGATCGCCGAGATCTCAGACCTGCGCGACGAGTCGGACAAGCGCGGCATGCGCCTCGTGATCGAGCTGAAGCGCGACGCGATCCCGAAGGTCGTGCTGAACAAGCTCTACAAGCACACCTCGATGCAGTCCACGTTCGGCGTGAACATGGTGGCGCTGGTCGACAACGTCCCGCGCACGCTGAACCTGCGCGCGGTGATCCACAACTACGTGGCACACCAGCGCGAAGTGATCGTGCGCCGCACCAAGCACGAGCTCTCAGAGAAGGAGGCGCGCGCGCACATCCTCGAGGGGCTGTTGATCGCGCTCGAGCACCTCGACGCGATCATCGAGCTGATCCGTGGCTCACGCGATCGCGACAACGCCCGTGAGCAGCTCGTCGCACGCTTCGAGCTCAGCCACATCCAGGCGACGGCGATCCTCGACCTGCGCCTCTCTCAGCTCACGGCGCTCGAGGCCGACGGCATCAGGCAGGAGCACGCCGACGTTACCGAGCGGATCGCCGAGCTGCGCGCGATCCTCGGCGACGAGTCACGCGTGCTGGCCGTCATCAAGGAGGAGCTCACAGAGATCTCTGAGCGCTTCAGCGACGAGCGCCGCACGGAGATCAGCCACTCCGAGGACGAGATCGACATCGAGGATCTGATCGCCGACCAGCAGATGGTGATCACGATCACCCAGACCGGCTACATCAAGTCGCTGCCGCTCGCCACCTACCGCCAGCAGCAGCGTGGCGGGCGCGGCGTGACCGGGATGGACATGAAGGACGGCGACTTCATCGAGCACCTGTTCGTGTGCTCCTCCCACGACTACCTGCTGTTCTTCTCCAACCGTGGCAAGGTCTACCGCTCAAAGGTGTACGAGCTGCCCGAGGCGCAGCGCACCGCCAAGGGCCGCGCGCTCGTCAACATCCTGCCGCTGGCCGAAGGCGAGCGGATCCAGGCGGTGCTCTCGACGCGAGACTTCTCAGAGACGAAGTACCTCGTGTTCGCCACCCGTCAGGGCACGGTCAAGAAGACGGAGCTGCTGGCCTACAACACGCCGATCAAAGCCGATGGCATCATCGCGATCAACATCCGCGACGACGACGAGCTGCTCGCCGTGCGCGCGGTCGATCCCGACGACGAGATCATCATGGTCTCGCGCGCCGGCCTGACGGTCCGCTTCGCCGAGTCAGACGCGCGCTCGATGGGCCGCGACACCACCGGCGTGCGCGGCATGGACGTGGGCAAGGGCGGCAAGGTGATCGCGATGGACGTCGCCCGCGACGACATGGACCTGCTGGTGGTGACCGAGAACGGCTACGGCAAGCGCACCCAGATCAGCCAGTATCGCAAGACCAACCGCGGCGCCAAAGGCGTAAAGACGATCGGCCTGACGGAGAAAAAGGGTGGGCTCGCCGGTGCGCTCGTCGTGCGCGAGCACCAGGAGCTGGTGTTCATCTCGGTCGGCGGGATGGTCCAGCGGACCGCCGCCGGCGGCATCTCCCAGCAGGGACGCTCGGCCACGGGCGTGCGCGTGATGAACCTCAAGGAGGACGATCTCGTCAGCGCCGTGGCGCTGGTCGTCGACACCGGCGATGAGCCGGACGAGGCGGTTGCGCCGACGGACGGCGCCGCCCCCGACTCCACGATCGCCGTGGCAGCCGTGGATCCGGACCCCGCTGATTAATCGTCGCGCGCGTCATCTCCATTCGCTACTCTGGCGAGACCAGAGAAAGGAGGTGGTCCTAACGTTGGCTGACAGTATTTACGGGACTCTGGAGGTGACCGGCCGCTAGGTCGGGCCCCCGCAGCGGGGGGCAGGAAGGCTGGACCGCTTAGCGGAATCCAACCCGGGACACCCCGAGACGACCGCCGGCTCTGGTCCCTCCGGCCGCAGTTCAGCCGTCTCGGTCTTTCCAGTCAGGCATCGACAGCGCGGAGGACGTCACCGTTCGGCGTCCTCCGCGCTTTTGTCGAGAAGGGACCGCGCCAGGGACGCCCGTCGCCGTATGGCACCGCGCCACAGGACGCCGCTTGCCGTGCCACCGGGCCGTCAGGCCGCCTGCGGCAGGTATTGGCGCCACGCCGCGGGGATCGTGGGGCTGGCCACATGGATGAAGATCTCCGCCCGCGGCGTGCGGGGGGCGTGCCGCGGATGCATCCCCGCCTGGCGCGGCAGGCGATCGCCCTTGCGCCGATTGCAGGGGGCGCAGGAGGCGACGATGTTCTCCCAGTTCGAAGTGCCCCCCTTGGAGCGCGGGATCACGTGGTCGACGGTGAGGTTAGAGCGCGATCCGCAGTACTGGCAGGTCCAGGCGTCGCGCGCGAACACGGCGCGCCTCGTGATCTTGCGCCGGTGAGCGTCGCGGGGGACCTTGACGTAGCTCATCAGCCGAATCACCACGGGCCGTGCGAGCGTGGAGCTCTCTGAGTGCAGCTCCCAGCGCCCGCGCTCCAGCAGCTCGGCCTTGTCCTTGAGCAGCAGCACCACCGCGCGGCGCACCGTGCACACGTTGATCGGCTCATACGTGGCGTTCAAGACGAGCACCCGGCCGCCCATCGCCGTGGTCGGCGATGCGCCAGGTCCGTGCCGCTGGTGCTCGGAGGGCGACACGGACCCCACCGGCTCTGGTGGGACTGTGCTTTCCATCTTCGCGCCGCAGTGTAGCGGGGCGTCGAGGCGCCGTGGGGAGTTGGTGGAGAAGCCACCGGCCGTGTGACGATTACGAGGCGCTCTGCGTGGCCGGGGTGGCGGCGCGGTAGGAGCCGAGCAGGCGCACCTCCGCGGAGAGCTCGCGCATGCCTACGATCGCGTCGTTCACCGGCGTGTCCTCGGCACGGCCGGTGAGATCGGCGAAGAACATGTAGCTCCCAAGACGCTCCCGCCGCGGCCGCGACTCGATTTTCGTGAGGTTGATGTCGCGGCGGGCGAGCTCGTCGAGACAGCGCACCAGCCATCCCGGCCGCTCGGCGCCCGCGCCCCAGAACACGATCGACGTCCGCCACAGCCCGCCTCCCGGCGGGCGCAGTGGAGGCGAGGATCCCGTGGGTCTCGCTCCGCCGCGCGCGAGCCAGACGAAGCGCGTTTCGTTGTCGTCTCGATCCTGCACTCCGTCGCGGATGATCGTCCCGCCGTAGATCTCGGCGGCCAGCGCCGTGCCGAGCGCGGCCTGTCCCGGCCGGCCCGCGCCCACGACGGTGCGGACCGCCTCGGCGGTCGACCCGGCCGCAAGGATCCGCGCGTGGGCCAGCTCGTCGCGCAGGAATCGCTCGCACTGTCCGGGCACCTTGGGATGGGAGACCACCGTTTCTATCTCATCCAGGCTGATCGCCTCAGCGGCGATCAGCGAATGGGAGATCGCGAGCAGAACCTCGCCGACGATCTCGACCGGCTCCTCCTCCGCGGCGAGCAGGTCGAGCGTGACGCTGATCGACCCGTCGAGTGAGTTCTCGATCGGCACGATCGCGTAGCGAACCTGATCGCGTCGCAGTGCCGCGACGGTCTCGTAGATCGATCTGAACGGGACCGCCTCGACAGCGCCGGGGATGGCGCCCGCCAGCAGCGCCTCCTCGCTGAAGGTGCCTCGCGGCCCCAGGTAGCCGGCCCGCGTTGGGGCTGGCCTCGGGGGGTCTCTCGAGCCTGTCGGGCTCGACCGCCGATCGGCGTCCGCGGTGTTGCCGTGCCCCATCTCAGGAGGCGGGGCCGAGGGCTTCGTCCGGCGGGGGGGCAAGAGCGACGCGCACCGCCTCGGCCTCCTCCGGGGAGAGCTGCAGCTCTCCCTGCCCGCCGTGCACCTGCTTGGCGTAGACGCGCGCCTGGTCGCGATGGTGGATGCACGAGAGCACGATCCCGGAGCGTTCCTCGTCGAGCAGCGCGATCGACATCGACTGGCGCCCGGAGAGCTCGTTGTAGGCGTCGTACCGGACCAGCGACCGATGGGCGATCGACCCGCGCAGCACGGTCTCGACGCTCAGCAGACGCTCGTCGAGACGCAACGCCACATCCTCGACGTAGTCGCGCAGCGCGGCGAACGCGTCCTGCACGTCCGCCGCGTGGGCCACCAAGTCGCGCTCGCCCTGCTCACCCAGGACGAGCGTCTGCGCGCGCCTGTAGCGGCGTACTTTGAGTGCGAGCATCCCGCAGGCGATCAGCGCGATCAGAGCCACCACTCCCGCGGCGATCGCGACGATGCCCTGAGTATCGGTGAGCGATGTCACGGCCATCGGCACAAGTTAGCCGCTGCACCCGCCGCCACGCCCGTCGCGATGCCTCGCGAGGCTCTCCGCTCAGTTGCCAAAGATCGCCAGATAGGTGTTCTTGGTGCCTTCGTGGTTGGTTTCGCCCGGCACCGGCTCGACCTGCACTTCGATCTTCGAGGCCACGCCGAGCGGGACGCCGGTGACGGAGATGTTGGCGCTGGCCGTCTTCCCCGGTTCGGTCTTCTCGATCACGTGAGAGGCCTTGAACTGCTTGCCGCCGGCTGTGACGGTCGCGTTGACCGTGACGTTGGTCTCGGGGAATTCGCCGGCGTCCTCGACCTGGGCCGTGAAGGTCGGGTTGGCGCCGCCGCCGATGTGGTTCAGGGCGGGTTCCGGTTCCAGCGTGTTGGCGCCCACGGTCACTCCCTTGAGCGCGCTGCCATGGTGGCCGGCGGGAACCTGCCCTTCCGGAGACGAGCCCGACGACTGACCGGTGATGCGCGCGAGGACCGTTGTCGGTTCCAGCCACCCGATGTTGGGAAGGAAGCGGGTGGCTTGAGTGCTGAGGCCCTGGATCCCGTCGGCGGCGAGCGTCTGCTGGATGAGCGGGGCGACGCGCTGAGAGTAGATCACGTCGGAGGCGAGGAAGATCTCCATGTCCCCCGCGATCGCCGCGCTCGTCTGCTTGGCCTGACCGCCCAGCGCGGTACGGAGGAGGGCGGCCACCTTGGTCAGCCCTTCGACGCGCAGGTCGAGCGCCAGCAGCAGGTCGCGCTGCGCGGCGGACATGTCCCCGGGCACGTTCAACCCCTTTGCGCGGGCGGCGATGCTCTGCGCCTGGATGCGCAGCTGGTCGATCTGCACCTCCACGTTCAGCGCCGACTTGGCGGCGGCGTTCGAGAGCGCCGAGAAGAACGGATGTGAGACCTGTTCGTCGGATTCGTGCGCGAGCCGGCCCACGTTCTGGTTGTAGTCCTTCAGCGCTTGTTGCTTCTGGCTTTTCAGGCAGCCGTTGACGATCAGGACGATGGCGATCAACAGGACCACCCCGACGCCCGCCGCCACGCGGCGTCGCACCATCAACGTGTGCTGGTCCAGCGGCGGAGAGTCGGCCCCATGTTGGGGACGGCGCGGCCTGGGCTGCCGTGGGGAGCCTGCCGCGGCCGGCGGCCGTGCTCGTGGTGCCCGGGGTGATGGCCGAGACTCTGTCTCCTCGCCATCGTCGAAGAACGACAAAAGCCAAGCGCTCCTATGCAGGGATTTCCGGAAGGGCCAGTATGACTGCCGGCCACCTCCCTGACGAGCCTGCAACTTCTCGCTCAATGCGCCTTTTCCTGCTCCACCGGGCAGGGAGCGTGCCTGCGGACGGCGAACGCAGGAGTCGGTGGAGTCGCTCGACACCCTCATCCATCCCGCGCGCTCGCGAGGCGGCCCGCCGGCGACAGACAGCTTGGTGCTAGGCCGCTATCGCCTGTGTGAGCAGCTGGGAGCGGGTGGTTTCGGCGTCGTGTGGCGCGCACACGACGAGCTGCTGCACCGCGAGGTGGCGGTCAAGCGGATCTCCCTGCCGGTCGACGGGGACAGCGAACGCGCGAGCCGCGAGGCGCTGGCCGCCGCGCGGCTTTCACACCCGGCGATCGTGGCGCTGTACGAGGCGTGTGCGGCACCGGATGCGTTCTACCTGATCTCCGAGCTGGTTCACGGGCAGACGCTCGCACAGCTGATCTCCGCAGACGGGCTCGCGGACGAGGAGGTGCTGGAGATCGGGATCGCGCTCACCGGTGCGCTCGCCCACGCGCACGCGCGAGGAGTGATCCATCGCGATATCAAGCCCCAAAACGTGCTCGTTCCCGACCCCGTCGGCGCGATGGGGAGAGACGAGGCGTTGACGAGCGCGGCGAAGCTGACGGACTTCGGCGGCGCGCGACTGGCGGGCGAAGACGCGCTCACGCGCACGGGCGATGTGCTCGGCACGCTCGCCTACATGGCGCCCGAGCAGAGCGACGGGGAGGAGGCCGGGGAGGAGGCCGATCTCTACTCCCTGGCGCTTGTCCTGTACGAGGCGCTGAGCGGAGTCAACCCTGTGCGTGGTGTGACACCGGCGGCGACCGTTCGCCGCATCGGCCGGCCGCTCACCCCGCTGGAGCACAGCCGCCGAGACCTTCCCCGCGAGCTGACGCGGTCGCTCGATCGGGCGTTGGCCCCCGAGCCCGCGGACCGGGGAACGCTCGAGGAGCTGCGACTTGCGCTGGAAGAGGCGCCGCGGCCCGCCGCACGCCGCTTCCGCCGCCGCAGTCGCGACCGGCGCAGGGACGAAGACGTCTCGTGGGCTGAGTCGGAGGGCCGCCTCGACGCCGAGCAGGCGGAGGTCTCGCTCCGGACCTTCCCCAAGACGCGGCTCGCTCGAGCGCCGCGTGCTGCCGATCTCCACGCCGCCTCGGCGCTACCCATAGATCTCCGTGAGAGTCGTGCGCAGATAGACGACATCGACGACGAGGGGTCACCGGGGATCGCCCGCCGGCCGGCGTTGCCACGTGGGCTGTGGCTTGCGTTCGCGCTCGCCGCGATCGTCTGGCAGGCGTGGGAGGGTAAGCCCGGGGTCGCGTTGCTGCTGCTTGCGGCCGCCGTGCCGATCGCGGTGATACCCGCTCAGAGAGCTTCGCGGCTCGTCGGAGCCGGCTGGCTCGGATGTTTGCTTGCGCCTGCGCTCGGCCTCGTGAGCCTCGCCGGAGCGTTCCCGGCGCTTGCCGGCCAGAGCGCTCGCCTGCGCGTGCGGGCCGCGTTTGGAGCGCTCGGTTACTGGTGGCTGATCCTGTCCGAGCCGCTACTGGCCCGGCGCCTGTGGCTCGGTCCCCCATCCCACATCCCGCCCCGCGCGGTGTGGGAGGGGTCGCTGAGCGCGGCCGCGACGCATGTGCTCGTGCCGGCGCTGAGCGTCGGCGTCTTGCTCGGCGCCGCGCTTTGGGCGCTCGCCGCGCTCGTCCTGCCGTGGATCGTCCGCGGCCGCCGCGCGGCGCTCGACGTGGTCGGGGCGACGGTCTGGGCCGCGGCCCTGGCCGGTGCCACGCCGGTTCTCGACAGCGGCCTGTCCGCACACGTCCTTCACCCGACCCCGCGCGGCGCCTTGCTCGGTGCGATCGCCGGCGGCATCCTCGCGGTGGCGGCCCGCGCGCTGCGCGGCCCGGCCTGACAGTCTCCACAGCACGTAGCATGGCCAGTGGAGCGGTACGGCCGACCAACCGTCAGGGCCAGCAAAAAGATGAACCTGTTGAAGAGCGTCGAGACCACGATCTCAAGCCTCGTCGAGGGCGCTTTCGGACGCATGTTCCGCTCCGAGGTACGCCCGATGGAGCTGGCACGCAAGCTCGCCCGCGAGATGGACGAGCACCGCACCGAGTCGCTCTCGCGCGCGTATGCCCCGAACGAGTACGCGGTGTGGCTCTCGCCAGAGGATCGCGCGCGCTACGACGGGGTGGAGGAGGAGATCGCCGAGGAGCTGTGCAGCTACCTGCTGGAGCACGCTCGCCGCGAGCAGCTGGTCCTGGCCTCCGCACCGCGGGTCGCCTTTCACACCGACGAGCGCTTGGCGTTGGGAGAGTTCGGCATCCAGGCGCGATTGGTCCGGCCCGGCGGCCACGATCAGGGCTCCAAGCAGGGGGAGCCCGTCGAAGAGCATGGCCAGACAATGATCTACAGCACCTCGGCGCGCGTGCGCGGGCCGATGGAAGAGAGCCAGGGGAACCGCCGCCGCGCTCCGCGGGCGCTGCTGCTGGTCGGCGGCAGGCGCCTGCTGGTGCCGCCCGGCGGGGGGACGATCGGGCGTAGCCGCGACTGCGACATCGTGCTGGACGACGCGGGCGTGTCTCGCTGCCACGCCGAGATCCGCCCCGCCCCGGCCGGTTGGACGATCGCCGATCTCGGCTCGACGAACGGGGTGAGCGTCAACGGCCAGGAGATTCGCGACGCCCAGTCGCTGTACTCGGGAGACCGGGTCGAGCTCGGCACCACGGAGATCGTGTTCGAAGTCGGATGACGACGCTCGAGCCAGTATCGGTAGCGCTGAAGTTCGGCTTCCTCGCCGTGCTGTACCTGTTCCTGCTGTGGGTGGCGCGCAGCGGGTTGAAAGATCTGCGTGGCTCGAGCCGCGGCGGGCCGGGCGGCCTTCCGATCGAAGGCCCGGCGATCGGAGCCGATGCGACGGGCCTGTACTCGGCCTCCACGCTCGGCTCCGCCGATGTCGCCCAGCGCGCGCCGCGGCTGGTGGTCGAGCGCGCCCCCGGGCACGACCCGGGGATGATCTACGACCTCGACGGCGACTTGGTGCTCGGCCGCGGCGACCACGCGGAGATCCGTCTGGAGGATCCGTTCGCGTCCTCCCGGCACGCGCGCATCTACGAGCAGGGCTCGATCGTCGTGATCGAGGATCTCGGCTCCACCAACGGCACCTACCTGAACGAGGAGCTGTTGCAGACACCGCGGCCGCTGCACCCGGGAGATCGCGTGCGCATCGGCGACAGCGAATTCGCGTTCGAGGTAGACACCGAGTAATGCTGCGCGTAGCCGAGCAATATGCCGTGAGCGACACGGGGCGCCAACGGCGCGCCAACGAGGACTCGCTGCTCGCGCGCGCGCCGCTGTTCGTGGTCGCGGACGGGATGGGCGGAGCTCAGGCGGGCGAGGTCGCCTCGCGCATCGCGGTGGAGTCTTTTCAGCAGGGGCTGGGCGACACCGCCGAGCCCGAGGCCGCGCTGGCGGCGCTCGCGCTTGGCGCGAACACGCACATTCACGAGCTCTCCCATGCAAACGTCGAGCAGGCGGGAATGGGCACGACGCTCACGGCGCTGTACGTGGGCGAGGAGGAGGTGTCGATCGCGCACGTGGGCGACAGTCGCGCCTACTGTTTGCGCGACGGAGGGCTGCTGCGCCTGACCGACGACCATTCGCTCGTCGACGAGCTCATCCGCCAGGGCCGGCTGACTCCGGAGGAAGCCGTCGAGCATCCCCAGCGCTCGGTCATCACACGTGCGCTGGGGCCGGAGGGGACGGTGGAGATCGACACCCGCTCCTATCGCGCGCGCCACGGCGACGTCTACCTGCTGTGCAGCGACGGGCTGACGACGATGGTGGGCGACGACGTGCTCGCCGCCGAGCTGCTCGCCCATCCGCGCCTGCGCGACGCGGGCGAGGCGCTCGTGCGGGACGCGAACGAGGCCGGGGGACGCGACAACATCACGGTGCTGCTGCTGCGCTTGGAGGAGGTGCGCGTTGGCGAGTCGCCCGCTCCGGCGGAGCACCCCACGCTGACCGGTGTCCCTGCGGCCAACCCCCCCGCTGCGATACGTACTCGCTCGCCCCGCCGGCCGTCTCCTCCGCGCGCCTCCGCGGGGGCTCCACGCGGGAGATCGCTGCGGCGCGCCGCCGTGCTCGCGAGCGTGCTCGTAGTGCTCGGCCTGCTCGCCTCGGGTGTCTACCTGGGGCTGCAGTCGATCTACTTCGTCGGGACCAACAGCCGCGGGCTGATCACCCTGTTCCAGGGTGTCCCGTACCAGCTGCCGGCGGGCGTGAAGCTGTACAGCAGCCAGTACGTCTCGGGCGTGAGCGCCTCGACACTGGCGCCGGCACGGCGGCGGACGCTGCTCGACCATTCGTTGCGCTCGGAATCGAACGCGGGCGAGCTGATCCGCAGCCTCGAACTCGAACAGGTCAGCGAATGAGGGACGAGCGGTGAACCGTCCGATCGTGCGCCTATACGGGCTCGTTGTGCTGCTGTTCGCGCTGCTGGTCGCGTTCACCTCGCGCTGGACGATCTTCGAAGCTTCCTCGTTGCGCCAGAACCCGCTCAACGCGAGGGCGTTGCTGCAGCAGCAGCGCATCGACCGCGGCCCGATCCTCGCCGCCGACGGGACGGTGCTCGCGCACAGCGTGCGGGGGGCTGAAGGCGTCTACCGGCGCACCTATCCCACCGGGGAAGAGTTCGCTCATGCGATCGGCTACTCCTATATCGACCGTGGCAGCTCGGGGGTGGAGAGCTTCCGCAATGAAGCGCTGAACGGCCAGACGGGCACGAACCTGCAGTCGATCCTCAATCAGCTGCAGGGCAAGAAGGGGCAGGGCGACGAGGTCTTCACCACGCTCGATCCGGCGGCTCAGCGGGTGGCGATCTCGGCGCTCGCCGGACGCGAAGGGGCGGTGGTCGCGCTCGACCCGCGTAGCGGTGCGGTCGAGACGATGGTGTCCTCGCCGAGCTTCAACCCAAACGCGCTGCGCTCCCTCCACGGCTACGAAGCGCTGGCCGCGGACTCCAAGAGAAGGCCGTTGATCAACCGCGCCACGCAGTTCGGCTACGCGCCCGGCTCGACCTTCAAGGTGGTGACGGCTACCGCGGCGATCGACACGGGCGCGTTCACTCCGCAGTCGACCGTGAGCGGCCGCGACAACGTGCCGGTCTCGGGGGTTCCGTTGCAGAACGACAACAACGAGAGCTACGGCGACATCACGCTCACCCAGGCGCTCGCCAAATCGGTCAACACGGTGTGGGCGCAGGTGGCGGAACGGCTGGGCAAGCGCACGTTGGCGCGCTATATGAGCCGCTTCGGCTTCGATCGCGAGCCGCGGCTCGACTACCCGGCCAGGGAGATGTCGCCCAGCGGCGAGTACCTCGGCACCCGCGTGCTCGCGCCGACCAGCCCGCGGGTGGACCTGGGGCGGATGGGCATCGGCCAGGACAAGCTCGAGGTGACGCCGCTGCAGATGGCGGAGGTCGCCGCAACCGTCGCCGATCACGGCACGCTGATGGTTCCGCATCTGACTGAAAAGATCGTCGAACCGGATGGACGCACGGCGCAGCAGATCTCCCCACGGGTGCAGTCGGTCGTGATGAAGCCGTCGACCGCGGCGGCGGTCAGGTCGATGATGGAAGCGGTCGTGAACGTTGGCACCGGCACCCAGGCGCAGATCCCCGGGGTGCAGGTCGCGGGCAAGACGGGCACGGCGGAGACGCAGATCGGTGCGGCGATCAACAACGTGTGGTTCATCGCGTTCGCCCCGGCCGCCGACCCGCGGGTGGCGATCGCGGTCACACTGCAGGGCGTGCCGGGGCAGGGGGCCGCGTTCGCGGCGCCGGTCGCCAGAGAAGTGATGGAGCAGCTGCTGAGGTCGTCGCGATGACCGAGCCGGGAACGATCATCGACGGGCGCTACAAGGTGCTCGAGCGCATCGGCTCCGGCGGGATGGCCGAGGTGTATCTCGCGGAGGACCAGCTGCTCGGGAGACAGCTCGCGGTGAAGGTGCTGTACCGCCATTTCGCCGAGGACCAGGAGTTCGTCGAGCGCTTTCGCCGCGAGGCGTCGAGCGCCGCCGGGCTGTCGCACCCCAACATCGTCGGCATCTTCGATCGGGGCGAGTGGAACGGGACGTATTACATCTCGATGGAGTACGTGCCGGGCCGTTCGCTGAAGACGATCGTGCGCGAGCAGGGCGCGCTCGCGCCGACGACGGCGATCGACATCGCGATCCAGATCCTGCGGGCGGCGCGCTTCGCGCACAAGCGCGGGGTGATCCATCGCGACCTGAAGCCCCACAACGTGATCCTCGACGAGGAGGGCCGCGCGCGCGTCACCGACTTCGGGATCGCGCGGGCGGGCGCGTCGGACATGACGATGACGGGCTCGATCATGGGGACCGCCCAATACCTCTCGCCGGAGCAGGCCCAGGGGCATCCTGTGAGCGCGACCTCCGATCTGTACTCGATCGGGGTGATTCTCTACGAGCTGCTGACCGGAGTGATCCCGTTCGAGGGCGAGACCGCGGTGGCGATCGCCTTCAAGCAGGTCTCGGCCGAGCCGCGTCCGCCCAGCGAGTTGAACCCGGCGTTGTCACCGTCGCTGGACGCGATCGTGTTGCGAGCGCTCGCGAAGGATCCGGCGGCGCGCTACGCGAGCGCCGATGAGTTCATCGCGGCGTTGCAGCACGAGCGCGGCGCGTTGCTCGTCCGCCCCGGGGCGACCGCGACGACGGCCGTGGCCGAGGATCGCCGCCCTGCCTCCGTCGCTCCGCCGCCCGCCGATCCGCTGAAGCTGGCGCCCGGTGGGCGGTTCGGTGAAGAGGGGGATCCCCTCGTCGGGGAAAGCGCTCGCGGTGGGAGCGCGTGGCTGTGGTGGGCGCTCGCCGGCGTGCTGGCCGCCGCCCTCGTCGTGCTCGCGCTCCTGCTGCTCCCTACCGGCGGAAGCGCGGTGACGGTGCCGAACGTGACCGGGCGGGCGGAACCGGTGGCGAGCGCCACGCTGCGGCGTGCCGGGCTGAGCGTGGCCGCTTCGCAGGTCTCGAGCACGACGGTGGCGAGCGGCCTGGTGGTGAGCCAGTCCCCGCTGGGCGGGAGCCGGGCGAAGAAGGGCGCGAGCGTGAGCATCGCGGTCTCCAGCGGCCCGGGGAGCGCCACCGTGACGAACGTGGAAGGGTTGAGCGCCGCTCAGGCGGTGGCGCGACTGCGCAAGGCGGGGTTCGAGCCCACGACGAAGGGCGAGGCGAGCGCGACCGTGGCGGCGGGCCATGCGGTCGCCACCGATCCGCCCGCCGGCAGCGAACTGAAAGTGGGCGGCGCCGTCACGGTGCTCGTCTCCAGCGGGCCCGCGCCGGTGCGCGTTCCGGATCTGACGGGCCAGACACGGGAAGGGGCGGAAGCGGCGATCATGAATGCCGGGCTGGCTGTGGGCTCGGTGGCCTCACGCGCCTCCGCTGCGCAGACGCCCGGGACCGTGCTCTCCCAGTCGCCCGGCTCCGGCACGTCGCTGGCGGCTGGGGACAAGGTCGACCTCGTGGTGGCCAAGGCGCCAAAGGAAATCGCCGTGCCGGGGGTCGTGGGGCAGAACGAGGCACAGGCGGCAGCGGCGCTCGGCGCGGCCGGGTTCGCGCCCAAGACGGCTTCGGCGGTGACGACCGAACCGTCGCAGGTCGGGATCGTGTTGCAGCAGAGCCCGGCGGCCGGCGCGCGCGCGAAGAAGGGCGCGACGGTGACGATCACGGTCGGCGTGCTCGGCCCGCAGACGACGCCCACGACGCCGACGACCACGCCTGCGCCGGCGCCGACAACCACGACCACGACGACTCCTCCGCCATCGGCGCCGACGGGATGAGCGAGCGCGAGGGATCTGAGACCTCGGGCTCGCTGACGGTCGCGGTGCTCGCCGGGGGACGCTCGTCCGAGCACGAGGTGTCGCTGTCCTCGGCGGCGGCCGTGCGCGACGGCCTGCGCACGGCCGGACATGGGGTCGTGTGGGTGGAGATCGGCCGGGACGGGGTGTGGCGCGACGGTGCCGGCGAGCGCTTGAGCGTCAGTCCCGGAGCGGGGTTGATGGAGGGCGTGGATGTGGTGTTCCCCGCGCTGCACGGACCGTTTGGCGAGGACGGCACCGTGCAAGGACTGCTCGAGACGCTCGATGTCGCCTATGTCGGTGCGGGGGTGACTCCGTCGGCGGTGTGCATGGACAAGGTGCTGTTCAAAGAGCTGATGTCCGCGCCCGCCGGCGCCGTGCCGCAGGTCGACTTCGTCGGGGTGCGCGAGGAGCGTTTCAGGCGCGCGCGCGAGGAGACGCTCGCCGAGATCGCCGGGCTGGGACTGCCGGCGTTCGTCAAGCCGGCACACCTCGGCTCGTCGGTCGGGATCGTCAGGGTCGCTGCGAGGGAGGGGATGGGCGCGGCGCTCGAGAGCGCTTTCGCACACGACGAGCTGGCGATCGTGGAGGCGGCGGCGCCGGGGATCGAGGTGGAGGTCGGCGTGCTCGGCCATACGCGCGCGGAGCGCGAAGCCGCCGGCGCGTATGCTCGCGCGTCGGAGCCGGGGGAGATCGTGTTCGCGGGCGACTGGTACGACTACGAGGCGAAGTACGCCGCGGGCGGAATGGAGCTGAGGGTGCCCGCCCGCATCTCGGCGAGCGCGAGGGAGCGCGCGATGGAGCTCGCGGTGCAGACGTTCGCCCGCGTCGGCTGCGAGGGGCTGGCACGGGTGGACTTCTTCGTCGACGGGGAGCGGGTGCTGGTGAACGAGCTGAACACGATGCCGGGCTTCACACCGACGAGCGTGTACGCAAAGCTGATGGACGCCTCGGGCATCGCCTACCCCGAGCTCGTCGACCGTCTCTGCCGGCTGGGGATCGAGCGCTTCGAGGACCGTAAGGTCACTGGAACAGCGTGAGTTCCGCCAGCGACGCCGACTGCATCGAGGGCGGCAGCGCGACGATCCACAGGAGGTAGTAGCGAAAACGCCGCCCGCCGACATTGAGCTGAATACGTTCGCGATTGTGCACGGAGGCGCTCTTCCCGACCGGGCCCTGCCAGCCGCGAGCGGCGAGCGCGGTCGGGTCGCCGTAGGGCAGCGCGAGCTGGATGTGGTTGGCGACGTAGATCTGCGCGGCGAAGCCGGGCGTGGGCGTTTGGATCTCGATCGCCTTGCCGACGACGCCGGGCGAGGCGTCGAGGTACAGGCCGACGCCGGTGCCGCCGGCCTTTTTCAGGGTGGAGTCGTAGTACTGCTCGGTGCTCCAGGTCGTATTGGGGTCGCTGTCGATGATGTTGGGAACCTGATCGCGATTTTCTGGCCCGGTGCCGAACGGGTTGTAGTCGTGCGCCGCGTTCTGCCCGAGCGAGACCGCGCTCAGGCCCGGCCGCGAGACGACGTCCTGGGGGACGCCGGTGCCTTTGTGGGCCCGTCCGGCCGCGATCACGAGCACGATCGCGACGATCGCGACGAGCAGCGCGAGCGAGATCGCCCAGCGCGCGGGATGGCGCATCCGCCACGGCAGGCGCCGGCGCGCGGTGCCGGGGAGGGTGCGCAGGACGGTCGTGACCTCGCCGGTGGCCTGGCCGGAGCGGGCGGCCTCGATCGCGAGCGCCTCCTCGAGGTCTGAGACCATGGAGCGCGCGTCGGGATAGCGGCGGTCGAGGTCGTGGGCGGTCGCGCGATCGAGGATCGCGGCGGTCGCCGCCGAGACCCGCGGGCGGAGCAGCTGCACGTCGGGCACTTCCTCGCGGACGTGGCGCATCGCGACGGCGACCGGCGAGGCCCCTTTGAAGGGAACCTCGCCGGTGAGCATCTCGTAGAGGACGATGCCGAGCGAGTACAGGTCGGACTGCCCGGTGACCCCCTGGCCGAGGGCCTGCTCGGGGGAGACGTAGTCGGTCGTGCCGAGCACGCGCCCGGCCATCGTGAGCCCAACCTCCGAGAGCGTGCGGGCGATGCCGAAGTCGGTGATCTTGGCGCCACCTTCGGGGTCGAGGAGGACGTTCTGGGGCTTGACGTCACGGTGCACGATCAGGCGCTCGTGGGCGGCGCCGAGCGCGCGCGCGATCTCGATCGCGTAGGCGATCGCTTGGGGAATGTCGAGCGGGCCGTCGCGGCGGATCAGGTCCTTGAGGGTCTCGCCATCGACGTACTCGAGCACGATGTAGGGAGTGCCGACGGCGGCGCCGGCGCCCGGCGCCGGGTCGTGCGTCGGCTCCTCGCCGGCGTCGATCACGGTGACGATGTGGGCGTGATTGAGCTGCGCGACCGACTTCGCCTCGCGGCGAAAGCGCTCGAGTTGATCGGAGTCGGCGGCGATCTCGCGGTGCATCAGCTTGATCGCGACCGGCCGCTCGAGGACGACGTCGAAGGCGCGATATACGGTCGACATGCCGCCGCGCCCGATCTCGGCGTCGAGGCGGTAGCGCCCGCCGAGCAGCGTTCCCAAAGGGGCCATGTCGTCCCTATTGTGGGTGCAAAGCAGGCGGCGCGCGTCGCGGCGCGATCGGTATTTCTATTTTTGGAGTCGTTCGGCGTTCGCGGTTCGGTCCCGGCGCAGACGCCGGCATACGAAGGCGGCGAGGACACAGCGGTAGAGGGCGTAGGGGAGCAGGGACCGCTCCTCGCGACGGCCGCGGCGCAACAGGCGCGCGGCGAGGAGGGTCGAGAGGAAGGCGCTCGAGCCGCCCGCGACCAGCGGCGCTCCGGTCGCGCTCGGGATCCCTTGTCGTGCCAGCCGGCAGCCCTCGAGCGCGCTCGCGCCGAGCAAGACCGGCAGCGCCGTGTGCCACGAGAGGGAGGTGGCGGCGCCGCGGTCGAAGCCGCGCGCGCGCGCGGCGGTGAGCGTCGCTCCGCTGCGCGATACGCCGGGAATCAGCGCCGTGGCCTGGGCCAGCCCGAGCGCCAGCCCATCGACGGGGCCGGCCTGCTCGCGCGTGCGCGACGCTTTCCGTCGCGAGCCCCGGCCGTCGGCCAGTGACATCGCCACGGCGCCGGCGAGGAGACCGGCGGCGATCGTGCGGGGACCGCCGAGCCGGCGCTCGATGAAGCGCTGGAGCGCATACCCGGCGACGGTGGGCGGCGCGAGCGACAGCGCGAAGACCGCGACTTGGCGGCGGTTCAGCTCACGCAGCGCCTCGACCAGCTCCGCGCGCAGAGCGATCGCCAGCGCAAGCGCCGAGCCGGCGTGGAGGGCGACCTCGAAGGACTTGCGCAGCTCGGGGTCCCCCTCGGCGTAAGGCCAGCGCACGAGCCACGGCATCAGCGAGGTGTGGCCGGAGGAGGAGACCGGCAGCAGCTCGGTGGGGCCCTGCAGGAGACCCAGGATGACCGCCTGGGTGAGGGAGAGGGATGGTTCGGGTCTCGCCATGTGCAGGGCCGCGGAGGTCGGACGGTGTGGGCGCAGAGACCGGACGGTGACAGGGCGCGCCTCCCCTCCGTCGTGAGCTCGTTATCCGGCCGTGTCAGGCGCGGGCTTGGCCCGTCCCCGTCTGCGCACGATGAGATAGGCGATCCCGGCGACGAGGAGCGCGACGATCGCGTAGTCGACGTACTCGAAGCCCTTGCGCACGCTCGTCCAGTCACCGCCGACCGCGTGGCCGATCAGCGCGAGCGCGAGCACCCAGGGGATCGTGCCGATCAGCGAGAGCACGGTGAAGCGCCAGAATGGCATCTTCGCCACGCCGGCGGGCAACGAGACGAAGGCTCTCACCAAGGGGATCATCCGCCCGAACAGAACGGCCGGCTGGCCGTAGCGTTGAAACCAGCGGTCGGCACGCTCGATCTGAGTGGGACCCATGTGCAGCTTCGCGCCGTGGCGTTCGAGCAGCTCCAGCCGTCCGCCGCGGCCGATCGCGTAGGTGACCCACGAGCCGACCATCGTGCCGAGCAGCCCCGCAAGCACGATCCCGACCATCGTCAGATGGTGATGGGCGCCGCTCTGGCCGGGATCGGCGACGGCGAAGCCGGCGAACAGCATCACGACCTCCGAGGGGATCGGGATGCAGGCGCTCGAGATCGCCATCAGCGCGAAGATGCCGGGCAGGCCGGCGTCGCGCACGAAGTGCGACGTTTCGTTGACGAGCGTTTCGGAGATCGAGGCGAGGATCAGCATCGGTGGGCACCATAGCGGTGACAGGACCGGCGATGGGGATACCGTGCCGCGGATGCGTATCTGGATCGATCTGACGAACAGCCCTCACGTGCTGGTCATGCGACCGGTGATCGAGCTGCTGCTCGCGGATGGCCACGAGGTGCGAGTGACCGCGCGGGACTTCGCACAGACGCTCGAGCTGTGCGAGCGCTTCGACATCGACCACACCGCGGTCGGCCACCATCGCGGCGAGCAACTGCTCGCCAAGGCGGGGGGGCTCGCCTCGCGCTCGGGCGCGCTCGTGCGCTGGGCGCGCGCGCAGCAGCGCGCGGCCGGCGGCGACCGCTTCGACATCGCGCTGGGGCACGGCTCGAACGACGTGTCGGTCGCCGCCGGGCTGTTGCGCGTGCCGAGCGCGACGATGTTCGACTACGAGTGGGCCGCGGTCCAGCACCACGTCAACTGCCGCCTCGCGCGCGCGGTCGTCGTGCCCGATGCGATCCCGGCCGAGCGTCTGGCGCCGTACGGCGCGAGCGGCAAGATTCGCGCGTATGAGGGCCTCAAGGAGGAGTACTACCTGGCCGACTTCGCGCCTGACGCCGCGGTGCTGGCGGAGCTGGCGTTGGACCCGGAGCGGGCGATCGTGGTGGTGCGCACACCGCCGGAGGTGTCTCTGTATCACCGCTTCGAGAACGACCTGTTCGCGCGCGTGCTCGCGCGCGTACGCGATGCGACGACCAAAGAAGGACTGCAACCGGTCCTCCTGCCCCGCACCGCCGCCCAGCGCGCCGAGCTGAGCCAGGTGCCCGGCTTCATCGTCCCGCCGCATGCGATCGACGCGCAGTCGCTGATCGCCTACGCCGACCTGGTGATCTCCGCCGGGGGCACCATGAACCGCGAGGCGGTCGCGCTCGGCACGCCCGTGTACACCACGTTCGAGGGGCGTCTCGGCGCCGTGGACGAGCGGCTGATCCGCGAAAACCGGCTGCGCAAGCTGTCGAGCGCCGAGCAGCTCGATCTCGGCAAGCGCTCCTCGGCGACCGTGCCCCCCCGCATCCGGCGCGATCCGCGGGCGCTGGTCGAGCGACTCTTGGAGGCTGTCTCGCAACCGTGAGCACGCCCGGATGCGTCCCTGGACGCGGCGCTGGATCGTCACGTGACGGCTCGAACGTGCCACCAGCACGCCCTTCACCGTCCCGTGACGCCCAGCTTGGCCCATGAACGCCCCGACCGCACTCACGGTTGCGAGACAGCCTCTGTCGCCAGCCATCCCCTGACCCGCCTACAATTCACACGATGCGCCGACGGATCAGCTCGGCGGCCTTAGTTCCTCTCCATCGCCGCTCGATTCCGCAACTCGCCGTGGACGGCGCGTTGGTCGCGCTCGCGTACTACCTCGCGTTTCAGCTGCGCTTCGAGCACGGCCCGACCGGCCACTACGCCGAGCTGCGCGAACGGACGCTCTGGTGGGTGCTCGCGGGGAGCCTGCCGGTGCTGGTCTTCTCCCGCGTGTATCAGCGCCGCTGGCGCTATTCCGGCCAGCGCGACTACGAGGCGGTCCTGCGCGCGATCGTCGCGATCGTGTTGCTCACCGTCGTCGCGATCGTGGCGCTGCGCCCCGTGCAGCACCCCACCAGCCACGGTACCTCGACGATCGCGCTGCCGAACGGCGTGATCGTGCTGTTCGCGCTGCTTGCGCTCGTGTTCCTCGTGGGCGTGCGGGCGCTTGCGCGCAGCGTGTACGAGCGCCGTCCGCTGGCCGCGTTCCGCGGTGGGCGCAAGGGCGAGCGCAGCGTCCTGATCGCGGGTGCGGGCGACGGCGGGCGGCTGGTGTTGCGCGAGATCGCCCGCAACCGTGCAGCTCGGCCTCGCGCCGGTCGGCTTTCTCGACGACGACCCGCACAAGCGCGGCATGCGCGTCGACGGGGTGCGCGTCAGGGGCAACACCGAGAGCGATCTGCCGCGTATCCTCGAGGAGGCCGAGCCGGACGAAGTCATCATCGCGATCCCCTCCGCGCCAGGCAGCACGCGTGCGCGGATCGTGCGCGAGTGCCGCCAGCGCTCCATCCAGGTGCGCACGCTGCCGACCGTGTTCGAGCTGTTGCAGGAGCACGGCGCGATCGCCCGGCAGGTGCGCGAGGTGCGCGTGGAGGACGTGCTCGGGCGCGAGCCTGTGCTGATGGAGCTCGACCGCGTCGGCGCCTACCTGGCGGGAGAGACCGTGCTCGTGACCGGCGCCGGCGGCTCGATCGGCTCGGAGCTGTGCCGCCAGATCGCGCGTGTGGAGCCCCACCGGATCGTGCTGCTCGACCACGCCGAGGACAACCTCTTCTCGATCCAGCGCGAGCTCGAGGACGAGCGCCACGTGCCGAGCACGATGCTCGCCGCGGTGCTCGCCGACTGCAAGGAGGAGGAGCGGATGCGAGAGGTCTTCGCCGAGCAGCGCCCGACCGTCGTGTTCCACGCCGCCGCCTACAAGCACGTGGGGCTGATGGAGGCCAACCCGGTCGAGGCCGTGCGCAACAATGCGCTCGCCACGCGCGTGGTCGCACATGTCGCCGGCGAGCACGGCGTCAAGCGCTTCGTGCTCGTCTCGACCGACAAGGCGGTGGCCCCGGCGACGGTGATGGGGGCGTCGAAGGCGCTGGCGGAGTTCGCGCTCGAGGCCTCCGCGACGCGCTGGACGGGGACGCGATACAACGCCGTGCGCTTCGGCAACGTGCTCGGCTCCTCCGGCTCCGTCGTGCCGATCTTCCGCCGCCAGATCGCCCGTGGCGGCCCGGTGACGGTGACCGACGAGCGGATGACGCGCTACTTCATGACGATCCCCGAGGCCGTGCAGCTGATCATCCGCTCCGGCTCGCTCGTCTGCGCGGATGGGCCCGGAGCCGAGGTGTTCGTGCTCGACATGGGCGAGCCGGTGCGCATCCTCGAGCTCGCCCGCGCGATGATCGAGCTGTCCGGGCTGGACCCCGACCGCGACGTCGAGGTCGAGATCGTGGGACGGCGCGCGGGGGAGAAGCTGCACGAGGAGCTGTTCAACAGCTATGAGCACGCCCGGCAGACGAGCGCCGAGAAGATCCTGCTGGCCGAGCGCACGCCGCTCGCGGCGGACACGGTCGAGGCGATGTTCGCGGAGATCGGCCTGCTCGTGCTCGAGGGCGACGCCGCGGGGCTGGCGGCGAAGGTCTCCGAGCTGTCCGCCGCGCGCGTCGACCCAGCGCCTGGGCCCCTCGTACACTCCTACAGCTCATGACGGCAACGCTTCTCGCGCTCTCACTATCGAGCTCCGTTACAAAGATCGGCGCGATCGCGGCATTCGCCGCACTGCTCGGGATCGCGGTGCTGTCGCTGCTCGTCTTCGCGCAGGCGCGCGAGCTGAAACGTCTGCGCGAGTGGGCCGGCCGCGCGCCGGAGCGCGCGGCCGAGCACGAGCAGCGCGTCAGCGCCCAGGCCGCGGCTCGCATCCAGCAGCCGTCCGCTGCCCAGTCGGTGCGCCCGGTCCCGCGCGCGACGCCTCTCGCTGCCCGCGCCGTGAGCGCCGCGGTCCCGGCCACGCAGGTGACGGGCGCCTCCGCCGCCGCGGCGGGTGCCGCCCCCTTGGCTGGAGCGCCCGCCGCCGCCGCGCCCGCCGCCGCGGCCGCCGAGAACGGCGGCGCGACACAGGGGGTTGCGGGAGCGTCCGCTCCCGGCGCACCGGTTCCGGCGTCGTCCACCAGGCCCGGCTCGGGGGGGTCGTCTGTGGCTGTCCCTCCCGCCTCCGCCGCCGGGTCGTCGGCCGCCGCCGTCCCCGCCGCCGCGACACCCGCCGCGCGCGCGGAGTCGAACGCGGCGCCCTTGCCGCAGGCGGGCTTGGAGCGAGCGGAGGTGCCCGGGGAGGCCGTGCCCGGCACGCCCGAGCCGACTACCGCCTCTTCAGCGCCCGCCCCCGCGGCGGGATCGCCCCCTCCCGCTACCGCCGCGGGCGGCGCGCTGACCGCGCCACGTGCCCCGCTTCCGCCTTCGCCGTCCGTCGCTTCCCCCGCTCAGCCCTCGCCGGCCGTTCCACCCGCCGCGGCCGCCGCGGCGCGGCAGGCGACCGTGCGCGCGACGGAAAGCTCGCCGTCCGCCGCACGTCGCCCTCCGGCGCCACGAGAAGGGAAGACACGCGCGGCGGCTCAGGGCCGCACCCCGTCGCGCACACCGTCTGGGACCGCTCCCGCCGCCGCCGTCGTGTCCACGCGCGAGCAGCGCTCGCCCGCGCGCGCCACGATGCTGATCGTCGGTGGCGTGATCGTCGGTATCGCGGTGCTCGTCGTCGCGCTCACCTCGCTCGGGGGCGGCTCCTCGAACGGTCATGGATCCACCGCCACGGGCACGACCTCCACCGGTGCGACCGCGAAGAAGAGTGGCGCCACCGGTGGGCACGTCACGACCCACGGCGAAGTCTCGGCCCCCGCGGCGAGTCCCGCGGAAACTCATGTGGTGGTGCTCAACGGGACCAGCACGCCCGAGCTCGCGCACAAACTTTCGGCGAACCTGCAGCAGAGCGGGTATTCGCGGGCCCAGCCGCTCGACGGGACCCCGCCCGGGTCGCACACGGCGACGGTCGTCGAGTATGCGAGTGGCCATCGCGCCGATGCCACGCACGTCGCCCAGGCGCTCGAAGTGACACGGATCCAGCCGATGGAAACGGCGGTGTCGTCACTGGCGGGCTCGGCCACGGTGGTGGTGATCGCCGGACTCGACAAGGCGACACCGGCGGTGAGCGGAGGAGGCGAAGCCGCGACCCCCACCGGGGCGACGCCTTGACCGGCGCTCTTCGCGACGGTTCATTTCTCGCAGGAGCCATCCCGGCGGCGATGCGCGGGCTGGGCCGGTCGAAGGTCGAGTGGGGCGCGGTCCGATAGACAGCTTCCTGGACATTCCCGCCCGCTCGGTCAAGCCGCGCGAGCGTGGCATCACGCACGTGATCGACCATGGGCTGTCGGTCGCCGAGGTCGACTCGATGCTGGAGGTCGCTCCTGACAGCATCGACATCGTCAAGCTCGGCTGGGGCACCGCGCTCGTTACCGCCAACCTCGAGCCCAAGCTCGAGCGCTACGCCGCGCACGGGATTCCCGTCGTGCTCGGAGGGACGCTCACCGAGCTCGCGATCAAGCAGGGCCGTGTCGAGGGGCTGATCGCGTGGCTGCGAGAGCTGGGACTGCGCCACGTGGAGGTGTCCGACGGCACGATCGCACTGGACGGCGAGGTCAAGGCCCACCTGATCCGCTCGCTCGCCGCGAACGGGTTCGTCGTGCTGGCGGAGGTCGGCAGCAAGGACGCCGACTTCATCATGGCCCCGTACGTGTGGGTCGAGCAGATCGAACGCGACCTCGAGGCCGGCGCGTGGAAGGTGATCGCCGAGGCACGCGAGTCGGGGACCGCCGGGATCTATCGCGCCGATGGTGAGGTGCGCACGGGGCTGATCGATGAGATCGTGCACGCGATCGACGCCGAGAAGCTGATCTTCGAGGCGCCGCTCAAGGAGCAGCAGGTGTGGCTACTGCACCGCTTCGGCACCGAATGCAACCTCGGCAACATCGCCCCCGACGACGTGCTCTCGCTGGAGACGTTGCGACTCGGGCTGCGCTCGGACACGGTCGAGCGGTTCGCGCTCGACGATCCACGATCGGCCGGGCGAGATTGAACACTGCAGTTGCCGGTGATGGCTCCGGTGTGGAGAGCGACGGGGCGGTGAGCGCCGAGCGCGTCGGGCGGATCGTGTTCGCGCTACTGGTGCTCGCCTGCTTCGTCGCGTTCTTCGTCACGCAGCGGCTCAAGCACACGCCGACCGCCGTGCAGAGCTTCAAGCTGACCCCGTTCTTCTCGCCGACGCCGGCCGGGCACATCAAAGCGGAGCGGATCTCGTTCAAGCTCGCGCGCGCCGACGAGGTGACGGTCACGGTGATCGACTCTGACGGCAACACCGTCGCCACGCTCGTGCGCGACCGGGCGGTGCCCCGCTACAAACAGCTCTCGCTGCGCTGGAACGGGCGGGAGGGAGTCGCGCGGGCTTACACGCTCGCGCTCAGCGCCGACGGGCTCAGCGGGATCGTCACGCCCACCAACCGCGGCAAGCTCGCACCGGCCGGCGAATACCGCGTGCGCTTGCGGTTGCGCGAGCAAAATCGCGAAGTTCTCTCTCCTCGCAGCTTCACGCTGGTACGCCCATGAGCCCTGTCCGGATCGGACTACGGCGGTGACCTCGCTCGCGACCATGGGGCCGATCGCCGCGGTGACCCCGCTCGCGACGAAACTTCCGGGCGCCGGGGCGATCGCCGCCGCACTGATCGTTGCTCTGATGGTAATCGCGGCGCTTTCACTGTTGATGCGTAAAAGCCCCGAAGCGTTGCCGCTGCTCGCGATTTTCACACTTCCCTTCAGGCTGCCGATCTCCGCCGAGGGCAGAACGGTGAACCTGTTGATCCCTCTGTACCTGGTTGTGGCTGCAGGCACAGTTACACACCTCCTGCCCAAGCTTTTCACCACTGTGCGTGGTATGCGAGGCCCACGCGACGCCGACGGCTGTGTTGACCGGCGCCTAAAGGACGGGACGCAGCATGAAGCTCACGTGTCTCCCACAAAAATCGCCACATGGTTTTCACCGCGCGGAGTGGAATGGCTGCTGCTGGCGGCGGTTGGGCTGTATGTGCTGCAGGCGACCTATTCGACCGATCATGGTAAGGCGGCGGAGAACATCGCGTTCTTCTACGTGCCGTTCGGGCTGCTGTTCCTGCTGCTGCGCGACGTGCGCTGGACGCGCGCGCTGCTGTTGCGCTGCCTGGGCGTGGCGGTCGTGCTCGCGATCCTGTTCGCCGGGGTCGGCTTCGTCGAGTACTCCCGCAAGTCGCTCCTCCTCAACCCCAAGGTCGTCGCGGCGAATCAGTACGACAACTACTTCAGGGTCAACTCGGTGTTCTTCGACCCGAGCATCTACGGGCGGTTCCTCGCGCTGGTGATGCTCGCGGTGACGACGGCCGTGCTGTGGAGTCGTCGCCGGCGCGAGGTGCTGATCGGCGCGGGTGTGCTCGCGTGGCTGCTCGCCGGGCTGGTGACGAGCTTCTCGGAGTCGAGCATCGTCGCGCTCCTGCTCGGCCTGGCGGTGCTAGCCGCCTATCGCTGGGACGTGCTCGCGACCGTGTACGCTTCGGCCGCGCTGCTCGCGATCGCGGCGGTCGTCCTGCTGGCCGCGCCGTCGAGCCTTCACTTCGGTCTGAAGGGCTCCGGCGGCGGCGCCAACAACGCGACGAGCGGGCGCGCGAACCTGGTGTCGGGTGGCCTTCACCTGTTCGCCGGTCGCCCGCTCGAGGGCTACGGCTCGGGCTCGTTCGAAACGGAGTACAAACGCCACGCCGCGAAGGCGAACGCATCGAGCGAGAACGCGACCTCGGCCTCGCACACGATCCCGATCACGGTCGCCGCCGAGCAGGGCGTTCTCGGCCTGGCCGTGTACGTCGCCCTGCTGCTCTGCGCCTTCGTCGTGCTCTTCCGTGGCGCCGGCCGCTCGCCGCCGCGAATCGCGATCGCCGCCTGTTTCGCCGCGCTCGTCCTGCACACGTGGACATACGCTGACTTCCTCGAGGACCCGCTCACCTGGACGCTGCTCGCACTCGGCATGGCCCTCGCTCGGGCCGGCCCTGCCAGTAGCGTCTGAGCCGTGCTCGGCTACCTGAAGCGCCTCGTCACGACCGGCGCGGCGTACCAGTTCGGGGACATCCTCGCCAAGGGGCTTGCGCTCCTCACGCTGCCGCTGTACACGCGCCACGTCGGTACGAGCTCATACGGCGCCGCGGAATCGCTGCTGACGGCGGTGATCCTGTCGAGCATCCTCCTGCGCGCCGGGGTGGGCGAGGCGTTCATCCGCTTCTACTTCCTCGATGACGACCCCGCCCGCCGGGACCGGATCACGCGCTCGGCGACCGCCGTGGTGGCGTGGACCACGACCGTGGCGTCGCTCCTCGCGGTCGTCTTCGCCGGCGAGATCTCGCGGCTGCTGCTCGGTCACGCCGACCCGCTGCTGATCGACTGCGCGATCCTCGGGCTGTGGGCGTTTACAAATCTCGAGGTGGTCTACGCCCAGCTGCGCGTCGACGAGCGCACGCGCACCTACGTATACGCGTCTGGCGCGAACGTGTTGATGACGGTCACGTTCACGGTCGTGCTCGTGGTGTTCGCCGGCCAGGGCGCGCGCGGTCTCCTGCTCGGCAACTTCGCCGCCTCGACGGTCGTCGTGCTCGGGCTGTGGTGGGTGCTGCGCCGCCGGTTCTCCCTACGCATCCGCCGCGAGGATCTGAGCGCGATGCTGCGCTTCGGGCTGCCGACCGTACCGGCCGACGCGAGCGTCTACGCGCTGCAGGTCGCCGACCGCTTCTACCTGTTGCGCGTCTACAGCGAAAGCGCGGCCGGGCTGTACGCGGTCGCGCTGAAGCTCGCGACCGTCGTGTTCGTCGCGGTGCGCGGCTTCCAGTACGCCTGGCCGCCGCTGGCGTACTCGATCGAGAGCGACGAGGAGGCCGCCGAGCTGTACTCGCTCGTCACGACCTACTACGCGCTCGCAACCGGCGTGGTGGTGTGCGGGGTGGCCTTGCTCGGGCGCTGGATGGTGCGGCTGCTGGCGGGACCCGCTTACTTCGGCGCTTATAAGGCGCTCCCCTGGCTCGCGCTCGGCTGGGCGCTGTACGGGTTGTACCTCGTGTTCGTCGTGATCGCCGGCCGCGCGCGCGTGACGTCGCGCAACTTCCCCGCCGCGGCGGCCGGCCTCGTGCTCAACGTGACACTGCTCGTGCTGCTCGTGCCCCGCGGCGGCGCCGGGCTGGGCATCGAAGGCGCCGGGATCGCGCTGTGCGGTGCCTACGCGACGATGATCGCCGTCATCTACCTGCTCACCCGCTCGCTGTTCCGCGTCGGCTTCGAATGGCGGCGGCTGGCGCAGCTTGTCGCGATCCTGGCCGGGGTCGCGGTCACGGGCGAGCTGCTGCTCCCCACTCATGGCTTCGCCGGCCTCGCGCTGCGCGCCGTATGGCTCGCGCTCGCCCCGGCGCTGCTGCTGCTCACGCGCTTCTTTCACCCCCACGAGTGGGCCCAAGCGCGCGCGCTCGTGGCCGACGGCCGCCGACGCGTGGCCACCTACCGCGCCGGTCACGGCGACGTCGAGGAATACGCCGAGGACCCCCTTCGAGACCTCTGACGACAGCGGCCAGCGGTATCTCACCGACCGCTGCGGTTGTACTCTCGGGCGGCCTCGCGCAGCCCTTCGCCCCGCTCGGGGTGCAGCGTCGCGGTGACGTGGCGCCAGTAGCGCTTTGACGGGTGACCGGGCAGGACGAGCGCGGCGAGCGCGCGCAGCGCGTACGTCCATGCGGTCAGCCAGCGCACCGTGCGCGCCACCCCGGCGGAATGGTGCTTGCGCATGTACCGGTCGCGATTGCGCGCCAATTCCACGATCCGCCGCTCCGGTACAGCGTCGGTCGAGAGCTGCTCGTGGTGGATCGCCACGGCGCTCGGCACGTGCACGCTGCGCCAGCCCGCGTCGCGCAGCCGGCGTGCGAAGTCGACCTCGTCGGAGTACACGAAGAAGTCCCCATCCAAGTAGTCCACTTGCGCGGCCGCGCTCGTGCGCACGAGCAGCGCCGCGGACTGGCACCAGTCGACCGCCCGCGTGTGCTCGCCGCCGCTCTGCACGGTGAAGATTCGGTGCAGGAACAGCGCGCCCGCGAGCGCGGTCAGCGGCGTGGGAAAGCGCCAAGCCGAGGGTTGCGCCATCCCATCCGGCCGCCGTAGCGCAGCGCCCGCGCACGCCGTCCGCGGACGCTGCTCCAGCGCTTCGTACAGGGCGAGCGTCGCGCCGGGCAAGAGCTCCGAGTCCTCGTTCAGCAGCAGCGCGTATCGCCCGCGCGCGCGACGCAACAGCTCGGAGTCGTTCAGCGCCTTGCCGCGCCGTTCCTCGATCGCGATCGTCTCGTCCACCGCCGGGTGCTCCCGCGCCGCCTGCGCGGAGCCGTCACGCGAGCCGTTGTCGAGCACGAGCACCTCGCTCGCGAACGGCAGCGTCGCGCGATCGCGCGCGATCGCGTCCAGCCCGCGTAGCAACAGCTCACGCTGGGAGGTGTTCACGACGCAGTACGTCAGCTCGATCTCGCCGGTCTCATGGGCGGTGTCGTCGAATGGGTCTGTGGGAGCCATAGACCCATTCTCTCCCAGTGCTCCGACCCGCGCCCGCGCGAAGCCGCGCCTATTGTCTTGCCCGTGCGCGTCCACGTCGTCGACCCCTCGGCCTACACGCCTCCCTACGATCACGCGCTCTGCCGCTCGCTGGCGGCAGCCGGAGCGGAGGTCGAGCTGTTCACGAGCCGCTTCGCCTACGGTGCGGTCCCGCCGCCGCAGGGGTATGCACGCCGCGAGTTCTTCTATCGCGCCGCCATCGGCCCGCCGGGCTCACGCGCGCGACGCGTCGCCAAGCTGGCTGAGCACGTGCCCGACATGCTGCGCTACCGCCATGCCGCGCGGACTGCCGACGTCGTCCACTTCCAGTGGCTCACCGTGCAGCATCTGGACGGACGGCTGCTTCCCGCGCGTCGCGCACCGTCGGGCGGGCGCCGTCCGCTGGTGTTGACCGCGCACGACATCCTCCCGCGTGAGCCGCGCGCCGGTCAGGTCGCCGCGCAGCGGCGACTGTACGAGCGCTTCGACGCGCTCGTCGTCCACTCCGAGCACGGCCGTCGACGCCTTGCAGACGAGCTGGGGATCGACTCGGTACGGATCCACGTCATCCCCCACGGCGCGTTCGTCGCACCGCCTGTCGCGCAGTCGTCCGTGCCTCAGCCCGCGCCGCCGTTTCAGACGGACGTCCCCGTCGTGCTCTTCTTCGGCCTGCTGCGCCCCTACAAGGGGCTCGACCTGCTGCTCGACGCGTGGCGCGACATCGACGGCGCGGAGCTGTGGATCGTCGGCCTGCCCCGCATGGACATCTCCTCGCTGCGTGCCGCCGCTCCGCCGAGCGTTCGCTTCGTTCCCCGCTTCGTCCCCGATACCGAGATGGCCGGGTACTTCGCGCGCGCCGTCCTCGTCGTGCTTCCCTACCGCGAGATCGATCAGTCAGGCGTCGCGTTCACGGCCCTCGGTGCGGGCGTGCCGATGCTGCTGAGCGACGTCGGCGGCTTCCCCGAGCTGGCGGCGACCGGCGCCGCGCGCACGTTCCCCGCGGGCGACTCCGCCGCCCTGAGCGACGCGTTGCGAGAGCTGCTGTCCGATTCCGGGGCCCTCGCCGCGATGGCGGAGCGAGCCCACGCAGCAGCGTCAGGCCCCTACTCGTGGGACGCAGTCGCACGTTGCACGCTCGCCCTCTATCGCTCATTGACAGCCTCCGCGTGAGAAGCATCCCAAGCCGACCGTAGAGTTATCGAAATGGCTGATCGCTGCGTGTTACAGGCCCTCCCCTCCGGGTCGTTCCGGGACCGTATGTCCCGGAGAAAGGAGGTACCCAATGGTGAACACGTTGACCGTATTGGCCATCGCTCTGCTTGTCGCCATGCTGGTTATCGACCGGCTGGCAAGATAACAGGGCGCCCTGGTGGTCGCAGCTCAGACGGTCCCGGCGGCCACCAGGGACTACCCTTAAGGAAGACGCCCATAACAAACACACTGAGCGTATTGGCCATCTACAAGGCTAGCGGCACCGTCGGCGAGACGCAAGCAGACCACCGCTGATGACTGTGCTCGAGGTCGTCTTCTGGCTGTGCGCCGGCCTGATCGTATGGACGCAGGTCGGCTACGCCATCGCGCTGGCTGCGCTCGCGCGCGTGCTGGGGCAATCGGCAACCATCGGGCAGCCCGCGCAGCTGCCATCCGTATCCTTGATCGTCGCCGCGCACGACGAGGAGTCGGTGATCGCCGCGAAGGTCGAGAACGCGCTGGCGCTGGACTACCCGCGAGAGCTGCTCGAGCTGATCGTCGCCTGCGACGGTTGTTCGGATGCGACGGCCACGCGCGCGCGCGACGCAGGCGCCGACGTTGTCGTCGAGCTGCCGCGCGGCGGCAAGATCCGCGCGCAGGATGCCGCCGTGCGGCGAGCGCGCGGGGAGATCGTCGCCTTCTCCGACGCCAACGCGTCGTGGGCGCCAGATGCCGCGCGCATGCTCGTGAGCGCGTTCGCCGACCCCAGCGTCGGCTATGCCTGTGGACAGGTCCGCTTCGTCCAGGCCAAGTCCGGCGCGAATGCCACCAGCCAGGAGGGTCTGTACTGGCGCTATGAGATGGCGGTCCGATCGCTGGAGTCACGCTTGCGCTCGATCACGGCCGGCAACGGCGCGATCTACGCCACCCGCCGCGACGCATACTTCGAGGTCGACCCAATCATGGGCCACGACCTGTCGTTCCCGTTCAACATGGTCAAGCGCGGCCTCCGCGCCGTCTACGTGCCGACTGCGCGGGCGAGCGAGAAGATGGTCCCGTCGATCGAGGGCGAGTTCGCGCGCAAGCGCCGCATGATGAGCCACACATGGCCGATCGTCGTGCGCGGCGGCATGCTCTCCCCCCGTGGCTACGGGCTCGGCTACGGCCTGATGATCCTCTCCCACCGTATCCTCCGCTACGCCACGCCAATGCTGCACGCTGTCGCGCTGCTCGCGAACGCGATCCTGGTGCTGACGGGCGCCGGTCCTCTCTACCTGATCACGCTCGCCCTGCAGCTCGCCCTGCTCGCCGCGGCCGCGCTCGCGGGGACCGCGCGTGCCAGGCCGCTGCTGGTAGCGCGCTACTACGTGCTCACCACCTCCTCGCTCGCCGCAGGCCTGTGGGACTGGCTTCGCCACGGCACAGAGGCAAGCTGGGACGCGGCCGAAGGCACGCGCTGACGGCAGATGGCCTTCGCGGATGCTTTGTCCTCAGTCGCTCGCCTGCGAAGCAGGCCACGCTCCTTGCGTCCGCGCCCCGCTCGACCCTCTGCCGTCAGCGTCGCGTGATGCGCCTATTGTCCGCCCGATGATTCGCCGTGCGATCGACATCGTCGTCTCCGCCGTACTGCTCGGGCTCTCGGCGCCCGTGCTGTTCGTAGCGGCGATCGCAGTCCGGCTCGAGTCCGCCGGCCACCCGATCTACCGCCAGCGCCGCGCCGGCCGGGACGGCAAGCCGTTCGACGTGATCAAGCTGCGCACGATGGTCGACGGCGCCGAGCACATCGGCGCGGGCTTGGCGATCAACGAGAACGACTCGCGCATCACGCGCGTCGGCGCCTTCCTGCGCCGGACCTCGCTCGACGAGCTGCCCAACCTGATCAACGTGCTGCGCGGGGACATGTCGCTGATCGGCCCCCGTCCGACGCTGCCCGCGCAGGTCGCGCAGTACACCGATCGTCAGCGCGGACGTTTGCAGATCAAGCCGGGCATCACCGGCTGGGCTCAGGTCAACGGCCGCGCCTCGCTGCCGTGGAGCGAGCGGATCGAGCTCGACCTGCACTACATCGAGCACCGCTCGCTCGCGCTCGATGTGCGCATCCTGTGGCGCACCGCGGCGATGGTGCTCGGCGGCTCGGACCTGTACAAGGGCCAGACCGGCGGCTGGGAGGGCACGTGAGGCCGGCGATCCTGCTGACGGGCGCGGGCAAGCGCTACGACATCGTCTCCTGCTTCGCCCGCCTGACCACGACGATCGTCGCCGACCCTTCGCCGCTTGCGCCGGCGCAGTACGCCGCGCAGCTACACATGTCGGTCCCGCTGATCGGCGACCCGGGATACGTGCCGGCGCTCGAGCGCCTGTGCGAGGAGCACGGGGTGGGCGCGGTCCTGCCGCTGACCGATCTCGACATCGAGGTGCTCGCCCGTGCCGGCGCCGACGGGCGCTTGCCCGCGCTCGTGCCGTCGCCGGAGGTCGCACGGGCGACATACGACAAGTACGAGACCCACCTGCTGCTCGAGCGTCTGGGGCTGCCGTCGCCGCCGACCGTGCTGCCCGAGGCCGATCTGGACACGCTCACTTACCCCGTGATGGTCAAGCCGCGGCGCGGTTCTGGCGCGCGCTCGATCCACCTCGCGCACGACCTCGATCAGGCACGCTTCTTCATCGATTACGTCGCCGAGCCGGTGATGGTGCAGCGCGCGATGAACGGCCCCGAGCTGTCGATCGACTGCCTCGGCGACCTGAGCGGACACTGTCTGAACGCGATCCCGCGCACGATGCTCGAGTCGCGCGGGGGTGAGTCGATCAAGGGCGAAGTCGTCCGCGACGAGGAGCTGATCGAGCTGGGACGGAGGGTCATGGAGGCGCTCGACGTGCGTGGCCCGGCGACGATCCAGGTGTTTCGCGATCCCGACATCGGGCTGGGGATAACCGATGTGAACACCCGTTTCGGCGGCGCCTTCCCCGCGCCCGCCTACGCGGCTCTGCCCGGGCGCACCTATCCGGAGCTGATCGTCCGTCTCGCCGCCGGCGAGACCGTCGTCCCCCATGTGGGCGAGTTCAACGGGGGCATGACGTTCACCCGCTACTACTGGCAGCTCGAGCTCGACGAGGGTCTCCAGCCGACCGGGCGGGAGATCGTGCCGGGGGGTCCCGCACCGCCGAAGTGCAAGAATCAGAGGCTGTGAACGCGTTGCTCGCCGACTCGCCAACTGCCTCCAGCTCGGAGCAGACGCCGGCCCGACAGGCCCCGGGTGCAGGACCCGACGTGCCTCCCGCGCCCGCGCGCGCCTGCGCGAACTGCGGCTCACCGCTGAACCCCGGCCAGGACTGGTGCCTGCAGTGCGGCGCCGGCACGCCGGAGAGCCTCACGACGCGCGCTCCCAGCTGGCGGTCGGCCGCGGCGATCCTTGGCATCGCCGCGATCCTCGCGATCGGAGCGGCCACGGCCGCATATGCCGCGCTGAGCAAAGGCAGCCCCAAACCCCGCTCGGTGGTCACCACGGTCGCGCAGGCGACGGTCCCTCCAACCACGACCCCCACCACACCCCTGACGCCCACGCCCACGACACCGGGCGCGACGGCGACGACACCGACGGCCACGGCAACCGCTCCCGGTACTCCCACCACCGTCAACCCGCTGCTCCCCACCGGCGCGACCAAACCGCCGAAGATCCCGCTCACGGCACCGACGCCGAAATCGCCGGGCACGACCAAGATCCCCACCAAAGCCGGCACGCCCGGCGCCCCCGAACCGAGCCCGTCGTCGACGACGCCGAAATCGGCCGAAGGCACGCCTCCCGCGAGCGAACCGCGGCAGGCGTCGATCATGCTCGACACCGACGCTGCCTCGACCTACAACCCGTACAACTACCCGGCTAGCAGCTTCGGCGATCCCAGCCTCGCGATCGACGGCGAATCCAACACGGGCTGGACCGCTCAGGTCGAACCGACGGTCGCGCCAAAGATGGCGGAGGGGATCGCGATCGACCTGAAGACCCCTCGACGTGTGTCCGCGCTCACGCTCGTCACCTCGACCCCGGGCATGACGGTGCAGGTGTACGGCGCCAATGGCAGCGCGCTGCCACCGTCGATCACCGACCCGGCGTGGGTTCAGCTGAGCCCGTACTTCGTAGAGAAGAAGAAGCACGTGCGCGTCAAATTGCGCCACTCGGCGAAGGCGTTCCGGTTCGTCGTGCTGTGGATCTCGGGCGCTCCCGCCGCCTCGGTCGGCACGCCGCAGGCGCCCGGCCGCGTGAGCGTAAACGAACTCGAACTGTTCCCAGCCAAAGCCTGACGGATCTATCGCGCGGCGCCGACCGGCGGTACGGCCACGCGATTAAGCAGATGCGGCACGCGCGCGTTTGGGCGCACGTTTCACTGGTGCCCGTTTGGCCTGTGCGCGTTTGGCCGGTTTAGCCGGGCGTTTTGTGCGGCTCGCGCTCGGCTTCGCCCAGACATCGTCCAGGAACGAGGCGATCTCCTCGGTCAGCCGCTCGGGGTGCAGGCGCAGCTCGACGAGCGAGTCCGCTTCGAGCAGGCGCGCGTTCGGCAGCTCCTCCGCGAGCTGCCCGGCGTCGGAGAAGGGGTGCACCGGATCGCGATGGTGGCCGAGCACGAGCGTTGGCATCGGGAAGGTACGCCGCTCGTCGCGATGGGGGGCGATGCGCCCGAAGAACAGCCCCTGCAGCAGCGCACCGCCGGGACCGGGCTCCTGGCGCACCGTGTCGAGCAGGACGTTGCCGTAATGGGGAAGCAGCCGTCGTGGGACGAGGCGCGTGGCGCGCGCGAGCAGTTCCATCACCGGCTCGCCGAACGTGAGGGCGACGAGCAGCGGCGTGAAGGTGAGCGCGCTCGACAGCAGCCCGTTGTCGAGCACCGGCATCTCGATCACCATCCCGCGCAGTCGCTCGGGGGTGCTCGACGCGATCTCCAGAGCGGCGTTGGCCCCCAGCGACGTGCCCATCACGACGGCGTCCTCGATCTCGAGATGGTCCATCAGCCCGACGATCTGCGCGGCGAAGAAGGCCATCGAGTAGCGCCACATGTCGCGTGGCCGATCGGACCGGCCGTGGCCGAGCAGGTCGACCGTGATCACGCGGTTGCCGCGCGCCGCGAGGTCTTCCGCCAGCGGCCGGTGCATCTCCTGGGAGAGCAGTAGGCCGTGGACGAGGATCAACGGTCGCGCGTACGCTGAGGAGCTCCTCGCCGTGCGCCCGCGCCCGCCGCCGGGGTTGACCTCGGCCGGGCCGCCGCCGAACTCCGTGTAGGCGATGCGTTGTCCTTTGAACCGAAAAGAGGACATGTCTCCAGCCTACAGCTAAGGGCCCTATACGCGGACCCGGACGATGCCGTGGATCGCCCGGGCCGGCGTTATCCCTCTCCATGGGGCTTCCGCGGGACAGGCTCGGCAGGTGGCCGTCCCAGCAGGTGACCCCTACCCGAAACCCATCAGCCGTCCTGAAGGTGCGCTCGAAGTTGGCGCGCGCTACTGTCACGCATACCGCGCTCGCGGCCCAGCTCGAGCCCGGCAGAGCGGAATCAAGGGTTTCCACAGGAGGAGAAGATCGATGGCCAAGCAACCCCGCATCCTCGCCGGAGAGGTCGCCGCGATCACGGGAGGCGCCCGCGGCATCGGGCGCGCCACCGCCCAGGCGCTGCTGCGTCAGGGGATGCGGGTGGCGATCGGCGACGTGGACGTCGAGGCGGCGCGCCAGACGGCCACGGAGCTCGGCCCGAGCGCCGTGGCGCTCACGCTCGACGTGACCGATCGCGAGTCGTTCTCGGCGTTTCTCGACGGCGCCGAGGAGCAGCTCGGTCCGGTCGACGTGCTGGTGAACAACGCCGGGATCATGCAGCTCGGCAGGTTCATCGACGAGGACGATCTGACCGCGCGGAGGATGGTCGACATCAACGTGCACGGCGTGATCCTCGGCACGAAGCTCGCGCTCGCGCGCATGATCCCGCGCGATCGTGGTCACATCGTGAACATCTCCTCCCAGGCGGGCAAGTTCGGCGCGCCGGGCGGCGCGACCTACTCCGCTACGAAGCACGCCGTGGTCGGGCTGACCGAGGCCGTGCGCGGCGAGCTGCGCCTGATGGGCGCTCACATCGATCTCAGCTATGTGATGCCGTTCGTCGTCAACACCGAGCTCGGGTCGGGGTTGGGAGAGGCGCGGGGGCTGAGCAACCTCGAGCCCGGCGACGTGGCCGACGCGATCGTCGAGGCGCTCCAGCAGGGCACGGTCGAAGTGTGGGTGCCGAAGTCCGCCAAGCGCACGAACGTGCTCGGCGCGGTCCTACCGCGGCGCCTGGCCGAGGGCATGGCTCGCGCGATGAAGGCCGATCGCGTGCTGGTGGACACCAACGCAAGTACCAGGCGGGCGTACGAGCTGCGCGCTTCGCGTTCGGAGCCGGCGCTGGAGGCGTCGCCGGAGCAGCCGCAGATCACGCCACAGGCAGGCCAGTAGGGTCGGATAAAGTCCTCTATCAGGGACGTTAAAGCCACTTTGGCTGCTTTAGGCCCCATATTTGGGCCCTAATAGACCGACGGCCGCCAGACTGCACTCAGTCGGAGACGAGCCAGTCGGCGATCAGCCGGCCGATCAGCGGTCCTTGGTCCTCTTGCAGGAAGTGGCCGGCGTCCGCGATCGTGCGCGGCTTGGGCTGCCCGATCGACGCGGCGAAGCGCTCGCCGACCGCCAGCGGCAGGACGGGGTCGGAGTCGCCCCACAGCATCAGCGTTGGACGGCGATCCTCGCGCAGCGCCTCCTGCGTGCGCCGTCCGGCCGCCGCGCCGGGCGCGTCGGGGGTCTGGGGCAGCAGTGTCGGGAACGCGCGCGCGCCGGCCTTCGAGGGGATGTCGGGGAAGGGCGCCTCGTACGCGGCGATCACCTCGTCGCCCGGGTCGAGCTTGCAGGCGCCGCGGACGAGCATGCCGATCGGCAGGTCCTCGGTGCGCGCGACGAAGTCGCGGAAGGCGAGCCACGCCTCGGTCGACTTCTGGTACCCGGTCGCGAGGCCGGTGTCGAGGATCACGATGCGGTCGATCCGCTCGGCCTGCTCGACCGCGATGCGCAGCCCGATCGGGCCGCCCCAGTCGTGCACGACGATCGTGGCGCCGCGCAGGTCGAGGTCCTCGAGCAGCGTGGCGGTGAGCTCGACGTGGCCGTCGTAGGAGTACCAGTCCATGTCGACCGGCTTGTCCGAGCGCCCGAAGCCGGCGAGGTCGGGGGCGATGCAGCGGAAGCCTGCGTCGCGCACGGGCGGGATGACCTTGCGCCACAGGAACGACCAGGTGGGCTCGCCGTGCAGGAAGATCACAGGCGTGCCTTCGCCCTCGTCGAGGTGTGCCAAGCGCAGGCCGTCCACCTCCCGGTAGTGCGACGCGAACGGGAAGTCGGGCAGACCTTCCAGCGTCTCCTCGGATACGCGCACCGCGTCGGTCATCGTGGCTAAGAGCATAACCGGGGCTCCATCGGTTAGGCTCGCGCCAATGCACGCGGCAGCCCTTCACCTGGTGCCCATCTTGGGGGCGGAGAAGAGCAAGGTCCTCTTCTACATCGCCGGCGGTGCGCTGGTGGTGTGGGCGCTGATCGTGTCGCTGGGGCTGGGTTTGCGCCGGCCCGATTTCCCCGGAGGCGCCGGCGGCGAGCGGATCGTGATCGCGATCACCGTGGTGCTCGTGATCGCGGCTGCGTCGACAGCCGTGCTCACGTCGGGTTCGCCCGCGGAGACGGCAGTGGCCACGAACGCCGCCTCGACGCAGACGTCTCCGACCGGCGCCTCGATCGCCGCCACTGCTCCGGCGTCGTCGCCAAAGGCGACGACGGGGACCCCCGTGCCACCGTCCTCCCCGGCGGCAGGCGCGGCGACGACCGCGCTGAAGCTCGCGGCCGAACCGGGCGGACAGCTCAGCTACGACACGAAGCAGCTCACGGCGAAGGCGGGCAAGGTGACGATCACGATGACGAACATGTCGCCGGTAGAACACGACGTGGCGGTCGCGCAGGGCAGCAAGGTTCTCGGCGCCACACCGACGTTCCAAGGTGGGAGCCGGACGCTTACGCTGAGCTTGAAACCTGGTACCTACACTTTCTACTGCACCGTCCCCGGCCATCGCCAGGCGGGGATGGAAGGAACGCTGACCGTCTCGTCCTAGCGTGAGACCGGCGTGCGGAGCCGCCACGCAAACAGGACGGCGGCGACCGAGGTGGCGAGGTTGAGGCTTGACACTCCGGGGCGCATCGGGATTCTGACGCGCGCGTCAGCGCGGGCAAGGAGCTCGTCGCTGAGGCCGTAGCGCTCGGTGCCGAACGCGAGCATCGCCTGCGGTGGCAGCGCGGCCGGGTCGAGGGGCTCGCCTGAAGGGTCGACCGCGAGCAGGGGGCGCCCCCCGCAGGACACGCGCTCGATGCGGGTGACGGGCACGGCGTAGTGCAGCCCGGCGGCGCCGCGCAAAGCGTCGGGATGCCACGGGTCGTGGCTGCCGGTGGTGAGTACCCCGGCGACGTCGGCCGCGGCGGCGACGCGCACGCAGGCGCCCATGTTGCCGAGGTCGCGCGGGTCCTCGAGCAGGACCACAGGCAGTGCGCGCTCGTCGGCGATCACGGCGAGAGGATCGACCACGGGCCGCTCGGCCAGCCCGATCACGCCGGTCGGCGGAGCGAGCGGCGCGAGCTGGGCGAAGACGGAGGGATCGACCTCGCGCGTGAGGGTGCGCAAGCGTGAGGCGACGTCGGGGGCGAGTGCGGCGGCCAGCCGGTCGAGCTCGCGGGGATCGGAGGAGACGACCTCGAGCACGTTCGCGTCGAAGCGCAGCGCGTGCTTGAGCGGGTGGAAGCCTTCGAGCACCGCCAGGGAGGGGTCGCGCCGCGCGCGGCCGAAGCGCGGGACGAGGGCGCCGGCTGCCCGGGACGATCCTTCGTGCACACGCCGATGGTATAGAGAGCGGGATGAAGCTCGAGGGAATTCACCACATCACCGCGATCACGGGCGACGCGGCGGGCAACGTCGAGTTCTACACGGGCGTGCTCGGGCTGCGGATGGTGAAGCGAACCGTCAACCAGGACGAACCGACGGTCTATCACCTGTTCTACGGCGACGAGCACGGCTCGCCGGGTGCGGATCTGACGTTCTTCGAGTACCCCAACCTTCCGCCTGGGAGGCCCAGCGACGGTATGGTGCACCGGATCGTCTGGCGCGTCGGGTCTGACGATGCCCTGTCTTTCTGGCGGGAGCGGCTGGCTGCGCACGGAATGGAGGTCGAGTCGAGCGCAGGCGGACTGCTGTTCGCCGACCCGGAGGGTTTGGCGCACGAGCTGCTGGTTACATCAGGCGGGGAGGAGCCGCTGATCGCGCGTTCGCATGAGATCCCGGGCGGGCTCGCGTTGCAGGGTTTCGCCGGTGTGCGCGTTTACAGCGGCGAGCCCTCCGGCAGCGCGCGGTTCCTCGGCGATGCGCTCGGTTTCACGCGGGAGGAGAGCGGTTCTGAATGGACGGCGCGCGGCGAGCGACGCAGCGGCTTCTACGTGTATGACGCGCCGCCGGAGGGGCGCGGGAGGCGAGGCGCGGGCACGGTGCACCACGTGGCGTTCGCCGCGCAGGCGAACGAGGTGCAGGCGTGGCGCGAGCGGCTGGCGGCGGCGGGCGCGCGGCCGACGGAGGTGATCGACAGGTTCTACTTCCGCTCGGTGTACTTCTTCGAGCCGAGCGGCGTGCTATGCGAGATCGCCACGATCGGCCCGGGGTTTGGGGTCGACGAGGACGAGTCCCATCTCGGCGAGCGGCTGTCGCTGCCGCCGCGGTTGGAGGGGATGCGGGCGCGGATCGAAAGCGTGCTCACGCCGTTGCCCGACCCGCCGGCGGGCGGTCGCTAGCACCGTGTCCGGGCCGCGTGTGGCCTCACGATGGCGCGCCGGGAGGCACCCCGCTCGCGGTGGGGTCAGCCGGTCTGCTCGGTCGGACGGATGAGCAGCTCGTTGATCGCGACGTGGCGCGGGCGGGTGACGATGTAGGAGATCGCGTCGGCGATGTCCTCGGCTCGCAGGCGGTCGATGTCGCCAAAGCGCTTCATCATCTGCTCGCGTACGTCCTCGCGCACATGCTCGGACAGCTCGGTGTCGACCGCGCCAGGCTCGACTAGCGATACGCGCAGGTGACGGGTGGCGAACTCCTGGCGCGCGGACTCGCTGAACGCGCCGACGCCGTGCTTGGTCAGGTTGTAGACGCCCGAGCCGGAGCGCGCGACGCGCCCGGCGACGGAGCTGATGTTGACCAAGTCGGCGACCCGGCGCGGCCCGTCGTCGGCCGCTTTCAGGAGGTGCGGGAGCGCGGCGTGCGCGACGTAGAGCAGGCCTTGGAGGTTGAGCTCGATCATGCGATCCCATTCCTCGACCGGCGCATCGAGCAGCGGTCCGAGCAGCATCACGCCCGCATTGTTGACGACCGTGTCGAGACGGCCGAGCTCCTCCACGGTGTGGGCGACGGCCGCTTCGGCCTGGCCGCGGTCGGTGACGTCGGTCTCGATCGCGAGGGCGCGGCCGCCGCCGTTCTCGATGTCGCGCACGAGTGCGTCGAGGCGGTCCTTGCGCCGGGCCGCCACCGCGACGGTCGCACCGGCGGAGGCGAGCGCGCGGGCGCTCGCCTCGCCGATGCCGCTGCTCGCGCCGGTGACGAGCGCGACGGTTCCGTCGAGTCGGTCAGCCATGGATCCTCCGATCTCGCGGCGGCTTGCCGCGTTTGGGTCCTCGCGGCGCCCGCCGTCGGCAAGCCGCCTCGAGCTTCGTGCGGAAGATGGAGCTAGGGGGACTCGAACCCCCGACCTCCTGGGTGCGATCCAGGCGCTCTCCCAACTGAGCTATAGCCCCGTACGCGCGCGTGGTCAACCGCGCGCATGGCAAGCGAAGTGTAGTCGCAGAACGCTGGCGTGCGCGCGCAGTATCGTTTGGCTGCGCAATGGGATTGCTCGACGACGCCATACGCGAGCATCTGGAGCTGAAGCGCCTGAGGGGTGCCGATCCGGGTGAGGTCGCCCGCGAGCAGCGGGAGGCGCTGGACCCTGTTCCCCGCGACCGCAGGCACGGGGAGGATGACCATGTCGAGGAGACCGAGGTCGGTGCCGTCGCGGCAAGCGAGCCCGACGCTGAGGACCTCGACGGGATCGAGGCGGTGGACGCGTTTGACGAGGACCACGAGCACGGGGCGCCTGGGCTGGAGCGCGGTGCGGACTTCTCGCACCTGGGACAGGAGACGGCCGAGTTCGACATGCAGGCCGTTCTGGGAGAGGGGCCGGGTGCGGCGGCGGGCAGCCCGGATGAGTCACGGCCGGTCGAGCCGCCGGAGGAGTTGGAGGGAGCGGTCGAGGACGTTCTCGAGGAGACGCCCGATTTTCTGCGCGAGACACCCGAGCAGGACCGGCTCTGGTTCGAGCAGCAGCCACCGCGGGATTTCGACTTCGACAAGTAAACGCCTCGACGCCTCTTCTTCTGCCAGGGTCGTCGTCCACCGGCACACCGCAGGCGAGCGCGCCGTACCGCCTTATCTACGCCTCAGTCTCGGTGGGGTGTAGGTCGTGCTGCATTCGAACCCGTAGCGCTCATATTGGCGCTCGTACCGCGTGGCGCAGTACTCGCCTGGACCGAGGCACTTGTGCTTGCCGCCGATCGTCGCGGAAACATCGCGCGTGCAGGCCGCTCTCGCTATGGGCTGGGCGGTGCTCGAGGCGCTTCCGAGGGCTACGAAGAGCGCCAGGCTCGCGATGGTCGCCGCCGACATCTTGCGCACTCGAGCTCCAAGGTCCTTCCAAGCCACGGGTCTCACGCCGCCTCCCCTCATCGGTTGGGGCAAGGATCGCAGATTTGAGGTGCTCGATGGTTGGATGCGATCCATCTCTCGGATTCGGGGCTGTCAGTTGGCCCGCGTCGACGAGCCGCGCCGACGACGTCCGCGCGGCTTCAAGATGGTTGTCGTAGTGGCAGAGAATGACCATGGCTCGCATTGGAGCGCGTATATTGAGACCCCTAAAGGGGCCATAGCTCAGCTGGGAGAGCGCCTGCTTTGCAAGCAGGAGGTCGCCGGTTCGATCCCGGCTGGCTCCATTCGCAGAATCCCTGCAATCAAGCGGGATTCGACACGGAAGGCCACGCGTCGGCGCTTGCGACAAGTGCCGGATGGAAGCGTTTTGGAAGCCTCCCGCCCCGCGCGCACCGATCCGTGTCGATCAGGACGCCTCGCGTGTCGCCGGCAGACAGCGGCGCCGAGCGCCGGCGGTGGTGCCGCTGGCTTGACCTCTCACCGAACGCAGAAGCGGCGGCGAGACACGAGCCGAAGCCCCACGTCTCGCCGCCGCCGAAGTCAGTCCTAGCGCGGATGACTTCGCCATCGTACCCGCCGAGGCGGGCGAAGCGGGGGCCATCGACCAGGCCCAGGGCAAGCGAGCCAAAGCGCGCGGGCAGCGTGCGCAGGTGGGTTTCGGCGCTCCTCGATTTTGACCCGTCCGTGTCGCCGCAAGGCGAGGCCGGCGGGGACGAAGCGGCAGCGAAAGCGCCGCGCTGGATAAAGCACGACCGAGGCCAGTCTGAGTCCCCGCAACGTCGAACACGAACCGCTCCCGTCCAAACGGCAGCAGCTCCCGACGATCGCGCCCCCCGCTCAGGGGGGCCGGTCTGTCCCCACACCCGCAGCCCGAACCATCCGGCAGCAGAGAGGTCGGTGGCGGTAGGCTGAGTCAGTGTCGCTTCCCGACAGGGCAACGCGGCGGTTTTACGAGATCGAGCAGCAGCTTCCCGGTCTGCTGGATCGGCTGCTGAGCTGTGAGCCAAGCCGTGCGGGCAAGCCAACGATCCCGAAGGCAGCGGGTGTCTACTTGTTCACGGAGAAAGGCGAGCATCTCTACGTCGGGCGTACACGCAACTTCAGTCAGCGCTACGGGATGCACACTCGGCCCAGCTCGGGGCATCTAGCAGCGTCGTTTGCTTTCAACATCGCCAAGCGGGAAGCACAACGCTCCAGCGTCGTCGTAATCGGGACTCGCGCAGAGATATCGGCCGCCGAGCCATTCGCGGCGCTCTTTGCTGAGGCGAGGAAACGGGTCCGTGCAATGGACTATCGGGTCGTGGAGATCGAGGACGCTGCGCTCTCGACCGTCTTCGAGGTCTATGCGGCAATCGCGCTCAACACCGAGGGCAACTTCAACCAGTTCGAGACAACCTGATGGACGCCTCGACTGCCGCTCGTAGCTTCGATTGGGTGACTGCGATCGGCTACCAGCACGAGGTATTGCACTCCGCAGTACTGGACCATCTTCTCGCCAATCCCGATGTTGCGCCGCTCGCTGCGCGGTCGTTGCTCGCCGATCAGACACTACGTGTGGAGACGGTCGGCCATGTTACGCGCGAGTCTAGGATAGGTCCAGGGCGGCGCCGACCGATTGATCTAGCGGCAGACCTCGCCCTACAGGACGGACGGACTCTGAGGCTGGGAGTCGAGGTCAAGGTCGATTCCGCATGGTCGCGGGAACAGCTTGAGAGCACCGTCGCGTCAGGGGATCGAGGGGTCCTGCTCGCGGTGGGTTGCACGGCTCTCGCGGCGACAGAGGCCGAGATGCCGACAGGCTGGCGCCTCATTGGTCCTGCTCAGTGGGCTTCCATCGTTGCCGAGCACGCTGGCCGGGATCGAGCGCTGGGTCTATACGCGGAGTACGTCAGACGCGAGGACCAATCCCACCGTGACGCGCGAGAGCGCGTCAGGCATTGTCTGCGCGTAGATGACGTGCGACCTCGATCGGCTCTCGAACACTGGGCGTATTTCTGCGAGGTAGTGGCCTCCCGGTCGTGCCGGGACGGCGAGCGGTGGGAGCGCAAGACGCGCATCAGCGGCCCGTTGCTCACCCTCTGGATCGACGCGGCGTGCGGCGGCGGTCGTGGGGCGTACGTCGAGTTGATGGGGCATCCCAACCAAGCCCGCACGCTGTGCGTGAAGTGTTGGACCGACCACGACGATTTGACGGAGGTACGGGAGCACGTCGCCGACCGCATCGGAGACGCACGGGGCCGGCGGCTACGCCGTCTGCGGCAAGACGTCAAGAGCTGCACTGCATGGGCGGACGCGCTTGTCGGGAAGTCTCCCGAAGACGCGGCCATGCACTGTGACGAGTTGGCAGAGCGTTTGGTGGGCTGCTGGTAGCGGTCACGCGCTACGAGTAGGTGCCCCTCCATGATCCGTCGAGCAAGGCCGTCGAGGGGCACCTGGTAGCGCCAGCAGTGGGCACGCTCTACGACCTCTGAGCCATCAAGCCCGGCAGCAGGGTCTTTCTTGCTGTGAGGCTCAACGCAAACGGGCAATCAGCCGCCGGTGAGGCAGCTTCGATCTACAGGCCACTGAGAAGGTCGCCAGCGGGAATGTCGAGCGCTCTTGCGAGTTTGACGATCGTGAGCAGGCCGGGATTGCGGCGTCCCTTCTCGATGCGCGTGACCTCCGTCGGGTGGAAGTCGGCTCGGTGCCCGAGTGCTTCTTGGCTGAGCCCAGCGCGGTTACGAGCCGCTCGAAGGTTCGCGCCGAAGGTCGTGCGGGGGTCGTCTGGATCGGGCTCGGGCATGGCCCCGCACCCTCAACGGACCTGACCGATACCTCAATAGGGAATCTGTCAGGATGCGGGCTGTGATCGGCAGCTTGGAATCCTCTCGGAGGAGGTTCTGATGTTCGTTGGTGAGGTCGGTAGCTTCGGCACGGTTGTTCTGTTCGTCGTCGTCTTCAGCATCCTCTCGGCGTTTCAAGATGGTGGCGCTGCGCGTGAGCGCTCGCGGGCCGCTCGCGTTCAGCGTGCCAGCGAAATCGAAGCCGGCCGGTCACGATCGAGGCTGCGTCGTCAGGCGCGGTTGGATCGCGGAGAAGGTGCAATCCCTGTCGCCGTGCTGGAGGAGCCTGATCCCGTCGAGCGTGTGACGGTGCTCTCCGATCACGGGAGAGGGAGGGCGTGATGGCAGCCGACGGGACGACTGGCGAGGAGGTGGCTGCGCGTTATCGGCAGATGGTTGACGCCGGCGGTGCGGTGAGCGTGCAGGCCGGCGAGCTGCTGATCGCCTTTGGTCACTCGGAGGGAACGCTGGCAGCACGCGAGATGGTCGCGGACCTGCTGTGGGAAGCGGGCTTGCGTACAGAGCCGCCACTTGCATCAGCGCGGTTGGACGCGAGATCGAAGGTGGGGATCGTGCTCGTGGATGAGGAGGAGGTGCGGAGCGCCGCACAGGATGCGGCGTCGCGGATGGACTTCGAGCAGGCCGACCCTGAGAGGTGGTATCAGCAGCTCCGTTGGCGAGTCGCCATCGCTGCCGTGGTAGTCCTTTTGGTGTTTGGCTGGCGTGCGGGAACGTTCGATGACGCGCTCGTACACGTCGGGCTCAACGCGAAGCCTTGCCTTCGCAACGTCTACGGCGCCACGTTCTGCGGCAGCTCCGCCAAGAGCTACTGCGAAAGTTTGCCGGGCGAAGGGTACGGCGTGGCAATGTGCGAGCAAGCCGGCGACGCGCCGATCGTCGCGCCGACATCAGCATCCGAAAAACCGTCCATCACCACGCCCAACGCTGAACCATGATGGCGTGGAGACTGCTTTAGATCGAACTCGCTGGTCGCCTTCGCGGCTGTGCTGCTGATGGGGATCGTGCTTGCCGGATGTGGCAGCAGCGGCTCCAAGCGCACGTTCGTTACCCCCGCCGACCTGAACCGTACAGGCGCGTTCTGGCTCTCGCTGACGGGCGATCTCAGGCAGACGCTCGTGGGGAAGCCTGCCAAGACCGACTCGGACACGAACGACCGGACGGCGCGTCAGATACGCGCAACGCCGCCGAGTCGGCTTGTCCAGCAGATCGACCTCCAGTACGAAAACGCCGCGAAGCGCACGAGCACGATCTACTCGACTTATGTGGGTGCGAACGATCAGCTCGCCGCCGAAAAGCTCAGGAGCCTGGCGCCCGCCTTGGAAGGCGAAGCCGGCGGCTGACGAGCGGCCTTCGAGGGCGCGAAGTGCGTGCGTAGTTCAGTGACGTTTAATGACCGCCGTCGATAAGCGCGTGTGGCGGGCGAATCGCCTGTAGTCATGCGGGGTTGGGGCGTTTGAGAGCGTCCGAATTGGACGCCATACTGTGCATAGATGTTGCGCGATTTGGGGGGAGCCCCACACCACTACATTCCGCCCAAGAGCCGGCCGCTTTACGCCCAGGTTGCCCTCCTCCAACGCATTGCCGTTGCGCGCGCTAGACGGCCCGGCGAACGCGGCATGACGTGGGATGAGATCGCCAGGGTGGAGGGCATCCCGAAGCGAACGCTCCAACACTTCCACCGCTCATCGCTCGACGGCACCGGGCCATCCCGCAAGCGCCGCGTTCGGTGGATGTAACGACTGGAGGACGGCCCTCTAAGAGTCGGTGTCGATCCGGTCGGCGAGGCCGTCGAGTCGGACTTGATAGCGCCAGCACGAGGCGCGCTGCACGACCTCAGAACCGTCGAGTGTGAGGCGCTGAGGCAGACGGCCTTCGCTGAGCACGGCCGTCAGATTCCCGACGATCTCAAGCCGCCATTTCGTCGGGTCGGCCTTCGCGCGTTCGAACTGCTCGGAGGTCACATCGGCCGGGTAGGAGAAGGACCCATCGGCTCTGAGCAGCGGCTCGCCCCAGCCCTTGACCTCGATTCGGTGTGCCGGCCCGCCGTCCGGTGGTGCGCTCAGGAAATCGCACCCCTCGATGTGCTGCGCACGCTGACCGAGCAGCGCACCCGCTCTCCAGCCACGGGCGATCTCGGACGCCTGCACGATCTCGAACGCCGCCCGCTCAACCTCTCTGGCCGCACTCATCAGCTCTCCGTGTCCGACCCCTTCGCCTCTGTCATCGCGTCGGCGAGCTGGTAGAGGTCAGCGTCGAGCGCACGAAGGAAACGCATGACGGTGTGCCAGCGCACGCCGCGTCGGCCGTTCTCGACCTGCGAGATGTAAGTGGCGTCAATCCCGAGCCGGGCGCCCAACTCGTCCTGTCGCAGCCCGTCACCGTCACGCAGGTTACGGAGCGCTCGACCGAGCATGAGCTGATCCTGGGTCGCTTCATCCACTGGCATCGACTTTACGTTTTCGGTCAACTTCGCTAGAGTCCTGCTTACGACATAAAAGTGCCCCCGCGCTGCGATCAACAGCCGGGGGCGTGGCTCCGAGAGGATTAGCTCCCGGCGCGTCGGACACCTTACCGAGACGGTTTGGTGTCTTCCTCGCCAGAAGCCCCTCTCGGAGCCTCCCATCAAGGAGGAACCGAGACGATGACAAGGACGACATCCAATGGCGAGCCGCCCACCATGCAGCAGCGCGTCGAACGCGCGATCGTCCTGGCCGTCCTCGATCACTACGAAGCGCACGACGGCGAAGCGTGCCCACAAGATGCGCTCAGGGCGAAGCTCAGCAGCGACGAGCAGGTCAGCGACACGATCGACGAAGCGCTGGACACGCTGGATAGGCAGCGTGTCATCTCCGTCCACGACCAGGTGCGCCCCGAACGTGCGCTGCGGCATGTGAACGAGTTGGGCCTGATCTCGATATGAGCCCGCTCCTAAGCAATGCGGACCTCGGGCGGGCGATCCGCCGCCATCGCCGTCGCGCCCGTCTGACGATCGATGACCTTGCGCACGAGGCGAGGATGCACCCGACGTACCTCTCGGGCATCGAGCGGGGTATCCGCAATCCGACATTCGAGAAGCTCATCGGGATCTCCCAAGCGCTTCGGGTGCCACTGTTGGAGATTGTCAAGGACGCCATGACGGAGGCAGACATCGCGGCACGGATGCGCGAGATACATGCCGAGCTGGGGATGCGTCGGTGAGCCCGTCGCGTCTCACCGGCCGGGCGCTGTACGTGCTCTACAGCGCCCGGTTTGCTTACCGTCACCCGTTGTCGTGGGATGCCATGCGCGACCACGAGCGGCGCACATGGTCGTCTCTCGCCACCGACGTGCTCGACGCCGCCGTGAGCGTTCGGGCCGGTGATACTCGCCGATGGCTGGACAAGCTCAAGCAAGATCCGCCGGTGGTGGGCATCACATCGGAGGAGATCGTGCAGTCGATCCACGAGGGCCGCGTCGAACTCGACCACGCACCCGAGGACGTGCCTGCCGATGTCGTGGAGTTGCTGCGTGCAGGGCTCTACGCCAACCTTGCCCGTGCGTGCGAGGACGCGCCCGTCACGATGCCGGAGGTTCACACGCACGCGGGCTGGGCTGACGTGCGTGTGCGTATCGAAGGCGCGAGCAGGGCGTTGGACGCGCTCGGGTGGGACACGCCCACGCAGGACACGAAGGTCGAGCTGGACGCGGCAATGATCGCCGCTCTTGAGGCCGAGATTGACACATGGGAGTGGCTGGCCGAGCAGGACAGACTCGAAACGGCAGAGGGCCGCAGACGTGCTGCCGTCAAGGCCACGACGATCAAGCGTTTCCTCGCCAGCGTCACGCCACCCGAGATTGTGAGCCGCGCCGACGCCGAGACGACGGACGGTGATACGTGATGCCCGCCACGGTTGCGGTCGAGTACAGCAGAACAGGCATTACGAAGTCTCCCGTTGGTGGGCCGCTGGCGGAGATGCGAAATCGTCCGGCCTTGGTGCGATTCTTCACGCTGGCGTTGCCCGCAAACCTTCGCCCACGGAGGCCGTCCCATTCCGGGGCGGCTTTCGTCGTATTGGGCAACCTGCGACTTGCCATCCGCTGATAACTGGCTTATCCATGCGGTTTTCCATCCGCGCGGCGGGATAACTTGCGCGCCGTGAAGGTTTGCAAGCTCCACGGGCAAGGTCATGTACTTCGACTCGTCTGCTAGCGGGAGTCGTGGGAAGCGCTGTCGTCTCGCGCAACGCACATCACGCGCGACTACAGCCTCGCCGAGCTGGCTCCTGGGCAAGCCGATGTCGCTTCGGTCGGGAACGGCAAGCAGCGCCGCTATTGCACGCCGCACAGCTCGCACGATCCCCACTGGACCGGCGGCCCACATCCTGAGCGCGGCGCCTCGACCGACAACGCAGGTTCGCCTACGGACGCTCCCGTCTCGACAACGCGGCCGGTGCGCGAGCGGACGGCCCTCTCTGCGCTGTCGCGCCGTACGATCTCAGCGCTCCTCGCGCTCAGGGCCGTCCGGCGGCTCGGACGACGGCCCTGGAGAACCTAGCGGCGGTGAATCGCCGGCCGGACAGCGTAGTGCCCGGTACGTAACTGGCTCGGAGCTCGCGCAGCCAGAGCCCGTAGTCCAGCATGAAGGGATCGCCGCATGAGCGGACGCGTCGGGCTGGGGGACATGACGGTCGGCGAGCTGCTCGACGCTCTGGCAGATCGGGTCGCCGATCGTGTCCTGTCGGGGCTCGCCCAACCGAGTGAGCGCATCGAGGACCGATGGCTGACGACACGCGATGCGGCCCAACATCTCGGGATGCATCCCGACACCCTGCGCAAGCTCGCGGCGGCTCGCAGAATCCCCCATGAGCAGGAGGCTCCGGGGTGCGCGCTCCACTTCCAACGCTCAGCGCTGGATCGCTGGCGCGAGGCGGGCGGGCACAGCTCGGACGCCAAGTCGGGAGCTTCCACGCGGCTTCCACGCATCGGGAGGGCCGCATGAACACTGTGGATTCTCGATCGCCCCTTGCTCTACGAGCAGGCGGTCAATTGCCCCTCATTCTCGACGCAAGAGGCGTAGAATACGGCTACATCAAAACAAGTGCCCCCGCGCGGCTGGAACCGCCGGGGGCGTGGCCCAAGGAGAGTTAGCTCCATGAGCAAGACCAACGCTACAGCTCGGCGCGTGCGCGTCGAGCGCAACATCTACCGTCGTTCGACTGACGTTCTCGAAGTAGGCTTTAAGGACGGGGCCGGCAAGCAGCGCTGGCGCACCGTCACCGGTGGGATCACCGCGGCACGGGCGCTGCGGGACGAGCTGCTGGCCCAACGCGGGCGGGGTGAGCGCGTGGCGTCCAACCCGCGGCTGAGGTTCGCCGAGGCGTCCGAGAAGTGGCTCGCCGGCCACGTCGCCGACCTTCGCGCCACAACGCGCGATCTCTACCGCAACGCTGTAACGCGGCACTTGCTCCCGCGCTACGCAACCAGGCGTCTCGACACGATCACGCCCGATGACCTAGCGTTGCTCGTACGAGAGTTGCGTGCCGCTGGTCTATCCGAGTCGTCGGCCGTGATCGTCCTCGGCGTGGTGAATCGCATCTACCGTTACTCGGCTCGCCGTCTCGGTTGGGCCGGGGCGAATCCCGTCTCTCTGATGGAATCCTCCGAGCGGCCCAAGCCGTCGCAGGCCGCCCGGCGGCGTATCTTCGAGGGCGCGGAGTTGGAGCAAACGATCGCTGCGGCGTCTGAGCCTTGGCGCACGCTGTTCATTCTGGCGGCGATTACCGGAGCGCGTGTATCCGAGCTGTGCGCACTGACCGAAGCAGACGTGCGCCTCGATGATCTCGATGATGCCGTAATCGAGTTCGGCTGGCAGGTCGATCGGAAGGGCAATCGTCGGCCTACCAAGACCGATGGCTCGGCGCGCACGGTTCCCATACCGCGCCAGCTCGCGGTTCTCCTCGCCCGCCACAGGCTCGCCAGCCGTGACAACCGCCCGGACGCCTACGTTTTCGCAACCCGTACAGGCCGCCCGCTCTCACAACGCAACGTCGGCCGCGCTCTACGTGCGGCACAGCGGCGCGCCGTCGATGAGCGTGGACAGCCGACCTTCCCGCTCCTACACGAGAGGGGCCAAGACGGCAAGCCTGTTCCTGTTCCCCACGGTGCCCTACCGTCGATGCACGGCTACCGCCATACCGTCGCCAGCCGCGCGTTCCTCGCCGGCGATAGTGTGGATGACGTCGCGTTTCAGCTTGGGCACAGCAACGCCAACGTCACACGGGCCGTGTACATGCGCGAGCTAAACGACGGGCGTCGGAGGGCGATGCGGCGCTCGAAGATGGTCGGCGAGTACGGCGCTGCGCTGGACGCCGCGGCTTCCATCACACCCACGAACGATCATTCAACTGGCGCCGAAGTTAGGCAACTGCGAGAGGCATCTTGATGGCGAAAAAGAAGCGCAAAAAGCAGGCGGACGACGGACTCTCAGAGCTGAACTACCAGACGCTCAACGAGGACTTCTACGCGGGCGATCCGGCCGACTACTTCGCGCAACGCCTCTACGGCTTGCTGCTCCTAAAGGGTAAGCCGGAGGCCGTTCGAGCGCTGCTGGCCGAAGGCGTAGAAACTGGGGGCGTCCGCATCCAGCTCCAGTCCGGAACGACCCCTGATGCCCGCCCTGAGGAGGAAGACGCCGAGAGCCGAGATCGTTTTTTCACGGCTGACGCATGGCTGCTGCTCCACCACGCCAGCGAGACATTGCTACGGCTGTATCTGGCCCATGCCCAGGGCGCCCCATGTCCGGCGCTGGAGGTCGCGCGTGAGCGGGAGCCAGGGAGCTTCAAGAAAAAGATGCACGAGCGCTTCATTCGCTCCACGCCGTCTCCCGAGCATCACGGCGAAAACGGCGTCGTCTTCTATGGCTCACCAACTGCCGCGGGACTGGTCGGCTATGACGAGGATGGCCGGAACGCTCTGCTCTCGAACATCGAGGGCCTGCTGCGGCTTTTCGCCTCGACGTTCCTTGACGCCGAGGCATACAACGCCATCAAGCACAGCATGGCGATCCGCGCGGGCAACTCGCGCCTTGAAGTGACGGTTGACGATATGGACCTGGGTACAACGCAAGGCCCGCACATCGAGTACGTGGGCATCAGACGGATGCAGGAGCGCTCCGTTTGGGCACGCAAGACCCTGTGGTTCGACTTCGATCTCATCGTCGCGCAGGTGTACACGGCGCAGCGATTGATCCTTGCGCTATGGCTGATGGCTCGACACCAATACCTGGGTGCCGAGCTTGGTGCGGTGCCGCCCTTGGGGCGCCCGACACCCGATGAACTCCGTCGATCGGAGTCGATCACATGGATCAGCATGACCCGCGACCTGCTCTACGACCAGCTTGACGATACGGCTGAGCAGCGGCCGCGGGGCGAGAAGGCCGACTCGCCGGCAGATGAGGGAGGACTACATGACCCTTGACCAGCGCACGGCATGGAAGCGCGCTGGAAGCCGCAGCCGCCCCAATCGCACCCACGGACATCCGCAGAGCGGGCGCCAGAGTCAGTCAACTGCGGGAGGTGTCGTGATCCTATCCGCAGCGATCCGCAGCCGCCTGGTTTTTGCAAGCAGGAGGTCACCGGTTCGATCCCGGTTGGCTCCATTCGGACAGTTGTCCGACCTATCGAGCAGCCAGCGCTGAGAGCCTGACTCTCCGCCCACGAGCTCGTTTGACTCCCGCGCACAATTCGTTGATGCGGATCTTTGCCGGCTAAGGGAGCGCCAGCACACCCGGACGCGGGCCGTCGCGCGCTCATCCTTCTATGGGCTTCTGTCGCGAGGCTCGCGCTCGTAGCGCCCATCCAGGTATTCCTCAACCCATGCGCGAGTGCTGCGCCTACGAACTTGTGGAGGTTGTCGAGGATGGCGCGCGCGAGCAGCTCTCCGAGCGGGCCATGGTCGCCACGATCGGCGCTTTGGAGCGCGGCCAGGTATCGCCGACGATCGCCCTTGAAGATGATCGCGGGGGGATACCCAAGCCTGATCAAGACCAGATTCAGGACGAGCCGGCCCGTGCGCCCGTTGCCGTCGAGAAATGGGTGGATCTGCTCGAAGCGCACATGCGCCTTGGCTAGCTCTTCGGGCTCGATGCCCTCACCCGCCCTACCCAGTGCTTGCACCGCGCGAATCCAGTCGGTGACCATGGTGGAGACCTCGGGCCACGGCGGTGGACGCATCCCGCCTGGAAACGGCTGGATGTCGTGCTCGCGGAATGAGCCCGGACTCTCGCCATGGCCGGCGCTTGGGTGCGGCGCGACACCCCACACGGGGGTGAGCGCGAGACGGTGGATATGCCGAAGCTCGGTCAGCGACAGCAGCTCGCCGCTCGACCATGCGCCAAGGTCCAGCGCCTGACTGTAGACCCAGTCGGCGGCATCGGCATACCCCCGCACCTCCATGTACTCCCTGAGCTCCTTGTCGCCCACCGCTTCCCAAATGTGCGGCTGACGTCAAACTAATTGCACCGAACAAATACGTTAATGCCTGTCGAGCTGATTGCGCTACGCCGCTGTAGCCGGTCCGAACCAGATGGTCAGCGCATCGCGCAATCCCGCATCCGCGCGTTCCCCCACCCAGGCGACATACCCGTCGGGCCGAATCAACACCGCAGCGGGAGCGGTGACCGCGCCAAGTACCGGAAGCTCCCAAGGCCCGTCATACCCGGCATCGACCAGCTGAACCCGGTCGGCCCAGGGAGCGATGGCGCTGCCAAAGCCGCCGGCGTCGCCGAGGTTGAGCAGCACCGGCCGCGCGTCGTGTAGCAGCTCGAAGACCCGGCGCGGCCCGTCGGCGGTCAGAAGGTCTAGATCGAGCATGCGCCGTCCGAGCAGAGGGTGGCCCTGGCCCAACTCGTAGTGAATGTCCAGCCCGGAGACGATCCCCGCAAGCCGTTTGCGAGGCCCGTCCATCATCGCCAGCTCCGACACCACCTCGGCGAGTGCCTTCGAGCGCTCATCCTGGCGCTGGAGGGCGGTCTGGGCCATCGTGTGCCGGAGCGCGCGGGCGGCAACCGGGTGGCGCTCGTCGTGATAGCTGTCCAGCAGGCCCTCCGGGGAGACGCCAGCAACGACCTGAGCCAGCTTCCAGCCCAGGTTCACAGCATCCTGCACGCCAAGGCTGAGGCCTTGTCCACCCGCCGGGTAGTGCACGTGCGCTGAGTCGCCGGCGAGCAGGACTCGTCCAGCGCGGTAGGACGCGGCCTGGCGTGTCGCGTCGGTGAACCTCGAGATCGACGTGGGATCGTGGATCCTGAAGTCGGTGCCGTAGACGGCGATCAGCGCCTCGCGCAGATCGGCCAGGGTGGGCTCACCGCCGGGCTCGAGCTGTTGCTCGGTCACCATGACGCGCACCGGCCCTCCATCCGCGTAGATCACCTCGCCGTCGCGGATCTCGTACTCCAGCCTGCCGATCCCGTGGATGCCGACAGCATCGCGCCGGATGCCCAATTCCGGCTCCTCGGCCATTTCGGCCTCGGCGATCAGGTTGCTCTTGGTCGCGTCCCATCCCGGGAACTCGATAGAAGCCGCTTTACGAACCACGCTGCGCCCTCCGTCACACCCGACGAGGTACCGCGCCCGCAGCGACCGGCCGTCGGCCAGCTCGACGTCGACGCCGGTGTCGTCCTGCGCGAAGCTCGTCACCTCAGATCTGTAGTGGACCCGCACCCCCAGCTCGGCGATCCAGGCGGCCATGATCCGCTCGATCTTGCTCTGCCAGATCCCGAGCGAGTACGGGTGACGCGTCGGGAAGTCGCTCATGTCCAACACGGTCGTGCCGATCATCGAGGCCTGAGCGACCTGACCCTCCGCGAGGAAACGATCTGCGATCCCGCGCTGATCGAGCGCCTCGATCGTGCGCGAGTGAAAGCCGCCGGCTCGTGAGCCGGCGAGCACGTGATCGGGACGCCGCTCGAGCACCGCGACGTCGACTTTCCCCAACGCGAGCTCGGCCGCCAGCATCATCCCCGTCGGACCGCCTCCGACGATCGCCACCGCATGCTCCGTCATGGCCACACTCCCGTTGGGTATGTCGTCGATAACACGTGCATTTCAGCTCTCCCATGTCCGTAGGTCCTGGCTTGCGGCGGCGATTATGCGGCACGGCAGGGGCTTGTAACAAGCCCCCCTGTCGGGTATAAATTGGAGGTGGAGAGGGTCTCGGCAGGCCGAATTGCTTGGGTGCCGGTGACAGTGGGTAAGAGCTGCCCATGAGTGACGGGTGGGCGCGCAAGGTGTGGGCGGCAGTCTTTGGCGCTGTCGTCATCGGCTCGGCTTATTTGGCCGCGGGCGCGACGGCAGCGAGGTGGGGCGAGCCGGTGACGATCTCCCCGGCGGGGCAGTACGTGGAAGCGCCGCGGGTCGCAATCGACGAACGCGGCGACGTGGCGGTCGCTTGGGTGGACCGCACCACCGCCTATCACACGACGGTCCAGCTCTCCGTGAAGTACGGGGGTGGGGCGTTCTCGCCGCCGGTCACGATCACGGAAGCCGCTGGCGAGAACACGGAGCCGGTGGTAGCGCTCGGCCCGGAAGGCCAGGTGATGGTCGTCTGGCAGTCCGAAGTCAACTCCGGAGATCTTGCGCGCGAACTCCTGATGTTCTCCTCGGGCTCTATCGTCGGCGGCGGTTTCTCGCCACCCCAAGCGATCTCCGGCTATGAAGGCGGCAACGGGTCGATGTACCCCGACGTCGCAATCGACGAGCACGGCGAAGCGCTCGCGGTGTGGGTCGGTCTGGGTAACGGGGGGCTCCACTACGCAACGCGCGCGTCGGGCGCCACCGGCTTTTCGGCGCCTGGCACAGTGACCAACCCCGGCTCGGCGATGAGCTCGCCGTCGATCGCGATCGCGCAGAGCGGGGCCTCGCTGGTGGCATGGATGGACGATCAACACGTATACGCGGCCGTGCGCGAAGCTGGGGGCGCATTCGCTGGCGCGCAGACCATCGAATCGGCTCCCTGCCTGAGACCGGGCGTCAACACCGCGATCAACGAAGACGGGGAGGCGGTCGTCTCTTGGACTGCGGATAACCCTGAGTGCGAAGGCGGCACCGAGGGGGTGCGGGCGTCCTACCGTGCTCCCCGGCAGCTGTTCGAAGCCCCTGGAAGAGAGGCGAAGATGCTTGCGCTCGCTGGCGGCGTTGCCGTGAGCCCCAAAGGTAAGGTCACGCTCAGCGGCCCTGGCGCTGCAGCCACGCCTTATTCGCTGATCACGGCCACGCGGATGGCGGACGGGTCATACGGGTCACCTGAAGCGTTCAGCGAAGCCGGCGAAGAACCGGTCCTCGCCTACGACGCAGCCGGGAACCTATATGCGGCAACAGATACGCGCCTCTGGGAAGGGAACGAGAGCCCCGACAGTGGAATAGTCGGGAACGTGGCGCCGGCGCAAGGAGGCTTCGACCCGGAAAGCTCCTGGTTGCAGACCGTGCAAGGCGAACTGGACTCGGCGCCGATAATCGCCGCCGCCGGCAACGGGCAGGCAGCGGTGGTCTGGGCGACAGGCCTGGTCGGTCAGGGCTTCCGGGCAGAGCTTTCGACGCTGCTCCCCGAAAGCCTGAGCCCGAGCGTTCCGACCCCCGCCGCGACGACGCCTGGGAGCCTGGGGCCTGCCCCCTCGGCATCTGAGGATGGAGCTTCCGCATATCTTGTCCCCTTCCATGCCGTCGACAGCCTCGTCTACGGCCGCGAGCGCCCAACGGGGGAGCTCACCGGCGATCGAGAAGTTGGATGTCATCGCAACGGGGCGTCTGCTGGCGGTGAGCGGTCGCGCGCGCAACGCCTCGCTGGTCGTGGTGCGTTTGCTTCAGCACGGGCACGTCCTCAGATCAGCCCACGCACGCCTCGATGAAGGGCGGTTCCGCGTCGTGCTCAGCGTTGCCGGCCTTCCCCGCGGCCGCTACCGGATCAAGCTGCTGCTGCGATCGGGCAGACAGGAGCGAGTGGGGCAAACGTGGGTAACAGTGCCCTAGCCCAAGGGTCGCGGCGCGAGTCGAAGGCGTAACGGCCGAGAGCAGCTCCTACAGGTTCAGCTAGAGGTCTTCAGCCCGCCTGCGCTCGTCGCGAGCTCGGAAGCTCGTCGCGCTGCTTGGAGCCCGCGCTCTCCTGAGCCTGTTGGGTCTGGATCTCGAGATAGATCTCCGTGCGGTGGACCGTGACGTCGCTGGGCGCTTGGATGCCGAGACGCACCTTTGTGCCGTTGCTCGACAGGACCGTGATCTCGACGTCATCGCCGATCACGATGCTCTCGCCGGCCTTGCGCGTCAGGACGAGCACAAGCCTCGGCTCCCTGACTCGACGCGGCTCGCTCGCACTGCGAAGCGAGGATGGACACATCGATCGGCCCCGCGGGCCACCCGACGCACGGACTCCCTTTTCGGTGTCATCATCTCCTATGAGCTTAGCGCTGGAATGACGATCGTAAGCCGACAGCCTGAGCGTATGCTTTGAGAACATGATCGAGCCGGTCAGCAACCAGTCAACGCGGGCCCTTCCCGGATCCCGCGTCGCCCTCTGGCCGATTGTCCTTCTCGCGCTGGCAGCGTTCGTGTTCACGGTGCTCCTGTTCGCGGCCGACGCTCGTGCAAGCGGGGACGTGCCAGGCGGCGCTACGGACGCACCGATCGGCGCAGTGGCGACGAGTGGCGCTACATCCCCGGAACAGTCGACGCCGTCCACCGGCGAACAACCGGCCGTCCCTGAAGCAGCATCTCTCACGCCTGAACCAGCTCCTCCGGCCGGACAATCCGTCGGCGAGGAACCCGTCTCAACGACCGAACAGACCCCGCCTGCGACCGAACAGACCCCGCCCGTAAGCGAACAATCGCCGCCCGCGAGCGAACAACCAGCCGCCCCCCCGACCGAAGCCCCTCCTCCGGCGGCTGAAGCAACTCCTCCGCCCGCCGAACAGGCGCCACCCGTGGTCGGCGAAACAACTCCTGTGGCCCCTCCACCTGCCGTAGAACCACCACCTGTGGTCGTCGAAACCCCTCCCACGGTCGAACAGCAGCGGCCCGTGGCCGAAGCGGTCGAAGAACCCTCTCCGGTGGTCGATAAGAAAAGCACCGAACAGACCGCCGGCAACGTGGTTGCCGAAGCCGGCTCCGAAGCAATCCAGGGAGCGGGGGAAGGGGCGCAGGCGCCCGTCGACACTTCGGGGTCGACCCACAAAGACGTGGGTGGTGAAGGCGCGGGTGAAGTAGCGCCGGGGGCCTCGGCTGCCGTGACGACTTCCACCTCCCCCGCCGTCCTGTCCGAGATCTCGATGTCGTCCGTGCGGGATCAGCCATCGCTCGCGTTCCCGGCGCCCACGAGCTTGGTGCACAGCACCGGGCAGGCGAGCTGCGAGCTGGCCGCGCTTGGAGAGTCGATCGCCGGCGGCGACGCCCATGGCTTGTTGGACATCTCGGCCGTTACTCGGGTCTCGGCCATCCCCCTCGCCACCGTCGAGGCGTCCCCGACGGCGACCTCGACAGGCGGGTCCGTCGATGGCGACGGCGGTTCCGCGGTCGACCATCCCACCTCGCCGTCCCCTGGGCCTGGATCCGGTGGTGGAGCGGGCAGCGGGTCGGCCGCGGGGGGTGGTTCGGGGACCGCTTCCTCGGCGCCCTTCACGCTTGTAGGCGCTCTGCTCCAAGCGGCGCCGCGCGCGATGCGCAGGTTGCTCCTCGCGCAGCAGTCGTGGCGCACCTCTGTACTCGTTCTGATTCCAGAGCGACCGGACTAGCTCCTCCCGGTCGCTTTCTACCTCGGCCCTGGGTCACCGATCCGGGCCGACTGCAATCAGTTCGATCTGTTCTTACATCCGAGAGGAGCCGTACCGATATGAACCCTCATCTGAGGCTGTCAACGATCTCCCAGCCCGTGCATCAAGGCGACGCGGCGACGGTCGCGGAGCGAGCCGGAGCCGATGTGCTCGGCGACGGAGCGACGGTCGGCGAGACCGGCCTGTCACAAGCCGCTCAGGCTCGGCCGCACCTGACCCTCGCAAGCCCGCCCGCGTGGAGGCACAAGCTGATCCTGATGGGCCGGCTCGACCATCGCTCGGCGCCCGATCTCGAGGAGGAGATCGAGTGCCTGTGCCAGGAAGGCGTCACAACCCTCACGCTCGATCTACGTCAGCTCAGCGCGATCGATTCGGCCGGGGTCAAGACGATCGCATTTCGCGGTGCCGCCTACCGCCGGCACGGGCGCGACTTTGCGGTGATCTCCGGGTCCCGCTTCAGTCACGTGCTGGCCGAGGCGGGCGCGACGGACATGCTGGCGCCCGATCCCGAGGACACCGTTGTTCCGCTAACGCCGGGCTGCTCTATCGAAGGCTTCGCCCTCGACAGGTCGACGGCGATGATCAAGAGCCTGTAAGGGCTCGCTCCCGTGTGTTCGCCGGTGCGGGGGGAGGGCCCCCGCACCGAACCGGATGGGCACAACACTGGCGATACCCCGATAATCCGAGCGTGCCCGTGAGGACGCCGAAACGGAGGCTGGACGAGGACGACCCGCTCGAGGACTTCGATCCCCGTGAGATCACATTGGAAGGCGTCACGAAGATGGTGCACGTGGCCGGCGCCGGGCCGGCGGTGATCGTGATGACGGAGATGCCGGGCATCAGCCCGCACGTCGCTCGCTTCAGCCGCTGGGTCAGAGACGCGGGATTCACCGTGTACATGCCGTCGCTGTTCGGCCGCGACGGCGCCGTGCCGGGCGTCGAGGAGGGGACGGCGGTCTTTCAGCGCGCGTGCATGAGCGCCGAGTTTCGTGCGTTCGCCGCGAACGAGTCGAGCCCGGTGACCCGGTGGCTCCGCTCGCTGGCGAGGCTGGCGCACGGGGAGTGCGGCGGGCCGGGCGTAGGCGCGATCGGGATGTGCTTCACGGGCAACTTCGCCCTCACGATGATGCTCGAGCCCGCGATGCTCGCTCCCGTCCTTGCCGAGCCGACGCTGCCGTTGAGCGATCCCGCCGGCCTGGAGATCGCGCCCGAGGAGCTGGCCGCGGTCAGGGAGCGCCTCGAGCGGGAGGATCTGACCGTCATGGCCTATCGCTTCAAGGGCGATCGGTTCTGCAAGGCCGAGCGCTTCGCGGCCTACTCGCAAGCGCTCGGCGAGCGCTTCGTCGGGCGGGAGCTGCCCGACAGCGCGGCCAACCCCGACACGGCGCCGTTCTTCGAGCAGGTGGTGGCGAGCCCGCACAGCGTGGTGACGGCCCATCTGATCGACGAGGAGGGCCAACCGACGATCGCCGCGCGCGACGAGATCTTGGCGTTCTTCGTCCGGCGGCTCCACCCCGCCGCGGCTCAATAGCTCCCAGGCGCACGCCGGCCGCGCCGGCGTGCTTAGATTAGGCCTCTGGCAGCTGCCCGACCGGTAGAAAACGCCAGCGCGCGCCCGTAGCTCAGTGGTCAACGGTTCTCTTCGGGGAGCCAAAGAGCAGCGGTCTTTCAAGCCGCAGGCCGCGGGTTCGATTCCCGCCGGGCGCATTTTCCTCTCTCCGGCCCGGTGCGCTCAAACGGGCTGCAGCCGCTTCGAGGCTCCTGCCGGGCCCGACGACAGTTCGCCGCCCGTCGTGTTCGCCGGCGCCGCGGCCGGCAGGGCCGCCGGAACCACGGCATCGTCGCCGCCCCACGACGCGCACGGGCGCCCGAGATGGAAACCCTGGCCGAGCGGCACGCCGATCTCTCGCAGTCGCCTCAGCTCGGCGGGGCTCTCGATGCCCTCGGCAACGAGCAGGCCTCCCACCTGGGCGGCATACCCGACGAGGGCGCTCACGAGCGCGGCACGGTCCTTGTCGTGGTCGATGCCGCATACGAGCGAGCGGTCGAGCTTCAGGTAGCTGGGGCGTACCGCGACGATCTGGCGCAGCCCGGAGTAGCCCGCGCCCATGTCGTCCACCGCCAGCTGTGCCCCTTGCGCTCGCAGCGGCTCGAACGCGCTCGCCAGTTGCAGCTCGCCGCGCACGAGCGTCTCCTCCGTGATCTCGACGATCAGTCCCTGCAGGGCGTCCGCATGGCGTGCGCCGGCCTCCAGCAGCATGTGGAGCGTCAGCGGGTCGAGCAGCACCGGCGCGGACAGGTTGACCGACAGGCATGTGCCCCGCGGGCGGTGTGCGAACAGGTCGAGCGCCTTGCGCAGGCAGGCGCGCTCCAGCGCGTCTCGCTGTCCCAGCTGCTCGGCCAGCGCGAACCACGGCAGCGGGCCCTTGTCGGGGTCGCCTTGCGCGAAGCGGGCAAGCGCCTCGTATGCGTGGATCGACCCGGTGCGTATCTCCGCGATCGGTTGCACCGCCATCGTCAACCCCTCGCCCGCGATCAACCTGGCGATCGCGTCGTGCGCACGACTCAGCTCGGCGGCGCCAAGCGTCTCCTCGCCCGAGCCAGATGGACGCGTGCCGCCGGCTCCCGTGCCGCCGGATCCGCGGCCGGCCATGCGCGAGGCGATGTCGCCGGCGAGCAGCAGCGTCTCGGCGCTGTCGGCGTCGATGCGGGCCTGGCTGAGCAGGTGGTTGAGCTCGCGTGTCAGTCTGCCGCTCGTCAGCAGCAGCCCGATCGCCGCCGCGCACAGCGCGATGTAGTCGGAGGTCACATGTCCCTGGATGACCATCGGCATCGCCAGCGCGCCGAGCACGACCATGCGCCCGATCCAGTGCACGCGTCCCCCGCGAGCCATCACGCCGCAGGCCACCGCCGCCAGCCAGAGGACGCTGAGCACGGTCACCCGCTGCTCGCCCAGCCCCACGATCAAGACCGCCGCGACACCGGCGAGCGACTCCTCGATCTTCAGCCACGACAGGCGCGGCGCCAGTCGCTGCACGAGCGCCGTAGCCGTGATCGTGCAGAACCCGGCGATCGCCGGCAGACGATGGGCCGGGAGGTGGGGTTGGGCCAGGATCAGATCGACACCGAGGATCCCCAGCACGATGCGCGTCATCGCCGCCGTGCGTCGCGCGCGGAGCACGTGGTCGTCGTTCTCTATCGGGGTCGCGCCTTCGAGCGAGGCCATCCCCCATTTTTTCGACTCGCCCCAGCTATCGCTTGAAGGTCAGGACGATCTCTGGACCCTTGGCCTCTCTTGTTCTCCTACGAACCCCTCCCCGCGACGGCCGCCCACGCCGCCTCGCTGCCCATGAAGGGCGTGAGCGCGATGTACATGATGTGCTCCGTCAGCTCCGGCAGCCGGCGAGTCTGTCCCCGCAGGATGTAGTCGTGGAGCAGCTCGAACACGCCGCCGACGATCGCCTCGCCGACGACCGGCGCCGACGGCAGCGACGGCGCGTCCGCGCCGACCCGCATGTCGAGCAGCTCGGCGTAGCCGGCGTTGGCCTCGTGCACGCGCCCCGCCATGTGCGGGTAGGCGACCATCACGTCGACGCACGCCAGGTGCGCGTAGGAGGGCTCGGAGGCAAGGAACTCCAGCAGAGCGGTCGCGCCCGCGCGGACCGCGCCGATCCAGCTCGACTGCCTGAGCAGCGTCTGGTTGACGATCGCCATCGCCTTGGAGTGCCCGACCTCGTAGGTGGCCAGGAACGCCTCCTCCTTGTTGGCGAAGTGGGTGTAGAACGTCTGCAGCGACACCGCTGCTTCGGCGGCGACGTCCTCGAGGCTCAGGGCGGGATATCCACCGGTGGCGGTCAGGTTGGCGATCGCGTCGAAGATCCGCTCGCGCTGGTTGTAGATGACGAACCCGCGCGGCAGGTTGTGCTCGCCGCGCGGGAGTCCGCGCGCGCCCGACAGCGAGGGCGGCGAGAGCGTGCCCGGTGCGCGCCCGCCCATCAGCCTGCGCGGCCGCCCGGCGTGGGGGCGGCGCGGGACAGCCGGCGGCGAGGGGTAGTACATGGCGATCCAGGCGAGGAGATCGGGCACGAGCTGCAACAGCTGGGTCTTCAGCGCTTTGCTCGAGCGTGTGGTGCCCACGCGCGAGTGAAGGATCCTGCGCACCGCGCCGACGATCGCCCGGGCCACCGGCTCGGGGAGCGTCCCCTCGCCGGGCGCCTGGGCGAAGCCGTCGACGATCAGACGCTGCAAGCGCTCGGCGTCATGCGCCCAGCGCTCTACGCCCGCGGGGCCCGCGGCGCCCATCTCCACGCACACGAGGCGCGCGGCGTCGGGGCGGTCGCCGGCGGCGTCGAACAGGGTGCGGATGAACGTCTCCATGCGCTCGTTCCACTCCAGCGCAGAGTCGTCCGCACGAGCGAGTCGCCGGATCAGGCGCACGACGATCGTGTCGTAGGTCGCCAGCAGGCACTCGTCCTTGTTGTGGAAGTGCTCGTAGAAGCTGCGCCGCGAGACGCCGGCCCGCGTCACGAGGTCGGAGATCGTGGTCGCCGCAAAGCCGCGCTCGTCGACCGCTTCGACCATCGCCTTGAACAGCCGCTCGCGCTGATGCGCGGCGACCGCCTCGCGCGGAAGCGCCTGCGGCCCGCGCGGCAGGTTGTTGGCGCTCGCTTGACCGACGCTCCCGTTTTCGCCGACGGGCTTTGTCCCCGCCCGCGCCTTCGGCGACCGCTTCTTCGCTCCCCCCGGCTGTCCACGCGTCGCTCCCACGAACGCACCATAAGGCATCGGGCGTGTCAGCCGATCGAGCGATCATCTGCCGCTTTGGCCAACTAGGCAGATCCGTACGGCGGCGATGTCCGGGCAGCTAGAAGTTGACAAGCTGAGTAAAACATGATTTATATGTCGTCAGGAAAACAAGCGCACCCGTCCATCGACGGATAGTTGGAACGGACGGACGGAGAGGCGATAAAGCGAGAGAAGGGCCTGGTTATGGGTCAAGGGTCGAGCAGGATGCTGAGACCGCGGGAAGTAGGGCAGAAGGTGCCGAAGGATGGAACAGGATGGGGCCGTTCTGTAGGCCCTGTACTATTAGCCCGGACTTTAGGGTGCACGCAGGGGATCTCTGTTGGCCAGATCGGCCGACGGACGGGCGCGCAGCCAGATCGGCCGATGGCCGAAAGGCAGACGTACACGGGGGCACAGACGTACACGGGGATAAGCAAGGTGGGGATGAGCAGAGAGGGAGGGGAGAGATGAGACTGTTCGCTTGCGAGGAGGGGCGGATGCTCCGCGCGCTGCACGGCCGCTGGCCGTACCGCCGCTCGCACTGCCGTCACGATTTTCACTGGCTCGTGCAGGTGCGATCGCGCCGGCGCTGGTGCGCGGCCGGCCGGGGTCATTCGACCGGCAGCCTGCCGGCCCATTACCGACGGCCTCACGGGAGCTGATCAGGCTTGGGAGCTGATCAGGCTTGAAGTAAGGAGCCGTCTCGCGAGGAGACGCGATCGGCGCGCGCCGTGTGCGAGGCGATCGCGTCGATCAGTCGCGGCCAGGCGGCGCGTGGCAGGTCGTGGCCCATGCTCTCGATCCGCATCAGCTTTGCCCCGGGAATCGCGCGCGCGGTCGCGCGGCCGCCCGAGGGCGAGACCATCGGATCGGCGGTCCCATGGATCACGAGCGTCGGGGCGTCTGGCGGCGAGCGTCTGCGCGATCATCCCGCCCATCGACGCGCCGATCACGTGCGCGGGGGCGAGCTCGCTCCGCGAACGTTGGTACACGCGTGCCTGGCGCCGTCCCAAGGGTCGCTAGGATCGAGCAATGGCGGTCACCGGGTCATCCAGCGCAGCGGCGCGCACGAATGGGGCGGCGGAGGGCGGCGAGATCCGGGACGGCGAGGAGATTCGCAAGCTGTCGATCGACACGATCCGCGGCTTGGCGATGGACGCCGTGCAGAAGGCGAACGCCGGCCACCCGGGCACGGCGATGGCGCTGGCGCCGCTGGGATACACGATCTTCCGGCGTTTCCTGAACGCGAACCCGGCGGACACGCGGTGGCCGAACCGCGACCGCTTCGTGCTGAGCTCCGGTCACGCGTGCATGCTGCAGTACGCGCTGCTGCACCTGTGCGGCTACGAGCTGAGCATCGAGGACCTGCAGCAGTTCCGCCAGTGGGGCTCGCTCACGCCGGGGCACCCCGAGCGCGGCCACACGCAGGGCATCGAGGTGACGACGGGGCCGCTGGGGCAGGGCTTCGCCAACGCGGTTGGGATGGCGATGGCCGAGCGGTTCCTCGCGGAGCGCTTCAACCGCCCCGGACAGGAGCTGGTCGATCACCACGTCTACGTGATCTGCTCGGACGGCGACCTGATGGAGGGCGTAAGCCAGGAAGCGGCCTCGATCGCGGGCAACTTCGCGCTGGGCAAGCTGATCGTCTGCTACGACGACAACCGCATCACGATCGACGGCACCACGTCGCTGTCGTTCGACGGCGAGAACCACACCGCGCGGTTGGAGGCCGACGGCTGGCACGTGCAGCGGGTGGAGGACTCCGAGGATCTGGACGCGCTCGAGACAGCGATCGCGACCGCGCGCGATGAAACCGAGCGCCCGTCGTTCATCGCGATCCGCTCGCACATCGCCTACCCGGCGCCGCATGCGATCGACACCGCAAAGGCGCACGGCGCGGCGCTCGGCGAAGACGAGGTGCGGGCTACCAAGGAGGCGATGGGGTTCGACCCAGACCGCAGGTTCTGGGTGGACGAGCGCGTCTACGAGCACATGTCGCTGCGCGAGTCGGGCACGAAGGCGAGCGACGCCTGGAACGAGAAGCTCGAGGCGTGGCGGGCGGCCTTTCCGGAGATGGCGGCGGACTGGGACCTGGCGTGGGCGGGGAAGCTGCGCGACGGATGGCGCGAGTCGCTGCCGGAGTTCGCCGCCGGGGAGGAGATCGCCACCCGCTCGGCGGGCCAGAAGGTGATGGCGGCATTCGCCGAGTTCGGCCCGACGATGATCGGCGGCGCGGCCGACTTGGTGGAGTCGACCAAGACACTGTTCGACGGTGCCGGCCAGTTCTCCAAGGTCCATGCGGGCCGCAACATCCCCTTCGGCATTCGCGAGCACGCGATGGGCGCGATCGTCAACGGCGCGGCCGCGCACGGCGGCATCGTCAAACCGTACGGCTCGACGTTCCTGATGTTCTCCGACTACATGCGCGGCGCGGTCAGGTTGTCGGCGCTGATGGGTCTGCCGGTGGTGTGGGTCTGGACGCACGACTCGGTCGGCGTCGGCGAGGACGGCCCGACGCACCAGCCGATCGAGCACTACGCGTCGCTGCGCGCGATCCCACGCCTGTGGGTGATGCGCCCGGGCGACCCCAACGAGACGGTCGAAGCGTGGCGAGTGGCGCTCGAACGCGAGGACGGCCCGACGGCGCTGCTGTTGTCACGGCAGAACGTGACCGTGCTCGATCGCGGCGAGGTCGCGAGCGCGCGCGGCGTCGAGCGCGGCGCTTACGTCCTGTGGGACTCCGCGGGGAGTGAGGATGACCCGGAGATCCTCCTGATCGCCACGGGCGCCGAGGTGCCGCTGACGCTCCAGGTCGGCAGGGAGCTGGCCGAGCAGGGGACGCGTGTGCGGGTCGTGTCGATGCCGTGCATGGACCTGTTCGAGGAGCAGAGCGAGGAGTACCGCGACGAGGTGCTGCCCCCCGCGGTCAGGGCTCGCATGGCGGTCGAGCCGGGCGCGACGATCAGCTGGGGCAAGTGGGTCGGCCTGGATGGCGACGTGGTCGGGATCGACCGTTTCGGCGCCTCGGCGCCGGGTAGCACAGTGCTCGAGAAGCTGGGTTTCACGACGGAGAACATACTCGCGCGCGCGAAGGCGCTGTTGGAGCGAAAGGGCTGATCTAGTGTCTAGCATGGGGCTCTCGCCACTCGACCATCTCTCCGCGCTGGGGCAGAGCGTATGGGTCGACAACCTCTCACGCGAGTCGATCAAGGACGGCCATCTGCAGGGGCTGATCGACGACTGCGCGGTCGTCGGCGCGACGTCGAACCCGTCGATCTTCGAGAAGGCGATGACCACGGGCGACGCTTACGAGCAGCAGCTGCGCGAGCTGGCCGAGCGCGAGACCGACGCGAAGGAGACGTTCTGGGCGCTGGCCGAGCAGGACATCAAGGATGCGTGCGACCTGTTCCGGCCGGTGTGGGACGGCGGCAGCGGACGCGACGGCTATGTCTCGCTCGAGGTCGACCCGGGCCTCGCGTACGACACGCTGCGGACGTTCCGCGAGGCGATGCGGTTGCACGAGCTCGTCGACCGGCCGAACCTGCTCGTGAAGATCCCCGCGACGAAGCCGGGGCTGGCGGCGATCGAGGACGTGATCGCGAAGGGCAAGTCGATCAACGTGACGCTGATCTTCTCGCTGCGACGGTATGCGGAGGTGGCCGAGTCATACATACGCGGCCTCGAGCGGCTGGTGGCTGAGGGCGGCGACCCGGGCAAGGTGGCGTCGGTCGCGAGCTTCTTCGTGTCGCGGATCGACACCGAGGCGGACCGCCGGCTGGATCAGATCGGCGGGCACGACGAGCTGAAGGGCAAGCTCGCGATCGCCAACGCGAAGCTCGCGTATCGGCATTATCAGGGGGCGTTCGCGGGCGAGCGGTGGGAGTACCTCGCCGGCAAGGGCGCCACACCGCAACGGGTGCTGTGGGCGTCGACGTCGACGAAGAACCCGGCCTACAGGGACACGCTGTACGTGGACGGGCTGATCGGGCCGGACACGGTGAACACGATGCCGGAGGAGACGATCGAGGCCTACCGGGACCACGGCGATCCACGACCGCGCCTGGAGAGCGGGCTGGACGACGCGCAGCTGGTGTTCGCCGAGCTGGAGCGCGCGGGCGTCGACTACGAGGACGTCACCGACACGCTCGAGCGCGAGGGAGTGGAGAAATTCTCCGGCGCTTTTGACGAGCTGTTGGACGCGTTGCGTGACAAGTAACGCTCGCTCGCGACGGCCTGAACGACTTTTTCTGGGAGACACGAAGGCGTCGTGCTCCTACGGCGCTGCCGGCGCCGGTCACGACAGCTTGCGGCGTTGCGCGGGCTGATCAGGCGTAGGGGATCGGCACCAGCACCTGGATCCGCAAGGGTCCCGACGGAAACGCGCGCACGTGCAGCGTGAAGACGCGGAAAGGATGACCGCGATAGCTGTATGAGCCGTCGGCGGTCGGGGTCCCGGGAGCGGGGCCGAGACTGTTCTTCACCAGGCGCGGGCCCATGTACATCAGGACGTCGAGCCCGGCCAGGCGACGGGCGAGCCGCAGATAGCCTTCGTCGTCCTGGATCGAGAGCACGAGGCTCCCAATCGTGCGCCCGCCGAGCCGCAGCGGCGCTTCGAGCGGAGCCAGCACGAACGGGCCTCCGACATCGGACAGCAGCTTTCCACCGGCGTTCACGCGCAGGCGCACGATGTGCTGGTTGAGCAGAGCTTCGATCGCCGTGCGCGCCGCCACGGGGTCGCGGGTTGCGACGGCGCTCAGCAGCGCCCGGTCGTGCTGGACGCGGCGCACCTGAACCCGCGCTCGCTGCCCGATCTCGCCCGCGTAGATGAGCTTCGCGACGGCGATCAGGGTGTTGACAGTCGTGTCCTGTGGCGTCTGCCCGCAGAGACGTGCGGTCGAGGCGATCGGCCGGAGCACATACACACGCAGGGAGCCGGCCGGATAGGCCGTGGCGGGAAAGGAGGTGTACTGATAATTCACGCCCCTCACGGCGAGCGTGCCCTGAGTTGGGATTGTCCCTGCCGGCAGCGCGAAGGCGCCGTCGACGTCGTGCCCGTTCGCACGCATCGCCGTCTGACTCGAGGCGATTCCGTCGATCTCCGAGATCAGACCATCATTGGCCCACACGCTTGCCACGAAGCTCGCGATCGTGGCGCCGCCGCCGCCCACGATCGTCCCAGACAGCGGTGCGAGGGCGTTGGGCGCGCCGACCTCCGCGAGTGTCCGGCCACGGCTGACCACCTTCAGGTTCGTCAGATGACCGGTGGCGAGCAGCGCCTGCTCAGCTGCGCGTGTGGCCCGCGGGTCGTTCCGTTCGACGGCTTCGCGCAGGGCCGCTGAGGCAGTGACGAGGTGCAGGGCGGTCGCGGTCCTTTCGCTGGAGACGCCCTCGCGATAGACCCGCAGCGCCACGTCGCCGAGCACGCCCATCACGGTCGGAGCGCACGCGCTCGACGTGGCCGGCGCGGCGGCGGTGATGCCCGCGGCGTCGGCGCGAGCGTCGGAATCGCCTTTGGCGGCGCCCGATCCGCAGCCTGCCAGAGCGAGCAGGATCGCGCAGACGGCAGCGACGCGCTGGGCGTTCGCAATCTTCTCCATGCGTCGAACCATCGAGGTGGATCCTAAGCGCTCGCTCAACGCGCGGTGAGACTCCTCCCACACCATTACCCGGCGGAAGGCGATGCGCGTGCGCGACTTGGGCGCGAGCGTCTACGTCCGCTAGTGTCGCGACCATGTCCACAGTTCTGATCACCGGTGCGTCCACGGGCATCGGTCGTGCCACCACCCTGCATCTGGCGAGCACCGGCTGGACCGTGCTGGCGGGGGTGCGCAAGGTCGCGGACGGCCATGCGCTCGTGGCCGCCGGCGGCGAGCGGGTGGTGCCGATCGTCCTCGACGTGACCGAGCCCGCGCAGATCGCCGCGGCCGTCGAGCGGGTGAACGGGCACGGCGGCAGGCTCGACGCGCTGGTGAACAACGCCGGGATCGGCTACGGTGGCCCGCTCGAGCTGATCCCGATCAACGACCTGCGCAACCAGCTCGAGGTCAACGTGCTCGGGCCGGTCGCCGTCACGCAGGCGCTGCTGCCGGCGCTGCGCCGCGCGCGTGGGCGGGTCGTGCTCGTCTCCTCGATCGGCGGCCGCGTGGCGATGGCGTTCACCGCGCCTTATGCGGCGTCCAAGCACGCGATCGAGGCGATCGGCGACGCGCTGCGAGTGGAGCTGCGCAGCTCGCACGTGCAGGTGGCGCTGATCGAGCCGGGCTCGGTCGCGACGCCGATCTGGGACAAGAGCCGCGCACAGGGCGACGGCCTGAGCGTCCCGCCGGAGCTGATCGACCAGTACGGGCACGTGCCGGCCGCGATGGACAAGGTCCTGCGCGACACCGAGCGTCGCGGCGTCCCACCGGAGCAGGTGGCGAAGACGATCGAGCACGCGCTCACTGCGCGGCGGATGAAAGCGCGCTACGTGATCGGTCGCGACGCGCGTGCGATGCTGATCGCCAAGCGGCTGCTGCCCGACCACGTCTTCGACCGCGTGTCCCGCCGCGCGCTCGGCGTCTGATCACGACGGCGGCGGGTAGACCGCGAGCCACGCGAACAGGCTGGTGGTCGCCGCCTGCGTCTGCAGCATCCCCGGCAGCGCGTCCTGCGGCGGCAGCTCCTCGCCGCTCCAAGACAGCAGGTACAGCCCCTCGCTGTTGCGCGCGCGGGTTTCGGCGTCGTGCGCGTTGCCGGCCGCGAGCGCATACAGGACGGGGTCGTGTTCGAGCGAGTACAGCGCGAGCATCCACTGCAGGTAGATAGCGTCGTACTGCGGCGAGAAGTCGAGCTGCATGCCGAAGCGCTGCAGCGCCGTCGCCTTCAGCAGCTTGGTGCGTTCGCAGTCGGCCGAGGTCGACGTTTCTCGACACAGCACCGCCTGCGCGTAGATCAGCGGCGCCTCGATGTAGTCGATCGGGGTCGGGTTCAGGTTGCTGCCCGCATACAGCTGGTTGGCGACGCTGAACCCGGACGTGTTCGCCCATTCCAGGAACCTGCTTGCCTGGGCGAGCGCGAACCGCGAGTGGGTTTCCCGGTAGAGCAGCGTCGCCAGCAGCGTTCCGCTCGCCAGCGCCTCGCCGGCCTTGTACGGATGGTCGGTGTTCCACCAGATCCCGCCGCCTTGCGGGTCCCAGCCGACCGTGGCGATGTAGCGCAGCGCGCGTTCGGCGTCGGTCAGATAGCGGCGCGCGCCGGTGGCACGATAGGCGTTGACGAGGGCGAGCCCCCACCAGCCGTTGTCGTCGAACCACGTCTCCGTGTCCGCCGTACGGTCGCCCTGATAGGGCGAGTAGCCGGGCAGCGGGCGCAGCCCCCGGTTCAGATAGCGCTCGGCGCCCGCGGCGAAGCGCCTCACCGCCGCGCGGTTAGCGTTTGTGGGCTGGGCGATCGCGATCGCGTCGAGCGACTCGAACAGCGGCACGATGTCCCAGATCGTGGCCAGTGGATAGCGTTCGCGGTCGCCCAGCCGCGCGTCGTACCAGCCGCGGCGATGGTCGGCCCAGCGATGCTTGGCCTGCGCCACACCTGCCTGTGCCAGCGACAGGTAGTGCCGCTGCTGGGGGGTGCTCGCGGGAGAGGGCTGGGCGGAGAGCGTCGCCGCGCGCGTGGCTCCGGGCGCGGCGAGGGCCGTCGTCGAGCCGGGCAGGCTTGCCGCGGCGAGCGTGAGCGTGAGGAGGGTGAGCGTGAGCTTGGGCATGTGCGGCACGTGTAGCAACCCGACAGCGGGCGTATCGGCGCGCTGGCCGGCGCGCCAAACCGGCGGGGTCCTTTATCGGACACGGATACCGTGTAGGGACGATGGACACGGATGAGCCCGACCCCGCGCCCGGCACGGCTCTCGGCGCGCACCTCCCCATGCCCCCCTCCGAACGGGGCGCGTGGCTGCTCGCGTGCGTGCTCGGCCTGTTCGGCGCGGGTGTCCTCGCGGCCGTGCTCACGGGGCTGGTCGGTCGCTCGACGCCGGCAATATCCGCCGCCCCGCCGCCGGTTCTGCTCGCCGCCGCGACCCCGGCGGCCGGACCGGCGGCCGCCGCGAGCGCGCTCGCCGGCGCATCGGCGCAGCGCACCGGGCGCGCAAGCGAAGCGGGCCTGCACGGCAAGGGGGGTGCGCGCGGCGAGACGATCGTCGCGCAGCCGTCGCGCGCGCAGCAGAGCCTCGAGGCGCGGCGTTTAGCGGACCGGACCGAAGTGCACATACTGAGGCGCTGGCTGGAAGGCTTCTACCCGATCTACGCGACCGCGCAGCGCACGTTCGGGGTCAACTGGCTGCTGATCGCCTCGATCCACCGGCAGGAGTCGGCCTTCTCGACCGCGCCCACCACCTATCACGGCCTCAACTTCGCCGGCTGCTGTGGCGGGCCGATGCAGTTCAACGTCACCAACGGAGGCGCGCGGGGCGCCGGCTCGACGTGGGATCTCGTTAGCGACTCCTACATCTACGGCAAGCGCCCGGCCGCGTACGACCACATGACCGCGACCCACCCGTCGATCTACGACGACTTCGACGCGATCATGGCGGCTGCCCATCTCCTCTCGGCCGACGGCGCCGAATACGCGTTGAACGGCTCGGCGTGGGACGCGGCGTACGACTACTACGGCCACGACGCCACCGGCGTGAGCTACGCCGACGAGGTGCTCGCCCGCGCGATCGGCTGGTCCCAGCACGGCTTCTGCATCAACTGCGGGGTCGAACCGGCGATGGTCGAAGCGGTACAGGGGGCCTATGGCGCGCCGGTGCTGGCGACGCTCACGACGGCCACCGCCGCACGGGCGGTCCGCCCGCGCAAGCGCTGAGCGTCTTTCGAGATCAACCGTGCGGGGTCGCCGCAGACGGGACGTGTCTGGCGTGTCGTGCTGGCCCCTTCGATGTTCTCAGAGCGCGCCTCAGGCGGCGCTTGCCTGGGCGATCAGCTCGCCGGCGACGCGATCGGTCGCGCCGGCGGTGCCGCCGAGCAGGCGGCGGGAGAGCTGCGCGCGGCGGAAGTACAGCGGCGCATCGTGCTCCCACGTCGCGCCGATGCCGCCGTGCACGGAGATCATCGTGCGCGCCGCCTGGTCGAGCGCGCGACCGGCCACCGAACGCAGCGCGCTCGCCGCGAGCGGGAACTCCGCGGGCGCGCCGTTGCGCGACCAGCCGGCGTAGTACAGCAGCGAGCGGCCGTTCTCGAGCTGGCGCAACACCTCCGTCAACGAGTGCTTGACCGCCTGGTAGGAGCCGATCGCGCGACCGAACGTGAAGCGCTCCTTCGCATAGGCAACCGAGGTCTCGAGCGCCGTCTCGACGGAGCCGAGCGACTCCGCCGCGATCAGCGCCTGCGCCAGGTGCCAGGCCGCGGCGAGCGCCTCCTCCGGGGCGTCGAGGACGACCGCGGGCGCGTTCGCGAACGTGACGTGGGCGAGCGAGCGGGTCGAGTCGTAGCGCGTGACCGGCTCGACCGTCACCCCGTCCGCGTCGCTCAGGATCGCCACGCCGGCCGGCCTGCCGTCGATCAGCGCCACGCCGATGAGCCCGTGGGCGCCGGGAGCGTCGGGCACGAACGCGAAGCTGCCGCTCACGCGCGTCTGCCCGTCGCCGTCGGGCGCTCCAGCGGCGGGTAGCCCGGGGCGTGTCATCCCGCTGCGCGGGTCGCTGCTCCAGCTGTCGTGAACGTCGTCCGGTGGGCAGCTCGGCAGGTAGGCCGCGCGGCGCTCGCCGGTGGCGAGCCGCCCGATCCAGTCGGCGGCTTTGGGCGACGCGTCGAGGATCGCCGTCGCGGGCAGGTGGCCGAGCAGGGGGACGGGAGCGAGCACGCGCCCGCACTCGCCGAGCACGAGCATCGCGTCGAACGCGTCCAGCCCGGCCCCGCCGTGCGTCTCGTCGATCAGTAGACCGGGCCAGCCGGCCTCGCACGCCATCGGCCACAGGTCGGGTAGCTCCGCGTTGCCGTCGAGCGCCTCGCGGGCCGCCTCGAACGTCTTGAACCGCGACAGCGCGCCGCGGGCGGCCTCGCGCAGGAACACCTGCTCGTCGGAAAGTGCCAAGTTCATACTGCCTCCGCTGATAGATGATCGCCGTACGCGCTCATGCGGCCGTTGTTTCCTTGGAGCGCAGCTCCGAGAACGGAATGCCCTTGTCGAGCCTCGGCTCGGGTGGCAGGCCGAGCACGCGCTCACCGATCGTGTTGCGCAGGATCTCTTCCGTCCCGCCCGCCGACTTCAAGCCGGGCAGGAAGGAGATCATGTAGGCCCACTCGCTGTCCTCCGCCAGCGCGTCGGGCCCGAGCACGTCGGTGATCAGGTCACCGGCCTTGATCGCCCCGTTGACGATCGTGACCTTCGCGAGGCCCGCCTCGGGCCCGGGGACCTGGCCTTTCTGCAATGCCGTGAGCGTGCGGTAGCCGGTGAACCTGACCGCCAGCAGCTCGCTCGCGATCTCCCCGAGCTGGTGGCGCACCTCGGGGTCGCGCCTGGCCTGCTCGTCGCCGGCGATCGCCCCGGCGAAGCGGGTGGAGTTGTAGCCGAGCCCCTCGCCGCCGAGCCCGATCGTGACGCGCTCGAACATCAGCGTCGTCAGCGCCGTGCCCCAGCCGTTGCCGACTCCTCCCACGACCGCATCACCGTCGAGTGAGACGTCGTCGAAGAACACCTCGTTGAACTCGGCCTCGCCTGAGATCTGGCGCAGGCCGCGCACGGTGACGCCCGGGGCGTCCATCGGCACGACGAACATCGTCATGCCCTTGTGCTTCGGCACGTCCGCATCGGTGCGCGCGAGCAGCAGGCCGTAGGAGGCGAACTGGGCGTTCGTGGTCCACACCTTCTGTCCGCTCAACCGCCAGCTGCCGTCCTCCTGCTTACGCGCGCGCGCCTGCACCGCCGCGAGATCGGAGCCGGCGGCGGGCTCCGAGAACAGCTGGCACCAGACCTCGTCGCCGTGCAGCATCGGGCCGAGGTAGCGTGCCTTCTGCTCCTCGGCGCCGTGCGCGATCAGCGTCGGTCCGAGCATGCCGACACCGATCGCGTCGAGGATGCCGGGCGCTTTCGCGCGGGCGATCTCCTGGTTCGCGATCACCTGCTCGATCGGGCCGAGACCCTGCCCGCCGTACTCCTTCGGCCAGGTCACTCCGGCGAGGCCCCCCTCGGCGAGCTTGCCCTGCCAGGCGCGGCGCGCGGCGACGATCTCGTTCTCGTCCTCGAGGGCTCCGGAGCCCTGCAGGACCGGTGCCTCGATTTTGTGCTGCTCGATCCAGCTGCGCACCTGCGCGCGGTAGGCGGCCTGCTCCGGCGTGTCGTCGAGATCCACGGCTGCTCTCCTTTGGGGCTGCTTCGCTTGGGCTGCTCGCCCTTGGTTGACTGGCCAGTCAACCCTTACGGCCACACTTTACTCCCCTGCCGCTCCCCTGCGGCGCTCGCCGCGCCCGTTCCCGCGCGGAGAGTCCCTACGCCCCGGCTGGGATCGGCGGCTGCGGGACGGGCGCCTGGTGGTAGACGCCTTCGAACCCGCGGTTCAGCAGGTAGCTGGCCTGCGTGCCGGGGTCTGGCGAGTGCAGCAGCACCACGCCGAGACGCACGCCGTGGCGTTCCGCGGTCGCCACAAGGCATCTGCCGGCCGCTTCGGTGTACCCCGTCTTCAGCCCGGTCAGGCCGGGATAGCCGTAGATCAGCAGCGGGTTGTTGTTGTACAGGTAGAGCTTGCCGCCCTTGATCGGGAACGGCAGCGCCGCCGTGTAGGTGCGCACCACGCTCGCGATCCGCGGCTGTTCGAGGTCGACGTGGGCGAGCTCCGCAAGGTCGGCCGCGCAAGAGTAGTCGCCCTCGTTGAAGTACCCCGACGGCGAGGAGTAGCGCGTGCACCCCATCCCGAGCTTCGCGGCCTCTTCGTTCATGCGCACGACGAAGTCGTCGACCGTGCCGCCCACGTGCTGGGCGAGCGCCACGGCGGCGTCGTTGCCGGATGGCAGGAGCAGGCCGTAGAGCATCGTCTCCAGGCGCACGTGCTTGCCGAGCGGCAGCACCCCCACCTTCGACCCGGCCTGGTCGAGCGCCTGCTTGGTCACGAGCACCCGCGCGTTTGCGGGCGCCGAGGTGACCGTGAGCAGTGCCGTCATCATCTTCGTCAGGCTGGCGATGTGCAGGCGGACGTAGGGGTTGCGCTGCCACAGGACCTGCCCGGTGGAGAGGTTGAACAGCACGCCGGCGTGCGGGGGGACATGGAAAGGCGCATGCACGGGATCGTTTTGGGCGCCGCCCAGTGCGAGCGTGAGCGGGGGCCGGCCGAGCGGCAGGCCGATCGCAGAGTGCGCCGGCACGGCCGGTGCCGTCGCGGCCTGTCGTCGAGGGGAGTGCCGTCCGGTTTTGCCCCCACCGTGCGCTCCGCCCGGTCCGGCGAGAGCCATGACGGCTATGGCCGCGAGGAGCGCGACCGTGAGCGTGCCCGCGGCGAGCGCACGCCGCTGCCGCCGACGCTTGGTGCGAGCGGCCTCGCGCCGACGACGACGATAATGGCCGGGGGTCATGAAGGGCGAAGGGGTGCTCATCTGCAATGGCGATCCTCTGGGCAGGTCGATCCTCGGCGGCCCGTTATGACGGTCACTGGCGCGGTCCGCTCAACAGCGCGCCGACGATCCCAATCCCGAGCAGCACGAGGATGAAGATGGACAGCAGGCCGGCAAGGGTAACTCCTTGTTCGGCCACCGCGCGGAAGGTGAGGAAGGCGAAGCCGGCGATAAACGCCAGCGCCGCGCCGAACACCGCGATGCGCCTCACGCGGAGGCCTTCGCTGACGACCCGATCAGGACCAGGCCAAAGGCGAAGGCGCCGGCGTGCGTCGCGTACGAGGCGCTCTCGTCGGTCAGCAGGATCTGCGCGATCAACCACGCTCCAACGAGGAGCGCGGCGGGTAGCTCGACCAGGCCGGCGACGAAAGGAACGAGAATCATCGTCAGCACGCGCGCTTTCGGGTATCTCGCCAGGTAGCCACCGAGCACGGCTGCGCTCGCGCCCGAGGCGCCGAAGACGACTGGCCCGGACGTCCCGCCGTGCAGGAGCGCTCGGGCGGTCATCGCGAGCAGGCCACCAAGCACGCAGACGGCACAGAAACGTACGCGCCCGAGCGTGCTCTCGAGGGTCGGTCCGAGCAGCACGAGCAGGAGGATGTCAAGCAGGACCGGCGGAAGCCCGCCGTGGCGCGGCGAGAGCAGGAAGGCGAGCGCGTCGAGCGCCACCAGCGCGGCGGTCGCCAGCGGCAGGCCCGTGCGCGGGAGGTTGTCCTTCAGGGGGACCATCCACTGACCCTACCCGCGGCCGTGAGCGGTCGGCGCACGCCTTTCGGTCCTCTACGACCGGAGGCGGTCTTCCGCAACGAAAGGGACCGCGCACCTCCCGCGCCGCGTCTACGCGCTCTTTGCCGCCAGCGGCCCTGAGCCCGCGCGCCTCTGCGGGACGTGCCGATCGGCATGGTAAGAGGAGCGCACGAGCGGGCCCGCCGCGACGTGATCGAAGCCGAGCTCGTACGCGGCGAGCTCGAGCGCGACGAACTCGTCGGGGTGCCAGTAGCGCACCACCGGCAGATGGCGCTCCGACGGGCGCAGGTACTGTCCGACGGTGAGCACCCGCACGCCGTGCTCGCGTAGCGCGCCGAAGGTGTCGACCATCTCCTCGTGGGTCTCGCCGAGCCCGACCATCAGCCCGGACTTGGTGACGACCTCGCCTTCTCCCAGCTCGCCCGCAAGCCGCAGCACGCGGCAGGAGCGCGCAAACTGCGAGCCACGCCGGGCGATCGAGTACAGCCGTGGGACGACCTCGACGTTGTGGTTGAACACGTCAGGCCGCTCCGCGATCACCTTCGCGAGTGGCATCTCCTGGCCCTGGAAGTCGGGCGTGAGCACCTCGACCTGGCAGCCCGGCGCCTGCCGGCGGACCTGGCGGATGACGCCGACGAACGCCGAAGCGCCCTTGTCCGGCAGGTCGTCGCGATCGACAGACGTGATCACCGCGTGGCGCAGCCCCATCCGCGCGATCGACCGCGCGACGCGCGCCGGCTCGAGCGGGTCGTTCCAGGTCGGCTTGCCGGTCTTCACGTTGCAGAACCCGCACCGTCGCGTGCACGTGTCGCCGAGGATCATGAACGTGGCGGTGCCCCGCTCCCAGCACTCGCCTACGTTCGGGCACGCCGCCTCCTGGCAGACCGTGTGCAGGTTCTCCTCGCGGATCAGCGCGGTCAGCTCGCGGTAGCGCTCGCCGCCCGGCGGCGGCACCTTGAACCATGGCGGCTTGCGCTCGCGCAGCGGGCGCACGTCTGGACCGAGCACGTCGAGCACATCCATGCCGCCGGGGTTCGCTCGCGAGCGCGTGACGTGCTCGCGAGCGGATTGGGTCTCGGCAGTGGCTGGCGTGTTCACGCGGGCATCGCCACGCGTCGCGAGGAGGGGCGGGCGGGCGGCGCGTCGATTCCAAGATGTCGCGGTGAGACGAGCCGCTGGCGGCGACCGTGGGCGTGGCTGAACGCGTGGGCCACACGCTTGCGAAAGCACGCGACCCCGGGCGCCTCGTCGATGTCCAAAGCAGCGGAATCATAATCCGCGTGTTGGGGGTCCGAGACCCGCAGCTCGTTGGCGATCGAGGTCATCGCGACATCGGGCAGGCCGCAGGCCACGACCCAGGAGAAGGGCTCGAGGTCGTTGTCCACGTTGACCGCGAAGCCGTGTGTCGTAACCCCGCGCGATACATGCACGCCGATCGAGGCGATCTTGCGATCCTCCGCCCACACCCCCGTGTAGTCGGGGCCCTCCACGCAGCGGGAGCGCGACGCGACGCCTTCATCGGCGAGCGCAGCGACGATCGCCGCCTCCATCGTGCGCAGGTAATCGCCGATATCGGCGATGCGCCTGATCGGATAGCCGACCAGCTGTCCCGGACCGTGGTAGGTGATCCGCCCACCGCGGTCGGTGTCGACCACGTCGATCCCGCGCGCGCGATAGAAGTCCTCGCCGAAGGTCAGCTCGTCCGCGCTTGCGCGCCGTCCGCGGGTGTATACGGGCGGGTGCTCGAGCAGGAGCAGCGTGTCGGGCAGCTCGTCTGCCTGGCGCTGCTCGCGAACTCGCTCCTGAAGAATGACCGCGTCGAGGTAGGGAACCATGCCGAGATGGCACACCCAAAGCTCGTCACGCGTCATGTACTCAGGTTAGCGTTGGGTCCAAGTGGCAAGACGCGGTGCGCTTAGGTTTCCCGATCTACGTCCGATACAATTGAGATTCGCCAGGATGAGCTCAATGCAGTCGCCCATCTGATCACTCGACGGGGTCCGGTTTCGCCGGGCCCCGTCTAGTTAAGGTCGCTCCGGCGGGCTCGAGGCCGACTCCCGCCGGAGCTTGGGTTGCGCTACCTCAGGCTGCGGATGACCGCGAACATGAGCGTAATCGCCAGAATGAGCTCAATGGAGTAGTCCATCTCACCACCCCCTTTCCCGGGCCGATCGGCCTCGGGTCGGCATGATCGGGCGGGTGGCGGTAACCCTGACTGAAAAGCTACCGACGGCTTCGGTTACAAAGTGAGTGCGGCGGGCTGTTCCAGCAGCTCGCGCACGCGAGCGAGGAACTGGGCGGCGTCGGCGCCGTAGAGGATGCGGTGGTCGCAGGCGAGCGTCACCGTCATCGTGTTGCGTACGACCACCTCGCCCCCGTGCACGACCGCCCGCGGCGCGAGCGCGCCGACCGACAGGATCGCCGCCTGCGGCGGGTTGACGATCGCGGTGAAGGCGCTGACGCCGAACATGCCGAGGTTCGACACCGTGAACGTTCCCCCGCCCAGCTCCGGCGGGGTGATCGTCCCGTCGCGCACGCGCTCGGCCAGCGCGCGCGTCTCGCGGGCGACCTCCCCCAGCGACTTCTCCTCCGCGTCGAACACCGTCGGCACGACCAGCGCCCCGGCCCCCGGCCCATTGCCTGAGTCCACCGCGACCGCGACACCGACGTTGACCCTCGAGTGCAGCTGCAATCGCCCGTCGCGATAGCTGCCGTTCGCGCGCGGGTGCTCTCGCAGGGCGAGCGCGCACCCCTTCACCACCATGTCGTTGTACGTCGGCGCCTCCTCCGGCGACAGGCGCTTCAGCTCCTCGCGCAGCTTCACGCACTCCTCCATGTCCACATCCATCTGCAACGTGAAGTCGGGGATCGTCGCCTTCGACTCGGCCATCCGCCGCGCGATCGTCTGCTGCGTGCGGGTCAGCTCCACGGTCGTCGTCTCGCCCTTGGCCGTTGTCACCCCGGCGACCATCGGCCCGGCCGAGGGACCAGAGTCGGCCATCGGGGCGGCGGTCGCGGCGGCTGAGCTCTCGTCTTCGGCTGTCCCTCCGTCGTCAGGCGCTCCTGCCGCCTTGGTGCTCGCCGCCTGCACGTCCCCCTTCACTATCCGCCCGCCCGGGCCGCTCCCGCTCACCGTGTGCAAGTCCACACCGCTCGCGCTCGCAATCCGTCGTGCGAGCGGCGAGGCCTTGACCCGCTCTCCGACGGATGCGATCTCGGGCTCGGGGCGCTGCGCCGAAGAATCGGCCTCGTGAGAGTCATCTTCCTGTGCTGCATCGCCCACCGCGCGCACGCCGGCCGGCCCCGAGGCCGGCTCCTCCTCCCGCTCAGCGGCCGGTGGAGACGCGGCGGCCGAGTTGCCCTCTGCTCCGCCGGGGCCAGCACCCACCCGCGCGATCGGCTCCCCCACCGCCAGCGTGTCGCCCTCCGCGGCGACCGTCTCGAGCACGCCTTCCTGGTCTGACTCGTAGGTCATGTTCGCCTTGTCGGTCTCGATCTCGACCAGATCCTCGCCCCGCTGAACCTGCTCGCCGTCGCGCTTCAGCCAGCGCAGGATCGTTCCCTCCTCCATCGTGTCCGACAGCCTGGGCATCACGATCTCGGCCATCTAATGCGCTCCGGGAATCGTCGCGGGTCGTTGTCCGAGGGTCGCGAGCGCCGCCGCGACGATCTGTGGCTCGTGCGGGAAGGCGATGTCCTCCAGCGGCTTCGAATACGGCATCGGCACGTCCGCCCCGCTCACGCGCGCAACGGGCGCGTCGAGATCGTCGAACGCGTGCTCTGAGATCAGCGCCGCGAAGTTCGCGCCCACCCCGCCGTGGGGCCAGCCCTCCTCGACGATCACGCAGCGGTTGGTCTTCTTCACGGACTCGAGGATCGTGTCGAGGTCGAGCGGGCGCAGCGTGCGTGGATCGATCACCTCGGCCTCGATACCGTGCTCCTTTGCGAGCGTCTCCGCGGCGCGTTCGGCCGTCAGCGCCATCCGCGAGACGCCGACGATCGTCACGTCTGTGCCCGCGCGGGCGATGCGCGCGTGGCCGAAGTCGACCGTCACCTCATCGCCGTCCTCCACCTCGCCGCGCATCCCATACAGCGACTCGTGCTCGATGAAGATCACCGGGTTCTCGTCCCTGATCGCCGTCTTCAGCAATCCCTTTGCGTCCGCCGGCGTCGCAGGCACGGCGACGAGCAGGCCGGGGACGTGCAGGAACATCGCCTCCAGGCAATGCGAGTGCGTCGGGCCCAGCTGGTGGCCCGCGCCCTGGGGCATGCGAATCACGAGCGGCACCGTCACCTGGCCGCCGAACATGTAGCGCACGTGGGCCGCGCTGTTGACGATCTGGTCGAACGCCAGCAGCGCGAAGTTGACCGTCATCAGCTCGACCACCGGCCGCAGCCCGCTCATCGCCGCGCCGACGCCGATCCCGACGATCGTGTTCTCCGAGATCGGCGTGTCGCGCACGCGCCGCTCGCCGAACTCCTCGAGCAGGCCGTCCGTGACCTTGAACGCGCCGCCGAACACGCCGATGTCCTCGCCCATCAGCAATACGCGCTCGTCGCGCTGCAGCTCCTCGCGCAGCGCCGCGTTCAGCGCCTCGCGATAGCGCATCTGTGCCATCAGTGGTCCCTTTTGGAAATTCGTCGAGGGTTTGCCGGATGGACCATTAGTGATAGGTCCCCCGCGCCTGCTCGTCGCGCACGTACACGTCCTCGTACAGCGACTCCGCCGCCGGGAACGGCGATGCGTCCGCGAACTCCACCGCCGCATCGACCTGGGCGATCGCCGCTCGGTCGAGCTCCTCGCGCTCCTGCCCGTCGAGGATTCCCTCGCCCTCGAGTAGCGCTCCAAATACGGGTATCGGGTCGCGCTCGCGCCAGCGCGCGACCTCCTCCTTGCTGCGGTACTCCTCCGGATCGGCCATCGAATGGCCGCGGAAGCGGTACGTCACCGCCTCCACCAGCACCGGCCGGTGGTCTGCCCTGACACGCTCCACGGCCTCAGCGATGACCGCGTGCGTGTCGGCCACGTTCATCCCGTCGCAGCGCGTCCCCGGCACGCCGAGCGACTCGCCCTTGCGCTGCAGGTCTGTCACCGCCGAGTGGCGCTCGAGCGATGTGCCCATCCCGAACTGGTTGTTGATCACGACGAACACCACCGGCAGCCGCCACAGCGCCGCGAGGTTCAGCGTTTCGCCGAACGTGCCCTGATTCGACGCGCCGTCGCCGAACGTGCACAGGGTCACCTCGTCGGTCTTTACGTAGTCGCTTGCCAAGGCGATCCCCGTTGCGATCGGCAGGTTGCCGCCGACGATCCCGTACCCGCCCATGAACCGCCGCTCGACGTCGAACATGTGCATCGAGCCGCCGTGCCCGCCGCAGCAGCCGTCCACCCGCCCGAACAGCTCGGCCATCACCCGCTCGGGCGGGGTGCCGCGCGCCAGCGCGTAGCCGTGTGAGCGGTAGGTCGAGACGAGATAGTCCGTCTCCCTGAGCGCCCGCGTGCTCCCCACGATCGTCGCCTCCTCGCCGATCGACAGGTGCAGGAAGCCACCGACCTTCGCCCGCGCGTACATCTCTCCCGCCCGCTCCTCGAAGCGGCGGATCAGCGTCATCGTCCGCAGCCACTCGCGCGCGGTCTCAGGCTCGGACAGGTCTCCCATCAATGCTCCACGGTAGCCCAGCGCGCGAGGAACTCCTCCCCCTCGAGCTGCGACAGGTCGGCGCGCAGCGCGCGCGCCAGCTTCGATGCCGCTTGCGGCGGCCGGTCCCAGAACAGGACCACCTCGCCGCTGTCTACCTCCACCACCTCGATGTGGTCGACCCGGTCGGCGTCCGCCAGCAGCGCGGGCGCGCGACCGCCGCGCGTGAGGATCAGCCGGTAAGCGCGGTTCGCCTTCATCGCGGGCCGCTCACCGTGGCGGCGGCGAGCATGCAGGTGGCCGCCTCCTCCAGCGCGCGCTCGCCGTGGAACACGCGACTCGGCGCGTCGCCGGACTGAGCGCTTCGGACGACCACCGCGGGGACATCGAGGACGCCCGCCTGGGCGGCGCTCGCGGTCGCCTCGGACAGCTGTAGCTCGACCGAGCGCAGTGCGGCCCCGGTGAGCACGGCCTTGGGGTGCATCTCGCAGGCCGCGGCCGCGATCAGCACGTTGTCCGCCTCGTCCAGCGCCCGGCCACCGGCGAACGCCTGACGGAAGGCGGCCTGCGCGAACGGCACGGCACGGCCGATCGACTTGGCGTACGTCGCCACCCTCATCGCCAGCGCGCTGTCGAACGGGAACGGATCCGGCCAGCGCAGCGGCTGCAACCCCAGCTCGCGCGTACGGCGCTCGACCTCGACACGGAAGATGTCCTCGTCCTCGCGACAGCGAAACGCCTCGAACGTCTCCCCACCGGGCAGCTTGCGCGCGAGCACCGGCTGCCACTCGGCCGCCCCCGGCAGCACGTGCAGCACCCGCTCGGCTGCGAGATACGCCAGCGGGCTGGCCAGGTCGAAGTAGAAGACGGCGTCCGGCGTAGACATCGCTCGAGGTTAGTGCTCACCAAGGCGGTCGGGTCGTGGATGGCAGACGCCGCACGTGAGCGCAGGCGTGCCGGTTGCACGACGAGCATCACGGGTGGCGTCTGGCGCCGCGAAACGACCGCCTTCAGCCGTGGATCAGCCAGCCGTCGGCCGCTCGGCCTGCCTCCATCACGGCCTCCGACAGCGTGGGGTGGCCGTGAACCGTGCGGGCCACCTCGGCGAAGCCGCCCTCGAGCGCACGCACGTTCACGAGCTCCTGAATCAGCTCAGTTGCCCGCGCGCCGACGATGTGGCCGCCGAGCAGCTCGCCGTACTTGGACTCGCCCACGAGCTTCACCATTCCCGAGCGGTCGCCGTAGACGATCCCGCCGCCCACCGCTCCATACGGAACCTTGCCGACGACGACGTCATACCCCTGCTCGCGCGCCTGCGCCTCGGTCAGGCCGAACGAGCCGACGTTCGGCGTGCAGAACGTCGCGCGTGGGATATCCACGTGCGCGAGCGGATGCGTCGGCCGCCCGGCCGAGTCCTCCGCGGCGATCACGCCCTCGTCGGATGCCTTGTGCGCGAGCGCCGGCCCGGCGACGAGATCGCCGATCGCGTAGACGTTTGCGCGGGTGGTGCGCAGCGCGCCGTCGACCTTTACCAGGCCGCGCTCATCTGTCTCGACACCGGCCGCATCGAGGCCGAGTCCCTCCACATCGGCGCCGCGCCCGGCGGCGATCACCAGGTAGTCGACCTCGGCTGTCTCCTCGCCGTAGGAGAAGCTCACGCTCGACTCTCCCGCCTTCACGTCGGCGACGGGGGTGCCCGTATGCACCTTGATCCCCTGCCGCTTGAATCCGCGCTCGACCAGCCGTGAGATATCGGCGTCCTCGCTCGGCAGCACGCGGTCCAGTGCCTCCAGCAGCAGCACCTCGCTGCCGAGCCGCGCGAATCCCGAGGCGATCTCCGCACCCGATGCGCCCGCGCCGACGACCGCCAGGCGGAGGGGCAGCTCCGCCAGCGCCCATGCCTCCTCCGTGCCGATCACGCGCCCGCCGAGCTCCACCCCCGGGATCGCGCGCGGGATCGAGCCGGTCGCGAGGATCACGGTCTGCGCCCCGATCGTCTCGCCGCCCACGCTCACGTCGCCGTCGGATGTGAGCGTCGCGTCGCCCTCGATCAGGTCGATCCCGTTTTTCTTGAACAGCCCGGCGACTCCGGATGTGAGCGTCGAGACGACCTTCTCGCGGCGAGCCTGGATCGCCGCGTAGTCGACCTCCACAGAGGCGACCTTCAGCCCATACTCCTCGGACTCGCGGATCTCCGTGAGCAGGTCGGCCGAGCGCAGCACCGCCTTCGCGGGGATGCACGCGTAGTTCAAGCAGCGCCCCCCGACCTTGTCCCTCTCGATCACCGCCGTCTTTTTCCCGAGCTGCGCAGCGCGGATCGCGGCGACATAGCCGCCCGGCCCGGAGCCGATCACGATGCAGTCGTAAGAGGTCTCTGCCATGTGTGGCTGAGCCTATCGAAAGGTCACCGCGCGACCCGCTGTTCGCCCGCTTGGATGCGGCCCATTACTCTGACCAGCTTCCAGAACAGCCAGCCCGCGAGCACGATCGACAGCAGGCACAGGCCCGCGGCGAGCAGCGTCGAGGCGACCACGAGTGCGAGCGAGGTCACGATTATCTGAAAAGCGAGCAGCGCCTCGAAGCCGAGCACCGCCCAGTAGCGGCGCCGGTACATGCCCTGGGCGAGCAGCCCGAGCACGCAGCCGAGGAACATCCCGCCGACCAGCGAGCCGCCGTGGTGGCTGAGGCCGTGCACGGTCAGCGCGCCGACGATCACACCCAGCGCCAGCGCGACCGCGACCGCGACGGCGAGGAGCAGCGCGGGCGGCCGCTCGTCCTCGCCCAGGGGCTCGAGCGGGACCGTCACTCGAGGGGACGTCACGCGAGACGCTCGCGCAGCTCACGGGCCGCGCGCTCGGGGTCGGCAGCGTCCGCGATCGCGCGCAGCACGCACACCCGCGACGCCCCGGCCGCGATCGCCTCCTGCACGTTGCCCGCGTCGAGGCCGCCGATCGCGAAGAACGGCGCGCGCGCGTGCTCTGCGGCGTAGCGCACGAGCTCGAGCCCGACCGCCGGACGCCCAGGCTTGGTGGGAGTGGAGTGGATCGGACCGACGCCGATGTAGTCCACCGCCGGCTCCCCGTCCTCCCCGGTCGCCACGGCCGCGTCGATCTCGGCCGGCGCGTGCGTGGAGAGGCCGATCAGCATGTCCGGGCCGACCAGCTCGCGGACCTCCGCTACCGCCATGTCGTCCTGTCCCACGTGCACGCCGTCGGCGCCTGCCTCCCGCGCGACGAGCGGTCTGTCGTTGACGATCAGCAGAGCGCCCAGCCGCTCGCACAGCGCCCGCGCGGCGTTGGCGACCGCCGCCAGCTCGTCGTCGGGCAGGTGCTTCTCGCGCAGCTGCACCACGTCGACACCGCCTGAGACCGCCCCGCGGATGAGATCTGGCAGCTCGAGCCCCCCGGGAGAAGCTCCGGCACCGCACACGAGGTAGAGCCGCGCGGCGGCGAGCCGTGCGCGGCGGTTCGCTCCGAGGTCGCTGACCGGCATCGTCATCCATCCGAAGTCTGACAGGGAGGTTCACGCGCCGATCGCGCTCCTACCCGAGGACTCACGAGCTGTGCCTCCCGCCGTCGAGATCCGACAGGGCTGGGAATCGGGGCACTAGCATCAAGCCCATGTCCTCGAGCGCTGAATCGACCGACGTGGCGATCGTCGGTGGCGGCATCATCGGCCTCGCGACCGCGTGGCGCGCGCGCGCCCGTGGGCTGGCGGTGACGGTGCTCGAGCGCGACGCCACCGGGCAGGGAACGTCCCACGTGGCGGCGGGGATGCTCGCGCCGGTCGCCGAGGCCGAGTTCGGCGAGGCCGGCCGGCGGCTGCTCGAGCTGGGGCTGCGCTCGGCTGAGATGTGGCCGGGGTTCGCCGCAGAGCTGCAGGAGGCAAGCGGCGAGGAGGTGGGCCTGCGACGCTCCGGCACGCTCGTGCTCGCGCGCGACGAGGACGAGGCACGCGAGCTGGAACGCCAGCTCGACTTCCGCCGGTCGCTGGGCCTGGACGCCGAGCGCCTGCTTCCCAGTGCCGCCCGCGACCGTGAGCCGGCGCTCGCGCCGACCGTGCGCCTGGCGCTCGAGGCGCCGAACGACCACTCGGTCGATCCCCGTCTCGTGCTCGAGGCGTTGCGTCGCGCGTGCGCGCGCGAAGGAGTACAGATTCGCGAGCACACGGCGGTGCGCTCGGTCGAGCTGGACGCCACCGGCACACGGATCACAGGCGTGGCGCTGTGCGACGGCGAGCGTGTTCCCGCCGGCCAGGTCGTGATGGCCGCCGGTGCGTGGACGGAGCAGGTCGAGGGCCTTCCCCCCTCTGCGCAAATGCCGGTGCGCCCGGTCAAGGGTCAGATCCTGCGCCTGCGCGACCCCGCCGGACCGGGGCTGCTGGCGCGGGTCGTGCGTTTCGAGGGCGGCTATCTCGTGCCCCGCGGCGACGGGCGCTACGTGCTCGGCGCGACCGTCGAGGAGCGCGGGTTCGAGCTGCAGCCCACCGCGGGCGGTGTGTACGAGCTGCTGCGCGACGCGCACGAGCTCGTGCCCGGCCTGAGCGAGCTGCAGATCGAAGAGCTGTCGGCCGGGCTGCGGCCGGGGACGCCCGACAACACGCCCGCGATCGGGCCCGGGGCGCTCGCAGGCCTGGTCTGGGCGACCGGCCACCACCGCAACGGGATCCTGCTCGCCCCGCTCACCGCCGAGCTGGTCGTGGCGGCGCTTGCCGGCGATCCGCCGGAGCCGTTGGCTGCCGCATGCGCGCCCGATCGCTTCACGGCCCGGCTCGAGCCCACGTCCCCGATGGCCGTGCCCACGTGATCGTCGTCAACGGAGAGCGGGCCGCGACCCGGCCGGGCGATACGCCCGCGGACGTGCTGAGCGAGCTCGGTCTGACCGTTGCGGCGCGCGGCGTGGCGATCGCCGTCAACGGCGAGGTCGTGCCGCGAGCCGACTGGGAGACGTTCGCGCTTCCGCAAGACGCCCGCGTCGAGGTGCTGACCGCGATGCAGGGAGGATGACCGAAGGCATGTCCCGCCCCGAAGACGTGTCCCTCCCGAGTCAATCGACCGGTGCGCGCAAGCCGGCAGAGCTCAGCGGCACCACCGCAGATACCACCGCAGACACCGCCGCCGCGGCACCAGATAAGGACACATTGACGATCGCCGGCCGCACGCTGAACTCGCGGCTGCTCCTCGGCACCGGCGGATTCCCCTCGCTTGAGCTGCTCGCCGCGGCGATCGCCGCCAGTGGCTCAGAGCTGGTGACGGTCGCGCTGCGCCGCATCGAGGTCGCCGCCGCCGAATCACGCGGCTCACTGCTCGACGTGCTCGCAGGCGCCGGTGTCGAGCTCCTGCCGAACACCGCCGGCTGCTTCACCGCTCGCGACGCCGTCCTCACCGCCCGCCTCGCACGCGAGGCATTCGCAACCGACTGGATCAAGCTCGAGGTGATCGGCGACGAGGACACCCTCCTACCCGACGCCCCCGAGCTGCTGCGCGCCGCCGAGCAACTAGTGGACGAGGGCTTCGTAGTGCTGCCCTACACGACCGACGACCCGGTGCTGGCGCGCCGCCTGGTCGACATCGGCTGCGCCGCGGTGATGCCGCTGGGATCGCCGATCGGCAGCGGCATGGGCATCCGCAACCCGCACAACATCGCCCTGATCCGCGAAGCTGTGGACGTGCCCGTAGTGCTCGACGCGGGCGTCGGCACCGCCTCAGACGCGGCGCTCGCGATGGAGCTGGGCTGCGACGCGGTGATGGCCGCCTCGGCTATCGCCCGCGCTGAGGATCCCGTACGCATGGCCCGAGCGATGCGCGCAGCCGTCGAAGCCGGCCGGTTCGCCCGCGGCGCGGGACGTATCCCTCGCCGCCTCTACGCCACGGCCTCGACTTCCAACGAGGGCCTGGCCAACTTCGACATCAGCTAAGCAGGTCCCATCACTTTTTCCCGACCGATCCGCGAAGCGGTTTTACGGTCGGGAAAAAGTGATGGGATCCTGCGCTGCGCTACTTGAGGACTTCGATAGTCCCATTCATCGACGCGGGGTGGATCGTGCACTCGTAGTGGATGACCCCCGGCTTGTTCGCCTTGAGCTCGTACGTGCCGTTTTCGCCGAAGTCCTTGGAGGCGAACTTCTGCGGGCCGCCCTCGCTGGTGACGTTGTGTTCGACCGAGTCGAAGTTCGTCCACTTGATCGTGCTGCCGACCTTCACCTTGAGCGTGTCCGGGTCGATCGCGATGTTGCGGTAGGCGATCTGCACGGCGCCGCTCTGCACCGGCGCTGAAGGTTCCGGGCTCGCGTACCTGGGCGTCGTGTCTTTTTTCAGCCCCCCGCTCGCGCTCGTGGTCTTCGCCGTGCTGCCTGCGCTCGAGCTGGAGGACGACGAGCCGGAGCTGCTCGACGATCCGCAGCCGGCTGCGAGCACCAACGCGGAGCAGGCGATCAAGACGGAGAGACTTATTCTCATCGGACAGTCCTTTCTGGGGGCTCAGCCTGGTAAACAAGCCCAGAGGTTGAGCCTAACCTACACTGGCCCGTCCATGACCCGCCATTTTCTCACCGGAGCTGAGCTGACTGCCGCCGAGCTCGACGCGCTGCTCGACCGCGCGCTCGCGTTGAAGGCGGCTCCCCTGTCCTCGGATGCGCTGAGCGGCAAGAGCGTCGCGCTGATCTTCGAGAAGCCCTCGACACGCACCCGACTGTCGTTCGAGGTCGGCATCCACGAGCTGGGCGGACAGCCGGTCGTGCTGCGCGCCGACGAGCTGCAGGTCTCGCGCGGCGAGGCGCTGCGCGATACCGCCTACGTGCTTTCGCGACACGTCGCCGCCGTCGGCATCCGTACCGGCCCCGATGCGACGCTCGAGGAGCTCGCCGCTCACAGTGCGATCCCGGTGATCAACATGCTCACGGCGCTCCACCACCCCTGTCAGGCGCTGGCGGACTTGATGACGTTGCGCGAGGCGCACGGTACGCTTGCAGGCGTGCGGCTGGCTTATGTCGGCGACGGCAACAACGTCGCGCGCTCGCTCGCGCTGCTGGGGACGCTCGCGGGAGTGGACGTGGCGGTCGCCTCTCCGGACGGGTATGCGCTCGAGACGGATCTCGCCCTGCGGCCGGGCGCGACTGGAACGCTGAGTCTGCACACCGACCCGCGCGAGGCCGTCGCGGGCGCGCAGGCCGTGTACACCGATGTGTGGGTGAGCATGGGCGACGAGGACACCGCCGCTGAGCGCCGCCGAGCCCTGGGCGACTATCGCGTCGACGACGCGTTGCTCGACGAGGCCGCGCCGGGCGCGTTTGCCATGCACGATCTGCCGGCGCATCCGGGCGAGGAGATCTCCGCCGAGGTGCTGTACGGCGTGCGCCAGCGCATCTGGGACCAGGCCGAGAACCGGCGGCATGCGCAGAAGGCTCTCTTGGAGCTGCTCGTCGCTCCAGGTGCGAGCGGCGCATCGGCGCCGGCATGACGCCCGAGCCGCAGGATGCCACGGTCGCGGGCGCGGAGGAGCCGAAGCGCCCACAGCGCGGGGACGAGCTCGAGCTCCAGGTCGAGTCGCTCGCGTTCGGCGGCGAGGGCGTCGCGCGGCTGGGCGACGGCGGCTATGTCGTGTTCGTGGCCGGCGCGGTTCCCGGCGACCGTGTGCGGGCGGTCGTGTACAAGCGCAAGCGCAGCTACGCCCACGCGCGCACGGTCGAGATCCTCGACCCGAGCCCTGAGCGGATCGCGCCCGTGGCCGACCATCCGGGCGTGCCCTGGCAGGTGCTGCCGTACGAGCGCCAGCTGGAGGTTAAGCATGCCCAGGTCGACGAGGCGCTGCGGAGGATCGGCAGGCTTGACGGGTTCCAGCTCGAGGCGATCGTGCCGGCCGTCCAGGAGTGGCGGTATCGCAACAAGCTCGAGTACTCCTTCGGTGAAACCGAAGACGGCTCTCTCGTGTGCGGCTTTCACGTGTCCGCCGGCGCCAATCGGGTGACCGCCATGGGCGACTGCCTGCTCGCCTCGCAGGTCGGCAACCATGCGCGCCAGCTCGTACTCGACTGGTGCCGAGCCGAGGGGCTCACGGCGTGGGATCGCGGCCGCAGGCGCGGGCGCCTGCCCCCCGCCGTCGAGGGCGAGCGCGCCAAGCCGCCGCCGCCTGCGCCGGACGGGCGCGTACGCCTGCGCAACCTGGTCGTGCGCGAAGGCCGCAAGACCGACAAGCTGCAAATCCGCCTCGTCACCACCGAGGGCGAGCTCGAGGCGGGCGCGCTCGCCGGCGCGTTGAGCGAGGCGCTCGGCGAGCGGCTCAGCGGCGTGCTGTGGACGCGCTCGCGCAGCCTCGCCGAGACCACCGCGGGAGGAGACACGGAGCTCGTGTGGGGCGATGCAGAGCTGCCGGAGCGCCTCGGCGAGCTCGACCTGCGCATCTCTCCCGAGGCGTTCTTCCAGACCAACACCGAGATGGCCGAGACGTTGTACGGGATCGTGACCGAGTACGCGGCGCTCGAAGGGTGGGAGCGCGTGTACGACCTGTACTGCGGGATCGGCACGATCGCGCTCACGCTGGCGCCGCACGCGGGCGAGCTGTGGGGGGTCGAGCTGGTCGAAGAGGCGGTCGCCGACGCGATCGCCGGAGCACGGCGCAACGAGGTCACGAAGGCCAAGTTCTTCGCGGGCGACACCCGCCTGGCGCTGCCCGAGCTGCTGCAGCGCGCCGGGCGCCCTGACGTGGTCGTGGTCGACCCGCCCCGTGCGGGGCTGTCGAAGAAAGTCGTGCGGCGGATCGTCGAAGCGGCGCCGAAGCGGATCGTCTATGTCTCCTGCAATCCCACGACACTCGCCCCCAACGCGGCGGAGTTGGCCGAGGCGGGGTGGGCGCTGAAGCGGGTGCGTCCCGTGGACATGTTCCCGCAGACGCACCACATCGAGTGCGTGGCGCTGTTCGAGCGGGGATAAGTTTCTCGCCCTACTCGTTCAACCCGAGCGTTTCGAGCACGTCGATCCAGTCCTGCTGGCCTGTAGAGAATTCGAGTTCCTCAAATCTTATAAGTAGGTGTCCAACCCGTTTGAGCAGGCCTCTGTCGGCGGGCTGCACATACGCGGCGACCAGCTGTGGGGAGGGAACTTCGACTTCGATCGCTTCCACGTGTTCGTCGAACCGCAACGTACGCGCCGGGACCGTCTGATAGCCGCTGGCGATCCATGAGCGCACGTCTGTGCAGAGGTCCGGCACCGTGAGGGCGATCATTTCGCGCAGCCCGTTGATGAACACGCGCAGGCGCCGCGCGATCGCCGGATTGCTCCAGCGCAGCGAGCTCACCGCCTCGATGAACCGATCGGCGATCTTCGCGTCCGTGTGGTATCCCGTCGCGAACAGCGCGCCGGCGACCTCGTAGCTCAGTCTCTGCTCCGATGAGTTCTGAGGTGAGCCCGCGGCCACGAGGGGGCATTCGGCGGCGAATTTCAGGTCTAGCCTGTGGAGGCCCGACTCCACTTTCGGCCAGGTGCTCACGATCGCCTGCAGGGTCGTGTCCGCGGCCATGAGCGCGCGGTGAGTGGAGGAGCTGTCCTGCGGGGATGCGGCGACCGCGTCGGCGGGGACCAGCCCGACGGTGAGCACAGTGAGGACGATCGCCAGGCGGCCGAGCATCATTCGACAGTACCCTACGCGCTGAAATGCGCGCCGCCACCATCCGCGACCAGGAGATTGTGCTCGAGGAGCACCCCGACCCCGTCCCCGGCGACGGCGAGGTGCTCGTGCGGGTGCGCGGGGCCGGACTGAACGGAGCGGACATGATGCAGCGCCGCGGGCTGTACCCGGCGCCGCCCGGCTCGCCGCAGGACATCCCCGGGATGGAGCTGGCCGGTGAGGTGGTCGCTCTTGGTCCCCACCCACCGGGAGCAGAGCGTTTCGCCCTCGGCGAGCGGGTGATGGCGATCGTCGGCGGAGGCGCCCAGGCCGAGCTCGCCGTTGTGCACGAGCGCCAGCTGATGGGAGTCCCGGACGGCCTCGACTGGCCGGTGGCGGGGGGGTTGCCAGAGGTGTTCACGACCGCTCACGACGCGCTGTTCACTCAGGCGGCTCTGCGGCCGGGCGAGCGCCTGCTCGTGCACGGCGGCGCGGGCGGGGTGGGCACCGCCGCGATCCAGCTCGCGCGGGCCACCGGCGCGCAGGCGACCGCGACGGTGCGCCGCGAGGAGCTGCGCGAGCAGGTTGCCGCGCTCGGCGCCTGCGCGATCGCGCCCGAGGACTTCGCCGAGCAGGGTCCGTTCGACGTGATCTTGGAGCTCGTCGGCGCACCGAACCTGCCCGCGAACCTGCAAGCGCTGGCGACCGGAGGACGCATCGTCGTGATCGGCGTCTCGGCCGGCGTCAAGGCGGAGCTGAACCTGCTCGCGCTGATGGGCAAGCGCGCCCGTATCTACGGGTCCACGCTCCGCTCCCGGCCGCTCGAGGAGAAAGCGCTCGCCGCTCGTCTTCTAGAGCGTGAGGTGCTCCCCCTGTTCACCGCCGGCTCCTTGCGCGTGCCCGTGGCGGAGACCTTCCCGCTCGAGCAGGCAGCCGCCGCCTACGAGCGCTTCGCCGAGGGCGGCAAGCTCGGCAAGATCGTCCTCACTGCCTGAGAGGTCAATAGGGCGGCTGTGAGGCGTACCAGTCGCCCAGCGTGCGAAACGCCGCCCAGAAAGCGCGCTTCGCGTCCTGTTCGTCCAGCGACTCGTCGATGTCGGGCACGTACAGCGCGTCGATCGTCGGCGTCAGCTGCTGGATCTCGCCCAGACGAGGCTGGAGCGGATGTGCCAGCGGGATCTCCATCTCAGCCATGGCGCTCAGCGCCTCGGCGCCCATCACCACCACGATGTTCGGCTGCACGATCGCGATCTCCTCGACCACCCGAGCGATGCAGGCGAAGTCCGCGAGCGAGGAGTCGCTCAGTGGGCACTTCACGCAGAGCGTGCCATAGACCGCGAGCGGGTCGATCGACAGTCGCTTGAGCGACTTCATCAGGGCGCTGCCCGCACGACCGTAGAAGGCGACGCCCTCCTCGATCTCCGACGGCTGCGGCGAGTGCTTGAGCAGCATGATGTCGGCCTGCGGGTGTCCCGAGCCGAGCACCGGCATCAGGTTGCCGCGCGGGCAGTGCGGGCACGCCTGCAGCTCGCGGGTGAGCGTGTTCAGCTCGCGAATGGCGCGCTCCAAGTACTTCTCGCGGATCTCGTCATCGGTTATGGGCATCGACCCCGAGGGATTTGACGACATGCTGGGTTGTCCTTGACCGTGCATCAGTACTTGCGCTTTCGTTCGAGCTCCAACCCCTACTTCGGCCCGCCGTCGCGCGGGCTCCGCGACCCCCGCTTGACCCGCTTGATGCGCCGCGCCTTGCTCGCGCGCTGCGCGGCCGGGGGCGTGGCGCGCGTCTGTAGGAACTTCAACGCCTGCACGTACAACAGCGACGAGGGTCGGGTCGTGATGTCGGCGTCCCTCAGGGACTGCAGGAACTCCGCCGGGCCGTCGAAGTCGCGCATGCGGATGCGCACCGAGCCGAGACCCTGTGCGACGTGGGAGTCCGAGCCGGCACCCGCGACGATCCGGTACTTGGCGGCGAAGCGCACAGCCTCCTCGTTGAACGCCCCGATCGCGACGCGCGGGTTGAAGACCTCGATCGCGTCGACGTCGTCGAGGATCTTCAGCAGGTGCTCGTAGTCGGGCACGGAGTGCATGCGGTCGAACGGGTGCGGCACGTACACGAGGCCCCCCTGGCGCTTGATCTCCGCCACGGTCTCCTCCAGGCTGAGGCCGCGCGGGATCTTCTCCTCGATGAACAGCCCGATCACCTCGCCCTGGCTGGCGGTCTTGACCTCCTCGGCGACGATCACCTTCAGGGGTGGGTGGGGTCCGAGCTCGGCCGCCTGCGCCCGAGCCTCGAGCGCGCCCGAGATCTCGTTGTGGTCGGTCACCGCGATCGCCCCCAAGCCCTGTTCGCGCGCCGTCGCGAGCAGCACCTCCACAGGTGTGGCGCAATCGCCGGAGTGGTCGGTGTGCATGTGCAGGTCGACGTCGATCAGCGGGCGCTCCTGAAGGCGTTTCTGCATCGCGGGGTCTCCGTGCGCGGAATGGCGCCGCGCGGCGAGCGCGCGGTAGATCGCTTCGAGCTCGGCGGTCGCGTCCTCGCCGTCGGGGACGAGCCGGTAGTCGCCCGGGAAGTGGCGCGCCATCAGCTCGGCGGTCGCCGGGAGGCTCGCCGTGCGGGCGTCGAGGCGCCCGAGGAAGCTCTCCACGAAGCGCCGTGCCACGAGCGTCGAGAGCAGCCGTTCGGTCGAGGAGTGGAAGGAGCCGACGTTCAGCGCGCGCGAGTGGCGCAGCGCCGCGTTCGAGGTGCTCGGGGCGAACGGCTCGTGCACGTGCACGAAGTCCAGCTCGACGGTGCTCAGCAGTTCCTCTACCGTGCGCGCGACGTCGATCGGCAAGGCCGCCGGACGGCGTCGCCCGGCCCCCGGCCGGACAGAGGGGGTGCGAGCCGACGGGGGTAGGTCGAGCACCTCGCCGACGGCGATCACGCGCGGGTCTCCGCGATCGGTTGCCTGCAGCAGCTCGGCGGGATGCCCCCGCGCGGCGCGCAGCGCCTTGCGGCTCGAGCGCACCCGCTCCTGGGAGCGCGACGGCGCGACGATCAGCACGCGGTGCCCGTTGCGGGAGAAGCTCGCGTGCGACCCGCCCGACGTGGGCGTTGACCTCGTCCTCCTCGTCCTCCCACGGGTAGGGAGATACGTGGGCTATCGAGAACGTCGCGCTCATCGTTGCTCGATTATTCCGCCCGCCCGGTAGGGCCGGGGGATTATTCGGCCGCGGGCGTCTTCACCGCGCGCGCTTTGGCGCGTTTGGTGAGAGACTCGCTTTGGCCGCCGCCTTTGGCGTGGCCGCCGCCCGCCGCGTGCCGGCGCCCGCGCGCGCGCCGGGACGCCCGGCGTACCTGGCGATGAACTTCTCCGTGTCGGCCCGCGCCTGGTCGTCGGGGCGCTGGTTGTGGGGCGACTTCATCAGGTAGGAGGAGGGCCCGTCCAGCTGCCCGCCGACGCCGTGGTTGAGCGCGAGCTTGCAGCAGCGCACGGCGTCGATCACGATGCCCGCCGAGTTCGGCGAGTCCCACACCTCGAGCTTCAGCTCGACGTTCAACGGCACGTCGCCGAACGCCTGGCCCTCGACGCGGATGTGCGCCCACTTGCGGTCGGTCAGCCACGGCACGTAGTCCGACGGTCCGATGTAGACGTCCTCCGCCGGCAGCTGATGGTCCATGATCGAGGTCACGGCGTTGGTCTTGGAGATCTTCTTCGACTCGAGCCGCTCGCGCTCGAGCATGTTGTAGAAGTCCATGTTGCCGCCCACGTTCAGCTGCGAGGTGCGCAGCATCTTCACGCCGCGGTCGGCGAACAGACGCGCGAGCGTGCGGTGCACGATCGTGGCGCCGACCTGGGACTTGATGTCGTCGCCGACGATCGGCAGGCCGGCCTTTTTGAAGCGCTTGTCCCAGTAGTCCTCGCGGGCGATGAACACGGGGATGCAGTTGACGAAGCCACAGCCCGCCTCGAGCACCTGCTCGACGTACCACTTGGTCGCGTCCTCCGAGCCGACCGGCAGATAGGAGACGACCACGTCGGTGTGGGTCTCCTTGAGGATCCTGACGATGTCGGCGGTCTCGCCGGGAGCCTTCTTGATCTTCTGCTTCAGGTACTTGCCGAGGCCGTCATGGGTCATCCCGCGATATACGGGCACGCCGAGGCTGCGCGGCACCTTGGCGAACTTCATCGTGTTGTTCTGCCCCGCCCAGATCGCCTGGCCGAGATCCTTGCCGACCTTGGTCGAGTCGATGTCGAAGGCGGCGGTGAACTCGATGTCGCGCACGTGGTAGCCGCCGAGGCCGACGTGCATCAGGCCGGGCACGTCCTGGGAGGGGTCCGCGTCGCGGTAATGGTGCACGCCTTGGACGAACGCCGAGGCGCAGTTGCCGACGCCGACGATCGCGACCCGCACCTTCTCAGACTGGTAGCGCGCGGCGCCGTTTCTGGAGGGGGCGCCGTTGCTCGAGGCGCGGCCGTTGCTCTGCTGTGTACTCACGATTTGAATGTCCTTCCTGAGGGCCTGAGGCCCGGTCAAGGGAGCATTGGGGCTCCCTTCTCGCGGGGGACGACGGACCGAGCCGTTGCCCGCAGAGACTACTCCGCAGGGCGCCTTAGGTCACACCGAAAGCTCGCGACGTACATGCCGGATGCGCTGGAAGACGGTGATGAGGCTGAGCGCCGCGAGCACGTACACGGCGGGCTGCAGCAGCTCGAAGCTGCCGAGCGAGGCCCCGCGCGCGAACAGCAATCCGATCGAGAGGATCACGACGCGTACGGGGCGGGTGGCGATCCCGACCTTGCATTCGACGCCGAGCGCCTCGGCGCGCGCACGGGTGTAGGAGACCATCAGCGACGCCAGCACCGCGACGACGACGGCTGCCGCCGCCACACGGTTGCCGTGCAGGGCGAAGTAGCCCGCCACCGCGGTCAGCACGACCCCCTCCTCGATGCGGTCGAGGGTGGAGTCGAGGAACGCCCCGAACGGGGTGCCCTTGCCCGACATTCGCGAGTAGCGGCCGTCGAGCGTGTCCATGATCGAGCCGATGATGAAGGCGAGGCCCCCGAGGAAGAACAGGCGCTCCCACACCAGCACTGCCGCGAGCAGGTTCAGCGCAAAGCCGGTGAGCGAGATCGCGTTGGGGGTCAGGCGCGACTCGACCAGGCGGTTGCGCACGAGCGCGCGCCGCTCGCCCGCGCCGATCGGCGCACGAGCGCGCGAGCGCGCGGCCGTGCGCCGTCCCCGCCGCGGCGGCGCCTGGTGGCGCGTGGGGGCCATCAGGCGGGGACCGAGAGCGTCGCTGTCGCGGTCATCCGCTGGTCCTCCAGCTCAGGCGTCGCGGAGAAGCGCCAGACGTCGGGGCGCATCCGCGCCAGCCGGCCGGCGCCGTAGGCGGAGACGCCGGCGGTGAGCGCTCCGAGCAGCGCGTCGAAGATGAAGTGGTTGGCTGTAGCGACGATTACGAAGGCCATCAGGAATGGGTAGAGCACCCACAGGACGCGCATGGCCCTGATGCGCACGAGTCGCGCCAGCGGCCAGCCGATCATCAGCGCGAAGGCGACGTGCATCGAGGGCACGGCCGCGTAGGGGTTGAACAGGACGTTGGCAGACGCGCTCGCGTGGGAGACCTTGACGCCGGTGAAGTCCGAGACGGAGTCGATGAAGCCCCACTCGGGCATGAATCGCGGCGGCGCCGTCGGGAACACGGTGTAGCCGATCAGCGCGATGAACATCGCGATCATGAACATGTTGCGCACGAAGTAGAACGAGCGGTTGTGACGGAGGTAGAGGTAGAGCAGCGCACCGAACGTCACGGTCGTCTGCGCGTTCACGTACAGCCAGCTCGACACCTCCATCAGCGCGTGGCTGCCGGACGCCCACGCCTGCACGGAGGGCTCCACGAAGAAGTGCATGGAGCGCTCGAGCGAGATCAGGTCGCGCGCGTGGGCGAAGGCGGCGTTCGCGTCTCCCTCGACGAGACCCCGCACGAGCCGGTAGGCGACGTAGGCCGCGGCGAACAGCAGAACCTGGCGCAGCGCATCCAGCCAACCGTGCGGCAGGAGGCGCGCCTGCAGGGCACGAACGCGAACGGGCATCTGCTCAGAAGCCTAGACGAATGTGCCGGGCCTATCCACAAGACGCCGCTCGGAATAGCCGAGCGTGGAGGCGGCCGATCATTTGAGGACCACGAACAGGCGCCAGTGTCGAGAGCGCCAGACTTCGCGCAGGTAGGGCGGGGTGCCGGCGACAAGCGCTCCCTCCCTCCTGGCGGCGTAGTCGAGGCGCGCGTCGGGCAGCGCGACGTAGAGCACGCGGTTTTCGGCGAGCCACGCCCGGTAGGCGGACGCGGTGAGCGTGGGGCGGTAGAACAGAGCGGCGTAGCGCGTGTCGAGCTGGCGGTCCCAGCCACGAGCGAGCGAGATCTGGTCGTGACCGGCCACGTAGGCGGCCTCCGCGTGGATCGCGGTCAGCGGCACCTCGATGATCGTCGGTGTGTCGTGGCGTAGGTGTCGCAGCTCGGACAGCAGGGGGGCGTAGTAGGAGGCGTTCGCCGACGGCTGTCCGGCGATCAGGGAGAGGTCGCCGATCGGCGTGTTGAGCTGCCAGTAGAGGAGCACCGGGGCGAGCAGACACAGCACACCGCGGCGGCGGTCCCACAGCACGCCGGTCAAGAGCGGCGCGGCGAGCGGCGGTCCGAGGCGCGCGGCGTTGCCGCCGACGGGGGTGGCGAGCGCGAACGAGCCGATCAGCGCGAGCGCGTACAGCGCCGCGGCGACGCGCACGACACGCCGCGTACGGGGGGAGAGCGGTCCCCGTGGCAGCAGCAACGCGATCAGCACGACGCCCCCGAGCGCCGGCCAGAAGGACGACGGCGCGAACGGCTCGTAGCCGCCTTCGGGAAAGGCGAGGCTCAGTACGAGGATCGGCGCGAGCGCGGCGACGGTGAGCACGAACGCCTCGACCCGGGCCTTCCACGTGAGCGCGCGGGCGAGGAAGGCGAGCGCGAGGAACGCCCCGGCGACGGGGCTCGCGACGCTCGTGAGCACCGTGAGCAGGAGCGCGAGCGAGAGCCGTCCGCGCATCAGCGCCAGCACGGCACCGAGCCCAATCGCGAAGCCGAGGTCGTAGGGGACGCGCCCGGAAAGCAGCTCGGCGCAGATGCCGAGCGCGAACACACAGGCGGCCGCGCGTCCGGCCGCAAGCCCGAAGGCTCGCTCGGCGATCAGGCCGAACAGGACGCTCGAGGCGAGCGCCGAGCAGGCGAGCAGCACGCGCACCCCGAGCAACGCCCCCAGGGCGGAGAGAGCAGCGAGTATCCGAGCAGGTAGTGACCGTGGACGGCGTACCAGCCGTGGTCGCGCAGCGTGAAGCCCACGCGCGCGAACAGGTCGCTGCGGTAGATCGCCGCCGAGAGATCCGCGGCGGGCGGCATCCACAGCAGGTAGACGATCATCAGCGGGATCGCGACGGCGACGGCGAGCGCCCACGGGCGGTCGAGCGGCCGTGGCTTTCGCGCCGCACTGGCGACGGGACCGAGCTGCGCGGCGGAGATCGTGGCAGGCGCTGCCATCAGCCCTCCCCCGGCTCAGTCCGCGCCGAGGAAGGCCGCCACCCGGTCGATCGTGTCGGGGCGGTCGAGCCACGGCCAGTGCCCGGCGTCGGGCAGCTCGAGCAGCTCTGCATTCGGCAGCGCCTCGGCGTACGCTCGTCCGAAGCGCGCCGGGATGTAGGGGTCGCGCGCTCCCCACACGACGAGCGCGGGCATCGTAAGGAGCGCGAGCCGCGAGCCGGCCGCGGCGAGGACGTCGGGCGGCGAGCTGCGATACAGGCGCAGGATCGCTCGCTGGGTACCCTGGTCGAAGTGGTCGAGCACGGTGTCGAGCCAGGCGTCGCCCATCGGCCCGGGCGTGGCGTTTGCCTCCCTCGAGGTGAGCCGCAGGAGCGGGCGCGTGGTCGAGCCCATCACGAGCTCGCCGATCACCGGTGTGCGCCACAGCCGCGCGGTGCGGTGCCAGCGGTACCCCGGCAGGAACGTGATCGCGTTGACGATCACGAGGCGCTCGACGCGCTCGGGCCGGCGCTGGGCGAAGGCGAGCCCGACGGCGCCCCAGTCGTGCACGACGAGGCTCACACGCTCGACCTCGACATGGTCTAGATAGCGCTCGAGGAAGTCGGCGTACTCGTCGATCGTGTAGCGCAGTGAGCCGGGCTTGCCGGAGCGGCCGAAGCCGGGAAGGTCGGGCGCGAGCCCGCCGGTGCGCTCGAGAAACGGGAGCCAGTCGTCGGAGTTGGTCGGCACGCCGTGGAGATACAGCGGGGTGAGGACGCCGGCTGGCGGCGGCGCGGAGCGCCAGAAGATCGGGAGTCCGTCCAGATCGCCGGTGTGGTCGCTCACCGCGGGCACCGGGCGAGGATATCCGGCTACGGTGGCGCGGTGTCCTCGATCACCTGGAAGCCTCCCTCGCGCGCGCGTGTGCGCAGGGTTCGCGATCGGTTGCGCGAGGTGTACGGCACGCCGCTGATGCAGCCGCACGGCGACCCGCTCGCCGAGCTGGTGCTGACGGTGCTGTCGCAGAGCACCAACGACCGCAACCGCGACGTCGCGTATCTGCGGCTGCGCGGGCGGCTGCCCACGTGGGAGGCGGTGCGCGACGCGCCCGTGGGGGAGGTCGAGGAGGCGATCCGCCCAGGCGGGATATCGAAGGTCAAGTCGGCTCGCATCCAGGCGATCCTCGAGGCGATCGCGGCCCACCCGCGAGATCCGCGTCACGAGCTCTCGCTCGGCTGGATGCGCGATGCGCCGGTGGGCGAGAGCCGCGACTACCTGCTGGCGCTGCCGGGGGTCGGGCGCAAGACGGCGGCGTGCGTGCTGCTGTTCTCATACGGTCTGCGCGACGTGCCGGTCGATACGCACGTCTCCCGCGTCGGCACCCGCCTGGGGCTGCTGCGAGCAGGGGCGCCGTTCGAGGAGCTGCACGACGAGATGCTCGCGCTGACCCCGCCGGGAGAAGAGCTCGAGCTGCACGTCAACCTGCTGCGCCACGGCCGGCGCACCTGTCACGCGCGCTCGCCCGCATGCGATGAATGCGCGCTCGCGCGGATGTGTCCGAGTCGCAAGGACTTCACGCTCCCTGATTCCGTTGCCACGCGGGTCTGACGCCCGTCGCTCCCGCCTTCGTTGCCTTACTGCTCGCGTCGGTTCTTGGGTGCTGGTTCCGCACCTCCGACGCGGCGGTGAAGTAGTTGGCGAACGACGGGTTGAGTTTGACGGCGACATCTTGTCGTCCTTGCCCCATACCTGCGCAAACAGGAGGGAGAGCACGCGCGAGGATCTCAAGGCATAGCGGCAGACCATCCCCGTTGGGTGCGAACATATGTTCGTGTTGATGTCTCCACACAGAGAGGCGGGTCTGGCTTTCTATCGAGCCACGGTGTCCCTGTCCGTGTTAGCGCTCGCCGGCGGCGACGTTGGCGTCGCTTTCCCTGCGTCAGAAGCGAACTCCACAGCAACGCTCCAGAACAGCGTGGGCCTACGTTGGAAGATCCGTGCATGTGGGCGGCCTGGAAATGGGAGCTCAAGCATGACCCCTCCATCGCGCAGTCGCTCAAGTGCTTCGAGGGCCTTGTTGGGCGCGATGCGCCCTTCTAGTCCGCGGACGACATCGGGCGCCCCCATCGTCTCCGCGGGACTCTCGGCGATCCATACCGCGACGGGCAGAAGGTGCTTGTTCTTATAAAGCGCCTGCGATCTGATCGCCAGAGCACCGTAGATGGCGTCCGACCAGTCATCCATCATCCAAACATCATAATACGAGATTCGTATTATGAGCGGAACCCCTAAACTCAGAGGTGCATCATGACCTTCCCAGGCCACGAACAGGACAATCCGCAGCGTATCTCGGCTGCTGTCAATACGGCCGGCTTTGCCCAGGATGTTGTCATGGCGACAAGTCGGCTGATCCACGAGCAAGACCTCACGGATCGCGACTACCAGGCCCTAACGGCATGCCAAGGGCTTTTGAGGCGTATGCTCGACAGCGAGATTCCAGTTGAGCGCCCAAGCGAACAACAACTCGACGGTAATAACACCGTCGCACTGTTGCGCAAGGCGCGATCTGCGCAGCCGCAGGATGCTGGAGACCTTGCACGGACGGTGACCGCGCTAGATGAGTTGTTGGCGGGCCGTCGCGAATCGGAGGACATCAAGGAGGTCTGTAGGCTACGTGACATCTTTCTGGCAGTTGGGCAAGCCAATCTGGCTGCTATGTCTCGGCTGCCTTCTAGTCGCGAGGCTATGGAACCTTGGACAGGCTTGATCGCGAATTCAATCTCCTAGCTGCAAGCACCCAACGCACCGCGCGCGTTCAGCGCGACGAAGTCAAGCGGTTTCTCGATGCTACGCAGCGACAGCCGGTAGCCAGCGCCAATACCGCGACTAGCGTAGACAAGGGCGACAGCCAGCCCCGGCGTGGCGCCGTCTTGGCGAAGCATCTCCACGGAGCGTACGACGCTCTTATTGCTCATGTCGCACAGCGGGTCGAGGACTACGCTACCTTGCCCGACGCTAAGTCCAAGGTCGGTGCGCTTATCGAGATGCGGCAGATGGTCGTAGGGGCACGAAACCTTCATCGTAGTCTTAGCTGGCTCGACGCTGCCGGTAACCCTCCGCTAGATCTTGGCACTAGGTATCTAGTCGACCAGACCACCGCAAACTTGGTAGTCGGCCACGCAGAGGTTACGGTCGTAGCGGCTACGGATCGGTCGTACGCCACTGTCACGAACCCATTGAGGCCAGTGTTTGAGCTATCCGGTGCCACGCTCCCGAGCAATGAGACGATCATCGTTGTTTTTGTCCCGCGACGCGAGCAACGGAGCGGGCTACTTCACCCTTTGATCATGCACGAGCTTGGCCACGCCGCTAACAAACGGCACAACCTGGTGGCCCGAGTTCTCGCGACGGAGCCTGGAAGAAAAGAGCTTTTGGCGGTCATGGGAGAAGCTAGAAAGAACGCGGAAGCGTCGGCAAAAGGGACAGCCGGCGCTGACGAACTCGCTGCTGTTGCTGAGGACGTTGCGGCCCGGTTTGTCGCGTGGATAGAGGAGGCGATATGTGACGCTATTGCAGCGCACATCCTGGGCCCGACCTATCTGTACTCTTTCATGGCGATTGTCGGCACCTCAGATATCGATGCAGCCGGTGACGAACATCCCGCGACGCGTCAGCGAATCCGCTTGCTACTGACGCAGCTCGACGGTCTAGGTTGGCATGACCTGCTGGCACACGCTGCTCCGAACATCGATAAGTGGTTTCGAGACGCCGCGCGCAACGCACCAGGGCACGCGGACCCGGATGTCGCCTGCTGCGAGGCTGCACTGGCTCGCCTGTACCAAGAGATCGTCGATGTGGTGGTCGATCATCTCGACGGCCTCGTCTTCCATGCGAGCGACTTTCACCCCATTCGCGAGGAGATCGGCGGGCTGCTTACATTGGGTATTCCTCCCTGTCAGACGGTAACGAGAGCGCCAATTGGACGGGCAGCAATTATCTTGGGGTCGTGGCTATTCGCCGTAGGGGCACAGGGCGGTGATCTTGATGCGCTTGCCGTCGCAGCCGACGTTCCGGAGCTATCGCTTCTCCTGCCAAAGGCATTGCAGGACGCAGCCATGCTCGAGGCGTGGGAGGCGCAATCATGACCTTGCTTCACTGGGAGGCGCTCAAGGAGGCCATAGAGCGCAAGGATCTTTCGCAGCGACTTGTAGTTACGCCACTCCTCGACTTCGAAAAGCAAATAGGCCCAGCCTCTGTTGATCTGAGGCTTGGCACCGAGTTCCGTGTACTGCGTCGTACAGATGAGTCGGGCCTAGATCCCGGCGACCAGCCCCAATCATCGGTTGAGCGTATGACCACTACGGTGAATGTGGAGGTGGGCCACAAGCTCTGGCTGCACCCCGGCCAGTTTGTGCTCGGTGCAACCTTGGAGTTCTTGCGCGTACCACCTCATTTGGCTGCGTATGTCCTGGGGCGTTCGTCGTGGGGGCGAGTGGGTCTGCTCGTTGCCACGGCAATCTTTGTGCAGCCTGGGTTTTCTGGTTGCTTGACGCTCGAGCTAGTGAATCATGGCGAGAGCCCCATAGCTCTGTATCCGGGTAGCCGCATCGCGCAGTTGGTGGTACACGAACTAGCCTGTCCCACCGACCATGATTACGGGCGGGATGCGGACAAGTACGTGGGACCGACCGGTCCACAGGTGTCTCACCTCGCAAAGGAGGCGACGGAGATCGAGCACCTACGTGAGGTCGGCCGGCGCCTCGTTGAGCCTCTCGATCGAGTGGATTCCAAATAGAGAAGGCCTTGTGACGCGTATCGGCGCCGCTCAGCCCCGCGGCAGCACGGCGAACGCGATCACCGCGTACTGCAGCGCCGCCGCGGCGAGCACGAGCGCGTGGAAGACCTCGTGGTAGCCGAACACCTTCGGCCAGGGGTTCGGTTTGCCGCTCGCGTAGATCACCGCGCCTGCGACGTACAGCGCTCCGCCGGTTGCGAGACCGGCCACGCCCAGCCATCCGATCGCGGCGGGGGAGCTCGCCGAAGACGGCGGCCGACACCAGCCCGAGCACGACGTAGATCGCCGCGAGCAGCCACTTCGGCGCGTCGATCCAGGCGAGCTTGAAGACCACGCCCCCGAGCGCGCCGGCCCACAGCACGACCAGGACCACGTCCGCGAGCGAGCCCTTCAGCGCGAGCAGCGCCACGGGCGTGTAGGTACCGGCGATCATCACGAAGATCATCGAGTGGTCGAGGCGCCGCATCCAGCGTCGGGGCCCGGGGCGCCAGGTCACGCGGTGGTACAGCGCGCTCGTGCCGAGCAGGCCGGAGACCGCGGCGGCGTAGATCGCGGCCGCGACACGCGCGCGCCCGTCGGAGGCGGCGAGGATCAGGCAGACGCCGCAGGCGATCGAGACGAAGAACGCGTACTGGTGGGAGACCCCGCGCAGGCGAGGCTTCACGTTCTTGAACGAAGCCATCTCCATCCCTACAAAGTACTCCTCGAAGCAAGGTACTCCTCGAAGGTACTCCTCGAAGGTGCTCCTCGCGCGCGCGTGCGAAAGGCTGGGTGCCGTCGATGACGGCCGCAGATCCGCGAGCGCGACGGACCGCCGCGGCGAGATCGAGGCAACACTTGACGCTCATTAGAAAATCTGCCACACTGACGCTTAGATTTGTAAAGCCTCTTATAAGGAGCATCACCACATGGGCAAGACCATAGGCATCGACCTCGGCACGACGAACTCGTGCATGGCCGTGCTCGAGGGCGGTGAGCCCACCGTCATCGAGAACGCCGAGGGGGCTCGTACAACACCTTCAGTCGTGGCTTTCGCCGCGTCCGGCGAGCGTCTCGTCGGCACCGTCGCCAAGCGCCAGGCCGTGACCAACCCGCAGAACACGATCTTCTCGATCAAGCGCTTCATGGGCCGCAAGGAGGGGGAGGTGCGCGAGGAGGAGTCGATCGTCCCCTACAAGGTCGTCTCCGGCCCGAATGGCGACGCGCGCGTGGAAGCTCCCGCCGGCGAGCAGCACTCGCCGCCGGAGATCTCGGCGATGATCCTGCAGAAGCTGAAGACCGACGCCGAGGCCTACCTCGGCGAGACGGTCGACGGCGCCGTGATCACGGTCCCGGCGTACTTCAACGACGATCAGCGCCAGGCGACGAAGGACGCCGGCAAGATCGCTGGGCTCGACGTCAAGCGCATCATCAACGAGCCGACCGCGGCCTCGCTCGCGTACGGGCTCGACAAGGAGTCCGACCAGACGATCCTCGTGTTCGACCTCGGCGGTGGCACGTTCGACGTGTCGGTGCTCGAGATCGGCGACGGCGTGTTCGAGGTGAAGTCCACGGCCGGCGACAACCATCTCGGCGGCGACAACTTCGACAAGGCGATCGTCGACTGGCTGGTGAGCGAGTTCAAGAAGTCGCAGGGCATCGACCTGAGCGCCGACCCGATGGCGCTGCAGCGGCTGTACGAGGCGGCGGAGAAGGCGAAGATCGAGCTGTCGACGACGCAGGAGACGCAGATCAACCTGCCGTTCATCACCGCCGACTCATCAGGGCCGAAGCACCTCGACACGCGGCTGACGCGGGCGAAGCTCTCCGAGCTGACCGCCGACCTGCTGGCGAAGATCGTCGCGCCGGTGCGCCAGGCGATCGACGACGCGAAAGACAAGGGCGTCAAGGAGATCGAGCACGTCGTGCTCGTCGGTGGCATGACGCGCATGCCGGCGGTGCAGGAGAAGGTCAAGGAGCTGACGGGCAAGGAGCCGCATCGGGGGGTCAACCCGGATGAGGTGGTGGCCGTCGGCGCCGCGATCCAGGCGGGCGTGCTGGCGGGCGACGTCAAGGACGTGCTGCTGCTCGACGTCACCCCGCTGACGCTCGGGATCGAGACCAAGGGCGGCGTGATGACGAAGCTGATCGAGCGCAACACGACGATCCCGACGCGCAAGGGCGAGGTGTTCTCGACCGCCGAGGACAACCAGCCGTCGGTCGAGATCCACGTGCTGCAGGGCGAGCGCGAGATGGCCAACTACAACAAGTCGCTCGGCAAGTTCCAGCTCACCGGCATCCCGCCGGCGCCGCGCGGGATCCCGCAGATCGAGGTCGCGTTCGACATCGACGCGAACGGGATCTTGAACGTGTCCGCCAAGGATCTCGGCACGGGCAAGGAGCAGAAGATCGAGATCAAGTCGGGCTCGGGGCTGTCGGAGGAGGAGATCAAGAACATGGTCTCCGACGCCGAGACCCACGCCGAGGACGACCGTCGCGCGCGCGAGCTCGCGGAGGCGCGCAACAACGGCGAGAACGCGGCCTACCAGGCCGAGCGCCAGCTCGCCGACCTCGGCGACCAGGTCGACGGCGACTCCAAGGAGCGGATCGAGGGAGCGATCAAGGAGGTCCGCGAGTCGCTCGAGGCCGAAGATCCGGCCGCGATCAACGCCAAGACCGAGGCGTTGCAGACAGCGTTCCACGCGATCTCCGAGGCGATGTACCAGCGCGCCCAGGAGGAGCAGGCGGCCTCGTCGGCCAACGGCGCGGCGGCCGAGGGCGGCGACTCCTCGGACGAGGAGGACGTGGTCGATGCCGAGGTAGTCGACGAGCCGAAGGCATAGCGCGATGAGCGACATGACCGAGGAGCAGACGATCGAGGAGGAGCCTGCGCGGGACGCGTCCTCCCCCACCCCCGGCGGTAAGCCGGGGGTGGGCCCCGGCGTGGACGGTGGGCCGGGCGTGGACACGCCGGTTGACGGCGCCGATCCCGCCGCGTTCGACGAGGCCCGGGAGGCAGATCTTGCCGGTGAGGGCGGCGAGGACGCGGGCGATGTCGAGGGCGACCTCGACGAGCTGGTGCGCACGGCTGCCGAGCGCGACGAGTACCTCGCGCTCGCGCAGCGCACGCAGGCGGACTTCGAGAACTATCGCAAGCGCGTCGCGCGCGAGTCCTCGCTCGCACAGGAGCGCGGGGTGGCGAAGCTCGCCAAGGAGTTGCTGTCCGCGCTGGACAACCTCGACCGTGCGCTCGACGCCGCGGCCAAGGACGATCCCCTGCTCGACGGCGTACGGCTCGTCCGCGCCGAACTGGGCAGCGCGCTGGCGCGCGTGGGCGTCGAGTCGTTCTCGCCCGCGGGCGAGCCGTTCGACCCGGCGCTGCACGAGGCGATGGCCCAGCAGCCGGTGGAGGGCGCCGAGAGTGGCACCGTGGTGGAGGTCTACCAGCCCGGCTACAGGCTGGGCGCGAGCATCATCAGGCCGGCCCGCGTCGTCGTCGCCGCCTAGGAAGACGAGTGAGACAAGAGATGGGCGGATAGAGATGGCAGCGCGTCCCGACTACTACAAGACGCTGGGGGTCGACAAGAAGGCGACCCCGGATGAGATCAAGAAGGCGTATCGCAAGCTCGCGCGTCAGTACCACCCGGATCGCAACCCCGACGACAAGCAGGCGGAGGCCCGCTTCAAGGAGATCTCACAGGCGCACGACGTGCTCGGCGATCCGGAGAAGCGCAAGCAGTACGACACCGGCGCGGGGCCGTTCACGACCGGCGGCGGGGCGGGCGGGGGGTTCGGCGGGTTTGGCAACTTCGATTTCGACGGCTCGTCGATGGGGGATATCCTGTCCAACCTGTTCGGCGGAGGGGCCGGTGGCGGCACCTCCGGCGCAGGCGGCGCGCGCGGAGGGCGCGGGCGTGCGCGGCCGGAGCGTGGCGCCGACCTCGAGGCGCAGGTGTCGATCTCCTTCGATCAGGCGGTGACGGGCGCGCAGGTGCCGTTGCAGGTGCCGATGCACACCACCTGCAACACCTGCCGTGGCACGGGGGCCAAGCCGGGGACGACGCCGACAGTGTGCCCGCGCTGTGAGGGGCGCGGGATCGAGACCGAGGGTCAGGGCATGTTCTCGATCTCCCAGCCTTGCTCGCGCTGCGGCGGCTCGGGCACGGTGATCGAGGATCCGTGCCCGACGTGTCACGGGACGGGCGCGGTGCGAACGGTGAAGCGCCTGCGCGTGAACATTCCCGCCGGCGTGCGCGACGGCAGCCGCATCCGCCTGCCCGGCAAGGGCGAGCCGGGGCCCCGCGGCGGCCCGGCGGGCGACCTGTACCTGATCGTGCACGTGTCGCCATCGCCGGTGTTCGCGCGCAAGGGCGACAACCTCGAGGTCGAGGTCCCGCTAAGTATCCCCGAGGCGCTGCGCGGCGCCGAGGTGCAGGTGCCGACGCTCGACGGGACGAAGACGCTGCGGGTGGCGCCGGGCACGAAGCACGGCACGGTGCAGCGGCTGCGCGGCGAGGGCCCGCCGAAGCTCGGCGGAGGGGCGGCGTCGTCGCCAAAGCGGGGCGACATCCATTACCGCTTCTTGATCGACGTGCCGGGCGAGCTGAGCGCGGAGCAGAGCGAGGCGGTGGAGGCGCTCGCGAAGGTCATGAACGGCAACCCACGCGCGCGGCTGTTCCAGGGCGCACAGGCACAGGGCGCCCCGGCTGCCGCCGGGGCTGGGAGTGACGGCGGGGAGAGCGCGTGATGGCGCGCGCGATCAAACGGGTCGAGCTCTCGGGCCAGATGGGCCGCATCGAGGTCGAGACCAACCGCGGCGTGTTCATGATCTCGGTGGCGGCGGAGCTCGCGAACATGCATCCGCAGACGTTGCGTGTGTACGAGGCGCGCGGGTTGATCGAGCCGAAGCGCTCGCCGAAGGGCACGCGATTGTACTCGCAGGACGACGTCGAGCAGCTGCGCCGGATTCAGGAGCTGACGGCCGACCTCGGGCTGAACCTCGCCGGGGTGGAGCGCGTGCTCGAGCAGGAGGCGGAGCTCGAGCGGATGCACGCGCGGATCGAGCAGCTCGAGCTGGAGGCGCTGCACGCACAGGTGAAGCTCGCCGAGGAGCTGGAGCAGGTGCGCCGCTCGTTCCGCGCGGAGCTCACAGTTCCATATCGCGGCGGCGAGCTCGTGCGCGCCGCCGACGTGCGCGCGGGGTTCGGCCCGGCCGCAGAGAGAAGGAGGAGGAGCGAGGATGGCGCCTAGCGGAACGGGCCCGGCCGGCCAGGGCGTGCCGGGCCAGGGTGGGCAGGCGGAGGAACAGAGCCCGCTCGAGCGGTTCGGGCGCGATCTGACGGAGATGGCCGAGCAGAACAAGCTCGACCCGGTGATCGGGCGTGACGAGGAGATCCGCCGCGTGGTGCAGGTGCTGAGCCGGCGCACGAAGAACAATCCCGTGCTGATCGGCGAGCCGGGTGTCGGCAAGACCGCGATCGTCGAGGGCCTTGCCAGGAGGATCGTCTCGGGCGACGTGCCGGAGTCGTTGCGAGAGCGGCGCGTGATCGCGCTCGACATGGGCGCGCTGATCGCGGGTGCCGCTTACAGGGGCGAGTTCGAGGAGCGGTTGAAGGGCGTGCTGAAGGAGGTCTCAGACGCCCAGGGTCAGATCATCCTGTTTCTGGATGAGCTGCACACGATCGTCGGCGCGGGCGCGGCGCAGGGGTCGGTCGACGCATCGAACCTGCTCAAGCCGATGCTGGCGCGCGGAGAATTGAGGGCGGTCGGCGCGACGACGTTGGACGAGTACCGGAAGTACATCGAGAAGGACGCGGCGCTCGAGCGGCGGTTTCAGCCGGTGATGGTGGGCGAGCCGAGCGTGCAAGACACGATCGCGATCTTGCGCGGGCTGAAGGAGCGGTATGAGGTTCACCACAAAGTGCGGATCCAGGACAGCGCGCTGATCGCCGCGGCGACGCTCTCGCACCGGTACATCGCCGACCGGTTCCTGCCGGACAAGGCGATCGATCTGGTCGACGAGGCCGCGTCGAAGATCCGCATCGAGATCGACTCGCTGCCGACGGAGATCGACGAGGTCGACCGCCGCGTGATGCAGCTGGAGATCGAGCGCACGTCGCTGCGCAAGGAGAAGGACGCGGCGTCGAAGGAGCGGCGCGAGGCGCTCGAGCGCGAGCTGGCAGAGCTGAAGGAGCGCTCGGAGACGATGAAGGCGCAGTGGCAGAAGGAGAAGGACGCGATCAAAGGCGTGTCGGACTTGAAGGAGCGGCTGGAGCAGGCGAACGGCGAGATGGAGCGCGCGGAACGGGAAGCGAACCTGCAGCGCGCGGCCGAGCTGCGCTATGGGGAGATCCCGGAGATCGAGAAAGAATTGGCCGCCTTGGAGGGCGGCCCCGAGGGGGTTCGTAGTGAGGGGGACGGCGGTGGCGGCGAGATCGCGGAGGATGGTGTCCACGCGACCCTCGATGGCGCACCGGCGGGCGTTGGCGATCGCGACGGCGACGGCGCCCACGCGCCGGTCGATGGGGCCGGCGAGGCGCCGGTGTTCTTGAAAGAGGAGGTCGACGGGGACGACATCGCCGAGGTGGTCGCGCGCTGGACGGGCATCCCGGTGAGCCGGCTGCTGGAGGGTGAAACGGAGAAGTTGGTACACATGGAGGAGCGGCTGCACGAGCGGGTTGTGGGCCAGGACGAGGCGATCGAGGCGGTGGCAAGCGCGCTGCGCCGCTCGCGCGCGGGCCTGCAGGACCCGGACCGGCCGATCGGCACGTTCCTGTTCCTCGGCCCGACGGGCGTCGGCAAGACCGAGCTGGCGCGAGCGCTGGCGGAGTTCATGTTCGACTCACAGGACGCGATGATCAGGATCGACATGAGCGAGTACATGGAGAAACACTCGGTCTCGCGGCTGGTCGGCGCGCCGCCAGGATACGTGGGCTACGAAGAGGGCGGCCAGCTGACCGAGGCGGTGCGTCGCAGGCCGTACAGCGTGGTGCTGCTGGACGAGATCGAGAAGGCGCACGCGGATGTCTTCAACACGCTGCTGCAGGTGATGGACGACGGCCGCTTGACCGACGGCCAAGGCAGGACCGTGGACTTCAAGAACACGGTGCTGATCATGACCTCGAACATTCCTGTGGGAGCGGCGGGCCCCGACGACTCCGATTCGGCGCACGCAGACGCGCAGTTGCGCGCGGGCTTGCTCGATTACTTCAAGCCCGAGTTCATCAACCGTCTCGACGACATCGTGCGTTTCAAGCCGCTCACGCGCGAGCAGATATCGGAGATCGTCGACCTGCAGGTCGCGCGCGTGATCGAAAGGGTGAAAGAGCGCGGCGTCGAGGTGACGCTGACCGACGACGCCCGCACGCTGATCGGCAACCTGGGCTACGACCCGACGTACGGCGCGCGGCCGCTCAGGCGTGTTATTCAGAAGCAGCTGACCGATCGCCTCGCGCTGGCGCTGCTGGAAGGCGAGCTGCGCGAAGGGGATTCAGTGCGCGTGGATGCGGTCGACGGAGAGCTCGCGCTGGAGACGGCGTCAACGGGAGCTCCGGCGCCGGCCTGAGACCACGGGCAATACGCGCTGGCGGCGCCGAAGCTCCGCCAGCGCGTGCCCGGTCGTTAGTTGAACGTGAGCCAGAAGTTGGCAGCGATGGCTTTTGTGCTGTTTGCAGTCGCGACGACCAGCGTGGTGCCCGCCGGGCAATCGCCGACGCCGATCAGCAGCGGGACGTAGCTGAAATCGGCGGTGACGGCCACGCCCGTGCCTCCGAAGAGGAGGTCGGCGGCGCCCGTCACGGTGTGGACGGGGACCGTGACGGTCACGCAGTAGAGCCCTTCTTCGCCTTTGACTTCCGATACTGCCGAGACGTTCTTCGAGTTTTCGGCATCGAGCAGACCTGAGCCGGGCGTCGCTTTGTTGCTGTAGCCCGTTATATGCGCATAGGCAACGGCGGAGCCGGCCGGTCCGGGGGCCCCTTCTTTGCCCTGCGATCCGGCTGATCCGCTCGGCCCGGCAGGTCCAGCCGGCCCGGTTGCTCCCGGCGCTCCATTGGCTCCGGCGTTGCCTTTGAGCGATTTCAGAACGCTGGGCTTGATCTGTTTGGTCGAGCTGATCAGGTAGTGGTTGGCCGCCAGCGCACCGCCACTCATCGAGAAGACGAGCGCGAGTGTGGCGGTGACGTTGGCGTAGTTAAGGCTGCGTTTAGATTTGAGCATGCGCGCCACCCTATGGGCCTGGGCGGCGGAGGGAAGGGCACTGGACGGAAGGACGATCCGTTCTCGCGACGCCGCAGGCTCGCCGCTGTGCCCGCCTCAGAGCGACTGCGTGACGCGCTTGATGCGTTTGAGCGTGAGGCTCTTAGGCGATCATCATTGTGCTACTTCGATTAAGGAGCGCAAACAGGACGACGCGACGCGCGATCCGGTAGAACGGTCAATGAGCGCGCCGCCGCGCGCAGGCCCGCGAACACCACCCGCCCAGAACCGACGGAGGAGCCATAGCCATGCCCACGTACATCATGCTCTCGACCCTCACCCCCGAGGGCGTGCAGACCGTCAAGAACAACCCGCAGCGCATTCAGGAGGTCAACAAGGAGGTCGAGCAGCTCGGCGCCACCGTCAAGGCGCAGTGGGCGACGCTCGGCCACGTCGACTTCATCTCGGTCGTCGAGGCCCCCGACGAGGCGACGATGGCGCGCGTGTCCCTAGAGCTCGGCTCGCGCGGGACAGGCCGCTACGAGACGCTGTCGGCGATACCGATAGACGACTTCATAGCTTCTCTGTGACCGATTTTCTCTCGCGTAGGGTCGCGTAGATGAAGGTTCTGGTCGTCGGCGGGGGCGGGCGCGAGCACGCGCTCGTGCGCGCACTCGCGCGCTCGCCACAGCGTCCCGAGCTGCTGTGCGCCCCGGGCAACGCGGGCATCGCCGACGACGCGCGTGTGCTCGACATCGCCGCCGATGACATCGCCGGGCTCGTGGCGGCGGTCGAGCGCGAGGGTGTCGATCTGACCGTCGTCGGGCCCGAGGTCCCGCTCGTCGCGGGGCTCGTCGACGCGCTTGCCGCTCGCGGACATGTCGCCTTCGGTCCCACGGCGGCGGCGGCGAAGCTCGAGGGGTCGAAGGCGTTCGCCAAGGACGCGATGGCGCAGGCCGGGGTTCCGACGGCGCGGTGGTCGCGAGTGCGCTCCCTGAGCGAGGGAATCGACGCGGTGCGTGGGCTCGCAAAGCCGCCCGGCGCGCCCGGCGCGGGTGTCGTCGTCAAGGCCGACGGGCTCGCCGCCGGCAAGGGCGTGACGGTGGCCGACACCCACGAGGAGGCGGAGCACGCGCTCAGCGAGATCTTTGTGCAGGGCCGCTTCGGCGAGGGCGAGGCGAGCGCCGTGGTCGAGGAGCGTCTGGTCGGCGAGGAGCTCTCGCTGCTCGCGCTGTGCGACGGTGAGCGCGCTCTGCCGATGGCCCCGGCGCGCGACTTCAAGCGCATCGGCGAAGGCGATACGGGACCGAACACGGGCGGGATGGGCTCCTTCTCGCCTGTCGCGGGCTTCGACAGCGCGCGCGTGCGCGAGATCGCGGCCTCCGTGCACCAGCCGCTCGTCGACCTCATGCGGGCGCGCGGCACACCATTTCACGGGATTCTCTACGCGGGCATCATGCTCACGAACGACGGCCCGCGCGTGTTGGAGTTCAACGCACGCTTCGGCGACCCCGAGACCCAGGCGGTGCTGCCGCGGCTGCGTTCAGACCTGCTCGAGCTGCTGCTGGCAGCGTCGCGTCGCGGCGGCCTGACCGGCGTCGAGCTGGAGTGGTCGCCCGAGTGGGCGGTCACGGTCGTGCTGGCGAGCGCCGGCTATCCGGAGTCGTCCTCCTCGGGCGATCCGATTGCCGGCCTGGACGAAGTACGCGCGCGTCTGGGAGACAGCAGCTCGGGACCAGACGCCGATCGACCTGACGGTCACGACTCGCCGGGCGGCGCCGATCGGACCGGCGGCATCGGGCCGGGGAGCGTAGAGCTCACCCACGCCGGCACTGCACGCACGGGTCAGCAGGTCGTCACGGCCGGCGGGCGCGTGCTGAACGTGACCGCGCTCGGCGAGAACCTGGAAGAGGCCCGGAAGGCCGCGTATGCTGCCGCAGAGATGATCTCCTTCGACGGCATGCAGGTGAGGCGGGATATAGCCGCGCACGCTGGGAGGAACGAGACAAGCGAGCCCGTAAAGGGGGAGGCACATGAGTGAGCGCGAGGCGCCCGGGCTGTCGCTCGCGCCCGAACCGATGCAGGAGGCCGAAGTGCAGGCTCAGCTCGACGACATCGATGTCGACGCGCCACGCGTCGGCATCGTGATGGGGTCGAAGAGCGACATGGACGCGATGGAGAAGGCTGCCAAGGAGCTCGAATCGCGCTCCATCCTGCACGAGGTCCGCGTGATGTCCGCCCACCGCGAACCGGACGTGGTCGCCGACTACGCCAAGAACGCGCACATGCGTGGCCTGCGCGTGATCATCGCCGGGGCCGGCATCTCCGCCGCGTTGCCCGGTGCCGTGGCCGCCCACACCGACCTGCCCGTGATCGGCGTGCCCCTGTCAGGGCGGCTGACCGCCGCGGGCGGCCTCGATGCGATCCTCTCGATCGTGCAGATGCCCCCGGGCGTGCCCGTCGCCTGTGTCGGCCTCGACAACGCGCGCAACGCCGCGATCCTCGCCGCGCAGATCCTCGGCGCCTGAGGTTCTGACGAGGCCGCGTCACGCATACCCTTGCCGGCGTGTCGTCCCACGCTGGGCGACACGGCCGCCGGCAGGCGGCGATAATCAAAAACAGTGATCACCCGTTACACCCGCCCCGAGCTGGCTCGTCTGTGGACCGACGAGGCGCGCATGCAGACCTGGCGTCAGGTGGAGATCACCGCCTGTGAAGAGCTGACTGGCCTGCTCGGCGAGAGCGAGGGTCCCACGGCGGCGGAGATCGAGGCGATCCGCGCGGCGCGGTTCACCGTCGCCGCGGTCAACGAGCGCGAGCTGACGACCGACCACGACATGGCCGCGTTCGTCGACGTGCTCGCCGCCTCGGCGGGCGATGCGGGGCGCTGGATCCACTTTGGGCTGACGTCCTCGGACGTGCTCGACACGGCGCTCGCGTTGCAGCTGCGCGCCGTCGGCGAGGTCGTCGTGCCCGGCGCCCGCGCGCTCGCCGACGCATTGATCGCGCGCGCACGTGAGCACGCGCAAACGCTGTGCGTGGGACGTACGCACGGGGTCCACGCCGAGCCGACGACGTTCGGGGTCAAGCTCGCGGGTTTCGCGTTCGAGGCGCACCGCAACGCGCAGCGGCTCGCGCGCGCGTTCGCGCAGACGACCGTTGGTGCGATCTCCGGCGCGGTCGGCACCTACGCGGCCACCAGTCCCGACTTCGAGGCGCGCATCCTCGCGCGGCTCGACATCCTCCGCGAGGACGTCTCCACGCAGGTCGTCGCGCGCGACCGTCACGCCGAGCTGCTGCAGGCGATCGCGCTCGCCGGCGCCGGCCTCGAGCGGTTCGCGACCGAGGTCCGCCACCTGCAGCGCACCGAGGTGCGCGAGGTCGAAGAGCCGTTCCGCGCCGGGCAGAAGGGGTCGAGCGCGATGCCGCACAAGCGCAACCCGATCAAGAGCGAGCAGATCGCAGGGCTCGCGCGCGTGCTGCGCGGCAACGCCCAGGCGGCGCTCGAGAACGTCGCGCTGTGGCACGAGCGCGACATCTCCCACTCTTCCGTCGAGCGCGTGATCCTGCCCGACTCGACGATCCTGCTCGACTACCTCCAGCACCGCACGATCGCGCTCGTGGAAGGCATGCAGGTGAACGTGGAGCGGATGCGCGAGAACCTCGAGCTGACCCACGGCGCGCTGTTCTCTCAAGCGTTGCTCCTCGCGCTGATCGAGGCCGGCTCCTCGCGCGACGACGCCTACCGGATCGTCCAGGAGCTCGCCCAGCGCGCATGGGACACCGCCACTCCCCTGCGCGAGCTGCTCGAGGCCGACGACCGTGCGACGGGGCTGGATCTCGACGCGATCTTCACCTACGACCATTACGTGCGCTACGCCGAGGAGATCGTCCGGCGTCTGGACATGATCTCCTGACGGCCGATGAGGGCGCCTGCCCCACGCCCGGTCCCGTTGCTAGCATCGCGCCACATGACCACGCTCGTCGACCTGCCGCTGCTCGCCAAAGGGAAGGTCCGCGAGATGTACGCGCTGGACGAGCGGCTGCTGATGGTCGCGAGCGACCGGATCTCGACCTACGACGCGGTCCATCCCACGCCGATCCCCGACAAGGGCAAGGTGCTCACCGGGCTGTCGGTGTTCTGGTTTGAGAAGACGCAGCACATCGTCGCCAACCATCTCGTCTCCGCCACCGATGGCGTCCCCGGCGAAGTGCGGGGGCGGGCGCTCGCGGTGCGCAAGCTGCGGATGCTGCCGGTCGAGTGCGTCGTGCGCGGCTACATCACCGGGTCGGGCTGGAAGGACTACCAGGCGACGGGCGCCGTCTCGGGGATCGAGCTGCCCGCCGGCCTGCGCGAGTCAGAGCTTCTGCCCGAGCCGATCTTCACGCCGAGCACGAAGGCCGACGTCGGCCACGACGAGACGATCGACTTCGACCAGGCGACAGAGCTCGTCGGCGACGGCGCGCTGATGGAGCGGGTGCGCGACGTGTCGATCGAGCTGTACTCGTTCGCCGCCGCGCACGCGCGCGAGCGTGGCGTGATCCTGGCCGACACGAAGTTCGAGTTCGGGCTGGACGAGCACGACGAGCTGGTCGTCGGCGACGAGGTGCTCACGCCCGACTCCTCGCGCTACTGGCCGGTCGACGGCTACGAGGTCGGGCATGGCCAGCCGAGCTTCGACAAGCAGTACGTGCGCGACTGGGCTGCCGCGAGCGGTTGGGACAAGCGCCCCCCGGCGCCGGAGATCCCGGACGACGTCGTTGCGGGTACACGCGCGCGCTACGTCGAGGCGTACGAGCTGATCGTCGGCGAGCCGTTCGGGGCGTGGCTGGAGCGCGCCGGGGCGGGGGCATGATCGGGCCCGTCGGTGCGACCGCACCGACCGCGGCATACCCGTTGCGATGAGAGCGCGCGTGCTGATCCGTCCCAAGGCGGGAATTCTCGACCCGCAGGGCGATGCCGTCGAGCGCGCGCTGCCGGCGCTCGGCTTTGCGGGCGTCGCGAACGTGCGCGTTGGCCGGCTGGTAGAGCTCGACGTCGAGGACTCGACCGAGCTCGAGTCGATGTGCGAGAGGCTGCTCGCGAACCCGCTCGTCGAGGATTACGAGGTTCAGCTGCTCGACGGCAGCGGTTGACTCGCAGTGAAGTTCGGCGTCCTTCAGTTCCCCGGCAGCTGCGACGAGGTCGACGCGCTGAAAGCCGCCAAACGGGTGGGCGACGCCGAGCTGATCTGGCACGGCGAGCGCGACCTGAAGGGCTCAGACGCGATCGTCGTGCCGGGCGGCTTCTCCTACGGCGACTACCTGCGCGCGGGCGCGATCGCGCGGTTCGCGCCGGCGATGGAGTCGGTGATCGACTTCGCCGTGAACGGCGGGCTCGTGCTGGGGATCTGCAACGGGTTTCAGGTGTTGTGCGAGGCGCGGCTGCTGCCGGGGGCTTTGCTGGGGAACGCAAACCGCCGCTTCACTTTTCGCCAGGTCGAGCTCGAGGTGTTGAACAGCGGCGGCTCGTTCACGCGCGCGTGTGCGCTGGACGAAAAGCTGAGCATTCCCGCCAAGCACTCGTGGGGCCGCTATTACGCGGACGCGGACACGCTTGCGGCGATGGACAGCGCCGGTCAGATCGTGCTGCGATATGCACCCGGAGAGAGCTTCAACGGCTCTGTGCACGACATCGCGGGTGTGTGCAACGAGCGCGGCAACGTGTTCGGACTGATGCCCCACCCCGAGCACGCGGTCGACGAGCTGACCGGCGGCTCGGTCGACGGGTTGAAGATCTTCGAGTCGATGCGGCTGACCGTCGAGGGCGCGCGCGTATGAATGCATTCCGCGTAGCCCGTATAGCTATGGCTATACGGGCTCCAGCAAGAGAAACAGACATCCCGGCAGCCGCCCGATCCGTCCGGCCACCATCCGAGCGACCCGCGGCGGGCCAACGTCAACGTGCCTGACGGGACGTCCCCCATCGCTGCGCCGCCCACACTCGACGACGCGCTCGCGCTGGGGCTGACGCGCGCCGAGTACGAGCTTGTGTGCGACAAGCAGGGCGGGCCGCCGAACCAGGTCGAGCTCGCGATGTACTCGCTGCTGTGGAGCGAGCACTGCGCGTACAAGCACTCGAAGAAGCTGCTGCGCACGCTGCCGACCGAGGGTAAGCACGTCGTCATGGGGCCAGGTGAGAACGCGGGCGCGGTCGACATCGGCGACGGGCAGGTGTGCGCGTTCAAGGTCGAGTCGCACAACCATCCTTCAGCGGTCGAGCCGTTCCAGGGCGCCGCCACCGGCGTTGGGGGCATCTTGCGCGACATCTTCGCGATCGGCGCGCGCCCGATCGCGGTGCTCGACTCGCTGCGCTTCGGCGAGCCGCTCGGCGTGCCGGGCGGCTCGGCTGGGGAGGGCTCGGCTGGGGATATGTCTTCCGCGACGGACAGCGCACGCGCGCGTGCGCACGCGCGCGTGCGCTACCTGCTCGATGGAGCAGTGTCGGGGATCGCCCACTACGGCAACTCGATCGGCGTGCCGACCGTCGGCGGCGAGGTCTACTTCGAGGGGCCATACGAGCAGAGCTGTCTCGTCAACGCGATGGCGCTCGGGCTTGCCCCGCGCGAGCGGCTGATGCGCAGCGCCGCCGCGGGCGTCGGCAACATCGTGATCCTGTTCGGCGCCTCCACCGGGCGTGACGGGATCGGCGGCGCCTCGGTGCTCGCCTCGGCGGAGCTCGGCGAGGGCGACGGCGACAAGCGCCCGACCGTGCAGGTGGGCGACCCGTTCGAGGAGAAGAAGCTGATGGAGTGCTCGCTCGAGCTGCTGGAGCGCGACCTGCTCGTCTCGCTGCAGGACCTCGGCGCCGCGGGGCTGACTTCCTCGGCCGCGGAGATGGCGTCGAAGGGTGAGGTCGGGATCGACATCGACGTCGCGGCGATCCCGCTGCGCGAGGAGGGCATGGCCCCGTTCGAGATCATGGTGTCGGAGTCCCAGGAGCGGATGCTGTGTGTCGTCGCCCCGGTCGACGTGCAGGCGGTGCTCGACACGTGCGTCAAGTGGGAGGTCCACGGCACCGCGATCGGCTCGGTCACGGACACCGGCCGCATGCGGATCTTCGCCGGGGTGGACCTCGTCGGCGACATGGGGGTGCGAGCGCTCGTGGACGACTGCCCGCTGTATGACCTGTCCCCGGAGAGGCCCACCACCCAGCTCTACCCGCCGCCCGCGCCGACACTGTCCGCGGACGCCTCCCCGCGCGAGGCGCTGCTCGCGCTGCTGTCCTCACCGAACATCGCCTCGCGCAGGCCGCTGTTCGAGCGCTACGACGCGATCGTGCAGTCGCGCACGGTCCGCCGCCCCGAGCAGGCAGACGCTGCCGTGCTCGCACTGAAGGACGGCAGCGCGCTGGCGGTGAGCATCGACTGCAACGGCCGCCGCGTCGCCGCCGACCCTTACACCGGCACGGTCGAGGCTGTGCTCGAGTGCGCGTCGAACCTGGCCTGCGTCGGCGCCGAGCCGCTCGGCACGACGAACAACCTCAACTTCGGCAACCCCGAGAAGGGCCACATCGCCTGGCAGCTGACCGAGTCGGTGCGCGGCCTCGGCGACGCCTGCCGGGCCCTGCGCGCGCCGATCGTCGGCGGCAACGTCTCCCTCTACAACGAGGGCGCTTCCGGCCCGATCTATCCGACGCCCGTGATCGGCATGGTCGGTCGCCTGCCGGCCGCGCGCCGCGCCGGGCGGTTGGGCTTCGTGCGCGCGGGCCATGCGATCGCGCTCGTCGGTCCGTTCGTCCCGTCGCTCGCGGCGAGCGAGCTTGCGAAGCTGCACGGCGAGGCGCTGCCGGATGGGCTCGCGCCGATCGACATCGCCGCGGTCGCCACCGCCCAGGCAGCCGTCCGTGACGCGGTCCGCGCGGGGAAGCTCGCGAGCGCGCACGACATCGCCGAGGGCGGGCTCGCGGTCGCGCTGGCCGAGTGCTGCCTGGGCGGAGACCTGGGTGCAGAGGTGAGCCTGGGAGAGGATCTGCTGTTCGGCGAGGGTCCCGGTGGGTTCGTCGTGAGCGGAGCGGAGGAGGTCCTGAGCGGGCTGGCCGAGCGCACGGCGGTGCGGCGGATCGGCACGGTCGGGGGAGATGCGCTGAGGATCGATCTTGGCGACGATTCCCTCTCCGCTACGCTTGAGGAGTTGACCGACGCCCACGTCTCGCTACGCGAGCTGTTCCCTTGATGATCGAATCATCTCAGCCGGATCGCGACGGACCGCGCGACGAGTGCGGTGTGTTTGGCCTATACGCACCCGGCCACGAGGTCTCGCGGCTGTCGTACTTCGCCCTGTACGCGTTGCAGCACCGCGGGCAGGAGTCGGCCGGGATCGCGGCGGCCGACCGCGGCGGTCACATCATCACGCGCCGCGAGCTCGGTCTCGTGAACCAGGTGTTCTCGGAGAACGATCTCTCCACGCTCGCGGGCGAGCTGGCGATCGGTCACGTGCGCTACTCGACGACCGGATCGAACGCTTGGGAGAACTCCCAACCGGTGCAGCGCTCGCAGGGGATGAACGGCTCCCGCCGCGAGGTCGCGCTCGCGCACAACGGCAACCTGATCAACGCGGTCGAGCTGCAGGAGGAGCTGCTCGCGCGCGGTGTCACGTTCAGCTCGACCTCGGACTCGGAGATCGTCGCCGCGCTGATCGCCACGCACCCGGCTGAGCACCTGGAGGACGCGATCGCGGCGGTGCTGCCCCGCCTGCGCGGGGCGTTCTCGATCGTGGCGATGACGAAGGATCGCGTCGTCGCCTTTCGCGACCCTCATGGCCTGCGCCCGCTCGCGATCGGCGCGTTAGAGCCGGCCGCCGGCTCGGACGAGGAGGTCCGCTACTGCGTGGCGAGCGAGTCGTGCGCGTTTGACATCATCGGCGCCAAGTACCTGCGCGACGTCGAGCCCGGCGAGGTGGTGACGCTCGGCGAGGGCGGCCTGCAGAGCCGCATGGTCATGCCCGGCGCGAGGCGCGCGTTCTGCGTGTTCGAGTACATCTACTTCGCGCGTCCCGACTCGCGCATGAACGAGCAGGTGCTGCAGGTCGCGCGCGGGCGCATGGGCGAGATCCTCTGGCGCGAGGCGCCGGTCGAGGCCGACCTCGTGATCGCGGTCCCCGACTCCGGCAACCCCGCCGCCCGCGGCCTGGCGCGCGCCGCGGGCCTGCCGCAGGACGACGGCTTCGTCAAGAACCGCTACGTCGCGCGCACGTTCATCCAGCCCGGACAGGAGCTGCGCAAGCACGGGCTGCGGTTGAAGTTCAACCCGTTGCCCGACGTGATCGCCGGCAAGCGGCTGGTCGTCGTCGACGACTCGATCGTGCGCGGCAACACCACTCGGCAGATCGTGCAGATGCTGCGCGACTCCGGCGCCGCCGAGGTGCACATGCGCATCTCCGCCCCGCCGATCAAGCATCCGTGTCACTACGGCATCGACATGTCCACGCGCGAGGAGATGATCGCCCACGGCCGCACCACCGAGGAGGTCGCCTCAGAGCTCGGCTGCGACTCGCTGCACTACCTGTCGCTCGCGGGCGTCTACGAGGCGGTCCGCGCCGAGCGGGGCACGCATTGCGACGCGTGCTTCACCGGCGAATACCCGCTCAGCGGAAGCGAAGGGGCCGCTGGCAAGTATTCCCTGGAGGAGCCGACGGGCCCCACACTCCCCCTCGTGCGCGCGTAGCCGCGCCCGCGCGCGCCCTTCACGGCCGCTCATACGCGCCTAACCACGCCTCGCGCGACTAATCCCAGAGGGTGTAGTCGCGCGCGCCGGAGGCGTCGTTGTAGCGGTTGTTGTACGGCCGGCGAACGATCAGCTCGCCGTCGCGGCCCGACCTCAGCGCGTAGCCGAGCGAGCCGACGACGACTGCGGTGATGAATATCGCTGAAAACATGTTCGGTCCTATCGGTTGATGGTGGGTCCTCTCCACCTTCCCGATTATTGAACCGCGCTCGAGCGGCGCTCTCTGTGAGGTGCGTCACAGCTATCGTGCGGGCCGTGCCCATCCCGATCGCGGTGCTCGTGTCCGGCACCGGCACCAATCTGCAGGCGCTGCTCGACACCGTGCACGGCCGCGAGGCGCAGGTCGTCGCGGTCGCCTCGAGCGTGGCCGACGCGCCCGCGCTGCAGCGGGCCGTGCGCAGCGGCGTGCCGACGGCGGTGTTCCCGCGCGCGGAGTACGCGGATCGCGCCGCGCGTGACGCGGCGCTCGCCGACTGGCTGAAGGGAAGCGGCGTCCGGCTGGTCGTGCTCGCGGGGTACATGGAGCTGCTCGGCGACCCCTTCCTCGCACGGTTCCCCGGCGCGGTCATCAACGTGCACCCGTCGCTGCTGCCCGCGTTCCCCGGCCTCGAGGCGATCGAGCAGGCGCTGAGCTACGGGGTGAAGGTGTTCGGCGTGACCGTGCACTTCGTCGACGGCGGGGTCGACTCGGGGCCGGTGATCCTGCAGCGAGCCGTCGAGCTGCCCGACGCGCGCGAGCCGGAGGAGGTGCTGGCGGCGCTGCGCCCGCTCGAGCACTCGCTGTTGACGGAGGCGGTGCGGTTGTTCGCGCACGGCGCGTTGAAGGTAGATGCGCAGAACCCGCGTCGCATCGTGGCCGAAAGATAGGCTGCGGGCAATGACCGTCGAGCAAGCCACACCAGGTGAGGTGCGCGTAAGAAGAGCGCTGTTGTCGGTCTCGGACAAGGCCGGGATCGTCGACTTCGCACGCGGGCTGGCAGAGCTGGGCGTGGAGATCGTCTCCACCGGCGGCACCTCCGCCGCGCTCACCCAGGCGGGGATCGCGGTGCGAGCGATCGAGGATTTCACGGGCTTCCCGGAGATGATGGACGGCCGCGTAAAGACGCTGCACCCACGGCTGTACGCGGGGCTGCTGGCCAGGCGCGACGACGGAGGCCATCTACAGGCCGCGCGGGAGCAGGGCATCGAGCAGGTCGATCTCGTGTGCGTGAATCTGTATCCCTTCGAGCAGACGATCGCGCACGGCGACGCGAGCGAGGAGGAGGCGATCGAGAACATCGACATCGGCGGCCCGACGATGATCAGGGCGGCGGCGAAGAACCAGGTGTTTGCCGCGGTGATCGTCGATCCGGAGGATTACGGTGACGTGTTGAGCGAGCTGCGGGAGTCGGAGGGGCGTCTGTCGCTGGAGCGCCGCAAACGGCTCGCGGCCAAGGCGTTTGCGTGCACGGCGCGCTATGACGCGGCGATCGCGACTTGGTTCGCCGCGCGCACGTACGAGGGCTTCCCGCCGACGTGGAACGACTCCTACGAGAAGGTCAGCGACCTGCGCTACGGCGAGAACCCTCATCAGCGCGCCGCCTTCTATGCGCGCGCAGGCGCACCGACGCACTTGCTGGAGGGCGTGCAGCAGCTGCACGGCAAGGAGCTTTCGTTCAACAACCTGCTCGACCTGGGCTCCGCACGCGAGCTGACCGAGGACTTCGCGGAGCCGGCGTGCGCGATCGTCAAGCACAACAACCCCTGCGGCTGCGCGCTCGGCGAGGGCGTCAAGGACGCCTACGAGCGTGCTTTCGCGTGCGACCCGGAAAGCGCCTACGGCGGCGTGATCGCGGTCAACCGTCGCATCGATCGGGGCTGCGCCGAAAGCATGAACGGGCAGTTCATCGAGGTGCTGCTCGCGCCGGGCTACGACGAGGACGCGCTCGAGGTGCTGAGGGGAAAAAAGAACGTGCGGCTGCTGGAGCTGGGCGACTGGCCGGAGCCGAGCATCGAGGTCGAAGCGAAGCCCGTGCTCGGCGGTCAGCTCGTGCAGACGCGGGACGCGGTCACCGAGGGACGTGAGCAGATGCGGGCGATGACCGAGCGGGAGCCGAGCGAGGCCCAGTGGCAGGACCTGCTGTTCGCCTGGAAGGTCTGTCGGCGCGTGCGCTCGAACGCGATCGTGCTCGCCGTCGGCGGCGCGACGATCGGGATCGGCGCGGGCCAGATGAGCAGGGTCGACTCGGTGCGGATCGCGGTCGAGAAGGCCCAGGCCAACCGGCCCGATCTCCTCGCTGGGTCGGCGCTCGCCTCCGATGCGTTCTTCCCCTTCGCCGATGGCCCCGAGCTGGCGATCGCCGCGGGCGTGACGTCGATCATCCAGCCGGGTGGATCGGTGCGCGACGCGGACGTTGTCGCCGCCGCCGACGCGGCGGGCGTCGCGATGGTGGCGACGGGGATTCGCCACTTCCGACACTGATCGAGAACATAACGCGATATATCGTGCTACTATCGAGATAGTCAACGATAGGAGTAAGTAATGCATCGCGTAAGACATAGACACAGAGAGTCTGTTTTCCCTGGGGGTGGCCCATTCGGGGGCTTCGGCCCGGGCTTTGGTCCCGGCGGTCCGCGGGGCCGTGGGCGCAAGGCGCGCCGCGGCGACATCCGCACGGCCGCGCTGCTGTTGCTGAACGAGGAGCCGAGAAACGGCTACCAGATCATGCAGGAGGTGGAGGAGCGCTCAGACGGCGTCTGGCGCCCGAGTCCCGGCTCGACATACCCGGCGCTGCAACAGTTGGAGGACGAGGGCCTGATCCGCGCGCAGGAGCAGGACGGACGCAAGCTCTTCCAGCTGACCGACGCGGGACGCGAGCATGTGAAGGAGCGCGGCGAGGGCAAGCCGGCGCCATGGGAGCAGATGAGCGACGACGTCTCCGATCAGGCGCACGAGCTGGGCAGGCTGATCCGCGAGGTCGCGTCCGCCTTCACCCAGGTGGTGAGGAGCGGCAGTGAGGCGCAGATGGGCGAGGCCCGCAAGGTGCTGACGGCGACGAGGAAAGACCTGTACAGGATCCTTGCCGACGGGGATCCCGGCGGGGGCGAGAGCCCCGACGAGGCTTAAACGCCTTTCAAAAGAGCGGTGCGGCGGGGCGTTCCTGGACCAAGCTGGGCGTCGTGGGGCGGTGAAGCGGGTGCCGGGGGCACGACGTGTCAGAATGCCGCGGATGCTCCACCGCTTTCTCCCGCACGGGATCTCGCGATGGGTCGTGGCGCTGGCCGTCGGCGCGATGGCTTGCACCGCCGGCCTGACCACTCTCGTGGCGCTTACATCGGCCTCGAACGCGGCCGTTGGAAAAGCAGGCCGGGAGGCGCATACCGCCAAGAGCCATTACGCGTGCAGCGGTCCGAACAGCGCAAAGGCGCCTTGCCACTTCTCCACGCCCAGCGGCAACATCCGTTGCGTGTGGACGCCGAAACCAAACAACGTCGCCTGTGAGCTGCTCGCCAACGGCCGCGCTTATCGGCTGCGGCCGACGGGCAAGGCGAAAGCGATCGGGCTGAGGCTTGCGCGGCGGGGACAGACGCTGCCGCGCAACCAGCAGGTGGTATTTCCGCAAAGCCTGTCCTGCCACGACACGAATACGACGATGACGTGCAACCAGGACTTCGGCTTCGGCGAGTTCGAGCTGGCGCCCGGCGGCTCGCACAGCGCTTAGCCATTTGGCTCTGTGTCAGCTGTCGAGCGCTCGTGCGGCGACGCCGAGCAGCGGTTCCTGGTCGACGACTTCGCCGGTCCCGGAGCTCGGGTCGGCCAGGCGCAGGCTCTCGGCGAGCGGCGCGGGGTCGCGCTCCACGCCGCGCTCCATGAGCGGCTGCACGAGCCCCCGCAAAGCCAGCATCGGGCCTATCCAGCGCGGCGTCCAGATGCGCGCGGCGCGGCGTTCGATTCCGTCCTCGATCGCGTCGATCGCCTTGGCGAGCGGGGCGGGCCGCGAGATGAAGCCGGGCATCTGGCTCTGCGCCGCCTGGCCTGAGGGCCCGGCGAAGCCGCCACGGACGAGGTCGGTGTCGATGAAGCCGAAGTAGGCGCAGCCGACGCGCGCGCCCGAGGGAAGCGTCTCCAGCCGCAGCGCATCGCTCAACGCCTCGACGCCGGCCTTGGCGGTCGAATAGGCGCCGAGCATCGGCGCGTGGGCGATCGCCGACAGCGAGGAGATGTTCAGCAGGTAGCCGCGGCGGGCGACGATGTGCTCGATCACGGCGCGGTCGGTGCGCCACACGCCGAGCAGGTTGACCGACAGGGTGCGCTCGATCTGCTCGACCGGCGTGGTCGCCAGAGCGCCGTTGAACTGGACGCCCGCGTTGGCGATCGCGACATCGAGTGCCCCGAAGCGCTCGACCGTCGCGCGCACAGCACGACACAACGCCTCGTAGTCGGTGACGTCGACCTCGAAGGCGACAGCCCGGTCGCCGAGCTGGGCGGCGAGCTCCTCCAGACGCTCGGGCTCGAGGCCGACGAGCGCGACGTTCGCGCCCTTGGCGTGGAGCCGCCGCGCGGTCTCGGCGCCGATCCCTCGCGCCGCGCCCGTGATCAGCACCGTGCGTCCGTTGACGTCGAAAGGTGTGGCGCTCTTGCGACTCATGCGGTCAGAGCTTCCTCTTTGGTTGTGTTGCGCACGGTGTCCTCCGCGGTCGGGGTGGACGCGGCCGCGACCGACGCCGATGTAGTTGCGGTGACTGTGACTGGATCCGAATCGCCGCTGCTCGCCGTGCGGGGGATGAGGTCGTAGTCATCGGTGTCGAAGCGCTTGGTGCGCGAGCGGAAACGGAACGTGAAGTCGGGCCAGATCGTCGAGGCGTTGCCGTGGGCGTCGAGGTACCAGCTCTTGCAACCCCCCGCCGTCCAGACCGTTCCCTGGGCCATGCGGTTCATCTCGGCCACGAAGGTTGCCTGCGCTTGCGGACGCACGTCGAGCGCGGCCGCGCGGTGTGAGTCGAGCGCGTCGAGCGCTTTCATGACGTACTCGATCTGAGCCTCGACCATGATCACGATCGAGGTGTGACCGAGCCCGGTGTACGGGCCGAGCAGGACGAACAGGTTTGGGAAGCCCGTGACGGTGGTGCCGTTGAAAGCGGCCATCGTCCCGTGCCAGTGCTCGGCCAGCAATCGTCCGTCGCGGCCGCGCAGGCGGTCGATCAGCGGTTGATCGGTGACGTGGAAGCCGGTGCCGAAGATGATCGTGTCGACCGCGCGCTCGACGCCGTCGTCGGTGACGAGCGAGTGGGGGCGCACTTCGCGGATCGGCGAGGCGACGACCTCGACGTTCGGCTGGGAGAGCGCCGGCAGGTATCGATCGGTGAAGAGGATGCGCTTGCAGCCGAGGCGGTAGCTCGGCTTCAGCTTCGCGCGCAGCGCCGCGTCGGGCACCTGGCGTACGAGATTCTTTTCGGCGACGCGCTCGAGGATCCGCATCAGGCGCGGTTCCTTCGCCAGCCCGAGCACGAGCAGCTCGGCGCTCCAATACAGCAGTCCGCGCGCCAGCTTCATCGCCGGCGGGAAGCGCCGGAACAGCCGGCGCACGCGCGCGTCGATCTCGCCGTTGCTGCGCGGCACGATCCACGGCGCGGTGCGCTGGTAGACCTGCAGCTCACCCACTTCGGGCTGGATCTCGGGGATGAACTGGACGGCGGATGCGCCGGTGCCGATCACCGCCACTCGCTCGCCGGCGAGCGAGTGGGCGTGGTCCCACTGTGCGGAGTGGAAGGTGGTCCCCTGGAAGGAGTCGAGGCCCTCGAGCTTCGGTAGCGCGGGCTCGCTGAGACCGCCCATGCCGCTGATCAGGATCTCGGCCGTCAGATCGCCGGAGGAGGTGTGGATCTCCCACAGGCGCCGCTCGTCGTTCCAGGCCGCTTCGAGCAGCTCGTGGCCGAAGCGAATGTGCGGCGGGATGCCGTACTCGTCGGCGACCCGTTCCAGGTATGCCTGGATCTCCGCCTGTGGCGAGCACAGCTGCGTCCAGTCGGGGTTGAGGGCGAACGAGAACGAGTACAGGTGCGACGGCACGTCGCAGGCACAGCCCGGATAGCTGTTGTCGCGCCAGGTGCCGCCGAGGCGATCGGCGCGCTCGAGCAGCACGAAGTCGTGCTCGCCGCGCTGCTTCAGGCGAATGGCGGCGCCCAGCCCTGAGAAGCCGGTGCCGACGATCACGATGCGATGGTGCTCCACGGCGATCAGCCTAACCGAGCACCCTGAGTACGCGCGGTCTGTGCACGCGCGGAGTCACAGCGTGCGCGAGTGATCATCCGAGCAGCTCGGCGAGCGTGCGGCCGCCGAGGACCGAGCGGGGTTGCTCGGCGACGATGTCGGAGCCTGGCCGGGCATGCTCGTCGCGGCGCTTGATCAGAAGCCACTGCGGCTTTGCGCCAGGGCGGGTGCGCTGCAGGGCAAAGCCGCCGCGCAGCTTCTCTCCGTGGAGCACGAACACGGCGTGGCCACGGATGAGCGCCTGCGGCCAGGCGACGCGTCCTCCCTGCTCGTAGGTGCCGCGATCCCAGACGATCACGCCGCCCCCTCCGAGCGCGCCCTCGAACGTGTTGTGCGACATCGCGTGGTCGGCGACCTCGACCGCGAGGCGCTTGACGGCGGGGTCGAGCGACGGTCCCTTGGGGATCGCCCACGAGCGCATAATCCCGTCGACCTCGAGACGAAAGTCGAAGTGATGCGCCGTGGCGGCGTGCTCTTGGACGACGAACACGCCGGCGCTGACCCCGCGGATCGCAAACTGCTCGTGACCCTCGACCTTGACCCGGTCGATCTCGACCTCGGTTACCCGCGCTGTCGACGGGCCAGTGCGCAGGAACGCTGCGAGCTCGTCGACCGCACGCGCGGGACCCTCCATGTGAACCTGCACGGTGGCGTCCTCGCCGTTGCGCACCCAGCCCGTCAGCCCGAGCTCGCGCGCTCGTGTGACGGTCGCGTCGCGAAACCCGATCCCCTGCACCTTGCCGCGCACAACGGCGCGAATCGCCACCCTCACGGTCTCACGTTGCCGATCGGTCACGGCGCCCTGGTTGCGACGTGGGTATTGAGATCCTCAGGCTGGTTCATCCGCGAGGGTAGCCTCGATTTCGCTGGTGAGCAGGTAGAGATCGAGGCATGTCTCGTCAGTGGGGTCGAGAGCGTGGAAGCCCAGGCGCTCCCACCAGCGCCGGGTGTCGGCGTTCAGCGCGGTGACGACGACTGCGCGGCAGGCTGCCTTGGCGTTGAGCTCGACTGCGGTCGCAAGCACGTGGGCTGCGAGCGCCGTGCCGATACCGAGTCCGCTGTGGCGGCGGTCTACCGCGAGCCGGCCGAGCAGGAGGGCCGGCACGGGATCTGGCGAACGCCGAGCGACGGTTGGTGGTGCGGCGGAGCGGTCAATGCCGGTCATCGCGATGCTCGCGTAGGCGACGACAGCGTCGTGCGCGTCAAGAATCACCCAGGTGGCAGCGGTGTCATGGCGGCGGTTCTGTCCCGCGTAGCGGCGTAGCCACTCGTCGAGCGTCGGGTCGCCGCAGTCAAAGCTGGAGCGATCGTGCCGCTTGGTGTCGAGCGGTGCGGGGCGAGTGAGCTCAGTCAAGCCAGCTGAACGCGCGAGACCGGCGCAGGGCTTTGGAGAGTCGCTCGTTGACCTGGGCTGGGCGCTCCAGCGCCTCGCTGAATGCCGCTGCCGCCGGTGGGCTCAGGCGGATGCTCTGGCGTGCGGCGAGAACCTCCTCGGCCCGCGCGGCGGCGGCCTGCAGCACGAACGCCGAGACGTTCAAGTGCGTGGCGGCCGCGGCACGCTCGAGCAGATGCTTGTCGGAGGGCTGCACCCTGATCTGGAGGCGGCTTTCCTTGACTGTGGCCATGTACACACGATGGCAGTACATTCAGGGTTTGTCAAGTGGGCCTGCGCAGTGCCCCGTGCGGGACTCGAACCCGCCCCACCGGATTAAAAGTCCGGCGCTCTACCAGATGAGCTAACGGGGCTCGCGGGCGACAGTCTGCCAGATGGTTCCGCGGGTCGGGCAAACAGGTCAGCCGTCGGAGGCGGCGGCGGCCTCGAGCAACTGCTCGATCGTGGTGAGCTTGACGCGCGGCCGGCCGGCCGGCTCGCCGAGCGCACGCTCGTGGCGGTCGATCGAGGACCAGCCCTCGTAGGTGACGATGGCGGGCTGGCGATCGCGCAGCAGCGCCTCGATCTTGGCCGGATCGCCGGCGGTGTTCGAGCCGAACGCGCGAAGGACGCGCTCACTGCCCCCGTTGCCGGAGAGATCGGCGAGGATCGCATCGACGGTCTGCTGGGCGTCCTTCTTGTTCGTGCCGATCACGCCGGAGGGGCCGCGCTTGATCCAGCCGACGACGTACTCGCCGGGCAGCGGCGCGCCGCCGGGCGCGTCGAGCACGCGGCCGCCGTCGTTGGGGATCGTGCCGGCGCGCTCGTCGAAGGGCACGTCGGGAAGGGGGATGCCGCGGTAGCCGATCGCGCGGAAGGCGAGGCCGGCGGCGATCGTCTCTCGCTCGTCGGTCGGCTGCGCGCGCAGCGAGCCGTCGGGCGTGGCGAGGAGCTCGTTGCGCACGAGCTCGACGGAGCCGAGGCGGCCGTGCTCGTCGGGCAGAAGGGCGGCGGGCGAGAGCAGGAAGCGCAGGACGATGCGCTTGGGTCGCCCTGAAGGAGGGCGCTCGGCATAGGAGCGCAGGATCTCGATGTTTCGCCGCGAGGTGATGTTTTCCTCGGCGCCGGGATCGTGGACGGCGAGCGCGCGGTCGAGCTCGGTGGGGTCGACGATGATGTCGGCGTCGGTGAGCTCGCCCAGCTCGAGCAGCTCGGGATTGGTGAAGGCCGCCTGGGCGGGACCGCGGCGGCCGAGGATCACGACCTCCCGCACGCGGCTTTCGGCCAGCACCTCGAGCGCATGGTCGGCGGTGTCGGTGGGCGCGAGCTCGGACGGCGCGAGCACGAGCATGCGGGCGACGTCGATCGCGACGTTGCCGTTGCCGATCACGACGGCCCGCTCGGCGGAGCGGAGGTCGACCTCGAGGTCGGTGTGGTCGGGGTGGCCGTTGTACCAGCCGACGAACTCGGTCGCCGCGTGTGAGCCGGGGAGATCTTCACCCGGGATCGAGAGCGGCCGGTCGATGGGTGTGCCGGTCGCGTAGACGACAGCGTGGTAGTGGGAGAGGAGCTCCGCGCGTGAGACGTGCTCGCCGAAGGAGATGTTTCCGAAGAAGCGGAAGCGGGGGTGCGCGGCGGTCTTCTCGTAGACGCGCGTGACGGACTTGATCTTGGGATGGTCGGGCGCGACGCCGGAGCGCACGAGGCCCCACGGCGTCGGCAGGCGCTCGATCATGTCGACGTCGATGGAATGGGTGCCTGCTCCGTCCTTCAGAAGGTGTCCGGCGGCATAGAAGCCGGCCGGCCCGGAGCCGATCACGGCGATGCGGATGGGTGCGTCGTCAGTGGTCATATGGGCGCGGCCCGACTCGAACGGGCGACCCCCTCGGTGTAAACGAGGTGCTCTGGCCAACTGAGCTACGCGCCCCCGATTGGGGCTCAACAGGCTAGTACACGCGCCCGATTCCCCACCGAACTTCCAGCCGCGTGCCCCAGTACACGCGTGTGCCAGCGCTAACATTGGCGCTCCCGGCCGGGGATTCGTCTTTTGAATACCGCAGACACCGCCCAGACAGAGGGGCCGTCCCCGTTCGCGCAGGCGGCCGAGCTCGAGTTGCGCAGCGTGAGCAAGCGTTACGCCGGGCAGCGCGAGCCCGCGATCAAGGAGCTGTCGATCACGGTGCCGGCGGGAGAGGTGTGCGTGCTGGTGGGGCCGTCGGGCTCAGGCAAGACGACCGCGATGCGGCTGATCAACCGGATGATCGCGATCTCGGGCGGCGACATCCTGCTTGGCGGCGAGAGCGTGCTCGAGCGTGACCCGCGCGAGCTGCGGAGGGAGATCGGATATGTGATCCAGCAGATCGGTCTGTTCCCGCACGAGACCGTCGCGCAGAACATCGCCACGGTGCCGCGCCTGCTGGGTTGGGACAGGCAGCGGACGGCCACGCGCGTGCACGAGCTGCTCGAGCTGATCGGCCTCGACCCGCAGGAGATGCGCGATCGCTACCCGGTGCAGCTCTCGGGCGGCCAGCGCCAGCGCGTGGGTGTGGCGCGGGCGCTGGCGGCGGACCCGCCGCTGATGCTGATGGACGAGCCGTTCGGTGCGATCGATCCGATCAATCGCGCGCGGCTGCAGGACGAGTTCCTGCGGCTGCAGGCGCGGGTGAAGAAGACGATCGTGTTCGTCACGCACGACATCGACGAGGCGATCAAGATGGGCGACCGGATCGCGATCCTGCGCGAGGGGGGCGTGCTCGCCCAGTACGACACCCCGCGCGAGATCCTGACGAACCCGGCCGACGACTTCGTCGCGCGGTTCGTCGGCGCCGATCGCGCGCTCAAGCGGCTGGGCCTGAGCACGCTCGCGGAGATCGAGCTGGCGCAGCCGAACGGTGCCCAGCCGAACGGCGATACGGTCCCGCTGAGCACGTCGGTGCGCGATGCGCTGTCGTTGCTGCTGAGCAACGGCGGACGGCCGCTGACGGTGCTGGATCTTGATGGGAATCGCGAGGTGGCAGGCCTGCTGACGCTCGAGACCGTGAGCGAGCTGCTGGACGAGCGAGGGGGAAGATGAGCGCGCTCGTGGCGGCGACCGGCCCGCTGATCCCGAACTACGCGGCGCAGAGCTCGAAGTGCGTCGTGGAGAACCATCTCTTCTGCCTCGACTGGGTAAAGCACAACTGGGGCCCGGTGTTGTGGCCGGCGCTGCGCCAGCACATCTACCTGACGCTCGTGGCGGTCGCGATCGGTTTTGCGATCTCGCTCGCGCTGGCGCTCGCGGCACACCGGCTGCGCCGGCTGGAGCGCCCGACGCTGGTGGTGACGGGGATCCTGTACACGATCCCCTCGCTTGCGCTGTTCGAGCTGCTGGTCGCGCCTGTGGGGCTGAACACGACGACGGCGGAGATCGCGCTGGTGTCCTACACGCTGCTGATCCTGTTCAGGAACATCGTCACGGGGTTGCGTGAAGTGCCGGAAGAGGTCCGCGAGGCGGCCGAGGGCATGGGCATGACGCGCGGGCAGGTACTGCGAAAGGTGGAGCTGCCGCTGGCGTTGGGAGCGATCGTCGCGGGGCTGAGGATCGCGACGGTGACGGTGATCTCGCTGGCGACGATCGCCTATCTGGTGAGCGCCGGCGGTCTCGGCCTGCCGGTGCATAACGCGCTCGGGGAGGGCCCGTTCAAGACGGAGCTGATCGCGGCGGGCGGTCTTGCGGTCGTGCTGGCGCTGGTGGCGGACGGGCTGCTGGTGGGCGTGCAGCGGCTGTTGACGCCGTGGGTCAGGGCGGCGCGCGCGTGAGCGAATTCGCGGATGCGTTCGAGTTCATCGCGCACAACGGCGCGGTGGCGGGCGCGCCGCAGCTGCCGAGTCTGAGTGGGCTCGCGCTGGAGACCCTGTGGGTGGGGGCGATCGGCGTGGCGATCGCGCTTGTGATCTCGATCCCGACGGGCGTGTGGCTCGGGCATGTCCACCGGGGATCGTTTCTGGCGATCAACGTGGGCAACCTTGGTCGGGCGCTGCCGAGCCTCGTGGTGCTGGCGGTCGGCGACGCGTTTCTCGGGCTGGGCCTGGTCGTCGTGGAGCTGGCGTTGGTCGTGCTCGCGGTGCCGCCGATGGTCACGAACGCGTACCTGGCGGTGGACGGCGTCGATCGGGATTTGGTCGATGCGGCGCGCGGGATGGGGATGAGCGGCTGGGAGGTGTTGCGGCGGGTGGAGCTGCCGCTGGCGGTGGGGCTGCTGTTCGCGGGGATCCGCACGGCGTCGGTGTTCGTGGTGAGCACGACGACGCTCGCCGCGCTGGTCGGGTTCAGCGGGAGCCTGGGTGACGTGATCGCGAACGAAACCAGCTACCACTTCTCGGGCGTGCTGGGAGCGGCGATCTGCGTGGCCGCGCTTGCGTTGGCGGTCGACGGCGTGCTTGCGGGCGTGCAGCGGCTCGTGACTCCGCGCGGGCTGAGGCTGGCGCAGCAGACGCTGCGCGAGCGACCGCTGGCGCTGGGCGACGCCGTGGTCGAGGGCACCTCTTGAGCCCGGCGTAGAGATCACTCAAAGGGGATTCCGTATAATTCCGGTAGAAAAACATATAAATAGGAGGCAGCGTATGCAAGGCAAGGTCTGGCTAAAGGTCGTTCCGATAGCGATGTTGACGGTGCTGGCCGTTGTGTTGACGGCGTGCGGGAGCAGTAAATCGTCGAGCTCATCCAGCTCGTCGAGCGCTGCGGCGAGCGCGCCGGCGGCGACCACGGCCGCGAGCGCCACTCCGGCCGCGACGAGTGGACCGGGCGTTGGCAGGCCGGCGGTGACGATCGGCGACAAGAACTTCGCCGAGGAGAACATCCTTGGGGCGCTCTACAGCCAGGCGTTGGCGGCGAAGGGGTACACGGTCACGCTGAAGGACAACGTGGGCTCCTCGGAGATCATCTACAAGGCGCTGACATCAGGTCAGATCGACCTGTATCCGGAGTACACGGGCACGCTGCTGTCAGCGGTCGCCAACCAGACCAAGGCGCCTACGAGCGCGGCGGACGCGTACACGGCCGCAAAGGCGTTCGCGGAGCAGCACGGGCTGACGCTGTTGAGCTACACGCCGTTCTACGACTCGGACGCGCTGGCGACGCTGCCGAGCTATGCGAGCAAGCATCACCTGGCGAGCGTTGCCGATCTGAAGGGGCTCGGCAACAGCGTCAAGCTCGGCGCGGCGCCGGAATTCGCCACGCGCTTCGAGGGCCTGCTCGGTCTGAAGCAGGAATATGGGGTGAACCCGACGTTCACGCCGATCGCGATCGAACTGTCGTATAAGGCGCTGGAAAGCGGGCAGGTGGACGTGCAGGACGTGTTCACGACCGACGGGCAGCTGCTGGGCGGCAAGTTCAAGGTGCTCGCGGATCCAAAGCACGTGTTCGGGTTTCAGAACGTGGCGCCGGTCGTGAAGCAGAGCGTGCTCGCGGCCGAGGGCCCGGCGTTCGCGCAGACGCTGAACAGGGTGAGCGCGCTGTTGACGATCCCGGCGATTCAGCAGATGAACGCGGCGGTGAGCCTCGATAAGCAGTCGGCGGCGAGCGTCGCGCAGAAGTTCCTGCAGGCCAACGGCCTGGGCTAGGTCAGCCGCACGCCGCGCGCCGCATCTCTGCAATGCTTGCGGAGATGCGGCGCGGGCGCGGGAGAGGGAGGACGATCGGGGTCGCGTTGTCGCTCGTGGGCGTGGTCGTGCTGGCGCTGATTCTGGCCCAGGTGTTCCTGCCGGGGATCGTCGCGGGCAGGATCAGATCGCGCGTGGGCCGGTATGGGAAGGTCGAAAGCGTGAGCGTGAAGGCGTGGCCGGCGGTTAAGCTGCTGTGGGGAGACGCGGACTCGGTGACGGTGCGGGCGGGAAGTCTGCAGGGGAGCCAGGAACAGGCGGCGGCGCTGCTGTGGGAAGCGAGGGGGCTCGGCGATCTGAAGCTGACGGCGAAGAGCGCGCAGGTCGGTCAGCTGGCGTTCGGCGACATGAGCTTGAGCAAGCGTGGCAGCGCGCTGAAAGTGCGGGCGCGGATGACCGACGCGGACGTGCGGCAGGCATTGCCCCAGGGGTTCGACGCGCACCTGGTGAAGAGCGAAGGCGGGGAAGTCGAATTGAGCGTGAGCGGCGCGCTGTTCGGCATCGGCGCGACGGTGAATGCGGTGGCGAGCGCGAGCGAAGGCAAGCTGACGGTGCGCCCGCGCGGGTTCCTGATCGAAGCGCTGCAGCTGACGCTGTTCGACGAGCCGCACGTTTACGTCGAATCGGTGAGCGCGAGCGCAGAACCGGGCGAAGCGTCTGTCTATCGCGTGGGAATGGTGGCGAGTCTGCGGTAGCAGGGGTGTCGGAGCACGGGTCCGTCCGAAGCTGGGTGGCGGCGAGCCGGCGCTTTCAGACAACCGGCGAGAGATCTGAGCGATGTCGCGGCGAAACTGTGCGGGTCGGCGAGGCGACGATCATCGGCAGCCCCTGCTTCGGGCTGATCGTGGGCATCTGGCGGATCGTGAGAGCGAAGTCGTCGGGCAGGGAGAGGTCGAAGTGGGAGAGGAGGAGCGTGGCGATCGTGCGAACCTCGAGCTGGCCGAAGCGCATCCCGATGCAGGTACGCGAGCCGCCGCCGAAGGGGACGTAGGCGCCCTTGGGCATTGCTGCGCGCGACTCGGGGGTGAAGCGCTCGGGACGGAACTCGTCGGGCTCTGCAAAAACGTCGGGCAGGTGATGGGAGGCCCAGGAGCAGTAGTTGACGAAGGTGCGGCCGGGAACGGAGTGTCCTTCGAACTCGAACGGCTCGACCGAGCGGCGCGGTCCGATCCAGGCGGGCGGGTACTTGCGGAGGGTCTCTTCGAAGACCATCTCGAGCTCCGGAAGCCCGCCGGTCGCGAGCTGGGAGGCGCTCGGCACGCCGTCGACGAGCAGTGCGTCCTGCTCGGCGCGCAGGCGCTCGACGATCGCGGGATGGTGGGCGAGCTCGTAGAACATGAAGGAGACGGTCGAGGTGGTGGTGTCGTGGCCGGCGAACAGGAGGGTCATGACCTCGTCGCGGACCTGCAGATCGCTGAGCGAGTGGCCGTCCTCGTCGGCGGCGTCGAGCAGCAGGCTGAGGATGTCCTGCCCGCGGGCGCCAGAGGCGCGGCGGGAGGAGATCTCCGCGTAGATCAGCGTGTCGAGCTGGCGGGCGGCCTGCTGCATGCGCGCCCATGGGGTGAAGGGCCCACGGAGGATGCGAAGGGCGTACTCGGCTGAGAAGAAGGCGAGGGCATGCTCGAACAGCCCGGCTGCGTCGATCGAGCGAGCGGGGCCACCGTCGGGGTCGAGGCCGAACAGCCCGCGGAGAGCGATGCGCATCGCCAGGCGGCGGGTCCACGCGTAGAGGTCGACGGTCTGGCCGGGCACCAGCTGCTCGAGCGCAAGGGTGGTCTCTTCGATCATCGTGTCGACCGACGCGAGGATGCGCTCGCGGTGGAAGGCGGGGAGCATGATCATGCGCGAGCGGCGGTGGAAGTCGCCGTCGATCGTGAGCAGCCCGTCGCCCATCAGGCCGATCAGGTCGCGGAAGTGGGAGTCGCGCCAGATGAAGTTGGAGGCGTGGGAGACGGTGATGTAGTGGTTGGCGGCGGGGCCGAGCATGAAGACGACGTTGCCGTGGAAGAGACGCAGCGTGAAGACGGGCCCGAAGCGCTCGTAGGACTCGAGCAGCAGCGGCAGCGGATCGTCGGCGAAGCGTCGCGTGCGGGGAAGCGAGAAGCGGGTTTCGCCGGGCGGAAAGGGAACGGTGGCGGAGCGCTCGTCGCGCAGGTCACCGAACATCGCCGCGAGGGGGTTGGAGTCCAGCAGCGGAGGGGGGCCAATCAGCGCCATGGGGCGAAGCGTAGTAGAAAACTGGCTGGCTGGCCAGTCCAGTCGTTTGGAGGTATGACGGCGGGGGCAACCGGGCCGCACAGAGCGGCACTCGAGGCGGTTTCCGAGAGGCATAGGACGCCCCCGGACGCGGAGCGAGGGCGGAGCGGAGTGAGGGCAAGACGGACGAGAGGGGAGCCTTGTCATACTGGGTGAGCGTGGGAGCAGTCTTGGTGGCTGCCAACACGCAAGCGCGGGGACGTAGCTCAGTTGGTTAGAGCGCCGGCCTGTCACGTCGGAGGTCGCGGGTTCGAGTCCCGTCGTTCCCGTCATTTACCCCCGCCTCGTCCGCTGTTGATGGGCGCTGGTCCGCGAAGAAGGGCAGGAACGAGGGCTTGGGTTGGACGGCGACGATGCGGTCGTGGTCGAGCCAGACGCCGCCGAAGACGTGGCTGAGGAACTGGCGCTTGGCGTTGGGGTCGGTCTCGCTGGCCCAGAAGATCGTGAAGTCTTCGAGCACCTTGCTCGCCTGGTCGAGGCCGGGGAGCGGCTCGGGTGTGAGGGAGGCCAGCTCGGTGTTGATCGCGTCGCGGCGGGCGATGTACTCGGGGCGTGTGAGGTCGCCGAGCTCGTAGAGGTCGCGCGTGCGGTCGAGGCGCTCCTCCAGGGATTCGCGGCGCTCGACGGTGTCGTTTGTCTCGGGCGTGTTGGCCGAGAGGCGGTGCAGGATTTGCTCGCGGATGTCGGGGTTGGGTGCGAAGCCGGTGAGGAAGCGTGCGAGCTGGTGCTCGACTTGCTCGGCGGGGATGATCGGCTGGTCGCAGGAGTTGTCGGCGCGGCGGGTGGCGCAGTAGTAGCGGGGCGTGTTCTGCCGGCCGCCGGTGGTGCCCTGCATGCGCCCGTCGCAGCGGCGGCAGCGCGCGAGTCCGCGCAGGAGGTAGTTGGGCGATGGTCTGCCGGGTTTGAGGGTGCGGGCGCGCTGGCGGCGGAGCTGTTGCACGCGGTCGAAGAGGGCCTCTTCGACGAACGGCTCGTGCAGGCCCTTGATCGCCTTGGTGGTGTCGCGGTGGCCGGAGACGTAGCCGGCGTAGGTCGCGTTGCAGAGCATCTCGCGGACGGTGTCGACGCCGAACGCACGATCGCGGGCGGTGCGTTGCTCGTTGACGTTCAGCCAGGCGGTCAGGGTGCGGTCGGTGTGTTGGCCGGTGGCGTACATCTCGAAGAGTTGGCGGACGTAGGGCGCCTTCTCGGGGTCGGGCTGGGCGATGGGGTCCTCGCTCTTGCGGTAGCCCCAGGGCAGCATTCCGGTGAGCAGTCCTTGGCGGGCCTTCTCGCGCAGTCCCATCTTGGTCCAGAAGGACAGGGAGACGGAGTAGTACTCGCCGAAGATCTCGTGCACGGACTCCGAGAGGAATGAGGCGGGGTCGTTGGCGTCGGTGCCGAGGGGCTGGGTTACGGAGATGACGTCGATCCCGAGCTGTGAGCGCAGGAGCTTCTTGTAGCGCTTGGCCTCGACCGTGTTGCGCGCGAAGCGCGAGGTGTGAAAGACGAGCACGACGTCGAAGCGGTGCTCCATCGCGTCCTCGATCAGGCGCTGGAAGCCGGGGCGCTTGTCCGCGTGACGGCCGGTCTCGAAGTCGAGGTACTCTTCGATCAGCGTCATGCCGTGCTCGGCGGCGTAGCGCGCGACGGCCTGGCGTTGCCCGTCGGGCGAGTAGCCGCGCCCCTGCTCCTCGGTGGACTCGCGGATGTACGCCGCGGCGCGTCGGGTCTGCTCCGGTTCTGACATCCCTATACCTCCGTCTCGGTGGTGTGGCTTGCGAACAGTTGCGCGCCGCGGCGACGCCAGTACGCGACGAACCAGTCGACGAACGCCTCGTGCTCGGGGTCGAGTAGCCGCTGGCGCGCGGGGCAGGCATCCCTCGATCGTGCCGGAAGTGATCGTGCGCTCGCGCGCGCGGATGCAGCTCGGCGTCTACCCGGCGTCGGGCAGGCGCGTGGGTCGGCGTTTGGATGCTCCTCGGGGGTGCTCACTGGTACGCCTCGCTTTCTTCGCTGGCGGTAGGGGTCGGGTCGTATGGCTTGACGGCGTGCGCTTCGCGGCAGTAGTGACATGACGGCGGGGGCGGAGAGCCGTAGCCACCGTCTCGGCCTGCTCGCGGGTAGATCGTCTCCGCGCAGCGTCCGCAGACCTTCAGGTGTTCACGGTCGAGCTGTGGGTAGAAGTCTGCTGGCGGGTGGGTGAGTCGTCCGAGCGGGCCGGCCTTGCGCGCGAGCTGCCGCGCGGCCTGCTCGCGCCACTCCAGATAGACCGTCCGCCGTTCGTGCTGTTCGCGGCGACCGTCGATGTCGTGTTCGGCGTCCCGCTCGAGGTCGTCGAAGGTGGATGGATCGAGCAGCTCGCCCTCGCGCAGCAAGGTCACGGCTCGGCGCAGGGATGGTCCATCGCCGTGGCTGGCGATGAGCGCTCTGACCTGCTCGGCTTGGCTCGCGCGGTAGTCCTCGACGAGCAGCGCGACCTCGCGGACCACGGAAGGCCCGGGCGGATCGCCGGCATGTGGCTGGTGCTCCAGCAGCGCCTCGCCAAGATCGCGCGCGATGGTGCGCAAAACCGCGCGCTCTTGCGGCCCCGGCGTTGCGTTCGAGACCAACAGGAGCTGAATCGCCTGCAAGCCAGACTGTCCAAGCGCCTGAAGGTAGGAGCCGAAGCGATGCTGGCCGCGGCGCAAGTGCTCGCGCATCGCGGAGGGGTCGTCGCGCAGGACGCGCAGCCGCTCTTCGTCGGCTTCTCGCCGTTCTCGCTGGAGGGCGAGCGTTCGTTCGTACGGTGCGCGTGCGGTGTTGAGGATGTGTGGGAGCGTGAGGCCGGTGTGTCCGTCGAGGTCTGCGAAGTGGGACTCGCTCAGCAGGTGGTGGGGTGCCCAGACGATCCCGGCGGCCGCGGCGACGAACGTGCGGCGGGTGTTGCTGCGCGGCCCATGGGAGAGCGAGCGGTACGGGTCTTTGCCGATCGGGAACGACCGAACGGCAAAGACCCGCAGGGCGCAGGAGGTGCTCGTGTCGGGTGATTTCGGATGGAGGGTCATATCTAGAGAATCCGAGCTGGACCGCGAAAGTGCCAACAGATTTGGGGTCCGCACGATCACTGACCGCGAAACCCCGAAACCGGCCAAGAGATTTCTGTGCTCGTACTCGTGCAGGTCACGAGGCCGCCGAGTGCGTCGCAAGGAGTCGCATCGTCGTGAGGGCCGCATGCTTGGTTAAGCACCGAAGCCTCCGAAAACGGGTCAGCGGATCTCGGGTGTGGGTCGGCTCAGGCGTGTTCGTGCGGCCCGTGCGATCCGCGCGACCGCGGCCTCGTGTTCGGCCTCCCCAGCGAGCGTGGAGATGGGCATGTCGAGGGCGTCGGCGAGCCCGCAGAGCTTGCTCCAGGTGGGGTTGCGATGCCCACGCTCGATGCTCGAGAGGTATGTGGGGTGCATCCCGGCGGCGGCGGCGAGGTCGTCGATGGTGGCACGGTGGGCTTGCCGCAGGCGACGGATTGCGTGGCCCAGGTCCGCACTGGACGCGAGGGTGCTCATACCGAGATCAGCCCAAGCTCGTCGACGCGCAGCAGGCATTGCGTGGCATAGACGTGTCCACCGAGCCTGATGATGATTTTCTTCTCCTCCAGCGCCCGCAGCGCTTCCTCGATCGCCAAAGGCTCAACGGTTGAGAGCGCGGCCTGGAGTTCCCTGCGCGAACGCGGCTCGTCGCGGTCGAGGACCTGTAGTACGAGCAGACGCTCGACGACGATGTTCTCGTACTCGCCGAAGCCGGCGTCGCCGTCGAGCGTCAGAATCGCATCGGTCGCGCTTGGCGTCAACAGTCCGCGAGAGCAGGCCGTCAGAGCGCGGGCGAGTATCAGGATGGCCATCCGCAGCGCTCGCACACGGATGGTGGCGATGATCTTTTTCATGTCGGTTCCTCCTTGTTTGGAGGCTCCGGGAGGACGGCTCTGGCAAGCAAGACGCCCTGTCCATGCCGATAGGGTGTCTATGTGCCGGGAGTCTGTAGCTCTCGGTGCCACGCCCCCGGCCGCTCAAACGGTGCGGGGGCACTTTATGTGCGCTCAGCGTACCGTGCTATACCACGCCATGTCAAGCATGGGCTGTATACCCTCTGGATCTAGGCGGGGATGGTATGCGAGGGTTTGTGGATGCCACGGCCACCCGCCCCGGACCCAATCCTCGCTGCCCTACTGCGGCGTCTGCGAGAGGAACGAGGACTAAGCCAGGAAGCCCTCGCCTACCAGGCCGGAATCACGGCCGGCTCGCTCGGCCGGATCGAGCTGGCGCAGTCCAGCCCAGCCTGGGCAACGGTGCGTCAGATCGCGAAGGCGCTCGGCGTGACGATGGCAGAGCTGAGTGCCGCTGTCGAGGCCGAACCTAGGACGGGTCAGGGAGTCAGAGACCGCGACAATGGCTAGCGAATCTTCAGACCAGAAGGTCGCTTGATGCGTCTCATCCTCCATGCCCTGGTCCTGTTTGAACGCTGGCATCCATGCTGCCAACGTCTGCGGCGATCATTGCCGCCACGCACCAACTACTCCACGAGCCGGACTCTCCTGACTTACAAGGACAGGACGGACCCGCGTGGAGGTCGCCTCGGACGAGTTGGGCTGCTATGCGGTAGGCGGTGTGAGAGCCTCAATACCTGTCCACCACCGGCGCCCGCTGTCGGTCAGCATCATCCGGCGATGGTCTGGCGCTTCGATAACGTATTTCCCCTCGCACAGCACTTGTAGCTGCTGCCTGACCGAAGGTCTCTCGGCGGTAGGAAGCAGTTTGCCCACCTCGTCCTCGAGCACCTTGGCGGTTGTGGACTCATGCGCGGCGAGGGCCTGAATGAGTGCCTTGCGCACAGTCGCGGCGGACGGACGACTGGGACCATCTTGCGCGGTGACTTGCGCCCGACTGCCGCTCGCCGGCGGTGATTCCTTGGTCTGCATCACGGCGTAGCTCCTTCTGATCGCTCGGGTGGTGCAAAGCTATCGAGCAGCACGGTCGGAAGCAAGCGTTCGACGAACGGTGGAAAGACCTCAATGAAGTCGCCGACGAGCTTCTCACGCAGCTCAAGCCTATGTATATCGGCACCGCTCGGGATGCCGGATGGTGCGAAGAAGAACACGCATAGACGATATCGTGACTGCTCAACATGCTCGAGAGCGCGCGCGAGCGCAGAGGAATCAAACAGCGGAACCTGTCGCTCGCCGTCGAAGAGCACCGTCCCATGCTGGCTGTGCTGAATCGCGGTGAACCCGGTATAGGCGGCATCCCAGAATCCTGGGGAACGCTCGATGTCATGCCGAAATGTGTCTAGCTCGCGGATAAGTTCGTCAAGCGTTTTGGGTTCACTTGCAAACAGGAGCGTGATCACTTGGTTGACGCCGACTGTGGGGTCACTCTCAAGGAGCTCAACCAGTCGCCGGTGCTCGTCGAGCAGTGCGACGTTCAGCTCGGGGTGATCGATAAAGCGCGAGTCTTTGCCAACCTCTTCAAACGCGCTCTCGACCGCCTTAAGCAGGCCGGGAGCGAGGCTACGGCAAGTTGTTTCGAACTCCTCCGTGGTCTTCCAGGCGGGGAGGCAGTTTTTCGCGCGATGTAACGTATGCTCGGTATAGGCGGTGAGCCTGTCGAGCGAAGAGTGGGCACTTCGGTCGAGGCTAGCCCGATGAGTGATCAGCCTTGCAACCACATGAGCGTTCTTAAGCGCCTCGAGCACCACGGCGTCGTCAACGCAGGTCTGCAAATCTACTCCGATGGTGTCTATTAGCGTGGCTGTTTCTTGGTCGTTAAGGGACAGTTGAAATGGGTCTTGTGTCTCCCCGCCGTTGGGGCCGCCGGTAATCTCGCGCAGTCGCCACTCGGCGTCGGACACGCGGGGGCGAATGAAGTTAAGCGCCGGCCATATGGGTCTAAAGAGATCGGCGAGCCTATAGCTGGTCCCGTCGAGGCTGATTTGCTGATCGTCGGAAGTCAGGTGTCGTAGCTGCTCAAGCGCACGAACCAGAGCTAGGTTGGCGCCGACGACGCCGGTGTGGTAAATGATCCACTTGTAGGATTGGGTGCGCTGTAGAACAAGTGTCTCCACGGCTGATCGGGCACGAACGCCAGGGGCAACCTTGAATCCCCCGGACACACTATGTAGCTCAAGCGCATCGACGAGCCGTGCGTAATCGATCGCACCGAACTCTGTCCCTGCCTTGTTCGCGTCGCGCATTAGATAGTCGAGCCGGTCGATGTCGACCTCACCTGCGATGACGCTGTGAGCGGCGCCTGCCCATCCGGAGTCGTCCTCGTCGGACTCGTATATGCGTACGATTAGTTCACGGAGCGGAGATGAAAGGTCATCCGCAATGACCCGCGTGAGGACCCTGCCAGCGAACTCGTGATAGGCGACGCCTGAACTCCGCCAGCGGTCGATCATCTCGTAGTCGTCCCCAAAGTGCTCGACACTCATCCGTTCGTAGAGCGGCTCGAGTACGTGTGAGAACGGTGGATGGCCGACGTCGTGCAGCAACGCGACGCCGCCAACGGCGAGCAGCACCAGTTCGGCGATCTTTTCGTAACGGTCGGACAGCGCTGGCAGATCGGCGAGTATCGCGCCGCGGAACGCGTCTCTCGTGGTCTCATCGGTTCGCTGCCACGCGGCCGACCAGCCGCGCATCGCTAGGTGCATGGCACCGAGCCCGTGCTCGAAGCGCGTCCCTGTGGCAGCGGGGTAGACGGCGGAGGTGAGGGATGTCTGAGCTACACGTCGAAGGCGCTGATAGAGCTGGTGGTCGACGATCGTCGCTAGCTCGTGCGGGAGCTGGATATATCCGTATATTGGGTCGCGGACGACGCGGGTCTTGGGCATTGGGAGGCAGCCTATCTGGGCGGGAACGAAAATTCAATTTACTCGCATGGGGTCGTAGGTCGGCACTATTCTGACTCAAGCAAGGGACCGTAGATCGGAGGCGCTACCAGACCGCGATTGCGTTACCCGAGCTCTTCAATCGTGCACCAGCTGGAAGGGGGTCGGTAGGGCGACTTGATCTGTAGAAGGGTCCGCGAGACTACGAGCAGCCGATCTTCCCGATAAGTTTTGGCAATGGCAACTACGACGGACATGGGCGAGGTTGGACCAGGCACGGCACGATGGCCGCATGCACGTCTGATCCCGACTTATGGCATAAGGAGTCAAGAGGAGCAGGAGAAGCGCGCGACGGCGTGTCTGCTCGCAGTCATGCATGGCGTGCCCGAGTTCGGCCACGCGCTACTCGGAGAGCTGGGTGCTCCACGCTCCCCGAGCGTCGATACCTTCGCCGAGGTTCGGTTTAAGAACGCCGACGGAAAGACAGACATCCCTGATGGTGCGATTGTGTGCGAGCGGGGCAGCAAACGCTGGACCTGTCTCGTCGAGGTCAAGACTGGTTCAGCTGTGCTGAGGGACGAGCAGGTCGGGAGATATCTGGATATCGCCCGCGATCAGGACTTCGATGGGGTTCTGACGATCTCGAATCAAATCACCCACGGAGCGTCGGAGTCCCCGGTATGTGTGGATGGCCGTAAGCTCCGAAGGACGAAGCTCTGGCACTTCTCTTGGTGGCGAGTCTTGACCGAGGCAGTCGTGCAGAGCCGGCATCGAGGCGTGTCAGATCCTGACCAGGCTTGGGTACTTCGTGAGCTGATCCACTATCTCAGCAGTGAAGCGTCCGGGGTATCCGGTTTCGAGGACATGGGCGAGCATTGGGTGTCTGTCCGCAGCGCGGCGCGTGATGGAACCCTCCGACAAGGTGACCCGACCATCCGTCAGGTCGCCGAACGTTGGGAGCAGTTCGTCCAGTACCTGTGCCTGAGCTTCTCCCAAGAACTGGGGCGCAACGTCGCCTCGTCCCGGTCGCGGAAGCAGACGACCAGTGGCCGACTGGACGAGGTGGAGAAAGCGCTGGCTACGCTTGGCGTCCTCGAGGCAACGCTTCGTGTCCCGGACGCGATCGGCGATTTGGAGGTGCGCGCTGATCTCAAAACACGTCAGACGTGTCTAAGCGTGAGCTTCGGTGCGCCTACCGAAGGACGACCAAAATCCAGGATCAACTGGCTATTACGTCAACTGGCTGAGGCGTGGCCGGACCTACGCATTGAGGTCTGGTACCCGCACGCCCGGGAGAGTGTCGCTGCAACATTGGAGCAGGTCCGCGCACAGCCAGACACCTTGCTCTTCCCTGTGGACCCAAAGCGCGAGCCGCGGTCATTCACGCTAACGCTGAACCGGCCGATGGGACAAAAGCGAGGCCGCACTGAAGGTTCATTCGTGCGCGAGACACGTGCTCAGGCTGTGACGTTCTACCGCGACCTCGTTCAAAATCTCAAGGCTTGGCAGGTACGACCACCCCAGATCCGTCCCGAGCCCGACCCTCCTGAGAGCGCTCCAGCCTCGGCGCCAGACATCCTGCCGCTGTTGCCCAAAGACCTTGTCCAGCCTGGGACGAGCAACGATGACATGACCGACTTCAACACCGCTGCTCCCCCCATCTCAGGCCAAGAGGAGACCGCACCGGCCGATTTCGCTCAGCAAGATGCGAGCCCCGATGGTCTTAGCTCGGAGGAGGCCCGAAAGCGGGTGCAGGAGATCGGGAAGCGTGTCGTTGCCGAACGTGACGAGGCACTTCGGATTCTTGAGCATGACTCCGAGCCTCCTCAGTAGTAACGAAGGGGTCCCGGCAGGGTCTAGTACAAATGAGCTGCAATCTTGCTACAGTATTGCCATGGCATCATCTGCTTTAGCACCGCACCCGCTGATCCGAGAGGCGGTGTATCTGCACGAGATCGCGAAGCTGACGGATGCTGACATCGCGCGGGCGACTGGGGTGGCTCGCAGTACGGCGCGGGCGTGGCTTGCGCACACGCGCTCTCCGACGGGGGAGCGGGCTGAGCGGCTGATCGAGCTCTCCGCGCTCGTGGAGCGGTTGGCGCGTGTGATGGAGCCCTCTTACATCGCGGTGTGGCTGCGTAAGCCGGTCCCCGCGCTTGAAGAGCGCAAGCCGATCGATGTCATCGCTGGCGGCGACTACATGCGTGTTGCCGAGCTGGTCTCGACGCTCGAAGAGGCTCCCTTCTCGTAGGCCGTCCTGCGGTGGCGTCTCGCGTCCAACGTGTGTCGGTCGCCGGCTCGTGGTGGCGACAGGCCTCTCACGGAGCGGACCCGCTGTGGCTGGCGTCGCCGCCGTCCAGTGGCCGCTGGCAGCACGGCGAGATCGTCGCTGCGATCTATCTCGCAGATGAGGAGTCAACGGCGTGGGCGGAGTGGTATCGAGTGCTCGCCGAGATCGCGCTGCCACCCACCCATGGGATGCCGCGCGACCTGTGGCGCTGGACGATCGCCGTCAACGACATCGCAGACCTCTCGACGCCTGCCAAGCTCGCCCGGCACGACCTTCCGATCCCCAGACCTGGCCGGGAGAGCTGGCCACCGTTTCAGGCCGCCGGGGAGGAATTGCATCGCAAGGGCTGTCGCGGCGTTCTCTATCCCAGTGCCGCCCGGCCAGACCACCTTGCGCTCTGCCTGTTCCGCCAGCGCCTACTCGTCCCAGGCGCCGACCCGGTACGCCCACCGGTAACTCACCGAGACCCGCCGGCGCCTCCAACCGGGCTGCGGACCTGAGCACTGGCTAAACGCCACACATCGGGAAAGTGCTCTTGCTATTGCCCCGAGACCCGCCGCGGCTCCGCCCAGACCTCAATATCGCAATCCTCCGGGGGTAAACAACGGGATAGACCCCCGTCGTTCCCGCTTTTGTCACCGCGTTTGCTGGGCCGACTTCTGGTGGTCAACCGGCAGCCAGCAGAATCGCTGCCGTCTCCGTCTCATAGGAGGCGATGGCGTTTTTGCTCTGTGCACGATTACTGAGGAGCTTGGGCGCGCGCTGACGCGGGTGGACGTCGATGGCGAACTCGAGGTCGAGTGTCTGGGCGAGGCGGGCGAGGGTGTCGATGGTGGGGTTGTGCTCGCCGGCCTCCAGGCGTGCGAGTTGTGGCTGAGTCATGTTGAGCTTCTTCGCCAGCGCTCGCTGAGAGAGTCCGTGGTCGGTACGGTAGGTCAGCACCTTCAGTGCGACGGCCCGTGCGACGGCGGTTCGGTCCCACTCGCGCTGGAACTCCGGGTCGCGTAGCTCTTCGGCCAATACCTGCTCGCTCGTCTTCAAGTCGCTGAGCTTCATGCTGTTCCCTTTGGTCTTGGTTCTGTCCAGGTAATATCAAGCTTGTTATCAGACGCGATCGAGGATCACGTCTCCAACTCGTTGAAGCGTTGCCGAGCGTCACGGACCTTCTCACCGAAGCCGCGCCCGTCGATCTCTGCCTCCGGAGCCACGGCGAGGATCACGAAGGGTTCCAGGACCGACCTGCCGATAGATCGGCCGCCAGCGACTACGTCCCGCACGTGGAGGCAACTCGCGCAGCCCCGACCCATCCTCGCCCCTGATCGCGCTGCTGTGCGGAGCGCCGAGCCGTGGACCGATCGCTTCGAGCTTCTCCCGCGCGTGCTGGATCGCCGCGCGCTGGGCGGCCAAGGTCGACCACTTCACCCTCCTTACCGGCTGATCTCGACCTGATCGGCGCGCTCTGACGGGCGCATCTCAGCGTGGCTTTCAGCCTTGGCTTCATACAGCGCGACGTCAGCCGCGTGCACCAGCTCGGCGGGGGTTGTCTCAATGGCTGTCGCGACGCCGACACTGAACCGAACGCCCTGGGGCAGCCCGATGTCGCTCAGCTGCAACGCTTGCGAGCAGGCATGAAGGCGCTCGGCGGCGATCAGCGCCTGCTCGCGGCCGGTGTTAGGCAACGCCACTAGGAACTCGTCGCCTCCCCAGCGCCCGTATACGTCGTCTGCCCGCAGCGCATCGCGCATGCAGTCGGCAATCCCGCAGAGGACCTGGTCACCCGCTTCGTGGCCGAAGCGGTCGTTGGTCTCCTTGAAGCGGTCGAGGTCGATCATCATCACCGACAGGTGCTCGCCACGGCGACGAGCGTGGGCGCTAGCGCGCATCAGGTGCTCGTTCAGGGCACGCCGGTTGAGCAGCCCTGTGAGCGGGTCGGTGCGAGCCACTTCCTCGAGCGTGGCCGACAGGAGCGTGAGCCGCGCACGATCGGCTAGCGAACGGTCGAGCAAGGTCACTAGCGACACGCCGAGGAGGCTCACGATTGCCAGCACGATCCAGGGAACCACCTGGGTCCAGCCTGCTGTCGAGGCGAACAGCCGGCTGTTGGGCACCGCGATCAGCAGCCGCCAGGATGTTCCTGGCACCGGCGTGTTCGTGAAAGTCGTCTTTGCTCCTGCGACCGAGCCAAGCGACGCATGGGCGGCGGCGCGAGCCAGGCGCGGGTCGGCCTGGGCGAGCGTGGCGGCGTCGGTATACGGGCTGGCCGTCACGATGCGCCCAGTGCCGTCGACGAGGAGCACGTCATGCTGGCGGTAGGAGATGGTGTGCGCCACGAACCGCCCCAGTGGCGAGTTGGACGCCGCGTACGCTGCGCTGAACACCCGGCGGCCATTGGGAGTCGAGAACGGCACGGCGATTGCCGTGACTGGGGTTTTGCGTGCGGCCGACGGCACGACGTCCGAGACGGCTGTCTTTCCTTGCTCGGCGGCGGCGAGGTGTGCATAGCGGCTTGCGATCGGATGTCCGATCAGCGAGGGGTCGGCCGGGTCGACGCCGAGCAGTCGACCCGAGGAGTCGAGCAGAACCGCGGCTTTGCTGCCGAACGCGGCGACCACGAGCCGGAATCGCTCGGGTGATGGCCGGCGGCCGGAGAGGAACTGCGCGGCCGTCTGCTGCTCACGTGCGGCCTGCTGGTCCAGGAATTCCGAGACGAACTTCGCCGAGCTCGTGCCGCGCAGCTCGAACGTGGAGAGGATATGTGACCGTGACTGGTGCTGCGAGAAGAGGATTGCGGCGGTCAGCGTCGCGAGCAACGCGAGCAACGCCAACGAGGCAAAGCCGACCATCCACCTGCGGTGTATGCGCGCACGGCCAACTGGATGTCTTGTCTGCTCGCTCGTCACGCTGTGTTTCCTTTAGCTCGGGTCGGATACCCAGTCCAGTGAGGCCAGTTCGAAGATCGACCGCTCTACCGCAGGCCTTTAGCTCGGACAGCAACGGTTCCCTTGTTTCCAGAAGGGGGTTGACATAAAGCTCTGCTGAGACAGGCGGTGGCGCTACGGGCGACGGCCCGGAGGAATCGTGAGAATGCCTTCTCCCGATTTCCGTGGGATGCACGGACGAAACGACCTCGCATGGGCGGTGGGACGGAACGAGCGCACCTGAGGCTCGGGCGCATCGTCGCGAGTCGCTGTGCGGAGGTCGTTGCGAAACGCGATCCCCACGACCGCTCGTCGTGCGGCAGCGCGCGCGAGGATCGCCTCGGCGACGGTCGTCTCGTCGACCGCGTACTGCGAGTCGAGCACAAGCTGTCGAAGTAGTCGTATCTGCCTCTGCATCGCGTGCCGTGATCTGTCTCGGCAAGCGCCGTGAGACGCCGCAGGATCAGCGGTCCGATTCGACAAGCGTTGGATGAACCTCATGCTGCGCGCACGTCAATCGACGCCGACCGGTGCGTAGGAGGATCTGGAAGCTCAGTAGGAGCCTTGCGCGACGAGCGCGCTCGCATCGACTTCGTCGATGTTCGCGTACCCGCTCAACGCCATCGCCAGGTCGACGTCCGCGAGGAAGCTGCGCAGCACCTCGGCGACACCTTCGGCGCCGCCGAGCGCGAGGCCCCAGATGTATGGCCGTCCGAGCAGCACCGCGCGGGCGCCCAGCGCGAGCGCCTTGAGCGCATCCGCACCGCTGCGAATCCCGCTGTCGAACAGCACCTCGCAACGACCGTCCACCGCCTCCACCACTCCAGGCAGCGCATCGAGCGCGCCGACCGCGCCGTCGACCTGTCGTCCACCGTGGTTGGAGACCAGCACTCCCTCGACCCCGTGCTCGACCGCCAGTCGCGCGTCGTCTGGATGGACGATCCCCTTCAGCACGATCGGCAGCTCGGTGCACTCGCGCAGGAACGCCAGGTCCTCCCATGTCACCGACGGGTTGGCGAACTGCCACGCCCACTGCCCGATCGCCGCTTGCATGTCCTCCTCCGGCGGCGTCTGCAGCAGACCGCGGAAGATGGGGTCCTCGAGGTAGTTGCGGTTGCCCTCCCCCCACAGGAACGGCAGGAACGCCTCGCTCAGATCCGCGGGACGCCAGCCCAGCAGCCAGGTGTCGAGCGTGACGACGATCGCGCTGTACCCGACCCGCTCCGCGCGCTGCACGAAGCTGCGAGCAAGCTCCCGGTCTCGCGGCCAGTAGAGCTGGTACCAGCGCGCGAGATCCCCTGCCTCACGCGCGATCTGCTCGATCGTGTGTGACGCGGCCGAGCTGGCGATCAGTGGCACGCCGACCTGGGCCGCGCCCCGTGCCATCGCGAGCTTCTCCCTCGGGATGAGCCAGCGTCTGGACGCCGATCGGCGCCAGCAGCACCGGCGCCGGGAGATCGCTCCCAAGCACTGTGCGCGCGAGGCTTCGCTCGGAGACGTCGCGCAGCATTCGCGGTCGCAGCCGCCAATGGTCGAACGCCTCGCGGTTCGCGCGCATCGTCTCGCCGAGGCCGGCGCCGCCCTCGATGTATCCCCGCGGCCCGCGCCGCAGCAGGTTCAGCGCGTCGTGCTCCAGCTGACGCCAGTCGAGCGATCGCGCGGGGCGCTTGCCTGCCATCCCGCGCAGGTAGATCTCGTACTGGTAGTTGGCGTATGGGACCCCGTCGCTCGTCATTTCAGCGAGACTCTATACGCGGCCTGGGCGCGCTCAGGTTTCGATCGTGACGAGCGTTCCGATCGGCGTGTAGGGGTAGATCTCCGCGGAGGCCGCGAGCGGAAGCTCGACGCAGCCGAGGCTTTGAGGGGAGCCGAACGAGGAGCGGTCGAAGTTGTGCAGCGCGTCGCCGCCGTTGAAGTAGCTGACCCATTTGATCCCGGGGTCTTTGTAGTGCGAGCCGTCGGGGTTCGTGCCGCTCATCGTCGTTTCCGGTAGGTGCTCGAACACGGCGAACGATCCGAGTTCGGTTTCCGCTCCCGAGATGCCCGTGTTCGCGGGCGAGGTAATGATCGTCCGGCCGTTGTGCCAGAGCGTCATCGTCTCCGGGACTTCGCGGTGCACGTAGACGTAGGAGTAGCCGCTGTTCAGCCGCTTGCCGGCGATCGCGTCGTCGAGCAGCGCATGCCATACGGACGCTCCGGCGAGCCCATCGACGGTGATGTTGTTTTCGTTCTCGAACTTCATCACCGCCCCCTTGACGATCTCACTCCACTGCCCGGGGCTCCACATCGCCTGCAGCTGGTGCGGCGTGTTCGGGTAGCGCCAGCTGAAGCTTCCGGCCGGTGGATCGACCGCCGCCTGCGCCTCGGCGCCGGGTGTGCGCGCCACCGCGGCGCCGGACGGTTGCCAGTCGACCGGGAGATAGCCCGCCTGCGCGAGAAGCTGCTGCAGACGCAGCGTCGAACCGGGCGGAACCGTCCATTCGATCTGGCCGGTCGTGCGCAGCCCGCCGCCGGTGCCGGCCGTCACGGCGACCGGGCGCGGGAGCTGCACATGCAGCTGTGAGCCGAGCGGGGCGCCCGCGCCCGAGGGGACGAACACGAGCGTGTGGCTGTTCGTCTCATGCCAGCTTCCGGGCGTGCTCGGGTAGAGCCGGGGACGCCTCGAACCGAGTGCCTTGCTGATGGGCTGCGAGAACGTCAGGTGGAGTCTCGTGGCGGGAGTGATATGTGTGCCGGCCGCGGGAAGGCTGACCATCACGGGAGATTGCGACGGCGGGAACCAGCTCACCTGCATGGGGGCGCCGAGGGTCTCCCATGGACGTGCGGCGGCGGCGACCTCGGTCGTGCCGGTCGCGGGCTGCGTGCCGAGCGAGATCGAGCTTTGGGCGGTGCTCAGCGTGTGGTGTGTCACGCCTCCCGAACCCGCATAGGCGACTGCGCTTACGGGCCGATCGAAGCTGACGCGCACCTCAGAGCCCTCCTCGACGGTCATCCACGGCTCCGTCAGGTGCGCGACGGGGGCGCGCAGCGTCAGCTGCTCCTTGCGCACCGTGCCAAGCACCCAGCCGAGCCAGCCCGGTCGGCGGACCTCGACATCTACCGACACCTGCTCGCCCGGCGTCAGCTGCTTCAGCGGCGTCAAGCGACCGCCGGCGACGGCGAGCGGCACCTTCTGACCGCCCGGACCGAACGCCTGCACACGCTCGATCTTTCCGCCCAGCGGCTGCACGGTGACGCGTGCGAGCGCCGTCGAGTCGCCTCCCAGCGTCACACCCGACCACACGAGCGCCGCCACCGCCGCCAGCACGACGACCACGGCGATCGTCGCTCCCATACCAAGCAGAACACGTTTCCAGCTACGTCGATTCGACGCAGCATCGCCGTAAGCCGAGGCGGTTGCCATTCATGGATCGTAGAGCGGATCCGACCGGGACAGCGCTAGTCGAGCGATGTGCGGGGTCAAGGGCCGTTTCGCCGCCGCGCACGGCCGTGCGCTTTGCGAGTTGCGATGTCCGTGAAGGTGTGCAGGATTCGTCTGATATCTAAAGTCCTTTCAGAGTCCTGCCGAGCAATCCGACATGGATATTTCCGCGTGTCGAGCTGCCGGCCTTGCTCTGATCTTCACCTTGGCCTCTTGGACGGCGACCGCTGTGGCCTCATCGACGATCAAAGAGTTCCCGGTGAAGACGGCCAACCGTCAACCGCTCGGCATAGCCGCCGGCCCGGATGGGGATATTTGGTTCACCGAGCAGGCCTCACCCACGATCGGCCGCAGCACCCTGACCGGGGAAATGACCGAATTCACCGGCCTGTCGAGCTCTGCACAGACGATCACCGCCGGGCCCGACGGCGACCTTTGGTTTACCGAGCAGGGAGCCAACAAGATCGGGCGGATGACCACCACCGGCACGCTCGAACAGTTCTCACTTCCGGGCGGCAGCAAACCCCTGGACATCGTCGCCGGGCCTGACAGCAACCTGTGGTTCACAGAGCAGGGGGGCAACGGGGCGATCGGAAGGATCACCCCCAGCGGGACGATCACCGAATTCACGACAGGCCTGACCGCGAAAAGTCAGCCTGAAGGCATCGCGGTCGGGCCTGACGGCAATCTGTGGTTCACCGAGTTCGCCAATCCCGGGCGGATCGGGCGGATCACGCCGGCCGGCGCGATCACCGAGCTCACGACCGGGCTGACGCCGGAAAGTCAGCCACGTGGCATCGCGCTCGGATCCGACGGCAATCTGTGGTTCACCGAGTTCGCCAATCCCGGGCGGATCGGGCGGATCACGCCGGCCGGCGCAATCACCGAGTTCGCCACCGGCCTCACTCCCAGCTCAGGACCGCTGGCGATTGCGACCGGCAACGACGGCAACGTCTACTTCACCGAGCCGACCGGCGGGAGGGTGGGAGAGATCACACCCGCGGGAGCGATCACCGAGCAGACGCCCCCCACGAGCTCGAGCGTCCCCGACGACATCGCGACCGGCCCCGACGGCAACATCTGGTTCACGGAGGAGGCCAACCCCGGCAAGATCGCCGTCATGACCGTAGCCCCGAAGATCAGCGCGACCTCCGTCGCGGACGCGACCTACCAGTCCGCGACGCTGCAAGCGAGTGTCGACCCCAACTCGCAGGCGACCACTTACGACTTTGAATATGGGACGACGCCGTCCTACGGCTCTCACACGTCGCCGAGCTCGATCGGCAACGGCGCCAGTCCCGTGCCGGTCTCATCGACGCTGAACGCCTTGAGCCCCGCGACCGAATATCACTTCAGGGCGGTCGCCTCCAACCCCACCGGCACGACTTACGGCCCCGACCAGACGTTCACCACCGCCTCGAAGCCGGTCGTTTCAGGCGAAGCGGAAGGGACGCCGCCGCAGAGCGTGCCGGTCGCCGCCACCGGCTCGACCCCTGCCGCCACCATCTTGCCTTCAATCGTCGCCCCGGTCATGGGCCTCCCCGCGCCCGCGCCCCTGCCCCCCGTCGCACCCGCCGCGCTCGGGAAGAGCGCGGTCGTCCAGGTGCTCTCAGGGACAGTGCTGATCCGGCTCAACGGTGCTCAAGCCGTCCAACCGCTCGCGGGCGCCGGCAACATCCCGGTCGGCTCCCTCGTCGACGCCGAACATGGGGCCCTCGTCCTGACCACGGCCGTCAACCGGCAGGGGCTCACCCAGTCGGCGACCGTCTGGAGTGGGAGCTTCGAGCTTCAGCAGGGCACCGCCCCAGGGGGCATGACGACCTTCGTCATGCGGTCGGCTCGACCCGGCGGTTGCACCCCGCGCCACCGGCGCGGCGGCCATATCGCCGCGGCGGCCTCAGCCAAGAGCCACAAGGCTTCACCGACGCTCTGGGCGAAGGACGAAGACGGCCACTTCTCGACGCGCGGGCAAAACAGCGTGGCGACCGTGCGCGGCACCTGGTGGGGTACGCAGGAACGTTGCGCCGGGACGCTGACGATCGTCCGGCGCGGGCTCGTCAGCGTACGCTCCCTGCACCGCCATCGCACGGTCCTGGTCAGCGCCGGCCATAGCTATCTGGCACGACCCTGAGCGATCCCGAGGCTTCCGCGGGAGCACCGTGAAACCTCCCACCCAATGGGCGCCGAAGACGATCGCGGTCGCGCTGGCGGCCGTCTTCGCCGTGGCGATCGGAGTCGTCGCCTATGCCGCCGAAGCCTGGCCGCAGCTCGAGAGCGAAACGCTCGACGTGCGCTTCGGGCCGCGCAAGCCGTCACGTCCAGCCGACGTCGTCGTCGTCGCGATCGACGACAAGACGTTCTCCGATCTGCGCCTGCAATGGCCGTTCCCGCGAAAGCTCCATGCGGACGTGATCAAGCGGCTGCACGCCGACGGCGCGAAGACGATCGTCTACGACGTTCAGTTCACCGAGCCGACCACACCGCCGCAGGACATGGCGCTCTACAGCGAGATCGGCCGTGTGGGAGGTGTCGTGCTGGCGACGACGGAAGTCGACGCCGCCGGTGAAACGAACGTGCTCGGCGGCGAAGCCAACCTGAGACGGGGTCACGCGGTGGCCGCCGCCAGCAATCTTCCCGCCGACCCCGGCGGCGTGATCCGTCGCTACCGCTATCGCCAGCTCGGCCTGCCGAGCCTGGCGGTCGCCGCCGCGCGGGCGGACGGGCATCCGATCTCTCCAGCGCGCTTCGGTGGGCAGGGGGCCTGGATCGACTTCCGCGGACCGCCCGGCACGATCCCAACCGTCTCCTTCTCAGACGTGCTGCGGGGGAAGATCCCATCGCGGAGGTTCGCAGGCAAGGTGGTCGTCGTGGGAGCGTCCGCCGCCACCCTCCAGGATGTCCACCCCACCTCGACGGCGTCGACGAGCCCGATGTCGGGGCCGGAGATCCAGGCCAATGCGATCTGGACCGCATTGCACGGAAATCCCCTGCAGCCCGCACCGAGCTGGCTGGGCCTGCTCGCGATCCTGCTCGCCGCGATCGCGGCGCCGGCTGCATCGCTGAGACTTCGCGTGTCGATCGCGGCGCTGCTCGCGCTGGCGCTGGCGGGCGCATACGTGTTGCTCGCCCAGCTCGCGTTCGACGCGGGGACGATCGTCCCGATCAGCTATCCACTCGCGGCGTGGGGGGTCGGCATGGTGGGGATGGTCGCGGCCAACTATGTCGGGGCGCTGATCGAGCGGGACGCCTTCTCGCGCCGGCTGAGCGACTCTCAGCTTGAGCTGATCGAGCGCCTCGCGCATGCGGTCGAGTTCCGCGATGCCGAGACGGGCGAGCACATCCAGCGGATCGGCGTCCTCTGCGAGCGCCTTGCGCTCGCGATCGGCTGGAAGGCAGCCGACGCTGAGATGCTTCGCTACGCCAGCGCGATGCATGACATCGGCAAGATCGGCGTACCCGACCGCGTGCTGCTGAAGCGCGGCAGGCTCGACGCGGAGGAGTGGGCGATCATCCGCACTCATCCCGTCACCGGCGGGGAGATACTCGCCGGCTCCTCCAACCCGCTGCTCCAGATCGCGGAGGAGATCGCACGAACCCATCACGAGCGCTGGGACGGGAGCGGCTACCCGGCCGGCCTGAAGGGTAGGGAGATTCCGCTCGCCGGCCGGATCTGCTCGATCTGCGACGTCTACGACGCGCTGGTCTCTCGGCGCTCCTACAAGGAGTCCTGGCGGGTGGATGACGCGCTGGCGGAGATCGAGCGTGGCAGCGGAACGCGCTTCGACCCCGATCTCGTCGTTGCGTTCACGCGGTTGGCGCGGCAGCTCACAGACGACCTGGCGGCGCAGGCGACGCGTGCGCGCCCCGACGATCGAGCAGATGGGCTCCCGGTCCGGAGCGCACCTCCCGGGCGCCGGCGGGAGTCGCGCCTGCGGGGGCGAGCAGGCCGAGGACATGACCCCCAAAGCCGCCGCCCATGATCCGCGCGCCGGCCGCGCCGGCTGCGAGCAGCCTCTCCACCGCTTGCTCCACCCCCGTCGAGGAGACCTCGAACTGGTCGCGCAGGCTCGCGTGAGAGGCGTTCAGCAGCTGTCCCACCGCGGGTAGATCCTCGGCGCGCAGGGCGGCGACGGTGTCCTTCACCCGGGCGTTCTCGCCGAGCACGTGACTCGCGCGGCGCCGCAGCGGCTCGGGGAGCCCTTCGACGGCGTCGGGCCCGGCCTCGCGCAGAGAAGCCACACCCAGCAGCTCGCATGCCTTGGCGCATTCGAGCCGGCGCTCGTTGTAACCCGAGCCGGCGTTGGTGTGGCGCTCGCCTGAGTCGAGCGTTACGAGCCGCCACCCGCGATGCAATCGCAGCGGAACCGGAGCGATCGCCAGCGATCGGAAGTCGATCCGCAGCGCCGTGTCCGACGCTCCGTACAGCGAGGCGATCTGATCGAGCAGGCCGGTGCGCGCGCCCACCCACTCACTCTCCACCCGTGAGCACAGCTTGACCAGGTCGAGGCGGTCGCGATCGGTCCACTCGGCGTCGTCGCCCCCGGACAAGGCGAGCAAGGCAACGCACAGCGCCACCTCGAGCGCCGCCGAGGAGGACAGGCCGGCGCCTTGGGGCACGTCGCCTGAGATCTCCAGGCGGGCGCCCACGAGCGGATGTCCGGCGCCGGTGAGCTCGGCGACGACGCCGCGCACGAACGCCCGCCAGCCCGGTGCGGGCGTGGGTTGCGCGAGCGGGAACTCGTCGTGCTCGCGCAGATTGCAGGCGTATGCCTCGATGCGCTCGGCCGCCCGCGTGCCGGGCGCGGCCGCGAACGCGTGCACGGTGACTCCCTCGGCGATCGCGAACGGCAGCGCCAGGCCCTCGTTGTAGTCGGTGTGCTCGCCGATCAGGTTGACGCGGCCCGGCGCAAACGCCGTGACCTGCTTGCGGTCGATCGACGAGCCTTGCTCCGCGCTGGGTTCATGCGCCACGGGCGATCGCCTCGCGCAGCTCGGCGGCGGAGTCCTCCGGCAGCACATCGGAGATGAAGGTGCCCGCGCCCTGCTCGGATCCGGCGAGGTACTTGAGCTTCTCGGCGGTGCGCAGCGGCGGGTAGAACTCGACGTGCAAGTGTCCTTTCGCGTCCTTCGCTGTGTTCGCCGTGCGTGGATCGGCCCCACGAGCGGCCGCGTCGGCCGTGAGCACCGCGGGGGTGGGCGCCTGATGGACCGCCATGACATACGGGAAGGGCCTCGCGAACAACGCGTCGAAGCCGCGCACCACGCGCTGAAGCGCCTCGGCGAGCAGGCGCAGCTCCAGGGCGCTGCAGTCGAGCAGGCTCGCGCGGTGCTCGCGCATCGTCACGTGCGCTTCATACGGCCAGCGGGCCGCTTCGGGGACGTAGGCGAGCACGTGGTCGTTCGCGTAGAGCAGGCGCCGCCCGTCGGCGAGCTCGCGCGCGAGCAGCGTGCACGGCGCGCAGCCGCCCAGGCGCTCGTCGGCCGCCCGCTCGAGCGCCGGCACGGGCGGCAGGAACGGATAGCCGTAGATCTGCCCGTGGGGATGGTGCAGCGTGACGCCGACCTCGACGCCCCGGTTCTCGAAGATGAACACGTACTCCACGTCCGTCCGTGCGCCGAGCTCGAGGTAGCGGTGGCGCCACACCCACATCAGCGCCTCGGCGCGCTCCGGCGCGAGCGTGCCGAAGGAGGCGTCGTGGTCGTCGCTGTAGACGACGACCTCGGCCGCGCCGTGGGGCGGCTCGAAGGCGGGGAAGCGGTTGTCGAACACGGCGATCTCATACGCCGGGAAGGGGATCTCGGTCTCGGGCCCGTCCGGGCGTGTGGGGCACAGCGGGCAGTGGTCGCGGGCCGGCAGGAAGGTTCGGTCCTGGCGATGAATCGCGTAGGCGACCTGCTCGCCGCGCAACTCGTTGAAACGCAGCTGGCTCACGCGCGGTTACCGCCGGTGCTGTAGAGGATCAGCGCGCGCCCGTCCCCTTTGCGCAGGCGGGTGAGCGCGATCGGGCCGGCTGCCTCGCTCGGCGCGGCGTGCTCACCGGCGGGATGGATCTCACCGGCGGCGATCTGGGATCGGCCGCCCGCGGCCGCTCGCTGCTCGGCTGAGCGATCGTCGCCGACGATCTTCGAGCCCGTCGACTTTGGCGACGGCTCGGAAGGTTTCCGGGCCATGCTCCGAGGGTATACCCACTCTGCATGATGACCAGTCACAACGGGAGGGACGGCGGTGGGCGGGAGCCCGCGGCGGATCGCAGGGTTTTCTCAGAGGATGAGCCGGGGGGTCGGCGCGATGATCGGGGAGGCTGTAGGGTCAGCGCGTGATATTCAGCTGTGCCGGCATGACACAGCATGTGGAATCTAGTTGGAGGAGGAGACGATGTCAGAGGCCGATAGTGCGTATGAGTCTCGTGAGCAGCTCGGGGAGAAGAAAGGGGCCGGGATTCACTGGCCCGAGATCGACCGGCGCGCGTTCCTGCGCCGAACGGCGCTGACCGGCGTCGCGGCGGGATCTGTAAGCACGATCCTGAGCGCCTGCGGATCGAGTGCCTCCAGCGGCTCGAGCGGGGGATCGAGCAGTGTGTTCGGATCGCATAAGAACTACAAATTCGTGTTCGTCAACCACGTGACCACGAACCCGTTCTTCACCCCCACACAGTACGGGGCCGCCGACGCCTGCAAGCTGCTCGGTTGCTCCTATCAATGGACGGGCTCCGAAAACAGCAACGTCAGCCAGATGGTAAATGCGCTGAACACCGCTGTGACCAGTGGCGCTGACGGTATCGCGGTGGCGCTGATCGATCTGCACGCTTTTAACGCCCCGGTGGAAGCGGCGATCAAGGCTGGCATCCCGGTCATCTCATACAACGCGGATGCGGCCGGCAGCGCCCGTCTCTCGTATGTCGGGCAGGACTTGTTCAAGGCTGGGGAAGAAATGGGCAAACGCATCGTCGAAGCGGTGGGCTCGGGTGAAGTCGGCCTGTTCATCGCGACACCCGGCTCGGCCAACCTGCAGCCGCGGATCGAAGGCGCCGAAAAGGCGATCAAGGACTCGGGCAAGTCGATCACCGCCCACTCGGTCGCGACCGGCGCCGCGGTCGCCCAGGAGCAGTCGGCGATCGAAGCGTGGTACCTCAGCCACAAGAGCGCCAAGGGCATGTACGCGGTCGACGGCGGCAGCACGGAAAGCCTCGCGAAAGTGATGCAAAAGCTCGGTCTTGCGGGCAAAGGCGTCAAGGCCGGTGGCTTCGACCTGACCGAACAGACGCAGAAACTGCTGCAGGAAGGCAACATCGAATTCACGATCGACCAGCAGCCTTACCTGCAGGGCTTTCTGCCGGTGCTTCAGCTCTTCCAGTACAAGGTGTCGGGCACGCTGACCGGCCCTGCGGAAGTGGACACCGGGCTGAAGTTCCTCAACAAGGAAACGGTGAAGCCCTACGTGAGCTCCAAGTCACGTTACGAGGGCACGTCGACCACCGCTGCGGTAGTCGGCTGAGGCGACGAAAAGAGGCGGAGGAGGGATCGATCGTGGCCAGCGCGGCGCCAAGCACCGCCGGAAGCGGTCCCTCCTCGGGCTCGACTGGGCCGGATGGCCGCCGGAGCGCGGAGAGCCGGCGGGGAGGGTCGCCGGGCGGGCGCGAGCTGCTGAGCCGCCTGCTCGCTCTGCGCGAGGGCAGCATCATCGTCGTCACGATCCTCGTGGCGATCTATTTCTCCGCGAACACGAGCACCTTCCTGACGGGAGCGAACTTCAAGACGCTGCTTCCGTACTTCGCGCCGCTGGCGATCCTGGGAGCGGGCGAGGTGTTCGTGATGATCCTGGGGGAGATCGATCTGTCGATCGGCGCGATGTACATGTTCGCCCCGATCGTGTTCTACAAGATCGACACCGCGGGTCTCGGCCTGGTGCCGTCGGTGATCATCGCGCTGGCGATCTGCATGGTCGTGGGCGCGGCCAACGGCGCCTTCGTGGCGCTGCTGGGAGTGAGCTCGTTCGTCACCACGCTCGGGATGCTGTTCAGCTTCGAGGGGCTCAGCTTGATCCTCTCGCACGGCACACCCGTGGCGACGCCGGGGGCCCAGATCCACCAGACCACCGTTCAGGCTCATCACGTCGTCAACGGCCACCACATCACGCTGCCGGAAACGATCAATCACATCGGCACGTTCGCGAAAATCTTCGGGGCCGGCGTCTACTCCGAGCTGATCTGGGCGGTGGTGATCGTGGTCGTCCTGCAGATCGTCCTGACGTTCAGTCGCTGGGGCCTCTACACGGTGGCGATCGGCTCGAACAAGCTCGGCGCGGCCGAGGCCGGGGTGAAGGTCAAGGGGGTGACGGTGCGCAACTTCGTGCTGAGCGCTTTGCTCGCGGGTCTCGTCGGGATCTTCGAGGCGGTTCGATCGCAGACGATCCAGCCCGACCCGTCGGGGCCTAACAAGATCCTGCTGCTGGCGATTGCCGCAGTGGTGATCGGGGGGACGCTGCTGTCGGGTGGCTCGGGCACGGTCGTGGGGGTGCTGATCGGCGCCCTGTTCCTGGGCATTCTCGAAGACGGTTTGATCCTGCAGGGCGTCAACGCCAACTACCTGCTCTTCTACACAGGCCTCGCGATCATCGTGGCGATGACTGCGAACGTCTACGTGGGGCGGGCGCGAAGGGGGCATGGCAGTGGCTGACGAGAGCACCTCAGATCCGCAGGTCGTTGCCCCGAGCAGCTCGCCGGACGATGTGCTGCGGGTCGAGCACATCGCCAAGCGCTTCGGGCCCGTCACCGCCTTGCGCGACGTCAATCTACATCTGAAGAAGGGTGAGGTGCTCGGGCTGCTCGGCGACAACGGGGCGGGCAAGTCGACGCTGATCAAGATCCTGTGCGGCTTTCAGAGGCAGGACTCGGGTCAGATGTTCCTGCACGGAAAGCCATACGCGCCGAAAAGCGTCGACGATGCTCGCGCGAACGGCATCGAGACGGTCTATCAGGACCTCGCCTTGATCGACGAACTTTCCGTCTACCACAACCTGTTCCTGCGCAAGGAGCGCGTCCACCACCCGATCCCGCTGCTCGCCAACCGTCAGATGAAGCGCGAAGCGCGCACCGCGCTCGACGAGATCGGGATCAACATCCCGCGCATCGATGTGTCCGTGGCGCGCCTGTCGGGAGGCCAACGCCAGGCGATCGCGGTCGCCCGCACGGTGAACTCCGACGCCGACATCATCCTGCTCGACGAGCCGCTCGCGGCGATGGGCGCCAAAGAGGGAGCGCAGATCCTCGACCTGGTGGCGCGGTTGAAGGCAGAGGGTAAGGTCTCGATCATCATGATCCTGCACAACTACGTCCACGTGCTGGAGGCGTGCGACCGTGTGAGCATGATCCAGGACGGCGCGATCGCGCTGGACAAGCCGACCGCCGAGACGTCGGTAGAGGAGCTGACCGAGATCGTCGTCAACGAGTACCGCCGGGCGCGCCAGGAAGAGCAGCAGAGCCGCGCGCGCGCCGCGGCGCGAGAGCTCTGAGCGCGAGCGATGCTCGCCCTCACTGCCGCACCCAGAGCCGAGGGGAACGTCGAGCTGCGCGAGGTGGACGACCCGCGGCCGCTGCCCGGCGAGGCGCTCGTGCGGGTGAGCGCGTTCTCGCTGAATCGCGGCGAGGTGAGGCGGCTGAGCGAGATGCGAGACGGCGAGGTGACCGGCTGGGATGTCGCGGGTGTGGTCGAGCGGGCGGCCGCCGACGGCACTGGCCCGCCCGCCGGCACACGCGTGGTCGGCCTGGTGGGGCGCGGCGCGTGGGCGCAGCTCGCCGCGGTCGACACGGACACGCTCGCCGCGCTGCCGGACGAGGTGTCCGACGTGCAGGCGGCGACGCTGCCGGTGGCTGGCTTGACTGCACTGAAGGCGATGGACATCTTCGGCTCGGTGCTCGGCCGGCGGGTGCTGGTTACCGGCGCGAGCGGCGGGGTCGGTCGCTTCGCGGTACAGCTGGCGAAGCTCGCGGGCGCGCACGTGACGGGGGTTTCGGCGAGCGTCGAGCGAGCGCGCGGCCTGAAGGAGCTCGGCGCGGATGAGGTGATCTCCGAGCTCGAGCCGACCGGGTCGGAGTTCGACGCGATCGTCGAGGGGGTCGGCGGAGCGACGCTTGGGGCCGCGATGCGGCGGGTGGCGGCGCAGGGCACGATCGTGTCGTTCGCGTCCAGCGATCAGGCGCCTGTGGAGTTTCCTACGCGTGAGTTCTTTGGACGCGCCCCCGGCGCGCGGCTGTACGGGCTGTATCTGTTCGCGCAGCTCCACCGCGAGCGCTCCGGCGCGCGCGACCTGCAACGCCTGGCAGGCCTCGTGGCCGCCGGGCGCTTGGACTGCTCGGTCGATTTCACGGGATCGTGGCGAGGCGCCGCGGAGGCGATCGCCGCGCTGATGGAGCGCCGCATCGCCGGTAAGGCCGTGCTGCGCATCGACTGAACACGCGGTGCTAAGCGTGGAGCGCTCGGTGCGCTCACGCGTGCGCGAGCACCACCGCTTTGGCCTGCTCGGCCTCGCGCTCGAGCACGGCGAGGAGGGCGACGACGACGCGCGGATCGAACTGGGTGCCGGCGCAGCGGCGCAGCTCGGCGCGGGCGGCGGCGTGCCCGATCGAGGTGCGGTAGGAGCGGTCGCTGGTCATCGCCTCATAGGCATCGGCCACGGCGAGGATGCGAGCCTCCAGGGGGATGTCCGCCCCGGAGCACCCGCGCGGATAGCCCTCGCCGTCGATCCGCTCGTGGTGGGCGCCGACCCACGTGCGGACGTCGGCGAGGATCGGGTGCTCGAGGATCTGCGCGCCCAGCTCGGGGTGGCGCTTGACGATGTCGAGCTCCTCGCCGGTGAGCTTGGCCGGCTTTTTCAAGATGTTGTCGGGGACGCCGACCTTGCCGATGTCGTGCAGCAGGCCGGCGAGCCGCACACGGCCTGTCTGCTCGCTCGAGAGGCCGAGCTCGCGGGCCATCATCTCGGCGTAGCGCCCGACCGTCTCGGAGTGGCGGGCGCTGCCGCTGAAGCGCAGATCGACCGCTTCCGCCAAGTCGAGCACGACCGCGACGAAGCGCTCGCCCTCGACGTCGCGCGCGCCGCCGCTCGCGCGCGAGGCTTCGCGCAGGGCGGGGCTGTGCAGAACGGTCCGGTTGCGCCCGCTCTGCTTGGCCGCGTACAGGGCCTCGTCGGCGGCGCGCAGCAGCGAGCCGGCCGTCTCGCCGTGTTGGGGATAGCCGGCCACGCCGAAGCTGATCGTCACGGGCACCGTGTCGCCGGCGAACTCCTCGTGCAGCTCGCAGCGCAGGCGCTCGGCGAGAACGAACGCGCCGTGGTCGTCGGTGTCGGGCAGGACCAACGCGAACTCCTCGCCGCCGACGCGCGCGACCTGATCGATCTGGCGCTTGCCGTCTTGCAGGCAGCGGGCGAGCCGTTGCAGGGTCGCGTCGCCGACGTGATGGCCGGAGCGATCGTTGACTTCCTTGAAATGGTCGACGTCGCCGACCACGACTGTCATGTGCGTCTCGGCGCGTCGCGCTCGCGCGAGCTCGAGATCGAGCAGCTCGCGAAAGCCGCGCCGGTTGGACAGCCTCGTCAGGGGATCGGTGCGGGCGGCGTCGTAGAGTCGCGCGATCAGCAGCTCGACTCGCTCGCGCATCGAGCGGATCAGGATCGCGGCGACCAGCAGCGTGCCCATGCCGACGAGCCACCATGCCGGAACTCCGCTCGAGGGCGGTCGCGCGATGAGCAGCCCGCCGTAGGCGAGGCCGACGTAGAGGATCTGGACGGCCATCTCGGTCGTGGTGAAGAAGTAGGCCGAGTAGAGGAAGACCCATAGGTAGAAGAAGACCAGCGGGCTGGGGCTCTCCGCGGAGAAGTAGGCGACTCCCGTGATCAGCGTGCTGCCCCAGGCCAGCGCAAGCGGGAGGGAGCGGACCGGGAGCGCGCGAGCGCAAAAGAGCAGGACACCGGCGACGAGATAGGCGTTGCCCGCGATCAGCAGCAGGCCGAGCACGTCGGCGCGCGGGGAATGGGGCAGCGCGACCGTGAGGAGCACGAGTGTCGCGCCGGCCGCGAACAGGCAGGCGAGCGCTTGAGCCATCAGGCTCGGGTCGAAGCTCGTGCCGATGTCGACACCGAAATCGGCTCCGGGCGCGACGGGCGTGCCGAGATCGTCGTCGCTCAGAAACGCCGTCATGTCAAGTCGTATCGGCCGCGGCGCGCGGTCACATAAGAGGGCGGTAAAGACCGCCGGCATCTCGCCGGTCAAGACCGCCGGCATCTCTCGCGTCGGGCCTGGCGGCCGTCAAACCACCGCGGGGTCGAGCGTCGGGGATAATCGCCCGATGAAAGCCATCCAGATCACCTCCCTGTCCGGCCCCGGCGATGCGCTCGCGCTGGTGGAGCTGCCCGAGCCGCAGGCCAACCACATGCTGACCCCGGGCGCGGGCGTAGTGATCGACGTGCATGCCGCCGGGGTCTCGTTTCCGGAGGTTTTGCAGACGCGGGGCGAGTACCAGCTCAAACCGCCGCTGCCGTTCGTCCCCGGGAGCGAGGTCGCGGGCGTGGTGCGCAGCGCGCCCGCCGGCGCGCGGGTGAAGACGGGCGATCGCGTTGCCGCGTTCTGCGCGCTGGGCGGCTTCGCCGAGACGGCGGTGGCGCCGGAGTTCTTCACGTTCGCGCTCGAGCCGCAGCTGGACTTCGCGCAGGGGGCCAGCCTGATCCTGAACTACCACACGGCCTATTTCGCGCTCGCGCTGCGCGGGCGCGCGAAGCAGGGCGAGACGGTCTTGGTGCACGGCGCCGCCGGCGGGGTCGGGACGGCCGCGCTGCAGGTCGCGCGCGGCCTGGGCGCACGCACGATCGCGGTCGTGTCGAGCGAGGCGAAGCAGCGTGTCGCCGAGCGCGCGGGCGCCGATGCGGTGGTGCGGGCCGATGGGCAGTGGAAGGACGAGGCGAAGGAGATCTCCGGGGGCGGCGTGGATGTCGTGATCGATCCCGTCGGGGGCGACCGCTTCACGGACAGCCTGCGCGCGCTGCGCGAGGGCGGGCGCCTGGTCGTCGTGGGCTTCACCGGGGGGTCGATCCCGGAGGTGAAGGTCAACCGGTTGCTGCTCGGCAACACCGAGGTCGTGGGCGCCGGGTGGGGCGCGTACGCGATGGGCAAGCCCGAGGTGAACCGCGAGATCGGCGCGGCGGTGAGTGGCATGATCGAGGAGGGCATGGTCAGGCCGATCGTAGGCGAGCGCTACCCGCTCGAGCGCGCGGGCGAGGCGTTGAAAGCGATCGACGAGCGCCGCGCCACGGGCAAGGTCGTGCTCGACGTGCGCGACGACTGAGACGGGCCCCGGTGTGGGATAGCCTGAATCGCCGGACCGACTTCCCCGTGCATCCGGGTTGATTTCGGGCCTACGGGGGGTTATCCCCACCCTCGATTCGGGGGCATACCTGTTGCGTTCGGGTGGCCGGCCACAGCGACAGGGACGGTTTAGGCGGGGACAATTCGATGTATGAGCATCGCCGTAGAACCTCCCGCGGGAGCAGAAGATCTACAGTCGCTCGAGGAAATGCAGGTCGGCCCCGCCGAGGGCCCGTCGCCGGAGGAGATCCAGCTGCCGGTGATGGAGAGCTTGGACCGAGCGGTGACGGGGCTGATCACCGCGGTGCCGCCGCTGCTGCTGGTGCTGGCGATCTGGCTGACGTGGAACCACGGGCTGCACTGGCGCGATGTGGCGATCTTCGCGGTCATGTACGTGCCGACCGGGCTGGGGATCACGATCGGCTTTCACAGGCTGCTGACGCATCGAAGCTTTCAGACCTCGCCGTGGATGCGGGGGCTGCTGGCGGTGTTCGGGACGATGGCCGTCGAGGGCCCCGTGATCTCGTGGGTGGCGGACCATCGCAAGCATCACGCGTACTCGGATCGACTCGGCGATCCGCACAGCCCGCACGTCGGCCACGGCGAGGGCCTGAGGGGGGCGCTGCGCGGTCTCGCTCACGCGCACGTGGGGTGGCTGTTCGATCACCAGCAGCGCGGCGCGCGCGAACGTTTCGCCCCCGATCTGATCGCCGACCCGGTGGTGAGCTTCGTGGACAGGACGTTCGTGCTGTGGTCACTGCTCGGCCTGGCGATCCCGTTCGGGCTGGGTGTGCTGATCGGCGGCACGGTCGATGCAGGGCTCGAGGGGATGCTGTGGGGCGGGGCGGTGCGCATCCTCGTGCTGCACCACGTCACGTACAGCATCAACTCGCTGTGTCATTTCTTCGGGCGCCGGCGGTTCGATACCGACGACCACTCGCACAACCTGTCGTGGCTCGCGCCGCTGTCGTTGGGAGAGGCCTGGCATAACAACCATCACGCGTTTCCCACGTCGGCGATCCACGGGCTGGGAAGGGGCGAGCTCGACCTCTCAGGCTTGGCGATCGCCGCGATGGAGCGAGCGGGGCTCGTGTGGAACGTGCGCCGGATCGCGCCTGAGCGTCAGGCCGCAAAGGCCATCGGCCAGTAGCGACGCGATTGGCTAGTAGCGCCGCGAGAGGTTGGTAGGCGCGGGGACAAGTTGATAGGCGACGCGGGGCACCCGCAAGGCCTGCGCGATTGCACGTCGAGGCTCCCCGCGACGGCGCCCTTCGTGGGAGGATTGCTCACATGAGCGAGCAACGGGCACGGCCGGCCGGTCGGATGCCGGGAGAAGCAGCGCCGGTGCGGCGGTGGATGCCTACGCAGGCGGCAGGGCTGTCGCTGGGCCAGTACGCCCGTTCGCTCGTGCGACGCCTCGCCGCGCTGACGGCGGTCCTGCTGGGCGCGATCTGGGCGCTGACGGGGCAAGGGTACTTCTGGCCGGCATGGGCCTGGCTCGGGCTGGCGGTGCCGGTGCTGCTCGACTTCACCGCCGGCTGGGCGTGGCGGCACGAGCGCGGAGCGGTGCGGAGGGTCGCGTGCGTGTGGGCGCTGATCGGCGTGGCCGGGACGATCCTGATGCTGACCTGGCTGCTGACGTGGCTGCTCGCGGGGGTGCACGAGTTCTGGCCGGCGTGGGCGCTGCTGGGCCTCGCGACGGCCGGCAGCGGCTATTCGCTGATCGCGTTGCACGACCGTGTGCTGTTCGACCGCGGACGGGGGGTGGCGCGGGCTAGGATCGTGAACATCCGTTCAGGACTGGATGCGCTCGAGCGAGTCCTCGGCGGCGGGGCGGCGCCGGTCGCGGAGGCGGAGGCGGGGACAGCGAGCCGGGTGCTCGAGCCGGGCGAGGAGACGCCGGAGGGGCTGAGCCGTCTGACCGTGCGCGAGCGGGAGGTGCTCGAGCTGATGGCCAGGGGGCGCTCGAACACGGCGATCGCCGAGAGCATGGTGGTGACGCCGGGGGCGGTGGAGAAGCACATCACGAACATCTTCCAGAAGCTCGATCTGCCGGCCTGTGACGACGATCACCGACGAGTGCTCGCGGTGCTGGCCTATCTGCGCATCGCGCGCGAGAGCTCACGCCCCCGGAGCGTATAGGTCGAATGCGGGGACGTATAAGCCGAATGTAGGAATCTCGCCCATCACGGCGGACAGTGCGTAAAGATCGCCACATGAGAGTTCTCGTGGTGGACGACGATCGCGCGTTGCGCGATGCGCTGCGTCGCGTGTTGACGCTGGCGGGGTATGAGGTGCAAGGGGCCGCGGACGGCGAGCAGGCGATCGAGCTGGTCGTGCAGGCGCTGCCGGACGCGGTCGTGCTCGACGTGGGCCTGCCGGGGATCGACGGCCTGGAGGTGTGCCGGCGGTTGCGGCGGCTGGGCAACCGCGTGCCGATCCTGATGCTGACCGCGCGCGACGCGGTGAGCGATCGGATCGACGGGCTGGACGCGGGCGCGGACGACTACCTGGTGAAGCCGTTCGACGTGGATGAGCTGAAGGCGCGCGTGCGCGCGCTGCTGCGTCGCACCGGGCCGGAGGGAGACCCGGATGCGCTGTCGTTTGCCGAGGTGAGGCTCGACAGCGCGCGTCACGGCGCCGCGGTGGGCGAGCGGTTCACGGAGCTGACGCGAACCGAGTATCAGCTGCTCGAGCTGATGATGCTCAACCCCAAGCGGGTGCTGGAGCACAGCCTGATCTATGACCGTGTGTGGGGGTATGACTTCGGGCCGGCGTCGAACGCGCTGCGCGTGTACGTGGGCTATCTGCGGCGCAAGCTGCAGGAGATCGGCGCGCGCGAGCTGATCCACACCGTGCGCGGCGTCGGCTACGTGCTGCGCGAGCCGTGACACTGCGTGCGCGGATCGCGGCCGTCGCGGGTATCGCGGTTGCCATCGCGGTGCTGGCCGCTGCGATCGGTCTCTACGTCGCGGTGCGCACCGATCTGCGGGGGCAGCTCGACGAATCGCTGACACAGCGCGCACACGGGTTTGTCTCGACGCCTCCTGGCGGGTTTCCCGGCGGGCCGGGCGACTCTCCTGGAGGTGAGCCGCCCGGCGGTCCGGACGGGTTTCCCAAGGTGGTGCAGCCGGCCAGGTTCGGGGGGGCCTCGGGGTATGTGCAGTTCATCTCCGCGCAGGGCACGCTGAACGTGCCGGGAGGTCAGGGCTCCTCCCCGGAGATACCGCCCAGCGCGGAGGACAAGGTCGTAGCGGCGCGAGGGACAGGACGGGTATTGAGCGACCGGACGGTGAAGGGGGTGCACCTGCGCGTGTTGACGGCCGGCAGCGGCGCGCGCGGGGCGGTGTTGATCGCGCTGCCGCTGACCACGGTCGACCGCGAGCTGAACCGGATCCTGCTGATCCTGATTGTCGTCGGGGTCGCGGGGATCGTGCTTGCGGCGATGCTGGGAGCGCTGGTGGCGCGCACCGCCTTGACACCGATCGCGCGTTTCACCCGGCGTACGGAGATGCTCGCGGAGGACCTGAGCCTGTCCGAGCGATTGGATGTGGCGGGAGGCGATGAGCTGGGGCGACTGGCGAGGAGCTTCAATGCGACCCTCGACGCGCTCGAGCGCGCGGTCGAGGCGCAGCGCCGGCTGATCGCCGACGCGAGCCACGAGCTGCGCACGCCGCTGGCGTCGCTGCGCGCGAACATCCAGACGCTGCAGGAGGCGGAGCGGTTGACGGGGGAGGATCGCGAGGGCCTGCGACGCGACATCGTGAGCGAGCTCGACGAGCTCACGGCGCTGGTCAGCGACGTGGTCGAGCTCGCGCGTGGCGCCGGCGCGGGACCGGAAGCGATCGGCGATCTGCGCTTGGACGAGATCGTGGGCGAGGCGATCGAGCGCACCCGCCGCCGCGGCGACGTTCGGTTTCAGGTCACGTTGCAGCCGACGGTGATCCGCGGCGAGCCCGCCGGGGTGAGCCGGGCGGTGTCGAACCTGCTCGACAACGCGCGCAAGTGGAGTCCTGCCGGGGGTCTGATCGAGATCGATCTGGACGGCGGGGTGCTGAGCGTTCGCGACCACGGGCCGGGCTTCGAGGAGCGGGACTTGGCGAACGTGTTCGAGCGGTTCTATCGCGCCGAGCACGCCCGCAAGCTGCCGGGGAGCGGGCTGGGGCTGGCGATCGTACGCCAGGCCGCCGAGGCGCATAACGGCTATGCGAAGGCCGAGAACGCTCCGGGCGGTGGCGCCCGGCTGAGTGTCAGCTTTGGGGCGGCGCTCGAGCCGTCATAGTTCGGGCGGTCGCCTGCGCCGTTGCAAGCCTCGCGCCGCGCCGGTCGCGGAGTCTGCGGAGAGGCACGGCGCGGCGCCACGCGCCGCGCGGACGCCCAGCGGACCTGATAGAAAGCCGAGCCACGCGCCGGGCGACGGCGGCAAGCTAGCGATGAGGCGGTGGAGGACACTATGAAGGTCATCGGAGCGGGACTCCCGCGTACCGCCACGACCACGCAGATGATCGCGCTCGAGCAGCTCGGGTTCGCGCCGTGCTACCACATGCGCGACCTGCTGGGCGATCTGGAGAAGGGGTTGCCGCTGTGGGAGCGGGCCGTCGAGGGCGATCACGACTGGGATGCGATCTTCGGCGATGCCCGCTCGACGGTCGACTGGCCCTCGGCCCGCTACTACCGCGAGCTGATGGACCATTACCCCGAGGCCAAGGTGCTGTTGAGCGTGCGCGAGGGCGAGGGCTGGGTGCGCTCCATGCGCGAGACGGTGTGGGGGATCTTCCACGGCGACTCGGTCATTCACTACGTCAGCGAAGCGCAGACCGTCGTCGATCCTCTCTGGCGCCGGTATATAGCGCTGATGAATCGCATGAACTGGGACGAGGAGACGGGAGCGATGGCCGGTGACACCTACAGCGACGGTGGTCTGCTCGAGGTGATGAATCGCTGGAACGACGAGGTCAAGAGCACCGTGCCGGCCGAGCGCTTGCTGGTGTGGGATCCGCGCGAAGGCTGGGAGCCGTTGTGCGAGTTCCTCGAGGTGGACGTCCCCGCGGAGCCGCTGCCGCGGGTGAACGACACGGCGTCGTTCAAGGAGGGCATCATCGGCGGCGCGCTCGGCGTGCTGAACGAGTGGTGGGAGCAGCGCGAGCAAGCGGCAAGCGGCCTGCACGGAGCGCCGCTGAGTTGAGCTTCACGGTTCCGAAGGCGTCCGGCCTGCCGGAGCGGGTGCGGAGCGAGATCGAGGCGCGTATGCGCGAGCTGCGTCCGTTCGTGGACGAGTATGAGGAGCTGCTCGCGGTCGAGCGGACGCTCGTCGCAGAGGCAGCCCGCGGCGCCTCCGAGCCCGCTCGTGCCTCGACGGCGACGACGCCACGGCAGAAGACCTCTCGCGACGTCCCGGCGCGCGCGCCCGCGCGCGTGCACGCGAGCAAGCCTTCCGTGCAACGTGTCGAGGGCACCTCCCCACCGGCCGCCAAACGCGAGCGCGCCGCTCGCGGCGCGGCCGCCGAGGCGATCGTCGCGGCGCTCGAGCACGGCTCGCACACGGTCAGCGAGCTGGCGATCGTGACGGCGATGTCGACGCAGAACATCCGCAACAACCTGCGCCGCCTGCTGCAGGCGCGCGCCATCGAGCAGACGAAGCGCGAAGGCAAGACCGCCTACGCGCTGGGACGGCCGTGAGCACTTCGCGAGGCTGCGTCCTCGGTCGCTCCGCGCCCAGCGCTCCTGACTGACGCCAAGCAGCTACCGATGCGCGGCGATCCAGCGCCCGGCCTTGGCCGCCTCTTTGGGGCCGAGGAACGGTGTGAGCGCCATGTAGACGATCTGTGGGGTGGCGGCGGGCAGCTCGGCGATGCGGTCGTCCTCGATGTAGTGGTGGAGGACCTGCCAGATGCCTCCGGCGACGGCCTCGGCGGCGATCTTGGGGACGTCGGTACCGGCGGCCGCCAGCTCGTAGCCCGGGCGGAGGTAGGCGGCGAACCCCTGCAGGGCGGCGTCGCGGATCTCGATCGCTTCGGGGCTCGCGCCGAACGTGTCGACGAGCGTCAGGTGGGCGTGTGCGGGCTCGCCCGAGAGGTAGTCGATCAGCGCGCGCAGCCCGGCGGCGACCGCATGAGGCCAGTTGTCCTCGTGCGCTTCGTAGGCCTCGACGGTGACGAGCAGCGCCTGGTGCAGCCCGACCTTCTGCGCGCCGAGGAAGGCGTCGTGCTTGGTGGGGTACATCTCGTAGAAGGTCTGATGGGAGACGCTCGCGCGGCGTGCGATCTCGGGGATCGTCAGACCGGCGAGCCCCTTCGCGGCGACGATCGCGGCGGTCGCGTCGACGATCCGTTCGCGCTGGCTTTTGACGATGAACTGGCGCGGCAGGTCGTGGCGCCCGCTCGGCAGGCGGCCCTCGGCACGCAGCGCGCGCTCGGAGGCGAGCTCGGGTGGCTCGGCCTTGCCGCGTCGCCGCGACGCGGGCGATGAGCGGTCGAGCCCGGCGGGGAGCTTGGGCGGGTAGGACGCGGCCCATGAGGTGAGCTGATCGGCGAGGCCGGGCAGCTCGCCTGTACGGCCCTCGCGCAACCGTGCGGCGGTCACCTCGCGGATCCCGCCGAGGATGATCTTCACCGTCAGGTCATCGCCTGCGCCCTTGCGGGGGCGGCGCTTCCCGGCGCCCGCGCCCGCGGTGCGCCTGGAAGCGCGGTCGCGGCTCGCGCGGATGCTCTCCTCCAGCGCCGCGAGCGTGCGGTTGCGGCGCTCGAGCGCCTTTGCGCCCGCGCCGAACGCGCCCAGCACGAGCAGCGAGACCGCGTCGGGCTTGGCCGCCGCCAGCTCGCCGAACGCGCGCATTCCCGCGAGGATCCGCTCGCTTTGGGACCCGTCGACGTCGTAGGCGGCAAGGACGGTCTGCGCGGTGCGTGCCGCGATGTCGTCGTAGGCGGCGAGGAACAGCTCTTCCTTGTCCGCGTACAGGCTGTAGAAGGTGGGCCGCGAGACGCGCGCGAGCTTGGTCAGGTCGAGGATGCGCACGGCCTGGTAGCCGCGGGAGGCGATCAGCTCGATCAGCGCGTCGCGCAGCCGTTCGCGCTGGTCGAGCTGGACCTCCTCGGGGTCCAGCCCGTGCGCGCCGGTGGGCAGTCGCCGGTAGCGCTCGTCGGGCTGTTGCTGAGAATCGCGCGACGGAGCCCCCCGCTTCGCCGGCTTGGGTCTGGCTCCGCGCACAGCCATAATAGAAAACCTCCGTTTGACATCGAGCCAACTCAGAGTATCAAACGATCTCTCCCCGTCAACCCCTGACGAACGCATGGGCGTTCCAAGGGGAGCCTAACTCAGGACTTGATCGCCGGGGACGTCCCGATCACCGCGCCGGCGCTGTTGAGCGCCTGCACGGCTACGTAAGCCTCGGGGCCGGGCGTCGAGATCGCCGTCTCGAAGCCGGCGCGCGGGCCGCCTCCCACCGCGGAGAGCCGCTTTGCGGCCGGTCCGGCGAGCACGCGCCAGGCCGCGGTCTGCGTGTCGCCGTTCCAGCTGGCATAGACGGTGACCGGCCCCTTGCCGCCCGCGCTCGCGCTCGCCGCGATCGACGGGGGGCTCGCCGGCGTGCCTGTCCAGGGGAAGCGGTAGGCGCGGTAGGTCTGGTAGGAGCCGTGCAGGTGGGCGTCGAGGAGGAGCTGCCCCCCGGCGCTGAACTCGGAGAAGTACGGCTCGGCGCCCCAGCCGATGAACATGTCGCCGTTGGCGAGCGCCTGCACGTCTCCCTGGCTGTAGGAGGACAGCGCCGGCGGATGCTCATACTGGTCGAGGACGGTGTCGGTCTTCGCCTGCGGATCGACCGACAGCACGAGCGCGCGCGACTGGGGATGGACGACGGGGACCGCGCCGTTGTCGAACACGGTGATCGTGCCGTTCGGCTGGACGGTCGCGTCGTGCTGGAAGGCGGTGGCCGCGCCCGCGGCGAGCTTGACGGTCGTGCTCTTGCCGCCGATGCGCGCGACCACCTGGCCGGTGAGCGTGTTCAGCTCGTACAACGCCCACGTGTTGCGCGCGGAGAGCAGCGTCGTCCCGCTCACCTGCTGGTCGATCGAGTTGATGTGGAAGTAGTCGAACGGCGATTCCGCGCTGGTGTCGGTCGCCGGGCTGTAGGAGTCTCCGAGGGTAACGTGGTCGAGGCTGTCCCACTCGCGCCGCACGAGCCCGGTGCGCAGGTCGACTTCCTGGAAGATGCCGTCCGTGACCGCGCCCCCGCTGGGGCCGCCCTCGGCCGAGAGGTTGCAGCGGATCGGGTCGAACACCGTCAGCAGGGCCGTGCCGTCGCCGGTCAGCTTGAAGTCGTGCAGGTCGGCTTTGAAGCCGTTGCCCGCGTGCACGCTGCCGATCCGCCGGTAGGAGCTGTTGTAGATCATCTCTTCGCCCTCGCCGAATCCCTCCGGAGGGATGTACCCCTGCCACCAGGTCAGCACCGGCTTGCCGTCGTACTGCTGCACCTGTAGGTTGGTTGACTCGACGCCCGCGGGGAGCGCGTCGAACCACACGAGGTTGCCCCCTTCGTCGAAGATCGTCGGCCCGCTCGGGCCCCGTCCCGCGTCGGGCGCGGTGAAGATGTCGCCCGGGGCGGACAGGGGCGAGTGCACGGTCACGTCGAGCGTGGGCGCCACGAGGCTCGGAGCGGAGTGAAAGCGCTGCGCTTCTCCGGGGCTGGCCGCCGCCTGATGCGCGGGCGGCACGTACTTCAGCGTGTCCTGGGTGGCGACCGTGAAGTGGTAGGCGAACGGCTGTGTCTTCGATCCCGTCCTCAGCCTGCCGCGCACCGTCACGGACTCGCCGGGCTGGAACGGCTGGGACGGCACGAAGCTCGCGCCATCGCCCTGGGAGTAGCCGTGCAGGTGGCCGGGGTGTGAGCCGGTCTCAGAGCCGCTCGCGCGCACGTCGCTGAGATCGCCTTTCGCGATACCGAGCAGGGAGATCTGCGTGCTCGCGGAGGCGTAGTAGGAGTCGGGCAAAGGCGAGACCGCGAGGGACGTGCCGGGCAGCACCGCGGAGCGGTTGAGCGTGCTCGGCGCGCAGCGCCCGACGGCTGGGGCGCGGTAGGCGGCCTCCTCGGCGACGATCCGCCGTGAGGCGAAGGCAAGCGTGCCGGCGCTCGAGAGCGCGATCACCGAAGCGCCGAGCACGAGCGCCCGGCGCAGCCTGTGGGTCTTGTCGTGGCTCACCGGTCGCTCACCCTAGCCACCCGACACGACATCCCGCTAAGAAGTTACGAAGCGTTTCAGAAGACCGGCGTCTCCGTGTAGTCGCCGAACACCTGTTGCAGCGACTCGACGATCTCGCCCTCGGAGGCGTGCGCGCGGGCGCAGACGAGCAGCGGGTCCATCAGGTTGCGCTCGTCGTGGGCGGCGTCCTCGCGCAGCGCCGCCAGGGCGCGCTCGACCGTGGCGCCGTCGCGTCGCGCCCGCGCGGATTGCAGCCTGTCGGTCTGCTTGCGTTCGAGCGCGGGGTCGACGCGCAGGGTGGGGATCGGCTGCTCGTCGTCGCGGACGTAGCGGTTGACGCCGACGACGACGCGCTCGCCCGCGTCGATCTCCTGCTGGAGGGTGAACGCGGCGTCGGCGATCTCGCGCTGGGGATAGTTGCGCTTGACCGACTCGACCATCCCGCCGAGCTCGTCGATCTTGGCGAAGTACTCATAACAGCGCTGCTCCATCTCGTCGGTGAGCGCCTCGACGAAGTAGGAGCCGCCGAGCGGATCGACGGTGCTGGTGACGCCGGACTCGTGCGCGATCACCTGCTGGGTGCGCAGCGCGATCTGCACGGCCTCCTCGGTGGGCAGGGCGAGCGCCTCGTCGTAGGAGTTGGTGTGCAGCGACTGGGTGCCGCCGAGCACGCCGGCGAGCGCCTCGATCGTGGTGCGGACGATGTTGTTGAGCGGCTGCTGCGCGGTCAGCGAGACGCCGGCGGTCTGCGTGTGGAAGCGCATCTGCCACGAGCGCGGGTTGCGCGCGCCGAAGGTCTCGCGCAGCTCGCGCGCCCAGATGCGCCGTGCGGCGCGGTACTTGGCGATCTCCTCGAAGAAGTCGATCTGGGCGTTGAAGAAGAACGACAGGCGGGGAGCGAACTCGTCGACGTCGAGTCCCCGCGCGACGGCCTGCTCGACGTAGGTGAGGCCGTCCTTGAGCGTGAACGCGAGCTCCTGCTGGGCGGTAGAGCCGGCCTCGCGGATGTGGTATCCGGAGATCGAGATCGGATGCCAGCGCGGCATCTGGCGAGTGCACCACTCGATCATGTCGCCGCACAGGCGCATCGCGGGGTCGATCGGGAAGCACCACTCCTTCTGCGCGATGTACTCCTTGAGGATGTCCGCCTGGATCGTGCCGGACAGGCGCTCGCGGGGGATCGGCCCCACGCCCGTCGATCCGCTCCCGCGTGGCTCGCCGGCGTCCCCCGCGCCATCGGACTCGGCCGCGGCGACGTAGAACGCGAGCATGATCGCGGCGGGGGCGTTGATCGTCATCGAGACGGAGACCTCGCCGAGGTCGATGCCGGAGAACAGGGTCTGCATGTCGTCGAGCGTGTCGATCGCGACGCCCTCGCGGCCGACCTCGCCCTCGGAGCGCGCGTGGTCTGAGTCGTGGCCCATCAGGGAGGGCATGTCGAACGCGGTGGAGAGCCCGGTCTGGCCGTGGTCGAGCAGGTAGTGGAAGCGCTCGTTCGTCTCCTCGGAGGTGCCGAAGCCGGCGAACTGGCGCATCGTCCACAGCCGCCCGCGATACATCGAGGTGTGGATGCCGCGCGTGTAGGGGTACTCGCCCGGCAGCCCGATCGGGTCGTCCTCGGGCGGGTGGGCGCCGATCCCGGCGGGCAGGTCGGCCGGGGTGTAGAGCTCGCGTACGGGCTCGCCCGATAGCGTGCGGCGCTCCGGTGTGTCCGTCTGGGGGATGGGAGGAGTGGAGTGCAAGTGAATGCAAGATACCGCTCGCCACTGGCGACCTTGACGGTGGCGGCGGCGATGCTCGTGCTGGCGGCGTGCGGGTCGGGCACACACCGCCCCGGATCTTCGCCGTCGAGCTCGTCGCCGATCTCGCCGGGGGGCTCCCCCACCGCGCCGGCCGCGGACGCGACGACCGCGCACGAGGTGCAGCTGCCCGCCCCGTTGAAGCGGACGGCGAAGGTGACGCTGATCCTCGACTTCACGCCGAACGCGGTGCACGCCGGCATCTACAGGGCGCTGACGGCCGGGTATTACCGGAAGGAGAACATCGACCTGAGCGTCGTGCAGCCGAGCGAAACGGTGGAAACGCTGAAGCTGATCGATGGGGGCAAGGCGCAGTTCGGGCTCGCCGACGGCAGCGACGTCGCCGGGCTGATCGCCAAGGGCGGTGACGCGCAGGCGGTGATGGCGATCGTGCAGCGCCCGCTCGGCGGGCTGATAACGCTCGCTTCGGAGCATCTGCGCTCGCCGGCCGACCTCGAGGGCAGGACGGTGGGGATCACGGGCGTGCCGTCGGATACGGCGGTGCTCGACACCGAGGTGCGCCATGCGGGCGGGGATCCGCGCAAGGTGCGCGTCGTGACGATCGGCTTCGACGGCGCCCAGGCGCTCGTGGCGGGCAAGATCGCCGCGTTCACGGGGTTCGTTCCGGACGACGGCGTGCAGCTGCAGGTGAGCGGCCACCCGATCGCGGCGTTTGGGCTGGCCGAGAACGGCGGTCCCGCATACCCGGGCCTGGTGGCGTTCACGACGCGCCACGAGATCGCCGCCGATCCCGTGCTCGTGCGCGATTTCGTCGCCGCGACGACGCGGGGGTACGAGGACACGTTGAGCAATCCGCCGCGCAGCCTGGCCGATCTCGAGCGCCTGAACCCGGGGCTCCCGCCGCGCCTCACGCGCGCGTCGCTGAAGGTCTACCTGCCGCTGTTCTCCGGCGGCGGGACGGTCCCGTTCGGGACGCTGCAGGCGGGCAACGTGACGGCGATGTCCGCGTGGATGGTGCGGAGCGGGCTGATCGGCGCCCCGGTTACGCCCACGCGCTACGGGACCGACCGGTTCATCTCGCCCGCCGGTTGACGGAGCCGCGGGGCGGCGGGCCTGCGACGCTCCCGGGAGGCGGAGGCTGGAGAGCGTTTCCAACGATCTGAATCTTCCCTTGACAATCGGTGGCGACGGCGGAACTCTCAAGACGATGAGGATTCTTCTCACCGGTGTGAGTGGCCTGACCGGCTCCAATCTGGCGGCGGCGCTCGCGCAGCAGAGCTGGGATGTGCTGGGGCTGTGGTGCTCGGGGCCGGTGGAGGTGGACGGGGTGGAGACGGCCGGCGTGGACATGCTCGACCGCGCGGCGTGCATGGCGGCCGCGACGGAGTTCGAGCCGGATGCGATCGTGCACGCGGCGAGCGCCGGCTCGCCTGGCCGATTCGAGGGCGACGCGCGGCTCGCGCGGAGATGTGTGCTTGGGGTCGAGCACACGCTGGCGGCCGCGCGGATGGTGCGCGCGCGCTATGTGCTCGTCTCCTGCGACTGGGTCTTCAGCGGGCTGCGCCCCGCGGGGCAGCTGTGGGACGAGCGGGAGCGCCCGGAGCCGGTGAACGCGTACGGGCGGGCGCAGGTCGCGGCGGAGGAGACCGTCAGGGAGGCGGGGGTGCCCTGGCTGATCACTCGCGTGGCCGACGTGTACGGGGTGAACCTGTCGAGGCCCGGCGAGCGCCCGCCGTTCGGCGCGGGCAGGGGTGAAGCGCAGGCACGCCACATCTGGGAGCGCTCCGGGGTGGCGATGCGAGTGGGGCGCAGGCTGCGGGACGGGGTTGGCCTGGCCGCGCCGGCGGACGTCCGCCGCTCGCCGACGTATGCGTGGGATTACGCGCAGCGAGTGTGCGAGCTGATCGCGCAGGGGCGCGAGGGCATCTACCACATGGCCGGTCCGGACTCGGTCCATCGCCGTGAGTACCTGCGCCTGATCGCACGCGCGTTCGGCGCCGATCCCGAGCTGGTGCGGGCGGGGGAGATCGCGGAGTATCTCGAGGCGTGCGGTGAAGATCAGCGGTTGGCGCTGCCGCCGAACACGGCGCTCGACAGCGGCCTGACGAGTGCCGCGCTGGGGCATCCGTCGGTCGATGTGGAGGCCGGGCTGTGGTTGATGAGCGAGCAGTTGCGGCGCGCGCTCGCGGGCTGAGAGGGACCTGAACATACGACAGGCAAGCGGTCGCTCCGGCTTGCACGCTACTCTGCGCCCTCTGTCGCTCACATGTCTAACTTGAAAGGGAGCAACTGAAAATGAACAAGTCCCAGCTGATCGAGGCGGTCGCCGCCGACAGCGGCCTCTCCAAGGCGGACTCTGCGCGCGCGATCGACTCGTTCGTGGGCACCGTCAGCAAGACGTTGAAAAAAGGCGACGAGGTGATCATCACCGGCTTCGGCAAATTCTCGGTCGTCAAACGTGCCGCGCGCGCGGGCGTCAACCCGCGGACGGGCGAGCGGGTGAAAATCAAAGCGTCGAAGGCGCCGAAGTTCTCGGCGGGCGCGACGCTGAAGCAGGCGGTCAGCGGCAAGAAGAAATAGACGAGGCGAAAGCCGTAGTGACGCTCGTCTCAGAGCTGGAGCTCCCCCGCCTTCGACTACACCGATCCGTCGTTGCGCGGGGAGCGTTTCCATGAGGCGATGCGCGAGCTGGAGGGCGCGGGCGGCTGGCTCGCCAGAGGGCCGTTCGGGTACATCGTGCTCGACCGCGAGTCGGCCGAGTTCTTCTTGCGCACGCGCGAGGCGATCTTCCCGGGGATGAAGATCGCCGAGATCTTCGGCGTGAGCGAGGGGCCGCTGTATGAGCAGATGAAGCGCAACGTGCTGCATGTGAACGGGCCGGACCACACGCGGTTGCGCAGCTTTGTGAACCCGGCGCTGTCGGCGCGCGCGGTCGAGCGCTACCGGCCGGTGATGCGGGGCTTCTTGGAGGAGCTGTTCGCGCGCGCGTGCGAAGGCGCGCGAGCGGATGAAGCCGGGGCCGGAACGACGACGGGCGGCGGCCGTGAGGCGGCGGGCGACTCGGGGAGGGACGAGGCGCGGGGAACGGTGCGGTGCGAGTTCGTGGGGGCGTTTGCGAAGCCGTACCCGTCGCAGACGATCGCGAGCGTGATGGGGGCGCCGATCGAGGACGCGGCGAGACTGCACCATTGGTCGAGCTGGATTCAGCGGCAGTTCGACGCGGCCGCGATGGCGAGCGAACGCGACGGGATCGAGACGGCGGTGGAGGAGTTCTACGAGTACGCCGAGGCGCTGGTGCGCGCGCGGAGGAAGGACCCGGGCGACGATCTGATCTCGAGGCTGATCTCAGCGGTTGGCGGGGAGAAGCCGTTGTCGGACGTGGAGTGCATCAACCTCGTGTTCAACGTGCTGGTCGGCGGGGTCGATACGAGCCAGAGCCAGCTGGCGCACACGGTCAGGCTGCTGGCGGAACGCCCCGAGCAGTGGGAGGCGCTCGCGGCCGATCCGGGGCTCGCGTCGAACGCGGTGGAGGAGGGCCTGCGGTATGAGCCGATCACGCCGTTCACGGCGCGGATTACGACGGCGGAGGTGACGTATCGCGACGTGACGTTCCCGGAGGGGACGATCGTGATGGTGTGCGCGTTCACCGGCAATCGCGATCTGGGAGAGGACGGGGAGGGCGAAGGCGCGGAGGTGTTCGACATCGCGGCGGAGCGGCCGCACGCACGCACGTTGACGTTCGGGGCGGGCGTGCACTACTGCCTGGGCGCGAACCTCGCGCGCGCGGAGCTGGAGGAGGCGCTCGTGTTCATGGCGAAGAGGATGCGGGGGCTGAGGCTCGACGGCGAGCCGGTGTACGAGAGCATCACGGGGATCTACGGATTGGCCGAGCTGCCGATCGCGTTCTCTGTCTGAGTCGCGACGCGCACGTGCACGCGCGGGCCGCGCGAGCAAGGACTTTTACGGGAGACGCGTGGGCCGATCCCACCGAGGACGTAGTAGGCGCCGGTCAAAACAGCTGTCGGCGCCGCGGGGGCGAGGGCATGGAACAATTCGGCGCGGGGGTGGCACGACGCGTAGGAGGATGGCCGGCCAAGATGGCGATGAGGAGCGGGTTGAGAAGGAGAGCGGTGCTGGGTGTGGGCCTGGCGAGCCTGGTGGCGGCGAGCGGCGTGGCGGCGGTCGCGGACGTGGGGAGCGCGCAGGCGGGGCAGTTCCATGTGTACGCGTGCAGGACGCCGTCGGGAGGGAGCGCGCCGGCGGATGGGTGGAGCGGAAGCACCGTTGGGGCTGGAGCCGTCATAGAAGACACCTGCTCACGGGGCGGTGCGCTGGTGGCAGCGCTTCGCGCTCAGTACTTGCATCTCGCTGGTGACGACAAGGCTACGTGGGCGTTCAGTGTTCCAGAAGACGTGAAGTTGGCAGCCGCAACACTGTGGCGTGCCGGATACCTCCATGGCGAAGTCAACGAAAACGCGACGTACGAGTTTTGGTTGGCCGCACCTCTAGATACCAACATCATCGATGAATGCATCTACCAAACGGGATGCGCGAGTAAGGGAGAACCGGGACAGCCTCTCTCCAGCGTCAATCGTTTGACGCTGTCCAGCGCCAATTTGGGGGCGCATGTCTATACGAACGTTTCCTGCGAAGGCAACCCTGGGACTGAATGCAAGGCTGGCGCGGGCGACGTAAATGGCTACGCGGCCGTGGTCTACCTGTACGCGGCCGACATAACGCTCGAACAGGGAGCGGGCCCGAGCGCGAGCAACGTCGGCGGCGAACTGGCCACCGCGGCGTCGGTGCGCGGCACGAGCGATGTGACGTTCTCGGCGAGCGATCCCGGCGCGGGCGTGTACGAGGCGACGATCGCGGTCGACGGAGAGACGGTGCAGACGACGACGCTCGACGAAAACGGCGGGCGCTGCAAGGACGTGGGCGAGAACGGCGAGCGGGCGTTCCTGTACGTGCAGCCGTGCGCGCAGACGCTCAGCGCGGACGTCGCCTTCGACACGACGAAGCTCGCCAACGGCAGCCATCACGTGGTCGTGAGCGTGCTCGACGCGGCGGGCAACAGCGCGCCCGTGCTCGATCGCACGATCACGGTCGCCAACCCGGCTCCACCCGCGCCACCGGGACCGGCGAATGGGACGAACGCGTCGTCGCAGGCGACGCTGACGGCGAGTTGGAAGGGCACGAGCAGGGAACGCACCACCTGCGCGTACGGTCGCGAGCCGGCGATCGCAGGGCGGCTGACGGGGCCGGGCGGCACACCGATCGGCAACGCCCAGATCGACCTGAGCGAGACACCGGCATACACGGGCGCAAAGCCGGTCGCGCTTGCGAGCCCGCGCACGGGGGCGGACGGGACGTTCAGCGTGCGCTTGCCCCACTCCATCGCCTCGGGCCGGCTCACGCTCGGCTACCGCGCCCACCTCGACGCCGAGCCCCCGGCGGCTACGCGCACGCTCGCCCTGACCGTGCGCGCCGGCATCGCCCTGGAGATCTCACCGCGCATGACGAGCGCCGGGCACACGATCCGCTTCACCGGTCTGCTGCACGGCGCGCCGGTATCGCCGGGAGGCAAGCAGCTCGTGCTCGAGGCGCGCTCGCCCGGCAGCGAATGGATCCAGTTCAACGTGATCCACACGACCGCCAAGGGGGGCTTCCACGCGCGCTACCGCTTCAAGCTCCCCGGCCCCGTCCACTACCGCTTTCGCGTCGTGTCGAACGCAGAGGCGGACTTCCCCTACGCGACAGGCGCATCGAACACGGTGGGCGTGTACGAGCGGGGATAGCGAGCGCGTGCGCTGGATGCTCAGGGCGGTCGCTCAAGCGCATCGCCGTCTCCCCGCTCGAGTGCCGCACTTAGTGCTACACTTCTCCTATGCCGACGAAGAAGCATCGTTACACCATTACGAGTGACGAGAAGGTCGAGTTCGCGCTCCGGCGAAGTCGGCGCAGCTTCCCGCCCGGAACCTCAGATTCAAAGATCCTCGCTGCGCTCGTCACCAAGGGCGAGGAGGCGCTTAAGCAGGGGAACCAAGCGGAAAAAGACTATGAGCAGCGCCGACGTGCGGCCGCCAAGCGCCTGGCCGATCGCTTCCGGCGGTCGGAGGGCCTCGACTATGCGGCGCTCCGCGAGGCCTCCGCGCAGTGGCAGCGCGGGTGAGCTCGGCGTTCAAAGGCAGGAAGCTCGTGGTCGACAACTCCGCGTTTCAGCGCGGCGGCAACGAGATCGTGCGCGCCAACTGGCTGCGGGCGCTCGAGGAAGGAAATCTTTATCGATCGCCGATCCTGGAGTTCGAGGTCCTATACAGCGCGCGCAATGCCCGCGAGCACGCGGAGCTGAGGGAGGAGCTCGAGGCACTCAGACCGCTGGAGCTGTCGGAGGCCGTGGTTGGCGCTGCGCTTGAAGCCCAAGCCGAGCTCGCGCGACACGCGGCCGGCTTCCACCGCCTCCCACACCAGGATTACTTCGTCGCGGCGATCGCCGCCGCCCATGAATTTGGCGTACTTCACTACGACGCCGACTTCGAGCGTATCGCCGAGCATTCCTCGCTGGCCTTCGAGAGCGTCTGGATCGCTTCAGCCGGCACGCTCGACAAGGAGGCAGCCGACCTGCTTCGGCCGCAACGAAGGGCCATCACCCACAGTCTCGCCCAGTTCAGCGGCGAGCGTGCCAGAGAAGTCCTCGACACCGTGCTGGACCTGCTCGAAGACGAACTCCGTGCGGACGGCCTCCAGGCGCCTGCACGTAGATGAAGCATCCCTGCAGTCGACGTTCTAGTGTCCTGAGTCATAAATTCGCTGGTGCTTCCCGACGCCTGGACGCGCCTGACGCCCGCCGCCGTCGGTCCATGTGCTACCGGCACACCGCCCGACACCGTCGAACGTCAGACACGCCCATCCATCCGGAAAACACTGACCGAATTTATGACTCAGGACACTAGCGCGAGCCGGGTATCAGCAGTAGATCCGAATAGGAGAGGAACTCCTCCGAATAGCGCTCGGCAAGCTCCGCTACTCGATCGGCTGGGAGCGTGACCGGCGGCTCGTCGTGGTTGCTGCGCAGATCGATCACCGTGCCGTAGCCCTCGGCAACGGCGGTGTGAAACCGATCCAGGCCGCCCACCCGGTTCAGCCCGTATGGCCAATACTCGGTCAAGATAGGTATGCCGGCGGCGATGAGCTTTTGCGCGCCGGCGAGCACATGTCCCTCATGCCCTTGAGCATCCATCCAGACGAGTCCGACCGCGTCGAGGTCGAGCTCGCCGCTCTCCACGAGCGAGTCGATGCTGCGAGCGGAGACCTCCACCACAGACCGGTCCCACTCGTTGAAGAGATCGGGACCGTGGGCATCGACGACACGGATCCGATGATCCCCGCAGTTCTCGGCCGAGCGCTCGAGCATCAACGAGGCATCGACGTCCGACAGTGCGATCTCGTGGACCTCGGCGCGACGATCGAGTCCGTTGAGCGCGAGGTTGGCCCTCAGCAGGCGTGCGTTATCGGCGTCCGGCTCGAATGCCACGACACGCTCGACCCCATGATGGCTGAGCAGCGAGACGGTCTCGGTCCCGATGTTCGCGCCCACCTCGAGCACCGTCATGCCACGCAGAGTCGTGATCCCGAGGCGCTCGAGCGCGGCGAGCATCCGCCGCAGCGTCTCCTTCTCGAAAGATCCGCTGACGAATGTCCCATATCCGACGCCGAGCCTGTCATGGGTGCCGAGCACGTAGCGCACACCCTCATGTTCGACTCCGACAAACGGCGTCAGGCGGGCGAGAATGGGGAACAGATACCAGCGCAGACGCTGAGTACGTATCCCATCGGTGTTGCGCAAAAGGCGGTTGATGCGTCTCGGCAACGATCCGATCGGCACACGCATTCACGGTACTTTACAGTCGCCCCGCGTCACGCCTGCCCGAGCCGTGCATGAAGCCACCCCACCGCTACGATAGGCCACCCTGGCGCTCACAATCGACATCGTGATCCCGACCTCGGGGCACTACGAGCTGACTCGCGAATGCCTGGCGCACCTCGCGCGGCAGAGCCGCCCGCACACCGTGATCGTCTCGGACAACGGCGGCAGCGAGGAGACCGCCGAGCGGATTGGAAGCGAGTGGCCCGGCGCGCGGCTGATCCGCTCACGACAGAGCCTGAGCTTCGCCGCCGCCTGCAACCGAGGCGTGGAGCGGGGGGACAGCGAGGTCGTGGTCTTGCTCAACAACGACGTCTACTGCCGTCCCGACTGGCTCCAGCGACTCGTCGCGCCGCTGGAGGCCGAGCCCGCGATGGGCTCGGTCGCTTGCCTGCTGGTGCGGCCCGGCGAGCAGCTGATCGACAGCGTCGGGCTGTGCGCCGACATCACGCTCGCGGGCTTTCCGCGCCTGGCCGGCGAGCCGGTCGCGCGGGCCGCCGATGCGCGGCCCGCCCTGGCGGGCCCGGCGGGCGCCGCCGGCGCCTACCGTCGCACGGCATGGGAGCAGGTCGGCGGCCTCGACGAGGCGATCTTCGCCTACGCGGAGGACCTGGACCTGGCTCTGCGCTTGCGCGGCGCGGACTGGAGAGCGGCCGTTGTACCCGAGGCGGTGGGGGTGCACCTCGGCTCGGCCACTCACGGACACCGCACGGCCCGGCAGCGACGCCACGCGGGCTTCGCGCGCGGCTACCTGCTGCACCGCTACGGCGTCATGCGCGGCCGCCACGCGGCGCGAGCGCTTGCCACGGAGGCTGCCGTCGGGCTCGGCGACGCGTTCGTCTCACGCGACCTCGCGGCCATCTCCGGGCGTCTCGCCGGCTGGCGCTCGGCGAGCGGTCTCGCACGCCGTGACACACCGGCCGACGCGCTCGACCCTGAGATCGGGATCCGCGACTCGCTGGCGCTGCGCACAAGCATCTACGGGCGTACCACGTCGGCGTAGAGGTGCTCCATCCGCTCCACGTAGCGCTCGAGCGCGTATTCCTCGCGTAGCCAAGTGCGCGTCGCCTCCAGGCCCTCGCGCCCCTCGCCCGCACGCCAGTCCTGGATCGCCTGCGCGGTCGCTTGCGGGTCTCGCGGCTCGACCGCCCGCACGCCTGGGCGCCCCGCGAGGATGTCGTAGACGCCGGCACCCGGGGTGAGAATCACCGGCGTTCCCGAGGCAAGCGCCTCCAAAGGCGCCAGGCCCCACGCGTAGCGCTGACTCAGGATCACGAACACGTCGGCGGCGGCATAGGTGTCCTTCAGCTCCGCGTCGGAGAGCGACTTGCGCGGCAGCGTCACGCGCTCGCCCAAGTCCTCTGCGGCGATCTGGGCAGCGAGGCGATCCCCGCATGCCGGGTCTTCGTGGTCGGAGCCGACGATCAACGTGTGCAACTTGGGATCGTCGGCCAGCAGCGCGCTCGCCTCGATCAGATCGTCAAAGCAACGATGCTCGACGAGCGTGCCCATGCCGAGCACCAGGAAGACGTCCTCGGCGATGCCGAGCCGGGCGCGAGCCGCCGCTCGCTCCGGCGGATCGAAGAAGTGCGCTGGCGGCCCTACCGGCATTAGTAGGGCATTCTTGCGGTAGCTGCGACGGACCATCTCGACCTGCTGGGCGCTGAGCACCGCGATCGCATCGGCGCGACGGGCGTCGAGCAGGTCGGGCCAGGTCAGCGCCGCTTGCAGCAATCGATGCGGCAGCGAGCGCTCGCCTGTGATCGACATTTGCGGCACGATCGCACGCTCCCACAACGATTCGTTGTTGCGCGTCCACACGAGCGGTACCGACAGGCGTCCGGCGGCGATACGCCCCGGCCGCAGCGCGATCCAGTCGTGGGCGTTGACGACGTCTGCGTCGTGCGGCACGAGCTTTGCGACCTTTGGCATGTCCAGCCAGAAGCGTCGGGCCAGCTCGCGGTTGTCGGCCGGCGGCTCGAAGGGGCCACGCCTGACCGAGCGGATCTCCAGCTTCTCGGCCGCGTAGGAGAACTCGCTGCCCTCGAGGAAGTCATAGCAAGCAACCGTGACGCGGTGGCCGCGTCCCACCAGGCCGGCGCCGAGCTCGAGCATCAGCCGCACGCCGCCGCCGCCGCCGGCCTTGCCGCCTACGTGATGGTTGACGAGCGCGATGTGCATGCGAGAGAAGCCGCGGTCCGGCACGGCCGGCCCGCAATGTTCGCGCGACAGCGTCACGCCGCCGGTCCAATATCCTCTGCCCGAATGGTATCCGCGCTCCCGGCCGACCGCGATCCCCCCCTGGTCGATTCGCCGAAGGACGCTGCGGTGGACATCCTCGATACCTCCGAAGCTGGGCCCGCGGTTATCCGCGGTGGCCTGCTGCGCTTCGGCGGCTACGGGATCGGTACGCTGGCTACGGTCGCATCGAGTGCCGTCGTCATCCGTCACCTCGGGCTGATCGACACCGGGCACTTCACGACCGTTACAGCGCTCGTCACGGTCGTCGCTACGATCAGTGACCTGGGACTCACCGGAATCGCCGTGCGCGGGTACGCGTCCGGACCGAGGTCTGACGGCCAGCGCTTCCTGCGCAACCTTCTGGGGATTCGCATGACGATCGCGCTGGGCGGACTGGCGCTCGCGGTGCTTTTCGGTCTGCTGGTTGGCTACCCGGAGGTGATGGTGGTCGGGACTGCCATCGCCGGAGCCGGCATGGTGGTGTTTGTCACGCAGGATGCGTGCACGATCCCGCTCCAGGTCGGGCTGCGGTTCGGCTGGGTGGCTGGCCTTCAGCTCGCGATCCAGGTTGGGGTGGCGATCGAGGCCCTGCTGCTGGCGATTGCCGGCGCCGGCTTGCTCCCCTTCTTCGCGCTTCAACTGCCCGTGGTCGTGCCGGCGCTTGTGGTCACCGCGATGGTTGGCGGACGCGATTCCCGCCTGCTTCCGAAGATCGACACGCGGGAGTGGCGCCGGATGGTCGGTCGGATCCTGCCCTACTCCGTGGCCGTCGTCCTCTCGGTCGTCTACTTCCAGGTTGCTCAGATCATGGTGTCGGTCCTGTCCAGCTCAACCCAGACCGGGTACTTCGGGGTGTCGTTCCGTGTGCTGGCTGGGTTCACCACCGTCCCGCCGCTGCTCGTCTCAACGGCACTCCCGCTGCTCGCGCGCGCGGCGCGCGACGATAAGGAGCGGTTCAGCTACGCGAGCCGCCGGCTTGTGGAGACGATGATAATCGCCGGCTGCGGCGTGGCGCTCGGCCTGTTCCTTGGTGCGGGGTTCGCCATACGGGTCATCGCCGGTCCCGGATTCGGACCGTCGATCGAAGTCCTCCGTATCCTGGCCTTCGCTCTGCTGGGAACCTTTGTCATCAGCGCCCGCGGGTATGCCCTCCTGTCCCTCGACCGGCTGCACGCCATCCTGCTCTCAGACGCGATCGCGCTGATCGTCGTGGTGGCGGCCGGGGCGCCGCTGATCGGCGCGTACGGGGCCAAAGGAGCCGCGATCGCGCTGGTCGCGGGGGAGTTGACGCTGGCCCTCTGCTGCGAGTGGTCCCTCTCCCGCACGCGGCCCGAGCTGCGGCTCGGGCCCGGCTTCGTGTTGCGGGCCGGCGCGGCGACGTTGCTCGCGGGTGGCGTAGCGGTCGCGCTGGACGTTAGCCCTCTCGCCTCGGCACTACTCGGGTCGGCGATCTATATCGCAGCCCTGCTGGCGTTCGGGATCGTCCCTGCCGAGATCCGCGAGGCGCTGTTCCGCCGTCGCCGCCCCGCCGTGTGAATGTGAACCTGCCCGTGGACAACGAATCGCAGCCGCACGGTCAGTTTGGCGAGGATCGCGTCTTGCAGGAGATCTTTGGCGAGCAGGCGGAGGGGTACTGTGTTGAAATCGGCGCCTACGACGGCCGCACCGGGAGCGCGAGCTATCCGTTCGAAAGGCGGGGCTGGCATTGCCTCCTGGTCGAGCCGATTCCCGCCCTCGTTGAAGAGATCCGCAAACACCGCGCCTGCACCGTGGTCAACTGCGCGGTGAGCGACAAGGAGGGCACCGCGACCCTTTTCGTCGCCGAGAAGGTCGAGGAGATGTCAACGCTCGATCTCACTCCGGATCGTCTCGAGTGGATCGAGCAGGTCGGCGGAGCTGTCAAGGAGATAACTGTCCGCACCGCCACGCTCGACAGCCTGCTCGCCGAGGCGGCGTTTCCCGAGATTCAGTTCATCACGATCGACGTTGAGGGCCATGAGATGGAGGTGCTCGAGGGATTTACGCTGGAGACGCACAGGCCACGGATTGTGATTGTCGAGGACAACTCGGCGAGTGACGACCCCCGCGCGTCTGGTGGCGATCCCCGAGTGGGAAGACACATGTCAGAACATGGGTACGTGCATTTTCGTCGTACCGGGGTCAATGAGTGGTATGCCCACGAGTCCGACAGGGAGCTCATACGACCCGGCGAGCTCAGGAGATTCCAACGGGCGAAGGTGCGCCAGCGTTGGAAGCGTCGAGGCAAACTCCTCGGCAACCGCGTGGCCACTCGTGTCGGGGCTTACCTACCGACACCCGTCAAGGGACGCTTGAGACGGCCCTTCGACTATCTCCGGTCCAAGGGCTCGCGACGGTAACGCGGCGATGCGACTCTCCGTGTGTATTCCGACGTACAACTTCGGGGCGTTCATCGGCGAGACGCTCCAGAGCATCGTTGCGCAACTCCAGGACGGCGTCGAGATCGTCGTGCTCGACGGTGGCTCGACCGATGACACCGCCGAGGTCGTCGGTGCGTTCGCGCAGCGCCACCCGCAGATCCGCTATCACCGCCAGTCTGAGCGGGGTGGGATCGACCGCGACATGGCGCGCACCGTCGCGCTCGCACGCGGCGAGTACTGTTGGCTGTTCGGTGCTGACGACACGATGCGACCGGGTGCGTTGGCCCGAATGCTTGCCCGCCTCGACGGCGGCGCTGAGCTGCTGCTGTGCGGGGTTACGTACTGCTCCTTTCAGATGGAGCCGCTCTTCGAGGGCGAGGTCGCGCAGATTCCCGGTGAGACGCGCTTCGACTTCTCCGTACGCGACGACCGGCTCAGCTATTTTGCGCGAGCGAGCACGACGCTCGCGCTCTTCAGCTTCCTCGGCTCGATCGTGTTCAGCCGTGAGCGATGGGAGCGGATCGGGCTCGATGAACGATTCGTTGGCAGCCTGTTCGCTCACGTCGCGCGACTGTTCGCGATGATCGCGCAGGGCGTCACGTTCGACTATCTGCCCGACTCCTATGTGCTCACGCGCGGGGGGAACGACTCCTTCATGGACCGCGGGATCGTCAACCGGTACGCCAAGGTGATCGACGGCTACCACGAGCTCGCCGCGGCCTACTTCGGGGCCGTCAGCGCCGAGGCTGCCCACGTCCGCCGTGCGGTGAGGGCGGAGTTCCCGCTGTGGCTGGCGCTCGACATGCGGTACGCGGTCGCCCGCGAGCGGCCCGAGGATTTGGCCGAGCTGCGTCGGATCACCCACAGGGCCTACGGCGAGCCCGGCCCGCGCTACTGGATCTACCGCGAGCTCTACGACCACACCCCGCACAGCGGGTTCGCGGCGGCGCGCCATTCGATGCGTGCCCTGCGCGCCGCACGAGCCTCGCTCAGTGACCGGCCGCCAGCGCAGTGACCGGTCGCCAGCGCAGCACGATGGCGCACTTGACTAGCGGCAGGCGGGGATGTGGCGCATACGTGGGCCGTGCGGAATCATGCGCCTATGAGAGGAGCTCACTGCCTCGCGACGAGCTCCTCGTAGGCGGCCACGGTTGCGCGCGCCGTCTCATCCCAACTGAAGCCTGAGACGACCTCGGTGCCACGCTCCACCAGTTCCGCGCACAAAGCGGGCTCGGCGCCCACGCGCCGCATCGCGTCGCGCAGCCCCTCGACATCGTCGGGATCGACGAGTATCGCGGCGCCGCGTGCCACCTCGGGGATCGACGAGCTGTTGGACGCGATCACGGGTGTGCGGCGCGCCATCGCCTCGAGCACGGGCAGGCCAAAACCCTCATAGCGAGTTGGGAAGACGAGCGCGGTCGCGTGGCGATACAGCTCTACGAGCTCCTGCTCGCCAACAAAACCGAGCCAGCGCACGCCGCTCTGCTCGCGCCGTTCATCGTGGACCGGCGAGGCTTTGTTTGCGCCGACCACGCGCAGCTCAAAGCCCTCGATTGACTTGAAGGCCTCCAGCACGGTAGCGAGGTTCTTGCGCTTCTCGGTTCCGCCGACAAACAAGAAGTAGCGCTCCTTGAACGACGACTCGGGGTCGAGTGTCGGCCCCCCGAGGTAGGTGACGCGGATCTTCTCGCGCGGCACCCCGAGCACGCGCTCGATGTCCTCGCGCGCGCTCTCCGAGAGCGTCAGCAGCAGGTCGGCGCGCCGCACCGCTCGCCGTTCGAGCCAGTCATATGGATAGGGCAACCGATAGCCGGGTACCACCCAGCGGATCGCGTCCAGCAGGTTGAGGACGACCGGGCCGGGTGAGAAGGGGGGAGCAGCGGCGTGCAGATAGTGAACGAGGTCGACCGGCTCGCGCGCGGCCGCGATCGCCGGCAGCGTGTGGTCCCACAGGGTGAGCGCCGCCCGCGAGCCCCGCGGGGCATACGAGGAGCGAACCTGGAAGCGCGGCCCGAGCGCCGGCACATTGTTCCACGTTGGCGTGTAGATGAAGTATTCGTGCTCGTCCTCGCGCTGGTCCAGCGCGAGCAACAGGTTGGTTGCATAGGTGCCGAGGCCGATCGGCAGTCCCAGGAAGCGGGCGACCAGCCCGATCCTCACCGCTCGGGCCTGGCCGGAGCGGTGGCGAAAACCGCCTGCAGCGCCCGGATCACGCCCCGCCCACGAGCCGAACCTCCGGCAGCGGCACGATGAATTGGCCGCCGCGCTGGAGGAACTCCTGCTCGCGCTCGAGGAACTCGTCGAGGAAGTGCCACGGCAGGGCTAAGTAATAGTCGGGGCTCATCGCCCGCGAGTCCTCCTCGCTGACGATCGGGATCTTCGTGCCGATCGTCTCCGAGCCCCACTTGTCGGGGTTGCGGTCGGCGGCGGCCTCGATGTAGTTGGTGCCGATGCCCGCGTACTGGAGGATCGTGTTGCCCTTTGTCGACGCGCCGTAGACATGGATCTTCTTGCCTTCGCCGTGGAGCTTCTCGCAGATCGCGACGAGCTCGTCGCGGACGCGCTCGGCGCCGAGGCGGAACGCCTCGTAGGGCTCGGGCGAGTCGAGCGCGAGCTCGAACTCCTCGACGCGCAGCGCCGTCAGCGCCTCGAGCTGCTCGGGTGTGCGCTGGTGCTGGCCGGCGTGCCCGATGAACAGCCGGATCGAGCCGCCGTTCATGTCGTTGAGCTCGGCCGAGACGACCTCGAGGCCCTCCTCGCCGAGCAGCCGCTCGATCACCGCCAGCGAGTAGTACTCGAGGTGCTCGTGCACGATCGCGTCGAACGCGTTGGCCTCGAGCATCATCGGCAGGTAGTGCAGCTCGATCACCCAGATGCCCCGCTCGGCGAGCGCCTCGGCGACGTCGGCGACGAACGTGCGCGGGTACTCGAGGTCGTAGAACATCGCGATGCTCGTGATCGCCTTGGCCTTCTGGTCGGGGCGGCGCCGCCTGAGCGCCTGCGCCGAGTAGAAGTCGTTGACGACGTCGTAACCCTTCGCGATCGCATAGCGGGCGACGTCGGAGGGGTCGAAGCCGAGGTAGCGCAGACCCTTGGTCTCATAGCCGTCGAGCAGCGTGCCGTCGTTGCAGCCGATGTCGACGACGAGGTCGCCGGGCTCCAGGGCCACGATCGCCTCGATCCCGCGGGCGATCCCGTGGAGGTTCTCGGTCATCGTGCGGTTGACACCGCTGCGATACCAGTAGGAGCTGTAGAGGATCGAGCCGGGGACGGTGTGCTTGGTCTGGATCAGGCCGCACGCCTCCTGCTCGCGTGTCATGTCACAGCGCACGAGCTCGAGCGGGATCGCCCGCTGCACCGGCTCCTCGCCGCCGGGATCGGCGAACGCCCCGGCGATGCGCTGCTCGCCGAGCGACAGCACCGGCGCGAGCTGTTCGCAGCCGCAGATACGGCAGGTGGTGCGTGTGATCAGGCTGGTGCGCGGCGCGGGCTTACGTGCAGACATATCGTCCTCCGGTCAGAAACAGGCTCGTGAGACTACAAGGGGCCGCAGACACGGCGGCGCCCGCTGATGGATCTACACTTTTCAGGGAGATGGTGCGGACAACTTTGCGTTCCGACTGCCGGCCAATGCAAGATCAGATCGAATGAGCCGTCCCTTGCGTGTGGGCCTCGACCTCGCTCACCTTGCCGAGCGCCCGGGTGGGCCCGGCGACCGTGACGAGCACGAGCGCTATGCGCGCGAGCTGATCCCCGCGCTGATCGAAGCCGAGCCGGGGATCGAGATCACCGCCTGGGTGGGGTCGACCGCCCCGGCGGACGTGCTGCGCGAGCCGTGGGCGGGTGAGGTGCGGTGGATGCGCCTGCCGGTTCCCGGCGTCGGCTCGCCGTGGCACTTATGGCACGAGCTCGTCGGCATCGGCCTGGAGGCGCGCCGCCGCCGGCTCGACGTCGTGCACGGGCTCGCGAGCCTCGCGCCGCTCCTCACGCCGGGGGTGGCGAGCGTGGTGACGATCCTCGACGCCGGCTGGATGCGCGACCCGACCGCGATGGACGCGCGCACGCGGATGACCATGCGCGCGCTCGTGCCGCTCTGCGCGCGCTCGTCGAGCCGCGTGATCGCGATCTCCGACGCCGCCGCCGAAGACGTCTCGGCGGCGTTTCAGATCCCGTTCGAGAAGCTCGACGTGACCCCGCTCGGCATCATCTCGGGCATCTATGGGCGTGCTCGCTCAGAGGACGGCGAGATGCGCGAGCGGCTGGGGCTGCGCGAGGGCCCGATCGTGCTGTGCGTGGCGGCCAGGCGCCGGCAGAAGAACCTCGACGGGCTGATCCGCGCGATGTCTCACGTCCCTGAGCAGGAGGAGACCGGGCGCCGCCCATTGCTGGTGCTGCCCGGCTCGCCCACGGAGTACGAGCTCGAGCTGCGCGAGCTCGCCCTGGAAGTTGGCGTCGCCGAAGATGTCGTGTTCCCCGCACGGGTGGGGGAGCCGGATCTCGAGGCGTTGTACGCGGCGGCGAGCTGCTTCGTGCTGCCCTCCTTTCAGGAGAGCTTCCCCCTGCCGATCCTCGAGGCGATGGCGCGTGGTGTGCCGGTCGCCTGCTCGGATGCTTCCTCCTTGCCGGAGGTCGCGGGCGACGCGGCGCTGCTGTTCGACCCGTTCGACGCGTGGGAGATCGCCCACCAGGTCAAGCGGCTGCTGTCCGATGGGGAGCTCGCCGAGCAGCTGATCGAGAGCGGGTTCCGGCGCTGCGAGCAGTTCAGCTGGCGGCGCACGGCCGAGCGCACGCTCGACAGCTACAGGCGCGCGCTCAAGCCGGGCTTCGTGGCGAGGAGCCGCGAGGAGCAGCTCCACGCGAGTGCGCTCAACGGCTCGCTCAACGGTCACACCGGCCGTTGAGCTCGCACGCGCCGTACGGCCTCGAACGCCGCCGCGCCGCCGCCGGCTCCTCGTCCGGGCGAGCGCGGCCGGCCGGCCGGCCGCCGCACATCGGGCTGAACCTGATCTTCCTCGTTCCGGGCGAGACCGGCGGGATGGAGGTGGCGGCGCGCGAGCTGATCGGAGCGCTGCTTGCCGAGGCGCCCGCGGGGATGCGCTTGACTGCGTTCGTCAACCGCGAGGCGGCGGCGGGGCTCGCCGCGCCGTGGGGTGCGCGGCTGACCGTGGTGAGGGTGCCGGTGAAGGCTCGCAACCGCGTGCAGTGGGTGCTTGGCGAGCAGGCGCTGCTGCCGCGATTGGCCGCGCGCGCGGGCGTCGATCTGATGCACAGCCTCGCGTCGACCGCTCCGCTGCGGGGGCGCTTTCGCCGGGTCGTCACCGTGCACGACCTGATCTACGCTCGCTTTCCCGAAGCCCATGCCGGCGTTCGCGACCTCGGCATGAAAGCGCTCGTGCCCGCCGCGGCGCGCCGCTCGGATCGCGTGATCGTGGACTCGCTCAGCACGCGCGAGGACGTGGTCGAGCTGATCGGCGTCGCGCCGGAGCGGATTGACGTCGTGCCGCTCGGCCTCGGCGCGGCGCGCCACGATCGGCCACTGCCGGAGGGCGAGGTGCGGGTGCGCCACGGCCTGCTCGACCGCCGTGTCGTGCTCGCCCTCTCCGCCAAGCGCCCGCACAAGAACCTGGCCGCGCTCCTCGACGCGCTCGCGCGGCTGCCCGCCGAGGTGCGGCCGGTGTTAGTGCTCCCCGGGTATCCGACCGCGCACGAGCAGGACCTGCGCGCGCGGGCGCGCATGCGCGGCGTGGACGGCGACGTGCGCTTCCTCGCCTGGGTCTCCGACGCGGAACTGGAGACGCTGTGGGCGCTCGCCGACGCGTTCGTGTTCCCCTCGCTGTACGAGGGCTTCGGGCTGCCGGTGCTCGAGGCGATGGCGCGTGGTGTGCCGGTCGCATGCGCGGATGCCTCCTCGCTGCCGGAGGTCGCGGGCGATGCGGCGCTGCTGTTCGACCCGCACGACGCGGCCGCGATCGCGGCGGCGCTGAAACGGCTGCTCGACGATCCTGAGCTCGCCGCCGGTTTGGTCGCGCGCGGGCACGAGCGCGTGCGTGAGTTCACCTGGCAGCGCACCGCGCGGCTGACGCTCGACAGCTACGCCCGTGCGCTGGCGCCCGGTGACGCGCTTGCCTCACGTCGCGAGAAGGCCTTCGAATAAGTAGGAAGTTTCCGAGGAGAGAGAAACACCGGTAGCATTGACTACTTGATTGAGGGGTAGACGAGGCTATCGTGTGCTACGAGCGGGTGGTCGAGTGAGTCGGTCAGTAGTTGCGTTCAACAAGCGGTGGAAACCCTTGTCGTGTTTCAGGGGCCAGGCCCGGAGTCACGAGCTCGAATCGGCCTGGCACGCCGCTTTACACGCGCAGCCGAGCGGTGCGCTGCGCCCGCACAATGCTGCCTGCCGCGTCAGTCACCTTGACGCCGATCTGGAGCTCTACCACCCCGCCTGCGCGGAAGACACTCTTCAGCATCCGCCGCGCGCCAGAGCTGTAGTTGTGGGTGATCTGCTCATCACCCCCCGATTCGGTTGTGATCGATACCCGCACTGGGGAAAGGTTAAGTTTGGACATGCTCACGGCTTTTGCATGACGGCGAACTACAAGGACCCGATAGTAAGTGTCGCCCGAGCAACTACTCGTGCAGTGGATGTGGTACGTCACGGTCGGGTGCGCAAAATGGAAGCTGCTGAGTGCGCCGATGCTCACCTGCACAGGCGCAGGTTCCGCTTCGGGCATGGGCGACGTCAGCGGCGGCAAGGGCGTAGGCGGAGACGACGTAGGCGTTGGCAATACTGTGAGTGTGTGCGCCTTCGTCGTGTACGTGGTCGGTGATTGGCTCGCACATTCCGGGAGGCCTGCGCTTGAAAAGGATGCGTCCCAATAGGTGGTTCTGGGTATGGCGGTCGCCTTGGTCGAGGGGAACGTGTAGAGCGGCGGCCCAGAAATGGGGTTTGGCTGCGCAGATCCGGAACCGCTGTCGATATCGGGGCTGGACAGCGACGCTGACGAGGAAGCCACGGCGAATGTCACCGGCGACCCAGAGCTCCCTGAAAAGGTCACGGCCGTGCCCGCTTGCACGCTCGTCCCGTCAGACGGAGCGAGGCCTGCTTCCAGGCCGGTCAGGTTCGCGTAGCTTTCGCTGACACAGATCGACGACGGCGATGGCCCGGGGGCCGTATACCCCTGAGCTGAGCTGACGGACCCAATTACGACCCATCGGAGCACGCCGAACGCGACGAGTAAAGCTGCAACGACGAGAACGACCGTGCCACGACGAAGGCCGACAGGTCTACCAGCTGATGGTTTCATGATCGTCCCCAGACGAGTTTGCCCACATGCGAGTTGGGAGATTATCAGTCACTGGAGTCGGGGATGTCAAAATGTTAAAGGAGGACCCTCAGTGTGTTAAAGGAGGACCCTCAGCGCCAACCGGCCGTCGGTGGGCCGCCAAGCCACGGATGCTATTGGCAATCCTATGTTCTGCTCTGTGGTATATCGTCAACATCATGATTAAGGTCTAGGAGGTTCGGGCTGGGTTTAGGCGGCGACCTACCCGTCCCGCGCTGGTGGGGCGGTAGGTCGCCGCACATGTTGCCCTGCGGTTCTGCTTGATACGTTTTACTAAAATGGTATGACTATTGTCTGAGGGAGAGGAGGGCCGCACGGTGAGACTGGCCGGCAGATCGGGTCGACAGAGATGAAGCCATGGGCTTTTGCTCATCGTCAAGGCACATCAGCGTATGAAGCTCGCATGCCAGCCGTGTGGAGGCTGATCGCCGGGCTCGCGTGCGCGACATCGGCCTGCTTGCCGGCACACGCCCTCGCGTCTGTCCGGACCGATGATGCCGCTGCGACGCGCGCGTACCTGGGCGCGATTGCCACGTATAAGCGCGGGGCGACCGCCGAGGTGGGGGCGAGCGTCATTGCAATCGAGGCGCGCGCTGAGGAGATCGGGGGTGAATGCCCGTCTGCCCTGACCTACGCTCCTCGCGATGCGGCGTTTGGAGAGCTCGGCGAAGAGGCGGAAACGACGGCCTTTTTGGCCAGCGTGGCGCCCATGCGCTCGATGGTGCTGCGCTTGGCGCAAACGATCGAGCATCTCAGGTGGAGCGATCGCAGGCTCACACGGCTCGTGCGCACGGAGGCCGTTGAAGAACGCGCGTTCACGACGCTCGCGCTGCCCGACGTGTGCGCCGACATCGCCGCGTGGAGGACGAGCGGGTATGCCGCGCTGCCCCAGAGCGCGACGAGATTCGCCACGCGCATGCAGGCGATCGAGTCCCTATCGGAGCTGCTCGACGAATCGCGCGAAGCGACGATCATGCATCTGCTCAGGCCGTACGAGACGCCGGCGCAAAGCCGGATCGCCAGGCACGTCGAACACCTCGAAGCGCAGGTCGACAGGCGGCTGGGAGTGGTGCAGGTCATCGTCCGAAAGAAGCTCGAGGCGGCGTTGGGAGTGTCGGCGCTGTGAGCGCGCGCGCCCGGCTGGCAGGCTTGCTTGCGTGCGTCTGTGCCGTGCTGTCGCTCGCGACATCCGCGCGCGCGCAGCCGGGCTCGCTGGCGTTCGCGGCGTGCGCCCCCACGCAGTTCATCGTCTCCGCGGCCGAGCTGCAGTGCGCCACGCTGGACGTGCCCTTCGACCGCGCCGACCCGAGCCTCGGCAGCATCGCGCTTGCCGTCCAGCGGGTGCCGGCGAGCGCGCCCCGCACGGGCGTGATCGTCCTGCTTGCGGGCGGTCCCGGGCAGCCGGCGCTGCCCGCCTTTGAGTCACTGCTCGCGCCGCTCGCGCACGAAGCCGCGCTGCGGGGCTTTGAACTGGTGGCGTTCGACCAGCGCGGCACCGGTCAGTCGCAGGAGTTGCAGTGCCCCAATGAATCCTTCAGGCTGCCCGAGGGAGGGCTGGCGTCCTTCGTGCAGAGGTGCGGTGAGGCGCTCGGTCCCACGCGCGCGTTCTACACGAGTCAGGAATCCGTAGAAGACCTCGACGCTTTGCGCCAGGCGCTCGGCGGCGTGCCGTTGTCGCTCTTCGCGGTCTCCTACGGTACCCGGGTGGCGGGCGTGTATGCGCGCGAGCACCCTCAGGGCGTGGCGCGTATGGCGCTCGACTCGCCTACTCCGGTCACCGGCCCCGACCCGCTCGGGATGCAGCGCCTGCACGCGTTGCGGCGAGTCCTCGACGAAGGCGTGTGCGGCGCCGGCGCCTGCCACGCGTTCTCAAACGACGTCTACGCGGATCTGACGCGCGTGGTGGAGGAGCTGCGCCGCCATCCGCTACGCACGACGATCTACGATCGCCACGGCCGGCTGCGGCCAGCGCGCGTGACCGAAGCGGGAGTCCTTCGCCTGCTTTCCGGGCTCGACCTCTCGCCGACGACGCGCGAGCTGGCGCCAGCCACGATCGCGGCGGCCGCCAGTGGCGACGCCGCGCCGCTGGCGCGTCTGACGAGCAACCTGCAGAGCGAAACGCCCGGTAGCGGCTTCGCATCGGCTCTCGCCGAAGGCGAGCCGGCGCCACTTCTACCGCTCGGCGGGCTCGGTGGTGAGTCGTTCGCGGCCAGAGCACCCATCGGCGACTCGCTGATCTCGAGCACGCTGTTCACCGCCACCTACTGCGTCGAGAACGAACTGCCCTGGTCGCCGGAATCCCCCGACGCAGGCCGTGCCGCCGTCCTTCGCAACTGGCTCTCTTCGATGCCCGCCGGCGCCACCGCGCCGTTCGCCTCCGCAACGGCGGCTACCACGTCTCCGCTCTCCACCTGCCTGAATTGGCCTCCGACGCCACCTGCGCCTCCCTCCCCGACGGGCGTGTCGGCGACTCCCACGCTGATCCTCTCCGGCGAGGATGACCTACGCACGCCTTACGAACAGGACCTCACGATCGCAGCGGGCTACAGCGACGCCCAGCTGTTGAGGATTCCCGACGTCGGGCACTCGACTGTCAGCACCGACCGGACAGGCTGTGCGAGGAAGGCGATGATCGAATTCCTCGCTGCCGGTCGGGCGTCCGTCTCGTGCCCGGGCTCGAGCGAATCACAGGCACTCCCACTGCCACCGTCCTCGCTCGGCGCAGTGCCTCCCGCCGCGTCCTACTCACGCGTGGCCGGGCAGGTCGCAGCCGCATCCGCTCTAACGATCGAGGATCTCTTCGGCCAGACGAGCTTCTCGGGCGGAGGGCTGCGTGGCGGCTATTGGGCGCTACGATCCCGCGGATTCGTGTTGCACGGTATGGTCGACGTGCCTGGTGTCGAGCTCAGCGGCACCATCCACGCGGAACGCGATACGACTGGCCCCCTCGTGATCGTTGCCCATCTGACGGTCCGCGGTCGCCTCGCTGGTGAGCTGACACTACGCGGGCTTACGATCAGTGGACGTGTGGGCGGAGCGCTGGTGCACGCGCGCCTCGCCGCCATATAAATACGGTTATGTGCAGACCTGACAGCCGGCAAGATCCAGCTCGATCCGCGATCCGTTTGACGCAAGCCTGAAAAAGGCCGGTCCCTAGCTATTGTTCACCGGCTAAATGCGCAATCCTTTCGGCGCTCTGGTCGACGCCCGCGGGTGCCGGGAGACGGCGCTTGTGTGACACTGTGAGGGACGAAATGAGGTCGGGACTTTGAGGTCGAGCGTGGATTCGGTCCAGTACGGCGGCGGGGATTTCGCCGCCGCTTCGCTGTTCCTGCGACGGGTCGTGCCGGGCGCGGACGCGCACGGTCGATCGCTGCCTGTATCGCTGCTGCCGGGGCTGAGGGCGACGGCGATGCTGATCGCGACCCTGCCGAGGCTCTCCGTCGCGCTGACCGACTCGCCGCCGGGCGAACGGTTGCGGCGCCATTTCGGCGATCGCATCTGGGGCGTCCGCCATTCGCGCCTGGCCCAGGGGGTCCTGATGTTGCCGCAAGAGCCGGGCGCGTATCTGCGCGGCCGCTCACGCCAGGCGGTACGGACGAGCGTGCGCAAGGCGTTCGCCGCCGGAGTCGTCTGCCGGCCGCTGGACTCGCTCGAGGAGCGGCGCGCGGTGGCGGGGCACGTGGTGCCCGGCATGGCGGAGTGGAGCGACGATCTCTTCATGCTGCCGGGGGACCTGTGGATGGCGGCGTTCGTTCCTGGCGGCGTGCCGGTGGCGTTCGCGCAGGTGACGGTCGACCGCGAGTGGGCGCTGTTGAAGGGACTGGTTTCGAGCGACCATGCCAGTCGCTATCTCCTGCACACCGATCTCGTGAGCTCGCTCGTGGGAGCGAAAGTGAGCCATCTCGTCGTCGACGGGCCGATGGCCCCGCTGCTGGCGCCGGCGCTCCAGTACTGGCAGCGGTTGCTCGGCTATCGCGTCGCGAACCTGTCCGTGCGCCGCAAGCCGCTTCCCGCGCAAGCCTGCTTGCCGGGTGTGAGCACCCCGCGCCCGGTGCTCGACAGCTACGCCCGCGCGCTGGCGTAGCTCGCCAGCACCAATCGCAGGGAGTGCTCGAGCGACAGCTCGACGGCGTGCTGGGCATACCAGCGCGCGGTGCTCTCGCGCAGCGGAAGCCCACCATCGTGCACGCGCACGATCGCGTCGGCCACCGCCTGGGGGTCCGCGCGCGGCGCGATCGCGCCGTTGACGCCGTCCTCGATCAGCTCGGTCGCCGCGTTGTCCTCGCCCGCGACGACGACGCTCGGGGTGGCGCGCGCGGCCGCCTCGACGACGACCAGGCCGTAGCCCTCGCGGCGCGAGGGCGCGAGTACGCACAGCGCGCGGCGCATCTCCGCCTCGACGGTCTCCGTCGCGGCGAAGCCGGGCGCGGTGACGGCGTCCTTGAGCCCGTGCTCGGCGATCGCCGCGTCGAGGGCCGCGCGCTCGGGGCCGTCGCCGAAGAACACGGCTTGCAGCCCGTCGATCCGGCGCGCGGCGAGCGCGACCGCGGCGACCGCCAGCGTGACCTGCTTCTCGGGGATCAGCCGCCCGGCGAACAGCACGAGCGGATCGGCCGGTCGCGGCGCGAGCCCCTCGCGCGCGCCCGCGTAAAGGCCGCGCAGGACGGTCACCTCGCCGCGCAGCCCGGCTTCGCGCAGTCGTTGCGCGTGCAGCTCGGAGAAGCAGAACGCGCGTTGGCGCGCGCGCGCGCAGAGATGCTGTACGAGCTCGCCGACGCGTCCGCCGAGGCCGCCGAGGTAGTCGCGCCAGTAGGAGCGGCTCCAGACCTCGAACCAGTCGACGATCAGCTCGTAGCCGCGCAACGGCGCGAGCAGCGCGGCGGCGAGCAGCGAGAAGTAGGGGAACGCGCACGTGTGCACGACGTCGTAGCGGCGGCCGTGGCGCAGCAGGTGCAGCAGCACCCCGGCGCCGAACACGAGCGGCGGGCCGATCCGTCGCCGTCCGCCGGCCGTGTACAGCGCCATGCGCGGCCCGGCGGTCACGACCCGCACGCGCGCGTCGATGTCCGCGCCCGGCCCGCGCCGCTCCCACTGGCGCAACGTCAGGTAGGTGACTTCGTGCCCGTCGGCGGCCAACCGCTCGGCGAGGTCGCGATACCAGCGCTCGGCGCCGCCGACCGTGTGGGGGAAGAGGCAGTCGTAGACGACGCATATGCGCATGTACGCAAGCATGCCGGAATATCGGGCGGGTTTTCGGGGGAGGCAATGTCGCGCGACTTCCGCAGCGGTGTTTGTGTCGCCGGCCACCCTGCGGGCTGGACGAGCCGCGGGCGTGTTTCGCTGCCTGTGATCCGCGCTCTTTACGACTACAAAGCGACTGCCCAAAGATCGTAGTCATGGTCGAAGCGCGACACGTATCTAAAGCCTGCTCGATCCAGCAGCGCACGCGCCTTGACGTGCTCACGCGCGATCTGCGCGGTCACACGACGAAATCCGAGTTCTGCCGCCTCGTCCAGCACGCTCTCAACCACCGTATCGCTTAAGCGCTGGCCGCTCGGGCTGTCAATGCGCGCGCCGTGAACGTCGCGGCTGAGCCCAACGAAACCCAGGTGGGTGGTCAGATCAGACTCCGCCTCGAACACCGCCACCGCGAGTAGCTGATCCTCCCGTTTGATCAAGAAGAGACGATCCCTCTCGCGCAACTCGCCCTCGGCCCAGCAACGCGTCGCTCTTTTAACGACCTTCTCAGCCTCACGCTCGTACCAGACCCCGGAACCGAGGTAGGACCGAAACGATCTGAGGGCGGCCAAGTCAACATCGGCATCAATCGAGCCAGCCGCCCGAATGTGCGGCGGATCGACGATAACCATGCTTCAGGCAAACCTCCGCATCGGCCGTACTGAGTGTGTCCGTCCCCGTAGTGACACGGCGTCAAGCAACTCGTCCAAGTGGCGCGGCAAGGCCTGGCCAGAGACGCGGCCAGCCTTCGCGCCCTTCTCGAGACCTCGCTCGAGCGTCGTCAGGAGGACCCCGGGGCCCACTTCCTCATGTCGTATCACGACCGGATCGCCCAACCGGAGGCCGGCTGCGAAAATCTCATCGGTAAGGAACGCAAACGAGGCCTCCGAAGATGGGCCCTCGGGCCGAAGTTCGCTCAGGACACTGTCGATTTTCCAAACGCGCCCAGTCGTGACCCGAGCTTCCGAGGTCGTGGTCGGTATAGCGCCGTCGCACGTCGGCGACTTCGTTGACAGCCGTCCATATTGGCTCTGGGACATCTTGAACCTCGTCGACATGCTGCGCATAGAGCGCGCGATCCAGCCATGTACGTGTCGTGTCGGCTCGGGAGGAAAGCTCGACGTTCGACGTGCTCCACGATGCGTCGCCCTCGGCGATCTCCATGAGCCAAGGCGCGAGCGTGTCTTGCTCGATCCTTTGGGCGTGCTGTCGGAGTTCTCGGGCCCTCCCTGTGTCGCCGTGCCGGAGGGCGCTGATCGTGTCTCGGTTCAGGGAGCAGTAGAGCGTGAAGGCATCCCCAGGCGCAGACTGCTCGGAGCGGATTGCTACCCCTGTCGTCAGGAGCTTATGCTGACGGAGTTCGCCGAACTCGCGACGCGCGCGACCATGTATCGGATCTAGAGCGCGCAGGATCTCCTGCGTATCGATGATTGGCTTCTCGACGACCATAGTTGGAGGGTAGTCGGTCGTCGTCGCAGCGTCTGGTGCGATCGCACCAGGCTCGAAGCGTCCGCTCCGCAGGCACGCGACGAACACGTCGAGCGCCTTCTCCCAAGCGGCCATTTGCGCGGCGGTCAGATAGCATCGATTGGGATTTCCGCCACTTTCCGCCTAAGTGCGCGTTATAACCGGATAGCTCGCTCTGCCTGCCGATGTGGCCCACAGAAGCGACAGTCGATGAGCCCACTCGCCCAGACAAGCACTCCCCAGGCGCTCGACATCGCAGGCGCTGACGCGCCGCTCGTGTCGGTCGTGATCCCCTGCCTGAACGAGGCGCAGAACATCGAGCGCTGTGTGACCGACGCGCGCGAGGCGCTCGCGCGGATGGGCGTCGACGGCGAGGTGGTGGTCGCCGACAACGGGTCCGAAGACGACTCCGCCCGCCTGGCCGAGCGCGCCGGCGCGCGCGTCGTTGTGGAGCCGCGGCGCGGCTACGGCAGCGCTTACCTGGCCGGTTTCGAGGCGTCGCGTGGGCGCTACATCGTGATGGCCGACGCCGACCTGACCTACGACTTCGACGAGATCCCCCGGTTCGTCGCCGCGCTCGAGGACGGCGCGGAGATGGCGATCGGCGATCGCATGGACAACATCCAGCCCGGCGCGATGCCGTGGCTGCACCGCTACGTCGGCAACCCGCTGCTGTCGGGCCTGCTCAACCTGTTCTTTCGCACCGGCGTCAACGACGCGCACTGCGGGATGCGCGCGCTGCGCCGCGACGTGCTGCCCCGTCTCGACCTGCGCACGACCGGGATGGAGTTCGCCTCGGAGATGGTGATCCGCGCCTCGAAGGAGAACCTACGGATCGCCGAGTTCCCGATCGAGTACCACCCGCGCGGGGGCGAGTCGAAGCTGTCGAGCTTCCGCGACGGCTGGCGCCATTTGCGCTTCCTGCTCGTCCACTCGCCCAACCACCTGTTCATCGTTCCCGGCCTGATCATGTCGGGCGTCGGCCTCGTGCTGATGGTGATGGTCGCGGCGGGCCTTGCCTTCTTCGGGCGGGCCTGGGGGCTGCACGCGCTGATCGGCGGCGCGCTGCTGACGATCGTGGGTACGCAGGTGCTCGCGCTCGGGTTGTGCGCGCACGCGTACGGCACCTACTTCATGGGCGAGCGCGACCCGTGGTTCGATCGCATGCGCGCGCGCTTTCGCCTCGAGCACGGGCTGCTGCTGGGCGGCGCGTTCATGCTCGCCGGCGTGGTGATGGGCGCGATCGTGCTCGTCACGTGGATCTCCAACGGCTTCGGCCAGCTCTCCTACGAGCAGCTCGCGCTGCTCGCCGCCGCGCTGCTGATCGTCGGGATTCAGATCTTCTTCTCCTCCTTCCTCCTGTCGATCCTCGGTCTGCGCCGCGGCTGATCGTGGTAGCAAGGGCCCACGCCTCAACCCTCCATTTACTTTGACGCGGACCCTGCGAGTGGTCCTCGCCGGCGGGCTGCTGGCCATCGTGGTGGCGTTCGCGGTGCTGCTCACCCATGCAGAGCCGCGTCGCTCCGGCACCGACTACACCCCCAACGCGAACTTCGCCGCGAAGTTGAAGCCCGGGCAGCAGACCTGTCAGGCCCATGAGCTGCTGCCCGCCGACACCGCCGCCGTGCGGATGACTTTGGGCACCTACGGCGCGCCCGGGCCGCGCGTGAGCGTGTCCCTGACCGGACCGCACGGGGAAGCGCTCACCGCGGGCGCCCTCGCGCCCGGCTGGCGCCAGGGCGTGGTGGAGATCCCCGTCGCGCGTGTCCACGTGGCGAGCGCCGAAACGACCGCGTGCCTGCGCGACGACGGTCCCTCGCGGGTCGCGGTGGCCGGCGACAGCGGGGACTCGTTCCACACGATGCGGGTGGCCGGCCGGACGATCCAGAACGCGCAGGTGCTCTACGAATACATGCGGCCGGGCAGCGAATCGTGGTTGCGGCTGCTGCCGACCGCCGTGTATCGCTCGACACTCGGCAAGTCCGGCCTGGTACGTCACTGGGCGTGGGCGGGTGCGCTCGCGCTGATGTTGCTCGCGATCGGTCTCGCGCTGCGCGCGATCGCGCGCGAGGGGGTGGAGGCGTGAGCACGACTTCGTCCGCGCCGAGCTCGCCGGGGAGTGCTCCGGCGCGAGATCGCGCGCGCGGTCGCGTGCCCGGATCCACCCGGGTCGGCGCGCTCGTCGGTCGGGCGCCCGGATCGGCCTGGGTCGGCACGCTCGGCCGCCGCGTGCCGAAAGTGGCGTGGCTGTGCGCGCTCGTGGCGCTCGCCAACGGCCTTGCGTGGTCGCTGATCGTGCCGCCGTTCGAGGTGCCGGACGAGAACGCCCACTACGCGTATGTCGCGCAGGTGGCCGAACGCGGCACCTTGCCCCATCCGGGCCCGGCCGCCGGCCCGCTGTCCCCCGCCGAGGACGACACGCTCGCGACGATCCGCTTCTACGAAATGGTCGGCGAGCCGCACAACCCGGCGCCGTTCTCGGCATTGCAGCAGGACGCGATCGAAGCGGTGGCGCGCGAGCCGCTGTCCACGCGCGGCGACGGCGACGCGCTCACGGCGACGAACAACCCGCCGCTGTACTACGTGCTCGAGGCGATCCCGTACAAGCTGGGCTCGAGCGGCACCGTGCTCGACCGGCTCGCGCTGATGCGCGTGCTCTCGGCGCTGATGGGCGCCGTGACAGTGCTGCTCGTCTACCTGTTCCTGATGGAGCTCCTCCCCGGCCGCCGCTGGGCGTGGAGCGCAGGCGCGCTGACGGTCGCTTTTCAACCCCTGTTCGGCTTCATGTCGGGCGGGGTCAACAGCGACAACCTGATCTACCTGACCGCGGCCGGGACGCTGTGGGGGGTGGCGCGGATGTTCCGTCGCGGCCTCACCCCCGCGAGTGGGGCGCTGATCGGCGCGTTCCTGGGAGCCGGGCTCGTGACGAAGTTCACGCTGCTCGGCTTCCTCCCGGCCGCCGCGCTCGCGCTGGCGCTGGGACTGTGGCGCGCGTGGTCACCGGAGCGGGACGTCGGACTGGGGGATGAGGGGGCGCACAGGGGAGACGCGGGGCACGGGCGACAGGTGGGATTGGAAGGGAGGGACCGCGCGGGGGGGCACGCGAGCGAGCGAGCCCACGCCCTGCGCGGTGCGGTCTGGACGGCCGGCCTGGTCGCGGCGCCTGTGCTCGTCTACCTGGTCCTCAACCGCTGGGTCTGGAAACGGGGCTCTGTTCCGGCGATCGGCTCCGTCTCGTCGGTCAGCCCGACCGGTCAGCACTTCAGCTTCGTGGGCGAGCTCAGCCACATCTGGCAACTGTTCCTGCCGCCATTGCCGGGCATGCACAGGCAGTTCAGCTACCTGCCGTTCGCGCACACGTGGTTGAAGGGCTTCGTCGGCCGGTTTGGCTGGCTCGACTACACCTTCCCGGGCTGGGTGTACAACGCGGCGGGCGGCTTGATGGGGCTCATCTGCGCGCTGGCCGTCGTCGAGCTCGTGCGCCGCCGCCGCGCGCTCGCCGGCCGGTTGGGCGAGCTCGCGGTGTACGGGCTGGCGCTCGTCGGGCTGTGCGTCGAGATCGGCGTCGAGTCCTATCGCGAAGCGATCCTCACCGGGGGCGTGTTCGAGCAGGCGCGCTACCTGCTGCCGCTGCTGTGCCTGTACGCGGCGATCGTGGCGCTCGCCACGCGCGCCGGCGGCCGGCGCTTCGGCCCGGCGATCGGCGCGGCGATCGTGATGATCGCGATCGGCCACGACCTGTTCTCCCAGGCGATCACGATCGCGCGCTACTACGCATGAGCGAGGCCGGTTCCGCGGGCGGTCGCCGGCCGCGAGCGAGTGAGGCCGTCGCGCCCGATGCCCACAACGCGCCGGTCGCCGGGCCCGCGCGCGCTGGGGGCGTGACGGTCGCGATCCCGGTGCGCGACGGTGGTGAGCTGTTTGCGCGCACGCTCGCCGCGCTCGCGCGCCAGACCGTCATGCACGAGCTGATCGTCTGCGACTCGGGCTCCCGCGACGGCTCCGACACACGCGCGCGCGAGTATGGCGCTCGCGTGATCGAGATACCGTCGGGCGAGTTCAGCCACGGCGGGACGCGCAACCTGCTGCTGAGCGAGGCCGCGGGCGAGCACGTGGCGCTGCTCACCCAGGACGCGGAGCCGGCCGACGAGCGCTGGTTGGAGCGGCTGCTCGAGGGGTTCTCGGCGGCGCGGGACGTGGGCATCGTCTACGGCCCCTACATCCCCCGGCCGGACGCCGCGCCCGCGGTGCGCTGGGAGCTCGAGCGCTGGTTCTCCTCGCTCTCCCCCGACGGCGCCCCGCGCGTGGAGCGTCTGCGCGCGGAGGAGCGCGCGCTGTCCGTGCTCGAGCTGCTCGGCGCCAGGGGCTTCTTCACCGACGCCAACGCCTGCGTTTCGCGCGCGGCCTGGTCGGTCGCACCGTTCCGTGACGTGCCCTACGCCGAGGATCGCGTGCTCGCGATCGACATGCTGCGCGCCGGCTACGCCAAGGCGTTCGTGCCGGCGGCGGCCGTCGTGCACTCCCACGACTACACCGCCGGGGAGCAGCTGCGCCGAAGCTTCGACGAGTGGCGTGGGTTGCGCGAGGTGTACGGCTGGCGCGAGCCCGCTTCGCCGATGCGCGTGGCCGGGCAGCTGCGCGGCGCGCTCGGCCAGGCGCGGCGCGCGGCGCTGCGCGAAGGCATGTCCCCCGCTCGCCGCCGGGCGACGCTCGCGACCGTCGGTCGCCACCAAGTGGTGCGCCTCGCCGGTGCGCTGCTAGGCTCGCGCGCCGATCGCCTGCCGCCCGCGGTGCGCCGGCGGCTGTCGCTCGAGGGACGGGCCGGATTCGCGCCGCTTGGGCTCGACGGCGAGCAGGCGCTACCGAGCGACCTCTCTTTCCCGCGATGAGCGAGGATCCCGGCGGGCGGCTGCGAGGAACGAGGCCCGGTGAGCGACAGTCGATGAGCAACCCAAACGAGCGATCACGATGAGCGATAACCCCCTGGAGGGCCGGCCACAGGGCGCCTTCTCGAACCTGCCCCGGCGGATCTACCTGACCTACACCAACTTCGGCCTGCGCACGATCCTGTTCCGTGCGATCACCTTTCCGCTGCGCTTCACCCCGCTCGAGCGGCGCCTGCGCCTGCGCACGCACGCGCGCGCGCAGGAAGTGCGCCGGGCGAAGATCTGGCACCGCGAGCACGGCCGCCCGGTCGACGTCGTGATCCCCAGCTACCGCGACGCCGAGCATATGCGCGCACTCGTACGCTCGATTCGAAAGACGGTCCCGCGCGGGATGGCACGCGTGATCGTCGCAGACGACTGCAGCGGTCCCGAGCACCTGGCTGAGCTACGGCGGATCGACGGGATCGACGAGCTGATCGAGGGCGAGCGGAACGTCGGCTTCGCCGCGAACGTCAACCGCGGGCTGCGCGCGAGCGACTCCGAGCGCGACGTCATCGTCCTGAACTCTGACATCGAGGCGCTGCCGAACTGGCTCGAGTGCTTGCAGTACGCCGCCTATCGCTACGACGACGGCGGCATCGTCGGCGCGCAGCTGCAGTATCCCGACGGGCGCATCCAGTTCGGCGGCACGGTGCGCAACCGCGACCGGCCCGAGTGGTTCGACCACCGCTACCGCGGCAAGCCAGCGACCTGGGGGCCCGCCTGCCAGGCCAGCCCGGCGCTTGCGATCACGGGCGCGTGCATGTACGTGCGGCGCGAGCTGATCGAGCGGATCGGCCTGCTCGACGAGCGCTACGCGATGGCCTACGAGGACGTCGACTGGTGTCTGCGCGCGTGGCAGGCCGGATTTCGCGTGGAGTACTTCCCGAGCGCGCAGCTCGTCCACCACGAGTCGGTCACGCGCGGCATGGACGTCGGCGAGCGCGAGCGAGAGTCTCAGCGCCTGTTCTGGGAGCGCTGGTCGGACTTCCTCGACGCGCGCACGGTGACAGCGGGCGAGGGCCGTCTGCGGATCGTCTACGTGACCGAGGACACCGGCGTCGGCGGCGGGCATCGCGACATCTTCGAGCACCTCAACCGCCTGTCCGCGCGCGGGCACGACGTCGCGCTGTACACGCTCGGCGACCCCCCCGAGTGGTTCCCTCTGCGGGCGCCCGTGCACTCATTCGCCGACTACGACGAGCTCGCGCTCGCGCTCGCCGAGGTCGACGCGATCAAGGTCGCGACCTGGTGGATGACCGCCGTGCCGGTCTGGCGTGCGTCCGTGCCGCGCGGCATCCCCGTCTACTTCGTGCAGGACATCGAGACCTCCTACTACCCCGACCACGAGCGTGCGCGTCACGCGGTGCTCGACTCCTACCGTCCCGAGTTCCGCTACATGACGATCTCCACGTGGAACCTCGAGCGGCTGCGCGAGCTCGAGCTCGACGCCGAGCTGATCCCACCGGGGATCGACCTCGACACCTTCCGCCCACGCACGGCGGTCGCCCGCCGCGAGGACATGGTGCTCGCGCTGGGACGCTCGAACCCGCTGAAGAACCTGCCGCTGACGCTCGCCGCCTGGCGGGGGCTCAGCGCACCCCGCCCCGAGCTGTGTCTGTTCGGGATCGAGCCCGAGCTGGCCTCGGAGCCGGGGATGCGCTACGTCGAGTCGCCCGACGACGAGCGTGTGGGCGAGCTCCTCAGCGAGGCGACCGTGTTCGTGCAGACCTCCACCCACGAGGGCTTTGCGCTGCCGCCGCTGGAGGCGATGGCCACGGGCGGTGCGGTCGTCTGCACCGACGCGCACGGCAACCGCGACTTCTGCGTCGACGGCGTCAACTGCCTGATGCCAGACCCGACTCCCGCCGCCGTCAGCGCGGCGATCACGCGGCTGCTCGCAGACCCCGAGCTGCGCGCGAGCCTCGGCGCCGCTGGGATCGCGACGGCAAGCGACTACGCGTGGGAGCGGCGGATCGACGCGCTCGAGGCGTTCTTCCAGCGGGTGGCGGCCTCCGGGCGGATGGCCACCAAGGGCGACCTCGCGCCGGAAAAAAGATTGAACTGAGGGCCGGTCCGTGGATGGCAGGCGCCGCACACGAGCGCAGGCGTGCCGGTGGCACGTCGAGCATCGTGGGTGGCGCCTGACGCCGCTAGCCGATCTTTGATCGGTGGCCCTCAGAGGTCCTCGGCGATGTGCGGGGCCGCGCGGTTGAACACCCAGAAGCCGAACGCGAAGATGCCCGCCACGAGCGCGAGCGGCTCGAGCAGGTGTGGCCATCCGTTCATGATCTGCGCCGCGCTCTTGGCGTGGTTGTTGATCATCGCGTGGCGGAATTCCTGAAAGATCGCCACCAAGGGGTTCAGCGTGTATACGTGGTAGAGGATGTGGTTGAACGTTCCATGTTCGAGTTCTTTGCTGACCCGTTCCGCCGGCAGGATCACCGGTGAGGCGTAGAACAGGATCTGAGAGAGGACTTCCCAGATCGGCTGGATGTCGCGGAATTTCACGAACAGCGCGGCCAGCAGCATCGCCACGCCCGTGCTCAGCATCGTCAACACCGCCACGATCAGCGGCAGCTCGAGCCAGGTGAGCATCGGCCGCACACCTTCGATCGTCGCGAAGATCATCACCACCACGAGATTCAGGCCAAGGTTGAACATCGCCAGCAGCACGACCGAGATCGGGATCGCCAGCCGCGGGAACTGGATCTTGCGCACGAGGTTCTCGCGGTCGACGACGCTGCGAACCGCGCCGCTGGTAGCTTCGCCGAACATCGTGAACAGCACGATCGAGCCGAGCAGCTGCGCGCCGTAGAAGTGACCGGCCGGTCCCGGCGCCGACTTGTCGGCGTGGAAGATCTTCACGAACACCACGTACAGCACGCCGAACAGCAGCAGCGGTCGCATCACCTGCCAGATGTAGCCGAGCGCCGAGCCGAAGAACTTCAATTTGAATTCGCTCAGCGCGATGTTGTAGGCGAGCTGCCAGAACCGCGACCAGCTGTCGTCGAGCGCGCGCGGACCGCGAATCGGTTGACCGAGCGGCTCTGTGATCGTGGGTACGCTCATCGCGACCTCGTCCCCACCGTCTTGAAGCCCAGTCCCGCGACCTCTCCCTCCGACAAGATCCCCGCGCGGTTGATCTCCGTCTCGACCGGGATCTCGACCATGCCGCCGCTCGCGACCGCGCCGGAGACGACGAACGACAGACCGCCGACGAAGCGGTCGATCACGTCGAGGCCCTCGCCGCGGTGGCTGATCGTGATGATCGTGTGGTAGCGCCCGGGCGCGAGCATGTTGTGAAAGGAGAATGCGAACACTGCCCATTCGCCCGCGTGGAAGCCGCCGGTCTGCTCTTGGTCCTGCGCGGTCGTCGCGACGACGACGGGCTGGCGGTGCTCGTTCAGCAGCGTCAGGCTGATCGCCGGGTCGAGCACGTGGGCGTTGAACTCGACCAACGCCTTCAGCGTCAGCGGTTCTGACTGCGGCGCCACCGTGCGGTGTTCGGAGCGGTCGTGGCCGAGCCACACCTCGCTCACGCGGGCGTCGCCGTCGCCCATGCGCGCGCTGCCGACCTCCGGGTCCTCGTAGCCGATCGCGCGGCCGAAGGCGATCTCCAGGTAGCGGTCGGCGACGTCGCGCGGATCGCCGATCGTGACCATCTCGCCGCGCTCGAGCAGCATCGCGCGGTGACAGAAGCGCGTGACGGCGCCCATGTCGTGCGTGACGAACACGATCGTGCGCCCTTCCTCGCGCATGCGGTTGAACACGTCGAAGCACTTCTGCTGGAACGCGGCGTCGCCGACCGCGAGCACCTCGTCGATCAGCAGGATGTCGGCGTCGACCTGGATCGCGACCGAGAACGCGAGGCGCACGTGCATCCCCGAGGAGTAGTTCTTCAGCTTCAGGTCTTGGAACTCCTCGAGCTCGGCGAACTCGATGATGCTCTGATAGCGCGCCCGCGCCTCGCGCGGCGAGAGCCCGAGCATGATGCCGTTCAGCGACACGTTGTCGTACGCGGCCAGGTCGGGATTGAAGCCGACGCCGAGCTCGATGAACGTCGACATCCGCCCGTTGCACCAGATCTTGCCCTTGTCGGCGCGATAGATCCCGGCCAGGCACTTCAGCAGCGTGCTCTTGCCGCTGCCGTTGCGCCCGACGATCCCGAAGAACTCGCCCGGCTCGACCGCGAAGGAGATGTCCTTCAGCGCGTGCAGCTCCTCGTGGCGCGTGCGCCGCAGCGGGTGCAGCGCACGCTCCTTCAGTGTGTGGCTGCGCTCCTCGGGGATCTTGAAGCGCTTGTCCACGCCCTGCGCGGCCAGCGCCGGGCGTGTGCCGGCGGATGTCTGCTCGAAAGCCACAGTCATGCAGGGTATAGCGAGGGCGGGATTGATACGGGAACCTGCGAGAGGGGAAGGCCTGCAAACAAGGGCCCTTGCCCGAAGAGTCGAGGAGTCGTGCCCGCTCGGAGAGCCGGTGCCATCTTAGAAAGGTGGGGTCTAGCTGGGATCTACGGGACCTTAGGACGGCGCAACCGTCGGGCGCGTACCGAGAGCTTTAGGCCGACCTGACCTGCTGAATCGATGCGCGTCAGCCGCCGAGCCCTACACGGCGGCCAAGGAACGCAAGCGCGAAGACGACAGACAGCTCCTTCGTTGCTATCGAAGATCGCCAAGGATTCGTGAGAGGAGCACTCCCAGCCCGATGCACGCGCACACGATGCCGAAGAACTCAAGCGCCGCGACACCGAGCAGATATCCCGCGATTGCTGACGCGATGCCTCCGACTGTGGTCGCGACCTCGACTAGATCGAGCGGCATCATGGCGCTGGCTCCGCGAGCAGCGTTCCACCGGCATGTACGACCGAAGCCGCCGCAATCGACGGCGTTTCTGTCCGGCTCATCCCTGCGTCCTCCCGACCGAGAGCTAATATAGATTACGACAGGGTATCGAATATCAATATCAAAAGATCATGAAATCTATATTTCGTTTTCCGACCGCTACTACGGCTAGCCTGATGCCATGAACAAGGTGCCCGAGACAGTCACGTTGCCGCGGGATGAACTCCTTCGCGACTCGAAGCGTCAGGCGACTTCGATGGCGCTGCCTCTGGCCGTCCATCATCGCTTGGACTTGCTGGCCCGCCTAGCCGTCGCGGCGAATGCAACCCGAGCGGAGATCATCGGGATGCTTATCTCAGAGGCCAAGCTCGATGCGATCGCCCTTGAGGACAGCATCGTTGCCTACCGAAAGGCCTCCGTGGGAGACGTGGTTCCGTCCGAGCCTAGGAGCGTCGACAAACCAGAGGACAGCAACGTTGTCACGCTTCCCGTTCGGCATGCTGGTCGACCCGTCACGCGCCGCAACGCAGCGGTCTGATGACCAATCGCCGGCCCGGCCGGCGTCTCAGATGCATCTACCGGACGGAGTGGATACGCCTGACTCGCCCGGGCACAGGATGAAGCCATCTGCCCTTACCGATATGAAATCGTTCGCGTCGATTGCCTCGAGCGACGAGGAGTTGCATTCGCGCGGCAGCTTGCTGTTCTCGTGGGCGGGTATTAGTCGCGAGGCACGAGCTGATTGCCGAGACCGAGAAGGCTTGCGATAAAGCTGATCGAACCGAGGCCACCGATCCATGCGTCGCCAGCGCTACACGGACTGAACACCGCCACCACCCCAACTCCGATCCCGACAGCGCAGGCGAGTAGGACAAATCCGACGATCCATGCCAGTCCTGTCGGTCGAAAACGGGTGTTGTCAGCTTGCTCTTTGCGCATCTGGCGCACCAACTCCGGCACGATTGTCGTGAGGACGTATGCGAGAATCGCGCCGAAACACTCCAACCCATTGCTTCAACCGTGCTGATCATCCCATCTTCTCCCCGTCGAGCGCTTCCGAAGCCTATTGGGGCGAGCGCTCGCCAGCTTTTCGGGGGCGGGGCTCCTCGACTCTGAGATTCAGCCCACCGGTTCGCACCGTGTCGTTGACGGCATGAAACCAGCGTCTCCAATCGTGCTGATGATCGTGCTCTGTGCCAGTCTGGCTGTCTTGAGTTCCGCCACTGCGAGCGTGGATATCTGTGCCGACGCTCGAGCTGATGCCAAGGGGGTGGTCATGGATCTCCTGAGCCAGCTGCGGGTTCAGCCACGAGCCCGTGCAACTTTGGACGGCATCGGCGCCAGCATCGAGATAAGCCTGGAAATCAGCAGCACCGGCAACGCCCCCGATCCCTACGATCGTCCAATCCTGCGTGGAAGCGCCTTCTCGTTCTCTCAGGCTGGCAAGCGTTCGGGTGACGCCCAAGCCGAGGCTACGAATGCCGGCACCCGATAGCCCAGCGTGGTCGTGATTTCTGCTCTTGAAGAATCCAGTCGCGTTGGCATTCTGCGCGCGTACCTGCACCGCGTTTATGGCGACGATCCCACTCATATTGGGACGACATTCACGGACGAGCGCTGCGAGGTTCTGCTCCGCCATGTAGCTGATCTTGAGCAGCAGCGGGGTATCGCCTATAGCTTCACGCACCGCAGCGGTGATCTTGCCCGACAGCTCCGCATCTAGGCAGGTGAGAATTCCTCCAGTGTTTGGGCATGAGAGGTTCAGCTCCACGATGTTGGCGCCGGCCTCCTGCGCCTGAGTGGCTACGTCAGTGAATTGACGTACGAGGCCAGCGTCATCGTTGCTGCGAAGTGTCTCTGGAGAGCCCATGACACTCACGATCAGGACCTGACCTTCTCGTAGCACACGCTTGCTACGCTCGATATCGGCTTGCCATTGCTCTACGGGCAGCGAGGGCACGCCTATCGAGTTGACGAATGATGCTTCGGCAATACCTGGAAGCTCGTCGGGGAACATCGTCGGAACCACAGGTTCGTCGAGGCGATCAGGCGTAATCGGCGTACGCACGCCAGCAGCGAATGCAAGGTTGGGCGAGGGGTAAGGGTTCCACGGTCCTCCACGGACGGTCTTGTACGTGATCAGATCGAACCCTCGGCTCGCGAAATACTCGACGTAGCCCGAGTGAGGCGTGACGGCACAAGCGGGTACCCCGAACGGGATGCCTACGTCGAAACCGAGGAAGCTAAAGGTAGGTCGTCCTCGATATCCGATTGTTGGCGGCCTGCTGCTTGAGGGCCCGTTGTAGAAATTGGTCCAGTAGCTCTGTAGATGGTCGAATGGCGGAGGCGCCTCGGGGTAGAGTTGTTGCACCGCGTCAAGATTCGCCGCCAACCATGCGCGGAGGGCAGACAGGAAGGCCTGGTGCTCCATGGAGTCGGGGGCACTGGCTCGGAGCGCCTGCAGCCCTCCCGGCGTAAACGGCGCGAGTTGGGCTGTCGCGGGCTGAACCGACAGTACCCTCTCGCCGAGATCGATGAGGATGTCGTCGGAAAGTTGAACGATTGTTTGATCCGTGGTGGTCATCACGTGGTACGGGCGTGATCGGGGGTCTTGACAGGTTGCTCGGGAAAGATGTCGTTAAGGCTGTACTCCCGAACGCGGTCTTGGCGCCGGTTCAGCGCGTTGCAGAGCTTATTCATTGTGACCGGAGTCGGCGCGTAGCCATCCTCTTCATCTTCGATCCGCTTGAGTGTGCGCTCATTGAGCCGCGCCTCGCGAGCCAGGGCAGCACGCGACAATCCCTCGCGCTCGCGTACATCTCGGAGCCTGGTTAGCATCGCGAGCAGGTTACCAACCGGGTCAGCGGAACCACGGACATGTCCGGACTTTAGGCGGCTTTCATAGCCCTGCCAGCACTTGCATCGCATATCCCCGGCTTCGACACCCCAGCGCGCTCGTCCGGATGCATACGGAGAGGTAGCGTCGGTGCGCTCAGTCGAGACCACCCTACACAGAAGCCGCTCGTCGTCTCCCTTTCGGAGCTGCCTGGGCGGGGCTTGTCGAGATTTTCCGGGCCTTCGACTTGACGATCACCTACGACAAGCACGAGCAGCGACGATGCCTCGTGGCGACGATCGCGCCCGAGTTGCTGCCCGTCCTTTGCCCCAACGACAGCGGCCGCCCCGAGGGACGGTCGCTGATTAACGACATAGCGGGGGCGGGATCGATACCCGATCCTGCGACCGCAGAGCCAGGACCCGCTCCGGCGGCGCGGCGGCGATATAAAGCCTGAACCGTAGAATCGCCGCCATGCCGTTCACGCTCAGGAACCTCAGAGGGGATCTGGCGGACGTCGGGTCAAACTTCGACGGCGCGCCGGACCTGGAGTTCCGTCTTGCGAGCAAGGCGCTCGAGCTCGAGCAATCGGGCCTGAGCTATCAGCGCATCCCGCCCGACTATCGGTTCCCATATGGCCATACGCATAAGGAGCAGGAGGAGGTGTTCGTGGTCGTGGGCGGGAGCGGACGGATGAAGCTCGACGACGAGATCGTCGCGGTCGAGAAGTGGGACGTCGTGCGTGTTCCGCCCGGTACGTGGCGTGGGTACGAGGCCGGACCGGAGGGGCTCGAGATCCTCGTCTTCGGCGCCCCCAGCCTCGGCGAGAACCCGCGGGAAGACGTGGAGGGCCGGCGAGACTGGTGGGCTGACTGAACGTCGCTCGGTGAGCGCTGCCAAGAGCCGAGCATGGGCTTAATGCGCTCCAGTGCTGCTCGATATCGCTTCGGGTGCCCGCTCGCTCCCGGAGCCCGCGCACATGCTCCGTCAATGCCCGCGACGGAGCGCTGCGCGCAGAGTGCGACCAAGGCCGCGCAGCGCCGCGTACAGCCGCGCCAGGCTGCTGTACAGCGGGCGGCTCAGCGACGGGTGCGCGCTCAGCGCGAGCAGGCCGCGCTGCAGGTCCTCGGGCAGGGCGCCCTGCGGGCCGACCAGGCTGCGCGCGGGTCCGACCGCGGCGAGCAGCTCGTCGTAGTCGCTCAGCACGAGCTCGCGTTCGTCGATCAGCGTTTGCACCGTGGCCGCGTGGGCCGCGGTCAGCTTGCGCTCGCGCGCGACCGCGTCGCGGCTGAGCGTCGCCGCCTCGCGTACCGGCGCCTCCGCGGCTTCGCGGTAGGCATCGACCGTCGCCACGGCCGCGCGATCCCAGGTCAGCTCGCGCGCGGCGCCTGCGAGCAGCTCCAGCTGCCGCGCGCGCGCGCGCGGATCGTGCAGCAGCTTCGCTGCCGCGTCCGCGCTCCGCCTCGGGTCTCCCGGCACGATCGTCGCCGCCTCCCCGATCGCCCCCTCCGCCAGGGAGGTCGAAGCCGCGAATAGGCACGGGACGCCGTGCAGCGCGGCTTCGCACGGGACGAGCCCGAATCCCTCGTACGTCGACGGGTAGAGCACCGCGCCTGAGTGCCGCATCAGCCACTCCTTTTCCCCCTCGCCTACCGCGCCAAGATCGACCACGGCCGTACGCAGCTCCGGGTGCGCGTCCAGCTCCTCGCGCTCGGCCTCCCGCGAGGAGCCGTACCGGACGTGCGTTCCGGCGAATACGAGCCTCCCCGACCAGCCGTGACGCTCGCGCAGCGCGGCGAACATACGCAGCGCGAACACCCTGTTCTTATGGTGGTAGTCCGTTCCGAGACATAGCAGGAACCCCAGCTCGTGTGCGGCCTCGTCCCGCTCGTGCTCGTTCTCACCCCGCTCCTGCGCGTTCTCGTCCTGCTTCTGTGAGTTCTCACCCTGCTCGTTGGCTCTCTCACCCTCCTCTCCGCGAGCGCTCAACCGCGTTGGCCGAGTCGGCTGTCCCCGGGACGACCGGTGGTCGAGACCCGGTGGTATCACCGCGATTCGCTCCGCCTCGACGAGCCCTTCGCCGAGCAGCTCCCCGCGCGTGTGCTCGGACAGGACGAGCACTCGCTCGGCCGCGATCATGCCGTGGCGGCTCGCTCGCCGGTAGTCCTCCCACGCGTCCGTGTCGGCGAAGTAGTCGCGATTGCGATAGGCGATCAGGTCGAGCTGGCTGAGCACGATCCGCTCGCCCAGCTGCCATGCGAGCGCGATGTCGGCTTGCGAGAAAGCCTGCTGCGGGCGATGGAACAAGGCGCTCGGCGGGGTCGTCTCGTCGACGTCCTCCACCGCCAGAATCTCGGTCTCGGGCAGCTCGCGCAGCGAATCGAGCGTCTCCCGGTCGATCCGCTCGGCGTAGATCAGCACACGCAGGCGCAGCGCTTGCGTCCGCGCCAGTGCGCGCGTCAGCTCCAGCACCAGGATCTGCGTGCCCATCAGCGCGCCGTCGAGAGCACGCGCGTCGATCGTCACCCATAGCCGCTCGTGGTTGGTCGTCTCTGCTCGCCTGCCGGCTGCGCTCATTGGGCGATAATGCCAGTTAGTGTCCCGAGCAATGAACTCGGTGCGTGGCCTCGCGCGCCGCGCGCTGCCGCGGATCGCGCCCGTCTACGCCCGCCGTCGCGCGCGCGCGATCGAGCTCGAAGCGACCGTGCGTCGACTCGAGGCGGACTTCGAGCACGTCCGTGAGCGCCACACCGAGCAGATCGAGCGCCTCGAGGACCTCGTCCGCGAGCTCGTCCTCGCCGCCGAGTCGCTCCGCCGGGATATCGCCGTGCGCCGTCCCCCCGATGGGGACGGGGACGTGGAGGAGTAGATGCGGGTTGTCACCCTCGCCACGCTCGGCTCGCTGCATCGCGCGCGCGTGCTCGGCCACTCGCTGCTTGAGCACCAGCCCGACTGGCCGCTTGAGATCGTGCTCCTTACCGGCGAGCGAGTGGCGGCTGTGGTTGCGAAAGGGGACGAGTCCCTGTCCGTGCGCTCCGTCTGCGACGAGCTCGACGTCGACCTCGCCGCGCTGCTCGCGCTGCACGGCGAGCAGGACCTGACCGCGCTGCTGCTACCGCCCCTGCTGCGACGCATCGCCGAGCGCACGCGCGAAACGGTGCTGCACCTGCCGAGCTCCGTCTGGGTGCTCGACGCGCTCGCGCCGATCGAGGCGGCGCTGTCCGCGCGCCCCGTCCTGCTCGTGCCCCGCTGCACCGCCGAGCTGCCCGACGACGGTCTCGACCCCTCGCCCGCGGAGCTCGAGCGGGTGGGGCGGATCGAGGAGACGATCGTCGCCGTCGACGGCAGCCCCGACTCGCTCGCGTTCCTCGATTGGTGGCAGGAGCGCGTCGAGCGCGCGCTCGGCTCGCTCGACGCCCGTGTCGCCGGCGAGCGCCCCGAGGACCGGCCCTGGCTCGCGCGCTTCCTCGAGCTCGCGCCGGCCCGCTTCGCCACCGCGGTGCTCGACGACCCCGGCTGCAACCTGAGCATGTGGAACCTGCACCGCCACACGCTTGCGGCCGGCGGCGGAGGCGCCGTGGTCGATGCGGGTGCGCCAGACGTTGGGGCCGCGGCGGGCACTGCGAACACTGCTAATGCCGTGCTGGTCGACGGCCGTCATCCGCTGCGCTTCCTGAACCTCCCCGGCTTCGACCCCGCCCACCCCCACCGCCTGAGCCCGACCGCGAGCCGCGCGCGCGTCAGCCGCTCGCCCATCCTGCACGATCTCTCCGCGCGCTACGCCGCGGAGCTGCGCCGCTGCGGCTTCAGCGACTCAGACCACCACGCCGAGGTCGGCCGCCGCCTGCGGGACGACCTCGTCTACGACGAGTCCCTCCGCGCGCTGTACGGCTCGGCGCTCGCGCTCGGTGAGCCCGTCGAGGATCTGTTCGGCGAGCGGGGCACGCGCGCGTTCATCGCCTGGCTGGAAGGACCCGCGCCCCGCGGCGCCTCCTACGGGATCAATCGCTACGTGTTCCACCACGTCGCCCACGAGCGCCCCGACGTCGTGCGCGCCTACCCCGACCTCGACGGGCCCGACGGCGAGGAGTACCTGGCCTGGTGCTGGGCGTTCGGCCGCGCCGAGCTCGCGATCCCCGACCGCTTCATGCCGCCCCGCCCGGGACATGCACGTCGCTTGGAGCACCCACAGACAACTCCGTCGGCCGCCGCTCAGGCGGCGATCACCCCTTCTCCAGCTCCCACCGATACACCGCCCCCCTCCGCGCCTGACACCCCCTCCGGGTCGCAGGCGTCCGCGGACCGGCCGGATGTCGGGTCGCGGGCCTCCGCCGACTCATCGGCGCGCCAACCGGCCGGCGATGGACTGGCGGTGCGCCTGACCGGCTACCTCGGCCACACGCTCGGCCTCGGCGCAGCTGCCCGCGGCTACGTGCAGGCGCTCACCGCCGCCGACGTGCCCGTGCGCACCGTCAGCGTCCCCCTGCACCATCTCGCGCTGCCGGTCGCGCTCGCCGACGAGTACGGCCGCCACTCCTTCGAGGACCTCGTCCACGACGGCCGCCACGGCTTTGAGATCGTCGCGGTCAACGCCGACGAGCTTCCCCCCTTCGTCGAGCGCCTCGGCGAGGACTACTTCCAGGGGCCGCGCATCGGGATCTGGGGCTGGGAGACGAACACGATCCCCGCCCGCTGGCAGCGCGCGTTCGCGCTCGTCGAGGAGATCTGGGTCTACTCGAGCTTCATGGCCGCCAACATCGGCGCCGCCACCACCGTGCCAGTGCTCTCGCTGCCGCCGCCCGTGCAGCCCCCCGCCGCGGAGGCCTCGCCGCTGCGCCTCGGGGTTCCGGACGGCTTTCTGTTCCTGTTCGTGTTCGACTACCTCTCCACGATTCAGCGCAAGAACCCCGTCGGGCTGATCGAAGCGTTCAAGCGCGCGTTCTCACCCGGGGAGGGCCCGCGGCTCTTGATCAAGACGATCAACGCCCCTCTGCGCCCGCTCGCCGAGGAGGAGGTGCTGTGGGCCGCGCACGGGCGCTCAGACGTCCACGTCATCGATCGATCGCTCTCCTCCGCCGAGCTCTCCGGGCTGATGGCTGCGTGCGACTGCTACGCCTCCCTGCACCGCGCCGAGGGCTTCGGCCTGACGATGGCCGAGGCGATGGCGATCGGCAAGCCCGTGATCGCGACCGGCTACTCCGGCAACGTCGACTTCATGAACGCTCACAACAGCCTCCTGGTCGACTACGCGATCGGGCGTGTCGGGCCGGAATGCGAGATCTACCCGCCCGAGGGCGAATGGGCCGACCCCTCCGTCGAGCACGCGGCCGAGCTGATGCGCCGCGTCGTCGAGCACCCGCGCGCGGCGCGCGCACTCGGCGAGCAGGCCGCGCAGGACGTCGCCCGGCAGCTCTCGCCCGCGGCTACCGGGGCAGCGATGCGCCGGCGGCTGGAGGCGCTTTCGGGCGGACCGGCCGCGCGCGCAACCCCGTGAGACAGGTCTCGAGTCAGGCCTTGGCCGCGGACGAGCCGGCCGCTGCGCTCCTGGCCGCAAGCCCGCCGGCCGGCGCCGCGCCCGGCTTCAAGACCTCCATCCATTCATAGCCCACGGGCGCGTCGCAGATCTGCTTCGCCGCCGCCGCCGGAGCCACTTCCAGCCGGTAGGACTGCGATCCACGTGGCAGCAGCACGATCGGTCCGAAGCTGCGCGTGTCCGGGTCGACGTCGTCGCCGCTGCCCGGGTGCAGGCTGCCGCCGCCGCGCTCGATCGTGAGCGTGTGCCTGCCGGCCGCGAGCGTGCGCGTGGCGATGTACAGGTACTGGTTCGGATAGCGGTCTTCATACGCGATCGTACCCACCGTCCGTCCGTCGAGCACGAATTTGATCGGACGGCCCACCGTGCCTTCCATCCACAGCTCGTAGCTGCCGCCGCGCGCGAGCGTGAACGCCATGCGGTCGCTGCCCGCGCCGTGGGCGACGAGCTCGTTCCCCTCCGGTTTCCAGTAGTCGGGGTGAGTCCCGGCCGGCGGCAGCACCTTGGTCGTCGTCGGCGCGCGCACGTAGGCGACGCTCGCGCCGACCCCGGCCTCGAGCAGCGAACGTTCGAGGTTTCCACAGAACGTGGCCGTGCGCTCGTGTGGTAGCCCCGCCAGCGGATAGTGCACGTACACGTCCCCGGCGGGCCGTTCGCGACGCCACACGTCGAAGTACTTCGTCTGCTGCACCAGACCCCAGTTGCTCGGCGCGCGCACCGCCAGTGGGCTGCGTGGTACGACGATCAACTTGAATTTCTGCAGGTAGGCCATTTGGAACTGGTTGAGGCTGAACGAGAACCCGACCACGCCGGGCTGCTCGACGTGTGGGAGCAGCCCCCATTCGTCGTATGCCGGCTGCACGTCCGTCGAGCCCCGCTCGTCGCGCAGGAAGTACTCGGCGTACTCGTCGAACGACGGATACAACGTCGGGCCCTGTCCCGCGTAGCGCTTGCCGATCTCGGCGAGGTCGTGATAGCGCGCCGCCGGAGCCAGCGTGGTGTCGTGATACACGAGCGCGTTCCCGTACAGCACCCCGCCGACGATCACCGCGGCGGCGAGCCAGCCGAGCAGCGCGACGGGGAGCCGCCTGTTCGCGCTCAGCGCCGTCGCGCCCGCGAACGCGAGCGTCAGCGCGAACACGCCGGTGATCGTGAACGACTTGAACACGATCCAGGCGGTGCTGTGAGCGACGTAGTACCACAGCGCGATCGGCGCCGCCACGCCCGCGAACGCGAGGATCCACCGTCGTCGCACGAGCGCGACGAGCGTGCCGAGCACGGCGAGCACGATCACGAACACGTCGAGCGCGTGCGTCGCCGTGACGTGGTAGAGCGGAAAACGGAAGTCGCCCGTGAGCCACACCCCGGCCGCGGACCATTCCGGCACCGGTCCCGACAGGTTGCCGAGACCGAGGTTGATCGTGCCGCCGATCGCGTTGCTCGCGATCCCGCCGAGCTGGGTCAGCGCGCTGACGATCTCCGGCAGCGCGAGCACGATCGCGAGTGCGCTCAGCAGCGCCCAGTCGGCGATCGTGCGCAGGCGATCGGCGGACAGCAGCGTGAGCACGAACGCCGCGGCGAGCAGCACGCCGAGCCACGGCGCGACCCCGAAGCTGAACGCGTCGATCGACGCCGCGATCGCGACCGCCGCCGGCAGCACCGACATGCGCGGTCCCCTCCCCGGCAGCCGCTCCGCCAGCACGGCGACCACGGTCACCAGCAGGCTCGCCGTGGTCAGCTCCTTGATGCCGCCCTCGAGCGCGTACCCGTACAGCACGGTCGGCTGGATCGCCACCGCCGCCGCGATCGCGCGCAGCGGTCGGCCCACGGCCGTGCGCTCCGGTGCGCGCTTCCCGGACGCGTGCCCCAGCAGCGAGTAGATCGCCAACGCGCCCATCGCTGCGGCGAACGCGTGATACATCTGGTAGCACCACGCGACGTCGGTGCGGATCAGCTTGGCGATCACCCCGAGCGTCGCCTGCCCGCCCCCGGGATAGCCGATCGAGACGAGCTTCTCCGCGTTCGCGTGATAGGAGGAGTCGAACGTGGTCTTCGCGCGTCCGGCTTCGGCGAGGTAGTGGGAGAAGTCCATCTGAAAGCCGAGATCGATCAGCCGCGTGTAGCCGGTCCACGTCGGGGTGCCGGTCAGCAGCGTCGGCGCGGCGATCGCGGCGAAGGCGGCGAGTCCCGCGAGCGCCCCCCAGGGGATGCCGTCCACGCGCGGCCGGCGCAGCCTGCCCGCCCGCGCCGCGATCGCGAGCCCGACCAGCGCGAGCGCGAGCGCGATCCAGCCGGCGGCTGGAACCAGCCAGCCGATGTAGGTCGTAAACGAGCACGTCGCCACCAGCAGCGCGAACCCGACCGGCAGGATCAGCCCGTCGGGGAGCCAGTCGCCGCCGAGTCCGCGCACGAGCAGCCCGCCCCCGGCGCTGAGGCCCAGGAGCACGAGCGGAAACAGGATGCAGCCGCAGATGAACAGTCCGGTCAAGCGCTGATCTATATCGACTTCACCGGCCGCGACGCGCCACGCACGACCATACTGTCGGGCGCATGCCCTCTCCAGACCTCGCTACGGACTGCGCCTGGTGGGCGATCGTGCTGAACTGGAACGGGCGCGAGGACACGCTCCGCTGTCTCGAGTCGCTGGTCGCGGTCGAGCGCTCCGACATGGGGATCGTGTGCGTCGACAACGGCTCCTCCGATGGCTCCCAGCAGGCGATCCGCGAGCGCTTCCCGCAGGAGCGAGTCGTCCTGATCGAGGCGGGCTCGAACCTCGGCTACTCCGCCGGCAACAATCTCGGCCTGCGCTATGCGCTCGAGCACGGCATGCGCTGGGCGATGCTCGTCAACAACGACGCGACCGTCGCTCCCGGCGTGATCGACGGGTTCGAGCGCGCCGCCCGCGAGCGTCCGCGCGCCGGGATCCTCGCCGGCAAGGTGTTCCTCGCCGATCGGCCGCAGACGATCTGGTTCGCCGGCCAGCGCGTCAGCGAGCTGCTCGGCTACTCCGGCCGACCCCGCGGCTATGGGCGCCACGACGGCCCGCGCTACAGCCGTGTGCGGTCGACCGGGCGCGCCGTCGGGGCCCTGATGGCGATCTCGCGCGAGGCGATCGAACAGGCCGGGCTGCTCGCGGAGGACCTGTTCCTCTACGTCGAGGACGTCGACTGGGCGCTGCGCGCGCGCGCGGCCGGCTTCGAGGTGGTGTTCGCGCCCGCAGCGCGGGCCTGGCACAGTGTCTCCGCCTCCACCGGTGGCGAGGCGGCCTCCATCCACACGCTCTACTACGGCGTGCGCAACACGGTCGTGGTGCTCGAGCGCAGACGCCCGCTCGGTCGTGCCGGCAGCGCGCTGCGCCGCATGGCGATCCTCGCCACGTTCTCCTCGCACGCGCTCACCCGCGCGCACCGCCGCCGTGCGCTTTGCGCGGTGCGCCGCGGCTTTCGCGACGCGCGCGCCGGGCGGCTCGGCCCGCGGCCCTGATCGACGGACGGCGTGGCCGTCATGCCCAGGCCCCGCGACGCCGCCCGCGCCGTGCGCCGCGGCGCCGTAGCGGACGGCCCAGGGCAAAAAAAGACCCGGCCCACGAGGGGCCGGGTGGTATGTGGACCAGTATATCGGCCGCCTCGCGCGCCATGTCAAGCGCTTTGGCTAAATGTTTCTAACTCTGCTCACCAGCCGACGGGCTTGGCGTAGACACCGACAGGATCGGGCAGTTGATGGGCGCGGAAGTCCCTTGCGCGCAGTTTGGCCCACCAGTGGCCCCCCACGCCGTCGTCGGGGTTGCCGCGCAAGTCGCCCGCGAGAAAGCTCCGCGACGGGTTGACGGTTCCCACGGGCACCCGCTTGCGCGCCTCGACGAGCGGGAGCTTGAGATCGCTGTCGTTCGAGATCACGATCGCGGCATCGACGTTGGCTTCGAGCACGTCGAGTAACAGGTGGGCGGCGACGTTGACGTCCGATCCCTTCTCCTCGCGCCGGGCGTGAGAGACCATGAACACGGCATCCCGCACCGGTTCGTTCGCGGCGTCTTTCACGAGGACCGGCGGCGCCGATCGCGTCAGGACCGGACGGCCCTTCGCATCGGGCGTCGCCATCGGCGCCTGCTTGACGCGCGACACATAGGAGCCGTACTCGATCAGGTCGACCGCCTTGGCGGTCGTCAGGGCCTTGAGGTAGATGTCCTGATCGGCTGCGCCCGAGGGGTTGTCCGCTCCACTGATCCTGGCTGTGCAGTAGACGATGCGCGCGATCTCCGACCCGTGCCAGCCGGCCAGCTGCTCCGCGAGACTGCGCAGGTCGATCCAGCGCCAGCCCGCGGCGCCCCTGCCGCAAAGTCCGCGCGCCCCGTAGTACAGGTTGAACGCGTCAATATAGACCCCGACCCTCACGAGCGGATCTTATTCGCATGGGCCAACTCTTTCAAGATACGGGCTTAATTTAGTACGAGCGATAGGAGCGAGCTCAACCCTGGCGCGCCACCGCGCAGTGGGGGCTCAGCGCCCGGCGCGCCGGCCGCGCAGCGCCGAGCGCGTCAGCGCGGCCGTCACGCCCAGCGTCCCCGTGAGGCCGCCCGCGCCGAGCGCGGCGGCGCCGTAGCGGCCCGCCTCGCGCCACTGGCGCGCGCCCGCGCGACGGCGCGCCTGGCCGAGCATGATCGCGGTCTGCATCGTGCGCGCGCGGCGCTCGAGCTCGGGGTAGCGCGCGGTCACGAGCGCCATCGCCATCATCCCCTCCTCGTAGGAGGCGCCCGACGCGTCGGCGCGGGTCGTGAAGTTGTCGCCGTGGCGGCGGTAGCGCACGAGCACGTCGTCGAGCGCGACGCACCGTCCGTGGCGGAACACCTCGATGTCGAACAGCCAGTCGTTCGTGTACGTCAGCCGCTCGTCGAACCCGCCGGGCGGGCACAGCGCCGCACGGATCATCGTCGCCGACGGCAGCATCCTGTAGGTCGGGTCGAACCACAGCTCGATCCCGCCGCTGCGCAGCTCCACGCCGCTCATCGTCCGCGAGAAGCGCCCGATCGCCGCGCCGCTGTCGGAGTCGAAGATCTCCGCGTCGTGCGTGCACCCGGCCGCTCCCGGGTCGGCGTCGAGCGCCGCCACCTGGCGCTCGAGCTTGCCCGCCAGCATCACGTCGTCGCCGTCCAGCCACGCGATCAGCTCCCCGCGCGCGATCGCAAGCGCGCGGTTCAGCGCGAACGGCTTGCCCTGGTTCTGCTCGCCGCGCAGCACCTTGATCCGCGCGGGATCGCGCGCGGCGAACGAGTCGGCGATCGCGGCGGTGGCGTCGGTCGAGCCGTCGTCTGAGACGATCAGCTCGTAGTCGTCGAAGCCCTGTGCGAGCACGCTCTCGATCGCCTCGGCCACGAAGTCCTGCTCGTTGTAAGCCGCCATGATCACGCTCACGCGCGGGTCTGCTGCGCTCATGGCGGGCATGTTCTCAGAGCCAGGTGCAGCGCGGGCGCGATCCTGTCGATGGCTCGCGGGGGGAGCCAACGTTAGCGAGGGATTGCGAGGCCGGCACGGACCGGCAACTATCAAAGCCAAGTGACCTCATATCTAGTAAAGTGGTCACATGCGTGAGATCGGTGTCCGTGAGTTGAAGCTGTCGCTGAGTGCGACGCTACGAGCTGTCGGTCGCGGCCAGCACGTGCGTGTGACGCTACGCGGCAGGCCGATAGCCGACATCGTTCCCGCCGGTGCCTCGGCCGGGGATGATCGCCTGCGTGGGCTGGTGGCCCAAGGGCGGTTGGTCACGCCGACGCGCGCTCGGCCCAAGCGTATGCCCCGGCTCGTGAAGGTCGGTCGCAGTGCGTCGTCGCTAGTGCTCGCGGAGCGGGAAGCCGAGCGCTGAATCTCTACCTCGACGCGAGCGCGCTGGTCAAGCGCTACGTCGCCGAGTCCGGGAGCGAGATCGTTCGCGATCTCATGGACCGCGCGGACGGATGGTTCATGTGCCGAGTCGGCTTCGTGGAGACCGTCCGTGCTGTCGGCCTGAGCGCAGGCCCAGTCGCAGCACGGGCCGTGCGAGCGGAGTGGCCCGCATTCGGTGTGATCGAGGTAGATCAACGCCTGGTCGAAGACGCGGCCAAGCTGGCGATCGGTCGCGAGCTGCGCAGCCTGGACGCCCTGCATCTCGCTGCCGCCCTCGTGCTTCCCGGGGAGGACCTTCTGCTCGCCACCTGGGATCGCCGTCTTCACCTGGCGGCCGGCGCCGAAGGACTCCAACTCATTCCGGAAACGCTCGACTAACTCGCGGTCCGCGCGAGATCACAGCCACGTGTGGCGCAGGCACGCCGGTCGCCACGGAGAGCGGCTGAGCGCCCGCAGGGTGGCTGAGTTGACCACCCAGCGCAGCGTCTCGCCGATGCCGTCCGGCGGGTAGGAGGAGCCGCCGGCGGGCGCGTCGGTCACGTAGCTCGCCTCGAGCGTTGTCGCGCGCAGGCCGCCGTGATGGCGCATGTGCGCGGCGACGCGCGCCTCGAACACGCGCGCCTTGTGGGCGCCGGGATAGGCGATGCTCGCGATGCAGCGCTGCTTGTAGATCGGCGCGGCCAGCAGCGCGCGCCGGGCGAGGAAGACCTGGTCGCTGAAGCCGTGCCCGATCGCGAAGTCCGCGCGCGTCGCGATCGCCTCGCGCTCGACCCCCGGCCGCCGCCCGGCCCCGTCGGGCAGCTCCCAGCTGGGGTTGGCGACGATCACCCGTGGGTCCTCGCCCATCAGCTCGAGCGCGGGCGCGATCCAGTCCACGGGCTGCGCGAGCCGTGCCTCGGGGTCCCAGTAGAGCAGCCACGGGCTGCCGGGCAGCGTGGCCGCGACGAGCGGCGCGTCGCTGTAGTGCAGCAGCGGCTCGAGCTCCTCGCGGCGCAGGCCGGCGATCTCGAGGGCGCGATCGAGGTGGGCGGCGACGAAGTGCAGCTCGTCGATCTCGCCCCGCTCGAGCAGACGCCGCCCGCGCGCGCGTGCGTCGGCGGGGTTGGCGACGTTGTTGACGAGCACCACCCTGCGCGCGAAGCGCCGGCGCTGCGGCGCGGCGATCGCCGCGAACGCGCCGGGCTCGAGCACCCTGCGGTAGGTCCGCTCGAAGACGTTGACGACCAGGTCGACCGGCTCGTGGGCGTCTGCGCTCATTGCCCCATGATCGCAAGCGGCGCGGGGGCGCTTCGCGGGGACGCTTCGCGGGGACGCTTCGCGGGGACGCTCCTCTAAGGTGGGCGCGAGCAGATGTACTCCGACCCAGCCACGCGGCCCAAGATCTCGGCGTGCGTCGTCGCTCGCAACGAGGAGCGGCTGATCGGCCGCTGCCTTCAGAGCTTCGCCGACCTGGTCGAGGAGATCGTGTTCGTGCACGACGGCCCGTGCGAGGACCGCACGCTCGAGATCGCCGCGGAGTACGGCTGTGAGATCTTCGAGCGGCCGCTGCGGGGGCACGCGGACGCGTCGAAGGTGTTCGCCTTCTCGCAGACCAGCCACGAGTGGATTCTCGGCGTCGACGCCGACGAGTTCCTCTCGGACGGCCTGCGCGAGCACCTGCACGAGCTCGTCGGCGACCCATCCGTCAACGGCTACCGGTTCCTGTGGCCGTTCTGGGACGGCCGGCGCTACGTGTCGCGCCCCGAGCAGAGCTGGCGCAAGCTCCAGCTGTACCGGCGCGAGGCGCTGCACGCGGTCGGCAACCTGCACTTGACGATCCACGTCGACGAGCCGGTGCGCGACGTCGACTACGTGCTCGAGCACCGGCCGGAGTACAACAACTGGGCGCTGCGCACGACGCTCACCAAGTGGCGCTCGTGGGCGCGGGTGGGTGCGCGCGAGCACCTCTCTCCGTACAGCGATCTGCCGACCTTCAACTGGGACGGCCCGACCGAGTGGTCGCCGCGCCGGCAGCTGCTCAACCGGCTCTCGCCGCTGCTGTTCCTGCCCTACGGACCGGCGGTGTTCGCGCTGGAACTGTACAACCACCGCCACGAGCTGAGCCCGCGACGCAACCTGTCGATGGCGTTCAACTATGGCGTGTATGCCGCGATGCACCAGCTGTACGTGGCGAAATACCTCTACCTGGGCTTTCCCGGCGACGACGCGTGAGGCGGCGCGAGCGCGCGTCGAGCCCGCAAGCGATGGAACCCGTCCCGCGAGCGCCGGAACCCGTCCAGACGACTCCCCTGGCGCCCGGCTCGGTGTCGGCCTGTGTGGTCGTGCGCAACGAGGAGGCGGTGATCGATCGTTGCCTGGCAAGCCTCGGCGGGGTCGTCGATGAGATCGTGCTCGTGCACGACGGTGAGTGCGAGGACCGCACGCTCGAGATCGCCGAGCGGCACGGCTGCCGGATCTTCGTGCGCCCGCTCGTCGGACACGCCGAGGTCGCGACGGTGTTCGCGTTCGAGCAGGCGCGCGGCGAGTGGATCCTGTCGCTCGACGCAGACGAGTTCCTCTCCGAGGGGCTGCGAGCCGAGCTGCGCGCGCTCGTGGCGGATGAGACGGTCAACGGCTATGAAGTCCTCTGGCGGATGTGGGACGGGACGCGCTACATCACCGAGAACGGCCCTTACAAGCTGTCGCTGTTCCGTCGCGCGCGCGTACACGTGCTTGGCATGATCCACGCGGTCGAGCGCGTCGATCCGCCCGTGCGGCGCGTGCAACTGCAGCTCGAGCACCGCCCGCTGTACAACAACTACGCGCTGCGCACCGTCCTCACCAAGCACCGCCGCTGGGCGCGCATCAACGCGCGGGAGTTCCTCGGCGAGCTGTCGGCGCTGCCGAGCTTCAACTGGGACGGCCCGGTCGCCTGGCCGCCGCGCCGCCGCGTGCTGAACCGCCTCTCGCCGCTGCTGGTGCTTCCCTACCTGCCGGTGGTGTTCGCGATGAGCTTCCTGCGCGAGCGCGGCTACTACGGGCTGCGCGAGAACCTGCGCATGGCCTTCGGCCAAGCCGTGTACGGGGCGCTGGTGCAGTTGTACGTCGCCAAATATCTATATCTCGGTCTCGACGAGCGCGCCGCTGGTGCCGCCGTGGAGCCGCCCCGGCCAGGGTCCTCCAAGCCGCGGGGCGCATGACGACAGAGACGACAGTCGACCCGCTCGACAGCCCCGACGCGGGCGCGCGGGTGATCCGCGGCGGGGTGATCCGCGGGATCGCCTATGCGGTCAACATCCTGCTGATAACCGCGACGGTGCCGCTGATGACGCGCCATCTCGGCGTCGTCGACTTCGGGCGGTTCGTGACCGCGTCGTCGATCGTGATGATCGTCGCCGGCGTGACCGAGTTCGGGCTGACGGGGGTGGCCACGCGCGAATACGCGCTCGCGGACGCGGTGGAGCGCAGGCGGCTGCTCGGGAACGTGATCGGGCTGCGCACGCTCGCGACGCTGCTGGGGCTCGCGATCGCGTTCCTGCTGATGCTCTCCGGCGGCTCGCCCGGGGTCGTGCTCGTCGGCATCCTGATCTCGGGGGCGGGGCTGATGCTGATCAACGTGCAGCAGACGCTCGCGCTCGTGCTCAGCACCTCGCTGCGGTGGGGGCTTTACTCGCTGTTCGAACTCGTCAACACGCTCGTGGTGGCGATCGGCACGGTCGTGCTCGTGCTGCTCGGGACGGGCCTGTTGCCGTTCTTCTACGTGAGCGTGATCTCCTCGCTCGCCGCGCTGGCGGCGACGCTGCTCGTGATGCGCAGCCACGTGATGCTGCGCCCGCGCTTCGAAGTCCAGGCGTGGGCGCGCCTGCTGCGCGACTCGATCCCCTATGCGGCCGCGACGACCGTCGGCATCCTCTACTTCCGCGTCGCCCTGATCGTCGTCTCGCTCGGCTCAGGCGCGGAGCAGACCGGCTACTACTCGACCGCGTTCAAGGTGGTCGAGGCGATCTCGGGCACCGCCTTCCTGATGGCCAGCTCCGCCTTTCCGATCTTCGCGCGCGCCGGGCGCGACGATCACGAGCGGCTGCGCTACGGGTCCGGCCGGGTGAGCGAGACGGCGCTGATCGCCGGCGTCTACCTGGCGCTGAGCCTGATCGTCGCGGCGCCGTTCGTGATCGAGGTGCTTGCGGGTGCGAGCTTCAAGCCGGCCGTGCCGGTGTTGCGGTTGCAGGCGACGTCGCTGATCGCGACCTTCCTCGGCGCGACGTGGAGCCTGACGCTGCTGTCGCTGCGCGAGCACCGGCGGATGCTGCAGGCCAACGCGCTCGCGCTCGTGCTCGCCGTGATCCTGTCGCTCGCGCTCGTGCCGAGCCTCGGCGCGGAAGGCGCGGCGGCGGCGACCGCCGCGACCGAGTTCGTGCTGGCCGGGGCCTACTGGTGGTCGCTGGGCCGCAGCCCGGCGCGCTTCCGCCCGTCGCTCGGCCTGCTGCCGAAGGTGCTCGTGGCCGCCGCGCTCGCCGGCGCGCCCGCGCTCGTGCTGTCGATATCGAGCTTCTTCCTGTGGGCGATCGCCTCGGCGATCTACCTCGCGGTGCTGCTGCTCCTGCGCGCGTTTCCCCCGGAGCTGCTGCACGCGCTGCTGCGCCGGGACGCGCCGGTGGCGCCTTAGGCAAGGGCCGCGAACTTGAGATCGCAATCTGCGATCTCAAACGTCCTTCATTGCGGCGATTCGAGCGCCCGGCGATAGCTGGTCAGCGTCCCCGCCGCCGCCGCGGCCCAGCTGAACCGGCCCGCCTGGACACGCCCCAGCTCGCGCAGGCGCCCCGCGAGCCCGGTGTCGGCGATCAGCTCTGAGATCGCCGCCGCGATCTGCGCGGGCGCGCGCGGGTCGAAGTACAGCGCCGCGGAGCCGCCGACCTCGCGCAGCGCGGGGATGTCCGAGCAGGCGACGGGGAGCGAGCGCGCCATCGCCTCGAGCACGGGCAGGCCGAAGCCCTCGTGCAACGTGGGCAGCACGAGGCAGGCGGCGAACGTGTAGAGCGCGTCGAGCTCGGCTGTGGAGCAGTGCCCGAGCAGGCGCACATCCTCGCCGACCCCGGCGGCCGCCGCCTGCGCTTGGAGTCGACCGTCGTCGGTGTCGTGGCCGGCGATTGCGAGCAGCGGCCGCTCGGCGGAGGGAATCAGCGCGAGCGCGTCGATCAGGGCGGGGAGGTTCTTGTGGGGCAGGTTGGTAGCAACCGCGAGCGCGAACGGGCGCCCGTCCGGCTGCAGGCGCGCGAGCAGGTCGTCGCTCGGCGACGGCAGCGACGGCGCGGAGGACGGTGACGGGGTGAGCCCGGCCGCGGCCGTTGCCGGCGGCGTCAACGCCCCGGGCGCGGCGGCGACCGCGGGCGGGAGGCGTATACCGTTGGGAACGACGTCGATGCGCGCGCGCGCGATGCGAAGCCCGGAGACGATCTCATCGGCCCCGGCGGAAGAGACCGCGATGATTCGCCGCGCGCGGTGCGCGGCGAGCGAGACGAGCGTGGAGGTGGCGAGGCGGTTGGCGGGAGAGAGCAGCTCGGGGACCGCCAGGTATTGAAGGTCGTGGATCGTGACGACGCGCCGGAAGCGCCCCCAGGGAGGCGCGAAGTTGGCCATCGAGTGCAGGACGTCCACACGTGCGCGCGATGCCGCGACGGAGACGAGGGAGAAGCTCGCCGAGCGCCCATTGCGCGCGGCCGCGGGCGGAGACGGGCAGCGTCACGGCGCGCACGCGCGGGCCGAGCTCGGCGGCGAAACGTGGGCCTGCGTCGCGGTTGACGAACGCGACGAGCTCGAGCGTGGGGTCGTGGCGCTGCATGGCGGGCACGAGCTCGCGGGCGTAGGTCTCCCGGCCGCCGGTCTGGCCCGGCACGAGGTAGAGCAGGTCGAGCCCTACGCGCATCGGTGCTCGAAGGGTCTGGGCGCCAGGTAGGAGAGGAGGCGCATCAGCGCGGGCGTGCCGGAAGGAGTGACAGGGCGACGCGGACGAGTCGCCAGTAGGCCGCTTGAGGCGCGCTCAGCAACGGACTGGACGCGGCGGCCAGGTAGGGGCTGTCGAGCGAGGCTGTGAGGTGGGAGGCGAGCGCGCGCGAGCCGATACGCCGCGTGCGCTGTACGACGCGCCGGCGCGCGAGCGTGCGCGGCAGGCCGCCGAGAACTGCCACCTGCGCGCGCAGCTTCGGCTGAAGCCAGCCGCCGCGCGCCGCGATCGCCAGCAGCCCCAGCTCGGCGGCGAGCAGCGCGGGGGCAAGCAGAGCGAGCAGCGCGGGGGGGTAGACCGAGAGGACGGTGCGCAAGCGATTACGCTCGAGGTGGAACCACTTGGAGGCTCCCTTGTCGAACTCGTAGCTGTGGGTGACGCGCGCGGCGGGGACGAGGCCGACGCGGCGCCCGCTCAGCCACAGGCGCAGGCCGAGGTCGAGGTCCTCGCCGTACATGAAGTACTCGCGGTCGAGCCCGTCGAGGGCGAGCCACGCGTCGCGGCGAATGACCAGCGCGGCGCCGGAGGGGAACGCGATCTCGCGATCCTCCGCGGGGAGGACGGCAACGGGAAGGTCGCAGTCGCCGGCCCAGCCGAAGCCGAGGTAGTGGACGATCCCGCCGCTGGTGTTGATGTGGGTATCGCCGTCGAGTAGGACGGCCGCCTGCCATGCCCCCCAGTCGCGATGGTCCGCCGCCGCGCGGCGCAGGCGGGCGAGGCAGTCGGGGTGCGGGCGCGAGTCGGGGTTGAGGAAGAGCAGGAGCGGCGCGCGGGTCGCGGCGGCGCCGGCGTGGCAGCCGCCGGCGAAGCCTAGGTTCTGGCCGGCGTCGATCACGAGCGCACGATCGCTGTGCGCGTGCGCGACGGAGGGGGTCGAGTCGGTCGAGGCGTTGTCGACGATCGCGAGCTCGTCGTCGGCGCGCAGCTGCGGGGCGAGCGCGGCGAGCAGGGCAGGGAGGTGGGCGGCGGAGTTGTGGGTGACGACGACGATCGCCAGCGCGTCGTCGCGCGCGCGCGCGGGCGCGGGATCGACCGGCAGGGCACCGGCCGCCGCGAGAGGGCTCGTGGAGGCGGGCAAGGCGCCAGCTGCTGGAGAGCTCGTGGATTCAGGCAAGGGCGTCAGCGACTGCTGCTGCGAGAGAGCTCTTCGGCCGCGCGCGGCGCGAGCGGGTCGGGAGCGGGGGACTCGACGGCGGGCTCGCGCGCCACGGGGGAGACACGCCGCCCGCCGGAAGAGAGCTCCTCGGACTCTTCGATCCGCTGCTGGAGCAGGCCGAGGCGCTGGGCGAGCACCTTGTTCTGGTCGGAGAGGCGGGAGACGGCGAGCGAGAAGTGCAGGAGGATCATCGCGATCAGGGCGATCGCGACGGCGAACAGGGCCGAGGGCGGGTAGGAGATGCCGACGTCGTTTGAGAGCGTCGTCAGGAGGCCCTTCCAGGCGGCGAGCACGAACAGGGTGGTGGCGGCGAGCAGCCACAGGATCGCGTAGCGCTCGGAGAGGCGCTTGCGGCGGACGAGCTCGAACACGAGCAGCAGCAGCGCAAGGGTGACGGCGATCGCGAGGCCGCGCTGGAGGGTGATCTTGCTCACAGCGCGTGCTCCGCGACGACGGGGGGACGCTCGCCGATCTCGACGTTGGGGCGGCGGCGGAAGAGGCCGACGAACACGGCGAGGAGGACCTTGATCATGTAGTAGACCGACTGGGAGGAGGAGATCGCGGAGGAGCCGGTCAGGCGCGGGCGCATGGAGACGGGAATCTCGCAGCTGCGCAGGCGGTGGGCGTGTATCAGCAGGATCGCCTCGACCTCGGGGTAGTCGTGGGGGTAGTCGCGCGCGAACAGCTCGATGCCGCGGCGGTTGGTCATGCGAAAGCCGGAGGTCGGGTCGGTGACGCGCTGGCCGGTGATCAGGGAGACGACGCGAGAGAAGATGCGGATGCCGGCGCGGCGCGGGGCGGAGGAGCGGTAGCCGTCGAGGGCGGGGTCGAGAAAGCGCGAGCCGGTGACCATGTTGAGGGTCGGGTCGGCTTGCAGGCGGGCGAGCAGGTCGCGGATGTGGCCGGGGTCGTGCTGCCCGTCGCCGTCGACCTGGACGGCGACGTCGTAGCCGTGCTCGAGCGCGTAGATGTAGCCGCTCTGCATCGCGCCGCCGATGCCGAGGTTGAAGGGCAGGCGCAGCACGGCGGCGCCGGCGGCGCGGGCGTGCTCGGCGGTCGCGTCGGTCGAGCCGTCGTCGACGACGAGCACGTCGAAGGAGGGCGCGCGGGTCTGGATCGCGACGATCGTCTCGGCGATCGCGGCGGACTCGTTGAGCGCGGGAACGATGGCGAGGTGGCGTCTCATGAGGGCTGTGGGCGAATCATGGTGTCGTCGTGTGGATGGCAACGCGCTCGCCGGCGGCGAGTTGCGAAAAAGCGGTGCTGTGACTGCCAACAAGTGTAGGGGCAGCCCCCGTCGCCCAGGCGGTCGCGGCGCTGTGCAACGATCGCCGGATGGACGGGCGGCAATGGACGGCTGACCAGCGCAGGCTGCGCGAGGCGCTGCGGACGCGCGGGCGGCGGCAGGAGGGTGAGGAGAAGAACAAAGATCAGGCGGCTCCCGCCGCCGTCGAGTCGTGCGTGGGGGTGACAGTGATCGTCGTGTGCTGGAACTCGGCGGAGGTGATTGGAAGGTGCTTGCGAGCATTGCTCGAGCAGGATTACCCCAACTACGAGATCGTCGTGGTCGACGACGGCTCGGAGGATCAGACGCGGGCTGTGGCAGAGCGTGAGCTGGCGGGCGGCCGGGGAACGGTGGTGGCGAGCCCGGCCAATCGAGGGTGCCCGCACGCGCGCAACCTCGGGCTGGGGCACGCGAGGGGAGAGATCGTCGCGTTCATCGACGCCGACGGGTTCGCCACGCCGAGCTGGCTGCGCGAGGTCGTGGCCGCGTTCGATACGGATCGGACGATCGGGGGGGTGGCCTCGACGGTGTTCTTCGCGGACGACCCGCTCGCGATCAACGGCGCCGGGGGCACGGTCAACCGTCAGGGATGGGCGGCGGATCTGGCGATGAACGAGTCCTACGAGCGGGCGCGGCTCAGCAAGGAGGCGCTGTATCCGATGGGCTGCGGGATGGCGCTGCGGCGGGAGGCGATTGCCGAGGTGGGGGAGTTTGACGATCGGATGCGCAACTACTACGACGACGTCGACTATGGCGTGCGACTGTGGCGCGCGGGCTACCGGGTGGTCGTGGCGGGCGACGCGTGGATCGACCACGGCTTCGGCCAGGCAGGTGGCGGCGAGTCGGCGTACAAGCGGCTGCTGTGCGAGCGCCATCGTATGCGGGTGGTGCTCAAGCACGCGCCGCTCGGCGAGCTGGGCAGATGGGCGAGGCACGAGGCGGACGAGCTGAAACGCGCCGATCGGGAGCGGCGCGGCGTGAAGCTGAGGGCGATCGCGTGGAACGTGCGTCACCTGAGGAGCACGGGAGCGGCCCGCCGCGCGCTGCGCGGGGCCCCGCGAGCGCCGGAGCGGCTGATCGACCAGTCGTGGGGGGATGGCTTCCCCGTGGGGGTGCCGCCGCGGGCAGGGCCGCGCCCGGAGGCGGCGGGGAGCGCGCTCGAGATGGCCGACCCGGGCAGCGAGGGGCAGCTGCTGTACGGGTGGTTCGGAGCCGAGCGGGTCGCGGGCCGCAGCCGCCGCTGGGCGGGGGTGCAGGCGGGCGCGCTGATCCGCCTGGAGGAGCACGCGCGGAGGGTGCGGTTCGACTACGCGCACGTACCGGTCGACGGCGGCGGGGTCGACGTGAGCATGCGCCGGCCGGGCGCGCCCGAGCCGCTCGTGGGAGTGTGGAGCACGCATCTGCCGTGGCGGTACGCGGAGCGCTCGGTGGAAAGCCGGGTGGTGGACCTGGAGGCGGGTGACTACGAAGTGGTGTTCAGCGCGCCGCGGGGGTGGAGCGACCCGCCGGCGGAGACACGGAGGCTGGGGTTCGCGCTTGAGAGCATGGCGTTCGGAGAGTCGTGGGAGATGGCGGCGGGCGGGATCGAGATGGCGGCGGAGGCGACGGAGGAGCAGCTGATCAGCGGTTGGTTCGAGGGCGAGCAGAGCGCGGATCGCTACTACCGCTGGGCGGGCGAGCACGCGGAGGCGATCGTGCGCGTCGGTGAGGGTGGCGCGAGCGGCGCGAGCTTGAGCTACCGCTTCCCGCCCGGCCCGACAGGCGGCCTGAGAGTTTCGGTGCACGCGGTGGATGCGCGCGAGGGAGAGCAGGCCGCGTGGTCGACCCGGATCGAGTGGCGCGAGGGCGAGTGGCACGAGCAGGTCCTCGACCTGCGCCTGGGAGCCGGCGACTACGTGGTCAGGTTCGACGCCGACAGAACGTGGTCGAACCCGGAGGGCCGTGACGTGGGACTGCCGCCGGAGAACCGCGCGCTGGGCTTCGCGCTCTCCTCCCTCTGTTTCGCCGTGTAGTGGTGTCCCGATCGGGATAATCAGGACGCCCGAGCCCGATCGGGAATATAAAATTCCCGATCGGGATATTTAAGGTAGATCTGGCCTAAGTGTGCTAAGATTGTCCCGTTCAGGACAATAATTGGTACGATGACCAACATCACTGACGCGACAGAGCTTGGGACAGTTGTGCGCGCTGCGCGTAGGGCGCGCGGGCTACGCCTCGAGGACGTGGCGCTCGGCGCCGGCGTGGGCGTGCGCTTTGTCAGCGAGCTCGAGCGCGGCAAGCCGACGGCACGGTTGGGCGAGACGCTGCGTGTCATCGCGTCGCTCGGCCTCCCTCTCACGATCGGAGGTCCGAATGAGTCAACGGACGCTTGAGGTCTGGTGCTTCGACGAGCACGTCGGAGAGCTGACCGATGGCGTCGAAGGTCTCGAGCTCGCATATGGCGACGCCTGGCTCGCCGGGCGGCGCCCGCCCTTGTCGCAGTCGCTGCCGTTGGACGGCTCCTTCACGAGCGCGGCGGTCGGGGCCTTCTTCGGCGGTCTGCTGCCGGAGGGCATTCCCCGCGAGCGACTGGCTCGCAATCTCGGCGTGAGCGTGGACAACGACTTTGGGCTGCTCGAGGCGCTCGGCGGGGACACGGCCGGAGCGGTGAGCCTGCTGCCCCCAGGCTCCTCGCCGAGCTCTGGCGAGGAGGGCGTCGAGTGGCTCGACGATCGCGAGCTCGTGCGACTCATCGACGAGTTGCCGTCGCGGCCGATGCACGCCGACGAGGACGGCGAGTACCGCCTCTCGCTCGCCGGCGCCCAGGACAAGCTGCCGGTCGTCGTCGCCGGCGATGGCCGGATCGGGCTGACCAGGGGTCGCACGCCTTCGACCCACATTCTGAAGACGGCGATCGCCGATCTGGACGGCACGGTGGCCAACGAGGCTCTGTGCCTGGCGATCGGCAGAGCCCTCGGCGTCGAGACCGTCCTCGCCAGGCCGCGTCGCTTGGACGGCCGCGAGCTCCTGCTGGTCGAGCGCTACGACCGCCACCGGACCGACGGGAGCGTGCGGCGACTGCACCAGGAGGATTTCTGCCAGGCGCTGGGTGTTCCCGTCCGGCGCAAGTACCAGAACGAGGGCGGCCCGGGGCTGGCCGACTGCTTCGCCCTGCTGCGCCGCGCGGTCGCCGTCCCCGCACGCGACGCGGTCGCTCTGCTGGACGCGGTGGCGCTCAGCTTTCTCGTCGGGAACCACGACGCGCACGGCAAGAACTTCTCGCTGCTGTACCTGCCCGACTCTGACAAGGCGGGGCTCAGCCCGGTGTACGACGTGCTCAGCACGATCGCCTACGCGAAGACGCGTCCGATGTCCCGCAAGATGGCGATGAGCATCGGCGGCGAGTACCGACCCGACTACATGAGGTCACGTCATCTCGACCGGCTCTTGGCTGAGGCGGGCCTGGGCGCCGCCGCGGCGCGGCGCCGACTGCGCGGTTTGGCGAAAGATGCGCCGGCTGTGGCGCGGGAAGCCCGAGAGACGTTGGCAGGCGCAGGCTGGGAGGCGCCCGTGCTTCGGCGCGTAGCGGAGATCGTCGAGCGGCGCGCGGCGCAGCTGAGCGAGATCGCCGCGGTGTCGTCGCGGTCGTCTTAAGGGCCCACGCCTGAGCGTCGTGGCAGCTCCGCGGCGAGCTCGGCCAGCCGCTCGGCGGCGGGCCGCATGGACAGCTCGCGGCTCACGAAGTCATAGGCCCGCTCGCGCAGCTCTCGCAGGCGGGCGTCGTCATCGAGCAGCTCGGCGACGACGGTGGCGATGTGCTCGACGTCCGCGGTGAGGAAGTGCTCGCCGGGGATCAGCGGCTCGGAGTCGAGGGAGGGCTCGGAGACGACGGCGCAGCCGTTGCAGATCGCCTCGAGGAAGCGCATCCACTCAAACGCTTGGGAGGTGGTGCGGTGCAGGTTGATAAGGACGCGGGAGGAGCGCAGGCGGTGGTACTTGTCGGCTCCAGTGAGGAAGTCGGGGCGGGGGGCTGTGCGCACCTCGAGGGGCGGGACGAGGAACTGGCACTCGCGCGCTGAGAGGGCGCCGGCGATCCCCGGCAGCAAAGGGTCACGGCGGGGGTCGGCGGCGCCGAGGTAGAGCACGTCGATCGGGCGGGGGACGGTCTCGTCACGGCGCCAGGTGTCCCACGCGGGGACGTAGCCGAGCTGGATGTGCGTGCAGGGGACGCCGCGCTGCCGCAGCGCGGCGGCGGATGAGCGGTTGATCGAGACGGCGGCGGCGAACTGGCTGACGAGCTCGAGCGTGTGGTCGAACCAGGGGGTGCCGGGGTTCTCGGTGCAGAGGGCGATCGTGCGCGCACGCCGGTGCGCGTCGGGAAAGCCGGAGGGATCGCCGTGCGCGTAGAACTCATGGGGGATCGCGATGTAGACGGTCTCGTCGTCGTCGAGGGAGGGAAACGCGTCGAAGGCAAGCTCGACCCGGTGCCCGGCTTCGGCGCACGCGTCGGAGAGGGCGACGAGCAGCTCGGTCATGAAGCGGCTGCCCCGGCGGGTGCTGACGAAGCAGAAACGCATCAGCTGGGCGCTAAGCGGAGGAAATGCACACGGTTGAGCGGCTCTTGGGCTGCGTCCGGTGAGGAGAGGAAGTGGGCAAGGGCGTTGACCATCTGGCCGATGACGCGCTCGCCGCGGTGACGGTTGAAGGGCGGGTTGAGCGCGTAGATGAGCCCGTGATGGGCCTGCCCGCGGCTCTCCCACTCGAGCCGAGTGAGCTCGAAGTCCGCGATGTTGTCTGTGACGATCGCGCGGCGGTCGTCTTGGGCATGCGCGAAGACCCAATCGTCGCTGATCCCGGCGTAGCGGCCCATGTGCGCCGGCTCGCTGATCGCGATCACGTCGAAGTCATGTTGCTCGAGCGCGATCGTCGGCGTCCACATCTCGTCCAGCAGCAGCCTCACGCAGCGGATTGGGAGGGAGGTGATCCAAGCATGTGCCGCAGCCGCTCGGCCGCTTGCTCGTTCATGAGGATGCGCTCGTCGATGTCGTCGGGATAGGCGGCGTAGTAGCTCGCGGCAAGCTCCACGATGCGGTGGTCGAGGCCGCTGACACGCGCGACGGTGTCGATCGGGTCGGCGGCGTGCGCGGCGGCGGCGCCCTTGAGGTCGCGGGCGATCTCCCAGACGTCGGGCCCGCCGGCGATGCCGGCCCGCCTGCCGGTGGGGCCAGAGCGGAAGACGATCCCGGGGAGCTCTTCGGTGCGCAGCCCCTCCTCGATCAAGCGCTCCGCGATTCGTGCCTTGGACTGGCCGAGGCGTGCGCTGCGAGCGTCGAGCATGTCGACGACCTCGGTGGAGAACCGGGCGGAGAACGACTTCGTGCGCTTGGTGTTGGGGATGGCAACGTCCTTCTAAAGACTTTGTAATACAAAGTAGCACAGTCGCGATTTAGCGAGTCGAGTAAACCGGCAAAACTTCGTATAACTGGCTGGACAGACCGCTCTCAGGCGGCGTGGACGGCCGGCGCTGCGCGCACGAGCCGCTCGGCGTCGGGGATGCGCACACGGGCTCCCGACGGTAGAACGACCGTGATCGAGCCTTCGGTCTCGAGCTGCGCGCGAGGCCCGAACAGCTCGATGCCGAGCGGGGTCTCGCCGTCGGCGGCGTAGAAGAAGACGTGCTGTGCGTCGGTGGAGTCGCCGATCTGGCCGCCGCCGGCCCGCAGGTGATCGATCTCCGGGAAGTAGGTCGCTGGCTCGAAGTTGTAGGGACCGACGTTCATAGCTGTCTCCATGCACTCGGCACGCGTCGCATCGCGTAGGCAGTGATCACGGTACCAACCTCGGCATGGGTCTCAACCACGACAATCAGGTGTGCGCTCGGCCCCACACGATCCACGATCAGACGCTCTCGGCCGCGCGTCATGTCAACGTAGCGCCGACCCTGTTCGACGGCGGTCCTGAGGATCTGAGCATTGAGATAGCGACGCCGCTCTCGTTGCGGCTCGTCTTCCCCGCGGGCGTGGCGAAGCGCGACCCGCGTGAGCGTGATTTGCCGGCCGGCTCGATCGGATACGCGCCAGACGACGGCACTGAATCGGCCGTGCTCATCATGGACTCGTCCCTGGCGATCGATTCGCATGGACCAAGGCTAAGCGGCGCTTGGGACCCCTCCCGCCCGGTAGAGCTGAGCAGTCGCTATGCGGCCGGCTGCAACGCCTGCGCCAGATCCTCCGGGCCGGCGTGGCCGGCGGGCAGCGTGATCGTGACCTGCCCATCGCGAGCGAGCAGCCAGCGCACGTTGGGGAGGGTCATGGCGACGACGCGGCCGGTTGCGTCGTACTGGATGTTGTGCCCGTCGGGAGTTGACGAAGCGCTCGCGGGTGGGCCTTCGTAGTGCGCCACGCTGAGGTACAGCACGCCGGCCTGCAGACGGGGTGGCTTCGGCGTGGGGCATGGTCGCGAGCCAGGTGCGCGAGGGCGGGGACCGGCCCGACTGGAGCTCGGCTCGCGGGAGGTGTCGCGACAACGGCTCGTGCCGATGGTCCTGGTGTCCGCGTCGAAGCCGGGTGCTTGGAGGTGTCGAGTCCGCGCAAGGAGCGGGTTATGGCGCGCGGTGTCCGCAGCCGTGCGCGTGTGGGGGGAGAGGGCGATTTCGACACGGGCTCATCCCCTCTGACCGGGGTTTGCTGGGCGGTGCTCACGAAGCTGAACGCATCAACCCCGGCGCTCGTAAGGCAGCTGCGAGATCCACTCCCAGCTGGCACGGATGCCGTCCTCGAGCGATGTGGTAGGCAACCAGCCTAGGTCGTCACTGATCCTTGTGCAGTCAAGTTGAGTCGCCGGGACATCTACGGCTCGCGCTGGGATGCGGTGGATGTCGGCGCGCCGGCCTGCGACGCGCTGAAGTACGTCGAGGAGGTTCTGGAGGGGCCACGACTCGCCGGAGCCGACGTTGTAGATCGCCGGTCCGTTGGCGCTTATGCCCGCAATAACGGTCGCAGCAGCAGCGTCTTCGATGAAGAGAAAGTCACGTTGTGCGCGTCCGTCGCCATAGAGTGTGATCGTCTCCTGGTGGGCGAGGGCCTCGCACCAGGCGGCAACCACGCCCTGGCCCCTGCGGGCCAGCTGACCAGGTCCGTAGGGGTTTGCGTAGCGGAGGATCACGGGCTCAAAGCTGTGTTGCTCGGCGAAGAACATCGCATAGCGCTCGACCGTCAAAGAGTTGTGGCCGTGCAGGCTGATCGGCTTGGTCGGGTGCTCCTCGGGTGTCGGTAGCTGCGTAACCGCGCCGTACACGGTGCCTCCCGAGGAGGCAAGGACGATCTTGCGGGTCGAGGTCGTGCGCATCAGGTCGAGCACCGCGGCCGCCGGCACGACGGAGCTGGTTATCGAGCCACCGGGGTCGTTTTGGGCCATCGCCGGCGTGCTGGCACCCGCCAGGTAGAACACGACGTCGGCGGCGTCGATCAGCTCCGCTAGGCCATGACCGGCAGGCAGCTCGCCTTCTACAAGCTCGATGCTTCCGGCATTGGATCTGTCCTGCGCTAGAAGCCACTCATTGAATGAGCGGCTGTAGACGATGACCGTATGCTCCTGCGCGGCGAGCTGGTGGGCCACATGTGAGCCGAGGAAGCCTCCTCCGACGACGAGGCAGACGCTCACTGGGGATTGGGCTTGCGCATCAGAGGTTGATCGCGGGGTTGGTCGAGGGCCTCATGGCGCGCAACATTACTTATCCCGGCCGTCGCACAGGTGGGCACAGCACTCGGCCGGGCTCGTAGCACGTCAGGGCGCCGCCGCCAGTACGTACACTTCCCCGCTGCATGGCAGAGGCCCAGGATTTCAACACATCGCTGCGCGGTCGCTCGGAGCGGCTGCGAGAGTTCGTCGAGGCAGCACCCCTCGAGCGAGCGTCGATCTATCGTTTCGTGGCCGAGCAGGCCGGCCTGTTGCCAGTCGGAAGCCGCGTAATCGACATTGGCGCCGGCGAGGCTCCTTATCGTGAGCTGTTCGGCGATCAGCACTACGTGACCCTCGACCGCGAGGGCACTCCGCACTCAGGCAGCGTCGACCTGCATGGCGCCGCCGATTCGATTCCGTCAGAGGACGAGTCGTTCGATGTGGTGCTCTGCACCCAGGTGCTCGAGCACGTCCCCGACCCACTGCAGGTACTTCGCGAGTTCCGGCGCGTTCTGTGCTCGGGTGGGCTGCTGATCGCGACAGTCCCCTTCCTGTGGGAGGAGCACGAGACGCCCTTTGACTACTATCGCTATACGCGCTATGGAATGGAGCATCTCCTGTGCGAGACGGGCTTCGCAGACATTGAGGTGACTCCGCGCACGGACTGCTTCACGACCGTGGCGCAGCTTCTACGCAACGTCTGTTGGGCGATGGGCTCTGCCGCTGACGGCATGGATCCGCTTCGACAGGAAGCTCGCGTAGCGCTGGAGCAGGTCGCCGACGCCGTTCTCACCCTCGCTCCGCTGGACGTCGACATGGTCATGCCGCTCGGCTTCACTGTGCGGGCTAGGGCCCGAGAGATCGCGAGCTGATGAGCGCCGGCCGCATCCCGGTCCTCTATCTGGCCCCGTGGGTCGACTATGGGGGATCGGATACGAACACGCTCGACTGGTTTCGCTGGCTCGACAGCTCACGCTTCGATGCTTCGCTGATCACGACCCAGCCGTCGAGTAATCGCAGGCTCTCGGAGGTCGTGCCCTTCGCGAGCGAGGTGTGGGCGCTGCCAGAGTTGATGGAAGGCAACGAATTTTCGCGGTTCATCGTCGAATTCATCCACTCGCGCCGGATCGAGCTGATTCATGTTATGAACTCGCGCATCGCCTACGACCTCCTCCCGGACTTTCGTGCGCTCAGCGATCCTCCCAAGGTCGTCGTACAGCTTCATGCCGAGGAGCCCACTCGTGACGGGTACGTCCGCTACGTGACAACACGCTACGGCAGCTTGGTCGACGCCTACTCCGTGTCAAGCGCCGCCGTGGAGGAGGCGATCGTGGGCTATGGCATCTCGCGCGATCGTGTCGAGCTGATCCACACCGGGATCGACACCGACCGGTACAACCGCGGGCGAGTCTCACCGGTGGCGCTCGACGGGGATCGCGCGCACCTGCTGTTCGTGGCAAGGCTCGTCGCACAGAAGGATCCCCTGCTGATGGTCGAGGTGGCTCGCGAGCTGCGGGAGCGGGGCCTGCGCTTCTGTATACACGTGATCGGTGGTGGCGAGCTCGAGCCCGACGTGCGTGCGCTGGTGGATCGCTATGGGCTAAAAGAGCACGTCGTCTTCGAGTCGCCCACCCACGAGTTGCGACCGTGGTACGCGGGTGTCGACGCGCTGTTGATGACGAGCGTGTTCGAGGGTATTCCAGTGGTCGTCTACGAAGCGTTCGCGATGGAGGTGCCGATCGTCGCTCCTGCGCTTTCGGGCATCCTCGAGCTGTTGGGCGAGGGCGGAGGCGTCGCCGTCGAGCAGCGCGACGACGCCGGAGCGTATGCGGATGCGCTGGAGCCGATGCTGCGCGATAGCGAGCTGAATCGTCGGATTGGATGTCAGGGACGGGAGATCCTGCGTGAGCGCTTCAGCGTGCAGGAGATGGGCGCCAAGCATGGCCGCCTCTACGAGCGTCTGCTCGGCACTCGTTCCCCGCGCCCGCCGCACGAGCCCCAGCCTCCGATCGCGAGGGCGGAGCTTGGGTCGCGGCGATCGCGTGGCACGCCACGTGTTTCGGTTATAACGCCCTGCTTCAATCACGGTCGTCCGCTGCGCGAGTGTGTCGACTCGATCCAGCGACAGACCTATCCAGACGTCGAGCTGATCGTCATCGACGATTGTTCCACTGCGGAGGAGACGAAGTCCTACCTCCGCGAGCTGGAGGCGGACGATGTCAAGGTCCTGCGCATGCGCCGCAACAGCGGTCCCAGCGCGGCCCGCAACCTTGGGATCTCTCAGGCGAGCGGTCGTTACGTGTTGCCGTTCGACGCCGACGACCTCCTGCTACCGGACGCGATCGAGCGCCTCGTCTCACAACTACAGGGGTCCGGCGAGCACGTAGGTTTCATTTACCAGAACTGTCAGTACTTCGGAAACCGGGAGGACTACTTCGAGGCGCCTGTCTTCAACCCTTACCTGCTGGCGTGCGAGAACTACATCAGCGTCTGTGCGCTGATCGACCGCGGCGTATTCGATCTCGGTTTCTCCTACGCCGAGGACATCGTTTTCGGGCACGAGGACTGGGATTTCTTCCTGACGCTCGCCGAACATGGGATCCACGGCGAACCTGCACGCGGCAAGACGATGCTCTACCGCAAGGAGGGCTTCACCCGCTCCGACCTCGTCGAGTGGACCGGCGCGCCGCATCGTGACGAGGCGGCCGCGCGTCACCCGCGGCTGTTCGCGACGGATACGGCGGACAGCCCCAAAGCTGCCCTGAGCACGAGTCTCAAGGCGCGTTGGGCGCCCGCGCTTTCGCTGATCGCGACCCAGCCCCTCGAGGTGGCCGGCGTTGCTTGGGTAGCCGCACTCGCGCGTCTTGGCGAGCAGATCTTTGAAGATTTTGAGTTGCTCGTCGCGCTCGATCAGGAGATCACTTATCCCCCGCAAGGGCCGCCTATTCGCATGCTGCCGGCGCGCTTGGCCAAGCGCCCCGCCGAGTTGCTCGCCCACGCTCTCGAGGTCAGTCGTGGGCGCAACTTGATCGTCACGGGTCGCGCGCTACCCGATCTGTTGTGCGATCCGGGCAGCATCGAACGCATCGTTCGGCTGCTCGAACGTCAACGCAAGACAACGTTTTGCTTCGTCGACTCGCATGAAGAGACTCATCCCTTCGCGGTGACGCTCGGAGATGAGCGCGACCGCGACCCACACTCGATCGCCTTTGCGCGCGCGGATGCCCCTGCTGGGGGGATGCCGCGTCAGCTCGATACCGGCGACCCGGTTGGAGCAATCGCACGTTGGATGCAGATCCGGCGCATCCACCTGGAGTGGCGTCACCTGTGCGCGCCGTGGGCTGAGCGCGCTCAGCCTTCGGGCGAGTTTTACGGTGTACCCGTTGTGCCGAGCGGCGAGCGTGCCGAACGCGAGGAGCGCACGCGGCGGTTGGCACAGAAGCCCGCTCTTCCTGGGGCTGGCGCTTCGGTTGATCGCTGGGCTAACTCACCAAGCTGGTTGCCGGCCTTCACGGTTCCCCTCCTGCGCAGCCAGCGTTACGGATTCGAGGAATGGGCGGTGACATCGACAGCTCCTCCACCCGAGGGCTACACCCCGGAGTATTACCTCGGCATCGTTCACCTGCGCTCGGTCCGGGGGACTAACCGCCTCGTGCGTGACGCTAAGCACGGCTATGTCACGGTCGCTCCGGGAGGCGAACCGACGGGAGATGAGATGGAAGAGAGCCTTGGCTACGTCGAGGAGGTCGCTTTTATGATGCTCGAGCCGCTACTCGTCTGCCGTCATGTCCGGACCGGCGCCCCGTTGCTGATTTGCGGAGAAGACGACCCGTTGCACGATGCCGTCGAATGGCCGCCGCTTGCGGTGCTCGGTTATATCGATCGGCTGCCGGTCAACCCGAGGAAGGTTCCAACGACGCCTCCGACGAGGACGTGGCTGCGTGGCCTGCTGCGCACTGTCGATCCTGTGGGACGGCGGCACACGGTCGCCCTCGGCGCCGCGGAAGCCGACCGGGACTATTGGGAGCTTGGAGCCCTGCTTGATCGCGATCCCGGGAACGGCATTGCCGCGTGGGTCGACGGCGAGGGACGTCTGCACACTGCCTCCTACGCACCGACGCGCCATCCGTTCGAACTCGGTCAAACGCTGCGCTGGGTGGGCGCTCCGGCGAGCTGGCGTGGTTTCGGACGCGGTCGGGCTCGTGCCAGGTCGATTGCACGTCGCGGTGTGGAGGCTGTGCAACATACCGCGACTCGGCCGGGGCTGGCCACGCCGACCCGGCGTCACGAGGAGCCGCACGCGTGGCTGTTGCCAGACCCCGGACCGGATCGATATCCATTGTTCTCGGCAGTCCATCCGATCACAGCGGATCAGCTCGTGACGAGAGATCCCAGTGAGGCTCGCGAGCTTGGGTACGGCCCTGTGCATATGCTCGGCTACGCGCTTGCGCTGTCCCCTGTTACGGGTATGCTGAGCCGGCCCGACTCGAGCATTCCTTGGGCCTCGCGCTTTGGCGAAGCGCTGACCCGTTCCGAGGACCCGAGTGGCGATGTCGAGTGATCAGCGATGAGTGACGAGCCGACAACCGAGACCGTCGCAAGGAACGAGTCCGTGAGCGAGATCGAGGCGGCACTCGAGGTGATCCGCGGCGATGGCGCTCGACAACTTCGTCAGATCGGCACGGCTACGCAGGCGGCGGACCTTCGCGAGCTAGCGCGCTTCTCGCCTGATCTCCCTGAGCTCTTACCAGAGCGTGTCGAAGAGCTTCAGCGGGAGATCACGGCACTCGGGCCCTGGCTCCAGGGCCCGTTCCTACTCGCCGAGAACCTCGTCATTCCTGGAGTTTGGCGCAACGATCGGCGTTGGCGGACGCTCGATGAGCACATGGGAGAGCTGCAGGGGAAGCGCGTGCTGGATGTCGGCTCGAACGCCGGCTATGACCCATTCATGCTCAAGCTGCGCGGAGCGGAGGAGATCGTCGCGTGTGAGCCCGGCGCTTTCATCCACCAGGCACGGTTTCTCGAGTCGATCTATCGCACTGGGATCGATTTCCTGCAGATTGGCTGGCAGCAGCTCGATCCGGATGAGCTCGGACGCTTCGACTTGGTGCATTGCAACGGCGTCCTCAACCACGAGCCGAACCCGCTCGGGATGCTGTTGCGGCTACGCTCGATGCTCGCCGACGACGGCGAAATGCTGCTCGGCTTGGTGCTGCACGCATCCGGTGAACAGTCGGAGTACATCCGCTTCGTCCCTGACGCCTACGCCGGCGACAAGACTTGGTGGTTCGTGCCGGGTCGGCTGGCGATGCGCTGGATGATCGAAGTGAGCGGGTTTGAGGTCGAGGAGCTGAGCCTGTCTGAGGGGCCGAGAGGTGAGTTCAGTACGCTCAACGCCTACTTTCGGGCACGCCCGACCGAGGTTGTGCCCGAGCTCGGCGGCGAGTGTGATGCTCGTGCTCGCTCGGTAGTTCCGGAGCGTTTCGCGCCCGGCCACTACTACTCACCGATGTATGACGCGCGCCAGCTTGCGCAGCGGCGCGAGCAGATTTGGCCGCAGCAACCGCGTGAGATGCCAGACGTCGAGTGGCGGGACAAAGCTCAGGTCGAACTCTGTGAAGAGGTATTCGCTGCGCAGCCATCGTTCGAGTTGCGGCGCGAGGAGTCAGCCGATCCGTCCGAGTATTGGGCGCTCAACAGCCAGTACCCGCCGCTGGACGCCTGGGTGCTAGCGGCGCTGCTTCGTCATCTTCGTCCAACGAAGATGGTCGAGGTTGGCAGCGGGTACTCCTCGCTCGTGACGGCGCGCGTCAACCGGGAAACGTTCCAGGCGGAGATGGATTTCGTGTGCATCGAGCCTTACCCACGTCAATTTCTAGTCGACGGTGTTGATGGCATCACAGATCTACGGGTTGAACAAATTCAGGACACACCGCTAGAGCTTTTTGAGGATCTCAGTGATGGCGACATATTGTTTATTGACACTTCGCACACGGTGAAGACAGGTGGCGATGTAGTTTGGCTCTTTCACGAGATCGTGCCCCGCCTGGCGCCAGGTGTTTATGTGCATATTCATGATATTCCCCTACCTGGGGATTATCCCGAGTCGTGGGTCATGGACGGCTGGGGATGGAATGAGAGCTATCTGGTGCGCTCATTTCTTAGCTACAACAATGCTTTCGAGATCATCTGGGGCTCTCATTACATGCTTCAGAACCACCGAGAGAGCGTCCTGCGGGCGTTTCCAGAATTTTCCCAGTACGCTAACCGTGGGGGCGCGTCCCTGTGGATTCGCCGTACCACCGGGAGTCGCTGACGGTCATATCAGGGATGGAGCCAGGATCGTCAGCGGTCCCGGTCTGAACAACGGTAACGCCGTTGTACACTGACTTTGGTCCTCCGGCCGGCTCACACGGTCGGCTTCGATGTCGATCAGCGTGGTCTTACCATATGGGAAAATACCTGACGGACCGTACCCAACCGACGCCATACCGTTTGCCATGCACCTTAGACCGACACCATTGATTATCGGAAAGGCCGTGAGCGTAAAGTCGTCGTAGTAAATCTCAACGGCTCCGTTTAGATCCCAAGTAGCGGCAAATACGGGTACGCCAGGAAGCGTGAAAGCTGGACCGCCAAAGACCAGGAGGATTTCGTTATGGCTGGGGTGTGGTGCAAGCTCACGGATGCGATCGAGCGCTCGCAGTTGGTACTTCGATGCAAGATTCCACGCCGTAGCATCGGTGTTCTGAAGATGTGCCCAGCGCGCACCGGTTAACAACGCTAGGATAATTCCGAGAATAACAGCAGTACTCGCTCCCAAAGGGCCGCCATTCACTGCAATACGTGTAGCGATTCCTCTCACGTATTGTAGGGCGTATCCGACGAGGACGCCGAAAATCATATATACGCCAAACGTCGTACATACAAGCCCTACCGCCGGTACAGCATTGACACGGTTCCCTAGGCCTTCGGCAAGCGGGTGGTATTCGGATGCTGCTGGAATAAACATCGCAAACGCGGCTGTCGCAAAGATAAGTCCACCGATGGCGAGTAGTAGCCAGCGCTTCAAAGACGAGCGCGAGTGATCCCCCCGAGGTAGGCGCAAATACAAGAAAAACCCGCCTACAAGTATGACCAAGATTCCAACTAGTACCGCTGTCTGGTCAAAATTTAGGGGAACCATCGTCCGCGCGAGAATGGTTAGCGACTCTTCGTAGATAACTTGAGCGTGCAGTGCGAGCGCCGAGATGCCATGTGCGCGTGGGAGGGTGGAATTACGCGTAAATAGCAAAAGCAAAAGCACCGTGCAGCCGATGTCGACTGGCCAGCGTTGAAGCGCTGCGCGGCGACCGGCCAAACACCAATAGAGAATGCCGGTGAGCATGATCACCGATGCGGTGCTCTCGTAAATCAGGATGCTGCATGCAAAGAGAGCCACAGCCACAACATGATGGGCGATAGCCGACGGACCGATTCTGCGCAGGCCTCGAATCGCAACAATAACCCCCAGCAAGTAGAGAACAATCGTGACGTCGGAGTCAGTGGCGGAGAACCATAGATGGGTAGAGTCGGCAAACGGATAAACCATGATGAGCGAGGCGATAATCAGTGCGTAGATGCGTCCGACGGTGAGATTGCGAAGGGCTGCATACAAGACAAGAGACACAGCCGCGGTGCTGACCGCGGTGTAGGCAGGGAAGGCATGCTGGTGGTCGCCGAGAATTGCCAGGGTGATCGAATAGTCAAGGTTGTGAAGTGGGCGATTCCCAGGATTGGTCCAGCTAGGCAGCAAAATGTGAAAAAGCCCGTATGTATCAAAGCGCGCCAGGGACATGCTCTCCCAGTCGTCATAATAAAGACCGCCGTGCTGGATGTGCGGTAAAAAGAAGATCCCAGCGACGACTGTCAGAAATATCGCCGCTGCCGCCAATTCGTAGAATGATGTCGACGCATCGCGAATGGTGGTGGGCGTTGGGCTATGCGTAGACATGTTGCGTGCGACATGTCCCGTAGGGCGAGCTGGCGTCACTCGGCGGCTCGGTCGAAGCTGGAAGAAAAGCGCGACTCGTAGTGGTCGGTAACGATCGCATCGAGCATCCCGAATCGCACTCCCGCCCGGAGCATGCGCCGGCACAGTGACCAGTCTGCCGGAGAGAAGAAGAGGGCGTCGGCGAGCTCCATCTCGAAGAACCGCAGACCCGCGTGAAAGATCGCCCCCTGCCACCCAAACTGACCGATTTCAGGCGGATACGCCCCGAGCGAAAATTCGCTCCCATCATTCATCAGACAGCGGAGGATGCCGTAGGCAACCTCGCATCGATTGCTTTTTGCCAGGTCCAACAGGCGCCGCACGTGGTTGGGGTGAAAGGCGTCGTCGTCGTCAAGCGGAGCGATCCACTTCCCGCGAGCAAGCGTCATGCCGAGGTTGCGAGGGGGGATGCCCGCGACATGCCAAAGGTCGCGCGGCTCGCTGGGGTATGGGCCTCGGTAGGCGAGGTTCTTGTAAGTTATGCGGGGGTCGTCTAGCTCGGTGATTTCCCGTCCTGTCTCCTCCGGTGCGCAGTCACCGACCACGATGATCTCGATGTTCTTGTGGGTCTGGGCGAAGACCGAGGGTATGGCTCTGCTGAGCAGCAGCTCGCCTCGGTCATAGGTGGGGATCACGACGGAGACAAGGGGTTCCTCTTCCTCAAAGCCGTGCTCATAAGCAGCCTCGCCGCGTAGCCGTCGCAGCCGTTCGCGCATCTCTGGCTCGCGGTCGTAGAGGACTTGGAGGATCTCCTGAACGTGGCCAAGTCGCTTGGCAATGTCCAGGTCGCTCTCCTTTGACTCCTCGCGTAGTTGCTGTAGCCCCGCGGTCGCCTCGCTCGAACTCGCGTTCTGGGAGAGGGTGAGCAGATGCGCAGCCAGACCGTCGATCTTCGCCTCGATTGCGTCGAGACGGCGGTCGACCTCTGTGTCTCGGCCGAGCCGCATCAGTCCTCGAAACCGAGGCTGCGTGCATGCCCGAGGATCGTTGTCGAAGGGCGGCTCTTAACTGGCCGGGCCGGGCAGCCGACATTGATCGTCCACGGCTCAAGGTCCTCCGTCGCGACTCCGCCAGCGCCCACAACGGCACCGGTTCCGATCGTCACGCCTGCCAGGACGACAGCGTTTGCACCGATGAAGACATGCTGGCCAAGCTCGGTGCGCATCCGCTTGATCGCACGAAGCTCTGGTGGCACGCCTGGGCCGATGAGGCCCGAGCCGTCCGCGAGATCCGTTCCCGTGAACACCCGAGCTCCAGCTGCTATGCCCGTAAACGCACCAATCAGCCCCTTGCCTCCGCCGGAGATGCTGGCGAACGAGGCGATATGCACATAGTCTCCAATTTCGAGGCTCTGGCCTCCCTGCAAGAAGACGAAGTCGTCGACCACGACGTGGCTTCCCAGCGAAATGCGCTCTGGGCTAGTGATCCGCGTTAGCTCAAAGATCCGGATATCCTCGCCCGTGGCGGCGAAGCCGCCGACGGAGATGTCGATTAGACCCATGAGCCGGGAGTGTATCGAGAGCGTGAGACGGTTTCGATACGTATTCCATCATTATGTGGCGATGGATTGGGTGCGCTTTCAGCGTCCACGGCTTCCCTCGGCTGAGCGAGTCGAGGACTACTTCGCACTTGCGCGGGACGCTCATTGGTTCTCAAACGAAGGTCCCTGCGTCCGTCTGCTGTGTGATCGACTTGAGGAATATGTAGGCGGATCGCTTAAGTGCACCGCAGTGAGTAGCGGCACCCTGGGACTTATGGTCGCCTTGCGGGCTGCCGTGGGCACTCGGCCAGGACCTCGAGAGGTGATCGTTCCGTCGTTTACTTACATAGCGTCAGTCAGCGCGATCCTGTGGACTGGTCTCGTACCCGTGTTCGTAGACGTGGGAACAGACCATTGGCATCTTGATCCCGAGGAGCTTGACATCGCTCTGCAGGGGCGCGAAGGCCGTGTTGCTGCTGTGCTGGCGTGCTCGACGTTCGGTTGTTCTCCGCCGCTCATCGTGCGGAATGCATGGGAGCAGGCGTGCAAACGTGCTGAGGTACCGTTGATCGTTGACTCGGCTGCTGGATTTGGCTCTCGCGACGAGCGGGGTCAGCCCCTCGGCGGTCAGGGAGTGGCTGAGGTATTCTCGTTTCACGCGACAAAGCCACTAGCCGTGGGTGAGGGAGGGGCCGTTTTTACAGCCGATCGGGTCCTGAGCGAGGGGATCGCCCTGCAGACCAAGTTTGGGCTGGACGCCCGACGCATGCTCACCGAGACTCCTGGCCTGAACGCGAAGATGAGCGAGATCCACGCGGCTACAGCGCTCGCAGCGCTCGATGACTTCGAGACAGTACTTAAAGCCCGTGCTCAACGCTCTAGGTCTATCCGAGCGGGGCTCGCCGCACGAGACTTCGCGTTCCAATCGGAATGTGAGTCGTCAGCGTGGCAGTTTGTGCCCGTTCTTACTTCGAGCGCGACCGTGCGCCAGGAAATTCTAGATTTGTCTCGCGCGGCACGCGTGGAGCTCCGCACCTATCACGAACCTTTGCATTCGATGGCCCCTCTCCGCCGCTATGAAACGCAAGGAGATCTTCCGGTTACGCGAGATCTCGCGGCACGAATGCTGTCTTTGCCGCTCGCCAACGATTTGACGGAGGATGAGATATCGCGTATCTGCGCCTTATTGACTTAGACTCCATCAAGGGAGATGTCTGATTCGAGCCAGTTAAGAACTCTCGTCAAACGTCTCAAGCGGGTAGTTCTCACGCAGGTACTCGGCAAAAAGCGGCACAGTGTAGTCGAGCTGTCCACGGCGAGGGCTGTAGATCAGGCCCTTGGGATCAGCGAGTCGCAGTGAACGGATACGAGCTGATCTTTGGCGCCGAACTGGTGGGCGATCTCGGCCGAGCGGTAGGCGCCTCGCCGCCGGCGGCCATGGCGGCGAGGTAGCGTTGCTCGGCGTCGGTGGCCATCTGGAAGCGGTGCCGAAGAAGTTGCGCGCGAGCGAGTCGGTGACGATCTCGCGGACGGCGTCGACGACGACGAGACGGACAAGCAAGATCCGCAGATCAGATCGCTCATCACACCCTGTTTGGCGTCGGTACCCCCTATGCCGGCGAGCATTTTAGCTCAGGGGAGCGATCGGATACGTCGACGGTAGGTCACCCTCTTCACTAACATGTGGACGCACTTATGACTAACACTTGGACCTAACTGCATTTGAGCTGTCTTTCAGGAAGACGGCAGGATCTCTTCTTTCGCTGCCCAGTCGGCGAGATGGTCCATGTAGCGGTCGAGCTCGCTCAACAGCGTGTGAACGCCGTCATGAAGTGCTCGCCAGGTGGCCGGTGGATGCGCGCGGCCCAGCTCGTCGCGCGTGTCCATCGCCTCCTGCAGGCGTTTGGCCGAGCGCTGGGAGATGACGCCGAGCGCGGCCAGACGCTCCCATGGACGCCTGGGTTCCTTGTCCACGACCTCCAAGCGATGTCCCTCTGCGAGTGCGCGAGCCGTCAACTCGTTCAGCCAGTTGAGCATTACCTCATACTCTCGCTCCACCACGGCCACCTTGTTGCGTTCGCGCGCGTCGGGCGACTGGGCGGCCGCAATCAGCCGATCGAGGTCAAAGTCAGGCGGGAACTCTTCCATCGCGACGATCAACTGCTCGCGTGTCCCCGGAATCCTCTGCAGGATGGTGTTGATCCGGCGCTGGTTCTTGGAGAGCCGCTGTGGGGGCTCGTCGCTTTGGCGTGAGCTCATCCGATTCGCGCTCTCGCGGCGGCGATCGCGGCGTGGGCATCGGCCGCTGTTGCCTGCTCTTCGCGTATTGCCTCCACCAGCACGTCGTTTCTCTGCGCTTGCAGCGTGTGCCACAGGCCGTCGCGGTCGATGAGTGGGCGGCCCTCCTGCAAGATGTCGGCGAGCAGTGAGGGGGATGTCTGCGCCTGCTCCAGGCTGACCACGTGTACGACCTTGCCTAGAGCACGATGCAGGCGCAGCCTGAGCCCTGCGCGCCGAAGCTCGTCCGGATGGCGATGGGCGATCAGCACGTCCACATCTGAGTCGAGATGGTCCTCCCCCACGGCGGTGGATCCGGAGAGGACAGCCAGGCGGACGTTTCGCTCGGTACGCAGCACACCCTTCAGTTCGCTCAGCAGCGTCCAATGACTGCGCAGGTAGCTCTGCTCTTCGAGAGAGACCTCGAGCCGTCCCGGCACGATGCGACGGCCTCGCAGCAGGCCGTCGCCGACATAACGTCGCAGCGTGCGCTCACTGCAGCCAACTTCCCGAGCGACGGTTTCAAGCTCACACCGACCCGCAGAGGACGATCTTGTCGTGATCCACCTCGACGACGAACCGCTCGAGCAGCGCCTGCTCGTCGGGGGCCAGCGACGCGTCGGCTAGCGACATCATGAGATCAATGTAGATGCACATGCTGCTCCAAGCAACCACAGTGCATCCACCGGGCCACAGGCCGTCACGGTCGATCAGTGCTCAGCTCACGGCTGCCAGATCCGGTCTATGGGCATCGCATAGATACGGTCGTCAAAGCGATAGGCGCGAGCACCCGTGTACAACGCGATGCCGGCGAGAAATCGCTCGCCGAGGGCGTCGCGCAACTTCAGCATGGGTCGCATGTCCCCACCGGGGACCCGCCCAGCGGCCTTGACCTCAAAGGCCAGGATGCGGCCATCGCCTCTTTCGATCACCAGGTCGACCTCGTCGCCGTCATACGTTCGCCAATGGCCATATGCGGCAATGTCGTCGAGCCACGATGCCTGCTTCAGCAGCTCGCCCACGACGAATGTCTCCAGCAGATGGCCGAACTGTGAAAGCGAGGGCGGGTCGCGGTGGGCGAGCTTCTCTGGCGTGAGACGCAGCAGGCGCGCGGCCAGACCGGTGTCGACCACGTGGATCTTAGGAGCGTTTGCGGCTCGGGTACGCACTGTGGTTCCCCATGCAGGAAGACGCAGAAGGAGAAAGACGGCTTCGAGAAGCTTTACGTAGTCGGTTCCAGTGCTTCGATCCAGCCCCGCCTCTGCCGAGGCCGCGGTGATGTTCAGCACCTGCGCGGTTTGCGCCGCCAGGCGACGGAGCAAGGTGGGCAGTTGCTCGCGCTGGCGGAGTCGCGACAGCTCGCGCACGTCGCGCTCGAGCACCTGTGTGACGTAGTCGTCGAACCAGCGGATGCGCGCCGCCGGGTTGCGTCTCGCGAGGGGAATCGGCATCCCTCCGACGGTGATACGCGCTATGTACTCCTCCCTGCTCGTCTCCGAGAGACCGTCACGATGTACGGTGGCTGCGGGGTCGGAGAGGAGCTTCTGCAGCAGGTTCTCCCTTGTTCCCGCGATCTCACCCTGCGAGAGTGGCCACAGAGAGAGGAGATGCAGGCGACCGGTGAGCGACCGCGCGGCTGTGGGCAGTGCGTCGTAGCGGGTCGAACCGGTGATTACAAAGCGGCCCGGTCGCAGGTCACGGCTCAACTCGGCCTTGATGGCGTCAACAATCGCTGGCACGTGCTGATACTCATCGATGCATACCAACGCCGGGCCTGTGATAAAGGCGCTGGGATCGGTTTGCACCGCGTCGCGCATCGCGAGATCGTCCAGATCCAAGACTTGAGCTCCTCGGGCTCGGGCCAGCTCGGCGAGCAGGGTCGACTTCCCGACTGCCCGTGGCCCCTGTAACGCGATAACCGGCTCCTCTTTCAGTCGCTCCAAGGCAATGTTGAAGAGGCGCCGGGCGACGATCCCGGAAAGAGGTTGAAATCCAGTCTCCATAAGCAGAAGATAACAGTTATCCACGTTTTCGAGGGGCCTAAGCCCGCGTTTTCGAGGGATGTAAGTCAGCGTTTTCGAGGGCCCTAAACCACCGTTTTCGAGGGGCGCCTGCTCTCGCTCGAGGCCCGCTCGTGGAGTACCGCGGCCGATCAACCCGCCTCCGGCTACTCTTCCCGCCCATATGCGCATACTCCCCACGCGCCTGCCCGGCCTGATCGCGATCGAGCCCGCCGTGTTCCCCGACGAGCGCGGCTTCTTCAGCGAGACCTACCGCCACTCCTGGCACGCCGAGGTAGGGATCTCGGCGGAGGAGCGGTTCGTCCAGGACAACCACTCGCGCTCGACCCGCGGCGTGCTGCGCGGCATGCACTTCCACGTCGGTCCCGGCGTCGCCAAGCTCGTGCGCTGCGCGCGCGGGCGCATCCTCGACGTCGCTGTCGACCTGCGCCGCGGCTCGCCCACCTACGCGCAATGGGAGGCGGTCGAGCTCGACGAGGAGTCGATGCGCGAGCTGTACGTGCCCGTCGGCTTCGCCCACGGCTTCTGCGTGCTGTCCGATGTCGCCGACGTGCTCTACAAGCAGACCGCCTACTACGACCCCGCGCTCGAGCGCGGCATCGCCTGGGACGACCCCGACGTTGGCGTCGAATGGCCGCTTCCCCGCGAGGAGCTGATCGTCTCCGCGCGCGATGCCGCCGCGCCGCGGTTGAGCGAGCTGGCGGACGAGCTGCCGTTCCGGTGGCATCCTTAGTGCGCATGTCCGCCCGTCTAGAGCGCCTGCGCGAGCGCACCAACGGCTACACAGTCACCCCGGCGCAGTACGTGCGCTTCGCCTACGCCGGTCTGGCCGCCCTCACCGTGATCGTGCTCACCGGCGCGGCCGTGCGCCTGACCGGCTCCGGCCTCGGCTGCCCCACCTGGCCGAAGTGCTACGGCAACGTCTATCCCCCGCTGAACACCCACGCGGTGATCGAGTTCTCGAACCGCGTCATCACCGTCCCCGTGTCGATCGCCGCCGGCCTCGCCTGGGTGGCGGCGCTGCGCCGCCGCCCCTATCGGCGTGACCTCACCTTCCTCGGCGCGCTGCTCCCGCTCGGCGTCGTCGGCCAGGCGGTGCTCGGCGGCTTCACCGTCAAAGGCGCGCTCGACTACGGCTGGGTGATGGGCCACTTCGCGCTCTCGATGCTGATCCTCGTCGCCGCCCTGCTGCTCGTCTGGCGCGCCACGCACGAGCCCGCCTCGCTCGACGAGCGCGAGCCCAGCCAAGCGTCAACCGACCGCGGGCTGGTCTTCTCGATCCGCGCGCTGGTCGGCCTCGGCGCGCTTACGATCTTCGCCGGCACCGCCGCCACCGCCGCCGGCCCGCACGCCGGCGGCTCGCCTGGGCAGAAGATCAACCGCCTCGACTTCGACGGCCGCGGCACGATGGACTTCGTCATCCACCGCCACGCCGAGATCGCGTTTGTCTTCAGCCTGCTCGTCGTCGGCACGTGGTTGTTGGCGCGGCGCCGGGCGGCAGGGCCCGTCGTCCAGCGCTCGCTGACCGTACTCTGCGTGCTGCTCGCCCTGCAGGGCGTTGTCGGGCTCGATCAGTATGAGACGCACCTGCCCACTGAGCTCGTCTGGGTCCACGTCGGCCTGGCCTGCGCCACCTGGCTGACCACTCTGTGGACTGCGTGCGCGGCCGGCCGGCTCGCGCCGCGGGCATCCCGAGCGCCCTCCGAGCTGGGTTCGGAGGGAGTCCTGCGGAGCGGATCGCCGCTCGAGTTCCCCGGAAATTAGGGCTTGTAGAAGGCCCAATTCCTGAGTTTGGACGTGTCATCGTCCTCGCAAGCGGTTAGCCTGCGCGTAGCAAAGACACTCGAGAAGGGATTGGGATGACAAAGAACGAGCTAGCTGAGCAGGTCGCGGGGCGCACTGGACTGGCCGCCAGCCAGGCCCGGCAGGCGCTGGAGACGACGATCGAGGTCCTCTCCGATGAGCTGGCCTCGGGGGGTGAGGTCGCGCTTGCCGGCTTTGGCAAGTTCAGCGTCAGCCACCGCGCCGCTCGTCAGGGACGCAACCCGTCCACCGGCGAGACGATCAACATCGCGGCCAGCAAAGCCGCGAAGTTCTCCGCGGCAAGCGCGCTGAAGAAGCGCCTGAACGACTGACCCAGCCGTACCGCACCCGGCGTCACCGGCCCTGAGTGGGCCGGTGACCGTCGCGGCCGGCCTCAGCCGCAGCCGGTGTTGTTGCCGCAGCTACTACAGGTGTAGCAAGATCCCGTGCGTTGCATCATGCCTCCGCACTGGCTGCACGCCGGGCCGAGATCGAGGCCCTGCATGCGCGCCGGGACCACCGGCGGGGTGTCGGTGAACGAGGCACTCGGTGCGCTCGAGGAGCCGTTGCCGTCCGCGACCGCCCTGGGTGTGCTCTGCTCCCGCTCATCGCTTCCCGGCCCGGCCGTGTCGGAGGCGGTCACGGACTGTGCGGTCTCCTGCGCCGCCTTGCGCGCGCGCACCTCCTGCGTGAGGATGCCGAGGTCCTCCTGCACGTCGACGTCGAGGAAGCGCGATGCCAGCCAGCGCATGATGTAGTCGGGCATCGACTTCGCGAACGGGATCTCCGGGTTGCCGGTGATGCCCTCTGGCTCGAAGCGCATGTAGCTGAACTTGCGTACGAGCGTCTCCAGCGGCACGCCGTACTGCAGCGCGATCGAGATCGCGGTCGCGAACGAGTTCATCATGCCCCTGAGCGTCGAGCCCTCCTTGCCGATGTCGGTCAGGAAGATCTCTCCCACCGTGCCGTCCTCGTACTTGCCGGCCGTGATGTAGCCCTCGTGGCCGCCGATCGAGAACTTGTGCGTGATCGACTGGCGCTCGCGCGGCATCCGCTTGCGGCGCGGGCCGGCGTCCTTCAGCGCCTTGCTCACGGCCTGCTCGACGATCGCGTCGACGTCGGCCGGCGCGGCCGCGTCGGCGCCCTGCTGCGCGTCGGTGCGCAGCGCCTGGGCGGTCTTCGAGCCGTCGCGGTAGATCGCGAGCGCCTTGATCCCGAGGCGCCATGCCTGCGTGTAGGCGTCGGCGATGTCCTCCACCGTCGCCTCCTGCGGCAGGTTGACCGTCTTTGAGATCGCGCCCGAGATGAACGGCTGCACGGCGCCCATCATCTTCAGGTGGCCCATGTGGCTGATCGCGCGCTCGCCGACGGCGACGTCGAACACCTCCATGTGCTCCTCGGCCAGGCCGGGTGCGCCGACGATCGTGCCGTGCTCGGCCAGGTGCGCCTCGATCTGCTCGACCTGCTGCTCTGAGTAGCCGAGCGTCTCGAGCGCCAGCGGCACCGTGCGGTTGACGATCGTCATCTGCCCGCCGCCGACGAGCTCCTTGAACTTGACGAGCGAGAAGTCGGGCTCGACGCCGGTCGTGTCGCAGTCCATCAGGAACGAGATCGTCCCCGTCGGCGCGAGCACGGTCGCCTGCGCGTTGCGATAGCCGTGGCGCTCGCCGAGCTCGACCGCCTCCTCCCACGAGCGCCTCGCCGCGGCGAGCAGCTCCTCGTCGGGGCAGCCCGCGTCGGGGATCTGATGCGAGGCGTCGCGGTGCATGCGCATCACGTTGTTGTGCTCCGCGCGGTTCTCCTCGTAGTGCTCGTACGGGCCGAGCGCCGCCGCGACCTCGGCCGAGCGACGGTAGGCGCGTCCGGTCATCAGCGCGGTGATCGCCGCCGCCGTGTCCCGCCCGGGGTCGGAGTCGTAGGGCATGCCGTTGCTCATCAGGTAGGCGCCGAGATTCGCGTAGCCAAGCCCGAGCTGGCGGAACGCGCGCGCGTTGACGGCGATCTCCTCGGTCGGATAGCTGGAGGGGGAGACGACGATCTCCTGCGCCAGCAGCACGACGTCGACGGCGTGCTCGAAGGACTCCACGTCGAGCGTGCCGTCGGCGCGGCGGAACTTCATCAGGTTCAGCGACGCGAGGTTGCACGCGGAGTTGTCGACGTGCATGTACTCGCTGCACGGGTTCGACGCGTTGATCCGGCCGCTGTTGGGCGAGGTGTGCCAGCGGTTGATCGTCGTGTCGTACTGCATGCCCGGGTCGGCGCAGCGATAGGCCGCTTCTGAGATCTCGCGCATCAGCTCGCGCGCGCTCACCGACTCGCCCACCGGCTCGCCGGTCGTCCGCGAGGTCAGCCGCCACTCGCCATCGGCCTCGACGGCTTCCATGAACTCGTCGGTGACGCGCACCGAGTTGTTCGCGTTCTGGTACTGGATCGACTTGAACCCCTCGCCGTCGATCGACATGTCGAAGCCGGCGTCGCGCAGCGCCGCGGCCTTGTCCTCCTCCTTGGCCTTGCACCAGATGAACTCCCTGATGTCGGGATGGTCGACGTTGAGCACGACCATCTTCGCCGCGCGCCGCGTCTTTCCGCCGGACTTGATCGTGCCCGCCCACGAGTCGGCTCCGCGCATGAACGACACCGGCCCGGAGGCGGTGCCGCCCTTCGCCAGGTGCTCCATCGAGCCGCGGATGTTCGACAGGTTGATGCCCGACCCGGAGCCGCCGCGGAAGATCATCCCCTCCTTGGTGTTCCAGTCGAGGATCGACTCCATCGTGTCGTCGACGCTGAGGATAAAGCAGGCACTACATTGAGGGCTCTCCTCGAAGCCGACGTTGAACCACACGGGGGAGTTGAACGCCGCCATCTGGTGCAGCAGGATGTGCGTGAGCTCGTGCTCGAACGCCTCGCCGTCCTCCTCGCTCGCGAAGTAGCCCCGCTCGCGCCCCCAGCCGGCGATCGTGCCGGCGACGCGGCCGATCATCTGCTTGACCGAGTGCTCGCGCGCCGGGTTGCCGATCTGCCCGCGGAAGTACTTCTGGGCGACGATGTTGGTCGCGTTCTGCGACCAGCTCTTGGGGAACTCGACGCCCTCCTGCTCGAACGCCACGCGGTCGCCGTGGCCGATGCGCGCGTCGCGCAGCTCCCACTCGACGGCGTCGAACGGATGGGTGCCCGGAGAGGTGAAGAAGCGCTCGATCGCGAGCGCTTCGCCGGAGGTGCTCTCCGCGGGGACTGTGGGGTGCGGGGCTGGGTTCATCGGCCTTCCTCCTCTGCTGCGCCGCCGTCGCGGACAACCACTCGAAGCTGTTTGTTTGGGCCGAGCATCATCCCTCTCCGAGCGGCGGAAAAAATCGAGAGGACACCCTCGATTTTAGAAGACGCGGAGTGCTTTCAACGACCGCTTTCAGCGTCCGAGACGAGCCCAGTCCGCAAATTCCGCCCACGTTGCGGACGTGCGGAAACCGGCCTCGGCCATGGAGTGGCGCAAGGACAGCAGCCAGTGGGGCTCGAACGCCCGCCGCCGCGCGAGACCCCAGGCGGCGCAGCCAAGGGCCAGCAGCGCGGCGACCGCCGCGACGACGATCGCGGCGGTGGACAGCTTGCCTGAAGACTTCGATCGCGCACGCGCACGCGTACGCGCGGGCGCGGTCGACGTCGATTTGAGAATGGTGATCGGCTGGGGAGCGGTGGTCGTGGCGGCGGAATGCGCTCGCGCCGAGGCGGGGACGGAGAAGGCGGGGGTCGAGTCGGCGTGGGGCGGCGGGTTCGTCGCCGCTGTGGCGGGTGTCGTCGTGCCGAGCGCTGCCGTGATTACGACCGCGATCAGGAGTATCTCGAAGCGGCGATCGAGACGGCGCGGCATCGCTTAGGAGACTATACGAACAGCTCCTCCGCTGAGACAAGACGTACGCCGGCATGCTCGGCGCGCTCGACGAGGCTCTTGTGGAAGTTTCGCGCGAAGATGTACGGGGCGGCGGACCCTGCGCCGCGGATCCGGCCGCGGAGCTCGATCAGGCGATCGAGGTCGTGTGTGTCTGCCCGCGTCGACCACTTGCACGACCCTACAGCGACAATGCTCTTTCGCTTGCGCGCGACGAGGTCCACCTCGACGTCGTGCGTGCGTGTCCAGTAGGCGCCGATGTCCTCGGCGCCGGCCAGGTGTGGGTCGGCGCTGTGGCGCCCGGCCCAGTCGCGACAGACCTGCTCGAAGACCATGCCCATGTGGTTGTCGATGTCGGCGAGAATCGCGTCGCATACCTCCTGCACACGCCCGCGCTGCAGCCGTGAGCGGTTGGGATAGACGTATCGGAACCAGAAGCGGAAGAAGGGGTCGCTGACCGACCAGCTCGGCGAGCCGTTGCCACCGAGTGGACGACGCTCGTCGATGTAGCGCAACTGCGCAAGCCGGTCGAGGCGCCCGGTGAGGAGCTGCCCTGAGGAGATCTTGGACTGCTGCAGGATCTCGTTGAAATGTGTCGCGCCGCGCGCGATCGCGCGAAGGAGCTGGTAATAGTTGCCAGGCTCGCGGATCGCGCTCTCGCCTCTGATCAGCTGCAATGGCTCCTCGAACAGCGGCTCGTCCTTGGTCAGGATCCTGTGCTCGAGGATCTCGCGGATGGAGGCCTGTCCGGCCCAAACCTGGTACTGAGCCGTCCCGCCAAGGATGCCGTAGCGCAGCAGCTTTTGGTCGGTGCTCGTGGCGCCGGCGAACATGGCCGCGTCGCGATAGTCGAACGGCTGCAGAAATGGGCGGTAGCCTGCGCGGCCGAACATCGGTCTATCGCCCTCCAGCAGCTGCTCCATCATTGTCAGTGCGCTGCCGCTGATCACGAGGGTGATCGGGATGCGCCCCCGCTCCCAACGGTCGAAGTGGCGCATGACGATCGAGTCCAACAGGGGTTCGGCTTGAAGCATCCACTGGAACTCGTCCAGTACCACCACGAGCGGCTGTAGCTGGGCTTGCTCGTCGAGGGAGCCCAGTGCCTCGTTCCAGTCGCGGAAGGCGATCGGCGCATTGACAAGCCGTCCCAGCTCGGCCGCCAGGAAGTCCAGGTGCCCCCGTGCCTCCCCCTCGTCGGCCTGGAAGTACACGAGGCGGTGCTCGGCGAAGCTGCGGTCCAGCAGATAGCTCTTGCCGACGCGGCGGCGCCCGCGCATCACCACAAGCTGGGGCGCTTCCGCGGCCGCCCTGCGCAACCGCTCCAGCTCCTCTTTGCGGTCGATCATTAGAGCAGTCTAACAAAGCTATGACTTGCAAACTTATAACTTTGCAAGTTAGGGTTTTGTCTATCTTGAATCTAAAGCTCGGTTCGCCAGCAGATCCTCGATCGCCGCCACCGCCTCGCCCAGCACGCGCTCGGGCGGCTGGTCTCCGTCGAGCGCGCGGATGCGCGCGGGCTCCGCGCGCGCGAGCTCGTCGTAGGAGGAGGCGATCGTCGCGAAGAAGGACTCGTCCTCGAGCTCCAAGCGATCGGGCTCCGTCGCGCGCGCGCGCAGGCGCGCGCGACGGGAAGCCGGGGAGATGCGCAACAGCAGCGTGCGGTCGGGCGTCAGCCCGCCGGTCGCGAACAGGTTGATCGCGCGCACCTCCTCGATCCCGAGCGCGCGCCCGGCGCCTTGGTAGGCGAGCGAGGAGTCGACGAAGCGGTCGAGCAGCACGAACGTGCCCCGCTCGAGCAGCGGGAGCAGCAGCTCGTGCACGAGCTGGGCGCGCGCGGCCGCATAGAGCAGCGCCTCCGCGCGAGGCGAGACCTCAAGCGCCGGGTCCTTGACGAGCGCGCGCAGGCGCTCTGAGATCTCCACGCCGCCCGGCTCGCGCAGCAGCTCGACGGCGTGGTCGCGCCGCGCGATCTCGCGCGCGAGCGAGGAGGCGAGCGTCGACTTGCCGGCGCCGTCGAGCCCCTCGATCGTCACCAGTCTGCCGCGGGCCACCCCGGCACCGTAGCGCCGGACCGTCCCACGACGGGTTCTCGCACAATCGGCACGCTCGTGACACACACTTGGCACATTCCCGGGCTGTGCCGCCTCTACGATGTCAGCAATGACCTCCGCAGCCGCCACGAGCCCCTCCGCCGCGCCCATCCTGCCCGGTATCGACGCGCATCCCCACGCCCGCGCGGTGCTCGTGCCGGCGCTGCCGCCCCACGGTAGGCCCTCCCATGCCTACCTGTTTCATGGTCCGGCGGGGGTCGGCAAGCGGACGATCGCGCGCGGGTTCGCAGCCGCGCTGCTCGCTGACGGCGCGCACGACCCGGGCGCGACGGCCGAGCGCATCGCCCGCGACGCGCATCCCGACCTGACGTGGGTGACGCCGTCGGGCGCGAGCGAAATGCTCGTGAGCGACATCGAGGAGCCCGTCGTGGCCGCCGCCGCGCGCACGCCGTTCGAATCGGCGCGGCGCGTGTTCGTGATCGAGGCGGTCGAGACGATGAACGACCAGGCAGCCAACAGGATGCTGAAGACGCTCGAGGAGCCGCCCGCGTTCGTGCACCTGCTGCTGCTCAGCGATCGCCGGCAGGACGTGCTCGAGACGATCGCCTCGCGTTGCCAGTGCGTGCGCTTCGACCCGCTGCCGCCGGCGCGCATCGCCGCAGGCTTGGAAGGCATGGAGGGCTTGGAAGGCATGGAGGGAATTGAAGGCATGGAGGGGGTTGAAGGCATGGAGGGGGTTGAAGGCTTTGTAGGGGGGGCGGGCGTGCAGCGTGTCGAAGACGGGGAAGGCCGGGAGGCCGCGGTGCGGGTCGGGTCGGAGCGCGCGCACGCGTGCGCACGTTTGGCGTTGGGCGACGCTCGGCTCGCCGCCAGGCTGGCGAGCGCCGAGGGCGGGGAGCTAAGGGCGCGCGCCGAGGGGTTCGCGCGCGCGGCGCTGGCGGGCGAGACGGGCGGGCGCCCTTGGATGGGGTTGCTGGACACAGCCAAGGAGGCCGGTACGAGCGCCGGGGAGGCGTCACAGGAGCGGGTGGCGAGCGAGCTCGAGCTCGTGCCGAGCAAGGAGCGCAAACGCTATGAACGCGAAGGTCTCGACGCCCGGCGCCGGGGCGAGCGCCGCGCGCGCACGACCACGCTCGACCTCGCGCTCGGCCTGGCGGAGCTGTGGCTGCGCGACGTGATGTGCGTGCGCGAAGGGGCGCCCGAGCTCATATACGCGGTCGATCGACGCGCGGAGCTCGAGCAGGACGCGCGGGGTCGCGATGGGGCGCGCCTAAGAGAGGCGATCGAGCTGGTCGGCGAGACCCGGCTGAGCCTGTCGCTGAACGTCTCGGAGGAGCTGGCGCTCGAGGCGCTCGCCTACCGGATAGGGGCGTTGGCGGGCTGAGTGCCGGGCACACGCCCGCGCCGGAGCACGTTTGCGGGGCGGCGTCCGCGACCGTCTCAGGCGGCGATTGGCCCAAGGTTCGGCTCGAGGCCGTAGGTCTCGAACGCGAGGAAGCGCGAGAAGAGGCGGTTGTCCGGACCGTGGAAGTCGGCCGAGCCGGTCGTGAGCAGGCCGTCAGCCGCGCAGCGCTCGGCCAACAGCTCCGTCTGCTCGCGGGTGTGGGTGATGTAGAAGGCCTCGACGCCGTCGATCGAGACGGTGTCGGTAGAGGAGTCCTCTGCCCCGTCGACCGGCAGCGCGCGGAAGCGCTCGATCGTGGCCAGCACCTCGGCGGGATCGGAGATGTCCCAGAAGGGGTGCGCCCAGACGGCGACGCCGCCCGCCGCGTGGATCGCCTCGACGGCCTCGGCGACGGTGGGGGTCTCGCGCAGGCGAAAGGCGGGACGCCCCTCGATCAGGTAGCCCCGGATCAGCGAGCCGATGTCGTCGATCTGCTCGTTTCGCAAGCGCTCCGCGTTGGCGGGCGCGGAGAGCACCGCTTCGGCCAGGTGCGGACGCCCGATCGGCTGCCCCGCCGCGACGCGGGTCGAGATCTGACGCTCGTCCAGCTCGAAGCCGGCCTCGCGCAGGCCGGCGGCCATGCGCAACGTGCGGTGCTCGCGGTCGGCGAGAAAGTCCGCGAGGGTGTGCTCGAACGCCGGGTCGGTGTGGTCGATCAGGTAGCCGAGGAGGTGCAGTTCGCGTCCCTCGCGCGTTCCGGCTGTGTCCCGGGTCGCGGACCCGTCCGCAGACGTGTCCCCGCCCGTGGGCGTCGCCCCGCCCGCGGGCGTCGCCCCGCCCGTGGGCTCGTCGACAGCGGAGATCTCGACCGCGGGGACGACGCGAACACCGGCGCGCTCGCCCGCGAGCACGGCCTCGGAGACGCCGCCGACGGTGTCGTGGTCTGAGAGCGCGAGCAGCTCGACCCCGGCCGCGGCCGCCCGCGCGACGACCTCCGCCGCGGAGAGCGCGCCGTCGGAGTGGGTGGAGTGCGACTGCAGGTCGAAGCGGAGCCCCATCGCCGCGGAGCCTACTCATCCTCGACGCTCCGCCGGTTCGCAGCCCGGCCGGGGCGGGGACCCGGTTCACGCGTGCCGGCCGAGCGCTCCGTCGCGCCCTGCGCGCTAGAAGCCCGCGTGCTCGTGCGTGAAGGCTTCGCTGGGAACGGCGATCAGCTGGGCGACGTGGCGCCCGACGATCTCGCGCAGCGTGCGCACGACGGTGTGATAGCGGCGGGCCTTGCCGGGCAGGGCCCGGTCGCAGGTGCGCTCCTGCTCTGGCACGGTCGCGTCGAGCTCGGCGAAGGTGGCGTCGGTCTCGGCCGCGCGGCGGGCGGCCTCGAGCCAGATGACCTCGAGATAGGCGAGCGCGGCGCCGAGCTGCTCCTCGGGGAGCGAGTCGCGATGCTGGAGCTCGCGCACGACGGGGACGACCTCGTGGCTCAGCCAGCGCTGCTCGGCGTGGGCGCGCAGGAGCAGGCAGACGTCCGACGGAGGAGAGTCCTCCGACGGGGAGCGACCCGACGGTGAGGGGAAGCCGGAAGAAGAGAGGTTGGGATGATCGGGATCGTGGGTCATGCGGAGCGTCCGGTCTCGAGGCGGGAGCGACCGAGTGGCGGTCGCGGTATCGAGGCTCTGCTTACGGCTTCGGTCGGTCGATGAGGGGGCTTTAGGGGATCGCGCGAGCTTCCACGCTTCTTGGGGATTTTTCTTTCGGGCCTTTAAGGAAATCTTCTTCTTCTTCTTCTTCTTCTTCTCGTTGGCGGACGCGCGCGCGCCTAAGGCCCGTCGGTCGAGCGTCCGATGGAGAAGGAGAGATGTACGCCTTGGGCTATGACCCGACCGCCCGCATGGCCGGGCAGCACGCGCGCTCGATGGTGCGGCGCTTGCGCATGCGCACCCTGATCTTGCTCGGCGTGCTGGCGGTCGCTACCGCGCTGCTGGGCAAGACGTTCGGCCTGCGCGACCTCCGCTTCCTGGGCTCCGAGCTCGCGCTGCTGACGGCTATGTTCGTGATCTCACGCTACGTGCTGCCGCTGCTCGAGCGCCGCGATCGCGGCGCCACAGGCGAGGAGCAGGTCGGCTCCCTGCTGGACGAGCTCGCGGGCAGCGAGTGGCGCGTGATCCACGACGCGAGCCTTGGCAGGGGCAACGTCGACCACATCCTGATCGGCCCGGCGGGCGTGTTCACGGTCGAGACGAAGAGCCACCCCGGGCCCGTACGAGTGGGCCGGGTGCACGGCGCGACGCTCAGCCAGGCACAGGCCCAGCGCAAGGCGATCGAGCGGGTTACGGGCATGAAGGTGGAACCGCTGATCGTGTTCAGCCGCGCGTGGGTGGACCGGCCGCTCGCGCGGCGCAAGGGCGTGCGGGTGCTGCCCGCACGAATGCTGCGCGGGTACCTGAAGCGGCGCGCGAGCACGCTCACGCCGGAGCAGGTCGAGCAGGCCCACCGCCGCGTGGCCACGGCGCTTGCCGCGGCGCGCGGAGGCTCTGAGGGTAGGCTGTGGGCATGGCGCCCACCACTGCGACGACGCCGCAGGACGAGAACAGCCCGTTAGCGGATGCCTCGCCGCGGGACGAGAACAGCCCTGCAAAGGTCGGTATCCAGCGGGACGGGGACGGCTCGGTAGCGGCCGGATCGCCGCGGGGCTCCACCCAGCACGCCGCCCCCTCCTCTCCATTAAAAACCAGCCCCGGCCCTGCCGCTCCCGCGCGCCTTCCGCCCGGCCCGCGGGCCCCGGCGCCGCTGCAAACGCTCGCATGGGCGCTCGCGCCGACCTGGGTGATGGACCAGTGCGCGAAGCGCATGGGCGAGGCGTTCACGCTGACGTTCGCCCCGAGCGGGATGAAGCTCGTGATGGTGAGCGACCCGGAGGCGGTCAAGACGGTGTTCACGGCGCCGCCCGAGATCGCGCCGTCGGGAGCGGGGAGCTCGCCGATCGCCCCGATCATGGGGCCGAGCTCGGTGATCGTGCTGACCGGGCCAGAGCACATGCGCCAGCGCAAGCTGCTGTTGCCGCCGTTCCACGGCGAGCGCATGCGCGAGTACGAGGACACGATCGTCGAGGCGACCCGGCACGACATGGCCGGCTGGGAGCTGGGCCGTCCGATGCGCTTGCAGGAGCGCACGCGCGCGATCACGCTCGAGGTGATCGTCAGAGCGGTGTTCGGCGTCGAGGCGGAGCGGATGGCGACCTTGACCGCGGCGATCGGGGCGCTGCTCGAGCCCGTGAGCTCGCCGCGGATGGTGCTGCTCACGCTGCGCCGCATGAGCCTCGAGCGCCCGACGGGCGCGATCGGGGAAGGGCTGGACGCGCTCGACGCGGTCATCTACGAGGAGCTCGCCCGGCGACGCGAACAGACCGACCTGGCCGAGCGCACGGACATCCTCTCGCTGCTGATGCAGGCGCGCGACGAGGACGGCGAGGCGATGACCGACGGCGAGCTGCGCGACGAGCTCGTCACGCTGCTGCTGGCCGGGCACGAGACGACGGCGACGTCGGTCGCCTGGGCGATCGAGCGGCTGGTCCGCCACCCCGCGAAGCTGGCCCGGCTGCAGGCGGAGATCGACGCGGGCGCGGGCGACGAGGCCGGCCAAGGCGGCGCTGACGGCCCAGGCGTCGCTCGTGGCGCGGGCGATGAGTACATGACGGCGGTCGTCAACGAGACGCTGCGCGTCAGGCCGGTCGTGCCGCTGGTCGCGCGCGTGTTGACGCAGGAGCTGTCCGTGGGCGGGTACACGCTGCCGGCCGGCACGCGCGTGACGCCGTCGATCTATCTCACGAACCGCAATCCGCGCGCGTATGCGCAGCCCGCGGAGTTCATGCCGGAGCGCTTTCTCGAGAAGGGCCCCGAGACGTTCTCCTGGATCCCGTTCGGCGGCGGCATCCGCCGCTGCATCGGCGCGTCGTTCGCGCAGCTGGAGATGAAGCTGATGCTGCGCACGATGCTCGGCGAGCTCGAGCCGCGGTTGCCCCCGCGCGGGGTCTGGCGCCGCGGCGAGTGGAACCGCAGGCGCGCGATCACGCTCGTCCCGGCGGCCGGCACGCGCGTAGTGTGGGAGCGACGCGCGGGCGCGCGAACGGATTGATGTAGAGGAGGGCCGCCTCGGGGCGGCCAGGAGGCGTTCGCAGCGCGGAAAATCGCGGTGCAAGCGCAGCCGGCGAAGAGTTTCAACCGGGGTGGTGAGTAGCTTCTTATGGATGTACGAAGCAACGACCACCGCTGACCCCGTGGCGCGCGCGCGCGAAGAGCCGCCGCGGCCCACGCACACGCCCGAGCAACTGCTCGAGCGGTTCGGGCTCGAGAGCTTCAGGCCGGGACAGCGCGAGGCGGTCAGCGCGGCGCTCGCGGGGCGCGACTCCCTGGTCGTGATGCCGACAGGCGGCGGGAAGTCGCTGTGCTACCAGCTGCCGGCGCTCGCAGACATCGGGCTGGTCGTCGTCGTGAGCCCGCTGATCGCGTTGATGGCCGACCAGTGGCGCCGGCTGAAGGAGGCGGGCGTGAGCGCGACGATGCTCGCGTCGGGGATGGAGGAGGGACACAACGCGCAAGCGCTGCGCGACATCCGCGCGGGCGTGACGCAGCTCGTGCTGGCCGCGCCCGAGCGGTTCGCCTCGGGGGCGTTCCGCGACGCGCTCGCGCAAAGGAACGTCGCGCTGTTCGTCGTCGACGAGGCGCACTGCGTGGCCGAGTGGGGCCACGACTTCAGGCCGGACTACCTGCGGTTGCACGACGCGATCGCGGGACTGGGGAGACCGGCGGTGATGGCGGCGACGGCGACGGCGACGCCAAGGGTCGCGGAGGAGATCGCGGCCAGGCTGGGGCTGCGCGACTGGGTTTCGGTCCGGAGCGGTTTCGACCGCCCGAACCTGACGTTCGACGTCGTAAGCGTCGAGGGCAAGGGCGCGGTCGCGCGTAAGCGCGCGGCGCTGCTGCACGTGCTGGGCGACCCGAAGGCGCGCCCGGCGATCGTGTATTGCGGCACGCGCAAGGACACCGACGAGGTCAGAGCATTGATCGCGGGCGAGGGGATCGCGACGGTCGCCTACCACGCGGGCATGGCGCCGGAAGCGCGGCGCAAGAGCCAGGACGCGTTCATGGAGGGACGCGCCGAGGTGGTGGTAGCGACGAACGCGTTCGGCATGGGCGTCGACAAGGCGGACGTGAGGACGGTCGCGCACTGGGCGCTGCCGACGAGCCTCGAGGCCTATTACCAGGAGGCGGGTCGCGGCGGGCGCGACGGCGCGCCGGCACGCGCGCTGCTGCTCGCCTCGCGGATGGACCTGGGCAGGCTGATCAGGTTCATCAAGGAGCGCGAAACGAGCGTGGAGGACGTCAAGCGCTACGTCGGATCGCTGCGCCGACGCGAGGAAGGGACGGAGGTGACGATCGGCCACGGCGAGCTGGGGGGCGAGCGCGACCGCGTGCTCCTGTCGATCGCCGAGCGCGCGGGCGCGGTCGAGCTGCGCCCGGGCGGCCCCGACGGCCTGCTCGTCACGCTCACGGGAAGAGGCAGCCCGCGCAAGGCGTGGGCGGCGATCAGCGAGGCGAAGAACCGCGGCTGGGAGTCATACCGCTCGATCGAGCGCTACATGTCGGGCGGCGAGCGCTGCCGCCGCCGCCAGATCCTCGACCACTTCGGCGACGCGGAGGAGTGCCGCCCGACCGGCCGTTGCTGCGACGTGTGCGACCCGGACCTGGAGCTAGTACAGGCGATGCAGCGCGCGCCGGCAAAGGGGGGGCGCAGGCGCGGAGGCGAGCGAGCGGAGTCACCCCGCGCGGCTGCGAGCCCGTCGCCGCAGGCCGAGGCGAGCCCCGTGGACGAGGGCGAGTTCGAGCGGCTGCGCGCGTGGCGCTGGGAGCGAGCCGAGGGCAAGCCAGCGTTCACGGTCGCCGCGAACACAGTGCTCGAGGACGTCCTGCGAGCGCGCCCGCGCAGCCTGGCGGAGCTGATCGAGATCCGAGGCATTGGCCCAGCCTTCTGCGAGAAGCACGGCGAGTCCCTGCTCAGCGCGCTGGCTGCGCTGAAGGCTGATCCAACGCTAGCATCAGTGCCCGCGCCGACGTAGCTCAGCTGGTAGAGCACTTCACTCGTAATGAAGGGGTCCGGGGTTCGAGTCCCCGCGTCGGCTTGCCTTCCGTTCAGCAAAAGCAGGTCGGAAAACTTCGTCCGGCCAAAAGGCCGCGAAGTCGGCCGGCCGGACGAAGCTTCCGATCCTGCGCGGTTCGAGTCCCCGCGTCCGCTTCGATAGGCGCTTGGCTTCTTGGCCCCGCTCCGGCACCGCTATCCTGACGCTATGGCAATCGTGGTGCTGGACCCTTACGCCTACGAGCTGGACGCTCTCAAGGAGCGCAGGCGGGTCTCGGAACTGGATCGTCTCGACGAGGTGTGGGAGGGTGTTCTGCACATTGTTCCAGCCCCGAACGACGCGCACGCGGATCTCGCCCAGCAACTGGCCGAGATCCTTGGCGCTCCCGCGCGTGCCGCGGGGCTGTTCCCGACGATGCACGAGTTCAACCTCGGCTATTCGATCGAGAACTACCGCGTGCCCGACGGCGGCCTGCACCGCGCGCGCTACTGGGGCGCCTGGGAGCACACCGCGCCGCTCGTGGTCGAGATTGTCTCTCCCGGCGATGAGACCTGGAAGAAGCTCCCCTTCTATGCCGCCCACGCGGTGGACGAGGTGCTGATCCTCGACCCCGTCGAGCACGCCATCCACTGGCTCGGGCTTGCCGGCGGCGAGTATCGCCCGCTCGAGCGCAGCGGCGTGATCGACCTTGGCCCAATCGAGCTGGCAGAGCTGATCGACTGGCCGTAGCGCAGAGCCGTATATGAGGCGGGGTTCGCGTCCCTACGGGGCATTCCACAGGCCGACTACCGTCCTGGCCCCAAATCTCCGTCCAAACAGGCAATAGAAGTCTACGATGTAGAACTATGGTCTCACTGACGGAGCCGTGATCCGATGCATTGAGTATGCGTCAGCTGCTCAAAGCGAAGCAGGAGCCGTCGGAAGCCGTGGAGACGCCGATCCGCACGGCCGCGCGGCGGAGACGGTGGATGCTGGTTGCCTGCGCGATCCTCGTGGTCGGTCTGGCGGCCTCGCTCGGCAGCGCGCTGCTGTGGCGCTCGAGCGTACGCACGCACGACAAGCAGGCGTTCCAGACCGGCTCGACCGACGTGAACGAGACGTTGGAGACGCTGCTGCGCCGTGACGCGGACTTCGTGGCGACCCTGCGTGCCGTGTTGACGATGCAGCCGCACCTGAGCGCCATCCGCTTCGATCGGTGGTTCGCCCAGCTCCAGGGCAAGCAGCGCGAGGTGAGTGGGCTGGGCACGACGGTCGTGGAAGCGGTGCCGGCGGCCGACTTGGCCGCTTTCCAGGCGCGCCGCGCCGCCGATCCCGCGTTTCGGGCGTTTGTCGGAGGTAGGGTCGTGCCTGTCGCTCCGAGTGGGCGGTCGCGTTACTGCCTGCTCTCGGCCGGTGGGACCGTGACGCCGTACACCCGCGAAGTGGGGCAGTTGGTGCAAGGCGACTGGTGCGATCTCGCCTCGCCGATCGGTGGATACGAGGATGGCGGCATCCTGCAGGCACATCTCCTGCGGTCGATCACCGACACCGGGCAGTTCCTGGTTTACCCCGTGACGGTTCAGGGCGTGAGCACGCTGTTCATCGAAACCGCGTTCTACAAGTATGGAGCGAGCCTCGCGAGCGTTGCGCAGCGCCGTGCGGCGGTCTCCGGATGGGTCGGGAGCTCGTTCGACATCACCGCTCTGATGCGTGAAGCGATCGGCGGCCATCGCGGTCTCGGCGTGGCCCTGTACCACAGCAACCCCGGTGAGCCCGAAAAGCTGATCGGCCGCGTCGGCATGGCTCGGTCGGTCGGCTTGCTCGCCCACGAGACCACGCTGCAGATCGACGGCACGTGGAGAGCGGTCGTGCGCGGCTCGGTCGCCGCAAGCCGGCTGTCCGCCGGCATGCAGGGTCTGTCGGTGTTCGTCGCCGGGGCGATCGTCAGCCTGCTGCTGTTCGTGCTTGTGCTGGTGTTGACGCGCTCGCGCGAGCGCGCTCTGGGGATGGTGAAGGAGAAGACCGGAGAGCTTCGCCACCAGTCGCTGCACGACGCTCTGACCGGCCTGCCCAACCGCGTGCTGGCGCTCGACCGCGCCGAGCAGATGCTCGCCCGCGCGCGGCGTCAGCAGATCCCGGTCGCAGCCTTGTATCTCGACATCGACGGCTTCAAGCACGTCAACGACACGTTCGGACACGCCGCCGGCGACGACCTGCTGCGGTTCGTCGCCACCCGCCTGAAGGGAGTCGTGCGCGAGGGCGACACCGCGGCGCGGCTCAGCGGCGACGAGTTCGTCGTCCTGGTCGAGGGCTCCGCGCTCGATGCCGGTCCCGAGCTCGTCGCCGAGCGCCTGCTGGAAGTGCTGTGTCAGCCCTACGAGATAGAAGGCCGGTCCGGAAGGCCGTTGTCGCTCACGGCAAGTATCGGCATTGCGTTCGGCGAGCGCGCGAACGCCGCTGAGCTGCTGCGCGACGCGGACGTCGCCCTGTACGAGGCGAAGGCCGCCGGCAAAAACTGCTACATGCTCTTCAAGTCCAGCATGCAGACCGCGGCACAGGATCGACTCACGCTCGAGATGGACTTGGCCGAGGCGCTCGAGGAGCAACGGCTCTTCCTCCAATATCAGCCCACCTTCGACCTGCAATCGGAGAAGGTGATCGGGGTCGAGGCGTTGATCCGCTGGCGCCATCCCACGCGCGGCGTGATCCCGCCGGTCGAGTTCATCCCGATCGCCGAGGAGAGCGGGCTGATCGTCCCGATCGGCCGCTGGGTGCTCGACGAGGCCTGCCGGCAAGCCGCGATCTGGTACCGGCACGGTCACAGGATCGGCATGTCGGTGAACGTGTCAGGGCGCCAGCTCGACGATGACGAGCTGATCGAGGACGTGCGCGGCGCACTCACAGAGAGCGGCCTCGACCCGGCGACGCTGACCCTGGAGATCACCGAGACCACGCTCATGCGCGACGCCGAGGCGACCGCCAAGCGCCTCGGCATGCTCAAGGAGCTCGGGGTCCGCATCGCGATCGACGACTTCGGCACCGGCTACAGCTCGCTCGCCTACCTGCGCCAGTTCCCCGTGGACGCTTTGAAGATCGACCGCTCGTTCATCGGCGGCATCGCCGGATCGAAAGGATCGGCCGCGCTGATCCACACGTTCGTGCAGCTCGGCAAGACACTCGACATCGAGACGCTCGCCGAGGGCATCGAGGAGCGCTCCCAGCTCGAGACCCTGCAACGCGAACACTGCGACCACGGACAGGGCTTCCTCTTCTCCCGCCCGCTCGCCGTCGACGCCGTCGAGAAGTTCCTCGACGCCGACCGGTCGACGTCGCCGTCCCTCACCCAGGGCTAGCTGCGCGCCCGGCGGCAACTTCGGGTTCAACACCACGTCCAAGGCCGCTCTGGACCGGTTGTTTCAGTTGGGGGCTTGACGAATAGCTACATGTGTGCTTATGATTGGTAGGTGTTGTGTTCCCGGTTTGGGGGCACGTAAATAGATCGGGTTTGGGTTGGTCCTTTGGATTGATCGCAAGCGCTTTTGCAGGGGATGTAGGGGAGAGGGCCGGGTCGTATGAAGAGGGGTTGTGTTCGCGTGAGTCCGTATGGGACAGATGTGATGGGGATCGTTGCGTGCCCTGATGGGGCCGTAGCTAGATGCGTCAGCGTCGCTGACACATCTCTCTCTCTCTCTCTCTCTCTCTCTGCTCCGTCTAGCGCTCCTCGTCTAGCAGCAGGTTTTCCCCGTCCCGAGCGGTACCGGCGGGGGTTGGTCTCTCGCGGGTCTATCGCGGTCCCGGGTGTGTCTGTAGGGCATGACGCGCGTGTCCCGGGGTCGTCGTACTTCTCATCTTCGCCTCCTCTAGGGAGGGTGGCGAGTGTCATATCAGCCAAGCAGCGGGCTCGAGGCCGCGCTCTGACCGACCCCGCAGGAGGGGCTGTCTCGGTCGGAGTGCGTGTCCGTGCCATGCGCCACTCCGAGGAGGAGATGTAACCGATGTTCCATCGCGTACGTAGGCACCTGACTCCAAGCACCGCGATCGCGCTCACCGCGCTCGTCTTCGCGCTCACCGGTGGCGCGTTCGCCGCGACCAGCCATGGTGGTGGCTCGACGGCCAAGCAGACAGCGTCCAACACGGTTGCCGCCGCGGCGAAGGTCAAGCCCAGGGCCAAGCCCGGTCCCAGGGGGCCCGCCGGGCCGAAGGGCGCGACGGGCGCTGCCGGGGCGACGGGGGCTACGGGTCCCGGCGGTCCAACGGGGGCGGCCGGTCAGCAGGGCGCCAAGGGCGACACCGGCGCGGCCGGCGCCAACGGCACGAACGGCAAGGACGGCGAAAGCGTGGTCGCTACGGCGCTCGCGCCGGGAGAAGACGGCTGTCTTGAAGGCGGCGCGAAGTTCACCGCGGGTGGCGGTGGTGAAGCTACGGCTTGCAACGGCGAAAAGGGCGAAGGCGGAACGGGTGGCGGTGGCGGCGGATATCCAAAGACGCTGCCGGCGGGCGAAACGGAGACGGGCGCGTTCTCGGCGTATTTCGAAAAATCGGGGATCACGTTCACCGCGATCTCGTTCCCGATCCGGCTGCCGCTCCCGCTCAACGTGGAACACGTCCACTTCGTGACCAGCGTAGAACAGAGCGGTCACACGGCGCCTTCGGAATGTCCCGGCAGCGCCGAAAAACCGACTGCCGCCAAAGGCAACCTGTGCGTGTACGAGGGGTTCCACTCCGAAGCGGAACCGCCGGCGACGATCAACGAACTGACGGTGACGACGTTCATCAACCCCGGCCCCGGTGGTGAAGGCCCGATCGGTGCCGGCGCGACGGGAGCGTCGCTGCGGGTCAGCTACGAAGGCACCGAAGAAAAGGTGTTCATCACCGGCGACTGGGCCGTTACGGCTCTCTAGTTCCATGGCTTTGACATTCGACTGTGAGGAGACAAAGGTGAATCGCGTCGCGCAGCACGCCAGCAAGTCCTATCGCGGGGTCGTGGCGGCGCTGGCTGTCGTTGGCGCGTTCGCTCTGTCCGCCGGGGCGGCGCAGGCCAGCGATTTGCACAAGCCCCTCTTCCAGATCACCGAAGTCCCCACCGAAGGACCCTCACATGAACCGGTCGGGCTACCTGGCCCCGTGGATGAAGAACGGGGATCCATGACCGTCGCCTCGGGGCGCGTATGGCTTGCGGGGAAAGTGAGTGGCACTTCCAATTTTAGGGTGGATGAGTTCGATGCGACTACAGGCGCTTTTATGTCACAGCTTGTCTACTCGTTAAATTCTGAATATAGCGGTGTCGCAGTCGGCGAGCTGCCGGGCGAAACGCAACCCCGGGTCTACGTGGATGAAGTGACGAATGTCGGTGTGTATAGCGAAGCGGGCGCGAAACTGGGTCAGTGGACCGGCGCAGGCACTCCCACAAACTCGTTCGGCCGCGTCGAAGCGGTCGCTGTGGACAACTCGGAAAGCCTCTCCGACTGGGCGGCGGGCGACGCCTTCGCAGTGGTATATGATCCGACTACGGAAGCTTTTGGTATTGATGTGTTTCGCCCGGGGGTCGGTGCCAGCGGCGAAGAAAAATATGTCACGCAGTTGACGGGGATCTCGCCGAGCGAACCGTTCTCTTTTATCGCGGGTGTGACAGTGAACGACACAAACGGTGACTTGATCGTTTCCGAGGGCGGGCGGCTGGACGTGTTTGAACCTACCTCGTTGGAACACTACGCGTTCGTACGCACGCTGACTCTTCCCACAAGCGCAATTAAGTTTACTGCTTCGAGCGTAGACGCGAACGACGGGGAAGGCGACATCTACGCGGTCGGTGAGGTCGTCGAAAACGGTGTCAGCGCCGGCAGTGAGGTCTTTGAGTTCAACGCCGCCGGGGAATTTGAGGGAAAACTATCTCTACCCGCAAACGCTGGAGCACTGACGAGCGTTGCGGGCGACCCGGAAACGCATGGGGTGTTCGTCGGAGGGCGCCAGCCGCTGGCGGGGGTCTTTGCGTTTGGACCGAACATCGTGATCCCCAGCGTCGTTACGGGTTCGGTCTCGAGTCCGAGATCGGCGAGCGTGACGCTCAACGGCACGATCAACCCTGACGGGGCGGGCGCCGCCGAATGCCAGTTCGCGTGGGGCACCACCACCTCCTACGGGCGCGTGGCGCCATGCTCGGAAGTCCCCGAAGGCAACAGCCCCGTGCCTGTACAGGCATCGCTCACCGGCCTTGTGCCGGATACCACCTACCACTACCGGCTGCAGGCGACCAACGGGAATGGGACCGACATTGGGGAACCGTGGCAGGACCAGGTGTTCACGACCCCCGGGCCGGGCATTCATGCCGAGGCGGTCGTGAACGTCTCGGCGACCTCGGCGACGTTTGAGGCGACGGTTGCGCCGAATAACGCACCCACGAGCTATTACTTCCAGTACGGCACAAGCACAGAATACGGACAGCAGGCACCGGCGCCGCCTGGAGAAGCGATCGGGTCTGGAATGAGCGACGTGCAGGTCCCGAACCACCCGGTGGGGGGCCTCGCACCGGCCACCGTCTATCACTACCGCGTTGTCGCAATGAGCGAAATCGCGCCGGGGGACATCGAAACGGTCGATGGGGAAGACCATACGTTCACGACGCAGGCTGCACATGGATCCTTCGAACTGGCGGATGGGCGTCAGTGGGAAATGGTCAGCCCGCCGCAGAAGTTTGGGTCGTTGATCGAAGGTGCTGGATTTTTCGAGGGTGTGATCCAGGCATCGGCCGAAGGTGGCGCGATCGCCTATCGTGCGAGCTCACCGACGGAAAGCGAACCGCATGGGGGGTTTGCCAACGCGGAGACGGTGCTTTCTGGGCGTGGTGCCGCCGGCTGGTCTTCGCGGGACATCTCCTCATCGCATGGACATCCGGTGCCTGTCTCGGAGGCTCGCGGCAACGAATTTCAGATCTTTTCGGAAGATCTCTCGCTTGCGGCGGTGCAGCCAGCGGATCGGTCGTTGACGTTGTTGTCCCCGGAAGCGAGCGAATCGACGCCGTATCTGCGCAGCGACTTTCTCGGTGGAAACACTGAAGAGCTCTGTACTTCTTCCTGCTACCGCCCGCTCGTGACGGGCAAGGCGGAGTTCGCAAACGTCCCGCCGGGCACGGTGTTCGGTGAAGAACCGCACGGCCGCTGCGAAGTGACCGAGTGTGGTCCACGGTTTCAGGGCGCGAGCCCCGATCTGAGCCACGTTGTGCTGTCCTCGCCGGTGCAGCTGACCGCCACGCCTGCGCCTGCTGGGGCGCCGGGGTTGTATGAGTGGTCGCAAGGGAGCCTGCAGTTGCTCGACGTGCTGCCCGAGGGTGAAGAAGGCCCGGCTTTTCTCGCCGGGACCGAACCCAGCGAACTCGGCGTACGGCACTCCATCTCAGACGACGGTAACCGAATCATCCTGGAACGGAAAGGCTTCCGGGAAGGCGGGGGACCATATGGTACGGGCTTGTATCTGCGTGATCTCGCGGCAAGGGAAACGATCCGCCTGGACCTACCGCAGGGTGGCAGTGGGTCTGGGTATGTGACCTACATGGATGCAAGCAGTGATGCGTCGCGGATCTTCTTCCTCGACAACGACCGGCTGATGGCAGATTCCTCGCCCAGTGGTGAAGATCTCTATGAATACAATCTGAACGCGCCCGCCGGCAGCCGCCTGACGGATCTCAGCATGGACCCCCACACCGGCCAGTCCGCGGACGTCCAAATGATGCTCGGCGCGAGCAAAGACGGTTCGTACGTGTATTTCGCTGCGGCGGGAGCGCTCGCCCCGGGGGCCGTGGAAGGCGAATGTCCGATCAACACGATTGGTTCAGCAGGCTCTGGCTCCGGTTGCAACCTCTATGTGCGCCACGAGGGTGTCACGCAGTTGGTCGCCGTGCTCCCGAGCAGCGATGTCTACGACTGGGCGCCCACGCTGCACCAGCAGAAGCGTGGTGGGGATGGGCTGTTTGCGCGGGTTGCTCCGAATGGTCAGTGGCTTGCGTTCATGTCGGCAGCAGAACTGACCGGCTATGACACCCATGACGCGAACAGCGGACAGCAGGATATGGAGGTGTACCTGTATCACGCGCCGGTCGGTACCGGGGAAGGGGGCTCGTTGATCTGCGCTTCGTGTGACCCCACAGGCGCGCGACCCGTTGGGGAGCAGCTCGTAGCCGGGACGAAACCAGAGGACGGCGAGTTCTTCAATGGTTACTGGATTGCGGGGAGTGTGCCGCCGTGGACGGGGTCTCCGGAACCCATTAACCGTACTGGCGACGGTGAGGGCTCGTATGCTGTTCATCAGCCGCGGTATCTGTCTGATGCGGGCCGGTTGTTCTTCGACAGCACGGATGCGTTGGTGCCGCAGGACGTCGATGGCGTCGAAGATGTGTACGAGTATGAGCCTGAAGGTGTTCCTGCCGGCGAACATGCCTGTTCGAGTGTGAGCACGAGTGGGAGCGTGGTGTTCAGGCCCGCGCGGAGCTTCGAAGTCGAAGGCCGGGCGGGGGAGGAAAGCGCGGGCTGTGTCGGCCTGATCTCCTCGGGTACGTCGAGTGAACGGTCGTGGTTTCTCGACGCGTCGGAATCAGGCGGCGACGTGTTCTTCATCACGCCCGCGCGGCTCGCGTCGCGGGATGCGGATACGGCGGATGACGTCTATGACGCGCACGAATGCACGAGCGCCTCGCTGTGCTCACCGATTGTGACGGTGCCGCCGCCGTGCGAAACGGAAGCGTCGTGTAAAGCGGCGCCCGAACCACAGCCCTCGCTTTATGGCGCACCGTCGAGCGCGACGTTCTCCGGCGGGGGGAACATCACCCCGCCATCATCGCCACCGTCGTCGGTCAAGGTGGCTGTCAAGAAGGTGGCGAAGTGCCCGAAGGGCAAGACGCGTAACAAGCACAACCAGTGCGTGAAAACAAAGAAAAGGAAGCAGAAGAGGGCGAAGAAGTCTGTGTACAGCGACCGGGGGGCAAGCCGATGACGATCCACAGAACTTCCCGATCGGTCGCTGCCGGGTTCGTGGCGCTCGTGGCTGTCCTGGCGGTCGCGGTTGCCCCGGCGTCCGCCGAAACGCCATGCTCGGGCTGCGCCCCATGGTGGCATATGAGCGCGTTCTCAAGGCCCTCGCATATACAGTCCGGCCAGGGCCGGGATGAGATCGAGGAAGTTCGTCTTACCGGCGTTGAAGGTCTCTACAGGCTCACAGAGCCAGGCCATCCCGGGAACAGCGCGCTGATCTCCGCGGAAGCCGGTGCCGGAGAAGTGCAGCACCAGCTGGAAGAGGAAGTGTATGGCGCGGGCAACGTGCGGGTGAAAACGGCCCCAGGCTCGGTGGGCGGGAAGGCCTTCAGGGTCACGTTCGTTGGGGAACTCGAAGACCAGTGGATTCAGCTCGTCGAAGCCAAAACGGTCGAAGGGGCCGAGGCATCAACGAGTGAGGTCACACGCGGTCGGCCTGACGGCGTGATCGTCGTGAATGCCTCGAACGTCGGCGACGCGACCCTCGATCCCGCGACGCCGGTGAACGTTACAGATAGCTTGCCCGCGGGCATGAAGGCTCTCGCGATCGAAGGGACTGTCGAGGAGAACGCGGAAACGGAGACTGGTGGGCAGGCGTTTAAACTTGCCTGCTCGCGTGTCTCGTTGAGCTGCGTGTTCACAGGCAAAGTTCCCGCAGGAGAAGTTCCGGGACGGGAGAGGGAAGAAGAATACCCGTCAGGGTTGGCGCCGTATAACCCGCTCCAGGTGCGGATCGCGGTCAAGCTCACGGGCGCGAGCTCGGGTGCGGTCAATCAAGCGAGTGTCACGGGTGGCAATGCTCCGGCCGCCTCGGTCAGGCGGCCGCTGACGATCGGCTCGCCGACGCCGTTTGGGGTGAGTTCGTATGAACTGCGTGCTGAAGAACCGGGTGGGGTGTTGGATTCTCAGGCGGGGTCTCATCCGTTTCAGCTCACGACGACTTTGCTGTTGAACGAAACGCTCGAAGGGCAGGAGCCCGCTCCGGTGAAGGATCTCTCGTTCAAGCTGCCACCGGGCCTGATTGGTAATCCGCAACCGTTCCCGCGTTGCACGATCGCAAAGTTCCTCACCGAAGTTCACGGTGCCCCGGATTGTGGCGCGCAGACCGTGGTCGGCGTCGCGAGGGTGTTCGTCAGCTTCAGCTTTGCGACGGGAGAATTCACCGCGGGCGGCAGCAACGTCCCGACGATCGCGTTCAACGTGCCGTTGATCAACCTCGAACCGGAAGTCGGCGAGCCGGCACGCTTCGGATTCGTGGTCCTGCCGCCACTCGAATATCTGCCGGTGATCTTGAATACCGCGGTCCGCACTGGCAGCGACTACGGGGTGACGGTCAATGTCGACAACATCACGCAGTCGGCGGCATTGCTTGGGAGCGAAGTGACGTTCTGGGGCGTTCCCGGCGATCCGCGCCACGACGACTCTCGCGGCCAGGAATGCTTGAAGGCAACGATCCAGTCCACGAGCAGCTCTGCGGGTGGGACACCAACGACATGTCCTGGCTTTCAAGACGCGAGCGCACCGCCGTTGCTGTCGTTGCCGACCTCGTGCTCAGGTCCGTTGCGGACGTCGGTGGCGTCGGATTCCTGGCTAGAACCCGGCGTCTTCGGGTCCAATGAAAGCAATGAACCGTTGCCGGCGATGACGGGTTGTAACCGGTTGCCGTTCACGCCGTCGTTGAGGGTTACGCCGGACAGCACGGAAGCGAGCAAGCCTTCGGGATTGTCGGTCGACGTGCACGTGCCGCAGGATTTGCAGTTGAACCCAACGGGTCTGGCGGAGTCCGAGGTGAAGGACATCACGGTCGCATTGCCGGAAGGCCTCGCGTTGAACCCGTCGGCCGCGGATGGCCTGCAGTCGTGTTCGCTCGCGCAGGTCGGCTTCGAGAGGACCAACCCCGAATCGGGGGCGGATGAATTCTCGGATGCGCAGTCGAGCTGTCCCGATGCTTCGAAGATCGCGACGGCGACGATCCATTCGCCGTTGTTGCCGGCGCCGTTGACGGGGTTTGTGTATCTTGCGGCGCCACAGAACTTCGCGGGGCTGCCGGAAAACCCGTTCTCGTCGCTGGTCGCGATGTATCTCGTAGCTGAAGACGAAGAAGCGGGCGTCCTCGTCAAGCTTCCCGGCAGCGTGGCGTTGAGCGCGTCGGGGCAGGTCGTGGCGACGTTCGCAAACAACCCGCAGCTCCCGTTCGAAGACGCTGAACTGTCGTTCTTCGGCGGGGAACGCGCACCGTTGGCGACACCGTCTCGGTGTGGGTCGTATAGGACGAGCGCGTCGTTTACGCCGTGGTCCGGTAACGAACCGGTTCCCGCGCAGGCGTCGTTCTCGATCAAGACGGGCCCGAACGGCAGCGCGTGCCCAGGTGGGACGCTGCCGTTCAGTCCATCGCTCGCGTCGGGTACGACGAACAACAACGCGGGAGCGTTCAGCGACCTCACGACGACGCTGTCGCGACCGGACGGGAACCAGCCGTTGCAGTCGGTGACGCTGCACTACCCGCCGGGAGTGTCGGGCTTGCTCTCCGGGGTCGAACTGTGCCCCGAACCGCAGGCCGGCCAGGGCACCTGCTCGGCGAGCAGTCAGATCGGGGAAACGATCGTGTCTGTAGGGGTCGGCGGTGATCCGTTCACGGTCACGGGCGGCAAGGCGTACATCACGGGCCCTTACGATGGTGCGCCGTTCGGCCTCTCGATCGTGAACCCCGCGAAGGCCGGTCCGTTCGATTTGCAGCAGGGAAGGCCGGTGGTTGTGCGTGCCAAGATCGAAGTGGACCCGACGACGGCGGCGCTGACGATCACGACGAACCCCGCGAGCGCGGGTTATGCGATCCCGGCGATCATCGAAGGGTTCCCGTTGCAGATCCAGCACGTGAACGTCCTGATCAACCGTCCCGGGTTCACGTTCAACCCAACGAACTGCACCCCGGCGAAGATCACCGGTGCGATCGGCAGCGCCGAAGGATCCTCCTCGACGGTCTCGGTCCCGTTCCAGGCGACGAACTGCGCGTCCCTGAAGTTCGCCCCGAAATTCGCCGTTCAGACGCAGGGCAAAACGAGCAAAGCCAACGGCGCGAGCCTCACGGTCAAGCTGACGTATCCAAGTGCGCCGTTCGGTTCGCAGGCGAATATCAAGCAGGTCAAAGTAGAACTCCCCAAGCAGCTCCCGTCACGCTTGACGACGCTGCAGAAGGCCTGCACGGCAGCACAGTTCAACGCGAACCCGGCGGGATGCCCGGCAGCGTCGATCATCGGGCACGCAAAGGCGACCACGCCATTGATCCCCGTCCCGCTGGAAGGCCCGGCGTACTTCGTCTCAAACGGCGGCGAAGCGTTCCCCAACCTAGTCCTCGTACTACAGGGCTACGGCGTCAGGATCGACCTGGTCGGCGACACGTTCATCAGCAAATCGGGCGTCACGAGCAGCACCTTCAAGACCGTCCCCGACGCACCCGTCGGAAGCTTCGAGCTGACGCTACCCGAGGGCAAGTACTCAGCCCTGGCAGCCAACGGCAACCTCTGCACCACGAAACTGACGATGCCAACAGAATTCCAGGGGCAGAACGGAGCACTGCTGAAGCAGACCACCCCGATCAGCGTCACGGGCTGCGCGAAGACAAAGGCCCTGACCAGAGCACAGAAGCTCGCCAAAGCACTGAAGTCCTGCAAGCGGGACAAGAACAAGGCAAAGCGAGAAAGGTGCGAGACGGCCGCAAGGAAACAGTACGGCCCCACAGCAAAGAAGAAGACCGCCGGTAAGAAGCCAAAGCGGTGATGACGGAATGCCCGAGGTAGCGAAGTCAAATTCAGCAAAGCGGATCCGGAATGTTTCCTCCCGGTCGAGAGGCCCGCGCAAGCGGGCCGACCGGGAGGAAAATTCCCGGATCCGCGCGGTACAGCGCTCACGCATGTTGAGCGCCGCGGCACGAGTGATAAGCCAACACGGCTACAACGGCCTGACGGTCGCAAGGATCACCACCGCCGCGAACATCTCCAGGCGCACGTTCTACCAGCAGTTCAACAGCCGCGAGGACTGCTTTCTCGCGCTGTTCGAAACGGCGGCAACACGCGCCGAAACACTCGCCCGCGAGGCGGCGGCGGACAGGGAGACCTGGCGGGAGCAGGTCAGAGCGGGCCTGACCGCGCTGCTGCGGTTCATCGACGAGGAGCCCGCCCTCGGCTCGCTGCTGATCGTCGACGCGCTCAGCGCCGGACCAGCGGTGCTCGAGCGCCGCGCGCACATCCTGGACACCCTCGCGGTCGTCGTCGACCGAGGACGCGCCCACGCAAAGGCACGCGACGCGCCACCACCCCTCACAGCCGAGGGCATCGTCGGCGCCGTCCTCAGCGTGATCCACGCACGGCTGCTTGACCGCCTCGGACGTCGCCGCGACACGACCGACGGATCGTCGCCCCACGCAACGACCGTCACCCACGATCCCCTGACCGACCTCTCGAGCGCCCTGACGGCGATGATCGTGGCGCCCTACCTCGGCAAGAGCGCGGCGACAAAGGAGCTCGCCCGCCCCGCCCCACGAACGTCCCGGACCGTCAAAGCGCACGTTCGACGACACGACCCCTCCTCCGAGGATCCGCTGCAGGGCCTCGACATGCGCCTCACCTACCGCACGCTGCGAGTCCTCACCGCAATCGCAACCGAGCCAGGGATATCCAACCGCAAGGTCGCCGACGCCGCGGGCATACACGACCAGGGCCAGATCTCAAAGCTGCTCGCCCGCCTCGAACGCCTCGGACTGGTCGGCAACACCGGCGACGGCCAGCCGCGTGGAGAGCCAAACGCCTGGGCGCTCACCCACAGAGGGTCAGAGGTGGCAACCGCCATCGAGGCACAGCAGCTGTAAGGAGCCGCGCGGGCTCAGACCGTCAGGACGCGTGCGTTTCTGCCGGTCGGGCGAAGGAGGCGCTCGATGTCTTCAGGGTCGCTGGTGAGAATGGTGTCGCCGTCGGCGACGAGGCCGACGACCGCGGCGTCGACGATGTCGCGGGTGCCCGCGCTCGTGAGCAGCAGGCCGCAGCGACGGGCGCGGGGCGGGTCCAGAGGCCACTCCAGAAAGCCGGCAAGCGCCCGGACGAGCCTCGCCTGACGAGCGGGATCGCGCCAGGCCTGAGCGATGCAGGCCGAGGACGTGACGACCTCGACCCCATCCTGTGCCGCGGCTGCCAGCATCGCTCCCACGCCGCGGTCACCGCGGTCCAGGGCGATCAGGGCGCCGGTGTCGAAGACGAGGGCAGCCACCCACGTGCCTCCGAGAGCTCATGCTCGGTGTATGCGCCGCCGGTCGTCTCGGCGATCTCCTCCGCAACGGTCCGCAGAACGGTTGCTCGCAGACGAGCCGCCGCTGCCTCGGCAAGCCAGCTGGATACGCCGTCGGGACCGGCGGCGTCGCGCACCCGCCGGTACAGATCGTCCTCCAGGCTCACGCTGATCTTCGCCATTCCCCCGATGGTAGCACCAGGAGTACTACTCGCCCGCGCTGCCGATCCTCGACCCGTCGAAGGAGCCCGGGTAGGCTCCCTGCCCACGGACAACAAGAGGAGAGCGGAGCCGATGGAGATCGAAGATCGAGTCGCGCTGGTGACGGGTGGCGCCGGGGGGATCGGCAGCGCGGTGGCGCGTACGCTGGCCGAGCGGGGCGCGCGCGTGGTGATCGCGGACGTCGACGTCGACCGCGGGCGCGCGCTCGCGGACGAGCTCGACGGCCTGTTCGTCACGACCGACGTGAGCGATCTCGAGGCGTGCGTGCGCATGGTCGCGGAGGCGACGGAGCACTTCGGCGGCCTCGACCTCGTGCACCTCAACGCCGGCATCGTGAGCGGGTGTGGAATCGGCGAGGGCTTCGACCTGGGCGAGTATCGCCGCGCGATGGGAATCAACCTCGACGGCGTCGTGTTCGGGCTGCAGGCCGCGCTGCCGGCGCTGCGCGCGCGTGGCGGCGGCGCGATCGTCGCCACCGCTTCGCTCGCCGGCTTGACCGCGGTTCCGCTCGACCCGCTCTACGCGGCGAACAAGCACGGGGTCGTCGGGCTCGTGCGCTCGCTCGGGCCGGGGCTTGCGCTCGAGGGGATCCGCGTGAACGCGGTCTGCCCCGGCTTCGCCGAGTCGGCGATCATCGACCCGATCCGCGAGTCGCTCGCGAGCGAGGGCGTGCCGATCATCCCGGCCGAGCAGGTCGCCGACACGGTGCTCACGTTGTTCACCGGCGAGATGAGCGGCGAGTGCTGGTTCGTGCAGGCAGGCCGTCCCAGCGACGCGTTCGCGTTCCGTGGCATCCCGGGGCCGCGCCCCGCGCCCTGAGGCGGAGCTGCTCGAGGATCGCTACGGGGCAGGGATGGTTGCGGCGTGCTGGAGTCGGGCGAGGACGTCGGTGGTGGGCGCCACCTTCGCGTTCTCGTAGTCGGACAGCCGGGAGGGTGAGGTGCCGGCGGCTCGGGCGAGCTGGCGCAGCGTCATGCCGGCTTGGGTGCGCCAGCTCCTGATCTGCGCGGCGTATGCCGCTCGTCCTCGGCGGGTGACGTCTTCGCGTGCGTGGCGGATTACGTTGCTCATCAGCTCATCGGCGCCGTAGTGCTCGCCCCATGCGACGATGGTCTCGGTCGTTCGTGCGGCGGGTCCCCAGGGACTGCGGCGGATCGCGCGCGCGAGGCGACTCCAGTCCGAGAGCGTGCCGCGGTCGAGGATCGTCTCGATCGCCTCGGCCGGCCACCGGTCGAGGGGAGTGTCGGGGTTGAAGTCCAGGTTGCGGAAGCGAGTCGTCATCGCAGCATCCTCTCCGCGAGATCGGCGAGCACCGTCTTGATCGCGGACCAGTCGTGCCAGCGTGGGTCGAGCGCCTTGTAGCTTGCGAGCCGCGCGGTGACCTCGGCGTCTCGCGGGCGGGGGTCCGCGAGCTGCTTGACCAGCTGCGTGGCGACGGCCTCGGGCCGGGTGTTGACGTCGGCGTAGTAGTCGTCGATGCCCGCCAGGATGGTGGCTGCCTCGTCGAGCCCGAGCCGGTCCGCGAGGGCGGCGATGTCGAGATAGTCGCGGGTCTGATTTCGGCTGAGGGCAAGCCACGCCTTGATCCGCAGGATCTCCGCTGCTGTGGGTATCACGAGGCGCTTGCCCTGTATCTCTATGTTCGTGGTCTCCAGCGGCCGGCTGCGCAGCAGCTGGCGTACGCCGGTCTCGATGCCGCCGAGCTCGCCGAGGATGATCTTCCCGGGTTGCGCCCGTGTCATCGACCAATCCCCGAGTGCCTCCAGGTGCTCGAGGATCGTGTCGAAGCGCTCCGTCAGGTCCGAGATGACGTGATCGTGGTCGAAGGACTGCCGATGGTGAGCGTGGAGCGCCGCCGCGGTGCCTCCGACCAGCACCGCGCCGGGGACCAGCTCCTGGAGCTGTGCGGCCTTCTCCAGCACATCGTCAAGCGGCGGCTGCATCGTCCGGCGATGTTATCACATCCGATAACAAAGTCCTCACGCTCGGATGGGTCGAGGCACGCGGGGGCTACCTTCACCACCTGGCGACGGCCGCGGGCGCACCAAGACACGGCGCGCCAGCACACGGCGCCTTACGGCACGACCCCGATCGTCGCGAGCGTGTGTTCCCACAGCGGCACGGCCCGGTTTTCGGCTTCCGCCAGCTGCGCTTCGACCTGCGCGGTGCTGTGCAGCATCGCGCGCTCCTGCGGACGCTCATATCGCGCGAGCAGTTCCGACGGGACTTCGCCGAGAGCCACGTCGACCCCGTCGAACGCCGAATCGAAGACGGCGGTGCTCGCGGACAGCGTGGCGAAGCTCGTGGCCGTCCACGCGCGGACGTCGGCGCACACCCGCGGCGCCGTCAACGAGGACAGCGCTCGCAGCTTGCTCGCATAGGTCGCGACCCTGTGCGTGAGCGTGGAGTTGCTGAAGCGGAGCCCCGCCACCGCGTGCGCGAACGCGGCGACCGCGGGCGCGACGGGGCGCAGCGCGGCGATCGTCATCGCGCCCTGCAGCTCGTCGCCGATCCGATCGGAGTCCTCGCCCTGCGGCGAGCCCGTGGCCGCCCCGGGGCATTCCCCGCGAACGCCGTGAAGCAATCCCTTGACCGCCGCTTCGCTCGGCCCGAGCGCGCGCCTGCCGGCGCGCACGAGCGCGTAGTTGGCGCGGATGTACGCCTGGGTGGCGGCGAGGTCCCGGGAGCCGGCGAGCGCCGGGGGCGGGGTCGCCGCGATCGTCAGTACCGCGAGCATTGGGAGGGCGAGTCGTTTGCTCATATCGCCCAGCGTAGGCGATGTCGAGCGACCGCGCGCCCGCGAAGAAGTTGGTAAGGATGACCGCGATCACCGCTCCAGCACACGGAATGCACGGGTTCCCCGGGTATTGTCCTCCGTCGATGCCATCGGCCGCTCCGTCGTCGAGCGTCGCAAGCGCACATGAGCAGGCACCACTGGTACATCCTCCCGCTGGTCGCGATCGCCGTCTGGGCGATCCTCGCCGTCGTGCTCGGCTCCGCGAGCCTCGACCTGACGGGCTCGGGGGGGACCCCGTCGGCCAAGGTCTCGCCCGCGTGCCTGCCGTCGACGCTCGACCGCACCGCGAAGCTCGCCGGGACGAGCGTCGAGGTCTCGCCCGCGCCGGAAACCGACACCGCCAACCCCCACACCCAGATCAGCTTCCTCGGCGTGCCCGCCTCGGAGATCCACGACGTCTCCGTCGCCGGCCTGCGCAGCGGCGCCCACGCCGGCGCCCTGCGCGCCTACTCCCAAGCCGACGGCGCGAGCTTTCAGCCCTACGCCCCATTCGCCCCCGGGGAGCGCGTGACCGTGCGCGCGCTGATCGGCCCCGGTGCTCTCCACGCGAACGCCGCGGGCGACCGCGAGGTCGCCTTTCGGTTCCGTACCGACACGCCCTATCCAACCGCCAACACCACCGACTTCGCCAACCTGCCGCCGGCCCCCGCCGACAGTCAGTCCTTCTACACGCTGCCCTCCATGCGGGCGCCGATCCTGACCGTCACCGCGCCCGATCGCGATCCCGCCGCCGGTGAGATCCTCACCACCAACGGCCCCGGCCCCGGCCAGTACGGGCCGCTGATCTACAGCCCGCAGGGGCGGCTCGTGTGGTTCGACCAGCTCCCGAACGGCGAAGCCGCGGAGGACCTCGCCGTGCAGACCTACGAAGGGCAGCCAGCCCTTACGTGGTGGCGGGGACACGTGCTCTCGCTCGGCTTCGGCCAGGGCGAAGACGTCGTCATGAGCTCCCACTACCAGACGGTCGCGAGGGTCGCCGGCGGCAATGGGCTGGGAGCGGACCTGCACGACTTCCAGCTTGCCCCCGACCACGTGGCCTACATCACGGCGTTCAACCCGATCCGCTGCGACCTCGCGCCGGTCAAGGGCGCGCGCGACGGGGCGATCCTCGACACGGCGATCCAGGAGATCGACATGCGCACCGGCCTCGTGCGCTGGGAATGGCACGCCCTCGACCACGTCGCCGCCGCTGACTCCGAGGTCGAAGCGTCGACGGACTCCTCGCCGTGGGACTGGTTTCACCTCAACTCGATCGACGCCCAGCCCGGAGGGAGCCTGCTGATCTCGGCGCGCTCCACCTGGGCCGCCTACCAGCTGCAGGCGGGCACCGGCAAGATCCTCTGGCGCCTCGGCGGCGATAACAGCTCCTTCGCGATGGGCCCCGGCACGGAAACGGCCTGGCAGCACGACGCGCGCATCCTCCCCAACGGCGAGATCACGCTGTTCGACGACGGCTCGAACCCGCCGATCCACTCGCAGTCGCGCGCGGTGCGGATCGCGCTCGACTCAAAGACCCACCGCGCGCGCCTGACCGCCGACTACACGCACTCCGACCCGCCGCTGCTCGCCTCGAGCCAGGGCAACATGCAGACGCTGCCCGACGGCAACACCGTCGTGGGCTACGGCGGGCTGCCCGCGATCAGCGAGTACGCCCCAGACGGCTCGCTGCTGCTCGACGCGCACCTGCCGTACGACATGACCTTCTACCGGGCGTTCCGCTCCCCCTGGAGCGCCCGCCCCGCGAGCCCGCCCGCGGTGCGCGCCAACCTGAACGACACCGGCGAAGAGACGATCGTGCACATGAGCTGGAACGGCGCGACCGAAGTGGCCTCCTGGCGGGTGCTCGCAGGTGTTCGGGCCGCGGCGCTCTCCACGCAGGCCACGATCGCGTCAGGCGGCTTCGAAAGCTCGACGATCCTGCCCAAGAAGCACGCCTACGTGGCGGTCCAAGCGCTCGACGCGGCCGGCCACGCGATCGGCGCCTCGCCCGCGGTCGCGGTCACGAGCTTCGCCTCCTCGCTCCCCAACTCGGGGAGGCCGAGATGACCGTGCTCGATGCGCTTGCGGCGTTCCGTGAGCCGGCGGGCGAGCCCGTGGAACGGCGGCTCAGTAAGCCGGTTTCGACTTGTGCTTGTGCGTCGTCGGCGCCGTGCTCGTGCTGCTCGCCGGGGTGCTGCTCGTCGCGGGCGTCGCGGTCGAAGAGCTCGACGTTTTGCCGCCGCACCCCGCCACCGCGAGGGTGCTCGCGAGGACCGCGGCCATCGTTAGGATTGCGCTCAGTGACGTTCTCTTCATCGTTGGCCGGGCTCCAAATCTCGCTCGAGGGCTCGGCTTCCCACCCTACCAGCCGTCCCCGGCGCCGGTCACTCCTCGGTTGCCGCTCGCGCGTAGGTGGACCGTCGTGAGCGCCGAGGCGACCACCGCCCCCGCGATCCCGGAGCCGCCCGCGGCCGAGCGCGGCGCGAAGGAAGAGGGCTCTCCATGGCTGCTGGCCGTCTGCTGCGTGGCGCAGTTCATGGTCATCCTCGACCTCTCGATCGTCAACGTCGCGCTGCCCTCGATCCAGACGAGCCTCGGCTTCTCCTCGCCGGCCCTGCAATGGGTGATCGACGCCTACGCGATCACCTTCGCCGGCTTCCTGATGCTCGGCGGGCGCGCCGCCGACCACTTCGGGCAGCGCCGCACGTTCGCCGCCGCGCTGCTCCTGTTCGGGCTGGCCTCGCTGGTCGGGGGCGCGGCGCCCACCCAGGAGGTCCTCGTCGGCGCGCGCGCGCTGCAGGGCCTCGCCGGCGCGCTGATGGCGGCCTGCTCGCTGGCGATCATCACCGCCTCCTTCCCGCCCGGCCCCAAGCTCCACCGCGCGATCGGCCTGTGGGCCGCGATGAACGGGCTCGGCGGGGCGGCCGGCGTGCTGCTCGGGGGGATCATCACCGAAGTGCTCAGCTGGCGCTGGGTGCTGCTGATCAACCCCCCGATCGCGATCGCCGCCACGCTCGTCGCCTACGCGGTCGTCACCGAGCGCCGCCGCGCGCCGAACGCGAGCTTCGACCTCGCCGGCGCGCTGACGCTGACGATCGGCCAGATGGTGCTCGTCTACGGGGTCGTCGAAGCAGGCTTGAAGGGCTGGGGCACGTTCGCCGCGCTTGGCCCGATCGCCCTCGGCCTGGTCCTGCTCGGCGCATTCGGCGTGATCGAGACGCGCGTCGCCTCGGCGCCGCTGATCCCGTTCAAGCAGCTGACGAAGGGACTGCGCACGGCCAACACGGTCGTCCTGCTGTTCAGCGCGGCGCTGTTCCCGATGTGGTTCGTCAGCTCCCTCTACATGCAGCAGGTGCTCGGCCTCTCGCCGCTGCACACGGGCCTCGTGTTCCTGCCGATGACCTTGACGATCATGCTGATCGCCCGCCAAGCCGGCAAGCTCGTCGGCCGCTTCGGCGTGCGCACGGTGCTCGGCTCCGGCCTGCTGATGCTCACCGGCGGCCTGCTCCTGTTCACGCGGATCGGCTCGAGCGGCAGCCCGATCGTCTACGTGATCATCCCCGGCGTGCTGACCGCGGCGGGGATCGCGATGGCGATCGTGCCCTCGACGATCGCCGCCACCCAGGGCGCGAAGGAGGGGCAGGCGGGGCTCGCCTCCGGCCTCGTCAACACCTCGCGCCAGATCGGCGGCGGCCTCGGGCTGGCGCTGCTGATCACGCTGGCGACCCAGCGCACCACCCACCTGATCGGCTCCGGCCAGCAGGTGTCGCAGGCGCTGACCCACGGCTTCGCGCTCGCCTACCTGATCGGCGCCGGCCTGGCCGCGACCGCCGCGGTCGTGACGTTCGCCTCGCTGCCGAAGCCGCCGCAGGAGCTGCGCGGCGCGGCCCGGCGCTTCGCGCTCGCGATCGTCGCCGTACTCGCCGTGTTCGTCGCGCTGACCGCCGCGTTCTCAGGCTCCCACGGCGCCCCCCTCGGTGCCTACACCACGCGCGGCGCCTACAGCTATGTAACCGAGCCGGGACTGCACCCGCCGAAGATCCGCGCCACCTACCACGCGCCGAGCAGCGCGCTGGCGCCGGGCTACATCTTCACCGCGAACTTCTACGACCTGAACGAACCGCCGATCGTCGGGCAGAGCGGGCCGCTGATCCTCGACCGCGACCTGCAACCGGTCTGGTTCCAGCCCGTGCCGGAGAAGGTCGTCGCCTCGAACCTCAGCCCGCAGACTTACGAAGGCAAGCCGGCGCTCGCCTGGTGGCAGGGCCGCGTCACGAACACCGGCGCGACCGAAACCGGTGAAGACGTGGTTGTCAACTCCCACTACCAGCAGATCGCCTCCCTGAAAGCGACCGGCGGCTGGGTGCTCACCCTGCACGAGCTCCTGATCTCGGGCGTTGACGCGTGGGTGACCGCCAACAGGAACATCCCGATGGACCTCTCCAAGTACGGCGGCGCCTACAACGGCGCGCTGGTCGACTCGGCCGTGCAGGAGTACAACCTGAAGACCGGCAAGCTCGTGCGCAGCTGGGACGCGCTCGACCACATCCCCCTGAGCGAGGCCCAGGCCTCGCTTCCCACCAACGGGTTCCCGTGGGACGCCTACCACGTAAACGCGATCGACCTCGTCGGCGACGGCACGTTCCTCGTCTCGATGCGCGACACCTGGGCCGCCTATCTCGTCGACATCGCCACCGGCAAGATCGAGTGGACGCTCGGCGGGCGCAACTCGAGCTTCAAGTTCGGCCCCGGCGCCTCCTTCTCGTGGCAGCACGACGTCAAGCTCGAGCCCGGCTCGACGGTCAGCCTGTTCGACGATCACTGCTGCCAGCTGACCGGCGGCGGCACCTACGTATCGCCGAGCGCTCCCTCGCGCGGGCTCGTGCTGAAGCTCGACCAACAGACGCACACCGCGACGCTCGTGTCCCAATACAGCCTCGGCAAGGACTTCGACGCGGAGTACATGGGCGACACCCAGCCGCTTCAGAACGGCAACGTGCTCGTCGGCTGGGGATCGGAACCGTACTTCTCCGAGTACAGCCGCTCCGGCAAGCTGCTGGCCGAAGGGGAACTGCCGGGACCGGACCTCACCTACCGGGCGACGCTCGGGCAGTGGAGCGGCCGGCCGCTCACCCCGCCCGCCGGCGCCGCGCGCACGGCGAGTGGCAAGACCACCGTGTACGCGAGCTGGAACGGCGCGACCGAAGTCGTCTCCTGGCGGGTCCTGGCCGGTCCCGGCGCCGGGGGTGGGACGGGCTCCGGCAGCGGAACGGGCTCCGGCAGCGGAACGGGCTCCGGCAGCGGAACGGGCTCCGGCAGCGGAACGGGCTCCGGCAGCGGCCTGACCGCGGTTGCGACCGCCGCCAAGGGGGGCTTCGAGACCGCGATCCCGATGCCGCAGGGCGCCGCGCGGAGCGGGGAGAGCTACGAGGTGCAGGCGCTCGATACGCACGGCCGGGCGATCTCCGTCTCGCGTCCCTTCTCCGTGGAGAGCCGATGATGAAGCTCCGCGCGGCCATGTTGCCGACGGCACTGGCGCTTTCGGTCGGCGTCTGCGCGTGCGGCGGCGCGTCGGCCAGCTCGGAAGTGCTGCACGCCGAAGAGCTCCACGCCGAAGTCGCCGCGACCGCTGCCGCGGCCAACCCGGTGACGGTCTCGCCGCTGCCGGACACCGAGGACGCCTCGCCCGAGACGCAGATCGCGTTCCTCGGGGGGCAGGGCACGCGCGTCGCCGACGTGCGCGTCGTCGGCTCGCGCAGCGGCATCCACGGCGGGCGTTTGCAGGGGTACTCCACGGGCACGGGCGAGAGCTTCCTGCCGGCGCACCCGTTCGTCCCGGGCGAGCGCGTGACCGTCCACGCCCGCGTCGCCGCGAGCGCCGGCGCCCCGCCGACGCTCGCGGCGAGCACGACCTTCACGATCGCCCATCAGGCGAGCTTCAGCAAGAAAGAGTTCCCGATCCAGAAGGGCGAAGCGAGCGCCGTGCAGCACTACTCCACGGCGCCCACGCTGACGCCCTCGACGGTGACGGTCACGACGCCCGCCAAGCCAGGCGTGACCCCGGGCGATTTCTTCCTCGCCCCCTACCAGGGCGTGGGCACGCCCGGGCCGATGATCGTCGATCAGGGCGGCAACCTGATCTGGTCGCACCCGCTCCCGTCCGGCATCGAGTCGACGAACTTCTCCGTGCAGCAGTACGAAGGCAAGCCCGTTCTCGTCTGGTGGCAGGGCCGCATCCTCGAAGTCGGCTTCGGCCAAGGCGAACAGGTCATTTACAACAGCGCCTACCGGCAGGTCGCGACGATCCGCGCAGGCAACGGCTACCGCTCGGACCTGCACGAAATCAGGCTGACCCCGGAAGGGACCGCCTGGATCGACGTGTTCGACCCGGTCGACATGAACCTGCGCGCCGAGGGCGGCTCCGCCAACGACATCCTCACCGACTCGGTGATCGAGGAGGTCGACGTCAAGACCGGCCTCGTGATGTGGGAATGGCACGCGCTCGGCCACATCCCCGTCGGCGAATCCGAACAGCCGGTGCCGGCAAACAACTACCCGTGGGACTACGTCCACATCAACTCGATCGACCCCGGCTCGACAGGGGACGTGCTCTTGTCCTCGCGCAACACGTGGACGCTGTACGACGTCGACCTTCACTCCGGCGGGATGCACTGGCGGATGGGCGGCAAACGCTCCACCTTCAAGCTCGGTCCCGGCACCCGCTTCTACTGGCAGCACGACGCCGAATGGCAGCCCGGCGGGACGATCTCCGTGTTCGACAACGGCTCGAACCCGCCCAAGGAGAAGCAGTCGCGCGGCCTGCTGCTCGCGCCCAACCTCGCCACGCGCACGGTCACGCTCGCCAAAGCGCTCGTCAACCCCGCCAAAACGCTGCTCGCCTCCAGTCAGGGCAACACGCTCAACCTCGCTCCCGCCAACACCGCCGGCAACTGGCTGATGGGCTACGGCGGGCTGCCGAACTTCACCGAGTACGGCCCTGCGGGCGAAATGCTCTTCGACGCCACGCTCGGCAAGAACGTGCAGGACTTCCGCACCTACCTGTCGCCGTGGTCGGGCCAGCCCACGACCCCGCCGTCGGTGGTCGCGCAGCCCGCTGGCGCGAGTGCGATGTCGGTCGCGGTGAGCTGGAACGGGGCGACCGAAGTCGCCTCCTGGCAGGTGCTCGCGGGCGCCTCGCCGAGCGCGCTCGCGCCCGTCACGACCGCGCCGAAGACCGGTTTTCAGACGACGATCGCAACGCCGAGCCCCGGTCCCTACGTGGCGGTGCAGGCGCTCAACAGCGCGGGCGCGGTCATCGGCACCTCGGCGGCCGTCAAATCCTGAGTCCGCCTCCCATCTGCGTGCCGCACACGCTGAACGTGCCCGCCGCGCTCGCCGGCGGGCACGTCACCGTCTCGCCGGTCCCCGACTCGCTGGACGCCTCCTACCGGACCCAGATCAGCTTCCTCGACGTGCCCGCCGCCGAGATCGTCGACGTGGTCGTCAGCGGGTCGCACAGTGGCGCGCACCACGGCAGGCTCCTCGCCTACTCGCAAGGCGACGGCGCGAGCTTCCTGCCCAGCCGGCCGTTCTCGCAGGGAGAGGTCGTGACCGTGCACGCCGCCCTGCGCCGCGGCGCCGGCACCACGCCGATCGCCTGGCGCTTCACCGTCGCCGAGGTCGACGCGGTGAGCCGCTCACTGGAGACGCCCCCGCCGCCGCCACCGCCCGCGAAGGCGAGCGAGCTGCAGCACTTCGTCTCGGCTCCCGCGCTCGAGCCGCCGACCGTCACGGTCACCGCCGACACGGGCACGCAGGCGCCCGGCGACATCTTCCTCGCGCCCTACGCCGGACCGGGCCAGTACGGGCCGATGATCCTCGACGGCGGGGGCAACCTCGTGTGGTTCAGCCCCCTACCCCCAGGCGCGCGGGCGGCGGATCTGCGCGTCCAGCAGTACGAAGGGAGGCCGGTCCTCACGTGGTGGCAGGACCCGCTCGTCGCGGGCGGACGGCGCGACGCCGGGGTCGTGATCGCCGACGGCTCCTACGGCGACATCGCGATCGTGCGCGCCGGCAACGGCTACCAGCCCGATCTGCACGCGTTTGAAATCACGCCGGCGGGGACCGCCGTGTTCACGGTCTACGACGCGATCCGCTGCAACCTCAGCGCCCACGGCGGGCCGGCCGACGGGGCGGTGGCCGACACGCTCCTCCAGGAGATCGACCTGCGCACCGGCCTCGTGCGCTTCGAGTGGCACGCGCTCGACCACGTCGCGCTTGCCGACTCCTACATGGGGGTCGGGCACGGTGGCACGCCGGCCTCGCCGTGGGATTGGTTTCACATCAACGCTGTCTCCGCGCACGGCGAAGACCTGCTCGTCGACTCGCGCAACACCTGGGCCGCCTACGACATCGACGCCCGCACCGGCCGGCTCGCCTGGCGCCTCGGCGGCAAGCGGTCGAGCTTCGAGATGGCTCCGGGCGCGAGCCCCGCCTGGCAGCACGACGCCCGCGAAGAGCCCGGCGGGACGATCTCCTTCTTCGACAACGGCGCCACGCCGACAGTGCACCCGCAGTCGCGCGTGATCGTGCTCGCGCTCAACCATCAGACGATGACGGCCACGCTCGTCTCGAGCTTCGTCCACCCGACCCCGCTGTCGGCTCCCAGCCAGGGAGACTTCCAGCCGCTCGCCGACGGCAACTGGTTCGTCGGTTGGGGGCAGGAACCGTTCTTCTCGGAGCTCTCACCGACAGGGCAGGTCCTCCTCGACGCCCACCTCCCTGCTCTGTACCAGTCCTACACGGTGCTCGAGTTCCCTTGGGCCGGAGCCCCGACGCTGCCGCCCGCCCTCGCGGTCAGCGCTCCTTCCCATGGGCCGATCGTCGCCTACGCGAGCTGGAACGGCGCGACCGGCGTCGCCTCCTGGCGCGTGCTCGCGGGCGCATCTGCGACGACCTTGACACCGGTCGCCGCAGCCGCGCGCAGCGGATTCGAGACGGCGATCCCGCTGCCCGCGACCGTCAAAAGCCCGGCTTATACAGCCGTCCAGGCCCTCGATGGTGGCGGTGGCGTCCTGGGTGTCTCTCCGACAGTCCAGGGCTGAAGTCCGGCGGCCCAGCTCCCCGTTCGGTGCGCGCTTTGCGTTTCGCCGTCGCTTCCACCGCGGCGTGCCTTGCGGTCGAGAAGTAGTCGGCGAACCCGCGCGCGTGGGCTCCGACGAGGCGTGGCGGCAGCGGCTGGCGCAGCTCGCGGTAGAAGGCGCGTTCGTACATCGTTCGCAGCCCTTCCTCGAGGCGGCTTTCGCCCGAGCTGTTGTGCAGCTCGAGTCGGCCGCTGGCGGTGCTGTAGTCGTACAGCTCGCTTTCCTGTCCCGTCGTCTGCGGCGCGATCCCTTCGAGCGGCCAGTTCGAGTAGGTCGCGTACTTCGCCGCCTGCGTGCGCAGCGCGACCACGTGCAGCGGCGCGTCGGCCGCGTACGGTTCGATCGAGTACTCGGTCACGATCTCGTCGGTCGCGTGCAGCACGTACGCGCGACCGGCCGCTGACGGGTCGGCGAGGATCGTGGCCAGGTCCAGCCGTTCCGCCAGGTGCGAGTAGTGCGACTCGCGCCGCCAGCCGTTCGATCCGGTCGCGATCGTCAGCAGCAGCGGCGCCACGTCGACGCTCGAGCTGAGCTGGTTGCGCACCTGCGCGGGCGCGCGCGTGAGCACACCGCGCGGGTCCTTCACGATCAGTGGCACGCGCGTCGCCTCCTCATACGCCGCCGCGCCCTTGCCGCGCAGACCGTGCGAGGCGCCGTACTCGCCGTGGTCTGAGGTGAACACGACCACCGTGTTCGCCGCGACCTCCGGGTTGCTCTGAAGCGTGCGCAATACGTGTCCGATGTGCTTGTCGACCTCGCGCTGCAGCTTCATGTACAGGTCGAGGAACGGCAGCCACGTGGGGATAACTTCCGGGCCGGTAAACGGGACGGGGCCGAACGAGGCCGCCGCGGTGTCTTGCAGCGAGCGTTGAAGCAGCGGCTTGTTGCGCTCGATCAGCAGCTCCGGCGTCTCGAAGTTCGGCGGCAGCCGCCCCACCACGTGCGGGGATTCCACCTCCGGCGGTACGCGGTCGCTCCACCTGTACCACCAGGCGATGTCGTGCGGGTTGACGAACGACACCGTCGTGCACCACGGCTCGGAGCCGCCCTCGTGCGCGAACCAGTCCTTGAACTGGCGTGCGATGTGCGGGTCCACGCGCCAGCCCTGGCCCGGTCCGCCGTCGGGCGAGGGGAAGGTGCCGCCGGAGAAGCCGTAACGCTCGAGCGCTTCCCCGCCCGGCCCCGGCGTCCACCTGTTGTCGCGGTGGGTGAGGTGCCACTTGCCGTACCACCACGTGTGGTAGCCGTGCTCACGCAGCATCGTCCCCCATGTCGGGAACCCGGGGTCGAGCGTGCTCCCGCCCGTGATCATGCAGCCGGTCTGCTGCGTATAGAGCCCGGTCAGCAGCGCCGAGCGTGCCGGTGTGCAGTCGTTCGAGGCGGTGTAGTGCCGGCCGAACGACACCGCCCCCTGACGCAGACGCTGCAAGTTCGGCGGCAGGCCCATGCCGATCGCCGCGGTCGAGAACCACTGCGGCGTGCGCAGCTGGTCGACGACGATCACGAGGATGTTCGGCCGCTTCGCTCGCACGGCCGACTGGGCCGCCGCCGTCCGCGCGGGCGCCGGGGTCGCAGGAGGCGTCGCCGGTCGGGGATCCGAGCCGTCGGTCGCGTCGGCGAGCTTGGACACGGCCAGCGCCCCGCCCGCCAGCGCGCCTCCCGCGATCAATCCCCGCTTGACGAAGGTGCGTCTGTCGATGTGCCTATCCTGCTCCGGGTCCATGTTCTCCATGCGCGCTGCGATCGTTGGCTTGGCGGTGGTCGTATCGGGGCCGATGCTAGCGACGGGGGCTGTGGCCGCGGCGCAGCCGGCGCCGGCCTGCACGCCGAGCACGTTGAACACCTCGGCGCTGCTCGACGGCGCCGTAACCGTATCGCCGCTGCCGGGCAGTCGCGACGCCTCGACGCAGACGCAGATCAGCTTCCTCGGCGTGAGCGCGGCCGCGCTGAGCGGGGTCAGCGTGGCCGGCTCGCGCACGGGCACGCACGCAGGGAGGCTGCTCGCCTACTCCCAGGGCGACGGCGCGAGCTTCGTCCCGGCGCAGGGATTCGCCGCAGGCGAGCTCGTCACGGTCCGCGCACGGCTGCGCGCCGGCACGGGAAAGCACGCGCTCTTCGACCAGTTCAGGGTCGCAGAGCAGGATCCGATCAGCACCACGCCCGAGACGATCCACCCCGGCGGCGCGGCTGAAGTGCAGAGCTTTCACTCGCGCCCCGACCTGCACCCGCCCGCGGTCACCGTGACCGTGCGCTCGCCCGCGGTCGCGCCGGGCGACGAGCTCGTCGCGCCGTACACCGGCCCGGGTCAGGCCGGCCCGATGATCCTCGACCAGAACGGCTCCCTGATCTGGTTCAAGCCCCTGCCGGAACACACCTCGGCGACGAACCTCCGCGTGCAGGAATACGCGGGCAAACCGGTGTTGACGTGGTGGCAGGGCGACATCTCCGTGCACGGGTTCGGACAGGGCGAAGACGTGATCGCCGACTCCACCTACACCGACATCGCGCACGTCAAAGCGGGCAACGGCGTGCAGGGGGACCTGCACGACTTCCAGCTGACGCCGCGGGGCACCGCGCTGATCACGGCGTACGACCCGATCCGCTGCGACCTGTCCTCGGCCGGAGGTCGCGCCGACGACGGCGTCACCGACGGGCTGTTGCAGGAGATCGACGTCAAGACGGGGCTCGTCATGTTTCAGTGGACGAGCCTCGACCACGTGGGGCTGAGCGACTCCTACACATCCCCGACGACCACCAGCCCGGCGTGGCCGTTCGACTTCTTCCACATCAACTCGCTCGACCTCGAGCGGAGCGGCAACCTGCTGATCTCCGGGCGCAACACCTGGGCTGTGTACGACGTCAACAGCCGGACCGGGCAGATCGAGTGGCGCCTCGGCGGCAAGCGCTCGAGCTTTACGATGGGCGCCGGTACGAGCACCGCCTGGCAGCACGACCCGCGCGAACTGCCGAACGGGTCGATCAGCGTGTTCGACAACGGCGCCGGTCCCGCGATCCACAAGCAGTCGCGCGGCATCGTCGTGAGCCTCGACCCGCGGAGGAAGACGGCGACGCTCGTCGGGCAGCTCTTTCACCCGCCGCCGCTGCTCGCCGAAAGCCAGGGCAACATGCAGGCGCTGGAAAACGGCGACTGGTTCCTCGGCTGGGGGCAGGTGGGAGACTTCTCCGAGCTCAGCCCGTCCGGAGCGCTGTTGTTCGACGCGCACTTCCCCGCCCACACCCAGTCCTACCGCGACTTCCGCTTCGCCTGGACGGGCACGCCCGCGCACCCGCCCGCGCTTGCGGTGGCGCCGGCCGCGGGCGGCGGCGGCGGCGGCGGTGGTGGGGGAGGCGGAACGGCCTACGCGAGCTGGAACGGCGCCACGCTCGTCACCGCCTGGCGACTGCTCGCGAGCTCGACCGCCACGAGCCTCGCACCGGTCGCGCAGGTCGAGCGCACGGGCTTCGAGACGGCGATCCCGCTGCCAACGGGCGCGGCGGTCGGGCCCTACTTCGCGGTGCAGGCGCTTGGCGCGGACGGCGGGGTGCTGGGCACCTCGCCCGTGCAGAATCCGGCTGGTTAGGTCTCGCGCCGGATCGTCCTCGCGCGCGCGTGCGGCGATCCATCGTTTGGCTGCGCCCCGAGCTTGTCGCGCGCGCCGGCGTCGTTAGGCTTTTGCGCGCTTCTTGGTCGCCGGGGTGCTCTTCGCTTTCTGTTTAGCCGGAGCCTTCTTCGTCGGGGCCTTCTTCGGTTTCGCCTCGGCCGTCTTGCCTGCCCGGATCCGCGCGAGGCTCTGCTCCAGCGCGTCCATCAGGTCGGGCACCGTGACCGCGGGCTCCGCGGCGGGCGCGGGCGGGGTCGGGATCTTCTTGCCCTGCTGCTTGCGCTTGATGATCGCCTGCAGGTGGGCGCGGTGCTCGTCGCGGTAGCTCGCCGGGTCGAACGTGACGCCTAACTCCTCGATGATGGCGACCGCCTGCTCGACCTCCTTGCGCGGCGGCTTGGCTCCCTCGATCGCCTCGGCGATCTCCTGCGGCGAGCGGACTTCGTCGTGGAACTTCATCGTCGTCAGCGTCAGCGCGCCCCCGCGGCTGCGGATGCTCACCATGCGCTGCTTGGCGCGCATCACGAAACGTCCCAGCGCGACCTGCCCGGAGGCGCCCATCACCTCGTTCAGCAGCGCGTACGCGCGAGCCGCCCCCTCGTCGCTCGGCTCGAGTAGGTAGGGATGGTCGTAGTACAGCGGGTCGATCTCCTGCTCCTGCACGAACCGCTCGATGTCGATCGTCCGGCTCTGGCGGGGCGCGGCCGCCTGCAGGTCCTCCTCGGTCAGCAGCACCCATTGGCCGTCCTTCACCTCATAGCCTTTGGCGACCTCCTCCCACGGCACGTCCTTGCCGTCCGCGGCGCTCACCCGATGGGTCTCGACCGGCGAGCGGTCGGGCTCGTGTAACTCACGGAAGTGCACGTCACGGTCGCGGGTGGCGCTGAACAGCGCGACCGGCACGTTCACCAGGCCGAAGCTCAACGAGCCGCTCCACATCGCGCGCGCCATCAGTCCTCGCTCCCGCGGCGGCCGCTCGCCTTCGCGCGAGCGCTCGACGCGCGCCCTGCGCCGGCGCCGGGGGCCGTCTTCGTGGGGCCGCCTGATTTCGTGCCACTCCCTCGCTTCGACCGCGCGCCGCCGCTGCGCGAGCGCGCGCCGTGTTGGTCGAGACTTGCCTGCAACGCCGCGAGCAGGTCGTCCTCCGCCGTGACGGGCTCCGCCTGCGCCGGGGCGATCGTCTCGCCGCGCGCCTTGCGCTCGATCAGCTCGAGTACCGACTTGCGATAGGTGTCGTGGTAGCGGTGCGGCTGAAAGCGCGCGCCGAGCTGCTCGACGAGCACCCGCGCGGCGGCCACCTCGCGCTTGCCCGGCTTGCGCTGGGGGGGCTTCAGATCGAGCTCGCGCGGGTCGACGAGCTCGTCGGCGAAGCGCATCGTGTGCAGCGCGAGCACGTCGTCCAGCGCGCGCACGGCCACGAGGTGTGCCTTGTTGTGGAACACGAACCGCCCGATGCCCACGCGCTCTGAGCGCTTCATCGCCGCGTGCAGCAGTCGGTAGGGCTCGTCGCCGAGCTGGCCCGGCCCGAGATGGTAGGCGCGCTCGTAGTACACCGGGTCGATCTCCTCGCGACCGACGAAATGCTCGATCTCGACCGTCCGCGCGGCCGGCCCGTCGGCCGCGGCGATCTCCTCCTTGGAGAGCGTTACAAAAGAGCCCGTGCCGACTTCGAAGCCTTTGACGATCTCGCCGTAGGGGACCGCGCGATCCTCCTTCACGCACACCCGCCGGTGCTCGATCGCCGAGCCGTCGCTCAGGCGCCGCTCGCGGAAGCGGATCGCCTGGGACTCGGTCGCCGAGTACAGCTTCACCGGCACGCGTACGTTCGCGAAGGAGATCGTGCCGTTCCACAGTGATCGGGGCATGGTCCGGATAGCCAATCGGATCGAGGGCCGCACGTCAAACCCTGACAGAAGCCGCCCGATGGGGCGGTGGCCGTCGGGGGAGAACGGCCACCGCCCGGGGGGAGGAGGGACGTCCATGTCAGTCAGCTACGGGTATGCCCCTTCCTCAAAGTTCTGAAACACCTTTGTGACTGGTTGACGGCAAGCGAATCGGGGTAATCAGCGAGACAGACGTGAGGTGAGGAAGGGTGCATCGTCGCGGTGCTCCCCCGACAAGGAGTAGGAGACAATGGCGAGCGCGAGCATGAGCGGGGCGGGCGCAGCGGGCGCGGATGTGAGCGGGGACGGTGTGCAGACCGGCACGATCGAGACCGACATCCCCGCGCGCTTGGACCGTCTGCCGTGGTCGCGCTTTCACTGGCGCGTGATCGTCGGGCTCGGCACTGTCTGGATCCTCGACGGGCTCGAGGTGACGATCGTGGGCTCGATCGCCGGGCGGCTGGGCGAAAAGGGATCGGGGGTGGGAATCACGGCCGGCGACGTGTCGGGGCTCGCGGCCTCGTTGTATGTGACCGGAGCGTGCGTGGGCGCGCTGATCTTCGGCCAGCTGACCGACCGCTTCGGCCGCAAGCGCCTGTTCATGCTCACGCTCGGTCTGTACCTGCTCGCGACGATCCTGACGGCGGTCTCGTTCTCGCCGCTGTGGTTCTACGCGTTCCGCTTTCTCACCGGCATGGGCATCGGTGGCGAGTACAGCGCGATCAACTCCGCGATCGACGAGCTGATCCCAGCCAAGCACCGCGGGCACGCCGACATTTCGATCAACGGCAGCTACTGGGGCGGGGCGATCGGCGGCTCGCTGCTGGCGGTGCTCGCGCTGAACACGAACATCTTCCCCGTCGACCTCGGCTGGCGACTGTGCTTCGCGCTCGGCGCCGTCCTCGGCCTGGGCGTGCTGCTGATCCGGCGCAACGTGCCGGAGAGCCCCCGCTGGCTGTTCATCCACGGACGCGAGGAGGAGGCCGAGAAGATCGTCAAAGAGATCGAAGCCGATGTGCGCGAGCAGACCGGCGAAGAGCTCGCCGAGCCCGCGGAGAGCATCACCGTGCGCCAGCGCAAGACGATCCCACTGCCGTTGATCGTGCGCTCGGTGCTCACCCTCTACCCGCGACGAACGATCCTCGGGCTGGCGCTGTTCGTCGGCCAGGCGTTCCTCTACAACGCGCTGCTGTTCAGCCTCGGATACATGTTGGAGACGTTCTTCAAGATCTCGACCGGCAACGTCCCCTATTACATCGCGATCTTCGCCGTCGGCAACCTGCTCGGGCCGCTGACGCTCGCCCGCCTGTTCGACACGGTCGGGCGCAAGCCGATGATCGCGGGCTCCTACATCCTGTCCGGCGGTCTGCTCGCCGTGACGGCCTTCCTGTTCAAGAGCGGCGCCTTCTCCGCCGCCGGCTTCATCGCGGCCTTGATGGTGATCTTCTTCTTCGCATCCGCCGGCGTGAGCGCGGCCTACCTGACCGTCTCGGAGGTCTTCCCCCTGGAGACGCGCGCCCTGTGCATCGCCGTCTTCTACGCGGTCGGCACCGCCACCGGCGGGATCGTCGGACCGCTGCTGTTCGCGCACCTGATCGAAAGCGGCAAGACCAGCCAAGTGTTCGTCGGTTTCATGATCGGCGCTGTCGCGATGATCGTGGGAGGAGTCGCCGAGGTCTTCTTCGGCGTCAAGGCCGAGCGGCGGAGCCTCGAGTCGATCGCCCAGCCGCTCACCGTCGAGGACGCCCCGGCGAGGAGCGCCCCTGGGACGCCGGCGCCGGCCTGAGAGCCCGGCGCCGGCACAGCTCAGGACTAGCTCGCGCCCACCGTCGCCCCGGCGTCCGCCACCTGATGGGGGCCCTCGGCGAACTCCTCGACGATCTTCGCGCAGAACGCCGGCAGGTCGTCGGGGTTGCGGCTGGAGACCAGGCCCTGGTCGACGACCACTTCCTCGTCGACCCACTCGCCGCCCGCGTTGCGGATGTCGGTCTGCAGCGACGGCCAGGAGGTGATCTTGCGATCGCGCACCAGGTCGGCCTCGACCAGCGTCCACGGCCCGTGACAGATGACACCGGCGGGCTTGCCTTCGCCGAAGAGATCTTGCAGGAAGCCGATCGCGCGCTCCTCGGTGCGCAGCTGGTCGGGGTTGGCCACGCCGCCCGGCAGCACGACACCGTCGTAGTCCTTCGCGCGCGCGTCCGACAGCGTCTTGTCGACGTCGAACGTCGAGCCCTTGTCCAGATGGTTCATCGCCTGGACCTTGCCGTTTTCGGGGGCGATCAGCTCGGGCGTGCCTCCCGCTCGCTTCACTGCCTCCCACGGCTTCGTCAGCTCCACTTCCTCAATGCCCTCTTGCGCCACCAGGAACGCGATCCGCTTGCCACTCAACTCGGCCATCGTGACCCTCCTTTTTTGAGATATGCGGTTTGCCTTGGCCTCTACCCGAGTCGGACGGATGGAAACAACGAGGCCGAGCAGAAGTGAAAAACAGACCGTGCCGTGTGTGCGGTCAATGGCTTGAGTAGAAACCGCGCGTTCGGTCCTACGACGATATGCGCTTCATTCAGCAATCCCCATCGACGGTGAGAGCCCTTTCATGATTAGCCGATCCCTGGCCGGGGTAACCCTTTCGACGTGGCGCTAACCGCGTCGAAATCGAGGACAGGAGTATCGACATGGTGGCTCTGGTAGTGCTTGTACTTCTCTTGGCGATCCTTGGAGGCTTGGGCTTTGCCGCGCACGTGCTCTGGTACGTGCTCGTGTTCGCAGTCCTCCTGTGGCTGATCGGCTTCTTCATCGGCGGCGTCGAGGGCGGCGGCAGGCGCCGGTGGTACGGCCGCTGGTAGGGCGCCGGCCGCTGTGCGTCGATCGGCCGGCCGCGGTGGGGCGGCCGATCGACACGAGCGGCGACCTTCAGGCGCTTGTCTCGGGCGTTCGCCGCTCGGGCTCGGTTCGCCGCTCGGGCTCGCGGAAGGGCAGCCGCCCGAGCAGCCCGGCGAGCTCGAACAGGCGCTGGATGGCCCGCTGCCCCGGGATCAGCCAGAAGTCGCAGAGGTGTTCCTCGCACAGGCTGATGCTGCTCAAGATCGTTCGCAGGCCGGTCGAGTCGATGAAGGAAAGGTCGCTCAGATCGAACACGATCTCGGTCGCGCCGTCCGCGCACAGCCGCGCGGCCGCCGCTTCGAGTGCCGGGGCCGAGGCGAGATCGAGCTCGCCGGCCAGGATCAGCGTGCAGTGATCGCCTTGGGCATCCTCGTGGATGCTGAAGTCCTCGGGGCCCATGACTTGTCTCATGGTCGAAAGCCGCGCTCGCGCAAAGCGTCGGCGATTCCGTCTCGCGCGGTCGTCGATTCGCTGCTGCGACAGTCCAGGTAGGCCATGTCAAGTAGTCCTCCGCACACGTGTTGTCGGTGTGTGCGACGGTCTGCCCCCGGCCTCCCCCATCGGCTGCCAGTGCCTCCCACCGCATGTTGCCCGCCTCGGAGCCTCCAAGCCGCTCAGACGGTCTCCAAATGCTAGTACATGCGACCAATATGTGTCAGGGCAGAGTCGCAGCAGGCGGTAGACTGTGCTCACGTGTGTTCGCATCGGACCGTGAGGACGGGTACGAGGCGAAACCGCGGATTGCGCGCGCGGATTTGATCCGTCTCCTTCCTGCCCTTCGCGCGATCCGCTTTCAGGAGGGAGGCGAGAAGGAGAGTTGGCTTGTCCAACCCCTCCCCCGATGCTCCCACCGCCGGCTCCGTGTCCTCTGCGATCTCCAACGGCGTCGTGCGGCTGCTGAGCGAGTACACCGGCCGCGGGCCGACGCAGGCGCGTACCTACGTCGATGAGAACCTGATCACGACGGTGCTGCAGGACACCCTGACCAAGGGCGAGCGCAGCCTCGTGCGCAACGGCCAGACCGATCTCGTGCTCGCCAACCGCAAGGCCTACCAGAACGCCATGGGCTCGGACCTGGTCGCGCTCGTCGAGGCGACCTCCGGCCGCGAGGTTGTCGCGTTCCTCAGCGACAACCACATCGATCCAGATTTCGCCGTCGAGTCCTTCGTGCTGGCGTCCAGATTGGGCGGGACGGACGGCGAGCAGAACGGTTCCGAAGCCTCGATGTAGGCACCTGTTGCTGCGATAATCCCACCACGGGCCCGGCGGTGAGCGACGATGTCCGGGATGTTTCGCAGCGAGGTTAGACCAGTGCCCATGCCAGAGCCCAAGGCGGAACCTATCACCACGGCCGTCGGCACCGCGCCGCAGCCCGCGAGCTATGCCGCGATGCACCTGCTGGTCGAGGCCGGCGCGGTGTTGGCGAGCTCGCTCGATCCCGCAACGACGATGGGCCAGGTCGCACGGCTCACGATCCCGCGGTTGGCCGACCTGTGCGTGATCGACCTGCTCGACGAGGACGGCTCGATCAAAGACGTCGCCGTCGCGTCCGCGGATGAGGAGATCGCTCGCGAGCTCGAGACCCTGCGCGAGCGCTACCCGCTCGACCCGGCCGGTGAGCATCCCGTTGCGCAGGTCCTGCGCAGCGGCGAGCCGGTGCTGCTGGAGGAGATGACGAACATGCTGTTGACCTCGTTCGCGCAGGGCTCCGAGCACGCACGGTTCATGATCGATCACGGCTACCGCTCCGCCGTGGTCGCGCCGCTGAGCGCACGCGAGCGCACGCTCGGCGCACTGTCGGTGCTGCGGCTCGGCGACGGCCAGTCATATGGCGAGGAGGACCTCGAGCTCGTGTGCGAGCTCGCGCGACGCGCGGCCCTGGCGATCGACAACGCCCGTTTGTTCTCCGACCTGCGCCGCGTCGAGCAGCGCCTGGAGACGATCCTCGTCAACCTCGCCGAGGCGATCACCGTGGTGGACGAGCACGGGCAGACCGTCTTCGCCAACCAGGCAGCGGCGCAGCTGCTCGGAGTGGACGACCCCGGCGAGCTGACGGCCGCTCCACCCGGGACGATCATGGAGCGCTTCCTGGTGCTGGACGAGCAGGGGCACGAGCTCGACCTGGAGCGGATGCCCGGCAGGCGGCTGTTCGCGGGCGAGCCCGCGCAGCCGCTGCTGGTGAGGAACATCGTGCGCGCGACGGGAGAGGAGCGCTGGCTGATCGTCCGCTCCTCGCCGATCTCAGACCCCGACACCGGCCGGGTGCTGTACGCGGTGAACGTCTTTGAGAACATCACCGAGGTCAAGCGCGTCGAGCGGGCGGAAAGCTTCATGTCCGAGGCCAGCCGCGTGCTGGCCTCCTCGATGGACTACACGCAGACGCTGCGGCGCGTTGCGCGACTGGCGGTCCCACAGATCGCCGCGTGGTGCGCGGTCGACCTGCTCGACGAGCAGGGCCGGATCGAGCGGGTCGCGGTCCATCACGCCGACCCGGAGAAGATCGCGCTGGCCGAGCGCCTGCACCGCATCTACCAGCCGGCGCCGGAGGAGCCGACGGGCGTGCCCGAGGTGATCCGCAGCGGGCGGGCGCTGATCGTCACCGACGTCCGGCCGGACGCGCTCGCTTCCTACGCGCGCGACGAGGAGCATCTCGAGCTGCTGAGCGCGCTCGACGCGACCGCGGTGATCATCGTGCCGATGGGCGGCGCGACCGGGCCGATCGGAGCGATCACGCTGGTCTCCTCCAGTGGCGGCCGCCGCCTCACCGACGCCGATCTCGGGGTGCTCGAGCGGCTCGGCCGGCGCGCCGGCACCGCCGTCGAAAACGCCCGTCTCTACACCGAGCGCACCCGTATCGCACACACGCTGCAACGGGCGTTGCTGCCGGAGTCCCTGCCGGAGATAGGCGGGGTCGAGCTGCAGGCGCTGTACTCCCCGGCGGGTGAGCTGAACGAGGTGGGCGGAGATTTCTACGACGTGTTCCGCTACGACGCCGATCGCTGGATCCTCGTGATCGGCGACGTCTGCGGCAAGGGCCCACGCGCCGCCGGGGTGACGGCGCTCGCGCGCCATACGCTGCGGGCCGGCGCGATCAGCGGGCAGTCGCTCACCGACATGCTCGGCACACTTCACCAGGCGCTGCGCCGCCAGCCCCCGGGCGCCGATCTGTGCACCGTCTGCCTGGTCCTGATGGCGCCCCGCCCCGAGGGGGGCATGCAACTCACGGTCGCCCTCGCCGGGCACCATCCGCCGCTCCTCCTCGATCGCGACGGGCAGGCGCGGCCGGTCGGCCGGCCCGGCACCTTGCTGGGCGTGCTCGACCCGATCGAGATCGCCGAGAGCGAGGCGGTGCTGCAGGCCGGCCAGACCTTGCTGCTCTACACCGACGGCGTCTCGGAGGCGGGCAGGTCGGTGGGTCCGCTCGGCGAGGAGGGAGTCGTGGAGCTCTGCCGCCGCTCGCCCGAGCTGGGGCTCGCCGACCTGCTCGAGCACCTCGAGCGCGCCGCGCTCGAACGCGCCGAGGGCAAGCTGCGCGACGACATCGCGCTGCTCGCCGCCCGCATCGTGCCGGGGCTGTGACGAAGACGCGCATGCGGCGGCACTTCGATTGATCGGCGCCACAGCGCCGACGGTCACCGGCCATCTCGAGCCGTAGCAAGGCGCTCGTCTACGATTCACCTATGGAAGGGCTGTCGCTCTGGTCTGAAGGCTCGTTCTTATCGGTGGGCTGTGTGGGCTCGTTCCTATCGGTCGGCTCCGTCGGCTCGGCGCTGTCGATCGGATCGGTCGGCTCGGTTGGATCGGCCTTCTCGGTCGGCTCGGCCGTGTCGCTCGGATCGGTGCTCTCCGCCGCGGCGAAGGCATCGGTGCTGTCCGCCGGAACGGAGGGCGCGGTGCTCGGGGAGCGCGAGCAGCGGCTGCCGGCTGCGGTGTTGACCGGCGCGCTGCTGGCGATAACCGCGGGCCTGGTCCTCGTGCGCACTCGGGCTCAGCGAGGCTGATCAAAACGGAAGGGGGGAGATTCGAACTCCCGAGACGGGGGTTGCCCGTCTGCCGGTTTTCAAGACCGGGAGATTTTGGCTCTGCAATGCGGAAAATCGACTGCTCGCGCCACAACTCGCGCCAGTCCCCGCGAAAACTAGGTTGAGGGTTGGGTCTGTGCTGCCGAGTGTCTGATGGCCTAACCTTGGAGCTTCGCCTGTACCCGGAGGGGTGGCAGAGCGGTTGAATGCGGCAGTCTTGAAAACTGTTTCGGGGGAGACCCCTCCGACGAGGGTTCGAATCCCTCCCCCTCCGCTTTTGTTGTGTCTCAGGAGATCCCGGACATGTGTCTCGGGAGATCCTGTAGCGGTGTGCGTCCCGCCCGTGGAAGGTGCTACGTCGGTGTCGGAGCAAGGCTGTGCCGGAGTTCTTGCGCAGGTGCGTCCGACGCCGCCTTGGCCTCCAACCATGGATGGCACGCCGCGAGGTTGAGGCTGTACTGAATCTTGTCGATGCCGCTTGGCACGCCATCGACAAACGACGACGCGGTCAACCGGGGGAAGCCCTCGCCGACGCGGTAGAGCCCTTCAGCGACCACACGAAAGGTCGTCTCGTACTTGTCGCGATGGGCAGGGCTGTAGCCGGCCCGGCCGAGCAGCTCGTCGAAGAGGACGAGCAGGTCGGGGCGACCCTCGACGCTTGTCCGGATGCGGTCAACGCTTGCGACGAGGCTGTGGCCGGCGATCGTGTCGGGGCGAACCCTGAGGCTGAAGAGGAATAGGGCTCCCTGCTCTGGATCGTCGAGCTGGTCGAGTGTGGAAATCCGGTGCTGCGCTGCACCGTCGCTTCTGACGCGTGTCGCCTTCACCTCCACGGATGCGTTTGGCCACTTGAAGTCGTGGCGATCTCCGCGTGGGCCGGCCCACGCGTGAAGGCCGCCCTCGCTGGGCCCTCCGAGCCAGTACTCAAGAAACCATAGCTCTCCAAAGAGCCCGACCATCGCTTCGTCGGACAGTCCGGAGGGCGGTGCCGACCAGAACCACCGCCAGCGAGCAAGGATCTGCTTGATGCCTGCGAGCGGGTCGCCGTGGGACTCGGCAAGCGCCGTGACGATCTCGGTGCTCACCACCGCGAAGTTGTGGTGCATCGACTCGTCGCCGCACGCGACGTCCACGAAGTGGCGGGCCGGCGCGGACCCCACCTTGAGCTCCTCGATGGTCACCTCGAGTCCCTGCGCTGCGGGTTTGGGTGGCGGTTCGGCGTCGGCGTCGATGGGAATCAGGAGGTGCCGGAGGCCGGTATGATCGAGCGCGAGGTTGACTCCAAGAGTCACGTCTAGGTCCGGTGCGAGCCTGCCAGCGAACACACCGACCGTCGTGGGCGTGCTGATCTCGCTCCAAGCCACCTCGAGGTCAGCGGCCGAGGTCATTCCTGGGCAACCGATCCGGCGAGGTATTCGACGCTGGCGTCGCTTTCCGACGGGGGAAACCCGATCGCAAGACCAATGACGTCCTGGGCTTGGTCCGGGTCATCGAAGAGTTTTATGCGCTCGGTGGAATTCGCGCGTTTGTCGGAGTCGCGGCTTATGGGGTAGATCACGAGTAGGCCCTGAGAGGTAGAGCGCTGCGCGAGCAGCGCGTCGCGAATCGAATCGAACCCCTCCTCGGCGAGTTCCTGCCGGGCCGTCATAATCTGGGCATCCGTCAGTCCAATCTCGTCATCGCCCCGCCTCACGGGACCGTCCTTCTTCGCGGGCTCGGTCAACGCCCCGATCGAGGTGGGGTCCTTCCGCAGGCGGCTTCGCGAGATGGCGTTGAACGGGCCGTGCTCGTCAACGTGTAGATCGACTGGGCGTAGCTGGGGTGCCGGTTTTTGTGTTGTGCTGATCGCCACCTGCCAGGTGAGCAGCTCGGCGTGGTCGATGGCCTGGGTGCGTATGTAGCGGTGAACTGAGTCGGCGTCGAAGGACGTCCTGTCCTGTGCAGTCCGGTAGCTCGAGAGCAGGTCGGCGATCAGCTCCCATGGCACGTCGGTCCAGAGTGGTACTCCGCTGGCGTCTTCGCCCGGCGCACCGAGCCCGCTCAGAAGGCGCCGGACGGCTTCGATGTTCCCCGTGAGCCACTCGATGTCGTCGAGTAGGAAGCGTGTGGTCTGGATCATGCGCCCCGCGTAGGAGAGTCTCTGGACCCGGCCGATGCCCATCTTGTTCTGCGCGGTGACCATCATCGCCGGGTGACTCCGGATCTTGTACCCGACGGCGGTCGGGCTGAGCATCGCCTTCTCCGCAGCGGCCACCTGTTGCCTGAGCTCCTCCTCTCGGAGGGACAGGTCGCGGAACCAGCTTGCGAGCAGCTGCGTGGTCCACAGACGAGTCAGGTCGACGTACCACTCTCGGTATCCGAACCACCGGGCCATCTGAAGGAGGGTGTCGTAGTAGGGCGTTTTGCGGACGTAGTACGAGACCAAGAGGCCCTCGAGTGTCATACCTCGCGAGAGGCGGTTCCCGCCGATCATCACGGCCTTCAGGTTGGGTTCGACCTCGTAGTCGAGGACGTCCAGCGTGGATGAGTTGAGCACCAAGACCGGTATCGGGTCCTTGAACAGGCGGTCTATGTGGGGCACGATGCCGTCGAACGGCGTGTCGTTGTCTGGATGGATCCGGACCGTGCCGGGTCGGAACTCGCTCTCCCATCTGCTGGCCATCTCCTCGCGAATGTTCCCGCCGCCGTATCGCCACTCGCGTCTCATCCGCTGCACCTCGTCGTTCACCTGTGGTCCCAGCAGGTTCTGAACGGCCGTTCGCTGGTGGGTGTGGATCAGCATCGAGGATGGATGATCGTCCCCGTCCGCTCGCGAGAGCAGGCCTCCGGTTGCGAGCACCCAGTCCAGTAGAGCTGTCCTGAGGGAGGGCGGGATCGATGGCGTGAACTCGTCGACGCGCACACCCACGGGGATCACGTCGGCGATCTCGGGATTGGGGATGAATCTGATGACGTCGAGTCCCTCCACGTGTCCCTCGGGGGTTCCGTCGAGCGCGTCACGCCCGAAGAGCCGTTCGGTCCCGACGTATCCGGGCTTGGTGGGGAGGGTGAGAATGAAGTCCTTGGGAAAGAGGTCTTCGTAGACCTCGCGGTCCTCGGCTCGGTGGTCGATGAGGATGTTCGCGAATGGGGTCGCGGTGTAGGCGACGTAGGAGACCCTCTGGAACAAGGAGATGATCCGACGGATCTTTGCGTTGATCTTCGAAGGGTCGGTCTCCTCAGCGAGATCGATATCGGGATCCGTCTCGTCGAATATGCCGTCCAGGTCGAGTTCGTCGTCTTCGTTGTCTGCCGTACCGCTCCCGGCTGCGCGGTTGCCCCCGGTGTTGACGGACGCTTGGTCAGCCTCGTCGTCGATGATCAGCACGGGCAGGCTTGCTGGCGGGTTCGCCTTCTCGATGAAGGAGATCAGTCGGTCGAGCACGCGTCCGAACTTCTTGACGACGAAGATCACCTGCTCGTTGCCCTGCAGGACGTTGGGGTCGGATGTGCCGGGGTCGAAGTCCCCGTTTAGATCGGCGGTTGTCTGGCTCAGCCATCTGCGTCCGTGCTCGGGCAGCCCCACCCCGACCCCCGGCACGAGGCCGAGCTTCTCGATCAAGTCTGCGCTGGGTCTGCTGACGCAACGCGTTATGCATCCCCGACAGGATGATGATCACCTTGTAGCCAAGGTCCGCGCTCTTCGCGATGAGAGCGCTGAAGTTCGCGGTCTTGCCGCTCTGGACGTGGCCGATGATCAGTCCCCGAGTGTTGAAGCTCTCGGGCCCGCCGGGGCGGGGATCCTCAAGGTATGACAGGACTCGGTTGCTGTCGTCGTCGAGTGCGTCGAGCACCGCCTCGCTGCGCCCGACGTGGTCGAGGAGGTACTGGCGCTGTCGCACCCAGTAGTAGCCGGTGGCTGGGTCGTAGTCGCTGTACCAGCCCTTCGGGCCCCCGGCGGATACTCCGCGCACACGGAGGATGATCTGCACCGCGTCTCGCGCGTGTCGCTCTCTGACCTCATCGCGAAGCGCCTCGGGGACGACGTCGGCGAGCGCCTCGTCGAACGGCACGTCCAGTGCGTCCATCATTGATCGGACGACTCTGAGGTAGTCGGAAGGGCTTCTCTCACCAGCCAAGGTCGCGAGCCACCTCGGGATCGTCTGTCGCCAGAGCTTTGATGATGCTCACGAGAACATCCTCCTGCTTAATGGAGCGAGCCGCCGTCTCCAGAGCCCTGCGTCTGGTCCACGCCGTCGCTGCAGTGGTGCGGTTGGAGCCGGCGTTTGGCGCGGCGGTGCCCGCGCTAGGGGTGCCGCCGTCGGACTCACTGGGGTGGATCTTTGAGACCGTCCCGGGCTTGGCGACGCCGGGTTGCTTTGCGTCATAGGTGTCTTTTGCGCGCTTGACGACGCGATCGACGGTTGGCTTGATCTGCTCCTTGAGGTCGGTTGGCAGGATCACGCGCATCTTCGCGACATTGATTCCGAATGCCGCATCGAGGTCGGGGGTGAAGAGCAGCCCCACGCGTGCGAGCTTGGTGTGCTCATCCGGTGTCCGGACGCGGGACCAACCGCCGCTCTGGATGAGACGGTCCGCTCGATAGATGTAGAACCCCTGCTGACGGTTCCATCTGTTGGGTCCGCCCGCCCGGAAATGAGCGGTGGGCGTGCTGAAGCGGTCCTCTCGCGGCAGGATGAAGGGCTCGAGGCGGACGATCCCAGACCCGCTCGCCGTATGTATCTCGAACTCATGCACGTCGAGTTCTTGGGTGTCGTCCTCGTCGCGCACAAATGGGTCCCACGGCCCGACCGGCGTCCCGTTAATCGTGATCTTCAACCGAGCGCGGCGCGCCACCTCGCCGTTGAGGAACCGGTGGAAGACCATGCCCAAGTGGCTATCGAGGTCTTCTCCAAGTCCCAGGAGCTTGGCGCGAGCCCATTCGCTGCCGGGGTTCCTGTAGTTGAGGATCCGATCGAGTCGCTCCCACAACACCACGGTCCCGGGTCGTCGCGCCAGCGGCTCGATGAGCGGGGACGGGCGGTCGGTGAGGCCGAGTCGTCGAACCCGCCAGGAGTCGGTTTGTTCGACGAAGTCCAAGTCGAGCTGGCGGGCCTCTATGCGCGCGGTCGTCTTCGACACCCGGCTGGCGACCGAGAGCCGGCGACACTGCGACATCGACGCTGTCTTGAGCCCGAGCCCGAACTTGCCCAGGTCCTCGTTCTCGTATTCGCGGACGGTGCCGTAGCGCATGGCCTCCGTGATGGTTCCGCCGTCCATGCCGCGTCCGTCATCGGTTATGCGGATCCACGAATCGCCTCCGTCGAACTCGATGGCGATGTCCACGTTCCGCGCGCCGGCGGCGACGCAGTTGTCAACCAGATCCGCGACGGCCTCGACCGTGTTGTAGCCGAGGTCACGCAGCGACCCGACAAGTCGCTTTGCGGACGGCACAACCTCGATGCTGTCGCTGTGGCCTGCCATCAGTGGGGTTGGGACATCGACTCGAGCGCAGTCAGCCAGCGATGCGCTCGGCCGCTGGTTGCGCGCCCGGATCGACCGCTGGCGCTCTAGTGTTGATCAGCGCAAGTAGCACTTTGTCAAGGAGCTCTGGATATTCACCGAGCTCTCGTTCGAGAACGGCGACGATGTTGGCCCAGTTATCACCAAGCACCGTTCCCCCCGAATCGCCGCCCGCTTGATGGCCGGTCGCTGGGTCGTCAGGGACGAGCCGCACGCGCTGACGGTAGACATCCTGCGCTCTCGTGACGACCCCGGCGATGAGCACGCGTAGCTGCGGACGCAGACTGTCCGGTAGCCCGACGGTCATCTTGGCGACATTGATCCGGAATGCCTCATCAGCGCCGGGCGGGATGTCCACTGCGACCCGCGCGAGCTTGCTGTGCTCGTCGATGGTGCGCAGCCGGCTCCAGCCGCCGCTCTGCACGAGGCGGTCACGGCGATAGATGTACAGCCCCTGCTGACGGTTCCAGCGGTGTGGGCCCGATGCTGTCGCGTGCGCCTCGGGGCTTGAGAAGTGGTGCTGGTTGGGGAGTATGTGCGGCCTAACGAGCACGGTCGATGCGCCATCGTCGTCCGAGAGTTCCAAGCGCTGTGTGGGCAGCTCCTGCGATAGAGGCTCATCTCGCGCGAACGGGTCCCACGGCGGCACCTGCTCTCCGTTGAGGGAGATCCGAAGACGACAGGCCCTCACCTCGCCCGATAGGTAGCGATGAAACACCATCCCGAGATGCAGGCGCAGTTCCTCGACGGCGGTGTGTATCCGACGTTGCGCGGCGTCACCATCGACCCGTCGGCGTCCGAGCACGCGGTCCAGGTTCTCCCACATCACGACCGTGCCCACGCTCTGCCTCAGGGGATCCGTGAGCTGCGGACGACAGTCAAGGGCTCGAGGGCGTTCAAGCAGCCACTCGTCCCAATCTGCGACGTTATCCAGATCCCATCGTCTGATTCGTGTGCGTCCGCGGGCGGTCGAGCGTGTCGCGACTGTGAGGCGCCGGCACTGGCTGAGCGACGCCGTCTTCAGGCCCAGCCCGAAGTAGCCAAGGTCGCGATCGCCATAAGCGCGCCGGCTTCCGTACCGCATGGCCTCGTCGAGCTGGCGCTCGCTCATCCCATGCCCATCATCGGCAAGCAGGAGATAGCTGCCGCGCCAGTCGGTGCCGAGGATGATCTCGATGCGTCGTCCGCCAGCGTCGATGCTGTTGTCGACGAGATCCGCGACCGCCGATGGAAGGTCATATCCCATGTCGCGGAGTGAGTGCATCAGTCTGCGCGCGGACGGAATCACAAGGTCACGCTGCGTCAAGATCGCCTCCGAGTTCGAGTTGTGCAGGAGGCGATACCCCTGCACCGGTAACGCAGATCTCGTTCAGTGGGCATTCGGAGCATCGAGGTGACCGCGCTGTGCAGACAAGCGCTCCGAGATCCAACAACGCGAAGTTGAACGCGGCGTCGGGACCGTTGTCGCCGGCCATCCGATGCAGATCAACGCGAAGCTGCCAGCGGCGCGCGGCATCGCGCCCGTAGAGCCGGCTTGTGATCCTCACGGTGTTGGTGTCGATCAGCACCGCGCGACGTCCGAACCCGAAGCACAGGACGGCTTGCGCGACGTAATCGCCGACGCCGGGGAGCATCCGTAGCTCCAAGTCCGTTTCGGGAACGACGCCGTCAAAGACCTCGACGAGCGCCTGAGCCACCTTGACGATGTTCTCGGCTCGCCACCGCAGACCGAGCGAACGCATGACCTCCAGAGCCTCCTCGGCGTGCTCGACCATCTCCTGAGGCGTGGGAGCGAGCTTCAGGAGCGCCTCGAAAACGGGCGCCACTTGGTCGGCGCGGGTCCTGTGCAGACACATCTCCGCCATCAGCACGTGCCAAGGCTCAAGGTCTGCGGCGCGCCATGGGAATCGCCTCGTGTTGTTCTCATGCCAGGCGAGCAGCAGGTCTCTCCCCTCGTAGCGCTGGCGCGGCAACGAGGGTCGCGGTGAGCTCAATGCGGCTGTGATCGCCTTCCCGAGCGTTTCGCCCATCATCGGCGGCACCGCATTGCCAATCTGGCGGTATCTGTGGCTGGGCTGACCAGCGAACCGAAAGTTGTCCGGGAACGTCTGCAGACGCGCCGCCTCGCGGACGGAAAGGGTGCGGTGCTGCTCGGGATGGATGTACCAGTAGCCATCCTTTGAGAGATGGGCCGTGATTGTGCGGCTCAGCTCCCCCCAAGCAAGACGCTTGTACTTGTCGGTAAAGATGTCGCTGCGGTACCGGCGTAGGCGGTCGGGCAGATCGGCGTAGGTTTGGCCCTCCCCGAGGAGCTCGTACGCTTCGAGGTCATCCGCGCGCACGGCACGTGTGATGTGGTCATGGATCACCTGGCTCGTCGCCGCATCGGTGTGCGCACGCATTCTCTCCTGGAATGGCGTCAGGGTTCGCCTTGGCCTGTAAGGCAGCTCCTCGGCCCGCTGGCCGCCTGGCACCATCGGAAGATCGCCGATCGCGTCCCTGAGCGAAGTGAAATCCCCACGTGGTTCGGGCCATACGAACTCCCCGGTTTCGCGTGTCGCGACGATGAAGAGGCGTGCCCGATGCTGCGGAACGCCAAAGAGGAAGCAGTCGATAACACGAGCGTCAACGGCATAGCCCAACGCTCGAAAGGACTCGAAGAACCCCAGCAGGACTGACCCGTCATCCCAAGTTGGGAGGTTGGGCACGTTCTCAACGAGAACCGCCCTGGGTTGCAGGTGCTCGACGACGCTCATAAAGCTCTGCCAGAGCGTTGCGCGCGGATCCTGGTGAGTTCGAATCCCTGCGCTCACAAGATCCCGGAGCTTTGACTGACCGGCGCGCGAGAAAGGTTGGCAGGGCGGCCCGCCTGCGACCAGATCGACGCAGTCGATGCCCCACCCACCTAGATGATCCAGGAACTCCGACGGGTCGGTCAGGTCTCCGACATACTTCAGACCGCCAACATTGGCCACGTGAGTCTCAAGTGCCCAGGCATCCGTGTCCGCGGCCGCGATGACCGTGAACCCTGCGTCCTGCAGCCCCAGGCTCAGGCCTCCGGCACCTGAGAACAGATCAACCGCCGTTGGCCCCTTGACCCCCCGGACCCACCGGCGCACCGAGCCAAGATCACTCGGATCCGGTGCATCCGGCCGCCTCGCCAAGCGAACCGTGTGCCCCCGTCGATTCGGGACGGCTGTTCGCCGGCTTAGGCCGGCTGAGGAGTTGGAGGCTGACACGGGCACAGTCGTCGAGATCGCCTCGAACCATAGTCCGCGCGGCGGATCGCGTGGGATCTACGCACGTAGCGTCTGGCACCGGCGCAACCCCTTTATTCGAGTCCCAGACGCCGAGGCTGCTGCCACCACTAGGGGGCCTATGAGGTAGTGGCGGCCCGTTGGCGGCAACGGCGGGCGTGGTACTCGTTGAGAACTTCGGCTGTCTCGGCCTCACCACCTGGCAGGAGGTGGCCATAGCGGTCAATCGTGATCGTGATCGACGCGTGGCCCATGAACTTGCTGACCTTGTCGATGGTGATGCCGGCGTCGAGCATGTGCGAGACGGCGGTGTGGCGGGAGTCGTGAAGCCCGATCGGGCGGATGCGTTCGCCCTCGGGGATGACGCCCTCTTCGTCCTCGCGCTGGCGCGCTGTCTTCCACATTCGGCGTGCTCGTTTGTGGATGGTGCTTGGGCAGAAGGGGTGGTCGGCTGCCTTGCCGAACACGAGGTCTTGGCCTGAGCGCCCGGTTAGCTCGAGGTGCTTGACGAGGAGCGTTTCGAGCAGCTCAATGACGACGGTGGTCCGCCGTCCGGTTTCGGTCTTGGTGTCGATTTCGCCCTCGTATTGGTCCCAGCCGGCGTGGACTTTGATCCGCTTGAGGGCGAGCTCGAGCTTTTCGACGCGGAGGGCTCTCAGCTCGCCGAGTCGGAGCCCGGCGTACATCGCGGTCGCCCATAGCGCTTGGTCGCGCTCCTCCAGCGCTGTGATGAGCCGGTGCGCTTCGTCGGCTGTTGCGATCCGGTCGCGGGTCAGCGGGATCGCTGGCAGCCGTAGATCCTTGGTGGGGTTGATCAGTAGCGCGTTGTTGCTGCCGGTGATCAGGTCAAGGTCGCGCCAGAGCACTCGTGCCGCGTTGACGCAGGCGTGGACCTTGCTCGCGCTGTACTGCGCCTGCCAGGCGGTGACGAGGGCTTGCAGGTCGGCGCGTTCGATGTCGCTCATGAAGTGCGCCCCGACCTCGGGGATGAGCCGCAGCCGGAGGTCGCTCTCCAGGGTGCGCAGCGCGCTTGGCTTGTAGCGGGAGCCGGAGCGGTTCAGGATTTCTCCGGCGAGCGCCTTTTCGAGCCATGTGTAGGCGGCCTCCGCGAGCGTGATGCGCACCGGCGCGCGCAGCCCGCCGCTCTCGGCAAGTCCAAGGTACTTACGTCGCCACTTGATCGCCGCCTGCCGGGTCGGCAGGGTCTTTCGGATCTTCTTCTTGTCGTAGCTCGACCAAACCCATGCCTCCCACGCCGGGTCGCAGTCGCACGCGCGACCTGAGCGCTTGGACGCGCACCGCTCGGAGTGGCGCGGCCGTATCCCTTCCGGGGCGCTCGTCGGGGCTGCGGCGACTTCCTTGGCGATCGTCGCGCTGAGGGCGCTGATCTCGCGTCCGAGCGCGACGGACTGGCGCATTGTGAGCGACTGAACGATTGTCGCGAGCGCGGTGGCCGGGTCGGGCTCCTCGCGCTCACCCGAGGGGAACTGCAGGATTTGCGCCGACACCTCCGGCTGTTTGGTGGTGTCGGCGCGTCCGTTGCGCCGCTTTGGGCGCTCGATAGTCTGAGCGGGCATCTTGGTCACCTCCAAGGTGCTAAGGGCGCGGCGCGGGGCTCAATCCCGCGCCGCCCCGTCTGTTTATTGTCCGGTCAACCATACCTCCACGTCGCGGGGGAAGCGAGCCCCTGAGCCGCGCCTTTACGCGGTCTGTTTCGCAGGCATGCTGGGGCAATTCCGAGACCAGCGGGACGGCCGAGTGCTCCTCGACCCAGCCCATCAAGTCGGCTACTGCGAACAGGACTCGACGCCCGATCCGTACGACACGGATGTCGGGCATGACCGCGCGTTCGAAGGTGTCGACCGAGATCGACAGGAGTCTCGCGGCGAGCTCCTTCGACACCAGAATCGGCTCCTCGGGCACGACCCGCTACCGTCGCGGCGCCGTGCGACTGTCGTTGCATGGAATGTTCCCGCGACAGCGACCGGCCGTTGGCTTCGGGCTGCCTGCGCATCCTTGGCGCGCCCAGTGCCGGATTCGCGCTCGCGCGATCGGTACGTAGTCGCGTTCGCGCTCGATCCCGAGGAAGCGTCCACTCTCGAGCACAGTGGCCGCGCCGGTGCTGCCGCTGCCGGCGAACGGGTCGAGTACGAGCCCGCCGGGCGGGTTGAGGAGTTGCACGAGCCAGCGCACGAGTTCGATCGGCTTGACAGTCGGGTGGATGTTTGCGACGGGCCGAGCCCTGGCTTCCTGCTCCTGCTTGGCGCCGATCTTGTATGTCTGGACGGTGCGCTTTGGTAGCTGCTCGCAGCCGGCCTCACGCTCGCGTCGAGGGGGCTTGGCGGCGTAGAAGAAGCGGTGGCGCTCTCCGAGCAGCTCGATTGGGCAGTCGCGCTCACACCGATCACGGGTGCATGTGTGGCTGTGGGAGAGGAGCAGGTTCGCGGGCCAGCGTCCCTGATCGCTCGCCGAATACGGTCGTCGGTGTGTCCGTTCCTCAGCTGGGCATTGCTGGGTGGTGTCGGGGATGCGGCAGCGGTCGATGTTCAGAGCTCCGGTGCCGTACCGGGCGAGGTTCTGATCGAGGGTGCCATCGAGGGGTCGGCGGGCGAGGAGGATCGGCTCGTACGCTGGCTTCAGTCGGACGCCCCGGCCTTTGGTGAGCGCGGGGGAAGAGGGGAAGCCCTGGCCTTGGATCCACATCAGCGTGTCGCGGACTTCGAACCCCGCTTCTTCCAGGCCGCACGCCAATAGGTGAGCTGTTCGTGTTCCTCCGAACGCGGCGATGTGAGCACCGGGCTTCAGGGCCTGTAGGCACTCGCTGGCCCACTCGGCGCAGAACCTCTGAAACGCGGTACTCGTGCTTGTGCGCGAGTGGTGCTGGCCCGCAGGCCGCGCCGGGTTGAGCTTCTTGGCGTTGTCCCATCTCATACCGTTGAAGCCGATCCCGTATGGAGGGTCGGTGACCACCGAGTCAACACTCGCGGCGTCCAGTTTTGGGAGCACCTTCAGGCAGTCACCGTGTATGACGCGCCAGCGGCGGGGGGAGCGTGAAGGGTTGCTCATGATTTTTCTCCTGGGTTGCGCTGTTGAAAACGAGGACGTCCTCGTGACAGACAAGATGCGTACGCTCGCCCCGAGCGCGCGCTTGGCGGACGTGCCCGCCGGGCCTTCTCGATGACTGGGTATGAAGGGCTTTTTCGCTGGGTTCGTTTTTTGTGTCAATTTTTGTCCGTTCTGCTCTGAAGATGTCTTCCGCGATCCCGGACCGCCTGATCCGTTGTGGAATTAAGCGGCCCGGGCGATTCGCGGAGTGCCGACTTACTGTGGGAAGTCGCCTACGGACGCTACGCCGCGTTCATTGAACTCAGCGATGATTTTCCGTACCTCCAAGACTTTCATCTCGTGCAACGCCGCGAGCTGGGCGGCCGTGACTCCGACATTGGATGCGAGGATGATCGCGGCACGCCTGCGCGTGTCGAGGACCTTGGACACCTCGATCTTTTTCCGGAGCACGAGCGCGTCGTCTCGGCTCACATACTTGATGAACGTTGGGGGATTGACATCCACGTGCAGTGCGTCGGTGTCTTTTGGTGTGCTTCTTTGATCACCCGTTCCAGGTGTGCGGTCGAGGGAGTGCTCGACTCCGAGTGCTTCGCACGCCTCCGCCGTGAGGGCTCGTGCGACCCAATTCCAGTCCTCGAATGTCGCGACGTTGAGAACCTCGTCGATCATTGGCTTGAGATTTTCGACAATCACTGAGGGGTGGTACTGGGACTTCGCTACATGCTCGAAGAACAGCTCGTTTACCTGGTCGATCACGGCATCTTGGCCTAGTGTCTTCAGCAAGAAGTCGCGGACAGTTGCAGCGTCGAAGACGGTGCCCTGCTCGCTTGTTCGTGTTTCGTGAGCCATTGTCTTGCCTTTCTTGGTCTGGCTCCCTCGAAACGTGCTGGCGACACCTCCAGCGCGTTACGCACGGGATGAGTTAGCCAGTTGCCGTGACGCTTTCGTCACCATGGATCAAAGGAGCGTTCATTTCGCATTTACCTCTTTGCGATTGGGTTTGAGTGCTATGCACTTTTGTTTTGTTGCAAGACAAGTCCTAGCTCCACTTCTGTGAAAGGGCAAGGCTCGTTTTATGGGGGATACTGGGGGATTCACTTCTTTTCATGGGAATTTGCTTGTCGCGTGTTATTCGTGGCTCCTCTTGCGGGTGGTCGAGCGAGTCGGCGGGCTACCTGTTCGGGGTCGAAGCGCAGCCGGGGACGGCGTCCTGTGGTGATGGGGATCGCACCGAGCTCTTGTGCGTGCTGGTAGACCCAGCTGCGATGAAGGCCCCACCACTCAGAAACCTCGGTGGCCGTCAGCAACCCTGGCCGCTGCGGGCGGGCGGGCTGTGGGCGCTCAAGCCGTTCGGCGATGAGCGCGGCGGTGCGTGCCGCCAAGCGCTCCAGGGTGTCCGGATGCAGGCGCACCACGGCGCGTACCGGCGGGGCGTCCTGGTCTGGGTTCACTTTGGACCCCTCTGCCCGGCACCGTCATGGCTTGTATCGCGCGCGGGGCGCCCGAGCCAATCCAAAACGCGCCGTTCGTCGCCGGGGCGCTGCCAGATCGCGGCGAACGGACCGTGGGCGGCGAGCTCGCACAGTAGGCAGATCGAGATCTCGACCTGCGGGGTGCGTGTCAGCTCTGGGTCCTCGCGGCAGAGCGCGAGCACTGTCTGCGCGCGGCGATCGAGTACGCGCTGGGGCCGGCCGGCGAGGACACAGATCACGCCGGGGAATACGGGGTAGCGCGCCTGCCATCCGGGTGTCTTTTGGCCTGTTGGTGTGTAGTGGTAGAGGCGGGCGTAGCGGGCGAGCTTGGCTGCGAGCGTGTCGGTTGGTAGCGTCGCGCGGTCGAGCTCGAGTAGCCGGTAGTGAAAGATGAGCTCGTCGTCGGGCCCGTAGCGCAGATAGGTGAGCAGCGCGTCGGCGATCAGGAGCTCGCCGCGGCGATGGCCGATGGGGTGTGCGATCTCGTGGCGCCAGGCGAGCGTGCCGAACTCGTCGCCGCGCTCGCGTGCTGAGGCGAGGAACGCGATGCCGGTCTCGTTGACCGCGAGTGTATGAGAGCGCAATGGTCCCGCGGCCTGCGCGGGGGTGATGAGCTTGCACCGCGACTGAGCTCGCCCGGGGATCAGCTCGACCGCGTCGGTGCCCTTGGCGGTGAGGAAGTAGACGCTTCCGCCGCCGTCGGCGGCGCGCAGGAAGTCCACGAGGTCGTGGCGTCTGAGGCTCGTCAGGATCTCTCGGGTCCAGCGCAGGCTCGCGCCGGGCGTGTGCATCCGGTGGACCTGGTGGCTTGAGAGGAGCCGGTGCTCATACAGGCTCTCCAGCACCTCGCCGGCCACCGCCGGCAACGCTTGCAAATCCTCGCGGACGCTCACTTCGGCCTCCTACTCGCACCCGAGCCTCCTTGCAGCACGCGCGTCCCACCGCCGGGGGAGGTGTGCCTTCCGTGTGACTGTCGCTCGCGCGTGGGTCTGTGCTGGTCGAGCCAGCGCGCGATCCGCTCGTCATGCCCATCCACACGCTTAAGCACCTCCCCGATCGCACGACGACGCCCGACACCATCGGTCCTCTGCTCGGGTTCTGGGGGTTGCTCGGTGTAGTGCTCTGCGTGCAGCTCGCGCGCGGTAACACCATGCACGAGAAACGGCTTGCTGGAGTGCGTGCCGAGCGTGACCTGCGTGAGATAGGTGAAGCGCTCGAGGCGCGTCAGCACGTCGGGCTCGATCTGGCCCGACCACTCGCGGGTGATCATCTGCGCGGCCTTCGCGTTGACGGTCGTGGAGGCGAGGTGCGAGCGGTTGGTCGTGACGGCGTTCCATGTCGGGTCGGTCAGCCGCTCGGGGTTCTGGTTGAACAGGAACGCCCTGCCGCCGTACTTCGCGGACTGCTCCAGCAGCACCGGGAGGTTCGGCCCGTCATAGGTCTGAAGCTCATCCAGGAACAGCCAGAATGGGCGGCGCTTCTCGGGGGCGAGGCGGGCGCGTAGCTTGAACGCGTGCAACATGTCGTAGACAAGCAGGTTCGCTACGAGCCGGTCACGGGTCGAGCCCGAACCGGGGCAGGCGAGCACGATCATTCCCTCCCGCATCGCCCTTTGCGAGTCATACGTCGAGACAGGGTTCCCGAGCAGCGCCGCGACCGATCTTGCGGCGCGGAGCCGGTCGACGATGTTCGTCACCGCGGTCGCGGCGTCGGGTGCCAGGCGCGGGAAGCGGTCGCGGAAGAACCCCGCGGTCCCGCTCGACATGTGCGGTAGCGCCGCCGTCCGCCATTCCTCATTGGAGAGCAGCGTCGGGACTTGAAAGATCGTCGGTGCGAGCTTCGCGGGCAGGCGCTGCGCGAGCTCGACCAGCGCTTGCGCGGCTTGCGTGGCGATGTTCAACGCGCGGGTGTTGCGATCATCCCAGCGCAACGCGGCAGCGAGCGCGTCGACGAACGCCTCGACCCTGCCCGCGGCCTGGGCGGGTGTGCGATGCTCGAGCCAGAACAGGTTCCAAGTCGGCTGGCCCGCGAGACGGTCGGGGTCAGAGAGGTCGATCTCGATCACGCGCTCCCGTACGCCCTTGTCGGTGAGATAGCGCTTGATCTCCCTGATCGCGTCGGCGTGCGGATCCAAGAACAGGCCACCGTGACCTGCGCGGGCGAGGTGCACGAACTGCCCGATCGCGGTCTCTGTCTTGCCGTAGCGGCTGCGGCCCGCCATGTAGGAGAAGAACGTCTCCGAGCTACGCACCCCGACCAGCCGCTCGCCCTCACGATCCTGCACGCGACCGAGCGGGATCAGATCGCGCTGGCCGCTGAACGTCGGCAGCCCGACAGGCGGTGAGGGGATCACGCCGCCCGAACGCGCGACGTTCTCCGCCGCGCAATGAACCGTCGGGGGCTTCAGCAGCCCCGCGATCTCACCGGCACCCACAACCCGGCGTCGCCGCGGCGCGAACCGTCCCGTCGCGATCCGCCTGTCGAAGTGTCCTCGCCGCCACGGTAGGTCCGAGCCGAGGAATCCCATCCCTCCCAGCGCGAGCCCGACGACACGCAGGTGGTTCTCCCCGGCGAACGCATCGAAGCACGAGAGCAGCGCCTGCATCTGCTCTTGTGCCCGAGGGCGCGTGCCGGCCTGTACACGGACCAGCAGTTGCAGGCCGAACAGCGGCTCGCCGCCACCGAGCTTTCGCTCAAGCGCCCTGCCCTCAAAGCGCCGGCCAGCACTCTCGGCCGTACTCATCCGCCCCGACCTCCCCGTTCCCTCCCCGAGAAGTGACGCGAGCATCGGCTGGCCACGCTCCGCTTCCCGCAGCAGCCGGCGGCGCAAACGCCGACGCTGATACGGCGCGGCAGGCACCAGATCGACAGTGACCACGACGCGCTCACCACCCGCCCGCTCGATATGAGATAGCGCCGCAGCGAAGCTCTGCAATGGGTCAGGCTCAAGGCCGACTTCTGCGAGCGGCAACGCCGAGGACCGGGCGAGCACCAGCTCCGCACGTACAACCGCCCCCTCACCCTCAGCGGTCGGGGAGTCCGGCTGTGGCGGGCTGACTTCGAGCTGGTCATAGGCACCGAGCGCCGCCTGCAACGCTGACAGGCCACGGCGGGGAACCTCGACCGTGTAATGCACGAGCCCGTCCGATCCGGTTGCGAGCTGGACCCGCACAGCGCTCGCCGGGCGGTCCAGCCAGCCGAGGACCATGCGTCGGGTGCGGGCCAGCTGCGAAGCAAAACGCACCACCCCCTCAAGCTGCGGATCGAACGCCTCAGAAGGCAACAGCTCGACACGAACCCGAGAACGCAACGCCCGCCTAATGAGAACCGCACGGCCCGTCACTGCTACGCCACCCACGACCGCGACAGCTACGATCACCGGCAGCAGCCCGCTCGCCAGCCGGCCAGGTTCCTCAACAGGTATCAACCAGTGGTCGACAGGCGAGAGCGCCCGGACCAGCAGCAACAGGACGACCACGCCGGCCAGCGCGAGAACGGACGCACGCTCCTGGGGCGTGGATCTCCTCACAGAGATACCCCAACGGACATATAGATGTCGGCGTCCGCGAACCCCACGAAATCGCTGATGGACTGCGGCGATCGGCACGATCCACCACAGCGACCAACAGGAACGCGGTCAGGAACCATCACAGGAACCCGGTCCGGCACCTCACAGGAGCCCTCGACCACGCGCAGTGTTCGAGTTGGCCTGGCCGCCATTACGCTTTCACGGCGCCAGCCGAAGGTGGCTGGGCGTACCCATAGATCGGGGCGGCCTCTCCCTCCTTGGTCGCATCGCCGGGAGGGAACGGACCGACGCGCGTGACGTGCCCGGCGTAGTTGCCCTCGACCGTGACGATCTCGCCATCCGGGAGGACTTGGACGACGATCCCGACGTGCGCGCTTTCGCTCGGACCGGTGCCGTAGAACACGGCGTCACCCGGGGAAGGCCTCGCGTTCGGTGGGAGCACTCTGCCACCGTGTTCCTTCGCCCACGTGTACAGCGACCCGGAGTACCCGTACAGCGCCGTGGAGCCCGGGAGCGGGACACCAGCGTGCTGCCACACCCAGGAGGCGAACAGCGAGCACCACTCCTCACACGGCCCGTAGATCGTGCATTCAGAGCCGGGTGGGTTTTCGCCCTGACCGAGCTGGCTTTCGGCGACACGCACGATCTGCGAGCTACTGGCCGCTTCGGGAGCGAGAGCGGTCGCGCCGCACTCCCCCGTAGTCCCGTTAACGGGCTCCGCCAGACCCGGGCTGCTCGCGCCGGGAGAGCCTGCGCCGGTGAACCCGTATTGCACGGCGCGGGCCATGACCTCTTCGGCGTAGCTGACCGACGCGTCCGCGCACGCCCCGTAGTAGCGGCACGCCGCCTGACGGTATTCGGCGAAACTGCCGCCGGTGGGCGGGGCGCCCATGTCTTCTCGCAGGAGTCGTGCGGCGGTGTAGATCGCATCCGCCGGATCGTTGATCGATAGCGGCCGGCCGGGGTCGGCGTTCACCGCGTAGCGTTCCCACAATGTCGGTCCGTTGCCGGGACTGCACGCGCTGCCACGAACGTAGGCGATCTGCATCGGGCCTGCGCACCCGGAAGAGTTGGTCCCGGCACAGTCGCCGTTGCCGCACTCCTGCGCACCGATCGACGCGAGGAAGCTCCAGTCGATATCGAACCGCGTCCCGGCCTGCTCATAGAGCCGCAATCGTTCCGGCGGGATGTTCTGCAACGCGTACGCCGAGGGCGCCGGTCCCGTAGGTGAGGCGAGCGCTGGTTCGCTGCCGGGCTCACAGCCTGTGAAGCTCGCGCCGAGAACTGCGACGGCGAGACCGAAGATCGCTACGAGCACAAGACCGGACCCGCCGAGCGCACCCAGCAACCACAGCCACAACTTCCCCTGAGCGAACCATCGTGCGCCAGCGTGCATCAGCCGTTGCCTTCCAGTCCGCTGACGAGCAGCCCGCCATCGTGAGGAGCGAGCAGCAGCAGCCCGATCTGGTAGTCAATGAGTCCACCGTCGTTGACGAGAGCGCTCACCCTCACCAGTCCCAACGGTGCTGGGACGGTATGCAGAGCGAGGACGTGCGCCTCACGCGTTCGCATGACGGGCGGCACGCGTGGCGAATCGGCCTGCAAGGAACGAGCGAGCGTGGTTGTATCGCCCTTGACCCGGCTCGCACGGGTGTGCCCGTACAGGTAGCCGAGATATCCGTCGAGGAACAGGTCCGCTGCCCGCGCAACCCTCGGCGTGAGCGGCGCCGTCACGCCTTCAGGTGCTCGCGCGGGCAAGGACGGAGCGCTCTGAACGATGCTCGCTGCCGGGTGCTCCTGCAATGTTAGCCGCGGCCGGTCGGCAGGCTGGGTAAGCGCGAGCAGGATCGCTGCCACGATCAGCAGCACCGTGACGGTGGCCATTGCGGCGCTGCGCTCTGATTCGGCGATCGGGCGGTCGCGAAGCGATATGAGCCACGTCTTCATTGATTCTCACCTGCGCCTCGGGGCTCGGTGATACCGAGGAAGCTGCGACCGGTGTGGAGCGCTGCCTCGGCGGTCGGGATGCCTGCCGGGTCATAGAACGGGTCGAGTAGAAGGCAGCATCCGGCGGGGTTGTGATGTGGGCACGTTGGGCGACGTATCCCGGAGGCGCTCTCGCCGGGCCGCGGGCGTCTGTAGGGCGCGCCGCACTCCCCGCAAGCCAGCAGCGAGGAGCCCGCAAGGATGCATCGCTTGACCAGTCGCAGGCCGCGCTCGTGTTCTCGCGCGGGGAGACATGTCTGGGTGCGTCGTGCTTGCCGGCTCGCGCAGAACGGGCTCGGTGATGGTGAGCGAGCAACGAGACTGTGTGGGTCATAGAAGTACCGGTCCTGCTTGGTGAACAGGAACGGTCGTGTGGCCACACCATGCTCGAAGGCCGGGCGGCGTGTTGCCCATTCCGGTGAGGGTTGGGGCGCCCAGCCTTCGGCGTGCAGCCCGGGGACGAGGAACAGCGTTTCGGGTTTTAGAAAGGCCCAGAGGGTGCCGTCGTCGCGAAGCACGCGCCGCGTCTCGGTGAGGATCGCGAGCGTACGCTCGGGATCGCCGGCGCGCGGCGGACATGTCACGCACGTTTGCGCCCACCGGTCCGGCAGCTCGCGCAAGAGAGCGAGCGCGTCTGCGTGTTCTATTCGCCAGCTCACGCTGGCTCCTCATCGGGATCGGGCACCAGTGCGCTTGGGGGGATGAACGGTCCACCTTCGCTTGAGGCGATCGGCTCGTCGAGGTCATCACCGGGTTCGGGCACGTCTACTCCGCGCGGGGGTGGTGAAGTGTTCACGGTTACCTCCTGTGTCGTGTTGGATGACGGGGGCGCGCCCTCCTGGTCTGGGGCGCGCCCCCGCGCGGGTGCCACGCTCGAGGAGGACCGGTGCAGGCCGGGCAGCCGTGAGAGACGGCTGGTGTAGTAGAGGCTCTGCAAGCGGGCCGCCCCATCTGTGCCGGCACGTGAGCCGGTGGTGGCAGCGAGAAGATCAGACGCGAGACGGTTGCGTTGCAAGAAGACGGTCCACAGGAACGCGGCCTGGAGCACGAATGCGAGCAGCCATCCGAGGTTGCTCGTGGCGTCCGCCAATGCTTGGCTGACGGCGAGTATCACCGCGAGGATCAGGCTGTAAATAACCTTCCGTGCGAGGTACCCGGCGAGCTTTCCGACCCATGCCCGGAAGAAGTCGTGTCCGCGTCCGGGGAAGACGGCGATCACCAGCGCGACCGGCGCGAACGCGAGCAACAGCAAAAGGAGTATCTGCGCGAGGATCACCCCGAGCGCGAGCGCACCGAGCAGACAGAACGCGCCGAGCTCACCCGCGAAAATGACGATCGAGAGCAACAGTCGTTGGTATTGGCCGCCCTTGCCCGAAGCTTCAGCGGCGGGCTCATCCGCTGGACCGAGCGGGTAGTTGCCATTCTTCTTGCCTGGGTCTGAGTCTGGGAGGTCGTTGTCGGTACCGTGTTCGAGTGCCTTGTACTCCGAGTTCCTGCCCGACGACTGGTAGGGGTAGGCAAGGAAATGTGGCGCGTACTTGTTGCGGTCGTTGATGCACGTCTTGCCTTCGCCGTGCACTTCTGTGCCGCTTTCCAGTTGCGCGGCGAGCAGACTGTCCTGGGTGGGATCGGCGCTCAGCGGACGGACCGCAACCGAACGGGTCTTTCCGTTACTGGTGGTGGTGCAGTGCTCGATTCCGCCGAACTCAAGGACGGTCCACGGGTCAAGAACGAGCAGTTCGAAAAGCTGGTTGCTAGCGGCGCTCTTGGCTTGTTGTTCGTTTGAGATGCTCCCCTCGTTGGTGAGTGATAGGAGTGCTGTGGAGAGTTGGTTTGAGAGCTTGCTCGCGGGTGCGATCGTGCGTTCGGGTTGTGTGACTATCCCGATCGCGATGACGCAGTAGAGGAGTGAGACTGCGAGCGCTCCGGCGGTCTCGGTGTAGCGTCGTTGCACGAGCGCCTTCCACATCGCCCAGCACCCCGCGAGTACGATCGCGACGACCAGCCACGGCGCACCGAACGTGCTCGTATAAAGGTTGTGAATCGCGTCAGAGACCGGGGTCAGCGCACCCGACCCGGGACCGCCGTTACCGTTGACGAGGTCCAGGTTGAACGCAAACGCGAACAGCATGATCACCGAGTTCGCGAGGAACGCCGTGACGAGCCAGAGGACCTGCGCGAAGAAGTACGCGATCATCGGCGCGACACCAGAGACATCCACACCACTGGTCAGACCCACGCTGATCGCGGGGAAATACTGGTCCAGGGAATAGTTTTCCAGCGGGTAGCGACCAACCATCACACCGGCCGGTAGCTGCGGCGCCGGACCGATGTTGCTGTACACATCCCCGGCGAAAGCTGGAGCGGCGAGCATGAAGAGCGCGACCGTTGAGGCGAAAAGGAGCGTGAGAGCGACTCGTCGCCGGCCCCGGACGACCCGTCGCAGCTTGCGGATGATCGTTCTCATGTGGCGCTTCCTTGGGGTTGGCTGGGAGTGGTTTCAAGCGCGGCGAGTAGGCGCGGGTCGGCGAGGTCGACCTGTACTTCGCCGATGCGCCCGTCGAGGTCGCGCATCAAGCAGCGTCCCTTGCGCATCTCGCGCAACAGCCGCACCAGCTCGCCAGAGCCAGGATCCAAGCCGATCAGTTGCAGCGCTCGTCGTGCCTCGACGTCAGAGTCCTGTCCGAAGACGAAGTAGACACCGATGAGGTCTGCGAGCGGCCCGAGATCAGCGGTGCGTTGCGTGCCGAGCAGTACTGTCGCGTTGAACGCGCGGCCGAGGCGCACGAGACGGTCGATGATCGCGCGGCCCTGAGGCGAGGCGAGCAGAAACCAGCTCTCGTCCAGCAGCACGATCTTATGCCGCGAGCGGTCACCTGAGATCAGCCGCAACGCGTAAGCCGCGACGAGTGTGAGCGTGGCGACCGAGACACGCTCGATACGGGTGTAGGTATCGCGGACGGCGAGCGGGTCTGGCAGCGAGAGGCCCGGCATCCTGATCGTGCACAGCGACCGTGCCGTCTCGATGACCGTGTTTTTGCCTGTGCCGAACCCGAGGCGCGCGAGACCGAAGTCGCAGATCACTGCGAGTGCCTCTCCAGCGTCGCGTGCCGGCTCCCGCTCGCTGTCTTGGAGTAGCTCTATGACTCGCAGCAGGCTGTGTGAGCCCTCGCTGACGGCGTTCTTCACGGCGCGGCTGATCGCGTTCTCCCACGATGGTGGCGGGTCGCGCAACAGCTCGAGCAGGTAGGAGCACGCGATCTCCTCGCGCAGCTCACCGATACCGATCGCGAGAGGGTCGAGCTTGCCCTGCTGAGCAACATCCCCAGAGAGCTCCAGTACCTCGAGGCTGTCCCTGAGCTCGGGAAGGTTCTCCCAGCCGTGGTCGGGCTTCGGATCGAAATCAACGACGAGCGATCCGCGACGCTCAGCCCCATACGCGATCGCCTGCGCCGCGACCGTCTTGCCAGACCCGAGCGTTCCCACCAAAAGCACAGCGGACGCACGGGACTCCCGCGGCGCCTGCGTCGGGTCATACCGCACCGGCCGCGGTGTCCCCGCAGGGGTGTAGCCCAGATAGGGGCCTTGTGCGCTACCGACCGTCCGGGTTGCGGTCGGGACCATCGCACCGAACTGCTCGACAGTCAGCTGCTGAACATAATCACGCAACAGACCGCCGTCAGGACGTGGCAGGTGCTCGAAGAACAGCTGGTGTTGAAGGCCGGCAGGACGGTGCAGGTGAATGTCGCCGTAGTGCTCGCGCAGCACATCCACGCGCCGCTCGAGTTCCTCAAGACTCGGCGCACCGAGCGCGAGACCAATCCAGCCGGTGAGCATCGAGGTATGGCCGCCCGCTTGTAGCTTGGCCTCGTACTCGCGTGCCAGACCACGGTCCTCCTCGGCCTGCAGACCCGGCCCAAACGCCGAGCCCTCCAACTGCTCACGGTAAGAATTCTCAACATCCGCTATCCGCTTGCGGATCTGTGCCAGCGCGTCACGATTACCAAGCCAGCGACAGTGCAGAACCGCATCGACAGGGAACCCGACGCTCTCAAGCGGCGCGAACAACAACTCGGCGCTCGCCCCCGGGAACTGCGGCGCGTCAGCCAACGCCCCGAGCGCGAACATCGCCTGCACCGAACGGGCCTGCTCCCCATCAACGGTAAGGGTGCGCTCGCGCTCTGAGATCGCGTAGTTCACACACCGCCACAACAACGATCCCAGCGGCTCATAAGACACGTTGCCATCCGATGTCTTGATCGCCAGAGCATTGGGCTGCCAGTGCCCGTCAAGGTCCGGCTCTCTCACGCCGCGCACAGCACACCGCCGCAAGAGCCACTGAAGCTCAATTGTCCGTGCGCGTCGCAACGACACGACTCCTGACAGGCGCTCAAACAGTCGCTGCTCGCTGCCCTGCAGGTCACGCAACTCCCTGGCTGGTATCGGCGAATGCTTACCGAGACGCGTAAGGTCCTCGACACGGCTGCGGATACGATCACTCGCGCGCAACAGTCCGCCACCGAAACCCGCAGGCACGCGACGGTCCAACGACACCGCGAGATACACCTCCGGTACGTGAGAACCAAGGACCCGCAAACGCTCCTGATGCCCCTCGAGAAACGTCCTCCACTCCTCCGGGGATTGGTGGCGCTCGTCCAGCAAGCCGGACGTGTCGTTGAGGTAGCGCTCGGCTGGGTAGGCGCGGTTTATTCTCCACACGCTGAAATCGGCAGCGAGTACCTGCGCGAGACGTTCAAGGCGGCGCTGTAGCACCCACTTCTCGCCAGTCGGGAGAAACGGGTAGGAGACCATCCCAAGCCGGTAGAGCGCGGCGGCCTGCCCGCCCGGTCCGATCAGTACGTTCCCGCGGGCGTAGCGGATCGGGAAACGCATCACGGACGGATCTCCACTACCTGCCCCGCGCCGAGCTCTACTACCTCGGCGACCCTGTCCCGTCGGCGCATACGGTGTCCTGCCGCTGGGCGTGCCACGTGACGTCCGCGACGCGCGGTCAACACGACGGGACGACCAAACACGATTCGTGCCGGACCGTGAACACGGCCGTGGTGAAGCACCGGGGAGTGGTGGTCGGGTGCCACCCATACCCTTGGCGCCCACTCCGCGACCTGCCCGTCGACCATTATCGAACGCTCAAGCGAGCGTCTCCCAGCACGCAAACGCACCGCAACACGGGAGATCAGATAACGGTGAGCCGAGCGACCGTCCGGGGACAACTGTCCGGCAGCGGTCGCCACCAGACACGGCAAGACGACCAGCCGCAACGGCCAGTCCATCCACACCAGCAACACTCCCGCGACGCTCACCGCAGACGCCACCAGCGCACCCGCGATAACGGCACCCCGCCAACCACGCGAGCTGCCACCAAGGACCGCGCCGACACCCGCGGCCATTGCCGTGAACAGCAATGATCGAGAGCTCAGCACGAGGACTCCCAACAGTGCTCCGGTGGCCCATCCCAGCCAGTTCAACGGCACGCCGCCAGGGACGGGGAGGCGACGCCCATCTATCTGATAGATCCGCCTGTCAGGCTTGAAGATCCGCTGATAGGAGCGGATCGGTGCTGGAGAATCACTCACCGGACACGCCCCGAATCACCCGAAGACCTGTTTGCCTATTGCTTCCGCGGCCTTGCCGATCTCATTGGGTGCGAACACCATCCACGCAACGACCACAGACGCGAACAGGAACGTCGCGAGCTCGACATAGCGACGGTTCCACAAGAACACGAGACTGAACGCCGCGACGATCCCACCATAAAGATCAGCCGCATAACCCTTCAACAGATTCCCAACATTCTGACCAACATTGCTCCCAGCCGCCCACGCATCAGGCGTCAAAAACGCAAGCCCACACACAGCAGCAAGAGAGACAATCAACCCAAAACGCTTACACCACATAAAGTGAAAAGAACTCATGGGACGAACCTACGCACCCAGACGTGAAAACACTACAAGTACTCAATTGCGCATAAGCGCAAATACGCAAACACACATTTGAGGACAAGCACCCACGGCACGCCTAGGCACCCACGCCCGTCCGAGACGCAAGCCGCGAGCTTTGCAAGTGGGTGTGAGTCAGGTGGCGCTGACGAGCTCGCCGAGCTCTTCTACCTGCGCCGTTACGCTAGCCAAGACCTGCTCAAGCACCCTGCACGCCGTGTAATCAGCAATCGCGTAGAACACGGTCGTCCCGTCCCGGCGACGCGACAGCACCCCATCGCGATACATGACACCAAGATGATGCGAGACGTTCTGATGCGTAGCACCGAGCACATCCGCCAGTTCCTGCACGCACACCTCGTGCTGGCGCTCCAAGACCATCAAAATCCGTATACGCGCAGGGTCCGAGAGCAACTGCATACGACGCGTCAAGAGCCGCAGAAGACCATCCGGGATCGCAACCACGACGCCCGCTACCTCTCAAACCCGAACTCTTCCCCATGCCTAGCCGGCACGGAGACAGGCCGATGGGGTGGTACCTCGACTACACGTGCGGGAGCGACCGGCAAAACCGAAGGCTTACCTCGCGGAACACGCGTAACCCCGACAGCCGCGCGCTGACGATGGGTCCGCCTGCGAGTGGGACGGCGTGCTCGCCGCTGTTGTAACCCGCGTCGCCCAGAAGCGCGGGCTTGTCGATGCGATGGTCGCGAAATGGCCGCTCGGGACACCGGCCGGCCTGCACTATGCTTGTGTGAACTTCTTAGCCTCAGCGCCACAAACACGGCCAACGCGAGCAACACACTCGCCAGCACGACCGCGACTGCAGACGACCACGCTCGTCGATCTCCGGACTCGATACGAACCACGACCATCCCCGATATCCGTTGCGGCTCGACGTAGTACAAGTCATCGACGAGAGCGTCATCGAGAAAAAGGTGCATGGTGGGCGAGTCCTCGAAGACATCGCCGCTCAGCTCATCAAAACTACTTACCGCCATACATGGTAAATCCATGCAAGCACCCGAAAGTACCAACGACTTTCCTCGGTGCGCTACGGCAGACCAAACTCCCGCGCCGCCGAACTAGGCCGACTTTCGACAGATCCGCTACCTGCACCGGAGGATTCACTGTTCCCCGAGCCCACGACTCTGGAAGAACTCGTTTGTACTGATGCGACAGAGGCGGTCGGCTTGGAGTTACGCGACGATCGAGTAGACGACCCCGAGCGCGACGGGCCGAACTCGAGTTCCGCGTGCTGCTGAGGAGTAAGGTGCGCCAAGTTGAGGCCGTGTTTCGCGGCCGGCACGGATGGCCGCTGCGCTATTTCCGTCTCGCTGCGTCCGACGGTAACGCGCTGCACGCTCGCATCCAGGGCGGGTACGTGCGGTGCCGCTCGTCGGGCGTAGTGATGCTTGGGAGGAGCGTGTTGAGGAGGGGAGGGCATTACCAGCGTATGGATTCCAGTCGCGAGGGTCGCGCCAGCCATCACCACCGCGCCACCGGCAGCAGCGACCTTGACGACGCCCGCGCCGCCAAGAACCTCTGCCGCACGCTCACCCGGCCCTCCAACCGGCAGACTGCGATCTGTCAGCAACCCAAGCATCCGGCCCAGAGGTCCGAGGTGATGGCCGAGCGGACCGAGTGGCACCGGGAGAAACGCAGCGGCAGCACCACCTTGAAACCTGCGGCTTTGCATCTCGCGCACCAACTGCGTATACGTGCCCCGACAGGGAGCGCACGCCGCGAGGTGGGCCCGCGCCAAACGCTCATCCTGATCTTCCGCGGAACCTGTCGCGTAGGCCGCCACGGAGCTTTCCCGGTAGTCACACATGCGACCCGCCGCAGCGATCACAGCGACCCGGTCGAGCTTGCTCCGCGCAGAGCGCTCAGCAGCCCTGACAGTCTTGACGGGCACCCCGAGCATACGAGCGGTCAGCTTCACTCCCGCCCCTCGGACGGCCATGACCGCGACCACATCCCTCTCAAGATCGCTGAGCTGCGCCACGAAGTCAGCCGCTCGCGCGACACGGTCCTTCAACTCGACGAGATCCTCAGGACCGGGGCTCTCCGCAACAGTGCTAACCGCAACCGCCTCAAATCCCACACGGGTACGGCGTCCGACCCGCAGACCACGACGACCCTCACGATAGTGGCCCAGCAGCAGCTGAACGGCTGTCCAGAACGCGCCCATCAAGTGCTCGTCGCACACGATCGGTCGACGCATCATCACGACGATGCAGATCGCCTCGCTCACGACCTCCTCAAGCACGCCGACAGGCACACCACGAGCATCGCCTCGCGTACGCACCGCTACGAGTAGCTCAGCACGCTGAGCCTGCAACGCGATCGCCACCTCCCCCGCAGACCACGCACCACGACGCCACGGCGCCCGCAACCGCCGCGCCGGCCCATCCCGCTGCACACGCGGACCTAACCCCTGCGATATGGACACGTCAATAGAACCCATCAAACCCTTAATCCAGGCTACACCCCAAAAGTACCAACGAAATCCAACGCGCCTCTGCGTCCCCGAGGTTCGGCGTGCCCTGAGTGCTGGCACGAGCCAGCAGCGAGCCGATGCTCGTCCCGGTGCGCTCCCCGCTTTCGTAGCTGATTGTCCGAGTCCTCCTCTACTGTGCGCTCGGTGGTGTTCCCTTGCCTAAACTTCGTCTTCCTCCCGGTGCCACAGGCGTGACGAGCGACGTCATCGCTTGCGTCGTCTACGCTGCTAAGAGCACAGAGGACCGCCGGGGGTCGATCGCTGATCAGATTCGCGAATGCACCGAGGCAATCGTGGCGGACCCGCGTCGGAAGGTCGTTTGGGAATACACCGACGAGGGCTTCTCCGCGTACAGCGGTAGTCGAGGTCCCGGGCTGGTCGACGCGATCTCCCACGTGGAGGAGCTCGCAGGCGAAGGCCGCGAGACAGAGCTCTGGGCACAGCACAGCGATCGCCTCGCCCGAGGGGATGGTCGCTCCGCTCGACATGCTGTCGAGATCGCGCTGTGGGCTCTGAAGCGAGACGTTCGAGTACGGACGATCCAAGACCCGGACACGTTTCGAGATCTCTTGTATGCCGTAGTCACGGGTCAGCGAAATCATGAGGATTCCCGGCGTAAGGGCCTTGCAACGGCTGCCGGGATGCGTCGTGCCGCCGAGCGTGGGGAATGCATGGGAACCAGGCCGGACGGCTATATGTTCGCGATCGAGATCAGCGAGAGCGGGATCATCAAAAGACGCCTCCAGATAGATCCGAAGCGCCGCTTGATCATCGAGACGATCTTCCGTCTCGCCCTTCGGGGAAAGCGCACTGGCGAGATTGCCCGCGCATTGAACGATGCCGGTGGGCTTACCAAATCGTTAGTCCGATCCAGACAGCCGCGCTCGTGGACCTGCCACTCGGTCCTCAGCGTGCTCCGGAACCCCCGTTATGCGGGGCTCGCGACGCTCAAGGGCGAGGTGATCGGTCACGGGAACTGGCCGGCCTACATCACCGAGCGCCAGCACCGTCGCATCAGAACCGGACTCGCCAAGCGCCGACCGCCGCCCCGATATCGACCTGTCGAGTGCTACCTGCTCGCGAGGCTGGCGCGCTGTGGCTTCTGTGAATCTCCGCTGCATGTCCTCACGGGCTTAGAACGTAAAGACGGAACGCTCGCCCGCCGCTATACCTGCTCAAGCCATAGTCGCGACCGTGACAAAGGACGCTGTGATGCACTTCCCATCGACGCAGACGTGGTTGAGGCAATGTTCGCCGCAGCAATGACGGTCCTCCTGAGTGACGACTCCCTGTCCATTACAGCCGAGTCGCAGCCGGCGGTTGAACCAGGCGGTCCGTGGGCACAATCGGCCGAGCGTCAACAGGTACTCGCTGCGATGCTCACCGGCGGCGAGGAGGAGATCGATCAAGCGCTTGGAGAGTTGCTTGCCCGGATCAGCCCGGATCAGGCGATGGTGCGGCGTCTTGCAACATCCGGACGCCGCTCACGCGAGCTCGAGTTCGTAAATCGCCTCGAGTCGTGGGTAAAGATCAACACCGGCACGCCAAGTGAGGCTTCGCGTAAAGAGCTGGGAGAGCTGCGCCACGGGTTGCACGACCTATTTGCGGCAGTGATTCTCGCCCAAGATGCCACGACGATCACAATCCAGGCCGACCACCATACGAGTGGGGGCAAGATCAAGCGAAACGAAGTGCGATTCAACCGTCGGGAATGGCGCCGCGTGGCGCCTGTGACCCTACGCGCGAAACACGCCTACATGCATTGGAATCAGGCAGAGATCATCGGCGCCCTGCAGCGCTGGGCCGACCATCACGGGAGCGCCCCTCGCTCATCGCACTGGAAGAGCGCCAGCGTCGAGCACCCGAGCTCGAACACCGTGCGCAGGCACCTCACGAGCTGGCCGCGAGCGCTGAAACTGGCAGGACTGGTCAATCCTCGCCCAGTCAAGCGCTGGAGCGACGATGAAATAATCAGAGCACTGGCAGGATGGACCAAACAACACGGACGACCACCACGCCAACACGAGTGGACTCGCGGCACGCCCATGCGACCGTGCACAACAACCGTGTGTAACCACTTCGGTAGCTGGCCGGCTGCGCTAGGGTTCCTGGAGCCCGGCGGCTCTTAGCGTGGCTAGCCAGCTTCCGAAATGCCGCCGGGCGGTTGAGCTGTCGGGTAGATTGGGGGTTGAGTCAAACTCGCGTTGTAATGGCGCGCGTCCGTGCTCGTCGTGCCATCCTTTGACTACTGTGAGAATCTCGGCGTCGGTCCACCAGTCGTTGCGACGGTGGGGTCGCCCGCTAGCCCTGAGTGCTGCCTTCCACTCGCCGGTATCGATGGTCACAAGGTGAGCTGACGGGTTGCTGTGCCCTGCCGTACGGCGAAGAGTTAATTCGATACGGATGACGCCGTCTGTCACGCCGATCTTGATATTGGAGAACCACCCAGCGAGTAGTCGTCGCAGTCGGATCGTCTCTATCGTGGAGTTTTCGGGGCGTCCGGCGAGCTCGTTTGCGGACCACGCGTAGAACTCAAACAGCAACGCGCTGCTTACCGGAACAACAGGCGCGGCGCGTTCCCGTGTGATTCTGCCCGATGTCTCGGATCGACCGAGGTCTCTGGGTGGATTTGGTGATTGTGCTAGTAGTTCTTCTGCGACATCGTCTTCATCGGCGATGAGTGCTACGCGGATGCGATGCATCAGCGTCTTGTGAGGCTGTGGTGACACGGTCTCATGGCCGCCATACGTTGCGGGGTTACCGTGGCGCACAATTAGCTGACTTGCTTGCCTTGAGTTAGCGACCGGCACGCTCGGCGGATCACGCGCTTGCTGCAAGACGGTGTCGAGGTGAGTAACGAATGCGTGGTCGACAACGTCCGCGTCGATCCATACCTCGGGGCGGTGTAGCTTGCGGGTCGGGCAACGGTATCGGTGGTCACGGGTGCCGTCAGTGCGTAGCTTGCCGCTGACGATGCACATGGTGCGAGAGCATTGGTCGCAGATGGCCAGGCCTGCAAGGAGATATTGCTCGCGAGGTTTGAGGTTTGGGCCGCGCGCTCTTTCGTGTATGCGGCGTTGAAGCGTCTCGAAGTCGACCTGAGAGATGTAGGAGGGCCACTGTCCCTGTCCTACGACGTTGCCTCTGTGGACGGACAGTCCGGCGTAGCGCGGGTTCTGGAGCATGTGGAGGACGCGGGTTTGGTCGAAATCTTTGGCGTACTGATCCCTTCGAGGGGGGCGTGTGTGCCAACCAACGGCCGTGAGTGCTCGAGCGATTTGTCCCGGAGTATGTTTCTTGAGTGCTAGCTTGAAAATCAGCTCAATCACTTCGCGGCGGTCGGGGTCGATAACGAGTCGCTTTCGCACCTTGCCCCCAGGCTCGAGTTCAGCCTCGACCTTGTAGCCGTCCGCTACATCCCCGACATACCGGCCCTCCAGGGCAGCTCTGCGCAGGCCTGCTGACACCGCCGAGCCCTTGCGCTTTGAGTCCTCGTGATTGCGCTGCCCGGTAACGACCGCGTTCAGCAGATCGCGAAACGTATAAGGATCCTCGATAGAGCGAACCACTACGTCTGACTTCAGTGCCCACAGCGCGATCTCGACGGTGTGACGGGGTTCCCGTGATGTGATCCGGGTGGTGTGCGTGTTCGTCATGTCCCTTTGATGGGATGAGAGGATGGACACGATCATGAAGCGACGTAGGCATACGCCGGAGCAGGCCGTTCGGAAGGTCCGTGAGGGCGAGCGGTTGTTGAATGAGGGGCAGGATCTGGCCGAGGTGTTGCGCCATCTCGAGGTCACGGAGTCGACGTTCAACCGTTGGCGGACCCAGTACGGTGGGATGAGGGCCGATGAGGCCAAGCGCTTGAAGCAGCTCGAGGGCGAGAACCAGCGATTGAAGAAGCTTGTCGCTGAGCAGGCGCTGGATATCGACATGCTCAAGGAGTTGGCGTCGGGAAACTTCTGACCCCGGAACGCAAACGCCGCGCCGTTCATCGGTTGCAGGCGCGTTTCGGGGTTTCAGAGCGCCGTGCGTGCCGTCTCGCCGGCCAGCACCGCTCAACGCAGCGCAAACCCCCACCGGTTCCCCGCCCGGGGGACGAGAGGCTTGCTCGCCGGTTGCGAGAGATCGCGGGGGAGCATCCCCGGTGGGGTTGGAAGACAGCGCACCAGATCCTGCTCAGGGAAGGCTGGACCCTGAACCGCAAGCGAACACGACGCATCTGGCGCCGGGAGGGCCTGATACGGCCCGTCAAGAGCCGCAAGCGTCGTCGGCTGCCCGGTGGGCAGAAACAACGCCTCAGGGCCACGAGCGCGAACGAGGTGTGGGCTGTCGACTTCCAGTTCGATGAGACCTCCGACAGGCGCAGGATCAAGCTCTGCAACATCGTCGATGAGTACACCCGCGAGGCACTCGCGATCCGCGTCGGCAGATCCTGCACCGCGGATGACGTCGTCGACGTCATCGCCCGGCTCGTCAGCGAGCGCGGCGCACCCACCTACCTACGCTCTGATAACGGCCCGGAGTTCATCGCGTGGGCATTACGGGACTACTGCCGGATGGCGCTGATGGCCACAAGCTACATCGAGCCAGGCTCGCCGTGGGAGAATCCGTTTGTCGAGTCGTTCAACGGCAGGCTCAGAGACGAGCTCCTGAACATCGAGGAGTTCGGCTCGATCACCGAGGCAAAGGTCCTGATCGAGGACTGGCGCAACGAGTACAACACCTACAGACCACACTCAGCACTACACGGACTCACCCCCACCCAATACGCAACCATCGAGACAGAGAACAACCAAAACCAACCAGAACACGCATAACCCCTGGACTCACCACCGGGGCCCCGTCACTTGCTTTCCATCCCCACGCGCCAAGCGATCACTGTGCTGCACCCACAACTCGGCTTGCCAAGCGCCCAGGCCGATCCTGGCAGCATGCTCCATCACGCTCTCCAAGCCAGGCCCACGACTACGCGAGAATCCCGATACTGCCTCATCGACGTATTCGCCAAGGATCGTCCGGCCACCTAGCCGATCGATCGCGACACGACAATCCGAGATCTGAGTCGGTATCGACCCGCGCACGTCGAGGGTGCTCTTGGCGGCATAGATAACACACCCGATCATGAGTGTTGCTCGCCTTTCGGTGAAAGACAGTCGTATGCGTATGCGCTCATCCCGCGAGCCCTGTGTCTGTGCTCGTGACTACAGAGGTAGTGTATCGCATTGTCTGCAAGTGGCCAACGTTAGGCCACGCCCGCGATCCCATCGCCTCATGCAAGGAGTACGCCACCGCATGGAAATCGGGGAGAGATCATCCTCACCGTGGAGCGACTGCAGCTTCCGGCCACGGCCTGCACGGGCGCCCAAGCGGCGGACGAGGCCGGGTTATCAGCACTCGCCCTTAGCACCCGCGATGCTGGCGAGGAAACGCTTGATCGTCGTGGCCTTAGTGGCAGCACGTCTACGACCCTCTGCCGTTTCGAGTCTGTCCTGCTCGGCCAGCCACTCCCACATGTCAATCTCGTCCTCCAGAGCGTCGATCATTGTCGCGTCCAGCGTGACCTCAACGTCCTGCGGCGGCGTAAGCGTGTCCCATCCGATCACGCCCAACGCCCTGTGCGCGCCGTCGATGCGTGCGAGTACGTCAGCCCAGCCCGAGTGCGTGTATACCTCGGGCATCGTGACGGGCGCGTCCTCGCACGCGCGGGCAAACTCAGTGTAGAGCGCCTCGCGCAGCAACAGCACGACATCCGCAGGTATGCGCGTCCGAGCCATGCTCGACAGTGCATCACCGTCCTTCGCCTCGTCCTCAGGTGTGCGATCGATCGCGCGCCGAATCTGCGCGTCGCGCTCGTCGTGGCCCTCTTGGATCGACCGCACGATCTCCGCCGAAGTGATGTCCGTCGGCGGGTCGTGCTTGAGACTGTCCAGCCATCGGCGAGTATCCGAGATCTCCTGCGGGTCGAGCATGTCGGCGTCGAGCAGGTCGGCGGCGAAAGACGACCATGTGCGCCGCTCGTGCGCGTGCAGCCGATCCCATGCCAGCGGGTGACGGTAAGCGAATCGGGCGCTGTAGAGCGCGTATAGCGCCCGGCCGTTGAGACGTGACGGGCTCACCGATACACCACCCCTAGCTCGGCGTGGACCTCGCGCATCCGTGCCGCGATGTTGGCCTCCGTCGTGGCGTCCTTGACGATGTCCGACAGCGGTATCTGAAGCGCTTGGGAGATCCCGATGAGCTTCTCGAATGTCGGGTTGCGGATACCCCGCTCGATGCCAGAGAGGTATGTCGGGTGCATCCTCGCCTCGTGCGCGAGGTCATCGATCGTGAGATGGGCGCGACGACGATGGCGGCGGATCGCGCGCCCAAGGTCGGTGTTGCTCGGGCGCGAGCTGATATCGAGATCAGTCCCAAGTCGCTCACGTGCCGCAGCGCGCGTTCCGGGCGCACGTGATCGTGTACGGAGAGGACGCGCTGCCTGTCCAGTGTGTCCAGCGCTTCGTCGATCAGGGCCGTGTCGAGGACCTGCTCGTCGCTGTTGAGCTTCGCTCTGAGCGCACCTTGCGGGCACGCTTCGCCGTCGTGCGTTTCGTAATGGTTGAGGACGGTCAGGACGATCGCGCGTTCGACGCGCTGCTTCACGGTGGGCGGCTCGCCCGGTGTTGTGGGGCTCGACATGTCGGTTCCTCCTTGGTTTGGAGGCTCCGGGAGGTGCCTTTGAAAGCGGGGGCGCTGGTAGCGTGAGCCTCGCTTCCGGGAGCTTGCTCTCCTGGGGCCACGCCCCCGGCCGCCACCAACGGTGCGGGGGCACTTGTCTGGTCGGGTTTGTCTGTCAGGCCGCGAGGCTGTAGCGGCGGGGCTTATCGTTCTCCAGGCGCACCTGCTTGGTCTTCATCAGACGGACGAGGCAATTCCCGACTGCGCCGTTTGAGCGCTCCAACGTTCGCGCGACCGCGGTCGGCCCGTGCGGACCGTTGCTGGCGTTCTTCTTCAAGTAGGCGAGCACGAGCCCGTCGAGCTGCCCAGGCTTCAGATGCTCGCCAGCCACCTTCGGCCGCGCACCCCGCGCCGCCGGTACAGTGGACGCCAACGAGAAGCGGTCAGGTAGCCGTCGCCCGCCGTCGCGGCCGCTCTCGGTGCGACGTACCTCACCCGAACTCGCCAGTCGCGCGAGGACCTTACTAGCGGTCGACCGGCCGACACCCGCAGCGACCGCCACCTCCGCCGCAGTCGCTCCCGGTTTGGTGGTCAGGGCCTTCAGCACCGCCCGCTCGGAAGCGGACTTCTCGGTTTTCTGCTTGCTGTTGCTCATCGCGAATCTCCTTTGATTCGAGCGCTTTGCTCGACGTTGGACGTTGGACGTGGAACGTCTAGCTCGATCCGGAAGGGATCTCAAGTCCAGCGAGCAAAGCCCTGAACGCTTCCCGCACCTCGCCAGGAGCTCGCGATGGTTTGTGCGCCCACGCGTGGGCGCTCTCGATCGACCGGGGACGACGGCAATGCGCCAGCTCGGCGAGAAGGACTTGAACTTCGCGCAGGATCGAGCTAGAAGTGTGTACGACCCCAGACCAACAGACGCGAAAAGGCGCACCATGCCCACGACCAAGCAGCCGGCGAGGAAGCTCTGGACCTGTATCACCGACGCTGCGGTCGTCCAGAGCGAGGTCGCGTGATGAGCGGGCTGCTCAGCTTGGTGGCGACGGGTGTGCTCGTCGCACTCGGCGTCTGGTTGTTGGGCGGGGTCGTGTTGAGAGTCGGCGGCGTCCTGCTGGTCACCGTAGGGCTGCTGAGCACCGCCATGACCGGTTCGCTCTCAGCGGTGCTAGTAACCGTGCTTGGCTGTCTCGCCTGGCTCGCCGGGCATTGGCTGTTCGGGTTGCGCCACCACTACTTCTGCTCGCCCCTCGCCCGTCGCGTATTCCACGAGGCGCTCCCACGGCAGCTCGACCCCACGCGGGGATGGGGCATCCCCAACGTGCCCCCCGAGCACCGGTAGAGGCGTGGCTGGGCTTTGGGGGGCGCTCAGGAGCGGATCACGAGCGAGCCGTGAGGATGTTTGGCAGTCCGACATGCCGGCGTGTACACCCGGTGCAGTGGTGTCGAGCTCGAACTCTACGAGGCTCTAGCCGATCGCATATAGGCCGCGCCAGCGATCCGCTAATGCCGTGCCGCGTTCTTTGCCGTGCAGCTACTCGACGGATGGGTTTGCAAACACGCGCGAGCACGCACGAGGCGCACTCGCAGCAGTCTGACCTTCGAGTTGCCAACGCTCCGCGTTTTTTCGAACCCGGCGTGGCGCCTACGGTCAGGCTACGAGCTGGTCACCAGGCGTCGCCGGACGGCGCATGAGCGCGGCATGAGTTCAGCCGGAATCGCTGGATGGCTCGGGGCGCACGCCTTCGTCCTGCCGGCGGCGGTTCACTAACAGCGCTGTCAAGGCCCCACCGAGCAGAACCGCGCCAAGGGCTGCGACCGTGACTATTGCGGATGTCGGCCAGCCTCTTGAGCTACCAGCCGAAGGGAAGGTACTACGGGCTTTCGCCCCGCTCTGTATTGGAGCACCCGTTACCGTCCCGCCGGGCTTCGGTGCCGTAGTCACGGAATGAGGCACCGTCGTTGTGGTACGTGGCGTCGCCGTGCTGGAATAGGGCGTCGTCGTAGTCGCGGAATGATGCTTCGTCGTCGTCGATGTGGGTGCTGAGGTGGCCGTAGAGTGCGGCGCCGGCCTGGACGCCGAACGTGGCGCCGTCGCGGCCGTCGAACGTGGCGCCGTCGCGGCCGTCGAACGTGGCGCTGGTTCCGCGGTTGCGCTCGTGGCCATCGCCGGCAGGACGAGCGCGAGGCACGCGGTCAGAACGGGCAGGGCGTGGCGACATGTCCAAGGCCGTCGCAGCCCACGAACGGTCTTTTTGATCGGCGCGACCGTACAGGGGCTAGCTGTCCGATGCGGCCGGTGCCGAGCCCGTAGCGCGCCCACGACGACTCGCCACTCAGCCTGTCTTACTTCTTCTACCCCTGCTCGCTTGCCTGCCCGACGTTCCGTACCGTTTGTGAGCCTGCCTCCTACAGCTCGCCCGCTGCTTCTTCGGCTTCTTGGAGCATAGCTTCAACGCCCTTGCGAACTCCTGGGTGTTTGTCAGCGGTCTGGTCGCGATCGTCTCGACCGGGGGTGAGGTCGGGGTTAGCGGCGTGCTTGGCGATGAGGTTTGGATCGGCGGCGTCACCAGGGGCGTAGGTGGTTCCGACTTGGGTGGGGCCGTGAAGGTGACGAATGCTCCGTCCACGGTGCCGTCCGCGTTGCTCGCGACGAGCCGGTAGGAGTACTTGTTGCCTGCGGTGAGACTGGTCACTTCCACGGCAGGTACTTCCTGCTGAGTGTCGCCGGTGAGCGGCCCCGCGGTCGTGGTCCGCTGCACGCAGTCTGGTAGTTCGTCGCACGTGACCGAGATGTATTCGAAGTAGTAGGTCGTCGGTAGGCCACTGGGGTCCAGCTTGCCCTTCAGCTTGACCCCACTCGGAGTCGCTTCAGCCGGTTCAGTAACGACTTCGCTCGGCGGCGATGACGAGCTCTGAGCTGAGGTCGTGAACCTGCGCTGCTCTCCGTATGCGGTGCCGGAGGCGTTGGTCGCGACCAGCTCGGTGCAGTATTCGCTCTCCGGTGTCAGCCCTTCCAGCTTGACGAGGATTTCGCTGACCATCACATGTCCGGAGCCAAGGCTCTGCGGCGCGGTTTCGGCCGGCGTGCTAGCCGCGCCACCGCTGGTGCACCACTGTGAACTCGCTAGGGCGTAGTCCGCGTGAAGAGTCGTGTCCTGACCTTCCGGGTCGCCATTCCCTTCAACAGTCGCAGTCGTAGCGCCTGTCGCGTGCGCTCCATCGGTCGCAACCACCGGAGGCGAAGTTGTTTGAGCAGGCGTTGTGAAGCGAACCTGGCCTCCACGGGTGGTTCCGGATGCGTTGGTCGCGACCAGCTCGGTGCAGTATTCGCTCTCCGGTGTCAGCCCTTCCAGCTTGACGAGGATTTCGCTGACCATCACATGTCCGGAGCCAAGGCTCTGCGGCGCGGTTTCGGCCGGCGTGCTAGCCGCGCCACCGCTGGTGCACCACTGTGAACTCGCTAGGGCGTAGTCCGCGTGAAGAGTCGTGTCCTGACCTTCCGGGTCGCCATTCCCTTCAACAGTCGCAGTCGTAGCGCCTGTCGCGTGCGCTCCATCGGTCGCGATCGAGGGAGGCGTTGACTGAGCCGCCGCGACGCCCGTGCACGATCCACAGACGACCGCGCCGACAACGAACACGCGCCGCAGCGCAGTTACGTGCCTGTAAAGCCACCTGGGCATCAGCATCGCCTCCGGGAGTTTACCACCGCGTGCCGGCTGGATGGCGCTGAATCAGCCGCGCCTGTCGCACGGCACGGCGCAGCGAATGGTTGCGCTACGGGTCGGTCTTGCCTCCGGCGCCCAAGCCAGCGAGCACTTGCGTGTAGGCGCGCGGCGCTTGTCGATCTGAGAGGACTCATGGTGGGGAGGCGCGGCTCGCGCCTCCCCACCATCGCCGCGTAGCCGCGCCGAGCAGTCCTTACCTGATCCACTGATCCACCCGGTCGTTCTGGTCGTCGGCGATCCACACGTGGCCGCCGTGATCGACGGCGACTCCGGTCGGATACGCCATCTGTTCGCTGCCCGTTCCGAAGGTGCCGAAGGACCGCAGGAATTCGCCTCTTTCGTTGAAGACCTCGACTCGGTCGTTCCCAGCATCGGGGACCCAGATGTCCCCAGCGGAGTCAACCGCGAGGCGCTTCGGTTCGCGTACCTGCCCGCTGCCTTCGCCGCGGGTCGCGAATTTCTGCAGGAGTTCGCCTTTTTCGTTGTGCTCTTCGATCGCGCCCGTTTCGTCTTCGTTGTCGCTCCAGACGTTGCCTTTGGAGTCGACGGCGACACCGATCGGGTTCGTGCCAGCGGCGAACTGCCTCACGTATTCCCGTTTTTCGTTGAACTCCTGGATCCGGGCATTGCCGCTGTCGGCGACCCAGATGTTGCCTTTGGAGTCCACTGCGATGCCCTTTGGTTCTTTGAACTGGCCGTTGCCGGTCCCGGCCGTGCCGAACTGGGCGAGGTATTCGCCTTTTTCGTTGAACTCCTCGATCCGGCTGTTACCGGTGTCGGTGACCCAGATGTTGCCTTTGGCGTCGACCGCCACACCGCGCGGTTCTTTGAACTGGCCGTTACCCGCGCCTTCGGTGCCAAACGCACGCACGAATTCGCCTTTTTCGTTGAACTCCTCTACGCGGTTGTTTTTTTCGTCGGACACGGCCAGGGTGCCGTTGATCGGATTGACGCCGATGCCAGTCGGTTCGTCGAACTGCCCGTTGCCGATGCCCGCCGAACCGAACGTGCTCGAGAAGGTGGGCCGTAGAACTGAGATCCGCCAGTGGTCGACGCGGTTGTTTTCGTCATCGGCCACCCAGACGTTGCCGTGGACGTCGACGGCGATCCCCGTCGGGTCTTTCATCTCTTCGGGTTCGCTCCCGGCGCTACCGAACTTCGTCACGTATTCGCCTTTTTCGTTGAACACGTCGACGCGGTTGTTGCCGGCATCGGGTACCCACACGGACCCATCGACGACCGTAAGGCGCTTCGGCTCCAAGACCTGCCCGTTGCCTTCGCCGCGGGTCGCGAATTTCTGCAGGAGTTCGCCTTTTTCGTTGTGCTCTTCGATCGCGCCCGTTTCGTCTTCGTTGTCGCTCCAGACGTTGCCTTTGGATTCGGTCGCGACACCGATCGGATTTGTGCCCGCGGCGAATTGCCGCACGTATTCCCGTTTTTCGTTGAACTCCTCGATTCGGCTGTTGCCACTGTCGGCGACCCAGATGTTGCCTTTGGAGTCGACCGCAAGACCCTTCGGGCTCGTGAACTGCCCGTTGCCCGTACCTGTCGTGCCGAACTGGGCTAGGTATTCGCCTTTTTCGTTGAACTCCTCAACGCGGTTGTTGCCGGTATCGGTGACCCAGATGTTGCCTTTCGAGTCGACCGCTACACCACGCGGTTCTTTGAACTGGCCGTTACCCGTACCTATGGTCCCAAATGTCCGAACGAATTCCCCCTTTTCGTTGAAGACCTGAACCCGATTGTTTTTTTCATCCGACACCACCACGGCGCCATTGATCGGATTGACCCCGATCCCAGTCGGTTCGTCGAACTGGCCGTTACCTGTACCTGCCGAGCCGAACGCACTGACAAATTCCGTAGTCAGAGCAGATGTCGTGAACGTGGCGTCTTTTCCGTCCGTCGTACCTTCGCTGTTTATCTCTACCAGCCGGAAGTGGTAGGTCGTGCCAGGCAGCAGCCCGGTGAGGATGTAGCCCTTCGCGACCACGGTGGTGCCGGAACCGGCGCTTTCAGCTGGAGCGGGAACGGCGGTTCCATAGGACGTGGTCAGACCATATTCAAACTGGTCCGTAGTCGCTAGGCCATGTGGGTTGACTGTGCCGTGCACGACCGCTTCGGTCGCGGTTATCCCGTTTGCTGATCCCGTGATCACGGAGGAGAGGGTCGTGAATTCCTGGTTAGCTCCGTCCGTGGTCCCGTTGAGGTTCGTCGCGACGAGCCGGAAGTCATATTTCGTGTTTCGTGCCAAGCCCGTGATTTCTTTGCTTACTTCCACGTTGGACGTGCCCGAGCCCGCGCTCGCTTCAGCGGTTTTCGATCCGTATGAAGTAGTGGTCCCGTATTCGAAGTAGTATTTTGTTTCAGCGCCCTTTGGGTTGACGGTCCCTTTCAGCGTCGCCGTGGTTTCGCCCACGCTGGTCGCTAGTTTGGTTTCCGCCGTCGGCTTGGCTGACGTCGCGAACGTTTTTTTGGCTCCAAATGTCGTCCCGCCGGCGTTCGTTGCAACGATGCGATAGTAGTACGTCGTGCTTGCGGTGAGACCCGTAATGAGTTTAGTCACTTCGACGTTGGTGGTACCGGAACCAGCACTCGCTTCAGCCGTTTTGGACCCAAAGGATTCTGTGGTTCCGTATTCAAAATAGTATTTGGTTTCCGATCCTTCCGGGTTTACGGTCCCGTTTAGGGTCGCTTCTTTTTCCGTTATTCCCGTGGCCGCGCCTGTAGTGACTGTAGGCGGATTGATGGTGGTTGTTTTGAGTGTTTTATCTGCTCCGTAGGTCGTTCCTGTCGAGTTCACAGCTATTAGACGAAAGTGGTATTCTGTTCCTTTTGTCAATCCAGTGATTGTCTGGTTCACTTTGACGTTGCTCGTGCCCGAGCCAGCGCTCACTTCGGAGGTGTTTTTCCCATACGAGACCGAAGTACCGTATTCGAAGTAGTATTTGGTTTCCAGGCCGTCCGGGTTCACAGTCCCGTTCAGGGTAGCTTCCGTCGTTTTAATATTTGACGCTGCTTCCGTAGTCGCGGATGGGCAGCCACTGCCGCCGGAAGCCGCGGTCGTGAAGGTTTTGTCTTCCCCAAATGTCGTGCCGGTGCTGTTAGTTGCGGCGACCCGGAAATGATAGGTCGTGCTGGCCGCAAGGCCACAAACCGCTTGTTTGGCTGCGACATTGCTCACACCGGAGCCCGCGCTTACTTCGGTGGTTCTCGTCCCGTAGGAGATTGTTGTTCCCAGTTCGAAGTAGTAGTGAGATGATGTGGACTCCGCGTTGACGGTTCCGTTGAGCGTGGCGTTGGTGGATGTCACGCTACTCGCTTCTCCCGAGATTGCGTAGACGTGTGGAGGGCTTAGGTCTTCGTGTGAGCATTTGTTCTGGTGGTCGTCGTACTGGTTCTGCACCCAGGCCCCATCAGGGAGTTCCAAGTCTTCCTGTGCTTGACAGATATCGGCGATCTCGGCGCCACTAGCGGCTTTCCAGGCGTTGATCTTGGGGTCCGTCGCGGCCTCGCCATACTCGTGCGACGTGCTCTTAGACGTCTTGCGAATCGGGTTTTTGCTTGGATTGCCCGTTTCGACGCAGCCATTTTCGATGAACTGTTTGTCTCCCTGGTATGGAACGAAGTCATAGACCGCGCCAGCGCTTGTGTATGAGTGGAAGGCGCAGCCACCAGGGAAACCCGATTCGTAGGTAGAGCCCGGCGCCGTCTCCACCACGAACTGAGCGCTCGGTTCGATCGTCCATTTGTTGGTGGTGATGGCGGTCGCAACCTCTTCTTCAACCTTGGTGCCGTTGAGGTTAGATGGCGCTTCGACCGATTTGTCTATATAGGAACTGACCGTCACGCTAGATCCGACACGGCCGGTTGTATCGAAATACTGCGTGAGAATGCCTTGGTACGGCGAGCTAGCCAGGCCTTCGAAGAGTTTCAGGACCATTGAGTGGACTTCTTTTCCTTCGGTGGCCGTTTCGAAATGGTTGCCCCAGAAGATCACGTGCACCGTAGGAGTGTGCTGCACGGTTCCCGCTTCATGAAAGAGAAGCGGCCCTTCACCTTCGGGTTCAAAAGGGTTTTCCGCTTCCTCGTATGCCGAAGCCGCAGAAGTTGGCGGTTCGAAATGAACAGGGCGCCCTGCCGCCCACGAAGGTGGCGAGGAAAGTCCGGTCGCGGCCTGTTCCGGTGAGCACAGGCCCGAGCACGAGGCAAAGGCCTCGCCGCCCGCGAATACGAACAGCGAGCCTAGTAGAGATGTCGTGAGAACCAAACAACACAGTAGACGGCTCGCCCACCGCCCACTGGCAGACCCAGAGCTATTCCGGCTATCTCGTGCTACTGGACCCGATTGCAAGGCACTCATACCTACTCCCCTTTACTCGAACGGTTAGCGCGGGTTTGCCCGACTTGCGCGAGCGTACTTCGGTAAGGCTTGAAAGATAAATTCTCTCGCGCCGAAGTTCAAGAGGGCGGTTTTTATCTAGCTTTGGGGCTTTCCCGAGCGCCCTGCCCTGGGGTATTGGCCCCACCCTGCGTCATGACATGATCCCTCCGGGCAGAACTCCCCTGTCGGCGGGTGGGTCATGCTGGCGCCGGGTCCCCATCACCATGCATCGACACGCCCCCCTGCTCCGTCCTCATGCTGTAGCCGTCAGCAAACGATGGCTCCGTCTGGCTTGAGCGGCGCATGAGGATGCTCGCGATTGCATGCTCACAACCCAACACCGGAGCGATTGCCAAGTAGGAGAGCTGTTCGCACAGGACGGCCGTGCGCAGATCACCGTCGCGGCCTTCGAGATGATCGTGCAGCAGCCCCCACGACGCACCGACGACGGCGTGCGCCACCGCCCGCGAGGGGGTCCGTGTCGCAGGGGCACGCTTGATGTAGAGATCGACTGCCGCCTGGATCATTTGCTCACGGACGCCGTCGGCGTCGGGGCCCAGGCCGGGGGCGTTCACGAAGACGAGGCGCGCAGAGCAGGGATCGCTGCGCACGTGCACGAGCAACTCCGAGTAGGCCAGGCAGAGCCCCACCGCCCAGTCGCGGTTGGAGGCTCCCTTGTTTGCCATCAGCCTCAGTGCCCGTTCACTGGACTGCTGGAGGGACTGAGCGGTGTCGGGTGCCTTCTCCCGGCCGCGGCCGAACCCGTGAGGTTGCCGTGCGGCCTCGGTCAACAACTCAAAGTGCCCTACTCCCAGTAACTGCGTGGCCTGTCCGCGATATTGGTCCACCCAAGCGCTCAACTGCTGGGCGAGCTCCCCAAGCTCGCCCTCATGACCATGGAAGATCCAGGAGCGCGTGACAGTCATGACCGCCGTCGCCGCCCCCTTGATGACGAAGTCCGGGGGCCCGTCGCCCTCCTCATAGCATGCACCCAGCAGCTCGCATAGGTGATCGACTAGGCGCATCGGGCCGCCGAGGTCGCCTTCTACCGCCTCGGCGATAACCAAAAGGGCCAGCGCCGAACCGCTCCGCCCTCGCAGGATCTCCATATGGAAGGCCTCAATCAGCGCGCGCAACCGCGCTCGGGGCTCGCATTGGCTGCCGTGCGCCTCTTTTGTGGCGATCACGATTCCTTCCAGGATCGCGTCGTAGGCTGCCTGCAGACAGCCCTCCTTTGAGCCAAAGCGCTCATACAGCGTGCGCTTAGAGACCCCCGCCAGTCGGCACAGCTCCCTGGTCGAGGCCGCCTGATAGCCGCCGTTTGCGACCGCATGAATAACTGCCCCCTGCAGCCGCTCACGCTGGATCGCTTCGATCTCCTCGCAAGGAATCGTGTGCGGACCCGGAGGCAACTTTGGATACAGCGCGCGCTTTCGGGCGTGGCGTAGATCGCTGTCGCTCACGGATGCTCCCATCTCGTTGCTTTTAGCATGATGGGAATGCCTGTGCAGCCGACTAGTTCGTGTAGCTCGGCGAATTACGTGGCCCGAGTGTGGGTTGCTCGGAGACTTGTAGCGATCCGCGAAGACAAATTTCCTGCATTGATGAACATTTCGACGGCGGACCTTGGTCGCAGAGCCGGGTTCGGGCGCACAAGGGGGCTGGCCCGGGCGTATGTTTCTAGCTTGGACAGATGTACGAGGCCGTAGGTCTTTGATCCGGCACGAACGTGGAGGGCGACGGAGAGGCGTTGCGACCGGGGGATCAGGGTCTGGTCTGTGCGCCGCAGGCACCCACGTCCCCACATCGAAGACGGCTGGGCTCAGCCGCTGGCAGCCTTCGCGTCGGCCTGCGGGACGATCACCCTTCACGCTCGCGATCTCGGCGGCGCTGTTCGCCATCGTCGGCACAATCGCCGTGCGCCGCTCCCGGCCGCAGCAGTGTCGGAACATGATGAGCGATTCGAAGGCCTGCTTGCTGAGCAGGCCCACTACTACCGCAAACGAGCCGGCGAGTACGAGGATTGGTGGTTTCGCCGCGGCGCCATGACACGGACCGGAGGCGAACGCTCGCTGGTGCTCTGAAGCAGCCGAAGCCACTGCCCTGGAGTACGCCCACCGGTGATGTCCTGGAGCTGGCATGCGGCACCGGCCTGTGGATCGAATGGCTGCTCGCCAACGCAACGAGCGTGGCCGCCGTCGACGGATCCCCGGAGATGCTCGAGTTGTGCCGCACTCGCGAAGGCGATCCGCACGTGAGCTACCTGCAGGCGGACCTGTTCGCGTGGGAGCCCGCGCATGAACGGGCGAGTTTCCCACGCGATGTGGGCCGGGTCCGTGCCCGCGGCCGCGGCCGCGAACTCTGCTGCGAAGGTGGCTCGATCCGTGGAGATGAGCCGCAACGCGGCCTCTCGGCGCTCGGCCATGCCCAAGCGCGAGAGCAGGTCGTCGAAGTCCTCAGCGCGGATGCCTGAGCGCATGCCGGCGCGCGCGTCGGTATCCCAGGCGTGGGACATCGCAGCGAGTGCGAAACCAAGCGCGAACTGCTCCTCGATCGTGAAGTGGTAGTCGTCGCGCATCCACTCATCGAGCGGGAAGCGCTCGTCGCGCATCTGCGGTTCGCGCGCGATCACACCGAACAGCTGCCTGGCGCGGACGAACTCGCCAAGGGGAGCCGGCTTGCTGTTGTACGCGCCGTTCTGCAGGAAGAACGCCAGCCAGTCGGTCGCGTCGCGCATCTCCTCCGCGGCCTTGGTCGCGGTCTCCTCAAGGATGGAACCTGCAGCGACGATCGCGACGGTCAGCAGACCGCGGTGCGCCTCGGACATGCCCGCCGCAAGTACCCCGTCGTCGGCCTCTTCGATGATCAGGGGGCCAGGACAGCAACCTGCTGCTCGGAGAACAGTTCGGCGTCATCGTGTTCGGCAAAGAAGCGCCGGATGCGACGGCACATCTGCTCGCTGTAGATCTCGTGGGCGAGCTTTAGCTGCTCGGCGGTGTTGCCGCGGAGCCCGAACGCCTTACCTGCAGCCTGCGCGATCCCGTTCATCGCGGGCTCGAAGGGGAGCTTTGACAGATGTTCTCGCAGGGCCACGAGGGGAGTTGGTTTCGCACCGATCGCTGCCTTATCGACGTACACGGAGACATGGCCGAGGGAGCTCGGCGGAGCACCAGCAAGCGCGACGGGCCTGGCGTGGGGGCGTAGCTCCTGGGGTATGCCGCGAAAGAGCGGGGGCGCGGGCAGCCTGGTCACGCTGCCTGGGACAAGCAGACCGGAGGTGCTCTGGACCCAACCAGGTACGAAGATCTGCGGCTCGTTGACCATAGCCACCATTGTGGGCGAGGCGTGGCTAAGACAATCGGAGCGGAATCTCCGGAGTACCGCTCTACAACCCTCAACCAACTGGCCCGGATTCGCGCCAAATCCGCGCCAGTCCAAGCGCGGATCGTGCGGTTTCAGGCGGTTAACTGCGGTTTCGCGACAGCGAACCCGAGCAGCGACCAATCGGCCGAATCCCGCTCAACGGTGCGGAAAACGGCTCAGAAAAGCCAAGAATCCGCGCGCCGGCAAAAGGCGCGACTTTTCGGCCGGTGGGATTTCAAGACCGGTGCATTCAACCGCTCTGCCACCCTTCCACGCTAAGGCGAAGGCTATCGATCCACGGGCGGCGGCTCAGCCGCACTCTGGGCCGACCCCTGAGTCCAGGTGCAGCCGGCCGCATCCGAGCCTTCGGCCCTCCGGGGCTGTTCCGCGCGAGGTCCGCCGCTCCTTACTCAGCAGGCAGCACATCGCAGAAGACAAACCCCTCGCGCTCGACTACCTCGCCGGTCTCGCACGCGACCGGCCGGCGGAAGATCGGCCCGGCATGGACGAAGGTGTGGAACTCCCCGTTCTCGCCGCAGGGGTCGACTCCGGCGGGTAGATCGGCGAGCAGTCGCTCGTCATACGCCCGCCCCGCGAAGGAGGCGTCGAGGGCTCGTGGATCCAGACAAACGATGATCGCTTGAAAGCCGGCAGCGATGAACTCCCGTGCGAGGACACTGGTATCGCGTCCCCATAGCGGGAAGAGGCCACGCCTGTCGCTTACGGCGAGCCGCTCCTCGCGGTAGGAGCGGACATCCTCCAGAAACAGGTCACCGAAGGCGACCGCCTCGACGTCGGACAGGGGCGGGCACGCGAACGCCTTAGCCATGCGCGCCTCATAGACGTCGTTGACGCACGCCGGCGGGATGCGAACCTCGACGAGCGGTATGCCGGCCGCGTCGGCCTGGTCGGCGAGCAGCTCGCGACGGACGCCGTGCATGCTGATGCGATCGTAGGCGTCGGTCACGGTCGTGATCAGGGCCTCCGGCTCCACTCCCTGGCGGCGCAGGGCCCAAAGCGTCAAAGCCGAATCCTTGCCACCGCTCCACGACAGCGCGGAGCGGGCGGTCATATCTCCCGCTTGCACCTCCAACCGGCTCGTCCTCACCCCGCGCCCTCGATGCGCCGCTTCAACTCGCCGGGACGTCCGTTTACGAAGATCGCGCGCGTCGCGGCCTCGACCGGCCCGCGGACGAGCAGCCCCAGCACGCGGCCTGGATCGACGTCCATGGTGTACGTCGCGCGGGTGCGACCGCCGCCGAGATCCTCGAGCTTCCAGGAACCCTCGACCGACTTCATGTCTCCCTTCTCCTGGGTCCACGCCAGATGCTGCGGCCCCTCGTAGCGGAAGCGCACCCGCGCTTTGATGCGCCTGATTTTGAGGTCGTTCTCGGTCTCCACGAGTGACGGTCGTCCGCCGGCGTCGTGCTCGAGCGCGGTCATCGCGTCCAGGCCGCCCTGCCAGGCGGGCGCCGAAAGCACGTCCTCGACAACCGCCCACACCTCATCCAGCGGCGCATCGATCTCAACGCTTGCGCTACCACCCATGTGCGCCACGATCGACTCACCGTAGCGCCTGCGTCAAACCGCCCGCTGATCCACGGTCGCTCGTTTACGGCGCCGGCGTCCGTAGAGTGATCGCGGCGGTAGCCACACCCGCTGCCGAGAACACCAGGCCCCCGGAGAGGTCGGCGTCCATTTGTCCTCGGTGGCGTGCCTCGACCAGCGCGGAGAGCATGTCAGCCACGTCGATCGCAATGGCGGCCACGGCGGCAGGCTGCTCGAGTCCTCGCCGACGCCGACTGGCCAGACCCAGTGCAGCCACCGCTATCTGATGCGCACCGAAACCGCGAACGAACAGGCGCGCCTGCGGGTGCTCGTTGGTATCTGCCGCCAGCTTCAGCGCGGCCATCTTCGCCGGGACGAACAGCGCTCCCAGCCCGTAGCTCACACGAAACAGGCTGTTGACGAGCATCAGGCGGCGCCTCGACATGTTCTCGGAGCTTAACGATTTCGTGACGATAGCCTCCAGGTAAGAGATGAGTGCAATGCGCGATCTACAGCTCGTCATCTTCGACTGTGATGGCGTCCTCGTCGACAGCGAGGTCATCTCGAACGAAGTGCTCGCGCGCGCGCTGACGGCGGAGGGATTGCCGACGACGCTCGCGGAGGCCCGGCGCGACTACCAGGGCTTGCTGCTGGTTGACATTGGCTTCAGGGCGCAGGAGAAGCTTGGACGTCCGCTGCCAAAGAGCTGGCTCGAGCGGTATGAGCGCGACCGAGACGAGGCGTTTCGTCACGGGCTCGAGCCCGTCCCCGGTGCGGGTGAGGCGGTGAAGCGCATCATTGCCGCCGGGGTCGCCGTGTGCGTTGCATCGCAAGGCAAGCTCGAGAAGACCCGCTTGTCGCTTGGGCTCACGGGATTGCGAGATCTCTTCGGTACGGACGCCCTGTTCTCGGCCTACTCCGTTGCGAGGGGCAAGCCACACCCCGATCTTTTTTTGCATGCCGCGGCGGCGATGGGAGCCGACCCCTCCCAGTGCGTTGTCGTGGAGGACACACCATCGGGAGTGACAGCCGCGGTATCCGCCGGGATGCGCGTCCTTGGGTATGCGGCCGATAGCGACGAGGCGGCGCTACGCCGGGCGGGCGCCGAGACGATATCGGCGTTCGATCAGCTGCCGGCTCTGCTGGGGCTCCGCTGAGGATCGCGTCGCCGCGCTCAGCGCCCGTCGGCGCAGGTCGCGTCCAGCGTCACCCGATCGCGCGAGCCGATCAGCGGGTTCCTATCGCATCGATCCCATCGTTGTCATCGTGTGCGCCGAGCCGGGCGATCCGGGGACGACGAACCCCGGCAGCTCGTGCGGCAGGGCGAGAACTGCGATTGCGAGCACGACGAGGAGACCGGCCGTCGTCACCTTGGCCGCACGTTCCCACGGTCCTACCTTTTCCAGCGCCACGAGCCCGGCGATCAGCGCCATCCAGGTGAGGCTCATGACGCCGAGCGCGAACAGCGCGGCCATCAGCGCCCACGAGCAGCCCAGGCACCATCCGCCGTTGCGCAGACCCATCGCAAACGCCCCTGGCCGATCCTCGCGCCACGTCGCCCGCAGGTGTCGCACGGGGTCGCGACACCTCGTGAGAAAAGCCCGCTTGAACGGCGTCAGCTGATACAGCGCGGCGATCAGGAGCACACCCGCCGCGAGCCATCGTCCGCCGCTGTCCCACGCCAGCGCGCCCGCGAACAGCCTCTTACCGAGGTCGAACAACGCATAGGCCGGCACTCCCGCAAGGCTCCAGACGAGCAGGTAGCCGCCGGCGAACAGGATGACCCGGCTGGGCTCCCGACGCACCAACGCGGCGTAGACAGCGGCCGTTGGCGTGAGCGAGGGCAGCATCATCGCCGCCATCATCACCACCCATACGGCCGTGAACCGATCGAGCCCGCCAATGGAGACCCCCGGTCCCGCGCTCATCCCGGCCATCTGCGCGGCTGTCGACCACCACGCAAGGCCCGCCGCGGCCAGCAACACCGCTACGACTCTGGGCTCGGCGCGCATCACCCTGTATGGAGCGGTGAGCCTGTCGTCCTTGGTACTCGCCGGGAGCACCGTCTCAGTGCTCACGGCGATCACGGCGCCTTGCCGATGTCTGCGGGTCGCGCGGGTAATGATCGGTGAATCGCCTCCATCCGCAGCTGGTCTTACCCGATCGGGGTCTCACCCGAACAGGGTGGGCGAAGGTGGTCGTTCTGATCGCTCCGAGCCCGTCGAGTGGCGCGCGATCGAGGACGAGTCATACGGCGCCGGCATGACGAGCATTTGGGGCGTAATAGACTGGCCCTCGGTGTCGATCGACCCTGACATCCGCTTTCCCGGCGAGTCGCCGGAGTACCGCCGCGAGCGAAATCGCCTGCTCGAGGCCGAGAGCGACCTCCGGCAAGCCCTCGAGCGCGTAGCCGCGCAGCGGCGTGCGCTGCCGCCGGGCGGAGTCGTGCCCGAGGACTACCGCTTCGAGCGGGCGGCCGACGGGGGCGGCGAGGTCACGCTCTCCGAGCTGTTCGAGCCGGGAAAGAACGCGCTTGTCATCTACAGCTTCATGTTCCCCCGCTACTCCAGCGACACGAGACCTGGGCCCGTAAGCGGCCAGACGTCTCAGCTGCCGCTCCCACAGACGCCGTGCCCGTCCTGCACTTCGATCCTCGACTCGCTCGACGGCGCCGCGGCTCACCTCGCGCAGCGCATCAGCCTGGCCGTGGTCGCGAAGTCCGATCCCGAGCAGATCCGCGCCTTCGCCGATGAGCGCGGCTGGCGGCGCCTGCGGCTGCTGTCTTCGCGGAAGAACGCTTACAACCGCGACTATCACGCCGAGACGCCGGAGGGCGAGCAGATCCCGATCCTGAACGTGTTCATGCGCGACGGTGAGGAGATCCGCCACTCGTGGGCCACGGAGCTGATGTTCGCTCCGCGTGAGGACGGCATAGAGGCCCGCCACGTCGACTTGATCTGGCCGATCTGGAACGTGCTCGACATGACTCCGCAGGGGCGGGGCGGCGAGGGGAGCTTCCCGAGCTTGGAGTACCGGTAGCCACCCTCAGTCGAACCTCTGCCCGTGTGACCCACGCCGCGAGCGCTCGAGCTCATCGCAGCGATGAGTTTCGGCCGACCCGACGGTCTCAGCGAGAGTAACCCCATACGAAGGTAACCCCCACAACTCAAGGAGGATGTCGTGACTTCCACCAAGACTCGCGTCGACAAGATCAACACGGTCGTCATCCCCGTGTCCGACCAGGACCGTGCTATCGACTTCTACGTCGAGAAGCTCGGTCTCGAGAAGCGCTCAGACATACCCTTCGGCAACGGCTACCGCTGGGTCGAAGTGTCCCCGGCCGATACGGAGACGACGATCGCCCTCGCCCCACCGCCGTCGGAGGACCAGCCGACGGGCAACCGCGAGACCGGGATCGGCCTGCACACCGATGACATCGACGCTTATCACGCCGAGCTGAAAGCCGCCGGTGTGGACGTCGACGAGGAGATCAGCCGCATGGGCGGCCCGGTGCCGCCGCTGTTCTGGCTGCGCGATCCCGAAGGCAACAGCCTGATGGTCGTCGGCTGAAGATGCCCGCCCGTGACCGCTTGCAGATGGCTCGCGATGCATACGGGGCGTACGTATCGGGAGATCGCCGTGTCATCGAGGAGTTGTTGAGCGACGACTTCACGTTCTACAGCCCGGCCGACGTGGGGATCGACCGGGCGCGGTACTTCGAGCGCTGCTGGCCGAACGCCGAGCGGATGGAGGCGGTTGAGTTCACACGCCTGATTGAGGTAGGCGATGAGGTCGTGGTCACGTACGAGAGCACGAAGACCGACGGCAGTCGGTTTTGCAACACCGAGGTGCTGACGTTCGACGGCGAGAAGATCTCAAAGACGGAGGTCTACTTCGGCTGGAATCTCGTGTGATCCACGACGCTGACAAGGAGGGCAGGGCGACCCGTCCCGGCTGACGTTCAGACATTACTAGGATATATCGTGATCAGGGTGTATATACTAAAATCGTGAGCAAGCACCTGGTCGACATCGATGAGCAGGCTCTGAGCGCCGCGCGATCCGAGCTCGGGACGCGCACGATCAAGGAGACGGTGAATCGAGCGCTGCGCCAGGCCGTCAAGAACCGGGACAAGAAGGTCAAGCAGGCCTTCGAGGTACTGGCCGGCAGCGACCTCGCCGCCCGCGAAGACGCATGGCGCTGACGCATCTCCTGGACACGAGCGTCCTCACCCGGCTGGGTAACACCGAGATCCGCGCGGCGATCGAGCCCAGAGCGCAGCTGGGGCAACTGGCACGCGCCGGGATCAGCGACCTGGAGATCGGATACTCGGCCCGCAACGCTCCGGAGTGGGATCGACTGGCCGGCGCCCTGGACGTATTCGAGCTGATCGAGACGACGGCTGAACACGTGGTGCGTGCGCGACAGGTACAGCGGCTGCTGGCCGTCAAACACCAGCGTGGGCGCAAGGTTCCGGACCTGTTGATCGCCGCCGCCGCCGAGGTGCGTGGCCTGATCATGCTCCATTACGACAGCGACTTCGACCAGATCGCCCTCGCGACCGGGCAGGTCTGCGAGTGGGTCGTGAGTGCGGGATCGGTTGACTGAAAGACGGCTGAGACATGCGGCTACCGAGGCCAGGGCGGCTTCGACAACGCCTGTCCGGCGGTTGATTCTCCATCCGCCTGCCCATTCATTCCCCACTTGTCTGGGTAGCGATTCCTCATTTGTCCGATGATCGAGGTCGTCTGTCCGCATGCCCACTCGCGCTGCGCGGACGTAGAAATCCATTCGCCCGTCTTCAACTCCATGGCTAGCGCCCGATCATTCGGCTTCACCTTCACACGTTTCGATGGTGGCCTTTGCGGCTGTGGCGAAGTTGCTGTCGACGGAGACGATCTTGCCACTTGCATCGCGCGTGAGTAGTTCGGTGGGTATCGGCGAGAAGGCACCGTAGACGAGCACGCCGCCGGCATGCAGGCGCGCGGGAATGGTGACCTTGTTCAGCGCGATGAGTGTGCCGGACACCCGTGCGAGCACGGTATCCCCGGGAGCGCGCAGTATGCCGTAGATGATCGCGTAGGGCTGGGGAACGCAGCCGCTGGAGGTCTGCCGCTCGAAGGCCTGTGGCTGCTGCATGGGGCGCCCGAGGAAGACGAGGGAGCTACCTTCGGCTTCTGCTGCTCCAGTCGATTCGAGCAGATCCCCGCCGCCGCTACCGGCGAGCGATTCTTCGTTACTGGCCGTGAACTTCAGTTTGAAATGGATGTGGCCGAGTTCGCGGTAGCGTTCGGCGTGGATACTGAACGACGGGCCCGCGGGAAGGTTGCCATGCGCCAGTTCCACGAGGCCACCGGGGAAGTATTTGATGAGTTTCTTCGTGCATTCGACTACCGCGGGCAGCTTCAGTACGGCGAGGGCGTTGCCGTGCGCGTCCAGCTCCGTCAGAGAGACAGGTATCGGTGAGGGACCACGAACTACCTGGTAGTAGAGGCCTGCAGGCCCACCGAAACGGCGCGGCACGCGGATGGTCTTCGAGGTGATCGTGTGGTTGTCGCTAAGCAGCAGGCGCACGCTGGTCACTGTGGCCGGTAGGTCGGCCTCGACGGTGAGCAGCCCGGTGTTGCAGTGCACGCTCTGCCGGGAATCCACATGGGCGCTTCGCGAGAGGCACCGGTCTGGGCCGTTGCCATTGAGGAGTTCAAGCAAACCCCCGCCGCTCGGGCGCGACGGTTCAGTGATGGAGACCTCGGCGGTGCAGTGTGACCCGCGCAACGTGTGGGGGGACAGTTCCGCCTTTGCGACGAAGCTGTCACCAGCGGCTGTTCTGCCGCGGGCGATCACCACAGGCTTGTTCGCCGGTTGTTTGGTTTTAAGGGGCTTCGTGGGAGGCAGGCCGACTGTGACTTCGACGCGCTTCACGATGGCGTGCTGTGTTTCGCTTCCCTTCTTCAACTGCACGGTGAGCGCTTCGGTGTGGCGGGCGAGTGCCCTGTCCGCCGCGTTCTCGTAGGGGGCGAGATTCTTGGGGAAGGGTTGTATGTGGACCTGCGTGACCAGCCCCACGAGCGCGAACGTGCGCTTCAGCATCGTTTCGCTCCGGCTCGCGAGTTCCTTGGACGCGGGGGACAGCGCCTTGTAGCCGCTCGCCACCCACGCTTGCATGTCCGCGCAAGCGGACGGAGCGGGGATGTCGAGTTCCTCCTGGACCTCTTCGACCGTCAGATGCAGGAGAAACGTGATCTTGTCGTTACTCCATTTCAACGGCGTCAGTGCATGAATCAGCGCGAGCGCCGCTTCGCGGCTCGTTTGGGTGCGGGAGTCGACTAGCGCAAGCGACAGCTCCAGCTTGAGGTCGCCGAGTTGCTGAGACTGTCTGCGTCTTTCGCCTTCCGCTCGCGGGCTCAGCCTGGCTTGCGATGCCGGCCCGATGAGCCCAAATCCCGATACTCCTTCGTGGGGCGGCGAGTTGGCGAGGATGCCTGGGCATTCACCCGCGATTCTCGCCGCAGCGGCTTCCCTCGCTGCGGTTTCCTGCGACAGGCCGGCCATCTCCGTTTCCTCGAACTTGTTGGTGGCCGTCAGATAGGCGTGGGTAGCGGCCGCGTTCTCGGGCAACACATGGGCACTCGCGGGCGCTGCGAAGCCGGCCAGCGCGAGCAAGACGAAGCCCACACGCCCGATCGACCGCCACACCGAACGCCCGCCGTCGGTCTCTGGCCCATCCATCACCGCAGCATATTCAACTGTCCGGCCCTATCCTCGCACGCTGCACGCTCTAAACTGGCATCCCGACCAGGGAGAGGTGGCCGAGAGGCTGAAGGCACTCGCCTGCTAAGCGAGTATGGGGGTTAAACTCCATCGCGGGTTCGAATCCCGCCCTCTCCGTCTCAATGGCCGCCTTCGACTCCCGTGCGGCTCCCCAGCGAATACAGGCTACGCAGCGACGATGCAGACCAAATTCCCGGCTTCAGACTCGAGTGAGACCGCTGCGATCGGCCCGCGGCCGCGGAGGCGGCTGGCCGTGCTCACGTGCATGGACGCGCGGATCGATCCGCTCGCGCTGTTCGGTCTGCGGCTCGGCGACGCCCATGTCGTGCGCAACGCCGGGGGTCTCGTCACGCCCGACGCGATCCGCTCGCTGGCCGCGTCGCAGCGGCTGCTGGAGACGAACGAGATCGCCGTGGTGATGCACGACGGATGCGGTCTGCACGGCGCCTCGGACGCGGACTTCGCGGACACGCTGGCGGCGGACGGGGCGGCGCCTGACTGGCGGCTCGGCGCGTTCGCCGACCTCGAGCAGACCCTCCGCGAAGGGGTGGAGCGCCTGCGCTCGAGCCCGGAGCTGCCTGATCGAGAGGGCATCCGGGGGTTCATCTTCGATCCCGAGACGGGCCGCGTGCGCGAGCCGGATGCAAGCTCCCAGCCGCTCTCCGGCGGCTCGAAGCGAGCCTGACGCGAGCCCGGCCGCGGCCGTCGGCTCAGCTCGGCTGTTCGGCGGAGACCGCGAACACGATGTGGCGGCGGCCCAGCGTCAGGTAGTCGTGCAGCTCGGCCGGGCCGCCCTCGAGCGGTTCGACCTTCACGTCGGTCAGCGTGAGGAAGTCGCGCTCTGAGGCGTTCAGCGCGTCGGACACGCGGCTGCGATAGCCGTCGCGGGCGAGCGTGAGCACGCCTTCGATGCGGTGGCGCTCGGTCTCGACCCGGATCCGCTCCCGGCGGTGCTCCTCGAAGCGCTCCTCTTCAGGTGCCATCGGACCATTATGGGCCCGCGCCAGAAAAAGTGGCCTTATCGCGATACGGCGTAGGCGCTGCCCACGGTCGTGCGCCGGCCGGTGGGCCCGACGGCGACGACGGTCACGTTCGCGGTCATCGCGGTGTGGTGGCCGAGCGCCCTGCGCAAGCGGCCTAGGGCGGACGGGCCGACGCGCAGGCGCACGTGTCCGGTCAGCGCCGCGGGGAGCGGGCGGGCGACCGCGACCAGCCTCACGGAGCCCGATCGGCCGGGGATCGAGAGAGAGGCGGTGACGAGGATCTTGCAGCCCCGTTCGCAGCTCACGCTCAGCGCCAGCGCGCGGCGACCAAGCACGCCCGTGTGGCGCGGCAGGGCGATGTGCAGCACCGGCGGCACGTTCAGCGGTGGCGGCCAGTTGCCGGTGGGTTCACAGCCCATGCCGGCGGGGGAGGCCGGGTCGAAGCGCTCGACGCGGTTGTTGTTCGTGTCGGCGACGTACACGTCGCCCGCGCAGTCCACCGCGATCGCGGTCGGCTGGGAGAAGCTCGCCGAGCTGCACCCCGCGGAAGCCCCACTTGGCGAGGAAGCGACCGCTCGAGTCGAACACCTGCACGCGGTTGTTTTCGCTGTCGACGACGTACACGTTCCTCGCCGCGTCGACCGCGACCCCTGTTGGCGCGTGAAAATGGCTGTCGGCCGCGCCGGCCGAGCCCCACTCGGTCAGCACTTCGCCGCTGGGTGAGAGCTTGACGATGCGATTGTTGCCGCGGTCGGCGACGTAGATGTCGCCGCTCGAGTCGACCGCGATACCCGCCGGGTGGTCGAACTGGCCGTTCCCGTTACCGGCCGTGCCGTCGGCGCCGTGCGCGCCCCACTTCGCGCGCAGCGCGCCTTCGGGGCCGTAGGCGAGGACACGGTTGTGGTTGGTGTCGGCGACGTACACCCAGCCCGACCCGGCGGCCACGGCTACCGCGCCCGCGTTCGACAGGCCGGCGCCGCCGTAGTCGGCCGGCCCGCCGATTTCGGACAGGTACGTGCCGTCGCCCCACAGGTGTACGAGGCGCGCGTGGGCGGTGTCCGTGACGTACACCGACCCGCGCGGGTCGATCGCGATGCCGGCCGGTTCGGCAAAGCCCGCGGTGTAGCCGCCGGTCGTGCTCCAAGCCCCTTCGAATACGTCGCTGCTCGCCGCGTAGGCCTCGACGCGGTTGTCGAGCGTGTCGGAGACGAGCAGTCGCCCGGTCGGGTCGGTGGCGAGCCCGGCCGGCGCGGTCAGCACCGACAGGTCGCGCGCGGAGTTGCCGATCGTGCGCAGGTAGTCGCCGTTCGGGTCGAACACCTGCACGCGGTCGTTGGCGGTATCGGCCACGTAGGTGTCGCCGGCCGGATCGGCCGCGAGCGCGCGGGGGAAGGCGAGCTGGCCCGGTTTCGAGCCGTAGCCGCCCCAAGTGCCGATGTAGCCCAGTTCAGGGTTGAGCTTGACGATGCGGTGGTTGATGTCGTCGGCGACGTACACGTTGCCGCCCGCGTCGAGCGAGACGCCGTAGGGAAAGCCGAACTGGCCGGGCCCGGTCCCGTGCGTGCCGGCGGCGCCCTCGTAAACGCCTTCGGGCGTGAACTTCTCGATGCGGCTGTTGTCGTCGTCGGCGACCAGCACCTCTGTGGCGTTCGCGGCGACGCCGCGCGGATAGGAGAACTGCCCGGGGCCGCTGCCCTTGGAGCCCCATTCGATCGGTTCGCCGCCTTCGAGGTCGAAGCGCTCGATGCGGTTGTTGCCGGAGTCGGCGACGTACACGTATTCGCCCGCGATCGCGATCCCCCCGCCGGGCGGCTGGGTCGGGTTTTTGGAGGAGTAGAAGCGGAACTGGCCCAGTTCGTCGCCGGTATGACCCCAGGCGGCGATGAGTTCGCCGCTCGAGCTGAACTTCTCGATGCGGTTGTGGCTCGAGTCGACCACGTAGACGTTCCCGGCCGCGTCGGTCGCGAGGCCGCCGATCGGCCCGAACTGGCCATGGCCGCCGCCGTAGGAGCCCCACTCGGCCTCGAACTGGCCGGCCGCGGTGAACTTCTGCACGACATAGCCGAGCTGGTCGGCGACGTAGACGTTGCCCTGCGTGTCCAGCGCGACGGCCTCGGGGAAGCGCAGCACCGACTCGGCGCGCTGGCCGATGATCTGCGCGGATGAGTATGGACACGGCCCGGGACCCGAGCCGGGGCAGGCTTCGACGCTCGCCGCGGCGGGGGCTTCGGTCGCCGGGGGAGCGGGCGCTTCGGCGGCGGTCGCGGCCGCGGCCGGTGCGGTGGGCGTGGCGAGACCGGCAAGCACGGCGACACAGAGGAGGAGCGTCGGTAGGTGTGTTGCACAGAAGGCTGCGCACACGCGCGTACGCGCGCGCGCGCGTGGGCAGCGTCGAAAGTACATAGAGATCGCCAGGGAGGGGACGGCCATCCCCGCTCAGAACACGTCGATCGATCGGGTGTAGCGGTGTGTCACCGAAAGTCACCTGACGCGCTCGGCTGCGGATGGTGGCTCGAGCACCGCCGCGCCCGCCGCGAAAGTAGCTACCCGATGCGCTCCGGCGTGCGGGCGGGCAGGCCCGCCCGTGCGGCCGGCGCCACGCGCAGGGAGTCGCCGTCCGCCGGGGCGGGGCGGTTGCGCTCGTCGCGGACGATGTACAGCGGACGGTGCTTGACCTCGTCGTAGATGCGCCCGACGTACTCGCCGATCACGCCGAGCGCGATCAGCTGGATACCGCCGAGCAGCAGGATCGCGATCGTGATCGAGCCGAAGCCCGGCAGGTAGGAGTCGAAGATGCGCAGGACGATCACCACGGGGATCGCGATGAAGGCGACGCCCGCGGACAGCAGTCCGATGTAGGTCGCGAGCTGCAGGGGCAGATGGGAGAACGAGGCGATCGCGTCGAGCGAGAAGCGCAGCATCTTGCGCAGCGTGTACTTCGTCTCGCCGGCGTGGCGCGCGTCGCGCTGATAGGAGACGGCGGTCTGGGTGAAGCCGACCCAGACGGTCATCCCGCGCAGGAAGCGCGAGCGCTCGGTCATCGCGAGCAGCGCGTCCAGCGCGCGGCGGTCGAGCAGGCGGAAGTCGCCGGAGTTCGGCTCGAGGTCGACCTGGGCGAGCTTGTCGAACAGCTTGTAGAACCACGAGGCGGTCGCGAGCTTGAAGGCGGTCTCGCCTTCGCGCTGCTTGCGTACGGCGTAGACGACGTCCGCGCCCTGGCTCCACTGGGCGATCATCTCGCCGATCAGCTCGGGCGGGTCCTGCAAGTCGGCGTCGATCATCGCGACCACGTCGCCCGCGGCGTGCTCGAGGCCGGCGGTGAGCGCGGCCTGGTGGCCGAAGTTGCGCGACAGGTGGATCACGCGCACGCGCGGGTCGGTCGCGGCGATGCGGTCGAGCAGCTCGGGCGTCGAGTCGGAGGAGCCGTCGTTGACGAGCACCAGCTCGAACTCGTAGTCGGCGACGGCGGCGAGCGCGCGCGCGACGAACTGCTCGACGAGCTCCTCCTCGTCGTAGACCGGCGCGACGACGCTCAGCAGCGTGGGGGTGCGCAGATGTGTGGTGGCTGACATGGTCGGTGCTCTCATCTGACGCCCATCGTGCACGAGCGTCTTAAGCCGCGGATGAAATTATCGTTCATCCTGTCTACGGATGGCCCCCGAATCCAGCCCTGCACAAGAACCACCGCCTGAGAGCCTGGAGGGCGAAAGACCTCCCGACAGCCTACCGGCCCGCGTGCGCCGCCTGGAGGCGGCGACGGTCGCCCAGTTCGTCAAGTTCGGGATCGTCGGCGTGTCGAACACGGTGCTGTCGTTCGCCGTGTACGCGCTGCTGCTGAAGGTGTTCGGCGTCTGGTACGTCGCGGCGTCGGGCATCGGCTTCGCCGTCGGCGCCGTCAACGGCTTCCTGCTGAACCGCCGCTGGACGTTCAAGGAGCACGTCGGCGACGCGCTCACGCCTGTGCGTTGGGGGGTCGTGCAGAGCTGCGGCCTGGCGCTGAACCTCGGCCTCGTGTACATGTTCGTCGACGATGTCGGGCTCGACAAGCTGATCGGGCAGGCATGCGCGACGGCGATCGTGACGGTGCTCGCGTTCTTCGCCAACCGCGCCTGGACCTTCCGCATGCACCCGCCCGTGGCGGACTCGGCTTAGCGGAACACCGCGAGCAGCGAGAGCCCCGCGGGGATGCGCCCGCCGCGCGCGATCAGCGCGGCCTCCAGCGCGAGTGGCCGCTCGAGCAGCCAGTTGAGCGGCTCCGGCGGCACCCACAGGTCGAGGCTCGTCTCGGTCGTCTTTGCCCGGTTCACGCGGTCGAGCACGCGCAGCACGATCGCCGCGGGCAGCAGCAGCGAGTTGAAGTAGGTCGTGCGCGCCTGCTCCCAGCCCGCCTGCTCGGCGACGCGCTGCAGCGAGCGGCGGGTGTAGCGGCGATGGTGATGGTTGATCTCGTCGTGCCCGCTCCACAGCCACTGGTAGGCCGGCACGGTCACGAGCAGCGCGCCGCCGGGGGCGACGACGCGGCGCAGCTCGCGCAGCGCGGCGAGGTCGTCGTCGAGGTGCTCGATCACGTCGAGACTGACCGCCAGGTCGAAGCTGCCGGCGGCGAAGGCCATGTCGAGCACGGAGCCTTCGATCACCTCGCCGGCCTCGCGTTCGCGCGCGATCGCGACGCTCGTGTCCGACAGCTCGACCCCGGTGACCGTGCCGTGGCGGGCGAGCTCGATCATGTTGCGCCCGCTGCCGCAGCCGGCGTCGAGGATGCGCGCGTGCGGGGGCAGACGCAGCCCGGCGATCACGCCCTCGAGCACGCCGCGCCGCCCCCGGTACCACCAGTGGCGATCCTCCGCGCGGTGCGTCTGCAGCTCGTAGTCCCTGTCCATCCCCGCGGCATCTTCTCTGATGGGCGGGCGGCGGCGCGGTGCGACCCCCCGTTGACCCTCTTCTCTGGGTTTGCGATCGGGCTCCGTGGTGATGTTTATCTTGCGGAGACCGTATAGCGATGGTGATACGCACTCGGCGGGATACATAGTTCCCCGGCCCCCCCGGCCGAGATAGCTCCCCGCCCCCCGCCGGGATAGCTCCCCCCCGCCGGCCGGCCCTTGAAAGGGTTTGGCGGGGAAGCCCGCCGGCGTGATCGCAAGGCTGAACGTATCCTTGATCGTCCAGCAGGTTTTCTGCAGGCCCCATCGCGTTGGACTGGAGGCCCGCGGAGGCCTCGACCCAGGAGGGACGCCCCGCAAATGGCCGACGTAAAAGATCTCGTGAACCACCAGTTCCTGCTTGCCGCGCGCCCCTCGGGCCTGCCGAAGTCCGAAGATTGGGCTTATAAAGAGGCGCCCGTTGGCGAGCCCGGCGACGGCGAGGTGCTCGTGCAGACGCTCTACATCTCGCTCGATCCGGCGATGCGCGGCTGGATGAATGACGTCCGCTCCTACATCCCACCGGTGGGCATCGGCGAGGTGATGCGCGCGCTCGTCGCCGGCCGGGTGCTCGCCTCCAATCATCCGCGCCTGGCCGTCGGCGACCACGTCACCGGCATGATCGGGGTGCAGGAGTACGCGGTGTTGCCGGGCGACGCACTGGTCAAGGTGGACACCGAGCTGGCGCCGCTGCCCGTATATCTCGGCACGCTCGGCATGCCCGGCATGACCGCCTACTTTGGCCTGCTCGACATCGGCCGCCCCGCGGAGGGCGAGACGGTCGTGGTCTCCGGCGCGGCCGGCGCCGTCGGCGGCACGGTCGGGCAGATCGCCAAGCTGAAGGGCGCCCGCGCGATCGGCATCGCCGGGGGCGTGGAGAAGTGCGCGTACGTGGTCGAGGAGCTGGGCTTCGACGCGGCAATCGACTACAAGGGCGGTGACCTCAAAGGGGGTCTGCGCGAGCACTGCCCGAAGGGGATCGACGTGTACTTCGACAACGTCGGCGGCGAGATCCTCGACCTCGCGCTCGCGCGCCTGGCGCGCCACGCGCGCGTCGTCATCTGCGGCGCGATCTCCCAGTACAACGCCACCGACACGGTCGCCGGCCCGTCGAACTACCTGTCGCTGCTAGTCAACCACGCGAGCATGACTGGCTTCGTGGTCTCCGACTACGGCAAGCGCTACGGCGACGGCGCCCGCGAGATGGCGGGCTGGCTGCGCGACGGCAAGCTCGTCTCGCGCGAGGACGTCGTCGAGGGGTTCGAGAACTTCCCCGCGACTTTGCTGCGGCTGTTCAACGGCGAGAACACCGGCAAGCAGGTGTTGAAGGTCGGCGACTGAGGGCTCGCGCGACGGGGCGCGCGCGGGCGGAGCGACAGCTCGCACCCGCTCGTGGAAAACCCGGTCCCGTGGTTCCTTCCCGCGAGTCGTGTGCGTGCGCCGCCGCGGCGCGGGCGGAAGCAGGGCAGGGCCCGCCCCTCAGCGCGGGCGGCTGCATACACGGGCAGGAGACTCGTTTGGCCGCGGCGAACATCGCCTTTACCTATGCACAAATCATTCGCCGCATTCAACCGTCCGTCGATCTCCACGCCCACCGGTCGCGCTGCCGATCGGCCACACGCACACCCGGCCCGCGTGCGCGCGCGACGCCGCGCGATCGGTGGCGCCTCGCTGGCCGCCGCGCTTGTCCTGAGCGCCGCCGCCGCGAGCGCTTCTGCCGCGGGCCCTCCGCCGACGGTCGAAGAAACCTTTCCATCCAACGGCGCCGAGCAGACGTTCGTAGTGCCTATCGGTGTGAGCAGCGTGCGCGTGCAGGCGATCGGCGCCGCGGGCGAAGGTGGCCTGCTGGCTCCGGGCGGCACCCCTGGATCGGGTGGCGCTGGCGCCGCTGTGGCGGGAGCGCTGCCGGTGACTGCTGGTGAGACGCTCTACGTTGAGGTCGCCGGCCATGGCTTCAACGGTGGTGGATTCGGAGGGTTTGGTGGCGGGAGCGGGGGTGACTCGTCGGATGTGCGCACCGTGCCGTTGGCGTCCGTAGGCACCCTCGAATCGCGACTGCTCGTAGCCGCGGGCGGCGGTGGCGGGGGCGGCGCCTTTTTCGGTGGAGTAGCCGGCTCTGGCGGCAATGCGGGCAGCCCTGGCGCGAATGGCGCCGGCGAAAACTCCCGTGGCGATGGCACAGGGGGAGGTGCCGGCACATTGACGGGAGGAGGTGCAGGCGGCTCCTCGAGCTGTGGTTTTGGACCGTCCGAGGGCACAGCAGGCTCAGCTGGGCAGGGCGGTAACGGAGGCGACGACTTCAGCGCTCCACAGACCGGCGGCGGTGGTGGTGGCGGCGGCTACTTCGGCGGTGGCGGCGCCGAAGGGACATGTCCTTCGGGAGGTCTTGAAAGCACCGGCGGCGGTGGTGGCGGCGGCTCGAGCTTCGTATACGGAGGAGCTACTTTCTCCTCGTTCGGCGCTGCCTCGCTCTCGACTGCGCCATCGGTGTCGATCACATACCTGACGCCTTCGACCGCGACCCCGGGCTCCTCGGAAGTCACGTTCCCGGCGACGCAGCCGCTGCAGACGGTCAGCCCACCGCAGACGGTCACGCTCACCAACACCGGCGGCAACCCGTTGCAGATCACCGGCATGACCTTCACCGGCTCGAACCCGCCGCTGCTGAGCGACGCGCCGGAAGACTTCCTGATCGGCTCTTCCACCTGCCTCGGGCAGATCGCTTACGAAGCGAGCTGTGAGCTGACAGTTCGCTTCGCGCCGCAGGCCACGGGCGCGCAGACGGGCACGCTCGAACTGCTCGGCAACATGGGTGCCGGCCCGACCGTCATCACGTTGAGCGGAACCGGCGGGACGCTCCCGCAAGGGCCGGCCGGACCGACTGGGCCCACGGGGCCTGCCGGTCCTACTGGACCCGAAGGCCCGACGGGGCCGACCGGGGGGACCGGGCCGACCGGGGCGATTGGACCGATTGGCCCCGGGGGACCGACGGGCGAAGTGGGGCCGACCGGCGCGACCGGGCCGAAAGGTACGACCGGCGAAGCGGGCAAGGACGGCGCGAACGGCGCCACGGGTCCGCAGGGCCCGGCGGGGCCGGCTGGCAAGGAAGGCCCGCGCGGCAAGACGGTGGTCTACGAATGCCATCCCCGTCGCGAACACGGCAAATATAAGAACGCGTGCTACGTGCGCGTCCCCCCTATGTCCAAGTCGCTCACGAGCGCGCTGCTGACACGCCATGGTGCCGTCTACGCACGCGCCACCGGTGCGCTCACGGCGGGCCGTCAGCTCACGCTGAAGGTCGACCGTTCGGTGCCGGCGGGTCGCTACACGCTCGTGTTGGTCTCGAAGTCCGGCACCACTAGGCAGACGATCGCGGTCGACTGACGCCCCGTCGCCCTTGACGCTTGGCTCGCGCCGACGCCCGTGCGGGTGGGGCGAGCGAGGCGTCGATGGCGTGGAGCCTCGGAGGTCAGGGCGAGGAGGGCGTGCGGATCGAGTAGTCGATCTCGCCGCCTTCCCCGCGCCAGGCGGCGACCGCGCGGCCGCCGTCCGGGTCGAACGCGACGGTGGCGCCGCTGTTCGTGCCCGGCGCGGCCACCTCTTCGGGTTCGCCGAAGATCGTGCGCGCGGGATAGGCGTCGATGCCGCGCGCGGCGAAGATCGCCTGCCGATCCGCTTCCGGCCGAGCATCCGTGCTCGGAGCGGCGTTCAGAGCGCCATCCAATTCACGCTGCGGTTCGGTCCACAGCGCGAGCGCTTCTCCGTCTGGGCCGGGCGCGAGCGCGGCCAGCAGCGAGTCATGGCCCGCGGGGGAGATCGTGGTGACGGCGCCAAGGCCGTTGAGGTCGATCGCGGCTGTGCGCACCAGCCAGTTGCTCCCGTTCGATCCCGTCCACGCGAGCATCACGCTCTCCGAGCTCAGACGGACGAGGCGCGGCGAGGATCCTTCCGGCGAGGACGCTTCCGGCGAGGACGCTTCCCGCGAGGTCGCTCCCTGCGAGGACGCGTCCGGTGGGGCGAGGGAGGCCGGATCGGCGAAGCGCTCGAGCAGTTGCGGCGCGCCGAAGCGCACGCCGCCGGCGGAGCGGTCGAGATAGACGCTCGTCTCTGCACCGCTCTGCGTCGAGGACCAAGCGACGATCCCGCGGTTGTCGTCGCTCAGCAGCGCCGCGATCCGCGACGGTGGGCCGAAGGCGGGGCCGAGCCGCTGGATCGGGGCGCGCGTGCGTCCCGAGGCGGGCAGGTCGCGCGCGTAGATCGACTCGCCCTGGCGCCATACGGCGAGCGCGTCGCTGCGATAGTCGAGCGCGACGGTGAGCGCCGTGACGCGCCCGCTGTCGGGGGAGCTAACGGCGATCGACCGCGCGAAGACCTGGGCGCGATGGCGTTGCACGCGCAGCCGCACGCCTTCTCCATCGCGCGCATAGGAAGGCGAAGCGAGCGCGACGTCGCCGAGATAGGCGGTGGTGAGCGCGACCGGCGCCGTCTCCCTCGAGCCGCCAGCCGGCACGGAGAACGGTCCGAGCGCCGATTCGCTCGAGGCGGCAGCCGGCGCCGAGAACGGCCCGAGCGCGGAGCCCTCGACGAGCTCGCCCTGCAAGGGTGCTGTCCCCGCTGGTTGCGAGGTTGCCGGCGGCTGCGCCGGCGACACGGCCGAGGAGCCGGCGAGCACGATGCGACCGTACGGACCGCCGCTCGCGGCGAGCGGTCCGCGCAGACGCAGCGCTCGCCCGTCCGCGGTGCGAGGCACGGTCGACGGGCCGGGCACGTCGCCGCCGACGAGCGGGGCCACTTGCGTCCCTTCTCCGCCGGGGCACTCATTCGCCGCGTCCCACACGATCGCGCCCGGACCGGTGGCGTGCGTGGGGCTGTTGCTAGGGAAGATCACCAGCGGAGCTTCGCTCGCGGGGCATGGGCCGAGGGTGGCCGGCGCAGACCATGGGGCCGCTGCGGCAGCTGGGTCGACCGGTCCGCCGATGGTGGCGGCGATCATGGGCCCCGTGAGCAGGACGCCGCCGGTGAGCACCCGAGCGCCCGCGGTGAGGATGCGGGCAAGGTGCGCTCCGCGGTTGAGGGAGGCTGTCGCGCGCGTCATCAGCGCGACGGATCGTACGTACTCGGTCGTGTCGCAGCCGGCGCGAGAAGAGGTGGGCCGCGTCTCGCCGGCGCGGCCCACCTCGCTGTGTCAGCTGCGTGATGATTGCGCGCGCATGAGCCGCGCGCCGCTGACTACCTCGCTTCGACCGTCTGGCCGGCGTGTCCCGTGCCGACCGCTTCGACTGAGTAGGAGCCTGTGAATTCGACCGATGCGGTTCCCGATTTCAGGGACGCCCCGGTCGCTTTCGCGCTCGCCGCGGTGAAGACCGTCTTGTGGGTGCTGTTTTCGACCAGCCCGCCGATCGAGCCTTTGATTTCGCTTTTGCCTTTGATCGCACAGCTCGACCCGGTGTATTCGGTTTCAAGCGTCACGCCTTCGATAACCAAATAAGGTTTCGATTCCTCGTAGACGGTGTGAAGTTTCCAGGGGAGTTTCGTCGGTTCGAGTTTTGCCAAAGTGCAGTTTGCGTTTGCGCTGCATTCGAACAGCGGCAGGCTGGTGACTTCGCCTTCGCCGAGTTCGCCTTTGTTGAGGACCTTCGCGACAAAGTAGGAGTGCGCGCATTTGGTGCTAACACCCGCCACCGTCATGTTGCTCGGTTCGGCCACTCCACCGATGGTTTCACTTTCGCCGGTTTTCAGTTCAGTTCCTCCGATGAACCACTTGGGGTTGGTAGAAGCCGACGCGACCGTGAAGGCCGTAAACGTTGCGGCGGCGACAGCCGCGGGGATGATCAGCATCAGGAGTCGTTTGCTCACTTTCAATCTCCTCTTGCGTTATTTAATTTTGCGATCGGGTCTCCAGCCATCCACCGTGACGATTCCCGCACTGCTCTCCCCGTCACCGTACGAGACGCAACCTAGTCGTTCGGTTCGACTCACCGCAAGGAGTGTTTCCGACAGCGATTTGTAATTTGCTCTATTGAATTGCGAGGGACCGATTGCCCGCGAGATGGATGGTTTGTCACGGCGGGGTGTAGATGCAGGGGCTCTCGCTGTAGGCTGTCGCTGCTTTGCCACTGCCGCCGTTTCCGATACCGAACGCCGTGATGCGCGCCGGGCTGGCCGCGCGCAGCGCCGTACTCGGCCTTGCCGACCGCATGCTGCCGGCCGAGGCCGCGCTGTGGGACTTCGCCGCGGGCATGCAGCGCACGAAGCTCGCCGGCGTGCTCGTCACCTCGGGGCTTGCGAACGCGCTGGGGGAGCGCACGCGCGACGTGCGCGAGCTCGCCGCGGAGCTCGGCTTCTCCGAGGAGGTGACGCTGCGCGTGCTGCGCGCCGCCGCCGCCTCGCGGCTCGTGCGAATGGACCGCGACGGGCGAGTACGTCTGGCACGGCTCGGCATGCCGCTGCGCAGCGCGCACCCGCACTCGCTCGCGTCGTGGGTCGCCTACCAGGCGGCGCCGGCGAACGCGGCCGCACACGCCGAGATCGAAGGTCAGCTGCGCGACGGCGCGGAGCCGTCGGCGCACCGGCGCGCGTTCGGCAACTCGATCTGGGACTACTTCGGCGAGCATCCCGACGAGGGCGCACGCTTCGGCCACGCGATGCGGGAGCTCACGGAGGTTGACCTGGCGGGCCTTGCGCGCTCCTATCCATGGCCGCCCGACGGCGTAATCTGTGACGTCGCCGGCGGGATCGGCACGCTGCTGGCCGCGATCCTCGAGCGCCGCCCCGGCGCGCGCGGCGTCCTGCTGGACGCTCCGGAGGTGCTGGCCGAGGCCGAGGACTTCCTGCGCTCGCGTGGCGTCGTCGAGCGGGTGCAGCGCCGGCCCGGCGACCTGTTCGGCACGCTCGATGCGCGTGCCGACGTGTACGTGCTCAAGTGGATATTGCACGACTGGAGCGACGACGCCTGCCGCGACATCCTGCGCCGCGTGCGGGCAACGATGGAGGCGGGGTCGACGGTCGTCGCGATCGACCTTCACGCGGAACGCCACCGCCCGAGCCCGGTCGTCTCGATGGCGGACCTGCTGATGCTCGTCGAGTGCGAGGGCGGTCGCGAGCGCTCGCCGGCGGAGGTGCACGGCCTGATGCGGGACGCCGGGCTGATCCCCGGCCGAGTCCGGCACGCCGGCCTGCACATGGTTGTGGAGGGCGTGGCGGGTTAGCTGGGGCCGATCCCAGGCTGGGTCGGCTGGGGTTGCGGGACCGATCCGGCGGTCAACCGGGCTGGTCGTCGCCTTCGAGCGCTTGGCGCGCAAGGTGCTCGTCGGAGAAGATCCGGATGTGAGCGACGAGATCGCCGTCGAACTTGAAAACCCAGGTGGCGGGCGCATCCTCGAGCGGCGCCGCGCTTTTGCCGCTGGCATGCCCGAGAGCCACCACCGCATCGCCGGCGGCACGCACGTGCACCGGTTTGACCGTGAGCTCTTGCCAATGCGCTTGCACGTCGGCGAAGTACTGACGCATGCCGTCCATGCCGACGTACGGCTCGCCCCCGTTGAGAACCGCCCCTGAGACCGGCTCGAAGACGATCTCCGGATGTAGCAGCGACAGGGCAGTGTTCAGGTCACGGGCGTTGAACGCCTCGAACAGCTGCTGGACGACCTCTGTTCTGCTGCTCACCGTTCGCTCTCGCTTCATAAAATCGGCTGGGCTGACTCGAGTGTTATACCCGTTGGGCGGAATCGCCAGCGTTGTCTGTGCGAGAATCACGCGCATCTCGATACGGCGGCATACCCCCCGACGCGGTTCGCGTCGGCGGCACCACCGACCCGGTTCGCGTTGGCGGCACACCCACCGACCCGGCACGCTGCCGCGTTCTATCGCGGTAGTGACGCTCGCGGTCACGGGTGTCATTGCGCTGCTGGGGCTGTCGAGCGCGCTCCCGGCGCGATCGGATCTTCTCGACGCAGCCGCTTACAGCGCGCCCGGCGCGGTCTATCGAGCGCCCGTCCCCTCGCCCAGGTCAAGGAGAGGGTTGCGGTGCAAGCTGAGGCGTGTGCGTCTGCTCTGCCCCGATCTGATCATGTCCGCTCCATCGCTGCTGCACATCGACCGCACCACCATCCCCGGCCGGGTTCTGCTGCGGGCGGCCAGCGCGCTAAACAACCGTGGCGGCGGCCCGCTCGAAGTCAGCGCACATCGCACCGGGCGCTACGGCATGGTCGTCTACCAGGCGATCTACGACCGGCGCGGCCGTCGCCACCTGTTCCGCACCGGCGCGACGCTCACCTACAAGTACGTGCCCGGCGAGCGGTACGGGTATGGCAACGTCGGGGATGCCAGCTACTGGAAGTTCAAGCACGCGGCCGCTTTTGAGCTCTGGTCGATCGGTCCCCATCGCCGCGCGATCCGACTCGTAAGGCGGGGGCCGAAGGTGGACTACTGCCTGCGAGATCTCTTCCACACCCATCCGTCGAGTCATTCGCCGAGCGCGCCCGTATATCCGGCGTGCAGTCAGAACCCCGGCATACGCCATGACGTCCTCGGGATCTCCGTCGGCTGGACGGACGGGTATCCGTACGAGTACCCCGAACAGTGGATCGACGTGACCGGTCTGCGCGGACGCTTTGCCTACGTGCAGATCGCCGACCCGGACCGTCTGCTGATCGAGGCGAGCCTCAAGAACGACGTCTCGGAGACCTACATCGAACTGCCCTCCGGGCGAGTGCTCGGAGAGCGCGTGGGCGTCGCCGGGCCGTGAAACGGCGCCTCGTCGAGTCCAGGCGCGAGCTAAGCTTTGATGCATGTGCAGAAACATCAGAACGCTCCACAACTTCGAGCCTCCCGCGACCGACGAGGAGGTGCGCAGCGCCGCTCTGCAGTATGTGCGGAAGATCAGCGGCTTCACCAAGCCGTCACAGGCCAACGAGGCGGCGTTTCAGCATGCCGTCGACGAGGTTGCCGCGGTCTCGGCCGAGCTGCTGAGCCAGCTGGTCACTGCGGCGCCCGCGAAGGACCGTGAGGTCGAGGCGGCGAAGCGCAAGGCGCGCAGCGCAGAGCGATTCGCGGCTTAGCCAACGATCCCGCCGGACGGCGCCCGCGAGATCGCTGAATCTCAGGAAGCGCTTGGGTGCGACGATCTCTATGGGCGCGGCGGGACGACCTGCGAACCCCACAGCCCTCCCGGACCGACTGCTTGAGGCGCTGACAGAGCCAGTAGGGCGGGAAGCGCGGCGGTGGGCAGCGGAGGCGATCCGTGCGCGGGCTTGAGTCGCGCTGGCTGCGCGAGCCGGGGAACCCGAAAGTCTAGGTTGAGGCTTTGGTGCGGTACCTGATGGACCGGCTGGGCGGAAGCGGCGGCGGGAGCTGACCTCCGAGTGGTTTCGAGCCATCCAGATAAGCAGCGATTCCAAAAACACGGATCACCGCGCCGCAGGGCACCAGCTTTATTACGGACGGCCAGCTGACGCGATTCCCCGGCCAACCCCCAATATTCCAATTCCGATGATCGCTTTCTCAAGCGCGTCAACATAGTCTTTAAAGCTCAGCGTGCTCGGTTCAATAATAGTGACTGCGCCTCCCACCAACGACAAGATAATCAGCACGATGCCTGCCATGATTGTCGCCCAATTTGTCGTGTTCATCAGACCCCCGCTTTAGTGTTTGTCTCAGGTGCCTTAGTCGAGTTCAGGATTCATGATAAGGCAATATCAGCGTCAGTTATTTCTAAAGACCTGCGAGTTTTGTCAACGCCGAGAGCGATGGTGAGAAGAAGTACTCCCCGCCGGTGGTGGTCACGAACTGAGCGATGCTGAGCTGTGGTTTGCCGAAACCAGGGGCTTGGAAGGTCCGGGGGTCGGTGGCTTGGGCCAGGATCGGGTCTTCCCCGTCGCCGGCCTGGGGGAAGTTTGCGCTGTTTACCCATGTTTGTTGGACTAGCTCGAATTGTTCCTCAAGCGAGCGTTGGTAGCAGAGGAAGAGCAGGCCGCGATCGTCTGGGAAGGCGGCGTCGCCAGCCTGTGGGGAGCCGGTCTGGGCGCCGCTGTCGTAGGGCTCGCCGTATGGGATTCCGCGGCGCAGCAGTCGGTGGGTCTGGGTGTCGGCCTCCCCGCCACCAGGGGTCGCCTCATCACGCGGATAGCTCTTTCGAATGTGTGCGGCGCGTGGGACGATCCCACCGTCGGCGTCATCTCCGAACTCGAAGTTGTTGATCTTGACGTCGGTCAGGAGAGATGGGTCTGCGACCGAAGGATCGGTGACCTGCGGATCGAGGTCGGCAGGCTCGTCCTTGGTGCGCTCCAGCGGGCAGCCGCTCTTGTAGCGTCCGACCAGCTTGGCGCCCATGAGATCTTTGCTGATGCCCTCGTCCGAGGCCGTCTGGTTGACGAACGCCGCGAAGGCGGCGACGTCCTGCCGGAGCCGTCGAAACACGAGATAAGAGCCGTTGGCCGCCCAAGCAGGCCCATTGACAGCGTCCGGCCCCGCTTCGGTGAGGACAGACGACGTTTTCGGTTCAGGTGCCTGTGTGCCCGCTGGTGCGTCATATGGTGGGACTGGTGTAGGTGGCGCTGGCGGTTTCTGCTGGGCGGGATAGCCGAGCACGAACTCCCCGGGCCAGAGGCGGTCTTGACCAGGCTGGCCTTCATCGGGGTTGCTGGGGTTCGGTGGCGTAAAGCCTCGGATGCCCGGCTGGGAGATGCCGTCCTTGAAGCCAAAGTGCTCGTGGCCTGGGAGGTCGGTGCGGACTTTGCCGTCCTGCTTGAGGAGGAGGCGCAGATCGTGATCGCCGAGGTGGTCGATGTAGCGGAGCGCTGCCGCGTCGAGATCGGCGGCGGTGTCCGATGCCAGCAGGATGACGGCGTGGACATCCGTCGAGCCAAATGGCTTGATCCAGTGCTCAGGCGCGTTGGCTCCCAGGTCCCCGGTGACAGCGGCACGTGCGCTCATCCCGGTACGGAACGCCCCTGAGAACGATTCGAGTTCGGGGCTGGGCACGCCCAAGCTCGTCAGGCCGCTCGCGCTGAGCGCGAGGTTCATCCAGGTCGACTTGATGGTGCCCTCGCGGCCCCGTCTTTCGTTGACGGCCTTAAAGAGCTGGTTGAAAGCGTTGACCTCGCTAGTCGAGGCGACCTCAGAGGAGACGTCTGCCAGCCAGCCTTTGGGGTCCCCGCCGTCGGGGAAGTTCACAAAAAGGAAGGACTGGTGGTCCTTGTTGAAGCCTGCCAGGATGTTGCCCTGGACGTCATCGAGCTTGAGTTCCGGCTCCGGCATCCGCACCCTCCGATCGCGACGCTGTGTAACTTCCGCAAATCCGAACAGTATCAGAGAATCCACCCGAATGTGTTATCGAAGTGTGACCTTGACACGAGCCGCTCACCCCGCGCCAGAAGGCCGATGTGCGGCGGGACCTGCGCGCCTACGTGGAGGCAAAGGCAGAGGTCGCCCGGCGCGAGTCTGACCGGCACGCTCGTCGGTTGCGGGAACTCATCGCCCAGCAACAGAAGCTCGTCCAGCTCTATTACAACGGCGGCGTCTCCGACGAGGTTCTCAAGGCTGAGCAGGAGCGGATCACCCGCGAGAGCGCCCAAGCCCAACGGTGGGTTGATGCCGCTAACCACGAGGTCGATGACGTCATGCAGGCCCTCGATGACGCGCTCGCCCTGCTGGACGACAACCACGTCCTGTACGAGAGCCTCAACCCCTGAGCTACAGAATCTGAAGCCTCTACGGCTTGCTTGGAAGCCCGAGCGTGGCCGCGTGTTCGCGCGGACTACGAGCTGCCACACCGACAGCATAGCCCTGTCGTGTTAGTTCTTGTTAGTGCTGGGCTGTCGCGTCTCGGCAGCACCTTGCCCGCCACCGCACTTTCGGGTCTGTCCTACGAGATACACAGAGCGGGTTTCCTCTACGGTGCACGAACCCAGGGGCCCAGGGAAGCGGCTTAGCCAACGATCCCGCCGGACCGATCCCGCGAGATCGCTGAATCTCAGGAAGGACTTGGGTGCGACGATCTCTATGGGCGCGGCGGGTTTCGAACCTGCGACCTCTCGCGTGTGAAGCGAGCGCTCTCCCACTGAGCTACGCGCCCTGGATGCCCGAGTCTATTGGGGTTTGAGGGTCTATGCCAGCTTCGCTACGTCCAGCTCTCCGGCAGAGCCCGGCTGACGGCGTAACAGCACATGGTGGAGGCTGAGCCTGCGATCTGCGCTGGGATGTGAGCTGGCTACGCGTGTGCCAGCTCGCGCATCTGGCGCACGGGATGGCGGCCAAGGCGGCTCGCGGTCGCGTAAGGCGCACGGTGGCCGTGGATGCGCAGTGTGACGTTGACGCCGACGCGGCCGCGTAGTCGGTCGATCAGGCTCCGTGGAAGCGGGATCAACAGCAACTCGGTCTCGTCGCTGACGAGCACGGTCACGCGACCCTCCGTGAGATTGCGCCAGACGACATCGTCGGCCCACTCCTGGTCACCGGGGACGAACTCGACCTCGTCGGGGTAGCCGAGGTCATCGTCGCTTAGCGAAGCGGCCATAAAGAGATCCCAGGTCTTGTCGTCAACGGCGTTCATCGTGTGTTCTCCCAGCTATGCACGATATCGAACCAGCCTCTCCTGATCTTGACTTCGGCGGCGTGCATCGCGTCGTTCACGGACCCATGCGTGACGATCGGCTCCTGCTTCTCGGAACCGACGAAGCGGTGCTCGTGATGCTCGGTCGGATCGTGGGCGTTGTCGAAGATGCGCACCGTATGCCACTTCCCGTCGCGCTCGACGAGCAGCATGATCGCGTACTCGACCGGATGAGCGCTTGAGCGCTGAATCACGACGAGCGCGTCTGGGGCGAGGCGGTAGCGCCGAATTCGGTCCTTGGGCATGAGCCGGATGATCTTAGGACCCGAGTCGTCGGCAGTCTCAGTAGGGAGCTGTTGTGGCGCTGCTGCCCCGCCGGCTACCCAACGGCCGCGTCCGAGTGGTCTGTCGCCACCGCGAGGTCCTCGAGCGCGGGGCTCCTCGCGAGGATCAGCACACCGACCACCATCGACGCGAGTCCGAGGATCTGGCCGGCCACGTGCAGAGCACCGGTCGCTACGTGCTCGTGAAAGAGCGCCTGGCCGACGAGGATCGCGACGAGCGGCTCGAGCACGGTGATCGCGGGGAGCGACCATTGCAGCTCACCGGCCTGAAACGCGCTCTGGTTGAGCACCAGGCCACCGATGCTCACGACTACCAACACGTAGGGTGACCAATCGCTGAGCGTGTACCCCAGCGAGATGCCGAGCCGGTGGCTTGTTCGCTCGGTGATCGCCGAGCTCACACCGAGAACGATGCCGGTGGCGGCACCGAGCGCAAGCGACCGGCGCTGTGGCGAGCCACGACTGAAAGCGATCAGCGCCGTCACCGCTGTTGTCGAGATGGCGGCGAGCAGGATCCAGCCCACGGTCGAGCCACGTGGATGCCCCGGCCCGGGTTGAGCGGCGGCGATGTACAGCGCGATGCCGCCAAGGATCTGCGCGTTCGCCAGCCATTCGCGTCGCGAAAGCCTGCGATGCCGGGCGAGCGCGCTCCCGACGAGCGCCATGACGAGGCCGGCCACGAAGATCGGCTGCACGAGCGCGAGCGAGCCCTTGCGCAGCGCGATGAACTGCATCGCGTAGCCGGCAACCCCAGCCGCCATGCCCAGCAGCCAAAGACGCCGCCGGGCCAGCCCCACGAGCAGGTCGAGCCGCAGCGACCGCTCGTGCGACTCTTCACTGGCCGCGCGCTGCTCGAGAACCGAGGAGAGGGCGTACAAGCCGGCTCCTATCACGGACTCGACGATCACGATCGCCGGGATGTAGGCGCGACCGAGACGCTCGCGCAAGCGCTCGGCGAAGCGTCCAGGAAGGCCGAGCGCGCGCGCCAGCCCGTGTGCGTGGTGCACTGTGGCGAGCCACGTGGAAGTCACAGACAGACCCCCCAGCAATGCAACGTCGAAGGAGGACGGTAGTTAACGAGACCTCGCGAAGGGAGAGCGCGGATTGAGATGAGCGAGCCCTTACGATCCCAGCCGCACCCCGACGTGCGGGTGAAGCCGGGAGGTCGTTTCCGAGTAGAAACCGGCGACACCGTCCAATTCACTCTCCGTCAACGCTCCTCCAAACGCGGTCGGGCCGCCGAGCTTGCGATAGCCGGTGTGCAGCTTCTTGTCGATCTGAGCGAGGTTGAAGTGGCTGTCGTAGACGCTCTCTATGTACAGCGCCACGTTCGCCTGAGCAAACCGGGCGGATGTGGCTCGACCGTGTTCGATCTGCCCGACCGCCGCGCCGATCAGTGCCCAGCCACGCGTCGCCAGCACGGTGAACGTGCGGAAAATGCCGGCGAGCTGCGAGGCGGGGCCGGTGAGCGCGGTCGCCGGCGCTTCCCGCAGCAGCGCCGGCAGCTCGATCTTCGCCGCGCTTGCCCCGGCCGCGGCGATCGGCAGGCGGACGGTTGGGGAGATTTTCGTGGGCAGGCCGTTAGCCACGAGCGGCCATGCGGCTTTGGCGTCCGCAACCTCTCTGCCCACCTGCGCCTCGCTGGACCTCAGCGCGCGCACCACCGCGATCAGATCTTCGCGCTGCAGCTTCAATTCGGCTGGCGTCGAGGATCTGCCCGAGCCACAGCCGCCGGCAACGACCACGGCGCTGCTCACGAGCAGCAACGCCGCGACGCGCACAGCTTTCCGTGGAACCAGCGTGGTCGTCTCGGCGCTCGTGCGCGACGAGACGACTTACGTGCCGAGCAGGTCGACCACGAACACTAGCGGCGCGTTCGCCGGGATCGTCGGCGGCGAGCCCTTCGCGCCGTAGGCGAGCGGGGCGGGGATGACCAGCTCACGCCGTCCACCGACCTTCATGCCGGCCACGCCCTGATCCCAGCCGGGGATGACCTGGCCCTTGCCGAGGGTGAAGCTGAACGGTTCGTTCCGTTTCCACGAAGCGTCGAACACCTTGCCGCCTTTGTACAGCACGCCCACATAGTTGACCGTCACCGACTCGCCGGCCTTGGCTTCCGGGCCTGTGCCCTTGACCAGGTCTTTGACCTCGAGCGTGCTCGGTGCCGCCCCCGACGGAACCGTCACCTTCGGTTCTTTCGACAGCGGCCCGCTCGTCGGTGTTTTCGCGGTCGCGGTGGGCGTGGTCGGAGTCGATGCTGTGGGAGCGGTGGCTTTCGCCAGCGCTTGGTCGGCTTTGTTCTCGTTGCCGATCGTGATCGTGCTGCTCGAGCTGCTCGAACCACAGCCTGCGATCAGCACCGCGACGCCGAGCGTCGCCATGCCGAGTCCGGCGCGGGAGCGAAGAGTGGTGGGAAAGCCGTTGAAGTAGGTCACGGTCGCGCAGCCTAACGGAACTCGCGGCGCTTGTGTGCGGTTGGCTGAGCTCGGGGCTGCGATCCGTAGCCCTAGATCGTCGGGCTGGACGCCCTCGGCCATGCTCGCACGTCGCCCCCGGGGCTCGTCACTCCGCTAGGATCGAGCGCGGACCGTGCTAGGCGGGGAGGTAGCGGCGCCCTGTATCCGCAATCCGCTCTAGCGGGGCTGAACTCCCCTTCGAGGGTTTTCCGTTCCGGTCGTCCCGCCGCTCGGGGCGTCGATGGTTCGGGTCCCGCGCGGTGTCGGCTTGCGAACCAGGTCAGGTCCGGAAGGAAGCAGCCTTAAGCGATCACCGGCAGGCGCAGCGGGAGCACCCGGACCGGAGTCGCGAGCGACGATCAGGCGACCGGAGGCTGGAGTCTCGACGAGGGGTGCACGGTCCGTCCTTTGCTCGTGGGCGTCTTCGCCCGCGCGTGAGCACGGGCGTCTGCGCGGGCGAGCGGGCCGTCCGAGCCGGCGAGCGGTCGAAGGCGACGTCTCGATAGCGCTACGAGCAATGTTCGAAGATCAGCCATGAGCGGTTGGCGTGCACCTCGGTGAAGCCCGGCGGTACGATCACGGGCGGGTGGGGGTCATTGGGGTCGAGCACGTATTCCACTTCGACTTCCTTGCTCGCCGGGTCGACGTATTGCCCGAAGGGAATCCGCTTGACCTCTCCGCTGACGACGTTCGCCGGGCTCGTCTTCAGATAGAGCGCGAGCAGTGGGATCGGTGCGTGGTTGGACACCTCGACCGGCCCGCACTGAAGCGCGATCGAACGGCTGTTCACGAGCGCGATCAGATCGTTCTGGATCGACTGCTGGCGAGCGAGCTTGTCCAGTTCGCGGTGCGCCGATCGGTACTGCGACGGCGCATATGCGATCAGCGCGATCAGCACGAGCGCGCCGGCCGCCATCCACCACGGCCGCCGCGCGTCGCCGCGCGGCAGGCGCGTCCAGCCGAACACGCCGGCGCCGCAGAAGATGCACAGGATGGCGGCCGCGAGAAACGCGTAGCGGGTGACGATCGGCAGGCCGGCGGTCGCGAACGCGGCGAACACCGCCACGGCGAGCACGCCGGCGCCCGCCGCGAGCAGCGCGCGACGGCGTAGCCACAGCAGCGCCAGCACGCCCCCGAGGGCCGCGCCGAGCAGGACCGGCGGGCGCAATATCTCGCCGATCCGCCGTGGGATGTACTCGGGCACGTTTCCGATCCCGGTCACCCGGTGGAGCGTTTCGGCGGTGTGTCGCGTGTTCGTGAGCGACCACAGTGCGTCGCCGGTGATCGCCAGGTCGCTGAGCGCCCACACCAGCGGGGCGGCGGCGGCGAGCAGGGTCAGCCCGGCGATCTGACGCGAGCTCGGCCGGCGAGTCTCGGCGGTGGCGGGGTTGGACGCATCGGAGGGCATGCCCACGACGCCGGTCGACCGGGCGGGCGACGGTGCATCGATCGAGGGCTGCGCACGCGCGCGCGTGCGCACGCGCGCGACGACACGCGTCGAGTACATCATCAAGTACAGCCAGTACGCCCCCGAGAACACCCACGCCTCCGGACGCAGCAGACCGGCGAGCGCCAGCAGCACGAGCACGGGCCGGCCGGCACGCCGACGGCGGGACTCGACGAGCAGCGCACCCAGCACGAGTAGCAGGTACGGCACGTCCACGTAGGCGCGCACGCCGTAGGACAAGATCGGCACGCGCGTGATCAGGATCAGCGCGGCCAGCGCCCCGGCGGCGCGACCGAACCATTGAGCGCCGAGCGCGTAGACCACCCACCCGCACGCCGACAGGGCGAGGAACCCGAGCGCCACGGTCACGTTCTCGGCGCCGTGCGGGCCGAGCGGGGAGAGCACGACCCCGAGGGCCTCCACGAGCGGGTGCGGCGTGGGCGCGATCGGCAGTTCGTACGCGGGTCTGCTGCCACGTGAGAGCTGTCCTCCCCAGGCGAGCGCGTAGAGCGTGTCGTAGTTGGCGAAGCCCACGCCGCTCACCACGCGCAGCAGGACCGCGCCGACGGCGATCGCGAGCGGGGCGCCGAGGCGTGCAGGGACGGTTCCCGGCGCGGGTCGCGCTGGGCGGCGGAGGCGCTCGAGCGGGGCTGTCACGACGGGCACGCTACCCGCTCGGGCGAGGACCCGGGCGGCGCTCGCCATGCGCCGGTGAAGGCCCAAGCCGCGCATCCGCAAGTCCCGGACTGCTCGCCAGGCGGCCCCGTGGCCGTGGGTAGACTCAAGCGAACGGTGTCGACACAGGAGCAGCCACAGCAAGAGCAGCAGCAGCGGTCCCTGTACCGCAGGCACAGGCCCCGCACCTTCGCCGACGTGGTGGGGCAGGAGCCGGTCGTGCGCACGCTGCGCAACGCGGTGGAGCGCGGCAAGGTGCACCACGCCTACCTGTTCGTGGGCTCGCGCGGCACCGGCAAGACCTCGATGGCGAAGATCCTCGCGGCGTGCCTCAACTGCGAGCGCGGCGGCCCGACGATCGAGCCGTGCGGGGAGTGCGACTCGTGCGTGTCGATCGCACGCGCGAGCTCACTCGACGTGATCGAGATGGATGCGGCGTCGAACAACTCCGTGGACGACATTCGCGAGCTGCGCGAGAGCGTCGCCTACGCGCCGGTGAGCGGCCGGCGCAAGGTCTACATCCTCGACGAGGCCCACATGCTCTCGACGGCGGCGTGGAACGCGTTTCTGAAGACGCTCGAGGAGCCGCCGCCGAACACCGTGTTCGTGCTGGCCACGACGGAGGCGGGCAAGGTGCCGGCGACGGTGGTGGATCGCTGCCACCGCTTCGATTTCCACCGGCCCACGGTCGAGCAGATCGCGAGCGTCGTGCGGCGCGCGGCGCAGGCCGAGCAGATCGACATCCCCCCGGCGGCGGTCGCCGCGCTGGCACGCTCGGCGACGGGCAGCTTTCGCGACGCGCTGGGCACGCTCGAGCAGATCGTCACCTACGGGGGCCAGCAGATCGCGCTCGAGGACGTGCTGGCGGTGCTGGGCGTGGCGGATACACGGCTGCTCGAAGAGACGGTCGACGCCGTTGCCGCGGGGGATCCCCGGCGGGCGCTGCAGGCGCTCGAGGAGTGCGCCGAGCAAGGACGCGACGCGGGCTCGTTCGCGGCGGACCTGGAGGTGCGGGCACGCGAGCTGCTGGTGACGCAGACCCTCGGCCGGGTGCCGGATGAGCTCTCGCTCACCCCTGAGGCCGATGCGGCCCTGCAGGCGCAGGCCGAGCGCGTGGACAGCACGACCGTGGTCGCTTTGCTCGAGCTGCTGGGCGCGGCGATGGAGGGCGTGCGCGCGGGCGCGGACCCGCGCACGCGGCTCGAGCTCGCGCTCGTGAAGGCCGCGCGCCCCGAGGTCGACGCCTCGACCCAGGCGCTGCTCGCGCGGATCGAGCGGCTGGAGCGCGAGCGCGGCGTCGTCTCCGCCGTGGCCGTCGAACGGGAGGCGCCCCCGGGCGGCGTCGACGGTCCGGTCGGCGAGCCGCCCTCCGCTGGGTTTGAGGGGAAGGGGCGAGCCACCGCGCAGCCCGTCGCCGCGCGTTCGGCGCCGGATCGGGGCGCGACCGTGACAGACGCGTTTTCGACACAGGCGCCGGAAGCTGAGAATGCAAGCGCGGACCGGTCGGCCGTCGCCGCGCCCGCGATCGCCGATCCGCCCCCGAACGTCGTCGCCGGGGATCTGGAGTCGCTGCGCGCGCTGTGGCCCGCGGTGGTCGAGCTCGTCAAAGCCGGTCATGGGCTCTGCGGCGCGGTGATCGCCGACGCGAGGCCGGTCGAGATCTCCGGCGAAGATGTGACGATCGGCTTCGCGACGACGGCGACGTTCTTGAAGAAGCAGGCCGAGGACCCGGACAACCGGGTGATCGTGACGGAGGCGCTGCGCCGGCTTGCGGGCGGGCGCTGGCGGATCTCATACGAGCTGCGCGAGGAGCTCGACGCGGGTCGAGACGGCTCGCCCTCCGGGGGGACGTACACGGAGGAGGAGTGGCTCGCCCGCCTGAAGACCGAGCTCGACGCCGAGGAGATCCCGCTCGAGCCCGCCCTCTCGCCTTCACAGAGCCCCGACCAAGGAGAGTGAGATGCCCAAGCAGCCGCGCGTGCCGAACATGCAGCAGATGATGCAGCAGGTTCAGAAGATGCAGCAGGACATGGAGGTCGCGCAGGAGGAGCTGAAGAACGAGGTGGTCGAGGCCTCGGCCGGGGGCGGCATGGTGACGGTGCGCGTCGGCGGCGATCTCGAGATCAAGGCGGTGACGATCGATCCCGCGGCGGTCGATCCGGAGGACGTGGAGATCCTCGCCGACATGGTGCTTGCGGCCGTCAACGAGGGGTTGCGCGCGGCGCAGGAGCTGGCCGCGCGCAAGCTCGGCGCCGCCGGCGGTGGACTCGATCTGGGCGGCGCACTCGGTGGCCTGGGGCTGCCGGGGCTGTGAACCTGTGAGTGACTCCTACGCGCCTCCCGTGCAGCGGCTCGTGACGGAGCTGTCGAAGCTGCCGGGCATCGGCAACCGCACCGCCCAGCGGCTGGCCTTTCACATCCTGCGTGCCTCCGCGCCGGACGCGACCGCGCTGGCGGAGGCGATTCGCGAGGTGAAGGAGAAGATCGGGCTGTGCGAGGTGTGCTTCAACCTGACCGACTCCTCGCGCTGTCGCATCTGCGAGGACCCGCGCCGCGATCACGGGCTGATCTGTGTGGTGGAGGAGCCCAGCGACGTGATCCCGATGGAGCGCACGCACGAGTACCACGGGGTCTACCACGTGCTCGGCGGCGCGCTCTCTCCGATCGACGGCATCGACCCGGAGGACCTGAAGGTTGCCGAGCTCTTCGCGCGCGTCGCGCGCGCGGCGCATGCCGACGAGAGGGAGACGCTCGCCGATCGAAGCGAGATGCGCACGGACGTGAACGCGATGGGCGCCGACGTGAACGCGATGGGCACGGAGGGAGGCGAGGCACGGGATCACGGGGCGCTGGAGGCGGTCAGGGAGATAGTGCTCGCGACGAACCCCACCACGACGGGGGAAGCCACCGCATTGCACATCGCCGAGGAGCTTCGCGCACGTGCGCCACAGGTCACGGTCACGCGTCTGGCCAGCGGCCTGCCGGTGGGCTCCGACCTCGAGTACGCCGACGAGGTCACCCTCGGCAAGGCGTTCGCCGGCCGTCGCTCGGTCTGACGTCTCGCGCGCCTCCGATCGCGTCGCCCGTGGGCGTCGCCACGCGACGCTTGCCCGCTCGCCGTCGGCCGTGGCCGTCCATTGCTCTGGCCGAATGATCTATCGCCGATAGCCATTCAGTCCTGTCTAATGGCTGGGTGGCCGACACCCTTGCCATGGGAGGCGGCATCGCCACGACCACGCCAGGGTCCGGTTTAGCCGGCGTTGCGCCCATCGGTGGCGATACGCACGGTGCCGAAGCCGCGACGGGCGCGCGGGCAGAGCGGGTGGCGCTCATCGCGCTGATGCTGCTGCCCGGCGCGCTGATCGTCTTCACCGGGTTCAACGCCGGCGGCTACTTCCCCGCGACACCCGCGATCCTCGCGATCGTGCTCTCCCAGATCCTGCTCGTCAGGATCGTCCAGGCGCGCAACCCGTTCGCGGGGTTGACGCTGAGCACGCTTGTCGCGCTCGGCGCGCTTGCGGCATACGCGCTGCTGACCCTGCTCTCGGCGCTCTGGTCGCATGCGAGCGCCCGCGCCCTGATCGAGTTCGACCGCGCCTGGATGTACCTGCTGGTGCTGCTCCTGCTCGGCTCGGTTCGCGCCACCACGGAGAACCTTCGCTGGCTCGTGCGCGGCCTGCTGCTGGGCGCCACCATCGTCTGCCTTGCGGGCCTGACCAGCCGCGTGCTGCCGAACGTGTGGCCGACGGCCCCGGACGTGTCCAACCAGCGACTGAGCTATCCGGTCACCTACTGGAACACGCTCGGTCTGCTCGCCGCATTGGGCATCGTGCTCGCTTTTCATCTCGCCTGCACGCTCTCCGAGCGCCGGCCCGTGCGAAGCCTGGCGGCGGGCGTGCTGCCGCTGCTCGCGGCCACGCTGTTCTTCACGTTCTCCCGCGGCGCGATCGCGGCCGGGGCGATCGGACTGGTCGTGTACGTGCTCCTCGCGCGCCCGCGCGGGCTGCTCGGCGGCGTGCTCTCCACCGTGCCACCGACCGCCGTGCTGGTCGTGGTCGCCTATCACGCCAACCTGCTCGACACGGTCGATCCGACCACGCCTGCGGCCGTCACTCAAGGCCGGCACGTGGCGCTCGTCGCCGGTCTGTGCGTGTGCGCGAGCGCCGGCCTGCGTCTGCTCTTCGCGCTCCTGATCGATCCGCGGCTCCTCCGCCGCTCGCTCGCCCCACGCCGCATGCGCGCCGCCCCGCGCCGTGCCGTGATCGCGGGCGGGCTCTGTGCGGTCGTCGCGCTCGCCGTCGCGCTGGGCGCTCCCCACGCGCTCGCAAGCGATTGGAGCAGGTTCATCGGCGGTGCACCCACGCGCGGTGGCAACGACCTGCGCCAACGTTTGACCGACCCGTCCAACGACGGGCGCACAGACCTGTGGCAAGTTGCGCTGAACGGGTTCGCCGCTTCCCCGCTGCACGGGTACGGAGCGGGGATGTACCAGACGCTGTGGGATCGCGGCCGTCCTCGTTTCGTCTACACGATCAACGCCCACAGCCTGTACCTGCAGGCGATGGCCGAGCTCGGCGTGCCCGGCATCGCGCTGCTGGCGACCCTCCTGATCGCTGTCCTCGGCGGGCTGGCTATACGCGTACGCGCGCGCGGTCCGCGGCGTTCGTTGTATGGGGTGCTGCTCGCGTGCGTCGTGGTCTGGGCGGCGCGCGCCGGGGTGGACTGGGACTGGGAGATGCCCGTCGTGACCCTTCCCTTCTTCGCCGCCGCCGGCCTCGCGCTCAGTCCGCGCGGAGGGCGTGCTCGCGGCGGAATGAGTCGGGCTCACGGGGCTGACGGTCGCGGGGCTGACGGCCGTGAGGCCAGGGTGGGCTGGACGCCCGGCGCTCGCGGTCGCGCGATCCTCTCCGTGCTGTGCGTAGCGGGGGTCGTCCTGCCGGTGCTGATCGTCGGCTCGCAAAACCGCCTTGGCGAGGCGGAGAACGCGCTTTACGCCTCCACGCCCGACTGCGTAACCGCGAGCACCGCGGCGCGCGAGTCGATCGGCTGGCTCGATATGCGCCCTGAGCCGTTCGAGGTCCTCGGCTTCTGCGATCTGCGCAGCGGCCGGCCCGCGGACGCCGTGGTCCAGATGCGCCGGGCCGTGCGCGTCGATCCCGGCAGCTGGGAGACGTACTACGCGCTCGCGATCGCCCAGGCCGCCGCGGGCGTCGACCCGATGGCGGCCGCTCGGCGGGCGCTGCACATGGACCCGCTCGACCTGCTCACCCGGCAAGCGGTGCGGGAGCTTGCGTCCGCCGCCGGTCCGCGCGAGTGGGCTCGCCGTGCGCGCGTTCTGCGAGCGGCGGCCCTCAAGAGCAATCAGCTCTCGATCTTTCCCTCCGAGGTCTGATGCCTGCGTCAGCAGGCGCTGGTTGCTCGATCGTCAGGGGCTCTCACGCGCAGCCGGCTCGGTCGAGTCGATGAACTCGATGAGCACGTCCAGGAAGCGCTCGGGCTCGTCGAGCTGGGGGAAGTGGCCTGAGTGCGGGAACACCTCCAGACGGCTGTTGGGCATCCGTTCGTGGGTCGCGTGTCCGTGGGAGACGGGGATGATCGAGTCGCGCTCGCCCCAGATCAGCAGGAATGGGAGCTGCTCGGCGAGATAGAGCCGGTTTGAGGCGTCGACCCGCTGGCCGCCGGGCTCGACGACAGCGCGGAGTGTGTGGACGAAGGCGGCACGGGTGGCGCTGTCGGACAGCGTGGAGTGCCCGCGAGCGATCTCCTCGAGATCCGTCCCGAGGCTCAGACCCAGCCGGTTGAGCAGGCCGCCGGCGCGCGCGCCGGCGTCGAGCAGGCGGGTTGCCGCGAGGAAGGGCAACACGAGCTCGGAGCCGGGAAGCGTTGCGGCCCGAAGCAGCCAGTTGACGTCGCGGCCAAGGCCGCCGCTGTCAACCAGGACGAGTCGCTCGCAACGCTCGGGGAACTGGTAGGAGAACTGCATCGCGATCCCTCCGCCGAGCGAGTGCCCCACAAAGGTTGCCCGCTCGTGTCCGAGGGCGAGCAGCAGATCGCGCAGGCTGCTCGCGTGGGCGCCGAGTGAATAATCGCCTCTGGGCTTGGCCGACTCGCCATGACCCGCCAGGTCGGGAGCTATCACGGTGAAGTGGTCGGCGAGATGGGGCATCACCCGCTTCCAGGTCGCCGAGCTGGACGTGATCCCGTGGACGAGCACGACGACGGGGCCGCTGCCTGCTTGACGGTAGGCCACGTCGTGACCGTGCAACGTTGTGCGCCTGATGTCGCTGCGTTTTGTTCGAGGCGCCATCCGAAACTCCAATCTCTCTCGCTGCCGGGGGTGGCAGGGCAGGGCGGCGGGCGCGCATTGGAGAGTATCGCGGCGTAAAGGGCCGGCGGTAGGGCTCAGCCCATCGCGTCGCGCAGCTTGCGCAACGCGCGATACACACGCCCCTCGACCGTTGTAATCGGCTCGCCCGTCAGCTTGGCGATCTCCGGCACGGTCAGGTCGGCGCCGTAGCGCAACGAGATTGCCTCACGCTCCTCGTCGCTCAGCGTCGCGAGGCTGCGATTCAGCAGGTCGCGGTCGGCGACGTCGTCGAGCTCGCGGTCGGCCAGCTCGTCGATCTCCTCGTATCCGCCATCCACTCCCGAGCCGGACCCCGCGGCGATGCGCTCCAGTGTCCCCACGCGCTCGAGCGCCCTACCCTCGCTGGCCTGGCGGCGGGCGTGGTCGCTGAGGCAGTTCAGCGCGATCGCATACAGCCACGTCTTGGCCTTGCCCTTACGCGGATCGAACCGCCTGCGCGCGCGCAGCGCCCGCTCGAAGGTGTCCGCCAGCAGTTCCTCGGTCAGCGTGCTGCTGCCGGTGCGATACCGCAGAAACCCGTACAACGCTTGCGCGTGCTCCTCGTAGAGCCGCTCAAATGCATCGTCGCGCATGGATGACACATCGCCCTATCGGCCTTTCGTCCAGAGGGCCAAGCCTCAGTCAGGAATGTGGCCGGTCGTTCGTATCAGCCCCCATGAGCCACCTACATGAAGAGCAAAGCTTCCCCGACGGCGACGACCTGCGACAGGTCGCCGACACGCTTCGCAACGGACGTCCCACCCTCGACCCGCTGTCGCTCGATCGAGTCAAGCTGCGGGCGATGCGCGGGGCGCGCCGGCCCACTTCCGTACGAGACAAAGGATTTTCCATGAGGTCACGTTTGACCACGCTTCTCACGGCCGCATTTCTCACGGTCGGCACCGGCGGGGCGCTGGCCCTGAACGGTGGCGACGGCGGTGGTGGCGGGAACGGTGGCGGCAGCGCGAGCTATCACCAGTACCGTCCCGAATGCCCGCCCGGCTATGAACTGATTGGCCGGCACTGCCGCGTCATTCCGCCGCCGCGCTGTCCTCGCAACTACGAACTCGTCGGTGGCAAATGCGTGCCGACCCCGCCCCCCACGTGCCCGCCAGGGTATGAACTCAAGGGCCGCAACTGCAAGCCCATACCGGTTCCCCATTGCCCTCCCGGCTACGTGCTGGAAGACGGGACCTGCCATTTCGTAGGCGGCGGCCATGGTGGCGGCGGCGGTAACGGTGGCGGCGGCAAAGGTGGCCAAGGCGGCGGCGGTGGCAAAGGCGGCGGTGACGGCCACGGCGGGGATGGCAACGGTGGCCACGGCGGCGACGGCCACGGCGGCGGCGACCACGGCCACGGCGGCCAGGGTGGCGGTGATGGCCACGGCGGGAATGGCAACGGTGGCCACGGCGGCGACCACGGCCACGGCGGCCGGCACGGCTAGCTCGAGACACCACCGTTGAACGTGAGCAAAGAGGGCCCGCGACCGCGGGCCCTCTTTTCACGGGCGCAACCTCCGGATCGCTGCCCAGGCCACAGGTGTCGCGGCTCAACCGGCAATCGCCATCCGTCTATCCTCCGTGCGTGCCTCGACACCCTCTCATCGTCATGAAGTTCGGCGGCACATCGGTCGCCGACGCCGAGCGCGTCAAGCGCGCGGCGCGGCGCATCGTGGACAAGCGCGAGCAGGGGTTCAGCGTCGCCGTGGTGCTGTCCGCCCGGGGCAAGACGACCGACGAGCTGATCGCGATGGCCGAGGAGGTCTCCACCACGCCGGACCCGCGCGAGATGGACATGCTGCTGTCCTCGGGCGAGCGCATCTCGTGCGCGTTGTGCGCGATGGCGATCAACGATCTCGGTCACCACGCGATCTCGCTGACCGGCTCCCAGGCGGGGATCGTGACCGACGAGTCACACACCAACGCGCGCATCATCGACGTGCGCGCCGACCGCATACAGGAGGCGCTGGCCGAGGACAGCATCGTGCTGGTGGCAGGCTTTCAGGGTGTGTCTTCGACCGCGAAGAACGTCACGACGCTCGGTCGCGGCGGCTCGGACACGACCGCCGTCGCCGTCGCCGCCGCGCTGAGGGCGGAGGTGTGTGAGATCTACACGGACGTCGCCGGCGTCTACTCCGCGGACCCGCGCATCGTCCCCGACGCGCGCAAGCTGCCCGTCGTCTCGTTCGAGGAGATGCTCGAGATGTCGGCCTCCGGCGCGGGCGTGCTGCAGCTGCGCTCGGTCGAGTACGCGCGCAACCACGGCGTGCGCATTCACTGTCGCTCGTCATTCGAGGACTCTCCCGGTACGGTTGTCGTCTCAGAAGGAGAGAGCATGGACCACGCCGAGAGACCCCTCATCACCGCCGTCACCCACTCGACCTCCGAGGCGATGGTCACGCTGATCGGCGTCCATCACAAGCCGGGAGTGGCCGCGAGCATCTTCGAAGCGCTCGCTCGAGCGGGGGTGGACGTGGACATGATCGATCAGAACGTCCCCACCTCCACGGGCGGCCTCGCCGAGATCTCGTTCACCGTCCCGCGCGGGCTCCTGCGCGAGGCGCGCGCGGCGCTCGAGCCGCTCGCCGACGACGCCTACTCCGAGCTGATCGCGCGGGAGGAGATGGGCAAGGTGTCGATCGTCGGGGCCGGCATGCGCTCGCACCCGGGCGTGGCCGCGAAGGTGTTCGGCGTGCTTGCGGCCGAGGGCTTGAACATCGAGATGATCTCGACCTCGCCGATCAAGATCTCCTGCGTCATCCCGCGCGAGCGCGTCGACGGCGTTGTACGCGCGCTGCACAGCGCTTTCGAGCTCTCCGGGCCGGGCACGGTCCTCGTCGAGGACTCGTTCGCGCCGCACGCGACGTCGTAGCTCTGCTCCCCGGGTCGGCGACCGTCTCGCGGAAGGCCTCGACAGAGACACCGACATCGACCCATACCGTCCAGACGAAGGGGTCAAGAACGTCAGCAGATCGAATCATGTTTCTGAAGGGCGGAATCCCCAGCAACTGGGCAAGATCGAGAATGGTTTAACTTTGTCGAGAGGCCTTGCTTAACGCGGGGCTTTTGTGCAAGATTCTCCGAACTTCAATAGCGAAATCTCAATAGTCGAGGTCTTGGATGACGGTGGGGTTGTCCATCACGTGAGCATTTGTGATGGTAAGCAAGGAAGCTGGGAGGCGCTATGAGTGGTGAGATCAGCAGTGAGGCCGATGTCCAGCGGGTGCGCTGGGGCAGCGGTCCGGCGGGCTTTCGCGGTCTCGTCGGCCTGGGCGCACGGCGCCGCGCTACGCCGCTGCAGATCACCGAGGCGCGCGGACCGGCGGCGAGCATGCGCCGCGACGCGTTGTTCCGTCGCACTCTGCTGCTCGCCGACACGGTCGCGATCGTCGGGGCGTTCGTGCTCACGGTGGTGCTGTCCTCGCGCTCGCTGCAGCTCACCTGGGCGGGCATTCTCGGCGTGCCGATCCTGCTGATCGGGGCCAAGCTGTTCGGGCTGTACGACCGCGACGAGACGCTGCTGCGCAAGACCACGCTCGACGAGGCTCCGAAGCTGTTCCAGGCGGCCACGCTGTGCGCGCTCGTGGCGTGGCTGATGGGCGGGCTGATCGTCGCCGGCGAACTCAACCGCCACGAGGCGCTGTTCCTGTGGCTGACGCTCGCGATCCTGCTGATGCTGGCGCGCACCGTCGCCCGCGCGATCGCGCTGCGGATCGCGCCGGTCGAGCGCTGTCTGTTCATCGGCGACCAGACCTCGGCCAACGCGATCCGCTCGAAGCTGACCGAACACGGCGGCGTTCGGGCGAAGATGGTGGCGCACCTGAACCTCGACAAGGCGGCTCCGTGGTCGACGGACAGCTTCTCCCAGTCGCGGCTCTCAGAGGTCCGCGATCTCGCACGGACGCTCGACGTGCACCGTGCGATCGTCGCTCCCCGCAGCGCCGACGCGGGCGAGATGCTCGATCTCGTGCGCACGCTCAAGGCCGTCGGCGTGCGCGTGAGCGTGTTGCCGCGACTGCTCGAGGTGGTGGGCTCATCGGTCGAGTTCGACGATCTGCACGGCGTCACGGTGATGGGCGTCAGGCGCTTCGATCTGACCCGCTCCTCCTCGGCGATGAAGCGCTGCTTCGACCTGCTCGGCGCCTCGCTCGGGCTGCTGGCGATCTCGCCGCTGCTGATCGCCGTGGCGATCGCGATCAAGCTCGACAGCCGTGGCCCGGTGTTCTTTCGCCAGCTGCGCGTCGGCCGGCACGGCAAGCGCTTTCGCATGTTCAAGTTCCGCACGATGGTCCTCGACGCCGACGCGATGAAGGACTCGCTGCGCCATCGCAACGAAGCGCAGGAGGGCCTGTTCAAGATCGCCGACGACCCCCGCATCACGCGTGTAGGTCGGATCCTGCGCAAGAGCGCCCTCGACGAGCTGCCCCAGCTGTTGAACATCTTCACCGGCGAGATGAGCCTCGTCGGCCCGCGCCCGCTGGTGATCGAGGAGGACGAGCGCATCGAGGGCTGGCACCGGCGGCGGCTGGAGCTGATGCCGGGCATGACCGGGCCATGGCAGATCCTCGGTCCCGCGCGTGTGCCGCTGCGCGAGATGATGGCGATCGACTATCTATACGTCGCCAACTGGTCGCTGTGGACCGACATCAAGATCATGCTTCGCACCGTCCCGCACGTGATCGGCCGGCGCGGGCTGTAGCTCAGCGGGCGCCGTGGTGAGTGAGTCCGTGTCCCGCGAGCAGCCGGTGGGGCTTGCGCGGGCGCATGTCCCGCAGCGCCACCTCGGCCGGGTCCTCCCACAGGACCAAGCCGTCGATCGACGTGTTCACAGTCGTTCCGCCGCTCTCTGACGTCGCCCGTCGCCCGTCTCCACGCGCAGCCGAGCGACCGACGGCCACGAACAGCGTCACGACGGTAAGCCAAGCGATTGGTATCACGATGAAAAGCATGTGCGATGTGTTATTTGCGAAGCTCATGTCTACTCCTCCCCTCGGACCGACCCGATATCCGCGGGCGTTATCCAGTTATGACCCCAAAGACCTGGCTGTATACGGCGCCTGTCTGTCCGTTCGCGAGCGCCGCGGGCGCGGCTGGGGTGACGCCGATCGCGGTTTCGACGTAGGCGCTGGTAAGGATGTTTTCGAGATGCTCGGGCGAGGCGATCCAGGCGGCGACGATCGCGGTGGGGGTTGAAAGTTCGAGCGTGCCCCAGGCGATGTTTTCGCCGAGCGTGTAGCCGGCTTCGGCGCTTGGAATGTAGCCGGTGGCCTGAATGCGGTCCACCGGCGTTTCGCCGTTCGGCGCGATGTGCGCGAAGTAGTCTTCGCTCACCATCGCTTCGGTGTGGCTCTGCGCCGCCTGCTCCAGCTCGGAGCTGATCTTCAGCGGCAGCTCGCCGTTGCGAGCGCGCTCCTGGTTGACGAGGCACAGGGTGGCCGCGCGGATCTGTTCGAGATTGCCCGGTTCGGGCGTCAGCTCGGTGTTCTGGCAGGGAGTGGCGAGCACGCTCGCGAGCGATGGCGCCCTTGCGGGGGTGGCCACGGAGACGGTTGTGCTGGGCCCCCGGCTGCCGTGCCCGTGTGTGCGATGTGCGCGCTTGCCGGCGACCGCGGAGCGGCCGGTGGGGTGCGGCGTGGAGGTCGTGGAGGCGGGACGGGCCGACTTGCGTCGGTGGCCCTTGAGGGTGCGTCTGTGGCAGCGCTGACTGTGCGTATGAGCGCTGTGGCACCGCCGGCTGCCTCGACCACCGTTTGCGGCGCCCGCGGCAGAGGCCGAGACGGCGCACATGAGCAGCAGGGCCGTCATGAGAAAGAGGATCTTGTGGAGGTTGCTCACGCCGTTGCTATCGGCCAAAAAGGCAGCCCACGTAAGCGTTTACGAGCTATCTGGACGATGAAGGGTGGCGCTCCGCGGGAGTGGCGTGCAGGTCCGCGAGAGGCCGGCGGCTTTATGCTGAGGGCAATGGAGGAGAGCTACGTATGAGGCGCCCGGCGCTGCTCGTGGCTCTGGTCTTGGCGGTCGGCGTCGCCGGCGCGGTGGTGGCATTGAAAAGCCGCGAAGGCAACGCCCAGCTGATCTCTCAGCAGCAGGAACTGCTCCCGGTGGACGGGAGCGCGCTGCAGCGGCTGATCCTCACGACCAGCGATCCCCGTCCCGGCTACGGTGGCCGCGCGCGCGGCGCACGCTGCGTCTCCACGGCGAGCGGCGCGCTGCGCAACCCGTGGACCTGCGTCGTGCGCTATCCCCGTCTTCCCCGCGTGCGCTACGCCGTCGTAGTCGACGCCGATCGTTCGATCCAGGGCTACGGCCAGCCCGAAGGCCGCCCGCTCGCTGGCTCGCTCAGCCTCAGAGGGTGCTGCGTCGGCGGGCCGTAGCCCGCCCTCAGCCCAGCTCGTAGTTGAGCTCGTCCCTCAGCTTGCGCAACGCGCGGTAGATCCGGCCCTCGACGGCGCTCTCGCCCTCGCCGAGCACCTTCGCCACGTCACGCAGCTTCAAATCGGCGCCGAAGCGCAGCGCGATCGCCTCGCGCTCATCGTCGTTCAGCAGGGCAAGCGCTCTGTTCAGCTCGTCGCGGTGCTCGACCGCTGCCAGCCCGGGGTCCGCCTCGGCCGGCGAGGTCCCGGCGCCCGCGTGCTGCAGCGCGCGCTCTTCGTGCGTGTGCCTGCGGGCGTGGTCGCGCAGCAGGTTCAACGCGATCGTGTACAGCCAGCGACGCTCGCTGCCGCGCCTGGGGTCGAAGCGCTGGCGCGAGCGCAGCACGCGCTCGAACGTCTCAGACAGCAGATCCTCGGCCAGCGCGCGGTTGCCGGTGCGGTAGGCCAAGAAGGAGAACAGCCGCTCGGAGTGCTCCTCGAACAGCCGCTCGAACGTGTCAGATCGCATGTTCGGCGACATTCTGGCGGGTCGCGGTGAAGCGGTGCGCGTGGAGGGGCGGGTCAGTTCGTGAGCCATGGTGTGTTCCTATCGGTCGGCGTCCGTGCTCGGCGTGTGCGTGTCTGGCGCGAGGGGGTGAGGTGGCTGAGGCAAACGAGGCTCCGGGATCTCCCGGAGCCTCGTTGCACTCGATTCTGTTCAGTCGGTCATCGTTCCTGGGCTCGACCGATCTAGCAGAGCTTGTACGTATGCGTCTGCGAGACCGTCTTGCCGCTCGTCAGCGTGACTGTGATCTGCAGCTTCTGGGTGCCGCAGGGCACGTTCGTCAGGTTGATCGTCGACGATGCCTTCTTGCCGCTGATCACCGCGTAGCGCTTGCCGTTGAGCTTGAGCGTGACCTTCTTGACCTTGCCCTTGCGCGGGATGCGTACGTGGACTTTGATCCTGCCTGATTTGGCGGCCGTTTTGGTCGTGGTCGAACCCAGAACGCCGCTGGCGGGCGTGGCGGCCGTGGTGACCGTCACAGGCGAGACGTAGTAGTTGTTGACTGTGGTGGGGCCGCCGTAGTTGTTCGTGACGTTTTCGGTGACGTTGAAGCTGTTTTCGTTGCAGTTGTAGTTGCCGTTTTCGCTGCCTCCGATGCCGCCTGCGCCGCCGGTACCGCCTGTGCCGCCTGCGCCTCCGCCACCGCCGTTACCGCCTGCGCCACCGGTACTGCTGGAGTGGCTGCTCTTGCTGTGATGACGGGCGATCGTGGCCTTGCCGCCGTTGCCACCGTTGGCGCTGCCGCCCTTGCCGCCATTGCCGCCCGATCCACCGCTGCCACCGTTGCCGTTGCCGTTGCCGGCCACGCAAGCGTTGCCGTACTGGGCGGTCGCGGCGTTGCCGGAGGAGTGACCGCTGCCCACGCCGGCGATGACGCCGCCCGTGCCGGCGGCCATCAGGCCGACGGTCAGGCCCGCCACCGCGAGGCGCCGTGCGCCTGCGCGCCCGCTGCCGCTCTTGGCGCGCGACATCGCGGTCGTCTTGATCCGGTCGAGGTCGAGCGGGCTGGCTACGGGACGCTCGGAGCGCAAGCGCTGAGCGATGCCCTCCAGCTCATCCTTGTTTGCGTCGTGCTTGCGCGGCATCTTGGTCTCCTGACCTCCTGATGGATATGCGAAAAAAAGCCTCTCGCAGCCCATATACGAACGAGCGACGTGTTTTCCGACAGACGCGTGCGAAAGACCAGGCGCCCGTGGCGGGCCTGCGCTCAGTGCGCGTGGCGCGCATGGGCCCTTGGCGGCGCTCAGAGATTCGTGATCGCGAACTTGCCCGAGGTCAGCGCTTCGCTCATCAGGCGCGGTGCGGCCAGTTCCCACGAGCGCGGGTCGTTCGAGGCGAGCTTCCTCGCCGCGTTCCTCAAGCCTCCCTCGAGCGGATTGAGCTCGCGCGCCCGGCGGATCGCTCCGTGGGGGTCGACGCCGGCCGCGGCCCGCGCGACCGCCAGCCAGAAGCTCTCTTCCCAGTTTTCGCGTTCCAGCGAGACCGCCTCGGCCATCGCCGGCACGGCGGCTTGAGCGAAGCCCTGCTCGAGGTCGCAGACGCCGACGATCTCATAGGCCTGCGGGCGCTCGGCCGACAGCGACAGCGACGACAGCGCGTCGTGCTTAGCGCTGACGCAGTTGCCGTGCCGCAGCGCCTGCCCGCTGTTTTGCAGGCGCGCGTAGGACGTGCTCACGAGCAGCGGCGCCACGGCTAGCACCAGCCAGCCGAGCGCGACGATCGTGCGGCTGGCGGGCAGCCCAGACAGGCCCGTGCGACCGTCGCGCGTGCGGGCGAGCGCGAGTCCGGCGAGGATGAACACGCCGAGCGTGACCGCCGGCATCTGCCAGTCCCAGTCGAACGCCTGATGCACGGCCCACGCCAGCATGACCGCGAACAGCGCCGCGTACACCGCCCGGTCGGGCCCGCGGATGCGCGAGGCCAGGCCGGTGAGCATGCCGAGGACGGCGATCGCGATCAGCGCCAAGCCGATCAGGCCGAGCTCGGCCAGGCTCTGCAGATACAGCGAATGCGCGTCGGCGACCAGCTCGGGTTGGGTGCGATAGCGAAAGTAGTACGGCTGGTAGGTGCCCGCGCCGGTGCCGCGCAGCGGCTGCGTTTCGTAGATGCGCACGGCTGCCTTCCACAGCGGTAGGCGGCCGTCGTTGCCGGGATCTGAGAGCCGTTCGCGGGTCTGCGCGATCCGTGGGCCGGTGGTGCCGTGAACGAACTTGTCGTACTCACGTCGAGCGAACCCGCCTGCGCCGAGGGCGAGCGCGAGGACGATGACAGCAATGGCGACGCTCACCCCCACGCCGACGCGCACCGGCCGGCGCGGAGGGGCACGCACGAGCGCGAGCGTGGCGATGCGCCCGTCGAGGAGCAGCCCCACCGCGCGCAGCGCCCCGGCCGCGAGCATGCACAGCCCGACCACCCCCGCGACGTGCCGGCCCTGCGAGACCGCGATGGCGCTGGTGGGGTGCTTGGAGGCGAGCGCGGTCGCGTCCCACACCGAGCGCAGCGCGATCGCGGCGGGTGGGACGATCGCGAGCAGCGGGGTCGGCAGCGTGGAGAGGCGGGTCAGCAGGCAGTAGGCGAGCAGGCCGATGACCGCGGCGCCCATCGCTCCGCGCGAGAACGTCAGCAGCAGGGTCGCCGCGACCCCGGGCAGCACCGCGGTCGCGAGCACGCGGACGCTCCACCGCTCGGCCCGATCGGCGGACAGGTGCAGGCCGAGGATCAGCGCCATCGCGGCGAGCATCCCCTCGGCGTTCCAATAGGTCAGGGGATAGCTCAGCCGGTTGTCGAAGAAGCTGCTCGCGGTCGGCCACGTGTGCGGCAGCACCCGCGAGATCAGCCCGATCAGGCAGACCGCCACAAGGCTGGCGAACAGCGCGCGCACGAGCCAGTCGAGGCGCGAGCGTGTGTAGCGCAGCGAGCCGAACAGCACGAACGCGAGCACGTACAGCAGCGTGCGGTCGTAGCTGTCGAGCGTACGTGCCGTACCGTGCGACCACAGCGCCGAGGCGAGCTGGAAGGCCGCGTACAGGACGAGGGCACCGAGCGGGATCGCCAGCGTGCGGCTGAACCCCTCGAACGGGCGCGCCGCGAGCGTCGTGCGCAGCACGAGCGCCTGCGCTAAGACGATCGTCGCGAACCCCGGCGCGCTGGGGAAGTAGCCGCCGGTGTTGAACGACAGGTAGAGGAGCGCCGCCGGCGCGAGCAGCACGAGCGCGACGAGCCCAATCGACTCCGCCGAGCGTCGTCGGCTCACCAGCGCCGCCGGGCTTGCAGAAGCCGCGGGACTTGCAGGAGGCATCGGGCTCACAGAAGCTTCACCGGCGCCTCCGGCCCCTGGAAAGCTCACCGGCGCCACCATGTGCGTCGTGGGGGTTTCTCGCTCGCCGGCAGATCGACCGGCGGGCGCGGTGGGATCTCCCCGCCTGAGAGGATCGCCGCGGGCACCTCACGCGTGAGCCAGCCGGCGAGCGGGGCGAGCCCCGCCTGCTCGAGCTCGGCGGCGATGCTCGGCGGCCGTTGCACATGATCGTGGGCGTCGGAGGCGACGTTGTGGATCAGGCCGTCGCGAGCCAGGCCGAGCGCGAAGCGGCGCACGTCGCCGCCGAACTGGCCGACGAGCGAGCCGGCGGTCACCGACGTCAGCACGCCCGAGCGCACCAGCGACTCGAGCAGCTCGCGATCGCGGTGAAAGGCGTGGCAGCGCTCGGGATGGGCAAGCAGGATGCGGTGCCCGCGGCGCTGGAGGTCGAGCAGGATCGAGTCGAGTCCGGTGAGGACCGGCGTGAAGGGGGGCTCCACCAGCAGCCATTGTCCCCCGCCGAGCCCGAGGCGCGATAGCTCATCGGCGTCGATGTCGGCCAGGCGCGTCATCGCGATCTCCGCGCCCGCGCGCACCTCGAGCGCGATCCGCTCGGCGCGCAGACGCTCGTTCAGCTCGTCCACCAGTCGGGCGATCGTGGCCCCGTCGTTGGGATAGCGCCAGCTCACGTGTGGCGTCGCCAGCAGCGTGCGCGTCCCACCGGCCGCGGCGGCACGGGCGAGCTCGAGCGAGCCGTCGATCGAGTCGGGACCGTCGTCGATGCCGGGGAGGACGTGGCTGTGCAGGTCGATCACGGGCGCCTCACGTTAAGGCACTCGAGCCCCCGGCAAGCACGCGGGGGCGCCGAGGAGATGGTCAGCTCGCCGGCGATGTCTCTGACTCCTTCGTGACATCCGCCGTGGCCGATAGTCCACCGGCGGAAGATCAGGCTTTGCTCGGTATTTCCGCGATCGGCGTCCAGACAGCTTGCGCGGTGAGCCGGGGTGCGCGTAGGATCGTGGCGGGGAGGCCATGGTAGGCCTTGTTGTGTAGGGCCCGCCTTCGGGTATGCCGGGTGAGGGAAGCGATCCATTCGTTCGCGGAGATGGCCTGGCGCGCTCGCGCCATGGTTGGGAGGTTGCCGATGGTTCACATCGACGCAGACACAACCACCGAGCCGGGAGTCGTGCGTCTGCGGGTCCGCGGCCAGCTCGACCTGCTCGCACGCGGCGTCTTCGGCGAAGCGCTGATATGGGCCGGGCGCCTGCGGCGCCCGGTCGAGGTCGATCTCGACAGGATCGACTTCATCGACGGCGCCGGCCTGAGCATGCTGATGGAGGCTCGGCGCCGGGCACTGAGCGCTGGGCGCCGGTTGACGATCGTCGGGGCCTCCAGATGTGTACGGCGTCTAATCGAGATCACCAATACGGCCGACAGCCTGCCGCTGCTCACGCGACCGCCGGCGACTCGTGGGATCGGTGGTGTGCGCAGCGGGGGGCAGCGACGGGCGCGGACCATGGCTGGACGGCCGGCCCCAGGCCGGCGTCCGTTCAGGGTCTGAACGCAATCGGACCCGAACGACCCATTGACGCGGCGGCCCACCGGTCGCAGACTGCCGTTCGAGAGACCGCCGATGCTGATCTTCCTCATCGCCACCGTGTGGTCAGCGGCCTTCCTGGTGGCTACCGCCATCTGTCGGTCGGCTGCCTGCGCGGACCGGGCGTCCTCCTCGGTTGAGGGGCGTGTGGGCGGTCAGCCCGGTGCCGTGCAGAGCGAGAGATAGGTTCGACTTGTCAGCTGCTTCCATTCCCCATCAAGACTCGATCCAGCCCGGCGCGGAGCGTCTCTGCGAGCAGGCCGAAGCGCTGATCGCGAGCCTGACGGGCGAGGACGTGCCACGCGGCTACCTGGCCGATGTCGGGCCCGAGAAGCTCCGCGGGCGGCCCGCTCGAGCTGGTGGTGGACGGCTACGCGCACGTCCTTGCGCTGGATGTCGATCGCCGTAGGCTCGAGCGCGAGGTCGCTCGCCTCGCGGAGGCGGGCGACCCGGGCATGGCCGTACGACTTAGGGAGCTCTCCGGGCTGCTTCGTCGCATGACCGCCGTTAGCGAAGAGCTGCGTGCGCGCTTGGACGTGCTTCGGGCCCGCCTCGAGGGCGCCCGGACCGGCGGGCCGATCGGTGCGCGCGAACGGCGGGGGAGACACGGCCCCGGGGCACGAAGCAGGTAAGAGCCGACAGGTAGAGCTGGGCACACGCGGCGCGTGTACGGGGCTGCACGGCCGGGACGCACGACCGGTGGAGCGCTTAGATCAGCGAGTCGCGGACGGCGAGCACCGCGGCCTGGATGCGGTTGGAGACGTGCAGCTTGAGCAGGATGTTCGAGATGTGGTTCTTGACCGTGTACGGGCTGATGAACAGCTCCTGCGCGATCGTCGCGTTGTCCTTGCCCTCGGTCACGAGCCGCAGGATCTCCCGCTCCCGGGCGGACAGCGCCTCGGCGGGCGGCTTGCCGTCGCCGCGGTCCTGCTGGCGCAGCTGGTCCAAGATCGTCTTGGTCATCCTCGGCGAGACCATCGATTCGCCCGCGGCCGCGGCGCGCACGCCGGTGACGATGTCGGCCACCGAGGCGTCCTTGAGCAGGTAGCCGCACGCGCCCGCGAGCACGGCCTCGGTGACGTCGGACTCGTTCGCGGAGATCGTCAGCACGAGCACCTGCGTGTCAGGTGCGCTCTCGGCTATCCGCCGGATCGCGTCGTGCCCGGACATCGCCGGCAGGTTGAGGTCCATGATCGCGACGTCGGGCCCATGGCGCCGGACGAGCTCGAGGCCGGCCTCGGCCGTGGAGGCCTCGCCCATCACGTGGACCTCCTCCTGCTGGAGCAGCTCGCGCAGCCCGGAGCGGAAAAGCACGTGGTCGTCGACGATGACGACCGTGATCGGCGAGGGCATGTAAAGGGCAACTCTACAGGCGCCGCGCGCGCGTGGGCCCCGGGCCAGCCAGCGGGCGGATGTCGATCATTGGCTTTAATAGAGTTCAGCTGCTACTCTCGCCGCGAGCCGGATGACGTGTGGCTCGTCAGGAGATGGGGCTGCGCACGTCTACCGACGCGCAACGCCGAAGGAAAGGACTCCTATGCCGACGCAGCAGATCAGCCCAAGCACGACCGACGCCATCGCCAAGCGCGAGCAGGGGGCCCTGCTCGAGGCCCACGTCGAGCTCGCGACGCCGGCCGGGTTGCGCATGGAGTCGGTTGTCTGGGGTGCGCCCGCACCGCTCGAGCCGATCCTGCTGACCGCGACCGAGCGCCGGTTCAAGTTCCGCGGCATGCCACAGGCGGTGGGCGCCGCGCGCCGGGCGCTGCGCCGGTGGGAGGGCCATTTCGAGCCGGACATGTTCTACGACCTGTCGCTGTGCGTCAGCGAGCTGGTCACCAACACCGTCCACCACGGCGATCTTGTGGACGAGGAGATCGAGCTCGTGGTAAAGCGCGGCGAGCAGCTGACGCGCGCCGAAGTCAGGACGCCGCGGCCGGACATCGCCGTGTCTCCGTCGCCGGTCGCGACCCCTGCGAGCTGGGGCATGTTCATCGTCGACCGCGTGGCCGACCGTTGGGGCGTGGACCGAGGCGAGGGCGCCACCGCCGTGTGGTGTGAGATCGATCTCGCGAGCGACGGCTGGTCGCGCAACACGCCGCCGATCGGCGCGCGGATCTCCGGCTGAGTAGCTCGCCGACGCTCGCGGCGGCGATTGAACGTCGTCCCGGCCGGCCCCGTGACGACCGCCGCGCGGGGATGGCTTACGGTCGCGCGCTGCCGGTCAGTCGCAGCGCCTCGGCGCGGTCGGCGACGCGCAGCTTGCGCATCAGATCGGAGATGTAGCGCCGCACGGTCACCGGTGAGATCTCCAGGCGCTCGGCGATCTCCTTGGTCGAGAGCTTTTCGTGCAGCAGCTCGAGCACCTCCGACTCGCGCTCGGACAGCGTGACAATGCCGCCCTCGGCGGTCGGCGTGCGCCGCTGCGAGCCGCGCCGCCTGAACTCTGTGATCAGCCGCGCCGTGAGCACGCGCGGCAGCGGCGCCTCGCCCTCGAGCACCGCCGCGAGCGCGTAGGGCAGCCGTTGCGGGTCGGTGTCCTTGAGCAGATATCCGCACGCGCCCGCGCGCAGCGCTTCGAATAGATCGTCGCTGGTGTCGGACACGCTGAGCATCACGACCGGCATGTCGGGCAGCGCCTCGGACAGCTCGGCGGCCGCTGCGATGCCCTCCCCCGGCATGTGCACGTCGAGCAGGCATAGGTCGGGCCGGTGCGCGAGCGCCGCCTCGACAGCGGTGCGCGCGTCCACGGCCTCGGCCACCACCTGGAAGCCCCCGTCCTCGAGCGCGAGGCGAACGCCCAGGCGCGCGGTGGCGTGATCGTCGGCCAGCACGACGCGCAGACCCCCCACTACAACGCACCGACTTCCACCACGGCGCCCGCGCCGGGGCTCGAGGAGATGCTCAGGCGCGCGCCCAGCATCTCCGCGCGCTCGCGCATGCTCGTCAGCCCGAGGCCGCCGCCGCCGGCGACGGCGGCCTGCACGTCGAAGCCCACGCCGTCATCGGCGACTCGCAACGACGGTCCGTGCGGGCCACTGCGCATGCGCACGCGAATGCGCTCGGCGCCGCCGTGGCGGATCGCATTGGTCGACGCCTCGTGCAGGATGCGCAGCAGGGCGTTACGCCACTCGGCCTCGACGAGCACCTCGCTCTCCAGATCGAGCTCGACCTCGACGCCGAACCGCGATCGGAACGAGTCGGCGGTGCGGGCGATCAACATGTCCAGCGGAGCCTCCTCGGGGGAGGTGAGGACCGCGATCGCGGTCCGCGAATCGTGCAGCGCGCGCTCCGCGGCGGCCCGCAGGTGGGCGACCGTCGTAGCGTCGTCGCCGGTCTGGCCGAGGCGCTGGGAATGACTCGCGATGAACGCGAGCTCCTGGGCCAGGCCGTCGTGCATGTCGCGTGCCATCCGCCGTCGCTCGTCCATCGCGACCCGCCTGACCAGCCGGCGTTGGAGCGCGCGAAACTCCGCCATGCACCCGTACAGGATCAGCAGGTAGGCCCCGAGCTTCAGCACATCGCCGGCGTACAGCCGGCCGGCGCTGTGCACGGGAGGTAGGAGGAAGTAGTTGAAGCGGGCGATCGCCAGCACGCTCACCCCGGCGGCCAGCGATCGCACCAGTGGGTCTGTGCCCCTGCCGGCCTGCCGGGCGAGCCCGATCGCGGCGATCGCGGCGAGCAGCGCGCCGGCGAGCTCCAGGTAGCCGAGTAGATCGCCGAAGCTCACCCGCGACGACCCGCCGGCTCCGGTCAGGCTCGGCAGGTGCGAGCGCCACAGCAGCGCCGCGACGGCGAAGGCGCTCACGCCGCCGATCGCGGTGGCGAGAATCGCGCGGCGCGGGCTGCGCGCCCGGTCGAGGCTCAGCGGCGGGCAGAAAACCGCGCCGATCAGGACGGCGCCGGCCGCCAGCCGGCTGACGAGGGCGATCCACTGAGTCGCGTTGCCCGGGCTCGAGTCGATCAGTGTGGGGCCGGCGCCGAGGAGCAGGTCGGTCGCGCTGAGCATCCCCAGCGACAGCGCTGTCAGGAAGTCGCCGAGCAGGCGGGAGGAGCGCGTGCGCTCGGCGAAGACGCACGCCCCCAAGGCGCCGATCAGGCCCGTTGCGGTTTCCACGGCGGTGTGCCCGGAGAGGGTGTGCACAGAGAACGAGAACGCCTGCAGGACCCCGGTGAGCGCCAGCGCGATCAGTGCCACGGCGAGGATCCGCAGCTGGGCCCGCATCGCGATCGAGGGTGACTCGGCGCTCCAGCGAGAATCGGAGCTCCAGGACCCCATGCCGACGCTCGCGAGCCGGTTGAGGAACAGCGAGAAGACACCATCGACCGACTCGGTCACGGCCGCTTCTCGGCTGTCGAGGTGATGAGATCCAGGCATCCTTGTATGGTCCTCGTCACTACTGTGCGGCCAGAGTTCGAGTCTCCATCGATCGACGACTTGACGCTCCGAACCATCGGACCGGCCCTGAGATTTCCTTCCTCCCCTCAGGTTTGCAAGGCCGACGACAGACATCTTAACATCTAGCACCTCGTTTGTCCGCTAATTGGGTCGTCTGTTTCTGTGCCCCGAGCTCCTCTCACCGGCTCACGCGAACGTCGCCGAGAGCACCTTTGAGTTGCTCGTGCCGCACATCGGCGCACGGTGGCGCGTTCAGAGGGTTGAACACAAGATGGGGCACACGGGCCATTGGGCGGCGGACCGTAACCTAAGACACTCCATGGCGAGGATTCCGAGCGTCGCGCTCTCCGAGGGGTATCCAGCGTCGCTCGCCGACGCCGGCTCGAGGCGGTCTGCGTGACGGGTGCATCCGATCGAACGAACCCACGAGATGGAGCAAACGATGGCAGCACCTGCAGCGTCCCACGGCGATCCCGAGAACCTGGGCCTTGCCAATGGCAACGGCGAGCATCTGGCGGCCGATCCGTTGCGGCGGTTGGAGGCCGAACTGGGCGAGGCCGATGGGGTGCGCGCTGACGACGAGCGGCTGTATTCGGAGGCGCAGGGCCTGGTCGAGGAGGCCTGGAGTCTTGTGACCGAGTGCTTGGTCTTGCGCGACGGCCTGCTGGACGCGTGTCAGGAGATCGAGCAGACGATGGAGGGCATCCAGCGGCGGCTCGCCGCGCTGCCGTTTGCGAACGGGCAGGCGCAGGACGTAAGCCCCAACGGCGCCCCGGTCAACGGCGCCGCACCTGCCTGATGTCCACGGCGCAGGCGGCCAGACGCAGCACGGCCGCCGCTGAGGCGTCCCCGGCCACCGTGCTGCGATCGGTTCCCGACGAGGTACGCGCGCGGCCGAGTCGCACGCGTACGAGGCGGCCGCGCATCTTGATGACGACCGAGGGCACCTACCCCTACGCCGTGGGGGGCGTCAGCTCGTGGTGCGATCTGGTGATCGGCGGGCTGACCGAGTTCGACTGGCAGATCCTGCCGATCATGGCCGGCGACCGCCGTCTCAGCGCGATCTTCGAGCTGCCGCCGCACGCGGCGCTGGTTGGTCAGATCGAGCTGTGGTCGGAGCGACTACCTCGTCGCCGCCTGACGATCCGCTCCGAGCGCGCCGCCGGGGACAGGCTGCCGTCCGATCTGATGCGGGCGTTGATCGGCTGGGAGGGGAGCTACGGGGATCTGCTCGATGCGCTCATGTGGTGCCGGCGCCGCCCCGACGCCGTCCGTGCCGCGTTCCGGCGCGCGCGCGCGTGGGAGATCTTTCTCGACGCATTGAAGGAGGTGCTGGACGAGCACCACCCCGACGCCGGCGCGGCCCCCGCGCTCGATGCGCTCGAGGCGGCGAGGCTCTATCAGACGATCTACTGGATCGCTCGCGCCGCCGGGATACCGACCCCGCAGACCGACCTGCTGCACGTGACCGCCGCCGGCTGGGCGACGATCCCGGCGCTGGTGCACAAGCAGCTGCACGGCACCGACATGCTGCTGACGGAGCACGGCGTGTACGTGCGCGAGGCCTATCTCGCGGCCGCGCGTAGCCCGTCTTCGCAGGGCGAGCGCTTTCTCTCCAGCCGCCTCGCCCGCGGCCTGAGCCGGGCCGCGTACGCGGCGGCGGATTACGTCTCGCCGGTCACCGAGGCTAACGCCACGTGGGAGCGCGGCCTCGGCGTCGACCCGCGGAAGATCCGGGTGATCCAGAACGGGATCGAGGCCCCCGAGACATACACCGATCCGCCCGGCAACCTGAAGGTCGTCTCCGTGGGGCGGATCGATCCGTTGAAGGACGTGCAGACGATGCTGCGCGTGGCGGTCGAGGTCGCCCGCCGCGTGCCGGGCGTGAGCTTTGAGTATTGGGGGCCGCCGACGAAAGGGCAGGAGACATACGCGCTGGCGTGCGAAGAGCTCGCGCGCAGGCTCGGCGCCGAGTCCCATTTCAAGTTCATGGGACGCACCGAAGACCCGAACGGCGTGGTGCGCGACGCGGACGTGGTGCTGATGACGAGCATCTCTGAGGGCTTGCCGATGTCGATCCTCGAGGCGATGTCCCAGGCCCGCCCGGTCGTGGCGACGGCCGTCGGCGGCGTGCCCGAGGTGCTGCGCGGGTGCGGCATCGTGCCGCCGCCCGGCGACGTCCACGCGATCGCCACCGGCGTGGCGATGCTGCTGCGCAACCCGGAGCTCGCCGCGCGCCTGGGGCAGCGCGGGTTCGCGCGCGTGCACCGCCTCTACACGCGCACCGCCTGCCTCGACGGGTACCGCGACCTGCTCGGCGAGCTGACGAGCCGGGCGATGGCTTGATGGAGCAGCCCGGATCCAAATACGCGACGGGTGTGATCGAGGCGCGGCTCGGTCGCGGGGCGCAGGACGTGCTCGAGGCGGCGGTCGTGCTCGAGGCGTGGGGCGGGGTGCGCGCCAACGCGGCGCTCAGCCTGGGCTCGCGGATCGTGCCGCCGAAACCGCCCACGTGGACGCCTGGGCGTTTTACGACGGAGGAGTCGGGCAGCCGCGACTCCATCCTCGCCGAGGCGATCGCTCTGATCATGGCGATCCTCGCCGTCGCCTCGTGGGCGGGTCCGCTGAGCCGCCAGGTCGGCACGTCGGTGCTCGAGCAGGCGATCGCGATCGCTTTGCCGATGACGCTGGCGTTGCAATGGGCGATCCGCAGCCGCTATCTGAGCCGCCGCTCGGGCCTCGCCTGTCTGGTGCGCGACCGTGTCGCGATCTGCGCGCTGGCGCTGCTCGCGATCGAGGGGCCGCTGATGCTGCTGCACTCATACGGCCGGCTGGCGGGCATGTTCGTCGCGATCTGGGTCGGCGGGACTGTGATGGCGCGCCGAGGGTGGGCGCTGGCGTACGGGTTCGTGCTGGTCGCCGCGGTGGCCGGCTTGGAGCTGAAGGTCTCCGCCTACCCGCTGCTGGAGGGGCTGACGGCGCTGATCATCGCGAGCGCGGTCTACGCGGTCGCTTCGGGCGGCGGGCGCCTGGACGAACCGGCCGGACGCGTGGGACGGGCGCTGTGGGCGGGCGCGATCGGCGCCGCGCTGGGCGGCTTGCTGGTCGGCGACTCGAGCCTCGGCTGGGGCGTGCACGGGGCTTTTCCGGCGCTTGCGCTGCTGCCGTCGGTGCTCGGCTCCTTCTGGGCCGGGTATCACCTGTGGAAGTTCTACGATGCGATCCCGCGCGGGCTGCAGGGCGTGGGGCTCGAACGCGCCAACGAGCGCGAAGTGCGCGGGGCGGCGATGAGCATCTTCGGCGGGTCGCTGCTGCGCCTGCTGGGCACGACGCTCGTGCTGTCAGGGATCGTGATCGCGATCGGGCAATGGACGTCGGGCACGAACCGCTGGAGCCTGTTCGTGGGCTTCGGCTGTGTCGCGCTTGTGACGATGCTCGTCAACCTGCTCGAGTCGCTCGCGTACGCGAGCCTGGCGTTCTTCGCGGCGCTGGCCAGCGTCACGACCGAGCTGGTGCTGAGCAGGGTTGTGCTGACGCATGGGGCACCGCCGGGGACGGCGCTGATCGCGGGGGCGCTGATGGGCATCGTCGTCGCGCTGCCACCGCTGCTGCGGTTGCTGCTGCGGCCGGGACGCGTGCTCGCGACGAGCTTGTGGATTCAATAACCTCGGCGTTTGCCGGCGTCTCCCAGACGGGCAGACAGCCGGCCGGCGAGCGATGAGCACACTTCCTTCTCCTTCACGACCGGGCGTCACCGCGGTTCGCGGGCTGGCGCTCGCCGTGGCCTTACCCGTCGCCGGGGTGGGGCTGGGCGGCTGTGGCGGTGGCTCGGGCTCGGCGAGCACGGGGGCCGGTGCGACCACTCAAAGCGGGCCGGCGATCGTCGCGGCGGGTAAGGGGGGGAGCGGGAGTTCGCGAGCGAAAAGCGGGGCTGCTTCGCGTACACGGACCAATCCTGCGCATGGGGCGAGCACGGGCGCCAAGGCGACCCAGGGCTCGAGCACACCGACGACGACAACCTCGGGTTCCGGGTCGACCCACGCCGCGGGGTCCGCGCCGAGCGAACGAGCGCCGCACCGCTTCGCCGGGTCCGGCAACACGCGGCTGGGGACGATCGTCGTGCGCTCACCGCAGGTGCTCGCATGGCACACGGCGCGCCCACCGATCCAGATCTTCGCGGCGAACGGGTTCATGCTCGTGAACAGCTCGGCGCCGAGCGGGAGCATCCACCTTTCTCGCGGTACGTATCGAAGCGTGCGTGTGGCCGCGCACGCGAGCTGGTCGATCGAGCTGCGCTCCAAGTCCTAGCGTCCTGAATCATAAATTCGGCGGCGTTTCCCGAGTGTGTCGGCAATGCGTCCATAAATCGCCCGAACACCATGCGCTAACAGCGCCACTGCCCGATCCTTGAGGGCTGCAACAAGCATTTCTTTTGCTGCGGCGATTCGCTCACCAATCGGGCGCCACTTCTCACGCTCGCAAACGGAGGTCACCAATGCTCGCTCATTGCTACCGAATCGCGAAGCATGTTGTCATTCCGATGGCGTTGCTCGCCGTCCTCGCTCTCTCCACAGGCGTAGCCGCCGCGCGCACGACGCGCCATGCGGCCCATCATCACAAGACCGTCGCGGGCAAGTCGCACGTCACCGCGGCGAGCACCACGACGAAGAGCACTACGACGAAGAGCGCCACCACGAAGAGCGCTACGACGAAGAGCGGCTCATCCAAGAAAAGCTCTACCGGCGGGACCAAAGGTTCCAAAGGCACCAAAGGCAAAGGCAAAGGCAAAGGCTCCAAAACCAAAGGCACCAAGGGCAAAGGCTCAAAAGGCTCCACCGGCGGCTCGACCGGCGGGTCGGAAGGCGCGACGGGCGGCTCGGAAGGCTCTACAGGCGGGTCTGAAGGGACGACCGAAGGTGCGACGGGTGGCTCGGAAGGTGCGACGGGCGGCTCGGAAGGCTCGACCGGCGACTCCGAAGGCTCCACAGGCGGCTCGGAAGGCTCGACGGGCGGCTCCGAAGGCTCTACCGGCGGCTCCACGGGCGGTTCGACCGGCGGTGGACAGTGGGTCATGCCTCAGCACCTGACCTGGTACTGGCAGATCCAGGGCGCTGTCAACAACTCAGAGCCGGTCGCGGCGTATGACATCGACGGCTTCGACAACACGTCGGTCGAGGTCGCGGCGCTGCACGCCAAAGGCATTCACGTGATCTGCTACATGGACGTCGGCACCTCGGAGAACTACCGCTCCGACTTCTCGTCGTTCCCTGCTTCGGTGCAGGGCAGCTCAAACGGCTGGCCGGGCGAGAAGTGGCTGGATGTGCGTCAGCTGAGCGTGCTCGAGCCGATCATGATCAAGCGGTTTGAGATGTGCAAGGAAAAGGGCTTTGACGCGGTTGAGCCGGACAATATGGACGGCTATGAAAACAGCACCGGCTTTCCGATCACGGCGGCCGAGCAGGCGACTTACGACGAGTGGGTCGCGAAGGAGGTCCATTCGTTGGGGATGGCGGTGCTGCAGAAGAACGACGGCGAACAGACCGCCACGCTCGAGCCGTACTTCGACGGAGCGCTGGACGAGCAGTGCAACCAGTACAGCGAATGCTCCAACTTCCAGGCATATCTGAAAGCCGGCAAGCCGGTGCTCAACGCGGAGTACAGCCTCGCCGCAAGCCAGTTCTGCTCGGCGGACAACACAGCCGGGATCATGGGCGCGCGCTACGACCTCGAACTCGACGGCAAGACGTTCGAACCCTGCTGGGGCTAGATCGACCTGCTGGGCCGATCTCTCTCGGGGGCGCGCCGTTGCTCGGCGTGCCCCCGAGCTTGTCGTCCGGACCGCCGGACCGCCCAGCGGACTGATCGCCCCGGCCCGACCGTCCTGACCGGCCCGATCCGGCCCTAACCTTCTCTGGCTTCGGAGCGTCGGCGGGATGTGGCATGCTGGCGCGATGCGTACTCGCTCCCCTTGGGGGATGGGGCTTGTCGTGATCTTGGCCGCGGTGCTCGCGAGCCTCGCCCTCGGCAACGCCCTCGGCGCGCAAACCGGGCCGCGGTTGACGGTCGTCCCGACGTCGGGCCGGGCCGGTCAGACGGTGGTCGTGCGCGGATACGGCTTCCGGCCGATGGCCCGCGGGTTCGTCGTCTTCGGCGGCCGGCGCGTGGCCACCTTTCGCGTGGGAAGGCGAGGCGGGTTTCGGGTCCGGGTGCTCGTGCCGGCCGGCGTGCACGGGCGGCTGCGGGTCCTCGCCGCGAGGCGCGTACGCACGAGGCGCGGTGCGCGGCGGCTGGGTCTCGCGGGGACGCGCTTTCGGGTGCTTGCGCCGAAAACCGGCGGCGGCGCGCTTGGAGTGACGCCGCGAGCCGTGGTCCCCGGTGCCGGTCCGGCCGCCGGCGCCGGAAGCTCGCCGGGCGGCTCTGCCGGCGCCGTCTCGGGCGGCGCCAGTGCGCCCGTCGTCCCTAAGGAAGAATCGAGAACAGCCCCCAAGGGAGCCCCTAAAGAAGAACCCAAAGGGAAAGAAGCTCCCAAGGAAGAACCGAAAGAAACGCCCAAAGGCGCCCGGTGGGCTCCGCCCGAGCACCTGACCTGGTACTGGCAGCTGCAGGGCGCCGTCAACAACGGAGAGCCGGTCGCCGCATACGACATCGACGGCTTCGACAACACGTCGATCGAGATCGCGGCGCTGCACTCGAAAAGCATTCACGTGATCTGCTACATCGACATCGGCACCTACGAGCCGGGTCGTCTCGACACCAGCTCCTTCTCCGCGGGCGTGATCGGCGCCGAAGTTCAGGGCTGGCCGGGCGAGAGGTGGCTGGATGTGCGTCAGCTGAGCGTGCTCGAGCCGATCATGATCAAGCGGTTTGAGATGTGCAAGGAAAAGGGCTTCGACGCGGTTGAGCCGGACAATATGGACGGCTATGAAAACAGCACGGGCTTCCCGGTCACGGCGGCGCAGCAGGCGACCTATGACGAGTGGGTCGCGAAGGAGGTCCATTCGTTGGGGATGGCGGTGTTGCAGAAGAACGACGGCGACCAGACCGCCACGCTCGAGCCGTACTTCGACGGGGCGCTCACCGAGGAATGCAACGTCTACGCCGAATGCTCGAGCTTCACGCCCTATCTGACAGCCGGAAAGCCTGTGCTCAACGCCGAGTACGGCTCCTCGAGCGCGTTCTGCTCGGCGGACAACACGGCCGGGATCATGGGCGCGCGCTTTGGGCTCGAACTCGACGGCAAGACGTTCGAACCCTGCTGGTAAACATCGTCGTGCAAGCCGTGCGTTCAGGCGCCTGAACGCAAGATGGGGCACCCGACCCATTGGGGATCGGGCCCGAAACGAAGACACTGCTCAAGCATGGAGGCGAGCACACGAGAGAAGGTCGTCGGGCGGCTGCTGCGGATGGGGGTGTCCGACAGCGCCAGATCGCCATCGGGCGAAACGCTCGCGATGGACGAGCTCGAAGCCGAGGTCACGCTGCTGCGTGAGGAAAACGCGCGGCTGAAGATCGAGCGCCACCGCCCGACCGACGCCGGCCACGTGATCGAGCGCATGCGCTCGATCAGGCCGGAGGTTGCGACCGCACGGCGAGATGGAGAGGCTGCGCCGCCGGCGCAGGTGATCGCCGAGTGTCTGGCCGTGCGTGACGGGCTGATGGAGGCCTGTCAGGAGGTCCAGCGAGCGATGCAGGGTATACGGGGCAGGCTGGGGGCCCTGGCCGGGGACATGCAGGGACGAGCGGGCGATCGGGCGATGAACGCTCGGCTGGCCGCATCGACGGTGGAGGCGCTCGACATCGACCTGGCGGTCGCTGCCGACGTCTCCCCCGCGCTTGCACAAAGCGCGGCCTGACCGAGCGAAGCCCAGCTTCGCAGCAGGTGAGCAGTGTCATGGATGACAAGCAGATGCACGGAAAGAGGCGTAGATGTTGAAAGACGGAACCGCACGACCAATTGCGACATTAATGACCACCTTCTCAATTGCGACAGCCTTGATCTCGATCGCGCCCGCCTCCGCGGCCGCGGCGCAGCGCATCGACATGAAGGTGCTCGTGCTCGGAACCTCGAGCACCGAGCCGGACTTCGTCTCCTGGCAGGCGGCGCTGCAGCGCGAGGGCGTCCCGTTCGAAGCGATCGTAACCTCGCCCGGGCACGCGCCGATCACGGCCGCGACGCTGTCGGACACGCTTGCCGGCGGCACCGCCGAGGGCAAATACCAGGGGATCGTCGTGTCGGTCGGGGGCCTGCCGGTATGCACCGAATCGGGGTGCGAATCGATGCTGACCCCCGCTGAATGGACTGTGCTCGAAGAATACGAGCACACCTTCAACGTGCGCCAGATCACCGGTGACGTCTTTCCCGGCGCGACCTACGGGCTGAACAGCCCGGCGTCCTCGGGCACGCTCGACGGCACCCAGAGCACGCTCACAGCCGAAGGCGCCAAGGTCTTCCTCTACCTGAAGGGCACGGTGACGATGGACACCGGCACCTACGGCTATGAGGCCACCCCGCTCGCAACGCAGGCGACCGGCGCGAGCTTCGCTCCGCTGCTCTCCGGCCCGGGCGGCTCGGCGCTGGCCGGCATCTACACGCACCCAAGCGGGGTGCAGGAACTGGTCGAGAGCTTCAACCAGAACTCCTACCAGCTGCAGGCCGAGCTGCTGCGCCACGGCGCGCTCGACTGGGTCACGCGCGGGGTGTACTTCGGCGACCAGCGCAACTACTACGAGGCCCACGTCGACGACAACTTCCTCTCCGACGACACCTGGAGCGCGACGGCGCACACGACCGACTACAACCCGGCCGACGCGCTGCGCGAGGGCCCGGCCGATGTCGAATACGCGGCGAAATGGTCGGCCCAGAACGGCTTCCGCATCGACATGCTGTTCAACGGCGGCGGCTCCGTGCAGTACTCGGGCGAACACGGCTCCGACCCGCTGCTTGCGGCCTTCCAGAAATACAAGAGCTCCTTCGGTTGGGTCAGCCACACGTGGGATCACCCGAACCTCGACATCGGCTGCGCGACGCAGAGCTACATCGAAGCCGAGTTGAACGAGAACAACAGCTGGGGCGCTTCCACGCTCGGTCTCGCGCAGAGCACGCTCGCGCAGGGCGCGCTCGGCAACGACAACCCGTCGGTGGTCGTCACCGGCGAGCACTCCGGCCTTGCGAACCTGCTGCCGGGCAACCCGGGGGTCGTCGACCCGCCGGATCTCGACACCGCCACCGCCGCGACGAGCGGCGGCACGCTGCCGGCTGGCACCTACGTCTATGCGGTGACCGACGACTTCGCGCCCGGCGCGGGCCAGTCGAGCGCCTCTGAGTCGGCGCCGGTGACGGTCACGAGCTCGACCGGCGCGGTCACGCTGACGTGGGCCGCGGTCTGCCACGCGGCTGAGTTCAAGATCTACCGCGAGCTCGCCGGCTCCAACGAATGGACGCTGCTGAACACGGCCTCGGCGCCGACGCAGGCCCCGCCGAACAGCTGGTTCGCCGGCCCGACGACGAAAACGTCCGTCACCGGCGGCGGCGCGCTCGAGCAGTCGTTTACGGACACGGGCGCCGCCGGGACTCCCTCCGCGGGACCGCCGGCCTCGAGCGAAGCGGTCGAGAGCGCCTATCCGCAGAACCCGTTCCTGACCCCTGCGTTCGCAGGCGTCAAAGTCCAGTTCTTCGGCTCGGACGCTTCCAAGCCCTACCCGAACCCTGCGATCGCGGGCAGCACCACCCCGGCGTATGCCGCGGGCGAAACGTTCCTCGACGGGATCGCCCGCGCGATCCCGCGCTACCCGACGAACATCTATTACAACGTCTCGACCGAGGCGCAGGAGGTCGACGAGTTCAACACCCTCTACACGCCGGTCGCCGACGGCGGCGACTGCGTGGCCAGCGCGGTCACCACGTGTGAGACGCACCCGGCTGACTTCGCCGAAGTCGTGGCTGACGTCGACACGAACATGTTCCAGCACGTGATGGGCAACGATCCGCGCCCGCACTACTTCCACCAGCCGAACCTGATGGGCAGCCCCCCGCCCGGGGAAGCGACCACGGGCACGCCGCCCGCGACCTCGCCGAGCGTGGGCGACGGGCTGATCTACTCGGTGATCAACCCGCTGCTTGCGCAGTACAGGCAGGACTTCAACGCCCCGCTCGAACAGCTGACGATGGCCCAGATCGGTGCGTTGCTGGCCGAGCAGCAGGCGTGGAGCAAGGCGAGCGCCGGCCAGGTCAGCGGCTACATCGAAGGTGGCAAGGTCACGCTCGTTAACAACGGCAGCGCGATCAGCGTGCCGTTGACGGGCGTCACCGGCGTCGGCTCGGTGTATGGCGGCATTCAGTCAGGCTGGACGAGCGTGCCCGCCGGCACGAGCACCCGCACCGCCCCGACCACGTGGCCGGAAGGGCCCAAAACGACGCCGCCGCCCGCGCCGAGCACCGCGCCGGTCGTCAGCTCTCTGGCCAACTACTGGCTCGGGCCGTTGAAGTTCGTGCTGATCACCGGCAAGAACTTCACGAACGTGCAAGCCGTCGACTTCGGCACGAAGCCGGTCCTGTACTACGCCCTGTCCTCCACCCAGATCATCGCTCTGGGGCCGATCGGCAGCGGCACGGTGGACGTCACCGTGAAAACGACATCCGGAGTCAGCGCCACTTCCAGCGCCGACCGATTCACCTACTAGAGAGGTCTCAAAGATGCTTCGAAAGCCAGCCGCCATCCTGATCAGCTTTGCCTCACTCGCGATGGCGTTGGCTTCGATCGTCGCTCCGGCCTCCGCGTCCGCGGCGCAGCGCATCGACATGAAGGTGCTCGTGCTCGGAACCTCGAGCACCGAGCCGGACTTCGTCTCTTGGCAGTCGGCGCTGCAGCGCGAGGGGGTTCCGTTCGAAGCGATCGTCACCTCGGCTGGGCACGCGCCGATCACCGCAACGACGCTGTCGGACACGCTGCCGAGCGGCACGCAGGAGGCCAAATACCAGGCGGTCATCGTGTCGGTCGGGAACCTGCCCGAATGCAAACTCGTCGGCAAAACAGAAGAATGTGTCTCGATGCTGTCGCCGAGTGAATGGACGGCGCTCGAAGAGTACGAGCAGACGTTCAACGTGCGTCAGATAACCGGCGCCATCTTCCCGGGCGCCACATACGGCCTCAACCCCGCGGCGATGACCGGCGAATTCGCCAAAGGCGCCCACGGGACGCTCACGGCCGAAGGCAACAAAGTCTTCCCCTACCTGAAAAGCACGGTGCCGATGGACGTCGGCACCTACGGCTATGAAGCCACGCCGCTGACGACGCAGGCGGCTGGCGCGAGCTTCACGCCACTCGTCTCCGGCGCCACCGCCGGATCGGCGCTCGTCGGCATCTACGCGCACGCAAACGGCGTGCAGGAAATGGTCGAGACCTTCAACGAGAACGCCAACCAGCTGCAGGCCGAGCTGCTGCGCCACGGCGCGCTCGACTGGGTCACGCGCGGGGTCTACTTCGGCGATCAGCGCAACTACTACGAGTCGCACATCGATGACAACTTCCTGTTCGACGACTCGTGGAACACGACCACTCACGCAACCGACTTCACGCCCGCGGACGCGATTCGCGAGGTTCCCGCCGACGTCGAATACGCCGCCAAATGGGCGCTGGAAAACAAATTCCGGATCGACATGCTGTTCAACGGCGGCGGCTCCGTCCAGTACGCCGAAGAACACGGCGGCACCGACCCGCTGTTGACGGCGTTCGCGGCCCACAAAAGCTCGTTCGGCTGGATCAGCCACACGTGGGATCACCCGAACATCGACATCGGCTGTGCGACCCAGAGCTACATCGAAGCCGAGCTGAACGAGAACAACAGCTGGGCGGCGAGCGCGCTTGGGCTGACGCAGAGCAAAGAACCGGCCTCCGCCTACGGCAACAACAACCCGTCGGCGATCGTCACCGGCGAGCACTCGGGCCTCGCGAACCTGATCCCGGGCAACCCCGGAGCGGTCGACCCGCCGGATCTCGACACGGCCGAAGCGGCGAGCACCGGCGGCACGCTCGCGGCCGGCAGCTATGTCTATGCGGTCACCGACGACTTCACCCCCGGCGGCGGGCAGTCGCTGGCGAGCGAGTCCGCGCCGGTGACGGTCACGGGCTCGACCGGAGCGGTCACGCTCACCTGGGCGGCCGTCTGCCACGCCGCGGAGTTCAAGATCTACCGCGAGAAAGTCGGCACGACCGAATGGAAGCTGATCGGTACCTCCCCGGCGCCCACCACGGCGCCACCGAACAGCTGGTTTGGCGATCCCACCGGCGGCAGCAAAACGGTGGTGACCGGCGGCGGCGCGCTCGGGCAGACGTTCACCGACACGGGCACCGCGGGCACCGCGTCTTCGGGGCCTCCGGCCGGCAACGAAGCGATCGAGACCGCCTACCCCGAGAACCCCAGCCTGGCCGCGGCTTTCGCCGGCGTTGGCATCGAAGCGTTTGGCTCCGATGCCTCCAAGCCGTACCCGAACCCGGCGATCGCCGGAAGCGTCACGCCGGCGTTCGTGGCGGGCGAATCGTTCCTCGACGGGAGCGCCCGGGCGATCCCGCGCTATCCGACGAACATCTACTACAACGTCTCGACCGAGGCGCAGGAGGTCGACGAGTACAACCAGCTGTATCTCACGCCTGAAAAAGGCGGGAAATGCGTGAGCTCCTCGACCAACACGTGCGAGGAAAAACCGGCCAACTTCGCCGAAGTCGTGAGCAGCATCGACACGAACATGTTCCAGCACGTGATGGGCAACGATCCGCGCCCGCACTACTTCCACCAGCCGAACCTGATGGGCACCCCGCCGCCCGGGCCGCCCACCACCGGCACGCCGCCGGCGACGCTGCCCTCGAAAGGCGACGGGCTGTTCTACTCGGTGCTGAACCCGCTGCTCGAACAGTACAACTCGTATTTCAACGCCCCGCTCGAACAGCTGACGATGGCGCAGATCGGCGCCTTGCTGGCCGAGCAGCAGGCGTGGAGCAAAGCGAACACGAGCCAGGTCAGCGGCTACATCGAAGGCAATCAGCTCACCCTGCAGAACACCGGCACCGAAGCCGCCAAAGCGCCGTTGACCGGTGTCACGAGCGTTGGCGCCGTCTATGGCGGTATCCAGTCGGGGTGGACGAGCGTTCCTGCCGGAGCGAGCACCGTCACCGCTCCGACGACCTGGCCGGCCGCGCCCGCCCCGGTCCAGCAGGAACCGCAGGGCAGTTGGGTCGGCAAATTCGGCTCGGCCGGGTATCTGCTGGCGGGCTGGGACGGCGCGCAGGACGTGTCGGACATGCCGGGGGTCACCGCCAGCCTCGTGAAAGGGACTCGGTTCGAGTGGGCCGCCAACACCAGCGACGTGCGCGCCCTGCAGGGCCCGGAAGGGACGACCCGCGATGCGGCTGCCTACTACGACCCCAACCAGGTACAGGTGAAGCTGAGCTTCACCGCTGCCTATGGCGGCAACTTGCACCTCTACGCGACGGATTGGGACTCGACGGCGCGCCGGGAGTCGATCGTCGTCAACGACGGGTCGGGACCGCGCACGATCGTCCTGAGCTCCGAATTCAAAAACGGCGCATGGGTGTCGTTCCCGATCAGCGTCGCGGCCGCCGGCAGCGTGACGATCACGGTCAATCGCGAAGCCGGCTCGAACGCCGTGCTCTCCGGTGTCTTCCTGGGAGAAACCGGCGCGCCGCCGTCGAATACGCCGCAGGAACTCTCCAAAGGCAGCTGGGTAGGCTCGTTTGGCGCCGGAGGCTATGACCTCGCCGGATGGGACGGACCGACCGGTGACGTCTCCTACATCCCGAACGCCACCGTCAGCCTCGTGCAGGGCAGCCGCTACCAGTGGGCAGCGAATACCACGGACCCGCGCGCCCTCTCCGAACCCGAGCAGGAGACGCGCAACGCGGCGGCCTACTACGACCCGAATCGGGTTCAGGTAAAGCTCAGCTTCAGCGCGGCGTACACGGGGAACCTGCATCTTTACGCGGTCGACTGGGAGACCACCGCGCGCCGCGAGACGATCTCTGTCAATGGCCAGACGGATGCGCTTTCCGCCTCGTTCCACGAAGGGGCGTGGGTATCGTTCCCGATCAGCGTGGCGGCCGGCGAAACGGTCACGATCACGGTCGATCGAACGGCCGGCTCAAACGCCGTGCTGTCGGGCATCATCCTGGGCGAAGGAGGCACGCCTCCCGGGCCCACCGTCGCCAGCGCGCCGCAGGGCGCCTGGGTGAACGCGGTCGGCTCGGCCGGCTATGACCTGGCGAGCTGGGACGGGACCCAGGACGTCTCCTATCTGCCGAACGCGTCGCTCAGCCTCGTGCAGGGCAGCCGCTTCCAGTGGACGGCTGGGAGCGCTGACCCTCGCGCGCTGTCCGATCCGACCGGCGTCGCCCACAATGCCGGGACCTACTACGACCCGAACGAGATTCAGCTGAAGCTGACCTTCACAAACGCGTACAGCGGCAACCTGCATCTCTACGCGGTCGACTGGGACAAATTCACACGGCGCGAGATGATCACGGTCAACGGCCAGTCGGTCGACCTTTCAAGTGACTTCGGCGAAGGCGCATGGGTGTCGTTCCCGATCAGTGTCGCCGCCGGGGGCACGGTCACGATCACCGTCGATCGCACGTTCGGCCCCAACGCGGTGCTGTCGGGGATCTTCCTCGGTGACGCGGGTGCGCCCGCGGCAGGGCCCGTGACCAAGGAACCCCAGGGCAACTGGGTGGGGGCGCACGGTACGAGCGGTTATGACCTGCTGGCGTTCAACGGCGCGAGCGATCTCACTTCGCTGACGAACGCGTCGCTGACGGTTGAACAGGGCAGTCGCTACCAGTGGGCAGCGACCACGACCGAAGTCCGAGCGCTCGAGAACCCTGGTAAAACGGCGCGTGTCGCCGCGACGCTCTATGACTCCAATCAGATCAAACTGCAGCTGAGCTTCACCGCCGCCTACAGTGGCAACATCGAGTTGTATGCGGTCGACTGGGATTCGACCGCGCGCCGGGAGATGATCACGGTGAACGGTCAGACGGCGGTGCTGTCGAGCGCGTTCAACGAAGGGGGCTGGGTGTCGTTCCCGATCACAGTCGCTGCCGGGGGGACGGTGACGATCACGGTCGATCATCTGGCCGGCAACAACGCAGTCCTGTCAGGAGTCTTCCTTGGTTGAGCTCGCATCATCCGTTCGATGGCGAGGAGCGGGATGGCTGGGCGCCCTGCTGACGCTTGCGCTGCTCGCGCTCGGCCTCGCGGCGCCTCGGGTCGCGGGGGCCGCCGGCTACTGGACTGCGCCCGTCAACGCGACGTGGCAGTGGCAGCTGAGTGTGCCGGTGGACCAGACGGTGGACGCGTCGGTCTATGACATCGACCTGTTTGAAAACGAAGCGTCGGTGGTCGCCTCGCTCCACGCTCAGGGCCGTCATGTGATCTGCTACATGGACGCCGGCACTTGGGAGGGCTGGCGCCCGGATGCCAGCAAGTTCCCGGCTTCTGTGCTGGGCAAAGCCGATCCGGGGTGGACCGAAGAGAAATGGCTCGACATCACGAAGCTGTCGATCATCGAGCCGCTGATGGAAGCCCGTTTCAAGCTGTGCAAGGAAAAGGGGTTCGACGGCATCGAGGCCGACAACGTCGACGGGTGGCAGAACAGCACGGGCTTCACGATCACGGCGGCCCAGCAGCTGACCTATGACGAGTGGCTCGCCAACCTGGCGCACTCGCTCGGGCTGTCGATCGCCCTGAAGAGCGACACCCAACAGATCCCCGAACTCGAGCCTTACTACGACTACTCGGTCGATGAGGAATGCATCGAGTATTCGGAGTGCAGTCTGCTGGAGCCGTTCGTCAAGGCGGGCAAGCCGGTGTTCGAGGTCGAGTACGCGAAGACGCCGAGCCAGTTCTGCGCCGAAACCAACGCATTGGGACTGATGGCGATGCAGAAGGGCAAGGACCTCGAAGCGTGGAACGCGCCGTGCTGGGCGCAGGGCGACTGGGTGGGCACGAAGGGCGCCGCCGGCTACGACCTGGCCGGGTTCAACGGAGCCGGCGATCTGACCAGCATGCCCGGCGTCACGGCCACGCTCGCCAAAGGCAGTCGCCTGACATGGGCATCTTCGAGCACCGATCCGCGGGCCTTGGAAAGCCCCAACGGCTCCTCGCGCAGCGCGACCGCCTACTCGGACCCGACCGAAGTCCAGGTGCAGCTGCACTTCAGCAACGCCTACCAGGGCAACCTGCATCTCTATGCGCTCGATTGGGACACGACCGCGCGCCGGGAGACGATCACCGTGGGCACGCAGACGGTGAGCCTCACAGGCGGCAACTTCAATCAAGGCGCCTGGGCCTCCGTACCGATCAAAGTCGCCGCCGGGGAAACTGTGACGATCGCCGTCAAACGCACCGCGGGCACAAGCGCCGTGCTGTCGGGGATCATGCTCGGCGATGCCACCGCCGCCACCCCTCCTCCAACGGTCTCGACCGCGCCCGAAGGCAACTGGGTAGGCGCCTTCGGCTCGGCCGGGTACGATCTTGCCGACTGGGATGGCGTCGGCGACGTGAGCGATCTCCCGGGCGCCTCGGTGAGCCTCGAACAGGGCAGCCGCTACCAGTGGGGGGCGAGCACAACCGATACACGTGCCCTGCAGAGTCCAGATGGCCTGACGCGCTCAGCCGCCGCCTACTACGACCCAAACCAGATCAAGCTGACGCTGAGCATCCCAGGCGGCTACACGGGCAACCTCCACCTCTACGCGGTGGACTGGGACTCGACCGCGCGGCGGGAGACGATCACCGTCAATGGGCAGACCGCGGAGCTCTCGAGCGATTTCAGCAAAGGCGCGTGGGCGTCGTTTGCGGTCAGCGTCCCCGCGGGCGGGAAGGTCACGATCACGGTGACTCGAACGGCGGGCGCCAACGCGGTGCTCTCCGGCATCGCTCTCGGCGATGCGGGCGCTCCGCCGAACCCGGCGGCCTCCAGCGCTCCGCAAGGAGCCTGGGTGAACGCGGTCGGCTCGGCCGGCTATGACCTGGCCGGCTGGGATGGTCCGACCGGGGACGCGTCTTATCTCCCGCACGCGTCGGTGAGCCTCGAACAGGGCAGCCGCTACCAGTGGGCCGCGAACAGCACGGACGCTCGCGCGCTGTCCGATCCGGCGGGTGTCGCCCACAATGCCGGGGCCTACTACGACCCGAACCAGATCAGGGTGAAGTTGAGCTTCGCCGAAGCCTACTCCGGCAACCTGCACATGTACGCGGTGGACTGGGACACCACCGCGCGTCGCGAGCTGATCACGGTCAACGGTCAGACCGCGGTGCTGTCGAGCGCGTTCCACGAAGGCGCATGGGTGTCTCTGCCGATCAGCGTCGCCGCGGGCGGCACGGTGTCGATCACGGTTGATCGCACCGCCGGCCCCAACGCGGTGCTGTCGGGCATCTTCCTCGGCGACGCGGGCGCGCCCGCGGCGGCGCCCGTGGTCAAGGAACCTCAGGGCAACTGGGTGGGGGCGCACGGCTCGAGCGGGTATGATCTACTTGCGTTTAACGGCGCTACCGACCTCGCGTCGCTGACGAACGCGACTGCGACCGTCGAACAGGGCAGCCGCTACCAGTGGGCGCCGACCACGACCGACGTGCGGGCGCTCGAGAACCCCGGCAAAACCGTACGTGGCGCCGCCAGCCTGTATGAATTCAACGAGATCAAACTGCAGCTGCATTTCACCGCTGCCTACAGTGGCAACATCGAGCTGTACGCGGTCGACTGGGATTCGACTGCGCGCCGGGAGATGATCACGGTGAACGGTCAGACGGCGGTGCTGTCGAGCGCGTTCAACGAAGGCGCCTGGGTGTCGTTCCCGATCACCGTCGCGGCCGGGGGGACGGTGACGATCACGGTCGATCGCCTGGCCGGCAGCAACGCGGTCCTTTCAGGGATCTTCCTCGGCTGAGGGCAGCGAGCTTCCGGTCGCCCGTTTTGAGAGGGGCGGAGCGGCTGGAAGCCCTCCTCGGCTGACGTGATCCATGCGGCGCTCGCGGACGGCCGCGATAAGGACGACAATGGGCTTCGAATGCGCGTGCTCATGCAGACCCGCTCGGCCGTCAGCGTCGCCAGCTCTCCCGGGGGGGACGTGGCGCAGGCGCAGGAGACCGCTCGCGCGCTGAACGCGCTGGGGATAGAGGTTCGCGTCTCATCCGAGCTTCAGCCCGACCTCGCCGATGTCGACCTGGTGCACGTGTTCAACCTGGTTCGCCCGCAGGACGCGATGGTCCAGGCGCGCCACGCGTGGCGCCATCGCCTGCCGGTGGCCCTCTCGACGGTGTACTGCGACATGTGGGAGTACGACAGCTCCGCCCGCGGCGGGATCGGCGGCGCGATCGCTCGGCACGCCGGGCGCAACTCGATCGAGCTTGCCAAGGCCGCCGGCCGAGCGGTCCGCTCGCGCGAGCTGCACCGCGGCCTCGTGCCACTGCTGTGGCCCGGCTACAGGGCCCTGCAGCGTGAGCTGCTCGAGCGCTGCGACGTGCTGCTGCCCAACTCGGTGTCAGAGCTGCGCCGCATCGAGCGGGATCTCGAGATGGAGATTCCGCAGGAGCGCTACGTGTCCGTACCCAACGCGGTTGATCCCGCGTTCTACGACGCCCACGCCCTCGACGGCTGCTCGCCGCCCGAGCACCTTGCCGAGCACGAGGGATGTGTGCTCTGCGTTGGACGTGTCGAGGGTCGCAAGAACCAGCTGAACGTGATCCGCGCGCTCGCCGGCGACGACGATCGTCGGCTGGTGCTGGCGGGCCCACCGGCCGCCAACCAGCGCGCCTATGTGGAAGCCGTGCGCGCAGAGGTGGGGCGGCACGCGAACGTGCAGTGGCTGGGCGCGGTCAGCGCGGAGGACAAGCGCTGGCTGTATCGGCTCGCGCGCGTGCACGTGCTCGCCAGCTGGATGGAGACCACCGGCCTCGTGAGCCTCGAGGCGGCGGCGCTCGGCTGCGCGCTCGTTGTCACGCCCAACGGCGACACGCGCGAGTACTTCGACGGGTACGCGAGCTTCTGCCGGCCCGATGATCCGGAATCGATCAGCGACGCAGTCGACGATGCGTATCGTACGGGCCCAAATGTGAAACTGCAGCAGCACATCCTTGCTGAGTACACATGGGATGCTGCGGCACGTGCTAGTGCGCGGGGATATGAGATGGCCGCATGCGCGTAGGGATCAACTGCGCAATTGATACGCGAGGCATTTCGGGTAGTTCGCGCGGCCTGAGTCATCTCCGCCGTGCTCTGCACGAGATCGCGGGACTCGACGTTGCCGAAGCGTGGCCGACCGGTGGGCTCCGTCGGAGCCGATTGTGGAACGCCATGACTCAAGCTAGCTGGGACCTTTACCTAGCCTCTCGAGCTACCCCCTCTGCTGAGGTCTTTATCTCTCCTTGCAACATCGGCCGGGCGGGCAGTCAACAGCACCACGTGCTGGTGCTGCATGACACGATGGTTCTAGATCGCCCCGATCTGTTCGATCGCGCCTACGCACACTACGCGCGAACTCTGTTTGGATTTAGCGTCCATTCCGCCGACGTCATCCTGGTCCCGTCACGCTATACCCAGGGACGCCTAATCGCACGATGGCCAGATGCGCCACCGGTGCTGGTGGCTCCATGGCCTCTTGAGAAACGTGCACCCGAGCCACGCGGTTCGGGTGCATCCAGGCAAATCCTCATGGTCGGTGCGACGGAGCCAAATAAGCAGCATACGTTGGGTATCGCCGCGGTTGAGCTTGCGCGTAAGCGATCTCACGAGCACCTTTGCCTCACCATCGTTGGACCGTGTGGCCGGGCTGAGGGGGAGGTTGCTGCTGCGCTAAGGGCAGCCGATCCCGACGAAAAGTGGACTGCGCGAAAGATCGATGTATCTGACACCGAGCTGGAGAAGCTGTATCGGGACGCTTGGCTTCTACTCCAGCCGTCACAAATGGAGGGATATGGTCTACCCGTTGGTGAGGCTGCTTCCCGAGCGATTCCGGTCTTGCATTCCGGGCGAGGAGCCCTGAATGAGATTGCGCCGGCGGCGGTCGCTTCCCCGGACGATCCGGCTAGTTACGCAGCAGAGATCTGTGCCTTGTTGGAGGACGACCGATACTCTAGAGCCGCCGTCGCGTCGATAACCTCCGCTAGGCAGCACACGAGGGAGCGCTTCATTGAGACTGTCGCGCTGGCGCTGTCTTCCGGGTAGAGAGGTGTCTGTTATAGGCGTCCTGAGCCGGCGCTGCCAGACAGTAGCGGTGCCGGGGTGGCGCAGTTCTCTGGCGGTGTGGATCCCTCGCTCAGGACTGCTGCAGGTGCGCGGGTGCCGGGCGAAGTGGGTGTGAGTCCGGCTGGGCGAGAGCCCAGACCACCGCCGGCAGGTCGGGCTCGTTGCGAAGGGTCTCCCATGGCAGGCGCGGCACCCAGCGGTCGAAGTTCGCCGCGACGGCCCGACGGTTTCCCCAACTGCGAACCCACAATGGCTTCAGGCCCTGCGAACGAAGAAGGACTGTCATTCCGTCCGGCGTAAACCGCCAGTAGTCACCCGGGTGGTCGTGCAAACGCACGAGAAACGGCGTTGAAACGTAAACATGTCCATCCGGCCTACACATCCTGCGCAACGTGTTGACTGCCGTGAGCGGGTCAAGGACATGCTCGAGTACCTGCTCGCAGATCACCAGGTCGAAAGGTCCAGGCAACACCGCAGGTGGGTTGCATAGGTCGAACTCCGGGAAGTCAAGCTGCGTCCGGCTCGCCCACGGCATCTCGGCCCAGACCAAACCGCTGATCTCGGCGACGTGCAGGGACGACGGGTTGAGAGATTCAAAAGTCCGACGGGTGTCTTGAGTCATGACTAAACGCAGCCAATGCGAATCCTGCTCCGATCGTGACCACCGAGTCATCGTTCGCTTGCCGCCGGGCCTGAAGTGAGGCTCGATAAGATGCGGAAGCCATATTGCCACTCGCCATCGAATGTGCGCGCGAACGCGATCGGCGAGTGAGTGAAACATAAGCCGCATCTGACCGCCGCCTCGCTACCTATGGCTCGCGCGTTCGGCCTCACGGTAGCCGCGCGCGTAGGATCCGAAATGCATGATGCCGTAGACCCACTCTCTGGGCGGGTGTGGCAGCCAGGACCAGTTGGTGGGGAAGAGTGAGAGGACGTAGGAGACCGGCGAGAGCATCCTCCAATATAGAGTTGTGGCCGGTGGCGCCAGTGGTGGATCCACCGGGTATATGTCATTAACAAACCAACCGGCTCTGCCGTCGGCCCTGCTTCGCTGGCACCGTTCGGAAACGTCGATTTGGTGATGATGGTGCGCGACGAGCTCGGGGTGGTAGCGGATGGGCACACCCTGCAGCTCCATCCTATGGCCGAGCGCAACGTCCTCAAAGCCGAATTGCAGACGCTCATCCATGCCGCCGGCCCGATCAAAGGCTACTCGAGGAAACGAAATATGCGCGGTAAAGAAGTGATGGGCCCGTGGACTTTCGCCGCCATCGAGATGCCTGTACTCGAACTGCGAGCCCTCATTGAGCCATCGCATGAACGGGTCGGCCATATCCTCGGGCGGGTAGGCGATAAGGCCCAAGACAGCTACCTCCTTGCCGTCGGCGTGGGTATGCGCCGCGATGTGCTCGGCCAGCAGACGGGGGTTTACCGGCGTTGTGTCGTCGTTGAGGAAGAGGATCAGATCGAACTGCGCTTCACGCACCCCGGCATTTCGCGCGGCGCTGACTCCAGGATGCGGCTCAACCACTGTCTTGATTGCAATCGGGGATTGGCTGCTAACTTCACCAAGCCATTGCGTTGTGCCGTCGGTGGAGCCGTTGTCTACGACGATGATCTCGGCCCGAGATCCGTTAAGATCCTGTTTCGCAAGTGCGTCGATGGTTGCTCGCAACGCCTGGATGCGATTCTTTGTGGGTATCACAACAGAGATCGCCATACGTCACCGAGACAGCTTCTGGCCGATCGACCAGCGAGCTTCACGCAGCCACACGCGCGTTTGGAAACGCACCCCCTGGGGTCGTGTGAGCTCATGAACGAGGCCCGGATGAGCGACATCTAGTGGCATCGGAAGATCGTCTAGCACCGTGGAGAAGGGTAGATCCTGCCCTCCTGGGCCGACGAAGAGAAGCAGGTTCTGGCGATAGCACCAGCCGACACGCTCATCGTTCCATAACGCACGTCGCAGGATATCCCGCACCTGCCAGCCCCTTTCCCCAAATAGCTTAACCCAGTGACTTGGCCACGCTCCGTTGACGTGGTGAGTGCCGGGCTGTCCGGGCACGGCGGCGGAGAACAATACGACATCGCCATGTCGAGTCAGGCTGTCGACGAGCGTGGTGGCGTACGTAGCGTCGAGATGCTCGGCGACCTCCAAGCAACTGACGAGATCGAACCGCCGGCCGAGGTCGAGCGGCTTTGTGAGATCTGCGGCCAGATAGCTCTGTGCGGGTATCAGCAACTGCTCCTGAGATACATACGGCCCGTCGACTCCCATCACGTCAGTCAGACCGAGTTGCGTCCATGCCTGTATCCACGGACCAACTCCGCACCCCACGTCCAGCACTGAGCGGGGGCTGAGAATCTCATGGACGAGGGGCACGACGACCGCCGCGGAGCGCGCGGACTCATCGCGCTGATCGTCGAAGAAACGGTCGTCGTAAAGGCTGGCGGCGTCGGTGTTCATCAGGAGGGCAGGGTGTGAATGATGGCTGGCTTGTCGCGGCAGGTTACACACGACGCGGCTGCATGCCGAATGCGCGAGTCGCCTGCATGACCTTCTCGTGGACGATGCGCCGCTCCGCAGGGGTTGAGCAGAGAGCGGGGATCGCGAGGCCGACCACGCATACGCACAGATCCAGCGGCGTCGCGGGTGATATGACGACACCCGCGATGGCGATGGCGAGAGCCCCGGTGCAGGCGATCGTCATCCGCATCTCCCTAAGGCTGGGTCTCAAGACCGGATCCCTGGCAGTGACAAGCATGATCGTGACCGTGGTCGATCCATATGCAAGGATGAACGAGACCGGCAGCGCGTCGATGCCCATGTGGGGCAGCAAGATCCAGCCGGCGCCGAACTGCAGCAGCAGCGGCAGCAGATTGACGGCGAACCACGCGCGCACGCGGCCGGCCGAGATCAAGACGGTGCCGAGCACGAAGGCGATCATCCGCAGGAACTCTCCTCCCATCTGCAGCGCGATCGCCTGCTGGCCGCCATGGAAGCTATCCGTGAAAAGGATCGCGACGATCGCCGAGCGGCCTCCTACGCAGAACAGCATGAGCGGTGTGCCCACCAGCAGCCCGAGTCGGAGAGCGGTTGAGATCGAGGAGCGGATGGCACGATCGTCTTCCAGGGCAAACGAGCCCGAGAGCTTGGTGGTCAAGAAGAGCGTGATCCCGAGGTCGAATTGCAAGAACATCTGGGTGGAAAGCAGGCTCGCCGGCTGGTAGAGGCCGACTGTCCGAAAGCCGTGGAGGTGACCCAGACGCGACCTGAGTGCGGTTTCCACGCCGAGGATGAGGGTCCCGAGGACGACGCTCGCGATGCCGGCTCGCAGCAGGGCGCGCTCGGTGGCGCCGAGTCGAAGGCCGCGCAGCGAGAACCGGCGCAGGTCGCTCGGCGCTGAGCGGGCGGCGACCGCGAACAGCACCACGCTCGTCGTCAGCATCGCGAGCTCGGCCCCTTGGAAACCCCAGATCAGCACCAGCGGGACCACGACGATCAGGTTGACGATCGCGGCCACGACCACCGTTCGATTGAATCGAAAGGCGTTGTCGCGGCCCTGTTGCAGGGTCTGAAGGGCCGTGAAGGCAATGTTGAACGGCACCGAGAGCAGGGCGAGCAGCAGACCGAGACTGTATGAAGCAGAGCCCACAACCGCCGCGCCCAACTGCTGGCGAAACAGCAGCGCGAAGAGAACGAGGACGATCGCGCAGAGGAGTGGAGCGGCGAGGATGAAGCTGGTCACCGAGCGTTCGGCCTCGCGATCCTGCTGGGCGCGTGCGCGGGCTAGTGCTCGCGCGCCGAATATGGGAACTCCGAGTACGCTCACCGCACCGAGGACGAGGGCTACGTTGTTCAACTGAGAGACGATTCCGAGGCCGTGCGGCCCCACGGCTACCGCGGTCACCTTGGTGCGCAGGAGTCCAAACACCAGGGCGATCGCCGCAGCGATCCAGTATCTGACGCTGCTACCGACGATCGGATCGGTTCGGTTTGCCGAGGATGCATCGCCACTGTCGTCCGCGGTAGGCACCGCTAGGGCGGAAAACGAATCAGCGGCGATCTCGATGCCACCAAGCACCTCAGCCGCTGGGATCGTCTCCGCCACTTCGATGAGGCTCATCGCGCTACGGCGGCCAAGGCGACGGCGGGCGGTCGCTCTGCGCCTGAGAGCGCCGACGCGCGTGCATGGCGCGTCCCTAGCGCCATCGCGATCAGCAGCCATGTGGAGCCGAACCAGAAGGTGCTCGTGGCGATCGAGCAGACGAGGAAGATGATGATTAGCCCCACCGCTCGACCCGGCCGCTCGCGTCGTAGCGGCCGCATCGAGAGAACCGCACCCGTGAGCAACAGCACGCCGACGATCCCGGTGTCATAGAAGATCTCCAGAGGCAGGTTGCCGAGATAGTCGCCGCGATCGAGTTCCGGGACCGTCGGGTCGAGGTGGCGCTGGCCGAACGTGTTCATGCCGAGCCCGAGCAGCGCGTCGCCTGCGCCGTGGATGTCCCCGACGGCGGTGCTCCAGGACTGCACCCGCTGCCGTCCCGTACCGGAGTTGAATGACGCCGCGTCGGCGATCTTCTTGGTGAACGGAGCGGTGACGCTCGGTGCGAGCACAGACAGCAGGGCGATGGCGACAGCAGCGGCTGCGAGGCTCTGCAGAACGCGTCGTGTCGCGACTTTGCCTTCGAGCACGGCCCACACGATGAGGCCGAGCACCAGCCCGATGATCGCCGCGCGGGTGAGGCTCAAGGCGAGTGCGGTCCCGAGTAGCCCAGAAGCCAGCACGCGAAAGCGCGCCGAGCGCGCGCCCGTGAGGATCAAAAACAGCCAGATTGCCATCGTCGAGGCGAGGATGTTGGCCTCGAACGACAGGCCGTAGGCCGCCTGTGCGCCTGTGAGCGGCTCGAGCTGGGTTCCGAACGCGATCAGCCCGGCCGAGGACAGCCCCCACAGCACGATCGCGGCGGCGGCCGCCCCCACGGCCGCCGCCGCCCCGACGCGCTCGATCTTCGACGAGTCCTCGATCGCCGCCATCGCGAGCACGAGGATCAGCCAGTCGAGCGCGAGCCAGCCGACGATCGCGAGGCTCGAGGTGCGCTCGGGCGCGCGCATGAACGACACCGCACCGCCCCACACGATGAACAGGCCGAGCAGCAGCACGGTCGGCGAGCGCAGCACCCCCCACACGCGATCCAGCCGCATGCTCATCGCGAGGCTGATCAACGCGATCAGCAGCACGACGTGCTCGGGCATGAAGTGAAAGCCGCCGAGCACGATGCGAAAGCGGGTGACGAACGTCGTCACGATCAGGATCAACACGAGGCGGCGCACGCCGATCGCCTGCGCCGCCAGGCACGCGCCGAGCGCCAGCAGCATTACCGCGAGCTTCGGCTGCGCGACGACCGCCCAGCCGAGGGCCACGCCGAAGCCGAGTCCTACGAGCGTGCGCGTGAAGGACGAGGAAGCCATCGCGTCGCGCAGGGCCCTCCCTATGGTCGACCCGCCGCCGCCGCCGCCGCCGCCGCCGCCGCCGCCGCCGCCGCGCGAGCTGCCGCGGGCTACTACGTTGGGGCCGAGGGCGGAGAATGCCCGCTGCACGGCTCCTAGCCGCCTTCGACGGCCGGTACCGCGTGCACGTGCGCCGGCGAGGTAGCCGTGTCGGCCGCCTCGATCAGCAGTTCCTCGTAGCTGACGCAGATGTCTCTCCACGAATAGGAGTCCTCGATCAGCGATTGTCCCTCGTGCACCTCCGTCGCGTGGCTTCCCGGCTCGGCGAGCTCGCGCGCGAGCATCCCGCTCAGCTCGCCGGCGTCGGCGGGGAACATGGCGTCGGGGAAGGAGCCGAGGACCTCGCGGTTGAAGACTGTGTCGAGCGCCATCGTCGGCGCTCCGAAGCCGAGCGCCTGCAGCAGCGCCGGGTTGGTGCCTCCGGCGGAGTGGCCGTGGACGTACAGGCGGCAGTTGCTCCACAGCTGTCCCAGCAGCGTCTGGTCGTCGACGTGCCCGAGCCAGTGCACTTCGCCGCGCTCGTTCATCGCCTGCAGTCGCTGGGTGGTCTCGCAGCGGTAGTTGGCCGAGCCGACGACCACCACGGGCGGCCGCTCGGGCAGCCCCGCGACCGCGTCGAGGAACAGCTCGATGTTGTTCTCCGGCACGAGCCTCGCGACCGCCAGCAGGTATGAGCCGGGATCGAGCTCCAGCTCGCGCACGCGGTCCGCGCCGTTGTCCGCGACGACGTCGGCGCCGTAGGCGACGTGGTGGGGACGGATCGAGAACTGCTCCTCCCAGATGTCGGCGACCGCGCGCGAGTCGGCCACGAGCAGTGACCCGTGCCGGGCGGTCAGGCGCGCGCCCATGCGGAACGTGCCCTTCGCGAACGAGCCCCACTTGGCGCGCATCCACTCGATCCCGTCGACGTTGACGACCGTCGGGATGCCCGCGGCGCGGAACTGCTCGAGGAAGAAGCCGTGCGCGACGTTGACCACCAGCGCGCAGTCGTAGTCCCCGTGGCTTGCGTGCATGCTCGCGAACATGCCGTGCGAGAGCGTCGACAGCGACTTCGTCTCGATGCCCGGCGTGTCGACGCAGCGGATGCCGTCGGTCACGCGGGTGCGGAAGCGCAGGCCGCCGCCGCGGCCGTACACGGTCACGTCGTGACCACGGTCGCGCAGCGCCGGCGCGAGCCTGCGTACGAAGGTCTCGAACCCTCCGTAGTAGCTCGGGTAGCCGCGGCTGCCGACGATCGCTATGCGCATCGTGCTGGGGTGGTCGCTGTGTGATTACTCATCCGTGAGCTCTCCGGTCGTCTCTAGAGCGAGATGTGGCTGGTGGGGTTCGTCGCGTCCTCGCGCTCGGGCGCGGACATCGACAGCAGGTCCGGGCCTGTGCTCGCCGCGACGTCGGGCGAGGTGCGCTGCTCGGTGCTGCTGTAGCCGTAGCCGTATCCGTACCCGCCGGCGACGTCTCCTTGCAGCACGCGGTTGGCGACCAGCCCGAGCACGGGGGCGTCCACCTGCCTGAGCTGCTTGGCGAGGAACTTCAGCGCGTCCCGCTTGGTGTCGCCCAACGAGGCGACCGCGATCACCCCGCTCACGCTGCGCAGTAGCGGGGTTGCGTCGGCGACGAGCAAGAGCGGCGCGGTGTCGATCACGATCAGGTCGTAGTCGGCGCTGGCCCGCGCGAGCAGCGCTGCCATCGACTGGCTCTCGAGGATCTCGGCGGCGTTCGGCGGGTAGGCGCCGGCGACGAGCACGTCGAACGCGGGCGGCTCCTCGCCCTCGCGGCCCTCGCCGAAACGCGCCGGTCGCTGGATCGCGTTGTGCAGGTGGGCTTCGCCGCTCAGCACCTGCACGAGGCCGGGCGACTGCTTGACGCCGAGCACGCCGGCCAGGTCGCCCTTGCGCAGGTCGGCCTCGATCAGCAGGGTGCGCGAGCCGGGAACCGCTCCGGCGGCCAGCGCGAGATGGCTCGCCACGGTCGTCTTGCCCTCGCCGGCGATCGCCGAGGTGACGAGCACGGTGCGGATGTTGCGGTCGATGCTGAAGTAGCGCAGCTGCGCGCGCAGGGTGCGAAAGCTCTCGGTGGCCGCGTCCGCGTCCTCCATGTCGGTGACGGCGGCCAGCACGGGCGCGCCGAATATCTCCTCGAGGCTCTCCACGTCCTTGATGCGGCGATCGGACCCTTCGCGGACGAACGCCAGGGCGATGCCGAGCACCAGCCCGACCAGCAGGCCGAGCACCGCGTTGCGCACGGTCGTCGGCGAGGAGGGCGAGGTGGGCGTGAGCGCGGGCTGGACGATCTCCGCTTCGCCGGTCTGCAGCGAGGCGACGACGGTCAGCTGCTGCTCGCGGGCGATCAGCGCCTGCGCCTCGGCGCTGTGCTGCCTGGCCCGCCCGAGCGCCGTCAGCTGTGCCTGCACCTGGGCTTTGGCGGCGCTCAGCGCTTCGCGGTCGGTCGTCCGCTGGGCCTGCACGACCTGGGCCGCATAGGAGTTTGCGATCGCGGCGGCGCGAGCCGGCTTGCGATCGGTCGCGGCGACGTCCACGACATCCGATTCGGATGTGGCCGAGATCGAGATCTTGTGCTGCACCTGTTCGCGTGACAGCGAGGGCGCGATCGTCTTGCCGGCCTGTTCGGCGATGCTCGGCAGCGAGGCCAGCGTCAGGTCGGTGCTCGCCTGGCGGGTGGGATCGCTCGAGGGCGGAAGCGCGGAGGCGCCGAGCAACGTCTGAGCGAGGTTCTGCTGGCGGAAGAGCACGCCGGCGGTGGCCGTGTACTGGCGTGTCTGCAGCAGCGAGAAGGCGAGTGCCGCGGCCATCGCGACCAGCGCGAGCAACACGATCGACCGGGCCCGTCGCCTGAGGATGGTCGCGAGCATCGGGACATCCCATTGGTCAGGCTGTGACATTAGGTGAAAGGCCTCCTGGTTGCGAAGTTGGTCGCCGTCGGACCGAGTGAACGGTGGTCGCGAAGTGCGCTCATCAAGTGTGCTTGCTGGCCTCTCTCCCACCAATGGGTCACGCGACTCATCTTGCGTTCAGTGGCCTGAACGTTCGTGTCGAGGCCCTGCCTATAGGTGAGGAGGTAGATGCGGAGGTTTGCGAAGAGCTCAGCAGCCGCCGCTGAACGTGTCGTTCAGGAAGGAGCCGAAGTACGGCGGCAGCTGCGAGTACCACGTGCCGACGTACACATAGCCGACGTTCTGCTTGGCCAGCCCGCTGCACGCCGAGGCGGGCTGCGGCGTGGCGAGCGCTTCGGGCGCGTTGTACACGAGCGCGGCGAAGTCCTTGGCCGGGTAGGCCGCCTCCCACGGAGCCGGTGTCCAGGCGGTGTAGGGGTCTTCGCCGGGCGTGTTGTACGAGCCCTCGAAGGTCACGATCAGGTTCGCGTTGTTGGCGGCGCTGCCGCTCAGCATCCACGCGGAGGCTGGGTTGGCGCCGAAGTTGAACACGACCTGGGCAGTGGGGCCCTCGTGCGTGTGCACGTATGCGGCGAGCGTCTCGTAGAAGCTCTGGTTGCCGGTGGTCGTCCCGGGAACAACGTCTGAGACGCCGTCGAAGAAGATCCCTGAGATGTCGCCCGGGTAGTAGGAGTACCAGGCGTTCACCTCGCTCTCGATCCCGGCGATGCTGGCGGGACCGCCCTCGCCGTAGTCGGTCCACACGTAGCCGATCACCGACGCGCGACCGTAGGTGAGGCAGTTTTCGATCACGCTCGCCCACGCCGGCAGACGTGCGCTCCCCGGTCCCGATCCTTCGGCCGCGTCGGCGATGATCAGCGAGCCGCCGCCCGAGCCGTTTGTCTGCGAGCACGCCTCGGTCCAGTCGGCGGAGCTGGCGTTGTCATACAGCGGGATCAGCGTCCCCTGCGGCGCCGGGCCCGCCACCGATCCGGCGTTGCCGAGGAACACGCCTGAGAGCACGGCGTTGGCGCCCGCCGTGCGGTCGACCACGATCGTGACCGTTTCCCCTGCGGCGACGGAGATCGGGAACGTCACCCAGGCGCCCTGGTTGAAGTTGCTCGACAGGGTGGCGGTCTGACCGTTGACGCTGATCGTCTCCCGCCGGGCGGTGGAGTCCCAGTCGACCGCGTACAGCCGCAGGTTGCCGGAGTAGGCGGTCGTGAATTTCAACGCGAGATGCAGTTGGTTCGGGTCGTAATACGTAGCCGCCTCGCGCGTCACGGTGTTCGGGTTCTCGAGCGCGCGCACGTCGCTCGTCTTGGGCGCCCACACGTAGCGATTTCCCTGCGCGAGGCTCACGCTCGCGCCCGGCATGTCCGCGACGTCGCTTTCACCGTTCCACGCGCCGAGGTCGTAGCCCGCCGAGCCGTACGTCCCGGCCCAGCCGCCCTGCGGCGCGCTCGTCGATGCGATCGTCGGCGGGGCGCCGGCGTCGCCGAGGAACACGCCCGAGATGACGGCGTTGGCGCCCGCGGTGCGGTCGACCGTGATCGTGACCGTTTCCCCGGCGGCGACGGAGATCGGGAACGTCACCCAGGCGCCCTGGTTGAAGCTGCTCGACAGGGTGGCGGTCTGACCGTTGACGCTGATCGTCTCTCGCCGCGCGGTGGAGTCCCAGTCGACCGCGTACAGCCGCAGGTTGCCGGAGTAGGCCGTCGTGAACTTCACAGCGATCGCCAGCTCGTTCGAATCAAAATAGGTGGCCGCCTCGCGCGTCAAACCGTCGGGACCCTGCAGCGCGCGCGCTTCTTCGCTCCACGGGGCCCACACGTAGCGGCTGCCGTGTGTCACGCTGAGGCTCGCGCTCGGAATGTCCGAGACATCTGTCGATCCGTCCCAGCCCGCGAGGTCATAGCCGGCCGAGCCGAGCGCGCCGGTCCAGGTTCCCTGCGGGGAGGTCGAGACGGTCGGCGCGCCTGGGGGCGCGCCCGTGTCGCCGAGGAAGATGCCCGACAACACCGCGCCGCTCGGCCAGCCTTCGCCGTTGACGACGATCGTCACGCTCCCGCCCGCGGACACGCTGATCGGGAAGATCGCCCACTGTCCGTTGCTGAAGCCCTGGCTGCCCTGGTCGGGGTTGTTCGAGAAGATCACCGCGCCGCTTGCACCGACTTTGAGCGACTCGTTTTCTTTCGATCCCCCCGCTCCCCAATACACCGCGTACAACCGCAAGCTCCCGGTGTAGGCGGCGCGGAACGTGAGCTTGACTTCCACCTGTTTGGGGTCGTAGTAGCCGGCCGCGATCCGCGTCGAGCCGCTGGGGCTCTGAAGCGCGCGCGTGTCGCTCGTGGGAGATGCCCATGTCGCGCGGCTGCCGTGCACGAGGCTGACGGTCGCGCCGGGCAGATAGCTGACGTCGCTTTCGCTGCCGCCCCAACCCGCGAGGTCGTAGCCTTCGCTGCCGAACGCGCCGGCCCAGTTCGTGGAGCTGGAGGAGGGCGACGGCACGAACACCGCGAGGGGACCGTGGTTCAGGCCTTCGGTCGCGATCGTGCCGTTCGCGGCGATCGCGATGCTCGTCACGGGGTCGGGGTTCGTGAGCGCCTGGATTTCCGCGAGCGCGCCGGTCGAGCCGATCGAGTGCAGGTGCACGGCCGAGTTGTCATATCCGGTCGTGGCCACCATGTTGCCGCTCGGGCTGAACCCGGCTTCCGTGGGGGTGGCCTGGATTTCACCGCCGCCGATCGTGGTGAGCACGCCCGAGGCGGCGACCGAGTACGTGCTCAGCTGCTCGCCTTTGGGACCGAACCCGGCGACGCTTAGGACTTTGCCTTCCGTGGCGAACACCGCCCATTCGCCCGCCTGGCCCGCGGCGCTGAAGGGGGAGCCCGCGACCGCCGTGAGCGCGCCGGAGGCGGCGACCGTGAACATGCTCACGCCGGCGGAGCCGGGGACGGCGAGCAGGTTGCCCGCCGCGTTGAACGCGGCGTGGCCGGTCGTTTTGACGCTGTGCGGCGAGCCCGTGACCGTTTTCAATACGCCCGCGGCGCTGACCGTGAAGATGTACAGCGATTCTCCCGCGCTGACCTCGAGCAGCTGCCCGTTGGGGCTGAACGCGACCGACGTCGCCTGGGCGCCGAGGGTGAACGGCGAGCCGGCCACCGCCGTCAGCGCGCCGGAGGCGGCGACAGAGAACATCGAGACGGTGTGGCTTGCGCCTTCGTTGGCGGCGGCCAGGAAAGTCCCGCTCGGGCTGAACGCGACCGCGTGGGCGGAGGCGTCGGGCGCGGCGCCGGCGACCGGGGTCAACGCGCCAGAGGTGCCCACCTTGTAGATGGCGGTCCCGTCGGCGAGCAGGTTGCCGGCCGGGTTGAACGCGAGGCCCGATCCGCCGTTGGTCGCGGAAGACAGCGGCGAGCCGGGCGCCTGGGTGTAAGCCGGTTCGCTCGCGGCGGCGGCGGCGGGCGCCGACAGCGAGAGCGCCGCGACCGCTACACCCAGGCGCCACCCCCCCTTGCGCACAAGTCTGCTGCGTCGCAAGCGCATCACAAGCTTTGCGCGCTGCGTTTGCGCGCGCGTACGTGGCAGGCCATCGGGCAACCGTATAGGTGGGTACGGGCTCGGACCATCCGCCGCCTGGCTCATCCTGGCGTTCAAGAAGCTGAACACGATCTGGCAGTGTGGTTACCGCTGTCTGGCGTAGGAGAACGTTTGGCCGATTTGACATCCCGACCGGTATGTGATGAGATACCGCTCGGTATGCGAACCATCTCGGCCCGAACGGAGCTCATGCGAACCGAAGCCCCTCACACCGCCCTTGCCACTGCCACGGCCCCATCGCTCCCGCCGGGCCCGCGCCTGCCGCGCGCCATTCAGAGCCTGATCTGGTATCGCAACGCGCAAGGGCTGATGGATCAGTGCCAGGCGCGGTTTGGCGACATGTTCACGCTGAAGATCGCCAACGAAGGCACGTGGGTGGTGACCTCGAACCCGGACACGATCAAGCAGGTGTTCACGGGCGACCCGCGCCTGCTGCACGCCGGTGAGGCGAACCGCATCCTGCTCCCGGTGCTCGGGCCGGACTCGGTGTTGCTGCTCGACGACGCGCCCCATCTGCGCCAGCGCAAGCTGATGCTACCCGCGTTCCACGGCGAGCGGATGCAGCGCTACGGCGCGCTGATGGCCGATGTCGCCGCACAGGAGATCGAGCGCTGGCCGTTGAACGAGCCCTACCCGCTGCGCCCGCGCATGCAGGCGATGACGCTCGAGATCGTCCTGCGCGCGGTGTTCGGCGTCTCCGAGGGCCCGCGCATGGACGAGCTGCGCCGCGAGCTGCGCGGATTGCTGGACACCGCCACCGACCCCTTCAAGGGCCTCGCCCTGCTCGCGCTCGGTCCCGAACGGATCGCGCGCGTGCCGTCCGTCCGGCGCGAGCTGGACCGCGTCAACGGTCCGATCTACGCGGAGATCGCCGAGCGGCGCACCGCTTCGGACCTGGCCGAGCGCGACGACATCATGTCGCTGCTGCTGCAGGCCACGCACGAGGACGGCAGCCCGATGAGCGACTCCGAGCTGCGCGACGAGCTGCTGACGCTGCTCGTCGCCGGCCATGAGACGACCGCCAACGCGCTGTCCTGGGCGGTCGAGCGGCTGTGTCGCCATCCCGAGCGGATGGAGCGCCTGACCGCGGAGGTGCGCGCCGGAGAGAGCGCCTACCTGCAGGCGACGATCCAGGAGACGCTGCGCTTGCGACCGGTGATCTCGATCGTGCTGCGCACATTGCAGGAGCCGATGGAGCTCGGCGGGCGCCTATTGCCGGCCGGTGCCTCAATCGTCCCGTCGATCCACCTCGTACACCGCCGCGGGGACATCTACCACGAACCGGGCGAGTTCCGCCCCGAGCGCTTTCTCGAGTCGGAGGGCGGCAAAGCGCCGGGCACGTACACGTGGATCCCGTTCGGCGGTGGCATCCGCCGCTGCCTCGGTGCCGCGTTCGCGCAGTTCGAGATGGAGGTCGTCCTGCGCGAGCTCGTCCTGCGGCGCACGCTCGCACCGTCGCGGCCCGAGTCCGAGCGCAACTACCGCCGCGCGATCACCGAGACCCCTCGCCGCGACGCGGAGGTGCTCGTCGGACGCTGCCCGGTCGCCGGCGCGCACTCGCCCGAGGTTGAGCCCGGGTCCGCGCCCGGGGTCGAGCCCGACTCCGTGGCCGGGGTCGAGCCCGAGTCCGTGCCCGAGCCGAGCCCGGTTTGAGCGCCATCACGCACCGCAGGCGCGGCGCCGGCCCAACCCGGATGCAGCGCAGCGAGGAGACGCGTGCCGCGCTGCTGCGCGCGGCTTCGCACACGATCTGCGAGCTCGGCATGCACGGCGCCTCGATCGATCGCATCGCCGCCGAGGCCGGCTACACGAAGGGCGCGTTCTACGCGCATTTCGCCTCCAAGGAGGACCTGTTCCTGGTGATGCTCGACGAGCATTTCGCGACCGAGATCGCGCGTTTGGAGGCGGTTCTAACCGGCGCCGGCGACCCTGTTGCCGAGACGCGCAGCGCGGCCGAGGGATTCCTCGAGCACATCGACTCGGATCCCGAGTGGCGCCGGCTCTATCAGGAGTTCGCGACCCACGCCGCTCGTCACGACACGTTCCGCGCCGAGTTCGCCGCACGCCACCGCACATTGCGCGAGCGGATGGCGGCGGTGTTCACGCGCTGGGCAGCCGACCACGGCCTCACCCCGCCGGTGCCCCCGGGGGACGTTGCCGCGATGGCGTTCTTCATGGCTGACGGCTTCCTGCTCGACCAGATGATCGACCCCGAGCTCGACGCTGCGCTGTACGGGAAGATGTTCGAGATCTTCATGCGCGGGTTGATGGCGATGACCGGCAACGCCGCTTAACGAGCACGGGCGACGCGGCGAGGGCCAACGCGCCGGGCAGCACCGGCTTCGCGTTCGGCGCCGGCTCTCCGCCCGCGTCGGCTCGGCGTCAGCCGGTACGTTGTCGGAGGTGACCATCGCACGCGACATCGTCCGGACGGTGTGGCCCGAGCGGGGCGACGAGCACGGGCCGCTGGCGCCGGTGCTCGTGGCGTTGACGCTCGTCACGGGCCTGGTCGACGCCGTCAGCTACATCAAGCTGGGGCACGTGTTCGTGGCGAACATGACGGGCAACGTGGTGTTCCTCGGGTTCGCGATCGCGGGCGCCAAGGGACTGTCGGCCGGAGCATCGCTGACTGCGCTCGCCGCGTTTCTGGTGGGCGCGCTCGCGGGCGGGCGCGTGGGTGTGCGCAGCGGCGCCCACCGCGGGCGGCTGTTGCGGGCGGCGGTGACGGTCGAGCTCGTGCTCCTCGCGGCGGCGCTGCTCGTCGCGCTGCTCGGCGGCGATCCCGTCAGCACGGCGACGCAATACACGCTGATCCCGCTGCTGGGACTGAGCATGGGCGTGCAGAACTCGACGGCGCGGCGGTTGGGGGTCCCGGACCTGACGACGACCGTGCTGACGCTGACGCTCACCGGCGTGGCCGCCGACTCGCGCGCGGCGGGCGGCGCGGGGGGAAAGCTCGGGCGGCGCGGGGTCGCGGTCGGCGCGATGCTCGTCGGCGGGTTGCTAGCGGTGAAGGTCTCGGTTGCGGCGGTAGGCGTGGTGGCGTCCTTCTGTAATAGCCTCGAGTATCCGTAACGGTCATACGGAGGCCTATACTCTAAGACGTGGTCAAGCTCGGTGATCTAGCTGGCGAATTGGGGGCTGACGAGCGTACGCTGCGTCGCGCAGTGGTCGACGGGATGGTTCGCTGCGAGCGGCTCGGTCCTCGTCGGCGACTGATAAGCGATGAGGAGCGCAGCTATGCAGTTGACCATTGGCAGGAGCTGACCAAGCTGCGGCGAGCGCTGCGCACTGAGCCCAACGTACGCCTTGCCATTGTCTACGGGTCAGTCGCCCGGGGCGATGAGACGCCGGAATCTGATCTTGACCTTCTGGTGTCGCTCTCCAAAGATCGTCCCGAGGCTGCTGTCAAGCTCGCAGTGCGTTTGGAGCGGGTACTTGGCCGCCAGGTGGACGTGGTGCGACTCAATCGCATTGTGGACAGCGCGCCGTTGCTGTTGCTCCAGGCGATTGACGATGGACGGGTGGTGCTCGATCGCGATGGGCAGTGGCCAGTACTGCGTGCGAGCCGTGACGAGCTAGCACGCCATGCGCGCCGTTCCCATGGGGCCAGACGACAGCGTGCGCGGGCTTCGATTCGTGAACTCGTCTCCGAAGAGTCCTGATGGCTAATGAAACCACGGATGGTGGGTCCGGCGGCGGCTCTATAGAGCACGATGCCGGACTTGCGGCGTTCGATCGTGTTAGCTCGAAGCTCGAGCGACTTTCGGCACAACGCAACGCGCTTCGCCAGGCAACGCGTCAGTTCGGTCATGACTTCGATGTCATGCCTTTGCTTCTCCAGAGGCAGAAGACATCAACCGCGTGTTCGCCGTTACGGGTGGCTATCTTGCGCTCGTCAACAACACTGCCGAGGCGGTTAAGATCGGTTCCAGGCTAGCTGGTGTCAAACCGACGGAGGGCATGCTGGGCATCGCGGGATCCATCGATGCAATCAGAGTGGATGATGGATTCAGCGAACAGCAGGCCGAAACATTCATAGAGCTTTATCGCACCCGCAACCGGCTTCAGCATTCCTCGCCGGAAATCGAAGCCGACGAGATACACCGGCAGGTCCTCCTCCTTTTGCGCCATCTTCCGCGATTCGTCAAGAGCTACGCAGCCTGGCTGCAGAAGCACGGCATCGAGCTCTGACGCGTCGTTGCGAACAGCCCGCTCAGACCGAGGGCGGGATCGCTTTGCAGGTGGAGGTGAGTCGCAGCGTGCCCGTGCCGTAGCTCGTGGTGATCCGGGCACGCGTGTAGAAGCGGCGGCCGTGGCAGCCAGAGCGGATGCGAGACAGGCGGACGCTCACCGGGTAGGAGGCGGGCCCGCCCATGCCGGGATGGTTGTTCAGCGCTTGACCCTGAGCCTCCGCTGAGGTAGTGCCCCATCCCGACCAGCGAGCTTGGGTGAGCTGGAGCAGATCCGCCTCGTCCTCGGGCTCTCCCTGGATGTCGCAGCTCGTAGGGTGCTGTTGTGCGTAAAAGGCAGGGAACGCGACGCTGCTCGATGGCGGATAGCAGTTGACGTACACCATCGGGCTGCGCGTCTAAGCAGGCGTGGCGCTGAGCTGGCGCATGAGGCCGGCCATGTCGTAGAAGGCGCGATAGTGAGCGATGCGCCCGTCGCGCATGGTCCACAGGTCGACGCCTTCGACTTTGATCGCGGGACCGTTCGGCGGGCTCCCGGGCTCGGCCGTGCCGTTGGCGGTGCCCTCCATCGTCCACGCCCACGCGATCTGCTCGCCGGTGACGGTGAGGTGCGGCGGATCGCCCTCGCCGAAGCGCAGGTCGGGGAAGCCCGCGAAGCTCACGCGCATGAACTCCTGCACGGCAGGGATGGAGCGTGCCGGCTCGGGGAGCGCGGGATCGATCCACACGATGTCCTCGGTGAGGAGCTCCGCCATCGCGTCGATGTCGCGGTCGCCCCAGGCGGCGGCGTAGCGCTCTATGAAGGCCTGCACGTCGAATCCGACGTTGGCTGTCGAGTCGGTGGCCGCGATGCTCAGAGACTACCCCGCGGGTGTGCTCATCGCAAGCGAACGTGGCTGCGCTTCCTCACCCTACGGCCGGCGCCACACTCATCCCACGGCCGGCGCCACGGCCTCCTCGCCGCGGCTCGCGGCCTCGGCGTGCTCGCGACTGTCGCGCGATGAGATCAGGACCGCGGCGAGGATCGCGCCCACGATCGCAAAGCCCGCGCCGACGAGGAAGGCGCGGTCGAAGCCTTTGGTCAACGCCACCGACGTGCTGTGGCCACCCCCGTGGAGCAGGCTCTGGGTGCGGCTGTTGGCGATCGTGGCGAGGATCGCGAGGCCGAGCGCGCCGCCGACCTGCTGGGAGGTGTTGATCAGCCCCGAGGCGAGGCCGGCCTCCTGGGGCCTCGTGCCGGTGACCGCGGCGATCGTGACGGGGACGAAGGCGAAGCCGAGGCCGAAGGCGGCGAGCAGCGAAGGCCCGAGGACGTTTGCGAGATAGGTGCCACCTGGAGCGGGCACGCGCGAGAACCACAGCAGACCGGCCGCGATCAGCAGCAGGCCGCCGATCAGGGTGGGCTTGAAGCCGACGCGCGTGACGAGCTGGGAAGCGCCGCCGGCCGAGAGGATGATCCCGACCGACAGCGGCAGGTAGGAGAGCCCGGCCTTGATCGGCGAGTAGTGCAGGACGTCCTGGAGGTAGAGGGAGATGAAGAAGAACATCGAGAACAGCGACATGCCGATCAAGAGGCCGACGATGTCCGCGCCGCGCAGCGTGCGCAGGCGGAAGATCGAGAACGGCAGCAATGGATGGCGCTGGCGCAGCTCGATCAGGACGAACGCGGTGAGCAGCACGGCCGAGCCCGCGAGCCGCAGCAGCGTGCCGGTCGAGCCCCAGCCGACGTTGACGGCGTCGACGACCGCATAGACGAGCAGCGCGAGGCCGGCCGTGACCGTCACCGCTCCGGGGATGTCGAAGCCTTCGGTGCCGTCGTCCGCGCGGCTCTCGAGCAGCAGGCGCGGCGCGAGCGTCGCGGCGGCGATGCCGATGGGGACGTTGACGAATAGCACCCAGCGCCAGCTGAGGCCGCTCGTGAGGATGCCGCCGAGCAGCACGCCCGCGGCGCCACCGGCGCCGGCCACGGCGCCCCAGACCCCGAGCGCGCGGTTGCGCTCGGCGCCTTCGGCGAACGTGGTCGTGATGATCGACAGCGCCGCCGGGGAGACGATCGCCGCGCCGAGGCCTTGGACCGCGCGCGCGACGATCAGCCACGCCTCCGACTGGGCGAGCCCGCCGGCGAGCGAGGCGATCGAGAACACGACCAGCCCGATCATGAACATGCGCCGGCGCCCGAGCAGGTCGGCGAGGCGCCCACCGAGTAGCAGGAAGCCGCCGAACGTGAGCGTGTAGGCATTGACGACCCAGGAGAGGTTGTCGCGCGAGAAGTGCAGCGCCGCGCCGATCGAGGGCAGCGCGACGTTCACGATCGAGGCGTCGATCACGATCACGAACTGCGTCATCGCCAAGAGCATCAGCGCGAGGTTCTTCGCTCGCGGGGTGTCAAGGCTCATCGGGTCCGCTTCGCCCGCGGGGTCGCTCGGCGCGTTCGGTCCGAGGGGTTCGGGAGCGCTCATGAGTGGTTTTCCTTGCTGATTGGACGCAGGATATCCACGGCGCGGTCGAGCACCGTTGTCAGTTAGGATCTCGCGCGGAGGTTGACCGTGATTCGCAGTGTTGCTCTTTGGGTCAGACCGGCGGGGTGGCCGCTGCTGGCAGCCGCGGCGCGTCCTCGGACGTTGCTGCTGGCGTGGGCCGCGATCCTCGCGCAGGTCGTGTTCCTCGGCGGGTGGGTGCTGGCCGGCGCTCTCGAACCCCATTACTCTGCGGATCGCCAGTACATCAGCGAGCTCGGCCGCAACGGCGCCGCGAATCCCTGGATCTTCACTGTTTTCATGGCGATCTGGGGGTTGGGCTTCATCGCGCTCGCGGTCGCGATCGTGCCGTCGCTGCGTACACGTCCGTGGCCGTCGGCGATGCCGTTGTTTTTCGTGCTTGCCGGTGTGTGCGCAATTCTCGTAGGGCCGCTGCGCATGGATTGCTCGCCGACCCTGAGCGCAGTATGCGAGTCACGCTACGACGCGGGCCACGCTTCCTGGCATTTCTACGCACACTCGTGGCTGAGCCTCGGGATCAAGGTCTCGCTCCTTTTGACGGGCTTCGCTTTCGCCCGCTCGGCGTGGCCGAGCAGGCTCGGGCGACTCGTATTGAGCGGCGCCGTTGTGCTCCTGATCGCGGGGATCGTCACGTTCTTCCTACACGACTCGTTCGCCCCCTACAAGGGGCTCGAAGAGCGCCTGTGGGCGTTTGTCGCCCAGGTCTGGGCACTGGTTTGCGCGACCGTGCTGATCCTCGAGGCGACGCTCGAACGAGACGCCCTGACCGATGGCGCCGATCTCATCGAAGCGGTCGATTACGAACCGTCTGGCTGAGCTCGACGCTTTCGAGTTGGACGAGGACTGGGTGGCAGGGCGAGGCCGTTTGGCCGGGTCAGGTGCGCTCGCAGGGCTTGGGTCCCTCGTTGGCGCGGACCGGCGAATAGGATGCCTGCGCGCGGAGGGACACACGGGGTCGTGACTCTGGGGAGGTCTTGCGGCGCGGGACTATGCACGTCGATCCTTACATCGTTCTCGGCAGCGCCGTGGTGGGCTTTCTCGTCGGGATGACGGGGGCGGGCGGCGGCGCGTTGATGACGCCGATGCTGATCCTGCTGTTCGGGGTGCAGCCGTCGGCGGCGATCTCGAGCGATCTGGTGGCGGCCGTGGTGATGCGGCCGATCGGCGCAGGGGTACACCTGCGGAAAGGGTCGGTGAACAGGCGGCTGGTGGGGTGGATGGTGGCGGGGTCGGTGCCGATGGCGTTCTTCGGCGCGTACTTGCTGAGCCGGCTGGGGAACGCCAAGCAGGCGCAGGAACACGTGGAGCTGCTGTTGGGGATCGCGCTGCTGGTGGGCGCGGGGGCGATGGTGCTGCGTTATCTGATGGATGTGCGGGGAGGGCACGCGCGGAGCAAGCAGGTCCACGAGATCGTGGCGCGCCCGCTGCCGACGGTGCTGGTGGGGATGGTCGGCGGGGTCGTGGTAGGGATGACCTCGGTGGGCTCGGGCTCGCTGATGATCATCATGCTGCTGTTCCTGTACCCGACGCTGGGCGCAAAGCAGCTGGTGGGAACGGACCTGACCCAGGCGGTGCCGCTGACGGCAGCGGCGGCGCTCGGCGCGCTCGCGTTCGGGCACGTGCAGTTCGGGGTGACGGCGTCGCTGATCATCGGCAGCGTGCCGGCGGTGCTGGTCGGGTCGCTGGTGTCTTCGAGCGTGCCGGACAGGTACATCAGGCCGGCGATCACATTTGTGATCTTCGCGTCGGGGTTGAAGTACGTAGGCCTCGGGACGACGGCGCTGGGATGGGTGCTGTGCGGCGTGCTGCTCGCGGGCGCGGTGGGATGGCTGCTGGTCGCGCGTCCGTGGCTGCGGATGAGCGACTGACGGTCTGGCCGCAGCGGCTGGAGGTCAGGCCGCGAGTGCGAGTGCGAGTGTGTCGGCCGCGACGCGGTTGGGGATCGTCACACGTACCTCGCCGTCGCGCTCGAGCAGCCATTTGGCGTTCACTAGCGTGAGGGCGATGACCTGGCCTGAATCGTCGTAGCGGACGTTGTGCCCCTCCGTCGTGCCGTAGGAGTCGGCCGGTTCGCATGGCTCGCCAACGCTCAGGTCGCAGTCGACGTGGTCGATGGTGAGCGTGCCGATGGTAATTGTCATCCAGGGAGGCCTTCCGGCGTGTTGTCCTGTCCGAAGGCCGTGACGACGCGATCGACGTCGTCCTTGAACTCTACTACCACCCTCAACCAGCGGAACCGGAACGGCGGCTGCGTACGAAGCCAGAAGCGTTCGCGTCCCGGGCGCGGGTCCGGCTCTTGGAGGTCGGGGCGGCGGACCATCCGGCGCAACAGAGCTAGAATCCGCCGCCACTGCGGGTCGTGGACCAGCAGCATTCTCGGGCCGTCTGTCACGAGCCGGGCCGGTCGCCAACGAAACATCGAGGTATCGGATGCCTATTGCACTTGTCACCGGCTCTGGGGGCCTGATCGGCTCGGAGTCGGCGCGCTTTTTCGCCAAGGAGGGTTTTGAGGTCATCGGCCTCGACAACGACATGCGCGCGTACTTCTTTGGCGCCGAGGCGTCGACGCGGCCGAGCAGCGCCCGGCTGGCGGACGAGCTGGGGGACTCGTTCAGGGCGATCGACATCGACATTCGCGACCAGGCGGGGATCGACAGGCTCCTCGCCGAGCACGGGTCGAGGATCGAGCTGGTGGTTCATACAGCGGCGCAGCCGTCGCACGATTGGGCGGCGCGCGAGCCCCATACCGACTTCGGGGTGAACGCGGTCGGGACGTTGAACCTGTTGCAAGCGACACGGGAGCATTGCCCGAGCGCCACATTCGTGTTCACCTCGACGAACAAGGTGTATGGCGATCGGCCCAACTACCTGCCGCTGGTCGAGCAGGAGACGAGGTGGGAGCTGCCGGAGGATCACGAGTGGTTCAAGGGGATTCCGGTGGAGATGTCGATCGATCGCTGCACGCATTCGGTGTTCGGCGCGTCGAAGGTCGCGGCGGACATCATGGTGCAGGAGTACGGCCGCTATTTCGAGATTCCAACGGTGTGCTTTCGAGGTGGGTGTTTGACGGGCCCGCAGCACGCGGGCGCTCAGCTGCACGGCTTTCTCGCGTATCTGATGCGGTGCACGGTGACGGGCGATCCGTACACGATCTTCGGGTACAAGGGTAAGCAGGTCAGGGACAACATCCACGCGCACGACGTCGTGAGGGCGTTCGACGCGTTTCGCAAGGATCCGAAGATCGCGGCGGTCTACAACCTCGGAGGGGGGAGGGAGTCGAACGTGTCGATGCTCGAGGCGATCGACCTGTGCCAGAAGATCGCCGGGCGTGAGCTCGATTACAAGCTGTCAGATGAGGCGAGGATCGGCGATCACCAGTGGTATGTGAGCGATTTCGGGACGTTCGAGGCGGACTACCCGCAGTGGCGTCTGACGTACGGGATCGAGGACGTGCTGAAGGACATCTACGAGCACAACGTCGAGCAGTGGCAGGCGCTCGCCTGAGTGGTGGGCTGTGGACTCACCGACGCTAAGACCGGCTATCGCGTCGTGGTCGCCCTCGGCGCGGGCGTAGGTGAGCGCGTCGGGTGCGTAGGTGACGTTCTCGCGGGCGGCGGGGACGGTGGGGCTTTGGCGGCCTGTGGCGGGGAGAGGGTGTCGATCGTGCGGAAGGTGAAGAGGCGCTCGGCGTAGAGCTTGTCCTCCTTGAGCATCAGTGGCAGCTGGGGCAGGCCGGCGCCGACGATGAGGACGGGGAGGACCTCTTGGCTGACTTGGTACATCGCCTTGGAGAGCAGGCCGAGGTCTGTCTTTGAGAGGAAGTGCATCTCGTCGAGCAGCAGCAGGACGCCTTCGCCGTGGGCGTTCGCGGCGTGGCCGACCTCGGTGAGCAGCTCGACGATGTCGACCTCGGGATCGCCGGAGTCGGCGACGCCGGTGACCGCGTCGAGGTCGAGGTTGAAGCGCCATTGGCCGTCTCCGCCGAGGGTGAGGGTGAAGGCCTTGAGCACGCCGAAGGCCCGCCGCAGCGCCTCGCCGGCGCTCCAGCGCTTGTCGAGGTCGCGCAGGGCGCGTGGCAGAGCTTGGCGACGATGCGGGGGAGCTGCTCGCCCTCGTCGCACTCGACCACGCCGGAGGTGATCCAGGAGCGCTCGCGGGCGATGTAGTTGAACTCGCGCAGGAGAACGGTCTTGCCGACGCCGCGGACGCCGTCGAGGATCATGCTGCGGGCGTGGACGCCTTTGCCGAGGCGGGCGAGGGCGACGGTGAATGTGTCGCGTTCGTGCTCGCGACCGACGAGCGCGGGCGGGCGGGTGCCGGCGGAGGGGATGTAGGGGTTGGTTTCGGGGTTCAAGCGCTGTCGTTCTCAGGGCTTCTAAAATCGTCTCAAACAAACCTTAGACGGGTAGTCTGGGCACGGTCAAGTCGGCCGCACTCGACAATCTCAAATGTGTTTGAGAACTTCTTAGACGGGATGGATGGCTGTTGACTCGGCTCGGCCCCGACCGGCTAATCGCCGTAGACCGTGTCGGCTGCCTGGACGATGTCGGACAGCTCGCCGGCCAGCGCCGGCAGGTCCGGGAGCGCGGGCTTCATCTCCGGCGGCGGTGTTTGGGTCAGCGTGACCTCGCCGGTGGTGTAGCGAGCGATGGCCATCGGGCTGTCGATGCCCCGGAGCGCCCATTCGGTCACGGTCTTGCTGCGGCCAGGACAGAGCACCAGCCCAATCGACGGCTCATCGCCCGCTTGGCGCTCCAGCTCGTCGACCGCGGTCAGGTAGAAGCTCATCTTGCCGGTGAACTCGGGCTTGAAGTCCTCGACCTTCAGGTCGATCACGACGAACCGCCGAAGCAGGTAGTTATAGAACAGCAGGTCGATGAAGAATTCCTCCGTCTCGCCGGTCTCCTCGTCGACGATTCGCAGCGGGAACTGTCGCCCGACCAGCGCGAAGCCGTGGCCCATCTCCATTAGGAACGACTGGACGTCATTGAGCAGGGCCTGCTCGAGGTCGCGCTCTTTCGCCTCTCGCGACAGGCCGAGGAACTCGAAGTTGTATGGGTCCTTGATCGCGTCACGAACCAGCTCGGAGTCCGACTCCGGGAGCGCGTGGTCGAAGCTCGTCAGGGCGTTGCCTCGGCGCCCTCGAAGATCCGTCGCGATGTGGGCCTGCAGGACGTTGCGTGACCACCCGTTGTCTATCGCCTGTACGGCGTACCAGGTGCGTGATGCGGAGTCGTCGAGCTTGTCAAGCAGCGTGACGTTGTGTCCCCAGGGCAATTGTGCAACGGGCTGTTGCACAATTGATGACGGGCTCTCGGCAGGCCACGCACGGGCAAACGCGCGCATGTAGCGAAGGTTCCGCAGCGACAGGCCCGTCATTTCGGGGAACTCGCGTCGGAGGTCTGTCGCCAACCGATCGATGACCTTGGCGCCCCATCCTTCGCGCTGCTCGCGCTCGAGGATCTCGTGTCCGATCTCCCAGTAGAGCCGAATCAGCTCGCTGTTGACTGCGAGCACAGCACGAGTCCGAGCAGTCCCGATCCGGGCCTTGATCTCGGCGAGGAACTGCTGGTAGCCGGCCGGCAGCGCGTCGCTCCGGCGGAGGGGCGTGGGATCAGGCACCGAACATACGTTCCCATCGCCTCCGGACGGAATGGAAGCTACGCACCCGGTACTCCGTGGCAAGCTCCCCTGTTACCGGCCAGACAGATTCAGCCTGGCGCCTCGGCCATTGTTCGGTCGAGGCGCCAGGTCGGGTGTCCTCTATTCAGGCGATCTGGAGTCGAGCGCGGTGAGGATGAATCCGGCGCCGCCGAGGATCGCGGAGTGCGTCCCTTCGGTGCGGTTGGAGGCGCCGCCGCTGACCGTGGCCTCGGGGTCGGTGGCTTTGTTTTCGAGGCCGCCGAGGAGCGCGGCTGCTTCACCGTCGTTGGCGAGGTTGAACGCGCCGCCGGCGACCGAGGAGCTTTGGGCCTCGGCTTGGTTGCCGACTCCGCCGAGCAGAAGGTTATGCGACCCGGTTTGAGCCCCAGGAGCTTCGTCACAGCCTAGGACCAGGTTTCCGGTCCCGTTGACGATGGTCTCGGTTCCCGTCCCGTTGCCGGATACGGCCTCAGCGATGGGAGGGTGTCTTCTCCGAGGGCTTGGGCTACGAGCGCGAGGTCGTGTCTGTGGAGGTGGCGGGCGTGATCGCGTAGGTCGAAGGCCGCGTTCATCGCGGCGACGAGATCCGCAGCGTGAGCATCGACCTCGACCTTGGTGTCCTGGTGTTTGGTTAGCCAGTGGGCGACGTCCGGCCAGTGCCATAGGCGGGTCTTGTGGTCTGCGTACGTGACGGGTGCCGGGAAGCCTCCGGGGCCGCGCTGGTTGGTGGAGAGCAGCCGAATGTACTCGCGTGAGAGCCCGCTGCGCTTGGCGATGGCGGCCATCGTGACGAGCTCGTCGGGCTCGATACGCACGACCTGCAAGCCCGGCAGGGCAGAGGTGACGTCTCGGATGGCGCTGGCCAGCGCCTCGCTAAAGCTATCGGCTTCGCGATCGAAAGCTCCGTACTGCGCACCGTCTCGCACTCCGAAGAGGGCGTCGTCGCAGCCGGCTTCATACAGCGCATCGAACTGCTCGTCGTCGAGCACATCGGCGCCGCTGAAAAAGATGGTGAAGCTGTGGATCGTTGGTTCAGTGGTCGAGCTCATTGCTTTTCTGCTGTTCCACGGTGTTAGACGTGCCTGGGTTTGTGATCGCATTTCTTGACGGCCTCACGGATGCGCTTTGCGATGTCGGCCGGCCGCCGTGGTGTGCCCGCAAGCGCGACTGCGCAGCCGCTGCCGCAGGAGAGTGTTCCCCAGCGGTGTCCCGCTCCTTTGGATCTGTCTGCTTTCCAGCCGGCATGTTCAGCGTCCTTGATCGCCTTGCGAACGTCCTTGTCTGGATGACGATCTTTGTTAGCCATCAGCTTAGCAACTAGTTGGAGGTTGTCAACACATGCGGGATGAGTGGGGTCTGGCCTGGCCTTGGTCTCGGCCAGGAACTCCGGGTAGTCGCTCGGCGGTGCATCGCTCCGGCGGATGGGCGTAGTACCAATCATCGAACATATGTTCGTGCCATCTCCGGACGGAATCGGAGATGCGCGCGCCGGTCCGTGAGGGGTGGAAGCTCTGATCGCATGCTCCTAGGAGCGGGGTTCGCCGTGGTCGTTGGCGAGTTTTGGGGCGAGTCCGCGCGGAGGGGTTGCAATGGGCGTAGACGCCCGGTCACAGCGCGTGTTCGAGGCGGAGCGCTTTCGGCATGGGCGCAGCCTCTGCGAACAGGGTGCGCGCGTCTCCCTGGGCAAGCGCACCTGAGGACGGCAGACCGGCGCCTCGGCCGTCGTTCGGTCGAGGCGCCAGACCGGATAGTCCTCTATTCAGGTGATCTGGAGTCGAGCGCGGTGAGGATGAATCCGGCGCCGCCGAGGATCGCGGAGTGCGTCCCTTCGGCGCGGTTGGAGGCGCCGCCGCTGACCGTGGCCTCGGGGCCGTTGGCTTTGTTTTCGAGGCCGCCGAGGATCGCGGCCGCTTCGCCACCGGCGGACGGGCAGGCTCAGATGGACTTGCGATCGTCGATCGACGCCTACGGGTGCCCGCCGGGCAGTCCGGCGTGACGTAGGAGCCGTGCCATGTCGTAGAACCCGGCCTGAAAGTCGGTCAGGGGTTTTGGGGGACCGCTGAGGCTCGTGGGGTCTTGGTAGCGGGCCTCGGCCCATTTGTTACGCCAAGCGGTCATCTGCTCGGCGAGTGGCCCATGATCGGCGATCGTCGCGCGCGTCGGCGCGTCTGAGTCGGCGAGCAGGTGCCCGAGGTGGTTGGCGGAGGCGACGCGCTCGGTGAGCTTTGGGATCTTGCCGCCGATCTGACAGAAGCGGGTGAGGATCGTCTTGATGATTGAGGTGTGATCGAAGTGGAAATCGTTGCCGAGCAGCGTGGTGGACGTGGATCCTTTTGCGACAAGCGGTGAGACGATCAGCGCCGGCACACGAACCCCAAGGCGCCGGAATTCAGGATTTTCGTCGTCGGTCGTCGGCGGTGGAACGTGGTCGTAGAAACCGCCGTGCTCGTCATAGGTGATCACGAGCAGCGTCTTTGACCAGCTGTTCGCGGCGCTGAGGGCGTGGTAGATCGTGAGGATCAGGTCTTGCCCGGCGGTTAGGTCGCTCGGGGGATGGTCGTCGTTTGAGTCCGGGCCGAGCACGCGCAGGTCCTTGAAGCGGGGGTCGATCCAGCTGACCGGCGGGAGCGTGCCTTTGGCCACATCGTCGAGGAACGATGGACCCTCCTCCATCAGCTTGCCAACCCCGCGTTCGCTGATGGTGAGCTTGCGCGAATCGACGAACGCGAAATGGTCGTGGTGGGTCAGCCGGTATTTCGGATCGGCCGCGCGAAGTGTCGCCGGGTCGAACGAGTACCAGCGCCAGTCGACGCCTTGTTGGTCGAGGTAGCGCGGAAAACTTGGCAGCGCGTAGAGAGGCGGTGACGCGTCGTCACGGCATCCGGCTGACTGGCCTGCGAGCGAGTACAGCCGGTTGGGCCAGGTGGCTCCGGGGACCGAGCTGAACCAGCGGTCCACCACGCAGTACTCGGCCGCGAGGTGGTCATACACGGGAAGATCCTCGCCGTCGTAGTACCCCATGACGAGGCCCGGTTCCGGTGCCTGCTCGTGAGAGGCCGAGGCGCGTTCCTTCGATATGCGTGCGAAGTTCTCCACGAATCCACCGTTGCCGGCGGACAGCTGCTCCTCCACGGATTTGCCGGAGTGGTCGGGATCTTCGGTCTCGTCCTTGAGCTTCGTGTAGTCGAGGTGGTGGATCGGGCAAGGGGTTCCGTCGAGGTAGTTCACGTTGACGGCAGGTCCTGTGAGGCCGTCGACGTCGGCGCGGCCTTTGCCGCCTTGCTCGACCGGAAGCGACAGGTAGCCGAGCATGTGGTCGAAGGAGCGGTTCTCCAGCATCACGACGACGACGTGCTCGATCTGCTCGAGCCTCGCCGCGGCCGGGTCGGCCGGCGCGGCGACGGTGTCGTCCGGTGTCTTGGGGATCGGCGCGGCGGCGACATCGACGATTTCACGCCATTTCGCCGGAAGGGCGTGCGCCGCCTTGCGCAGCAGGGCACGCCCGGCGTTGGCTGCAAAGTCATTCATAGCGACCTCCCGACGATATGGATGAGCATTCGTCCTGTCCCGCCTTTCAAGGTCAGCGGACGGGCCAAAGGTACGTCAGTCCAGGTCTATGGACTGTGTACCTGCGAACGTTTCAGGAGTCGATTAAGCCACTGCTTCACGACACGCTTACGCGTTTCGGCTCGGGCACGCGCGAGTCGATTCTCGGGCATGAATACATCGACTGACATCCGTCCGACCTCTGGCCGCATAGGGTCGGGCTTGGAAGCTGACGAGGATTGTTTGGACATGGCCGTCATGTTAGTGCCAGCGTCAACACCCAAAGTAGGGTCTCCGCCGCCAGTGCGAAGAGCGCGAACCCGAAGACGATCTCTCGCCGCTCGATGACCTGCTCGTTCTCGAGATACGCGTCATGCAGGCCACGCGCGGCTCGGAGGAGATAGGCCGCCGGATCCTCTCGATATGGGACAAGTTCCTCCTGCACGCGATCAGCGTCGATCGCGAACGACACCCGCGCGTGCCACAGCACCGCACGGCAAGCGTGCCCGTCAGCAGGAACGCGGTCATCGCGAGCACCACTACCCAGGTCGGCGCGCCGCGGCCGATCGCGGTGGCGCCCAGGAAGCTCGCCGATAAAGTCGCCGCGGCGACGAGCGTGCTCGTACGGGTGCGAAGATCGGAGAGGGCCATGCTCTGCTGATCGAGCGCGCGCTGAGCTGCGGAATAGACCAGCTCCTCGAGCGTAGGGGGCGCCATACGCTCTTGTCCGACGACGGGCGTCGAACCGGGACACGCGCCGGGAGGGGGCTCCGCTCCAGCTCATCAACCGCGGTCAGGTAGAAGCTCATCTTGCCGGTAGCTCGGGCTTTAAGTCCTCGACCTTGAGGTCGATCACGATGAACTGGTCCGAGTGTGGCCGTTGGCTGACTTTTGGGCGAGTCCGCGAAGGGGCACAATGGGCATAGGCGCCCGGTCAGTGCGCGTACGCGAGGCGGAGCGTTTGCGCCACCGGCTCAGCCCCTGCGAACAGGCTGTGCTCCACCCGCCGGTTTCCAGCGCCTGCCGAGGATCGCGCCTGGCTCGGGTTTGATCATCGCGGGGATCACGCCGGAGTCTGGCTGGGGGATGCTCGGTGGCTTGGATGCCGGCTCGGGAGAGCTTGGACTCTGCGGGACAAGCCTTCTGAGCATTTTCTCAAGCATCGAATCATGGTAGCGCGAGCTGTAGTCCCCAGAGGAGGACCTCGACGACGATTGCCGCCGAGGCGAGCGTAAACACCTGGCCCAGCACCTCGATGTGGGACTCGTTCGCGGCGGAGATCCCGTGAGCAGTGCGCCGGTTCGGGCTCGCAGATCACGAACGGCTGCATGCTGCTCGTTGAGCGCCGCACGCGCGACGTCGTATGCCACGCGCGCAATCTCTTGCCACTGCGCGTCGGAGTCTGGACAATTCTCGATCATCGCGCCAAGGCTACGCACGCCTTGGGATGGTTTTCGCGATCCGCTACTCTCGGCCGGGCGTCCAGCGATGAGAAGGATGTGGACTACGGATCTCTATGGGACGCTCGTCGTGCCCGGTCACGCGCGTGTTCGAGGGCGCAGCCTTTTCGACACGGGCTCAGCCCCTGCGAACAGGGGTGCGCGGGTTTACAGTCGGATGGCGTTCTTGACGGGCGATCCGCGAGTGATTCCGCGTAGATCTACGACCAGGCTAGAGCGTTGGAGGACGACGTCGTGGTCGACGTTGGGGTGGGCGGTGACGATCAGGGTGAGGTCCGCGTCGGTGAGTGTCTCTTCGAGTGGCAGACTGTGCAGGTTGTGGCCGGTGAGTGTGGGTACGTGGGGGTCGTGGTAGTGGACGTCCGCGCCAAGGTCTTTCAGTAGGGAGATGATCTTTAGTGCGGGTGACTCGCGGATGTCACCGACACCGGGCTTGTAGCTGACGCCCAATACCGCGATGCGGGCACCGTTGACGGACTTGCCGGCTTCGTTCAGTACGCGTTGGGCCTTGGCGACGCAGTGGTAGGGCATCTGCTGGTTGACCTTGCCTGAAAGCTCGATGAACTCGGTAGCCATGTCGAACTCGCGTGCACGCCAGGACAGGTAGAACGGGTCCACCGGAAGGCAGTGGCCGCCCATCCCGGGACCGGGGTCGAAGCGCATGAACCCGTACGGCTTGGTAGCAGCAGCGTCGACGACCTCCCAGATGTCGATCCCCATGCGGTCGGTCAGCATCGCCAGTTCGTTCACGAGCGCGATGTTGACCGAACGGAAGATATTCTCGAGGAGCTTCGTTAGCTCTGCGGCCTCGGGACTGGAGACGCGTATGAGGTTGTCGCACACAAGCCCGTAAATCTCTTCCGCGTGTACGGCGCACGCCTCGGTCAACCCGCCCACGACCTTCGGGGTGTTGCGCAGCGTGAAGTCGGTCCGTCCCGGATCGACGCGCTCGGGACTAAACGCGAGATGGAAGTCGCGCCCCGCGGCGAGCCCAGACTCCTCCAGGATCGGCGCGACACGCTCACGCGTAGTACCCGGATACGTCGTCGACTCCACGATCACTAGCTGGCCGTTTTGCAAGACCTCGGCGAGCGCCCGCGTGGAGTTGACGAGCGGCTCGAGGTCGGGCTCGCGGTTGGGCGTCAGTGGCGTGGGGACACAGACGAGGATCGCATCCGCCTTGGCGAGCCTCGCGTAGCGCGAGGTCGCGTGGATACGACCGGAGAGATCGAGTAGCTCTTGGGAGGGGACGTCCTCGATATATGAGCGGCCAGCGGCGATCGCGTCGATCTTGCGCGAGTCGACATCCACTGCGACGACGTCGCAGCCCTCTCGCGCAAACGCGACGGCAAGTGGCAGGCCGACGTAGCCGAGTCCGACGATTCCGATGGTGACCATATGGATGTCCTAGTCTAAAGGGAAACCGCCGAGATGGAAGGCAAGTTGCCCGAGGTCTTTGTCTGGCGCTATAAACGAGGTTTCAGGTGCGTAAATTCGAGTCCTTGCCCTAGCGGACAACGCCGTCTGCATGCCATTCGATAGCTGGCTCCTGTCAAGACGGCCCCCATTAGTCTGGTATTCTAGGTCGCTTATTCATCCTGTTGTAGGTCATCGTGAACCGAGATTGGGAATGATCAAAAAGATTTCTCTACTCCTGTATTATAGCGTAGCCTATTTTCTGCCAGATTCAAACTTTCCCGGTGGGAAAGCCTATCGGAGCATCCGAGAGTTTTTATGTAGTCATTTTTTTGCTTTTGTGGGGAAGCAGGTGAATATAGAGTCAAGAGTATTTGTCGCCGATGGTAGCTATATAAGGATAGGGGCTGGTTCGGGTCTTGGCACGGGATCGAGGGTATACGGTGCGTGGATTGGTGAAAATGTGATCGTAGGACCTAACGTAGTTTTCCTAAAGGACAACCATCTTTTCGGAGACTTAACGCTGCCAATACAGAGTCAGGGTCTTTCGGGTGTAGAGGTGCCGATTATTGAAGACTGGTCCTGGATCGGCGAGCGAGCAATTATTTTACCGGGTAGACGAGTGGGTAAGGGCGCTATCGTTGGTGCGGGGGCCGTTGTGACGAAAGACGTATCTCCATTTGAGATTGTGGGAGGGAATCCGGCTCGCCAAATAGGTCATCGCGCCTCTCCTGATATCAGCTAGTTACTATCTGTCAGTGTCTAGCGGTCCGTGTTGCAAGTCGAGTGACGAATGCATGCATGAAAAGGATAAAGGCAAAAGGAATGCCTTGCATTAAGTATCTCCTACACAGACGACGGGGCTCTAGCAGAAGACGGTGTATCCACTCCAGCCCACTATCCTGCATCCATTGTGGAGCGCGTTTTAGATCGCCCGACACGAAGCTAAAACTAACCCCTAAAGCAAAGAACCACGCCTCTGGAATAGTGAGGCGCAACCTCTGTATCAGTAAATCTGCCTTTGGAAACGGCAAACCCACATAGATAAGGTCGGGAGATGCCGCCTTGATGGCGTTTTCGATCGCTGTAAGCTCTGCGAGATCGCTCTCAAATCCAAATGACGGGCAGTATGATCCAGTCACATCAATTCCGGAAAATCGCTTTGCTAATACCTCGGAGGCGCGCTCAGCCGTCCCTGGCGCCCCGCCAAGTAGAAACAGCCTTAGACCTTTTTTCGCAGCAGCCTCAGTCATGGAAAAGACTAGCTCGGATCCTGCTACTCGCCCAGGGAGCGGTGTTCCTTGGATCTGGCTAGCCCAAATGAGAGGCTTACCATCGGCGACCACGAGGCTGGCCGCATGAAAGAGCGAGCGAACCGCGGGATCCTGGCGGTGTTGGCGCAGATGGTCGAGATTCGGGGTCATCACAGAGCCACCTCTTCCCTCGCAGAGACTAGCCAAGACGTGCGCAATCGTCTGTTCGGGGGTAACCGCATCAAGCTCGACGCCAGCCAGACACACGCGACGTAAGGCCTTCCTTGAATGAGTGGCATCCATGCGAAGTGGAATCCTAGCCTAGATCTAGTATATGCTACCGGGCCGTGAACATGGACGTCGCGACTTTCCCTGCTGCCCAGCGCGGCGCAGGCTACATCTTGAAGCAACTAGAAAAGAGTCGGCTCATAACCTGGGAGCATCGTGATGACGATGCTCGCCTGCTGATGATAACCAATCTATGGCCTGATCAAGAGCGGCCAGCATATGGACCGTTTGTCAAATATACCGTTGAAGGCATTCGCGACCTAGGAGTAGGATGCGATGTATTATACGTGAGAGGCTATTGTGGTGCGGCGGCGTATCTCGCGGGTGCGCTGGCGTCTTTTGTCATGCCATTGGCGTATCCCGGCAAGTATCTGCTGGTCCACTGCCACGGTGGAGAGACTGCACTGGCCGGACGATTTTTTTTGGGCCGTCCCGTGATGGCTTCCTACCTTGGAACGGATCTACTGGGAACGCAGGTTGGGGGGGACAGGCGTCTTCGCGCCAAGTGCTGGCTTCGAAGCATCGTTTTGAGAAGGCACGCCGCCTCGATGTCAGCAACAACCACAAAGTCTGCCGAGATGGAGACTTTTCTCACTCGACATGCGCAGGAGCGCAACACGGTGATTTCGGACGGAGTTGACCGACGACGCTTTTGTCCTCGTGATCGAGATCGAGCTCGAGTAGATCTAAAATGGCCGCTCGATCGTACTATCGTCTTGTTCGCCGGTCGAGCCGAGTCTCCCGAGAAGCGCATCTGGCTGGCAGAAGAAGCAATTGATTTGGCTCGTAAACAAAATCCAGCGGTCGAGCTGCGAATCGCAAACGGTGTAGCGCCAAGCCAAATGCCACTTTACTACGCAGCAGCTGACTGTCTTTTGCACACGTCCGCAAGCGAGGGCTCACCAAACGTTGTCAAGGAGGCGCTTGCATGTAATCTGCCAGTCATCGCTACGCCGGCAGGAGACGTACGTGAGCTACTTCAAGGCGTTGATGCATGTACCGTCTGTGAGCCCGACGCAAAAATAATCGCTAGCGCCCTTGCCGATATTGCCAGACATAGGCAGCGTTCGAACGGGCGCGAGCTCACAGCACATCTGGACGCGAAGTCAATCGCCCAGAGAACGCTGGGATGCTACACCGTACTGGGTTTCCCACCTGGAGATGGTTAGAATGGTAAAAGGCATCCAGGCGCAAACGGTGACGATAGACAGAGAGTCTAAGTTGGACCCCGGTCATTCGTGGATACAGTTTTGGGGTTTTAGGCAGATCTTGTTGGTGGTGGCTGCCATATTTCTTGGGTGGGCAGCATCCAGTTCCCATGGACTACTGATTGTTGGAGGATTTGTCGGTGTCCTATTTTCTATAGCGGTCGCTTGGTCCTTTCAGCAAGACGGGCCCGGCACACTGTTGGGATTTTGGATCCTCCAGCTCCTTCTTGTGCCAGCGTCTGCACTCGTTGGCTACACATCTTCTCTGGGTGCTGCGGTACGGCAGTGTAACGACGTAATAACGGCCGTCTTCGTAGTGATGTGTATATGGAATTTGGTTGCTAAGCGTAGCTCGGTAAGGCCTCTGCGATATGTACTTGCGGGTTGCGGAGTGGCCATTTGTGGGTTGGCATCGTCACTCATAGCTAGCGCAGAACTCACCGTCACTACGGAGGGTGCATGGCTTGGCCTTAAGATATGGACGTTGATTGCCATTGCGCTCTGTGTGCCTTGGCGATCAAGCGATATTCAGCGGATCTTCAGAGTCTTCCAGTACTCCGGTATCGTCGTCGCCCTTATAGGGGTTCTTGATTATCTAACCCATGGAGGGGTTGCAACTGCGTTGCATACTAGTTCCTACGCTACGGCTACGGGGGCCGGCGCATATCGAGCAAACGCCATCCGTGCGATCTTTGCGACGCCCGGGGAGTACAGCCTATGTATGAGCCTACTGTTTGGTGTAGCGCTAACTTCGTATTCGATGTGGCGTCGTCCTCAGGATCTGGCAAGCGCTCTGTTCTTTGCAGTAGCCGTGGCCCTTGCGCTTCGGCTAAAGGGGGCCCTATCCATTGGTGCTGCCATGGCAGTGGTTGTGGCATGCAAAAGCCAACATCGCCGACGAGGTATCGAGGGCGTACTAGTCCTAGCTGTAATACTCGCAATAGGCCTATTAAGTTTTGAGGGTAATATTCTATCTCGTCAGGTATCAACCTATGCAACAGCGGGTTCGGAGGCAAACGTACGCGGCCTTCTGTATCAGACAAGCGAGAAAATCGCCATTCAACATTTCCCACTAGGCGTTGGCTTTGGACGGTTTGGAAGTTACACTTCAAGCAAGCACTACAGTACTGTATATGATGATTACGATCTTTCTGATATATGGGGTCTATCGCGAGTTCACCCTGCCTATATTTCTGATACGGCGTGGCCAAGCGTCATTGGAGAGACAGGTGTACTAGGGCTAATTTGTTTTTTGGGAGGACTGATATTTATTGGCTATGCAGCACTGCGTGTATTCCGAAAAGGATCCGCCGTGCAAGCACCCATCGCACTTGCCCTGCTGTGCTCACTAGCAGTCCTTTTGGTCGATTCGCTGGGGGACCCAAACTTGTTCGATTGGTTCGCCGTGACCACTATTGCGTTACTTGTGGGGCCGGTATTTGGCGGATGGAGAGAGTCCAAGTCCGAGTAGGCATTTGTGTAAGTCGAAGGTTATACTATGACATGGTGACCACAGTTTGTTATGCTGTCGTCAGCACTTTTACGCATGGGCCACCGTAGATACGGCACGATGTAGCAATCTTCCCCACTGACGCGTTGAGCTCTCGTGAAACTGAAATGCTGTATCACCTACAGCTTGACTGCCCAAGATCCAGCTAATAGCTCCTGCCCAGGCCGCCGGGTCAATTCCATCAACGACTACCCCGACTCCGGTTACTTCGCATAGTTGAGCTATTGAAGGGGGGTACGAAGAGGTGATGATCTTACATCCCGCTGTAAGGTATTGCACCGCCTTTGTGGGCGTCGCCGCAGCGTTTGTACGGTCAGACGGACGAATGAGTAGACCTAGATCGGCTTGTTGGAGATAATTTTGTACTTGCTCCGGCGTAGCACTTATGCGCCACAGATTTGGGTTGATCCAAAGTGGCCCATCAGCAAAGGGAAGGTCAAGCCAACCAAACGATATATCTGGCAGCATGGCCGACAAATCTTTAAGGAATGCACCAATTTGGGCGCTTCCTTGATAAGCCATCATTGAGTTACCAACATAAATTACCTGCGCTGGTGGACAAGGCAGATCGGCCGGTTTTAGCTGACTACTCTCAGTAGGTGCATCGACGTAGGGAGAGACCAGCACGCAGCGCTGCGGATCGGCGCCCTTGCAGAGGGCTATGCCCAGAAGGGCCTCTGAGACAACAGCAGTAAAGTCAGATTGCCTAAAGGCAATTCGCTCAATGGCTGATTGAGCGAGTCGTCGGGTGACCCGCTCAGCTGCTCCATCGCGGGACTCCGCAGTTACCCAGCCGCGAGCGTCATGTATTACGCACCAACTCTGTTGCAGGCTGAGTCTCGCGATCAGCGCTCCGACTGTAGCCAGTGCGCCGCGGCAGACAATCACGTTTGGCAGCCCGTCGCGAGTAGGTGTTTCCTTCATTACGCGCCGCAGCCAAATGGGCATGCTAAGAGCACGTCTAGCGCGGGCGATGCGAATGGAGACGCCGACCTCCTCCGCCCCTGTGCAGCGCTCGATGTCGTCCTTTCTCAGTGCTGCAGCAACGCGGACGGTGTAGCCGAGACGGTGCCATGCGGCGGCGCGCCGAAGAATCTGCTCCTTAATGACAGGTAGATCGAGTGGCTCTCTCCAAACTGCGACAAGAATGGTTGGCTGATTTTCATGTGTAAGCATGATGATGAGTTAGCTAGGTCGAAGTAAGCGGCTTATCTAATGCTGTAGGTTTATACCGCAGGAAGACTATGGTCTGTCCGGCCAGCAAAAGCAAATACGCAAACATTGACGTGGCAGCGACGGCAACTACGCCCAAGGTAAGAGCCGCTGCTATATCACCTACGGTATTTACAATAACTGCCCCTACAAAAAGCAGTGCGAGTGCCTTAAACCGACGTTGCGCCATGAATAGACTCGATACCGGAACACATAGATATGCGGCAAGAGCCGTAATAAGTAAGATCTGAAATACATAAACTGCTTGAGGATAACGCCCTCCGTTGAGGATGGGCATAATAAATGGTGCAACAACAGCACCAAGTACTACGCATGCAGTAAGCGGAATCACAGCCCTCTTGACCCATGACATAAGCAGATCTCTCTGGGAATCTATGGAGTCAACTATATCAGATTGCGATGTACGTACTCGCAGGACAGCTACAAGCGCAGGGAAGGCGCCCATGATGAGTGTGTAGTAGCGCATGCCGGTACCAAAGATCGCTACGTCGTTCTTCGAAAGAAATGCGTCCACAACAAAAACATCGACGCTTAGAAATGCCGCTGCCGCTATGTAATACACGGTTATCCAGTTGGTCTCAGCTCCAAACAGGAGCACCTTAAGGCCGCGGAGTGTGCCCATTGTATGGCGTTTTAGCAGGAAAAGGGTAAATGCAGTCGCAAGGACCATCATCACCAAGACGTATGCAATGGACACCATAAGCCCCGTAGGGTGCCCATTGGCGAGCAGGATAGTGAGCAGTATGACGGGTAGGAGGAAAGTGTTGCGAGACGCACTGATACGGGCCGATTGCCAGAAATGCCGACGAGCCTGATAGTGCATGATAACGAGTTCGATTGTTGCCCAAGCCACCGCATAACTTGTAGAGACGGCAGCGAGAGAAAGCGCGTAGGAAAGCTGTCCTTGGTTACTGCCGGCCACAAATCCGAAAGCAAGGATACCGCCAATAAGGATTTGTAGCCAGCTTACGAGGAGGCAGCCAAGGAAGTTTGAGTCAGACTCTATACCCCTTGAAACATTCTCAGCTTCGCTACGCAAGTACAATTGTCGCACTCCGCCGCCGGCGGCTGTTGATAGTAGGCCTGAGATTGTGATGAATAGAGTGAGATACGCGTAATCAGCTGTGGCTAGGTGACGGATTAGAAGTATCGCGGTGATGCCACCCATAACCTTTGAAACCATGTCGGAAGCGAGAGTCGCAATAAAGCCCTGGCGAAACGAAGTGGCGCCGCCAACAGCTTCGGAGTCCTGGGAAGGGGAAGAGTCATTGTCGCCTGATATGTGAGTCGTACTCCCTACGGGACTGGAGATAGAGCGTGTGATGGGCTTGTGTATGCTCATGATGATCTACTAGAAACAAGGAGGCCTTATGATCGGATATGGATCTTTGTGGGTCTGTGCCTACTTAGGCGGGGTCGCAAGTACATACCTGTTGACCCGCCGTGGAGGACGGGCCTAATGAGGCTCGAAAAAGAGGTGATTCGTGGGGAGCTAAATGCCTGGCGCATGGCTATTCTCAAGGCCATTCCTGGCCGTCTGGGATGTGTCGCCCGAAATCTTTTGGTGCCCTATAGATGTGGGACTGGGTGCACTGTGTGGGATCATGTGCATATTGATGAAGCTAGGCAGGTTACGATGGGTAGCCATGTGTCAATCAATAGGTATTCAATTCTTAACGGTGAGGGTGGAATTACTATTGGAGACCATGTTCTTATTGGCCCGCGCGTTATCATCTATAGTCAAAATCACCGTTTTGATATGCCGGGGGTGCCTTTTGATGCTCAAGGGTACATTCGAAAGTCGGTCAAAATTGGTAATGATGTGTGGCTTGCAGCTAATGTGATTATTTTGCCGGGCGTAACGATCGGTGATCGCGTCGTGGTTGCGGCGGGGAGCGTGGTGACTGACGATGTCCCGACAGGCAGTCTTTTCGCGGGAAGCCCGGCGCGCTTGGTTCGAGAATTGGCATGAGCTTGACAAGGTGTGGCTAGGAGACTGAGGCATAGGCGAATCACGTCTGGAGATGGGCCTGGACGGGACGATCTTCTACAGCCTGGAGAGTGTCGGCGAGACGGCCTGCGGCATGCCCGTCCCAGAGTGGAGGTGGTTCCAGTGATGTTTTGGGCTGGGCGAGTCCTGGGATGATCTCATCGATACGAGATGGCTCTAGGCCAAGCAAGGTATTTGTCCCTGCTCGTACGGTTACCGGTCGCTCGGTGTTGTTGCGCAACGTAAAGCATGGCACGCCGAGATAGGTTGTCTCCTCCTGAACACCGCCAGAGTCGGTGAGCACCGCCCGGGCTTCGGCCTCAAGGGAGAGAAATTCTAGGTAAGACACTGGCTCGATGAGTTGAATGGCGTCTGTGACCTTAAGATCCATTTGCCTCATCGTCTTGCGCGTGCGAGGATGGACGGGAAAGAGAATAGGCAGTTCGCGGCTCACGTGGTTCAAGCGTGAAACGACTTCTGCTAGAAGTGGACCGTCGACGAGCGCAGGGCGGTGGAGTGTGACAAGTAGGTAGTCGCCGGGCTTGGCGCCTAGAGCGGTCGCGGTATGCGAGTTGCGAAAGCGCTCTTCCATAGCCACAAGCGAGTCGATCATGGTATTGCCGATAAAATGCATGCGGTTCTTGGCGATGCCCTCCGCTAGAAGGTTCTCTATCGCCTCCTCGGAATGCAGGAAGAGATATTCGGAGAACTCGTCGGCGATGATGCGATTGATCTCCTCGGGCATCGTACGGTCAAACGAGCGTAGGCCCGACTCGAGGTGGGCGACCGGGATGCCGAGCTTGACAGCAACGAGGGTGGCAGCGAGAGTCGAATTGACGTCGCCTGGGACGATCACGAGTTCGGGGCGCTCCTCGATCAGGATCGGCTCGATTCGCTCCATTACGCGGGCCGTTTGGACGGCGTGACTAGCTGAGCCCACCCCGAGCATATGATCGGGCGTCGGCACGCTGAGCTCTTCAAGGAAGATGTCGGACATCAACCGGTCGTAATGCTGCCCGGTGTGGATCAGCACATGATGGCCATCCGGTATCCGCCGACGCAGCTCGGAGATAACTGGGGCCATCTTGACGAAGTTGGGCCGAGCGCCGACCACATAGGCTATCCGCATGGCGCAAGCAGAGTAGCGGCTAAGCAGCGCCGCATACTTTGCCGTATCCTGCGTCGCTCGATATGGTGCTGACTTGCGCATGGAATGGGGCCGTGGTCTACCATCACAACTCGCCATGGATATGGCGGGTCGGGCTAATGAATGGACACTGAGCACACAAACATAGGCCTCGAGCAGATTCTGAGCATTCTACGGCGCCGGGCGCCTTGGATACTGATCTGCTTCGTGCTTGTCGCGGGTGCAGCCTACGGCTTCTCTAAGCACCAGACCAAGCAATACACCGCCACGGCCTCGCTTGTCTTCAATAATAACCAGCTTGGCCAACAGGTGGCTGGACTCCAGGCCGTCGCCAGCGGCAATCAGCCGGCCCAGCAAAACACCAATCTCAAGCTCGTTGAGCTCGGGGACATGGCGGAAAAGACGGCGCTCCGATTGGGGCGGGGGCTGACGAAGGAGATGGTTCGAGAAGATCTGAGCGTGACCGCACAGGGGGAATCGAACATCGTTGACGTCGCGGCCACTGCAGTGTCTCCGCGGCTGGCGACCGACATTGCCAATACTTACACGGAACAGTTCGTCAAGGAGCAGCAGAACAACAATCACGCCTACTACGCCTCGGCCTTGAAGCTTGTCAATAAGCAGTTGGCTACGCTCACCCCGAAGGAAAAGGCGGGTACGGCAGGGCTAGCGCTTCAAGACCGCGCTCAGTCGCTGGGGGTGCTCGTAGAACTACGCAACGGCAACGTCGAAGTCGCACAGCCTGCGACTGTCCCTATCAGTCCGTCTTCGCCAAAAACGTCAAGGAATACGGCTCTCGGTGGGGTGCTCGGCTTGCTACTAGGCCTGAGCGTCGCCTTCCTGCTCGAGCGCTTCGACCGGCGGATCCGTGAGCCGAAGGACCTGGAGAAGGTCTACGGCCTGCCGCTGCTTGGCGTAGTGCCCGAGAGCTCGGCTCTGTCGCGCTCTGCGCAGCGCAAAGGCGGCCGGCAGGCCTCCCTGCCGGCCAGCGAGGCCGAGGCGTTCCATCTGATCCGTGCGCACCTGCGCTACTTCAACGTCGATCGCGAGCTGCGCACGCTGCTCGTCGGGTCGGCCGCTCCGGGCGATGGCAAGACGACCGTGGCGCGGCACCTGGCCTCCGCGGCTGCGCGGATGGGCTCGCGCGTACTGCTGCTCGAGGGGGACCTGCGCCGCCCGACGATCGCTCGGCAGCTCGACCTGCCCTCCGGGCCCGGGATCGCGGATGTCCTGATCGGCTCGATTGCGCTCGCCGAGGCGATCCAGTCGGTCGACCTCGAGTCGCCCTCGGGTCAAAGCGGCTCCGCGCGCGCTCTCGACGTGCTGGTGGCGGGCGCCGCACTGCCGCCGAACCCGGGCGAGCTGATCGAGAGCCATGCGATGGAGCGTCTGCTCGAGCAGGCCAAGTCGACATATGACCTGATCGTGATCGACACGCCACCGCTGACTGCCGTCTCCGATGCCTTCCCGCTGTTGCGCAAGGTCGATGGTGTCGTGATCGTCGGCCGCGTCGGGCGCAACCGCCGCGATGTCGCCGAGCGCTTGCACGAGACGCTCACCGGCGCCGGCGCGCCGCTCCTGGGCGTTGTCGCGAACGGCTTCAAGTCGGGCGGCCGCGGCTCTTACGGCTACGCCTACGACTACTCCTACACTCCCGAGTCTCCGTCTGTCTCGTCATCCGCGCCGGATGCCTCCTCGGCGAACGGCGCGGGCGACCTCGCGGGCGAGCCATCGGTGCCCAGCGTCGACGGCTGAGCCGCACTCCGCTGTGAGTCTTCTGGCGACGGTCGCCACCCGGTCGTTCCCTGTAGCTCTGACGCGGAGCCGGACCCCCGCGCCCACCGGCTCTGAGGCCTGCAATCGAGCGGCTTATACTCATGATCGTGCGCCAGAGAGTTCTCATTGGACTGATCGTTACCGTCGGTGTTGCGTTCCTGCTGGGGTTCGTGGCCTCGCGAGGTGTCTTTGGCTCGCACGGGTGGACGGTGGCTCTGATCGTCGGTGCGGCCATCTGCGCAGCTGTCGCTGTGGCGCTTGCGCCGCTCGAGCGTCGTCGTGCAAGGGCGCCCGGCGTCCATCTGCTTCGGCGCTGACGCTCCGTTGGGCTAGCGCCACCCCGTTGAGTCAACCCAAGCGGTCGAGGCTGCTGTGGCTGGGCTCGTGACTGCTCCTGCGCTCCGGTGCGGCCATCCTCGCCGCCCGCTGTGCGTGCTCCGACGTCGAGCGGCGTGCTCGCGGGCGCGCCCTCCGTATGAATCGCCGCGGGCTGAGCCGTCCCGGGGAGGGGACCGTCCGCTGGCGATCTCCCGCGCGCGCCGCGCGGCACAGCGCGATCGTCAGCAGCAGGACGAAGATCCAGACGGCGATGATGATGAGCAGGATGGCCAATTGGGCACGAGTGGGCCGGTTCGAACCTTGCTTCTCGTCAAGTTCATCAGATTTTCTTCACTCGTGTCAACTGCTGCAATCTTCGAGTCGCGCGACCGCGTCGACGACGCCCTCGCCCGCGGTCGGGTACCGCGGCTCCCAGCCGAGCTCGCGCTTGAGCTTCGCGTTGCTCGAGCGCGCCGAGCGCGTCGCGGCCGCGACCGCCGGGCCTCCCGCGATCAGGCGCGCCAGCGCCGCCGGCACGCGCCGTGGTGGGCCGACGTCGAGCGCCCTCGCCGTGAGCGCCATGAAGTCGTAGAACGCGATCGGCTCGTCGTCGACCACGTGGTAGATCTCACCCGCCGCAGCCTGCTCGACCGCGAGGACCAGCGCGCTCGCGACGTCGTCCACGTGCACGACGTCCCACAAGTTCCTCCCGTTCCCGATCACCGCCAGGCGACCCGGCCGGCGCAGCCCCGCGATGAGCTCGTGCACGTACCACCCACCAGGCCCGTACACGTGCGAGGGGCGGACGATCACCGCGGGCAGACCCGACTCTCTGACCAACCGCTCGCCCTCCTGCTTCGAGCGCCCGTAGGCCGTCTCCACCGGCAGCTCCGTCTCCTCGCTCAGCAGCGCCCCGTGCGCGTCGCCCGTCACGACCGTCGAGGCAAACACGATCCGCGGTCCCGCTCCTGGGTCGGCGCCGGCCAGTGCCAGGCACGCCTCCAGCAGTCTCGCCGTTCCCTCGACGTTGACCTCGTGCACCTTGCGCTCGCTGCGCTGCGACGCTATCTCCGCCGCGAGATGCACCACGCACTCCGGCTCCTCCCCCTTCAATGCCTCCTTCAGCCTTCCCGCGTCGGTGAGGTCCGTCACTACCCCGCGGGTCCCCTGTGGCTCCGACCCCGCTCGGCGCACCAGCGCGCTGAGCTCGTGCCCGCGCTCTCTCAGCTGCCGGCACAGCGTCTGCCCGATGAACCCGCTCGCCCCCGTGACCATGATCCGCACGCGTTGCAGGCTACCTGTGCGCGCCGCCAACCATTGCCCAGCTCCAAACTCGACCGTCCCCTGGCTATACACCATATTCGGCGCATAATGCGCCGAGTTTGGTGTACAGTTCCGGAGATGGCTCGCCAGCGCAGCAGCGACCTCTTCCCAACGGACAAACCGATCCCTGCCAGCCAGATGATCGGACGGGCCGCCGACGTTCGCGAGATCTCCCTGACCCTTGCCGGCGGCTCGAGCGTCGTGCTCGCAGGCGCGCGACGGACAGGCAAGACAAGCGTCTGCGACGCAGTGCTCGGCCAGCTGCAGACACAAGGCTTTTATACCGTGGCTGTCGACCTGTTTCGAGTCGCCAGCACCGCCGAGCTCGCCGAGGCGCTTGTCGGCGCCACGCTGTCCAACCGCTCCGCCATGCGCCGAATCTTGCACCAGACGCGTCGCGCCGGGCGCTTCGTCGCCGACACCCTCCAGAGCACGGCGGTGTTGAAGTCGAAGACCCAGCTCGGCGAGGAGCTCGAGATCGCCTTCGCGCCCGGCGTCGCCGCCCGCGATCCCGAGCGCTATCTCGACTACGCGCTAGAGCTTCCCGCGCGCATCGCCGCCGCCGACGCGACGAACGTCGTCGTGTTCCTCGACGAGTTCCAGGAGATCGCCGGACCGCACCACCCCTATGGCGATCCCGATCGCCTGACCAAGCGCATGCGCGCGATCTTCCAACGCTCCACCGACGTCAGCTACCTGTTCGCGGGGAGCCTCGAGCATTTGATGCGCGATCTCTTTACCCCCTCCCACCGCGCCCTCCACCAGTTCGGGGGCTTTCACGATCTGCGCCCGATCGACGCCGATGCCTGGATATCCGGTCTGTCCGAGCGCTTTCTGGCCGATGGCTGCATCCTGCGGCCGGGTGCTCTCGAGCGCATCGTCGACTACGGCGAGCTGCATCCGCGCGCCACGATGCTGATCGCGCAGAAGACCCATCTCGTGTCGATCGAGCTCGACACGCACGAGATCGAGCTCTCAACCGTCGAGCAGGGACTCCTCACAGCCCTATCTGCCGACCGCGTCGGCCATGAGCAGACCGTCGAGCGCGTCCGCCGCGCCCACAAGCTGGGGCTCTTGATCGCCCAGCGCATCGCGCGCGGAGAGACGCCCTACACCGGCCTGTCGCGTGGCTCCGTGCGCCGAGCGCTCGAGACCCTCCGTGACGCCGCCATCATCGAAAGCCGAGGCCGCGGCGATTGGCGATTCTCAAACCCGCTCCTCCGTCGCTACCTGGCGAGCAGCCCGATCGTTTGAGTGATCGATGCACTGAATCTGGCGCATGATGCGCCGAATCTGACGCATCCAGATCGCGGGTGGGTTCGGGGTAGCAGCTCCCGTGCCTCGGTGAGCACGGCGCCCCGCCCGTTATCGTCCACGCTGCGGAGTTGTCCTAAAGACCGCCGATCCGGGAGACGATGAATTGCCGATGCCATCCCCCAAATACCTGCGCGTCGAGCTTGCGATGGCGGTTGCTGCGCTCGTGCTGTTCGGCCTGGTGGTCAGCGGCCTCGTGTTCGGCGGTCCGGCGTTCGGCGAGGCCAACCACGAAGGCTGGCCGCCCGAAGAACACCACGAGGGGCACCCCGGCAACGAAAGCGGCGTCATGCGCGGCCAGGACGGCGTCCACAACTACCTGCTCGGCGGCGACGGCAACGACACGATCTACGCCGGCAACGACGGCGACGTGATCTGGGGCGACTCCCACCCCGGCGGACAGCCCACCTCCCAGCGCGACTTCCTGCACGGCGGCTCAGGCGAAGACTGGCTCTACGCGAGCTGGGGCTACAACGTGATCTGGACCGGCGCCGGCAACGACCACGTCGCCCTCGTCTACGGCTACGGCACCGTTTACTGCAACGGCCCCGGCCTGAAGACCCTCGTCATGCGCTACCTACCCCAGAACCGCCACTGGAATCTGGTCGGCTGCGATCACAAGGTGATCGACCCCTACCGGGCGTAGCTCCCGCCGTGGCGACCCGCTGAGGCCGATCGCTCAACCCTCGACGGTCACGCCCTTCCAGAAGGCGTAATAGTCCTTGATCTGCGCTGCCGCGTCCTTCGGGTCCGGGTAGTACCAGGCGGCGTCCGGGTTCGACTGGCCCTCGACGGTGACCGTCTTGTAGCTCGCCTCGCCCTTCCACGGGCACGTCGTGTGGGTGTCGCTGTCCGTGAAATACCGCTCGTCGATGCTCTCCGCCGGGAAATACTGATTTCCCTCGACCTCGACCGTCTGCTCGCTCTCCGCCAGCGTTGCTCCGTTCCAGACCGCCTTCATCGCTGCTCTCCTCTATTGGGGATCTCCTCACCCGAGCGTAGCGACCCACGCGGGCCCGACTGACGCTTGACCTCGCTCGCCGCCCGCGCCGTCGCCTCGACTGCCCCGGCGTATCGTCGTCCGGCTTACGGCCGGACGAACGTGTCGGGGTCCGGGCCCGTGCGCTCGCCGCGGTCGAGCTTGCCGATCACGTCCATCTCCGCGTCGCTCAGCTCGAAGTCGAACACGTCGATGTTCTGCTCGATCCGCTCCGGCGTCACCGACTTCGGGAACACCACGTTGCCGAGCTGCAGGTGCCAGCGGATCACGACCTGTCCCGGCGTCTTTCCATGGCGCTCGGCGAGCTCCACGATCGTCGGGTCGTCGAGCACCTGTCCCTGCGCGAGCGGGCTCCACGCCTCGGTCACGATTCCGAGCTCTTTGTGCTTGGCGCGCAGCTCGCCCTGTTGCAGCCGCGGGTGCAGCTCGATCTGGTTGACCGCCGGCGTCACGCCGGTCTCCGCGACGATCCGGTCGAGGTGGTCCGGCTGGAAGTTCGACACCCCGATCGCGCGCGCCCGGCCCTCGTTCTGCAGCTCTATGAACGTCCGCCACGTATCGACATAGCGGTCGTGCGCCGGTACCGGCCAGTGGATCAGGTACAGGTCGACACGGTCGAGCTCCAAGCGCTCGAGGCTCGCATCGAACGCTCGCCGCGACTCCTCATACCCCTGGTCGTCGTTGAAGCACTTCGTCGTCACGAACACCTCCTCGCGCGCGAGGCCCGAGGCGCGGATCGCCCGCCCGACCGCCGCCTCGTTGCGATATGCCGCGGCGGTGTCGATGTGGCGGTAGCCGGCCCGAAGCGCGCGCAGGACCGTCTCCTCGGTGTCCTGCGGTGGGATCTGAAACACGCCGAAGCCGAGCTGAGGGATCTCGCCCCCGCCGCGCAGCGGCACGTCGGGGATGGGGGCGATGCTTGAAGTTGTCATACGCGTGTATGTGCCCGAACCGACGCGGATGTACACAATGGCGCTCGGCTCTCTGTTGAGAGGCGCGCCAGGAGTCAGGGCGCGGGCCCTCAGAGGCCGAGTGCCCAGAGCAGCTGGTGAGTCGGAACGAGCGTATAGCCGTCTGCGAACAGCAGGTCGTCTCGAGTTGCGATCACCGCCGGGCGTCCAGGGTGAGCCTTGGCTGCGGCGGCTGCGCTGCGCAAGTCGATTTGGCCCTGGTACTTGACCTCGACGACGTCGAGCTCGCGGCGTGGACCGGCCACGAAGTCGACCTCGCCGGCCCTGGTTGTGCGCCAGGCATGCAGCCTGTCGGGCGAGAGGAACGATTCGATCAACCGCTCCTGGGGCTCATAGCCGCGATAGAGCGCGAGACCGACCGCGTTCTCGACGAGCGCCGGCATGTTGACGGGGAGCCCGGGTGCGTGCTCGAGCGCGATCGTGTGCAGAAGCGGATCGGCGAAGAACACCTTCTTCTCGTTTGAGAGGTTGTTCGTTTGCGAGCCTGCCCGCCAGAAGTAGAGGATGAACAAGAAGTAGCCACTCGCCAACAGCTCGATGTAGTCGCGGAGCGTGTGATGGCTCGCGGTGCCACGTCCGCGCCCGAGTGGCACGTCCATCTCGCGCGCCATTCTGCTCCAGTCTGTCTGCGAGCCGAGCGAGCGAAGCACCCGCTCGAGCAGCGCATGGGCCGCCGGGATGCTTGCCCCCCTACGCTGGATCTCCTTGATGAGCGAGTCATACATAACCCGCTTGACCTGCTCCGAGGGATCGGCGGCCCCTGTGGCGGCCTCGGCGACCGCCGCCGGCAGGCCGCCGAACTTCAGGTACAGCGAGAAGGCCTCCTTGAGAGCCGGAGCATGAAGGCGAGCCTCGTGCAACTCTGTTTCCCCGTCGGGTGTGCGGATAGCCGGGATGGTCAGGCGGGGAGAGGGAGGTATCGAGGAGTCGATCGCGCGTGCAAACGAGGTGAACGTCTGCCCAAGCACGAGATGGTCGTGGCCCGCGCCGCGACGTCCCGGGAGCCTCTCGGCCGCGCCTCGCTGCAGGTCGATAGCCGATGAGCCGGTACACACAACGATGTCATTCCCGATCGTCCCGTCATCCCACGTGGCCTTCACCGCGGTCTGCCAGCGGGGAACCCCGGTCACCTCGTCGAGCAGCACCAACCCCGGGCCTCGGTGTCTCGAGATGGCCTTGGCGCGAGCGATCGCCTCTGCCAGCTCGGAATGGCGCTGACCCTCGATCAGATCGAGGGTCAGATACACGATCGAACGAGCCTCGTGGCCCTCGGCGAGGGCGCGTTGGACGATGAGCTTGAGGTCGGTCGTCTTGCCGACCTGGCGCGGACCGCGCAGCGTGTGGATGCCTGCCCTGGTCAGATCGATCGCGTCAACGAGATCGGCGGCGAGGCGCACCGGCGCCCCGGCGAGCAATGTCAGCTGCCGGTCGTGTGCCGACCACCCCTTCTCGTTCCACCACGGGTTCTGGGCAAGGATCTGCTCGTCGTTGAGCGGCATACCATCATTTTATCGCTTCTTCCAAAGTAGGCTACCTATCTTGGAAGACAACTTCCAAAGTAAGGGGCCTATATTGGCGATAACCACGGAGATGTGCCTGCCGATGCGCTACTTTGCGGCGGTGTGGGGGTTGCAAGTCGTGGGGCCGGGTAAAGAGGCCGTATAAATGAGTGGGACGAAGGAGGCGAGCAGCATGAGAACTCGATTTGGATTTGGGTGGGGGGGTGCGCACCTCGCGACACTCGCGCTCGTAGTGGGTACGCTCGCGCTGGCTCTCCCAGGTGCCGCCTCGGCCGCCTCCTCCGCGCCGGCCGTCAGCACCTCAGGCTCCTCCAACGCGACCTTCTCCAGCGTGAGCCTCTCCGGCTTCGTCAACCCGCGCGGCCTGACCACCACCTTCGCCTTCCAGTACGGCACGACCACCGCCTACGGGGGGCAGACTCCGCTCGCGCCGGCCGGCAACGGGACGATCGGGCTCAAATTCAGCCAGACCGTCACCGGGCTGCAGGCCGCGACCGTCTATCACTACCGGATCGTCGCGATCAGCCAGGCGGGCACCACGTTCGGCAAAGACCGCACCTTCGCAACCGCCAGGATCCCGCTGTCGGTGCAGCTCGCTCTCTCGCCCAAACCGGTCGTGTTCGGCAGCTCGTTCTTCGTCCAGGGCAACCTCTCGGGCACCGGCTCCGCCAACCACCCGATCGCGCTGCAGGCGAACCCCTTCCCCTACACCGCCGGCTTTCAGACCGTCGGCAACCCCGAGCTGACGAACGCCACCGGTGGCTTCTCCTTCCCGTTCCTCGGGCTGCTCCAAAACGCGCAGCTGCGCGTCGTAACCATCGGCAACCCGCTGGTCATCAGCACGGTCCTGACCCAGGAAGTCGCCGTGCGGGTGTCCTTTCACGCGCATCGCACCGGTCGGCGCGGCTACGTGCGCCTGTCCGGCACGGTGGCCCCGGCCGAGGTCGGCGCGCTCGTCGGCTTCCAGCTGCTCACGCCCGGCAAGTCGGTCAACGAGGGCGGCACCGTCGTCAAAGCGGGCACCGCCACCGTCTCGACCTTCAGCCGGATCGTGCGCGTCCGCCACGCCGGCCTCTATCGCGCGCTGATCAAGATCTCAGACGGCGCGCACGTCTCGAACTACAGCCCGCCGATCCTCGTTCTCTGAGGTAGAGCGCCGCGGCTCGGCAGGTTCTGGGGTGCCGAGCTAGAAATATTTGCTCGAGCGGGTCGGGAATTCAGATCCGCGTTCGTAATAGACAGTGAGGGCTGCCCTGGCCACCCGCCCGCCGTGCCGGTGGGCTCGACGGCCTCAGAGGTGTGGCAGCCGCGCAAAGGGAAAGGACCAGCATGCGTTCGACGATACGGCCGCGCCGTTATGTGGCGCGCCACTGGCTCTTCATTTTGAGGCCCGTGCTGCGCTACAGCGCTACGCGCGACGCGTTCGTGCTGCGCGCCGTCGGGTCCTCCGTCGGCCCCGTGCTGCGACCCGACCGCCGCACCCGCAGTCGCCGGCAGCAGTTCGAGGGCGTCGAGCGCCGCCGCACCCAGTCCGCTTAGGGGCCGGGGCCGTAAGGGACGGTCCTCCGCCTATTTGAGCGCGCCTGCGGGGTTGTTGGATCCCGCAGCGCACGCTCAGCCGTCGAGCGAGCGCTGCAGCCGCTCGAGCACGCGCACGACCCGCAGGCCGCTGTGTCCGTCCGAGCGCGGCGTCGCGCCCGTGCGGATGCACTCGACGAAGTGCTCGCACTCGATCCGCAGCGGCTCGGCGTTCGAGATCTGCGGCGAGAAGCTCTCGCCCGAGCGCGCGATGTACTCGCCCCACGTGTGCGCGTCCTCGTCGAAGCCCTTGTCGTACACCGTCAGCTTGCCGTCGAGCAGCATGTCGTCGAACGTTGCCATCCTGCGTGCGCCTACCACGGTCAGGCGCCGCTCCTTGTGCGGGTCGAGCCACGACAGGTGCAGGTGCGCCACCGCGCCCGAGGGGAAGCGCAGATAGCAGAACACCACGTCCTGCACGCCCTCGCGCACGTAGGACTCGCCGTGCGCCACGCACTCCGCCGGCTCCTCGCCGATCAGGCGCAACACGACCGAGACGTCGTGCGCGCCGAGGCTCCACAGCGCGTTCTCCTCCGCGCGCAGCTTGCCCAGGTTCAGCCGGTTCCCATACACGTAGTACAGCCCGCCCAGCTGCCCCTCGTCGAGCAGCCCCTTCAGCCGATCGACCGCCGGGTGGTACTCGAGCAGGTGGCCGACCATCAGGATCCGCCCCGCCCGCTCAGCCGCGGCGACCGCCTGCTCGGCGTCGGCCGCCGTCGTCGCGAGCGGCTTCTCGACGAAGCAGTGCTTGCCCGCCCGCGCCACCCGTACCGCCAGCGCCGCGTGGGTGGGCACCGGCGTCGCCAGCACGACCGCATCGAGCTCCCCGTCGCCCAGCAGGTCGTCGAGATCCCCCGTCGTGCGCGCGCGTGGGAAGGACGGCGCGAGCTTCTCGCGGGTCGCTTGCGAGGCGTCGCACAGCCACGTCAGCTCGCACCCTCCGATCGCGGCGAAGTTGCGCGCGAGGTTCGGCCCCCAGTAGCCGAGCCCGACCACGCCGACGCGGATCGGCTCGCGCTCTCCAGCGGTCGTGCGCGCGGCGCTCATCGCTTGGCGCCGCTCTTTGCGAGGGTCCCGATCGCCGCGACGCACCGCTCCGCCGCGTGACCGTCGCCGTAGAGCTCCGGGCGCTCAGCCGGCGGCTCGCGCTCGAGGGCGGCGAGCGCTGCTCCCGAGTCGAGGTCGACGAGCGTGTTCCAGCCGGCGCTCACCGTCTCGACCCACTCCGTGTTGGCTCTCAGCGTCACGCACCTCACCCCGGCAAGGTACGCCTCCTTCTGGACGCCCCCCGAGTCGGTCACGACCGCGCGCGCGTTGCAGAGCAGCGCGCTCAGCTCGACGTACCCGAGCGGCTCGGTCAACCGCAGGTCCTCTATCCGCTCGAGCTCCCGCCATAAGCCCGAGTCGTGCAGTCGCGCGCGCGTGCGCGGGTGGACCGGGAACAGGATCGGCCCCGGCAGCGCCGCGATCAGCCGCACGAGCGCCCGCAGGCGATCCGGGTCGTCGACGTTGCCGGCGCGGTGCGCCGTCAGCAGCAGGTACTCGCCGGGGGAGAGGCCGTAGGAGGCCACGATCCCGACGTTGGCGCGCGCGGCGGGCAGGCCCCGCAGGGCGACATCGACCATCACGTCGCCCACGACCTCGACCCTGCCCGCGACCGTCTCGTTCCTCAGGTTCTCCGCGGCGATATCGGACGAGCACAGCAGCAGATCGGACAGGTGGTCGGTCAGCACGCGGTTGAGCTCCTCCGGCATCGTCCTGTCGAACGAGCGCATCCCCGCCTCTATGTGCACCACCGCGACCCCCGCCTGCGCCGCCGCCAGTCCGCCCGCGAGCGTCGAGTTGGTGTCGCCGTACACGAGCACCGCGTCGGGCTCCACCTCGGCCAGCAACGGCTCGAGCGCGGCCAGCATACGCGCCGTCTGCGACGTGTTGCTGCCGCCGCCGATCTGAAGCTCGCGCTCCGGCTCGGCCAGGCCCAGCTCGCTGAAGAACACCTTCGACAGCGAGTCGTCGTAGTGCTGGCCGGTGTGCACCAGCACCTCCTCGTGCTGCTCGCGCAACAGCCCCGAAACCGCGGCCGCCTTGATGAACTGCGGGCGGTTGCCTACAACCGTGAGGATCTTCACCAGGCGCAGCCTACGCTGCGGCGCCTACGACAGTGGTCGTCCAATCGATCACGGAGGTGGGCTTGACCACGTGGCGGCTCAACCCGAGCTCCTTCGGCTCGAGACCCAGTGCGAGTCCGACCAGCTGGGGGAGATGCAGAACCGGCATGTTCAGATCGCGTCCCACCGTTTTCTCGGCGAGCGGCTGCTGCATGTCGAGGTTCAAGTGGCACAGCGGGCACGGCGTCACGAGGCAGTCCGCGTCCGCGTCGACCGCGTCGCCGAGGTGGCGGCCGGCCTGCTTCAGCGACGCCTCCTTGTTCATCGTGATGATCGGGAACCCGCAGCACTTGCGCATCCCCGCGTACTCGATCACCGTGCCGCCGAGCGCCTCGATCACCATGTGCAGGTAGTCGTCGCGCGGGTGCTCCTCGTCGATCCCCAGCCGCGGGCGGGGCCTGACGATGTAGCAGCCGTAAAAAGGGCCGACCTTTAGGTTCGTCAGCGGGCGCTTCACGCGCGCGCGCAACGCGTCGAGGCCGATCTCCTCGACCAGCAGCCACAGGAAGTTCTTGTTCGTCAGCCCCTTCTCATAGCTCAAGCCCTCGCTCGCGAGCGTCTCGTTGACGTGCCCGCGATACTCGGCGTTCGCGTCGAGCCGTTCCTGGCACTCGCTCTGCGCGCCCTGGCACGTCGAGCAGATGTTCATCATCAGCTCCGCGCCCTCCACCAGCTGGGCGAGCGCGAACGTGCGCGCGTTCAGCGTGTCCGCGAGCTCCTGGTTGTGCTCGGCGATCACGCCCGCGCCGGTGCAGCAGGCGCGATCGAGCTCGACCAGCTCGATGTCGAGCAGCGGCGCCACCTGCGCCATCGAGCCGTGCAGCTCGGGGGTAAAGCCGCGGCTCACGCAGCCGGGCCAGTAGGCGACCTTCATCAGTTGGCGCTCCCTTCGGGACTCGACCCAGCCGCGGCGAGTGGCGTCGCTGCCGCCTCCCCCTTAGGTTCGTCCTCTCCCGTGATGTACAGGTTCAGCTCATACCGCTCCTTGCGGCCCTCGACCTTGTCGTAGATCGCCTGCACCGCCTTCAGATCCTGCTTCGGCAGCTTGTGGCCGAAGATCGCGATCTTCACGTTGACTTTGCGTCGCAGCACGCCTTTGAGCACGATCGGCAGCGAGGACAAAAGCTCCTTGCCGGCCGCCGGGTGGAACTTGCCGAACCACGAGTTCCCTCCGTAGGAGCGCGGCAGCAGCTCGGCCTCGTGCAGCAGGCCGTTGTCCTTGATCAGCGTCGCATACGCGGCCTCGTGGCGCTCGCCGTTGTTCTGGTCGACGATGTCGAAGTCGCTGCCCGCGATCCGCCGCAAGCGCATGATCTGGCCCATCGGGTTGACGTCCTTCGGGCACGCCTCGACGCACTTGAAGCAGTGCGTGCAGTCGTAGATCCCCTGCGGGTCTTCCGCCAGGTCGCGCAGCCGGATCTCGTGCTGGTCGTCGCGCGGGTCGCCGACGAACCGGTAGGCCTTGGCGAGCGCCGCCGGGCCGATGAAGCCCGGGTCGACCTCCATCGCCAGGCAGTCCGACACGCACGCGCCGCACTGAATGCAGCCCATCGTCTGGGTCACGTCGACCATCGACTCTTTCGAGACGATGTACTCGCGCTCCGGCACCGGCTGCTTGGCGAGCAGCCACGGCGTGACGCGCTGGACCTTCTTCCAGTGGACCGCGTCCATGTCGACGATCAGGTCCTTCAGCACCGGCATGTTGCCCATCGGCTCGATCTCGATCGTGCCGTCCTTCGCGCCCAGCTTGGCGGCGTCGAGGTGGGTGTGGCAGGCCAGCGCCGGTTCGCCGTTGACGCGGATCCCGCACGAGCCGCAGATCGCCTGGCGGCACGAGCAGCGCACCCCGATCGACCCGTCGAAGCGGTCTTTCGCCTGCAGGATCGCCTCCAGCACCGAGCGGTGGGGCTCGAGCTCGACCGTGTGCTCGTCCCAGTACGGGGCCTCGCCCGACTCCGGGTCATAGCGGCGCATCCGCAGCGTGAACTGCTCGGGCGGCTTGTGCGTCTCAGCCATTGGTGGCGCTCCTTCTGAGTTCGTGCGGTCGGGTGCGGGGCCCCAAAACCATCAGTACTTCCTCTCCTCGGGCTGCCACTGGGTGATCGTGACCGGCGAGTAGCTCACCTGCGGAGCGCCGTCGCCGTCGAGCGAGATGTCGATGTGCTTCAGCCACTCCTCGTCGTTGCGCTCCGGGTAGTCGGTGCGGAACTGCGCGCCGCGCGACTCCTTGCGCTCGATCGCGCCGATGACCGTCGCCTCGGCGCAGTCGACCATGAAGCCGAGCTCGATCGCGCCGAGCACGTCCTGGTTGAACACCGTCCCGCGATCGTCGATCCACGCCTTGCCCGCCTCCTCTTTGAGGCGGCCGATCGTCTCCAGGGCGCTCTGCAACCCTTGCTCGTCGCGGAACACCGCCGCGTGGCGGTTCATCAGCTCGCCGAGCTCGTTCTTGATCTCAGACACCCGCCGTCCGTCGCGCGGGCGGGCGATGATCGAGTCGATCCCGGCCGCATCCTCGCGCAGCCGCGCGCCGGTGTCGAGCTTCGGCGCCGCCATCCCCGCGGCCCGCGCGGCCGCGTGCTCGCCCGCGCGGCGGCCGAAGATCAGCGTGTCGAGCAGCGAGTTCGCCCCGAGGCGGTTGCCGCCGTGCACGGACACGCACGCGACCTCGCCCGCCGCGTACAGACCCTCGATCGGCGTGCGCCCGTCGACATCGGTCTTGACCCCGCCCATGATGTAGTGCTGGCCCGGACGGATCATGATCGGCTCCCGCGTGATGTCCACCCCCGCGAAGTCGCGTCCGAGGTTGACGATCTCGCGCAGCGCCTCCAGCGTGCGCTTGCGCTCGACGACCGTCACGTCGAGGAAGATCCCCGAGCCGTTCGGGCCGACCCCGCGGCCCTCGTCGATCTCGATCTGCTCTGCCCGTGAGACCACGTCGCGCGAGGCGAGCTCCATCTTGTTCGGCGCCGATTTCTCCATGAACCGTTCGCCGTTTGCGTTCAGCAGGTGCGCGCCCTCGCCGCGCGCGCCCTCGGTGATCAGGATCCCCGTCTCGACCAAGCAGGTGGGGTGGTACTGGACCATCTCCATGTCCATCAGGGGCGCCCCGATCCGGTAGGCCATCGCGATCCCGTCGCCGGTCACGATCAGGCCGTTCGTCGTCGGCTTGTACGCCTGCCCCGCGCCGCCGCACGCGAGGATCACGTTCTTGGCGGTGAACGCCTCCATCTTGCCGCTGCGCACCTCGCGCGCGATCACGCCGCAGCAGGCGCCCGCCTCGTTCCTCAGCAGCGAGGTCGTGAACCACTCCTCGTAGCGCTCGACCGTCTCGTGGTGCTTCATCAGCTGCTCGTACAGCACGTGCAGCAGCGCCTGTCCCGTGATGTCGGCTACGTACGCGGTGCGCTTCATCGAGGCGCCGCCGAACGCGCGCAGGTCCATCTCGCCCTGCTCGTTGCGATGGAAGGTCACGCCCATGTGCTCGAGGTGCATCACCTCCTGCGGCGCCTCCGAGCACATGATCTCGATCGCGTCCTGATCGCCCAGGAAGTCCGAGCCCTTGACCGTGTCGTAGGCGTGCGAGCGCCAGTCGTCGTCGACGCTGATCGCCGCGTTGATGCCGCCCGCGGCCGCCACCGAGTGCGAGCGCACGGGGTGGACCTTGCTCATGATCGCGACGCTCGCTCCCTGCTCCGCGGCCGCCAGCGCGGCGCGCTGGCCCGCGAGACCGGCCCCGATGATCAAAACATCATGTGTTGGCATGGGGCGAGACTCTATATACCGGCGGCTGGGCGCAGCGCCTGGCGGACCTGGGCGAGCGTGACGACGCCCTGCAGGACGCCGTCCTTGTCGACCGCGACCATCGCTCCCAGCCGGCCGAGCCCTTCGGCGCCGAGCAGCGATTCGAGCGGCGCCTCTTCGCCGATCCGCACCCCCAGGTCCTCCTCGAGCACGTCGACGACGCCCAACGCCGGCCGTCCCGCCGCGATCTCGCTCTCGATCCGCTGCCGGCGCACGACGCCGAGGAAGTGCCGCGCCGGATCGACCACCGCGAACCACGGCCAGCGGTAGCGCAGGAAGAACTGCTCCTGCGCGTCCAGCAATGTCAGCCCGGCCGGGATCGTCACCGGCTCGCGGTCCATGATGTCGGCCACCTTCACGTTCTGAATCCGCTGTCCCACAACGCCCTGCACGACCGCCGCGCCGGCCGCCTGGTAGAGGAAGAACGCGAGCAGCATCGTGATCAGCCCGAGCGAGGAGCCGCTGCTCGTGAGCTCCCACAGCCCGAGCAGGCCGATCGCGAGCGCGAACCCCTGCCCCGAGCGCCCCGTCGCGCGCGTCGCGCGGTTGCGGTCGCCCGTGCGCCACCAGATCGCCGCGCGCGCGATCCGCCCACCGTCGAGCGGGAACGCGGGCACGATGTTGAACAGGAACAGCACCCCGTTGATGAACCCCAGCCAGCCCGCCAGCGCGAGCGCGGGGGTCGTGATGAACCCTTCCTTCGTCAGCGCAACATCGGTGAAGCGCCCGCTGCTCGCGATCGCCGTGCCGGCCGCCAGACACAGCACGAACACCATCAGCGTCACCGCCGGCCCGGCCACCGCGACCTTGAATTCCTCGCCCGCGCTCTGCGGCTCGCGCTGCGTGTGCGAAAGGCCGCCGAAGAACCACAGGTCGATGCCGAGGATCGGGATTCCCAGACGGCGTGCCACGAGCGCGTGCCCGAGCTCGTGCAGGATCAGCGAGGCGAAATACCCGAGCGCGCCCGCCACCGCCACGAGATAGGCCGTCGTCTGCGAGCCGCCGAGCACGTCGTGGAAGTAGCTCGACAGGTAGTAGATCAGCAAGAACAGCACGAAGAACCAGCTGTAGCTCACGCCGATGCGAATCCCGAAGATGCGGGCGAGCTGGAGGTTCGTGCGCGTCCTCATGTCTCAATCTTAGGTTGTGCGCGGGACCGGGCCGCCCGACGAGGAGGCTGGGCGGCGGGGTGGGGGGGAGGCGACGGTCGACACGCGCGGGAGCGCGTCCCGACGGCCGGCACGCGCGGAGCGTCCCGCTCCCCGGCGCCGCCGGTCTACGCGTGCGGGAGGGAGCGTGCGATGATCGACTCGAAGTCGCTGCCCGCCGGCAGCGTGCCGTACTCGAGCCCGCCGTCGCCCGCCAGCCGCGAAGCGCAGAACGCGTCCGCCACCGCCGGCGCGGCGTGGCGCACGAGCAGCGAGCCCTGCAGGCACAGCGCCATGTCTTCCACGACCCTCCTTGCGCGCGTCTCGAGCGTCGTCGGGTCGCCCGCGAACTGGCCCTGCAGCTCTTCCACACGCGCGTCCAGCCGCGCGTCGGCGCCGTGGGCCTGCTGCACCTCGCCGAAGAACACTTCCAGCGATCGCGGCGCCCGCGTGAGCGCGCGCAGCACGTCCAAGCTCATCACGTTGCCCGAGCCCTCCCAGATCGAGGCCAGCGGCGCCTCGCGATACAGCCGCGGCATCCCCGACTCCTCGACGTATCCATTCCCGCCGAGGCACTCCAGCGACTCGAACGCGTGGTTCGGCGCGCGCTTGCAGGTCCAGTACTTCCCGACCGCCGTCGCCAGCCGCTTGAACAGCTGCGCGTCGGTGTCGTTCTCGCCGTTCTCCGCATCCGCGTGAGCCTCGTCGTACGCGCGCGCCAAGCGCATCGCGAGCGCGGTCGCCGCCTCGGACTCGACACACAGGTCCGCCAGCACGTTGCGCATCAATGGCTGGTCGATCAACCGCTTCCCGAACGCGCTGCGATGAGCGGCGTGGTGTGTCGCGTTCACGACCCCCGAGCGCATGCCCGCCGCGGCGCCGATCACGCAGTCCAAGCGCGTGTGCCCGACCATCTCGATGATCGTCGGAACGCCCCTGCCCGGCTCGCCGACCATTCGCGCCCACGCGCCGTGCAGCTCGATCTCAGACGACGCGTTCGAGTGGTTTCCGAGCTTGTCCTTCAACCGCTGAATGTGAAACTCGTTGCGCGTCCCGTCGGGCAGGACGCGCGGCAACAGGAAGCAGGACAACCCCTCCTCGGTCTGCGCGAGCACGAGGAAGATGTCCGACATCGGCGCCGAGCAGAACCACTTGTGCCCGGTGATCTCGTACTCCGCGCCCGCTCCCCCGCCGTTCAGTGCCCGCGCGACTGTCGTGTTCGCGCGCACGTCGGAGCCGCCCTGCTTCTCGGTCATCGCCATGCCCGCGATCGCGCTCCCCTTCTCGCTCGCCGGGATCGAGCGCGGGTCATACGTCGTGGCCGTCACGAGCGACTCCCACTCGGCCGCCAGCTCCGGCTGCATCCGCAGCGCCGGCACGACCGCGAACGTCATCGTGATCGGGCACGCGAACCCCGCCTCGGCCTGCATCGCGGTCATGTACAGCGCCGCCCTCGCCGTGTGCGCGAACGGCTGCTCGCTCGTCCACGGCAGCGAGTGCAGCTCGTTCTCGACTCCCATCGTCATCAGCTTGTGCCACGCCGGGTGGAACTCGACCTCGTCGATCCGGTTCCCGTAGCGGTCGTGCGTCTTCAACACAGGCTTGTTCTCGTTCGCCTGCCGTCCCCACAGCTGCTGCGGCTCGCCGCCGACGAACCTGCCCAGCTCCGCCGCGCGCTCACGCACCCAGCCCGCGCCCTCGCGCTCGGTCGCCTCGACCAGCGGCACGTTGCTCGAGAACACGTCCACGCCCTGAAGCGGCGGCGGCTGGTTCGCGACCGTGTGCGTCCGCCACGGCGCTCCGTTCGCGCCCGCGCGCGGGTCCTGTGAAACGGTGGCCATCCCTTGAAGTGAAGCAGATGATGGATAGTCACGTACTGCGTGCGCGGCGCTATTCTTGTGAGATGCCCACGCTGGTTATGGACCCTGCTCCGGTCGAGATCGTTGAGCTGATCGAGTATCGGCGTCGTCTGGACTTGGACCATTACGACGAGGTGTGGGAGGGTGTGTTGCACATGAACCCGCCTCCGACAGGCGAGCACCAGTATCTAGTCCAGCAACTGTATGACTTGCTGGGTCCGTTGTCGCGGCGGGCGGGTCTCGTGCCGCTCATGAACGAGTTCGGATTGGGAAGGGAAGGGAAGGGCAACTTCCGAGTTCCGGATGGCGGCCTGCATCGTGCGCTGCCTCGGGGCGTCTATCAGACGACCGCCGCGCTCGTGGTCGAGATCGTCTCCCCCGGCGATGAGAGCTGGGACAAGCTTCCCTTCTATGCCGCCCATGAGGTCGACGAGGTGCTGATCATCGACCCTGCCGAGCATGGGGTCCACTGGCTCGGGCTCTCAGGTGGTGAGTACCTTCCGATTGAGCGCAGTGGCCTGATCGACCTCGGCCCGAGTGAGCTGGCCGAGCAGATCGACTGGCCGTAGGGCATCGGGTCCGCGTCAATCGATGGTGGGTTGAGGGTGGGTCCATAGGAGCCACTCGTAATGCCTGCGACTGCGGTGACCGGCGCCGACAACATTAGACGCAGCACAGAGCCCACGCGTCTCCCATAAATCTAAAGCCTCGATAGCATCGCGCCTGCTCCGTTCGCTGCCCACCCCGAGAGGACCACCCCACGCGCATGGCCAAGATCAAGGTTCACAACCCCGTTGTCGAGCTCGACGGCGACGAGATGACGCGGATCATCTGGTCGTTCATCCGCGAGCAGCTGATCGTGCCCTACCTCGACATCGATCTGCAGCGCTATGACCTCTCGATCGAGAGCCGCGACGCGACCGAGGACGCGATCACCGTGCGAGCCGCCGAAGCGATCAAACGCCATGGTGTCGGCGTCAAGTGCGCGACGATCACCCCCGACGAGGCGCGCGTGGAGGAGTTCGGCCTGAAGGAGATGTACCGCTCGCCCAACGGCACGATCCGCAACATCCTCGGCGGCGTCATCTTCCGCGAGCCGATCGTGATCTCGAACATCCCCCGGCTCGTCCCCGGCTGGACCAAGCCGATCGTGATCGGCCGCCACGCCTTCGCCGACCAGTACCGCGCGACCGACCTCGTCGTCCCCGGCGAGGGCACGCTCACGCTCACCTACACGCCCAGCGACGGCTCTGAGCCGATCGAGCTCGACGTCTACGACTTCCCCGGGCCGGGCATCGCGATGGCGATGTACAACCTCGACGCCTCGATCCGCGACTTCGCGCGCGCGTCCCTGCGCTACGGGCTCGACCACAAGCTGCCCGTCTACCTGTCGACCAAGAACACGATCCTCAAGCGCTACGACGGCCGCTTCAAGGACCTGTTCGCCGAAATCTATGAGAACGAGTTTCGTTCGCAGTTCGAAGCCGCGGGTATCTCGTACGAACACCGCTTGATCGACGATATGGTCGCCGCCGCTTTGAAGTGGGAAGGCGGCTACGTCTGGGCGTGCAAGAACTACGACGGCGACGTCCAATCCGACACCGTCGCCCAGGGCTTCGGCTCGCTCGGGCTGATGACGAGCGTGCTGATGACCGCCGACGGTCAAACCGTCGAGGCCGAGGCCGCGCACGGCACCGTCACCCGCCACTACCGCCTCCACCAGCAGGGCAAGCCCACCTCGACCAACCCGATCGCCTCGATCTTCGCCTGGACGCGTGGCCTCTCCGCGCGCGGGCGGATGGACGGCACGCCCGACGTGTCCGCCTTCGCCGAGACGCTCGAGCGCGTGTGCGTGCAGACCGTCGAAAGCGGGAACATGACCAAGGACCTTGCCTTGCTCGTCGGTCCCGACCAGCCGTGGCAGACCACTCAGGAGTATCTCGCCTCGGTGCAGGAGAACCTGAGTCGGGCGATGGCCTGACACTCACTCGACCCCGCGCCGCGCGCGCTCGATCGATCGATCCGTCCGTTCATCCACCCATATCCATCGCAACACAGCCAATCACCTTCCCGTAAGTCCTACCCAGGAGATGAATCAGTGAGCACAAACGATCCCGTACGAGTCACAGTCACCGGTGCCGCCGGGCAGATCGGCTACAGCCTGCTCTTCCGCATCGCCTCCGGCCAGCTGCTCGGCCCCGACACCCCCGTCGACCTGCGCCTCTTGGAGATACCGCCGGCGATGGGCGCCCTGGAGGGCGTCGCGATGGAGGTCGTCGACTGCGCCTTCCCCCTGCTCGCGAACCTCGACCTGCACGACAACCCCGACGACGCCTTCGACGGTGTCAACATCGCGCTGCTCGTCGGCTCGCGTCCGCGCACCAAGGGCATGGAGCGCGCCGAGCTGCTGTCAGAGAACGGCAAGATCTTCACCGTCCAAGGCAAGGCCCTGAACACGCGCGCCGCCTCCGACGTGAAAATCCTCGTCGTCGGCAACCCCGCCAACACCAACTGCCTGATCGCGATGTCCAACGCGCCCGACATCCCCCGCGAGCGCTTCACCGCGATGCTCCGCCTCGACCACAACCGCGCGATCGCACAGCTTGCCGCCAAGGTGGAGGTACCCGTCACCGACATCTCCCAGATGGGCGTCTGGGGCAACCACTCGCCGACGATGTACCCCGACCTGTTCCACGCGCAGGTTGCCGGCGAGCAGGCGGCCGCCGTCGTCGACGACCAGGCGTGGATCGAGAACGACTTCCTTCCCAACGTCGGCAAACGCGGCGCCGCGATCATCGAGGCGCGCGGCTCCTCCTCCGCCGCCTCCGCCGCCTCCGCCGCGATCGACCACGTCCACGACTGGGTTTCAGGCACCGACGGGCGCTGGGTCTCGATGGGGGTTCCCTCGCCCGGCGACTACTCGATCCCCGAGGGTCTGATCAGCGGCTTTCCCTGCACCTGCTCCAACGGTGAGTGGTCGATCGTCGAGGGCCTCGACCTGGACGACTTCTCCCGTTCCAAGATCGACGCGTCCGTGGCGGAGCTCACCGACGAGCGCGACACGGTTCAGAGCCAGGGATTGATCTAGAAGGGATTGATCTAGAGCGTCACCGATTCGTAGCCAGGGCTTGATCTAACCACCAACCCCCACAAAGCTGTACATCTGGTCAAGTTCGTGTATGCTGACCGCGCTTCGACGCGGGAGGCATGTCGGAGTGGCCAAAAAGTTCTACATAGTGGGGAGACATCGTGGAGATCAAGAGGTTGCGGCGGTCGCTGTACGCGTGGGCGACGATGACGGTCGTGCTACTGCTCACGGCAATGGGCGGTACGGCAAGCGCGACATCGACGGCGTCCATCAGCGGCACGATCACGGATGCAAGCGGCAGTCCGATCACCACACAGGACATTTGCGTAACCGTCTCCTCCACAGACGACAGCGGCGGCTATGGCTACACCATGACCGGCGTCTCCGGAAACTATGAAGTCAGTGGGCTACCCGCCGATTCCTACGATGTGCGCGCCGAAGACTGCTATGAGAGCAGCCGAAACGACCTTCCCGGCAACTACAGCGCCACATCGAGCGGCACTTCGACAGCTGTCACGCTGACAGCCGGCCAGGCGGATAGCGGGATCGACATCCAGCTTGCCGTCGCCACATCGATCAGCGGCCACATCTATGGCGGGTCGGGGAGCTCGACCCCCTCACCGACGCCTGCGCCGAGATCGGCGAAGTCGGCAACACCTACATGAACGACGTCGGGTATGCGACGAGCACATCGGATGGCGCCTACACCGTCGATCACGTCAAGCCCGGCGTCGGCTACAAGGTCGAGTTCTTGCCATGCGTGGCCGGCTCGGCTTATGCGCAAGAGTTCTACAACGAAGCCGGCAGCTTCGCGGACGCGAACGTCGTAACGCCGACGGTCGCCAACCCATCGACCGGCATCGACGGGCATCTACCGACAGGAGCATCGATCAGCGGCACCGTCAAGGATGCGCAGGGCAACCCGATCACCTCCCAGGACATCTGCGTGAACGCATCGCCCTACAGCGGGGCAGGCTACGGCTCCGCGACGACCGACGCATCCGGCGAATATACGGTCAAAGGCTTGGCCGCCGGCAGCTACTACGTCGAGTTCTCCGACTGCTCGAGCAGTACGCGCAACGATCTTTCCCAGTATTACGGCGACTCTCCCGAGGCGACTGGATCAACGCTCGTGGTGCTCTCCTCCGGCGGGACGAAGACGGGTATCGATGCCCAGCTGGAAGAAGGCACGTCGATCAGCGGCCATGCCTATGCCGGCTCCGGCACCGCCACGCCGCTCGCCAATCAATGCGTCTCCGTGCAGGGCAGATCCTCATCCGGCCTCAATTATTACTACTACAGCTATTTCGGCAACACCAACTCCTCCGGCGCGTACACGATCGGCCATGTTGCGCCGATCAGCAGCGGCTACACGGTCGAGTTCACTAACTGCGACCCTCCTGTGAAATACGTCTCGCAGTACTTCGGCGGCGACTACAGGTTCAGCACCGCATCCACCGTCACGCCCACCGTGGCCTCGCCGGCGCAAGCGATCGATGCTCATCTCGAAACCGGCGGCACGATCACCGGGACGGTGACCGACAGCGAAGGACACGCGATCGGCTCCGGCGTGTGCGTCCAAGCGGTGCTGACGAATGTCAGCGGCGAATACGTCTTCTACGACGAGTCCAGCTACGGGCTCACCTCGGCAGGGGCATACACCATTGGCGGGCTTCCGACCGGCTCCTACGACGTCACCTTCTACGACTGTGGCTCTCGCAACGACGTCACCCAACTGCTGCCCAGCCCGGTGGCCGTGACGATCGGCGAGCCGACCGCCGGCGTTGACGCAGCGATGCAGCCGGCGACATCGATCAGCGGCCACGTATACGGTGGCGCCGGCACCGGGACGCCGCTTCAGGGTATCTGCATCCAGGTACTGGACTCAAACGGCAACTACATCGACAGCTACGACACCGGCTTCGTCTCCACCGGCACAGACGGCTCCTACACACTGGAGCACCTGAGCCCGTCGGGCCGCTACGTGGTCGAGTTCAACACGTGCTCCTACGAGGTCATCGGCTCCGCCTACGCGACCCAGTACTACGACGGGGTCTCCGACCTCTCACAGGCCGACATCCTCACCCCTACGCTCGCATCGCCGAGCAGCGGGATCGACGCCCACCTGCCGAGCGGCGCGCCCGTAACCACGATCACGGGCGGTCCGGCCGCCGACGCCGCGACGAGCCAGACCGAAACATCCTTCTCGTTCACCGCCGACGTGGCCGGCGCGACGTTCGAGTGCGCTCTCGACGGCGCCGCCTACACGCCCTGCACCTCGCCGTACAAGACGGGCACGCTCGCGCCGGGCAAACACACGTTCACGGTCGAGGCGACCGCCGGCGGCAAGACCGAAACCGATCCGCGCTACGTCTCCTGGACGGTCGATCCCTCCTCGCCCACGAGCACCTCGCAGGGCGAGGTCACCAGCGGTGGCACGTTCAGCTCTGACCCCGGAGGGCAGGCCTCTTCGACGACGCCCGTGATAGTGGCCGTGACACCCCCCTCCTCCTCGCAGGTAACGCTCACGACGGAACCCCTCACCACGCCGAGCGGCAACGGATACAAAGTCTTCGGCGAGCAGGTGGACATCTCCGCCGCCGAACCCAATGGCGCGGGCGCCATCACAGGCACCGTAAGCGAACCGATCAAGCTCGACTTCACACTCGATGCATCGCAAATCCCCGCCGGCACCGATCTCGCCACGGTCACGGTGACGCGCAACGGAACCCCGGCGGCGAACTGCGCGGCGACGAACGGAACAGCCAGCCCAGATCCCTGCGTGGAGAGTCGAACGACGACCGCCAAAGGCGGCGTCGAAATCGTGGTCCTGACAACGCACTGCAGCACCTGGAACTTCGCCGCACCCTCGCCTTCCTCGCCGGCCAAAGGCGAAGAAAAAGGGGGTGGCGGTCAGACGAGCGGCGGCGGCGCGTCTCCCACGGCGACGTCACCGGCCACGACGGGAGTGTCCAACGGCGTGCTAGCGGCAAAAACGGTGTCCGGCGGCGTCTCCCTCAGGGGATCCAACCTCACGTTCGCGAGCAACGGCAAGGCGATCGTCAGACTCACCTGCACAGGCACGGCCCCGTGCAGCGGCAAGCTGAAGCTGACCGTCGTCGGCGCCCCCAAGAAGGGCAACAAGAAGCGCCCAAAGACGCAGATCCTCGGCAGCGCCTCCTTCTCGATCTCGGCGAGCAGCACGGAGATCGTCGATCTGCAGCTGACCGTCGGCGGGCGCAAGCTGCTGAGCGCGGCACACGGACGTCTCAACGCGACGCTGCGGATCCTCGAGGCAGCTCCCACCCCGAGCCAGATGCAGACCCTGGACGTGCACATCGCCCTTCGGCAGAAAGCGCTCAGATCGAAGAAGAATGGCTGAGGCTGCAGGGGGCGATAGATAGAGCCGGCACGACGGCCGCTGGCTACGCCCCGCCTACTCGTCGACCAGTGTCGCAGCCAGGAGTGATTCAGGCGACCGAAGAAGGCCGCCGGCCTGTGACTAGCGCACCCCGGCGGACTCGGTCAACCCATCGATCCAGGAAGTGACGTTCCCGATAATTCGGGGTGTGGTGTCGATCTGCTGGATAACCGCATCACGGAGGTCGGGGACAGCGAGCTCGACATAGACATGCTGGCTCGAGTTGCGCACCTCGCGCTGGACATCGAGTGAATCCTGGGCGGGCTGGGAGATGATTTGCAGCTCGCGCAGCACCGCAACCGGGGAGGTGCCCTGATCGACGCTCAGGGCACCCGACCGCACGGCGATCTTCACGCTGAGCGTAATCAGGTCCATGAGCAGCATGTAGGTCTTCTCAAAACTGGATAGGACACTGTCGGCCCGCGTGCGCTCTGACGGGTCGTCGGAGTACCAGGCGGCCGAGAATGCCTCCTCGTCGAGATCGGGCTGAAATTGAGCGACCACCCACTCGAGCTGCTCGAAGCGACGACGGAGAGCATCGAGGGTTTCGTCGTAACTCTCGCGCAGCTGTGCGGAGCTCCCGCGCGGTCTATGCGGATTCACGCCGACGCACCGGCCCTTGCGGCAAATGCGGCGGTCGCCTCACGGGCTCGTTTGGCCAGGAGCTTACGATCGCGTCGTGCCCGAGCCTCGAAGCGCTCGCTCTGTGTCTGGAGCTCTGGCCAGCGCCCGTCACGATCGACCAGCACGCGTCCGTCGCGCAATACCTCGACCATCAGTGCCGTTCGCCGCAGAGCATCCCCCAGCACCACCACCTCCAGCGCGAGGCCGGTGCGCTCGCGCAGACGTTTGGCCAGCGCAATCCGGTGGTGCAATTCGGGTTCACGCAGCGCGACGAGCAGATCGACATCTGACTCCGCGTCGTCATCGCCACGGGCGACTGAGCCGAACACAACAGCCATCGATACACCCGGCTCGGTGCGCAACGCGCGGCGAAGCGAGCTGAGGGTCGACCAGTGATGACGGAGGTAGAGGCGCTCCTCCACCGGCAGCTCAAGCCTGTATGGACTCGTCCTCGTTCCACGCAGCGTCCCGAGCGCCCATGCCCTCCGCAGGGTTCGCTCGTTGACCTGCAGGCTGTCAGCCAGTTCCCGAAGCCCGGTGCTCATGTGTCCAGTTTACCGACTTGGTGCGTCCAGATCAATACAAGCCTGGTTCCTGCCGTCCGGGGCGACCCGCGGGCGCGCCTACTGCGGCGGCCGACTTGCCTACTGCGGCGGGCGGAGTTCAAGTAATGGACACTGCCCGCCGATCGGTTGCATTGCGATGTCCCCCCAACCCCCGAATCCAGGGTCGGATGCGATGCGTGTTCCGCTGCCGCCGTCCACTACTACGGATCAGACCGGCGAGGACCTCGCTCGGCTCGGGGAGACGCTGAAGACCCGCACAGAGGATGTGCTCTCAGGGACGGTCGCGAAGACCGGCGGCGCGGACCACGCCGTCGACGCCCTGGTGCAAGGCAGCTTCGAACGGATCTGCAAGAGCTCGACGATCGCGGTGGCCCGCTGGATGTCCGGGGAGGGCATGCAGGTCGCGATCCAGGCCGGCCAGGAAACGTGGGAGATCTTCGCCGAGCTGGCGGCCCACCGCGCGGCGTCGCTCAACGAGGTGACCTGGCGCTGCTTCTGGTGGCGCAACGTCACCGCCGAGATCCTCAAGGACAGCGCCAGTCGGCTCGATGTTTCACATGACGCGCTCTCAGAGGCCCTGCACATCCTGCAGCTGAGCCTCGAGTTCAGCCTGCTGCGCATGTGTGAGTGCTTCGAGGTCGAGCGCAAGCGCACCGACGAGGAGCTCGCGCGGCGCGAGGACGAGCTTTCGTTCCTGGCCACCCACGACCCCCTGACCGGGCTGCCCAATCGCACGTTGATCCTCGATCGCGTCGAGCAGATGCTCGCGCGCTCGCGCCGCAATCAAACGCCCGTGGCGGCGCTGTTCATCGACCTCGACAACTTCAAGAGCATCAACGACACGCTCGGCCACGGCGTCGGCGACGAATTGCTGCGGGCGGTCGCCGCTCGGCTGGACTGCGTCGTCAGAGCCACCGATACGCTGGGGCGACTGGGCGGGGACGAGTTCGTCGTGATCTCCGAGGAGCTTTCGCTCGCGGCGGGGCCGGAGCTGATCGCCGAGCGGCTGCTCGAAGCGCTCGAGCAGCCGTTCAAGCTTGGGGCCGACAGCGAGACGCGCATATCGGTGACGGCGAGCGTCGGGGTAGCCACAGGAGAACACACCACCACCGCCGAAGAGCTCCTGCGGGCCGCGGACATCGCCATGTATCGCGCCAAGTGGGACGGCAAGAACCGCCATGTCGTGTTCGAGACCGGCATGCAGGACAGCATCCAAAATCGCATGGAGCTCGAGATGGACCTACGCGAAGCGCTCGCGCAGGACCAGTTCTTCCTCGCCTATCAACCCACGATCGACCTGAGCGACATGAGCCCCACCGGAGTGGAGGCGCTGATTCGCTGGCAGCACCCGGTGCGCGGGATCGTGCAACCCGACGATTTCATCCCGTTGCTCGAGGAGACAGGATTGATTACAGAGGTCGGCAAGTGGGTTCTCGAGGAGGCCTGCGCTCAGGGCGCCGTGTGGCGCCGGGCCGGGTATCCGATCGGCATGGCCGTCAACGTCTCCGCTCGCCAGCTCGACAGCGACCAGCTCGTAGCCGACATCGAAGGAGCGCTCTCACGCAGCGGCATGGACCCGGAAGGGCTTACGATCGAGATCACCGAGACGACGCTCATGCGCAACGTCGAGGAGACCGCTCGCCGGCTCGCGCTGGTCAAGCAGCTCGGCGTGCGCATCGCGATCGACGACTTCGGCACCGGCTACTCCTCCCTCGCCCACCTCCAGCGGTTCCCGGTCGACGCGTTGAAGATCGATCAGTCGTTCATCTCCGGCATGGCCGACAACCAGGAGGGCGAGACACTCATACATACCCTCGTGCAGCTCGGCAAGGCTCTCTCGATCGAGACCTTCGCCGAGGGCATCGAGCAACAGCACGAGCTCTCTCTCCTCAGAGATCAGGACTGTGACAACGGACAGGGCTTCCTCTTCGCCCGTCCCCTCGACGTGGCCGCCACCGAGGCGTTCTTGCGGGATTGGGCAGAGAACGCAGAGGGCGCGGCATCTCTGCCGCGCCCTCGTTAGACAACGCCTAAATCTGAGAAAGTAAGTCCGATGGATCGGAGTTCCTGGCAAGGACGCAGGGTGCGTGGCGTACCGATTGGAGATCGATGGGATCTCCAATCGGCCAGCACGCGAGCACCCGAGGACGCCGCCAGGGGCTCCGAGACTAGGACTTGGGGTGCCAGCCTCTTCCCTGCTTGGCTACTTTCCCTTCCTGCTCCAAGCTCGGCAGCACGCGATACAGGTAGTTCTGCTTGATGCCCATCTTCGCGGCCAGCTCGGGAATCGTGATACCCGGCTGTCCCGTCACGAATGAGAGCGCCTCGGCCGCGCGTGTGCCGCTGCCTTTGCGCCGTCCGGCGCGCCGCGGGGTGGAACTGCTACTGCTGCTGCCGGCGGGGCGGCCTGGTTTTTTACGTCCCGGGGGGCGACCCGGTTTTTTACGACCGGCTTTGGCCGGCGCAGCGGCCGTCGCGGCCGGGGCTGCCGTCTCTGTCGCTTTCGCGCTCGTCCGGTTGACCGAGCCGCGCGGGCGTCCCGGTCCACGGCGACGTGGCGCGGTCGCGACGGAAGAAGCGGAAGACGCCGATCCGCCGACGCCCGCCAGGGCCGAGGCTGCCGCCTCGAGTCGCTGGTACTCGTCCACGAGCGGCTTGATCTCCTTCAGCCGATCGGTGATCTCTTTGCGCTTCTCGTCAAGGAAGTCGGTCACGATTCAATCCTCTTCACTAGTGTAAATGCGACGTAAGTCACATATTTTCATCTTGACCTTACACGATCCAACCTCGGAAACCCGGCCGCACGGCGTTTTGCAAGGGCGATTTCTGATTGGTTAGGAGTCGCCGCGGGTTGCGAGGCCGGCTAATCGTTCTCCATATACGCGCGCAAACGCTCGAGCGTGCGCTTGGCCTCTCGTTCCGGCATGCCCCCCACCAGCGCACGGCTGACCACCGCGCCAAGCGGTCCGAGCGGTGGGCGGAATTCGTTGCGGTAGTCAAAGCGCGTGCCCTTGCCCTCGGCTGTCAGGCCGTACTCGGTGCGAGCACGTGAGCGCGCCGGCCCACGTCCCTCCCACACGGCGCGCGCGCAGGCGTCGCACTCGACGAGCTTCCAGTGAACTTCGAGATTGACACCGCGCAGATGGATTTGCTGATCCATCTCATATCCCACCCGCGATGCGCCGTCGTCGGCGTGCACCAGCCGGCGGTGAATCGTGACCCAGTCACCCAGGCGAGCGGGATCCATGACGACTTTCCACACGTCCCGCGCCGGGGCGGCGATCTGGATCGAGGCTGTGACGAGGCTCATCGGCTGCGTGCGTTCATCGGTGCTCCCAACGGTATAAGGCGGCGGCGCAGGGTGGGCTGCGCTTGGGCCCGCGTGGATGCTCACGCGCGGCCGGCGGCTCGGATTCTCGGATGGCTCAGCGTGCGGCCAGTGGCTCGGATTCTCGGATGTCAGCGTGCGGCTAGTGGCTCGGATTCTCGGATGTCAGCGTGCGGCTAGTGGCTCGGATTCCTCCCATTCGCCGAGCGCATGCTCCACCGCCGAGTCAAAAGAGTGCAGTCTCACGTTCAGCAGCTTCGCGGCACGATCGTCGGCGATCAGCAGATCGCCCTCGAGGCTCTCCATCAACGGCACCATCAGCTCCGGATCCTCACTCGCGATCGCCGCCACGACACGGGCCGTGATGGGTGTCATGCTCACGCCCAGGCCGAGCGCCGGACGACTCACCAGCATCAGCTCGGCGATGCGCGCGATCATCTCCCCGTAGCTGAGCACGTCGGGCCCGCCGACGTCCATCGACAGGCCGCCCACCGCTGGCGCGGTCGCGGCGGCGGCGAGCATCTCGGTGACGTCGCGCGCGTCGATCGGCTGGGTGCGGTACCGCCGCCATGCCGGCAGCGTGAGAACCCGCAGGCGCTCGACGAGGTGGACGAGCAGACGAAACGAGCGCGAGCGTGCGCCGACCACGATCGAGGCGCGCAGCGCCACCGAGTCGGGGACGCTCTGCAGGAGGATGCGCTCCACCGCCTCGCGGCTGGCGAGGTGGCGTGAGACGCGGGTGGGCTCGGCCCCCATCAGCCCGCCGAGGTACACCACGCGCCTCACTCCCGCCCGCGCCGCCGCAGCGGCGAATGTGTGAGCCGCGGCGCTCTCTCGCTCGGCAAACGGCGAGGAGGTCACGGAGCGCTCCATCGAGTGGATCAGGTAATACGCGACCTCGACCCGCTCGAGCGCGCGTGTGAGCCCCGCGCCCGTCAGCGCATCGCCACGGAAGATCTCGACGTTCTCGGCGATGTCTCCGGCGCTCAGCAGCTCGAGCGTCTCCCGCACCCGCGCGGGTGTACGTCCGAGCGCACGTACCTCTTGACCGCCGTCGAGCAGGCGGGGGATGAGCTGTGAGCCGACGAACCCGCCGGCGCCTGTGACGAGGACGCGCACGCCCTAATCATGACGCGGGCGCGTCCGCGCCCGGTGCTGCCGCGATCAAGTCCCGCAAAATGCGTTGTTGCCGGCTCGGCGCTCACAGAAAAGTGACCGGTGGGCGGCCGTCCGCGGGTAGAAACCGTTTTCTCTGCGATTTGCGGGATGGCGCTCCACGCCGGCAGCCGGACGGTGCTTTCATGATCCCCGTCGTCCGTTTCAGTCAGCGATCAGCGCATGGGGAGGCAGGGTGCAGAGAACGCAGGGCAAGCGAGCCGCTCGCAAGGTGAGTTGTGACGAATGCTTCTTCCGTTGCAACCTCCTCTGTGCACTGGACCTGTCCGAGCCTTGCGCCACCTTCCGCCCCAACGAGGCGCAGCTGCAGCCGCCGCAGCAGATGCGTTTCGTCTTTCGCCAGGAGCGTCGCACGCGCGCGGCCTGGGCGTTCCCCTCAGCGCAGGAACAGGCCGCGCTGCACGCCTGATTCGCAGGCCCTCGATCCGCGGGGGTATATTGAGTCCAGACCTGCAAGCTTTCGGCATAGGTGGTGACGACGATGGCAGCGAAGGACAGCATCGGCAAGGCCGGCAAGGCAGCACGCGAAGCAACGCAGCACAGCCGCTACCTGCAGCGCCTGATCGAAGATCGGGATCTGCGCGAGAACCTACTCACGGCGTACGGCTCGGCGCGCAGCGCTTACGGGCGCATGAGCAACGGCACGCCCGCGACCCAGGCTCTATTCGAGGATCGCAAGCTCCAGCGTGAGCTGAAGGAGGCCGCAAACGCCCTGCGGGACGCTTCCAGCTCGTTGCGCGAGCCACCCAAGCGCGGTCGCGGTGGCGGTGGCCTGGGCCGCTCGTTGCTGCTGCTGACGCTCGCCGCCGTGCTCGCGCTGGTGCTCAGCGAGGGCCTGCGCTCGAAGGTGCTGGACCTCCTGTTCGGCGCCGAGGAGGAATTCGACTACAGCTCCACCACCGCCGCTCCCGACTTCGAGCCGACGGGTGCTCCCGCCGGCTGAGCCGGAGGCTCGGGGCTCTTGTCGCGGATGACCGTCGCAGCGGAGAGCTTGGGCGCGGCCGACTCGAGCGTGGCCGGTCCAAGCGTGGCCGATGCGAGTGTGGCTGCCCCGGGCGTGGCCGATCCGAACGTGGCCGATGCGGGCGCGTCGGCGTCCGTGACCTCGCCGGTCAGGTCGCTGTCCGGCGAGAAGGCCCAGCGCATCGTCGAGGCGATGCGCCGCAGCGTCGCGCGTCACGGCGCGGCGGGCTCGACCTTCGACCACGTCTCACGCGAGGCCGGCGTCTCGCGCGGGCTGCTGCACTACTACTTCGGCACCAAGGAGCAGCTGCTCGTCGAGGCGGTGCGCCGCGACTGCGAGCTGCGCATGGAGATGCTCGAGCGCCAGCTCGCCGGGGAGCGAACCGCCGACGGCTTCATCGGCCTGATGGCGCAGAACCTGCAGCAGACCGTGCGCGAGGACCCCGACTTCGTCACCCTCCTGTTCGAGCTGTTCACGCTCGCGCGCCGCAACGCCGAGGTCGCCGTCGAGTACGCGGGCCTGATTCGCCGGACCCGCGAACAGGTCGCGGAGCTGCTTGCCACCGCCCAGCGCGAAGGGGTGCTGCGTTTGCACGCCGAGCCCGAGGTGGTCTCCGAGATCCTCTTCTCCCTCGGCGACGGCTTCGCGCTGCGGATGCTCACCGAGCCCGACCGCGACTTCACCGCCACGGTTAGCGCCGGGATCGCCTGCGCGCGCGCGCTGCTGGCGGACTGATCGACCGGCCGTCCCGGATTGCCGGTGTGCGTGATGCCGGCCGGCCGATCGCGCGCCGCGACGCCCGGACGCGTCAAGCAGGCTAGATTCTCCCTATGCCCATCTACGAGTACAGACGTCCCGACGGGACGACGTTCGAGCTTCAGCAGTCCTTCTCCGACCCCGCGCTCACCACCGACCCCGATACGGGTGTGCCGGTCGAGCGTGTGCTGCACGCTCCCGCCGTGCACTTCAAGGGCAAAGGCTTCTACAACACCGACTACGGCACGCGCAACCGCCAGCGCGAGACGGCCGCGGCCGCGGCCGAGAAGTCCTCGTCGGAGAAGGCCTCCTCCGGGAAGCCTTCGGAGAAAGGGTCCGAGAAGGCCTCCTCGCAAAAGGCCTCCGACTCCGCCTCCTCCGCGAGCAAGGGCGACAAGGTTTCCTCGTCCAAGCCCAAGGACGCGAAGCCGGCCGCGACCAAAGGCTGAGTGTCCTGACGCGGGCCCGGGGCTCGGCCGTTCACGACCGACCCATGCTTGGGGCTCAGCCGTTCACGACCGACCCATGCTTGGGACTCAGCCGTTCATGAAACGCGCGACGTCCGCGCGGCGCGCGCCTTCTGAGATCGTCAATCCGTCTCCGCCGCCCTGCAGCGTGATCGTGCCGGTCGGTTTCAGCACGCGCGTGGGCGGGGTGCCCGTCACCGCGAGCGCCGCGAACATGCCGAGCAGTTCCGCTCCGCTCATGTCCGAGATGATCGCCGGCGGCGCGTTCCACGCGATCAGCGGCAGGCGCAGAAAGCTCGACGGGGAGAGCAGCCGACTCTTCATGTCGTTGAACAGCGCCTGCTGGTGTTCCTCGCGCTGGATGTCCGTCTCGTTCGGCTCGCACAGGTTCTCGCGCGTGCGCGCCAGCGCCAGCGCCTGCTTGCCGTCGAGGTGGTGGGTGCCCCTGCTCAGGCGCAACGTAAAGCCGCCGTTGCTCGAGCCGCCGTCGAGGCGCGAGACGATGCACCCGCCCGTATAGGTCACGCCGCCCATCGAGTCGATCAGCTGAGGGAAGTTTTCGAAGTTCACTTCCACCACGTGGTTGATCGGCACGCCCAGCCAGCTCTTGATCACCGAGACCGACTCCGCCGGGCCGCCGTACTCGTGCGCCGCGTTGACCTTCTGCAGGCCGCGACCGGGGATCTCGACGACCGTGTCGCGCGGGATCGACAGCCGCGCGGCGTGCCCGCCCCCGGTGCGGATCAGCATGATCGTGTCCGAGCGTCCCGGCCCCGTGGTTTCCGCTCCCGGTTCCCTGCTGTTCTTCTGGCGCCGGTCCGATCCGAGCACGAGGATGTTGCTCGCGCTCGTCAGCGGATAGCCCGACGGGTCCAGCACGCCGGCGACGTTCGACGGCAGCGAGGTGCGCTCGAACTGCGAGCTGATCAGGAACAGCACGAGCGAAAGGACCAGCCAGCCCGCCACGAGCGCAAGCACGGCAAGCGCGACGCGCTTCGGCCGCCTCCAGCGGCGCCACGCTCGGGCCGCGCGGCCACGCGCTCGCGGGGGATCTCCTCCCGGCCTCCTGAGGCGTGCGCGCTCGCTCGCGCGACGGGGCGTGCGAACGGAGGGCGCAGCGGGCCGGGTGGGGTCCGGTTGCACGAGACCCCGCTGCCCGGCCGGCTCGTCCTTGCGCGGTCGCAGGCGGCGCCCGGCGCGGTAGCGGGTGTATTGCGGCGGTGGCTCTTGGCTGTCGTCGGGCATCGGACCCTATATTTGCGACATGTCGGCCGAGAACCCTCCGGTTGCCTCGACCGATCGAGGATCGCAGAGATCCGCGACCGGCCGGGACGGTCGCCTGCTTCTCTGCGCGACCCCGATCGGCAACCTGCGGGACGTGACCCTGCGCGTGCTCGCCGCGCTCGCCGAGGCCGACGTGGTCGCGTGCGAGGACACGCGACACACCAAGCTGCTGCTCGACCGCCATGGGATCGTCGCCGCGTCGCTCGTCAGCTTCCACGAGCACAACGAACGCGCTCGCGCACAGGAGCTCGTGACCCGGATCGCCGCCGGCGCCGTGGTGGCGCTCGTGTCCGACGCGGGGATGCCGCTGGTGTCCGACCCGGGCTTTGCGCTCGTTCGCGCGTGCGTGACAGCGGGCATCGTGGTGGAGGCGCTGCCCGGTCCGAGCGCCGTCGTGGCGGCGCTTGCCGTTTCCGGCCTGCCGGGTGAGCGCTGGCGCTTTGTCGGCTTCCTCCCGCGCGCGCGTGCGGAGCTCGATCGGTTGCTGGTGGATGTGCCCGAGACGCTCGTCGCGTTCGAGTCTCCCCGCCGCCTGGTCACGACGTTGCGCGTGCTCGCCGCGCGCGATCCGCAGCGGCCGGTGGCGGTCTGTCGCGAGCTGACCAAGCTCCACGAGGAAATCAGCCGCGGGTCGGCCAGCGAGCTGGCGGACCGCTACGAGGCGCACCCGCCGCGCGGGGAGATCGTGCTCGTGGTCGGTGCCGCCGCGCCCGGCGCGCCCGCGCGCGAGCAGGCGCTCGGCGCGCTGCGCGAGCTGATCGACGCGGGCGCCAAGCCGCGGCCGGCCGCGGCGGCCGTGGCGAAGCTGACGGGGGTGGGGGCCAACGAGCTGTATCGCGCGCTGATGAACGTCGGCTGATCGCGAATTGCTTTGAGGGTTGGGTCGTCGTAGGTTGATGTACTTCTTGGAGTTGGTATAGCCATGGCTATACGCGGGTCCGGTGGAATACGCATGGAGGAGAGGGTGTATAACCGCTGCGATACGTCGTCTGCGACGAGCAACATAGTTCGGCGAGCTCTCTACTGGGTCATCGTCTGCGACTCGCTAAGCGTCTGGACCGAGCGTCCCGTCACAAGACGGCAGTAGCCTGGAGGGCACAGTGTCCTTCTACGTCACCACCCCGATCTACTACGTCAACGCGGCGCCGCATCTCGGGCACGCGTACACGACGATCGCGGTCGATACGCTCGCGCGCCATCACCGCCAGCGCGGCGAGGAGGTGTTCTTCCTGACGGGCACCGACGAGCACGGCGAGCCGGTCGCCGACGCCGCCCACGCGCTCTCGATCGAGCCGCAGGAGCTCGCGGACAAGAACGCCGAGCGCTTCAAAGCGCTCGTACCGCGGCTCGGCGCCGCCAACGACTTCTTCATCCGCACGACCGATCCGCAGCACATGGCGAAGGTCCAAGAGGTGCTCTCGCGCGTGCGCGCGAACGGGTTCGTCTACGAGGGCACCTACGAGGGCTGGTACTGCCCGCGCTGCGCGGACTTCAAGGCCGACAACGAAGTCGACGAGGGCAACCGCTGTCCGATCCACCACGTCGAGCTGACGCGCGAGCAGGAGGACAGCTACTTCTTCGAGCTGTCCGCCTTCCAAGGTCGGCTGGAGGCGCTGTACGCAGAGCGCGAGGACTTCGTCGCGCCGCGCACGCGCTACAACGAGGCGCTGTCGTTCATCCGCTCCGGGTTGCGCGACGTGCCGCTCTCGCGCCACAAGCTCACCTGGGGCGTGCCGGTGCCGTGGGACTCCGAGCACGTGTTCTACGTGTGGTTCGACGCGCTGCTCAACTACTACTCCGCGCTCTCCTACGCGCGCGCGAACGAAGACCTCACCGATCGGTTCTGGCCCGCCAGCTATCACGTGATCGCGAAGGACATCCTGCGCTTCCACGCGGTCTACTGGCCGGCGCTGCTGATGGCCGCCGAGCTCGAGCTGCCCGAGCACGTCTTCGTCCACGGCTACCTCCTGATGGAGGGCGAGAAGATGTCGAAGTCGCTCGGCAACGTGCTCGACCCGTTCGCCGTGATCGAGCGCTTCGGCGCCGACGCGCTGCGCTTCTACCTCCTGCGCGACGTCCCCTTCGGCCAGGACGGCTCGGTCTCGACCGCCGCCTTCGAGCAGCGCTACTCGAGCGAGCTCGCCAACGACTTCGGCAACCTCGCCAGCCGCACGCTCGCGATGGCCGTGCGCTACCGCGACGGGGTCGTGCCCGCGGGGGAGATGGACCCGGCGCTCGCGCCGGACTTCGCCGGTCTGACCGCCCGCGTCGAAGAGCTGATCGGCAAGGCGGAGCTGACGCTCGCCCTGGAGGAGATCTGGGAGCGGGTGCGGCGGCTGAACCGCTACGTCGAGGAGCAGGCGCCATGGCGGCTCGCCAAGGACGACGCGCGCGCGGGCGACCTCGACCGCGCGCTCTCCACGCTGCTCGAGGGGCTGCGCGTCGTGGCGGTGCTGCTGTGGCCCTACCTGCCGGCCAGCGCCGAGAAGCTGCTCGCCGCGCTCGGCGCCCCCGACCTGGCGCTGGCCGGAGCCGAGCTCGGCAGCGGGCGGATCGAGCGCGTCACCACGATCGAGCCGCTCTTCCCCAAGGACTGACCGACGTGCGCACGCTCTCGAAACGACGAACGTCCTCGGCGGACGGCGGCGCATCCGGAGTGTCCACTGTCGATCGCGACGCGGTGGGACGGCGATGATCGACAGCCATACCCATCTGGACCTGTGCGAGCCTCCGGACGCGGAGCTCGTGCGGGCGGCGGTCGCGGCCGGTGTGACGCGGATGCTTACGGTCGGCACCGAAAGCGCCTCCTGCCGCGCCGCGCTCGCGGCCGCCGAGGCGTTTCCGCAGGTGTACGCCGCGGTTGGGCGCCACCCGAACGCGGCCACCGGCTTCGACGACGCCGACCTGGCCGAGCTGCGCGCGCTGGCCGCGCACGAGCGCTGCCTGGCGATCGGCGAGACCGGCCTCGACTTCTACCGCGACGGGGCGCCGCGCTCAGACCAGGAGCGGGCGTTCGCGGCCCAGATCGCGCTCGCGCGCGAGACCTCCAAGCCGCTGACGATCCACTCGCGCGCGGCGACCGACGAGACGCTCGCCCAGCTCGCCGCCGAAGCCGAGGGGCTGGGCGTCGTGATCCACTGCTTCTCGATGCCCGACCGCCTCGACGACTGTCTCGAGCGCGGCTACGCGATCTCGTTCGCCGGCAACGTCACCTATAAAAACGCCGCCGACCTGGCCGCGGCCGCGAAGCTCGTGCCCGAGGACCGGCTGCTGATCGAGACCGACGCGCCCTACCTGACCCCTCAGGTCGTGCGCAAGCATCGCAACCAGCCCGCGTTCGTCGCGCACACCCTGGCGTTCCTGGCCGAGCTGCGGGGGGTGACGGTCGCGGAGCTCGACGCTACCGTGGAGCGCAACGGGGCGCGCGTGTTCGGGTGGGCGTGAGCGCCGTGGCCGATCTCTCGTCCCCACGTGGCCGTGCTGGTCGCCCCGGCACGTCGGATCACTCTGCTCCTGCCCGGCCCGGGGCCGCCGCCGAGCCCGACATCCCCGTCCAGCCCAGCCTGCGGCGGATGCGCCGGTTCGACGTGCGTCCCGATCGCGAGCTCGGGCAGAACTTCCTGATCGACTCGAACATCCTCGGCGTGATCGGCCGCGCCGCCGAGCTCGACCGCGAGGATGTCGTCCTCGAGATCGGCGGGGGCCTGGGCGTGCTGTCCGAGCACCTCGCGGAGCGCGTCCGCCACGTGCACGTGATCGAGATCGACACGCGTCTGCAGGCGGCTCTGGGCGATGCGACCGACCCGTACACGAACGTCACCGTCAGCTGGGGCGACGCGATGACGCTCGACCTCGCCCGGCTGAGCCCCGCGCCGAGCAAGGTGGTCGCGAACCTGCCCTACGGGATCGCGGCCGGGGTTCTGCTGCGCACGATTGAAGAGCTGGGAGCCGTGGAGCGCTGGGTGGCGATGGCCCAGCGCGAGGTCGGCGAGCGCCTCGCGGCCGCGCCCGGCGGCGGCTCCTACGGCGTGCCCTCCGTAATCGCCCAGCTCGCGTGCGAGGTCGAGGTCCTACGCGCGATCCCCCGCACGGTGTTCCACCCCGTGCCGAACGTCGACTCGGTGCTCGTCGGCATGCGCCGACGCAGGGAGGCGCCTTCACCCCGGGTGCGCGCGCTCGTGCGCGGCGCGTTCGCCCACCGGCGCAAGACCCTGGCCGGCTCGCTCTCGCTGTCCAGTCGTGGCAGCGCCGGTCACTCGCGTGAGCTGGTGCGCCACGCGCTGCACCAACTCGGTCACCCCCCCGACGTGCGCGCCGAGCGCCTTCCCCCCGAGGACTTCCGCACGCTCGCGCACTTGCTCGAATTGTGAGCGGACGGGAGCTGAGCGTCATCGTGCCAGGCGAACTCCAAATCGACAAAGAAAACGGGCGATGGTCGCTTCCCGCTCGCGCGCTCGCCCCGGCGAAGGTCAACCTGGGACTGTTCCTCGGTCCGGTGCGAGCCGACGACGGCAGGCACGAGCTGGTGAGCGCGATGCAGTCGATCTCGCTCGCCGACGAGCTGACGCTCGAACCCGCGCCCGCGGGGGCGGCGCACGACGAGATCGTCTGCCCGGGGGTGGACGGCCCGCCGGAGGACAACCTCGCCGCGCGGGCGCTGAGCGCGTTTCGCGCGGCGAGCGGCTGGGACGCTCCCGCGTTGCGACTGCGCATCGTCAAGCGGATCCCCGTCGCCGCCGGGCTCGCCGGCGGCTCGGCCGACGCGGCCGCCGCGTTGCGCCTGGCCAGGCACGCCTCGGGGCTCGGCGAGGAGGCGCTGCTGCGCGAGCTGGCCGTCGGTCTCGGCGCCGACGTGCCCGCGCAGGTCTCGCCCGGGCGCTGGCTGACCACGGGGGCGGGCGAGCGCCTGCACGAGCTCGCGCCTCCCAGCTCCCCCTTCGGGCTGCTCGTGCTGCCCGTCGCCGCGAGCCTGTCGACCGCCGACGTGTACACCGAGGCGGACCGGCTGGGGCCGGCGCGCACCTCGCGCGAGCTCGTCGAGCGCCGTGACGCGCTGCGCCTCGCCCTGGAGCTCGGCGCGCCGATCCCCGCCGTGCGGGAGCTCTTGCGCAACGACCTGCAACAGGCGGCGATCTCGCTGTGCCCGGCGATCGATCGCGCGCTGGGCGAGGCGCGCGACGCGGGCGCCGACGCCGTCTTCGTCAGCGGCTCCGGGCCGACCGTCGTGGGCGTGTTCGCGCGCGCGAACGGCCTCGGCGCGGCCGAGCGCGCGGCGGCCGGCCTGGCAGGGCGCGAGCCCGCCCCGCTCTGTGCCACGCCGGTGGACCGCGCCTTCGGGGCCGCTGCGCGCGCGGGCGACGTCGCCGTGCGTCACAATCACGACCTGACGCCATGAGCAGAACCGCCATCAACGACCTCGTCGCCGTCTGTGCCGGAGTGTTCGGGCTCGCGCTCTACGCCGGCCTGATCCTCGTGCCGGCGTGGACCTCCTACGCGCGCGTGTGGGAGCGGCTGGCGGCGACCGTGCTCTCGCTGTACGTGCTCGCCGTGCTCGTCGGTGCCGGCGTGCTCGCGGCGCTCGGTGCCGTCTACTTCTGGGGCTGATCGATGTCTGAATTCGCGGCGCTGGACGCGATCACCGAGGCCGTCGAGTCGGGCGCCGGCCTGCCCGAGGTCGTGCGCGCGGCCGCGCGAGCGCTCGAGGCGAGCCTCGCGGTCACGGACGCATGGGGAGCGACGCTCGCGGTCGCGGCCAAGTCGCCCGCCGACGAGCGCTCGCTGCTCGCCGGCGGCAAAGGTGTCAGCAGCACGCCTCTGCGCGTCGCCGACACGATCGTGGGCGCGCTGCACATGCGCGCCGCGGCGGAGCCGAGCGCTTCGATGCGCAGGCTGCTCATGACCATGATCGCCTCCGAGGTCGAGCGCGTCCGCGCGCCGGAGCGGGCCTCGGAGACGGCCGCCGCGGACTTCCTGCGCGCGATGCTTTCCCGCGAGCTGACCGAGCGCGAGGAGCTCGTCGCGCGTGCGCGCGAGCTGTCGCTGGACGTGGCCGACGGCGCGTCCATGATCGTCGCGCGCGCCCACCCGCAGGCCCCGACCGACGAAGGCTGGCGCGCGCGCGTGCGCGCCGTCGCCGAGCGCGGAGCGCGGGCGGTCTCCAGCCGCTCGATCGCCGCGCTGTCCGAGCGCGACGGGATCGTCGGCGCCGAGGTGCTCTTGCTCGTGCCCGGCGGCGAAGAGGCGCTCGCCGCGCGCGCCGGCGACGCGGTCCTGCGCGAGATGGAGGCCTCCCTGTCCGGCTACACCTTTGCCGTCGGGCGCAGCCGCATCGCCGAGGATCCCGCCGAGCTGCCCCGCGCCGCGGGCGAGGCGTTACTGGCCGCGAACGTCGCCCAGGGCTCGGCCGACCCCGCCGCGCTCGCGTTCGAGCAGACCGGCGCCTACCGGCTGCTGCTGAGCGCGATGTCCGAGAACCCTTCCGAGCTGCAACGCTTCTACGCGGAGACCGTCGAGCCGCTCGTCGCCTACGACGAGCAGTACGAGACCGACCTCGTCCAGACGCTCGAGACCTTCCTCGAGGCCGACGGCAACGTCGCCGGCACGGCCCAGCGGCTGTTCACCCACCGCCACACGATCTACTACCGCCTCGAGCGCGTACGCGAGCTCTCCGGCCTCGACGTCTCCTCCAGCGACGGCCGCGAGAAGCTCTCGCTCGGCCTCAAGTCGATGCGCGTGCTCGGCATCTCCGCCTCCGGCGGCCCCGCCTCTGAGGCCGGCGCCGAAGGCGGGCGGGTGCCACGACGCTCCGGCCGGCGCAGCTGAGAGGCGTCATCGTCGGTCGCCCGCCTCGCCTCAGGCCAGGGGCTCGTTTGCGAAGCTGGTAGTGAGGTCGTCGAGGGAGACGAAACGCACCGGTGTGTCTCTGTAGATGCGTGTGTATGAGCGCTCGACGTCCGGGGCGACCACGTAGTTCTCGCCCTGCGGGTAGTTGTGGCGAAACGCGAGCAGCGCCGAGGGATCGAACGATGCGGCCTGCCACTTGCACTCCAGCGCGATCGGTCCCCGGCGGCCGCGCCGCGCCAGCACGAAGTCGATCTCGGCTCCGCGCTTGTTGCGCCAGTAGCGAACCGCCCGATGTTGAAGGCGACCGTGGATCTCGTTCAATACGACGTGCTCCCACAGCAGGCCCATGTCTTCCGGGCGCAGGCTGGTGATGCCGCGGTGGTGGCAGACGAAGCCGGTATCGAATCCGTATACCTTCGGCGCTGCGACGATCTCCGTCGGGCGATGGGTGCTGTAAGGACGCACGACGTGGGCCACGAACGTCGCCTCGAGCGCGGTCAGGTAGTTGGCGATCGTCTGGCGTGAGACCTCGCAAGGCGCGGCGAAGCGAGTGGCCTCGAACATGCCGCCGCTCTGGGTGAAGATCAGCTCGGTAAAGCGCTGAAATGAGGAGCGGCGCTCCAGGCGGAAGAGCTCCTGAATGTCCTTGGCCCAATAGGCATCCATCCACTCCTGAAACTCGCGCGCTGGTGGCTCCTGTGCGAGGAAGAACGGTGGCAGGCCGCCGTTCAACAAGCGGCGCGTCAGGCCGCTGCCGCCGTCGAAGTCCTCAACGTCCGAGAGCAGCATCGGGGTCAGCCACACGGTCTCCTTGCGCCCGGCGAGCGTGTCTCGGAACTTCGCCGTTGCCTCGAGGGTGGAGGAGCCTGTGGCGATGACCTTCACGTCGGGGTAGTGATCGGCGGCGATCTTCAACAGCTCGGATGGGTTCGCGAGGCGGTGCACCTCGTCGAGGACGATCCGCCGTCCCCGGAGCTCGCCTAGGAATCCCTCCGGGTCGTCCATCTGGCGCCTGGTTCGCGGCAGCTCGCAGTCAAAGTACTCGATGCCGTCGAGGCTCTGACACAGGCACGTCTTGCCGGCTCGCCGCACCCCCGCGAGCCAGATCACCGAGCGAGTATCCCACGCGCGCCGCAAGCGATCGAGCCAGAATTGTCGTCGTACCATACGACGCCATGATTGCACATAGTACTACCATCCGCTATCGCAACGACGTTTGGTACGCCTCTCAGCCGCGGACGGCGAACTCGATCGCGTACGTCGCCCCGGGCAACGACTGGGCGAGCACCGACGGCACCGCGGGAGCGACGCCCACCCCGGCTTCGCGGTATTCCCTCAGCAACATGATTTCGCGGTGCGGGGGCGAGGCCATCCAGGCGGCGACCATCTGCGCCGGGGTGGCGTACGGGCCCGTGCCCCAACCGATGTTCTGACCGGTCGACAGGCGCGCGGAGTGCGCGGGGTAGTGGGTCGCTTCGATCAGCGCCGCCGGTGTCTGTTCCGGGGGACGGTTGTCGGCGAAGTAGTCCCAACCAACCATATCGTCGACCTGCGTGGTCGCGACTCCCTGCAGTTCGCGGTTGGCTCGCACCGGCCCGAGGCGATAGGCCGCGCGAACGTTGTCGATCAGGCACAGCGTCGCCGCGTCGATCGCCGAGGTGTTGGTGGCTGTCGGGACCAGATTCGAGTTGGCGCAAACACGCGATCTCGTCGACGGGGGCGATTTCGCCGACGTGACCACTCCGGCACTCTGCCGCGGCGCGCTCGCAGCCGACGCGGTCGTTGCGCGCGCGTGCGCAGGTCCCACGAACACGCCCAGCGCGGTGGCAACTACAACAGCGGCTGCACGCCACCCCGATCTCTCCCTACCCTCAAACAGAGTGCAGGCATCCTTGCAGAAGCAGGAGAACAGCGTGTTGCGAGGAAGTTATGCCCTTTGCCCGTGGGGTAAGCCGACTTCCGACCGTCGATCATTCGCCACAATCGTCGCCACGTGCGACGATATCCGTCCCCTTGGGGGGTCGTCCAAAGGCAGGACATCAGGTTTTGGTCCTGAGAATCAGGGTTCGAATCCCTGCCCCCCAGCTCGAGACAGGTTCTAAGCGCAACGCTCGTCGGCGTTGCGCAACCGCCGATCACTACAGTCTGCGCGATGACCCCACCCACCGTCCTGATTCTCGCCGCGGGCCAGGGCACGCGGATGAAGTCGAAGACGCCGAAGGTGCTGCACGAGGTGTGCGGCCGGCCGATGGTGCTGTGGCCCGTGCTCGCGGCGATCGAGGCCGGGGCGGGGAGGACCGTCGTGGTGGACTCCCCTGAGCGGGCGCTCGAGGGGGTGCTGCCGGAGGGGGTGCTGCTGGCGGTGCAGCCGCGCTCGAACGGAACCGGCGGCGCGGTCGTGGCGGCGATGGCGCAGCTCGACGCGGACTCCGCCGGCGACGCGTCCGAGCGCGACGCCCCGGTGGTGGTCCTGAGCGGAGACGTGCCGCTCGTGAGTGCCGAGGCGATCAGGGAGCTGACCGAGGCGCACGAGCGGAGCGGCGCGGGCGCGACGATGGCGACGACGATCCTCGCCGACCCGAGCGGCTACGGACGCGTCGTGCGCGACGCGAGCGGCGCGGTGGCACGCGTGGTCGAGACCAAGACGGAGGGCGACGCGACCGCCACGGAGCTCGAGATCAACGAGGTGAACACCGGCATATACGTGTTCGACGCGCGCGCGCTGCGCAAGGCGCTGCCGGGGCTGAGCGACGACAACGCGCAGCGCGAGCTGTACCTGCCACAGGTGCTCGACCTGATGCGAGCCGACGGGCTGACCGTCGCGGCGCACGCGGTCGCCGACGAACGGCTCGTGCTCGGCGTCAACGACCGAGTCGCCCTGGCCCACGTGCGCAGGCTGGCCCAAGAGCAGATCCTCGAGCGGCACATGCGCGCGGGCGTGGGCATCGTCGATCCGGCCAACACGGTGATCGACGTCGACGTGCGGATCGGGCAGGATACGGTGATCGAGCCGTTCAGCACGATCAAAGGCGCCACCCAGATCGGCGAGGGCTGTGTCGTAAAGCACTCCTACCTCGTCGACTGCGTGCTCGAGGACGGCGCGAGCGTCGGGCCGTTCGGCTACCTGCGCCCGGGCGCCGTGCTGCGCAAGGGCGCGAAGGCGGGCACGTTCGTGGAGGTCAAGAACTCCGACATCGGCGCCGGCGCGAAGGTCCCGCACCTGTCCTACATCGGCGACGCGGACGTGGGCGAGCGCACGAACCTCGGCGCGGGGACGATCACCGCCAACTACGACGGCCGCGAGAAGCACCGCACGCGCATCGGCTCCGGCGTGCGCGGCGGCGTCGACACAGCGTTCGTCGCACCGGTGACGGTCGGCGACGACGCGTACACCGCCGCCGGCTCTGTCGTCACCGACGACGTGCCGCCGGGTGCGCTGGCCGTCGGGCGGGCCAAGCAGAAGAACGTCGAGGGCTACGCGGAGCGCCGTCGTAAGGAAGAGACGTGAAGACAGGGCGCGCTCCCGCCCGCGCGCGGGTCGCGTGTCTCCAGCTGTGTCTAGACTCCGAGGGGAGATGAGCAGCGCGACGGACACGCGTACGCAGTCCTCGCGGGCGAGCCTGGCGATCGACTACAACAAGCGGCTGATGCTGTTCAGCGGGCGCGCGAACCCGCGGCTGGCCGTGGACATCGCGGACAAGCTCGAAGTCGACCTCGGCCCGGTGACGCTGAAGACGTTCTCAAACGGCGAGGTGTACTGCCGCTACGACGAGTCGATCCGCGGCGCGGACGTGTTCATCGTGCAGTCCACCTGCGGCAACGCCGAGACGGGGGTCACCGCGAACGACTCGCTGATGGAGCTTTTGTTCATGATCGACGCCGCCGTCGGCGCCTCCGCGCACAGGGTGATCGCGGTGACACCGTGGTTCGGGTACTCGCGCCAGGACAAGAAGTCCTCGCCGCGCGAGCCGATCTCCGCGCGGCTGGTCGCGCGCATGCTCGAGGCGGCCGGCGCCGACCGGGTGCTGACGATGGACCTGCACGCCGGTCAGATCCAGGGGTTCTTCCAGAAGCCGGTGGACCACATGACGGCGCTGTTCATGCTCACGCAGTACTTCGCCGACCTCGGCCTGCCGGACCTGGTCGTGGTCGCGCCCGATGCGGGCAGGGTCAAGCTGAACAAGAACTTCGCCTCGAAGATCGGCGCCGAGCTCGCGATCCTCGACAAGGAGCGACCCGCTCAGCAGGTCGCGGAGATCGGCTACGTGATCGGTGACGTAAAAGGCAAGACGGCGGTGATCGTCGACGACATGATCGACACCGCCGGGACGCTCGCGGCCGCGGCCAAGACGGTCAAGGAAGAGGGCGCCACGCGCGTGTACGCGGCGGCCACCCACGCCGTGCTCTCCGGCGACGCGTTCGAGAACCTGCGCACCTCCGGCTTCGAGGAGATCGTCGTGACGGACACGATCCCGGTCCCCGTGGACCGTCCCGAGAACATCCGCGTGCTGCCGTGCGCGGAGCTGCTGACCGACTCGATCCGACGGATCTTCGTCGACGACTCGGTCAGCGAGGTGTTCGGCGGCGAGAACCAGCTGTTCTGAAACGCGTCGTCCTCATCGCCGTGGCCGTGGTGCTGTTCCTCGGGATCAGCGGCCTGCTGGCGAGGTTCTTGAGCACCGAGAACGTCGAACGCGACGACGACCTCGCGCTCGTGCAAGCCGAGGCCAGGGGCGACGTCGCCTCCATGCTCGCCCAGCTCAGCGGCTGCCGCGCAAGCCCGTCGTGCGTGGCCGGCGTCAAGGCCGACGCGAGCAACGCGCACGTGCGCAGGTCAGGCACCGTGAAGATCCTGCAGCTCGAATCGAAGACCGCCTACTCGCTGTTCGGCGCCACCGGCAAGACGCGCCTGGCGTGGACGGTGATCGGCAAGCTGCCGGTCGTGCAGTGTGTCGAGGTGCGCCGCACCGGCAACTTCTTCTCCGGGGTCGACGTGCACCTGGTCGGGCTGAGCCCTCCGATCGGCAACGAAGGTATCTGCTCGAAACGCACGCAAATCGAACTGGAAGAAGAAGAAGACACGGCCGTCGAACAGGGACACTCGCCGAAGTCCCGCGTGCCCTGAGAACGGGAGTGGCCTGAGAACGAGCCTTTGAGGCACGCCGTGGGGGGCGGGGCTGCCCTGAGGGAGTCGATTGCTAGAGTCTGCACCCGCTCATGGCCGCCACGACGACAAAGCTCGATGTCAAGACCCGCTCGGGCGAAGGCTCGCGCGCGGCGCGGCGCTTGCGCCGAAGCGGGCGCGTGCCCGGCGTGCTGTACGGCGGCGGCGGCGAGCCGATCGGCTTCGACGCCGACGCGCGCGAGCTTCGCCACGCGCTCGCGGGAGCCGGCGCGGTGCTGGACCTGAGCCTCGACGGCAAGAAAGCGACGCCGGTCGTCCTGAAGGAGGCCCAGCGCGATCCCGTGCGCGGCGACACCGTGCACGTCGACCTGCTGCGGGTGAACCTCGACGTGGCGATCCACGCGGTCGTGCCGCTGGAGCTGACCGGCGGCGACGAGTCGCCGGGCGCCAAAGAAGGCGGCGTGCTCGAGCAGATCACGCGCGAGCTGAACGTCGAGGCGCTGCCGACGGCGATCCCCGAGTCGATCGTGCACCCGATCGGAGAGATGCAGATCGGCGAGACGATCCTGCTGTCGGCGCTCGAGATCCCCGAGGGCGTGACGCTGCTGGACGATCTCGAGGAGACCGTGGTCGCAACCCTCTCTCCGCCGCGCTTGCAGAACGAGGCCGACGAGGAGATCGAGTCCGAGACCGAGCTCGTCGGCGAGAGCGCCGCGGGCGGCGACGCCGAGAGCTCCGACAGCTCTTCCGGCTCAGAGGAGTAGCGACTCCTGCGACGCCCCTTCGGTGGCGGCGGGAGCGTCGACTGGTTGATCGTCGGGCTGGGCAACCCCGGCCGCGAGTACGAGGGCACGCGGCACAACGTCGGCTTCATGGTCGCCGAGGCGCTGGCGGAGCGCTGGCAGCTGGGGCGCGGCAAGGAGCGCTTTCGCGGGCGCATCGCCGAAGGGCGTGCCGGCAGCCCGGCGGCAGGCGCGATCGACGTGGGCGCGCCGGGGGGAAAGGGCCCACGGGTGGCGGTGCTGTGCCCGCAGACGTACATGAACGACGCCGGCCGCTCGGTCGGACCGGCGCGCGGCGCCTTCAAGCTGGCGCTCGAGCGGGTGGTGGTGGTGCACGACGAGATCGACCTGCCGTTCGGCGAGGTCCGCACGCGCACCGGCGGCGGGTTGGCCGGTCACAACGGGTTGAAGTCGATCAAGCGCGAGCTCGGCAGCGGCGACTTCGTGCGCGGGCGCGTCGGCGTCGGGCGTCCCGCATCGACCGACCCGGAGATCGTCTCGGCCTACGTGCTCGGGCGCTTCCGCGAGGACCCGACTCAGGTGGGAGACCTGATCGAGCGCGCGTGCGAGCAGGTCGAGCAAGTGGTTCTCGGCGACATCGCCTCGGACGCGGCAGGATGACGGTGTGACGCCCACCGGAAGCTCAACCGCCGCCAGGGATCCCGGGGGGAAGAACGCCGACGGACGCAAGGCGCCCGCCGCGCCCGTCCTGCGCTCCCTGCTCGGGCTGATCGACGAGGACGAGTCGGCCAAGCGGCTCGCGCGCGACGGTGGCCACGCGTTCGTCTCGGGCGCGCTGCGCGCATACCTGATCGCCGCGCTCGCCGACATCGACGCGGCCGCGCGCGCACGTCCCACCCTGGTCGTGGTGGGCGACGACCGCGCGGCGCGCGACCTCGCGGCCGACCTGCGTGCGTGGCTCGCGCCGCGGCCGGTCCGCTACTACCCCTCGCGCGGCGTCGCCTACGAGTCCCATCTCGCGCCGCCACCGCACCTCGTCGGCCTGCGCGTGGCGGCGCTCGACGCGCTGCTGGCCGCGCACGACGCCACCGAGCAAGAGCGCGCGCAAAGCGAGCAGCCGGTGGTGGTCGTCAGCGCGGTGGCGCTGTCGGAGAAGGTGCCCGACCCGGCGCTGCGTCCCCACTCGTTCACGCTGCGCGTGGGCGAGCTGCTCGACCTCGACGAGTGCGCGGAGGAGCTCGTCGGCGCGGGCTACGAGCGCGTCGACCAGGTGGAGGAGCGCGGGCAGTTCGCGCTGCGCGGAGGACTGCTCGACGTGTTCCCCGCTACCGAGGAGCGGGCCGTGCGGGTGGACATGTTCGACGTCGAGATCGAATCGCTGCGCTGGTTCTCGACGTTCACGCAGCGCTCGCTCGGCGACGTCGCCGAGGTCGAGATCGCCCCGGCGGCGGAGCTCGCGGCCGAGCACCGCGAGCGGGCTGAGATCGCCGCGGCGACAGGTGCGTTCACCGGCGGCGGAGCCGGCGGCGAGAACGGAGATGCGGAGCGGCGGCCGGACATCGCCGAGCTCCTGCCGGTCGAGCGCTTCGGCGCGCTGCTCGACCTGATCGGTACAGAGACGGAGCTTCCTCGTGGCGGCCGAGGAGGAGCTCGCGCCGGTGCTGAGCGACCACTGGAGCGACGTCTGCGCGGCGTTCGCCGACGCGGACGCCCATCACCTGTATGTGAGCCCGGAGCACATCCAAACAGCGCTTTCGCAGCGCGCGCGGATCTGGCTGTCGGCGCTCGCGAGCGGTCAGGAGATCGAGCTGCGCGCGCAGGCGGCGAACACGGCCGCGCGCTCGCTGGGCGAAGCCGAGCCGGAGCTCGAGAAGCTCGTGCGCTCCGGCTACCGCACCGTCGTCACGTTCCCCCGTCGCGGCGAGGGCGAGCGCGCCGCATACAACCTCGGACGGCTGAAAGCCGTGTGGCTGGGCGAGGGCACCGGTGTCGCCGGGGCGCCGCTCGAGCCGTCGCTGCGCTTCGCCACGGCGTCGCTGCGCGAGGGGTTCGTCTCGCCGCAGCTGAAGCTCGCGGTCTATCCCGAGCACCGCCTGCTGCGCCGGCGGGCGACCGACCGCGCCGGCGGCCGAGCGGGCGCCGGGCGCGGCGGCCCGGCCGGGGTGCGGCGCGGCGCGCTGCGCTCGTTCACCGAGCTGCGCACGGGCGACATCGTCGTGCATGAGGACCACGGCGTCGCGCGCTTCGCGGGCTTCGAGACGCGCACCGTGGCGAACGTCACGCGCGACTACCTCTACCTCGAATACCAGGGCGACGACCGTGTGTTCGTGCCCACCGACCAACTGGCGAAGATCTCCCGCTACATGGGCGCCGGCGGCGAGCATCCGCCGCTCAGCAAGCTCGGAGGCACGCGCTGGGAGACGATGAAGGCCCGCGCCCGGCGCGCCGCGCAGGAGCTCGCGGGCGAGCTGCTCTCCCTATACGCGGAGCGGCGGCGGCGCACGGGGCACGCGTTCGCGGCGGACTCCGACTGGCAGCGCGAGTTCGAGGAGCGTTTTCCGTTCTCGGAGACCCCCGACCAGCGCGAGGCGATCGAGCTGGTCAAGGCGGACATGGAAGCGCCGCGGCCGATGGACCGCCTGATCTGCGGCGACGTCGGCTACGGCAAGACCGAGGTCGCGCTGCGGGCGGCGTTCAAGGCGGCGAACGACGGCAAGCAGGTGCTGATGCTCGCGCCGACGACGATCCTCGCCCAGCAGCACTACGGCACGTTCTCAGAGCGCCTCGCCGACTACCCGTTCACGCTCGAGCACGTCTCACGGTTTCGTACCGCGGCCGAGCAGAAAGCGGCTATCAAAGGCTTCGCCGAGGGACGCGTCGACATCCTGATCGGCACCCATCGCGTGCTCTCGCGCGACGTGCGCGCAAAGGACCTCGGCCTGCTGATCATCGACGAGGAGCAGCGCTTCGGCGTCAAGCAGAAGGAGCTGCTGCGCCAGCTGAAGCTGAAGGTCGACGTGATCTCGATGTCGGCCACGCCGATCCCGCGCACGCTGCAGATGTCGCTCGCCGGCCTGCGCGAGATCTCCGTGATCGAGACCCCGCCCGAAGGCAGGCGGCCGGTCAGGACGTATGTCGGGGAGTACGAGGAGGAGCTCGTCAAGCGCGCGATCCTGCGCGAGCACGAGCGCGACGGGCAGGCGTTCTTCATGCACAACCGCGTGGAGACGATCGATGAGACCGCCGAGCGGCTGCGCGCGCTGTGCCCGGACGTGCGCTTCGCGGTGGCCCACGGGCAGATGGGCGACGGCGAGCTCGAGACGGTGATGATGGACTACCTGCGCGGCGGCGCCGACGTGCTGGTGTGCACGTCGATCATCGAGTCCGGCATCGACATCCCACAGGCGAACACGCTGATCGTCGAGCACGCCGACACGTTCGGCCTGGCCCAGCTCTACCAGATCCGCGGCCGGGTGGGCCGCAGCCGCGAGCGCGCGTACGCCTACCTGCTGTACGACTCGGCGGCGTCGCTCACGCCGGAGGCGGCGCAGCGGCTGTCGGCGCTGTCGGACTACACCGAGCTCGGTGCCGGCTTCAAGGTCGCGATGCGCGACCTCGAGATCCGCGGCGCCGGCAACCTGCTCGGCGACGAGCAGTCCGGGCACGTGGCGGCGCTCGGCTTCGAGCTGTACATGCAGATGCTCGACGAGGCGGTCCAGGCGACCGAGCCGCAGGAGGAGGGCGAGGAGCTCTCAGAGCCCGTGCGGCTGGACGTGAACGTCGATGCGTACGTACCCGCCGACTACGTGCCCTACGAGCAGGCCAAGATCGAGGTGCACCGGCGCGTCGCGGGCGCGGTGGAGGTCGCCGACGTGGAGCGGCTGCGCGAGGAGCTCGAGGATCGCTTCGGCCCGGTGCCCGAGCCGCTCGGCAACCTGCTGGCGCTGCAGCGGGCGCGCATCAAGTTCGGACAGGCGGGGGCGCGGATGGTGAGCTTCCACGGCGATCGCCTCGCGGTGACGCCGATCGAGCTCGACTCCAAGCGCGCGAAGCGGCTGCACGAGCAGCTGCCCGAGGCGCTGTACGAAGGCGGCCGCGCGCAGGTGTCGGTGCGCGTGCCGAAAGACGCGAACGACCGCTTCCCGACCGTGACCAAGGCCGCGGACGTGCTGCTCGCGCTCACGCGCGAAGCGGCATGAACACGCATGGCTGCGCTGGATCTGCGTCCTCGGTCCCTCGCGTGCGAAGCACGCCACGGTCCCTGCGTCCTTGCCCAGCTTGCCCTGCGTGTCCATGCCGAGTGCCCGATTTGGCGGCCATTCCCCCGAGTCGGAGACGTCTTCAGGAACTCCTTAAGCACGGGGTCCGCGGTTTCCGCTAGAGTGCCCGCGTCGTGTCAAAGTCGCTTCGCTACATCTCGGCGCTAGGCGCCGTTTTCTTTGCCCTCCTGGGTCTGTCCGCCTGCGGTGGGGGCATTCCCGGCAACGCCGTGGTGAAGGTCGGGGGCACCTCGATCACCAAAACGACGTACGACCACTGGATCTCCGTAGCGGCGGCCTCGAGCGCCACGACGACCGGAACCGTGGCCAAACCGGTCGTGCCGGAACCGCCCGCCTTCACAGCCTGCATCGCGCATCTGGAAGCGACCGCCGCGAAACCGGCGAAGGGGCAGTCCAAGCCGACCGCGGCGCAGCTGAAGAGCGAGTGCGAACAGCAGTACAAATCGCTCCAGCAGGAGGTGCTCGGCTTCCTGATCTCGTCGGAATGGGTGATCGGCGAAGGCAACAGCCTCGGCGTGAAGGTGAGTGACAAGGAAGTCAAGAAGCAGTTTGCGACGATCAAGAGCCAGCAGTTCCCCAAGCCCGCGGAATTCGAAAAATTCCTCGCCACCTCGGGGCAGACGGTCTCAGACCTGCTGCTGCGCGTGAAGCTGAACCTGCTCTCGTCGAAGATCCAGCAGCATGTCGTCAAAAGCAAGGGCACGCCCACCGAAGCGCAGATCGCGAAGTACTACAACGAAAACAAGTCGCGCTTCGGCACGCAGGAAAAGCGCAACCTGCGGATCATCCTCACGAAGACGGAAGCCCAGGCGGCGAGCGCCAAGAAGGAAGTCGAATCCGGCAAGAGCTTTGCGAGCGTCGCCAAGAAGGTCTCGATCGACCCGACGAGCAAGGCCAACGGCGGGCTGCTCTCGGGTGTGACCAAGGGCCAGGAGGAGAAGGCGCTCGACGAAGCCGTCTTCAAGGCCAACAAGGGCGTGCTCAGCGGTCCCGTCAAGACGCCGTTCGGCTTCTACGTCTTCGAAGTGTTGAGCTCCACCGCCGGCAGCCAGCAGAGCCTGGCGCAGGCCAAGTCCTCGATCAAGCAGCAGCTGACCGCCACCCAGCAGCAGACGGCGCTGAGCAAGTTCGTGAAAGAATTCAAAAAGAAGTGGACCGCCAAAACGGAATGCCGCACGGGCTACGTGGTACAGGACTGCAAGAGCTACAAAGCCCCGAAGACGACCTCCACTGCTCCGGCCGTGCCGCAGACGGGCACGCCGACGACGAGCACCCCGGCGCAGACGACCAAAGTACCCGTCACGCCGACCAAAAAATAGGTCGCGTCCCGGTCATGCCGAGATCGGCGATGGAGGGGTGCTGAGATGAGCCAGATCGAGCGCGTGCACGCTCGCCAGATACTCGACAGTCGCGGCAATCCCACGGTCGAGGTGGAGGTCGGGCTGCGCTCCGGCGCCCACGGCCACGCGGCCGTGCCGTCGGGAGCGTCGACGGGCGAGTTCGAGGCGAAGGAGCTGCGCGACGGCGGCGAGCGCTGGCAGGGCAAGGGCGTGACGCGCGCGGTGGGCAACGTCAACGGGGAGCTCGCCACAGCCGTGGCCGGTATGGACGCGGCCGACCAGGAGACCCTCGATCGGGCGATGATCTCACTCGACGCCACCCCCGACAAGTCGCGGCTGGGCGCCAACGCGATCCTCGGCGTATCGCTCGCGGCGGCCCACGCGCAGGCGGCCGAGGAGGGGCTGCCCCTATGGCGCTATCTCGGCGGTGAGGCGGCGAGGGTGCTGCCGGTGCCGATGATGAACGTGCTCAACGGTGGCGCGCACGCCGACAACAAAGTCGACTTCCAAGAGTTCATGGTCGTGCCGTGCGGCGCGCGGACGTTCTCGGAGTGCCTGCGCATGGGCGTCGAGGTGTTTCACGCGCTGAAGGGCACCCTGCACGCACAGGGCCTCAGCACAGCCGGCGGCGACGAGGGCGGCTTCGCGCCCGACCTCGGCTCCAACGCGGAGGCGCTACAGATGCTGACCGCCGGTATCGAGGCCGCCGGCTATGAGCCGGGCACGGATGTGGCGATCGCGCTGGACCCCGCCACGAGCGAGCTGTATCGCGACGGCGGCTACGTGCTCGAGCACGAGGGCCGCACGCTGACCGGGGCCGAGCTGGCCGACTACTGGCGCGAGCTCGCCGCCCGCTACCCGATCGTCTCGATCGAGGACGGCATGGACGAGGAGGACTGGGACGGCTGGAAGACGCTCACCGAGCGGCTGGGGAAGAAGGTGCAGCTCGTGGGCGACGATCTGTTCGTCACCAACACCGAGCGCCTGCGCCGCGGCATCGATCTGGGCGTGGCGAACTCGATCCTAATCAAGGTCAACCAGATCGGCACGCTGACGGAGACGCTCGCGGCGATCGCGATGGCGCGCGAGGCCGGCTACACGGCCGTGATGAGCCATCGCTCGGGCGAGACCGAAGACGTCACGATCGCCGATCTCGCGGTCGCGACCGGCTGCGGGCAGATCAAGACCGGCGCGCCGTCGCGCTCGGACCGGGTGGCGAAGTACAACCAGCTGCTGCGCATCGAGGAGCAGCTCGGCGCCGACGCCGAGTTCCCCGGGCGCTCCGTCTTCTCGCGGTAGGCACGCGGTAGGCAGCTTGCAGGAAGTCCGCGCGCGAGCGCGAATGCGAGGAGATGCAGTCCAAGACACGCGTGCGCTGGGATCGGCTGGGGCGCATCGCAATGGGAGGCGTGCTGGTGGCGCTCGCCTATCTGTATCTCAGCGCCGGCGTCCACATGTTCTCGACTTGGCGGCAGTCGCATCGAGACAAAGCCACGGTCGCCACGATGGAGCGCGAATATAAAACGCTCTCGCGCGAGCATGAAAGCCTCGGCAAGCAAGCCACGCTCGAAGCCGAGGCGCGGCGGCTGGGCATGATCAAGAAAGGCGAGCGTCCGTACGTCGTCAGCGGCCTGCCGAACGACTGACGCGGCGCGGAGCTCGCGGGCCTGAGCGCGAGGTCGGGAACGCTACCCTCGGCGGATGTCCTCGCACGAGAACGCGATCTACCAGTGGCGCCAGGGCGAACGCCGCCTGGACGCGGCCCCGCCCGAGCGGGCTGCGCAGCTGGAGCGCGTGACGAGTGCCCTCGTGGCGGAGCTGCGACGGCGGCTGGGCGGCCGCTTCTCGACGGGCGAACTGGCCGGGCTCTACGAGCAGGACGCCGCCTGGTGCCTGCAGGTGGCGATGAAGACGGCTCCCGACGATCCCTGGGCCTGGGAGGCCGGCGTGGTGATCGACGCGGCGTTCGGCCGCTATCTGCACGAGGCCGCCGACTATGCCGGCGGCCGCACAGAAGTCACCGCCTGAATCAGGTGTCCTCGCCGCTCTCGACGCGGCGGATGACGATGCGGTCCTCCTCGACCGTCACCTCCACCGGACGGTGCCCGGCCCAGTGCTCGGCGTAGATCGGGTTGTCCTGCACCGCGGGATCGAGCCACAGGCCGTAGCCCTCCTCGCCGTGGTCGAACGTGCCCTCGAGCGGGCCGGCGTTGCGCGCGCCGGCGCGCGAACGTCCACGGCCACCGCGACGGCTGCGCCGGCGGGTGCGCGGGGCGCCCTCGCCGGCCTCTGTGTCGTCGGCTGCGTCCTCGGCGTCCTCCTCCTCTTCGCCCCTCGCCGCGGCCTCGGCCTTCGCGCGCTCGGCGTCGGCCTTCGCGCGCTCGGCCTCCAGCTCGGCGGCCTCCAGCTCGGCGGCGATCAGCGCGTCGTCCTCGGCTCGCAGGTCGATCTCCTCGTAGTCCGCGGCGACCGCGCCGTCGGCCGGGTCTCCGTCGCTGACGAGCTCGTTCTGGCGCTTGAACTGCTCGATGTCACGTACGGTGACCTCGAGCTGGTGGGCGACCCAGGCGTCGGTGCGACCCTGTCGCACCCACGCGCGGATCTGGTTCAAGTGCGGACGCAGTGATCTACGAGGCATGAGCGGTCCGGGAGACTAGCGCAAAGGGTGCGCTCGCCGCGCTGGGGTCGCTTTCCCCCGATGGTGTGACTATGCTTGCCGGACCGGCGGGGGGCAGCTGAGCCGGTCGCCCGTCGGCAAAGAGGAAGGTCACCGAATGTTGGTTCTTACGCGCAAGTCCAACCAGAGCATCATGATCGGAGACGATGTCGAGGTATCGGTGCTGTCCGTCATGGGCGAGAAGGTCCGCATCGGGATTCAAGCGCCGCAGGACATTCCTGTGTTCCGCAAGGAGATCTACCTCGAGATCCACCGCGAAGACGGTGAGGGCGCGCCCGCGGAGGATGTCCGTGCCGAGGTGACCGACGCGCTGCAAGAGCTTGGCGACGGGTCTTCCCAAGGATCCGAGCAGACCAACTAGCACCGCGCCTCCCGCGGACGCGCGTACACACGTGCCTCCGGGGCGCGCGTACCAGGGCTTTGGGACAGCCTCTCAGCCCAGCAGCAGGTAGAGGGTGCGGAACATGACCACGGTCACGATCGCCGCCGTCAGGATCAACGTGAGCACGAGCAGGGCGAAGCGAAACGAGCCGTGCTTGTGGCGGCGGTCCAGCGCGCGTTTGTGAGCGCGCTGCTCGGTCGTGCGGCGCAGCGAGGCACGCCGCCGACGATCGAGCGTGATCTCTTTTACAAACGCCTGCTCCCATTCAGTCAGGCTCTGACGCATCTTCATGTGGTCTACCCGACCGGCGTCTCGGCCTCGGCGCGCTCGTAGACTTTGACGAAGCGGAGGTAGTTCTCGGCGATCTTCTGGGCGCCGGAGGCGCGGTCGATCTTGCCGTCGATGTAGGACTTCAACGGGTCCCACCAGATCGAGCGGCCGATCGCGAAGCCGACGAAGCCGTCGACGGGGGCCGCCGCGCCGAGCCACTGGTCGACCTTGGCATCGTTGGCGCCGCGGCCGAGCACGACGCAGACGACACCGTCGCGACCGCCGGAGCGGGCTTGGGCGACGAGCATCTCGCAGTCGGCGCGCTCGTCGACGCCCTCGATCTTCCAGATGTCGACCTCGATGCCGCCGTCCTGGATCTCTGCGATCGCGCGGCGCATCAGCTCGGGGCGCAGCTCTGCGTCGTAGCGGTCTGAGTCGCCGCCCACCGACTCCAGCTGTGCGGGCTCGGCGGGAACGAGCAGCTCGAACAGGAACTTGCGCTCGTGCTGCTTGAGCCAGTCGCTCAGTCGCTTCAGCTTGCCCAGCTGCTCGCGATTCTCGGGACCGTCGCCGTCCGGGTTGTAACGGACGAGGACCTTGGTGAAGTCGGGGTCGAAGCTCTCGATGTGCGCGCCGAAGTCGTCGCCGTACTGGAAGTCGAACATGTTCTGCCCGCTGCGCTCGGCCGGCATCGCGAGCTTCAACCCGTGCTCGCGTGCCTCCGCCGGCACGGTCGAGCCGAACTGCTCGTCCACGAGCACGCCCGTCACCGACGGGTCGGCGCCGGCGCCGGCGGCGCGCACGATGCCCTCGAAGATCAAGTGCTTGGCGTCGGCGATCATCGCCGTCTGCTCAGGATCCGGTTCGCCCTCGATGCCGAAGAACTTCTTTTGAAAAGACCCGCGATGGTCGAACGCGAGGATGTATAGCTTCTCGTCATAGCCTGTTTTCATGTCGTCCAGTATTCCAAAGGCGAGCGTGGACGGGCCCTAAGGGATCACGCCAGAGTAAATGGCGTGATCCCTGGGGTCCGTGCGAGAATGGTTCGACGATGTCCTCCGGCGCCGATCTGTTCGTGGTGTGCAAGCAGTGCGGCGCAGAGGTAAGCCCGTACATCACCGAGTGCCCATACTGCGGCCATCGGCTGCGCCGACGTGCCCCCAAGCTGCCTCCCAAGCAGCCTCCCACCGTCGAGCCCGCCCGGCGCGGGCGCAGGCCATGGCCGATCTTCGCGCGGCCGCGACCGCTGAAAGGCATCCGGCTCCACCCCGCCAAGCGCTCCCGTTCCCAGCAAGGCCACTGGGCCGCTGCGACCCCGTACGCGACGATCGCGCTGGTGGCGGCGAGCTGCGCGCTGTGGATCGCGTGGCGCGGAGGCTTCGTCGATCTCGGCGAACTGGCGATCGTCGGGCCGTTGCACGGGGACTGGTGGAAGCTGATCGCCACCCAGTTCGCTTACGGCAACGGCCTGTACGAGCTCTGCACGCTGGTCGCGGTCGCGCTGTTCGGCTGGCTGCTCGAGCGCCGCCGCGGACCGGCCGTGGTGCTCGCCCTGTTTCTCGCCACGGGCGTCACCGGCGCGCTGGTCGCGCTCGCCGTCTACCCCGTGCCGGTCGCGATCGGCGGCAACGCCGCGGCGATCGGCCTGCTCACGGCCTGGGCGATCCCCGACATCGAAGCTTTCCGCTCCAACTACTACCGCGAGGGCGACCTGCTCGGCGTGCTGGCGATCCTCGCCGTGCTGCTCGCGATGCCGTTCGCGACCGCGGAAGCGAGCTGGCTGGCGGGCATCGCCGGAGGGGCGCTGGGTCTCGCGCTCGGCACCGGCCTGCACCTGATCGACCCGCCCGAGCTGTAAGAGATCGTCTCGAAACCGGGAGCGCGGCCGGTGCGTTCCTGGACCAAGCTGGACGTCGCGGGGCGGTGAAGCGCGTGCTGGTGGCACGTGCGAGCCGTCACGTGGCGTCCAGCGCCGTGTCCAGGGACGCATCCGGGCTCGTATCATGGGGAGCTCCGCCCCAGCTACCAGCAGAGGAGCAGCGACGAACATGGAGATCCGCTTTCTGGGCCACGCGGCCTTCGAGCTCACCGACGGCTCCACCTCGATCCTGATCGACCCGTTCCTGACCGGCAACCCGAAGGCGGCGGTCGCCGCGGAGGACCTGTCCCCGCAGGCGATCCTGCTGACCCACGGCCACGGGGATCATCTCGGCGACACCCTCTCGATCGCCAAGCGCTCGGGCGCCGAGGTCGTGGCGATCGTGGAGATCGCCAACGAGCTGACCGACGCCGGGCTGGAGAGCGTGCACGACCCGAACATCGGCGGGACGGTGAAGCTCGACTGGGGCTCGGTCAAGCTGGTGCCGGCCTGGCACACCTCGACGACGCCGAGCGGCACCGCCAACACGCCCGCCGGCCTGATCGTTAGCTTCGCCGGCAAGACGATCTACCACCTGGGCGACACCGCCCTCTTCTCCGACCTCGGGCTGATCTCCGAGCGCGCCGGTGAGATCGACGTCGCCCTGATGTGCGTCGGCGGTCACTACACGATGGATCGCTTCGACGCGGTGCACGCGGCCAAGCTGATCGGCGCCAAGCAGGTGATCCCCTGCCACTACGACACGTTTCCCCCGATCGAGACCGACGCGCAGGCGTTCAAGGCGGACGTCGAGGCGGCGTGCTCCTCGCAGGTCGTGGTGCTGGCCCCGGGGGATGTGCACTCGCCATGACGATGACCAACGCGGTGGTGCTGATCGAGGCCGAGCGCGACGCGCTGTCCTCGCTGGGCGGCGCGCTGGCTGACATCGACGGCGTCGCCGAGGCCTACTCGGTGACCGGCGAGTGGGACTTCGTCGCGATCGTTCGCGTGCCCGATCACGAGCAGCTCGCGGATGTCGTCACCGGCGAGATCGGCGGCCTCTCCGGGGTGATTCGCACGCAGACGATGGTCGCCTTCGCCGCGTTCTCCCGCCACGATCTCGAAGCTCTCTTTTCCATCGGCGAATAGCCTGCCGTTCCCGATGAGCGCGATCCCGTTGCAGCCGGAGTACGGCCAGACGCTTGGCCGGTTGCTCGCGCCTCGCTGGCACGCGGCCTCCTCGGTGGCGCGCGCGGTCGCGATCGTCTGCGGCGCCGGGCTGCTGGTGCTGCTGGTCGCGGCCGGGCTCACGCTCGAGGACGCCAAATACTCACACGGCGGGCCGGTGCCGTTCAGCTTCGAATATCGCGACCTCTACCGTACCGCGCCCGAACCGGGCGGCTATGTCGAGGTGCGGCGCCGCTCCCCGGCCGGCCGTTTGGAGTACTCCTTCGCGGTGAGCCCGCTGCGGCTGCCCCCTTACCGTGGCGGCCTCTCCGGTGAGCTGCCGCTGTACGCGTCGGGCTACATCCGCGCGCTCAGGCGGCGCTACGCGGGCTTCGTGCTGCGCGGTGAGGGCAAGACCCGCGTGAACAAGGTGCCTGCTTACGATGTCGTCTACACCGCGCTGGTGGCCGGGCACGAGATGTATGGGCGAGACGTGTTGCTCTTGCCGGAAGGAGAAGGAGCTCGTAGTGGTGTCGACATCGCGATGCTGGCATACAAGGCGACGAGCTCGCAGGTGGACTCGCCGGTGGAAGCCGGCGGATCGGGCGTGCTGGCAACGCCGCTGAAATCGTTCTCACTGGGGTAGCTCAGCCCCCGGCGGTTTCGACGACGGGCGTGGCCTGGGAGGTCGATGACACCGGCGCCGGCGCGGTCGGTTCGCTCGGTGTGGTCGACACCGGTGCGGGGGTGGTGACAGGAGCGGGCGTCGTGGCCGTTTCGTTGCCGGTCGTCGCGGGCGGCGATGACACGGGCGGGGGCGTTTCGCTCGGCGCGGTCGTCGTCGCGCCCGGCGTTTCCGCGGGCGGCGGGCTCGGCTGGCCGGTGGCCGCCGGAGGGAGTTCGGTTGACTCGGTTGTGACCTCGGTCACGGGCGGCGCTTTCGGCGCGACCGGCTTGGTTGTCACCGGCGGCGTGACGGCGGCGACGGGGGTCACGGTTGCGGTCGGCCCGGTCGAGGGGGGAGTGGGGGCAGCTTTTTTGTGCAACGCGATCGCGGCGAGATGGTGGGCCGGACGGGTGTTCGCGGCCGTCGCGCCGGGCGTCGGCTCGCGCACGCCCGAGCTGATCGGCTGTGGCCTGGCCTGCACGACGACCGGCTCGTTCACGGTCCGTGCGGCCGGCACGTACGCCGAGGCCCTGCTCGTGGGCGCGTGATGGCGATGCGCCGGACGGCTGGTGTGGTCGGCCGCGACGGCCCCGGCGGTGACGATCGCGGCGGCCGCCAGCCCGGCGACGGCCTTGGTCGCAAGCGCGCCCGCGCCAACGGTGAGAACACCGCCGGCCGTGCTCGCCCCGCCGATGGCTCCCACGCTTGCGGCCGCGCCAGCGCCCGCGCCGACGCCCGCGCCCGCGCCGACGGTGGCCCCGGCGCCGCCGGCGACGTGCGCGCTGCCGGCCGAGGCGGTGGAGCCGAGCTTGGTCAGCAGCAGCTTCTTGATCAGCAGCAGCGGACCGACGGGCAGGATTGCGGCGAGCGCATGGTTGTTCTCCTTGAGCTGCTTCTTGAAGAAGCGGCAGCTCTCACACCCGCGCACGTGCCGGCGCGCGGGCGCGCCCAGCTTGGTCAGCCCCTCAGCGGTTTCGCCCAGCTCCATGCGCACCTCCGCGCAGCTCAGCTTGCGCGCCTCGGCGGCCTCGGCGAGCGAGATGCGGGCGCGTACGAGCAGCGACTTGACCGATGGCACGGTGGTCTCCATCGCGTGCGCGATCTGCTCGTAGGACAGCGCGTCGATCTCGCGCAGCAGCAGCGCCGTGCGCTGCGTCTCGGGCAGGTCCTGCACGTCTGAGAGCAGTTGACGGAAGCTCTCGCGCTTGATCACCCGGTCGCCGGTCGACTGGCCGTGGTCTGAGAAGTGCACGTCCATCGAGTCCACCCCGATCGCGGAGGCGCGGCGCAGGTGGTTGAGCGAGCGGTTGCGCGCGATCCGGTATAGCCACGGGCGCACGTTGATCTCGCGCTCGTCGCCCAGCACCGCGTTGAAGGCGGCGGTGAACACCTCCTGCAGCACGTCCTCGGCGTCCTCGCGCGAGCCAAGCATGTGCCGGCAGAACGACAGCAGACGCGACTGGTAGCGCGAGAACAGCACCTCGAAAGCGGCGTGCTGCCCGCGGCGGGTGAGGGCGATCAGGCGCTCGTCAGACTGCAGGCGCAGCAGCGGGCTCGGGCCTCGCAGGGCTGACATGCTGCTCGTGTTTGTAAGTGCGGAGGCCTCCACGGACGGTCCCTTCGCTGCTGTTCGTCGTCTTACCCCTATCGACACGGTAGCAATCGGGTAGTTGCGGTTCCGCACGCGCGGAGTCAGGGGTTGCGCGAAATGTTTCTTACGCTGCGCAGAGCGCTACGATCGCTGCGCCCGGGTGGACAAACTGGCAAAGTCAGCGGACTTAAAATCTGCCGCTCCAAGCGAGCTTGCGGGTTCGACTCCCGTCCCGGGCATACAGGTGGTTGTGCTGGGTCGAGACCGTGCGGGGGGATCGCCCGGGCGCGTAGCGACCGCTGCGCAACGCGTGCGCAAGACATGGCGCTTTCGACACCGGCTCATCCCCGCTGACCGGCGCGGCGCAGGCCGGCGCGCGCGCACGGTGGCGTGGCGATAGAGTCGCGCCGCGATGGCCACCGAGGCGGGCAGCGAGGAGAGCGCGGCGACGTTCCACGGCGGACGGCTGGTCGCGCGCCGGCTGAAGGCGCACGGCGTCAGCAAGCTGTTCACGCTGTCAGGCGGACACATCTTCTCGATCTACGACGGCTGTCGTGAGGAGGGCATCGAGATCGTCGACGTCCGCCACGAGTCCACCGCCGCGTTCGCCGCCGAGGGCTGGGCGAAGGTCACGCGCGAGCCCGGCGTGTGCGCGCTCACAGCCGGCCCGGGCGTGACGAACGGCATGAGCGCGATGGCCTCCGCGCAGGCGAGCCACTCGCCGATCGTCGTCCTCGGCGGCCGCGCCCCCGCGCTGCGTTGGGGACAGGGCTCGCTGCAGGAGATCGACCACGTCCCGTTCGTCCGCCCGCTCGCGACGCTCGCTGCCACCGCCCAGAGCACGGCCGAGATCCCCGGGTTGGTGGACGAGGCGTTCGCCGCCGCGCTCGCGCCGCACGGCGGCCCGGCGTTCCTCGACTTCCCGCTCGACTACGTCTTCATGGAGGCCTCAGAGCCTGACGTGGGCCTGTCCGACGCGGCCGCCGACGCGAGTCGCGCCGCGAGCCTGCCGGGCGCCGACCCGGCCGCGATCGAGCGTGCGGCCGAGCTGCTGCGCGGCGCCGAGCGGCCGGTGATCATGGCCGGCACCGACCTGTATTGGGGGCGTGGCGAGGTCGCGCTGCTCGAGCTGGCTGAGGCGCTGCGCGTGCCGGTCTTCCTCAACGGCCTCGCGCGCGGATGTGTGGCGGCCGACCACGAGCTGTTCTTCTCGCGCGTGCGCTCTCACGCGTTGAAAGGCGCCGATGTCGCGCTCGTGATCGGCGTGCCGATGGACTTCCGCCTCGGCTTCGGCGCGTCGTTTGGCGAGGACACCGAGATCGTCGTGCTCGACGTCGCCGAGCCCGCGCGCGCCCACCCGCGCGCGGTCGCCGCCGAGCTGTATGGGGCGCTGGCCCCAACGCTCGCCGACCTGCGCAGCGGCGCTTCGTCCTCGCAGGGCGGGGCGCAGGACTCTGCGGCGCGGGCGCGCGAGCGCTGGGTGGAGGAGCTGCGCGCGGCCGAGAGCGAGCGGCGCGAGGGGGAGCGGGCCGAGCTCGAGGACGCTCGCGCGCCGCTTCACCCGATGCGGCTGTACGCGGAGCTCGCCACCGTGCTCGACCGCGACGCGATCGTGATCGGCGACGGCGGCGACTACGTCTCATACGCCGGTCGCGTCGTCGACTCCTACCTCCCCGGCTGCTGGCTCGACCCCGGCCCGTTCGGCTGTCTCGGCACGGGGCCGGGATACGCGCTTGCGGCGAAGCTGGCCCACCCCGACCGCCAGGTCGTGATGCTGCTCGGCGACGGCGCGTTCGGCTTCTCCGGCATGGAGTTCGACACGCTCGCCCGTCACGGCGTGAACGTGGTCGGCGTGATGGGCAACAACGGGATCTGGGCGCTGGAGAAGCACCCAATGGAGTTCCTCTACGGCTACTCCGTCGCCGCCGACCTGCGCCCAGGCACGCGCTATGACCAGGTGGTCGAGGCGCTCGGCTGCCACGGCGAGCTGGTGGAGCGCCCCGAGCACGTGCGCCCGGCGCTCGAGCGCGCGCTCTCCGCGGACAGGCCCGCGCTCGTGAACGTGCTCACCGACCCCACCGTCGTCTACCCGCGCAAGTCGAACCTCGCCTGAGCGCCCGCGACGCGGGCCCGACGCCTCGTCTTGAAGGCCGTCGCATCGCCTACTGCTGCTTTGACCGGCGCCGGCAGCGCTGGGGGATGGACCGGCTTGCGTGTCTCCCTCAAACGCGCGCGTGTCAACCCAAGCCCGCGAGGCGCAGCGCGCCGCCGAACAGGAGGTCGTGCTCGGAGACCTCCACCTGCTCGAGCTCGAACGCGCGCAACGCCTCGCTCAGCAGGATCATCCCCGCGACGATCGTCGGCGCGCGATCCGGGTGCAGCCCCACCACCTCGCGCCGCGCCGCTTCGTCCATGTCCGCCAGCCGCGCCAGCAGCATCTCGATGGTCGCCAGCTGCAGCTCGTAGCCGTGCACGCGCGCCGGGTCGTACGGGTCGAGCTCCTGGTCGATCGCCGCCGCCGACGTCGCCGTCCCCGCGACCGCGATCCCCCGCGTCACGGGCGCGCGCTCGTTTGGTGGCAGCCCGTCCAGGAAGACCGCCCGCACGTCCTTTGCGAGCTCCTGCAGCTCCTGCGGCTTTGGCGGGTCGGAGTGGATGTGGCGCTCGCTCATCCGCACCACGCCCGCGTGCAGCGACACGTGAAAGCCCGCTTCGTGCTCGCTCCCCACGACGAACTCCGTCGAGCCCCCGCCGACGTCGATCACCACGGTCGGCTCGTCTGCGTCGCGATCGCCGTCCTCGCGGCCGGACATCGCCCCGAGGAACGTCAGCTGGGCCTCTTCCTCGCCCGCCAGTATTCGTGCGTCGAGGCTCTGCTCGCGCACGCGCGCGAGGAAGTCGCTGCCGTTCTGCGCGTCGCGCACCGCCGAGGTGCATACAGCCAGGTTCGCCTCGCAGCCCTGCTCGTCGATCTCGTTTACGTACTTTTCGAGCGTGTCCATCACGCGCGCTACCGCGTCATCCGACAGCCTCCCCGTCGCGTCGACCCCCTCACCGAGCCGCGTCACCCGCGAGCGCCGCACCAGCTCTTTTACCGCGCTCGTCTCGCGATCCACCTCCGCGATCAGCAGGCGGGTCGAGTTCGTTCCGATGTCGACTACCGCCACGCGCACTGTCCGCCCATCTCAGCAGATCGGCTGCCTACCCTGTTTTTTGCTAGAACATAGGTAGCGACGCGGGGTGGAGCAGTCTGGTAGCTCGTCGGGCTCATAACCCGAAGGTCGCAGGTTCGAATCCTGCCCCCGCTATGGCCTTATTTGCGACCATGCCCGCAAAGTCGTCTAGGTCGCTTGCTGTGCTGAAGGCGCTCGATATGAGCGCCTTCAGTCGTACTTGGGGCTTGTTTCGGTCAAGCTCGACGGCGAAGTGGAACGCTTCGTAGACGCGCCGACGCAACTCAGGATCGGCTTTGGCGAGTGGCTTTGCGAGGTTGGGCAGCGAGTCGAGCACGCCGCAGGCGTCATCAAGGTCGAGGACGGTGCGCTGGCGTTGCTGGAGGTCCATTTGCGCGAGCGCTGTCTCGGCTTGGTGGCGTTCGCCCTTGAGGGCTCGGATACGCTCGCCGACGAGCACGGGATCGACGCCTGACTCGATGGCGGCGATTTGACGCTCGATGCGCTGGTCGAGGTCTGAGAGCTGGGAGGTCAGCCGCTCGCGCTGCTCGGCGCTCTCGTCTTCGATGGATGGTGCTAGGGCGGCGTGCTGGGCGCGGAAGTGCGCGACGGCGTTCGGCCCGAAGATGTAGGTCGCAAAGAAGCGGTCGATCATCTCGGTGAGGCGGTCCTCCCTTATGTACTGCCACTTGCCGTGTCCGAGGGCTTCGGCTGCGTTGTCCCCGTAGGCGGCGCGGTAGCCGCAGGCGTAGTAGGTGATGCCCTTGCGTTCCTTGCCGTGCATCCGCAGGGGGTTGTGCCCGGTGCCGCAGTGCACGATCCCGCGCAGTAGGTAGAAGCGCTGTTGTGGGCGGCGTCGCTGGTTGCTCTGGCGGGTGCGGCGTCCGGCCATATCGACTTGAGTGCGGGCGAACCAGTCCTCGGGGATGAGCGCCTCGTGCGGGCGCTCTGCCTGGATCCAGTCCTCTTCGGGGCGGCGGATCAGCGGTCCCTCGCCGAGCTTTGTCTGGCGGAAGTCCAGGCGGTTCCAGTAGAGCCGGCCGGTGTAGACGGGGTTTTCGAGGATGCAGCGGATCGTGGTCTTTGACCACTTGCCGGCGGTGTTGCGTTTTGAGTCCACGTGCTGCGGTGGGGGCGGCCCTCCCGGCTGGTTGAGATGGTTGGTTATCTCCTTAAAGCCGGACCTTCCGAGGTAGCGCTTGAAGATGTCAACGATGACCGGCGCCTGCTCGGGGTCGGGCTCAAGGCGGCTCTTGTGATCACCGGCGCGGGCACGTCGCGGGTCGGGGTGGGCCTCACGCCGTAGCCGGTAGCCGTACGGTGCCCGGCCGCCGTTGCGGTAGCCCTGCTTCGTGTTCTCGGTCTGCCCTCGTCGTACTTCTCGCCCCAGCTTCTCGACCTCGAATTGGTCGAGCGCCTGAAACATATGGCGCATGAGACGCTCCTCGGGGCTTGTCTGATCCCCGGCTGCGATTGCGTAGTAGACCTGCACGCCCGCACGGGCAAGCTCGCGCTCGAACGCGAGCGCATGGAAAAGGTCACGCGCCAGCCGCGAGGTTGAGTAGATGATCACGCCGTCAAAACGTCGCGTGTCGCGGTCGCGTGCCTCTCGCACCAATCCACTCCAAGCCTCACGGTCATCGCGCCGTCCGGATTCTTGGTCTGTGAACTCACAGACAATCCGTCCGTTCAGCTCGGCGAGTTTGCGTTCGCACGCCTCCCGCTGCGAAGGGAAGGAGATGGTTGGGTCCTGCTTGTCCTTGGTTGATAGGCGGCCATACCACGCGAAGCGCATCATGCGTCCTCCTCCGCCAGTCTGACGATGGCCCAGATCAGCGCCTCGTCGGTTTCCCACGTCCAGCGTCCATCGGGTGCGGTCCAGCGTCCGCGCTCATCCTTCTCAAATCCCGCACGGGCTAGAAGCGCGTGGGCTACTGACCCGGTGACGGTGGTGGTGACTTCACTTGCTGTCATTGCTCGGTTCCCTTCGGTTAGCGGCATCGGGGCGCGCACGTTGGCGGGTGGCGTGGTCGGCCAGGAGGTCGAGCAGCGCGCGGGTCTGCTCGCGGCGCAGTTGCTCATCGAGCGGACTGCCAGGCGTCGTGTGTTCGATGGACACGACGATCTGAGCCCTGTCGAGTGGATCGTCCGAAGCCGGGTCCGGGCGACCGTGGCACTGCTCGGAGTCTCGTGATCGTCGTGAAGCATCGGCGCTGCCGATCAGAGCAGAGCCGGGCCGTGATCTCAAGGTCCTGACAGCGGGAGCCCGGCGGGTGGTTTGGTTGCAGGCGCGGCGGGCGCTTTTGGTCGGTTGAGCCTTCCTTGTCGGGGGCATCGTCAGGCGGCCTTCTGCACGCTGGTGGGCTGTGCCGTCGGGAGGTTCGGCTTGCGGAAGACGAGCACGTCCTCGTGCCCGACGATATGTGTGCGCTCGCCTCTTGCTTGCGCCCGCCGGGCGTGGAGCATCTGCCAAAACGACGGGCGCATGACGAGTTCGCCGTCGCGGATCGTGGCAAGTAGACCGATGATGCGTTGCCAGTAGCGCAGGTCCAGGCGTTCGCAGAGCGCGATCGTGTCGCCGCTGAGGTTGTGCAGCGCGCCGCCGGAGCGCATGTCCTTGGTGACGAGCACGAGGAATCCGCCGGGCTTCAGGACGGCAGCGCAGGCCGCATAGACTTCGGCCATCGCGGCGAGGTAGGTGTCACCGCGAGCGTGTCCGAGGTTGCTTCGGTCGGGGCTGTAGTTGCTTGTGTCCTCGCGGCGGATCGACCCGCTATGGCTGATCAGGTTCTCGGTGGACACGTCGGCGACTTGGCAGGCGTAGGGCGGCGACGTGAGGATGAGGTCGACCTGCCGATGCTGTGCGTCGGTGAGCAGACGCGGCGTCTGGCGTGCGTCGCCTTCGATGACGTGCGCGGCGGAGCTTGCGCCTTGGTCGTGGGCGTGCTCGATGTTGGCGCGTGCGAGCTTCGCCCATCTGGGCTCTAGCTCCACGCCGACTGCTCGGCGGCCTGCGTGAATTGCCTCCACGAGTGTCGTGCCGATCCCGCACATCGGGTCGAGCACGAGGTCGCCCGGATTGCTGTAGGCGTCGATCGCCCGGCGCGCGAGCGCGGGGAGCATCTTGCCGGGGTGGCGGTTTGACTCGGGGAGGTAACGACTGTGGCGCTGCCACTGGCTCGTTGTTTGTGTGCAAGGCCAGATTGCGATCGGCAGATTGGCGGTGCGGTACGGCGCGTGGGTTCTTACCCGTGTTCGGCGTCGTGGGCGTTGGGGTGTCGCCGGGCAGCCTTGGTCGGGTGCGCGACGGCGGGTTGGGAGTGAGTGTGTGGTTGTGGTCTGCGGGTGCATCTGTGGTTCACCTTTCAGTGGTCTTGGTGGGTGTGTGGTCGAGCCAGTCCGTGAAGTGGTCTGGTTGGTCGGCGGGGATGAAGATGGGTGCGAATGGGCCGCGTGCGGTTAGCTCGGGTAGCGTGGTGAAAGAGGTGGGTACGGTCCCGTAGCGGCCTTGTGAGGGGTCGGAGCGGTACAGCGCGATCGTCTTCTGGATACGCCTGCGCGCCGCGTTTGAGGTTTGATCGGCGAGCACGACCAGCACAGATGGAAAGGTGCGGTAGTAGGCGCGCCAGAGCGGACCATCGGGCGTGTCCTTGGCGGTCGTGTACTGGCGTAGTTGGGCGTAGCCCGCGAGCTTGGCTGCTAGCTGCTCGTGCGGGATCGTGCCCCGATCAAGCTCGATGAACCGTTGGTGCAGGATCAGTGACTCATCCGGCGCGGCTTGCAGGTAGGAGAGGAGCGCGTCGGCGATCAGCAGGTGCGTCCCGTTGCGGCCACGTCCAGCCATGTAGGGGTGTGCGATCTCGTGGCGCCAGGACAGCGGGCCGCAGTCATCCCCCGCACGTTCGCGCGCGGCCTTGACGAACGCGATCCCGGTGTCGTTGACCGCGAGGGTATGCGAACGCAACGGGCCTGCCGCTTGGGCGGGCGTGGTGACTCGCCGCCGGGGCTCAGCGAGCGTGCCGGCCGCGTGGATCGTGTCTACGCCTTGTCGTGTGAGGAACCACAGCCCGCTACCGCGCGGCCCATTCACCCGTTCGGCGAGCCCACGTTCGGTGAGCTGCGCAAGGACGAGGCGCGTCCACCGTACCGTCGAGTTGGGGGTGTGTAGCGCGTGGACTTGACGCGCGGTGAGCAGCCGGTGTTGGTGCAGGCTCTCAAGCACTTCGACCGCGACGACGGGGAGCGCCCCAAGCTCGGACGGTGCCGGGCGGCTCATTCCGTGTCCTCGGCGTCGGGGAGCCTCGGCATCGCAGAGCGTTCCGGCCCGCTCGCCGTCGCCGTGCCGCTGGCCTTGCTTGTGAGATGAGCGCGGATGCGCTCATCGAGCGTGTCAAGCGCCCGGATCGTCTCGGCTGCGTTGGCGCGGCCGGATGCCTGGTCGATCGCGGGCTGTATGTGTGGGACTTGCTCGGGCCGGTGGGCGTCGGGGAACAGGTCGGTGACGGCCAGGTTCTCGAACTGGAACGGCCGGGTCAGCTCGCCGTGGTGGGTGGCCTGCACGATGAACGTGTGGCGCGGTAGCCCGGTGATCGCGTTGGCTGGTGGGTCGGAGGCCCACTCGCGGGCGATGAGCGCGGCGGCGTGCGCGTTGAGCGCGGTCGCGATCAGGTGCGAGCGGTTGGTCGTCAGCGCGTTCAGAGTCGCGCTGGTCAGCCGCTCGGGATTCTGATTCAGGAGGGTTGCGCGGACCCCGTACTTCGCTGTCTGCTCCAACAGCGCCGCGAGGTTCCCCGACGACGCGCCGTCATGTGAAAGCAATTGCTTACATCAAATATGAAAGCAAGCGCTTTCATAAGGAGCCTGCGACAGCCCAGCGCGCATCCCTTCGATGCGCACCGGGCTCACGACCGCGCTGGTGCGTAGCGTCTATGCGGCGAGCTTCACAACGTCGGCCAGCTCGTCAATCTGGCCGGTGATGCTCGCGAGAACCTGGTCGAGAAGGCGACAGGTCGAGAAGTTCGCTAGCGAGTAGTACACCGAGGTCCCATCACGCTTGCGCGCAACGATACCCGCCCGGTGCAGGATGCTGAGGTGGCGTGAAACGTTCTGCGGAGTGCAGGGCATCTTGCTAGACAGGTCCTGCACGGTGCTCTCGTGCTGTTCGAGCAGCACCAGCAGTTGCACACGGGTAGGATCAGCGAGAAGGGTAAGGCGACCCGTCACTAGAGCGACCACAGACTCAGACCAAGCCGGACTCATCTCAAGACCCCTAACGACCTAGATAAGCGAACTGTTCCGTATTACCGACCTGTCCAGGTGGGACGGGACGTTCGGAACCGACGGGTCGTGCTCCACTGGGACGCCTGACCGGCTGACTGGGCCGCTTTACGACAGTGGGCGGCGCTCCAGAACTAGGCGGAACCACATATGTAGTGTGCCTGCTTCGATGCCGACGCTTGGGTCCTGCGTAGTGATGGTGCGCGCGTGTAAAGCGTGGGCTTGTGGTCGTGGATGGGGATAGCTCAGCTCGACGACGACCACGGCGAGCAAGAGCACGATCAGCACCCCTGCCAAGCACACCAGCCATCGGGCCGCCAGCCAGTCTGCAATGGTCACCGCAGGCGCGGGTGCCGAAGGTGCCGGCGGGTTCGCCGACTCTCCTACGCTCAACGGTGAAGCGCTCGACAGTGAATCGGCCGGAGGGTCATCGTCAAACCACTCGCTCTCAGAAAACGGGTCCATGATTGTTAATGCGAGCACGGCCGTCGGAGAGACAACGAATGCCGCGAGCCGTGGTGTTAAACACTTACGCCCACCGTTGTGACGGCGGGCGTAAGTCTGAATCCCGGCTGCGTGCCAGTACGAGCACGCAGCGTCAGCGCTGAACGGTCACTCGTACCGGCTTGCTGTGGGTGCTGAGGAACGGGTAGCCGGCGTTTGGGGACCGTTGCTGCCCTAAAGAGGTAGGACGCACCGACCCCGAGCGAGAACACGTACTTGTAGGTCCAGCGGCCTTTGCTGTTTGTCGGCAGCACTTCGATGGTGCGCCACCGTCCGCCGTAGAAGATCTCGATCTGCACGGACTCGCCGCCAGCGGGTACATAGCCACCTGCGATCTGGCCGGTGAACACGACCGTCCGGCCGAGCCGGGCTCGGCGTGGTGCGTGCATTGACACCGTGCCTTGGACGTTCTCGTGAAAGTCGAGGGTCGATGCCGGAATGGTGTCAAGGGTGTGCGAGTAGAACGCGACCTGTAGTAGCCGCGATGGTCCTGCTGGGGCCTTGAGTGTCCAGTTGCCATCCGACTCAGTCGTAGCGGTCGCGATATGGACCATAGATGCAGAGCCCGTCACCTGTACGAAAAGCTGCACCTGCGCGCCTTTGACCGGAGTGCCCGTTGGCGTGGTCAAGCGTCCTGCGAGCGTGATCGCCGAGTGGCCGAGAGCCCGCGTGAGCGTGCTGGGCTCGTGTGCGGTCGTCGTGAGCTTCGCGGCTTCATCACACGGGCTGCCGTTGCAAGGACCTCTTTCCGGGGGCACTGTGGCGGCGGAGGGTACGCTGGATGTCGTGGGTGGGCCGGTAGTCGAGGCGAGCTGGTTTTCCACCGTGATCGTCTTTTGGTAGACGGTGCTTACATGGCCGGCGGCGTCTTCGACATCGACGGCCAGCTGATGTTGACCGTTGACGATGCTGGATGTGGGGACTTCGAGGCTGACGCCCGTTTCCTGCGGGCAGGGCTGACGCCAACGGAAGTTCAGTGCTTTGTAATAGGTGCCGTTGGCGATGCACTTGCCTTCGTTGAGGTTGGGCGTACCGGACCACACAGTCTGTTCGTCGATCTGGGCGACGACGCGGTAGACGCCCGGACCCTGCGTGTCTTGCGCGTTGAACGTGAGGCTTGCGCTGCCGCTCACAGGAGCGCTGCCCGCGAGGCTGCCGGCGAATCCGCTTGCGGTCGGCGTCGATTCGTTCTTGAGCATGATCGTGGCGCTCTTGATCGCCAGTTCGGCGTCGCCGCCGTTTGGGCAAGCGCTGGCTTCAGGTTCGGGGAGACACATCACGCCCGCGAATAGCTCCCAGCCGCCGGTATGGGTGATGTTGATGGTTCGTTCTTCGGTGCTCGGGCATAGGGTGCTGCAGTTCAGTAGTTCGTCTTGCACATCGAGTTTGTCTTGTGGTGTAGCGATGTAGACCTTGCCGTGTGGAGCTTTCAGACGAACCTTCAGTACACCACCGGCGATGTAGGAAACCGGCGGCGTTTCGTAGATGAACATAGGCCCGCTTTCAGGGGTTGAGTCGCGGTAGCCTTCGTCTCGCATTTCCATCGCACCACCTAGCTCTAGGCATGTGTCGATGGACCCGTACATGGTGGGGTATCCGCCAGTCGATTCGGTCCGCCATCCTTCCGTGTAGGCGATTTCGTTGCCTTCGGAGCAAGAGGTTTGCGCCCAGTAACCGGGGTGCCCGGAGGGGACAGGTTCGCTCGCCGGCTGAGCATCGCGGGCGACTGATGCGAGCGCAGCCTGAGACTCGATACACGGTGCGGCTAGCGCAAGGGTGAATATGAGCGCGACCGCATATAGGAAAGCGCGGCTACGGGTGGGTTTGAGAGTCATTTGTTTGGATTCCTTTCCAGTGCGGCTTGCGCTCATTTGCCTAGATAGTTCAGGTTGCTCCCACCGCCGGTACGTGACGGTGGCGCCGATTCTTCGACATACCCGGAGGGGTGGGTGTTCGCTGTTACTGCCACAGGCTTTTGTGGGGCCGTGCCTCCGCCTGACGGGGCCCCGGTGGTGAGTCCAGGGGTTATGCGTGTTCTGGTTGGTTTTGGTTGTTCTCTGTCTCGATGGCTGCGTATTGGGTGGGGGTGAGTCCGTGTAGTGCTGAATGTGGTCTGTAGGTGTTGTACTCGTTGCGCCAGTCCTCGATCAGGATCTTTGCCTCGGTGATCGAGCCGAACTCCTCGATGTTCAGGAGCTCGTCTCTGAGCCTGCCGTTGAACGACTCGACAAACGGATTCTCCCACGGCGAGCCTGGCTCGATGTAGCTTGTGGCCATCAGCGCCATCCGGCAGTAGTCCCGTAATGCCCACGCGATGAACTCCGGGCCGTTATCAGAGCGCAGGTAGGTGGGTGCGCCGCGCTCGCTGACGAGCCGGGCGATGACGTCGACGACGTCATCCGCGGTGCAGGATCTGCCGACGCGGATCGCGAGTGCCTCGCGGGTGTACTCATCGACGATGTTGCAGAGCTTGATCCTGCGCCTGTCGGAGGTCTCATCGAACTGGAAGTCGACAGCCCACACCTCGTTCGCTCTCGTGGCCCTGAGGCGTTGTTTCTGCCCACCGGGCAGCCGACGACGCTTGCGGCTCTTGACGGGCCGTATCAGGCCCTCCCGGCGCCAGATGCGTCGTGTTCGCTTGCGGTTCAGGGTCCAGCCTTCCCTGAGCAGGATCTGGTGCGCTGTCTTCCAACCCCACCGGGGATGCTCCCCCGCGATCTCTCGCAACCGGCGAGCAAGCCTCTCGTCCGCCGGGCGGGGAACCGGTGGGGGTTTGCGCTGCGTTGAGCGGTGCTGGCCGGCGAGACGGCACGCACGGCGCTCTGAAACCCCGAAACGCGCCTGCAACCGATGAACGGCGCGGCGTCTGCGTTCCGGGGTCAGAAGTTTCCCGACGCCAACTCCTTGAGCATGTCGATATCCAGCGCCTGCTCAGCGACAAGCTTCTTCAATCGCTGGTTCTCGCCCTCGAGCTGCTTCAAGCGCTTGGCCTCATCGGCCCTCATCCCACCGTACTGGGTCCGCCAACGGTTGAACGTCGACTCCGTGACCTCGAGATGGCGCAACACCTCCGCCAGATCCTGCCCCTCATTCAACAACCGCTCGCCCTCACGGACCTTCCGAACGGCCTGCTCCGGCGTATGCCTACGTCGCTTCATGATCGTGTCCATCCTCTCATCCCATCAAAGGGACATGACGAACACGCACACCACCCGGATCACATCACGGGAACCCCGTCACGCCCGTGCTTCCACCGAGCGCGAGATATTCGAGGTCGTGGCTCGGTGGTGGTGTCGAATGGTGCTTGGCACGGGCCGCGGTCGCGGCGTGCGGAGTGGTCGGCGTCCGCGTGGAGGTCAGTCCGCCGGCAACTGTCGTCGGCGCGATACCCGCTGCGGATGTGCTCGGGGCCGGGTGCGCCGCGATCTTGTGATGGCGGTGGACGGGCGCGGGCGCTTCAAGGGAGTGGACAACTCTTGCGCCCACGCCGGCACCCGCGATCACAATGGCGGAGGTCGCGGCGGCTGCCTTGACCAGCCCGCCGCCACCGAGCACCCCGGCCGTGCGCTCGGCCGTCGCGGTTCCGCTCGGCGCGCGACCCGTTGAGAGCAGCGAGATCAGTCGCTCGATCCAGCGGCCGTGTAGGTGGGCGGCGAGCATCGGCGGCGGCAGGAAGGCCGCGCTCGCGGCGCGCTGGAACTCCCGGCCGCTCATCTCCCGCAAGAGGGTGGTATAGGAGGAGCGACAGCCAGCACATGCGGCGAGGTGCGCCCGTGCGATCTTCTCTTGCTCGGCCTCTGCGGTCCCGTGAGCGTGCGCGTGGATCGCCTGCTCGCGGTAGTCGCACAAACGCCCGGCAGCCGTGATTGCCGCGACCTGATCGAGCTTGCGCTGCGCGCTACGCGACGCGGCGAGCACGGTATTGATCGGCTCCCCCATCGCCTTCGCGGCGCGCTTGACGCCGAGGTTGTGCGTAGCCATCACCGCGACTACCCGCTGCTCGAACGGGTCGAGCTGCGCCATGAGGTCAGCGGCCGTGGCGATCCGCTCACGCGCCGCAACCAAGTCGAAGGGCTCGCTGTCGTCGCTGAGCACTTCAGCGACGGGCTCGAAGTCCACGCGGCGGCGGGAGCCGACGTGCAGGTCACGGCGACCGGAGCGATACTCGACCAGCAGATAGCCGATCGAGGCCCAGAACGCGCCCTGTAGGTGCTCCTCGCTACGGATCGGCTTGCTGGACATCACGACCAAGCCGATCGCCTCGTCCACGATCTCGTCGCGCACATGGGCGGGCATCCCCGCCACGTCGCGCCGCCAGTCAAGGCGCTTGCGAAGCTCAGTGCGCTTGGCCTTCAAGGCGTGCGCAGCCTCCTCCGGGGACAGCGCCCCACGCTGGCCGGGAGCACGCACGAGCCAGCGTGCATGGCCGCGCCGCACGAGCGGGAGTCCGGCGGGCCGGGGGATCACGGCGGATTGCGCAGGAGAGGCCATCACCCCGTTAATGCGGGCTGGCGCCTCAGCGCGACAACCAATTTCATCCAGGGGCAGGGAAGCCGTCGCCGACGACGGCCCCGTACCGGAGCGACGGCTGTTCCAGCGCATACGCGATCACGTCCCCTTTCAAGGACTATTCGGCAGACCGGACTCGGGCTATAGGGACGCAAGCCGTCCGTCGGCCGATGTTCGGAGACGACTACGATCTGATGCTGATGTCCTCGGGACGGATGCCAACAACCTCAGAGGTTCTCGATGTCATGGATCGCCTCGAACATGACGCCGAGCGACGCATCGAGCTTTCGCGGAGCTACGACATCTTCCGGGCGTGCGTCGATGAGGGCATCGTGCGCGAGGACTCGATCGACTGGATAGCTCAACGGATGCAGCAGTTGCTCGGCGAAGGACTGATCGCCCACGGTATGGTCAACGGGGGTGTGCGCGAGCCGCCAGTGTGGGACGGGCAATGGATTCAGATGATGCATGACTGGCGGGTCACCGCCAGCGGTCGCGCGGACGCGGCCTTGTATCGCTCGGAGAGCCGCGCGTTGAGCGCACCGCCACCCACGCCCGACTCGATCATGTCTTCCGACTTGTTCATCTGCCACGCTGGCGAGGACAAAGGGACCGTCGCTCGACCGCTCTCCGACGCGATCACCCAGCGAGGGTGGACCGTCTGGCTCGATGAACTCGCGCTGACCGTCGGCGACAGTCTGAGCCGCCACATCGATACAGCGCTTGCACAGAGTCGTTTCGGTGCCGTCGTGCTCAGCCCCTCATTCTTTGAGAAGGAGTGGCCCCAGCGCGAGCTTGCTGGACTAGTCGCCCGGGAGGTGGATTCCCGGGCAAAGATCATTCTCCCGGTCTGGCACGAAGTCGATCACCACTACATCGCACAGCGCTCGCCACCCCTGGCCGACCGACTTGCAGCAACCACGCGCGATGGGATCGAGGCGGTAGCAGAGAAGATTTCGTCCGCTATGCGTGCAGGGATGAAGGCATCCGCTGGGCCAGATGCGACACCAAACGCACAAGCCGCCGAGGATGCATGGCGAGGAATCAGCGGCGGCACAACACCAGTGTTCATAGGAGCTCACGTCATCGACCCAGGGACGGGGCTCGGCGGCCGAGTCGAGCAAGTACTCGGACCGCAGTCAGCCCTCGTGCGACTAGAGGACGGCAGGCTGGTAAACGTCAGGCCCGGTTAGCAGCCAGCGCTTCAGCGCTGGCTCATGCGGAACGTGCTCTGTCCTCTGCACGAGCCGGAAGTTCCGACAGCCGCGCAGCATATGAGTAGCCCCGACACCGACAACGAGCAGCACCGCGTCGAGACGCTCCGCGCCGTCCTGCGACGTAGCCGACATGGTCAGCGACCGTCAGCGCTCCGACTCGGTCCTACGCTCGATGAGCTGGATGCATGGCTGGCCGACGATCGTCAGTGGCGTCACGCTCGGCCGCAACACTGGAAGACTCTTCTCGACGATGTCCGGGAGGGACTCCAGATGGTTAGGTCTTTGGCCGATCCCCCCCTTCAAGAGGAGCTCGCTGGGTACGCGCAGGACTTGCGCACGCTCCGCAGTCACTTCGATGGCGCAGATGCGGCACCAGATGACGCATTGCGCCGCCGGCTGCGACGTATCAGCACGGCGACTCGCACCGTGGCCCTGCGCCCGGAGCTTCTGGTCTCGAGCTTTCGGCGGATTGGGGCCTGGGCGTCCAGCGACCCTCCGCGAGCCGAGGACGGAGTCGGTGCACTTCGCGATCTCGCCGACCTGCACGGGCATGATGGCGTTGAGTTCCTCAAGCGAGTTGATGGCGTCCTCTCCGATAATGCATGGGAGATAGCCGCGCTCCGGGGTGAGGCGCCCGCCGATGTCGCTGTCGCGCGGGCCGGGGCCAGTGCGGCGGATCGTCTGGAACTCGCTGAAAAGCTGCTCAGTGAACGAGCGCGCTCCGCCGGGGGAGTCGTATGGCTTGAGTATCTACAAGCGCGCCTCCATCACCCGTGGGTTCTTCCCCTGGGTCCAGCCGTGACCCTTTATGCCCACGACTTTCTCAGATCGACGATTCACCAGGCGCCAAACGATGACCGGATACCTGACGAACTCGGCAAAGACCCGACCGGCTCATTGGCGCTGTGGCTCGACGCGAGTGATCCAGAGACGGCCGTACTTGCCAAATACGAGGTCTACGGCGACCCGCGCGTTTTTCTGCGTATAGAGCTCGACGCGATGCCGCCGACCCGGTTGCTCGCAACGGCGCGCGAAACAGCGGAGTTCATTGTTGCGTTCGGGGCACTGGCAGCAGATAACCACGACATCTGGCTGCTTAGCGACAGCCACTACGTCGTCGAGCACGTATCGAGCACTAGTGCGTCAATGGTCAACCTCGACAAGGCTAGAGACCAGCTTGCATTCGATGAGACGGCGGTAGAACTCGCGCGGCACGCCGACGCACTTGGACGGCACCTACCGCTGCGCACGCCCGAGCTACACATTGCCGGACGGCTTCTCGTGTGGCTACGGCAGGCGGTCGCAAACGACAATCCAGCGCGACTTGTCCTATGTGATCGAGTCGTCGAGCAAGTCTGCGGCTGGGCAGGAATAGCACGACCGGCACGCTTCGTTACCGAGTTCATGCGCCCGGCCTGGATCTATCAACAGGTTCGCCGTTCGGTCCAGACAAGCTACCGGCAGCTCAACTCAGACATGCGAGGCAAACATTCCCTAACGGCCGTCATCGAGACAGATACCCGGCGGCCCCCTTACAGTGTCGCGGTCCATCTGCCGGCGATCAATCTAAAGACGGTGCTTGAGCGTATTGACGAGCTCATCGATATCGCCCCCGACGAGTCCGAGGCGCGGGTACGGCTTTATGAACTTAAACAGCGTATCGCCGACCAATCTGCCGCTAAGAAATGGTTGGATGAGCTAGGAGAAACGTTCGATAAGCGCAACGCCCGACTTCGTCGCACTCGCAATGCACTCATGCATGGTGGTCCGCCTGTTACAGGCAATATTGATGAAGTCGCGGGGTTCTCCACCACGCTGGCCTACATGGCACTGGGGTCAGCCGTGCATTTGCTGCTTGATGACAAGGACGTTATCGATGGTTTCCTTGACGAACAGCAAGGCTGCCTGCGCTGCTTCTCACAGCTCAGGTCGGGTGTTCCCGCGAGCGAGGCGTTGTTCTGGGCAGGATGACAGTGCTACATATGCATCGGCCGGCCTTTCGACTTGCCGCCTACGGTTGGGACTTGGTCTGTCTACGGCGAAATCTACGCCGGACGGTAGGTGAAGCCCACACGTGCCACGGCCAGATTTTCCGCCCAGGGCGAGATCAAGCGCGGCAGTCCCTCGTCACCGCGCACAGTGAGCGACGCCTCGCTAGCCACCTCAACCTTGTACACGCACGCGACGAGCCGCGAGCCTGCCTCGCGCAGAATCCCGTTCGGGTCGATGAGAGCAAAATGGTCACTCGCCGTGCTCATCGTGTTCCACGCGGCGTGGTCGTCCGACTCCGGGTCCACGACGAAACACAACCACGAGTAGACGGCCTGGCGATCCCGCTCGCCGAACTCCACGCCCGCCAGCTCGATATCCACAGCATCGCAAGCACTGCGCAGGGCCTGCTCGGCCAGCTCGCGGTAGGTAGGGTCGTCTATGACGGCTGCCAGCACGACTACGTTATACCCCACTCGCTGCTCGTAGACGAACTGGACTCAAGCTAACCGGCCGCTGCCGCTACTCGGGCAAAGCTAGCGTCCGCCGTGTCGGCGCCCTTGCTGAACTCGGGGGCGCTGGATCAGCCGTCCCGTCCCGCGCTCAAGGAGCCCGCCTGGCCTTAGCGCGTCGCGGGACGGTCGCTGTGTGCGTCGGTAGTTCCCAGCTGACCGGCTTGCGCAGCCTCGCGTCGCTCTGCAAGGTATCGCGCACGCTGGCGGTCCTTCTTATCTCCGTCCCTCCGGTCCAGTAAAGAGCAGAACATAATATACTGGTTGGTGCTAGTCCCGTGCTAACAAGCCATAATCTGAGCAAAGGCATTTTACTAAGTTTTTTGTTGGAGGCACAAGTGGCATACGATCGCACGAACACCGGCCCTTGGACCTGGATCAAGACCGTCGGCTCGGTAGACCACCCGCTCATAGAGGAATGGCTTGGCGAGCGCGAGGGTCTACTGAAAGAAGTTTGGTTCCCGAAGCATCCACGCTCGATCCGCCGAGGTGACTTGCTCGTCTACTACGCAGCAACGCACGGCCGGTTCCCGGCCGTCGTCGAAGTCGAGTCCAGCGACGTTCACGCGCGCCCCGATGACCCCGCTCATTCCGAGCGCTGGCCGTGGTTCATGTATGTGCGACCACGACTGGTTCTCCCGCGCCTCAACGACTCGCCTACGCTCGAAGATGTCGGACTCGATCCGCTTAGGCTTCGCCGTCAGTCGCACATCCTGCTGACCGACGACGAGTGGGAGCAGTTTCGCACCGTCTATCTGCCGCCTCACGGGGGCCACGGCGTCTGCTGATTGACTATTCCCGTGGTGCTGTCGATTGTCGCCTTGGTCATTGCCGCGCTCAGTCTCGCGGTTGCGATCCACGCCGAGCGACGCGCAGCGCGGCAAGAACGACGCCATATCGAGGTCGGCTGTTGGCGCAATGAGCCCGGAGACGGAGGAGAGCCGATGATCCATGTGCGCGCCGTGAACCGCGGGCATCGGCCGGTTGAATTGCGAGGGCTCTACTTCCGCGGCTTTGATGGCTCGGCTATTAGGCCGCATATGTTCGCGGACGACCTACCCATGATGCTCCACGACGGCGAGAGCTTCAACGCCTACACGGACGAGTTCAAGATCAACGAAGCGGCCGAAGTGCAACCAACGCACGTCGCGGTATCCGACGCCGAAGGCAACAAGTACGCCGCGCCATATCCGCCCATCGAGTTCGGGGGGCATTAGCGGTGCGGAGGACTTGCCGCTGGCGGGCGCGAGCCGAAGAATGCAAATCTATCCCTGCGCTGGCTGCCTGGGGTAGAGCGCGTCCAACTGGTGTGCGTCGTTCCAGAAGCCGACGATACGGCGGCTGATACGGTGGTCGCCGCGCGTGGTGAAGCTGTCGTGGTCGGCGTGGGCGTCGTGAGGCTCGGGCCACTCCCGCAGGCAGTAAGTGACCGACCCCAGCTGGCGACAGACCGTATGAAGGCGGGGCGTGAGGGCGTACCACGCATCGGAGCTGGTTTGCTCGCTGCTGAGCAGCCTGTCGGCTTCATCGAGCGTTTCCCGAAAGAGCTGGCGCATCTCCCCGATTTGCTCGGTGGCCTGCTGGCGCGCGTGCCGCCACGCCCGGTGCTGCGGAGACTCCGGCAGGGCGATCCCGCCAGCGCGGCGTGTCTGCGCGAGTCGCCGTCTGCCGTTGGTGCTCATCTTCAGGAAGTCGATGCCGAAGCGACGGAACGGCACGAGTGCGCCGGCCGCGAGGAAGGCGTCGATCTGTGGGCGCAGGCTGCGGGTGGTCCAGCCGACACGGGCGAAGCCCAGGTGTTCGATGACCTCGGCGAGCGTCACGCCGTCGGCGGGTCCGCGATGGTGGCGTTCGGCTCGCTCGGTCGCGGCGAGCACGAGGGCATCGGAGACGGGCTCAAACCGACGCAGCTCGCCCCTCGGGCCGTGTGCTCGCGCTGCGGGCGTTCGTGTGCTCACACTTGGCGTCATGTCGCACCCTGGTCTCTGACGCCCGTCAGGGCGCCATCAGGTGGTTGAAGTGCATGGCGACTTCTGAGGCGATGGACTGGCCGCCGCGGCGTTCGATGAGCCCGGCGGCGTCCAGACGGTCCAGCGCGGTGTTGATCCTTGTTTGCTGCTTGCGCTTCCTGGCGTTGAGCGCGTCGTGAAGCTGCTCCTTGGACAGTGGCCGCGCACCGTCGTTGGCGCTTCGCAGCAGGGTTTCGAGGACGGCGCTCTCGTGGCGGCAATCCTCGGTGCCGGCGGGGTCTTCGCGGTTGCTCTGCGTGATCGCGTGCAAGCGGACGGCGGGGTGTGAGGGTGTCGCCAGGTCGTTCCAGCGGTGGATGAGGCCGGCCCTGCGCAGGCGCTTGAGGCTGTCGGGGACGTGGCCGGGTACGTCGATCGCGCGGGCGATCTCGGTTTCTGAGAGCGGCCTGTTGGTGTCGAGGATCAGCCGAAGGACGGCATGGTCAAGGCAGGCGTGCGCTTCGGATTCCAGTGAGCTACGTTGGTCGAGCATGGGAGGTCACTCTCCTGTGTCACGGTCTCGGGCGGGGCTGCAATCCCCGCGCCGAGGCCAAATGGCTGAATGGATGCTTGGCATCTATACGGCGCATCCGGGGGTGTAGGGGCGCGGTGCACGAAGCTGACACCGGGACGCCACGGTCATGCCACGTTGAGGGTCGCCGGCCGGGGACGCAAGGGGTCGGGGGCAAGGCGGTAGCCGACGCCGCGCGTCGCGCGCACCCAGCCCTCGGCGCCCGCACGAGCGAGGGCGCGTCGCAGCCGCGACGCGTGAGAGTCCAGGGTCCTCGTTGTGCCGGGGGAGCGAAAGCCCCACACGTCGCGCATCAGCTCGTCCTTGGTGTAGACGCGGGCAGGGTCGCGCGCGAGATGCACCAGCAGCGCGTACTCCAGGCGGCGCAGACCGACGGGCGTCGTGCCGATCGTGACCTCGTGCGCTGCGGTGTCGATCCGAAGCTCCCGATACTCGATCATGCCGGCTATGTCCGCCGGATCACGACGCACGAGCGCTCGCACACGGGCGCGAAGCTCGGTGTAGGCGAAGGGGGCGCGGAGCACGTCGTCGGCTCCGGCCTCGAACCCGCGCAGCACGTCGCCCAGCTCGCCGTTCGGGCTCATCCATAGCGCGCGTAGACCGGGCTTGACCTCCGGGGCGAACGCCCCCGCTCGCAGTTGGCGGAGCACGTCGAGCCCTGCACCCCGGCGCGTAGCTCGCCCGAAGATCACGAGGTCGACCTCGCAAGCGTCGCACGCCGCTCGCAGCCTCGTGGGGTCGCTGGCGCGGTGGACCTCGTAGCCATCAAGTGCCAGCTCGTCGGCTAGCGCCAGGTTCACGTGCTCCTCGCCGTAGAGGAGCAGCACAGCCGGGCTCATGGTCGAGCGTGTACCCGGAGCATCGAGCAAGTGCGGGGCGAAGTGCTCGGGCAGGCCGGCTCGCGTTGTGGCGGGCTCGACAGACGTTGCGCTCATTCGGCCTCCTTTCGGGCACCGAAAACGCGCCAGCAAGCACACCGGATCATCCGCAGGCAGCCCTACGGTAGGTATGGCATCGAAGGTCGTGACTTCGGTGCTACAGGCCGGGCGGGTGAGCCAACACCCGTCCGGCCGAATCGGTTTTTTGGCTTGCCAGCGATCAGAGCAGAGCCTGCGGCGGAACTCTTGCGCGCTGGGCCGGGCGCTCGTCATAGCTTGGCGCCGTGCCGGCTGGACGCGCCCGGCGAGGACACGGCAGGCTAACGTCGGCCCGTTGCTATACAACTACGCGCCGTCGGGTTGCATGAGCTTGCCCCGTCGAGCGGGAGCCTTACCACCTTCCTCTCGGCGGGGTTTTTTTCCGTCCTCTCTGACTGATAGTCGTGTGCGCGGTGCCGAAGTGGCAGCCCAGGGTGGTATCTGGGCGTTGGATCGCCACGAAGGCCCGACAGCTCAAGCAATTACCGACTACAAGGAGTACCAGCCATGCCGGAGCACCTGTATTTCAACCTGGGCCAGCAGAGCCGAGGCGCGGTGGTGGAGGTCGGCCTCGACAATCAGGCCGCCGTTCGCCTCCTCGATGACACTAACTATTCGCTCTACAAGCGGGGCGTCAACTTCTACGAGTACGGCGGTTGGGCGGTCCAGTCGCCAGCCCGCGTCGTCATCCCGAGCACCGGGCACTGGAATCTCGCTCTCGACCTGAACGGCGGGAGCGGGTCCATCAACGCCACCATCAACGTTCTGGCCTGATGATGGACGATCTCATCGATGGTGCTGAGATCGAGGTTCCCTGCGAGTGCGGACGGGTCGTGAAGACGACGGTCAGGGAACTTCGGCGCAGTCCCACATTGCAATGTCCCGAAGGGCACACCATCGTGGTGGACGGGTCCCAGTTTGACCGGGACCTACAGCCAGTGGACGAGGCGCTCAAGAAGCTGAACAAAACGTTCGACGACTTCGGGAAGTAGTTACTTCGGGGATTGCTACTGCGCAGTAGGCTCGTTTCTGTGGTCTGTTTGGGCCCCAATGGGCCTCAGCGTTTCGTGCGCAATCATCGAGGTGGTCGGGACCGATCCGCCTGGTAGTGACGGTGTGATCACGAGCCGGGTGGCCGTGTCGGCAACCGCAACCCGTTTCCCGTTGAGGGCTGCACGAATCTCACCCTTTATGTGTGCTGATAGGCGCTCGTCGGCGTCGTCAAGGAAGCCGATCAGCATTGCCTTGAGATGGCTCAGCAGGCGCGTGTACTCCCAGTTGCGGCCGACCTCCAGTCGGTCGATGCTCAGGTGCATGAGGTCCGCGCTGATCGCATCACGCTCCGCACCAAACCCGCTCCACGGCTTGGCAGTCCACCCCGATCGGCAGAAATCGACCGCAAACAACTCCCGCTCCTTGAGCTTGCTCTGTTTGTAGCCCTTCGGTGGGCAGAGGAAGTACATGAGCGAGCGAGTGTGTACGAGAAACGACTCCACCACAGCCATGTACTGCGTCTTGTCCTTCCAGCCCCAGTTCCAGCGACTGTCCTCTTCGAGAAGGGCGGCCGTGTTGCATAGCATCTGCACGTCGTAAAGCAGATGATTCCCACCGATCTGGAGCTGGTCCGGCGTGAAGGTCGGTCGTTTGGCCATAGCTGTTCATGGTAGGTCGATCACAGTCCTACTCTTCTCGGCGGATAAACTGAACGAGTGAGCGAGCCAACAGGCGGTGAGTACAACCCCGAGACGGTCCGGGCGACGCTTGAGGCGTGCACGCACGACCTGTCCGAGGAGGACGACCGCATGAGGACGATCGACGGCAAGCTGACGCAGCTTGCCGTCTTCTCTGGGGTATCGATCACGATCAGTGGCGGTCTGGGAGGTTCGGTTCTGGCGACAGGCCACCTACCGCGTGGCTTCCTGATTGCCTTGGGAGCGTGCATCGGGCTTGCCGCGTGCTTCCTTCTTGCAGCGGTCGTCATCGCGTTCAGAGCGCTATCGCCGAAGCTCTATCGCGGGATCGACGTAGCAACTGTGCAGTCCCGCACGACACCGAACGCCCTCAAGCGCGATCCGTCCGAGGCTATCGCCCACATCGCCGCTGGCCGACGAGACATCTTCCTGGCTGCCCGCGCAGTCAACGACGAGAAGGCGCGCGCAACGACCAAGACTTTCGTGTGCGTTGGGCTCGGCTTTGGTCTGCTGGTTGTCGGGCTTCTCGTCACCGCCGTCGGTAGCGTCGTCTAGACTAGGCAGGATGAGCGAGGACAGCAGCCCCGGGGCCGACGGAGCACAGATGCCTGGCCCTTCGGCGGGAGACGTGCCTATCGCTGGCGAGGGCTCGACCTCGCCAATTATGTCGGCTGGAAACCAGCCCATCGCAGGAGAGGGGACGAGCGTCACGCAGAGAGTCGGCGGCGTCGCTGGCGAGAACACGCAGACCGTCGTCGCCGGGGGTGGACTTCGCGGGGAGGGCACACAGCCGTTGCCCGAGGCGGGAGTTCCGGGCGAGCGCACTACTGACGTTCCGCTTGCCGAGAACCCCAGCCAAGACTAAAGGTCTCGGGTCTGGCGCCCTGCTTAAGCCCCGTCGCGCTGGTGCTACTCTCCGGGCCAGGAGGGGGCGATTTGCTCTAGCGGCCAGAGGTCGCAAATGTACGGCTCCCGCAGGCGCCTTGCAGACTTAGCCGGAATATGAGCCTGTTCCGCCGCAAATGCAAACAAGCCCCTGATCCCGCACCGGAACACGAAGAGGCCGACTCTGGCTTCGGCCTCGTGGGCCAGTCTCCACTCGTCTTCCTTTCGTTCTACCTGGACCTGCCGCTCGACGCTGGTATTTCGGAAGGCCACGGCTTCAATGAGATTGAGTTCAGCAAGCCCGCGTTGGACGACTGGGCTGGCTTCGACCTCCAAGCCTTTCTCGGGATGCCGCCCCTGCCGGAGCCGGCGGTCCACCCGTGCACCTCGCTGCGCTTTCACCGGGTGACCAACGAGGTTCCTCCCCCGATTGCGAACGTCATCAAGGCCGTAGGCTCCCGACTCCCGCGCGGCTACGCGGTGCCAGGTGATCTGCCTCCGTTCCTTGAATCGCGGAGTATTGTCGAAGTTACTCGCATCGTGCCGCGCGAGAGCACCGAGTTTGGGAACGAATGGCTCCACGAGCAATTCACGACCGTGCTCAGCGTGCTCAACACCAACCTGCTCGCGCTCGGCGCTGCGGCAGACGACCATAGGATTGGGCCGATCACGGAGCGCCAACTGCCGCCCGTCATTCTCGGCTTCCAAGGCGACATGAGGAACGTCCGCGGTGGACGAATCCCGAACCTTGCTGCGTTCCACCTTCTCCTGCACGAAGGCCGCGGCGCGCGAGACACAGACCACGATGGTGGCGTCATCAACTACGCAATGGCGATCGCCGACCGCTCGGGACTCGGGCTCCCGTTCTTCTCCGCGATGGAGTTCACATTTGCAGCGCGACGCTCCTTTGATATGGGCCTCTACTCCCAGGCGGTGCTTGAGACCGGCACGGCTATCGAGCTACTGGTGAACCGAGTGGTTCGCGGTATCGAGCTTGACAAGGGCTCGTCGGAGGAACGAATCGAAAAAGTCCTGGAAACCGCCTTCATGAATCTCGTAAAGGATCATCTCGCCAAGAAGCTCGGCGTCACGGTGGACAAGCAGTTCGGCGGCTCGGACCCGCTGAACAACTGGCTTCGGGTCGCCTACCAGCTCCGCAACCGGGTTGCGCACACGGGCCACAGGCCGACCGTGCAGGAGACGATTGAAGTGATGCGACTCGCCGAGGATTTGATCCACTTCGTATCGGAGGCTGCGGAGCGTCGTAGCGGGTTCGGGATCACGTTCCCCAGCTACGACGAGTTGAAGCCGTCCCCGATGCTGGACGAGCGGAGCCTTGCGAAGGAAGACGAGTCTGCGGTGTTCTTGCCCCGCCGGGAAGCATTCCGTCGTGGCTTGGACGCTTTGGAGGCGGGCGACACCGCCGGGGCAAAGCTCGCATTCGCCGAGGCGGACGAGAAGGGTAGCCCCAACGCCGCCTACAACTACGCATCCCTCTGTCTTGCAGATGGGGACGACAATGCAGGGCTGGCAGCCCTGCGGCGCGCCTCGGAACGTCACCACCCAGCCGCACCGGCCTACCTTGGCGTCTACCTGCTCAGAGACGGCAACGAGGAAGAAGCCGAGCAGTTCTTCCGTCAAGCACACCCTGCGCATCCCAAGGGCGGTTCCCTTTCCGCGTACTTCCTCGCGGTGATCGCAGATGGCCGTGGCGACAAGGAGGAAGCCGCCGACTACTACAGGGACGCATCGGTGTTTGACGAGTTCGAGCTTGCCGGAGAGTCGGCGTTCCGACGCGGCAACATCTTGAAGGAGCTTGGTGATCCCGGTGCCGCTGACGCTTACAAGCGTGGCGCCGAGCTGGGAGACGCGAAGTCCGCGAGCAACTTCGCCAACGAGCTTCGGGAACAGGGTCGGCCGGACGAGGCAATCGCGGCCTACGAACGCGCCCTGGAGCTGGCCGACGATGAGACGGAAGGCCACATTGCTTTCAATCTCGCCAATACCCTGGACCAGCTGGGGCGACCAGACGATGCCAAACCATTCTACGAACGGGCTGCCACCTTCGGCGAGCCGTGGTCCCAGGTACGCCTCGGCGGAATGGCAGCCGAAGCTGGCGACATGACCAAGGCGCGGGACTACCTGAGCGGGGCGAACGCCATTGACGACCCTACGGTCCGGGAGTGGGCGGGTCGCGTCGCGAGCGACTTCAATATCCGACTTGACCTATAGCGGACAGGGTTGGACGAGAAGCAGCGCCTTCCCGCCCGCACTTGTGCCGCTGCCTTCGGTGCGCCCCGATCGGGCCTCCTTTTCGTGGCGTTAGCGCTACTATCCAGGCCAGGAGGGGGCGATTTGCTCTAGCGGCCAGAGGTCGCAAATAGGATCGAATCGTTCCCCCGCTATCTCAGAAAGCCCTGCAAATGCGGGGTTTTTTGTTTGTAGCGGCAGGGGTATCGGAAGGACGAGCTAGAGCAGTTGCGGTTCTAGTTCGTTCCGAGCGACATCGAACGGATCGACCGTCGAACGTGCCGGACGTGTTTCGCGGACTTTCGTTCGCAGATCCGCAACGGTCGAGGAGGGGACGTAGTATCGACCTCGTCCTTGCCCGACAGCGTCGAGTAGCTCGGCATCGACCATTGCTTTAAGGTCCCGACTCGCCGTGAGGTCGGAGATCTCTTCGCCAAGGGTTTCGTCGACTAGCTTCCTGTACATAGCGTTGCGTAGCCGAATGCCGTAGGCAGCGTCATATATGCCAGCTGTCGCTCGCTCGGACAGGCCGTTGGCGGCGGCGAGGCCGGATGCGGCGCGCCACAAGCCCTCCGCCTCCTCGATGCGCCTAAGATGGGTCATCGCTTGGTGGTAATGCGCGGTAAGGCAGAAGCGAACCCAAGAGAGACTGCTATTCGAGGGGCTCCACGAGCCACGACTGACCTCGGCGAGAACGTGGTAATAAGCCTGTGTGTTTCGTCCGAGGTACTCCTCGATGCTTGAAAACACTGGCGCGACGATCTGCTCTCGCGCGAGAACGAGCGTTTGCAATGCCCTTGCCATTCGCCCATTTCCGTCGCTGTACGGATGGACCATCACTAGGTTTAGGTGAGCAACGGCGGCTCTGACGAGAACGGGCGCTTGGTTCTGCTCAAGCTCGTTGATCGTGGCGTCGATCAACGCCGGGATACGGTCGGCGTCAGGACCTTCGTAGACGATTTGACCTGTCTCATCGTTGCGGACGTATATGTCCCCGGGTCGCCAGCGACCTGGATTCTTGCTCAGATCATGCTTGATCATCATGAAATGGAGCGCCTTGAGTAGGCCCTCGTCAACCTGAGGGGCCTTCTGGTCTTGCGCGATTTGGAGCACGTAGGTCATCGCATCGCGATAACCGGCCAGCGCTAGTCGAGTCTCTTCGTCGGCGTTGAGAGTGGGCTCGTCGTCTACGGCCGCGAGCACGTCGTCGAGGCTCGCGTTGTAGCCCTCGATGCTGTTAGAACCCTGCACCGCGCGGGCGAATGCCATCCGCCGAAGGCTCCCCGACCATCGCTTCGGCTCGGCCACTCGAAAGCGAAGTTGCTGTCGAGCCTCGTCGATGAGCGCAAGGACACGTAGCTCAATTGGGCCGCACTCAGGAGTCTTAAAGACTGGGTCGGTCATGATGGGTTCAATCTATCATTCCCTCATCTGACCTTTTCGCGGGAGCTTTTCGCGGGAGCTTTTCGCGGGAGTGTTGGCGCAAGACCAAGCCTGCAGGCCATTCTTCTGGATCGAGGATCGCCCGCCGGCTGCTGCTTACGATCAGGTCGTAGGACTAGCGACGTAGCTCTGCTTGTAGCCGGGTGGCGAGGCGGACGGAGGCCTCGATCTCGACTTGGCGGATCGAGACGCTCTCGACGCTGAGCCCGAATGGAACTCCCACCCGCCGGCAGAATGCGATGAGCTCGACGGCCGTGGCGACGGCTTGATCGTAGGACGCGTCGAGGGTGTCCTCCGCGTGGCGCAGCTCGTTCTCGATCCAATGCGGCACGTCGACACCGAGCCACTGAACGAACTCCAGTGTCTTCAGCGAGCCGCAGACCGAGAACGTGAAGACGATCGGTGCTGGCTTGACGTCACGAGCGGCACACTCGTAGTGATAATCGGAGACCAAGCTCTTCGCGGCATTGACGTCGTAGATGATCTGGGTGACGAAGAACGAGCAACCTGCCGCCTGCTTCGCCAGCAGACGGACGTGCTCCCCGCGCCCGCGCGTGTGCCGCTCTGGGATCGCGACACCTCCGAGAAGGAGATCCGGGCGCACCTCGGTCCTGAGTTCGTAGGCTCGCGACAGAGAGGTTGCTACCGCCTTCTCACGAGAGGACGCGCCTACGAATACCGACAGCGCTTGGGTGGGGGCTTGTTCGCCGAGCCACGAGCGAAGACCTTGCTCTGGATACTTGCTGACAGCGCGGTACACGATGGCCGGCACTTCCAAGCCGACGAGATAGCGAGCGAGGTAGTCGGCTGGGTCCATCGTGGGTAGGAACGGAAAGGGGCGTTCCTCGGGATTGCGGTCGCTCTCGTCATCAATGTCGTAGAGCACGAGGCCGTCGAGGCCCACAGAGCGCAGGCGCTCGAGCGTTTTCGCGGCGATCTGACTCGCTTGCTCCGATCCGGTCGTCAGGCGCGGTGGGGTCAGCGCGAACAGCAGGAACTCACCCGCCCCCTCCGCAATGCGCCGCTGCAGCTCCACGCGCTGAAGCGTAACCAAACGCCTATGCACGACGGCTGGGCGCCGGCGGTTGTGAGCTTCCGGTAGCAGCCGCGCCACGCGGCGTCCTTGCGTCCACGAGAGCCGCGTCGAATGCTGCCCGGACGCGCCAACCTGCGCGGGAGTCGCCGCGAGTCATGCAACTCAGGACGACCGTGAAGCAGCCGATCCCGCCGCATCTAGCACGCAGGAAGCCGTGAAGCGAGCGTCACGGCGACATCTCGCCACTCTCGACCAGTGCCTGGGCGTGCTGACCGCAAGGCCAATGGCCGCATGCCGGCCGAGGGCGAAGCGCTCATCGCCTGGATGGCGGAGAACGAGCCGCGCTGGCGGCTGTCCTCGATCGGCGATCTGCACGCCTCGCAGGCGGACGCGTGACCGGCCGAGCGATGTTTCGCGACCCCCTTTGCCAAGCACGCGGGTCACTAGACCCGCTACTGCGCAGGTGCCTGCACGGTTTGCGTGTATCCATCTCATCCCGCCCGGTGGTAGCAGATGTGCGTCGCCAGTGGGGAATGAAGGACTTCGGCGGGCTCGAAATCGAACTCGGCGATGCCGTTGAATATCCCCTCGCCGGATCCGAGTAGAACGGGGACGATGTCGAGCCAGAGCTCGTCGATGACGCCCGCCAGCAGCGCTTGGCGGACGGTCGAGGCGCCGCCCGCGATGTCGATGCCGTCTGCGCCGGCGGTCTCGCGGGCCTGGGCGTAGGCGGCGTCGAAGCCATCGGTGACGAAGTGAAACGTCGTTCCGCCCTCCAGCTCGATCGGCGCGTGAGCGTGATGGGTTAGGACGAACACGGGCGCGTGGTAGGGCGGCTCGGGTCCCCACCAGCCCGACCACTCCTCGTCCCACTCGCCGCGGATCGGGCCAAACATGTTGCGGCCCATGACGTAGGCGCCGCGGGGGCGCAGCAGACGGCGCTCGGCGGTGGCGTCCGCCTCGTTCGCGCGCTCGTCGCCAAGGTGCCAGCCGTGAAGCTCGCGGCCCCGCTTGCCGAGCGGGCTTTCGCGGCCTTGATCCGGCCCGGCGACGAAGCCGTCGAGGGAGATCGACATGTGGCAGGTGGTGTCGGCCATTTACTCTTCTCCAAAGTGATTGTGATTTGCAAGCGGCGGCGGGCGGAACCGTATCGCCTCGTCGTCGGCGGCCCCGAGCTGTGGGCGGATTTCATGGACGAGCTGCGCGCCGAGCACCTCGGCGCACCGTTCCCGCCGGACGACCGCCCACGCGCCACCGAGCGCCTTGCCGCATCCTCAAAGAGATGACGACGGCCGGCGTCGGTAGCCCTCGATGGCGTACGGGTTAAGGAACTGCCGCTTCCAAAAGTACTTGCGCTCGATCTCGGTCATCCGCGCGTGATCACACACCTCGCTCCACTCGGACTCGATGACCTCGATCTGGTGGTCCACGATGTCACGGGCATCCGACGCGGAGAGTAGGTAGGTCGACGCCGCTTCGAGGCAACAGATGACCTGGCTCATGCGGAAGCCATCAGGGCCGATGGCCATGGCCTGCGTGGTCTCTCCGGTGTTGCGAGGCTGCGGGCAGATGTCGTAGGCCGGAGTGAGCGTCAATGCTGTGCCGTTCCAGAACGCCGCGTGATTGCGTGCGTGATCGTCGCTGTTGCCGACGAGAATATTGAAGGTGATCCGTCCGAACAACTCGCGTAGGGTTGAGCGAGCATCGGTGAATCGCCCGCGAATGATGTGCGTGAGATCGGCGTAGCTCGCGTAACGTGCGAGCATCTCGTCGAGCTCGAGAATGGTCAGCGCCGACACGACCGCACGTCGCTGGCCGACGGCGGGACGATCGAAGCGCTCGATCAATAGCACGTCTTTGCCGAGCGCCTCTGTTACCTGGACTCGAGCTGCATCCAGGCCGACTCGATGGGCGAGCTCCATCGCGGCGTACTCACCCTTGACAACGGAATACCGGTCAGTGAGCGATGAGAACTTCGCGATCAGGTTGCGCGACCCGTCGGTGAGCAGTGCCTTGGGGCGAGCGCCGCCCACCGAGCTGCCATGCAGCAGTGCCGCGTCGAGAGTGGGCGAGAGTGGAATGCCTTCCTCGACGCGCTGCGCGGACTGCATCATCTCTTCGAGCGACCCCGTTCCGGCGTGGCGGCTCGAGTAGTCACTGGAAGAAGTCTGGAAGTCGAGTGCTCCGATGCGGTCTGAGCCAGACTGAAGCAGGTAGGTCAATGGGCTGAGCGTCGCCGGATCCTCCTCGGAGGCTCCGGCCCCAAGGATTCGGTTCATGATCACTCGCTGCCCCCAGGCGTCTGGTCCGGCATCGGCTATGCACCCGGCGATGGACAACCCGGACAGCGGAGAGATTTGGCCGGGGGAGAGGGGCAGCTCTGGTAGATACAGCGGGATCGCGTTCTTGCGGCGCAGGTAGCTCTGGCCGTAGTTGAAATTGATCAGCTTGCCGGTCTCCTCGAGCCGGCCTGCGATCACCGGCTCGGACGCTTCGGGTAGCCAGATCCAAACGTATGCCTCCTTGGGGCGCTCAGAAGTCATCCTTCACGGGCTCCTTTGGCACCCGCACCCGCTGGGGTAGAAGCGCGAGGCGGTCTCGGACGCGATCTACATCCCCACTTAGGCGAGCGCGATCTTCCTGGAACAGAGGAACGCCAACCAGCGCTGCTGCCTCGAATGCGAGCCCGAGGCCGACGCTGAGATCGCCTTGCTCGATCTTGTTGAGAGTCACACGCGTGATGCCTGCCCGGTCCGCGAGCTGCTGAGCGGACCAGCGTCGCTCGCGCCGAGCCTGGAGGATCTGTGCGCCGAGCAGCTGCGCCGCTTCCCGTGCGTATGGCGAGTAAACGCGCCTCTGCCTCATAAATGCATATTATCACGTACCGTAATGCTCTATCGTATATTCTTATATACATATCAAGCGTCGACGGATTGCTCGTGAGTTCTGATTACGGCCACCTTTCACCCCGAGGATCTCGCGCGGTAGGGCGTCACCAGCTTCACGACAAGATCCAAGTCGCGTCCACAGTCGATTTGCGTTCCGGCTGATCGCGATCGCGATCGCGTATTTCCTCATGAAGAGCGTCATGGCCGTTACGCGCGTCGGACCCGTCTGCGAGCATTTATTAGGAGCGACACTTATAGTTCGCCGCGCGAGACGGTCACCGTCGCTTGCCGGACGAACCCGAAAGCACGTATCGCGGGCCGTTCTTGGAAACGGGCGGTTAGCGAAGGTCGCAGAGCGTTAGCGAGGTCGCAGAGCAGTCATTGGGGGATCGTGCTTCGGCCGTCCCGTGGGTGAGAGAAAGGATCAGAAGGAATGCCAGATCGCTGTAGTACTTCAGCATCGCCCCGACGGATGGTCGCCTTGGGTACCAAGGCCGCCGCCCTGACGGCCGTCGCGGCAGCAGTCTTCACGGCAGGCGCCGCGCAGGCCGCGACGCTGCCCACGATCACGGCCACCGTCGGCACCACCTCGATCGCCGTGAGCGGCGCCCTGCAATCCGGCGCCGTCAACATCGCCAGCACGGCGACAGGTGGCAAGGAACCGTCCGTAGTGCTGTTCGCCCTCAAGCCGGGCGTCAGCCTCGCCGAATTCTATGCCTATCTGAACGGAGACAAGACGACGAGGGATCCGAACAGCGCGAGCAAGTACGGCTCGATCGTGTTCGACGCCGCGGCCGGCAAGGGCAAGGCCACAGAAGTCCAAACCAATCTGGCGCCTGGCCAGTACGTGGCTCTGAACGCTGAAGGCGAAAAGTCCTCGACGTGGCCTCGTGAGAGTCTTGCGATCGCCGCATCGCCGTCGCCTGCAGCGCTTCCCGCCCCGCAAGCGACTGAGAAGACCATCGAGTTCGGCTTCAAGGGTCCCAAGGTCTTGCACGTCGGCGAGCTCGTGCGCTTTGAAAATGAAGGCTATCTCGTGCACATGGACGCCGGGATCGGGGCAAAGAGCGCGAAGGCTGCCGCGAGGATCGCGGCGGGACTGGCCGTAGGACAGGAAAAGGGCTTGCAGAAGTTTGCCTCCGGCTCTGAAGCCAGCTTTGCCGGCCCGATCTCCTCGGGGGCCTTTCAGCAGGAAACCATCACGGCCAAGCCGGGCTGGTATGTGCAGGCGTGCTTCATGCCGACGCAGGACGGCAGGCCGCACACCCTCCTCGGCATGGAGCGAGTGATCAGGATCGTCAAGTAGGCCGGACGCTGCGACCGGCCCGCCCCGATGGCTGGGGGCGGGCCGTCGTTTGCGATGCGACCGGGTACGAAGTGCCCGCGCAGCGTTCAGGCTCCGTGTCGTACGGCGTGGGCTGACGCGGGATCGCCGGCCGCCGCTACGATTGCGTCGATGGGAAAGTGGGGACGTCTCGGCGGGGTGTCGCTCACGGCGATCGTGCTGGTTGCGGCGGCCGCCGCCTGGGCTCAGGGCTCCTCTGCGGGTGACCGGTCCGCCGTAGGGGGGCGCTCTGGTTGCCATACGAAGGCTCCTCCCGTCCTCCACGACGGCTTCCCCGAGCCGCCCGAGCTCGTCAGTCACGACGGCCTCCTGGACGCCACCCTCCGCGCGGCCGTCGGCCCGGCGATGATGGGTGGGCGGCGCGTGCAGGCGATGAGCTACGACGGCAGCATCCCCGGCCCGACCCTCGTCATCTGCGCCGGCGACCACGTCGTCGTGCACCTCCAGAACGACCTTCCCGAAGCCACCAACCTGCACACGCACGGCTTCCACGTCTCACCCGAAGGCAACAGCGACAACATCTTCCTGCGGATCGAACCGCACACGACGTTCACCTACGAATACGACATCCCGCAGGACATGCCGGCGGGCTCCTACTGGTATCACCCGCACCTTCATCCTAGCGTCGAGCGCCAGATCTTCGGTGGCCTCGCCGGCGCGATCGTCGAGGAGGGAGGCCTCGATCGGCTCCCCGCGCTGCGTCACGTGCCGCAGCGGTGGATCGTGCTCGACAACACCGAGGTCCGTCATGGGCGCGTACTGTCCGTCGATGAAGCGACCGAAGCAGGGTCACGGATCTACGTGAACGGTGAGAGCGACCCGACCGCGAAGATCCGTCCCGGTCAGCTGCAGCGCTGGCGCATCTTCAACGCCAGCGCCGATCGCGTGATCGTGCTGCGGCTCCCTCGCCGACAGCACTTCGTCCTGCTCGCACAGGACGGCCACACGCTCGGAAGCGCACGGAACGTCCACGACCTGATGATCGCGCCCGGCTCACGGCGCGACGTCCTCGTCCGCGGCGGTCCGCCTGGAAGCTACCCGGTCAAGGCCGTGCCGTTCGCCCAGTTTCCGGGCGGTGAGAAGGCCGCCGACGGCGGCCCGACGCCCAACCAGACGGTGCTGACGCTCCACTCGGCAGGACGGCGAACGAACGTGCGCCTGCCCGCGGGCCAACTCAGCCGCCCCCTCGACCTGCGCCGTCTGCCGGTCGACCGCGACCGCACGGTCGTCTTCAGCGAAATGGCGGAAGGCGCCGGGACGCCGCACTTCCTGCTGAACGGCATGTCCTTCGATCCCAACCGCGTGGACGTGACGATGAAGCTCGGCTCCGTGGAGCGCTGGACGCTCGTCAACTCGACCGAAGAATGGCACACGTTCCACATCCACACGAACGACTTCCAGGTGGTCAGCATGAACGGCGCAGGCATCCCCTACGTCGACGATCAGGACAACGTCGCCCTCGCGCCGAAGTCCCACACGGTCATCCTGATCCATCCCACCGACTTCACCGGCAAGTTCGTGTTCCACTGTCACGTCACCTTCCACGAGGATCACGGCATGATGGCCACCGTTCAGGTCGTGCGCGAACCGACCGCCGCCGAGGCACGCCGCTCGATCGTCCGCGACGGAGGCCTCGCGATCGGCTCCTCCTCCTACGGCTCCCACGACCAGCCGTCGGTGAGGGCAACGCTGTTCTTCTGCAGCCTGCACGCGCTCGCGGGGCTCACGCGCGGCGGGTGAAGCTCAGACAGGAGAGCGCACGACTCGGCTGACCAGACGCGGCGCCCCGTCCGAGGCTTCCACGACGACGCGGAACCGTCTGTGTGCGGGGCCGGCGAGGCTGAGTGTCGCGAGGCCAATCGAGCTCAAACGCGAGCGAGCCGTCGTCTGCCAGCGTCCCGCCGGGCCCGCCGCCTGCAGCAGCACGCCCGCATCGCCACGGGCCGCCTGCACGCGGACGAGGAGCGTCCCGCCGTGGGCATGGTGTCTCGTCGAGAGGTGGAGCTGGAGCGTGCCGGCGGCGACCGGCAGCACGAGCACGCTGCCCTTCATCGTCGGGTGGATCGTGCACGAGTAGTTGAATGTCCCCGCCTTCGCGAAGGTCATCGTGAACGAGCTCCCGGTGCTCATCACACCGGAGTCGAACTGACCGTCGACGGAGGTCACCGTGTGCTGGCCGAAGCTTTCGTCTCGCCACGTGACGGTCTGCCCGATCCCGACCGTCAGCTGCGCGGGCTGGTAGGCACGGCCGACGATCGACACGCGCATATCCGCTTCTTCGGCGGCGACCGCGGTCGCGCCGCTGAGCAGCGCCGTCAGTCCGAGCGCCGTGAGGAGCACCCCGCGAAACCAGCGTACGTTCACAGCGCGCAGGGTAGCGAATCGACCCGTGCCACCCGCGTGAGGCCAGTCCGAGCGAAAGCGGAGAGCCCCCGCGTCGGCGGGGGCTCTCCGTGCCCGTCGAGATTGCCGAGGAAGCATCTACCGGCTTGCCTGTGCGCGCGGCACGGTTTTTACGACGACCACCGGGCGCCCCGGTACGACCGGCACGGACTTGACCTTCAGGCCGGTCAGGACGTGCACCAGTTTGGCTTTCACGATCACGATGTTCACCTGTCCGCAGCCTTCGTGGTTGCAATACCATTCGTGACCGTCCTTCGTGCACACCCAGAAGTCATCGCCGGCGTGTTCACATGAAGCGCCGCCCTTTTCGAGTTCTTCCTGGGTGAGTCCGGAGATCCCTGGGCCGTTGTTCGGCTGGGCCTGGGACACGGCCGGAGCGATTGCGACGGTGGCGATGCTTGCTGCTGCTGCGAGGGTGGTGATGAGTGTGCGGATCTTGGTGTTCATTTTGATGCCTCCTGTGGGCGACTTGGTTTGTAAGACCATCATCGCCTCGCCCTTCGCCCCCGGAAAGACACCCTAGGGGTGGCGTTTCCTTACCCGCCGCGTGCGCCGTGAGCGAGTCAGACGAGCTCGCGGCGCGAGATCACACCGGACTGCAGCGCGGACTCGACGAGCTTGGCCCGCTTCTGGTTCTGTGGCAACTCGCCGAGCTCGAACTTGCCGAACAGGGTGCGCAGGTGCATCTTGACCGCGTCCACGCTCAGGAACAGCTCGGTGGCGATCTCCTGGTTCGTGGCGGGGGTCTCAAAGCCGCCGTCGCGAAACGGCCGGCAGAGCGCGACCAGGACCCGGCGCTGCATGTCTGTGAGCTGGAACTCAGGGCGCGAGCCCGCCGCCACCGTCTCTCCCACGCCGGTCATCTGCGCAGCGCGGTAGACGAGCACGGTCTGACCCACGCGGATCCGGTCTCCGTCGCGTAGGCGCTGTCGCCCGCCGATGCGCTTGCCGTCCACGTAGGTGCCGTTCGTCGAGAGCCCGTCATCGACGATCGTCCATTCGCCGCCGATGTGATGGAGCTCTGCGTGCAGCGCGGAGACCTCGGCATCCCACGAGATCGACAGGTCCGTCTCGGCGCGCCTGCCCATCGTGCTCGTCTCGCCTCGACCATGCGCGGAGAAGAAGCGCAGTCGCCCGTCCTCGTCGCGGAAGACGAGGAACGCCTCACCCGCTCGCTCGGTGCTCAGCAGCTCTTTCAGCTCCGATGCGGAGAGCGAGTGCGGCGCCAGCGGGTCGCCGGGGTTCGAGGGCTGAGCTGACATCGAGCAGCGTCCGGGCGCGGGCTGCCGAGGAACCTAGGCCGTGGCCTGGCTGTGAGGGATCGTCGCGGCAGCCGCCTCGCGCCGCTGCTCCGCTACGGCGCCGGTCGCTTCGGGGGCGTGACAGAGGAACAGCTCACCCGCAGCGCCCGCCGTCGGCAGGTTGGCCAGTGACGCGGTGAACGCCACCGTATGGCTCTGCCCCGGCGCGCTTGGCAGGTTGGCCGCAACTTCGGCGGGACGCAGAGCCCCGCACAGCGCCGGCGCGGTCGCGGTGGCCGGCAGGGCGTGGTCGAGCTCACTCCGTTCGAGCACGCCGCTGTAGAGGCCGCTGTCGTCGTAGTCGGTGCCGTGCACGACGATCACCGCGTTGTCATCGCGGATGTAGTTGGCGACCGTGGCCGGGAGCTCGATCGTTCGCGTGTAGTCGAGCGTGCCGCCGGTCAGAAAACGCGGCAGCGCGAGGATGCTCGCGACGCTGGTATCGCCGCTCGTCGTCAGCGCCTGGACCGGCGGGCCGTAGTAGTTGATGCCGTCGGTCGTGCTGATCGTCAGATGACCGTTGTGAGGCCGCGCCGCCGACGCCGGCGGGCAGACGCCTTTTCCGCCGGCGTGGATGTGCATCGCGTGCACGAGCTGCTCGTTGTTGTCGAGCCCGGTCGTGGTCACGGTCACCGCCGCCGTGTCACCGTTCAGACGGACCGTCACGTTGCCCGATCCGGTGACGTGGTTGGTGGGCACCTCGGCCAGCGGCGAGGAGAGCGGCGTGCCGGCCGGCACGCTCAAGCCCGAGCGCGTCGCCAGCACCACGATCGCGACGGCCGCCACGGCGATGACGACGAGCAGCGCCGCGTACCCCCGGCGCGAGTGGGCCGGTTCGCGCGCGGCCGCGGCCGCGGCCTGCTCAGGCGCGGACCCGGCCGGTTCGGGCGCGGGCGCAGCGGCGGCGACGGGCCGGGGCTCCTCGACCGAGAGCTCGGTTGCCGCGGTCCCCGGCGCCGCGAAAACCGCTGCCACGTTCGCTCGCCCCTCGAGCGCATGCTCACAGGCGGTCAGAAACTGCTCGCATGTGACGTAGCGGTCGTCGGGGTTGCGTGCGAGTGCCTTGGCGAGGACCTCGTCGAGAGCGCTCGGCAGGTCGGGGCGGAACCCGGTGATGTCCTCGACCGCTCCGGTCGGCGCGCGGACGCCTTCGGCAATTTGGCGCTGGAAGGGGACGCGGCCGGTGAGGCACTGATAGAAGGTCGCGGCGAGCGCATACACGTCCGTCTGCGGGCTCACCTCGCGGCCCTCGATCTGCTCCGGAGCCATGTACTCGAGCGTGCCGATGAACCCGCCCGTTTCCGTCAACCCGGTCAGGAACGACGCGCTCTTGGCGATCCCGAAGTCGGTGAGATAGACGTGCTCGACGTCGCCCCCGACGGATCGCTGAATCAGAACGTTCGCCGGCTTGACGTCTCGATGGACCAATCCGCTCGCGTGGGCAGCATCGAGCGCCAGCGCAACCGGCATCAGCAGCGAGAGCGCCAACTCCGGCTCGAGCAGTCCCGAGGTGGCGAGCAACCCCTTCAGGTCGCCGCCGGCGACGTAGCGCATGACGATGTAGAGCGAGTGCTCGTGCACGCCCATGTCGTGGATCGGGATCACGTTCGGATGATCGACCGCAGCCGCCATCTGCGCCTCGCGCAGGAAGCGCTCCCGGAAGGTGTCGTCAGAGCTGAGCTCCGGCGCCAGCACCTTGAGCGCGACCGACATGCCGAGCCGCGAGTGCTTGGCCCGATACACCACGCTCATCCCGCCCCGTCCGATCACGGAGTCGATGACGTAGTTGCCGAGTTGCCCACCGACGACTAGCTGGTCCGTCACGCCGTCAGTCTAAGCGAATCCAAAACGCCGCCGGCCTCATGCCTCCGCGCGTGCCAGCCTCGGGTCCCAGATGACCTCCCAAAGGTGCCCGTCGAGGTCGCGGAAGTAGCCGGAGTAGATGCCCCACGGACGATCGTGCGGCCGGTCGGTGAGCGTCGCGCCGGCAGCCTCGGCCTGGGCGAGCAGAGCGTCGACATCAGCCCGATTGGGCACCACATGGCCGATGCTGAACTCGCCGCTCTGGGTCGGACCAGGTGCGATGTCGGCATCCTTCGCGAGCTCGCTCCGCGGGTACAGCATCAGCATCGGCCCGCCCGCGAGCTTGAACATCCCCGCCGCTCCCGCCGGCGTTAGATCGTCGCCGGCGTACTCCGTACCGACCAGCTCGCACGAGTCGAGGCCGAGGCCGTCGCGGTAGAACTCGAACGAGCGCTCGAGATCGCTCACGGCGAGCGTGATCACGTCGATGTGCGGTTCCATCTCTTCCTTTCCGCCGCTCGATGAGTCCCTCGAGCGGCAGGCAATCTCCTGGGACAGTGAGCGTAGAAGGATGACATGCCGGCGATCGACAGCCTCTCAATGGTGGTGGAAGTGTGCGTGCAGCCAGGGTCCGAACTCGGGAAGAAAGAGAATCGCGATCACCACGCCGAGGATCAGCGCGCCGGCAAGGGACAGGGCACGGCCCGTTCGACCCGCGGGCGCGCCGCCCAACCGTGCGGCGGGCCCGTAGTCGGCGCTCAACCCGTTCCAGAGATCGGGGAGATGGCCGAGCACGTGCAATGAGGTGAAAGCGACCCACACAAAGAAGCTCGCCTTGTGGATCAGGAGAAACGTCCCGTGCGACCGCGGCCCGCCGATCAGGAGCGCGACGCCGCTTGCCATCACTGCGATGGTCGAGATCACAACGACAGGGGCGATGAGCCGCAGCGGTGGCGGTGGGGCGCCCTTGCTGCGATAGCGCGGATTGCCCGTGTAGTAACGGGTGAAGCGATAGCCCGTGCTCGCGAGCTTCAACGCAAGCGGTCCGATCAGCACCAGCCCGACAAACAGGTGTACCGACAGCAGCGACCCGATCCGAATGATCGTGATGCCGATCACGGCCAGCAGCACGATCAGCACAGTGCCGGTAACGGTGGTCAGCAGCTCGTTACCCGTAGCTCCCCCCGCGAGGAGGCCTCTCATGCCCGATCGGGCAATTGGCGCTTCGCGCGTTTGGGATTGTGTGGGCTCCACCGCCAAGCGAGTCTGCGCAGCGCGGCTAAGGAGGTGCTAACAGGCTGATGAGAAAACTCATGGAAACCACGCGCAGGGACACCGGTGGGCGCAGCGATGCCTATGCTCGTGCCGATGCTCGAAGGCTCACATCTGCTCGATCGCCGTGCAGCCCAACGCCGCCGCGTCGCGCGGCGACGCAGGATTGCCGCGGTCACGTTCGCTGCGCTTGTCCTCGCGCTCCTCGCATGGGTCACCTCACTCGGCTCGCAGTCACATCCGCGCTCGGCCGGCGCGAGCGTCAGACGCATATCGCGCCCGAGGACCCGGGACTCACCAGAGCGCTTCGTGGTCAGGCGGCTGCCCTTCACGTTGCCGTTCGCGCTCAAGGACGCCGCCGCCGTCGCGCTCGGCGACGGACGCGCAGCGCTGCTCGGCGGTCTGAACGCCACCGATACCTCGACCGCCACCGTAAGCGTGCTCGACGCACACGCCGCCGCTACCGTGGGCGCGCAGCTACCCGAAGCGCAGCACGATGCTCAAGGCGCCCTGCTCGACGGACGTGTCTACGTGTTCGGCGGAGGACAGTTCAGCTCATACAGTCACATCCTCTCCTACGACCCCGCGAGCGGGCGCATGACCCAGGCGGGCAGCCTGCCGACTCCCACATCCGACGCCGCTGTCGCGACGATCGACGGCACTGCCTATGTGGTTGGCGGCTACGACGGGCAGCAGGCGCTCGACACGATCGTGGCCTGGCGTCCAGGCGCGCGGCCGCGGATCGTGGCCCGTCTGCCCTATGGGTTGCGCTACGCGGCTGTCGGCGCCGGCCGCGGGCGGCTGGTGATCGCGGGTGGCTCACAGGATGAAGCCGCTACCGCGACGATCCTGAGCTTCAACCCCGCCAGCCTCCGGGTACAACGCCTCGGTGACCTACCCGAGCCGATTACGCACGCCGCGGCCATCGCGCTCGGTCCCTTCGTCTACGTCATCGGCGGCCGAGGCTCGGCGTCGCACACGCAGAGCTCGGCAATCACCGCGATTGACGCTGAAACCGGCTCCATAACCCGTGTCGGGCGGCTGCCACAGCCGCTGTCTGACACAGGCGCCGTCCTCGTCGGCGAACGCGTCTGGCTGGCCGGCGGGCAGAGCTCGCACGGAACCGTCGATGCTGTCTATGAGCTCACGCCCATAGCGCCCTGACACCGGCACTCAAGGGGCGCGCAGCGTGGCGGCGAACCGCTCAGTCAGCGAATGGGGAGGCCCGAGGTCCACCCCGTCGGGGTTGCTCAAGAAGCCTTCGCCCGTGCCCGGAACGTGAGTGTGCCCGTACTGCCAGACGAGCTTGTTGGTGCGCGGATCGACCACGATCACGCGGTCGTTCTTGTCGTCGTTGGCGAGGATGTCCCCATTGGGCAATGGCAACGCCAACGACGGCTGGTCGAGCGCCGCCGCGCCGGTCGGTTCGTAGCGCCATCGCAGCGCACCGCTGCTCGTGAACGTCTCGAGCGCCCCCGGGTTCGTGTAGTCGGCCGACAGGAAAAGGCCCGGACGGACCTCGTTGGTGTCCGACGGATAGGTGAACCCCGGCGGGTGCGTGGCGAGCACCGGTCTTCCTCCAGGGGTGATCACGTCCAGCCAGTCGCCGTTGATCTCGGTGATAGCCGTATCTCCGTTCGCCATCGGGAACGCCCCGTTCGGACTGCCGTAGGACACGCCGGGCGCATGTTCACAGAGGCCCGTCACTCCGAGCTGACGCACCGGCCGGTGAGCGGGCGGGCGAATCACGAGCACCCGACAGTTCTTGATGTCCGCGGAGAGAAGGAGCCCCGAAGGCATCAACAACGCGTCGTCGGGGTTGTGCACATAGCCCGGTTCTGAGCCCGGGACCCCAGGATGGCCGTAACGATAGACAATCCGGTCGTGCGCGAGCCCGATCACGCTGATCGCGAAGTCGTCCTCCTGTGTGACCACGATCGCACGTCCGTCGGGTGAGAAGAACGCATCGTCGGGCAATAAGAACGTCTGGCCCCGAGCAAGATCGCCATGGGCCGGAAAGCGCCACAGCACCCGCCCATCTGGGCTGACCTCGAGCAGACGATTGTTGTCGCGATCGGCGATCAGAACCGGGCCAGGTAGAACGCTCGGGTCAGAGCCGGGTTGCAGGTTCCCGCTCCCGCCGGTGCTACTCGCCCGAGCGTGCGGGCCAGGTGCCCCGCGAACACGCGTTGCCAGGATCCCGGTCCGGGCGCGGGGATCTATCGACGCGCGGCCTCTTGCGCCGTCCTGGCCGTCGAAGATCGCGAGCGCGACTATCAACGCGATAGGTACCGTCAGCGCCACCACTCGGCGGCGCCTGACGGTCCGCTTGCGCGCGGCGCTCTCCCGAGAGGACATGGCGCCAAGCATTCACACAGTCCCTAAAGCCTGGTGAAGCTGACGGTGAGAACATCCTCACCGACCGTCCGCCGCCCGTGTCTTCGTACTCGATCGTTCCCGCTGCCGGCTCAACCTCGGGCATGTGTGATCCCTTCCACCTACACGGTATTTGATAGACCGCTCCAGAGAACAATGCCTCAAGTCACCGTCTACTTCGACCTCGGATCGCCCTACGCCTACCTCACGGCCGGGCGCTTGCACGAGGCGCTGCCAGGACAGGCCGTCATCTGGCAGCCGGTGTCGCTCGGCGCGCTGTTCAAGCTCAACGGCCGATCGTCCTGGGCGCTTGGGGGCCCTGGCGGGCGGGAGGCCGGGATGGCCGAGGTCGAGCGCCGCGCACGGTCTTACGGCCTTGCGCCGCTGTGTTGGCCGGACCCGTGGCCGACGAACTACCTGTATGCGATGCGAGCCGCCACATATGCATTCCAGGCCGGGCACGGTCACCCGTTCACGATGGCGGCCTTCCGGCAAGCGTTCGCGCGTGGCCACGACCTCGCCGTCCCCGAGCACGTGCTGCAGGCCGCCGATCAGGGGGGCCTCGATCGGCGCGTCGTGGACGAGGCGACGCGCGACCCCGAGATCAAGCTCGCGCTGCGCGCCGCCACCGACGCCGCCCACGAGCGTGGCGTGTTTGGCGTGCCCACGATCGCGATCGACGAGGAGCTGTTCTGGGGAGACGACCGCCTAGAGGACGCCGCTGCCGCCCTTGCGCGAAGTGCGTGAGCCTTCTTACGGCGCGGCCTCTGGCTCCACGCCCTCGCGGCGCAGGGCCCGGAGCGCGTCAGGGCCGAGTCTTGCCGCGACTCAAGGACAGCGCGCAGCGCACGTCGCTCAACCCACGTCCACCGCGGCGGCGCGCCCGGCCGAGCGGCCGGAGAACAGGCAGCCGCCGAGGAACGTGCCCTCGAGCGAGCGGTAGCCGTGGACGCCGCCGCCCCCGAAGCCGGCGACCTCGCCGGCCGCATACAGCCCGGGCAGCGGCTCGCCCGACGATCCGAGCACGCGGCTGGAGAGATCGGTGTGCAGGCCGCCGAGCGTCTTGCGCGTGAGGATGTTCAAGCGCACGGCGATCAGCGGGCCGGCCTTCGGGTCGAGGATGCGATGCGGGGCGGCCACGCGGGTGATGCGGTCGGCCCAGTAGCGCCGCGCGCCGCGGATCGCCGTCACCTGCAGGTCCTTCGTGTAGGGATTCTCGATCTCGCGATCGCGCGCGACGATCTCCCGCTCGACGGCGGCGAGCTCGAGCAACGGCGCCTCGGTCAGCGCGTTCATCCCGCGCACGAGCGAAGCAAGGTCGCGCTCGACGACGAAGTCGGCCCCTTTCTGCTTGAACGCCTCGACCGGGCCGGGCGCGCCCTTGCCGACGCGTGACTTGAGCACCTCGAGCACGCTCTTGCTCGTCAGGTCGGGGTTCTGCTCGGAGCCCGACAGCGCGAACTCCTTCTCGATCATCTTCTGCGTGAGCACGAACCACGTGTAGTCGTGGCCGCTCCGCATGATGTGCTCGAGCGTGCCCAGCGTGTCGAAGCCGGGGAACAGCGGCACCGGCAACCGCTTGCCGGTGGCATCGAGCCACAGGGGAGAGGGGCCCGGCAGGATGCGAATGCCGTGGCGGCTCCAGATCGGCGCCCAGTTGCGGATCCCCTCGACGTAATGCCACATGCGGTCGGGGTTGATGATGCTCGCGCCGGCGGCCTCGCTGATCGCGAGCATCCGCCCGTCGACGTGGTCGGGGACGCCGCAGATCATGTTCTTCGGCGCCTCTCCCAGCCGCGCCGGCCAGTTCTTGCGCACGAGCTCGTGGTTGGCGCCGATCCCGCCGGAAGTGACGATCACCGCCTGCGCCTCGAGCTCGAACTCGCCGGTCTCAACGCGTGAGCTCGCCTGCCCGCGCGCGACGGCGCTCGGCTCGAGCACGTGGCCGGCAACCCCGGTGACGGCGCCGCCGGTGACGGTCAACGAATCGACGCGGTGGCGGAAACGCAGCTCGAGGAGGCCACGCTGCTGGGCCTCACGCACGCGACGCACGAACGGCGCGATCACGCCCGGGCCGGTGCCCCAGGTGACGTGGAAGCGGGGAACCGAGTTGCCGTGGCCGGTGGCGAGATAGCCACCGCGCTCGGCCCAGCCGACGTTCGGCACGAAGCGCATGCCTTGGGCGTGCAGCCACGCGCGCTTCTCGCCGGCCGCGAAATCGACGTAGGCCTCGGCCCAGCGGCGCGGCCACTCGTCCTCGGGCCGGTCGAAGCCGGCCGTTCCGAGCCAGTCCTGCCAGGCGAGCTCGCGCGAGTCGTGGATGCCCATGCGTCGCTGCTCGGGGCTGTCGACGAAGAACAGGCCGCCGAAAGACCAGAACGCCTGGCCGCCGAGCGAGGCCTCGGGCTCCTGATCCAGCAACAGCACCCTGCGCCCGGCGTCGCACAGCTCGGCGGTGGCGACGACCCCGGCCAGGCCGGCCCCGACGACGATCACGTCCGCGCTGTTGCTGCCGGCGGCTGTTCGCTGCGACAAGAGGTCCCTCCGACGATCGTTTGGTTGCAAGCTCGCCAAGAGCTTCAGGCGAACGGAAAGCTAGTGGAGATCGCGTTCGCGCAGTTGCAAGCCCGCGGCGTGCGGTGGACGGCCGAGCTCCGGCGCCCTGCGCGGCGCAACGTGCGTCGGGCACCCGCAGGGCAACGTGCGTCAGGGTTGCGCGGGCTCCGCCATCGCGGCGGTCATCATCCGCACCCAGGTCTCGACCAGCTTCTCGTCCTCGACCGGAGCCTGTATGCCGAGGATGTCGCGCAGCAGGCGGGAGGAGAGCAGCGACCCGAGGCCGAATGCGGCGATCGCCCTCGCCTCCTCCTCCGCGATCGCGCGCTCGGCCCGCTCGCCGATCCACGTTGCAAAGCCGGTGAACATGGAGCTTACGAGCTGATCGACCGCGGTCTTCAGCAGTTGCGGGCGGTTGCGTGCGTCGGAGGCGAGAATGCGCAGCAGCTCAGACTCGCTGTCGAGCTCCGCGAGGATGTAGCGAGCCGTGAGCACCAGTTCGGCTTTGACGTCTCCCAGCGGTCCAAGCACGTTCCGAATCTCACGGAGCGCCCCGAGCTTCGAGAGCCGGCGCTCGATGCCGGCGGCAAGGACGGCTTCCTTGCTCGCGAAGTGGTGGTAGAGCCCACCCGCCCCAGGGGTGAGCCCAGCCGCCGCCTCGATCTTGGCGACGCTGGTGGCGGCGTAGCCGTGCTCGCTGAACAGGCGCATCGCTTCGTCGAGGATGCGCTCGCGGGTTGGGGCCGTACTTGACACCGAGACTAAGGATACACTTAGCTGAAGTCAGTATCGAGAGGGAGATGTGCTTGGTGTCCGATCCCGGGCTTACGCCAGATGCAGACGGTGCGCCGGTGAAAGCCGGCATCAGCCGCGGGCGTTTGCGGCGCACCGCCCCGCTGGCGGCCCTGAGCGCTCGCACCGCCGGCGAGGCGGTCGTGGTTGGGCTGCGGAGCAAGCTCACCGGCGCGGACAGCGAGGAGTTCCACGTGCGCACGGCGGAGCGCTACGCCGAGCTGCTCGGGCGCTCCAAGGGCGCGTTGATGAAGGCCGGGCAGGTGCTTTCGTTCGTGTCGGCCGCGTCCGCGGTGCCGGTGGAGTACCAGCCGATCTACCAGGCGGCGCTCGCGCGACTGCGCAGCGACGCTCCGCCGATGGCGCCCGAGCTCGCGCGCACGGTGCTCGAGCGCGAGCTCGGTCGGCGGACCGAGCGCGCGTTCGCGCGGTTCGACTGGAAGCCTCTCGCGGCGGCGTCGATCGGCCAGGTCCACGCCGCCAAGCTGCACGACGGCCGGGACGTCGCGGTCAAGATCCAGTACCCCGGCGTAGCGGATGCGATCGAGGCCGATCTGAAGAACCACGAGTTGCTGGTCACGTTCTTCGGGTTGTTGTCCGGCCTGTCTCCCAGGAAGGGCAGCTTCGATCTTCGCGGCGCGGCGCGTGAGATCGGCGTTCGCGTCACCGAGGAGCTCGACTACCGGCTCGAGGCCGCCAACCAGGCCGAGTTCGCCGACATCTACCGCGGGCATCCGTTCATCCACGTCCCGGATGTGGTCGGCGAGCTGTGCACCGGCCGTGTGCTCACCCAGGAGCTCGTCCAGGGCAAGTCCTGGAGCGAGGCCATCTTGTGCGAGCAAGAGCTGCGCGACAGCTGGGCGGAGGCGATCTTCCGCTTCGTCTATGCCACGAACATCCGCTTCTGCGTGTACAACGCGGACCCGCACCCCGGCAACTACCTGTTCCACGACGACGGCACCGTGAGCTTCCTGGACTTCGGCTGTGTGAAGCGGTTCGGGCGTGAGCAGGTCGAGGCGATCAACGCGGTCGCGCGCGCGTGCATCCGTGGCGAAGTGCTGGGAACATGGCACGCGTGCGTGGAGGGCGGGTTCTGCCGCTCCACGGACCCTGTGACTCCCGAGGAAGTCTATGAGTTCTGGCACGCGCCATGGGAGCTGTTCTGGGGGCAGCAGCCGTTCACGGTCACACCGGAGCACGCGGCCAGATGGATCGAGCACAAGTACTCTCCGACCGGCCCCTCGGCCAACGCGCTGCGATATTTCAGCGTGTCACCCGAGTACACGACCATGGGTCGGCTCGAGGTGAGCGCTGTGTCGCTGGTCGCCGAGCTGCGCGCCACCAACTACTGGGGAGCGATCGCGGCCGAGTTCTTCGAAGGCGCTGCTCCGCTGACCGCGCTGGGGAAGCTCGATCACGCGTTCTTCGATCGCCAGGCCGCGAGCAACCTGCCCGAGCACGAGCCCGGCTGACTTTCACTCCTGCAGCGCGACGCTCGCCGGCACGCCCGTCGCCAGATATCCGGGGAGGGCGATGACCGCAAGCGCGGCGGCGATGACCGCGCCAAGGCTCGCGAGCGCGGGCAGGACGCTGAGCGAATGAGCGACGGGGAAGTCGATCTTCTGGGCAAGCGCGCGGTCGGCAAGGTGCTGGCCGTAGAGGCCGAACAGGGCGCCGATGACGCACCCGCCGGCGAGCAGGAGCAGGCTCTCGAGCAGGATCGTGCGCCACAGCTGCGCGCGCGCCAGACCCTCGAGCTTGAGCTTGGCCAGGCGCGCGCGCCGCTGCCACACCATCGCGCCGATCGCGGCGGCCATCGCCAGGATGGCGAAGATCGGGATCAGCGCCGCGATCTGCGTGAGGCGCGCGAGCGCGCGCGTGTCGAGCGTGCCCAGCGCGGCGCTGCGTTGCCCGGCGGTCCGCACCGCCAGTGCGCTCCCCGCCCCCGATCTCAAAGCGTTCCGTATCGCACGCGCGCCATAGCCGGCCGCAACGCCGGGGGCGAGCTGGATCGCGTACGCGCTTGCGTCCGTGCTGCCCCATGCGCGTGCATAGCTGGGTGCGCTCATCACGATCGCGCCCGGCTCCCAGCCGATGTTGGTGGACAGCGCCGCGATCCGCATCCTGCTCGGGTTGGGAGTCGGCAGCACGACGCTCTGCCCGACGCGCAGGTGGTGGTCTTCGGCGATCGTTCGTGACATCGCGATCCAACCACCGCCACGCACGAGCGCTTCCACCTTGTGCGCGTCACCGCCGAGCAGCTGTCCCGCGGGCAACAGCGATGGTGCCGCGAGGGGTGGGGCGATGACGAGCACGCGCCTTCCGCCATAGTCGAGCAGGCCGCCGCGATAGAGCCTGACCGCCTGGACTCCTGGGACGCGCCGCAGGCGGGCCTGCTCGATCGGAGCGAACGGGGCGGTCGTCATCAGGTCGTAAGAGCCGGCCGGCGCCACCCACACCTGGGCGCTCGCGCTCGTTTCACGCGCGGCTGCCCGCAGGCCCGCGAGCAGGTCGCGGTGCGCGCCCTGAATCGCGACGCTGCCGAAGACGGCCACGGCGCCGGTCGCGGCTATCGCCACCGCGCGCGCCCGTCCGGCGCTCAACTCCATTCGAGCGAGATGCGCCACAGGGCTGACGAGGAGGGCGGCGAGCTGCGCCGCCAGCGCGAGCGTGAAGCGCAGCGCGAGCGGCAGCACGAGCAGCAACGCCGCGATCAAGAGCGCCATGCCGGGGATCGCCGCGTCGGGTTCGACCCTCAGGAGCGCGCCGACGGCGGCCAGGCAGGCGAGCCCGGCCAGCGCCGCGCCGGCATCCGCTCGCCTGGCGCTCGCTCGCTCGTGCTCGCCGGCCGCGGCGAGTGGGTTGTGCGAGATCACCGCTCGCAGCGGGCTGAGCACCGCCAAGAGCGCGGCCAGGATGCCGCCGCCGGCGGCGATGGCCACGTCGGCGAGTCTGACCGATTGCTCTGAGCCCGCGATGAACGCGAGCGAGAAGGAGGCGGAGTCCGAGCTCAGCACGTGTGTGAAAAGCAGCTCGCCGAGCGCGAGCCCGAGTGCGGATGCGATCACACCGAGCACGAGCGCGTCGAGACACAGCGCCACGATCACCGTCCGCGGGGCGTAGCCGTCACGACGCAGATCGACGATCAGCCGGCGCCGCGCCGGAACGGTGAGCAGCGTCGCGTTGAACGCGAACAGAAATCCGACGAGCGCGCTGACCGTGGAGAACAGCGCGCTCGATTGACTGCTTGCGCTCAGGGCGTTGGCGAACAGGGTCGCTTCGTAGTCGATCGGCTCGACGTTCGCGCGATCCGCGGCGAGCGCCCTGAGCTCGGTTCGCACACGCGCCTGCGCACCCGGCTCCGGTTGGATGAGAACGCGACTCACACGGCCCTTCAGCCCGGCCATTTCCTGGGCGTATGAGAACGGCGCGATCATCACCGGACTGCGTGCGAGCTGGCCGATCCGCCGTTCGCCCAGCTGCGCGTAGAGCGGCGCTTGGACGGTGTGGCCGGCGATGCGCAACGTGACTTCCTCGCCGAAGCGGACGACGCCGAGCGTGTGCGCGAGCGGCGCCGCGATGACGACCGCGCCGATCCCGCCGAACGGGGTCAGTTCGCCGTGCGGCACGAGCGTGCCGCCCAACGCGGACAGGCTCTGATCGGCGCCGATCAGCTCGGCCGACTCGCTGCCGTGCGGCCCGCTTGCCTGCGCGTTCGCTTCGAGCAGCGGCGCGGCATAGCGCACCCCGGCAAGCCCTCGCACGCGCTCCACCACATCCTCTGCCAAGCCGTGCGGCGAGCGCGCGGCAAGCTGGAGCGTCGCGTTGCCGACGATCCCGTGCTCGAGCTCGCGCACGGAGCCCCGCAGGCTCGAGCTCGATACCTGCGAGGCGAACAGCAGGGCCACGCCCGCGGCGATGCCGACGATCGCAAGGCACTCCTGCACCGCCCGCGCGCGCAGCCGCACGCGGTAGAGCCAGATGGCATTTGCAAGCTTCACGGCCCGGCGTCGTACTCGCCGAGACGTCCGTCGCGCAGCGCCAGCACGCGGTCGGCGTAGCGGGCCGCCAGCGGATCGTGACTGACGAGCACGATCGCCACGCCCCGCTCGCGGCACAGCTCGCGCAGCAGCCCCAGTACTTCGCTGCTTCGCTGGGTGTCGAGGCTGCCCGTCGGCTCGTCGGCGAGCAGTAGGCGCGGGTTGGTGGACAGCGCACGCGCGATCATCACGCGCTGGCGCTCGCCCATCGAGAGCGTCTCTGAACGGTGGTGCAGGCGTTCGCCCAGCCCGAGGCGTGTGAGCAGCGGCTCGATCTCGCGCCGCGCCTGGCGCCAGCGCATCGCGCTCAGGAGCTTGAGGGTCGCGTTGTCGATCGCGCTGACGCCCGGCAGCAGGTCGAAGCTCTGGCGGATGAAGCCGAGCTCTGTGAGCCTGAACCGGGAGGCCTCGCGCTCCGACAGCGAGGAGGTGTCACGCCCGCCGATCAGGACCGTTCCCGCTGTCGGCGCAAGCAGCGTGGCGATCATCAACAGCAGCGTCGTCTTGCCCGACCCCGAAGGCCCGTACAGCGCGACCGTCTCCCCGGCCCGTACCGTCAGCGACACGCCGTCGACGGCGCGCACCGGCTCGCCGGCGTGGTTGGGGTAGTGCTTGACCAGGTCACGCAGCTCCAACATCACGCGCTCGCGGTCACGCGGATCGCACCCGCGCGACTCGTGCGCCCGCGACTCGTGCGTGTGCAGCTCAGTCGACGGCATTGCCCGCCACGTGCACGGTGACGCTGTCGTTCGAGCGCTGGATCGTGCCGCTGAAGCTCAGACCCGAGCCCCGCGCGTGCGCGTAGCTGCCGGTGCCGCGCTCGATCGACATCGAGCCCGAGAAACGCGCGAGCGTGCTTTCCTTGTGGTAGCTCGCGCTGCCCTGGCCCGTGATCGAGCCGCCGTTCGGGTAGATGCTCAGCTCGGCGGTGACGCGGCTGCTGGAGACGATCTTCAGATGAACGTAGATCGTGCCCTTCACCGTTCCCGACGCGAGACCCTTCTCGTTGAGCGTGAAGCCCTGCTTACTCGTCAGGCGCAGGTCGCCGTTCTCGTTCAGCGAGAGCAACTTTGCGGCGCTCGCGACCGGAGCGCGCGCCTGCGAGGTGTTCGGCGCGAGCGTCCCGGAGGCCCAGCCCGTCGCGAGCGAGAAAGTCGCGACGGCGGTGAGCAGGCGTTTGTTGCTGCGGGTTCTCCTACCGTTGTTCTGCATGGTCTCCCGTGCCTTTCGGTGGTTCATCGTGGACAGGGGGTGGTTGCGGAGGCGTCCTGCGTCGATCCGTCCGCGTACGTCAGCTCGGCCGCGAACGGAAAGCCTCCCGCCGGGCAGCGCGACGGCTCGATGGCCGTGTTCGACTCGCGCGCCGAGCGCCGGCTGGACCCGATCGTCAGCGACATCGAAGCGATCGATGCGGCCGGCTCGAGCGGCAGCGTCGGGATCGCGGGCACGGACAGCACGAGGTCTTCGCCGTAAGGTGGGTCGTCGGGGAGCACCGTGCCGCTCAACACCACCCGCTCGTCAAACGGCGTGTGGCCCTGCGCAAGCAGCTCGAACGTCGGCTGCAGGTCGTGCAGCGGGCCGAGGAACACCCACAGCGAGATGCTCTCTTCGAGCGGCTGGGAGCCCAGCGGTGCGCGCACGAGCGCCCGGCCCACCCCGAGCCGCGACTGCGCCGGACAGCCACGCGCGCCCAGCAGGCGCAGACGCACGGGCTCACAGCTCTGCAGGTGCGGGATGTCGATGCCCAGTCCGGTGGGCAGCCGCAGGATCGAGCTGCGCAGTGGCGGTGGGACGCCCACGGCGCCTCGGGTGAGATCGATCGCCACGGTGAGCGCGCCGGTCGCACCGAGCTTGTCCGGCTGAAACGACGCCGCGATCGTGGCCGGCCCCTGCGAGTCGGTCGCGGTCGTAGCCGGGGTCGGGGTCGTGGGCGTGGTCGGGGTTGTGGGCGTGGCGCCGGCCGGAGCCTGCGAGTCGGTCGCGGTCGCCGAGCGGGCCGATGTCGTCGCGGCGAGTGGGGCGAGCATCGTTGCGGTCAGTAGCCCCACGGTCAGCAACCCCGCGCACACCCACGATCGAGCGAGCCACCAAGGACGAGACCGCGCGTGGAGAGTCAGCCGCGCGGACATGGGATCGCCGGATCGACCGTGAAGAGGGCGCCGTCTGCGAACTCGACCGTGGCGCGCGTCGGAAAGCCTCCGAACGGGCACGTCCTCGGCACGGTCAGCCCCTTGACGTGCACGAGCCTGCGCCGTCCCTCGACGGTTTTGTAGTACGCCACGTCGCTCGAGCCGATCGTCGCGAACGCGCTTTCGACGGAGGCGTATTCGGCGCCGGGTATCGTCAAGACCGGTGGAACCTGAACGCTGAAGCCGAGCCCGTACGGCCTGGGCGCGGGGATCTCCTTCGCCACGACGACAAGCGACGCTCCAACCGGCGAGACACCGCTCGCGTAGGCCAGCAGCCTCAAGCGCCCGTGGTCGGGGTGAGCGAAGAAGAAGTCGAGCGTGAACGACTCGCGCACGAGCTGACCGGGCAGGGCGAGCACGGCGACGCCGCCGCCGAAGCCCACCCGCGAGTCTGCCGGGCAGCCGGCCGGACCTCGCCGTTCGAGCACGGCTTCAGTGCACATCCCCGCGCCCTGTGCCTGGATGCCGAGCCCGACCGGGCCGTACAGCGTGAGCCTGTCGATCGGCGAGGGCGGCACGTCGGCGCTGGACGCGAAGTTCGCCGTGATCGACAGGTTGGCGGCGGCGCCGAGCCGATCCGGGGTGAACGCCTCTTTGACCAGCAGCGTGTCTTCTCCGGCCCACGCGCTTCCCGTGTTCCCCGCGAGGGTCGCACACGCGCACGCGAGCAAGAGCAGGGCGACCAGGATCGGATTGGGCGCCAGTGCCTGTCGCGCCGTGCTCTCCGCCCTCGATCTTCTCGCCATGCGCTCGAGACCTCCTCGCGAGCCAACGCTCGAGATGTCGCCCCTCCAGATCTGCCTAAGTATACACTTAGCTCGGCTCAGTGATCCATGACGGCAGATTCGCCCGAGGGACGCGATGACCGATTGAGTGTGTGCGGAGCAGAACCGAGGAGGAGGAGGACGGGGTAGGGACATCCCCGATTGCCCCGCCGGCCTCACTGGCCGAGACTGTCGAGGAATGGCACGGATCCTCGCCTACACCTCGCCCGGGCGCAGCCACCTGTTCCCGCTGACGCCGATCCTCGACGAGCTGCACCGCCGCGGGCACGAGATCGTGCTGCGCACGCTTGCCTCACAGCTCGCCCTGATGCGGGCGCGCGGGTTCAACGCCGCGCCGATCCACCGATCGATCGAGGCGCTCGAGCACGACGACTGGCGTACGCGCAGCCCGCTCGAGTCCGTGCGTCTGAACGCGCGCACCTTCTGTGCCCGTGCCGAACACGACGCGCCCGATCTGGCCCTGGCGATCGCCGAGACCGAGCCCGAGGCGGTGCTCGTCGACGTCAACAGCTGGGGCGCGCTGATGGCCGCCGAGGAGTGGGGCGGGCCATGGGCGGTGTTCTGTCCCTATCCGCTCGCGCTGCGCTCGGTGGACGCGCCGCCATACGGCCCGGGGCTCGCGCCTGCGCGCGGACCGCTCGGCCGGGCGCGCGACCGGCTCGTTCGCCCGCTCGTGTTCGGCACCGTCGAACGCCAGGTGCGCCCGGCGCTCAACTCCATCCGTGAGCAGGTCGGCCTCGATCCGCTGGAGAACGTCGAGGAATGGTTCGCTCGCGCACCGCTGCTGCTGTACATGACCGCCGAGCCGTTCGAGTACCCCCGGCGCGACTGGCCCGAGAACGTGGTCATGATCGGCCCCTGCGCATGGGACCCGCCGGCCGAGCCGCCACCGTGGCTCGAGCAGGCGACGCGGCCGATCGTGCTCGTCAACACCTCGACCGAGTTTCAGAACGACGGGCGGCTCGTGCAGGTCGCGCTGGAGGCGCTCGCCGATGAGCCCGTCACCGTCGTGGCGACGCTGCCCGCCGGCGACCCGGCCGCCGTGCGGGCACCCGCCAACGCGCACGTCGAGCGCTTCATCTCCCATCGAGCCGTGCTCGAGCGTGCCGCCTGCGCGATCACCCACGGCGGCATGGGCTCCACACAGAAGGCGCTCTCCTATGGCGTGCCGGTCTGCGCGGTGCCCTTCGGTCGCGACCAGCTCGAGGTCGCGCGCCGCGTCGAGGTCGCGTGCGCCGGAACCCGCCTGCTGGCCAAGCGTCTGCGCGCCGACCGCCTGCGGGCCAAGGTCAGAGAGGCGATCGCGTGCACCGAGGGAGCGCAGCGGATCGCCGCCGCCTATGCCGCCACAGGCGGCGCCGGCGCCGCGGCCGACGCCGTCGAAGCACGGCTGTTGCATGGAGCTGCGTCTCGACGCGGCGGGTAGACTGCGCTTTTGGCGAGCCGGGAAGCCTGGTCGGCGTGCCCTCGCGAGAGGGGAAGGCCAGATGGCGGCAAACCGACGCGACATCCAATCGACTCACCGTCCTGACGCGAGCCGGCGGCGCCGGGCTTCGGGCGTAGGGAGCAGCGGTGTCTGATCCGCTGCTCGGCGCCGGATTCGTGCTCGCCGCCGCGGTCAGCATCGGCGCGAGCTGGGTGCTCGTGGCGCGGCTCGAGCGCGTCGGCGCGCGCCTCGGCCTGTCAGAGGCGCTGCTCGGGATGCTCGCGGCGCTCGCGGCCGACACGCCCGAGATCACCGCCGCGGTCACGGCGCTCGTCCGCCACGACCCGCGCGTCGGGGCGGGCGTCGTGGTCGGATCCAACGTGTTCAACCTCGCCGCCCTGCTCGGCCTCACGGCGATCGTCGCCGGCCAGGTCGCGCTGCACCGCCGCGTGATCGAGCTGTCCGGCGCCGTCGCCCTGTGGATCAGTGCCGCGACGCTCGCGGTCGTCACCGGGATCCTCTCCCCGGCGGCCGGCCTGCTTGTGGCGCTGGCGGTGCTCGTGCCCTACGCGGTTGTCCTCGGCGTGGGCCACGAGCGGTTGGCCCATCTGCGGCTGCCGGCCTCGTGGACGAGCTGGCTGGTGGCCGCCGTCAGCGAGGAGGAGATGGAGCTCGACGTCGCGATCCATCCCAGTCGCGGAGGCTCACGCGACGCGCTGATCGCGGCGGGCGCCGTGGTCGTGGTCGTGGTCGCGAGCGTGGCGATGGAGCGCGCCGCCTCCGAGCTCGGCACCCGTCACGCCGTTTCCGAAATCGTCGTCGGCGGCCTCGTCCTTGCCGCGGTCACGAGCCTCCCCAACGCGGTCGCCGCCGTGTACCTCGCCGGGCGCGGGCGCGGCGCCGCGGTGCTCAGCACGGCGCTGAACAGCAACATGCTCAACGTCCTTGCCGGGCTCCTGATCCCCACGGCGATCCTCGGGCTCGGCGCCCCGTCTACGCCGACGACGTTCGTGGCCGCCTCCTACGTCGCGATGACCGTTCTCACGCTTGCCTTCGCATACGTCAACCGCGGGTTGCGCCGCTCCGCCGGCATCGGGATCGTCACGGCCTACCTCGTGTTCGCGGCGGTCCTGCTCGCGCTGGTGTCATGAGCCGTTTGCCCGGCGATTCCGCCACCGCCTGAGAGGTCGCCAAAATGCCGATGCCTCGCCCCAATCCGACGCGGGCCAGGCGGTCGTTGGGGCAAGAGCCTGCGCTGCAACCGGTCCGGCGGATAGCCTTCGCGCATGCGCGGAAGAGGCTCGATCGGCAAAGTGCTGCTGCTCCTGCTGGGCGTGCTCGCGGTCGTGGTGGTCGTGCTCAACTGGACCTACGGCCGGCTGCCATCGGAGCCCGTGCCAAGCGGCTCGTTCGTGCAGATCGGCAAGTACCGCGTCCACTACATCGAACACCCCGGCGCCGGCACGCCCGTCGTGCTGATCCACGGCCTGCCCGGCACCGCCCAGGACTGGGAAGACGTCACGCCGCTGCTCGCCGGCCGGCGCACGATCGCGATCGACCGTCCCGGCTTCGGCTACTCCTCCGGCGGCTACGTGCCCTTCGCGCGCCAGCTGGAAGTCATCGACGCGCTGCTCCACAAGCTGCGCGTCGTGCGGCCGATCCTCGTCGGCCACTCCTACGGCGGCACGATCTCACTCGGCTTCGCCGAGCGCTACCCGAACGAAGTAAGCGGCCTCGTGCTGGTCGACGCTGCCGCCGCCGGTCAGCACCTGGGCGCCTTCGCGCGCGCGCAAGCCCACCTCGTGAAATTCCTGCAGCTTCCCGTCATCCGCCAGGTCGCCAACGCGACCTTCGGCCAGCTGCTCATCACGGTCTCCGTCAACCGGGCCGAAGCCGAAGCGTTTCACCCGCTCCCGGTCGTCGCGACTCACCATCGCCGCGTGCTCGCGATCAACATGACGCACGGCAACCTCCTCGCGTGGGCGGGCGAGAGCCTCGCCGCGAACGGCGTTATCGCTCAGATCGACCGGCGCCTCGGCTCGATCCGCGTCCCCGCGATCGTCGTCCAAGGTGACGGCGACGAGCTCGTCGCCCCGGCTCACGGGCGCCGCCTCGCCTCGTCTCTCCCCAACGCCCATCTCGTCATGGTCCACGGCGGGCACATGCAGCCTTACGACCATCCGGCGACGATCGTCGCGGCGGTGGCGAGCATCTCGGGGGCGAGGTCTACGCCGCGCGCCTCTCCCGCAGCACCACTTTCGCGCCGCGGCTCGGCACGAACGTGACGAACCGGCGCTTGGCACGCTCGGGCCTCTGCGCGGGCGCCTCGAGCTCGCAGCGCTCCAGCACCCGCCGCAGCACCACCTTCATCTCATACGTCGCAAACGCTGCCCCCAGACACCGCCGTGTCCCTCCGCCGAACGGCACCCACGCGTACGTGTCGGTGCGCTTGTCCGCGAACCGCTCCGGGCGAAACAGCTCCGGCTGCGGGTACAGGTCCGGGTTGTTGTGGGTCAGCACCACCGACGTCCCGACATACGCCCCCGCCGGCGCCGTGTACCCGCCGACCGCGAACGGCTCCATCGTCCGGCGCATCGCATAGCTCACGACTGGGCGCGCGCGCAGGCTCTCCTTGATCGTGCACTCCAGGTAGTCCTCCTCGCCGTCCGCGAGCGTTTCGCGCAGCCGTGCGAGCACCGCTCCGTTGCGCGTCAGTCGCTCGAGCGTCCAGGCCAGCGCGGTCGCGGTCGTCTCGTGCCCCGCAAGCAGCAGCGTCACCAGCTGGTCGCGCAGCTCCGCGTCGGTCATGTGCTCGCCGGCTTCGTCAGTCGCCTCCAGCAGCATCGACAGCACGTCGCCGCGCTCGGCCAGCATCGGGTCCGCACGCTTGCGTGCCATCTCGTCGAACAGGATTGTGTCGACCGCGTCGCGCGTGGCCGTGAACCGGCGCCACGGACTGCCCGGCCAGAGGTCGCGCTGCAGCATGGGCACGACCAGCGCGATCGAGCCAAGCAGGCCCGGAATCAGACGTTCGAGCTCGGCCATCCGCGCCGCGTCCTCGATCCCGAACACCGCCCGCAGGATCACCCGCAGCGTGATCCTCTGCATCGATCCGTGCGACGCAAACGTTCTTCCCACCGGCCAGCGGTCGATCTCCTCGTCGGCGATCTCCCGCATCAGCTCGCCGTACGCGGCGATCCGCTCGCCGTGAAACGACGGCAGCATCAGCTTGCGCCGGTGCAGATGCCGGTCCCCGTCGAGCAGCAGCACCGACTCCGGGCCGGTCACGTCTTCGAGGAACGTGTTCCCCTCGCCCGCGCGCACGACCTCCGTGTCCGCCGTGAACACCCGCTTGATTTCCGCCGGGTCGCAGATCACCACGAGCCGATCGTCGAACGGCCAGCAGTCCAGCGTGAACACGTCCCCGTAGCGGCGCCGACAGCGCTCGAGCAGTGACGGTTCGTCCAGCAGCCACCACGCGCCGAGCAGACTGCGCGGCATGTTTGGGCCGGGTGGCGCGGAGCTCTGGCGAGCCTTCCGTGAGCGCGGTGCGATTGTGGCTTGCCGGGCTCGAATGGTCTGCTGAGTGCTCATAAACATCCTTTCGCGCGGGCGGCCAAGCCGTCCAAGATGAGGGACAGGATCTCCCCGAACAGCTCCTCCGACACGACCTCCGGCTCGGTCAGCTGCTCGACCGACAGGCCGTCGGCCAGCGCGATCACGGCTGTCGCCAGCTCATGCGCATCGACGGCGGGCGACTCCTCGAGCGCCTCGACGCGCGCTTCGAACGTGCGCGCGAGACCGTCGCGCAGCATCACGTTGCGCTCGACATACCGTTTGCGCAGCCGCGGGTCGCGGACCGCCATCGCCGAGTACTCGTGAAACAGCACCACCAGCTCGCGCTCCTGCTCGAGCACGGCCGACAGCCCGGCGCTGACCTGCCCCTCGGTCGCCTGCCCGGGAGGCGCCGCCTCGGTCATCTCGAACAGCGCGCGTATCCGCCGGTCGATGCGCTCGTCCAGCAGGGCGAAGAACAGCTCCTCCTTGCTCGCGAAGTTCCAGTACACCGCGCCCTTCGACAGCCCCGCCTCGGCGGCGATCCGGTCGATCGACGTCCCGTTGTAGCCGTCGCGCGCGAACACCCGCACGGCCCCGTCCAGCAACCGCTCGCGCGAGCTTCCTTGCTTGGCGGCCTCGGCCTTCACCTTCGTCTGCCTGTGATCGAGCTTGGTGCTCCCCATTCACCAGCACTGTACCGACTAGTCGGTATGTAGTCAAGACAACCGTGATTCCGCCCCTCCGTGGGACAAGGCTTGGCCCCGCGGGGATAGGCTTGGCCCGCGAGGGGCTTGATCCGCGCAGACAGGCTTGACCCGCGGGGACAGAGCTAGCGGTGGCGGATCAGCGCGACGATGAGCTCGTCGCGGTCAGGTCTTCGGGCTTGCCCTTGTACGTCGAGCAGTCTTCCATCAGATAGCCCGCATCGCAGGTCGTATAGCGCTTCCAATGGCCGTGAAACGCCTTTTCGAAGGTTGCGATCAGCGCCTTGCGCTGCGCTCCGCTCTTGCCGGCCGCGACCTGCGCGGCGATGCGCGACTCGAGCAGTTCGACCTTCACACGCGCGAGCAGGTCGGCTTCCGTCTCGCCGGACTTCGCCAGGAGCCGCTCGAACGCCCCGGGCTTGGCAAAGCTCTGCTTCTTGATCTGCGCAAACCGCTGCTTGACTTCGGCTTCGCTCACCGAGATCTTCCGCGCGGCCGCCTCGCCGAGCACCCAGTCGGAGGTGATCAGGAACGCGAGCGCCTCGTGATTTGGGTTCGAGGCGCCGCCGAGCGCGTGCTCGACCGCGAGCCAATGCTCGTAGCTTGCCTTTGCGATCGGCGCGCCCGCGACGACCGCGACCGTGCCCCCCTTCGCGGCGGTGGCATGGTTGGAGGTCGTTGCGGCGGCGGTGGCCGGAGAGCTGGGGACGGTCGCGGTCCCGGTCGACCCGTGCGTGGCGGCAGCGGTAGAGGTCGAGCTCGACGAGCCGCCGCCACAGCCGGCGAGCAGTCCGGCGGCGAGCACCACGAGCAGAGCCGCTCGCGCGCGCCCGCGCGGCGTGATTTCGCTGTAGATCTCCCGCATCCAGCCCGAAACGTAGCCGGCCAGCCTTAAGCGCGGTCAAATTGTTTTCGCCTGCTCCGAGAGCCCGAGCCACGTCGCTACCGTGTTGCCTGGTTTGCGCACACGATCGACCAACGGCTCTCCGCGCGCCAGCGCGAGCCCGCGCGCGCGGGGTGGCGATCCCGCACGGAGCGACGGCGGTTCGACCGGCCGGGGCGCGGTGGGCAGCGGTGACCGCTACAAGTGGATCGCCCTGTCGAACGTCACCTTGGGAGTGCTGCTCGCGACGCTCGACGGCTCGATCACGCTGATCGCGATGCCCGACATCTTCCGCGGCATCCACCTCGACCCGCTCGTCCCGGCCAACAGCTTCTACCTGCTGTGGATGATCCTCGGCTTCCTCGTAGTCACCAGCGTCCTGATCGTCAGCCTCGGGCGCCTCGGCGACATGTATGGACGGGTGAAGATGTACAACCTCGGCTTCGTCGTTTACACGCTCGCCTCGCTCCTCCTGACCGTCGACTGGATGACCGGCCGCGACGGGGCGCTGTACCTGATCGTCTTCCGCATCGTCCAAGGCATCGGCGCGGCCTTCCTGCTGGCCAACTCCGCGGCGATCCTCACCGACGCCTTCCCCGCCAACCAGCGCGGCATGGCGCTCGGCATCAACAACATCGTCGGCGTCAGCGGCGTGTTCGTCGGGCTGATCCTCGGCGGTCTGCTCGCGCCGATCGACTGGCGGCTGGTCTTCCTGATCTCCGTGCCGGTCGGCCTGTTCGGCACGGTGTGGGCCTACCTCAAGCTCGAGGAGCGCTCCACGCCCAAACGCGCGCGCGTGGACTGGTGGGGCAACGTCTTCTTCGCGCTCGGCCTGATCCTGATCATGGTCTCTGTCACCTATGGCATCCGGCCCTACGGCAGCCACGCCACCGGCTGGAGCAGCCCCCGCGTGCTCGGCCTGCTGGGCGCCGGCGCGGCGTTCCTGCTCGCGTTCGCGATCGTCGAGCTGCGGGTCGCCGAGCCGATGTTCCGCCTGCCGCTGTTTCGCATCCGCGCGTTCACGTTCGGCACGCTCTCCACCTTCCTCTCGGCGGTCTCGCGCGGCGGGCTGATGTTCATGCTGATCATCTGGCTGCAAGGCATCTGGCTGCCCCAGCACGGCTACGACTTCACCGAAACGCCTCTGTGGGCCGGGATCTACATGCTGCCACTCACGCTCGGCATGCTCGTCGCCGGGCCGACCTCCGGATACCTCTCCGACCGCTTTGGGGCGCGCTGGTTCGCCACTGGCGGGATGCTCGGCTCCGCGCTCGCCTTCTTCCTGCTGACGCTCCTGCCGATCGACTTCCCCTTCCCGCTGTTCGCGCTCATCCTCGCGATGGTCGGCGTTTCGATGGGCATGTTCGCCTCGCCGAATCGCGCCGCCGTGATGAACAGCCTCCCGCCGCAACATCGCGGCGCCGGCGGCGGCATGAACCAGACCTTCCAAAACTCCGCCCAAGTGCTCTCGATCGGCGTGTTCTTCACGTTGATGATCCTCGGCCTATCCGCGAACCTGCCGCACACGCTGTCCGCGGGCTTGCAGGCGCACGGCATCTCCGCCTCGGCTGCCTCCGCCGCCGCGCATCTCCCGCCGGTGTCCGTGCTGTTCGCGGCCTTCCTCGGCTACAACCCGATCGAACACCTCGTCGGCACGCACGCGCTCGCCTCCGTCTCGGCCGCCAACCACGCGACGCTCGTCGGCCGCTCGTTCTTCCCGCACCTGATCTCCGCGCCCTTCCGCACCGGCCTGCACGAGGCGTTCCTGTTCGCGATCCTCGCCTGCCTGATCGCCGCCGGGGCCTCGCTGATGCGCGGCGGCACCTATCACTATGTCGATGTCGATCAACGAATCCCAACAGCGGAGGAGCAATATGCGAGTTGAGTGGTACGGCCAGTCCTCGTTTCGCCTGAGCACATCCGAGCAGGCGGTGATGATCGATCCCTTCGCCGACATGTCGGCGCTGGCGGCGGGCCGCGGCATGCAGTTCGACTACCCGCCGATCTCAGGCGTGGAGGCGGACCTGCTGCTGGTAACGCACGAGCACGGCGATCACAACGGCGTCGAGGCGATCGGCGGCGACCCGGCGATCCTGCGCTCGACCGCCGGCACGCTCGAGTCGCCGCTGGGCGAGGTCGTCGCGATCGCCTCCGAGCACGACGAACAGGCAGGCACCGCCCGCGGGCCCAACACGATCTTCGTGTTCGCGCTCGACGGGCTGCGCGTGTGCCACTTCGGCGACTTTGGCCAGAGCGGGCTGCGCCCCGAGCAGCAGGAGGCGATCGGCGCGGTCGACCTGCTGATCGTGCCCGTCGGCGGCGGCCCTACGATCGGCGCCGAGCAGGCCTCGCTGATCGTCGAGCGCCTCTCGCCGCGCTGGGTCGTTCCGATGCACTACCGCACCCCGCGCATCAACTTCCTCGACACCGCCGACGCCTTCTTGGAGCGCTCCGCGCACGTGCGGCGCCTCGAGCAGAGCACGTTCGAGACCGGCGAGCTGGGAGCGAGCGACGGCCCGCTCGTGGTCGTGCCCGCCGCGCCGTAGTGGATCGGTGAGCGAGCGCTGACACCCACGGGGCAAGATCCCCTCGGCGCATCGCCTACGATAGGCCCGTGGATGGTCAAGCCCTTGCCGCCACACCCGCTTTCGGCGACCTCGAGCGCCATCGCCGCGAGCTGACCGCCTACTGCTATCGCATGCTCGGCTCGCCATTCGAAGCCGAGGACGCCGTCCAGGAAACGCTGCTGCGCGCGTGGCGCTCGATCGAGCGCTTCGAGGGGCGCTCCTCGCTGCGCTCGTGGCTTTACCGGATCGCCACGAACGTCTGTCTCGACCTGCTCAGCGGCAAGCAGCGCCGCGCGCGGCCGATGGACCTCGGCGGTGCGCGCTCCCCCGACGGCCCGATCGGGGAGATCCTGCCCGAGGTCACCTGGATCGAGCCGATTCCCGACGAGCCTCTTCTCGCCGAGCAGGATCCGGCCGCGATCGCGCAGTCGCGCGAGACGATCCGCCTCGCGTTCGTCGCGGCGCTGCAGCATCTGCCTCCGCGCCAGCGCGCGGCGCTGATCCTGTGCGAGGTCCTGCACTGGAAGGCCGCCGAGGTCGCCGAGCTGCTCGACACGAGCGTCGCGGCGATCAACAGCGCGCTGCAGCGCGCCCGCGCGACGCTCGACGCCACCGAGACGCAGGACGCGGGTCAGGGCTCGCTGAGCGAGCACGACAGCGAGCTGCTGGCCCGCTACGTCGACGCCTTCCAGCGCTACGACATGGACGCGCTGACCGCGCTGATCCATGAGGACGCGACCCAGTCGATGCCGCCGTACGAGCTGTGGCTGCGCGGTCGCGAGGACATCTTCGGCTGGTGGGTGGGACAGGGCGCCGGCTGTCGCGGCTCGCGTGTGATCCCGGCCGTGACCGCCAACGGCTCGCCCGCCTTCGGCCAGTACAAGCCGGCCGAGTCCGGCGAGGGGTACGAACCGTGGGCGTTGCAGGTGCTCGAGATCTCAGGTGGGCAGATCGTCGAGCTCACCTTCTTCCTCGCGACCGACACCCTCTTCCCGCTGTTCGGCCTTCCACCGCTGCCCGCGTAGGCGCCGGTGCTGGATGTTGTGGCCCGCGTCGCAGTCGCGGCCGTCACGTCGGCCCCATCCCGGCGTCGGGCCCCATCTCGGCGAGCAGCAGCGCCTCGGCGAGGCCCATGAACGTGACGAGCGCGCGCAGCTCCTCTGAGACGCCGAAGAGCTCCAGCCGCTCCCCCCGGCGTCGCAGGGCGAGCGCCAGACGCGCCAGCACGTCGACCGCGATCACGTCTGCCGCCACGCCCGTGACATCGCAGCGCAGAGCATCGCTCTCGCGCGCGCGCGCGTCGAGCCATCGCGACTCTGGCCGGTGGTGGCCGTCCTGCGGCCCTGTCATAAGATCTAGACCGGACCTCGACTCAAAACTCATCGTCGCCTCCGGCCGATGAGTTCCCAGCCCGCCGTCCGTCTCAGCAGTAACTACTCCAAACCCGACGACGAGGAGGCTCGAGAACCATGGAGGATCGCAACCGCTGGATCGCGCTCTACGTCCTGTGCGCCGGATGCTTGATGATCGTGCTCGACGTCACCGTCGTCAACGTCGCGCTCCCGTCGATCCAGAACGACCTCGGCTTCTCGACCTCGAGCCTCGCCTGGGTCGTGAACGCCTACCTGATCGCCTTCGGCGGCCTGCTGCTGCTCGCCGGCCGGTTCGGTGACCTCCTCGGCCGCCGCTCCATCTTCCTGGCCGGGCTTGCGATCTTCACGGCCGCCTCGTTCGTCTGCGGCCTCTCCCAGAGCCAGGGCATGCTCGTCGCCGCCCGCTTCGTGCAGGGTCTCGGCGGCGCGATGACCGCCGCTGTGATCCTGGGGATGATCGTCACGATGTTCCCCGAGCCGCGCGAGCAGGCGAGGGCGATCGGTGTGTACGCGTTCGTCGCCTCCGCCGGCGGTGCGGTCGGCCTGCTCGCCGGCGGCGTGCTGACCCAGGCGATCAACTGGCACTGGATCTTCTTCGTGAACGTCCCGATCGGCATCGTCACCGCGGTGCTCGTCGTTCGCTTGCTGGATCGCGACGAGGGCATCGGCCTTGGCCACGGTGCCGACATCCCCGGCGCGGTGCTGATCACGAGCGCGCTGATGCTCGGCGTCTACACGATCGTCGATCCCGCCGCCAAGGACGGCTGGGGAGCGGCGCGCACGCTCGAGCTGGGCGCCGGCGCGCTCGCGCTGCTCGCTGCCTTCGTAGCGCGCGAGGCAACCGCGGCCAAACCGCTGATGCCGCTGCGCATCTTCCGCTCGCGCAACGTCACCGGCGCGAACCTGATCCAGGTCCTGTCGGTCGCCGGCATGTTCGGCATGTTCTTCCTCGGCGCCCTCTACATGCAGCGGATCCTCCACTACGACGCGCTGCAGATCGGCCTTGCGTTCCTGCCGGTGACGCTGATCATGGGCACCCTCTCGGTGCGCTACGCCGAGCGTCTTTCGATGCGCTTCGGCGCGCGCACCCTGATGTTCCCCGGGCTCGGGCTGATCATGGTCGGCCTGCTCCTGTTCGCCCGCGCGCCCGTCCACGGCGACTACGTGCTCCACATCCTGCCCGTGATGGTGCTGTTCGGCACGGGCGCCGGCATCTGCTTCCCCGCGCTGATGGGCCTCGCGATGTCGGGCGCGACGCCGAGCGACGCCGGTCTTGCATCAGGTCTCGTCAACACCACCGCGCAGGTCGGCGGCGCGCTCGGCCTGGCGGTGCTCGCGACATTGTCCGCGTCTCACAGCCAGAGCCTGAGCCGCGGCGGAGCCTCGACCGCGGCCGCTCTCACCGGCGGCTATCACCTCGCGTTCGTGATCGGCGCCGCGCTCGTCGGCTGCGCGATCCTCGTGGCCCTGACCGTTGTTCGGCCGGTGAGCATGGCGGGGCATGCTCCAGCGCCACCGATGGAGGAGGACATCACTGTGGCTGCCGAGCCTTCCGGCGAGCCCGTCTACGCCGAGACGGTGCGCTGACGCTCAGCATCAACTCTGATCAGAGGTAGCCAATGCTGCCGCAGACGCATCGGTGAACTGGTGATCCTCTGGAGGGCCGGCGATCGCGCGGTCGATCGCCTCGGTGACGCGGTTTGCGCAGGCCTTTTCGTACAGCGGCTCGGGTGCCATGTCCAGGCCGTCGTCGGGCCATGCGAGCGTGCCGAATTCGATCGAGACACGCGCGAAGCGCTCGGGGTCACGCAGCGGCTCGAACACGCCTTTCCACTCGCGATCGGCGAAGCCCACATCGCCGACGACGCCGTCCTCGAACGTCAGGCGCAGTCGGTATTCGCCGATGATCTCGACAGCCGTGATGTCAACAAGCTTGCCGGGAAGGACGTAGTCAGCGTACTCAGGCACCGTTTCATTTTAGCGCAGCGGGTCGATCGGGTTCAACGGCTTTTCGCCGGCGGCGAGCTCCCAGTCGGCAGCGAGCTCCTCGGCGTGGAGCTCGACCCATGCCTGCACGAGGCGCAATTGGCGCTGCGGGAGTTCGCCCGCGATCACCTCACCCGTCAGGTCGAACGAGGCCTTGTACTCGGCGTAGCGCGCGTGGAAGTGCGGCAGCGAGTGATGGGTCTCGTCCCAGTGCATCGTGATCGTGATTCCGTGGAAATAGCTGAGCTTCGGCATCGGTGGTCCTCGGTTATAGAGCAGAGCTTCGAGAGCGTGCTCAGCGCTTGGGACCGCGCTCCCATGGCGCTGATAGAACAGCCCAACGTCACGCGCGCAGCTCCGCCAGCGCGGGGCGCTCCTCCACCGTGACGCGACGAGACTCCATCGTGTGCTCGCCGTCGAGGCCCGGCAGCAAGATCGACCCGCAGGCGTGCGAATCGGCGAAGTCGGCGCCGAGGAAGCGGCTCTGAGCCGCGACGAGCACGGCGTAGGCCATTGCCGAGAGGTCGCGCAGCGATTGGTGACGGTTCTGGCGCACCCCGAGATCGACCTGCGCCAGCCCGTTCAGGCCGGTCAGCCGCCACACGTCGATCAGCATCGCGATCTCGACGCCGTAACCGGCGCTGAAGGGGATCCGCTCCAGCAGCTCGCGCCTGGCCGCCACTTCGCCCGCCAGCGGCTGGTCGAAGACGGCGAGCTTCCGGTGCGTGCAGGTTCAGCAGCGGGCGAGCCATCAGCTCGGTGACCCGCCCGCCGCCATTGGGCGCGAGCGCGTCGCCGGCACGGAACGGCCGCTCGAAGAACCCCTTGACGAGCTGGATCTCGGGCTCGCAGATCAGCGGGCCGAGCAGTCCGGTCAGGAAGTGGTCGCCGAACTCCTCGGTGTCGGTGTCGGCGAAGGCGACGATGTCTGTGTCGAGTATTCGCAGCGCCCGCCACATCGCGTCACCCTTGCCACGGGCGCGGCCGAGCTCGGGCGAGAGCTCGCTCTCCTGCAGCACCGTCAGGCCCGCCTCGGCCGCGATCCGTGCGCTGCCGTCACGCGAATCGGCATCGACCACGAGCACCTCGTCGAGCAGGCCCGCCTCGCGCAGGCGCGCCGCCCGCTCGGCGATCGGGCCGATCGTCGCGGCGACCTCGCGCGCAGGCAGCACGAGCGCGACCGATGCGCGCTTGGCTGCCAACAGGCGCTCGAGGGGGAATCGATCGGCGCTGTAGGAGCGCCGCGCGCGCCAGGTCGAGCGCGCGAGATCTTGGGCGAGCCCGCGCGGCGCGCGCCCGTCGATGCGCGAGGAGGTGCTCACCCGGACGCTGCGGCTGCGGTGGATCGCGACACCGCCGGCTTCGAGCTCGTGCTCCAGCGCCTCGTCCTCCAGCGCGGCCCGCGTCGGCAGCCCGCCGCAGCGGCGGTAGGTCTCGGCCGTCAGCGCCAGCGATGCGCCGCTGAACCGATGGTGCTCGGCCACGGGCCCGGGCGGTCCTTCGGCGGTCATTGCGCGCATGCGCTCCGCGCCGCGTCGCTCGCGCTCGGAGGACGCCTCGGCGGCGAGCGCGCCGCTCTCCTCGGGGTGAAGCTCGATGTGACCGCCGATCGCCTGCGCGCCCTGCTGGACGAGCCTCAGCTGCGAGGACAGCCAGTCGCGGGCGACGACGCTGTCGGCGTCCGTGCTCGCGATCAACCCCTGCTCATGGCCAAGGCCGAGGAGCCGCTCGCAGGCGATGTCCATCCCGCGTCGCCGCGCGCGCCCCACGCCCTGAGGCGTGGGCAGCTCGACCGTGTGCAGGCGCAGCGACGGCTGGCGTCCGGCGAGCGCCTCGACTCGCTCGGCGGTCGCGTCGCGGCAACCGTCGAGCACGACGATCACCTCGTAGCTCTCGTGCCCCACCTCGTGCTGGTTCGCCAGTGCCAGCAGGCAAGCCTCGATCCGCTCCGCCTCGTCGCGAGCGGGGACGACGACCACGGCGCGGAGCGCCGGATCTGGCTCGCGGTCGAGGGCCGCCCCGATCACGATCGGATCAGCGCGCATCGCCGTCGAAGCGGTCGAGCCGGTAGCCCGGATGGCGCCCGTCGAAGGCGTGCCATCGTGCCAGCCGGACAGCCAGCAGATCGTGCACGTCGTCGCCGTGCAGCGGCTCCTCCGAGCCCGTGCCGCGCCAGCTGACCGCGACGAGGCTCGCACCGCTTGCGAGCTGCTCCTCCAGCCAGCCGATCGCCTGCCGCAGCGCGACGCCGTCGAGGTAGTAGAGGACCTCCGAGCACACGATCAGATCCCAGGCGCCGGCAGGGACCTCCTCGGGAAAGCCGGCCCGCGCGAGCTCCACGTTCGCGACACCCCCCACACGCTCGCGCGCGAGCTCGAGCGCGCGAGCGGAGAAATCGATCGCGACCAACCGCTCGCAGCGCGGCGCGAGCAGCTCGGTGAAGGCTCCGATCGAGCATCCGACCTCGAGCGCTCGCGCGAGCGGCCGCGACGGGAGAGCGGCGAGCGTCGCGGCGTACTTCTCCCGCTCGTAGACGCTCGTGTCATATCCCCACGGGTCCGCGCTCGTCTCGTAGTGACGCTCGAACCGCGCGGCCGTCATCCGCTTGGCGCCCATCCGCTCGGTCCGCGTCGCGGGACTCATCGCGTGCCCTCCTCGAGCGTGCGCGCGCCGAGCTGTACGAGCTTCGGGTCGAGGGAGTGCTGCAGCAGGAACAGATCGAGATCGCGCCGCGCGCGATCGAGCGTTCCACCGCCGACGAGTGCTCGCGAGCCGCAGACACGCGCCGCCTCGGCCGCGATCGTGCGGGCCGCGTCGCTGAGCGCTATGCGGCATTCGATCGCCGGCTCGCGCACATCCGTGGCCTGGGCACGATCACCCACGGTCGTGCCGCTCGTCATCGTCGAGTCGGGGATCTCGTCGCCTGACGCAAGCGCGGCTGTCGCGGTGTGCTCGAGCCAGCGGTCGATCGAGCCCTGCGCGACGCGCATGCGACCGAGGGCGTGCAGGCGCACGTCGTCGAGCGAGCGCTCGCCGACGGCCTCGACAGTCGCCGTGAGGATGCAGTCGGCGATGCCCGCCCACGTGGCCGCGGTGCGGATCCCGTCGCGCGAGAACCACGGCTCGCGCAGCAGCTCGTCCTCGCCGCCGAGGATCGCGATGATGGGCGTGTCGTGGAACTCGACGCGGTGGCTCTCCGACGCCCGCAGGCCCGACGCTCGATACCAGCTGCGGTCGACCCGCACTCCGCGGCGCGGGTCGACATAGGCCAGGCGGCGGGCGCCGTGCTCGTCGCGGGCGACCACGAGCGCGCGCACCACGCCGCCTGCGCCCGAGCAGAACGTCTTCACGCCGCGCAGCACGTGCTCTCCGTCGTTGCCCTGCTCGATCCTCGCCGGAGGCCCCTCGCCGGGAGCGGGATCGGCGCCCCAGACCCCGACCAGCACGTCCCCGCTCTCGATCGCGCCGAGCTCGCGCGTGCGCAGATCGTCGCCTGCCAGCAGCGCCAGGCGCTCGACCCCGTTGAAATGACCGTCGAGGATCCGCGCCGTGGAGGCGTCCGCGCTCGCCACGGCCCGGACGAGCGCGATCTCCCGCGGCAGGTCGCAGCGGTCGCGATCGGCCGCGAGCTGAATCACGCCGGCAAGCGCAAGGCTCTCGAAGCTCTCGCTCGGAAACCGTGGGCTCGCGTCCAGCTCGCTCGCGCGTGCCGCCAGCTGGGCAAGGACGGCCTCGATCGCCGGCCCGGTGGGCGGCGGCCCCTGATCGGCCGCGTCAGCGATTGAATGCGCTACCGATCGCAGCATCAGAGTCGGGCGGCGCCGCGGTCCGGGACGGCGCCGCGGTGCGGGGCGGCGCCGCGGTGCGGGGTGGGGAGGGGGTCCAGGGTGGGGGCCGGGCCTGGGGTGGGGGCGGGGCCTGGGATGGCGTCGAACTCCGGGGCAGCGCCCTCCTCCAGCGGGCCGACGTCGAGGCCCCTCGCTCGCGCCAGGGCGATCAGCGGGGTGAGCAGCTCGATCGTGTTCGCGCACTCCGTGCGTCGTGCCCCGGGCCCGATCCCGTCGTGCATCAGGACGATCCCGCCACCGGCGATGTGCGGGCGCGCCCGCGCGAGCATCGAGGAGGAGGAGTCGCCACGCCAGTCGTGCGTGTCGCACGTCCACCCAACCAGCTGCAGGCCGCGGCGGCGGGCGACGCTTGCCGTGGCAGGGGTCTGCACGCCCCAGGGCGTTCGCCAGCGCGTCGGGCGCACGCCGTGCGCGGCGAGCGCCTCGAGCGCGGCGCTCGTGTCGAGCTCGATCTCGGCCTCGCTCAGCTCGGTGTGACGGACGTGGCGATGGCAGTGCAGCTGCACCTCATGGCCGGCGGCGAGGACCGAGCGCACGAGCGACGGAGCCCCCTGTGCGCGCTCGCCGACCATGAAGAACGTGGCACGCACCTCAGATCGTCGCAACGCGCTCACGACGCCGGGGGTACCGAGCTCGTCTGGGCCGTCGTCGAAGGTGAGGCTGAGACGGTCTTCACGCATGCCGGGCACGACTCTCAGCTTGCCCTCCGCGTCTCGCTCTGAAACAGCGCATGACTCAGATGCGGGCGCGACGGCACGAGTTGATCTCCAAGATGGCGCCATCGGTACGCTGACAGGCATGAATGATACGACGATTGAGCCCGAGCCGACGCCCACCGAGCCCGCGATCGTCTTGGGCTGATTCCGTGCCAGATGCTTGGGTGTACATGTTGCGGTGCCGCGACGGATCGCTCTACACGGGCTGGACCAGCGATCTCGACCGCCGCCTGGCTCGCCATCGCGCGGGCAAGGCCAGCCACTACACGGCCAGCCGTCTGCCGGTTGAGCTTGCACTGGCGATGCCGATGGGAGACCGCACCGCGGCGCGTCGTGAGGAGGCGCGGATCAAGACGCTGCCTCGTCCACAAAAGCTCGAGTTGATCGCGACGCAGACCGCCTGATCTAGCCGGGCGCCTCGGCCGGCTTCTGGCGCTTGCGGCCCTTCTGGTCGGTGCGTCCCGTGCCGATGCACTCGCGACAGACGACCCACCTGCCCTCCTCCTGTGGCGGCGTCTCGTCCGCTGTCCACCAGGTCCATCCCGCTCCGCCACACACCGAGCACCGATCCTTCTCGGGTATCTGCCGGTCGCTCATGGTCATGAGCTAAGCGTACACCTCTCCGTGCAGACCGCTGAGTTGCAATGGGGAATCCGCGGATGATGATTGAGACGGCGCAGAACGGGAATATGGATCCTAAATGAGACGCGAATCGGGAGGACCGACAGTGCCCGCAGCTACGAACATCGCCTCGTCCGTGTCATCCGATCTCGCCGGCTTGGAAAGCGGCGCTGGGCTCCTTACGAACGTCCATCCTCTGGGCGTGAAAAGCGTGACCGGGCGTGGGACAGGCGCGAGCGATCGCGACCACCTGCTCGAGCGCCTGCACCACCTGCGCACGATCCTCCCGGTCTTCGCCCAGGAACTAGCGAGCTCCCGTCGGCAGGCGGCCGCGCTGCGCGTCGAGAACCACGGGTTGGTGGACGAGGTGCGCCGGCTGCGAGCCCAGCGCGGCGACAGCTCCCGCTAGTCACGGGGCCCCGGAGGCTCCATCTCCTCGGGCGGCACGTCCTCGATGGCTCACACCGCGGCCGGTGCCGGCTCTTCCTCGTGCGGGGCGACGCCCGCGGCCCGGTACGCGTCGAGCGCGTCGAGCGTCTCGGCTTTGAGCAGCGCCTGGGCGAGGCTCTCGAGCTGCTCGCGCCGGTCGCTCAGCAGGTGCGTCACATCCTGGTGGGCCGTGTCGATCAGCCGGCGGACCTCCTCGTCGACGAGGCGCTGCGTCGACTCCGATGTCTCGCTCGCCCCGGGTAGGAACATGCCCTGGCCCTCGTCCGGGAGCACCGCGATCGGGCCGATCGCCTCGCTCATGCCCCAGCGGCCGACCATCTGGCGGGCGATCATGGTGAGCTGCTGGATGTCGGACTCGGCGCCCGTGGTGATCGTCCCGTAGACGATCTCCTCGGCGACGCGACCGCCGAGCGCGACCTTGATCTTGGCCTGCAGCTCCTCGAGCGTATAGGACACGCGATCGGAGTCGGGCGTCGACAGGGTCACGCCGAGCGCCATCCCGCGGGGGATGATCGAGACCTTGCGCACCGGGTCGGCGCCCGCCGTCAGCATCCCCACGAGCGCGTGCCCGGACTCGTGATAGGCGGTCCGCTCGCGGTCGGCGGGTGAGAGCAGGATGCCGCGCGGGGAGCCGAGCATGATCTTCTCCAGGGAGTCCGTAAAGTCGCTCATCCCCACCTGCTTGTGCCCGCGGCGTGCGGCGAGCAGCGCCGCCTCGTTGGCGAGGTTCGCGAGGTCGGCGCCGACCATGCCGGGGGTGCTGGAGGCGATCGCCTGCAAGTCGGCGTCGGGGGCGAGCGGGATCGAGCGCGTGTGCACCGCGAGGATTTCCGCGCGGCCCTTACGGTCCGGCGCCTGCACGGCCACCCTTCGGTCGAAGCGCCCGGCGCGCAGCAGCGCCGAGTCGAGCACGTCCGGGCGGTTGGTGGCCGCGAGCACGATCACCGCCTCGGAAGACTCGAAGCCGTCCATCTCCGTGAGGATCTGGTCGAGTGTCTGCTCGCGCTCGTCGTTGGAGCCGGTCACCGACACCGAGCCCTGGCGCGATCGCCCGATCGCGTCGAGCTCGTCGATGAAGATGATCGCCGGCGCCGCCTCCTTGGCCTTGGTGAACAGGTCGCGCACACGCGAAGCGCCGACGCCGACGATCGCCTCGATGAACTCCGAGGCGGAGATCGAGAAGAACGCCGCGTGCGCCTCCCCCGCAACCGCGCGCGCGAGCAGCGTCTTGCCGGTGCCGGGCGCGCCCGAGAGCAGCACGCCGTGGGGCATTCGCCCGCCAAGGCTGCCATACCGATCGGGGTTGCGCAGGAAGTCGACGATCTCCGAAAGCTCGGCCTTCGCCTCGTCGATCCCGGCGACGTCGCTGAACGTGACGCGGATCTTTTCCGGGTCGACCCGACGCGCCTGCGATTTTCCGAACGAGCCGAGCGCGCCCATGCCGCCGCCGGCTTTCGCGGCGCGGCGGAAGATCAGGAAGAAGATGCCGACGATCAACAGCGTCGGCCCGAACCCGAGCAGGATCTCCTCGAGCAGCGACTGGCTCGTGCTCGTCGATTCGGCGTTGATCTTCACGCCCTTTTCCTGCAGCAGCGCCGACAGCTGGCTCCCGTTCCAGAAGCTCGGCACCTGCGTCGCGAACAGCTTCGTCCGCGGCGCCTTCTTGTCGCTCGTCGGATAGCGCTGCTTGGCCTTGAACTTCCCCTGGATCGTGTCGCCCTTGGAGGAGATCGTGCTCACCGTGCCGCCCTTGACCTGTTCCAGGAAGTAAGGGCTGAACGGCACCGTCACCCGCCGTTCGCCCGCCGACGGCTGGAAGAACAGCACCGACAGCCAGTTCAGCGCGACCAGCACCAGCAGGAAGTACCAGAACCCGCGCATCCGGTGCGGCGGCGTCCCGGTCGGCGCGTGCTCGGGCATGCCGCGCCCGTCGGGAGCGGGGGAGACCTGCCAGCCGCGCTTGTCGCGTGGCATCGGCGGGTGCGCGTCCCTGCGATTCTCGCCGGGGCCCGCGGCGGGAACCGCGCCCGAGCCTGCGCGGGGGCGATCGCCCTGTTCCCGTGACTCGCTCGCCATCGGTCTCATGCTACGCGCTGACGCCTTCCCGTCCCCGCGAGGTGCCGATGGACGTTCGTTCGAGAGCGACGGCCGCCCGGCTAGGACATGCGTCGAGAGCGAAGCCGCCGCGTGAAGCAGACGCTCTGGTGGTCGAGGAACGGCGCATGGGCCTCACGCGCCATGCTCGTTCACGTCACGAGCAGGAGCATCGCAAGCGGGAGAAAGCGGACGCAGAGCGCCACTCCAAGCATCACAAGAAGCATCACAAGCGCAAGCGCGTGCTCAAACGCCCCAAGCCGCACCACACGGTCGCCGCCGTCCCGCCGGCGCCCGTGCCGGTCGCGCCGAGCTCGCCGCCGGCCTCATCTCCCGCTGCGCCGCCGTCGGTCGGCTCGCCGCCGATCACGCTTCAGCAGGCGCGCCGGCTGCTGTGGCGCGCGGGCTTCGGACCCGCGCCCGGACAGGCCGAGGCGCTCGTCGGGCAACCTCTGGAACAGGTCGTCTTCGGCCTCACACGGCCATCGGGCGAAGCGACGCTGAGCGGCCCGGCTCCCGTCGAAGAGAACGGCCAGCCGCTCGACCCGTACGACGTCTGGGGCGACGATCACTGCTGGTGGCTCGACCGCATGGTCCGCTCTGACCAGCCGCTCGTCGAGCGGATGACCTACATCCTGCACGACTGGTTCGCCAACTCCAACGAAAAGGTCAACAGCCAGCGGATGATGCTCGAACAGAACGAGCTGTTTCGCTCGATGTGCTTCGGCTCTTTCCACGACCTGTTCCGCGCCGTCACTTCAAACCCGGCGATGCTCGTGTTCCTCGACGGGATCTCCAACGAAAAGCGCAACCCCAACGAGAACTACGCGCGCGAGATGATGGAGCTGTTCTCACTCGGCGCCGACCGCGGCGCCTACACCCAGGACGACGTCAAAGAAATGGCCAGGGTGCTGACGGGATGGACCGCGGAATGGTCAAGCGAAGGGCTGCACGAATTCGAATTCGATACCGCCCGTCACGACAAGACCGAAAAGACGCTGTCCGCCGCGTTCGGAACGTCCGGCAACTCGCTCAAAGGCAACTGGGACTGGGAAGACGCCGTACGCCTGTGTGTCGAACATCCCCTCCACGCCTTGTTCTTCGTGACCAAGCTGTGGGGCTACTTCATCCCCAGCCCGCCCGACGAAGCGACGCTCGCCTCGCTACAAGGACTGTACGTCAGCTCGGGCTACTCGATCCGCGCTGTGCTCGAGGCGATCTTGCAACATCCCGACTTCTATGACGGCCCCGAGCTCGTCACCCCGCCGGTCGTCTACAACGCCGGCCTGCTGCGCGCGATCGGCCGCCCGATCGACACGAACGCGTGGACGTGGCTGTCGGCGAACGCCGGCCAGCAGCTGTTCAATCCGCCGAACGTCTCCGGCTGGGACTTCTCCAGCTGGCTCGACACCTCGACCACGAAGGCGCGCTGGGAAATGGCCTCCTACGTCACCGCGAAGACGTATGAGAACCCGTGGCCGAAAGAAGGCGAACCGAAATACAGCGAAACCGAGGAACCGGCCGCGGCGCTCGCGAACGCGATGAGCTACTGGGGAAAGCCACTGCTCTCGAGCGAATCGAGCGAGTGCATCGCGCGCTTCGCGGAAACCTGCCCCGCGGGCACGAGCAAGACGAAATGGGAGCTGAGCCCCTACCGGGCGATGCGCCAGAACGCGCTGCGGATGCTGATCGCCACATCCCCCGACATGCAGGTCAGCTGACGATGCACTCCCGCGGTCGGTGTCGTACCCGGCAACTCGCCCTCCCCGGGCAAACCCCCGTTCGCAAGGAGAGCTGACGATGGCCAGGAGCTGCTCGTGCAACGACTTCAACCGCGCCGCGCTGCTGCGCCGCGGCGCAGCCGTCGCCGGAAAAGGGCTGCCGAACATCGAGCCGGGAATGCCGGTACCGGCCGGCACCGGCCTCGATCGGCGCACGTTCCTGCTGGCATCGGCAGGCGCCGCGCTGTCCGTGTACGGCGCCTCGATGCTCTCCCCGCGCCACTTCGAAGAGGGCATCGCCGAGGCCGCGGCCGCCTCGGGGCCGAACCAGCCGGTGCTCGTGTCGATCTTCATGGAAGGCGGCTGGGACGCGCTGTCGGTGCTCGCACCCGTCAAGGAAGCCAAGTACAAAGAACTGCGCCCCACCCTGGGCCTCGCCGAAGGGTCAGGCAAGACCTTCACCGAGGATGAAAACCTGATGTGGCACCCGTCGGCCTCAGGGCTCGCCGAATTGCACGAAGAGGGCAAGGTCACGGCGTTCCCCGCGATCGGCTACGAGCCCCAGGACGAGAGTCACTTCACCAGCCGCCATTACTGGGAGGTCGGACAGCTCGACACGAACGCGCGCACCGGCTGGATGGGGCGCTACCTCGACCTGCCAGGGGTGGGTGAAGCCAACAACCCGCTGCAGGGCCTCTCCCTGGACTACTCGCTCGCGCCCGCGCTGGCCACCGAGACGATGCCCGTCGCCGCGGTCTCCTCGCCGGCCGACTACACGATGTGGGCGGAGGGCCTCGGCTCGCCGGTGATCGAACCGGCGCTCGAAACCTTCGGCGCGCTCGGCGCGCTGGCCGCCCCCTCGCCCGCCTACGCGCAAGCGCGCGCCGCCTCCTACGACACCGATCTCGTCCTCGAGAAGATGGCCGCGTTCGTCAAGTCCGAGAAAGAATCCGGTGACAAATCGACGGTCACCTATCCGAGCGGCGACTTCGCCGAACGGCTCGCGGTGCTCGCGGCGATGCTGCACATGGAAATGCCGATCAAATGCGCCTCGCTGAACGCCGTCGGCTCCTACGACACGCACTCAGACGAGGCCGGCACGCTCGCCACCAACCTGGCTCAGACCGTCTCCGCGGTCGTCGCCTTCCAGCGCGATCTCGAAGCGCGCGGGCTGGACCAGCGCGTGCTGATCCAGCTGTGGTCTGAGTTCGGTCGGCGCCCGCGCGAAAACGGCTCCGGCACCGATCACGGGGCGGGCGGCAACGCGTTCCTGATCGGCACCCGCGCGTCGGGCAAGATGGTCGGCGAGTTCCCCGGGCTGACCAACCTCGACGAAAACGAAAACGTCGTCCGGACGTCGGACTTCCGCGGTATGTACTGCTCGCTGCTGGAACAGTGGTTTCAGACCGAAGCCGGCCTCGTGATCCCCGAAGCGGCGTCGTTCGAACGGCCGGTCCTGGTGAGATGAGCGACCCGAGGTCCTCGCCGAGGCGCCGATCCGGGGCGCTCTCGCTTCGACGGGGCCCCTCTCTGCTCCTGCTCGGCGTGGTGCTGTGCGCGTTGTGCGGCGCGGTGGCAGCGGCGAGCGCCGCGTCCTCCGGGCACCACGCGCGCGAGCGTCCTTCCCGAGCCGCACGAGCCTGCCGGCGCCACCGCGGACACCGCCATTGCCCGCGGGCGGCTCGTGACGGGAGCCGACCGCACCACAAGCGCTCCGATCGCAAGCGCGGATCCGTCACAAAGCCCACGGCGCCCCTGAGTCCCACGACGGGCTCCCCAAGCACCTCGAGCGCGCCGTGGACGGCGGCGCCCGCGCCGGTGATCCCCGGTGCGACGGCGCCCGGCTCCGGCGGCGCGTCTCCGGCGGCCTCTGGCTCCTCCGGCGCCGTCCCGCCCGCGGAAGCGCCGGTTGTGGGGGCGGGGCCCGCGCACGTGCAGGTGACAGCCGAAGACAGCAACGGCTATCGCTTCGTCCTCTCGCGTGCGAGCGTTCCCGCGGGTCAGGTGGTGATCGAATTCGTCAACCACGGCGAAGACGAACACAACCTGAACGTCAAACCTGGCGAAGGCACGGTTGAAGGGTCCCTGCCGAACACGGCGCCGAAAGCCCACCCGAGCCTGTCAGTCGACCTGCGTGCCGGGTCTTACACCCTGTTCTGCTCGCTGCCCGGGCACGAGGCGAAGGGCATGAAAGCCACGCTCACGGTCGAATGAGATCGGGCCGTGGCGCACAAGCGCGCCACGGCCCGATCGCTCAGATGCGGCTAGTGACCGTGTCGGTGATGGTGGCCTTCATTTTCTTCCGGCTGCACGGCGGAGTGCCAGGCCGTCGCCAGTTCCTGTCCGTCGGTGCTGCCCGGATTGCTGACCAACGCGAGGTCGGTCTTGGCTTCGTTGAGCACCAGGCTGTTGTGGCCGGCCGGCGAGGGCAGGCCCATGTGGCCGTCGATGGTTTCGTCGAACATCCCCATGAATCCGCAGCCGGTGGCCGCCGGGACGGCGAATGAGCTCGAGGTCTGGGTACCGAGGAGCGCGATCAAGGTCATCGTGCCGTTTGGATCCGGTGTGCCGTTAGCGTCAAACGCATCGAAAGCCACCGTCGGTTCGGTTGTGTTTTCCGGCTGGAGAACGATCGGTTCGGCGTCGGAGCCGAGGTAGCAGCGTCGCCCCAGCAGCCGGTTTTCCAGATGGATCTTGACCGGCAGCGAGATGATCGGCTGGTTGAGGGAGAGCCCGGCGAACAGGTTGAAGTTGGTCGGTTCCCCGGCCGGTTCCATCGAGATCGTGAGGTTGGTGAGCTCGCCGTCGTGTTCGTTGTACCTGCCGTCGTGCTGCGGCCGGCACACCCGCCAGGCGATGCGGCCGTGGCTCGGGCAGATCAAAGCCACGAGGCCGTTCGGGACTTCGATCGATTCATTGACGAGCGCGCCACCGGACGGTGAGATCGCTGTGGCGCTACCGTCGGTCTGGTTGAGGACCGCTCCCAACTGCAGGTTGCTGGCTTTGGTGGGGAGCGTCAGGCCGCCGATCGTGAACGAGCCGCTTGGCGAGGAAACCCCGACGCAGAGCGCGAGGGTCGTTTCGGTGTTGGCTGCCAGCATCGTCGGGTTGTCGACCGGGCAGCGGTTCAACGCGGCCCAATCGCCGTTGAGCGTCGGAGGCGTTTCGTTCGATTCCCATTGATGGCCGCCATCGGCCAGCGCCGCGCCGGCGGCGATGGATCCGACAAATGCCGCTGCCAGGAACGCCGTTGCGACGATCGTGAGCAGGTGTAGCCGCTTAGATACCGTGAGCATCTTGCTCCTCTCCCTTTGCTGATAGATAGCCCTAAAAGAACGTCTGCAAGCCACACGCGACCACGACAACATCTCCCGCTCCGGTGGCAGGTCAAGACGGCCGGTACGGTCAGGGCGGGCCTACCCCACATCGGCTGTATTGACTGGGCCTATTTCTATCGTTTTCCCCACCACTCGTGGTAGGCCAATATGGCTTATAGGCTATTAAAGGTGGGACAATATGTCCCATATAGGCCGAAAGGCCCTGTAGATCCCCTGGTATTTCTTCGGTCTGCCGTGGCCTGAGGTGGGACTTTGCGGCCCCGGGGTCCATCGCCTGAGTTTATGGGGCGCCGGCGTCTGTATACGGGCCTGGCGAGGCCCCCTCCAGCTCCTCCAGTCGCAGCGCCACTTCCAGCTCGGCCTGGCAGGTGTGCAGCGGGCGGCCGAGGCCGGCCTCGATTTTGTGCAAGCGCCGTTCGATCGTGTGCCGGTTCACGTTGAGCGCCGCCGCCGCCGTAGCGGCATTGCGACCGGCCGCGAAATAGGTGCGCAACGTCTCACGTGACAGCGCTCCTCCGTCGCGCCGGCCGGCTAGCGGCAGGAGATAGATCTCCCGCAGCGACCTTGCAAGCACGTCGTCGCGCATCGCGGGCGCGAGCAGCAGCACGTCGGCATAGCGGGTGAGCAGGCGTGGCCGGCGCAACGCGACCCACAACGCCCGCTGGGCCTGCCAATGGGTCATCCGCCATCCCTCGATCGAGCGCGCGGGCTCGCCGACCGCCAGGACGACGCCTTCCAGGTCCCTCCTCGCAAGCACGTGCTCGATGTCGGCGACCGCGGGTTGTCGCTGCCAGCCGAGCCACGCCCACACAGACCGCTCGTCCGCGGGGACGAGCAGATTTGCGCAACCTAGGTCTTCCACCAGCTCCTCGAGCGCCTGCGTGGACCTGGCGCCCGTGGCGATGATCCCGATGTGCCAACCGCTCAGCTCGTAGTCCAGCTCACCCGGCCCGGCCGTCCCGCCCGCGAGCAGTCGCTGCACGCGCTCCGCGCGGCGCTGTTCGGGCGAGCGCGCGGCGCGGCCGGCCTCGTCGAGATACTCGTCGGCGATCGAGGCCATGAGGCGATCGAGCCCGATCGCCTGTGCGCTCAGCACTTGACGCAACGCGTGCCTCGGGAAGCTATCCCCCTCGTCCATGATGAAGTCGGCCAGCAGGCGCTCGCCCGCCGTATAGCGGCGCAGCACGGCGTCGAGGCTCACGCCGTGCCGTGCCGAGCGGCGCGCTTGCGCCGCCGCCGCGGAGGGGATCGGCTCGCGCCATTCCTCTCCGAGCTCGATCGAGGCCAGGCTGTGATCGACGACGGCGTCGATCGCCGCCCGCAGGCCCGCCACGTACTCGGCGTTTTCGCTCCCGGCCGATGGGGCCACCGCGCGTACGCGTGCGGCGATCGCCTCCTCGAGCTCTGGGCGCCGTGCGTGCAAGCACGCGACGAGACCCGCCCGAACCTCCTCGAGCGAGAGCCCGTTGCTACGCACGCTGCTTCATCTCCGTAGCCTGGATCGCCCTATCCGGCGCGCTCCGCTGCCCGCAGCCCGGTCAGCAGCCAGATCGAGAACAGACCGATCAGCGCCACCGCGCAGATGAAGGCGAGCCCGGTGTGGTCGTGCGCGCCCGAGATCAGCCCGCGGCCCGCGTCGAGGAAGGCGGTCGCGGGGTTGACGCTCGCGACCGCGTGAATCCAGCCCTTGAGCAGCTCGAGCGGCACGTACACCGGCGCGAGGAACAGGATCAGGAAGACCGGGGTCTGCATCAGCGGGCCCGCCTGGATCGAGCGGAAGCGGAAGGCCACGCCCGCGGCCCAGCCGTAGCCGACGAGCACGAGCAGCGCGGCGAGACCGTAGAGGCCGAAGATGTCCACGCCGCTGCCGGTGATATGCATCCCGGCGATCAGCGCGACGCCGGTGACGACCGTCAGGGTGATCACCGAGCGGGTGAGGGCCACGAGCGCGTAGCCGAGCACGATGCCGCGCCGGTCCTCGGCGGCGAGCATCAGCCGGCGCGCGAACCCGCTCTCGAAGTCGAACGCGAGCGTGAAGCCGGTGAACAGCCCACCGAACATCGCCGACTGGCAGAGCACGAACACGAACTGGAAGGCGGTGTAGCCGGCGGGGAAGTGAAAGCCGGGGACCGACCCGAGCGCCGAGAGGCCGCCGGCGAAGCTCGCCAGGAACACGAGCGGGAAAACGATCGAGGGCACGAACAGGTCTGGCCGGCGCACGTAGGTGTGCAGGCTGCGCCAGGCGATCGCTCCGGCGACCCGCCACAGCCCGCCGTGTGGGGTCGCGCCTTTCATGTCCTTTGCAGCCTGAATTTCAATGCGCCCGCTACGCCGAAGAGGCCGACGATCAGCAGTCCGATCGCCACCGCGAAGCCGCGCCACAGCGCGGTTCCGTCCCAGCCGGAGATGAACAGCGAGCGGAAGCCCTCGATCAGGTAGGAGATCGGGTTCCAGGTCGCGATCGTGTGAAACCAGCCCGTCTTCAGCAGCTGGCGGGGGAGGTTGCTGGAGGAGAGGAAGATGAACACGAAGAACAGCGGGAACAGCCCCTGCACCGCCTCGCCCGAGCCGGTGCGCAGGGCCGCCACGCAGCCCAGCGCGCCGAAGCCGACCGCGGCCAGCGAGCCGAGCACGATCACGACCAGCGCGCCGGGAAAGCCGGCCTGCAGGTGGGCGCCGAAGAGCAGGCCGATCACGATGTAGACGGCCGACTGCAGCGCCCCCAGCGCGGCGACGCCGAGCAGCAGCCCCGCGATCAGCGAGATCCGGCGCATCGGCGTGAGCGCGAGCCGGTCGAAGAAGCCGCTCTCGATGTCCTCGGCCAGGTTGGTGCCGGTGTTGATCAACGAGAACATCCCGCCCTGGATGAACGCGACCGCGATCGCGAACGAGATGTAGGAGTGCGTGGGGAAGCCCGGCAGCCGCGTCGCCGCCTTCAGCCCGCTGGCGTTGACGGCGAGCAGCATCGCGGGGAAGAACACGATCGGGAACATCTGAAACGGCTGGCGCAGCGTCTTCAGCGTCGAGCGCCTCGCCAGCGCGCCGATCTGGGTGAGCAGCACGGGGCTCATCGTGAGGGCACGGGGATCATCGCGAGGCGACCGCCGGCTCGGCCCCGGGCTGCTCGTCCTCCCGCCCCTCCGCGCCGCCGTCGGCGGCGCCCTCGAGCGAGCGCCCGGTCTTGGCCAGGAAGACGTCGTCCAACGTGGGGGAGTGCAAGCGCAGGTCGGCGATCCGCAGGCCCTCGGAGTCGAGCACGCGCACGATCTCGGCGAGGTCGCCGGCGCCATCGGGCAGGCGCACGGCCACGCCGCCCGAGGAGGCGGCCGCCTCCTCGCCGAAGCGAGCGAGCACCGTCGCCAAGCGCTCGCGCTCGTCGGGATTCTCCGGGACCGCCTCGACGCTCTGCCGGCCGATCGCGGCCTTCAGCTCGGCGGGCGTGCCCTCGGCGACGATCTTGCCGCGGTCGATGATCCCCACCCGATCGGCGAGCACGTCGGCCTCCTCGAGGTATTGCGTCGTGAGGAAGACCGTCACGCCGTCGTCGGCCAGGCGGCGGACCTCGTCCCACAGCGCCGCGCGGCTCTGCGGGTCCAGGCCGGTCGTGGGCTCGTCGAGGAACAGGATCCGCGGGCGGTGCACGAGCGCCAGCGCGAGGTCGAGCCGGCGCTTCATCCCGCCGGAGTAGCCGCCGACCTTGCGCTCGGCCGCGTCGGTCAGCCCGACGCGGGCCAGCAGCTCGCGTCCGCGCTGCTCGCGCTCTGCCTTTCCCAGCCCGTGCAGCGAGCTCTGCAGGCGCATGTGCTCGCTGCCGGTGAGGAACGGGTCGAGCGCCGACTCCTGCAGCGAGGCGCCGATCGCGCGCCTGACCGCCGCGCCCTGGTGCACGACGTCGAGTCCCGCCACGCGCGCGGTGCCGGACGTCGGCGGCAGCAGCGTCGTGAGCACGAGCACGGTCGTCGACTTGCCGGCGCCGTTGGGGCCGAGGAAGCCGTAGATCTCCCCCGGCGCCACGCGCAGGTCGATGCCGTCGACCGCGCGCACGCCGCCCTTGAAGTCCTTGACCAGGGACTCGACCTCGATGCCGTTGTCGGCGGCGTTGCCACCGTGAGCCGTTGTGTTGTTGCCGGCGGCGAGCGTGGTTTTGCCGTCTGTGCCGGGGGTCATCACAGCGATGGTCCCTCCAGCTCGCTTGCCAGGCGTGGCACGGGCGAGGGCGATGGCTCCACGCGCAGCAGCCGCGCCGGCAGGTGCGGCAGCCACCAGTTCCAGCGCCCGAACAGCGAGATCACCGCGGGCACGAGCAGCGCCCTGATGATCGTCGCATCCAGCAGGATGCCCGCCGCCAGACCGGTCGCGAGCACCTTGATTTCGGTCTCCGGCCCGGAGGCGAGCGAGACGAACGCGAGGAACAGGATCAGCGCGGCGCTCGTGACCAGGCGCCCGGTGCGCCCGATGCCGCGCACCACCGCGGTGTCGGTCTCGCCGGTGGCGTCGTACTCCTCGCGCATGCGCGCCAGGATAAACACCTCGTAGTCCATCGACAGGCCGAACAGGAAGGCGAACACCATCAGCGGGATCCACGCGGTCACCGATCCGGTGGCGGCGATCCCCCAGATCAGGCTCGAGCCGTGGCCGCGCTGCCACACGAGGTCGAGCACGCCCCACGCGGCGCCCACGCTGATCACGTTCAGAACGACCGCCTTCAACGGCAGCAGCAATGAGCGGAAGGCGCGCGCGAGCAGCACGAACGTGATGATCGCGATCAGCGCGATCATCAGCGGGAAGTTGCCGTAGACAGCGTTGATGAAGTCCTCGTTCTGGGCTCCGAGGCCGCCGAGGCGAACTTCGCCGCCCGCGGCGTGCGCGGCCGAGCGCACGCGATCCAGCGTGTCACGCCCGCTGGAGGAGGACCCGTCCGGGGTCGCGAACGCGTCGACGACCGCGGCGCTCGCGTTGCGCCATTGCGGCGTGTCGGGCGCGACGGCGCCGTGCACGCCGCTGACGGCGGCCATCGCCTGCGCGACCTTCTCGGGGGAGGAGGAAGGGCCGACGAGCGCCTCGTTGGGCAGCAGCGCGCCCGAGCCGATGCCCGAGCGCTCGAGCGCGAGCAGGCCCTGCTTTGCGTCGCCCTGCTTGGCGATCGTGTTCGCGTTGGGCAGCCCCGGTTGCAGGTTGGTTGCCGCCAGCACGAGCGCCGCCAGCACGAGCGCGGCGCCGGTCGCCGCGACCCAGCGGCGGCGCACGACGAGCTCCGCCCAGCCGGTCCACGAGCGGCTGGCCTTGTCGTCGTCGCGCACGTGCGGCCAGTCCAGGCGCGGGCCGAGCTTGCTCAACACGACCGGCAGCAGGGTCGAGGCGACGATCACGCTGATCAGCGGGATCAGCATTCCGCCGTAGCCGACCGAGCGCAGGAACGGCAGCGGCAGCGCGACGAGCGCGAGCAGGCCGATCGCGACCGTCGTGCCGCTGAACACGACCGCGCGCCCGGCGGTCTCCATCGCGCGTTGGACGGCCTCGTCGCCGCTGCGGCCGTGGGCGCGCTCCTCACGCCAGCGGACGACGACGAGCAGCGAGTAGTCGATCGAGACGCCCAGCCCGATCAGCGCGATCAGGAACTGCACGATCGGTGAGACTTCCGTGATCGTCGTCAGGCCCCATACGACCAGGAAGGTGGTGAGGATCGAGACGATCGCCATTATGATCGGCACGATCGCCAGGAACGAGGCGAACACGAAGGCGAGCACGAGCAGCGCGCCGAAGCCGCCGAGCAGCGCCTCGACGAGCACTCCCGGGCCGTTGCCGCCGCCGCTCTGGACCGACAGCGCGTCGAAGCCGGTCAGGTGCACCGGCGCGCCTGCGACCGTCATCCCGTGGAGGGCCGCGGCCGCTTTTTTGGCCGCTTCCGGGTTGCTTTCGAAGGCCTGTTTCGGGTCGGGTCGCGGATAGGCGACGATGAACGTGGTGAGGCCGTCCTTGGAGACGAACGCGCGGCTGTGGGTGCCGGCGTAGCCGGCCAGGCGCGTGCCGGGGAGCGTCTGCTCGACGCGTGTTTCGACCGCGTGCAGCTCGCCGAGCACGGTGGGCGAGTCGATCGAGCTGCCGGCGGGCAGCGTGACGATGGGTAGCAGCGGGGCGCTGTTGCCGCCGGTTCCCTTGAAGTCGCGGGCGATCTGCCGGTTGGTGATCCAGCCTTCCTTGCCCGGGACCGAGAACTTCTGTTTGAGGGCTTTGGTCGCCGATCCGGCGGAGCCCATGCCGATGAGGGTCAGCACGACCCAGAAGGCCACCACGATGCGCTTGTGCGCGAGGACCCAGCGTGTCAACGATGTCATGTGTGTGTGCCCTTCCTTTTGCGATTCGCGGTGGCGTTCGCCGCCGTGTGGGGAGGCTTGGGGTGTAGACGGCGTGGCCCGTCGAAGCTCATCGGTCGTCGGCGCCTTTGTTCTTTTTAACGAACCTTCCAACTTGAAATAGTTCAATCGAAGAATGATTCTTATCAGAAATCTTTCACGGGGGCTATGATCTCAATTTGGAGAGCAACAATTGGAGAGCAAGAGGGTGGCGAACGACAAAGCAAGTCCTCGCGAGAGGTCGGCGGCGGGCAGGGGGGAAGCGGGCGATCGAGCCAACCCTCGGGTATGGCCGGCGAGCGAGGCGCCGGCGATCGAAGGCATCGACTCCTCGCCCGACGCTTCCGTCCCGTTCCATTCGGTCGGGTTCTCGCTGTCCACGACCGGCTATGCGGTTTCTCGCCGCTTTCACGAGATCCTCGACCCGCTCGACCTCGAGCCGCGCGACTTCGCGCTGCTGCGCGCGGTGAGGGCCGCTGAAGGCCTGTCTCAGCAGGCCTTGGCCGAGCGCATGCGGATCCAGCCAAGCCGGATGGTGGCCTTCATCGATGCGCTCGAGGAGCGCGGGCTGCTCGAGCGCCGGCAGCGGTCCGAGGACAGGCGCCTGCGTGCGCTGCATCTCACCGACACCGGCCAAGAGCTGCTCGGCCGCGCGTTCGCGCTCGCCGTCGAGCACGAGCGCGACCTGTGCGCGGACCTCAGCGAGCAGGAGCGTGAGCAGCTGCTCGCCCTGCTGCGGCGGGTCGCTCTACGGCTGGGCCTGCCGTTCGGCGTTCACGCGGCGCACAGCCATTCCGCGCTCGCGGACGAGTAGCCGCTGCCGGGCGCGTAAGGGCACCCGCTCGAGGCAGCCCCGTGACGCGATGGGGCCGTCCCCCGGGACTATCCGCGTCCGCCGGCCATGCCGCGCCGAAAGCGGTGGACACGGCGCAGCTCCTGGACGTCCTCGTCGATGCCACCGAGCGCGCCGTGCGTGTCGGCCGCGAGCAGCTCGGGCTCGAGGCGATGGCGTACGAGCTCGCCGGCGATCGCATCGACGCGCTGGGCGCCCGCGCCCGGACGCGAGCTGACGACGCGCTCGAGACGGGTCCCGGCGAACAGCAGCCCGACGCCGTCGTCGACCGCCCAGCCACCGGGCAGCGCGCCGTCGCGCACGCTCGCGAGCCACACCGGCAGGCGCTCGGGCTCGCCGTCGGCGTGGACCGTCAGCGACCCGTCGAGCACGCCCAGGCCGGCGATCGGCTCCGGTGACCCGCTGGAGCGGGTGACGCCACCGGCGAACCAGCACATCGCACCGGCGCTCAGCCCGGCGAGGACGGTCCCCCGCCGCCAGGCCTCGACCAGCAGACGGTCGAGGTCGTGCGCGCGCCAGATCGCGAGCATGTTGCGCATCGAGCCGCCCCCGACATAGACGATGTCCTGGCCGAGGACCACCTCTTCCAGCGGTCGCTTCGCGTCCGCGAGGCGGAACAGGGACAGGTGCTCGGGTATGCACGGGCGGTCGGCGAAGCGCGCGCGGAAGGCGTTGATCTGTGCGGTCGTATCGCCCGCGGCGGTCGGCAGGAACAGGATGCGAGGCTCGGCGATGCGTGCCTCGGGGAGCGGGGGCGCCGCGATTGTCGGGATGCGGGGCGAACGCGCGCGCGCGAGCGCGAGCACGAAGTCGTCGAGCAGCGGGTTGGCCGGCTCCATCGTGAAGCCGCCACCGCCCATCGCGAAGATCCGCCGGTCAGCGAGCGGGGCGTGCGTGGGAGCTTCCGCGGGCGGCGGGCTCACGCGGCGACGGGCTGTGGCGCCGCGGCCTGGGGTGGGGTGACGTTCGGTGAGGTCGCGGCCGGTGGCGCGATACCGGTATGGGCAGTGGCAGTGGCAGTGGCAGTGGCAGTGGCAGTGGCGGTGGCGGTGGCAGCGGCAGCGGCCGCGGAGGTGGGGTGGCCGCCGCGCCCGCTCGCGCCGAGGTAGACGGCCTGCAGCTGCGCCTCCATCACGCCGTCGCCGGCCGGCTCGACCAGGTAGGCGTGGCCGTCCGGGCGCGAGCTGACGACCTGCTCGAGGCGCGTCCCGCGGAAGTGCAGCGCTACCCCGTCCTCGACGGCGAAGCCCGTGCGCATGCCTTCGCCGACGAAGCGGTGGTACTCGGCGCGTCGCGCCGGCTCGGCGTCGTAGTGGACGCAGTTGGAGTAGGGCAGCAGGCCGAGCCCGCGCACCGTGCGCGGCGCGCCGTGGAAGGCGGACAGCGCCTGCTCGAACCAGCACAGCGAGCCGGCGGAGGGCCCACATAGGACGATCCCCTTGCGCCACGCCTCGCGCAGGACCTCGTCGAGCCCGTGCGCGCGCCACGCGCCGAGCATCGAGACGACGTTGCCGCCGCCGACGTAGATCAGATCCTGGGAGAGCAGGTGGGTGGCGAGGTCGTCCTCGACGCCGCGGGTGCCCTGGTCGCGGCGGAACAGCGACACATGGCTGGCATCGCAGGCGGGGGAGAAGCGGCGGTAGAAGCGGACGACGTAGTGGTCGGCGTCGCCGGAGGCGGTCGGCAGGAAGCAGATGCGCGGGCGGGGCACGTCCGCGAGCGAGAGGACGAAGTCGTCGAGCAGTGAGCTGTCTTTCTCCATCGAGAAGCCGCCGCCTCCAAGGGCGACGATCTGGGGAGTCGCGGATCGCATCGCTCGCCTCGCTCTGTGTGTGGGCAGCCCAAACAGCTACGTCAGCTTGCCTTGACGGCCGCGCGTGCGGTATGGACTTTCGTCGGAGATTCGCCCACCACGGGCTGGACACTCGCCCATGCCCCTACAGTGTCGGTCGATGACTAACGAGCTCGACAGGACAGGCGCGCCCGCGATCTCGCTGAGGGGCGTGGTGAAGCGCTTCGGGGAGATTACCGCCGTGGATGGCCTCGACCTGCAGGTGCCGAGCGGCGTGTGCTTCGGCCTGCTCGGGCCGAACGGGGCGGGGAAGTCGACGACGATGCGGATGCTGACCGCGCAGACGATCGCCGACGAGGGCGAGATCGCCGTGCTGGGCTACAGGCTGCCGGAGGAGTCGAAGCGGGCGCGGATGGAGATGGGGGTCGTGCCGCAGCAGGACAACCTCGACGTGGAGCTGACGTGCCGGCAGATCTTGACCATCTTCGCGCGGCTGTACCGCGTGGGCGGCGGCGAGCGGGCGGCGGCGGTCGAGCGGGCGCTCGAGCTCGCGAACCTCGAGCCCCGCGCGGACACGATCGTGCGGGAGCTCTCGGGCGGGATGCGGCGCAGGCTGCTGGTCGCGCGCGGGCTGATCCACCAGCCGCGGCTGGTGCTGCTCGACGAGCCGACGGTCGGCCTCGACCCGCAGGTCAGGCAGGAGCTGTGGTCGCTGATCGACGGGCTGCGAGCGAGCGGTGTGACGGTGCTGATGAGCACGCACTACATCGAGGAGGCCGAGCGGCTGGCGGGCACCGTGGCGGTGATGTCGCACGGCAAGATCATCGCGCAGGGAACGCCGGGCGAGCTCGTGCGCGCGCACGCGGGCGAGCAGGTGCTCGAAGTTTACGGTCCGCCCGAGCGGCTCGCGGAGGTGAGCGCGCTCGCGGGCAGCGAAGGGTGGGCGAGCCGGCGCAGCGGGCCGGCGGTCGCGATCATGCGCGCCGAGGGGCTGAACGGACAGGCGCCCGAGGGGGTGCGGCGGCCGGCGAACCTCGAGGACGCGTTTGTCGCGCTGACAGGTCAGGAGATCGAGTGAGCGCGCGGCAAACACCCAACGGCGAAGAGGCCACATGAGCGCCCGGCGGACAGATACGCGGGAGGCGATCGAGTGAGCGCGCAAGAGACGTCGCCGCGCGCGCTCGCGCCCGCGCGCGAGGAGACGCGGCGAGTGCACAGGCTCGAACCGGTCGCGATCAGGGCGATCATGAGCAAGGACATCGTGATGTTCGGGCGGTATTGGAAGGCGACGACGTTCTCGTCGGTGATGCAGCCGACGATCTACCTGCTCGCGTTCGGGCTGGGGTTCGGTTCGCTCGTGTCGCACATCGGGCATGTGAAGACGGTGGAGTACGTGGGGACGGGCGTGGTCGCGACCGCGGTGCTGTTCTCGTCGGCGTTCCCGGGGATGTTCAACACGTTCGTGAGATGGCAGTTCCAGAAGACGTACGACGCGATGCTCGCGACGCCGGTGGACGTGGAGGAGCTGATCACGGCGGAAGTGCTGTGGATCGCGATCCGCGCGGGCGTGTACGGGCTGGCGCCGCTGATCGTGGCGATCGCGTTCGGGCTGGAACCGAGCGCGGGGATGCTGCTGGTGCCGCTGATCGGCTTCGTGACCGGGTTCGGGTTCGCCGCGTTCGGGGTGGCGATCGCGGCGGTGGCGAAGACGATCGACAACTTCAACTACGTGACGAGCGCGGTGCTGACGCCGATGTTCCTGGTCGCGGGGACGTTCTTCCCGGTGTCGTCGCTGCCGGCGGGGATCAGGACGGTCGCGCAGTTCAACCCGCTGTATCACTGCGTGCAGCTGGTGCGCGACGTCTCGCTCGGCCCGATCGGAGGAGCCGATCTGGGTCACGCCGCGGTGCTGATCGGCTTCGCGATCGTCATGTGGCGTGTAGCGATATGGCAGCTCGGCAAACGTCTCATCGACTAGGAGGGATTGGTGCGAGCTCCGAAGGCCGGCAAAACGGGGGACATAGACGGCGCGGCGGAGGCTCGCCCCCTCCTACCGACGGCTCTTGGCCTTAGGCTTTGATTGCGTGCTTTGGCGACGAGACGACCGCTCTCCCCTGTATAGAGCAACGTTGATGCGGTCCTTCTTGCATCCCGTGAGGCAGCTAGTCACGCCGTATTTAGCTCGAACATATTCGGCCAGATTCGCCTTGGCGTTGGTTTGCGCCGCCATGCCCGCCGCCTGACGGAACTCGAAGGCAACGGCTGAGGTCAGCAGATCAACGATCTGGAGGCCATCAGTGGACTTCGAGTCCAAGCGGCAAACGCTCACCACGCCAAGGCGTCCCAGGCGTTTGTTCACAGCGGTGCGGACATCACGCTCGAAGACCACGCTGTCCGGCGTGGAGTAGTTGTCGGCGAGTACGACGAGTAGCTCCCTTGGTCGAATCGTGCCGAGCAAGAGCTGCTTCGCAAGCCTTTCATATGCGAGCCAATGGGAACCAAAGCGGGTGACCGGATCATGCTTCTCCCGATCCGCCACAAAACATGAGAATGAGCCGTCGCTTTCAGCTACCAGGTCGACTACCGCCTCATAGAATGGGACCGACCGACTGGTCACGTCCGTGAAGTGGATCTCGTGGTACCTCTGCATCTGGTCACGGAGTTTCTGGACCTTGCGCAGCAAAATACATGGCTCCGGGAGCTTCAGACAACCGACTGCAAAGAAGCGATGAAGCCAGCCTCGTCCAAGAAGGCCAGCGCTGTAGGGTGGTCGTCAGCTAACTCGCGCTTGGAAGGCGTTTGAGACTTTGCGCGTGGCGGGCGACGACCAGCGGTAGGCACGCTCAGAGCCTACTCCAAAAAAAACGCGAGCTAAGGACCAGAGGTCCTCACCCGCGCAAGCTACCCTACTACCGAAAGTCCGTCCGGTCAAGCTGATAGCGCGAGCTAAGGACCAGAGGTCCTCACCCGCGCGGAGAAGGTATCGATCTCAGCGGCGGAAACCTTTAGGGGGCCTCCAGACCTACTTTTCCATCCGTGCGACCCGAGCCGGGGGCTAACGAGTACGTAGGTCAGCCGACCGTAGACCGTGACGACGATGACCTCAGGCGTTTTGCCGATCCCTCCTAGGTGACGTGCCTATACACGCGTTTAGGCAACTTTAGGTTCGTCTCACGCTGGTCATACAGCGACGGGCGATGCTGCCCACATGAAAAATTCATGGGAGACACGGTCGCGCTATTCACCTACGGTGCTGCTGGCGCCGGTCACGACAGCTGTCGGCAACGCCTGGCCTGCACGCACGCGCGGGGGAGGGGGACGCGGGGGAGGGGGAGAGAGGGCGAGGAGTGTCTCGGGGTCGCGGGCGATCGCGACGCGGTTGCCGCGGCCGGAGCTGATCGGGCTGATCGCGATCGCGGGGACGTTGAACCTGTGGGCGCTCGCGAGGAACGGCTGGGCGAACCAGTACTACGCGGCCGCGGTGCGCTCGATGAGCACGAGCTGGCACGACTTCCTGTTCGCGTCGCTGGACAAGGGCGGCGTGATGACGGTCGACAAGCCGCCGCTCGCGCTGTGGGTGGAGGCATTGTCGGTGCGCGTGTTCGGGTACCACTCGCTGAGCCTGCTCGTGCCGGAGGCGCTGATGGGCGTGGCGAGCGTCGCACTGGTGTACGACCTGGTGAGACGCAGGTTCGGGCGGGTCGGCGGGTTCGTCGCTGGGCTGGCGCTCGCGACGACGCCGATCACGGTGGGGATCTCGCGACACAACAACCCGGATGCGCTGCTCGTGCTCTGCTCGGTGGCGGCTCTGTGGTGCTTCGTACGCGCGCTCGAGGCCGATCGGCTCCATCCCCGCACTCGCACCCTGAAGGGAACAGGCTGGCTGGTGGGCGCGGGCGTGTGCGTGGGGCTGGGCTTCGAGACGAAGATGGGCGTCGCCCTGGCGGTCGTGCCCGGGATCGCGGCCGCGTGGCTATGGGTCGCGCCCGCCGCGCGCGGGCGGTGGCACGCCCTGCGTCAGCTGCTCGTCGGCGGCGGAGCGATGGTGCTCGTCGGCGGCGCGTGGCCGCTGCTGGTGGAACTGACCCCGGCGGGGGATCGCCCGTGGGTGTCGGGCACGAGCGACAACCGGGTGCTATCGCTGATCTTCGAATACAACGGGCTTGGCCGCGTCGACGGCCAGACCGGCGGCCCTGGCGGCGCGGGCGGCGGCACCATGTTCGGCGGCACGGGCGGGCCGCTGCGGCTGCTGAACTCCGCGCTCGGCGGCCAGGCGGGTTGGCTGCTCGGCTTCGCGGTCGTGGCCGGCCTCGGTCTCTTGGCCGCGACGCGTGTGCTCCGGGCGGATCCGCGCACGGGCTGGCTGATCGCGGTCGGCGGCGCGTTCGCCGTGACGGCTGTGCTGTTCAGCGCGGCGGGCGGCATCTTCCACCCCTATTACGTCTCGCTGCTCGCACCGTTCACGGCGATGCTGGTGGGCGCGGGCGCGGCGCAGATCCTCGGCCGCGGGCTGATCGTCCGAGTGGTTGGTCCACTGGCGGTGCTCGCGGGCGTCACGACCGAGCTCGTTGTGCGCAGCCGCTATCCGGGACAGCTGACGTGGTTGCCGCCTGTGCTGATCGCGGTCGGCGTGCTCGCCACGATCGCGCTGGCCGCGTTTGCCGTCCCACGCGTGTGCAGGGTCGCGCTCGGCGCCGCGTTGGCAGCGCTGCTGCTCGCGCCGGCGGTGTGGGCGGTGGACACGCTGGGGTATGCGACCAGCGGCACGTTCCCGTCGGGTGGCCCGCAGAACGTCGCGACCGCCGGCGGTAGCGGCTTCGGTCGCGGTCCGGGCGGATTCGGCGGCCGCGCCGGAGGGGGAGGATTCGCAGGCGCTGCGCGCGGGGCGGGAATCGGCGGAGGCGGCGGCGCCCGTGCGGTGCCGTTGTTCGGTCCGGGCGGTCCCTCGACAGGCGGCGCGGGCGGCCCGGGCGGCGCCGGTGGTGTGGGCGGTGCTCCGACGGGCGCCCCTCCAGGGTTCGCGGGTGGCTCCGGCCGGTTGGGTGTCGGCGCGGGACCGGGCGGTGCGGGCGGCGGGCAGTTCGGCAGCGACACCGCGCTGACGAAGGTCACGGCTTATGTGAAGGAGCACGGGGGCGGAACGATCGCGGTCTCCAGCCAGTCGAGCGCGGCACAGGCGATCGTCGAAAAAGACGCGAACGTCGCCGGGATTGGCGGGTTCTCGGGCAGGGAGAGCGACGTCAGCGTGTCGTGGCTCGCGCAGGAGGTAAGCGCGGGGAAAATTCGCTGGGTGTTGGCCGAAGGACAAGGCGGCGCCGGACCGAGTGGCGGCAGGGGAGGAGGATTGCCGGGTGATACACGCGCGGGCGCCAAAGCGGCGATCGCGGCGGTCGAGAAGGGTTGTCAGCGCGTGACACTCACAAGCACGGACTCAGGCACGAGCTCCGGCACGTCGGCGGCAGGAGCGGGCACGCTCTACGACTGCCAGGGTCGCGCCGGGCAGCTTTGATCAGGTCGCGGAGTCAGTCCTCAGCGAGTGGATTGCGCCAGCGTATCTCGGTGAAGCGGGCGAAGTCGGTGTCGGCCGAGCAGACCTCGATGCCGTGCTCGAGGGCAAGGGTCGCCAGTTGTGCGTCGGGGATGAGGTTCCCCCGCAACTGGTATCGCTGGACGAGGTCGCCCAGGATCTCGGCGTGGCGCTCTGTCGGCGTTGGCACCCAGGCGACGTCGCATGCGAGCCAGGCCTCGATTGTCTGCCAGGCTTCGGCCGGTGTTGACGGTTGCTCGGATATTCCCGGGCGGGTGACGATGCGTAGGAACGCACCGAGCGATTGCCATGGCAAGCCGACACGTTGATTCCCGTTTAGTTGGCTGTTCAGCCAATCGCGAGCCCTGGCGTGAAATGGACTCTCCGCGTCGACCGCGTACAGCAGCAAGTTCGCATCGACGAGCATCAGCGGTAGTCGGGACCCTCGATCTGCTCCAAAGTCTCGGCAACGTTGGTCACGTCGATCCTCAGCCCGAGGCTCTGTGTGCGTTGCACGAAGGGCTTGCGCGGCTTTCGCTTGCGGGTCATGCCCGCACGGGCCAGCTCGTTGAGCGCCTCACTGACACCGATCGAGCGCTCTCGTCGCAGCCGCTCGAGTTCGGCTGCCACGTCGTCGGCAAGCGTCACGGTCGTTCGCATGGAACAAGCCTAGCATTCTGATGCGCGGCCCTGCGCATGGTGATGCGAGTTACTTTTGCGATGGCGCTCGCTTTGCCTGGGACCCCTACCGGAAAGCCGGCAGGGGTCCTGTCGCTACTGGCGCGTGAATCCCGCCCGATAGTGTAAGGTGGAGTTTGCAATGGAATATGCATGCGGGGTCCGAGGTGTTCGCTACATTGGATGTGCCCAATGGATTCGCCCAGTGGGAATTCTAAGATGACCGCAACTTTTGGGGTTACGGGGAGTCAATGCGGGGTATAGATGCCCCGGTTCAATAGGGAGGTTGTCGCATGAGGGTCCACGTCCGTGTTTCGCTTGTCGCGCTGCTCGTCAGCGCATCTGTCGCCATTGTTGCTGCACCAGCTGCTCAGGCTGCGACCGAATTCGGGCCGGAAATCCTTGTGGCTGGCAACTGCACCACTGCCTTCGAAGCGTGCGATTCGGAAGAAATCAAACTGGCGCCTGGACTCGAATACTCGTTCCCCAAGGAACCTACGCTGACCGAAGCCAAGGAACAGGCCTACACCCAGGCTGCCGGGCATCCGGCCTGGGGGATCACGGACTTCAAGGTCGCCACGGAAGGGACCTTTCCCAACGAGGTACCAGCGGGTCTTCTTACGACGGGTCCTGTCAAGCATGTGCGCACCGATGTGGGTCCTGGGGTCAGCACGAATCCTGAGGCGGTGCCGCTGTGTACGAAAGAACAATTTGGCGAAAAAGAAGCCGTTCCTGGCACCGGCTTCTACCCAGAACCAGCATGTAAACCGGAAACAGAAATCGGCGTCAACAAGGTAGTTGTCTACGCCGGTCCCAATGGTGTCGCGCCCGGTGTGTCGGATCTCCCGTTGGAGGGCACCGCGTACAATGTCGAACAGCCTCAGGGGGTCGCCTCGGTCTTTGGTGTGGCGCTCAAACTGCCTATACCGCTCACCGGTGCTCAACTCGCAAAAGGCTTTAAAGAAGCGGAAGAAAAGGGTGCTAAACCCGGCGAAAATGGCTTTCCGACGATCAAACAGCAGGGAGAACTAGAGGCGGCCCAGTACTACGCCCATACTCTCATCAACGGAAACGTGGAATGGGCTGGCAATTATCACGACTACTATGAAATCGAAGTCGCAACAGCCCTTCCGCTGATCTCCTCACGGTTGGTTTTGAAAGGCAACATCGGCAGCACCGGTAAAGGTGGCTACATCACGCTCCCGAGTAACTGTGCGGGCGTGGGTGCCGCGACCACCAACACCGTGACGGTCGAATCGAAAGCAGGCAAGGTAGGCGAAAAGAAATATGTCACGCTTACCGGCACCGAAGGCTGTAGAGGTGAATCAAACTTGACGATTCCTCCCTTTGCTCCCGCGTTTGGCCTCATCCCGGGGACGGGAGAAACTCAATCGGACCATCCCGATGGGATCACTGCCGAACTGACCGTACCCCACAATCCGCTTCCGAGCGAACTGGACTCCTCGCAGCTTAGAACCGCTACCGTCACCCTGCCTCAGGGTATGACCCTGAACCCGTCGGCTGCCAATGGCCTAAAGGCTTGCGCACCCAGTCAGATCGGCATCAAAACCAGGAATGCGGTCACATGTCCAGGAGCATCAAAGCTCGGCGAAGTTACATTGACCGTTCCGGATCTGCCGGCGTCTGAACCGCTGACGGGGAGCATCTACCTTGGCGGCGGGCCTGAACCGATCACGGGTGGCTCAGTCTCATCTCCGGAATACACGATCTATCTCAACGCCGAATCGACGAGATATGGGGTTGACGTGCGTCTCGAAGGGAAGGTGACGCCCAATAGAGAAACGGGACAAGTAACCACTACCTTCTCGGAAAATCCGGAACAGCCGTTCAGCAACATCAAACTGAAGTTCAATGGTGGGGCGCTTGCGCCGATCGCCAATCCGCTCACCTGTGGCGGGGTGACGGGCACGACGAGCCTCGTACCTTACATCGGCTCGTTCGCTACCGCGACTCCTCCCAGCAACACGCTGACCGTCGACGGCAACGGCTCCGGAGGCTCATGCTCCTCGCCGCTGCCGTTCACGCTCAGCCAGAGCACCCAGAACGCCTCTTCGGTCGCGGGTGCGAATACCTCCTACACGCTCAACCTCGGTCGCAACGAAGGCCAGCAGTACCTGTCGCAGGTCAAGACCGTGCTGCCGGCCGGACTCGTCGGGTTGATCCCGACGGTACCGCTGTGCGGCGAAGCCGAAGCCAACGCCGGAACCTGCTCGGTCGGCAGTCAGATCGGCTCGGTGACGGTTGCTGCTGGATCGGGTCCCTCGCCGTACACGTTCTACGGGCAGGCGTACCTCACCGGCCCGTACAACGGCGCTCCGTACGGCATGTCGATCGTGGTACCCGCGGTCGCCGGCCCGTTCAACCTCGGCGCGGTCGTCACCCGTGCGACGATCGCCGTCGAACCGTACACCGCGCGCGTGGTAGTCACGAGCAGCATTCCGACGATCGTCAAGGGTGTGCCGCTGCGTCTCAGAGGCATCAGCATCGCGATCAACCGGACGGGCTTCATGCGCAATCCGACGAGCTGCGCGACGCTCGCAACCGAATCGACGCTCAGCGGCTTCACGACGCTCGGCGTGGCGGGGACCGCGACGCAGAGCCTGTCGAGTCCCTTCCAGGTGGCCGGCTGCACGGGCCTCGCGTTCAAGCCGAAGTTCGGAGCGGCGACGGGAGCGAAGACCTCGAAAGCCAACGGGGCGAGCCTGGAAACGACGATCAACGTGGGAGCCGGCCAGTCGAACGTCAAGTCAGTGCTCGTGCAGCTGCCCAAGCAGCTGCCGTCGCGGCTGACGACGCTGCAGAAAGCCTGTCCGGAAGCGACGTTCGCCGCCAACCCGTACAGCTGCCCGGGCGGCTCGTTCGTGGGCGGCGTGAGGGCCAACACACCTGTGCTGTCAGCGAAACTGAAAGGGCCGGCGATCCTCGTCTCCCACGGGGGGCAGGCGTTCCCGGATCTCGACTTGCTGCTCGAAGGCAACGGCGTGCGGGTGATCCTTGTCGGCAACACGAACATCAAAAATGGGATCACCACGACCAACTTCGCGACGACCCCGGACGTGCCGGTGACGAGCATCACCGTGAACCTGCCGATCGGCGGACACTCGGCGCTGACCGCCAACGGCAACGTCTGCGCGAACAAGCTCCTAATGCCGACGACGATCGTCGGGCAGAACGGGACCTCGTTCAAACAGAACACGACGATCAAGATCACCAACTGCCCTGTGCGTGTCGTCGGGCAGAAGGTCGTCGGGACCACCGCCTACATCACGGTGCAGACCTTCTCCGCCGGGCGCATCAGCGGCAAAGGGTCGAACATCGGGACGGTCTTCCGCGGGCTGAGCAAGGCGGCGAGAACCGCGACGCTGAAGGTCTCGCTAACACGTGCGGGACGCGGCCGGGGCCGCCCGCTGCGGGTGAAGCTGCGGGTCGGCTTCGTGCCCAAAAGGAAGGGCACCCCGAGCTCCGTGACATACACCACGGTCACGTTCCGCTGACTGTCCGATAACAAGCGCATAACCTGATCTCGGGGCGGCTCAAGGGCCGCCCCGAGTGCTGCTTGGGCGTCGTAGCGGGATCCGCGCGGCGAACAGCTTGTGAGTCACCGCGCGCTGAGTGGCTGCGTCTGAGGATTACGAGCGCGATGAGCGGGTATACAAGCCTTGGTTACCAAGAGGAGAGGTTGATACATGAGGCTTCACGGACGCGGTTTGCTCATCGCTCTATCGACGAGCGCCCTCATTGCAGTATCGGCGCCCGTCGCGCAGGCGGCGTTCGGTCCCGCGAGCTTCGAAGCCGGAACCTGTATCAACACGACGTGCAGCTACGCGAGCATCGAACACAACAAGAGCGAAGCCTTCACCCAGGCAGCCGGGCACCCGCCGTGGGGGATCACCAAGTTCGAGCTCAACCACAGCGGCAACAACGTCGAAGGCGCCGCGCTCAAGCGCCTGCGCGTGGATATCCCCCCGGGACTGGCCGCCGATCCGCAGGCGCTACCGAAGTGCTCGCAGGCGCAGTTCACAACGAACACCTGCTCCCCCGAAACGCAAGTCGGCACGACCGAACTGGACGCCGTAGCCGCGGAAACCCTGACGCTAAACGGGCTGAAAGGCAAGGTCTACAACCTCGAAACGCCCCCCGGCCTGCCGCTCGACTTCGGCATCGACGTCGAACCGGCCGGCGCGCTCACCGCGCCTGTGCAGCTCTACCTGGAAGGGCACGTCGACTGGAGCGGCGACTATCACGAGTACTTCGAAATCAACAACGTGCCGGAAGAAGCCGAAGTCAAACTGCTTGTCGTCCCGGTGAAAGCAAAGCTCAAGGTGTTGATGTCACAGCTGAACTTCAACGGCAACGCCGGCCAAGGCAACTTCCTCACCATTCCCAGCGTATGCTCGCCCAGCACCACTTCGCACCTCGAACTCGAATCTTATACCGGAGAAATCGCGAGCACGGAAACCCATACCCCGGTCGGAGTCGAAGGCTGTGACAAAGTTCCCTTCAAACCGGAAGCCACGATCGCGTCCGAAACCAAGACCTCCGACCAGCCCGACGGGGCCACCGTCGAAGTCAAAGCTCAACAGAACGTCGGCGCGGAAGAGATCAACACCGCCGACATCCAAAACGCGCGCGTCACCCTGCCCGAAGGGTTGACGCTCAACCCCTCCGCGGCGCACGGATTGGGGACCTGCACCGAAGAACAGGCCGGTCTCAAGGAAATCGGCCCTGGGCAGCGGACAAGCGACCCGGTCAGCTGTCCCTCGAATTCGCAGATCGGCGAAGTGAAGATCGAAACCGACCTGCCGCCGAACTCGCTCACAGGCCCCGTCTACCTCGGCTCCCCCTCCGGAGGAACGATCACGGGACCGCCCTTTACGATCTACATCGACGCCGAGAGCCACGCCTACGGTGTGTCGGTCAGGCTCAAGGGCAAGGTCAGCCCCAACCCGAGTACGGGCAGGCTCGAAGCGACCTTCACCGAAAACCCGCAGCTCCCGTTCAGTGACCTGATCATGAAGCTGAACGGTGGCTCACCGAGCTCCGCTGGCAAACCCGCTCGCGTGCGGCAACGCGCCGATCGAAGCGCTGTTCAAGCCCTACACCGGCGAGCCCGAAGCGCTCAGCTCGACCCCGTTCGCCGCCGCCGGCTGCGCCAACCCGCTGCCGTTCTCGCTCGGCCAGAGCACCCAATCCGCGAACGCGACCGCCGGCGCGTACAGCTCATACACCTTCAACCTCACTCGCGCCGACGGCCAGCAGTACCTCTCACAGGTCGGCACCACCCTGCCCGCCGGCCTGCTCGGCGCGATCCCTTCGGTGGCACTGTGCGGCGAACCGCAGGCCTCGACCGGCAGCTGCGCTGAAAGCGCCAAGATCGGCACCGCCTCCGTGAGCGCGGGGTCGGGCCCCGAACCGTACGGGTTCTCCGGCCCGGTCTACCTGACGGGCCCCTACAACGGCGCTCCCTACGGGCTCTCGATCCCTGTGCCGATCGCCGCCGGCCCGTTCAACTTCGGCACGATCACAACCCGCGCGACGATCACCGTCAACCCCTACACCGCGCGCGTGACCGCGACCACGACCAACCTGCCGACGATCGTCGACGGCGTTCCGGTACGGCTGACGTCGCTCAAAGTCGAAGTCGACCGGCCGAGCTTCATCTTCAACCCCACCAACTGCTCTCCCCTGGCGACCGAATCGGCGCTCACCGGGTTCGCGCAGCTCCCCTCGAGCTCAGGCGCGACGCAGAGCCTGTCGAGCCCGTTCCAAGTCGGCGCCTGCAACGCGCTCGCGTTCAAACCCTCATTCAAGGTCTCGACCAGCGCCAAGACCTCGAAACCGATCGGCGCGTCGCTGCAGGTCAACCTGCTCCAGGGCGCCCACCAGGCGAACCTCCGCTCGGTCTACGCCCAGCTCCCGATCCAGCTCCCCTCGCGGCTTACCACCCTGCAAAAAGCATGTCCCGAAGCGACGTTCGCGGCCAACCCCGTCGCCTGCCGGCCGCTCGGCTCCGAAGTCGGCACGGCGGTCGTTCACACCCCCGTGCTGCCGGGCGCGCTCACGGGATCGGCCTATCTCGTCTCCCACGGCGGCGCCGCGTTCCCCGACCTCGACCTCGTGCTCGAAGACGGCCTCGTACGGCTGATCCTCGTCGGCAACACGAACATCAAGAAAGGGATCACCAGCTCCACCTTCGCCGCGATCCCCGACGCGCCGCTCACGAGCTTCGTGCTCTCGCTGCCCACCGGCCCACACTCGGCGCTCACCGCCAACGGCTCCCTCTGCGCCAAGCCGCTGATCATGCCGACCGTCATCACGGCCCAGAGCGGCGCTCAGATCAAACAGAACACGCGGATCTCAGTCTCGAGCTGCCCCGTCAGGATCGTCCGTCACCGGGTGGCTGGACACACGCTCGTGTTGAAGGTGCAGTCGTTCGCGGCGGGGCGGGTCAGCGTCAAGGGCAAAGGCCTGCACACAATCTACAAGCGCCTCGCCAAGGCCTCCACCGTCACGATCAAGATCCCGCTGGCACGCGCAGGCCTACGCACCCTGCATCGCCACCGCCGACTCAAACTGCGTGTGAAAGTCGGCTTCGTGCCGAAGTCAAAGGGCGAAAGCACCTCCTCGGCGGCGGTCACCGTGCGCTTTCGCTAGAAACCTGACTGCGTCGGTTATATTCTGAGCCGACTCCGAAGCGCGACGCTCGGGGTTCCCGCGACGTGCGGGTTCCAAGGCGCGACTCCCGGGTTCAGAGATGCGATGTCGGTCCTTGCGGGCAACGCGCGTCGGTCTTTTCGGGCGCTGCCAGCGTCCTCTTCGGGCAGATGCCCTAGATTTAGGGCATGTACATAGACGGAGCGGGCACAGGTACGGATACCTCCTCGCCGCCTACGGGCGGCGACTCCCTGCTGGCCGGCGTGCGACGCCTCACGCTGCTGGCCGACGAGGCAACCGACTCCGAGGCGATCTTCCGTGCGCTCGCCCGCGAGCTGCTGCACGCGCCGGGCGCCGACGAGGTCCACGTACACCATCTCCAGGCGGGTGCCTCCGAAGAGCTCGTAGCGGTCTACATGTTCGATGGCGACGGGCGCCTGAGCTACCTCCTGCCGGTCGCCGAGCGCCCGCGGGGCGTAGAGCAGGTTGCGAGCACCGGCCGTCCACTGCTCCTCACCGATCCTCGCGAGCTGGCCGCGGCCGTGCCCCGGGTCGCGCTTGTGACGAGCCCCCCCACCACCGCGGGGTGTTTGCTGCTGCTGCCGCTCGCCGAGCGGGGTGAGGTCGAGGCGGTGGTAATGCTCGTGCGCCGGCTCGCCACCGCCTTCACCGACCCGTCGATCGAACTGGCCACCACGCTCGTCGACCAGGGCGCCACCGCGCTCGCGCTGATGAGCGCGCGCGCCGAGGCCGGCACCGACCCGGTCACCGGCTGCATGAACCACCGCGCGATGCGCCGTCGCCTGCACGAGGAGATCGGCCGCGCGGCGCGCACCGGCAGCCCGCTGTCGTGCCTGCTGATCGACCTCGACGACTTCAAGCTCGTCAACGACCGACACGGCCATCAGGCAGGTGACGCGACGCTGCGCGGCGTCGTGCAGGCGCTCGCGGGCGAGTTCCGCGCGTTCGACCGTGTCGCGCGCTATGGCGGCGACGAGTTCGTCGTGATCCTGCCCAACGCCGCGCTCGAGAGCGCCGCCGCCGCGGCCGCGCGCGCCCTGCAGCGCCTGCTCGAGATGGACCCGCTCGGAGCCTCCCAAGCGGGGGTCTCCGCCTCGATCGGCGTCGCCCAATGGACGGAGTCGATGAGCGCCGACGCGCTGCTCGAGGCATGCGACGCCGCGCTGCTGCGCTCCAAGCGCCAGGGCAAGGGCCGCGTCACGCAGGCCTCGACGATGATCCGCTAGCCGGTCGACTGCGAATACAGCAGTAACAGCCAGGCGGACAGAATGTTAACTGCGTTCGCCGCGTCTTTGTAAGCAGGGCTATCGGAGGTTAAAAATGCCAGGTGATTCTGGAGTGGATAACGACGTCCTGCAGCCGGCGGGCATCGTCGAGCGACTGGTGCGCGACGATTCCGACCGCAAGCGCTTTCTCAAGATGGCAGGCAGCGCGGGAGCCGCGAGCTTCGGTGCGTTTGTGCTGGCGGCGTGTGGCAGCAGCAGCAAAAAAAGCTCAACCGCCACGACCGCGGCCGCGCCCGCATCCGCGACCTCGAACTCTGCTTCGTCCGGCGGCAACACGGGCGATGTGGCGATCCTCAACTACGCCCTCACGCTCGAGTACCTCGAGACGGAGTTCTACTCGAAGGTGATCGCAGCGGGACTGTTCAACGGCGCCGTTGGCGCTCTGCTGAAGGAATTCGGCGCGCAAGAGGAATCGCACGTCACAGCGCTGAAAGCCGCGGTCACATCGCTCGGTGGAACCCCAGCGACGAAGCCGGAAGGCAAATTCCCGATCACCACCGCCGCCAAAGTGGCCGAGCTCGCCTACACGGTCGAGAACCTCGGCGCCTCCGCCTATCTGGGTCAGGCGGCGAACATCCAAAGCCCCCAGGTCTTGGCCTCGGCGCTGGCGATCCACACGGTCGAGGCGCGTCACGCGGCGACCCTCGGCACGCTTGTCAAGAAGTCGGTCACCCCGGATGGCGCGTTCGCCAAGCCGGCTGACATGTCCACGGTCCTGGCGGCGGTCAAGCCGTTCCTGGCCTGAGTCGCAAAAGCGCAAAAAAGGAGACCATGGAAATGTCTGACACCAAACTCGCAAACCAGAATCACAAACATGCACATCCAGATCACAAGCTGGCAAACCCCGAGTTGACCGGGTTCGAGGTGCACGGAATCACCCGCTCGAGCTTCATCCTGCGCGGCGCGCTGGCAGCCGGCGCTGTCTACGGGACCTCGGCGGTCGCGCCGTTCGTCTCCCAGGCGCTGGCCGAGACGGGCGGAGGCGACGCGGCGATCCTCAACTTCGCGCTCACGCTCGAGTACCTCGAGTCCGACTTCTACGAGGTCAAGGGCAGGCAGGTCGGCCTCAGCGGACAGGCCAAGGCCTACGCCAAGCAGTTCGGCGCCGAGGAGGGCGAGCACGTGGTCGCGCTCACCGCCGCGATCAAGCAGCTCGGCGGCGCGCCCGTGAAGAAACCGACGTTCGTGTTCCCTCCGACCGACGAGAAATCGTTCCTGGCGCTGGCCTCCGTGCTCGAGAACACCGGCGTCGGCGCCTACAACGGCGCGGCACCGTCGATCAAAAGCAAGCAGGTGCTGGCGTCGGCCGGCAGCATCGTCCAGATCGAGGCTCGCCACGCCGCCGCGATCGATCTGTTGATCGGCAAGAGCCCCACGCCGAACCAGGGCTTCGACAAGCCGCTCACCGAAAAGCAGGTGCTGGCGGCGGCCGGCCCGCTGATCAAGGCCTGAGCGCTGATCAGGGCCTGAGGCGTCTGAAGGAGTCCTCAGGCATCCGCGCTTGCTCCGCGTCTCCTCGGCGGCTTTGAGAGACTGAACCCCACGTCAGTCTTCGATCAGACCGCCGAGGAGGCGCATTGACAGAGAACAACAGCTTTGGCGCGAAGAGCACGCTCGCCGCGGGCGGGCGCGAGTACGAGATCTTCCGCCTGGACGCGCTCCAGCCCCGCTTCGACGTGGCGCGGCTGCCGTTCTCGCTGAAGGTGCTGCTCGAGAACCTGCTGCGCACCGAGGGCAACGGCTCGGTGGACGCCGCCGACATCGAAGCGCTCGCGAGCTGGGACGCCAAGGCGCAGCCGAGCAAGGAGATCGCGTTCAGCCCGGCGCGCGTGCTGATGCAGGACTTCACCGGCGTGCCCGCGGTCGTCGACCTCGCCGCGATGCGCGACGCGATCGCCACGATGGGCGGCGACCCGGCAAAGATCAACCCGCTCGTGCCCGCGGAGCTCGTGATCGACCACTCGGTCCAGGTCGACGCGTTCGGCACCCGCGACTCCTTCCGCGTCAACGCCGAGCGCGAGTTCGAGCGCAACCAGGAGCGCTACGCGTTCCTGCGCTGGGGGCAGGGCGCATTCGACGACTTCTCCGTCGTGCCGCCCGACACGGGCATCGTCCACCAGGTCAACCTCGAGTACCTCGCCCGGGTCGTCTTCCCCAAGGAGGGATCGGGAGCCAACCCGCCCCAGGCCTACCCCGACACGCTGGTGGGGACCGACTCGCACACGACGATGATCAACGGCCTCGGCGTGCTCGGCTGGGGTGTCGGCGGGATCGAGGCCGAGGCGGCGATGCTCGGCCAGCCGATGTCGATGCTGATCCCGCAGGTGCTCGGCTTCCGTCTGCACGGCGAGCTGCCCGAGGGCGCGACCGCGACCGATCTCGTGCTGACCGTCACCGAGATGCTGCGCAAACGCGGTGTGGTCGGCATGTTCGTCGAGTTCCACGGCGCCGGCCTGGCCGGGCTGCCGATCGCCGACCGGGCGACGATCGGCAACATGTCGCCCGAGTTCGGCTCGACCTGCGCGATCTTCCCGATCGACGCAGAGACGCTCACCTACCTCGAGCTGTCCGGGCGCCCACCGGAGCAGATCGCGCTCGTCGAGGCCTACGCCCGCGAGCAGGGCATGTGGCACGACGAGCACTCCGAGAAGCCCGTCTACTCCGACGAGATCGAGCTCGACCTCGGCACGGTCGAGCCGAGCCTCGCGGGCCCCAAGCGCCCTCAGGATCGCGTCGCGCTGAGCGAGGCACAGGAGATGTTTCGCAAAGCGCTCGGCGACTACGTGCCCACCGACGGAGACCAGGCCGACGCCCACGACGAGGCCGTCGCCGAGTCCTATCCCGCCTCCGACCCGCCGGCCAACGAGCCGGGTCACTCAGAGCTCGCGGGCGCCGCTCAGCCGCAGCTGCCCGAGGGCGGCACGACGACGGCGCTGCCGCACAACGGGACGGCGACGAGCGTGACGAGCAACGGCGAGACGTTCGAGCTCGACCACGGGCACGTCGTGATCGCGGCGATCACCAGCTGCACCAACACCTCCAACCCGTCCGTAATGGTCGGTGCCGGCATCCTCGCGCGCAACGCGCTCGCCTGCGGGCTGCGCAGCAAGCCGTGGGTCAAGACCTCGCTTGCGCCGGGCTCGAAGGTCGTCACCGAATACCTCGACCGCGCCGGCCTGACCGAGCCGCTCGAGCGGCTCGGCTTCAACCTCGTCGGCTACGGCTGCACCACCTGCATCGGCAACTCCGGCCCGCTCGCGCCGGAGATCTCCCAGGCGGTGAGCGACGCCGACCTGGCGGTCGTGTCGGTGCTGTCGGGCAACCGCAACTTCGAGGGCCGCATCAACCCGGACGTGAAGATGAACTACCTCGCCTCGCCGCCCTTGTGCGTCGCCTACGCGCTCACCGGCACGATGGACGTCGACATCGTGCGCGAGCCGCTCGGCCGGGACGCGCAAGGGGAGGACGTGTATCTGAAAGATATCTGGCCGTCCGAGCGGGAGATCGCGGAGACGATCGGCGAGGCCGTCCGCGCGGACATGTTCCGCAAGAGCTACGGCGAGGTGTTCTCAGGCGACGAGCGCTGGAACGGTCTGGAGGTCCCCACCGGGGAGCGCTTCGCGTGGGATGAGCACTCGACCTATGTCGCGCTTCCGCCCTACTTCCAGGACATGCCCGCCGAGCCGCCGCCCGTGCGGGACGTGCAGGGCGCGCGCGTGCTCGCGCTGCTCGGCGACAGCGTCACCACCGACCACATCTCACCCGCCGGCGCGATCAAGCGCGACGGGCCCGCCGGCCGCTATCTGCAAGAGCTCGGCGTCGCGCCGCGCGACTTCAACTCATACGGCTCGCGTCGCGGCAACCACGAGGTGATGATGCGCGGCACGTTCGCCAACATCCGCCTGCGCAACCAGCTCGGGGGTGGGCGGGAATCGCTTCCCGAGGGCGGCGTCACGCGCCATCTGCCGGACGGCGAGGAGCTGTCGATCTACGACGCGGCGATGCGCTACATCAAAGAGGACGTTCCGCTGGTCGTGCTCGCGGGCAAGGAGTACGGCTCCGGCTCCTCGCGCGACTGGGCCGCGAAGGGCACGAAGCTGCTCGGCGTGCGCGCGGTGATCGCGCAGAGCTTCGAGCGCATCCACCGCTCGAACCTCGTCGGCATGGGCGTCCTCCCGCTGCAGCTCCCCGAAGGCGACAGCGCGCAGTCGCTGGGCCTGACCGGCGAGGAGGTCTTCTCGATCACGGGCCTCGCCGAGGCGATGGCCGAGGGCGGCGCGCCTCCGCGCGAGGTCACCGTGCGCGCGGGCGAGCAAGAGCTCAAAGCGCGCGTGCGGATCGACACGCCGCGCGAGGCCGAGTACTTCCGCCACGGCGGCATCTTGCAGTACGTCCTGCGACAGCTGCTGGCGCAATGAGCGAGCAGGAGGGCACACGCGGGCAGGGCACACCCGAGCAGAAGGGCACGCCCAAGGTCCTGCTCGACCTGCTCCGCGCGCGCGGGCCGTCGGGCTATGAGACGGCGCCCGCGACGGTCTGGCGCGAGGCGGCGAGCGCGTTCGCCGAGGTGAGCACCGACGTGCTCGGGACCCCGCTCGCGCGCGTCGCTCCGAAGCACGGCTTCGAGCAGGGGGCGCGACGGCTGCTCGTGATGGGCCACATCGACGAGATCGGACTGATCGTCAACCACATCGACGACGACGGCTACCTGTGGTTCGGGCCCGTCGGCGGTTGGGACGCGCAGATCCTCGTCGGCCAGCGCGTGGCGGTGAACACGCGCGGGGGCACCGTGCTGGGCGTGGTCGGCAAGAAGCCGATCCACCTGCTGCGCGAGGAGGACCGCAAGAAGGTGGCGGAGGTCCGCGACCTGCACATCGACATCGGCGCGCGCGACGGCGCCGACGCCCGCGAGCGCGTGAGGGTCGGCGACGTGGCGGTGATCGACTCAGACCCCGCCGAGCTGCCGAACGGCCGGCTGATCGCGCGCGCGCTCGACAACCGCTTGGGGTCGTTCGTCGCGTATGAGGCCGCCCGGCTGGTGGCCGCGGCCGGCGGCGGCGAATGGGAGCTCGCGGCGGTGGCGGTCGCGCAGGAGGAGATCACGTTCGGCGGTTCGCGCACGAGCGCCTTCACGCTTGAGCCCGACGCGGCGATCGTCGTCGACGTCACCCACGCGACCGACGCGCCGGGAATCGAGATCAAGGAGATCGGCAAGCACGAGCTCGGCTCGGGGCCCGTGCTGAGCCGCGGCTCGACCTTGCACCCGCAGCTGTTCGAGCTGCTGCACGAGACCGCCGAGCAGGAGAAGATCCCGTTCACGATCGAGGCGACCGCGCGCGCGACCGGCACCGACGCCGACGCCGTGCACGTCAGTCGCGCGGGTGTGCCCACCGCGCTGGTCTCGATCCCGATCCGCTACATGCACTCCCCGGTCGAGCTCGTCCAGCTCGACGACGTCCACGCCTGCGCGCGCCTGATCGCCGCGGCCGCGCTGCGCTTGGACGCGAGCGTCTCGTTCGCGCGCTGAGTAAAACGCTCCGCCCGAACTGAACACGCGAGACAGGCCGCAAGTGGGCGTCGCTACTCGCCGCGATCAGGCGGCGCGCTGGTCGCTCGTGATCGCGGCCGGCCGCAGCACGGGCTTGTCGGTCGGCATGATGATCCCCAGCTGGCGCGACTGCGCGAGCACCGCGCCGTCCGGGGCCCAGAGCACGCCGTCCTCCTCGAACAGGCCGTCGTGGAGCAGGCGCGTTTCGAACACGCCGAGGCAGAGCGACGCGGGGTCGCAGTCGCACGCGGAGATCGGCTGGCGAAAGTGGATCGTGAGATCGATCGTCGGGCTGATGGCCGGCGAGTCGAGCGCGATGAACGACGGCGGGAACCACGCGTCGCAGAACAGCGCGAGGGCGAGCGCGTCGACCGGGCGCGGCTCGGGCAGGCCGGTCCAGCCGCCGATCCGCATCGGCGCGCCGCTGCCGGCGAACGGGACCGCGCCGACGCGCGGCTGCATCACGATCTGCCGGGTGAACTCAGGCGCGCCCTTGAACAGCTTCGGCGTGGAGCGCCGCTCCGCGTCGGGCTCGCCCAGCTCCGGCATCGGCAGCTCGTTCGCTCCCGGCGCCTGCCACGGCACCGAGAAGGCGGCGAGCGCGAGCGCGATCACACGGCCCGACTGCTCCATCCGCGCGGACAGCGTGCTCAGCGAGCGTCCCGCGCGCTCGATCGTCGTGTGGATCTCGACCGGTCCGAGCTCGGGGGAAGCGGCATAGTGGATCGTCAGCGAGCGCGGCGTGCGCTCGGGGTCGTCGACCGTGGCGATCAGCGCACGCAGCAGGATCGCCGCGAGATAGCCGCCGTGGGGGCCTCGGCCCGCTCGCCAGCCGGGTGCGATCGTCGCCGCGTACGTGCCGTCTGAGCGCTGGGTGACGGCCGTGTCGCGGTCAAACACCGTGTCCATGCGCCCGCGAGCATACCGGTCACGAGACCCACTGGCTGCCTGGCCAGTCGGTGCGCGCCGCCGTGCTCAGCCGCGCACGAGGCGCTTGTAGGTGATGCGGTGCGGCCGGTCGGCCGCCGCGCCGAGCACTGTCCGGCGATGCTCCTCGTAAGCATCGAAGTTGCCCTCGAACCACGTCACCTGCGAGTCGCCCTCGAACGCCAGCACATGCGTGGCCACCCGGTTCAGGAACCAGCGGTCGTGCGAGATCACCACCGCGCAGCCCGGGAATTCCAACAGCGCGTTCTCCAGCGCGCGCAGCGTGTCGACGTCGAGGTCGTTCGTGGGCTCGTCGAGCAGCAGCAGGTTGCCGCCGGAGCGCAGCAGCTTGGCGAGGTGCACGCGGTTGCGCTCGCCGCCGGAGAGCTTGCCGATCCGCGCCTGCTGAGAGGAGCCCTTGAAGTTGAAGCCGGCGGTGTACTGGCGCGAGTTGACCTCGCGCTCGCCGACCTTGATGTGCTCGTAGCCTTCGGAGATCTCCTCCCAGACGGTCTTCGCGGGATCGAGCGCGTCGCGCGACTGGTCGACATAGGCGAGCTGCACGGTGTCGCCGACGTCGAGCTTGCCGCCGTCGGGCGACTCCTCGCCGGTGATCATCCGGAAGAGGGTCGTCTTGCCGGCGCCGTTGGCGCCGATCACGCCGACGATCCCCGCGCGGGGAAGGTCGAATGAGAGATCCTCGATCAGCAGCTGCTCGCCGAAGCCCTTCGACAGCGCAGTCGCGGTCAGCACCTTCTCGCCCAGGCGCGGTCCCGGCGGGATGTGGATCTGGACCTCGTCGAGCTTGACGTTGCGCTCCTCGGCGATCAGCTCCTCGTAGCGAGCGAGGCGGGCCTTGGACTTCGTGCGTTTGCCCTTGGGGTTCGTGCGCACCCATTCGAGCTCGGCGGCGATCGTGCGCTCGCGGCCCTTCTCCGAGCGCTCTTCCTGCGCGAGCCGGGCCTGCTTCTGCTCGAGCCAGCTCGAGTAGTTGCCTTCGTAGGGGATGCCCTTGCCGCGGTCGAGCTCGAGGATCCAGCCGGCGACGTTGTCGAGGAAGTAGCGGTCGTGGGTGACGGCGACGATCGCGCCCTTGTACTCGGACAGGTGCTGCTCGAGCCAGGCGACCGACTCGGCGTCGAGGTGGTTGGTGGGCTCGTCCAGCAGCAAGAGGGCGGGCGCGCGCAGGAGCAGCCGGCAGAGCGCGACGCGCCGGCGCTCGCCGCCGGAGAGCCTTGACACATCCGCGTCGGGTGGCGGCAGGCGCAGAGCGTCCATCGCGTATTCGAGCTGCGTATCGAGGTTCCACGCGTCGGCGGCTTCGATCTTGGCCTGCAGGTTGCCGAACTCCTCGGCGGTGTCGTCGGAGTAGTTGGCGGCGAGCTCGTTGAAGCGGTCGAGCAGTGCCTTGGTCTCGGCGACGCCGTCCTCGACGTTTTCCTTGACGTTCTTGCTCTCGTCCAGGTGGGGCTCCTGCTCGAGCATCCCCACGGTGGCCCCCGGCGCGAGCGCGGCCTCGCCACGGTACTCCTGGTCGATCCCCGCCATGATCCGCAGCAGCGTCGACTTGCCCGAGCCGTTGTAGCCGAGCACCCCGATCTTCGCGCCCGGATAGAACGCGAGCGTGATGTCGTCGAGCACCGTTTTGTCCGGCGGGTGCAGCTTCGAGAGCCGGTGCATCGTGAAGATGTATTGGGAGGACATGCTCGGGCCAGGATAGGAGATGGGACGGCAAGGGCCCACGTCAGAAGAAATGGTGGGTTGAGGTGGTCGGGCCGTGGATGGTAGGCGTCGCACGCGAGCGCAGGCGTGCTGGTGGCACGTCGAGCATCGTGGGTGGCGCCTGACGCCGCGGAACGGCCGCATCAATCCGCCATTTCTTCTGACGTGGGCCCCAGGCCGTCCGGCGTGCCCGAGCTGGTGGCGACACGCGGCCACGATCGTGCGGCCAGGGGCCGCACCGGCCCTTGCCGCGGGGTATCGACGGTGGTTGAAGAGGTCGCTAACGTTGTCGGGTCATGCCTACGACCGTTCTCGACGTCGAGCAGCACCTGCTCCTGCTGGAGCTCGAGGCGCCGTTCGACAAGCGCGACGTGCAGCTCGCCCGGCGGAGGATGGCCAAGCGCTGGCACCCCGACGTCGCGCCGCAGGGGCGCCAGTTCGAGCACGAGCGCCACCTGAAGGCGATCAACGAGGCGGCCGACCAGCTGGAGCGCCTGGCGGAGGGCTTCACCGGCGGGCGGGTGTCGCGCACCGCCGTGCGCGCGAGCGCCGCCGCCGCCCGCCGCGAGCGCGAAGAGGCCGGCCGGCGCGCCTACGAAGCCGAGCAGCGCGCGCGCGAGCACGCGACGGAGCGCGCCAAGCACGATCCGTTCGGCTCGCGCGTGCCCGACCACTCGGTGGTGCACCGCTACGCGCGCTGCCTCACCTATCCCGAGTGGGGCGTGGGCACCGTGGCGGGGATCTACTTCTCCGGCGACCCCGATGGCGAGGAGGACGTGCAGCAGTGGGCGCGCGTGCGCTTCAGCCACGGCGTGCGCACGGTGCCGGCGGGGAGCATGCGCTTCGTCGACTTCTCAAAGCCCGATCCCGCCGAGGAGCGCGTCGAGCGGTTCATGCTCGCCGCGCAGCGGGCGATGGCCGAAGGCGAGTACCTGCAGGCCGCCCAGCGGCTGATCTACGCGCGCGACGCGGAACCTGAGAACGTGCCGGTGCTGCGCCTGATGACGCTCGCGTTCTGGCAGGCGGGCAAGCTCGAGGAGGCGGCGCGCGCGGTGCGCGACTGGGCCCGCGTCGACGGCGCCCGCCCCGCGGCGCACCGTTTCGCGGCGCGCATCTACGAAGACATCGGCGCGGTCGACCTGGCCGAGGAAGCGGCCGCGCGCGCGGTGCAGCGCGGGCCCTCCGACGCGAGCGCGTGGGAGCGGTTGGGCAGGCTGAGGCTGCGTCTGCTCGACCGCGAGGGCGCCGTGAAAGCGTTCGAGCGGGCGCTGGGACTCGGCGGCGGTGAGGAGCTCCGCGATCTCCTCGTGCAGGCCTTGGCGCTCGAGCCCCGCATGGCGTCTGCGTCTGTCACATAGGTTCCTCAGGCGCCGGTCTGCCTCGATTGTCGCGATCCGTGCGGACCGCAGTGCTCGTCCCACCCGCGTGGCGGACTCCGTCTCAGTGCGCTCTCACCGGTGGCAGGCCATCACAGGATGTTGACCGCGCGCGAGACGATCAACCCGATCGTGACCAGCGAGACGAGCGACTGAACGCCCATGACGCTCTTCGCCATCGGCGTCAGCGGCATCGTGTCGGTGGGGGAGAACGCCGTGGCGTTGGTGAGCGAGACGTAGAAGTAGTCGATGAACTTCGGTCGCCACTCGAGCGGCTCGATGCGGTCGTCTGACATCTGCGGAAACAGGAAGTCCGGCGCGCCATCGTGCCCAGCGGCGCGTTTGCCCGGGCCGCCGCGGTCGATCTCCCAGTACCACAGCGCGAAGATCAGGAAGTTGGTCAGCCAGATCAGCACGCCCGAGACGATCAGCTCGCGGCCGCTGGCGACGTTGTGGTGCAGCAGAAAATGGGTCAGCTCGGCGAGCGAGAACACGTTGGCGGCGCTCACGAACGCCGTCAGCCCGAGCGCGGTGCGCCGACGTCCAGTGTGCTCGTGCTCGAGCTGGCGCGGCGTCGCGAAGGACATGCCCACCAGCAGCGCGCCCTCGAGCGAGGGAATCAGCCACGACGGGCCGGCCGTCAGCCGCGCCGGCAGCAGCAGCTGGATGCCGATCGCCGCTAGCACCGTGAGCTGCGCGGGCCAGAAAGGCTCGGCGGCGGCGGGCGGGGGGTAGGAGCGACCTGGGGGGCGGGAGAGTTCCTGCGCCACGCCGTGCAGCGTACGCGCCGACACGGCGGTACTCTGAAGTTGATCGGTTATCGCGATGAAGACGTAGGAGGTTGTATGGGAATCGAGAGTCCGGTCCATCTGATCTTCATCGCCGCGATCGCTTTGATCGTCCTCGGTCCCAAGCGTCTCCCCGACCTCGCTCGCTCACTGGGCCATGGGATGCGCGAGTTCCGCGGCGCGATGAGCGGCGCGATGGACGGCGAGGAGCACGCGCAAGCTCCCGCGCCGGTGCCTGGGCAGGCGCAGCTGACGGTCACCTCGGAGTCGACGCCGGCGGAGCAGGCGGTGGATCCGGCCGAGCCGGTACGGTCTGGCGATGCGCCTGATCGTCGCTCGCTGTGAGGTCTCCTACATAGGCCGCACCAACACCGTCTTGCAGGAGGCGGTACGGCTGCTGATGTTGAAGGCCGACGGCACGTTCATGGTCTGGGCCGACGGCGGCAGCCCGAACGTGAAACCGCTCAACTGGATGACGCCGCCGACCGTGCTCGAAGAGGAGCGAGGCCCGGCCGGCGGAGATGACGGCGACGATCCGGCCGGCGAGGGTCCGCTGACGCGTCTGATCGTGCGCAAGCAGCGCGACGACGAGCGCGTGGAGATCGCGATCGCCGAGGTGCTCGCCGACATCGAGCACGAGGTCGACGTCGTTGCCTCGCTCGAGAAGGAAGGCCTCGAGCGCGAACTGCAAGAGCTGCTCTCAGACGCGCCCGAATGGTGCGGCGAGGGCTTTCGGCTCGTGCGCCGCGAGTGGCCCACCGACATCGGCCCGGTCGACCTGATGTGTCGCGACTCCGAGGATGAGTGGATCGCCGTCGAGATCAAGCGCATCGCCACGATGGAGTCCGTCCAGCAGCTCACGCGCTACCTCGAGCGCATCCGCCTCGACCCGGCGCTCGCGTCCTGTCGTGGCGTGCTCGTAGCGAAGTGGATCAAGCCCCAGGCGCGCGTGCTCGCGCAGGCACGTGGGATCGACTGCGTCGAGGTCGACATCGAGGTATTGCGCGGCGAACGCGAGCCCGACCTCACTTTGTTTGCCGCATGAGCACGTAGGTGGCGCCGGCGCGATTCGCCGGTGCGCGGCAAGCGTGACGCCGACCGGCATAGGATGTCCCCATGAGTGATTCCGAGGCAGTGCTCACCGAGCGGCGCGACAACGTCCTGCTGGTCACGATCGACCGGCCGGAGGTGCGCAACGCCGTCAACGCCGCCGTCGCCGAGGGCATCGCGACCGCGCTGGACGAGCTCGACCGCGAGGACTCGCTGTCGGTCGGTGTGCTCACCGGCTCCGGTGGCTTCTTCTGCGCAGGCATGGACCTAGGCGCGTTCGTGCAGGGCGAGTCTCCCTACTTCGGCGATCGCGGCTTCGCCGGCATCGCCCAGCGCGCCTCACACAAGCCGCTGATCGCCGCGATCGAGGGCTTCGCCGTCGCCGGTGGCATGGAGGTCGCGCTGGCGTGCGACCTGATCGTCGCGGCCCGCGGCGCCAAGCTCGGCATCCCCGAGGCCAAGCGCTCGCTGGTCGCCGCGGGGGGCGCCCTGCTACGCCTGCCCCGGCGTATGCCCTACCACGTGGTCATGGAGCTGGCCCTCACCGGCGACCCCCTTCCGGCCGAGCGCTTCCACGAGCTCGGCATCGTCAACCGCCTCGCCGACCCGGGCGCCGCGGTCGATGCAGCGCTCGAGCTGGCCGCCACGCTCGCCAAGAACGGTCCCCTCGCGCTGATCGCCTCCAAGCGGATCTTGCAAGAGCAGTTCGACTGGTCCTCCGCCGAAATGTGGCAGCGCCAAGGCGAGATCTCCGGCCCGGTGTTCGCCTCGGAGGACGCGAAAGAGGGAGCCGCGGCGTTCAAGCAGAAGCGGGACCCGATCTGGCGCGGCCACTAGAGACACAGGCTGTTTTGGCCGGCGCCGACGGGGCTGTACGCAGCGACCCGCTCACGTGTCTCCCCAAAAAAGGCAGTTTCAGTAACCGCGGCGCTTGCGCTTGCGCTGCTGCATGATCCGCCACAGGCGTTTCATCAGCCAGAACATCAGCGCTGCCCCGGCACCTTGCGCGGGTACTGCGAAATCGGCTTGTTCAGGTCGATCGCCGTCGTGACGATGCGGTTCTGTTCGGCGATGTGCGCCGCCGGATAGCCCTCGCCCGGGCTGGCGCGCTCGGGGCGGCCGATGAAGCCGAAATGCATCTCCTCCGGCATGATCTGCATCAGCCTAGGGAACATGTGTGCGCGTGCGCCCACGTTGCGCGGCTCCTCCTGCACCCACACCACCTCCTGCAGTTTCGGATAGCGGCCCATCAACTCGAGCAGCTGCCCTTCCGGGAACGGATACAGCAGCTCCACTCGTGCCACCGCCAGCCCCTCGTGCGCCGCGCGATCGGGGTGGCCCACGAGGTCGTAATAGACCTTCCCCGTGCACAACAGCAGTCGCGTGACCAGCTCGTCCTTGACACCCGGCTCCGCCAGCACCGGCTGAAAGCGCGTGCCCTCGCCCATGTCCTCGACCGAGCTCGTCGCCTGCGGCAGTCTCAGCAGCGACTTCGGCGTCATCACGATCAGCGGGCGCTGCTTTGCGATCCGCGCCTGGCGGCGCAGCAGGTGGAAGTACTGGGCAGGCGTCGTCGGGCTCGCCACGCGGATGTTCCCCTCCGCCGCGAGCGCCAGAAAACGCTCGAGCCGCGCCGACGAGTGCTCGGGGCCCGAGCCCTCGTATCCGTGCGGCAGCAGCAGCGTCAGCCTCGAAGTCTGCCCCCACTTGGCCAACCCCGACACGATGAACTGGTCGACGATCACCTGCGCCGAGTTCACAAAATCGCCGAACTGCGCCTCCCACAGCACGAGCGTCTCCGGCGCCTCCTGGCTGTAGCCGTACTCGAACCCCATGCACGCGAGCTCGCTCAGCGGGCTGTTGTGCAGCTCGAGCGGCGCCAATGCCTCTGGCAGGCTCTGAATCGGGCAGACCGTCTGTCCCGTCTTCGCGTCGTGCAGCACCAGATGGCGCTGGCTAAACGTGCCCCGCTCGGTGTCCTGGCCCGTCAGGCGGATCGGCGTGCCTTCGGTCAAGAGCGAGGCGAACGCGAGCGCCTCGCCGTGTGCCCAGTCGATCCGCGCCTGCGACGTTCCTGAGCCTCCATCGCCGTTGCCGCCGGCGCCGCTGTGCTCCTCGCTCAGCGCCTCGCGCCTGCGTTCCAGCTGTTTCACCAGCTTCGGGTGTACCGTGAACCCGTCCGGCGTTTTCAGCAGCTCCTCGCCCAGCGCGCGCAGCCTCGCCGCCGGCACCGCCGTCTCGACGTCCGGGCTCGGCGAGCGGTCGAGCTGGTACTCGCCCGTTATGTCCCCGCCCCCGCCGTCGTGCTCGGCCGCCGCCGCGATCTTCGCCTTCAACCGCTGATGCAAGATCGTCAGGTTGTCCCACACGCCCTGCCCGAGCTGGTCGACCTTGTCCTTCGTGACCACCCCGTCGGCGATCAGCCGCTCGGCCCACAGCTCCGCCACCCGCTTCTTCGTCTTGATCTTCGCGTACATCTCCGGCTGCGTATACGCAGGCTCATCCGACTCGTTGTGCCCGAACCGGCGGTACCCGATCAGGTCGATCAGCACGTCGTGCCCGAACTCCTTGCGAAACGCGAACGCCAGCCTGACCGCGCTCATGCAAGCCGGCACATCGTCCGCGTTCACGTGCACGATCGGCACGTCGAACCCCTTCGCCAGATCCGAGGCCCAGCGCGTCGACCGCGCGTCGTCGGGGTCGGTCGTGAACCCGATCTGGTTGTTGGTGATGATGTGCACCGTCCCGCCGACCTTGTACCCGTCGAGCGCCTGCAAGTTCAGTGTCTCCGCGACCACCCCTTGAGCCGGGAACGAGGCGTCGCCGTGAATCACGATCGGCACCGCCGCATCCGTGTCCTGATGGGCGTGCGGGCCCTGCCGCGCGGTCTGCGCCGCGCGCGTGGCGCCCTCCACCACGGGGGAGACGTACTCCAGATGGCTTGGGTTCGACTCGAGGTTGACGCGAATCGTCTCCCCGTCCGGCAGCTGATAGGAGCCCTGCGTGCCGTGGTGGTACTTGACGTCGCCGGTTCCCCCCTGGGGGATCGTCGTCACGGCCTCGAGCGTCGAGGCGCCCTCGAACTCGGCGAAGATCGTGTCGTAGGAGCGGCCGAGGTTGTGCGCGAGCACGTTCAACCGCCCACGATGGGCCATCCCGATCACGACCTCCTTGCCGCCGTGCGCCGCTGAGAGCTGGATCAGCTCGTCGAGCATCGGTACGGTCATGTCCAGCCCCTCGATCGAGAACTGGTGCTGGCCGAGATAGGCCTTGTGCATGAACCGCTCCATCGCGTCGACCTCAACCAGGCGCTTCAGCAGCGTCGTGCGCTCCTCGCTCGTCAACGGCTGGCGAAACGCGCCCGACTCGATGTGCTCGCGCAGCCACACCCTTTGCCGGTGGGAGGCGATGTGCTCGATCTCGTACGCGATCGTGCCGCAATAAGTCTCGCGCAGGTGCGGCAGCGCGTCCGCGACCGTCGCGCCCGGCACGTACATGTGGAAGATCTTCGCCGGCAGCTTCGCCTGGATCTCCGGCGTCAGCCCCAGCGGCTCCGGATCGAGCCCGGGATCGCCCTCCGGCTCCGTCCCAAGCGGATCCAATCGGGCCGCGAGATGACCGTGGCTGCGGTAGCGGCTGACCAGCGTGCTCGCGGCCTGCACCCCCTGCAGCAGCTCCTCGCTCGGCGCCGCCTGCGATGTCTCTGTGCCCGACGACGACGACGTCGTCGACGCGGCGGCGGCCGACGCGGCCGCGACGGGAGCCGGCAGCGCCGGCAGCGGCCCGAGCTCCGCGCCAAGCGACGCGAACACGCCTTCGTAGAACCCACGCTCGCCCTGCAGGTACTCCTCGATCCGTCCCAAGAACCGGCCCGACTCCGCCCCTTGGATGATGCGATGGTCGTATGTCGAGGTCATCGTCATGACCTTCTCCGCGCCGATCATCGCGCCGATCGCGCCCAGCCCCGGCGGATAGGCGATCGAGCCCGTCGCGACGATCGTGCCCTGACCGACCATCAGCCGTGGCACCGACGCCGCCGTCCCGAGCCCACCCGGGTTCGTCAGCGTGATGTTCGCCCCCTGCAGATCGTCCGCCGTCAGCGCGTTCGTTCGCGCCTTCTCCACCAGCGCGTCATACGCCTGCACGAACCGGTCGAACGGCAGCTTGCCCGCGTTTGCGATCACGGGCACCATCAGCGTGCGCGTACCGTCCTTCTTCGCCACGTCCACCGCCAGCCCCAGGTTCACCTGGCCGTCCTTGACCCGCTGCGGCTTGCCGTCGACCTCCGCGAAGTGATTGCCCATCACCTCCATGTCCTCGCCCGCGCGCGCGATCGCGTACGCGATCAGATGCGTGAAGGACACCTTTCGTCCCGCCTCCTTCAGCTCGCGCCGACGCGCCTCCAGCACGGTGACTGTAAGCGTGCGAAAGCTCGTCGCCGTCGGTATCGACCGTGACTCGTCCATGTACCGCGCGAGCACCGCCGCCGCGCCCTTGATCGGTTGTGCGCTCGCCGCGGTGGGGGCCGTCGAAGCCCCGTTGGTCGTGGCGTCGAGCACATCCCCCTTGGTGATGCGTCCTCCCGGACCGCTCCCCGACACGGTGGCCAGGTTCACGCCCTCGACCGCGGCGGCGCGTGCGGCGACCGGAGAGACCTTCGTCCCATCCAGGGCCTGGCCGTTCGGGGCCGCGTCCGTGGAGGGCTCCGCCGCCGGCGCCCCACCGTTCGTGGTGCTCGTCTCGCTCGCCTGCGCGTCGTCACCGACCGCGATCCGCGCGATCACCTGACCGACGGTGACCGTGTCCCCCTCCTCCACCAATATCTCCGTCACCGTTCCACTCGCGGGCGACGGCAGCTCGACGTCCACCTTGTCGGTGGAGATCTCGACGATCGTGTCGTCCACCTTGATCCGCGCGCCGACCTTCGTGTGCCATTCGAGGATCGTTCCCTCGGTCACCGACTCGCCCGCGGCAGGGGTCACGACGTCTACTGTCTGCTGAGCCGTGGTGCCCGTCGCCATGTACGTTCACTCTATCGCGCTCGCCCGCGTCCTCCGCGCGTGCTGCTCGCGGATCTGCTCACAAGCTGTTCGTGGGCCGGCTCACACGCCGCCCGCGGACGAGCGCGCCCGCTGCTCGCGAATGAACTCATAGCTGCCGAAGAACGGCCCGATCCCGCCGAGCACCGCCACCGCCACCGCGAGTCTCAGCGAGACGATCCGCAGCCGGGCGGCGGTGATGCACGCCAGCGACATCCCGATCCACAGCAGCCCGTGCGTCAGCCCCAGCACGAACGTCAGCGGCTGTGGCTTGCCGACGGCGAATGCGCAGATCAGCAGTGCCACGTACACGCACGAGTGTGTGAACGACGTCCACTTCAGACGTGTGAAAGTGAGAGGGACCGCGGCCGAGCGTTTGGGGGCGCTCACTCCGACAGCCAGCGGGCCATGCGGGGCAGCGCCTCCCCGGCCTCCGGCGGCCAGTCCTCGATCGCGCGTGGCCACCACGCGAACGCATCGTGCTCATGGTCCGGCGTCACCTCCTCATCCGCGCCTTCCGCGAGCCACGCCTGCCCGACGAACATCACCATCTGGTGTGGCAGTCGTACGAGCGCCTCGCAGGTCACGCGCTCCGGCGTCACCGCCCACTCCTCTTTCAGCTCGCGCACCAGCGTCTCGGCCGGGCTCTCTCCCAGATCGACCGCCCCGCCCGCGCCGAGCGCCCAACGGCCGGCCCACGAGGCGACCCACGCAGCTCGCCGACCCGCCAGCCAGCGGCCGTCGGCCGAGCGCGTGACACACATCGCCGCCACGCTCTGCGACGCGTCGCCCGCGACCAGTCGCAGCGCCCAGCGCAACGGCTGCAACTCGATCGCGAGCCCGCGCTCGTCCTCTTTGTAATCCACCAAACGCGCCGCCACCCCGTCATGGCTGGGCGAGCCGCGACTCTGCAGCCGCTCGATCGCTCTGTCGGCCGCCTGTGCGTGCTCGGGCGCGGGCACGAACTGCTCCTCGCGCCAGTGCGCTCGCACCTGCTCCATCGTCCACGGCCCACGGGCGAGGATCTCCGGCTGCTCCTCTTTTGCTGCGGGCTTGGGCTGAGCGGACACGTGTCCTGAAGGCTAGTGATCTTGGCGCCTCCGGGTTGACGTGGGCCCTTAGACTCGCTCGGGTGAACGTTCGCCGGCACAAGCACTGGGGATGGGGCTTCGAGGATCAACAGCCTTCGCTCGCCGACGTGCGCGCCGGCGCCGGAGCGCTGGCGACGCATCTCGGGATCGCTTTCGACGGTGAGCTCGAGCAGCCGGTCGCGCTCGAGGCGATCACGCTGGATCCGCCACGCGTCGTCGCACCCGCCTCGCTGCGGTCGATCTGCACGGACGACGCACACGCGCGCGCGTGTCATGCCCTCGGCAAGTCCTACTCCGACGTGGTCCGCGGCTTTCGCGGTCGCTTCGACCATCCACCCGACTTCGTCGCGCGCCCGCGCGAAGAGGGGGATCTGGAGCGCGTGCTCGAGTGGTGCGCCGCCGAGCGCGTCGCCGCGATCCCATTCGGCGGCGGCACGTCGGTCGTCGGTGGCGTCACCCCCGACGTCGGCCCCTCCTACAACGGCGCGGTCTCGATCGACCTGCGCGCGCTCGACCGCGTGCTCGAGGTCGACTACGTCTCGCGCGCGGCCCGCATCCAGGGGGGCGCCACCGGCCCCGCGCTCGAGTCCCAGCTCGCCGAGCACGGTCTCACCCTGCGCCACTTCCCCCAGTCCTTCGAGTACGCCACCCTCGGCGGCTGGATCGCCACGCGCGCGGCCGGACACTTCGCGACCGTGTGGACGCACATCGAGGACCTCGTCGAGTCGGTCCGTGCGATCGTGCCCTCCGGCGAGTGGTCCTCGCGGCGGCTGCCGGGCTCCGGCGCCGGGCCGAGCCCCGATCGCATGCTCGCCGGCTCGGAGGGCACCCTCGGCGTGATCGTCGATGCCTGGATGCGCGTGCAGCCACGCCCCTCCCATCGGCGCTCGGCGGGCGTTCGCTTTCCCTCCTTCCTCGCGGGCGCCGAGTGCGTGCGCGCGCTCTCGCAATCCGGGCTGCACCCGTCCAACTGCCGCCTGCTCGACCCTGGCGAGGCGCGCCTGACGATGGCCGGCGACGGCTCCCACGCCCTGCTCGTGCTCGGCTTCGAGTCGGCCGACCATCCCGTCGACGAGGCGATGCGCCGAGCGCTTGTGATCTGCGCCGAGCACGGCGGCCTGGTGGGGGAGCGGCGCGGCGGCGATGTCGGTGCGCGAGATGCGGCGAGCGGCCGGGGGGCGGGCGCCGGTGCGGCCGACGGCGTGGAGCGAGATGCGGTGGGCGCTTGGCGCGACGCGTTCCTTGGCGCCCCCTACCTGCGCGACATGCTCGTCGCGATCGGCATCCTCTCCGAGACGTTCGAGACGGCGATCACCTGGGAGCGCTTTCCCCGCCTCCACGCTCAGGTCACGGCCGCGGCGCAGGACGCGATGCGCGAGGTGTGCGGTGGCGAGGGGCGCATCTTCTGCCGCTTCACCCACGTCTATCCCGATGGCCCGGCGCCGTACTTCACCGTGATCGCCCCCGCCCGGCGGGGCGCGGAGGTCGAGCAGTGGGCCGAGATCAAGCGTGCGGTCTCGGCCGCACTGATCGCCGAGGGCGCCACGATCACTCACCACCACGCGGTAGGGCGCGACCATCGGCCGTGGTATGACATGCAGCGCCCGGCGCCCTTCGCCGCGGCGTTGTCCGGCGCGAAAGCCGTGCTCGACCCTCGAGGCATCATGAATCCCGGCGTGCTGATCGACCCGACGAACACCGGCCCCGGCGCCGATCCCGGCCCTGGCGCCGATCCTCGCCCCAGCGCCGATCCCGGCGCCGCGATCGATCGAGCGGGCGGAGACCGGACGTGAAGATCGCCGTGCTCGGCCCCGGCGGCGTGGGTGGCCTCGTGGCCGGCGCGCTCGACCGCGCGGGCGAGTCGGTCGTGGTCGTCGCGCGCGAGTCGACCGCGCGGACGATCTCCGAGCACGGGCTGCGCGTGAACAGCGCCATGCTCGGCGACTTCGTCGCGCGCCCGCGCGCGGTCGCGCGCCTGGAAGAGCCGGTCGATGCGCTGATCGTCGCCACCAAGGCCGCTGGGCTCTCCGCCGCGCTCGAGCGAGTCGACGCGCAGCCGCCGCTCGTGTTGCCGCTGCTCAACGGGCTCGACCACATCGCCGTCCTGCGCGAGCGCTTCCCCCCGGAGACCGTGATCGCGGGCACGATCCGCGTCGAGGCCGACCGGCCGGAGCCGGGCGTGATCGTGCACTCGAGTCTCTTCCTGCTCGTCGACATGGCGAGCGGCTACCCGTCTGCGCAGCCCGGAATCGCCACGCTGGCCGAGGCCCTTCAGGGCGCGGGCGTGCCGGTGCGGCTGCAGGGCTCCGAGGCGCAGACGATGTGGTCGAAGCTCGTCCGTCTGAATGCGCTCGCGTGCATGACCAGCGCCTACGACAAGCTGCTCGGCGAGATCCGCTCGACCCCCGAGCTCTACTCGGACTTCGTCGCGACGATCGAGGAGGCTTGCGCGGTCGGGCAGGCCGAGGGCGCCGACGATGTCGACCCGCAGATCGCGCTCACCGAGCTCTCGCTCGCGCACGACACCCTCGGCAGCTCGATGCAGCGCGACATCGCCGCCGGGCGCCCCCCGGAGTTGGATGCGATCCCGGGCGCGGTGCTTCGCGCGGGCGCGCGACACGGACTCGCCTGCCCGACGATCGAGCGGCTGGTCGCACTGATCGCCGCGCGCGCGGGCGTCCCCGTGCCGGCTGTCGTGCGCTGAGCGATCGTCGGGGCTCGCCCGTCGTGCGCTGAGCGGACGCGGTCTGCCGGCGGCCCGTGCCCTTACTCGCCGAACGGGCGAAACCGGGGCTCGCCGCCGGGCGCGATCGCGGGGACCGCCTGGGTGGCGACCGCTTCGACCGTCTCCTGCTCTGACTCCTCGCGCTCCTCGTCGTGCTCTCCGTCGCACAGCACGCGGAAGTTCCCCGTCACGCCGCTGTCGGCGTGGATCGTGATGCCGGGCAGGATCTCCTCGCCCTCCTCGAACCCGAGCCGCTCCATGTCGAAGTGCGCCAGCCCGATCCCGTGCGCGGTGTGCGTCGGGTTCTCGCGGTCGTGCGCCGCCACCGCCTGCGCGAACCGCTCCAGGTTCTTCGCGATCTTCCCCGTGGTCTCGGTCATCGCTTCGCTTCAGGATACATTGGGAGCGATGGACGGCCAGCCAGTCATCCGGACCGACGCGTTGACGAAGGTCTACGAGGGCACCGACTTCGCCGCGGTCGACCACCTCGACCTGTCCGTCCACGCGGGTGAGATCTTCGGGCTGCTCGGGCCGAACGGCGCCGGCAAGACGACCACCGCCGGGATGCTCACGACGCGCGTGATCCCGACCTCCGGCACCGCGTATGTGGGGGAAATCGACGTCGTCGCGCACCCGACGCTCGCCAAGCAGCTGCTCGGGATCGTCTCCCAGCAGAACACGCTCGACCGCCAGCTCACCGTGTGGGAGAACCTCTACTTTCACGGGCGTCTGTTCGGCATCTCCGCCGGCGAGTCGCGCCGGACCGCCGACGAGCTGCTCGAGAAGCTGCACCTCTCGAAATGGGCCAAAGCCTCGGTCTACGCGCTCTCCGGCGGCATGGCGCAGCGGCTGATGATGGCCCGCGCGATCTTCCACCGCCCGTCCGTGCTGTTCCTCGACGAGCCGACCGCGGGCCTCGACCCGCAGAGCCGCCTCGCGCTGTGGGAGATCCTCGGCGAACTCAACCGCGAGGGCCAGACGATCCTGCTGACGACGCACTACATGGAGGAGGCCGAGGAGCTGTGCGGGCGCGTGGCGATCATGGACCACGGCAAGATCCTCGCGCTCGACACGCCTGAAGCGCTGAAGCAGTCGGTCGGCGCCGACACGATCGTCACCGTCAAGGCCGGCGGCGACACCGGGGCGCTGGCCGAGCGGCTGGCGGCGGAGATCCCGGAGGTCACACGCACGCGCGTGCTCGACGGCGACGGCGGCGTCGAGCTGCATGTCAAGGACGCCGAGCGGCTCGTGCCGCGGGTCGTCAACGCGGCCGAGGACGCCGGCTTCGACCTGGCCGACCTGTCGGTCTCGGAGCCGAGCCTCGAGACGGTGTTCATTAGCCTCACAGGCAAGGAGCTACGCGACTGATGGCCACGACGCCGACCACGATCGACGCGACGACCGCGAACGCGCCGTTGCCCTCTACGGCCTCGCCGCGCATCGGCATCGAGCCGACGCGCTCCACGCTGGTCGCGAGCCGCTCCGCGCTACGCGCGCTGATCCTGCGCGACCTGGTGGTGCTGAAGAAGAATTTCGTCGAGTTCGCGATCCGCACGCTCGTGCAGCCGTTCCTGCTGGTGTTCGTCTTCCTCTACGTGTTCCCCACGATCGGCCAAGGCGTGGGCGGCGGCGGGGGCAAAGCGGCCGAGTCGGCCTTCGCCACCGTGCTCGTCCCCGGCGTGATCGGCATCTCGATCATGTTTCAGGGAATCCAGGCGGTCGCGATGGTGATGGCGCAGGAGTTCGGCTACACGCGCGAGATCGAGGACCGCGTGCAGGCGCCGTGCCCGATTTGGCTGGTCGCCGTCGCCAAGGTCCTCTCCGGCGCCACCCAGGGGCTGATCGCGGCGCTGATCGTCTTCCCGATCGCCGCTGTCGTGCACGCGCACGGGGTGGAAGCCCATCTGTCAGTGCACTGGGCGGTCGTGATCACGCTGATCCCGCTCGCGTGCGTGACGATGACCTCGCTCGGGCTGCTGCTAGGCACGGCGTTCGAGGCGCGCAACCTTGGGCTGATGTTCGGCTTCGTCGTTCTGCCGCTCACTTTCCTCGGTGGCACCTACTACCAGTGGACCCGTCTCTCCCCGGTGCAGGTGGGGGGCGTTCACTGGCTGCAGATCCTCGTGCTTGTCAACCCGTTGATCTATGTCAACGAGGGTATGCGCGCCGGGCTGACCCACGCTTCGCACATGCACCTCTACATCGTCTACCCCGTGCTGATCGGGTTCTGTGCGACCTTCCTCGCGCTGGGGCTGCGCAAGTTCCGGGGGCGGGTGCTGTCCTGAGCTGACCCCGCTCGATCAGCTCGATCCAAGAGCGATCATCCCTGCTCGATCAGCTCGATCCGGTACCCGTCGGGATCTTTGACGAAGCACAGCCGCGAGCCGCCCTCGCGCACCGAGTAGGGCGGCTTCTCGGGCTCGATCCCCTGCTCGGCGAGCTGCGCGAGCGTGGCGTCGAGGTCTGTAGCCGTGATCGCGATGTGGCCGTAGCCCGTGCCGAGCTCGTAGGAGTCCACGCCGAAGTTGTAGGTCAGCTCGAGCCGCGGCATGTCGCCATCACCGGGCTGGCTCATGAACACGTTGACGGCCTCGTCTTTGATCGGGATGCGGCCGATCTCGACGAACCCGAGCGCGCTGTAGAACGCGACCGAGCGGTCGATGTCGGCGATGCGGTAGCAGGTGTGGATCAGGGGCATGAGCGGCAGTCTACGCGCCGCGCCCAAACGCTTGCTATACCATCCCAAGCGCTACGTAGCCTGCCTGCATGTCTGTTGCTGCGCCAGTCCCGACCGTCGGCGAGCCGCTGCCTCGCGCTGCTGAGGCGTACACGGCGCCGGAGAAGCTGGCTTGGATCCTCGCCGAGCACGGCCACGGGCAAGAATGGACACGGGTCTTTCGCATCAAGGATGTAGATGCCCAGCGTTTGTGGGATGCGATCGTTCGCGCCGTACTCGACGCTCCGATCTACAGGATCATCGACCGGGGGCCCAACGGCATCGTCTGCGGCGTTGAGATGGAACTCACGATCGACTCTCGGGTAGCCACGGTGAGAACGTCCTGGCATTACCAGCAGGCAGGCGACGCTCCACGTCTCGTGACCGCCTATCCAAGTCTCTAGGATGAGCTATATGCCAGCTACAAAGAAGATCGCCACGCTGGACCTGGTCGAACTGACCGAGTCGGTCGAAGGGATCCCCGCCGGCGCACGCGGAGGAGTGCTCGAGTTGCGCGACGGTGACACGGCGATGGTCGAGATCACCTCGATCGATGCGCTCGACTCGGCGGAGCGCATCATCTTTCCTGCGCTGGACAAGCTCCGCCGTATCCCCGTCGCGCTGGGCAAGCCCCGCGACGTCGCCGCCTGATCGAAGCCCTGCCGTCTGACCGGCGGTACGCGCAGTCGCGTTTATCAGCCCTTCGGCAACACGTAAACGATCCCGTTGCTGAGCACGACGTGCTTGGAGTTGGTGCACGACTGCCCCTTGAGCTTGGCGCTGAAGCCGCATTTCCAGCCGGCGGGGGAGACGCCTTTGCCGGGGGAGGTGACGAAGCTCTTTTCGAGCTTGTCCATCACCTGTTTGGCGACCGCGCAGGAGATCTTGCCTTTGACGATGAAGGTGTGGACCTGGGGTTTCGCGTCGGCGGGCACGTTCGAGGGCGCCGGGCCGCCGAAGCCGCCGATGAGGGTCGCCTTGCCGCAGTCGTGTCCGGCCGGCTTCTTGTAGAGGTAGGCGGAGGCCGTGCCGGCCAGGATCAGGATCAGGGCGACGAGACCGAGCAGAAGTCCTGTCGCAAGGGTCCGCGTGCGCATCGCTGTTCTCCTCATATCTGCGGTTGGGACGGTGATCCGGTGGATCGACGAGGCCGTCAGCCTAGCGCGGATCTGAGCGTGGCGATTCCTCACGGCAATGCTCCGAGGCGCCCGCACGCACACACGTACACGTGAGAGGATGGCGGGCGATGATCGTCGAGCGTGCGATGAGCAAGCAGTTTTTGTCGAACACCTATCTCGTCTCCGACGGGGAGGGCGGCCCGGCGTTCTTCGTCGACGCGGGCGGACCGGTGAAGGGACTGATCTCCATCGCCGAGCGGCTCGGGCTTCAGCCCACTCACGTGCTTTTGACCCACCATCACTTCGACCACGTGAGCGAGGCGGCCGCGTTGCGCGAGCGTTGGCCGAGGATCGAGGTGTTGATCAGCGCGACCGAGCGGGAGCTGCTCGCGGGCGCCGCTGGATCGGGAGGGGAGGAGACGCTCGCGACGGGCGCCGTCGAGGCCGGCCAGACGCTGCGGTTCGGCACGCTCGAGGTATGGCCGCTGCGCACGCCGGGGCACACGGCCGGGATGCTGTCGTTCTTGGTCGGCGATCGGTCGGCGGTCAAGGTCGCGTCCGGGGGCGCGGCTGCCGGGAGCGGCCGTCCGCGCCGTGCATCGGCGAGCACGGCACCGGGCGGGTTCACGGAGGGCGGGTCGGTGGTGTTCACCGGCGACACCCTGTTCAACGGCTCGGTCGGGGGTGTGAGGGCGCCCGGCCACACCACATACACGGACTTGAGGGACTCGATCATGGGCACGCTGATGGAGCTGCCCGGCGATACGGTCATATACCCGGGCCACACCGAATCGAGCACGGTTGCGCGCGAGTGGGAGGAGAACCGGTTCATTCGCATCTGGCGCGGACTGGACCCCGAGGGGACGGAGCCGTGCACTGCCCTCGGCGAGCCGGCGACGCTGGTGCTGCTGGGTGAGGACTACGACGGCGGCAAGAAGGCGTGGGTGCGGTGGGAGGACGGGAAAGACGACATCGTGCCGGGCTCGCAGGTGCGGCTCGCCAGCTGACGATTAGACGGGCATCCCGTGCGTCGGCCTCCTGGCCGTAACATCAGTAGGTATGGCGCGCGAAAGCAACCAGAAGATCCCAACCTCGCGCGTGCGACGCACGGCGACCGTGGGGAAACTCGCGGCGAGCGAGGCGGTGAAGCAGTTCGGCACGCGCGCGGCGAACACGACGCGTGGCGAGCAGGCTTCGGAGGAGGCGATGGGCCGACGCCAGCTGGAGACCGCCAAGCAGATCGTGGCGGCGCTGGGGACGATGAAGGGCGCCGCGATGAAGCTTGGGCAGGTGATGAGCTTCCTCGATGTCGGGCTCGTGCCGGAGGAGCACCGCGAGGAGTTTCAGCGCGAGCTGGCGAAGTTGCGCGACGCCGCACCGACGGTCTCGTTCAAGCAGATGCGCAAGGTGATCGAGGACGATCTGGGAGAGCCGATCAAGGAGCTCTTCTCCATCTTCGACGAGGAGCCGATCGCGGCCGCCTCGATCGGCCAGGTTTACAGGGCGACGCTCAGAGAGGACGGCCGTGAGGTCGCGGTCAAGGTCCAGTATCCGGGCGTCGCGGGCGCGGTGCGCGCGGACATGCAGAACCTGGGGATGATCATGCGGCTGATGAAGCGGGTCGCGCCGGGCCTCGACGCGAAGGCGCTGACGGGGGAGATCAGGGAGCGCATGGAGGAGGAGCTCGACTACGAGCTCGAGGCCCAGAACCAGCGGCGGATCGCGCGCATCTACGAGGGACACCCGTTCATCGTCGTGCCCGGCGTGGTCGGCGAGCTCTCGCGCGAGCGCGTGATCGTCAGCGATTTCGTCGAGGGCCGCGGCTTCGAGGAGATGAAAGGCCTGCCCCAGGGGGAGCGCGACCGGCTGGGGGAGATCATCTTCCGCTTCTACTTCGAGTGCATGTACCGCCACCGCCAGTTCTCGGGGGATCCGCACCCGGGCAACTGCCTCCTGCTCGACGACGGGCGGATGGCGTTCCTCGACTTTGGGCTGTTCAAGACGATCCCCGCGGAGGCCGCCGAGTTCGAGCTGCAGGCCCAGCGCCTGGCGATCGAGCGCCGCGCGGGCGAGCTCGTCCAGCACATGTACTCCGGTGGCTGGGTCGGCGACCCGAAGTACTACACCGAGGAGAAGGCGATGGCGATGGTCGACGACATGACTTGGTGGTACACGCAGGACCGGGAGATCGCGCTCGATCCGGAGATCGCGAGCGAAGTGCTGATCCAGATGAGCGATCCGCGCTCGCGGCACTTCGCGACGATGCGCCATGAGACGTTGCCGCCCGACCACCTGTTCGGCCGGCGGCTGGAGGTGCTGACGCTCGCCGTGCTCAGCCAGCTGCACGCGAAAGCGAACTGGAACCGGATCGCGCGCGAGTGGATCTATGGGGATGACCCTGTGACCGAGCTCGGGCGCGAAGAGGCCGAGTTCTACGGCCGCACGGGCGTCGGCGCCGCGGGCTGAGAAGAACGACTTTTGGGAGACGCGTGCGCGCGTGACCCGGATCGACCCGGCCGGCGCCGGTCACGGCAGCCGGCGACGCCGCGAGGGGTTTGCCGTGGCGGATCGACGCCTGCGACGACATCAGGTGCGCATGGAGGTTGGGGTTCGTGGCCTGCGCTCCATCGGTGGTTGATGACCCGGTGGGCGTGAGCTTGTCCGGCAATGCGTGCAGCGCCCCAGTGGCAAGAGATCAGAGCGTCTGGATCTGGATCAGGCTGGTGGTGCCCGGTCGCCCGGACGGCAGCCCGGCGGTGATGCCGACCCGGTCGCCGGGCTTGCACCAGCCGAGCTCGACGACGCGGCGACCGGCGTCGGCGATCAAAGCCTCGGTCGTCTCGTGGCGTCGCATGGAGGCCGCGCGCACTCCCCACATCAGGCCGCAGCGGCGGACCGTCTCGCGGCCGGGGGAGAGCGCGTAGATCGGAACCGTGGGACGGTGCGCGGAGACCAGGCGGGCGGAGCGGCCCGACAGCGTGGGGATCACGAGGGCCTCGAGGTCGAGCTCGCGCGCGGCCACGCACAGGCTGTGGGCGAGGGTGTAGGCGGGGTCTGAGTACTTGCGGTGCACGCGCGAGGCGTTCCAGTCCTCATACGGCGCGATCGCCTCGGCCTGTTCGGCGACGGCCGCCATCATCGCGATCGCCCCGACGGGATAGGCCCCGACGGCCGTCTCCTGGGAGAGCATCACAGCGTCGGTGCCGTCGAGGATCGCGTTGGCGACGTCTGCGACCTCGGCGCGGGTTGGGCGCGAGGAGGTGACCATCGAGTCGAGCATCTGTGTGGCGGTGATCGACGGCCGCGCGAGTCGGCCGGCCATCTGCAGGAGCTGCTTCTGGACGATCGGCACGCGCTCGATCGCCAGCTCGATGCCGAGGTCGCCGCGGGCGACCATCACGCAGTCGGCGGCTTGCAGGATCTCTTCGGCGTGTTCGACCGCCTGCGGCTTCTCCATCTTGGCGATCAGCGGCAGGCGCGTGTGGTCGCGCACGAGCTCGATGTCCTCGGGCCGGCGCACGAACGACAGCGCGACCATGTCGACGCCGATCGACTCGCCATGGCGCAGCAACTCGAGGTCCTCCTCTGGGACCGACGGCAGCGAGTCGACGGGCCCGGGGATGTTCAGCCCCTGGCGGGAGGCGACGGCGCCCCCGATCTCGACCTCGGCGTCGACCTCGCCGTCGCCCGGGCGAACCTCCACGACGCGCAGGCGGACAGATCCGTCGGCGAGGTACATCACGTCCTGGGGGCTCATCGAGTCCGCCAGACCCGCCCACGTGATCGTCATGTGCCGGGCGTCGCCTTCGCGGTCGTGGCCGCCACCGGAGAAGGTGATGCGGTCGCCGGGCTTCAGCTCGACGACATCCTCCCGCAGCGGCCCGATGCGGAGCTTCGGGCCGGGCAGATCCTGCAGGACCGCGACCGGTCGCCCGGCGCGTCCGGCGGCGTCGCGCACGCGTTTGACCGTCTCCGCGTGCTCGTCGAGGGTGCCGTGCGAGTAGTTCAGCCGCGCGACGTCCATCCCGGCTTCGATCATCGCCACGAGCGTGTCGGGCTCGCGCGAGGCGGGGCCGATAGTGGCGACGATCTTCGTGCGACGTGACATCTGAGCGCAAGGTATCGATCGGCGGGTTCGCGCGCGTCGGGGGTGCGCGTAGCATCGAGATGTGCTCGGCCCATCTCGACCCGTTCCCCGCGTGGGCGCCCGCGCGCGCATCGCTCATTTCGGCGGCGGCTTCGAAGCGGGCGTGGTGGTGGCGGTGCGCGAGGAGGGACGGCGGGTGCGGGTGCGCGGCGCGGACGGCGAGGAGTGGGAGTTCGTATTGAGCCCGGCCACGGCCCGGTTCATTGCCGCGGGGGGCTCTCACGGCCCGAGGCTCGAGCTTCTTTGAAGGCTCGTCCTGACGATCAAGTGGTGGCGCTCGGGGCGTCGAGCGTGATCAGTCGGTGGCGTCGCGCTCCCGCGCTTCGCCATCCAGCATGTGCTCGACCGCGGCGATGTAGTCCGCGGCGCCGGCCACGATCCGCTCCGCCTCGCCGCGGTCCGGCGTGATCGCCTCGTAATCGCCCCGCTCGCGCGTGCGTTGGGCGTCGTTAGCCAGCGTGTGGAGGTGCTGATCGAACGTCCCGGTGGTCACGTAGCGATCGTGGAAGAGGTGCCAGGTGCCCCTGTGCGTGCGGGCGTACTCGTCGCGCTCGGACAGCGCCGCCCGCGCGGCGTAGAGCATCGCGTAGTAGGCGGTGCTGACGGCGGCCTCGAGGTGTCCGGACGTGAGGATCTCGCGTGCGGTCGCGGCGCGGTCGCGGGCCTGGTCCATGAACTCCACCGAACGCGGGCTCATTCGAGGGTGCTCCCGTACAGCACGAGCTTGTCGCGGTCCACCTCGGCGATGAAGAACGAGCGGATCTCGCGCCGGCCGCGCAGCCACTCGGGGGTTCCGAGCGAGAACGAAAACCATGCGGGTCCGACACCCTCGGTGGGGGCGATCTCGTAGGCCAGTTCGGTCGCCATCGTCCCGACTTGCGCATGGCCCTCCTCGACGAGCACCATCAGGTCGATGTCCGACTCGGGGTGGGGCGGCTCCCCCCGCGCACGCGAGCCGAACAGCCAGATCGCGCACAGATTGGAGTCGAGCTCCTCGGACAGGCGCTCGACGAGGCGTTCGACGACGCGCTGCTCAGCGGGCGTGAGCGAGGCTGAGGCGAGGACGTCGGCGAGCTGGGCGACCATCGCTGTAGAGGATAGGCGGCTGCTCGGAGCCTCTCGGGACACCTCGGAGCCTCCCTCAGGGCGCCCGCGAGCTCTCCTACTAGGGCGCCTGCACGTCGGGGAAGTGCTCGGCGCAGTGCTCGCGCAGCGCCTCGCGAACCCACGCGCGCTCCGCGGCGGACGCCGCCCGGAAGCGCGCCAGCAGCTCGCGCGGACGCTCGATCGGCACGTCGGCGATCTCCCAGCTGACGGCGAGCCGCTCGAACAGCAGCTCGAGTGCCCGCTGCCAGGCGTCCTCCCGCGTCGCCGACGGTCGTCCGCCCGTGCCGGTGAGCGTCCGCGCGTACTCCTCTCGCGCGCGCGGTGTCAACGAGCCGCGCAGCCTCAGCACGTTGCCGTCGCCGTCGGTGTAGTCGCTCGTCGGGGCGGCCCCGATCTCCTCGCCAGCCGTTCCCTCGGCGGCCCGCCGGCGGCTGCGCCTACCCACGTCGCGGATCCGATCTGATGTCGTCTCCGCTCGAGCGGTCAACGCGAGGCTCGACCACGCGCGCTCAGCTCGCGTCGGCCGCGCGCTCCAGCCGCTCGCGCACGTTCGTTCCCGTGACCGGCTTGGCGTGGCCGGTCCATGCCGCGGCGGGCTCGAGCGCGGCGAGCTTGCGCAGGCTCGCGCGCGCCTGGTCGGTGTCGTAGTTGTACGTCGGCTCCGGTATGTGCGGGTCGCTGTCGCGTCCCCACGAGTCGAGCGTGTAGAAGCAATCGCTCACCAGCGCAAGGCGGTCGGACTCTCGCCACAGCCCGATCAGCCCCGGTGCGTGGCCGGGGAGGTCGATCACGCGGAAGCCCGCGACCTCATCGCCCTCGCTGACGGTGCCTGAGATCTTCACCGGCCCGCCGTCCCACATGTAGCGGTGCAGCAGGCGGTGGATCTGGCGCTGGGGGGCCGGCAGCCCAGCGAGGTCGTGCGGCCAGTAGCGAAAGCCGCCGCTTCCTTCGGCATCTGCGACCTCGTCGGGATGGCACAGCACGGGCGCGCCCAGGGCAGGCGCGACGCCGCGATGGTCGGTGTGACCGTGGCCGAGCACGATCCGCTTGATGCCCCCGAGCTTCGCGGCCGCGGTTGCCACCGCGCGGGTCATCGTGCGCGCGCCGGCGTCGTACAGCGTCACGCTGCCTTCGTCCTCGATCAGGTACACGTTGCACCTTCCGGGCTTTCCCTGCACTACCCACACGCCCTCCGCCACCAGCTTGGCGTCGCCGGCGCCGAGACCGCTCGTCAGGCTGGTCTTGAGGTTGAACGCGCCCAGCAGGCGCTCCTCGGCGGAGGAGCCGAGGGGTGGCATCATCCCGATCTGGCGAGGTACGGTCATCGTGTCGGTGAACGCGTCGTTTGACTGGATCAACCCGTCGCGCACGGTCAGCAGGTCGATCCCTTCGAGCACGATCGGATGGCCGGTCGGCGCGAGCCCACCGAAATGCCCGGGCCCGGCGAAGGTGCCGGTGAAGCGCCATTGCAGCGCGCAGCGGTCGTCCTCGGTCGTGGCCGAAAGAATCTCGACGGTCAGGTCGGGCAGCGCGCCGAGCAGGTCTCCGATGAACGTCCGCAGACCCTCCGGCGCGACGACGTCCACCTGGCCGCGTACGTGCTCGCGCCCTCCATTAGCCCACATCCCGACGGCTGCGTCCAGCTCACGCGCGCCGATCGCCTCGAAGTAGCGGCGCGCGATCGACTCCGCCTGGCTGCTCCCCGAGATGCGTCCCCGGCGCGCGCTTGCCTCGCGCACGCTGGCCGCCACCTCCTGGACCTTGTCGGCCGCAGTGCTGGTCGCGCTCTCCTCATCTTCGGCCATGTGCTCATCTCCCTGTTGCGGGCTCACCCGATCCGAACCCAGTCTAGCCCTGCACGAACCGCCACGAAACCGTAGTCTCTAAAGGGGTGCCCGAGACGATGAGCAAGCCGATTCTCGGTCGCGGCGAGCGCGTGCTGCCCGGAGTCTTCCGTCTGCGCCTGCCGCTGCCGTGGCCGGGGGTTCCCCATTGCAACGCCTGGGCGGTCGCGGCCGGCGACGGAATCGTGCTGTTCGACACCGGCATGCACCAGCCTGGCTCCCTCGCGCACCTCGAGCGGGCGCTTGCGATGTGCAACCTGAGCCTCGAGAACGTGCGCCTCGTAGTTTGCACGCACGCCCACTCCGACCACTATGGCCAGGCGGCGTCGATCGTCGAGCGCGCGGGGTGTGAGCTGTGGATGCACCCAAACCACGAGCACATGCTGCGCATGGCCGAGGATCCCGAGGCCAACCTCCAACGGCGCTTGGAGGTGGGGCGACAGAGCGGCGTGCCGGAGGAGCCGCTGCGCCGCTACGCGGCCAAACGGGACCCCGAGGAAACGGGGATCGCCGCCGTGATCGAGCCGGACCGGGCGCTCGTGCCGGGAGTGGTCGTCGACTCCGATCTCGGTCCGTGGAGCGTGCACGAGACGCCCGGGCACGCGCCCTCGCACGTCTGCCTGTTTCAGCCCGAGCGGCGGTTGCTGATCTCCGGCGACCATCTGCTCGGGCGTATCTCGCTGTACTTCGACTACGGCTCCTCACCGGACCCGGTTGGCGAGTTCCTGCATTCGCTCGATGTGGTCGAGAAGCTCGATGCGCGGTTGTGCCTGCCCGGCCACGGCCGCACGTTCGCTGACGTTCATGCCCACATCGAAGGCAATCGCAAGCTCGTCTCGGAACGGCTGGGCGCCGTGCTGCGCGCGGTGAGCGAGCAGCCGCTGAGCGCGTTCGAGATCGTTCCCCACGTCTACGGCCAGTCGCTTTCGCCGCTGAACGCCCACTGGCTGCTGTCGAAGGTGCTGTCCTACCTGACCCATCTGCGCGCCGAGGGACAGGTGCGGCTGATACCCGGCGAGCCCGAGCGCTGGATGGCGGCGACCGGCACGCAGCCGGCGTAGGTCTGTGGACGCTCTCTGGCCAGCTCGCGTGGTGCCCGGCGCCGGACGGGTACGCCCGGTGCGTTCATAATCGGGTGATGCGTATCGACGACATCCTCGCCGGTCGGGACTCGGAGCCGCCCGCCCCGGTGTTCTCGTTCGAGTTCTTCCCGCCGAAGACCGAGCAGGGCGAGCAGAACCTGTACGCGGCTCTGAGCGAGCTGCGCACGCTCGAGCCGTCGTTCGTGTCGGTCACCTACGGCGCGGGCGGATCCACGCGGGAGAAGACGATCGAGATCGTCAAGCGGATCAGGGAGCGCTACGGCCTAGAGGCGATGGCTCATTTCACGTGCGTCGGCGCGACGGTGACGGAGCTACGGGAGACGCTCGAGGAGATGGAGCAGGCGGGTATCGACAACGTGCTCGCGCTGCGCGGGGACCCCCCGGCGGGTCAGGAGGCATGGACGAAGACCGCGGGAGGCCTCGAGTTCTCGCGCGAGCTGGTCGAGCTGATTCGCGCGGACTACCGGTTCGCGATCGGTGCCGCGTGCTTTCCGGAGACGCACATCCACGCGGAGAAGCTCAGAGGCGGACCTCGCCTATCTGGCCGAGAAGGTTCGAGCCGGCGCGGACTTCCTGATCACCCAACTGTTCTTCGACAACGCCGTGTACTTCGACTTCCTCGCGCGCGCGCGCGATGCAGGCATCGACGTGCCAATCATCCCGGGCATCATGCCGATCACCCAGGCCGGTCAGGTCGCGCGGATGGCGGAGATGTGCGGCGCCTCGATCCCGGAAGGGCTGCGGCGCGAGCTGCATGCGCGCGGGGACGACCCCGAGGCGGTGCTCGACTTCGGGGTGGCTTACGCGACGTTGCAGTGCGCCGAGCTGCTGGCCGCCGGCGCGCCCGGGATTCACTTCTACACGCTCAACCGCTCGCCCGCGACGCGCGCGATCCTGTCCGCGCTGAAGCTTGCGCGACCGTGGGAGACAGACTCTGCCTATGCCGTGTCGACAACGTCGATCTCGAGCCCCTCGGCCACCCGCGGCGAGCCGTCGGCCGCCTCGTAGCGCACGTCGATCGAGTCGTTCTGCCGGTAGGTGCCGACGCCCCAGGCGCCCAGCAGCCAGCGCCAGCCGCTGATCTTGTCCTTGCGCAGCTCCCGCTCGAACACGAGCGCGCCTTCGCGTACGGCGAAGTCGATCCCCGGCCGCTGGACCACTCCGTTCAGGTAGACCTCGTACGGCTCGCGCACTCCGCGCGGCAACCTCGCCTTGGATCGCGCCATCGTGGCTCCGATTATGTCGAGACGCCTCAATAGTCTCCGTCGCGGCATGGCAGGCACCCTCGACATCCCCTACACGATTCGCCGCTCCAGTCGCGCGCGGCGGGTACGGGTGAACGTGCACGCGCACACCGGCGTGGAGGTCGTGCTGCCCGCGCGCGCGTCCGAGCGCGCCGCGGCCGCCGCAGTCGACGAGCTGCGCCCATGGATCGAACGCCGGCTGGACGACGCCCAGGAGGTGCTCGCCCGAATCGCGGCTCGTGCCGGCACCGTGCCGTACCTGGGCACGTCACTCGAGCTCGTACCGCAGGCGGGACGCACGCGCGCGCACCGTTCGGGCGAGCGCCTGCTCGTACCCACGGAAGATGCCCGCCCGGCGATCGAGCGCTTCTACCGGCGCGCCGCCCGCGCGGAGATCGCCCCTCGCCTGGACCGCGCCACGGCGCTCGCCGGCAGTAGCTACAGCGGGCTATCGATTCGCGCGCAGCGCACGCGCTGGGCCTCGTGCTCGGCGAACGGGCAGATGAGCTTCAACTGGCGGTTGCTGCTCGCGCCCGAGCGCGTGCTCGAATATGTCGTCTGGCACGAGGTCTGCCACCTGGAGATCCTCGACCACTCGCCCCGCTTCTGGGCGCTCGTGCAGCGCCACTGGCCTGACTGGCGCGAGGACCGCGACTGGCTGAGTCGCAACGGCGCGACGCTCGTGCTCTAGCGGCCCGCTGGCACGGCGCCAGGCTGCGTCCTCGATCACCCGTGTACAGAGCACACTTCGCTCACTGCGTCCTTGCCTGGCTTGACCAGCGACCCGCTAGCTGCGTTGCTCGATCGGCACGTAGTCCAGATCCCGCTCGCCCGTGTAGATCTGGCGCGGACGAGCGATCTTCTGCTCGGGGTCCTCGACGAGCTCCTTCCACTGCGCGATCCAGCCGCTCGTGCGGCCGATCGCGAACATCACCGGGAACATCGCGACGGGCAGGCCGAGCGCCTCGTAGATCAGGCCGGAGTAGAAGTCGACGTTCGGGTAGAGCTTGCGCTGAGTGAAGTAGTCGTCGTCGAGCGCGCGCTTCTCGAGCTCGGTCGCGACGTCGAGCAGCGGGCTCTTGCCGCGCACCTCGAAGACGTCGTCGAGGTATTTGCGGATGATCCGCGCGCGCGGATCGTAGTTCTTGTAGACGCGGTGGCCGAAGCCCATCAGGCGCTCGTCGCCCTTCTTCACGCCCTCGAGGAAGTCGGGGATGTTCTCGACCGTCTCGATCCGTTTGAGCATCCGCAGCGCCTGCTCGTTGGCGCCGCCGTGCAGCGGGCCGTAGAGCGCGGCGACGCCGGCCGCCACCGCGGAGTAGGGATCGACGTGCGTCGAGCCGACCGAGCGCACGGCGCTCGTCGAGGCGTTCTGTTCGTGGTCGGCGTGCAGGATGAACAGCACGTCGAGCGCTCGCGCCAGCCGCGGGTCGGGCTGGTACTTGAGCTCGGTCATTTTGTACATCATCCCGAGGAAGTTGCCGGCGTACTCGAGGTCGTTGTCCGGGTAGACGTACGGCTGGCCCATGTTGTGGCGGAACGCGAATGCCGCGAGCGTCGGCATCTTCGCGAGCAGGCGGATGATCTGGATCGCGCGCACGCGCTCGTCTTTGATCTTGTTCGCGTCCGGGTAGAACGTCGAGAGCGCGCCGACCGACGCGACCAGCATTCCCATCGGGTTCGCGTCGTAGCGGAAGCCCTGCATGAAGTCCTTGACGTTCTCGTGCACGAACGTGTGGATCGTGATCTCGTCGACCCAGCCCTCGAGCTCGACTTTGTTCGGCAGCCGCCCGTTGATCAGCAGGTAGGAGACCTCGAGGTAGGTCGAGTGCTCGCAGAGCTGCTCGATGGGGTAGCCGCGGTGCTGGAGGATCCCCGCGTCGCCGTCGATGTAGGTGATCGAGCTGCGGCACGACGCGGTGTTCATGAACGCCGGGTCATAGGACATCATCCCGAATTCGCTCTCGTCGACCTTGATCTGGCGCAGGTCGGTCGCGCGCACCGTGCTGTCGGTGATCGGCAGCTCGTAGGTCTTGCCCGTGCGGTTGTCGGTGACGGACAGGGTCGGCTCGTCGCTCATAGCGCGATTCTTACACGTCCGCCCGCGCGCGGCGCTGCCCGAGTCGGCTCCGCGGCTCGCGGCCCCCGAGCCGTGCTGTCTGGGCCGTGCCGGCTACGCGGGCTTGCGCGCCGCGCTCGCGGGCTGGTGTGTCCGGCTGCGCGGGTGATGCGCCGGATACGCGGGCTAGTGCTGTACGAGTCGCCCGCGTGCCACGACCGCGCGTGTGCGCGCCGGCGAGAGCGGCACGGGATCGCCGTGGGGGCCGCGGCGCGGCGAGCGGGGTAGAGGCGAGCGCGGGTGATGTGGGTGGCGCGGGCGTGACAGCGGCCCGGTGCCGCCGTCCTCGCTCGTCTCCGCGTCCGGTTCGCGCACGGCCCAGCGGATCAGCAGGAACAGCGCGACGATCGGGATCTTCAGAAGCACCATCAGCCAGATGAACGTCCACGTGGTCACCTGATCGATCGTATACCCGGTCTCCTATGCGTACAACCCCGCGTCGCGATTCGCGACGACGGCGGCCAGTGTTGACAAATGATCCGCTCGTCGTTCGTGCGCGAATAGTCACTAGAAGGTCACGGGCGTGCAGGGGGAGCCGCTCGCTTCGCCCTGCAATCGACCCGAAGGAGCGTATGACGATGTCCCATGCAATCAATCTCGAGCAGATAGACCTAGACGGCGCCGTTCGCGAAGCACATGCCGAGGCGATCGACGGCCTCCCGCAGGGAGACACCCGGCTGGGCTTCCTGCGCAAGTCCGCGGTGGCCGGCGGAGCCGCGATCAGCGGCGGCGCGATTCTCGGCGCGCTGGCGCCGAGCGCCCTGGCCGCCGGCGGCGGGCGCCCGCCGGCGAGCTTCGGCAAGGGTGACATCGGCATCCTCAACTATGCCCTCACGCTGGAGTACCTGGAGGCGGCGTTCTACAACGGCGCGACCGCCGCGAACCTGCCGCTCAGCTCACAGGCCGCTGCCTTTCTGAAGGTCGTCACGAAGGACGAGAACGCCCACGTGAAGTTCCTCAAGGGCGCGCTCGGGTCGAAGGCGGCGAAGGAACCGAAGTTCGACTTCAAAGGCGCCAACACGAACGCGGAAATGTTCATGAAGACGGCGCAAGTGTTGGAGAACACGGGCGTACACGCGTACTCGGGGCAGGCGCTGAACATCAAGAGTCCCGCCTACGTCAAGGCGGCCATCTCGATCCTCACGATCGAGGCGCGGCACGCGAGCGTGATCGGCCTGCTCAACGAACCGGCCGGCGAAGCGATCGCTCCCGACGGCCCGTTCGACACGCCGCTCACCGCGAGCAAGGTGCTGAGCGCGGTCAAAGGCACGGGCTTCATCGTCTGAGCCTGTCGATCGACGGAATCTGTGTCTATTCGTTCGCAGCGAGTGATCCACACCGGCATCGCGTACGAATAGGCCAGTGGAGTTCCCACATATACCCCCGGTAGTCCCCACCTCCGGGGGTGCGATCAACGGGAGGGAGTCTGTCCCGACGGGCTGACTCCCTCCCGTCCCGCTTCTCATCGTGCAGCGCCCGTCGGTCATCGCAGGCACACGGCGGTGCGGGTCCGTCTCTCCGGCTCGTCTGACGAAGCCCAGACGTCTCAGCGACGCAGGTTCAGCGGGGCGTCGGCGAACTGAGTGATCGCGCGCAGGCCGTCGACGCGCACGGCGATCTCCTCGCTGCCGAGGCGCTCGACGCGCTCGGTGCCGAACTCTTCGACGTTGAACGATGCAAGCGCGGTGGCGTGGGCCATCGCGTTGCGCAGCAGCTCCTCAGACGGCGTCCCGTCCTCCTCGGACGAGCGCTCGGGGTGGGCGGCGATGTAGCCGACGAACCCCCCTGCAAACGTGTCGCCGGCGCCGGTCGGGTCGATCACGGTCTCCAGGGGGTAGGCCGGCAGGGCGAAGAAGTGATCGCGCGTGACGAGCGCCGCGCCGTACTCGCCCTGCTTGGCGACGATCACGCTCGGGCCGCGCGCGCCGGCGGCGGACGGCCGGGTGGGGGGGGTTCCGGAGGACTGTGCGGCCGGGGCCCAGGAGAGGACCTCGCGCGCGGCTGAGATCAGGTTTGGCTTGCCGGTCAGCTGGCGCAGCTCGGAGTCGTTGAGGATCACGCAGTCGACTTCGCCGATCGCCTGCACGAGCGAGTCGCGCGCGATGTCGATCCACAGGTTCATCGAGTCGAGCGCGACGAACCGCGCACCGGGGAGCTGCGCGCGGACCTCGCGCTGCAAGTCGGGCTGGATGTTCGCGAGGAACAGAACGTCGCTCGCGCGCGAGGCTTCGGACAGCTTTGGCTGGAAGCCCTCGAACACGCCGAGCTGGGTGTCGAGCGTCTCGCGCGAGTTCAGGTCCCAGCCGTACTCGCCGCGCCAGAAGAACGTCTTGCCGCCGCTGACGCGCTCGACGTCGGAGACGTCGACGCCGCGGGTGCGCAGCGTCTCCAGGTCACTCTCGCCGAAGTCCTCGCCTACCGGTCCGACGACGCGTACCTCGTCGAAGAAGGAGGCGGCGAGAGCGAAGTGGACGGCGGCGCCGCCGAGCATCCGCTCGCGCTCGCCGAACGGCGTCTTCACAGCGTCATAGGCGATCGATCCGACTACGGTGATGGGCATGGCCGGGCACCTTATCGCCTGCTCTCATCGCGTCCCGTCGAGGTATAGCCTGCCCGGCGAATGCGCGCGATCCAAATGACCGAGTTCGGCGGCCCGGAGGTGTTGAAGCTCGCGGAGCTGCCCGTGCCGGAGCCGGGACCGGGGGAGACGCTGATCAGGGTCTCGCGTGCGGGGCTCAACTTCGCCGACACGCACACGCGGACGAACTCCTACGTGCGCAAGGCGACGCTGCCGCTCGTCCCGGGAGGAGAGGTCGCGGGCGTGCGCGAGGACACCGGCGAGCGGGTGGTCGCGCTGGTGGGCGACGGCGGCTATGCCGAGTACGCGGTTGCGCCCACGGAGCACGTGTTCCCGATCCCGGAGGGGATCGACGACGGGACCGCGCTTGCGCTCGTGGTGCAGGGCACGACCGCCTGGCACCTGTATGAGACCGCCGGGCGCATGGCGCGGGGGGAGAGCGTGGTCGTGCACGCGGCCGCTGGCGGCGTGGGCTCGCTGGCGGTGCAGCTCGGCCGCGTGCTCGGCGCGGGACGGGTGATCGCGACCGCATCGAGCGAGCACAAGCGCGCGCTCGCACTCGAGCTCGGCGCCGACGTCGCGATCGACCCCGCGCCGGAGGGGCTGACGGAGCGGCTGCTGCAGGCCAACGGCGGCGAGGGTGTGGACGTCGTGTTCGACATGGCCGGCGGCGAGGTTTTCGACGCGTCCTATCGCGCGCTCGCGCGGTTCGGGCGGATCGTGGTGTGCGGGATCGCGAGCCAGCAGCCGAACGAGGTCAGGACGGGCTCGCTGCTGCGTCATTCGCGCGCGGTGATCGGCTTCTACCTGTTCCACTGTCTCGAGCGGCCGAACATGTTCGGCGACGCGCTGGCCGACCTGTTCGCGCGCGTGCGCGACGGCGAGCTGAGGGCGATCGTCGGGCGCACGTACCCGCTGGGGGAGGCGGCGCAGGCTCACATCGACCTGCGCGGACGGGGCACGACAGGCAAGCTGCTGCTCGACCCGACGGCATAGCCGGCCGCGGACGTCACCCGCGACGCTCGACATGGGGTCGATCCCGGACGATCGGCGGCTCGGTGTCTGCCATTCACGGCCCGGCCACCTACCCAAGCGCCTAGCCGGATAGGCTGCTGGCGCACATGAGCAAGACCTTCGCCGACCTCGGGCTGTCCGAGTCCACGTTACAAGCGCTGCGCGATGTCGGGTACGAGTCGCCGAGCCCGATTCAGGAGCAGGCGATCCCGTCGGTGCTGGAAGGCCGCGACGTGATCGGCCAGGCGCAGACCGGCACGGGCAAGACGGCCGCGTTCGGGCTGCCGATCGTCGAGTACGTAGACCCCGAGGTGAACGAGGTGCAGGCGCTCGTGCTGACACCGACGCGCGAGCTGTGCATCCAGGTGACGCAGGCGCTACGCACGTACGGGGCGCACAAGGGCGTGGATGTCGTGGCGGTGTTCGGCGGCGCGCCGATCCGCACGCAGCAGGGACAACTGCGCGCCGGCGGGCACGTGGTCGTGGGGACGGTCGGGCGCGTGCTCGACCTGATCTCCAGGCACTCGCTCGTGCTGCACGACTGCCGGTTCGTGGTGCTCGACGAGGCCGATGAGATGCTAGATCTAGGCTTTCTCGAGGACGTCGAGAAGATCCTCTCGCTGACGCCGTCGAGTCGCCAGACGGCGCTGTTCAGTGCGACGATGCCGCCGCCGATCAGGAAACTCGCCGACCGCTACATGTACGACCCCACGATCATCCAGGTCGAGGCGGCGACGCTCACGATCGACACGGTCGCGCAGTTCCAGCTCCCGGTCGAGACCAAGGCCAAGGCGGACAAGCTCGTTGAAGTGCTGCGCGCGGAGAAGCCCGAGCAGGCGATCGTGTTCGTGCGGACGAAGGTTCGCTGCGACCAGCTGTTCAAGATCTTGCGCGACCGCGGCATGAACGTCAGAGCGCTGCACGGCGACATGAGCCAGGGCTCGCGCGACGGCGTGATGCTGGCGTTCAAGGGCGGCCGCGTGCCGATCCTGGTGGCGACCGACGTGGCGGCGCGCGGCCTGGACATCTCGACGGTGACGCACGTGATCAACTACGACGTGCCGACGAGCCCCGACACGTATGTGCACCGGATCGGGCGCACCGGGCGGGTCGGCCGCTCGGGCCGCGCGATCACGTTTGTGGAGGATCGCCAGAAGCGCGAGCTGGAGGCGATCGAGCGCCACATCGGGATGTCGATCGCGGCGTGGGAGCCGGGCGCAAAGAGCGAGCCGACGCCGGTGAAGGAGCGCCCGCGCAGGCATTCCAAGCCGCGCATCACGCGCGACAAGGACGAGCGCTATGTGAAGCTCGTGCTCGGCGGTGGCCGCCAGGCGGGTCTGCGCGTGGCGGACATCGTCGGCGCGGTGACCTCCTCGGCCGGCCTCGACGGCGAGGCGGTGCGCGACGTGCTCGTGCTCGACCGCTTCTCGTTCCTCTCTGTGCCCGAGAACGAGGCCGACAAGGTGATCGATGCGCTCGACGGCCGCGACGTGCGCGGGCGGTCGCTCAGCCTGGAGCGCGTTCCGGCCTAGACAGGATGGAAGGCCCGGATGGGCCTGGGTGGGTCCGGGTGCTCGGTGGGGCGAATTTTCTTCGCAACCCAAGAAACCCCGTGCGCGGAGCTTGAAATCGCGAGCGCCGGGATTAAAGTCCGCCGACGCGTGGCCGATAGGGATATTGCACCGCGCCTAGCTCCGCGTTTACGGGGCGCCGGGTCGCTATGTGGAAAAAGGCACACCCGCCGCGAGGCGGGCTCGCAAAGCCAGGGGTCTCCCGCAGATCGCCCAGCCGCCCGGCACTTCTGTGAACACTGGAAAGGAGCTCCTGCATGTCCCGCTTTATCAACACAAGGAAGCAACGCCTCGCGCTTGGCGGCGTGGTCGTCGCGCTGGTGATGGCCGCAACCGCGGTCGCCTACTGGACGAGCTCCGGCGAAGGAACGGGCACCGTCAAAGCGAGCTCCGGCGGCGCCACCTTCGAAGTCAGCAGCACGCTGGTCGAAGGCGTCTATCCCGGCGGCAGCTCCGCGGTCACCGTCAAGGTCAAGGACGTAGATGCCAGCCAGAGCGAGTTCCTGACCAAGCTCGAAGCGGAAGTCGAAAAAACCTCGGTGGCGGAATGCAAAAAGGAATGGTTCGAAGTCACGCCCGCCTCCCAGGAACCAAAAGTCGTGATCGCACACGGCGAAACCAAGGAATACGCCGTGAGCTTGAAAATGAAAGAAGAAGCCCTCGTCAACCAGAACGCGTGCAAGGGCGCTACGATCACGCTCAAGTACAAAGCCTCGTAGGCGCAAGATGCTCCGGCGGATCGCGGCCAGTACCCTCGTGGCGCTGAGTCTGCTTTCCGCCGGCGCGTTCGCGTACTGGTCGAACGCCGGCGAAGCCAGCGCATCGGCGAGCCTGGCGACGCTTTCCGCGCCCACGATCTCGAGCGCCACGGCGGGCGCCGGGACGGTCGCGCTCACGTGGTCGGCCGTCATCCCACCGGCCGGCGGCACGGTCGAATACTACGTGACGCGCGACGGTGGCGCGCCCAGCGGCGGCTGTCCGAGCTCCAGCTCTCCTTCGACCGCGACGAGCTGCACTGACACGGGTGTATCGATCGGCGCGCACGAATACACCGTCACGGCTGCGTGGCGCAGCTGGACGGCGAGGAGCACGGCCAAATCGGTGACCGTCACCTTCGGCCCGGCCACCCACTTCCAGATCACAGCCGCGAGCACCACGCCCACCGCCGGCGAAACCGACAACCTGACGATCACCGCCAAGGACGCGAGCAACAACACGGTCAGCACCTACGCGGGCTCGAAGACGCTCACCTTCAGCGAACCCGCGAGCTCGCCCAACGGAAAAGCGCCCAGCTACCCCGCGAGCGTCACGTTCACGACGGGCGCGGGTACGGCCGCGATCAAACTGTACGACGCCCAGACGACAACGGTCAAAGCGAAGGAAGGCACGCTCGAAGGCACCTCGCCGAGCCTCACCGTAAAAGTCGCCGCGACCAAAAAAATGACTGTGCCGACACCGGCAGAACAGGAAGCGGGCGTTGCGTTCAACGTGACGCTCACCGCCACCGACGAATACGCCAACATCACGACCTCCTACGCGGGCGCAAAGACGCTCACCTGGAGCGGCCCCGCCAACGCGCCCAATGGGCAGGCGCCCGAATACCCGACCTCGGCCACGAGCGTGACGTTCACCGAAGGCGTTGGCACAGCCACCGCGCTCAAGCTCTACGACGCCCAGGCCCCCACGCTCAAAGTCAAAGAAGGCACGATCGAAGGCGTCTCAGCTGCCTTCACCGTCAAGGCGGCCGCCGCCGCCGGCTTCAGCCTGCCGGTGATCGCCGCACAGACCGCGGGCATCGCCTTCAACGAGACCATCACCGCCCTGGATGCTTGGCACAACATCGCGAAAAGCTACGTGGGCGCGAAGACGGTCACGTTCAGCGAACCCGCCAACGCGCCCAGCGGCCAGGCACCCAGCTACCCGGCGACGGTCACGTTCGCGGCCGGCGCGGGCACGGCCTCGATCAAACTGTACGACGCCCAGAGCACTACGCTGAAAGCGACCGAAGGCACGCTCGAAGGCACGACGGGCTCGTTCACGGTCAAAGCGGCCGCGACTAAAAAGCTCACCGTGCCAACCCCGTCAGAACAGGAAGCGGGCGTCGCGTTCAGCGTGACGCTGACAGCCACCGACGAATGGGGCAACCTGACCACGAGCTACGCGGGCGCAAAGACGCTCACCTTCAGCGAACCCGCGAGCTCGCCCAGCGGCCAGGCGCCGGAATACCCCTCCACGGCGACGACGGTCACGTTCACCGAAGGCGTGGGCACCGCCACGGCGATCAAGCTCTACGACGCCCAGACCACGACGCTCAAAGTCAAAGAAGGCGCCGCGGTAGCGGGCGCCACAGGATCGTTCGCCGTCAAGGCAGCCGCCGCGGAACGCTTCGCCTGGGCTCACGCCGCGGTAACCGCCGGCAAAATCGAAGGGACCTGCCTCTTTGCCTGCACGACGAGCAGCATCACCAACAGCAAGAAGCTCACCGCCCACGCCGCCGTCACCGACAAATACGGGAACGTCGTGAGCAACCTCGGCGCCGCCGGCAAGGCGAAGGTCGAAAAGACCAGCGGCGAAGGCACGCTCACGAACGCCACCGCCCTCACGATCCCCACCTCGGGCCTCGCCGAATCGGCGACGATCTTCGAATACACGAGCCCCGCCTCCGGCACGAGCGAAGCCGTGCTGAAGCTCAAGTCAGAAGAAGGCACTGCCTACACCGAAGCCGAAGCGCACGTGAAGTACTAGCCGGCGGAGGTCGGCTATGAAGGCGAGGGGCCGTCAGGCTCGTCCAGGCGCCGGGAAAGGCCACCGAGCTCATGACTCGAGGCATTACGGCGCTATCGTGGCGCGCTCACACGAGCCGAGCTGAGGAGGAACCACCAGAATGTCCACCGCCACGATGCAGACGACCGAAGGCGCGATCGCGTTTGAGCTGTTCGACGACGACGCGCCGAAGACGGTCGCGAACTTCCGCAAGCTCGCGAGCGAGGGCTTCTACGACGGGCTGACGTTCCATCGCATCATCAAAGACTTCATGATCCAGGGCGGCTGCCCGCAGGGGACGGGCACGGGCGGCCCGGGATACCAGTTCGAGGACGAGATCAACCCCCACAAGATCGTGCGCGGCGCGCTCGCGATGGCGAACGCCGGGCCGAACACGAACGGGTCGCAGTTCTTCATCGTCACGACCGCCAAGGCGCCGTGGCTCGACGGCAAGCACACGGTGTTCGGCCAGGTGACCGACGGGCTGGACGTGGTCGACAAGCTCGAGGGCGTCGCCACCGACGGCTCTGACCGGCCGATCGAGCCGATCGGGATCGCCTCGATCGAGCTTTCCGACTGACTCCGCGTTTCATTTCGGGAGACAACTGCGCGTCGCTCCCGGATCACGGTCGGTGTCGCCGGTCTCCTCGCGGGCGGGACGAGCCTGCGCGCCTTTGAGCGTGCCTCGAACATGAGCTAGCCTTGTTTGTCACGAGCGAGCGACAGAGAGCAGGGGAGACGAAATAATGGCCACCACCGTCGAGCAGCAGCACGCGCCGCAGTCAACGAACGGGGCGGCCGCCGCCGGCCGTGACGGCGTTCCCGTCGAGAACCCCGCGACCGGCGAGATCCTCACGACCGTCCCCGATCTCGACGCGGCCGCGGTCGCCGAGATCGCCGCGCGCGGCCGGGCCGCGCAGCCGGGGTGGGAGGCGTTCGGCTTCGACGGGCGCGCGCGTGTGCTGCTGCGCGCGCAGAAGTGGGTGATGGACAACGCCGAGCAGGTCATCGCGACGATCTGCTCGGAGACCGGCAAGACGTTCGAGGACGCCCAGTTCGCGGAGATCGGCTACGCCGGCAACGCGTTCGGCTTCTGGGCCAAGACCGGCCCCGACTACCTCGCCGACGAGCGCGTCAAGTCGAGCCAGCTGCTGGTCAAGGGCAAGAAGCTGATCATGCGCTACCGCCCGCTCGGGCTGATCGGCGTGATCGGCCCGTGGAACTACCCGCTGACGAACTCCTTCGGCGACTGCATCCCCGCGCTGATGGCCGGCAACAGCGTGATCCTCAAGCCGTCCGAGATCACCCCCCTGACGTCGCTGCTGATGGCCGAAGGGCTGGCCGAGTGCGGCCTGCCGGAGAACGTGCTGCAGATCGCGACCGGCCGCGGCGAGACCGGCGCGGCGCTGATCGAGCACGTCGACATGATCATGTTCACGGGCTCCACCCGCACTGGGCGCAAGGTCGCCGAAGCGGCCGCGCGGCGGCTGATCCCGGCCTCGCTCGAGCTCGGCGGCAAGGACCCGATGCTCGTGCTCGCCGGCGCCGACGTCGAGCGCGCCGCCAACTTCGCCACGTACTACTCGATGCAGAACGCCGGCCAGACCTGCATCTCGATCGAGCGCGCCTACGTCGAGGCGCCCGTATACGACGAGTTCGTCGCGAAAGTCTCCGACAAAGTCCGCGCGCTGCGCGTCGGCAAGGGCGACGGGCCCGGCACGGTCGAGGTCGGCGCGATCACGTTCGCGCCGCAGCTCGACACGATCGAGGACCACGTCGCCGACGCGACCGACAAGGGCGCGCGCATCCTCACCGGCGGCAAGCAGGCGCCGGGCGCAGGGCGCTTCTTCGAACCGACCGTGCTCGTCGACGTCGACCACACGATGAAGTGCATGACCGAGGAGACCTTCGGGCCGACTTTGCCGATCATGAAGGTCGCCGACGCCGACGAGGCGGTGCGGCTCGCGAACGACTCGCCCTACGGCCTCGGCGCGTCGGTGTTCAGCCGCGACTCAGAGCACGGCGAGGCGATCGCGCGGCGCCTGGACGTCGGCGCGGCGAACGTGAACGACGCGATGATCAACTACACGGTGCTCGAGCTGCCGATGGGCGGGGCGAAGGCCTCGGGCCTCGGCTCGCGCCACGGCGCGGGCGGGATCCGCAAGTACTGCTCCCAGCAGGCGATCGTCGTGACGCCGAAACTGGCGATGAAGAAGGAAGTCTTCATGTACCCCTACAAGCCCCGCACCTCGCGCCTGTTGGCGCGCATGTTCAAGCTGCTCTACGGTCGCGGCAACAGGGACTAGCAAGCTCGAGGGTTTGGGTAACCGCCCGGCGCGCGGGCCCCTCAGGTCGAGGTGGAAGCGAGGGGAAGTCCGAGCAACCGTTCCAGCTCGGGAACGGTTGTCTCGGCGCTCGTGTGATGCACCGTCGCCATGCCGAGCTCCTTCGCCGGGTCGAGGTTGTGAGGCAGGTCATCGACGTATACGCAGCGCTCCGCCGCGATCCCCGCGCGCTCGGCGCCCAGCTCGTACATCCGCCGCGACGGCTTCCTCATGCCCTCCTCGCCGGAGATCACGACACCGTCGAAGATCTCCGCGAACAGCTCGTGCGGATAGCGGTGCGTGCCCCACGAGTTCGACACCAACGCCGTCCTCACGCCCGCCTCGCGCGCGCGCCTGACCGCTTCGATCATGGCCATATCCGGGCCCACGCCCGCGAACAGACCGTCGACCAAGCCCTCGGGTGCGATCCCCAGCAGCTCGGCGAAGCGCAGCTCGAAGCTGGGCTCATCGAGCTTCCCCTTCTCCAGCGCGATCAGCAGCTCACGAAACTCCGGGTCCGATTTGAACCGCCCCGCGAGCAGCCCCGGGTCGAGCTCGACCGCTATGCAGTACTGGTGGAAAGACGCAAACAGGTTGGTCGTCAGCACCCCGCCCCAGTCGATCAACAGACCCTCCCGTGGTGTTTCCTCGCGAACTCCCGCTCCTCCTCCCTCAGCCACCTCGACGGTCGCCTCGGCCGTCATCCGTTGCTCAGGCGCCATTCGTCGCCTCCTCCGCCTGGCGCGCGAGATCGAGCACGCCCTCGCCGAACTGCTTCAAATACGGGTCGTCGGTCGAGCCCGCGATCGCGCGCTTGTAGTTGCCCTCCATGAACACGATCGTCTTCCATACGGCGAGCGTCGTGTACCAGCGGATGTCTTTCATCGAGCGGCCCGAGCGCTGCTCGTAGCGCGCGATCAGCTCCGCGCGCGTCGGGAAGCCCTCCCCGCGCGTGACCTTGCCGAGATGCTCGCGCAAACCGTCTGACGGGTCGTCCCTCTCGGTCCACATCATGCACAGGTAGCCCAAATCGGCCAGCGGGTCGCCGATCGTGGCCATCTCCCAGTCGAGCACCGCCTCCAATCGCGCCGGTGCGTCGGTGGCGAACATCGTGTTGCCGAGGCGGTAGTCGCCGTGCACGATCGTCGCCGCCGGAGACTCCGGCAGTCGCTCGGCGAGCCACGCGCCGACGCGCTCCACCGACGGGATCTCGCGCGTCTTGTTCAGCTCCCACAGCCCGCCGAACCGCCGCAGCTGGCGCTCCAAGTAGCCCGTCGGCTTGCCGAAGCCCTCGAGCCCCGCCGCGCGCCAGTCGACCGCGTGGATCTCCACCAACGCGTCGATCAGCTCCTCGCCGATCCTTGCGCGCTCGTTCGGCGTGTCGAGCGCGGAGGGGAGGCTCGAGACGATCGCCTCGCCAGGGACCCGCTCCATCACATAGAACGGGCAGCCGATCGTCTCCGGGTCCTTGCACACCGCGAGCACGTCCGGCACGCGCGCGTTCGTGTCCTTCAGCGCGCCCAGCAGCCGCGCCTCGCGCAGCACGTCGTGCGCGCTTGGCGGCAGCGGCGGGCGGGGCGGGCGGCGCAACACGACCTCCGTTCCCGCGCGCTCGATCAGGTAGGTCACGTTCGAGTGTCCCTCGCCGATCGGCTCCGCCGCGATTACGCCCGCGCCGAGGCCGTGCTCGTCGAGGAACCGTTCCAGCGGCTCGAGCACGAGCAGCGGAGGCCGCTCGTTGGCGGTTGCATCCGCGTGTGTGCGAACGATGTCGTCTGGGGCGATTGCCATGCTCATTCGAACGCAACGCTATCCCACGCTTAGGCTCGGCGATCTGTCCCGATCGCTGTTTGCGGCGTCTGTGCCGCACTCGACGCGGCACGAGCCCGGGTCCAGTCGCAGGAACGTGCGTCTTGTCAGGACATCCTGCCGGCCCGCCGGCAGGAGCCAAGGCGGATCGCGCGAAGTTTGCAGAAGACCGCAACCCCTCTACCTCGAAGGTGTCTTAAGCGACCATGCTCAGAAACAAGCTTCTCCCCCGATCCCTCTCCGCCCTGCTGTGCTCCCTGACGCTTGGCGCCTTCGCCGCGGCCGCCCCCGCCGTGGCCTCCCACGGCCAGACCGTCTACTTCGAGGCCTCCACCGACCTTCTCAACCCGGCGACGCGCGCGCACGCGATCGCGCAGATGCAGGCGCTCGGCGTCAAAGCGCTCCGCATCGAGCTCCCCTGGTACGAAGTCGCCCCCAGCCCCGAAAGCGCGACGCGCCCGAACTTCGACGAGACCAATCCCGCCGCCTACAGCTGGGGCCAGTACGACGCCGTGCTGGCCGAAGCTCAACGGCTGAAATGGCCGGTCCTGCTGACGGTGACCTCGCCCGTGCCGCGCTGGGCCACGTCGAACAAGAAAGCGCCCTACATCACGCGCCCCGACAACCTCGACTTCGAACAGTTCATGACCGCCGTCGCCAAGCACTACGGCTCGGAGGTCTCGGTCTACTCGATCTGGAACGAGCCCAACCATCCCGCCTTCCTGCTGCCGCAGTGGAGCTCCAACGGCACGCCCGCCTCGCCGCGGATCTACCGCGGTCTCTACCAGGCCGGCTACGCCGGGCTGCAGAAGGGAGGGCTGACGCGCCCGCGCATCCTCTTCGGCGAGACCGCCCCGACCGGCTATGACTCGGTCAAGAGCCTCCTGCGCAGCGAAAAATCGAAGGCGCTCGTGCACGACGTTGCCCCGCTCGCGTTCCTGCGCGAAGCGCTGTGCCTGAACGCCAAGTACAAGAAATCCGGCTCCTGCGGCGAGCTTGAGATGACCGGCTACGCCCACCACGCCTACCCCACCCCGGCGGGCCCCTATTACAAGACGCCCGGGGCCGACAACGTCACGATCGGCGTGCTCTCGCGTCTCAGTGCCGCCCTGAACCGCGCCGCCGCCGTGCACGCGATCCCGAGCGGGCTGCCGATCTACCTGACGGAGTTCGGGGTGCAGAGCTTCCCCAACAAGTTCCTCGGCGTCTCCGCCGCGCAACAGGCCGAATTCGACGCGATCTCAGAGCACATCGCCTATAACAACCCACGCGTCGCCGCGTTCTCCCAGTACCTGCTCAAAGACGACCCGCTCGGCGGCGCTCCCGGCTCGAGCGCGCGTGGTGGCTACGTGGGCTTCCAGACCGGCCTCGAGTACGTGAACGGCTCCCCCAAGCCGCTCTACTCCGGCTGGCCGCTCCCGCTGACCGTGTCGAAAGCGGGGCATCGCTTTTCGTTGTGGGGGCTCGTGCGCCCCGCGACCGGCGCCACGAAGGTGACGGTGCTCGTGCGGCCGAAGGGCTCCAAGCGCTACCGCACGCTGAAGACCGTCACGACCAACTCGCTCGGCTTTTGGTCGTTCTCCTCCTCCACGCAGGGCGCCTACTGGCGCGTGCGCTGGACGAGCCCCGTCGGCGTGAAGTACGAAGGGCCTCCGATCAAGGCCTATTAGACGGTCGCCGGTTGGTGCGAGTCTGGACGGGCACAACGGCCGGCTTCGAGCCCCGCCGGTCAGGGCGAACATTTTGTCCGTTCTCACGGACAAAATGTTGCGTCCCTGCCCGGCTTAAGGTGTGTTGGGTCCCCTCAGGTTCTTCGCGGTGGTCTCGCGCAGCCGTGCGTGGGCAGTGTCATAGACGGTAGGTGCGTGCGAACCATGCGGATGGTGGCGCGTGCCGAAGGCGAGGAATTGCAGCCGTGCGCCTGTCTCGTCAATCGCGAGTTTGAAGACGATGCCAAAGCGGCCGTCGGGTGGCGGCAGATAGACCTTCAGGCATCCCGGCAGGATCGTTCCGTCGCGTCCCTCGTCCTGAACGCGGCGGAGCTCATCGACCGGCACGCCGCCGTGCTCGTATGCCTGACGTGCGGTTTCGGCGGCTTCACGACCTCCACTGCCGGCGCGGGCGATGTCCTCGTCAAACGCGTCGTCAGCGAAGGCCACTGGAGCATGGCCGGGTCGCGGTGTCTTGGGCATGACTATCCCTCGCCGTCAGGCGGCAGGAAAGGTCCGTACTCGGCCTCGAAGGCTGCGAACTCCTCTGGAGTTGCGTCCCGTCCACCGGAGCGTTTGAGCATTGCTGCCCAGGTGACGGAGGGGTGGGCGTCGTCAGGGTCAGGGTCAGGGTCAGGGACGAGCACGAGGCGTCCATCGGGGCGTGTGTCCTCGACGAGGTACTCGCCGACGATGTCGCCGCTGAGCGTCACATGCGGTCGTGTTGCCACGGCACTCATGGTCGCAGATCCTCCTGTAGTCGTGAAGCGTTTCGGGTGCTTTCCCTATGGGGCGCTGGTGGTCCCTGCCACCTACTCCGACGCGGTCTCGTAACAGGGACACCGGGACGCCGGGGCATACCCCGGCGTCCCCCTACGATTATTGGGCGATGCCTGAGCTGCCCGAGGTCGAGATCACCGCGCGCCTGCTCGATGGGGCGCTGAAAGGGGCGGCTATCGAGTCGGCGCTGGCTCCTGGGATCAATGCGCTGAAGACGTTCTCACCGCCGCTGTCGGAGCTCGACGGGCGCGAGATCGTCGGGGTTCGCCGTCGCGGCAAGCACCTGATCGTCGACGTCTCCGGCGACCTTGCGCTGCTGATTCACCTGATGTCCGCCGGGCGGCTGCAGCTGTACGGCAAGCGCGCCGGGCCCCGTGACCGCACCTCGCGGCTGCTCGTGCGCGTGCGTGGGAGCGAGGAGCTGCGCCTGCGCGAGTTCGGCACCAAGCAGGCCGCCTGGGTCAAGCTGCTTCCGGCCGATGCGCTCGAGCAGGAGGACGCGCTCGCGACGCTCGGCCCCGAAGCGTGGCCCGACCCGGGCGATGGGGAGCGACTCCAAGAGCTGCTTTCCGCGCCGCGGCCGCTGCACACGCTGCTGCGCGACCAGCGCACGATCGCCGGCATCGGCCGCTCGTGGGTCGATGAGATCCTGTGGGTCGCGCGTCTCTCGCCCTACAAGCGCGGATCGGACCTCGATCCTGATGAGGCCCAGCGGCTGCGGGATGCGATCGTGGAGACGCTCAGCGGGGCGATCGCCCACTACGAGGACGTGCTCAGCCTGCCGCTCCCCGACAAGCTCCCGCTGCCCCTGCGCGTGCACCGGCACGAGGGCGAGCCCTGCCCGCGTTGCGCCACGACGCTTCAGGCGGTCCACTTCGAGGACTACGTGATCGCCTACTGCCCCACCTGTCAGACCGAGGGGCGCGTGCTGAAGGACCGACGGCTGTCGAAGCTGTTGAAGTGAACGCGGCTCGCGTGGAGCCGGCGCGGTCGGGCGGTCGGCCAAGGTGTCTCGCGGGGCGACTTGACGGACTGGGCCGGGCTGGCAAGAGCACCTCGCGGCGGGTGACTTGACGGACCCGACCGGGCGTGGTTAGGTTGCCATTCCATGCCCGAAAAGACGGATAGTTCTGGCTATCTAAAAGGCTTTTTGGGCCCGTTCAAGCAAGGGGAGACACAGCAATGGGGAACAAAAATCGCATAATCGGCCTGCTCGCGCTGGCCTTTGGGATGCTCATACCGGCGGCGTCGGCCGCCGCGCTGCCGCAGTACGTGGCGCTCGGGGACTCCTACTCATCCGGCGTCGGCACCCGCGAATTCTACGAAGAACCGGGCGAATGCGACCGCGGCCCGAACGCCTACCCGCCGAAGGTTGCGGCCGCGAAGAGCTACACGCTGAGCTTTCAGGCCTGCAGCGGGGCGAAGACCACGGAAGTGAACGAAAAACAGCTCGGCACGCTGAGCGCCACCACGAGCCTCGTGACGATCACGATCGGCGGCAACGACGCCGGCTTCAGCAACGTGATCATCAACTGCGCCCTCTACTACTTCACGTGCGGGAGCGCGATCGGCGAAGCGAACGAATTCATCAAAAACAAACTGCCGGGTCTGCTCGAAACCACGTACAAAGACATCCGCGCCAAAGCGACCACAGCCAAAGTGGTTGTGCTCGGCTATCCCAAGCTGTTCACCAAAGAAGGCAAGACGTGCAACGTCAACTTCCTGACGTCGGGCAACGAGAAGAAAATGAACGAATCGGCGGAACTGCTCGACAGCGTCATCAAGGGGCGCGCGGAAGCCTCCAAATTCACCTTCGTGAATCCCACGAGCGCCTTTGAATCGCACGAGGTGTGCTCGTCCTCGGAATGGCTGAACGGGCAGTCCAACCCGCTGTCCGAAAGCTACCACCCGAACGTCTCGGGCCAGGCCGAGTTCACGTCGCTGATCGAGGGGGTGCTGTAGCCCTTTCCTAGGTGTCTTGAGGCGAGCCGCGCTGCGCTTCGGCGCGCGCGCGCTCCGCCTCCGCTCGCGCGCGTTCGGCCTCGTCGTCCTTCAACGACGCCTGCTCGGAGGCGTCATGGGCAGAGCCGCGCGCCTCCTCGGCCTCGGCGGTGCGATGACGGGCCTCCTCCTCGAGCGCCTCGGCGCGCTCCTGAGCCTCCCGCGTCGCCTGACCTCGCCGGTTGATCGAGGTCGCGCTCTCGAAGTCCTCTTCGGGAACGTCTACGCCGTAGGCCGCGCTCGTCTGGCGCGCGGTATCCGCGACGAGCACGTCCTGCGCATCTACGTCCGAGCCCGCCTGCTCGATCTGCTCGGCCGAGTAGGCGAGCTTCAGGTAGTCCCGCCCCACGGAGGCTCCCGCGAGCGGCACCAGGCTCGTGTGGCGACCGAGCAGCCCGCTCTTGATCACAGCGAAGACGGCCTCGCTGCCGCCTTTGGCGTAGTAGACCTCCTCCAGCTTCCCCACTCGCTCGTTGTTGGAGTCGAGGACCTCTTGCCCAAGCCATTCCTCCACCTGCTCGACGTTCAGCATGCGCTCACCATACCCGCGAGCCGTGTTTGCCAATCAGCCGTCTCGACGGCAATCGCCGGGTCGAGTCGTACCCCGGTCTCGCTCGGCGAGAAGCTAGGATCCGACCCATGATCGAGCCAGGAGACGACGCCCCCGACTTCGAGCTGCCCGACCAGGATGGGCGTGCGGTGAAGCTCTCTGACTTCCGCGGCCAGCCCGTGGTCGTCTACTTCTATCCCAAGGCCGACACGCCGGGCTGCACGACACAGGCGTGCGGGGTGCGCGACCATCGCGCTGACTACGCCAAGGTCGGCGCGACGGTGCTGGGAATCTCACCGGACCCGGTGAAGAAGGTCAAGAAGTTCCACGAGAAGTACGACCTCGACTTCTCGCTGCTCGCCGACGAGGGCCACGCGGTCGCCGACTCCTACGGCGTTTGGGCGGAGAAGTCGATGTACGGGAAAACCTACTTCGGCAACGAGCGCACGACCTTCATCATCGACTCCGACGGCAAGCTCGCCGAGGTGCTGCGCAAGATCAAGCCGGCGGAGCATGACGCGCTGGTGTTGGAGGCCTTGGAGCAGGTTTGATTTGAGGGGGAGGGAGCCCTGCGCAGCGACCGGTTGAGTGTGTCCGATCTAGGATCGGACACACCACTGATAGCCTGGACACATGAGCTCGGTCCTAAAGCAACTCGCCGATGAGGTGGGGATGAGCGAGCGCACCCTGCGCCGATGTGTGGGGAGCGGGCTCGTCAGGGCTCGGCGCCCCGGCTCGCGTCAACTGCTCCTCTCGCAAGCGGAGGCAGCATGGGTTCGTTCTCATTGGTCGCTGGTGGCCACTCTGCGTGGTGCTCTCAGAACGGAGCCCAACGTGGAGCTGGCTGTGCTGTTCGGATCGATGGCGCGAGGCGATGACGTGACGGGGATCTCCGATCTGGACCTGCTGGTGGGATTGCGCCGCCCGTCTCCGGGCGCATTGGAGGCGCTGCGTCTGCGGCTCAGCGCGCGGCTGCCTGTCGAGGTGCAGATCGTGCCCTCCGATGCAGTGCTCGACAATCCTCGTCTGTTGGCAGAGGTCTCGCGCGATGGTCGCCCGATGGTCGACCGCGATCGGGCCTGGCCGTTGCTGCAGGCGCGGGCAAGGCGGGCGCAGGTTTTGGCCGACCGGTTGGGGGACGAATCCCGCGAGGGTGCGCGGGCCGCGCTTGGCTACTTCCAGGAGCTGGCCGCCGCTCGTGCTCAGTCTCCGGTCGGGCTCGCCTGATGAGCGGGTCCGACCGTCCACCCGTCGCCGCTCGGGTGCGCCGGAATACGTTGGATGATGTGTTGCGAGCACTGGCGCAGACAATGGCGCAGCTAGAGAACGCCGTCTCTGCCTTCTCGCCGGATTTTGACCCTGTTGCGTTCGATGCCGCGTGGTATTCGAAGGATCCGCAGGAGCGCAACAGGGCCACGTTGGTGCGGTCGAATATGGATGATCTGCACAACCTCTGCCAAACCTTGATCGGCCTCGGCGTGCGAGTGGCCCAAGACATGGGCGCGATCCCCGCGGACCGCAAGACCCCGGCCGCCGATCAACTTCGGGGCCTCGGTCTCTATCCGGAGGAGACGGAGCGGGTCACGCGGGAGGTAAACGACCTGCGCAACAAAAGTCAGCACGAATACTGGATTCTCGAGCCGGATGCCGTGCATAGGGCCGTCAATCACCAGCGCCAGCACCTCCCGTCCTTTATCGTCGGCGTGGGGGCGTGGATCGAGGATCTGACGGACTGAGCGTCCCCGTGAGGCGTACGCCTGAATCCGGCCCGCTCTCGCTCGAGCACACTTACGTCAGGAGGCGGCAGTTCCTGAATCCCTTCGCCACCGAGGGCTCAACGCGCCGGGCTTGACGCGGCACGTGATTTGTAGATCGGCTTTCTAGCGCGGTTTATGTGCCGGTTGACACTTCGGACTTGCATCGGTCGACGTTTTGTGTATATATTTAGGTGTAGAGGTGCTCCCGTGGTTTGGGGGCATGGAAATAGACTGGGTTTGGGTCGATCTTTTGGGTTGACATCAAGCGCTTGTAGCAGGGGATGTTGGGAGAGGGGCCGGGTCGGATGAAGAGGGGTTGTGTTCGCGTGAGTCCGCAAGGGACAGATGTGATGGGGATCGTTGCGTGCCCGGAAGGGGCCGTAGCTAGATGCGTCAGCGTCGCTGACACATCTCTCTCTCTCTCTCTCTCTCTGCACCGGGTTTATTAGGCGCTGAGCCTGGTTCTGGCGCCTTCTCCGGCGCCTCTTTCGATCTTCTAGCCGGCAGCGACCGCGCCTCTAGGCGTGGCTTTCGTCGTTCCCGGCACCGCGTCGTCCCGCGCGTGGGGAGGGTGTCCTGATGGGCGCGGCTGTTGCGGGCACGGCGCGTGCACGTGCGCGTAAGGACACTGTGGGCACGGCGGGGACCGTGGGTCCGCAGGGTGGTGGCGGCTATGTGTCGGTGTTGCAGCGTGCGCGGGTGCTGGACGCGACTGTGGGTTTGGTGTGTGAGTTTGGTGCGCGGCAGTTGACTGTACGGCGGGTGACGGTGCGGGCGGGGGTGTCGAGCAAGACGTTCTATGACCTGTTCGCTGATCGCGACGAATGTTTGCTTGCGGCGTTCGATCGTGCGGTCGAGCAGCTCGCGACGGTCGTACGGTCTGCGTACGGGGTCGAGGGGGAGTGGGTCGCACGGGTGCGGAGCACGCTCGATGCGTTGCTTGTGTTGCTCGACGAGGAGCCGTTGTTGCGACGGTTTGTGTTCATCGAGTCGCTCGCCTGTGGGCCGCGGGTTTTGGAGCGTCGGGCACGGGTGCTCGAGGAGCTGGCGCGGGTGATCGATACGGGTCGTGCGGATACGAAGGCGGGACGGGAGCTGCCGCCGTTCACCGCGGAGGGTGTCGTCGGAGCGGTCTGGGGCGTGATCCACGCCCGCTTGCTGGAGGCGGACCCCGGCCCGTTGGTGGACCTGTTGAACCCGTTGATGGGAACGATCGTGCTGCCCTATCGCGGCCCGGCGGCAGCGACACGCGAGCTCTCGCGCCCAGCGCCCAAACCCGCAGGCCGTGCGCGTGCTGCCGGCACGGGCGCCGATACCACCGGTGACAGCCCGTTTGGAGGGGTCTCGGCGCCGGCGGAGTTCCGTCCGACGTTGCGCACGTTCACGGTGCTGTCTGCGATCGCCGCTCGGCCGGGGACGAACAACCGCGAAGTGGCAGACGCTGCCGGGATCTCTGACCAGGGTCAGATCTCGCGCTTGTTGTGGCGGCTCGAGGATCTCGGCCTGGTGCAGAACTCGGGCGGTCACGAACAGGGAACCCCAAAGGCATGGTCGCTGACACCGCTCGGTGAGCAGGCACTGCACGCGAGCCGTCCTCACAGCGAGCACACAAACAGCGTTGACGGAACCGGTGGCGAAGGCTCCACGCTCGGCCGGACGGATGCTGAGACTTCCGTAGCGAGGGGCGTGTGATGGCGCCAGCAAAATCCCGTACCGCGCATACCCGGGCGACGCGTGCAGCGCAACGGGGCGATGTGCGTCGTCGCAGTGTGAAGACGGGCACGCTCCCCTCCGCGCGTGGGCAGGTCTACGAGATGCAACGCACGCGCCTGATCGCCGCCGCAGTCCCGGCCGTCGAGAAGCTCGGCTGGTCGAGCGTCACGGTTGCCGACATCTCATCCCAAGCACGGGTCTCGCGGCGCACTTTCTATGACCTGTTCGAGAACCGTGAAGAGTGCCTGCTGGCGATGCTCGAGCACGCCATCGCCCAGGTCGAGCAAGAGCTAGCCCAAGCAGACCTCGAGGATGTGCCGTGGGTCGAGCGTGTCCGCACGGGCCTGTGGACGATCCTGTGTTTCCTCGACCGCGACCTGGTTTTGGCACGGGTGTGTGTGGTGCAGAGTGCGCGCGGCACACGACGAGTATTGGAGGCACGCGAGGGGCTGCTGGCACGGATCGCGAGCGTGCTCGACGAAGGTCGTGCACAGGGCACGCGCGCCGCACAAACGCCTGTCTTGACGGCCGAGGGCCTCGCCGGCGCCGCGCTCGCGATCGTCTACAAGCGCCTGTTGAACGGCGAGCGAGCACCCCTCACGGATCTGCACGGCGAGCTGCTCGGAATGATCGTGCAGCCCTACCTTGGCGCTGCAGCGGCGAGCAGGGAGCGCAAGCGTCGCGCACCACGCTCAACCCTGACAGTCAGTCCTGATACCTCCAGGTCCGAGAGGGCGCGCCAGGAGGACCCATTGCGTGATGTCCAGATGCGCCTGACCTACAGGACCGCACGGGTACTGCAGGCCGCCGGAGAACATCCCGGTGCGAGCAACCGTCAGATCGGCGAACTCGCCGGCATGTATGACCAGGGCCAGATCTCAAAGCTCCTCGCTCGCCTCGAGCGCCTCGGCCTGCTCACAAACACCGGACAGGGACAAGCCCGCGGCGAGAGCAACGCCTGGCAACTCACCACGCTCGGAAAACGCGTCACCGAGCAGCTCAGTCTTGAGAGTCCTGCGCACAAGGACGACGCTTGATGCAACACCACCCGATCAATACGCATCGGAAGGACCGGGACCAACTCGAGAACGCCGACTCCCCGATCGCTGCTAGGCGCGTCTGGCGGCGGAGCCGTGGCGGGCGCGCTGGAAAAGGCCGCCAGATGTTGAGCGTCCAACAGCTGCTCGGCCCCGTAAGCAGCGTCACGGCGGTATCCGCGAGCAACGGGGTGCCAGGCGATCTCGCGCCGCTGGTCGCCTCCGTCGCCAAGCAGGCGGGCGGCAGGTATCTCGTGGTGAACCCGGACGTCTCGCGGGGCATCCCGGTGGGGCAGGACATTCCGATCCGTTTGAGGTATCGCACGGTGCTCGTCCTCGAAGCGATCGCCGAGCAGTCGGGCAGCTCCAACATCCAGGTCGCGCAGCGCGCCGGGATCACCGACCCCGGCCAGGTCTCCAAGCTCCTCGCCCGCCTGCAAGCCCACGGGTTGATCCACAACACCGGCCGCGGCCAAACACGCGGCGCCGCCAACCAATGGCGCCTCACCCTACAAGGCCAACAGCTGCAGCAGAGCATCCGCACCCACACCAACGACCAGCGCAGGGCCGCGTGATGACGAGCTTCGATCTGGGGCTCCCCGAGGGGCTCACCCCGAAGGGTAAGGAGATCCTCAGCGCGAGCAGCCCTGAAGGTCGCCGCGCGGATCTCCCCAGGCCAGCGCCATGACCCAGTCCAACAACACCTTTCAAGGCAGTAACCAAATCACGTGCGTAGCGCCGAGCGCCAGCACGTCCGACTCCTCAAAGGAGAGGTGACCGATGTTCTCAAGCGTACGCAGACGGTTGCATCTGACCCCGAGCACCGTGATCGCGAGCCTCGCGCTCGTGTTCGCGATGAGCGGTGGTGCTTATGCCGCGAGTAAGTATGTGATCACCTCGACCAAGCAGATCAGCCCGAAGGTGCTCAAGGCGCTGACCGGCAAGGCCGGCGCGAACGGCGCCGCGGGCGCGACAGGCCCGGCGGGCGCGACCGGCCCGGCTGGTGCGACCGGCGCACCCGGAGCGACCGGTCCTGCCGGCGCGGGTACCCCTGGCGCGGACGGTAAAGCCGGTAGGGAAGGTAAAGCGGGGAAACAAGGCTCGCCCTGGACCGCGGGTGGCACACTCCCCAAAGGCTCCACCGAGACGGGCGCCTGGGCTTTCGGACCGACGGCCTCCGGCAGCTTTATCAAGGTTCCGGTCGCTTCGTTCGCGATCCCGCTCGCCGGGCTGCTGGCCGGTAGTGGCTGTTTCAGCGAAAAAGCCGGCGGGCCTCTCGTCGGTCCGTGCCAGGTCCACTTCATCGACGCGAATGGCAAAGAACGCGTCGAAAACACCTTCGCTGAAGACTTTGAAGAATTGACTTCCGCGACGTGCTCGGGCAGCGCGTCCAAACCGGAAGCGGAATCGGGCAATCTCTGCATCTACGCAGGTGAAGAAAGCGAAGTCGAAAGCGTCTCGGAACGGATCCATAGTCCTGTCGGCGGCGCGGGGGCCGGCACGACCGGTGCGGTCGAGTTCTTCACAATCAAAGCAGCAAATGCGACGGCGGCCGGCACCTGGGCTGTAACCGGCTGAGTGATCGGGATCTCGCGTGCCCCCGGGGGAAGGTCGGACAACCCCGGGGAGCGCACCCGTCCAGACCGCAACACAACACAACACAACACAACACAACACAACACAACACAACACAACACAACACAACACCACTCACGACACAACTATGAGCACTGATACAGGAATCACTTCCCGCGAGAAAGGCACTCCGTGAACAAAGCACACAAAACGCTCGTCGCATTGCTCACTATGGGTGTCCTCATGGCTGTCGCCACGACCCCGGCCCTCGCTGCCCGTGGGCACGCTTTCGGCCAGTCATTCGGTGGTACAGGGGCCGGCGCGGGACAGTTCAACGATCCGACCGCGCTCGCGGTCAATGAAACCACCCATGATCTCTACCTCGTGGACTCGGGCAACAGGCGCGTCGAGCGCTTCACGGCCGCCGGCGCCTACATCGGCCAGTTCAACGGGAGCGAAGCTCCGTCGGGCGAATTCATCGAACCAGGGCCGATCGCGGTTGACAACTCCAGCGGCCCGTCTCACGGCGATGTCTACGTCGTGCCTTGGGCGAAAGCTATAGCAAAAACCGGCGTCATCGATGTGTTCAACGAAAGCGGAACGTATTTGAGGCAGCTGACCGTGAAGAGGGTCATGCACGAAAGCCCAGAACAGCAGAAATTAAAGGAAGCAAATCACGAAGAAATAGACACGACACCTCGCATCAGTCTCGAAGGTATCGCGGTCGATGACCAGGGCAACGTCTGGGTGACCGATGAACAGGGCTCAACTTTTCTCGGGTTCGACATCTTCAACGGGGGCGAAGAAAAAGTGGAACCCACGTTTGAGGCATTCCGGATTTCCGGTGGCTTCCCGATCGGCGGGATAGCCCTCGCTCCGGATCTGAGCGTGATCTATGTGCCCGGTGGGGGCAGCACTGGAGAGGTCCTCGAATTTGGGGGCACTTCCGCAGAAGAATTACATGGGACTTTCGAAACCGTTGACGCGGAAAGGTCCATGGCAGAAGGCATCGGGATCGATGGCGTTGCCACTGAACGGGGCAGCGGCGATATCTACGTCGACAATCTGACGTCGGTCGGCCGCTTCGACCCCGAACGCAACGAAGTGGAACGCATCGGCTCGGGTCACTTGACCAAAGGCAGCGGTGTGGCGGTTGACAAGGCGACCGGCCAAGTTTACGTGGCGGACGCGGCGGCGAATGTCGTAAACGAATTTCCCCTTGAACCGCCGTCTGCGGCGCGGGTGCAGGGCGACACGATCTCGGATGTCACGGCCGAAAGCGCGCAGCTGGAAGCGGAAATAGGCCCTTCTGGCGCCTCGACGACGTATCACTTCGAGTACGGCGTGTGTGTAACGCCGAGCACGTGCGCCACGAGTCCGTATGGCACGAACGTGCCCGCTCCCGATGGGTTTGTCGGCTCGGATTTCGAAGTGCATCTGGTCACCGCTCACCCGCAGGACCTGCTCGCGCATACCGTGTATCACTTTCGTGCCGTGGCGAGCAGCGCCCTGTCGCCCGCGGGCGGCACGGAAGGTCCCGAAGTGGTGTTCACCACGCAGGCCGCCGGAGGCTCTACGGGGCTGCCCGATGGTCGTGAATGGGAACTGGTGTCGCCGCCGGATAAGCATGGTGGGTTGATCCTGCCGATTCGTGAAGAAGGCCTCGTGCAGGCCTCCGCCACGGGTGGTGGGATCGCGTATCTGACGAGCGCGCCGCCGGAAGCCGCCCCGCAGGGCAACTCGAATATCGCGCAGGTGCTCTCCACCCGTGGCCCGCAGGGCTGGAGCTCGCAGGACATCGCGAGCCCCCACGAAACGGCGACGGGTCTCGCGGTCCATGCCGGGCAGGAGTACCGGGCTTTCTCCAGTGACCTGTCGCTCGGAGTCCTGCAGCCGCTCGGGGTGTTTACCGCGTCGCTGTCCGAACAGGCCTCCGAACAGACGTCCTATCTACGCAGCGACTACACCCCAGGTGGTGCGACGACGCCGTGCACGAGCTCGTGCTACCGGCCGCTGGTGAGCGGCTGCCCGCCCGCCGGCGAAGAATGCTCTTCGTTGGTCGAGGAAGACGCGGATGTGCCCGACGGGACGGTATTCGGCGACCAGTTGGAGGGCGGGCTGATCTACGGTCCTGTGTTTGTGGGCGGGAACAGCGATCTGAGTGACATCGTCGTCAGCTCACAAAGCTCGCTCGTCGCGAACCCTGCCGTCAAGAACGGCCTGTACGAGTGGGCGGCCGGCAAGCTGTCGCTCGTCTCGGTACTCCCGGACGGGAAGCCCCTGATCTCGTCCACCACTCGTGCGTCGCTGGGTGGGGTCATAGGTGGCGAAACAAGCATCAACCCGAAAGATGCCGTTTCGGAGGATGGATCGCGGGTGGTGTGGGCCGAAGGAGGTGGGGAAAAACATCTGTATTTGCGTGATATGACGGCTGAAAAGACGGTTCAGCTCGACCTGCCCGAAGCAGCGTGTTTCGCTGCGAAAATGTGTGGCGCAGGGCAGGCGGAACCGGCCTTTCAGTTAGCGGCAGCGGATGATTCGCGGGTGTTCTTCACCGACGACCAGAAGCTGACCGGCGAGTCTGGTGAAGAAGCTTTCGGTGAAGAAAATAAGGGCGATCTTTATGAATGTCACATCGTTGCCGGGCCTGAAGGTCCGGCGTGCGAACTTACCGACCTGACGCCGCTCAACAACGGGGACCGCGCCGGCGTCCTGGGGCTCGTGCCCGGGGCCAGCGAAGACGGTACGTATGTCTATTTCGTTGCGAATGGTGTTGTGGCGGGCAGCGGCGCGAGCCAGGGAGACTGCGACGGCAAGCATCTTACGACTGAGCGTTGCAATTTGTATGTGCGTCACGAAGGCTCGACGCGTCTGGTCATGACGCTGTCGGGTGCTGATTCCCCGGACTGGGGCGGTCGCGGCTTCGGGCTTCCTGGGTTGACGGGGCGGACGTCCCCCGACGGGCATTGGTTTACGTTCATGTCTCAGCTGGCGCCCAAGGGGTATGACAATCGCGATGCGCTCAGTGGTGTCCCGGATGAGGAGGTCTATCTCTATGACTACAGCGGGAACGGTGGCGCGGGCTCTCTAGTATGCGCGTCGTGTAACCCGACGAACGCTCGCCCGCACGGCATGGACTTCCAGCATCTGGCTACCGGGGAAGGCGGCTTGGTTGGGGGGGATCGAGTGTGGCCGAACTCGGCGTGGATTGCGGCGAACATTCCCGGCTCGACGCCGTACAGTACGCTATACGCGCTGTATCAGTCGCGGTTTCTGTCTGATAGTGGCCGGTTGTTTTTCAACAGCTCCGATGCGCTGGTGCCGCAGGACACGAATGGCAATGAGGATGTGTATGAGTATGAGCCGCTCGGCGTGCGCAACCGGGAAGGTAAGCCCGAGTGTACGCAAGCGAGTGCCACGTTCGGGGAACGCTCGGGTGGTTGTGTCGGCTTGATCTCCTCGGGTTCGTCGCCCGAAGAATCGGCGTTTCTCGACGCCTCGGAAAGTGGTGGGGATGTGTTCTTCTTGACGTCGGCGAAACTCTCCAGCGAGGACTTCGATAGCGGGATCGATCTCTACGACGCGCATGAATGCACCGCGTCCTCTCCGTGTATCCCGGCGGCGGCGGCGGTGCCGCCGCCCTGTACGACGGGTGACTCGTGCAAAGCGGCGCCGACGCCGCAGCCGTCGGTCTTCGGTGCGCCGTCGAGCGCGACGTTCAGCGGCGCGGGGAACGTTGCCTCGGTGCCATCACCGGCGACGGTCACGAAAAAGGTCGTCAAATGCGCGAAAGGCAAGGCATTGAGTCACGGTAAATGCACCAAGCGCAAAAACAAAAGTAAAGCTAAGAGTAAAACGAGGGCTAAGAAAGCAAATAGAGCCACCAGCGGCCGGAGGGGCAACTAATGAAAAGCCAGGTACCCCGACGTAGTTGGACCCTAACTCCGCTGCTGACTCTGATCGTGCTGTGCGCTCTGGCCGCGACCCCAGGCTTCGCGCAGGCCGCGTCGCCGTGGTGGCATGTGACCTCGGGTGCGCGTCCGACATATCTTCCGCCCGAAGGGGAAGGCCAGATCGTTGTCACGGCCGCCAACCTCGGAGACGCGGACGTTGATGGGACGGGAAGCCCTGTCACGATCCAAGACACGCTGCCCGCGGGGTTGACGGGAAAGACGATTGAAGCTGTCGCGGGCAGCTCGGGTCAGGAAGACCGGGGGCCGGTCAAATGCCTGCTTGAATCGGAATCGCAGGTGTCCTGTACGTTCGCGGGTACGTTGCCGCCGTACGATCAGATCGAAGTACGTATCAACGTCGCGGTGAAGGAAAGCGCGCTCTCCGGTGAAGTCAATCGGGTGAGTGTTGCCGGTGGCGGCACTCAGGGTGCTTCAGTTGAACGTCCACTGACGGTGAGCGGCGAACCGACGCCGTTCGGGGTCGAAGGCTACGAAATGCTCGCCGAAGAAGCGGGCGGAGCACCGACGACGCAGGCCGGCGCGCATCCCTATCAGCTGACGACGTCGCTGTCGCTCAACCAGGCAGCACCAGGCAGCTCTACCTCTGCCTACTCCGCGAATCCCGCGGCATTGACAAAGGACCTGAGCTTCAAGCTACCCCAGGGGCTGATCGGTAATCCGACGGCGTTCCCACGCTGCACCCTTTCGCAGTTCCTCACCGAGGTCGAAGGCAACGAAGCGAACAAGTGCCCCTCCTCGACCGCGCTCGGAGTCGCGATGGTGACCGTCGACTTCCCCCGCAGTGTTGTGGTTGGTATGCACACGTTCACGAACCCGGTCTTCAACTTGGAACCGGCGGTCGGTGAGCCGGCACGGTTTGGGTTCGTCGTCGGTGGCCGTGTGCCCGTCGTCCTCGATACCGCGATCCGTACCGGTAGTGACTATGGCGTGACGGTGCGCGTGGAAAACATCAGCCAGACCGTTGGGTTCATTGCTAACGAGGTGACGTTCTGGGGTGTCCCCGGCGACCCGAGCCACGACAACTCCCGCGGATCGCTCTGCCTGCGCGAAACACGCGGGGAGGAACACGAAGCTCCCTGTACTCATCCCGAAGAGGTCAATCCTCCGCCGTTCCTGTCGATGCCGACATCCTGCGTGGGGCGACTACAGACGAGCGTCGAAGGGGACTCGTGGCTCGAACCGATGGCTGTCGGCAATGGCCTTTCCGTCGCCGCGCCGCCGATCCAGGGCCTGGATGGCTGTAACCGTCTGCCGTTCAGCCCGTCGATCAAAGTCACCCCCGACGGCACCGCCGCCAGCACCCCCACGGGGCTGAACGTCGACGTGCACGTCCCGCAGGACTCCGTGCTCGCCGGTAACGGCCTGGCGGAGTCCAACGTCAAGGACATCAGCGTGACGTTGCCCGGAGGCGTCGCGCTGAACCCGGCCGGTGCGGACGGGCTGCAGGCCTGCTCGGAGGGCCAGGTCGGCTTTGCGGGCGTCGATGGGTCGAGCGGTACGGACCTGTTCTCCCCGGGCCTTGCCGAACCGTTCTGTCCCGAAGCGTCAAAGGTCGGGACCGTGAAGATCAAAACGCCGCTGTTGCCGAACGCGTTGGAAGGCGCGGTGTACCTGGCGGCGCAGAACGCGAACCCGTTCGGGAGCCTCGTCGCGATGTATATCGTCGCCCAGGACCCCGTCTCCGGGACCCTTGTCAAGCTCCCCGGCGAAGTCAGCCTCAGTCCGACGGGGCAGATCACGGGCACGTTCGAGCACAATCCGCAGCTCGCGTTCGAAGACGCCGAACTGCACTTCTTCGGCGGCGAACGTGCTCCCCTGGGGACACCCGCGCACTGCGGCGCCTATCCCACAAACGCGTCGTTCACACCGTGGTCGGGGAATCCCGCGGTCAGCTCACAGTCGAGCTTTGACATCATGACCGGACCGAACGGGAGCGCCTGCCCCAGCGCGGCGTTGCCGTTCTCGCCGTCGCTGACCGGCGGGACGGTGAATAACCAGGCTGGGTCGTTCAGCCCCTTCACGATGACGATGTCGCGTGAAGATGGGCAGCAGAATCTGAAGAGCATCCAGCTACACATGCCTGCGGGCCTCTCCGGAGTCCTCACTGGCATCCCGCTGTGCGGCGAAGCAGAAGCAGACGCCGGGACGTGCTCTGCGGCGAGCCTGATCGGCGAAACCACGGTCAGCGTCGGCTTGGGTGGTGACCCGTACAGTGTGAAGGGTGGCCAGGTGTTCCTGACGGGCCCCTACAAGGGCGCCCCGTTTGGCCTATCGATCGTCAACCCCGCGGTGGCGGGCCCGTTCAACCTCGGGAAAGTAATAGTACGAGCGAAGCTCGAAGTCGACCCGCACACGGCGGCGGTCACGGTCACGAGCGATGAATCGGGCCCGTACGCGATCCCGCCGAGCATCGATGGGATCCCGTTGCAGATCAAGCACGTGAACGTCACGATCAGCCGCCCCGGGTTTACGTTCAACCCAACGAACTGCACCCCATCAGCGGTCACGGGCACGCTGGCGAGCATCGAAGGAGCATCCGCGTCGCTGTCGGTGCCGTTCCAGGCCACGAACTGCGCGGTCCTCAAATTCGCACCGAAATTCTCCGTCACGACGAGTGGGAAGACGAGCAAAGCGAAGGGCGCAAGCCTGAACGTGAAGCTCACCTACCCCCAAGGCCCCGCGGGCACCTACGCGAACATCGCCCGCGTCAAGGTCGACCTCCCCAAGGCCCTCCCGTCGCGATTGATAACGCTGCAAAAGGCATGCACGGCCAAGCAGTTCGAAGCCAATCCAGCGGGCTGCCCCGCGGCGTCGATCATCGGTCACGCGAAGGCGACGACGCCGTTGATCCCCGTCCCGTTGGAAGGCCCCGCGTATTTCGTCTCCCACGGCGGCGAAGCGTTTCCGAGCTTGATCATCGTCCTGCAGGGCTACAACGTCACCCTCGACCTCGTCGGCACCACGTTCATCAGCAAAACCGGGATCACGAGTTCAACGTTCAAGACAGTCCCCGACGCCCCGGTGGGGAGCTTCGAACTGAACCTCCCGCAGGGCAAGTACTCAGCCCTCGCTGCCAACGGCAACTTCTGCAAAACAAAACTCACGATGCCCACTGAATTCCTCGCGCAGAACGGGGCGAAGATCAACAAGTCGACGAAGATCAGCGTCACGGGTTGTCCCAAGGCTCATAAAACCAAGGCGAAGAAGACGCCTAAGAGGGCCAAGGGCAGCCGCCGGAAGAAGTGACGATCAGTACCGGTTGAGTGCGCCGGTTAAAGACCGATGTCGGGGCGTCCCTTTGGGAAGAGACGGCGCCCCGACGTCAGACCACTACACGGAAATATACTAGCAGATGGGAACCGAGGTTGCCGTCGTTGGGCGGCGGTCGTGGCGTCAGCGTGCATCGGAGCAGCGGTGCGAGCGCCTGGTGCGCGCGATGGCGGCGCTCGTATGCGAACTCGGGTTCGCCAATGTTTCAGTGACGATGCTTTGCGCGAAGGCCGGCGTATCCCGTCCCAGCTTCTACGAGCTGTTCGAGAGCCGCGAGACGTGCTTCCTGGCCGTGCTCGATCATGGTCATCGACACGCGAGCGCTTGCATCTCGCAAGCCTTCCAGCAGGCCGAGGACTGGCTCGAGGGAGGCCGCAAGGCTCTCGCGGCACTGCTGCAGCTCTTCGAAGCCGAGCCAGAGCTCGCGCGTGTCTGCGTCGTGGACTCGCTCGCCGCCGGCCCCTGGGCTCTGGAGCGCCGCGAACTTCATGCGGCCGCGATCACGCGCGTGATCCTCGAACACTGCGGGGAGGAGGCGCCGGCGGAGCCCCACCGGTTCGCCCACGCCGCGACGATGGCTTCGCTACTCGTCGTGCTGCAGGCCCATCTCCTGCAAGGCCGCCGCGAGCCGCTGGTCAGCCTGCTTGGTCCGCTGACCGCGCTGGCGACATCCCCGTACCTGGAATCCGCCGCGAGCGCAAGGCAGGTGAAGCTCGCAGACGCCGCGGCCAAAGCGCTGCTCATCGGCCGTGAGAACGTGTTGCGGGACAGTTTCACGAGGCGGGAGGCGCTGCCCGGCGTGCTCGCGAACCCGCGAGCTCATCGCGCGCGCGATTGCGTCCGGTATCTGCTGGCGCATCCGGGCGCCAGCAACCGTCAGATCTCCCGTGCGGTCGGCATTGAAAGCCACGCCCAGATTTCCACGCTGCTCGCGCGTCTGGCTGATTACGGTCTGCTCCTCAAGCGCCCCGGGCTCCCGGGGCACGCGAATGAATGGTGTCTCACACCTCACGGGCAGCAGTCGGCGCAGGCACTGGCACGGACATCGCGCGCGAGGGCGCACGGCGCCGGCTTTTACACTCGACCGCCACCCACGACCAGCTGAGTCACACAGCGAAACTCGTCACGAACTGACTGTGACATCTTGACCGTGACACACCGGGGAGATAGCTTCGCACTCGTCAGATGGCTCACCGTTAACCATTGTCCGGTTCGCCATCACCCCAATCAGAGGAGAGAACTATGCTCGACCGATATTTCCATCGGCTGATCCCCGGTGTGAGCGGCGCGCGCTACTTCGTGCCATGCGCTGCGATCCTGCTCCTGTTGCTCAGCGCTTCCGGTGCGCTCGCGGCGAGCGCCCCAAAGTTTCACTCACAAAAGCACGGCACCGAAACCAGTGAATTTCCTTTCTTTCTCGAAAGTAAGGGACTGCACATTCAGATGGAAGATGGAGGGACGCTCGACTGCAAAAGCACAATCGGTAAGGGTTACCAGCGGGCTAAGGAAGGCGAACGTCTCACGTACCTTGAAAATTGCGAATCGGCGGGAGTTAAATGCCCCAGCAAAGAACTCAAAACCAATGGACTGAAGACGCTGATCGCATACACATATCCCTCGAGGTTGACTGCCGAAGGCCGAGAGGTGGGACAGGTACTGTCGCCCCAGGGCGGGGAAGTGTTTGCCGAACTCAAATGCGGCGCAGCTCTAAAATCGATTGTGCTGAAGGGCTCGGTGATCGAGGTGGCCTCCCCGTTGAACACTTTCGTCACAACGTTCAACTTCCGGCTCAAGCGGTCCGGGTACGCACAGGAACGCACCGAATACGAAACTGAAGGCGGGGCCCATGTCGCCACCGGGCTCACCTGTGCGATAAACGGGGCACCAGCGATGAAGTGTGCGCTGGAAGAAACAAGCCCGGTGATGGGGCTCTTCCCGACCTCCGCAGAAGAAGCGCGTATCGAAGCGTAGGAGCACACGGGCGCCGAGTCGCCCAGAGGCCGAGTTGTCCCGCTCGACACAGCTGTCGAGCGGGACAACTCGTGGGAGGCGGAGAGGGGCGCTGCGAACGCGCCCGCAACGCCGCCTCTCACCTCACGCGCCGCGCCGCCCACTCTGACAGTCCGCCATTCGCGCTGATTGAACCGCCCAGGAATCTTGGAGGCGTTGATCTGACCATCGACTCCGAGAAACCCGGGTAAGATCACGCTGGTGTTGGAGGCCTTGGAGCAGGTTTGACCCGGCGTCACGCGGCCCTGTCGTACTCAGGACGTCTGACCGCGCTCAAAGCCCCCGACCAGCATCCCCCGTCCCAAGTGCGCGCCGAGCACCGGCCCGACCTCGGTGCAGAACATCGGGTCGTTCTCGAAGATCGCCGTGCCCTCCGCCACCAGCCGTGCGCCGTCTTCAGGCGCCTGGGCGTGCTGGACGAACCAGTCGGTGGCGCCGCGATCGCGCAGCTCCTGCAGGTAGGCGACCATCCGCTCGAACGCGCGCCGCTGGGTGCGCACCCGCCCGACCGGGGCGATCTCGGTGCCGAAGGTGAGGATCGGCTTGACCTTCAGCGCGGTCCCCACCATCGCCTGTGCCGCGCCGATTCGGCCCCCGCGGTGCAGGTACTCGAGCGTGTCGAGACAGAACCAGATGTCGAGGGTCTCGCGGGCACGGCGCACTCCGTCGATCGCCTCCTGCAGCGTGGCGCCCCGCTCGGCGAGCTCGGCGGCCACGAGCACCATGCAGCCGAGCCCCCCGGCGCCGGTCTGCGCGTCGAGGATCTCCACGCGCCCGGAGTGCCCTTCCCCAGAGGCGATCCGGGCCGCTTCGCGCGCGCTCTCGCAGGTGCCCGACAGGCCGCTTGCGATGTGCACCGAGAGGATGTCCCGGCCCGCCGCGAGCAGCGGCTGGTAGCAGGCGAGGAAGTCCCCGACCGACGGCTGTGAGGTCGTCGGCAGACGTGGGGAGTCGTGCAGGCGCGTATAGAAGACGTCGAGGTCCTCGTACTCTTGCTCAGGCTTCAGATCGCCGTCCCAGCCCACGTACAAGCTGACCTGGCGGATGCCCCACCGTTCGATCAGGGCCCACGGCAAATACGGGGTGCTGTCGGTTACGACAGCCAGAGAGGAGCTCGCCTCCGGTGTGGGGATGTCGCCAGAAACACTCATGTAACGCCGTAGCCTACGGCCACAGGTCGATCGACGCCGTCGACAATGCGTATATCAATTTGTGTATACTAATCCCGTCATGGAGGTCGCCGCTCTGATCCGCGACGCACGGAGGGCCGCCGGTGTTACCCAGCTCGCGGTTGCTGAACGGGCGGGCACAGCGCAGCCGGCCGTCGCGGCGTATGAGTCGGGCGCGCGCACTCCGAGCCTTGCGACGCTGGAGCGCCTGCTTGATGCGTGCGAGCATGACGTCGAGATACTCGCGCGCGCGCGCACGCGCCGCGGCGCGGCATCGCTCGCCGAGCTCTCACAGACGATCGAGCAGGACCTGTCCGCTGGGCACGAGCAGGATGCTTTGCGGCTGTTGTTCGGGTTCGCGGACGACTTCCGGGGCTCCTCGCGACCCGGCGCGATCGAGCTCATAGCCGAAGAGCCCGAGGGGACGGGCGATCGGCGCTTTGACGCGGCGTTGGGCGGCGTCGCCGAGTTCTTCGCGGCTGAGCGGGGGATCGCGGCCCCCGCTTGGGTGGACGGGCCCGAGCGCTTCGTCGAGCCGCTGTGGTTCGTGGCGAGCCGGCCTGAGTTCAATGCCTACACGCTGGCCCACACGCCGGCTGTCTTCGTTCGGCACGGTGTCCTGATCGCGCGCGAGGTCTTCGATCGTGCCTGAGAGCCAGCTCAGCGCGGCCAAGATCCTCGACGCGCTGCGTGCGCTCGGCGAGGAGCTGACCAGCCAGGACATCCGCGGACAGGTCTTCATCGTCGGGGGCGCCGCGATGGCGCTTGCGTACTCGACACGGCGTGTGACGAAGGACGTCGATGCGGTGTTCGAGCCGAAGGGCGCGATCTACGCCGCCGCGGAGAAGGTTGCCGAGGAGCGTGGCCTGCCCGAGGACTGGCTGAACGATGCGGCGAAGGGGTTCATGCCCGGTTCAGACGCCGAAGCTCGGCCGGTGCCCGACATCGAGGGGATCGAAGTCACCACCGCATCGCCGAGATATCTGCTCGCGATGAAGCTGATGGCGATGCGCTTCGGTGAGGACGACGAAGACATCGAGATCCTGCTCGACCAGTGCGGTATGCACCGCGCGCGGGAAGCGCTCGAGCTGCTCGAGCGGATGTATCCGGCACAGGAGCCGCCGGCGAAGACGCGATTCTTCCTGGCGGAGCTCCTGGGCGCGTAGCGGCGACCGCGCGCCACGTACGCTTGCAAGCGTGTACGCGCTCCTCGCGGCGACCTCGATCGGCCAGAGCCTCAGCTCGTTCTTCGACGCCGTCGGCCAGTTCTTCTCCGCCCTTACGGCGGTCCACTGGGGGGCGCTGGCGCTGGGGCTGGCGTTCTTCGGGCTGAACCTGACGCTGCGCTCGCGCGCGTTCTTTCACAGCCTGCGCGCGGCCTATCCGGCCGTGAGCTTCCAATGGCGGCGCATCTGGGGTGCGTACTTCGCGGCGGTGGGCTTCAACAACGTGGTGCCGGCGCGCGGGGGAGACGTGATCAAGCTGTTCCTCGCGCGCTCGTCGATCCCGGGGGCGAGCTATCCGACCGTGGCGGCCGCGTTCTTCGTCGAGTCGATCTTCGACGCGAGCGTCGGCGTGCTCGTGCTGATCTTCGCCTTCACCCAGGGTGTCTTCCCGAAGCCGCCGGACTTCTCCAAGCTGGGCTCGTTCGACATCTCCTACCTGGCCGAGCACTTTCGCTTCACGCTGTTCCTGCTCACCGCGCTTGCGATCCTCGGCCTGGTCGTGTTCGCGCTGCTGTCGGTCCGCGCGCGTGCTTTCTGGACGCGCGTGCGCCAGGGCGTGACGATCCTCGGCGATCGGCCCCGCTACCTGCGCGAGGTCGCCGCCTGGCAGGCGGCCGGGTGGCTTTGCCGCTTCGCCGCCTTCTGGTTCCTGCTCGACGCCTTTCGCGTCGGCGGCTCGGTCAAAAACGTGCTGCTCGTGTTCGGCGTAAACCAGGTGGCCGGAGCGGTGCCGTTCACGCCGGGCGGCGCCGGCGTGCAGCAGGCGCTGCTCGTGAAGGTCTTCGCCACGAACGCGCCGACCGCGGTGGTCGCCGCCTACTCCGTCGGCCAGCAGATCGCGATCGCCGCGTTCACCGCGCTGATGGGGCTGGGCGCGGTCGTGTTCATCTTCCGTTTTCGCTCCTTCAAAGAGGTGCTCTACGCCGGGCGCGCCTCACGCGAGGCCGAGCGGGCGGCCGAGCGCGCCGGGGTGCTGATCGTCGAGGAGGATCCGTCGTGGGAGGACGATTCTCCGCCGCCGGCTCGCCGTCCGCGCGCGCAGCGCTACTGAAGCCCCTCGCGCGCCTCGCGCACGAGCGCGACCGCCTCGGGGAAGATGCGGGCCATCACCGTGCGGATCTCCTCCGCCTGCGCCTCGGCGTTGCCCTGCAGGTTGACGCGCTGCACCGCCGCAACGGTCATGTCGACGGCGAGCTTGATCGCGTTGTCGGCCCACGCGAGACGCTGCTGCCCTTGCATCTGTTCGGCGAACTCCGCCAGACGCCGCTGCAGCTCCTCGGGGTCGCCGAACAGGTCTCCGAAGCCGCCGCTCTCCATGCGCTCATCGTAGTACACGCGTTCGGCTTCCAGACGCGTGTGCTCGCGTCGAAACCATAGACTGCGCGCTTCATGCCCAGCGCGAGCGAGATCTCAAAGCAGGTCGCCCACGAGAGCGAACGGCGCGCGCGCTTGGGCGTGCCGGCCGCGGCCGGGGGAGTGCTGTTCCTGCTCAGCGCGATCATCGTCAACTCGGTGATCAGTGGGCTCCCTTCGGTCGGGCTGCTGCAGGGCTTGGAACCGGTGCTGCGCGGCACCGTCAACTCGGCGGTGAGCGCGCGAGCGGGTGAGGTGAGGTACCTCTCCCATCACGCGTTCGGTTTGATCGCGGGCAGCGTGCTCGAGGCGATCGCGGCGATCGCGCTGACGCTGGTCCTGCTCTTCCTGCTGTCGGCGACGCGCTTTCGCCGGCCCGAGGCGCCGCGCGCGGCCGGTCCGCTCGTGATCGCCGGCGGAGTCGGCTTGGCGGTGTTCGGGATCGCAAGCCAGGTCGTCCGCGCCATCCGCACCCACGAGTTCGCGACCGGGCACAACTTCAGCGAGGCGGCGGTCGAACACGCGTTGACGAAGGGCGCTGTGAACCTGGCGATCGGCTATCTCGGCCTGCTCGCGCCGCTCGTGCTGGCGCTCGGCCTGATCATGGTGCTGCTGTCGGCGACCCGGGTAGGCTTGCTGACTCGCTGGCAACGGGGGCTGGGAATCGCGACGGCGGTAGTGATCCTGCCGCTGTTCGCCGGCATCTTCTACCTGCAGCTCGTCCCGGCGGCGTGGATGGTGTCGGTGGGGTTCCTGTTCTTGGGGCGGCTGCCCGGCGGCGATCCGCCCGCGTGGACGTCGGGCGTCGCCTGCCCGTGGCCGTCCCCGGCGGAGGTGCGCGCCGCCAAGGACGGGACGCGTGCGGACGTGCCCGCCGCGGCCACGGCCGCTGGGGGGACGGACCTGGCTCCAGCCCCGTCCGCGAACGGCCGCTCGTCGCGTAAGCGCCGCCGCAAGCGCGGCGCGCGCAGCTGAGTCGTCGCCGTCCGCCTGTCACTGGGCAGCCGCGAGTTTCACTGTACGAAACGTCCAACCGTCTTGGCGAAACGTGGCCCGCGGCGATGATTCGGCGGGGGGCTGATTGATTTGTGAACTACCCGGGAATACTCTTGAGGTAGAGCTAGTGGGAGTTGCCACAAGCGCTGCTTCCACGGGTCAAAGAGGGTTGCAGAACAAGCATCATCGACTTCGTCTCTGCACAGGGGCGATGTGAAGGAGGGTCCGATGGAGGCAGCGACTATCCAACGCCACGACGGGGTGCGCGGGCAGGACCCGACGCGGGGCGAGGGCGACCGCGCGATCGGGTGGAAACCGGCCGATCCCGGCCCGCTGGGGCTCGGCGCGTTCGCGATGACGACGTTCGTGCTGTCGATGTTCAACTCGAACCTGGTCAACCCCAAGGGCACGGCGGTCGTGCTCGGGCTGGCGCTCGCGTACGGCGGGATCGTGCAGCTGATCGCCGGGCTGTGGGAGTTCCGCACGGGTAACACCTTTGGCGCGGTAGCGTTCTGCTCGTTCGGCGCGTTCTGGATCTCGTTTTGGGCGTTGAACGTGTTCTATGCAAAGGGCATCACCGGCAACGTCGGTCACGCGCTCGGCGTATATCTGTGGGCGTGGGCGATCTTCACCGCTTACATGACGGTCGCCGCGCTGCGCGTCAGCGGAGCGGTGCTGCTCGTGTTCGTGCTGCTGACCGCGACGTTCATACTGCTCGCGATCGGCAACATCGGCCCGCACCCGAGCGTCCTTCACTGGGGCGGCTATGTCGGTCTCGCCACGGCGGCGGCCGCGTGGTACGCGTCGTTTGCGGCGGTCACCAACTCGACGTTTGGGCGCACGGTGCTGCCCGTGATGCCGTTGAGCGGGAGATAGGATCGGGCATATGGCCAGCAGTGAAGTGGAGTCGTCCCCAGTCACCGGAGAGGCGCTCGACCGCGAGCTCGCGGGACTGCTCGAGGTCGAGAGCTTCGACCCGCCGAGCGAGTTTCGCGAGCACGCGCTGCTGAACGATCCGGCGATCTACGAGCAGGCGGCGCGCGATCCCCAGGCGTGGTGGGTGCAGCAGGCGGAGCGGCTGCACTGGTTTCGTAAATGGGACACGGTGTTGGACGACTCCAACCCGCCGTTCTACAAGTGGTTTCAGGGGGGGACGCTGAACGTCTCCTACAACTGCCTCGACCGCCACGTGCAGGAGGGCAGAGGCGAGCGGGTCGCGTTTCACTGGCGCGGGGAGGACGGCTCCGAGCGCGACATCACCTACGCGGAGCTGCTCGCCGACGTGCAGCGACTCGCGAGCGCGCTGAAGGATCTCGGCGTGAAGCAGGGCGACGTGGTCGGGATCTACCTGCCGATGATCCCCGAGGTGGTCGTCTCGATGCTCGCCTGCGCGCGAATCGGCGCTCCGCACAACGTCGTGTTCGGCGGCTTCTCCGCGGAGGCGGTGCGCGAGCGGATGGAGTTCTCTGAGGCGAAGGTGCTGATCACGGTCGACGGCGCCGCGCGCAAGGGCAAGACGGCGCCGGTGAAGGAGCGCGTCGATGAGGTTATGGGCGACTTGCAGACGCTCGAGAAGATCGTCGTGGTGAGAAGCAAGGACTCGCCGCACGAGATGAAGGAGGGGCGCGACGTCTACTACGACGAGATCGTCGCGGCCGCCAACCCGGAGTGTGCGGCGGAGGAGCTCGACGCGGAGCACCCGCTGTACATCCTGTACACGTCGGGCTCGACCGCGAAGCCGAAGGGGATCTTGCACACGACCGGCGGCTACCTGACGGGAGTGTCGGCGACCCATCGCTACGTGTTCGATTTGAAGCCCGAGACGGACGTGTACTGGTGCGCGGCCGACGTCGGCTGGGTTACCGGTCACTCATACATCGTGTACGGCCCGCTGTGCAACGGCGCGACCTCGGTGATGTGGGAGGGCGCCCCGGACTATCCGGACAAGGGGATCTGGTGGGAGATCGTCGAGCGCTATGGCGTCACGACCCTGTATTGCGCGCCGACTGCGATCCGCGCGTGCATCAAGTGGGGCGCCGACTGGCCGAACAAACACGATCTCTCGACGCTGCGCCTGCTGGGGAGCGTCGGTGAGCCGATCAACCCGAAGGCGTGGCTGTGGTACCACAAGGTGATCGGCTCAGGACGGTGCCCGATCGTGGACACCTGGTGGCAGACGGAGACGGGCGCGATCATGATCACGCCGCTGCCCGGCATCACGCAGACGAAGCCGGGCTCGGCGACGCATCCGTTCCCGGGGGTCGCGGCGGAGGTGCGCGACGAGTCGACCGGCGAGCCGATCGAGGAGGGCCAGGGGTTGCTCGTGCTGACGCAACCGTGGCCGTCGATGCTGCGCACGCTGTACAAGGAGGACGAGCGCTTCATCGAGACCTATTTCAAGCGCTTCGGCAAGGAGACCTACCTGGTCGGCGACGCCGCGCGGCGCGACAAGGACGGCTACCTGTGGGTGATCGGCAGGATCGACGACGTGGTGAACGTATCCGGGCACCGGCTGTCGACCGCGGAGGTAGAGTCGGCGATCGTCGCGCACACGGACGTAGCGGAGGCCGCCGTGATCGGCCAGCACGACGAGGACTCAGGCCAGGCGATCGTCGCGTTCGTGACGTTGCAGGGAGATTTGCAGGGCGACGGGGACACGGTCGAGGGCATCCGAGCGACGGTGGCGGAGCGGATCGGCAAGTTCGCCCGTCCCAAGCGCATCATCTGGGCTGACGATCTGCCGAAGACGCGCTCGGGCAAGATCATGCGCCGCCTCCTGCGCGACATCGCCGAGGGCCGCGCGCTGGGCGACGTGACGACGCTGCGCGACCCGACGGTGACGGCGCAGCTGGAGGAGCGGGTGAAGGAGCTGCAGGCCCAGGAGGATTAGCTCTCATCTGATCTTTATGTGGCTCTGGGACGCTACGGCTCTTGCCGACCCCGGATTCCGACCAAACTTCGGCCGTCGCCTTTCCTGCGGACTCGCCGCCCGCGTCGGGCACATCCGCGATCGAGACGCGCGGTCTGACCAAGCGCTTCGGCGCGCGAGCGGCGATCGATAACGTCGACCTGCACGTCCCGCGCGGCAGCGCGTTCGGCTTTCTCGGCCCGAACGGCGCCGGCAAGACGACGATGATTCGCATGCTGCTCGGCCTGACGCACGCGAGCGCCGGGTCCATGAGCCTGCTCGGCCGGCCCGTGCCCGCCGAGCGCGGGCAGGCGCTTGAGAGGGTCGGTGCGATCGTCGAGGAGCCCCGCTTTCACCCTTTTCTAAGCGGCCGCGAGAACCTGCGGATCGTCGCCGCCGCGCGCGGACACGAGGCGTCCGCCCGCATCGCGCCGTCGCTTGCGCGCGTGGGGCTGGCCGACAGGGCCGATGAGAAGGTCAAGAAGTACTCGCTCGGCATGCGCCAGCGCCTCGGCGTCGCGCGCTGCCTGCTGGCCGACCCGCTGCTCTTGATCCTCGACGAGCCCACGAACGGCCTCGACCCCGGCGGCATTCAGGAGTTCAGGGAGATGATCAGGGAGATGGTCGAGCAGGAGGGCCGCACGGTCTTCCTGTCCTCGCACCTGCTCGACGAGGTCGAGAAGATCTGCGACGCGGCGGCGATCGTCGACCGCGGCAAGATCGTCACGCAGGGTGCGATCTCAGACCTCGCCGAAGGCGGCACGCGGCACGAGCTGATCGTCGGCGTCGACGATCCCGAGCGCGCGCTGGGCGTGCTCGATTCCCTCGAGGTGGTGCGCGAAGCGCGTCATGGAGACGGCGGACTGCGCGTCGTGCTGGCCGGTGGGCCGGCGACCGCGGCCGAGGTCAACGCGAAGCTCGTCGGCGCCGGTCTCGCCGTAGCTCGGCTCGAGCCGGTGCGCCACAGCCTCGAGCAGCGCTTCCTCGAGATCACCTCGCGGTTGGACGCGCCGCCGGCCGAGCGCGAGGAGGCGGCGGTATGAGCCTTGTCCCCAAACAGCGGACGGTTGTCTCAACGAGCGGTATCGCCCGGCAGGCGGAGATCGTCGGATGAGCAGCACCGCGGTCGGACAAGGCGGCCAGGGGCCCGCGCCCGCGCCGTCGTCGAGTCGCTCGCGCGCGGGCACAGGCGTCGCGATGCCGATGATCGGCGCGGACCTGCTCAAGCTGCGCAAGAAGCGCGGCACGCTGATCTGGGCGGCGGTGTTGGCGATCGCCCCGATCGTGATCTTCTTTGCGGTGACTGCGATCCAGCACTCGTCGAACCCGGCGAAATACGAACCGGCCGGGGGCATGCACGCCTTCAGCGACGGCCTGCGCGTGCTGGCCCTGTTCTTCGGCCCGCTGGCCGCGATCCTGATCGGCGTGGAGGCGGGCACGGGCGACGCCTCAGCGGGGGTCTTCCGCGACCTCGTCGTCACCGGCCGCTCGCGCCTATCGCTGTTCCTCACGCGCCTGCCCGCGGCGCTCGCGCTCTGCTGGGCGGTGATCCTCACCGGGTTCCTGCTGCTGCTCGCGGGCTCGTTCCTGTTTGCCTCGAACCTGCCCACACCGGGCGGTGCGCTGATCCTGAACGGTCTCCTGTTCGCGCTGTTCGCCACCGGCGTCCTCTGCCTGATCGCGGTCGGGTTCGCCTCGCTGACTACCTCGAAGCCCGCGTCGATCACCGCGCTGATCGGCTGGCAGCTGGTGGCCAGCCCGCTGCTCGTCTCGATCAGCTCGCTCGGCAGCGCGCGCAAAGGCATGCTCAGCCAGGCGCTCGCCCACTTCAGCCCGGTCCACATCGACAGCGGCGGCCACGGCGCCGCGGTCACGCTCACCCAGGGGGGCGCAGTCCTCGTGACCTTGATCTGGCTGGCGGTGTTCCTCGCGCTGGGCGCATGGCGCACGCGCACCATGGACGCATAGCCAGGACCAGGACGCCGCTGGGTGGCCCAGTTCCCTGTCGCGGTCGGCTGAACGTGCCGCTCAGGCAAACAGCTCGGCGACCGACACAGTGAATCCGGGTACGGCATCGTTCAGGTCCAGCGTGTCCTGCTCGCCGTACACGTGCGTCTCGCCCCCACCGCTGTACACAGTCGCGGTCCGCTTGGGTGGGTCGAGCACGAGCACGATTGTGCTGCCGGCCGCGAGCCATTCGAGCGCCTTGTCGTGAACCTCGCGACGGGTGTCGTTGGGAGAGATGACCTCTACGGCGAGCGCCGGCGCCTCTGGCCAGTACTTCGGGGTTCTGCCGATTGCCTCGGCGCGCTCCTTGGCTATGAACGCCGTGTCGGGCGCGCGCACGGTATCTGGGTCGCGGGCCAGCACGAAGCCGGCCTCGCCCATCGTCACCCCACTACCGGTTTTGCGCGCGTGGTTAAACAGAAATGCGGCCGTGGTCGCGGCCACACGTCCATGCTCGGCGCCAGGATGCGTCATCGTCGTCAGCTCTCCACGGATGAGCTCGTGACGCATGCCGTCGTCGGGCATACAGAACAGCTCCTCGGCGGTCGTAACTGGAGCGATCGTGGCGGACGATGCGATGGCAGCCATCTCACTGAGGGTATCTCGGGGAGGTACAAAGCTCAAGCACCTCCCTCGCCCCGCCTCAAACCTTGCGGTGCTCCGGAACCCACGACCCGTCGTCCTGACGGGCGAAGTCCTGGAAGAGGTTGGGCGCCTCCTTCTGCATGATGCGGGCGATCTCGTCGAACACGAGACGCAGCTCCTCCTCGGCGCCCTCGGCGGTGCGCATCTCGATCACGTGGCGTAGCGTGCGCGCGTTCGCCGTCCAGACGATGTCCGTGGACAGTCCGAGCGGGGCGAGGCGGCGCAGCGCGGAGGTGACCTCCTTCTTGACGTGGAACGGCACGCCCTCCCCGTCGATGCCCAGCTCGGCGGCGGCGCTCACCTGGAACTCCTCGAGCTGCTCGACGATCCGGAGGACCTGCTCGCGCACGGGCTCGAGCGCCGGGGGGACGCGAAAGCCGATGTCGGCGAGGCGCACGTAGCGCAGGCTCTCCTGGCTGAAGGCCGAGCCGGCGCGATGCCTAACAAGCTCATGAGTAAAAACTCTCGAACAATTCCGAATAGCGAAAGAATAGTTCGCGTGCTCGAGCACGCTGCCGTGACCGCTGCGCAGGATGTTCGCGAAGTACTCGCGCCTGTCGGTCCGGATGCGGGTCACGTTCGGGTTCAACCCCGGCTCCCAGCTGCGGTAGCAGGCGCGGCCGCCGAACTCGAGCAGCAGTTCGCCCGCGCTCGGCCCCTCCTGCTCGCCCTCGCGCAGATCGAGCCACGACTCGCCGCCGACCGACTCCAGGTATGCGCGCATGCCCGCGACGTCGATCGAGGGGCGCGCGATCAGGAAGACTTGTGGGGTGGTCTCGTGCATCGGGCGGACGATGCTAGGGCGTCTCCCGGACGGCGCAGAGGGCGCGGCGACGCGTCGGAGATTTCGGAGGAAAGGCGCCGAATGTTCTCCTAGACTGATCCCGGTGGATGCAACCGCTACCCAGAACAGCTCTCAGCGCAACGGCTCTGAGAAGATCGTCGAGGCCGAGGATCTGGGCCGTCGCTACGGCGAGGGCGAGGCGGCGGTCGACGCGCTGACGGGCGTCACGGTCGACTTCCCGGCCGGCCGTTTCGCGGCGATTATGGGCCCGTCGGGATCGGGCAAGTCGACGCTCATGCACCTGCTCGCGGGGCTCGACCGCCCGACCTGGGGAACGGTCAGCCTCGGCGGCGTCGAGCTGACTGAGCTCGACGACAAGCGCCTCACGCAGCTGCGCCGCGATCGCGTCGGCTTCATCTTCCAGACGTTCAACCTGCTGCCGGTGCTCAACGCCGAGGAGAACATCCTGCTGCCGCTGTCGATCGCCGGACGCGAGGTCGATCGCGAGTGGTTCGACCGGCTGATCGACACGGTCGGCATTCGCGACCGGCTCACTCACCGCCCGGCGGAGCTGTCCGGTGGCCAGCAGCAGCGCGTGGCGGTGGCGCGAGCGCTGATCTCGCGGCCGTCGGTCGTGTTCGCCGACGAGCCGTCGGGCAACCTCGACTCGAAATCCTCGGGCGACGTGCTCGAGCTGCTGCGCCACGCCGTCGACGATTTCGACCAGACCGTCGTGATGGTCACCCACGACGCGCACGCCGCCTCCTACGCCGACCGGCTGCTGCTGCTCGCCGACGGGCGCATCGTGCACGACGGCGAGGCGGTGAGCACAGAGCAGACGCTGGACTTGATGAAGGCCCTAGGCTGATGTTCAGCTTGGTGCTGCGCGGCTTCGCCCAGCGCAAGGTGAGGGTGCTGCTGACCGGTATCGCGATCGCGCTCGGCGTCGCGCTGATGGCCGGCACCTACATCCTCACCGACACGATCAACCATGCCTTTGCGGAAGTCTTCGCCACCTCCTTTGCGAACAAGGCGGTGGTCGTCACTCCGAAGGAAGCGCTCGGCCGCGGGACCCGCTCGCAGGCCGCGCAGATCGACGAAGCGACGCTTGCCCGCGTGCGCTCCGTGCCCGGAGTGGCGGCCGTCTCGGGCGGCGTTCAGACGATGGCGACGCTACTCACGACCGCCGACAAACGGCTCACCAGCGGCGCCGCGCCGGCGCTGATCAGCGCGCTGCAGCCGCCGCGCTTCGAGTCCTTCACCGCCGCCAAAGGGCATCTCCCGCGCGGCCCCGGCGAAGTCGCGATCGACCAGTCGACCGCCGATCGCGAGCACCTGAAGCTCGGCCGGCGGATCGTGATCGCGGGCCGCTCCCCGGCGCGCACCTACACGCTTGCGGGCATCGCCAAGTTCGCCGGCAGCGAATCGTTCGGCGGCACCTCGGTCGCGCTGCTGACCACATCGCAGGCGCAATACGCGGCCGACAAGCAGGGCCAGTACGACTCGATCAACATCGCCGCCGACGCGAACGTCTCCCCGGAAGCGCTCGCCGGGCGCGTCCGCGCGGTCCTGCCGAGCACGCTGACGGTGCGCACGGGCGCTCAGGAAGCGGCCAACGAGACCGCGGAACTCGAAGAAAATCTCGGCGGCCTGCGCACGTTCCTGCTGGTGTTCGCCTACATCGCGCTCGTCGTCGGCGCGTTCATCATCTTCAACACCTTCTCGATCACCGTCGCCCAGCGCACGCGCGAGCTGGGCCTGCTGCGTACGCTCGGCGCCTCGCGCCGGCAGATCATGCGCTCGGTCGTCGAGGAAGGCCTCCTGCTCGGCGTCGGCGGCGCTGTCCTCGGGCTGTTCGGAGGCATCCTGCTGGCGCCTGCGCTAAACGGGCTGTTCAAGGCGCTCGGCGCCGATCTTCCCGACAACGGCACCGTGCTCGAGGCACGCACCGTGATCGTCTCGCTGGCGGTCGGCATCGTCGTCACCGTGCTCGCCGGGCTGCCCCCGGCACTGCGCTCGATGCGCGTGCCGCCGGTGGCGGCGATGCGCGAGGGCGCCGTGATCCCGCCGCGGCCGCTGCCGACCCGGCGCACGCTGATCGTGCGCTTCGCGATTCTGCTGGTGATCGTGATCGTGATCAGCGCGACGATCGGCCACGGCGTGGGGATCGTGCTGCTGGTCGTATGGGCGCTCCGCGCCGGACGGTTGTTCGCACGGCTGCGCCGCGGAGGCGAGCGCCCTCCCCGCCGCTACAGGGTCGTGCCGGCGCTGGCAGGCGCGATCGGCACGCTCGTCAGCTGGCGGGGCATCACCGGGCGCCTCGCGCGCGAGAACGCCAGGCGCCAACCCGGGCGCACGATGGTCACCGCGCTCGCGCTGACCATCGGGATCGCGCTCGTCGCCTTCATCTCGGTGCTGGCCTCGAGCACGGAGGCAACGATCGACAACGCCGTCCACCGCTCGTTCGCAGGCAACCTGATCATCGAGAACACGCAGGCACAGGGTGGGGGAGGCATCCCCGGCGCGATCGCGCCGGCGATCAGGCGGATTCAGGGCGTCGGCACGGTCACGGCGATCGCCTTCACCCAAGGCACCGTGCGGGATCCATCGAAGCCGCACTCCCCCGTGCTTGAAGAAGACGGCCGCTTGACCGCGATCGAACCGGAATCCTTCAGCAAGATGTACAAGGTCGAATGGCAGCAAGGCTCGCGGGCGACGCTCGCCTCGCTTGGGCAGGAAGGCGTGATCCTCTCCAAGAAGTTCGCCACCGCCCACAAGCTGAAGGTTGGGCGGCGGCTGTCGGTACTGACCCCGACCAGCCGCGAAGTGACCCTGACGGTGCGCGGCATCGCCAAAGAAGAAGTGGTCGGGCTGCTGTCCAACCTCACGATCTCCCGGGGGCCGGCGCTCTCACAGTTCGGGCAGCGCGAAGACGGGGTCGATTTCGTCGCCTACGCCGCGGGCGCGAACGAAACGCAGGTGCGCGGCTCGATCGATGCGCTGCTGCGACACAACTTCCCGCAGGCACGATCGCAGACAGCGGCGCAGTTCACCCACGAACAGCGCAAGAAGGTCAACAAGCTGCTGCTGCTCGTGTATGTGCTGCTGGCGCTGTCGGTGATCGTCTCGCTGTTCGGGATCGTCAACACGCTGATCCTCTCGATCTACGAGCGCACCCGCGAGCTGGGAATGATGCGCGCGATCGGCACCTCACGCCGGCAGGTCCGCCAGATGATCCGCTACGAGTCGCTGATCACGGCGCTGATCGGCGGCGTGCTGGGGCTCGTCATCGGCGTCATCGGTGCGATCCTGGTCACGAAGCTCACGCTCTCGAGCGCCGGATACGTGCTGTCGGTACCGGTCGGGACGCTGATCGTGCTGCTGATCGCCGCCGGCATCGCCGGAGTGCTCGCGGCGCAGCTGCCGGCGCGCCGCGCCGCGCGCCTGGACCTGCTGCAGGCGCTCGCGAGCGAGTAGCTGAGTAAGCTGCCGAGCAGATGGCCGCCGCCGCACCCGCCGAGGACCCAGAGCTACAGCAGACCGCCTGGGATCTCGAGCCGCTCCTCGACGGTGAAGGTACGGAGGGAGTCGAGCGCAGGCTGGCCGACGCGCTCGCGCGCGCAAAGGCGTTCGCGGCTCGCTACGCCGGCAAGCTCGACGATCTCGACAGCGGGGGCCTGGCGGCGGCGATGGAGGAGCTGGGCGCGATCTCGGACCTGCTCGGCCGTGCCGGCTACTACGCGGCGCTGCGCTTCTCGACCGACACCGCCGATCCGGCAAACGGCGCGCTGCTGCAGAAGGTGCAGGAGCAGGAGACGGCGATCGGGACGGTGCTGGTGTTCTTCGAGCTGGAGTGGGCGGCGCTGTCCGACGAGCGCGTCGAGGAGCTGCTGGCCGGCGAGTGGCTCGACTTCTGCCGCCACCACCTGCGCAGCGCGCGCCGCTACCGCGAGCATCTGCTGTCAGAGCCCGAGGAGAAGGTCCTCACCGAGAAGGCGCTCACGGGCGCGGGCGCGTGGACGCGGCTGTTCGAGGAGCTCACCTCGGCGATCGAGGTCACCCTTCCGGGCACAGGTGCAGGCGGCGTAGAGGCAGATGCGGCAGACGGCGAGAAGGCCCCGCTCGACGTCGCGCTCAGCCGCTTGGCGCTGCCCGACCGCAACGTGCGACGGACCACCGCCGAGGCCGTGACCGCGGCGCTCGCGCCGGGGCTGCGCACGCGCGCGTTCCTGTTCAACACGCTGCTCGCCGACAAGGCGACCGACGACCGCCTGCGCCGCTACCCGAGCTGGCTGGCGGCGCGCAACCTCGCGAACGAGGCGAGCGACGAGTCGGTGCAGGCGCTGATCGAGGCGGTTCGCGCGCGCTATGAGATCCCGCGCCGCTGGTATCGCCTGAAGGCGAAGCTGCTCGGGGTGGAGCGGTTGGCCGACTACGACCGAATGGCGCCCGTGACCGAGGACCAGGTCAGCTTCACGTTCGCTGAGGCGCGCGAGATCGTGCTCGACTGCTACTCCTCGTTCTCGCCGGAGCTGGGGGCGGTGGCGAAGCGGTTCTTCGACGAGCGCCGGATCGACGCGCCGGTGCGCCCGGGCAAGCGCGGCGGCGCCTTCTGCGCCTCGGCGGTGCCGTCGGTCTTCCCGTACGTGCTCCTGAACTTCACCTCGCGCCGGCGCGACGTGCTCACGCTCGCCCACGAGCTGGGGCACGGCGTCCATTTCGCGCTCGCGGCCCGTCAGGGCATCTTCCATCAAGGCACGCCGCTGACGCTCGCCGAGACCGCGTCGGTGTTCGGCGAGACGGTCGTCTTCGGGCGGCTGCTCGAGCAGGACTCGACGCCCGCCTCGCGCCTCGCGCTGCTGGCGGAGAACCTCGAGGACACGATCGCCACGGTCTTTCGCCAGGTCGCGATGAACCGTTTCGAGGACCTCGTGCACACCGCGAGGCGCGAGCAGGGCGAGCTGTCGGTCGAGCGTTTTGGCGAGCTGTGGCTCGAGAGCCAGGAGGAGCTGTTCGGCGACTCGGTCGAGCTGACCGAGGGCTACCGCAGCTGGTGGTCATACATCCCGCACTTCATCGGCAGTCCCGGCTACGTCTACGCCTACGCCTACGGGCAGCTGCTCGCGTTGTCGGTGTACGAGCGCTACGAGCAGACCGGCGCGGAGCTCGTGCCGCGCTATCTGGAGCTGCTCGCCGCGGGCGGCTCGCGCTCTCCGGAGGAGCTGGGCAAGATCGTCGGCATCGACCTCTCCGACCCGGGCTTCTGGGACGCCGGGCTGGACCTCGTGGAGCGCCAGCTCACCGACGCCGAGGCGGCCGCGGAAGCCTCGCTCGGGGCGTAGGCCTCGATCAGAGCAGCCCGAGCGCGCTGCCGACCCCGTGGACGAGGTTGAACAGCGGCTGGGGAATGACGCCGAAGAAGAGCGTGGCCGCGCCCGCGAGCACCGCCACGAGGACCACCTCGGGCTGGCGGCCGCTCGTGAGTGCCTGCTCGTCGAGCTCGGGCGAGCCACCGGCCAATACCGGCAGCGCGCCCCCGGGAGGCTCGGGCGCGCTGGCGAAGGGATCCGACGGGCTGGGGAGTCCCTCGCCGGCCGGCGCCTCGCGCATCCACATCGCGGCGATCACCGGCAGGTAGTAGCCGAGCGAGATCATCGAGCCGATCACGATCGCGACGCCCAGCCAGGTGTAGCCGCCGGAGACGGCGGCGTCGATCAGGTAGAACTTGCCGATGAAGCCGGCGGTCGCGGGGATGCCGGCGAGGGCGAGCATCGAGATCGTCATCGGCCAGGCGAGATACGGGCGCTCGCGGCCGAGGCCGCGCAGCGCCTCGATCGAGTCACCCAGCTCGGTTTCCCGCTCGCGCGCGACGATCACCGCGAAGGCGGCCATGTTCATGAGGACGTACACCGCGAGGTAGAGCACGGTCGCCTGCACGCCGAGCGCGGTGGCGACGACGACGCCCGCGAGCATGTAGCCGGCCTGGGCCACGGAGGAGTAGGCGAGCATCCGCTTCAGCGAGGACTGGCTGAGCGCGCCGACGTTGCCGACGAGGATCGTGATCGCCGCGAGCACCGCGACCGCCGGGCCCCAGCTCGCGTGCGCTTCGATCAGGGCGACGTCGAACAGGCGCAGGAACACCCCCAGCGCGGCGACCTTCGTGGCGACCGCCATGAACGCTGTCACCGGCGTCGGCGCGCCCTCGTAGACGTCGGGCGTCCACTGGTGGAACGGCGCCACGGACGCCTTGAAGCAGAGGCCGGCGACGCACAGCGCGATCCCGGTCAGTGTCAGCGGGTCGGTTGCGAGGCCGTTGCTCGAGAGCGCGGTCGCTATGCCTGAGAAGTCGGTCGCGCCGGTCGCGCCATAGATCATCGCGAGCCCGTACAGCAGCGTGGCCGAGCCGACCGAGCCGACGATCAGGTACTTCAAGCCGGACTCGAGCGATTGCTCGCGGCGCATCTCCGTGGCGCACAGCACGTACAGCGGGATCGACAGGAGCTCGAGGCCGACGAACAGCGCGACCGTGTTCTGCGCGCTCGCGAGCAGCGACATCCCGCCGATCGAGCTGAGCAGCAGCGCGTAGAACTCGCCATGGCCCGATTCGCGCGCCGCGAGTGAGCGCCACGCGAGCAGCACCGCACAGGCGCCGCCGGCGATCAGCACGACGTTCAGCACGAGCGCGAGCGAGTCGATCCGCAGCGCGCCGGAGACGATCGACTTCTGCGCGTTATCCCACTGCCAGATCGTGAGGCCGAGCGCCGCGCCGAGCACGACGAGCGTGAGCACGGGCACCGCCTGCGCGCGGATCCAGCGCGCGCCGAGCAGGCCGACGAGCAGCACGATCGCCGCGCCGCCGAGCAGCGCGATCAGCGGCGACAGGCCGGCGAAGTCGACGTGCGGGCCTTTCAGGTGGGCGGTCGCGATCGCGGGGGAGAAGAGGGGCACGCGGCTCATCGCGCAGCACCTTCCGAGGGCGCGCCGAGTGCGGCCGTATCGGCCGGACCGGCGAAGTAATGGAGTTGGGCGTGCGGATTGGCCGCGAACGCCTGCGCGGGGAACACGGCGCTCTTGACCGAGCCTTCGCTGCGGTGCAGCGCGAACTGGGGGTAGAGCGCGAGGAACACGATCACCGCGATCAGCGGCACGAGCACGGCACCGTCGCGGACCGAGATCTCGCGTGAGTCGACCGCGGAGCCGACGCGGTTGTGCATCGCGCGGATGAACAGCCGCAGCGCGTAAACGCTCGCCATCACCACGCCGCTGAAGGCGATCACAGCGATCACGAGCTTGGCTTTGAAGACGCCGAGCAGGATCAGGAACTCGCCGACGAAGTTCGACGAGCCGGGGATCGCGAGCGTGGCGAGCGCGACGATCAGGAACAGCGAGGCGAGCACCGGCGCGCGGAACGCGATGCCGCCCATCGCGCGCACGTCCTCGGAGCCCCCGGCGCGCTTGGAGAGGAGCATCACGATGAACAGCAGCGGCGCGACGACCAGCCCGTGGTTGACCATCTGCAAGAGCGCGCCCTGGGCGCCCTGCGGGTTCAGCGCGAAGATGCCGAGCGTGATGAAGCCGAGCTGTGCGACCGAGGAGTACCCGGCGATCAGCCGCGCGTCGGTCTGCGTGAACGCGACCGCCGAGCCGTAGACGATCGAGGCGAGCGCGATCAGCAGCATCAGCGTCTGGAAGTGCGCCGCGCCCTGCGGGAACAGCGGCAGCACGATCGCGAGGAAGCCGTAGGCGCCGACCTTGGAGAGCACCCCGGAGAAGACCATCAGCACCTCGATCGGCATCGCGCGGTAGCCGTCGGGCATCCAGCCGTGCAGCGGGAAGGCGGGCATCTTCACGAGAAAGGCGGCGGCGAAGAACAGGAATATCCACTCCTGCGAGCCGCGGCTCAACGGGAGGCCCTGCAGGGAGGAGAGCACGAACGTGATGTGTCCGCCGCCCTGCTGTGCGGCGAGCACGCCGGTGGCGATCGCCGCGGCGAGCATCAGCAGCGAGCCGACGAGCGTGTAGATCACGAGCTTGATCGTCGCTTTGACGCGCTCCTCGCGCGTGCCGCGAGGATGGACGGGGTCCCAATCGATCCCCGTGAGGAAGTAGAAGGGAATCAGCATCAGGTCGAAGAAGGCGACGAACAGCGCGAGGTCCTGGGCGAGGAACGCGCCGAGGACGGCGGACTCGGCGAGCATGAAGAACAGCCAGAACAGCCGCGGGTTGGCCGGGCGCGAGCGCTCGTCGCGAAAGTTGGCGGCGAGCGCGGCGGCCGCGAACAGCAGCGTGGTGAGCCCGACAAGGAACACGTTCAGCCCGGTGATCGCGAGCTTGTAGTGGATGCCGAGCGAGGAGATCCAGACGACGTCGGTGACATGTTGCAGCCCGCCGCCGGATTTGTAGTCGGCGATGTAGCCGATCGCGAGCGCCAGCGCGAGCACCGAGCCGGCGAGCGCGAGCGCGCCGGGGATGCGCGAAGACCCCTCCGACCGCGAGGAATCCGCCGCGCCCCGTGGGGGTAAGGACGCGGCGGAAGGCTCAGAGTCTACGACAAATGTCTGCGACGAGGACGCATGGGAGCGGCCTGCGAGCGTGCACAGGATCGCGCCGAGCATCCCGCACGCGGCGGGCAGCCAGACGAGGATCGAGAGCCCCATCGGCTAGCTCCGCTGGGGGGGGAAGTGGGAGGGTGTCATCGGCTCGGTCCGCGGGGTCATGACTGCAAGAGGAAGTAGAAGCTCACGGCGGTGACGCCGAGCACGAGCAGCGCGGCGTAGTAGCGCACGAAGCCGCTCTGCGCGGCGCGCACGGCGGCCGAGCCGGCGCGCACGAGCCCGGTGGTCCCGCCGATCAGCGTGTCCTCGACGAACACGCGCTCGAACGTGCTCTGCGCGAAGCGGCCCGCGGCGGCGGCGGGGCGGACGACGAGCAGCGCGATCGCCTCGTCGAAGTACCACTTGTGCACGAACAGCTCATACAGCGGGCGCAGGCGCGCGCGCGCGTCCACCGCGATCCGCGGCTGCTTGACCCAGATGCGGTAGGCGACGGCGATGCCGGCGAGGCCGACGAGCGTGCCGAGGATCAGGCCGAGGACGAGCAGCCCGTTCTTGGTGTGCGGTTCATACAGCGCCGAGCCGGCGAAGCTCGGGCGCAGGAAGTCGTCGATCACGAAGTCCACCTTCGGGATCTGCAATAGGCCCGCGCCGATCGCGCCGACCGCCAGCAGCCCCATCGCCACCCGCATCGGCAGGGCGCGCTCGGCGATCGTGTGGTGCGGGCCGGGGAAGCCGACGTCGGTGTCCTCCTGCTCGCCGTTGGCGGGGTTTCGCGGCACCTCGGCATGGTGCAGGTGCCCGCTTTCGAGCTCGCGCGCCTCCGCCACGGGCTCGCCGTGGAAGGCGCGGAAGATCATGCGGAAGGTGTAAACCGCGGTGAGGAACGCGCCGAGGTAGCCGACCACGTACAGCGCCCAGTGCCAGCCGCCGAGCTCGCCCGTGTCGAGCAGGATCTCGTCCTTGGAGAAGAAGCCCGAGAACGGCGGGATCCCCGACAGCGCGAGGCCGCCGACGATGAAGCAGCCGTAGGTGAACGGCATCGCCTTGCGAAAGCCGCCCATCTTCTCGAGCGACTGCTCGCCTCCCATCGCGCCGATGATCGAGCCCGCGGCCATGAACAGCAGCGCCTTGAAGAACGCATGCGTCATCAGGTGGAACAGCCCGGCGGCGTAGGCGCCGACGGAGACGCCCATGATCATGTAGCCGATCTGCGACATGGTGGAGTAGGCGATCACGCGCTTGATGTCGGTCTGCGTGACCGCGATCGTGCCGGCGACGAGCAGCGTCAGCGCGCCGATCCCGGCGCCGACGTCCTGCGCGGCGGGCGCGAGCTCGAACAGCGGGTGCATGCGCGCGATCAGGTACACGCCGGCGGTGACCATCGTCGCCGCGTGGATCAGCGCGCTGACCGGGGTGGGGCCCTCCATCGCGTCGGGCAGCCACGTGTGCAGCGGAATCTGCGCGGACTTGGCGAACGCGCCGACGAGCAGCAGCAGGCAGCCGGCGGTCAGGTCGCCGCTGCCGTCCGCGCGGCCGCCGGCGGCGTGGCCGAACGCGCCTGCGCCGACCGCGTGGAACGTGCGCAGGAAGTCGAGCGTGTGGGTGTGCTTGAAGATGAAGTACGTGCCGAGCACGAGCCCGACGTCGCCGACGACGTTGATCACGAACGCCTTGATCCCTGCCTGCGTGGCGGTCGTGCGCCGATACCAGAAGGAGATCAGCAGGTAGGAGGCGGCGCCGACGAACGCCCAGCCGACGATCAGCAGCAGGAAGTTGCCGGCGAGCACGAGCAGCAGCATCGAGAAGACGAAGAAGTTGAGATAGGCGAAGTAGCGCGCGAAGCCGCGGTCCTCGTCGAGGTAGGCGGTCGAGTAGAGGTGGATCAGCGTGGAGACGCCGGTGACGATCAGGATCATGAACACCGACAGCGGGTCGACCAGGATCGACAGCTGCGCGTCGATCCCCACGGTGGAGGCGTAGTTCCACAGCGAGGAGACGAGCTGGCGGTGCGCGGGCGCGTGGCCCTGCAGCGCGATCAGCGCGCCGAGCGCGGCGAGGAACGCCAGAAAGATCGCGCCGGTGCCGACCCAGCCCGCGTAGCGGCCGGGCAGCGAGCGGAAGCCCAGCCCGATGACGAGCGTGCCGAGCAGCGGAAACAGCAGCACGAGCCAGCCGTAGGTCGTGGCAGTCATGCTCGTGCCTCCGTCCTGTCGGCGCCGTTGACGGGGACGACGGCCTTCCGGGCCGTCGTGATCGGACCTCCGGTCCTCATCCCTGTAGCTCCCGGAGCTCGTCCACGTCGATCGGGAGGTGGCGGCGGTAGATCGCGACGATCATGCCCAGCCCGATGCAGACCTCGCAGGCGGCGACGGTCATCACGACGATCGCGAGGATCTGCCCGTCGCCGTTGCCCCACATGCGCGAGAACGCGATCAGCGCGAGGTTCGCGCCGTTCAGCATCAGCTCGAGGCAGAGCAGCACGACGAGCGGGTTGCGGCGCGTCATCACGCCGACCGCGCCGAGCGTGAACACGATCGCCGACACGGCGAGGTACCAGGCGATGCTCATGGCCTGCTCGCGACCTCCGTTTGTGTGCGCGCGAACGTTGTCATGGCCTTCTGCCCACGCCCTCGGCGGTGGTGCCGGTGCCGGCGGGGCGGATCAGGTCGAGCGGCGTCAGCACGAGCGGCTTCGGCGTGCCGTCGCCATCCTCGAGGCCGGCGCGGCGGCGGGCGAGCACGACCCCGCCGACGGCGGCGATCAAGAGCAGGAAGGAGGCGACCTCGAACGCGAGCAGGAAGCGCGTGAGCAGCAGCTTGCCGATGTAGGCGGGGGTGCCGAACGCCTGCGGGCCTGGCGCATAGCCGGCGCCGTAGCCGTCGACGGCCTCGAGGCCGGTGCCGAGCAGCGCGATCAGGAGCTCGACGAGCAGCGCGCCGCCGAGGATCGTCCCGCCGGCGCGCAGCCCCGATCCGACCGAGCCGGCGCCGCGCAGCCGCTCGCCGATCGTGTCGCCCTCGCCGCCGACGTAGGCGACGACGAACACGTACAGCACCATCACCGCGCCGGCGTAGACGACGACCTGCACGGCGGCGACGAACTCCGAGCGCAGCAGCAGGAACAGCACGGCCAGCGAGAGCAGGTGGCCGACGAGCGCGAGCACGCTGTAGAAGGCGTCGCGCAGGACGACGACGCCGACGGCGCCCGCGATCACGCCGATCGCCGCGATGAAGAACAGGACCGCGCTCATCGCCCTGGCGCCCCCATCGTTTTCGGTTGCGACGCGCGCGCGCGCGCGGCAACGCTTTTTATCGTTGCTCCAACCCCCACCGCTCTCGCTCCTCGCCCGCTCATCGCTACTCGCCCTCGTTCCTCAGCGGCGTGCGCTCGAGCGGCTCGGCGAGGAGCATCTCCTTGGTGAAGATCAGGTCCGTACGGTCGTAGTCGGAGAGCTCGTAGTCGTGGCCCATCGTGATCGCGTCGAACGGGCAGGCGACCTCGCAGTAGCCGCAGAAGATGCAGCGCGACAGGTTGATCTCATACACGGCGGCGTAGCGCTCGCCGGCGGAGACGCGGTGCTCGGGCGTGTTCTCGGCGGCGACCACGCGGATGCAGTCGGCCGGGCAGGCCGCCGCGCAGAGCGAGCAGCCGACGCACTTCTCGAGGTGGGAGTCCTCGAAGCGGTGGAGCTTGTGACGGCCGCGGAAGCGCGGGTAGACGGGTGTCTTCTCCTCGGGGTATTCGAGCGTGACGACCGGTTCTCTGAGCCGCCCGAAGGTCGTCATCAGCCCGCGCACGGTCTCGCGGAACGTGCGCCAGGTGCCGCGCGCGGCACCCGGCGCGGGAGCGCGCTGGACCTCGATCACGTCCTCGCCGGGACTCCAGGCGACGATCGCGATCGGCCCGGTGGAGGCGGGCGGCGGAGGGTCTTGGGCGCCTGCGTCGGCGGGCGGCGGAGGGCCTTGGGGGGCGGCGCCTGCGTCGGCGGGCGGTGGCGTGGCGCCGGCGATCGGCGCGGCGGGGTCCGGTGGTGGAGGGGCGTCGGGGGCCATGTCAGTTGACCGCCACCACGACGATGGCGGTGACTAGCGCGTTGAGGGTGGCCAGGGGAAGGAGGATCTTCCAGCCGAAGCTCATCAGCTGGTCGTAGCGCAACCGCGGCAGGGTGGCGCGGACCCAGATGAACAGGAAGGTGACGAGCGACATCTTGAACAGCACGACGAACGGGTCGAGGAAGCCCGGGGGGTGGATGCCGAACGGCAAAAGCCAGCCGCCGAGGAACACGGTCGTGACGATGCCGGAGACGACGAGCACGTTGAGGTACTCGGCGAAGTAGTAGGAGGCGAAGCGCCCGCCACCGTACTCGGTGTTGTAGCCGCCGACGAGCTCGGCGTCGGCCTCGACCAGGTCGAACGGCGCGCGGTTGGTCTCGGCGAAGCTCGCGGTGAGGAAGATCAGGAAGCCGAAGAACTGGGGGACGATGTACCACATGCCTTTCTGGGCGGTGACGATGCCGGTGAGGGAGAGCGTCTGCGCGGTCATGATCACGCCGACGAGCGCGAGCCCCTGGGAGACCTCGTAGGAGATCAGCTGCGCCGCGCCGCGCATCGCGCCGAGGAACGAGTACTTCGAGCCCGAGGACCAGCCGCCGAGCATGATCCCGTAGAAGGCGACGGCGCCGAACGCGAACAGGTAGAGCGGCCCGATCGAGACGTCGACGCCGTAGAGGCCGACGCGCGTGCCGAAGATGTGCTGGACGTTGCCGAACGGGATCAGCCCGAACGCCGCGACGGCCGTGACGATCGAGATCAGCGGGGCGACGGCGAACAGGAACCCGATCGAGGTGCGCGGGCGAAACTGCTCCTTGGTGAGCAGCTTGAGGATGTCGGCGAGCGGCTGCAGCGCGCCGTAGGGCCCGACGCGGTTGGGGCCGTAGCGCGACTGGAAGCGCCCGAGCACCTTGCGCTCGGCGAGCAGCACGACCGGCACGAGCTGCAGGCCGACGGCGAAGATGATCAGCGCCTTGAGGATCTGGATCCACCAGGCCTCGTAGAAGCCGACGGTGGCGAGCGTCGTCGTCGTCACGCCGATGCTCTCCACGTCGTGGGCCGCGCGGAGTCTTGGCTGGGCGGTTTCCGTGAAGTGTTGTATTCCGTGGAGATCGTATAACCATGGCTATACGGTCTCCACGGAGCATTACATACATCGGCGAGGGCTCGGGGTCGCATAGCAAGGGTCATACGCGCTCCGCGGTCGGATGCGCGCCCGCCGCATCGCGCTCTTGCCAGCGCACGCCGCGACCGCCGATCTCCTCGAGCGTCAACCCCGCGTAGAACGGCACCGCGTCGAACAGTTGTTGTGAGGCCATGCTCGGCGTGAGCACGCCCAGGTCGAGGTGCAGGCGCGCGGCGACATCCACGAGCACGCTCCAGCCGGCGCGCGTCGAGCCCGGGTGCGCGATCGCCTGGCGCAGACGCTGCAGGCGGCCGTCGGGGTGGACGACCGTGCCCTCCTTCTCGCCGTAGCTCTCGGCCGGGAAGACCACGTTCGCGTGCGCGCGAACGCCGCTCGTGAGGAACGTCGCGTGCGCGATCACCATGCTCGCGCGCTCGAGCGCGCGGTCCCACAGCTCCGGCTCGGGCAGGTCGAGCAGCGGGTCGGACTGCAGCAGGTACACGGCCGCCAGCTCGCCGTCGGCGAGCCCCTGAGCGATCCCGCTCGCATCGAGCGCGGTGTTTTGGGGGGAGACACTGTCGCCTGTTACCTCGACAGCGTTGTCGGCGCCGGTCAAAGCAGCCGGCACGCAGAGTCCGGGCCCGCCGTTCGGGAGCACGCCCGCCTCGCGCAGGCCGCGCCCGTTCGAGCCGGACGGGATTTCCAGCAGGCCCGCGCCGTCGACCGAGGCCAGAGACAGCGTCTGCGCGAGGTCGAGCAGCGCCCGGGCGGCCGCCGCGCCGTCGGGGCCGGCGGTGAGACGCTCGTGCCACAGGATCACGACCTCCTCGCCCGCGTCGTTCAGCTGCGCGACGAGCTCGCGGACGCGCTCATCTGCGAGCAGCTCGGCGGCGGTGGCGGCGACGAGCTTCACGGAGTTGCGGCGCGCGCCCTTGCGCAGGCGCAGGTCGAGGATCGGCGCGTCTGTGATCGGGTCGCAGTCGAGCACGAGTACGGCATGAGCGAACTCGAGGTCCGTCACCTTCGCCTGCAGCGCCGGATCGTTCAGCGCGCGGTGCAGCTCGAGCGGCAGCGTGCCGGCCGCGCGCGAGTCGAGGTGGGGGGAGGAGAGGCCCTCGCGCATCAGGCGCGCGAGCAGCAACCCCTCCTCGTTCGTTGCCTGGCCGCCGACGATCGCGCCCGTGCGCTGTTTGGCGCGCTTCAGCCCGGCGGCCGCCTCCTGCAGGGCGCGCTCCCAGGAGACGGGGCGCAGCTCGCCGCCGTCGCGGACCATCGGCTCGGTCACACGGTCCGCCGGGTGCGCGGGACCGGAGGAGCCGTTGATCGCGGGCACGCCGCCGCCGAGCGTGGGGTAGGCGAAGCGGCCGCGGTCGCACAGCCAGCCGTCGTCGACCGCGGGATTGTCGCGGCCGAGCACGCGCTGCGCGCGTTCGTCGCGCACCGTAAGCGAGACGTTGCACTGCGCCGGGCACAGCGTGCAGACCGACCCTGAGTCCTCCACGTCCCACGGCCGCGCGCGGAAGCGGTAGGCGCGCGAGGTCAGCGCGCCGACGGGGCACAGCTCGACGATGTTGCCGCTGAACGGCGCCACGTACGGGTGACCGTCGAACGTCGAGACGTAGGAGTGCGCGCCGCGCTCGAGCAGCACGAGCTGGTTGTCTTCGGAGATCTCCTGGGAGAAGCGCACGCAGCGGTAGCAGAGGATGCAGCGCTCGCGGTCGATCGCGATCGTGGGGGAGAGCGCGAGCGGCTTGACGAAGTGGCGCTTGGGCTCGATGAAGCGCGAAGTGCCGGCGCCCCAGCCGAAGGTGATGTCCTGCAGCGGGCACTCGCCGCCCTTGTCGCACACGGGGCAGTCGAGCGGGTGGTTGATCAGCAGGAACTCGACGACCGCCTGCTGGGCGGTCTTCACGCGCTCTGACTGCGTGTTCACGACCATGCCGTCCTTGACCGGGGTCGAGCAGCCCGTCTGCAGCTTGGGGATGCCCTCGATCTCGACCAGGCACATGCGGCACGCGCCGACCGGGTTGCCGAGCTTGGGCTCGTAGCAGAACACCGGGATCTCGACGTCGCCGTGCTTGGCGGCGTCGACGAGCATCGTGTTTTCCGGGGCCTGGACCTCGCGGCCGTCGATCGTGAAGGTGATGAGCTTCTGCTCGGGGCGTGGCATCAGACGGCCTCGGATTTGCTCATGCCGCGCGCGGCGTCACACGGCATCAGATACCGCCCCGATGAGTGCCCGGGGCGCCCTCGTGGGCTCCAGGGGCCTGGGAACCGACTCCTTGTCCTACGAGCTCGCCCTTTGGCTCGAGGGCTCCCTGGGCCTCCAGGGCGGTGTTCGAGCCGGCCAGCTCGCCCATGCCCGTGCGGGCTCGGGCCGCCTCTATATGCGCCTCGAACTCGGGGCGGAACTTGGCGATCAGCGAGCCGATCGGCATCGCCATCGCGTCGCCGAGCACGCACAGGCAGTTGCCGATGATGTGCTCCTGCACGGAGGCCATGATGTCGAGGTCCATCGGGGTGGCCTCGCCCGAGTCGATCCGCTCGAGCATCTTCACCGTCCAGTTCGTGCCCTCGCGGCAGGGGGTGCACTTGCCGCAGGACTCGTGGCGGTAGAACCTCGCGACCTTCATCGCCACATCGATGATCGGGGTGGAGTCGTCGACGACGATGATCGCGCCCGAGCCGAGCATCGAGCCGGCCTTCGCGAGCGAGTTGAAGTCGTAGGGGACGTCGAGGTCGTCGGCCGTCAGCACCGGGGCGGAGGAGCCGCCCGGGAACCAGCACTTCACGGAGCGGCCCTCGGGCGGGCCGCCCGCGAGGCCGTAGACGATCTCGCGCGAGGGGATGCCCAGCTCGATCTCGTAGTTGCCCGGGCGCTGCACGTGCCCGGAGATCGACACGAGCTTCGTCCCCGTCGAGGTCTCGACGCCGAGCTTCGCGTACTCGGCGCCGCCCATCCTCACGATCGCGGGGACGGTGGACAGCGTCTCGACGTTGTTGATCAGCGTCGGCCCTTGGTAGAGGCCCTGGTTGGCCGGGAACGGCGGCTTCAGCCGCGGGTTGCCGCGCTTGCCCTCGAGCGAGTCGAGCAGGCCGGTCTCCTCGCCACAGATGTACGCGCCGGCGCCGCGGTGCACGACCAGCGAGAGCGAGTGCCCGGAGCCGAGGATGTCCTCGCCGATGTACCCCTGCGCGGTGGCTTCGTGCAGCGCGGCGTCGAGGATGTCGGCCTGCAGCGCGTACTCGCCGCGGATGTAGATGAACGAGCGGCTCGTGCCCGCCGCGTAGGAGGCGATGATCAGCCCCTCGATCAGCATGTGCGGGGTCTTCTGCATCAGTTCGCGGTCCTTGAACGTGCCCGGCTCGGACTCGTCGGCGTTGCACACGAGGTACTTGTCGATCGCGCCCTTCGGCAGGAACGAGACCTTCTTGCCCATCGCGAACCCCGCCCCGCCGCGCCCACGCAGACCGGAGGCTTCGAGCTGCTCGAGCACCTGCTCGGGCGTCATCTCGAGGGCCTTGCGCAGCGAGTCGTAGCCGCCGCGGCGTTCGTAGACCTCGAGCGTGTTCAGCCCCGGCTCGTCGATGTCGGCGAACAGCAGCGTGTCGGTCATCGCGCCTGCTCCTTTCGAGCGGCTTGCGGATCGGCGACCGGGCGGCGCGCGAGCTGCTTGTCCGGCAGCACGTCCCGTCCCGCGCGCACGTCGTCGAGCAGCTGCGGCACGTCCGCGGGCGTGAGCGGGCCGATGTACACGCCGTCGACGGACGCCATCGGCGCGATGTCGCACGCGCCGAGGCACTCGAACGCGCGCACGTTGAACTCCTGCGGCTCCCCCGCGGCCGCGTCGCGCACGGCCGCGTACAGCTCGTCGGCGCCGCACAGCGAGCAGGAGATGTTCGTGCACACGTAGATCGCGTGGCGTCCCACCGGCTCGGTCTCGAGCATGTCGTAGAACGTCGCCACCGCATCCAGGTACGCGGGGGTCAGCCCCATCACGCACGCGACCTGCTCGATCGCCTCCGGCGAGCACCAGCCGTGCACCCGCTGCGCGGCCTCCAGCGCCGGCAACGTCGCCGAGCGACTGTCGGGGTACAGGGCCATGCGCGCCTCGATCTCCCTGCGCAGGTCCTCGGGCACCGGCGTCGTCGCCGGGTCGGGCACCGTCGCCGGGTCCTTCTCCAGGTTCGCCGGCGCGTCCCAGCCGGACTCGCGCGTGCGGGGGGTCGGTGTCATCGGTCGATGCCCCCCAAGATCGGGTCGAGCATCGCCGTGGTGGCGATCATGTCGGCTATGTAGGCGCCCTGCGTCATCGGCCCGAGCGCCTGCAGGTTGACGAAGCTCGGATCGCGCATGTGCACCCTTGCGGGCTTCGAGCTGCCGTCCGAGCACACGTAGCAGCCCAGCTCGCCGCGCGGCGACTCGATCGGGTTGTACGCCTCGCCCGGCGGCACGCGGAACCCCTCCGTGACGAGCTTGAAATGGTGGATCAGCGCCTCCATCGACGTCGCCAGCTCGTGCCGCGGCGGCAACGCGACCTTGCGGTCCTCCGTGATGTGCGACCCCTCCGGCAGCCCGTCCAGCGCCTGTTCGATGATCTTCACCGACTCGTAGATCTCCGCCAGGCGCACCGCGAAACGGTCGTAGTTGTCGCCCACGGTGCCCACCGGGATCTTGAACTGGAAGTCGCCGTATGAGCTGTACGGCGCGGCCTTGCGCAAATCCCACGGGTTGCCCGCCGCGCGCAGCAACGGCCCCGTCACGCCGAGGCCGAGCAGCGTCTCCGCGTCCAGCGGGCAAACCCCGCGCAGCCTTTGCAGCACGATCTCGTTCGCGTTCAGGATCGCCCCGTACTCGTCGGCGCGCTTCGGCATGATCTTCAAGAACTCGCGCAGCTTCGCCGCGAATCCCGTCGGGATGTCCTCGATCACGCCCCCCACCTGGAAGTAGCGCGTGTGCATGCGTGCGCCCGAAGACATCTCGAACAGGTCGAGGATCAGCTCGCGCTCGCGCAGGCAGTACAGGAAGATCGACGTCGCGCCGAGATCGAGCACGCTCGTCCCGAGCCAGATCAGATGCGACGCGATCCGGTTCAGCTCGAGATGGATCACGCGCAGGTACTGGGCGCGCTTGGGCACCTCGACCTCGACGAGCGTCTCGACCGCGCCGCAGTAGGCCATCGCGTTGAAGTAGTACGACAGGTAGTCCATCCGCTCGACCACGGGGATCACCTTCCAATAGGCCTTGTCCTCGGCGGTCTTCTCGATCCCCGTGTGCACATAGCCGATGATCGGTTTGAGGTCGCGCACGACCTCCCCCTGCAGCGTCACCAGCAGCCGCAGCACGCCGTGCGTGGCGGGGTGGTGCGGCCCGAAGTTGAGCGTCAGCAGCTCTTCGCTCGACTCCTCGCCGGCCGACCCGTCCGGACGCTCGACCGGGGAGAGCGTGATGCTCTCCTCCTGTCGGCGGTACTCGGAGATCGTCGGGGTCATTCGCGCGCCTCCAGCCATTTCGTCTCGTCGCGCGTGAAGATCACCGGTTCCCCGCCGATCGGGAAGTCGCGCCGCTGGGGGTGGCCCTCGTAGTCCTCGGGCATCAGGATCCTGCGCAGGTCGGGATGGCCCTCGAACACAACCCCGAACATGTCATACACCTCGCGCTCCTGATGGTTCGCCGTCGGCCAATCCGCCGTCACCGACTCGACCCTTGGTGCGTCGATCGGCACGCGCAGCTTGACCGCTACCCGGTCGACCCTGGCCATGTCGAGCAGCTCGTACACCACGCCCAGCCTGGGCTCCTCCGGGTAATGGTCGACGCCGTGCAAGCTCGCCAGAAACCCGTACCCCTTGCCGCGCAGCGCTCGCAGCACCGCGCGAATCTGCGCCGGATCGACCACGATGCTCGCCCGCTCGCGGAAGTACACGGTCTCGATCGCCGCGTCCCCCAGCTCCTGGGCTAGCAGCTCCAAGCCCGTGGCGTCAGGCATCTGGCGGACGCTCCTCGGTCCCGACCGCGTCGTAGCGCTCGCGCCAGCCCACGTCCGGGTCGTCCTGCACGAGCTTGCGCAGCTTCAGCACGCCGTGCATCAGCGCCTCCGGGCGCGGCGGGCAGCCCGGCACGTGCACGTCGATCGGCATGAACTTGTCCGCCGGCACGAGCGCGTAGTTGTTGAACACGCCCATCGAGCTGCAGCACGCCCCCATCGAGATCGCCCACTTCGGCTCGAGCATCTGGTCGTACAGCCGGCGGATGATCGGCGCCATCTTGATCGACACCCTCCCGGCCAGGATGATCAGGTCCGACTGGCGCGGGCTCGCGCGGAACGCCTCCCAGCCGAAGCGCGCGATGTCCATTCGCGGCCCCGCCGCCTGGAACTGCTCCATCGCGCAGCACGCCAACCCGAACCCCAGCGGAAAGAACGAGTTCGACCGCGCCCATGCGACCGCCTTGTCGACCGTCGTCGTCATCACGCGCTCCTGCACGTACCGTTCGAGCTCCTCGCCCTCCAAATGCGCCGGCTGGTTCGCGCCTTCGATCTCCCCGCCGCGCAGCAGCTGGTGCGCGTTCAGCCCGCTCACCCTCAGGTCCGCGCGTCCGCCCGGCCGGTCCTTGCCTTTGCTCGCCGGTCCCAGCCGCTCGCGTTTTACCTCCACTCGAGCGCTCCCCTCCGCCAGACGTACACGAGGGCGACGAACAGCAGCACGATGAACGTGATCGTCTCGGCCAGCGCATAGCTCCCGTACGCGCGCAGCTCGATCGCGATCGGGTACAGGAACACCACCTCGATGTCGAACAGGATGAACAGCATCGCCATCAGGTAGAAGCTGATCCCGAACCGCATCCCCTGCCTGACCTCCGACGGCAGCCCGCACTCGTACGGATCCTGCTTGTGCCGCGCCGCCCGGCGCGGGCCGATATACGTGTTCAGCACCGCAAACGCCACGCCCACGGCGCCGCCGAGAAAGAGGAAGACGATCGCCGGGAGATAGCTGCGCAGCACCGCCGGCTGTTATATCACCGCTTGTGTCAAGGTGTTACATAGTGGCAATCCGCGCGAGAGACCGGGAGGGGGGCGACGCGTGCATGCGGCGGCCGGCTGGCGTGGATGCGCGCCCGGCTGGTGCAATGTCCTTCGCCGAGGGTTGTGTTGCGTGTGCGCGTGTGCGTGCGTGCGTGCGCACGCGCGATCGGAGGCCGGCCCGTTGACCGACGCGGTCGTAGCCGGCACGCTCGCGGTCGCCGCCCTCAACGCGCTCCCGGCCCTGCTCGGCGCCTTCCGCTGGCTCCGCGGCGAAGCCTCCCACGGCTTCTGGATCCTGCTGCGCGTCGGCCAAGGCTCGGCCCTCGCGATCGCGATCGCCGTCGGCTCGCTCGCCGCCGCCGGCCACTACTCGAGCGCTCACCTCTTCTACCTCTACGCCCTGCTCCCACTCGCCGTCGCCTTCGTCGCCGAGCAGCTGCGCGTCGCCTCCGCCCAGACGATCCTCGACCATCGCGACCTCCCCGACGCGCAGGCCGTCGGCGCGCTCCCCGAGTCCGAGCAGCGTCTCGTCGTCGCGGCGATCCTCGCCCGCGAGATGGGTGTCATGACGCTCTCCGCGCTCGTCGTCGTCTTCCTCGCGCTGCGCGCCGCCTCGACCGCACACGGCTTCTGATCGTGCCGTCGATCCTGCGCTTTACCGGCGAAGCCCGGCTCGGCCACGAACGAGGTCCGACCGCTGACGAGGCACCCCCTCTGAGCGGGCCTATATATTCCCGGCGCATGAAGCTCGTCGCCACGACGCTGATCCTGCTCGCCTGCGCCGTCGTCTTCGGCGCCTGCGGCTCGCAGTCCATCTCGATCGCCAAGACCAGCCCCTACTACCGGGGCGCGGTCCTCTTCCGCGACCACTGCTCAGGCTGCCACACCCTCGCGGTCGTCGGCGCCGAGGGCTCGGCCTCCTCGATCAAGAACCGCGTGCGCACGAACGGGCCGAACTTCAACATCCGCAAGGAGGACACCGAACAGGTCCTCTACGCGATCCGCAACGGCGGCTTCTCCGGCGCGATCATGCCCGAGAACATCGTCCTCGGCGACGACGCCCGCGACGTGGCCGCGTTCCTGGCGCAGTACTCCGGGCGCCAGGCACAGCACGTGCCGGCTGTGAACATCACCCTCTCTACTAAATAGGCTCGACTAAGAGGCCTAGTAGGGCCGACGCAGGCTCCGGGAATCTCTTGCCGGCCGGGAATACCCCGCTTCGCGGGCCGGCCGGCAAGAGATTCCGGACCCTGCTTTGGCTGACCACGGTTTGGGACGTGGCTCATTTGGGTGACCGGGGAAGGATAGGCTCACAGGCTTGCTAGACCTCAAGCTGATCCGTGAAGATCCAGATCTTGTGCGCACGGCGCTTGCGCGGCGTGGGGCCGCGGTGGCGAGCGGCCTCGATCAGGTGATCGAGCTAGATGAGCGTCGCCGCGCGCTGATTCCAGAGCTCGAGGGGCTGCGCGCCGAGCAGAACGCGGCGAACGCGCGCATCAAGGGGGCGACCGACCCGGGCGAGCGCGAGGAGGAGATCGCCGCCATGCGTGAGGTCGCCGCGCGTGCGAAGGAGCTCGAGCGGGAGCTGGCCGCGGTCGAAGAGGGGCTTCAGGGGGCGCTCGTACCGCTGCCGAACCTGCCCGATCCAACCGCTGCTTCCGGGCCGGAGGACGAGCTCGTGCGCGAGGTGGGGGAGATCGTTGCGCCCGCGTTCGAGCCGCGGGACCACCTCGAGCTGGCGGGTGAGCGGATCGACATGGATCGCGCCGCGCGGCTGTCCGGGTCTCGCTTTGCCTATCTCAAAGGCGACCTCGTCTTCCTCGAGCTTGCGCTCGTGCGCTGGGTGCTCGACAAGCTGCGCTCCCACGGCTTCGAGCCCGTGATCCCGCCCGTGCTCGTGCGCGAGCAGGCGCTCTACGGCACCGGCTTCCTGCCCGACACCGAGCAGCAGATCTACTCGCTGCCCGCCGACGATCTCTACCTCGTCGGCACCTCCGAGGTCGCGCTCGCCTCGCTGCACGCCGAGGAGATCCTCGACTTCGAGCGGCTGCCGCTGCGCTACGCCGGGTTCTCGCCCTGCTTTCGCCGTGAGGCCGGCGCCGCGGGCAAGGACACGCGCGGGATCTTTCGCGTGCACCAGTTCGACAAGGTCGAGATGTTCAGCTTCGTCGCGCCCTCCGAGTCCTCCGCCGAGCATGAGCGCATCCTCGCGATCGAGGAGGAGATCCTCGGCGAGCTCTCCCTGCCCTATCGGGTCGTCAACATCGCCGTCACCGACCTCGGCGCCTCGGCCGCGAAGAAGTACGACTGCGAGGCGTGGCTTCCCAGCCAGTCGCGCTACCGCGAGCTGACGTCCTGCTCCAACACGACCGACTACCAAGCCCGCCGCCTCAACATCCGCACCCGCGGCGAGCATGGCAACGAAACCCTGCACACGCTCAACGGCACCGCCGTCGCGGTCGGCCGCACGCTCGTCGCCCTACTCGAGAACGGCCAGCGCGCCGACGGCTCCGTCGCGCTGCCCGAATGCCTCGTGCCCTACGGCGCGCCTGCCGCGCTGCCCGCCGCGTGACGTCGGCCCGCTGTACGGAAATCCAGTACAGCGATGTACGGGATTTCCGTACAGAAGCAGTTTGAAGAAGGCTGCTAACTCGGAATTGATCGCCCGCCCCGACGGTCAGACCCGCCAAGCTGCCAGCAACTCCGCGGGGCCGAGCGCGACGTCGAGTTGGGCGCGGGGAGCGAACTCGGTGCGGGAGACTCCGACAAGCCGGGTGCTCGCGCTCGTAAGGGGAACCTGGGTGCGGGTTGTCGCGAGCGCTCCGGAGTCCTCACGGGAGAACGGGGCGCGGTCGCGCCACTTGATCGAGCCGATGAACTCGGCTTTCGTCGGCTCGCGGTCGCGGTCGGCGCCGACCAGGTCGACCTCGGGGTGGTTGGTGCGGGTCCAGTAGGAGCCAACGAAGCGCGCGCCGGCGAAACGTGCGTTGGGGAGCATCTGCTCGATGCTCGCACGCACGATCGGCTCGATCGCGTGCCCGCGGAACGTACTCCAGCCGGCCATGATGCGCTCGCACACGAGGTCGCCGCGGCGGCGTTCGATCACCGGCAGGTTCGGCGCGAGGAAGCGCAGCCAGAAGCGCAGGTACGGGTCGGCGACTGTGTAGCGGCCCAGCTTGGTGTCGTTGGCGCCGCCGAACGGGGACTGACGAGTGATGATCCCCTTCTCCGTAAGAGTCTTCAACGCGAGGCTGAGGCTGGTGCGTCCGATCCCGGAGCGCGCCAGGACCTTCGTGAACTCGGTCTCTCCGGCGCCGACCGCGGCGAGGACGGCGCGGGCCGAGGAGTGGGGCGGTAGCTCGGCGCCGATCACGCGCTCGCCCGTTACGATCAGGGGCGCGGTGGGGTCGGCGAGCTCGCGCTGGAGATAACCGCTCACGGTGTCGCTCGCTCGCCACGTGGAAGCAAGCTGCGGGAAGCCGCCAACGACGCAGTATGCGTCGAGCGCGGTCGCCGGTTCGACCCCCGTCATCTCTGCCACCTCGGCGGGGTCGAGCGGCTCGATCACCATCGGTCGCACGCGGCCGTGCAGCGGCCGATCGTAGTGTTCCAGCGCTTCCATCATGTGCAGATCGGAGCCGATTAGGATGACCAGGATCGGCAGGCGTTTCAGCCGCCGATCCCAGATCGTCTGCAGCAGCCCTTCGATGCTCGGCTCCTGCTCGGCCAGCCAGGGCAGCTCGTCGATCACGAGACACAGCGGCGTGCTCGGCGAGGATCGGCTCGAGTCGGCGGTGGTCGCGAGCAGGCGCAGCGCCGCTTCCCAGCTGTCCGGCTTCACGCCGGCCGCGAGTTCGGCCGAGAGCGGCAGCGTGCTGTGCTCCAGCTCGGTCAAGAAGCCCGTGAACGCCTCTCGGGAGGGCTGGTCCTTGGATGCGGAGAAGAACGCGTGCGGAGGATCCCTGCGCAGCAGGAACTCTTCGACGAGCGTTGACTTTCCAACTCCCCGACGCCCGCGCACGGCGAGCATCTGGCCTGCGCCCGAGCGAGCGACCCCGTCCAGCCGGTCTCCCAGCCAGGCAAGCTCGGTCTCGCGACCGACGAATCCAGGAAGCCGCCCCCTCATCGAACGTCATCTTAACATAAGTTCGCCCAACCGAACTCCGGCTGACCGAACTTTACTCAGTAGTTGCTGCCGAGCAGCTGTATGTGATCCGCCTCGGCCGCGCCCGGGAACGGGCGGATCAGGCCGAACCGTGCGAGCGTCGCCTGCGGGACACCCTCGACGCCGGGCGTGTCGGAGGCTTCGCCGCGCGTGTGCGGATCGTTGGCGAAGCCGCCGACCTCGACCGAGTGCTCCGGCGACCGGTAGCCGGAAATGCCGATCAGGTGCAGGTGCAGCGCGATCCCCAGCGCGTTCAGATGGGCCACCAGCGTCGGCTCCTCGCCGACGCTGTAGTCCGTGCCAGGCCCCTGAAAGAAGCCGTATTCGCCCTGCGGCGAGGCCGTGAATTCACCGACCGGGCCGGTATACGCGTAGGCGACACCGCTGGCGGCGAGTTCGCTGCTCGCGAGCTTCGCCAGCTCGTGTTCGAGCGAATGCCTGTGCTCCTGCAGCGGCCCCAGCTCTGAGCTCTTGCGATCGCGCGCGCGAACGAACTCGAGCTGGCGGTCGATCAACGCGAGATGCAGCTGGGAGACCTCGTCGCGCTGCACCAGCACCGCGCTCGTCTCGTGCGCGTGGCTCGCCTCGAGCCTTGCCAGTCGCGCGGCTTCGACCGTCACGGCCTTCTGCTCGGCGGCCACACGCACCGTCGCCGAAGCGTTCTCGCGCGAGATCGCGCTCAGATCCTCGACCCGCTCGATCAGGTCGGCGAAGCCGTGGGCCTGCATGATCACCGAGACGATGTTCGGTGGCGGCGTCTCGTACGCGGCGATCACCTGAGCCACGAGCACGTGACGGTCGTGCCCGAGCTGGACCTGTAGCGAGCCCAGCCGCGTGCGCGCCGCGCTCAGCTGCGAGCGCAAGCTCGCCAGCACGCTGCGCTCGACCGCGAGTGAGGATTCGAGCGCGCTCAGCCGTGTCTGCAGGTCGTCGATGCTGCCCCGGAACCCCTCGATCCGGTGGGTGTCGTTGCCGATGCCCGCGCTCAGCTCGCCTTCGCGCGCCTGCGTCGCGGCGATCCTCCCTTCGAGCGTGCCCGAGCTCGAGCCCACGGCTACGGAGACGGCGGCGACGGTCGCGGCGCAGGCCAGCGCGACGGCGGCGGCTGTGCGCACAGAACGGTGACGGTTGGCGGACATGAAGCAGCCAAGCTAGCCACACGCGCCTGCCGGAGGTTCCGCTGCAGGACGGCTTGCAAACGCGATCCACCCCGCCGCAACCCCTTTACACGGGCGGATAGATGTCCATCGCCGGCGTTTGCGCAGAGCGTCGCCGCGTCCGTGCGGGGGCGCTGACTAGACATTAAGAAGATAATCTCTAATGGGACTATCAAGCTTGTACAAGGGGACGACACGAGCGTGGAGGAGAGGCAGCGAACGAGGATCCTTGAGGCGCTGGCCGACGAGGTCGCCGAACGAGATGGCCCCATCGGCACGGTCACCGTGACGCACATCATCGCCCGCGCCGGCGTCTCGCGCAGGACCTTCTACGAGCTGTTCGTCGACCGCGAAGCCTGCCTGCTCGCCGCGCTCGACCTCGGCGTCGAACGCGCGGCCGCCCGGATGACACCGGCCTTCGCGGCCGAGTCGCGCTGGCGCGACGGGATCAGGGTGGCGCTGGCGGAGTTCCTGGGCTTCCTCGAAGACGAGCCGACTCTCGGGCGCCTGTGCGTGGTCCACACGCTCGGCGGGGGGACCGAGGTGCTGCGCCGGCGCGCCGAGGTGCTCAAGCAGCTCTGGCAGGTGGTCGACCGGGGGCGCAAAGAGAGCCCCGCCGGGCGCGCGCAGCCGAGCGCCGTCATCGCCGAGGGGGTTGTCGGCGCGGTGCTCTCGGTCGTCCACACGCGCCTGCAAGCTCGAGACGGGCAACCCCTGATGCAGCTATATGGGCCGCTGATGAGCATCGTCGTGCTGCCCTACCTCGGGTCGAGCGTCGCCCGCCGGGAGCTTCGCCGTCCCGCCCCGAAGCTCCGCACACGCACGCGCTCGGCGTCCGCGCAGCCCGGTGTCGCGATCGAGGATCCCGGCGTCAGGCTCACCTACCGCACGCTGCGCGTCCTCACCGAGATCGGCGAGCACCCCGGCGCGAGCAACCGCGAGGTCGCCGAACGGGCCGGCATCGTCGATCAGGGCCAGATCTCAAAGCTCCTCGCCCGCCTGCACAGCGAGGAGCTGATCGCGAACATGGGCGAGGGCTCGACGCGTGGCGCCCCCAACGCCTGGCGCCTGACCGAGCGTGGCGAGCGCGTGCTGCGGGCCGCCGGCTCGCGCTCGCAGGAGTCGAAAGGACTCAGCCGATCGGGAAGGTGATGAGCCTGAGCGTCGCCGAGCCTCGGCGTTGCTGGACCCAGCCGCCCTCGAGGGCGAGCCTCAGCCGATCGAGAAGACGAGCGTTCGCGCGAGGCCGCGCGCCGGTGTGAGCGTCAGCCGGTAGCCTCCTCGAGCGAGCGCCACACGGGCGCTCAGACGTCCGCTGTCGCGCCCTTTCCTCGCCGCGATCGCAACCGTGTCCGGCAGCGTCTGCCAGTAGATCCGCCCGTGCGTGCGGATCTCCTTTGCCAGCGTCACGCGCACGCGCGCGGGCGCGCTCAGCGTGAACACGAATGCGAGCCGCGTCACCTGTGCCCGCGCGTGGCTCAGCACGGCGATCGCGCTGCGCGTCAGCGCCAATCCCGAGAGCACCGGGACGAGCTCGCTCGTCGCGTCGGAAGTTCCCGTCGTGCCGGCGCTCGTGGTCCCGCCGCCGCTCGTGGTCCCGCCGCCGCTCGCGCCGCTCGCGCCGCTCGTGGTCGCTTCGCCGCTCGCCGCGCCCGTGCTCGAAGTCCCGCCCGCTCCGCTCGTGCCGGACCCGCTTTCGGAGCTACCCGACCCCGATCCTCCGGACCCGCTCTCGCTGGAGCCCGATCCACCTCCGCCCGCCCCGGCCTCGCGCTTTTCTTCTTCTTCCGTTTCCTGCTTGCGCTTTGCTTCTTCTTCCCGCTGCTTTGCTTCGGCCTTCTGCTTTTCTTCGGTCTGGTGCTTGCCTTCTTCGCCGCCGCCCGGCTGGAACGCGCCGATCCCAGCGGGTGATCCGACGCCGCTGGGGCCGTCGTAGCCGGCGCCCGCCAAGCACCTCAGCTCCGTCGAGCAGCTCGAGTTGGCCGCCTCTTCCGTCGCGGTGCAGCCGGACAGGCCTTTGGCTTGGAACGCCTTCGTGCACTTGCCGTTCGACCCCGTCGTGATGTCGTGCCGCGAGCCGAGCCCTGCGATCTCGTTCTCATACAACGTCCGCGCCGGGTATTCGACGCTGTGCGAGCCGCCGGCCAGCGCGAACATCGCGGCGACGATCGGCGAGGCGAGGCTCGTCCCGCCGACCGTGCACCACGGGCCCTTCACGCCCTCTTCGTCTTCGCATTCCCCGGTCGAGTCGTACACCGCCATGCCCGTGTACGGGTCGCCGTCGGCGGACACGTCCGCGACCGCGCGTCTCGTGCCGCAGCCGACTTTCGACCAGCTCGCCACGCTCTGCTGCCACGGCGGCGCGGCGAGCGCCGTGCTGCAGCCGCCTCCGGTGGCGCCGTACCCGTCCCACACCGCCTCGCTCTCCCATGCGCCGCTCGCGCCGTTCAGCGTCAAATGCGTGCCGCCGACGGCGACCACGTGCGGCGAGGTGGCCGGGTAGTCGGCATAGCCCTGTTCGGAGGCTTCTTCCGCGTCCCAGTCGAGGTAGCCGTCGTCGCCGGCCGCCGCCGTGATCACCAGCCCCGGCTGGTTGAACGCGCTCGCGTCGTCTTCCGCGGTGCTCACGCCCTGCTCGGAGCCGCCCCAGGAGTCCGATATCTCGCTCGCCCCGAGCCCCCCTTTGGCGACGGACTTGCCGGCGGTCGCCTCGGCCACCTCGAGGTCCGTGAAGGCGGGCGTTTCGGCCTCTACGAGCACGATCTGGCAGTTCTTCTCACAGACGCTGTGCGCGGCCTCGATGTCGGTCGAGATCTCGACCGCCCACCCGTTGGCTTCGGCGCCGCTCGAGGACGGCAGCGGTGTCTTCGCGCCGAGCTGGTTGACCTTGCGAAAGCAGCCGTTGGCTTCGGTGCAGGCGGGTAGGCCGAACTCTTCATCGAATTTCGCCAGGTCCGCTTCCGCGTGGGGATCGTCGTAGGCGTCCACGAGCGCGATCGTCTGCGGCGTCGCGGCAGGGGCTTCCGGCTGTTCTTTCGGGAAGTAAGCGCTCTTCAGGTCCTGCGGCCTCAGGCCGAAGCCACCTTCGACGGGCGAGGACGCCTCGATCGGCGCCGCGCGCGTCATCGCGAGCGGATGGGTGTGGGCGCGCGCCGCTCCCGTCTCCGGCACAAGCTGCAGCGCGAGGCAGCCGGCGTCGCCGGGGATCGGCGGCCCGCAGGCCGGGCGCACCCCGTAGTCGCTGGCCGGCAGCGGCGCGACGGCGCCCTCCGCTCCGGCCGCGGCACAGGCAAACGCAATGAGGACGAGCAGGGCGCAGACATGTGCGCGATACGCCATCAGCAAAGGGTAGGACACGTTCGGTTACAAGGCGGTCACAACCTGTCACGAAACGGTCACAGCAAGGTTACGTCCGGGTCACCCGGCGCCGGCCCGAGAGGCGCAGGATTGCGCCAAGGCGGACCGCCGACCTCGGCCGGCGGTCCGTGTTCAACTCGCACACTGGAGGAACCCCGTTGCGCACTCGACTTCTTGCGGTCGCCGCTCTGATGGCGACGACCGGCGTGCTCGGTCTCGTGCCGGCGCACGCCGATCCGTCGCCTGTGACCTCGACGCCGATCAAGCACATCGTTGTGATCTTTCAGGAGAACGTCTCCTTCGATCACTACTTCGGCACCTACCCCCACGCGACCAACCCGGCCGGCGAGCCCGGCTTCACGCCCGCGCCGGACACGCCCAGCGTCAACGGGCTGAGCGAAAACCTGCTCACCGAAAACCCGAACCCGTACAACCCCTTCCGTCTCGACCATTCGGAGCCGATCATCTGCGATCAGGATCACGACTACACGGCCGAGCAGCAGGCGTTCGACGGTGGCCTGATGGACAGCTTCCCGCAGTTCACCGGCGACTGTGCGAACAAGGCGCTGCCGATGAGCTACTACGACGGGAACACGGTCACGGCGCTGTGGAACTACGCGCAGAGCTTCGCGATGAGCGACAACTCGTTCGGCACCACGTTTGGGCCCTCGACTCCGGGCGCACTGAACCTCGTCTCCGGCCAGACGCACGGCGCGATCCCCGCGTCGCTGGGAGAAGTGACCGAAAACGGGACGGATATGGGCGACGCCGACCCGGCGTATGACGACTGCTCGGGCGCGACGACGATCGCGATGTCCCCGTCGAACAAGAACGTCGGCGATCTGCTCAACGCCAAGAACGTCACCTGGGGCTGGTTCCAGGGTGGGTTCGCGCCGACCGAAACCAAAGCAGGCAAGGCGGTCTGCGGCTCCAGTCACAAGAACGTCGGTGGCGAAGTCGTCCCCGACTACAGCCCCCACCACGAGCCGTTCCAGTACTACGCCTCGACGGCCAACCCGCACCATCTGCCGCCGAGCTCGCCGAGCATGATCGGCCGCACCGACCAGGCCAACCATCAGTACGACCTGTCCTCGTTCTACACCGCCCTGCACATGAACGGGCTGCCGGCCGTGTCGTTCCTGAAGGCGGCCAAGTACCAGGACGGCCACGCCGGCTACTCCGACCCGCTCGACGAGCAGGCGTTCATCGTGCACGTGATCAACGAGCTGGAGAGCTCGCCGGAATGGCCGAGCACCGCCGTCGTGATCGCCTACGACGACTCCGACGGCTTCTACGACCACGTGCTCGGCCCGATCGTCAACTCCTCGGCCTCGCCGGCCGACCAGCTGAACGGCCCCGGCCAATGCGGTAAAGGGACGCCCGCGGGGGGCTATGAGGATCGCTGCGGATACGGTCCGCGCCTGCCGCTGCTGGTGGTTTCGCCCTGGGCGAAGCACAACTACGTCGCCAACACGGTCAGCGACCAGAGCTCGATCCTGCGCTTCATCGAGGACAACTGGGGCACCGGGAGGATCGGCGACGGCTCGTTCGATGCCAAAGCGGGCACCCTGGAAAACATGTTCCACTTCGGCCACCTCCGTACCGAAAGCGGCCGGCTGTTCCTGAGCGAAACGACCGGCGAGCCCGTCTCGGGCGGCGGCGGCGAAGGCGATCAGGGCGGCGAAGGCCAGGAAGGCCAGGAAGGCCAGGGCGGTGAAGGTCACGGAGGCCAAGGTGAAGGTCACGGAGGCCAAGGCGAAGGTCACGGAGGCCAAGGCGAAGGTCACGGAGGCCAAGGCGGCGGTCATGGAGGCCAGGGCCAGGATGGCGGCGGTCACGGAGGCCACGGCCACGGTCACGACTCCGGCGGCAACCGCTGGTAGCGGACCGCTGTGACATACCGCGCGCCGGCGGCGGATCCTCCGGCGCGCGGTAGACGGTGAAGCCCGGGTGATCCGGGAGTCGCCAAGCAGGGCGCATGAACGGGGCGGGACGCGAGTCCCGCCCCGTTCACCATTTGGGTTCACGCCGGCGTGAACCCTTAGGCTGAAGCCGTATGCGCCCGTTTGGCTTTCTGCTGGCCGCCGCGCCGCCGTCCCGGCGGGTGGGGCTGCTCGTGGCGATCGCCGCCGTGACGGTGTGCACGCTGTTGGTCTACCCGCTGAAGCAGATCGCGCCGGTCGTCTCGCTGGGCGTCGTGTACCTGCTCGCGGTGCTTGTCGTATCGGCCGTCTGGGGAGCGTGGCTGGGCGTGCTCACCGCGGTGCTGAGCGCGGCGGCGTTCAATTTCTTTCATCTGCCGCCCGTCGGGCGCTTCACGATCTCGAGCTCGGAGAACTGGGTTGCGCTGATCGCGTTCCTCGTCGCCGCGGCGCTGGCGAGCTCGGTCGCCGAGGTGACGCGGGCCCGCACGCGCGAGGCCGAGGAGCGTCGCCGGGAGGCCGATCTCGCCGCCGAGATGGCCCGCCTGCTGTTGCGTGGCAACAACCTGGCCGAGGCGCTGCCGACGGCCGCGGCGCGGCTCGCGCACGTGCTGGGACTGCATTCGGCGGCGATCGAGATGGACGCCGTCGAAGGCGACGAACGCCGGGTCGCGTTCCCGCTGCGCGAAGGCACCCGCCGGCTGGGGACGCTGCTCGTCGGCGCCGACACCCCCGAGGCGAGCCTGCGCCGGCTGCAGGAGCGCGTCGTGCCGGCGCTCGAGGCGCTGCTCAGCGCCGCGCTCGAGCGCGACGCGCTGCTCGGCGAGGTGGTCGAGACGGCGTCGCTGCGCCGCGCCGACGTCGTCAAGACCGCGGTCCTGCGCGCGGTCTCCCACGACCTGCGCTCGCCGCTGACCGCGATCTCCGCCGCCGGCGAGGCGGTCGCGCTGCCCGACCTCTCGGCGCACGAGCGCGAGGAGCTGGCGTCGGTGATCCAGCAGGAGACGCGCCGCCTGTCGCGCCTGGTGGAGAACCTGCTCGACCAGTCTCGCCTCGAGGCCGGCGTGGCCGAACCCCACCGCGAGTGGACCTCGATCGAGGAGGTGCTCACCGTCGCCGTCGAGGAGCTCGCCGGCAACGGGGAGGAGTACTCGCTCTCGATCGACCGCGACCTGCCGCTCGTGCGCGCCGACCCCGCGCAGCTCGAGCGCGCGTTCGTGAACGTGCTCGAGAACGCCCGCCGGCACTCGGGCGGGCATCCCGTGTCGGTGCGTGCCCGCGCGGTGCGCACTCACGGCGGCGGCAACGACCGCGTGATCATACGGATCGTCGACCGTGGCCCCGGCATCCCGCCGCTGCAGCTGGAGCGCGTGTTCGAGCCGTTCTACCGTGCCGGCACCGCGAGCGGCGGCCACCGCGGCTCGGGGCTCGGCCTCGCGATCGCGCGCGGCTTCGTGCAGGCCAACGGTGGCAAGCTCTACGTCGAGTCGCTGCCCGGCCAGGGGGCCACGTTCGTGTTCGAGCTGCCGCTCGACCCGGTCGTTTCCGTTGCGCGGGACGCGGAGCAAGCCCCGGCCGGGGTCGCCCGTCGCGAGGTCGACACGCTGACCGGCGATCGGGACCTGACCGGCGATCGGGGCGGTAGCGGAAACGTCGGCACGGCGAGCGACCTCGATGGCCGCTGACTTGCCGCGCGTGCTCGTCGTCGACGACGAGCTGCAGATCGTGCGCGCGCTGCGCGTCGTGCTGCGCGAGGCGGGCTTTGAGATGGTCGCGGCGCAGACCGCCGCCGAGGCGCTCGATCGCGCCGCGGTGCGCCCGCCACAGGCGGCGATCGTAGACCTCGTGCTGCCCGACGGCGACGGCATCGAGGTGACGCGCCGGCTGCGCGAATGGAGCGAGATGCCGATCCTCGTGCTGTCGGCGATCGGCGAGGAGGAGCAGAAGGTCCGGGCGCTGGAGGCGGGCGCGGACGACTACGTAACCAAGCCGTTCGGCGCGCGCGAGTTGGTCGCGCGGCTGCATGCGGCGCTGCGCCGGGCTGCGGGTACGGCGACGGGTGAGGAGGCGCGGATCGCGGTCGAGGGCCTCGAGCTCGACTTCGCCGCGCGCACCGTGCACCGCGACTCGCAGTCGATCCACCTCACCCCGATCGAGTTCGACCTGCTGCGCGTGCTCGCGCGCAACCGCGGGCGGCTGATGACCCATCGCGTGCTGCTCACCGAGGTGTGGGGTCCCGGCTATGCCGACGACGTGCAGGCGCTGCGCACGCACATCGCGCGGCTGCGCGCGAAGATCGAGCCTGGCCAAGGCCACTCGCCGCGCTACATCGTCACCGATCCCGGCGTGGGATACCGCTTCTCTGGATAGATGTAGGCCTCGTGCCTGTGCACGCGCGAGCGTGCCCGGGGGCCGTGAGGCCGTCTTGATCCAAATTGATCCAAATTCATCCCAGAATTTGGATGTAATGCTCACTGGACCGCTGTCTGAGCCGTAACGAAATCGTTATACCGGCGACTGTGATCGTCATGCAGTCGTGACGCGACCGGTTCCATAGTCATCGTCATGGACGTCGTAGCAATCATTCTCGGGATCGCAGCGTTCGCGATCCTGCTGCTGATGATCGAGGGGATCGACCGTATATGAGTCCTGCGCCTCCCCTCGGCTTCTTCGTCGCGCACATGAGCGGCGCCGACTTCCTCGGCCTGATCGTCGCGGTGCTCGTGATCGCCTATCTCTTCTACGCGCTGATCCGCGGGGAGAACCTCTGAGATGACCGTCGCCGGCTGGCTGACGATCATCCTGTTCGCAGCAGTCCTAACCGCCGCGGCGTTCGCGCTGGGCGGTTACATGGCGAAGGTTTACACCGGCAAGCGCGTGTTCCTCTCGCCGTTGCTCGCCGGTCCCGAGCGCATCCTCTACAGGACGCTGCGGGTCGACCCCGAGCGCGGGCAGGACTGGAAGTCCTACGCGAAAAGCCTGCTGATCTTCTCGCTCGCCGGCTGGCTTTTGCTGTACCTGATTCTGCGCACGCAGGACGCGTTCTACGTGCCCCACGCGCTGAACCCGCTCGGCTATCACTCGGCGCCCTGGAACGTCACCTTCAACACAGTCTCCTCGTTCCTGACGAACACCAACTGGCAGTTCTACTCAGGCGAGACAACGATGAGCTATCTCAGCCAGATGCTCGGCCTGGCGGTCCAGAACTGGCTGTCGGCCGGTGTCGGGATCGTCGTCGCGGTCGCGCTGATCCGCGGGATCGTCAGTCCGGCACCGCGCCGGAACGGCGTGGTGGGCAAGAGCCTCGGCAACTTCTGGCAGGACCTCGTGCGCACGATCCTGTACGTGCTCGCGCCGCTCTCGGTGATCGGCGCGCTCGTGCTCGTCTCACAGGGGGTGATCCAAAATTTCACCACCTACCTGACCGCGCACACGATCACCGGCCTCACGCAGACGATCGCGATGGGCCCGGTCGCCTCCCAGGAGGCGATCAAGCTGCTCGGCACCAACGGCGGCGGCTTCTTCAACGTCAACTCGGCGCACCCGTTCGAGAACCCGACCGCGTTCACCAATTTCTTCGAGATGTTGCTCGTGCTGATCATCCCCGCGGCGCTCGTTTTCAGCTACGGACGCATGACCGGCAACCGCCGCCAGGGCTACGCGATCTACTCGGCGATGATGGCGTTGTTCCTCGCGATGGTGATCGTGGCGTATGTCGCCGAGGCGCACGGCTCACCCGCCCAGCACGCCGCGGGACTCCACACCGGCGTGATCCACGGCTCGACCGGCGGCAACATGGAAGGCAAGGAGCAGCGCTTCGGGATCGCCGGCTCGGCGCTGTTCGACGTCGTCACGACCGTCACCTCCTGCGGCGCGGTCAACAGCGCCCTGGAGTCCTTCACCGGGATCGGCGGCGCGGTGCCGTTCGCGAACCTGTCCGCCAGCGAGGTGATCTTCGGCGGAGTCGGCACCGGGTTGTACTCGATGCTCCTCTACGTCCTCTTGGCCGTCTTCATCGGTGGTCTGATGGTCGGGCGCACGCCCGAGTGGCTCGGCAAGAAGCTCGAGGCGCGCGAGATCAAGCTCGCCGGCCTCGGCATCCTGATAACACCGCTGGCCGCCCTGTTCTGCACGGCGATGGCGACCGCCTCGAGCGCCGGGCGCAAGTCGATCTCCGAACTCGGGGTCGGTCCGCAGGGGTTCTCGGAGACCTTCTACGCCTACCTCTCTCAAGCCAACAACAACGGCTCGGCGTTCGCGGGCTACACCGGCTTCATCCAGCCCAACGCCGGCAACCTTGGCTCACACGGCGTCACCTTCGCCGACCTGCTCGGCGGCTTCGACATGCTGTTCGCGCGCTACGCGCCGATCCTGTTCGCGCTCGCGGTCGCCGGCGCGCTCGCGGGCAAGCGCGTGACGCCCGCGGGCCTCGGCACGATGCGCACCGACAACCCCACGTTCGTCGTGCTGCTGATCGGCGTGATCATCCTCGTCGGCGCTTTGACCTTCTTCCCCGCCCTGCTGCTCGGACCGGTCGTCCAGGGCCTGACCGGACATTTGTACTAAGCGGGAGGGGGCAGGCCCCCCTCCCGACCACCCCCCATTTCAATCACGACCCTCACATCACAATCCTTCACCCCTCATGACTAAACAATGAAACGCGACGTCATCACATCAGCCATAGCCATCATCGTGTTCACGGCCCTGCTCGGGCTCGTCTACCCGCTGCTAATCACCGGCGTCAGTCAGGTCGCGTTCCCGGGCAACGCCAACGGGCAGAAGGTCTACGTGAACGGCAAGCTCGCCGGCTCGAAGATCATCGGGCAGAGCTTCAAGGCGCAGGTCGTCGGCTCGAACGGCAAGCCGAAGGAAAAGGAAGGGGAACTCGTCACCGAAGCCGACCCCCGCTACTTCCAGTCGCGCCCGTCGGCGACCGAAGGCGGCGCGTACGACGCGGCCGCGAGCACGTTCTCGAACCGCGGCCCCAACGACAAGGCGACCGAGGAAGGGGACGCCGAAAACATCAAGGAATACCTCGAGCTGAACAGGCCCTACGACGCCTCGCTGACCGTGGGACAGGTCCCGGTCGACGCGGTCAACACGTCCGCGTCAAATCTCGACCCTGAAATCTCGCAGGCGAACGCGTGGATCCAGGCGCACCGTGTGGCGGCCAAGCGCGGTCTCTCGCTGAGCGTCGTCGACGGGCTAATCGCCAGATACACCGACTCGCGCGGGCTCGGCTTCTCCGGCGAGCAGGGAGTGAACGTGCTCGAGCTGAACCTCGCACTCGACCGTCTCGCGGGGAGCGCAGGCTGATGTTCGCGCCGAGCCGCCTCACGAAAGGGGCCCTCTGATGTCAACCGGGGTGGGCGGGACCCACAAAAACGAGCGCCAGGCGATCTCGCTGTTCCAGCGCGACATCGTCACACGCGCGCTGCTCGACAGCTTCAGGAAGCTCGACCCGCGCGTGCAGATACGCAACCCGGTGATGTTCGTCGTCGAGATCGGCTCGGTCATCACGACCGTCACCTGGTTGATCCAGGCGTTCGGCGGCAAGCCGCTCGGCGGGGGCCACGAGCCCGCCTGGTACACGTTCACGATCGCGATCTGGCTGTGGCTGACGGTCGTGTTCGCGAACATGGCCGAGGCGTTCGCCGAGGGCCGCGGCCGCGCGCAGGCGGACACGCTGCGCTCGATGCGCAAGGAGACGGTCGCGACCCTGCGCGACGGCTCGACCAAGGCCGCCTCGGAGCTCACGCGCGGCGACGTCGTGGTCGTGCCCGCGGGCGAGCTGATCCCCGGCGACGGCACCGTGATCGAGGGCATCGCGACCGTCGACGAGTCGGCGATCACCGGCGAGTCCGCGCCCGTGATCCGCGAGTCCGGCGGCGATCGCAGCGCGGTCACCGGCGGCACGCGCGTGACCTCCGATCGGATCGTCGTCGAAATCACCCAGGAGCCCGGCCAGTCGTTCCTCGAGCGGATGATCGCGCTCGTCGAGGGCGCCGAGCGGCGCAAGACGCCGAACGAGATCGCCCTGAACATCCTGCTCGCCGCGCTCACGCTGATCTTCGTGATCGTCGTCGCCACCCTGCGCCCGTTCGGCCTGTTCGCCGGCACCTCGATCTCCGAGACCACCCTGATCGCGCTGCTCGTCGCGCTGATTCCCACCACGATCGGCGCGCTGCTCTCCGCGATCGGGATCGCCGGGATGGACAGGCTCGTGCGCCGCAACGTGCTCGCCCTGTCCGGGCGCGCGGTCGAGGCCTCCGGCGATGTCGACGTGCTGCTGCTCGACAAGACCGGCACGATCACGATCGGCAACCGCCTCGCCTCCGAGTTCGTGCCGATGCCGGGCGTCCCCGAGTCAGAGCTCGCCGAGGTCGCGCAGCTGGCCTCGCTCGCGGACGAGACGCCCGAGGGCCGCTCGATCGTCGTGCTCGCCAAGCAGTACGGCATCCGTACCCTGAAGGGCACAGGCGATCGTGACATGTCCAAGCTGAACGCCGAGTTCGTGCCGTTCACCGCGCAGACGCGGATGAGCGGCGTCGACATTGACGGCCGTCGCCTGCGCAAGGGCGCCGGCGACGCGATCGTGCAGCTCGTCTCCGGCGAAGGCGGCTCGCCGCCACCGGAGCTTCAGACCCAGCTCGACCGCATCTCCAACGAGGGCGGCACGCCGCTGGCGGTCGCGCGCGACAACCAGGTGCTCGGCGTCGTCTACCTCAAGGACACGATCAAGGAGGGCATGGCCGCCCGCTTCGAGCAGCTGCGCGCGATGGGCATCAAAACGGTGATGGTCACCGGCGACAACCGTCTGACCGCCGCCAAGATCGCGCAGGAGTCCGGCGTCGACGACTTCCTCGCCGAAGCCACCCCCGAGCGCAAGCTCGCCTTGATCCGCGAGCAGCAGGCCGACGGTCGGCTCGTCGCGATGACCGGCGACGGCACCAACGACGCGCCCGCCCTCGCGCAGGCCGACGTCGGCGTCGCGATGAACACCGGCACCCAGGCCGCGCGCGAGGCCGGCAACATGGTCGACCTCGACTCCAACCCGACCAAGCTGATCGAGATCGTCGAGGTCGGCAAGCAGCTGTTGATCACCCGCGGCGCCCTCACCACCTTCTCGATCGCCAACGACGTCGCCAAGTACTTCGCGATCCTGCCCGCCGTGTTCGTCGCGACCTACGCCACCTCGCCCGGGGGCAACGGGCCGCTGCACGTGCTCAACATCATGGATCTCGGCACGCCTCAGTCGGCGATCGTCTCGGCAATTATCTTCAACGCGATCGTCATCCCGCTTTTGATTCCGCTGTCGCTGCGAGGGGTTCGCTACCGGCCGATCGGCGCGAGCGCCTTGTTGCGGCGCAACCTCTGGATCTACGGGCTCGGCGGGATCGTCGCTCCGTTCATCGGCATCAAGCTGATCGACCTGATCGTTCACAATCTCCTGGGTGCCTGACGAACGCGGCCATCTCAAGGTATTCATAGGCATGGCTCCCGGGGTCGGGAAGACCTACCGGATGCTGCAGGAGGGGGTTGCCGAAGCTGACAACGGGCGGGATGTCGCCGTCGGTTATCTCGAGTCTCATGGGCGTGCCGAGACCGTTGCTCAGGGGGAGGGGCTGGAGACTATTCCTCGTCGTCGCGTTCTCTACAGAGGGACGACTTTGGATGAGATGGATCTGCCGGCTGTGCTCGAGCGCAAGCCCGAGCTGTGTTTGATCGACGAGCTTGCGCACACGAACGCGCCCGGGGTCGAGCACGAGAAGCGTTATGAGGATGTGCGTGACGTGCTCGAGGCCGGGATCGATGTGTTCTCGACCGTCAACGTTCAGCACCTGGAGTCGCTCAACGACCAGGTCCGGCAGCTGACGGGGTCGGTCACTCGCGAGACGATTCCCGACGAGGTGCTGTCGATGGCCGATGAGATCGTGCTGATCGATCTGACACCCGAGGCGCTGATCGGGCGGCTGCGGGCCGGCAAGGTCTATCCCGCCGAGCGTGTGCCGGCGGCCTTGAACAACTTCTTCAAGATCGAGAACCTCGCCGCGCTGCGTGAGACCGCCCTGCGCCAGGTGGCCGAGGACGTCGAGGTCAAGCGGCTCGTGCGCCCGCCTGGGTCCGATCGGCTCGTGCCTCCCTCGCGGCGGGACGGGGAAGGGCTGCGCGGTAGCGAGGAGGGTTTGCGCGGTGCTATGCAGGACGGGCCGCAGGCGATCGCCGAGCGGCTGCTGGCGCTCGTGACGCTCGAGCCGCATTCCGAGCGCATCGTGCGGCGCGCTTGGCGCTCGGCCCAACGCCTCGACGGAGAAGCTCGACGTGCTCGTCGTTCGCCCCCCCGGGCGCGAGCCGAGCGCCGAGGCGCGCGAGCGGCTGGAGGCGTTGCGGCGGCTCACCTCGATGCTGGGCGCGCGCCTGCGCGTCGAGGAGGGCGAGGACGTCGCGGCCGTCGCGATCGCGCTTGCGCGCTCGCTCGGCTCCACCTACGTGCTGATGGGCGCCCCGGCGCCACGTCGCGGGTTGGGCCGCCTGAACGATTCATTGCTGACGCGCCTGTTGCGGGGCCTGCCGGGGGTCGACGTGCGCATCGTCGCCGATCCCACGCTGCGTGAGCAGGCGCCGGGCTAGCGACTCCGGCCGGGCGACTCCGGTCTGGCGTGGCAAGTGGGTTTGGGATCACCGGGGTAGCAGGGTCGGTGGAGCCGGGGAAGTCGATGGGCCTCAGCGGTCGATAGGACTCGGTGCAGTCGATCGGCCCCGGGGTCGGTTGGGCCGGGTAAAGGTCGCGTAAAGCGAGCAGGACCCTTCGTAAGCGCGGCGTAAAGCTATGAGGGTGCGCGCAACCCTGCGCCTTCACCGCTGTTCCAGGAGCGATATGAGACGACTACGCCGATCCACACACCCTCGCCTGCTTGTCGCCGTCGCGATCCCACTCGTCCTCGCGCTCTGTCTGCTGATCGCACCGATCGCCGCCGGCAAGCCCCAGGTACCGCGCGCGAACTCCTCGTCCTCCTACATCACAGGCATCGGCGACGAGCACGCGCAGATGTTCAGCGAGCCGCTGTTCCAGCAGCTGCACACGAAGGTGGTCCGCTACATCGCCCCCTACGACGCCGTCATCCACTCCTACTCGCTCGACCAGGCGATCGTGTTCATCCGCGCTGCCGAAGCCCAGCACGAGCAGGTGCTGGTCGCCTTCTACCACTCCGAGTACACGCCGCTGAACATGCCGAGCGTGGCCCAGTACAAGCACGACGTCGAAAAATTCGTACGGCGCTTTCCCTATGTGAAGCAGTACCAATCGTGGGACGAGGCCAACCGCGGCTACATCCCCGGTGTGCTCGCCAGTCCCTCCGCGTCCGCGGCCGCGCAGTACTACCAGGCGCTGATCCGCGTGTGCAAAGGCTGCACCGTGCTCGGTCTCGACGTGCTCGACGCGCAGGACATCGGCCCCACGCTCGAATACATCTCCGAATTCAGGCGCGAGATCGGCCGTCTACGCACGATCATGCCGAAGATCTGGGGGCTGCACAACTACTCCGACATCAACCGTCTCGAAAGCTGGCGCACGCGCGAACTCGTGCGCGCGCTCGGCGGGCAGGTGTGGCTGACCGAGACCGGCGGGATCGTGCAGTTCGGCGGCGCCTTCCCCAACAGCCACGGCTCCGGCCTGACGCGCTCGGCGAAGGTGCTCAAGTACATGTTCGCCGTCGCCGGCTCCGTACCTCAGATCAAGCGGCTCTACGTCTACGACTGGACCGGGGGCAACAGCAGGACGCGCTTCGACGCCGGTCTGATGAACGCCCACGACCAGCCGCGCCCCGGGTACGTCGCCGTCTGCAAGCAATTACACGGGGCCAAGTGCAACGTGAAGACCGTTAAAAACTGATCACGCTCGATCAGCGGGGACAAGCCCGTGTTGAAAACGCCACGCCTCGAGCACGCGTCCGGCCGCGGTCACTCTGCCGGGAGCTGCTGCCCGCGTGGACTCGGCGCCACTCTCACGCGCGGGCGTGACTCCGGCGCATTTCTCAGCAGCCGCATCGCGCATAGGGCGAGCAGGCCGGCGGCGGCAGCGATCGCCACGAGCTTCTTCAGCGGGTAGCGGGCGCCCGAGTGCAGGGACAGGTTGAACGCGGTGTGGTCGCCGGCTTTGTAGATGCTCTGCAAACCGGCGTGGTCGATGCCGAGCACGGTCGGCGCGAGCGCCGCGAACCCCGCCCAGCCGAGGATCGCTACGAGGCCCCATCCCAGCGTCGCCGGCGACAGGCGCAGGCGCGGGGTGGCCCAGGCTACGACCGCCACCGCGACGCCGGCGGCGAGGAAGAACGGCCAGATCCCGCCCCAGCCGCGGCCCAGGCCGTAGGCCGAGGCGATCGTCGGCTGGAACAACGCTTTCGAGAGGTAGCGCACCCAGGTGACGGTCTCGTTCTCATATCCCACCAGCGGATGCGTGACCGTGGCGATCGCCATCGCTGTGATCGAGATCGCCGCGAGCGCGATCGTGGGACCGGGAAAGCGCTTCAGCGCGAGCGCGATCGGGAAAGCGAGGAACGGCAGCATCGTGTCGAGGAAGCGCGGGCCCACCGAGCCGCCGCCGAACGGCAGGTAGTAGCCCGAGTTGTAACCCAGGAAGCACAGGCAGATTCCGGCGATCGTCAGCGCCTCGGCGCGCTTGCCGCGCTTGTAGAGCAGCACCGTGCCGATCGCGCCCATGATCAGCACGGGGGAGAGCGTCAACAGGCCGCGCGAGTCCAGCAGCAGCGTGCTCAGCACCCGCAAACTCGGCGCGCCGATCCCGAAGAACCCTTTCTGCTGGCGCGGCACGTCTGAGTAGGCCAGGTGCGTCCACGAGCGAAACGCGTAGTGGTTGTACAGCAGCAGCGGAACGATGCCCACGAGACCGCCCGCCACGTATGCGCCGCCGCGGCGCGCTATCCCGCCGGGCGTGAGCGAGTCCTTGCGCGAGAGCAAAAACAGGCCGAGCACGATCGCCGCGAAGAACGTCGGGTACTCCGAGGAGAACGCGTAGCCCATCGCCAGGCCGGCGAGCCCCAGCAGCATCGGGCTGGGCGGCCCGTCGCGCTCGCGCAACATCAGCCAGAAGGCGGCGAAGCTGAGGAACGTCGTGAACACGTGGCTGAACAGCATCTGCGAGAACGGCAGCACGATCGTGCCCAGCCCGAGCACGACCGCCGCCGCGGCGCCGTAGCCGGGCTCGTAGCGCTCGGCTACAAGCCAGACGAGGACAAGCAGCAGGAGCCCGGGCAGGACGTTGCCCCACAGGCCGATCAGGTAGATCATCTCGTCGCCCTTGTGATTCGGCGGCGCCACGTGCGCGTCCGTCCACGATTCCGCGTTCACCACGTTCAGCGCGTCGTAGAACGGCAGCACGAACAGCGCCAGCCCCGGCGCGCGCGCGGAGTAGATGTGGCCCTTGTATTCGACCTTGTCGCCCGTGTTCACCGCGTAGGAGTCGATCGTCGTCCTGTCCTGGTTCAGCGCCCGTGTGAGGTCGTAGTGCGACGTCTGATTCCAGGAGAAGCTCTGGATCATCGTCGCGTTGGCGATCCCGACGAGCAGGATCGCCGCCAGCGCCAATCGTTTCTTGGTCAGCATCAGTCGGTGCCGTGCAGGGCCGCCGGCCCTGGGCCGATCTCGTAGATCACGACCGAGCCGACCTGCCGCCTCGTGATGCCGAGGCCCGCGATCGGCTTCCTTGCGGCCGCCGCCGGGTCCGGCGGCTCGGCGATCACCCAGCCATGCTCGGGCGGCAGGCCCGGCGGGATCACCGTGTGCAGCACGACCGTGCGCACGTGGTAGTAACGGAGCTTCTCGACGCTCGCCTTGTCCGGGAAGCCGTTCATGCCGCCGCGCAGGTCGTCGACCGCCGGGATGTCGAACGTGCTCTCGCCGGTCGGGATCTCGTAGAAGCCGTCCGTCGAGAAGTACTGCCAGATGCGGTCGAGCGCGCCGTCCGTCGGCAGATCGAGCACCGGGCCCGGCAGGCCGATCTCCGCGCGTGCCGGCTCCGGCACGATTGGGTGGCCGAGGTGCCCCGCCCCTTCGCCGATAAGCCCGATCACGAGCGCCACGCCGAGCAGCCCCGGCAGCGCGCGCACCGAGCGCCGCGCTCCCCACGCGCCCACCAGCGTAGCCAGCAGTTGCGCGCCCGCGCCCGCGAGCAGCGCGTAGAACAGCGTCGCGAGCGTGAAGATCCTCCCCGGCACGCGCACGCCGTTCCAGCCCGGGGCGTAGTCGAACAGCAGGCGATACGGGTACCCCGCCCCGGTCAGCCCGAAGCCAAGCGCGAGGATCGAGCACGTCAAGATCCCGAACGTGAGCGCCCAGCGCAATCGCCGGGTGTACACCGACCCGCCGATCAGCCCGATCAGCGCGAGCACGAGCACGAGGCCGCCCGGGAAGAACACGCTCTCGTTCTTCGAATGCACTTTCGCGCGCATCCCCGACGTGGCGCTCCCCCACACGCGGTTCTCAGACGATGCCGCCAGCAATGCCGCCGGCCCGGCCGAGTAGTTTTTGACTTCCTTGATCGTGCGCTTCGCCGTCGGGTACTCGTTCGCGACCTTCAAATACGGGCGCGCCTGGTAGACCGCGACCACGCCGAGCGTCGCCACACCGATCAGCGTTACCGCCAGCAGCCTTCGCGGGATCAGCGGGCCGCGCGAGCCGGAGCGCCGCTCAGGGCTCTCCCATGCGGGGCCCGGTGTCAGGCGTCCCAACCACCAGCACACGAGCACGAGCGCCGCGAGCACGAGCAGTAGGTAGCAGTACTGCAGGCCGAGCGTGAACCCGAGGCTCACCTGCCAGGCGGAGACGAGCCAACCGGCGAGCACGAGCCTGCGCGAGTCTCGGCGGTAGCCGCGCAGGAGCAGGAACATCCCCAGCGCGAGACCACCGGAGGAGATCACCTGAAAATGGCCGGCCTCCGTCACGCGGTAGTCCGCATAGGCGAAGGCGGCGGCGGTGACGGTGGCGCCGATCCAGCGCAGCCCCAACTCGCGGGCCAGCAGATAGGACCCGGCGAAGCAGAGCGACCATATCCACAGGAACAGCACGTTGTAGCGGACGAGCGTCGCCACCGTGCCCGAGCCGAAGAACGCGGCCGGGCCGTAGCCGAGCAGCGAGTCCGAGAAGGCGAGGCTCAGCGGGTGGGGGTAGAAGGCGTTCGAGTCGAACAGGTGCAGGGGGTTGTGCAGCATCGCGTGCCCGACGTAGGCGACCTGCCAGGCCGTGCGCACCGGGTCGCCGAGGTCTGGCGCGATCCGGCTGCCCATGTGCAGGATCAGCGGCCAGCTCGTGAGCAGCGCGAGCGCGACGCCCGCGAGCGCGACCCACGCGATCTCGCTTGCCCGCAGCGCCGGAGAGGGCGCCCAACTTCGCGCGCGCGCGACCGCCGCCGTCCCGCGGTCGCGCCTGACGTTGCTCGTGCCCGGCGAGGGAGACGGTGTGGTGGTCTGCAGCGGAGCGCTCGTCATGCGCCGGGTGTCGGGGCGACGGGGATCGGCGCAGCATACGTGAGGCGGGCGATGGCCGATCCGGCAGACGCAAAGATCGCGAATGCGCCGTTCGGAGATGTTGATTTGCGTCACACTGAGCGCATGAGGATCCTTGTCGTCGGGGCCGGGGGTGTGGGGGCGGCGTTTGCCGCGATCGCGCAGCGGCGGCCCCGGTTCGAGCACGTGGTGCTGGCCGACGTCGCGCTCGAGCGCGCGCAAGCGGTCGCCGCGCGGCTGGGGGAGCCCGATCGCTTCGCCGCCGAGCGCGTCGACGCCTCCGACCGAGGCGATCTCGTCGAGCTGATCGGCCGTGTGCGGCCCGACGCGGTGCTGAACGCATGCGATCCGCGCTTCAACGAGCCGATCTTCGCGGCGGCGTTCGACGCCAGGGTCACCTACCTGGACATGGCGATGACGCTGTCGCACCCGCATCCCGAGCGCCCGCACGAGCTGCCGGGGGAGATGCTCGGCGAGCTGCAGCTCGCGCAGAGCAAGGCGTGGGAGGGCGCCGGCCTGCTCGCGCTCGTCGGGATCGGCGTGGAGCCCGGGCTGTCCGACGTGTTCGCGCGCTACGCCGCCGAGCAGCTGTTCTCCGAGGTGCGCGAGGTCGGGGTGCGCGACGGCGCCGACCTCGTCGTCGAGGGCTATGACTTCGCGCCGACCTTCTCGATCTGGACGACGATCGAGGAGTGCCTCAACCCGCCGCTGATCTGGGAGCGCGAGCGCGGCTTCTACACGACCGCGCCCTTCTCGGAGCCCGAGGTGTTCGAGTTCCCCGAGGGGATCGGCCCGGTCGAGTGCGTGAACGTCGAGCACGAGGAGGTCGTGCTGATCCCGCGCTGGGTGGACTGCGAGCGGGTCACGTTCAAGTACGGGCTCGGCGGGGAGTTCATCGACGTGCTGCGCACTTTGCACAAGCTCGGGCTCGCCTCGACGGAGCCAGTGTCAGTGCGTGGGGTGGAGGTGGCGCCGCGCGACGTGGTCGCGGCCGCGCTGCCGGACCCGGCGACGCTCGGCGAGCGGATGACGGGGCGCACTTGCGCCGGCACCTGGGTCACCGGGACCGGCGTGGACGGGAGCCCCCGCTCGACGTACCTCTATCACGTGGTCGACAACGAGTGGACGATGCGCGAGTACGCGAGCCAGGCCGTCGTGTGGCAGACCGCGGTCAACCCCGTGGTCGCGCTCGAGCTGCTCGACGAGGGGGTGTGGCGGGGTGTCGGCGTGCTCGGGCCGGAGGCGTTTCCGCCGGGGCCGTTCTTGGAGCGACTCGCCGAGCTGGGCTCGCCGCATGGGGTGATGGAGCTGCCGCCGGGTTGAGCGCCGCGCGCTCGCGATTTCCGTTCGCGGGTTGTGGGTTGACAGTCTTACGACCGATCGTCGGCCCGGGGTTTTTGGCTTGTAGCGCGCTTTCCGTCGCGTGGGCCGGCGTGTTTGCGGCAGGGGGGGTTGACGTCTGGTGCCGGGTGTGCTTATCTAAAAGCAAGAGGTGTTCCTTGGGAAGGGATGCCGTGAATAGATCGGGTTTGGGCTGGGTCTTCTGGACTGGTTTCAAGCGCTTGTAGGGGATTTGTCGGGGAGAGGGTCTGATCGGATGATGAGGGGTTGTGGGCGGATTCAATCGGTCGTCGCAACGGTTTGTGTTTGAAGGGAGTGTAGATACTGGTCGAGAGCTTCCGCGGGCGTGCGCCAGTCGAGTGTCTTGCGTGGCCTGCTGTTGAGCGTGGTAGCGACTGCTTCGAGGTCCTCGGCAGTGTGCCTAGCGAGGTTTGTCCCTTTCGGGAAGTACTGGCGCAGCAGGCCGTTGGTGTTCTCGTTCGTTCCTCTTTGCCACGGGCTTTGAGGGTCACAGAAATAGACTTGCAGGCCACTGTCGATGGTGAGCTGAGCATGTTGTGTCATCTCTGCGCCTTGATCCCATGTGAGCGAGCGACAAAGCTGCTCGGGCAATGTGGCGAGCTGGGCGGTGATCGCATCGCGCACCGCTTCTGCGCCTCGCCCAGCGAGCGGCGGCCCGTTCTTCACCTTTGGGCCACCGTGGCCCGGCATTGGCGGTAGGTGGAGCAGCATGGTGAAACGTGTGCTGCGCTCCACCAGCGTCCCGATCGCGCTCTGGTTGGCGCCGAGGATCAGATCGCCCTCCCAATGCCCTGGGACGGCACGGTCCTCTGCCTCGGCGGGCCGAGCACTGATCATGATCTGCTCGCTCACGTAGCCCTTGCCTCGAGCACGCGTGCGTGCCCTGGGTACCCTGAGCGCTCTGCCGGTCCGCAGGCACGCTGTGAGCTCGCGCCGCAGCGCGCCGCGGCCTTGGACGTAGAGCGCTTGGTAGATCGCCTCGTGGGAGATCCGCATCGACTCATCATCGGGGAAATCAACCCGCAGCCGAGCAGATATCTGCTCCGGGCTCCACGCGCTCGCCCACCTGCGGTCCTGGCGGTGCGGCTTGTTGCGGCCTCGCCAAGGCGCCGTCGCGGGGCCCTGCACCGCCGTCCCGTCCAGCCGGCGAACCCGCCCTGAGAGTCGCTCCTGCACGTACTCACGCAACCGCTCGTTGGCAGCGAGCCTCGCGGTCTTCGGGCGCCGAGCGATCAGCTCGGCCTTCCACTGCGCGACCGACGCGCGATACTCCAACTTCCCTCCACGAGTTGCTGCGTTGCGGCGCAGCTCCCTGGAAATCGTCGACGGCGAGCGACCCAAACGCCGGGCGATCTCCCGAACCCCGGCTCCTTGACTATTGAGGATCGCGATCTCCTCGCGCTCCGGGAACGACAGGTACCGGCCCGAGGGCCGCTCAAGCATGAACGTTGGCATCCCGCCACGCTCTCTGAACCACCGGCTGCCAGCCGCCTGCGACGCACCGACAGTGACCGCCGCGTCATCGCTGCTCAGCCCCTTCGCGATCTCAAACCAGAACAGCCGCTCGACTTCCCGACGATGCGTCGGATGCCCCGGCGACTTCATCGGCGCCCTGCCCGTCAACTCCCTCATCCACCCAGCCGGCCTGCCCATAAACACCTCCACGATCAAAGTGTTGCGAGGACCAGTTGAGTCCAGCGTGTTCGCGTGAGTCCGTATGGGACAGATGTGAGGGGGATCGTTGCGTGCCTGGATGGGCCCGTAGCTAGATGCGTCAGCGTCGCTGACACATCTCTCTCTCTCTCTCTCTCTCTCTCTCTCTGCACCGGGTTTACTAGGCGGTAAGCCTGGTTTTAGCGCCCTTCCGGGCGTTTGCGATCGCGTTTCGGTAGGTAGGTCTGGTCACGGCTCGTGCCGTGGTTCTGGTCGTTCCCGGCTGATTGCGGGGAGTACCGCGCGCGGGTCCTTGTATGGGGGTGCGTGTGATGCCTGCTGAGGCGCGTGGTACGCGCACGGGTGCGAGCGTGGCTGGTGTGCGCCGTCGTGGCGGTATGAAGGTGAAGGCGCGTGTCTCCGGAGCCGGTGAGATCGCTCAGATGCAGCGCGCGCGGTTGTTGGGCGCGGCCGTGCCGATGGTCGATGAGCTTGGTTGGGCGGGCGTGACCGTTGCGGATATCGCGTCGCGTGCGCGGGTATCGCGACGCACGTTCTATGACCTGTTCTCAAACCGCGAGGACTGTCTGTTGGCGGTGCTCGAGGATGCGGTGGGGCGTATCGAGCGGGACCTTCAAGCGACAAGTCTTGACTCGATGTCGTGGGTTGAGCGTGTCCGTACCGGATTGTGGAGGATCTTGTGCTTCCTGGACCGGGATCCGGTGCTGGCAAGGGTGTGTGTGGTGCAGAGCGCACGCGGCTCACGACGGGTACTGGAGGCAAGAGAGGAGATCCTCGCGCGTCTGGCGCACGCGATCGAGGAGGGTCGCTCAGCTGGTGCGCGTGTTACTCAGGCGCCGCCCTTGACTGCGGAGGGTGTGGTCGGGGCGAGCCTCGCGATCGTCTACAAGCGCCTACTAGTGGGTGACCCCGCACCGCTTAGAGATCTGAATGGCGATCTGATGGGCGTGATCGTGCTGCCATACCTCGGCGCGGCGGCGGCTGCCAGGGAGCGCGAGCGTGACGCACCAGGGCTTCTCGAGCCTCCTGCCATGGGAGCGGTCGTCCGGGTGAGCGCGGGCCGGGAGGATCCTTTGAGTGCGGTCCCGATGCGTCTGACCTACCGCACCGCGCGGGTGCTGCAGACCGCAGCGCAGTACCCGGGGGTGAGCAACCGTCTGCTTGGTGAGGGCGCCGGGATCACCGATGCGGGACAGATCTCAAAGCTGCTCGCGCGACTGCAACGCCTCGGCCTGCTCGCGAACACAGGGGAGGGGCAGGCCAGGGGAGAGCGCAACGCATGGAAGCTCACGCTGCTGGGGGAACGCGTGAGCGAGCAGCTCAGCCTCGACACCACCCACAACACACAAGCAGCATCCACGAAGAAGGAGACGCCCTAATGGCCAGTCGAACTTTCCTGCCAGGTATTCACACGTTTGCACTGGGTGGCCTGGCGAGTTTGAGCATGCTGCTTGCCTCTGTCGTCCTCGCGGCGCCCCCGGCCCACGCGGAAGTCACCCACAAGTTTCTGTCGAGCATCACCGAAGTGCCGGCAAGCTCGGGCGGGTCCGTGGCCGGCCCATTCGGACGCGTGACGGGGCTGGCGATCGACTCGGGTGAACTATATGTTGCTGACACGCCTCCGACCAATGGTACGGAAGCAAGGGTGAGCACGTTCGACGTCTCCTCTGGCGCTTTTGTCTCGCAGCTGCCTCCAGTCTCTTTTCCCCTCGAGTACGTTCATCAGGGTGTGGCCGTCGGCCACACGGCTGGGGAAACAAACGTGTATATAGGTGGCGATGAACTTGTTGAAGGTAATCCCCGAGGTGTCGTTGCTGTCTATGACCCGACGGGAACCTTGAAGGCCATATGGAAAGGCACGGAAACGCCAAATAAAGCTTTTGCGTGTTTCGAATGTGGGGGCCTACCCGGCGATATCGCGGTTGACGATTCGTCTACCCTGGGCTGGGCTGCGGGTGACGTCTATGCGGTGGATCCACAGAACGCGGCTGTAGACGTCTTCTCCCCCACGGGTGGAAGCAGTGAAAAATATGTCACGCAGCTGACGGAAGCCGCTCCTGGCGAACCCCTCGAAAACCCCGACGCGGTCGCCGTAGACGGGCCAGCCGGCGAGATCTTGGTCGTCAATCGGCAGGCCGAAGTGGATATGTTCAGGCCTGCCGCGCTGACCGGACAATATGAATTTGCAGGTAAGCTGACGAAAACGTCAGAAGGAGCGCTCAAAGGCATTAGCGGTATCGCAACGGATGCCAGCAACGGGGATATCTACGTCACGATCCGAGGCCATGTCGTCTATGAGTTCGGTTCCCAGGGTGCCTACGTAGGTCGTCTGACGGGCACGACTGACGAAGCCTTCGGCGCAATAGAAAGTATTGCCGTCAACGCAGCTACCCATGATGTATACGTAGGATCAAACTATGGAGAAACTGGAGGAGCTGGCGTTGTCGACGTGTTCGGGCCTGACATTGTGGTCCCCGATGTCACGACAGCGCCGGCGTCAAACCCGGCTCCCGAAAGTGCGACACTAAACGGTACGGTAAATCCCGACAAAGCTGGCGCCGGTGAGACGACCTGTCAGTTCGCATGGGGCACAAGCGAATCCTTTGGTCACGTGCTGCCCTGTGCTGCGCCGGTGGCGGAAGGTGGAAGCCCGGTCCCCGTGTCAGCGGTGCTCGAAGGATTGGAACCGGACACGACTTATTACTTTCGCCTGCAGGCGAGCAACGACAACGGCACAAACGACGGCGAAGCGTCGCAAACCCTTCACTTCACTACGCGCGGCCCTGGCATAGCCGAAGAGTCTGCCTCGGGGGTCTCCTCGACGAGTGCGACGCTCGGGGCAAGCATCGACCCACACGGCGCCAGCACGACCTATTACTTCGAATACGGCACAACCTCGGCCTACGGGGCGGACGCTTCCGCGCCGCCTGGCGAATTCGTCGGAGCCGGCGAAGGCGCCGTCGAGGTCATGCCGAGGCATCTGCAAGGTCTGTCGCCGGATACGACTTATCACTATCGCGTCGTCGTGGAAAGCGACCTCCAGGTCGAACCTGGTGTCTTCAGGGAGACGATCTTCGATGGTCACGATCAGACGTTCACCACGCAGCCAAGTGGCGGATCGTTGACGCTGCCGGACGGGCGGGCGTGGGAACTGGTCTCGCCTGTGGACAAGCACGGGGCGTTCATTGTGAGGCAAGATTTCGCTCAGGCGTCGAAGACCGGTGACGGTCTGGTGTACGAAACCACCTCTCCGACCGAAACGGGAGCGCCAGGTTATGCAGAAGGCGAGCAGGTCCTCTCCACGCACGACTCGCAGGGCTGGTCATCGCAAGACATTTCGCTGCCTCACCGCGTCTCTCCAGGAACGACGTTGCTCCACGGAGGGAACTATCGGTTCTTCTCTGAAGATCTCTCGCTCGGCCTCGCGGAACCTACGGGCGAATTTACTTCCCTGGCGCCGGAAGTGACCCCGCAAGACACAGAACGAACGCTCTATCTGCGGCATATTGACACTTGTGCCGCCGAACCGAGTACCTGCTATCTACCACTGGTAACCGGTGCGCCTGGGTACGCTGACGTGCCGCCGGGCACGGTCTTCGACCCTGAATCCAAAACCGATGCGGTTAATAACAATGTAAGGTTTTTGGGCGCGACTCCTGATCTCAGTCACGTGCTGATTTCAACTCATGTCGCGCTGACTGCCGAACCGATAGGGAAAGAGGCTCTTTATGAGTGGTCCGCGGGAAAGTCGCAAAGCGAAGAGCTGCAGTTGATCACCGGAGAAACGGCAGAACGCGAAGATCCGCTTCCTTCGCATGGCGGCGATGCTATCTCCAGGGATGGCTCGCGCGTGATCTTCGAAACCGCCAATGGGCATCTGTACCAGCGCGACACCACGGATGGCGAAATTATTCAGCTCGATGAAGTTCAGCCTGGGGCGTCTGGCACAGGCTCACCAGAGGCGATTCTCCAGGCGGCGAGCAGCGACGGCTCAGTGGTGGACTTCACCGACTCGCAGAAGTTGACCAAAGGCGCCGGCGCCCGTGGAAACGAATCCGCTAAGGAACCGGATCTATACGAGTGCAAGGTGCTTGAAGCGGGAGGTAAAAGCAAGTGTAGTTTGACGGATATCACTCCCGAAACGGCCGGGCAGAGGGCAAACATCCAGGACTCGGTCCTGGGAGCAAGCGAAGATGCGTCCGATGTCTACTTTGTGGCGACTGGAGTGCTGTCGAGGCAGCCAAACAGCGAGGGTGAACATGCAGTCGCCGGGGCACCCAATTTCTATGAGAGTCACAATGGGACGATAGAGCTCGTCGCGGTGCTCTCGCCGCAAGACGGCAAAGATTGGGCCTCGGAATCAGGTAGATTTCCCCCGGTTCTTAGGCTTGGTACCCAAACCGCGCGGGTCTCGCCGAGCGGTCGTTATCTGGCATTCATGTCTGACCGTTCGCTGACGGGTTATGACAACGTCGATGTCAGCAGCGGCAAGCCTGATGAGGAGGTGTTCTTATTCGACTCCGCTACGGAGCGCATCGTGTGCGTGTCCTGCGATCCGTCCGGAGCGAGGCCAGAAGGGATCGAAATCGAAGAAGGTGTCGTCGGGCTCGATCAGGCGGCCGACATACCCGGCTGGAGCACCTTCGAACCGGGGGGCGCCGAACCTTCGCTGTATCAGCCGCGGTATCTCTCTGACAGTGGCCGGTTGTTCTTTGACAGCAGCGATGCGCTGGTGCCGCTGGACATCAACAAAGAGGAGGATGTGTACGAGTACGAGCCCGCGGGTGTCGGTGACTGTCAGGTTGCCTTACCTCTCTACGAGGCAGCCGTGGGTGGGTGTGTGGGATTGATCTCATCGGGCACGGCGAAGGGCGAATCGACGTTCATCGACGCCAGCGAAAATGGGGACGACGTATTCTTCTTGACGAACGAAAGGCTCGCCGGAAACGACGTCGATACCGCGTTGGACGTGTACGATGCTCATGTTTGCTCGACTCTGGCGCCTTGCGCGAGCGCGCCCTCCTCTCCGCCGCCGTGCACGACGGCCGACGCGTGCCGGGCTGCTCCCTCGCCCCAGCCGGCCATATTTGGCGCTCCCTCGAGCGCGACATTCGCCGGCGCCGGCAACGTCAAGCCACCGGCTGCGGCCAAGCCGAAGGCGAAGGCCAAGTCAAAGCCCAAGAAATGCCGAAAGGGCTTCGTCAAGAAGAGGGGCAAGTGCGTTAAGGCCAAAAAATCGGCTAAAAAAGCCGGCCACAACCGGAGGGGCAAGTAATGAGGATCACCAGGCCCACAAATAAGCGTGCCCTGTTTTTCCTGCCTGCATTGATCGCGGTGATCTTCGCCTGCTCAGCCACTTTTGCCTCAGCTGAAACGCTTGCTCCCTGGTGGGGGCTGACTTCCGAAGCCAGGCCCGCAACCAACCTGCAGGAAGCCCCAGGGAAAGACGAGGTGCAGCAACTCACCGTCAGCGCGACCAAAGGCGATGTGGTCCTTGTCAACACAGCGCTCTTTAGTTTCGAAGAATTTTTGGCTACTGGCAAAAGCAAAGGCCTGGCCGTGGTCCCCTACAACGTGACCGCAAGTCAGCTCGAGGGAGCGCTCGAGGCGATATACCCTTCCAGGAAGGTGACAGTCACCGGTGGTCCCGGTGCAACTGCCGAAGAAAGCGCGTACTCGATCACGTTCCCGTCGCAGTCGCTGGAACCGCCTGTAGTTCAGGCGGGGGGAGGATTCTTGGGCGGCGAGCCGCTGTCTTGCGAAGGGGCGGTAGGCTCGCACTGCACCGCCGAGCCGACGATCGCTGAGGTGGCGAAAGGTGAAAGTGGCGCGAATATTACGATCGTGGCAGAGAACCTCGGTGACGCGAACACGAATAGTTCGAGCACACCGGTGAGCATCGCCGACAGCCTGCCCGCGGGTCTGGAAGCCATTGCGATTGAAGGATTTGCAGGCAACAATCTAGCCAATCGCGGTCTGGTGGAATGTTCGTTGAGTTCGTTGACGTGTAAGTTCTCGGGTGCGCTGCCGCCGTATGAAGTGATCGAGGTACATGTGTCGGTCGGGGTGGGATCGGGCGCTACCTCGGGTGAGGAGAATGTCGCCACGGTTGCGGGTGGTGGGGCGGCCGGGTCGAAGACTTCAAGACAGACGCTGCAGATTGGCGGTGGTAAGCGCTTTGGGATTGAAGACTATGAGCTGACACCGGAAAGCGTTGGGGGGTCGGTCGATACGCAGGCCGGGTCGCACCCATTCCAGCTGACGAACGTGATAACGTTCAATCGCGAACCGGCCCCCGAAAAATCTCAGCCGGTCGCGCTTCCGAAGGACATCATCTCCGAACTGCCGGTCGGGCTGCTTGGCAACCCCACGCCCTTCACGCAATGCACGGATCAGCAATTCTGGGAAGGAAGAATAGTGAATGGCAACCGCATCAACGGTTGCCCGTCACCGTCGGCGATTGGGGTGGCGGATGTCACTTATGTGGCCACTTCATTGGGGTTGGAGCACGCCAGGGTGCCGATTTTCAACATGACGCCCCTCAACGGTGAGCCCGCCAGATTCGCGTTCGCGGTCTTGGGCGCCATCGAGGTTGTGCTCGACACATCCGTTCGCACGGGCGGCGACTATGGTGTAACCGTCACCGCGAACAACATCATCCAGGTCTCGCGGGTGTTGGGTACGAGGCTGACGTTTTGGGGTGTTCCAGGCGATCCGCGCCATGACGGTGAGCGTGGCTGGGAATGCCTGGAAGAAGTCGGCCAGTGCCCCAGCTCTACAGACACGAACCCACCCCCGTTTCTGGTGATGCCGACCTCGTGTGAACGGCCGTATGAAAGTACGCTGCGGGCGGATTCCTGGGCCGCAGGACCGACGCCGTCCTACCAGGCGGCGCCGGTGACCTATCGTTTGCCGGAAGCGATAGACGGTTGTAATCATCTTCCATTCTCGCCGTCGATCAGTGCGGCGCCGGATGTTCCGAACGGGAGTACCTCGACGGGGTTGACGGCGGATGTTCACGTTCCCCAGGAAGCCGCATTGAACCCGAATGGTTTGGCGGAGTCCTCGATCAAGGACATCGCGGTAACGCTGCCCGAAGGCGTCGCTCTGAACCCTTCCGGGGCCGACGGCCTCGAAGCGTGCTCGGAGGGCCAGATCGGGTTCACCGGCGTCGAAGCTGCGTCGGGGACGGATCTCTTCACGCCGGATCTGCCGAGCCCGTTCTGTCCAAACGGCGCGAAGATCGGTACGGCGAAGATCAAGACGCCGCTGCTGGCGAACCCGCTGGAAGGCGAGGTCTATCTGGCGGCGCAGAACGCGAACCCGTTCGGGTCGCTGATCGCGATGTACATCGTCGCCGAAGACCCCGTCTCCGGGACGCTTGTGAAGCTTCCCGGCGCAGTCTCTTTGAACCAGGGCACGGGGCAGATCACGACGACGTTCAAGAACAGTCCGGAGCTGCCGTTCGAAGATGCCGAACTGCACTTCTTCGGTGGCGAACGCGCCCCATTGGCAACGCCCGCTCATTGCGGGACGTACACCACGAATGCGTCGTTTGTGCCGTGGTCCGGTAGCGACCCGGTCGCCTCTCGGTCGAGCTTTGCGATCACCGCCGGCCCCAACGGGGGTCCGTGCCCTGGTGCAAGCTTGCCGTTCAGCCCGTCGTTGTCGGCGGGTACGACGAACATCCAAGCGGGTGCTTTCAGCCCGTTGGTGACGACGATCTCCCGTGAGGATGGCCAGCAGGACATCCAGTCGGTGGTGCTGCACATGCCTAGTGGCCTTTCGGGTGTTCTGAGCGGCGTGAAGCTGTGTGCCGAGGCGCAGGCGGACGCTGGTACGTGTGGTCCAGGGAGCTCGATCGGGCATACGATCGTTAGTGTCGGTCTCGGCGGCAACCCGTTCTCTGTTACGGGTGGCGAAGTGTTCCTGACCGAAGGGTATGGGGGTGCGCCGTTTGGCCTGTCGATCGTGAACCCGGCTGTCGCGGGCCCGTTCAACCTCGGGATGGTGGTTGTCCGTGCGAAGGTCGATGTCGATCCGGGCACGGCGGCTTTGACGGTCACGACTGACAGCTCGGGACCGTATGCGATCCCGCACATCCTCGACGGTATCCCGTTGCAGATCAAGCACGTCAACGTCACGATCGACCGTCCCGGGTTCACGTTCAACTCGACGAACTGCAGTCCGCGGGCGATCACGGGTACGGTGTCAAGCGCGACCGGCGTGTCCTCGCCGGTGTCTGTCCCGTTCCAGGTCACGAACTGCGCGACGTTGAAGTTCGCGCCGAAGTTCGCGGTCTCCACAAGCGGGAAGACGAGCAAAGCGAACGGGGCGAGCCTGTCGGTGAAGCTGACCTACCCACAGGGTCCCCTGGGTACGTACGCGAACATCGCGCGGGTCAAGGTCGATCTCCCCAAGCAGCTCCCGTCGCGTCTGACGACGTTGCAGAAGGCGTGCACCGCCGCGCAGTTCAACACCAACCCGGCGGGGTGTCCCGCCGCGTCGATCATCGGGCACGCAAAGGCGATCACACCGATATTGCCCGTCCCGTTGGAAGGACCCGCGTATTTCGTCAGCCATGGCGGGGAAGCGTTCCCGAGCCTGATCGTCGTGCTGCAGGGCTACGGCGTCAAGATCGACCTCGTCGGCACCACGTTCATCAGCAAAACCGGGATCACCAGCAGCACCTTCAAGACGGTCCCCGACCAGCCCGTCACCAGCTTCGATCTCACGCTGCCCGAGGGCAAGTACTCAGCCCTCGCCGCCAACGGCAACCTCTGCAAAACAAAACTCGCGATGCCAACCGAATTCCTAGCCCAGAACGGCGCGAAGATCAACCAGTCCACAAAAATCAGCGTCACCGGCTGCCCCAAGGCCAAGAAGACCAAGAAGGCCGCCAAGAAGAAAGCCAAAAAGAACGGTCAAGGCAACAAGCGGGGTGGGGCATCACGGTGACCGTCCGCTGTCCAGCAACCAAGCGAGAACGCCGGCCGGGACCGCCCAGACAGGCTCGTCGGAGCCGGTAAGCAGGGGGGAGCGGGTGACCATCACGCCGCGGCCGTGGCGGGCCCTCATCGTGAGGGCCTCCTTGCGCCAGTTCCCGTCAGTGTACTTGCACTCGAACGGGATGGCGAGGTCTGGCCCGACGAAATCGATCTCTGCGCCGGTGGTGGTGCGCTCGTACATGACCTTGTCGGTCTGCACAAACGCGGACGGTGCGTGCAACGAGACGGCTCGTGCGAGGGCGAGGCCGACCTGCTGTTGGGTGAGCTTGGCGGCGTCAGGGGCTGCGAAGCCGGGGTTGCGGCGGTGGGCGAGCTGGGCGAGGAGCGGGTCCACGAAGTACAGCTTGCGCTGTGCGGAGGTGTTGGGCCGGCCGTCGCGGATGCGGTGACAGCGCCAGGCGAGGAACGCGCGAACGAGGTCCTCGATGCGGTTGGTGGCAGCCTGGTGTCCGGGCAGCCCGACGTCGCGGGCGATCCGCGAGAGGTTGATGGGACTGCACAGGTTCTGGGTCAGGCGGTCCAGCAGTGCCGCGACGTCGGCTTCTGACATCGGCGTGGCGCGGATCGCGTCGCCGAGCACGACATCCCACAGGCCTTGCAGGAACCCGTCGCTGACCGCGCCGTCGCTGACATGCTCGCCGACGGCACGCGGGAATCCGCCGACGTCGAGGAACAGCTCCCAGGTGTCGGCGAGCGCGTCGCTCCATGGCTCCAGGCTCGATATCGCGCGCTCGGCCAGAGGAGTCAGGAAGTCGTTGGGAGGGATGGTCTGCGATGGCAGCTCGTCGAAACCACCCAGCGCACGGGAGAACGCGCGGAAGCCCATCGGCAGCAGCAGCCGATCGGAGTCGGCGATGCCTCCGCGACGATCGGCCAGATCCTTGCGTGCCTGCTCGAGGTCGCGGGCGGAGGACCCCGTCAGCACGACGCAGGCCTCGCGGAAGGTGGTGTCCTGGTCGCGCAGCTCCTTGATCGCCTGCGACCAGCCCGCGACGGCTGTCACCTCGTCCAGCAGCCAGTGCCTTGGACCGGGCAGCGTGCGCGTAACGCTGTGCCCCTGCGCCACCAGTCGTCGCAGATCCTGTTTGGTGAGCCCGTCACAGGAACAGTAGAAGACAGTTTTGGGATCGATGCCCTGCGCCAGCAGGGTCACGACGGCGCGCTTGAGCTCCAGGCTCTTGCCCACGCGACGTGGACCCCGCAACACGTACAAGCCGGGCGCGTGGATGTTCGCGAGCGGCTCCGGCTCGTAGGCCAGGGGAAGCTGCCCCGCGGCCCGCAGATCGGGGTCGTCAGCCTCCCAGCCCGAACGTGCCCGCCACGGGCTGCGCTCGGTCAGCAGGCGCCTCAGCTGAGAGTCATTCATAAGCCGCTATTCTAGCGAAATACTATGGATTTTTGCAGAAAGAGTAGCGAAAAAGTATAGCTTTTCGCTATCGTGGGTTTGTCCAGGACAAACCGACGCACACCTGACAGCGGAGGTCGACCTTGTGATCGAGCGCGAAGACTGCCTAGCGTGATCCCGTCGGTGGCGGTATTCCCAACTGTCGGCAGATGCTGCGCGCGAGGCGGTGGTCGATCTCGCGGTGGCGTGGCAGCGCCGTACGTGGCTTGCCGGCGGCTGCTGCCCACCAGGAGTGTGCGGCGCCCTGCGGTCCAGGTAGCAGCCGTGCTCTTTCAAGTGTGCTTCGAGCTGGCGGCGTTTCACGCAGCGAAGCTCAGATGCACCGGCTCGGTGTCGGCGTCAGCCGGGATATCGCCGAGTCTCTCACTGCCTTGGTCCTCGACGTAGAAGCGCAGCCAGTCGTTCAAGGCCGAAAGGATCATTTCCCGCGCTTCTTCGCGCGTCCGGCCCTGGCTGAGGACGCCCGGGACCTCAGGGATCGACACCATGATCCAGCCGTCCTCATCCGGCTCGTAGACGATCGTCAGATTCAGCGTCTCGGCCATGCCTTGAGGGTATCAAGGACCCCCCAACATGACCGATGGGGATCCCCTTCGCCGAGGCATCTTCGCGCTCCCGATCTGTGTGCTGTGGCGAAATACGGCACGGGCTCGCTTCTCGAGTGGCGGACCTTGGCTTTGTAGCGCGCTTTCCGTCGCGTGGGCCGGCGTGTTTGCGGCAGGGGGGGTTGACGTCTGGTGCCGGGTGTGCTTATCTAAAAGCAAGAGGTGTTCCTTGGGAAGGGATGCCGTGAATAGATCGGGTTTGGGCTGGGTCTTCTGGACTGGTTTCAAGCGCTTGTAGGGGATTTGTCGGGGAGAGGGTCTGATCGGATGATGAGGGGTTGTGTTCGCGTGAGTCCGTATGGGACAGATGTGAGGGGGATCGTTGCGTGCCTGGATGGGCCCGTAGCTAGATGCGTCAGCGTCGCTGACACATCTCTCTCTCTCTCTCTCTCTCTGCACCGGGTTTACTAGGCGGTAAGCCTGGTTTTAGCGCCCTTCCGGGCGTTTGCGATCGCGTTTCGGTAGGTAGGTCTGGTCACGGCTCGTGCCGTGGTTCTGGTCGTTCCCGGCTGATTGCGGGGAGTACCGCGCGCGGGTCCTTGTATGGGGGTGCGTGTGATGCCTGCTGAGGCGCGTGGTACGCGCACGGGTGCGAGCGTGGCTGGTGTGCGCCGTCGTGGCGGTATGAAGGTGAAGGCGCGTGTCTCCGGAGCCGGTGAGATCGCTCAGATGCAGCGCGCGCGGTTGTTGGGCGCGGCCGTGCCGATGGTCGATGAGCTTGGTTGGGCGGGCGTGACCGTTGCGGATATCGCGTCGCGTGCGCGGGTATCGCGACGCACGTTCTATGACCTGTTCTCAAACCGCGAGGACTGTCTGCTCGCGGTGCTCGAGGATGCGGTGGGGCGTGTCGAGCAGGATCTGCGGTCGGTGAGCGTGGAGGCAGGGTCGTGGGTTGAGCAAATACGCACGGGCCTGTGGAGGATCCTGTGCTTCCTCGACCGGGACCCGGTACTGGCCAGGGTGTGCGTGGTGCAGAGCGCACGCGGTTCACGACGGGTCTTGGAGGCGAGGGAGGAGATCCTCGCGCGACTTGCCCAAACGATCGACGAGGGTCGCTCGGGTAGCGCGCGTGCTGTGCAGGCGCCGCCCTTGACGGCTGAGGGTGTGGTTGGCGCCGCTGTCGCGATCGTCTACAAGCGCCTGCTCGCGGGCGATCCCGCACCGTTGAGGGATTTGCATGGCGATCTGATGGGCGTGATCGTGCTGCCATACCTCGGCTCGGCCGCAGCGGCTAGGGAGCGCAAGCGTGACGCGCCAGAACTCCTCGAGCCTCCTGTCACGGGAGCGGTCGCCCGGGTGAGCGCGAGCCGGGAGGATCCTTTGAGCGCGGTCCCGATGCGTTTGACGTATCGCACCGCGCGCGTGTTGCGCACGGCTGCGCAATACCCGGGGGTGAGCAACAGGCTGCTCGGCGAGGGTGCCGGGATCACAGACCCGGGACAGATCTCAAAGCTCCTCGCACGCCTGCAACGCCTCGGATTGCTCACGAACACCGGGGAGGGACAGGCGAGGGGAGAGCGCAACGCCTGGGAGCTCACACCGCTCGGGGAACGCGTAAGCGAGCAACTCAGCCTCAATGTCCGGTCCAACACAGAGGAAGCATCCAAGAAGGAGACGCTCTAATGGCCAGTCGATTCCCGATGTCGCGTACCCACACGCTCGCGCTATGTGCCCTGGCCACTTTGAGCGCAATGTTTGCTCTAGCGGTCATGTCGGCTCCGCCCGCCGAAGCGGCCGTAACCCACGAATTCCTCTCTGGTGTCTCGGCCAAGCTCAACCAGGGTGTGCCCGCGGTTGGGCCTCACGGCGAAGCGATTGCGCTGCCGGGGCCATTCATCGCGACGAAGTCGTTGACTGTGGACGCGGGCGAACTGTATGTAGGCGAAGGTCAGGGAACGTCTCGGATCGACAAGTTTGACGATGCCTCAGGCGCATTTCTCTCGCAGCTTCCGCAGATCGCCTCGCCCGAATACCTGCACCAGGGGATGACGGTCGGTCACTCAACCGGCGAAGCGCAGCTGTATGTCGGCGGTGACGTCTACCCCGCAGGGAGTCCGCTCGGTGCCGTCGGTGTGCTCAGCCCGGCCGGCGCGTTGCTGGGGACCTGGACCGGGGCGGACACGCCCGGAAAAGCGTTTGCTTGCTTTGAGTGCGGCCAGTCATCCAGCATCGCTGTAGACGGCTCGTCGAGTCTCAGCGACTCGGCCGCGGGAGACGTGTATGTCGTGGACCGGGAAAACAAAGTGGTGGATGTCTTCAAGCCCGAAGCGGGCGGCGCTGAGAAATACGTCACGCAGCTCACGGGCCCCGAACCGCCGGCCGTGCTGTTCCAGGAACCGCTGTTCGTCGCTGTGGACCAGTCCAGCGGCACTGTTTTCATAGCCGAACAGGAAAATGGAAATCCAAACGGCAACATCGTGAACATCTTCAAGCCGGCGGCGATCGCGGGGCAATATGAATACGCGGGTAAGCTCGCGGGCCCGGGTGCCGGCGGCACGTTTGCCCAGATCACAGCTCTGGCTGTCGACGGTAAAAGTGGCGACATCTATGTTGGCGAGGGGCAACAGCCCGGGTTTGTGGACCAGTTCAACGTCGCAAACGAATACGAAGGCCGTCTGGCCGGCCCTCCCGCCGAACAGTTCACTGCCGTAACTGGCATCGCCGTCGATCCCGAAAGCCACAATATCTACGTGTCCGACTATTTGGAACACGAAGGCGAAAATGTGATCGACGCGTTCGGGCCGGACATCTTGCTCCCCGACGCAATTACCGAAGCGCCGTCCAGCGTCGAACCGTTGGGTGCCCATCTGAACGGCAAGGTCAATCCCCTTAAAGGGGGTAACGCCTCGTGCGAGTTTGTGTGGGGCACGAGTACCGCACTTGGTCAGGTCGCCCCATGCGAACCGAGCGAAGTCGTCGACGGCTCGAGTCCGGTCGCAGTGCACGCCACTTTGACCGGCCTCCAGTCCGACACAACTTATTACTACCGTCTGCAGGCAACCAACCAAAGCGGAACCAATCCGGGCGAACCACAGGACCATGAATTCACTACTCCTGGGCCCGGTTTGTTAGCCTCGGCTTCTGACGTCGCATCGACCTCGGCGACCCTTGACGCGACTGTCAATCCGCACAACCATCCCACGAGCTACTACTTCCAATACGGCAAGAGCACTGCCTACGAATCCGAAATACCGTCGGCACCCGGAGCCCCGCTTGGCTCCGGTGAAGGGAGGGTGGAAGTCAGCAATCACATCCAGGGACTCTCGCCCGACACGGTCTACCACTACCGGGTGGTCGGGGTCAGCGAACTGCAGGCGGGCATCTCAACGAGCCTTGTGGGGACAGATGAGACCTTCACCACCCACACGAGCGGCACCGGCTTCATCTTGCCGGACAACCGCCAGTGGGAACTGGTCTCACCGTCGAACAAGCACGGCGCATCGATCGATCCTATTACCGAAGGGGCTCTGATCCAGTCCGCGTTGTCGGGCGCAGCCTTTACATACGTTTCATTCTCTCCTCCCGAAGCAGACCCAATGGGATATTTTCAAGAATCGCAGATCGTATCCACTCGGGGCACCAACGGCTGGTCCTCGCAAGACATCTCCCTACCTCATCGGTCTGCTACGCCGCCATCTCTGGCTGATGGTGCGGAGTATAGGTTTTTTTCCGAAGACCTCTCACAAAGCTTGGTCCGCCCGTGGGGGGAATTCACGTCGTTGTCTCCACAGGTCTCGCCCCTAGACACGGAATCGACGCCCTACCTGCGGCATGATTTCACCTGTAAAGCGGAACCAGAAACTTGCTTTCGCCCGCTCGTCACAGGTGCGCCCGGCTATGCAGACGTTCCGGCGGGCACGCAATTCGGTGGAGGCCCAGACGGTTTCGGTCAAATAGTTAATTTTAGGGGGGCTAACGCTGACCTGACCGACGTAGTTCTGGGCTCAAAGGTGGCTTTGACCCCAACACCCGTCATCGGCGTAGCAGACGAAACTAAGGGATGGCTCTATGAGTGGTCAACGGGAAAGCCCTCGAGCGAAGAGCTTCAGTTGATCAGTGTGCTGCCCGAGAACGAAGGTGGGGCGGGTGTCGCAGGCTCGCTCGGGTATGACAACGGTAGAGAACGTGTCACGAGGCCCGCGCTGTCGGCCGACGGCTCACGTATCGTCTGGTCTACTGGAGGTTCGGAAGAAGGGCTATATCTACGAGATACAAAAAAGGGTGCCTCAAAAAAGGGTGCCTCTGTACGACTAGACGGCGTGCAACAGGGAGCGTCCGGCAAAGGCCACCCCGGAGCGCGATTTCAAATCGCTAACAGCGAAGTGTCGACTGTCCTCTTTACTGAGTCGCGACGCTTGACCCAAGATTCGGGCGCGGTTGGAGGTCAATCGCCCGAGCCGGATCTGTACAATTGCGATATTGTCGAAGTCGCTGGTGAATTGCAGTGTAAGCTATCTGATTTGACACCGCTGCACTCAGGTCACAGTGCCGACGTGCAAGGCTCAGTTCTGGGTGCCAGCGAAAACGGGGCGTACGTGTACTTTGTTGCGTCGGGAGTTCTGACAGACGAAGAAAACGCCGGGCACGAACAGGCGGTTTCGGGTGCTGACAATCTCTATATGTTGCATCGCGACTCGTCAACTAGGGAATGGGAAGCCCCTCGCTTGGTCGCCGTGCTCTCTAATGAAGATGGAAAAGACTGGTTGGGGAATGCGAGCGAACAGACTGTGCGCGCTTCGCCCGATGGTCGCTATCTGGCGTTTATGTCTAACCGTTCGTTGACCGGCTACGACACTCGCGATGCAAACAGCGGCCGACCCGACGAGGAGGTTTACCTGTTCGACGCGAACGAGGGCCGGGTTGTCTGCGCGTCGTGTGACCCAACGGGTGCACGTCCCGTTGGCGCAAAATACGTAAGTAACAGTCTCGTCGGCGGCGACCGTGTGTGGGGACCGGAAAATTGGCTTGCCGCAAACATTCCAGGTTGGACCCCCGTGGCAGGCCGTACCGCTTACTATCAGTCACGCTACCTGTCTGACGAAGGGCGACTATTCTTCAATAGTAGCGATGCCCTGGTGTCGCAGGATATAAACGGTACTCAAGATGTGTACGAGTTCGAGGTAGCTGGCGTGGGGAGTTGCACTGCTTCATCCGCAACGTTCGCCGTCTCATCCGGTGGCTGCATCGATCTGATCTCCTCCGGTACGTCGCCGACGGAATCGGCTTTTCTTGACGCGAGCGGTGATGGTAGCGACATCTTCTTCCTGTCAGCGGAACGATTGGCTCCGCAGGATGTGGACACCTCGCTCGATGTATACGACGCCCACGTATGTTCGAGCACGTCTCCCTGTTCGAGTAGCCCGGTTTCGTCGCCTGCTTGTGTGACGGCGGACGCGTGTCGTGCCGCGCCTTTGCCGCAGCCGGCGGCGTTTGGCGCTCCTGCAAGCTCGACGTTCACGGGCGCTGGGAATGTCACACCTGCCCCACCAGGCCATGTCGCGAAACGTAACGCGTTGACTGGTGCGCAGAAACTGGCGCGAGCAATGGCGGTTTGTCATCAAAGGAAGGGGAAAAGGAAGCGGGCTGCGTGTGAGCGGCAGGCGAAGAAACGCTATGGAGCTGGTCAGTCCCACAAGAGCAATGCGACGAAGAGGGGCAAGGGATGATTTCGGTGCGTTTGGTAAAAAGAGGAGGCCTCGGAGTCTTGCTGGTTGCTGCCCTCGCGTCCGTAACGGGCGTGTCAACGGCCTCTGCTGAAGAACTGTCGCCGTGGTGGGGTGTGACGACAGGCGCCCGTCCCACGAATCTCCAGTCGGGTGTGGCCAAGGGTGAGGTGGAGGAATTGAATGTCAGCGCCACAGGCGGCGAATTTGCTTTGATCGAAACGGAAAAGTTCAATGTGCGGATCTTTCCGTGGAACGCATCGGCAGAAGCGGTGCAGGAGGGTTTGGAAGAAATCTACGGTTCGCGCAAGGTCGAAGTACGTGGAGGGCCTGGAGATGAAGGCGGCACCAAGCCTTATATCGTTACTTTCCCAGGCCAGCAGGTGGAACCGCTTTTGGCGAATGGCGCATATCCTGAATTCTTTCCTGGTGGGAAAGCGCTTTCTGGCGGTAATGCCGAAGCGAACGTGATCGAGTCTGTAAAGGGAACCGGTCCCGATGGGCAGATCGTCGCAACCGTCGAGAATCGCGGCGATGCCGACGCTAATGGCGAAACCGCCCCGTTTACGGTAGTGGACAAGCTGCCACCAGGGTTGGAAGCCGTGCAGATCGAAGGTGTCGCGATTAGGCTTGGTGCCCGTCCCGCGGTGCCGGTGAGCTGCAGTTTGAAATCGCTTTCCTGCACATTTTCCGGGCAGCTGGCGCCGTACGAACAGGCCGAAGTGCGGATCGGGGTCATTGTGCGGCAGGACGCCGCTGGCGGTGAACAGAATTCGGCATCAGTGTCCGGGGGCGGCGCTGTAGGTTCTCGCACGGCCTCTCATTCGATCGAGATAAATGGCGCAGCCAAGTTTGGGATCGACGATTATCAGGTGATTCCCGAAAATGTTGATGGTTTGTTTGATACCCAGGCGGGGTCTCACCCGTTTCAGGTGACCAGCGTCGTAACAATTAATACTCAAACGCCTTACAAGGAAGGTGCGCTGCCAAATTCAATCAGTGGACCGCCGAGGGATGTCGCGTTGCCCAAGGATATTGTGGGCGAACTGCCTGCGGGGCTAGTGGGTAACCCGACGCCGTTTGCGCAGTGCACCGATGCACAGTTTGATACCTTGGTGCAGGAAGGCTCCACTACTCCGGTGTCAGAATGTCCCGCCCAGTCTGCTATCGGTGTAGTGACGCTCTCCTTTACCGTCAGACATATAGGTTTTGAGACGGTGACCGAGCCGGTTTTTAATATGGTGCCGAACGTAGGCGAGCCTGCGCGCTTTGGGTTCTTGGCACAGGGCGCAATTCCTGTGTTTTTGGATGCGTCGGTGCGTACCGGCGGTGACTATGGCATCAATATCAGCTCGAGCAATATCACCCAGATCTCGTCTTTGATCGACATTAAGCTGACGTTTTGGGGGGTTCCTGGCGATCCGCGCCATGATGGCGAGCGTGGTTGGGAATGTATCGAACATTTTGGCACCTGCCCTCCGTCAACAAGTTTGACGCCCCCGCCGTTTTTGATGTTGCCGACGTCGTGTGCGCAGCCGTTTGAGACGACTGTGCGGAGCGATTCGTGGGGGTCCTCGGCGCAGGCTCCTGAACCTGCGGAACCTGTGAGCTATCGGTTGCCTGAAGCGATGGATGGTTGTGATCGTTTGCCGTTTGCTCCGAAGATTACGGTGTCGCCGGATATTCCCGATGGGAGTTCGTCGACGGGGTTGACGGTTGGTGTGCATGTTCCTCAGAAGGCCTCGCTCGATCCCAAAGGTCTTGGCGAGTCGACGTTGAAGGATATCTCGGTCACGTTGCCCGAAGGCGTCGCTCTGAACCCTTCGGGTGCTGACGGTTTGGAAGCGTGCTCGGAGGGTCAGATCGGGTTCACCGGCGTTGAAGCTGCGTCGGGGACGGACCAGTTCACGCCGGATCTGCCGAGCCCGTTCTGTCCGAACGGCGCGAAGATCGGTACGGCGAAGATCAAGACGCCGTTGCTGGCGAACCCGTTGGAAGGCGAGGTCTATTTGGCGGCGCAGGACGCGAACCCGTTCGGGAGCTTGGTCGCGATGTACCTCGTCGCCGAAGATCCTGTCTCGGGGACGCTTGTGAAGCTCCCCGGCGAAGTGTCGTTGAACCAGGGTACGGGGCAGATCACAGCGACGTTCAAGAACAGCCCGGAGCTGCCGTTCGAAGACGCCGAACTGCACTTTTTCGGCGGGGAACGCGCGCCGCTGGCGACTCCCGCTCATTGCGGGACGTACACCACCGATGCGTCGTTCGCGCCGTGGTCCGGCAGCGAAGCGGTCGCCTCTCGGTCGAGCTTTGCGATTACCGCGGGCCCCAACGGGGGTCCGTGCCCTGGTGCGAGCCTGCCGTTCGCGCCGTCGTTGTCGGCGGGTACGACGAATATCCAGGCCGGTGCTTTCAGCCCGTTTACGTTGACGATGAGCCGTGAAGATGGGCAGCAGAACCTGAAGAGCATCCAGCTGCACATGCCTCCGGGTCTCTCCGGGGTCCTCACGGGCATTCCGCTGTGCGGCGAAGTGCAGGCTGATGCGGGGACGTGTTCCGCGGCGAGCCTGCTGGGGGAAACGATCGTCAGTGTCGGCCTTGGCGGTGACCCGTACAGCGTGAAGGGCGGCCAGGTGTTCCTCACCGGCCCGTATAAGGGCGCGCCGTTCGGCCTGTCGATCGTCAACCCCGCTGTCGCGGGCCCATTCAACCTCGGGAAAGTCATCGTCCGGGCGAAGCTCGAAGTCGACCCGCACACTGCGGCGGTGACGGTCACGAGCGACGATTCGGGCCCGTATGCGATCCCGCCACGCATCGATGGCATCCCGTTGCAGATCAAGCACGTGAACGTCACGATCACTCGTCCCGGGTTCACGTTCAACCCAACGAACTGCACCCCATCAGCCGTCACGGGAACGCTGCAGAGCATCGAAGGCGCATCCTCGTCCTTGTCGGTCCCTTTCCAGCCGACGAACTGCGCGATATTGAAGTTCGCGCCGAAATTCGCCGTCAGCACGAGTGGGAAGACAAGCAAAGCGCAGGGCGCAAGCCTGAACGTGAAGTTGATCTACCCCAAAGCGCCGTTCGGAACCCAGGCGAACATCGCGCGGGTCAAGGTGGATCTCCCGAAGCAGCTTCCGTCGCGGTTGACGACGTTGCAGAAGGCGTGCACGAACGCGCAGTTCGAAGCCAACCCGGCGGGGTGCCCGGCGGCGTCGATCATCGGGCACGCGAAGGCGATCACGCCGTTGATCCCGGTTCCGTTGGAAGGCCCCGCGTACTTCGTCAGCCACGGCGGCGAAGCGTTCCCGAGCCTGATCATCGTGCTGCAGGGCTACAACGTGACCCTCGACCTCGTCGGCACCACGTTCATCAGCAAAGCCGGCATCACCAGCTCAACGTTCAAGACGGTCCCCGACGCCCCCGTCGGCAGCTTCGAACTGAACCTCCCCGAGGGCAAGTACTCGGCACTGGCCGCCAACGGCACCCTCTGCAAAACCAAACTCGCGATGCCAACCGAATTCCTCGCCCAGAACGGCGCGAAGATCAACCAGTCGACAAAAATCTCCGTTACGGGGTGCCCGAAGGCGCACAAGGTCAAGAAGAAGCACACAAAGAAGGCCGCTGCTAAGAGGAACGGCAAGCGGTGACTAGCGTGCCCCAATGAATGAGGGGCGTCCCCTCCCACGATGCGATCGGCCTTCCGAGCGCGCAGTGTGGGGTGAGCTGAGCCAGAGCGCCGCGCGCGGTGCCCTGGACGCCCTGCTGGACATCCCGCTGCGCCGCGCTCCGCATCGCGCGTTGTTGCACCGCGCGTGGGGCCTGCGCAAGAACGTGAGCTTCTACGACGGGCTCTACATCGCGCTCGCCGAGCGCCTGGACCTGCCGCTGCTGACGCTCGACGCCCGTCTCGCGCGTGCCCCCGGCCTGAAAGCCCGCATAGAAGTGATCGCCTGAGCCTCGAATCACGGGAGAAAACCTGCTCGGATTGCGGGAGTGAAGAGCTGGCGCTGGGTTGAGCGCAGCGTGGCTCAGCTGTGCTTGCTGATGAGCTCGAGCTTCTCGACGGGGACGGTGGGCATGTCGAGGGTTGCGCCGTCTTGGCCGACGATCTCGATCATCTTGTGGTCACCGTAATCGCTGACGACGGTGCCGGTGGTGCCCGCGGGCCAGGTTCCAGCGCTTTCGGCCTTGTCGATCGTCTCGGTGAAGGCGACGACGTCGATTTCGCCGATTGCCTGCTTGACGGTTGCCATGGTTCCTCCAGCTTAGGGTCTTGGGATGGCCGTCACAAGTCGCGGCGGCGAGGTTGTCCCGTTCGCCGTGGAAGTTTGTGGCGAGGGGTCAGGAAGTCGTTGGGATGGATGGTCTGCGATGGCAGCTCGTCGAGGCCGCCCAGCGCACGGCAGAACGCGCGGAAGCCCATCGGCAGCAGCAGCCGGTCGGAGTCGGCGATGGGGTCGCGCCGGTCGGCGAGATCCTTGCGTGCCTGCTCGAGGTCGCGGGCGGAGGATCCTGTCAGCACGATGCAGGCCTCGCGGAAGATGGTGTCCTGGTCGCGCAGCTCCTTGATCGTCTGTGACCAGCCTGTAACGGCCGTGACCTCGTCCAGCAGCCAGTGCCGGGGGTCAGTCGCTGGTTGCGTAGGCGAGCATCTTGCAGACTTCGGTCATTCGCACGGAGTCGAAATGTTAAGCATCAGATGTTGACCCTGCTAGCATCACGCATAATGGCTCGTACAACTCTGGATCTCGATCCTTCGGTCCTCAAGCAATTGCGTAGACGTGCGGCCAGTGAGCACAAGAGCATGGGCCAGGTCGCCTCAGAGCGCCTCGCCGCCGCTCTGGGAGAGAACGCACCGAAGAAACCGTCCCGATTGCGCTGGCCGACCAAGCGCATGGGCAAGCCGCAGGTTGATCTCGCGGACAAGGATGCCCTCTGGAAAGCGCTCGACGCGCCGCTAGCCACCCCGGGCGCGCGTTGAGCGCCACGGTAGACACGAACATCCTTCTCTACGCTGCCAACGCCGACGACGAGGCGCACTCCGTCGCTCGTGGACTGCTGGAGCGCCTCGCCGGGGGACCGGATCTGCTCTACCTGTTCTGGCCGACGATCATGGGCTTCCTGCGGATCGCTACGCACCCCGCGATCTTTCCCAATCCCTACTCGCCGGAGGAGGCAGTCGCGGCAATCGCCGGCTTGACCGACCGGTCCAACGTTCGCACCCCCTCAGAGCAAGACGGGTTCTGGGGGCTGTATTGCTCCACTGCGGACAATCAGACACGGGGCAACCATATCCCCGACGCTCATCTTGCCGCGCTGATGCGCCAGCATGGGGTCTCGGTCATCTATACACGGGATAAGGACTTCCGTCGCTACGACGGCATTGAACCGCGCGACCCATTTACGTAAAACGGTCTCGTGTAGGAGTTGGCCTGCCCTAGCTGATCGAGGTTCAGCCGGATCCGCGCAGCACTCTGCCGCCTCAAAACTCCACCCGCGCCGGCACCGGCCCGGTGGGCGGCGGCTGCTCGAGCACGCCGGGCGGCGCCGTTTCGGTCTTGCGCGCGAAGAACTCCTTGAAGTAGGGGCGGGAGAGCAGCATGATCACCGCGCCGAGGAGCATCCCGCCGATGCCCATCCACAGCGGCAGCGTGATGCCGAGGATCGGCTTCGATTCGACGTGTGCGGCTTCGCTGTAATAGAACGCGGCCTTGATGCCGATCCCGAACAGCATCAGGCCGCCGAGGAGCGGGCCGACGCCGAGCAGCAGCAGGTTGCGCGTGCTTTTGCGCAGGTCGTGGCGGAAGTACCAGGCGCAGGCCACGCCGGTGAAGCCGTAGTAGAAGCAGATCGGGAAGCCGATCGCCGTGAGCGAGTCGGCGAGCACGCTTTCGGAGAGCAGCAGCAGCGCGACGGTGATCAAGATCGAGAGCAGGCCGAAGCCAAGCGTCGAGACGGTCGGGGTGAGGAAGCGTTTGTGGACCCGGGCGAGCAGGTTGGTGACGGCTTTCCAGTGCGCCATCGACAGCGTCGTGCGGGCTGTCGGCAGGATCGTCGTCTGCGTCGAGGCCGACGCCGAGGTGAGCACGGCGATGATCAACAGCTTGTTGAGCGGTTCGCCGAGCACCCCCGTGCCGAGCGCCTTGAGGATGTCTTCCTGGTTGGCTTCGTTCGAGAGGAAGCCAACCCCGTGAAACGACTGGGCGGCGGCCGAGACGACGACGTAGATCAGCACGAGCAGGATCGTCGACATGATGGCGGCCTTGCCCGGGCCGTTGGCGGGGTCCTCGGACTCCTCGTTGACTGCCACGCCGGAGTCCCAGCCCCAGTAGATGAACACCGCGAGCAGCAGCGCCACCACGAGGTCTGAGAAGTTCATCGCGAACGGGTTGATCCAGTCGAGCGAGGGCTTGATCGAGCCGCTCGGCGGGTGGCTGCCGTACACCTTGACGAACGCCACCACCGCGAACAGCCCGAGGATGAACACCTCGGCGGAGAGCAGGAACTGCTGGATGCGCGCCGAGAGCTCGATGCCGCGATAGCAGATCCAGGTCATGATCGCGATCCATGCGACCGCGGCGACGATGATCGCCAGTTTCGATTCGCCGAGTTCTGAGAAGCCGAAGAGCTGGAAGGTGTAGATCGCCGCGATGTCCGCCAGCGACGCCATCACGATCACGTCGGAGAGGAAGATCGCCCAGCCGTTCAGCCAGCCCGTGGAGGGCCCGAACGCGCGCGTGGTCCACGCGAACGTCGTGCCTGCGTCGGGGTCGGCGCGGTTGAAGAATTTGTAGGCCGAGGCGACCAGCAGCATCGGCAGGAACGCCACGAGCATCACCGCGGGCGCGTGCACGCCGACGCCCTTTACGACGACGATGAACCCCAATGTCGCCGCCAGCGAGTAGGCCGGCGCGGTCGAGGCGACGCCGATGACGATGTTCGACAGGTAGCCGATCGCGCCCCGCTTGAGGCCCTTGTCCATGACCCCCGAAGATCCCGAAGCGCTGGACGGGGACGGAGCTCCCGGTGCGGCGATGCTGTCGGTGGCCATGATGAATGTCCCCCTTCAATCGACGTGACGGGTGAGCCGTGACGCGCTCCCCCGAACGGTTCGCTGCTTGTAACAGAAGTTACGTCGAAGGGCGGCAGATACCAAGAGGCGGAATCCCCAAAACGGACAGTTCTGCTTGTACATCTCGTACAATGGAAGAACGGCACGTTGAACGGGTGGCCGCTTGAGCCATACATAGTGGAGGAGTAGCGTTGTCCTCGATGTCTAGCGATCCGCAAACCACGAGCATCCTTCAGGAGCAGGCCAAGCGCCACCTGTGGATGCACTTCACGCGCATGGGGTCATACAGCGACGGGCACGAGGTGCCGGTGATCGTCAGGGGCGAGGGGTGCTACGTGTACGACGAGCACGGCAAGCGCTATCTCGACGGGCTGTCGGCGCTGTACTGCGTGAACATCGGCCACGGGCGAACAGAGCTGGGCGAGGCGGCCGCCAGGCAGGCGGGAGAAGCTCGGCTTCTACACGAACTGGAGCTACGCGCACCCGCGCGCGATCGAGCTCGCCACGCGCATCGCCAAGCTCGCGCCAGGGGAGCTGAACCGCGTGTTCTTCACGAGCGGCGGCTCGGAGGCGGTCGAGTCGGCGTGGAAGCTCGCGAAGGCCTATCACGCCGCGCGGGGCGAGCCGACCAGGCACAAGCTGATCTCGCGCAAGCTCGCCTACCACGGGACCTCGATGGGGGCGCTGACGGCGACCGGCGTGCCGGCGCTGCGGACGCCGTTCGAGCCGCTCACCCCGGGCGGGAACCACGTGCCGAACACGAACTCCTACCGCTGGAGCGAGGATCGCGACCCGCTGTGGGCGGCCGACGCGATCGAGGAGGCGATCCTGTTCGAGGGGGAGCAGACGGTCGCGGCGGTGATCCTCGAGCCGGTGCAGAACAGCGGCGGCTGCTTCGTGCCGCAGGACGGCTACTTCCAGCGGGTGCGCGAGATCTGCGACCGCCACGGCGTGCTGCTGATCTCCGACGAGGTGATCTGCGCGTGGGGGAGGCTCGGATACTGGTTCGGGTGTGAACGGTTCGACTACGAGCCGGACATGATCACGATGGCCAAGGGCCTCACCTCCGCCTACGCGCCGCTCGGCGCGGTGCTCGCCGCCGACCACGTCGCCGAGCCGTTCTTGCACGGCAAGGAGACGTTCACACACGGCTTCACGTTCGGCGGGCACCCGATGGCGTGCGCGGTGGGGTTGGCGAACATCGACGTGATGGAGCGCGAGCAGCTGTGCGCGCACGTGCTCGAGAACGAGAGCCGCTTCCGGGAGATGCTCGAGGGGCTGCGCGACCTGCCGATCGTCGGCGATGTGCGCGGCGCCGGGTATTTCCAGGCGATCGAGCTGGTGAAGGACAGGGAGAGCAAGGAGACGTTCAGCCACGAGGAGGCCGAGCACCTGCTGCGCGACTTCCTCTCCGGCGAGCTGTACAGCCGCGGGCTGATCTGCCGCACCGACGACCGCGGCGACCCGGTGGTGCAGCTCTCGCCGCCGCTGATCGCGGGCGAGGAGCAGTTCGAGGAGATCGAGTCGATCCTGCGGCCGGTCTTGAGCGAGGCATCGGAACGAGTGGAAGCCGGATGGAGCTCACTGTCGCGAGCCTGATCGCCGAGCTGGGCCTGACGCTCGTCTCGGGGGAGGAGTCTGCGCAAGCGCACGTGCGCTGGGTGCACAGCACCGAGCTGACCGACCCCACGCCGTGGCTGAAAGGGGGCGAGCTGCTGCTGACGATGGGGATCCAGCTCGACGGGCCGAAGACGCAACGCGAGCTGATCGACCGTCTTTCAGACCATGAGATCGCGGGGCTGGGGTTCGGCACGGGCTTCACCCACAAGCGCATCCCGGCGGCGCTCGTGACGGCCGCGCGCAAACGCGGGTTCCCCGTGTTCGAGGTGCCGTACGAGCTGCCGTTCATCGCGATCACCGAGCGCGCGTTCGCGCAGCTGGTGAACGAGCGCTATGAAATGCTGCAGCGCAACATGGTCGGCGACGTGCTCGCGGAGGCGCTGACCGGGCACTTGTACCCGGAGGAGCTGCAGGCGCGGCTGCGCCCTTTTGGAATCGGCGAGCAGGCCGCGGTGCTCGCGTTCAGGCTGCCCGATCCGAGCTCGGCGGCGCCGCTGCTGGAACGCTTGCTTGAGCGCGAGCAGCGTCCGAGCCTCGTCGCGATCCGCGCGGGCCTCCTGTGCGCGGTGCTCGACGGCGAGAAGCTCGAGCCGATCGAGCTGGCGCGCAAGCTGAGGAGCGAGCTGGCCGCGCGCTTCGGCGAGACGGCGGTCGCGGCCGCGGCGAGCCGTGTCGCGCCGACGCACTCGCTGCGGCTGAGCTTCCACGAGGCCCGCTGCGCGCTCGAGGCCGTGCGGTTGCAGAACGGCGACGGGCCCGACGTCGCCTCCTACGAGGACCTCGGGGCGTTCCAGCTGCTGCTGTCGTTGCAGGACGACGACGCGCTGGTCTCCTACTGTCGCGGCGTGCTCGGCCCGGTGGAGCAGGGAGAGGGCGACTACGGCGACGAGCTGCTGCGCTCGCTGGACGTGTTCATCGAGCACAACGGCCATTGGGAGAAGGCGGCGAGCGCGCTGTACTGCCACCGTCACACGCTGCGCTACCGCATTCGCCGCGTCGAACAGCTGACCGGGCGCGACTTCTCCCACGCCCGCGACCGCATCGAGTTCTGGCTGGCGTTGCGCGGCAGGGAGCTGGCGAGGTGAGGAACGACTTTTTTGAGGGGACTCCCTCCGGGAGTCTGGCGTGCGCAGGGTCGTGGACGCACGTGCGCGTGAGGGGCATCCGGCTTGGAGGCGAACCCGAGGTGGCATGGGGAGCGGGGCGAGGATGAGGATCGGGGTTCCCAGCGAGATCAAGGCGGACGAGTACCGCGTCGCGATCACCCCGGCGGGGGTGCGGGAGCTGAGCGCGCGCGGTCACGAGGTGCTCGTGCAGGCGGGGGCGGGGGAGGGCAGCGCGATGAGCGACGAGCAGTTCGTGGCCCAGGGAGCGGAGATCGTGGCGGACGCCGAGGCGGTGTTCGCGCAGGCGGAGCTGGTGTTGAAGGTGAAGGAGCCCCAGCCGGTCGAGGTGGGGATGCTGAGAGAGGGGCAGACGCTGTTCACGTATCTGCACCTGGCAGCCGAGCCCGAGCTCGCGCGCGGTTTGCGGGAGTCGGGCGCCACGTGCATCGCATATGAGACGGTCGAGGACGCGGAGGGTCGATTGCCGCTGCTCGCGCCGATGAGCGAGGTGGCGGGCAAGATCGCCACGCAGGCGGGCGCGTTCATGCTCGAGAAGCCGCTCGGCGGGCGGGGAATTCTCCTGGGCGGCGTGCCCGGCGTGGCGGCGGCGACCGTGCTCGTGATCGGCGGCGGCGTGGTGGGGATGAACGCGGCGGTGATCGCGATCGGGATGCAGGCCGACGTGTTCGTGTTCGACCGCTCGATCGACCGCCTGCGCGAGCTGGAAGTCGCGTTCGCGGGCAGGGCCTCGACGGTGTACTCCTCGACGCTCGCGATCGAGGAGATGCTGCCGGCCGCCGACCTCGTGATCGGCGCGGTGCTTGTGCACGGTGGGCGCGCGCCGCACGTGATCACGCGCGAGCAGCTGAAGCTGATGAAGCGCCACGCGGTGCTCGTGGACGTGTCGATCGACCAGGGCGGCTGCTTTGAGACCTCGCGCCCGACGACGCACTCCGAGCCGACGTTCGAGGTCGAGGGGATCACGCACTACTGCGTGACGAACATGCCTGGCGCCGTGCCGATCACCTCGACGTATGCGCTGACGAACGCCACGTTGCCGTACGCGATCGAGCTGGCCGAGCACGGTGTGAGCGAGGCGCTCGAACGCGACGAGGGATTGCGCATGGGGCTGAACGTCAGGCACGGCGAGATCACCCATCCGGCGGTCGCCGAGGCGCTGGGAGTGCCGGCGTGAGGGTCACGACTTCTCACATCGCGTCGACTTTCACATCGTCCACATCGCGCCGACTTTGCCCGTCGCATCGACTTTGCCCATCGCGCTTGCACGATCGATCGTGACCCCGAGCCCCGGAGATGCCGTGACCGAGACCCTGAAGAACTTCATCGACGGTGAGCAGATCGCCTCCGACGGCGACAGCGACCCGGTGCTGAACCCAGCCACCGGAGAGGAGCTGGCGCGGGCGTCGAGGTCGACTCCCGCGGACGTGGACCGCGCGGTGGGGGCCGCGCGCAAGGCGTTCACGGGCTGGTCGCAGACGACGCCCGCCCAGCGGGCGCAGGCCCTGCTCGCGCTCGCGGGCAAGATCGAGGAGCACGGCGAGGAGCTCGCCCGCCTGGAGGCGCTGAACGCGGGCAAGCCGATCGCGGCCGTACGGGGGGACGAGCTCCCGGTGATGGCCGACAACCTGCGCTTCTTCGCCGGCGCCGCGCGCTGCCTGGAGGGGAGGGCGGCGGGTGAGTACATGGAGGGCTACACCTCGTTCACCCGCCGTGAGGCGGTCGGCGTGGTCGCGCAGATCACACCGTGGAACTACCCGCTGATGATGGCGATCTGGAAGATCGCCCCGGCGCTCGCGGCGGGCAACACGATCGTGTTGAAACCGGCCGAGACGACGCCGCTCACGACCGTCCGCTTCGCCGAGCTGGCCGCGGACGTGCTGCCGCCCGGCGTGCTGAACGTCGTGACCGGTCCCGGAGAGCCGACCGGCGAGGCGCTGATCGGCCATCCCGAGGTGGACATGGTCTCGCTGACGGGGTCGGTGCAGACCGGCAAGCACATCGCGCGCACCGCGGCCGACACGCTCAAGCGCGTGCACCTGGAGCTCGGCGGCAAGGCGCCGGTGGTGGTGTTCGACGACGTGAGCCTCGAGTCGGCGCTCGAGACGATCGCGGGAACCGGCTATTACAACGCCGGGCAGGACTGCACCGCCGCCACGCGCGTTCTGGCCGGCAGCGGGGTATACGACGACGTCGTCAGCGGTCTGGCCGAGCAGGCGAAAGGGCTCGTGCTCGGCGACACGCTCGCCGCCGAGACGACCCTCGGCCCGGTCAACTCGGCCACGCAGCGCGAGCGCGTGGAGGGTTTCCTGCAGCGCCGGCCAGACCACGTGGAGGTCGTGACCGGAGGCAGGCAGCCCGAGCGGCCCGGGTTCTTCCTCGAGCCGGCTGTCGTGGCGGGGCTCGAGCAGGACGACGAGATGATCCAAGAGGAGATCTTCGGGCCGGTGATCACCGTGCAGCGGTTCACCGACGAGGAGCAGGCGATCGCGTGGGCGAACGCCACTCGCTACGGCCTTGCCTCCTCGGTTTGGACTCGTGACGTGGGCCGAGCATTGCGCGTGGCGAAGGCGCTCAGGTTCGGGTGCGTGTGGATCAACGACCACATCCCGCTCGTCTCGGAGATGCCCCACGGCGGGTTCAAGGAGTCGGGATACGGCAAGGATCTGAGCGTTTACTCATTGGAGGATTACACGGTCATCAAGCACGTGATGGCCAGTTTGGAGTAGTTCCGTCGGCACATGTGCCGACGTCCGTGCGGTGCATGCACCGCACGGAGGGAACCGTGCATGCACGGTTCCCAGGGAGGGCCGCATGCGGCCCTCCCTTCATGCCCGCATGCGGGCATGATCACCAAATCGTGATACGGTCCGAATACGGACGGCGACGTCGTCCGCGAGGTTCTTTGTCTTTGTTGGCGCTCGCAACGCGCGGATGGGGTCAGTTTTAAGGAATCTCCCTCCGCATAGCGGCGACCGTAAGGTCGCAAGAAGGAGCACCAACAACATGAAGCAACAGACTTTCGCCGACCTCGGCGTGTCCGAGGTCGTCACGGGTGAGCTCGCCAAGCGCGGGATCACCACGCCGTTCGCCGTCCAGCAGATGGTCATCCCCGACGTGCTCGCCGGCCACGACGTGCTCGCCCAGTCGCCGACCGGCTCGGGCAAGACGCTCGCCTTCGGCGTGCCGCTCGTCGAGCGGCTGCGCGACTCCGACGCGCGGCCGTCCGCGCTCGTGCTCGCGCCGACCCGCGAGCTGGCGCTACAGATCGTCGAGGACCTGCGCCCGCTCGCGCACGCCCGCGCGCTGTCGATCGCCGCGGTGTACGGCGGCGCCGGGATCGTCAAGCAGGCGCGCAACGCCTCACGCGCGCACATCCTCGTCGCGACGCCCGGCCGGCTGCTCGACCTGATCGACCGCCGCGACGTAGCGCTCGACCGCATCCGCCTGCTCGTGCTCGACGAGGCCGACAGGATGCTCGACATGGGCTTTCGCCCGGTGGTCGACAAAATCGTGAAGATGACCGCGTCCAAGCGCCAGACGATGCTGTTCTCCGCCACCCTCGAGGGCGAGGTCGGGCGGATCGCCAACGCCTACACCACCGATCCACGCCGCCACGAGCACGCGCACTCCGCCGAGCGCAAGGGCGACGTCGAGCACCGCTTCGTGACGGTCTCCCACGAGGGCAAGGTCGCGCGGCTGATCACCGAGCTGAACGACTCAGAGCGCGGGCTGACGCTCGTATTCGTGCGCACCAAGCGCGGCGCCGACCGGCTCGTCAAGCGGCTCGGCGCGAGCAGCGTACGCGCGGTGGCGATGCACGGCGACAAGTCCCAAGGACAGCGCGAGCGGGCGCTCGCCAACTTCGAGGCGGGCGTGGTCGACACGCTCGTCGCGACCGACGTCGCCGCGCGCGGGATCGACGTCGCGGGCATCACACACGTCATCAACTACGACATTCCCGCCACACGCGAGGACTACGTGCACCGCATCGGGCGCACCGCCCGCGCCGGTGCGAGCGGCGTGGGCGTCACGCTCGTGGCGCACGACCAGGCGCGCGAACTGGTGGGCATGGTCGGTAGTCTGGGACTGCGTCGCGAGCTCGATCTGGGCGGCTTGCCGAGCGATGCGACCAGGGGCGAAGGAGCTCGACGGCGGCCTGCCAAGGGCGGCGCGAGAAGGCCCCGCCGGTCCAGGTAGGCACAGCGAGCCGTCATTCACTCCGCTCTCTCAGCTAACGTCGCGCGCGTGACCACACCGCTTCCACCCGATACACCCCTCCCGCCGGATTCAGATGCGGACGCTTCGGCGATCGAGGCCGAATCCGACGCGGACCTCCTGGCGCACTACGACATCCTGCGAATTCGCGCCCCGAACCCGGGATTGTTCACGCTGTCGGGCACCAACACGTGGGTCGTCGGACGGCGCCCCACGTGGATCGTCGACCCGGGCCCGTTACGCGACGAGCACATCAAGCGCATGCTCGCCGCGGTCGACGATCGCGGCGGTCTCGGCGGGATCGTGCTCACCCACGACCACCTCGATCACACCGAGGCTGTCGAGACGATGCTCGAACAGCACCCCGCGCCGCTGGCGGGCGGGCGCGGCGAAGTCGACGTAAGGCTCGAGGAGGATCTCCGCTTCGGCCCGTTCCAGGCCGTCTCCACGCCCGGGCACGCGCCCGACCACTTCGCGCTGATCGGCGAGGGCGCGTGCTTCACGGGCGACGCGGTGCTCGGCGACGGCTCCGTCTTCATCTCCCCGCACGAGGACGCGATGGCCGGCTACATGCTCTCGCTCACGCGTCTGACGATGCGCGAAGACTTCAACGTGCTGTGCCCCGGTCACGGCCCTCCGGTGTGGGATGCCCACGCCAAGCTCAAGGAGTACCTCGGCCATCGCATCGATCGCGAAAACCGGCTGCTGCTGGCGCTCGGCGAAGGTGCTCGCACGGTCGAGCAGATGCTCGACTCGGCGTGGCCCGACGTGCCCGATACGATGCGCCCGCTCGCGACGGCGACGCTCGCCGCCTATCTCGACAAGTTCGCCGAGGAGCAGATCCTGCCGGCCGGCGTTCAGCGGCCCAAGTTCGACCGCACCGACTGGTGAAGCCCGACGCGGCGTCCGCGGCTGCCGGGCGGTCACCGGCGCCGGCGGCCCTGACGAACGGCTCCTCGCGGGATTCGCCGTTCCCGCCGATCGCCGACTACGGCTTCCTCTCCGACTGCCACACCGGCGCGCTGGTCGCCTCCGACGGGTCGATCGAGTGGATGTGCCTGCCGTACTTCGACTCGCCTTCGGTGTTCGGCGCGCTGCTCGACCGCGGCGCCGGCAGTTGGCGCGTAGGGCCCTACGGGCTGTACGTGCCGGCCGGACGGCGCTACGTGCCGGGCACGAACATGATCGAGACGACCTGGATGACCCCGCAGGGATGGATCCGCGTCGTCGACGCGCTGGCGATGGGCGAATGGCACGACAACGAGCACGGCTCCAGCCACACGCGCCCGCCGACCGACTTCGACGCCGACCACCTGCTGGTGCGCATGATCGAATGCGTCCAGGGACAGGTGCAGGTGGAGGTCGTGTGCGAGCCGATGTTCGACTACGGCGCCACTCCGGCGGAGTGGCAGAGGGTCGAGCTCGAGACGGCACCGCACGGTGCGCACGACGCGTGCGAGATGGACGCGACCGACGGCGCGACGATGTTCAGGCTGTTCAGCGACATCCGCATGGGCATCGAGGGCAACCGCACGCACGGCCGTCACACGATGGTCGAAGGCGAGAAACGCTTCTGTGCGATCTCCTGGACGGAGTCGCGCGGCGGCCCGCAGACGGCCGAGGAAGCCGAGCGGATCCTCGAGAAGACGGGGCACTTCTGGCGCGGCTGGCTCGCCGAAGGCACCTATCCCGATCATCCCTGGCGCGCGCACCTGCAGCGCTCGGCGCTCGTGCTGAAGGGACTGACGTTCATGCCCACCGGCGCCCTGGTGGCCGCGCCGACGACATCGCTGCCCGAGACGCCGGGCGGCGAGCGCAACTGGGACTACCGCTACTGCTGGATGCGCGACGCCTCGTTCACGCTGTGGGCGCTGCACGCGCTCGGCCTGGACTGGGAGGCCGACGATTTCATCGAGTACGTGGCGGAAGTCCCGCGCAACGAGGACGGCTCGCTGCAGATCATGTACGGGGTGCGCGGCGAGCAAGACCTGGAGGAGTCGACGCTCGATCATCTCAGCGGCTATGAGGGATCCAAGCCCGTGCGCCTCGGCAACGGCGCCTACAACCAGCGCCAGAACGACGTGTTCGGCGCGGTGCTCGACTCGGTGTACCTGCATTCCAAGCAGCGCGACCACATCCCCGAGCGCCTGTGGCCGGTGCTGATCGACCAGGTCAGATGCGCGGCCGCCGTGTGGCGGGAGCCCGACCAGGGGATCTGGGAGGCGCGCGGGGAGCCCCGGCACTACGTCTCCTCGAAGCTCATGTGCTGGGTCGCGATGGATCGCGGCGCGCGGCTGGCCGAACGGCGCGGCAACGAGGATCACGCCAAAGAATTCCAAGCGCTCGCCGAGGAGGTGCGCGAGGACATCCTCGCCAACGGCGTCGACTCGCGCGGCGTCTTTCGCCAGCACTACGACACAGACGCGCTCGACGCTTCGACGCTGCTCGTCCCGCTTCTGCGCTTCCTGCCTCCCGATGACGAACGCGTCTGCGCGACGGTGCGTGCGATCCGCGACGAGCTGACCGAGAACGGGCTCGTGCTGCGCTACCGCACCGACGAGACCGACGACGGCCTGCACGGCAAGGAGGGGACGTTCCTGATCTGCTCGTTCTGGCTCGTCTCGGCGCTGTCGGAGATCGGCGACGACCGCGACGCCGAACACCTCTGCGAGCGCCTGCTCTCTTACTCCTCGAAGCTGGAGCTGTACGGCGAGGAGCTCGAAGCCTCGAGCGGGCGCCACCTCGGCAACTACCCCCAGGCGTTCACCCATTTGGCGCTGATCAACGCCGTCACGCACGTGATCGACGCTCAACGTCAGGCGTGAGCATCCCGCTCGTGATGGCGGGCGTGCCCGTTCGCCCTCGCAGCATCGTCCAAAACCAGGATTCGTTCTCGGCGTGAATCGTTTCGTCGCGGAAGGTTCGTCTTTCGAGAACTAGTATCCCGGCTCGCCCGGCAGGAGCACGCGCGCGACCTCGCCGTCCATGTACACCTTCGGCTGGATCGGCTGCACGTCGCGTTCGCGCGCGTGTGCGAGCAGATCCTCGACGGAGGAGAACGCCAGCAGCTGCTCGAGGTGCTTGATGGTGGGGAAGACGAGCACGATCTCCTCGGCCGCGTGGGCGCCGAGCGCCGCCTGGGGGGTGAACCAGCCGAGATCCACGCACTCCTCGCCATCGACCCGCGGCTCTTGGCCGGCCGGGAGGGGGGCGAGGAAGAAGTGGGTGTCAAAGCGCGTGCGCACTGCGGCCGGCGTGATCCAGCGTGAGAACTCGACGAGCTCGACGGGGTCCGCCAACTCGATCCCGGCCTCCTCGCGCAGCTCGCGGACCGCGGCCGCGCGGTGGGCGACCTCGCCGTCGCCCTCATCCGCGTCGACGGCGCCACCGGGAAACACCCATACGCCGGCCATGAAGCGGGCGTGAGGCGTGCGCCTGACCAGCAGCACCTCGAGCGCGACAGAGCCGCCGCGCAGCAGGATCACCGTCGCCGCCTGGCGCGGCGCGGTCTCCGGTCCCGGGTTGTACTCGTCCACCTCGGGTGGGAGATCGCCCCCCTCGGGCGGGGGATGATCGTTGTCGCCGGGCACGTGCACCGGTTGACCCTACCGGCGCGCGGAGCGGTCGGTAGTCTTTCGTGAATGAGCACCACGACAAAGACCCTTCAGCGCTGGATTTGCGAGTCATGCGGATACATCTATGACCCGGAGGAGGGCGATCCCGACGGCGGGATCCCGATGGGCACCGCTTTCGATGACATCCCCGACACGTGGTTCTGCCCCGTCTGCGGAGCGCGCAAGCGGGACTTCACCCTCTACGAGGATTAGCCAGGACGCCGCTGGCCGGCGCGATGCTGCGTCCTTACCGATTGTCGATCAGATGCGATCGACTAATCGGCCAGCACGCGTGCGAAGCACGCCACGCGAACTGCCTGTGCCCATCAGGGTGCGTCCTTACCGATCGAAGATCGACGGGATCTCCGATCAGCCAGCTTGACCAGCGACGCCCTGGCGGCGACGATTGAGACGAGGTATGAAAATTACTGACTGGGACGCGCTTCTGGCGCTCGACCGCGAGCGCGTGTGGCATCCCTATGGCGCCCTGCCCGCGGCGCTGCCGTCGCTACCCGTGGTGTCCGCACAGGGTGTGCGGCTGAAGCTGGCGGACGGGCGCGAGCTGATCGACGGGATGGCGTCCTGGTGGTGCGCGATCCACGGCTACCGCCATCCCGCGCTCGACGCGGCCGTGCGCGAGCAGCTGGGAAAGATGGCGCACGTGATGTTCGGCGGGCTCACGCACGAGCCGGGGGTGCTGCTGGCCGAGCGGTTGGTCGAGCTGTCTCCGGACGGGCTCGAGCGTGTGTTCTTCGCCGACTCGGGCTCGGTCTCGATTGAGGTCGCGATCAAGCTGTGCCTGCAGTTCCAGCGCGCCGCGGGACGGCCCGAGCGCACGCGCCTGCTGACGATCAGGGGCGGCTACCACGGCGACACGTTCGGCGCGATGGCGGTGTGCGATCCGGTCGGCGGGATGCACAGCATGTTCACGGGCGTGCTGGCGCGGCACGTGTTCGCCGAGCGCCCGCCCGACGGCTTCGACGGGGGGCTCGACGACGCTTGGGCGGCGCACGTCCGCGAGCTGATCGCCACGCACGCGCACGAGCTGGCGGGCGTGATCGTCGAGCCTGTCGTGCAGGGGGCGGGGGGGATGCGCTTTCACGCGCCCGCCTGTGTCGCGCTGCTGCGCGAGCTGTGCGACGAGCACGGGCTGCTGCTCGTGCTCGACGAGATCGCCACCGGCTTCGGGCGCACCGGCGCGATGTTCGCGTGCGAGCACGCCGGGGTCGCCCCGGATGTGATGTGCGTAGGCAAGGCGCTCACCGGCGGCTACATGACGCTCGCCGCGACCCTCTGCACACGCGCGGTGGCCGACGGGGTGTCGAGCGGTGAGGGCGGCGGGCTGATGCACGGCCCGACATTCATGGCCAACCCGCTCGCCTGCGCGGTCGCATTGGCCTCGCTCGAGCAGCTCGCCGACGGCGGCTGGCGCGCGCGCGTGAGCGCGATCGAGCAAGGGTTGCATGCCGGGCTCGAGCCCGCCCGTGAGCTGCCGGGGGTGATCGACGTGCGCGTGCTGGGTGCGATCGGCGTCGTGCAGCTCGATCACGAGGTGGACATCGCCGTCGCGACCGCGGCCGCGGTCGAGCGCGGCGTGTGGCTGCGGCCGTTCCGCGACCTGATCTACACAATGCCGCCATATGTGATCGGCGAGGACGATCTGGCGCGGGTGACAGCAGCGATAGTGACTGTGGCTGGCGGCTGAGGTTTGCGTTTGAGTTCCGTCGGACGGTGTATTAGACTGGCGGGTGGCTAGTGCGCTATTGCTGCGTTCATATGCGCCTCCGAGGGGCCCGGGAAATCCGGGCCCCCTCCGGTTAAGAAGTCCCTGACGGTCGCCGGAGTCGTCTTCACTGCGGCCGCCAGGGCGCCCTGCTATCTCGTCAGCCGGTCGATGACCAGCACGGAAATCAGCAGTGCGATGGCTAGTGCAGACAACGCTGAACTCATTGCAACTCCTTTCTCCGGGGGTACGACCCCGGAACCCGCCGGATGGGAGCTGCGTTTGCGGCATCGTGCAACAAGCCATCCATTGATGCTACGAGTCACTTGGGATGAAAATCTCAGGTGGGCACCAGTCTCGCCACGGAAGCGTGTCCCCGACGCGCGCCAGATCGGCTGGGGCTGGGCTCGGCACGTGGCCCAGCCCCGCGACCTCGATATCGCCGAGACGGGCGATCGTCTCGCGGTTGGAGCGCTCGAGGACCGACGGCTCGGTCGGCCATGGCGTGAGCACGACCGCGCGCACGTCGAGCCCGACCGTGCGAGCCGCCTCGAGCGTCAGCAGCGTGTGGTTGATCGTGCCCAAGCCGGGACGAGCCGCGATCAGCACGGGCAGTCCAAGCGCGATTGCCAAGTCGCGCACCGCATAGTCGTCGGCCAGCGGTGTCAATAGCCCGCCGACGCCCTCCACGATCAGCGACATGCCGCCCTCGCCCGCCCTCCGGGCGCGTGCGACCAATGCCTGCGGGTCGATCTGCTCGCCCGCCAGCCGTGCGGCCAGGTGGGGCGAGACCGCCGGTGCGTAGCGCAGCGGCGACACCTCCTCGCCCGTCATACCCGCGGCTGCAGCCAGCAGCTCGTGGTCGGGTGGCCAGTTCTCGTCGGGTGGCCAGCCCTCCTCGGGCGTCATGTCCCCGGCGGCCTTCAGCACGTGGTTGGGTGGACAATTCCCGTCCGGGGGCTCGTCCAGCCCCGTGACGACCGGCTTGTGCGCGCGTACAGGCTCGCCGGCGGCCGACATCGCGGCGAGCAGGGCCCCGCTCAGGACCGTCTTGCCGACGCCGGTGTCCGTCCCGGTGACGAACAGCCCCCGCATGCTCGTCGTCCGCAGCCGGCGGCGCTAGGCCGCGCGCGAAACGGGCCGGGCGACGGCGGTCTCGCGCTCACCGTCGAGGAGCCCGTCCAGCTCCAGCTCGCGTGCCGCCTCGCCGAGCACGGCCGCCGCCATACGCAGATCCGAGGCGGTGTGCGAGGCCATCGTCGCCAGGCGCAGCCGCGAGGTTCCCGCGGGCACGGTCGGGGGGCGGATCGCCTGGGCGAACACGCCCCGCTCGATCGCCCGCTCGCACAACCGCATCGCGGCACGCTCCTCACCCACGATCAGCGGCACGATGTGCATCTCGCCGTCCGCCACCGCAAAGCCCTCGGCGGCGAGCGCGCGGCGCAACACGCGCGCGTTTGCGCGCAACCGCTCCACCCGGTGCGGACGCTCCTGCAGCAGCTCGAGCGCGGCAAGCGCACCGGCCACAGCCGGGGGGCCGGGTGCGGTGGAGAAGATCAGCGAGCGCGCCGTGTTGAGCAGGTAGCGCACCATCTCCTCCTCGGCGCACACATACGCCCCGTAGGAGCCGAGCGCCTTGCCGAGCGTGCCCACGATCACGTCGACCTCGTCCTCCAAGCCTCCCTCCGCCACGGCCCCGCGCCCGTCCGGCCCCAGCGCTCCGGTGGCGTGCGCCTCGTCGACCATCAAGCGCGCGCCGTGCGCTTTCGCGAGCTCCGCGATCTCTCCCAGCGGCGCGACATCGCCGTCCATCGAGAACACCGTGTCGGTGACGATCAGCCGCCCGCCTTCGCCGAGCGGTCCGCCTTCGTCCGCTCCGCGAGCCCCGCGCGCCGGCGGGCTTCCGTGGCGGCGCAAGCACCAAGCGAGGTGCTCGGTGTCGAGATGGCGGTACACGACGACCTCGGCGCGCGACAACCGGCAGCCGTCGACGATCGAAGCGTGGTTCAGCTCGTCGGAGAAGACCGTCCCGCCGCGACCGGCAAGCGCGCCGATCACGCCCAGGTTCGCGAGGTAGCCGGAGCCGAACAGCAGGCACGCCTCACTCTGCTCGAACGCCGCCAGCCGCTCCTCGAGCCGGCGGTGGATCGTCATCGTGCCCGACACCAGCCGCGAGGCGCCCGCGCCCACGCCCCAACGCATCGCTGCCTCAGCGGCAGCCTCGCGTACGCGCGGATGGTCGGCCAAGCCGAGATAGTTGTTCGAGCACAACACCAGCATCGGCTTGCCGTCGAGCAGCACAGTCGGCCCCTGAGGACCGCTCACCAGCCGTGTGCGGCGGCTGAGGCCGAGTCGCTCGAGCTCTTCCAGACGGCTCTCGATCTCGCTCATCGCCCCGACCCTCCCCGCTGGTCCTTGTAGTGAGTAGCGCCGTTCTCGACCCGGCGTGACTCCGATCGTGACTGGAGCGCACCGTCGGCCCCGAGTCGCATCTAACCGACCGCGACCTTGTTCTCCGCCCCGTCCGGCCGGGGCGGAACTGAGCGCTTGGCGCGATAGCGCAGCTGCGTCGACGGATCCCACAGCCGCACCTGCAGATCGACCTGCTCCGCGGGCGACACACCCTCCAGCAGCTCCTCGACCACGTCCGGCGTCTCGCCCGCGAGCCAGCCCGAGCGATTGTCCGGGCGCGGGTTGGCCGCGTTGTCGGGCTGACGCGCGACGTTCAACCCGTGCTCCTCGAACATCGCCCGGTCCTGCTCGGGCTCGTTGCCGAGCGTGGTCAGAAAATTGCCCATCATCACCCCGTTGATGCCCGCCTTGACCGCCAGCTCCTGCAGCTCGCCGAGGTTCTCCACGCGCCCGCCGCACAGCCGGAACAGGGCGTTCGGCAGGATCAGGCGGAAGATCGCGATCCACTTGACCGCCTCCCACGGGTCCATGAACTCGCGGTCGCCGAACTTCGTGCCGGGACGCGGGTTGAGCATGTTGATCGGCACGCTCGTCGGATCGATCGCCGCCAGCTCGAACGCCATCTCCACGCGCTGCTCGCGACTCTCGCCGAGGTTGAGGATGCCCCCGACACACGTCTCCAAGCCGGCCTCGCGCACCGCCTGGATCGTGCGCAGGCGGCCCTCGTAGCGGACCGTGCTCGTGACCTCGTCGTAATAGCTCGACGCCGTCTCCACGTTGTGGTGCACGCGCTGGATCCCCGCGTCTTTCAGCGCCTGCGCGCGGGCCGCGGACATGTGCCCGATCGAGGCGCAGCGCTTCAGGTTGGTGTGCTCTGAGACGAGCTTCACCCCTTCGAGGTACTTCTCGAAGTCGCGCTTGCTCAATCCCTGTCCCTGCGTGACCATGCAAAAGCGGTGGGCGCCCGCCGCCTCGGCCGCGCGCGCGTGCTCGAGCACCTGCTCGGGGTCCATCAGCGCGTGCATCGGCGTCTCCGCCTCCGCAAACCGCGACTGCGCGCAGAAGCCGCAGTCCTCGGCGCAGCCGCCCGACTTGGCGTTGACCAGCGAGCACATGTCGGTCGAGTCCGCGAACCGCTCCACCCGCGCTTCCCACGCGCGCTCGATCAGCGCTTCGATCTGCGCGTGATCCTCGAGCTCGCCAAGCGACAGGGCCTCCTCGCGGGTTATGAGCGACGCTGACATCTGCCGCACCTTATATGGCGCGCCGCGGACGGCACTTCACGGTGTCCTCCCGCGCGCGCGACAGAGACTTCGAGGCGCGGCGGGTTTCGTCGCGCGCCTCACTACTCCCCCCGCCAGCTCGGAGCCCGTTTCTCGGCGAACGCTCGTATCCCCTCGCGCATGTCCCGCGACGCGAACGACGAGGCGCGCAGCGCGATCAGCTCTCTTTCCACCTCGTCCGACAGCTCGCCCTCGGCGTTCAGCAGCGCTGCGATCACGCGCTTGTTGCCCGTCTGCGCCAGCGGCGCGTTGCCCGCCAGCTCCCCCGCCAGCTCGAGCGCCGCGTCCTCCAGTCCGGCTGCCGGTACGACGCGGTTGACGAGCCCCCAGCCGAGCGCCGTGGGGGCGTCTACGTAGCGGCCGAGCAGGAACAGCTCGCGTGTGCGCGCGGCGCCGACCGTGTCGATGAAGCGGCGCATGCCCGTATGCGAGTAGACCAGCCCGAGCTTGGCCGGCGGCATGCCGAGCTTGATGTCGTCCTTGGCGACGCGCAGATCGCACGCCAGCGCCAGCTCCAGGCCGCCGCCGATCGTGTGGCCCGACAGCGCCGCCAGCGTGGGGTAGGGGTACGCTTCCAACGCTTCGATCGCTTCCGTAAACGGGTGCGCCACCAGTCGCTCGGCGCGCTGCTCGAACTCCTCGCCGGGGATCTCGCCGATGTCGTAGCCGGCGGAGAACATGCCGTGCGCGCCGGTGATCGTCACGCATCCCGCCCCGTCGCCGGTGCGCCCCGTCAGCTCTGTGAGGGTGGCGGTGATCGCGTCCAGGATCGGATGGTCGAGCGCATTGCGCTTCTCCGGGTTCGAGATCGTCAGACGGACGACGCCGGCGCATGGCTCGTCGACGAGCAGCTTGCCGTCGGCCAGCTCGCGTGGGGGAGCGCTGGGAGACACGGGAGCGGAAGGGTAGCGGTTGCCCGGCCCCCGCCCGCCTCACGATCCCGCGGTGTCTCTCCCCTCTGTGCACGCCATGCGCGTCTCGCCCTGCTGTGCCCGCCATGCCGCGCGACGGGTTAGGATTTGGATCGAGTTGGCCTCCTCGACAGACCAACGCTCCTCGGGCGGGGATCGAGCAAGCGAGACGCGCGCGGCGCAGTCGTCGCTGCTCTATCGCTGGGGTGCGACGATCGCTCGTCACAGACGGCTCGTGCTCGTGCTCGGCGTGGTCGTGCTCGTCTGCTCCGTGCTGCTCTACCCGCGGCTCGAAAGCGCGCTCAACGCGCCCGAATACGGGGTGAAGGGGACCGACTCCTCGCGCGTCGAAGCGCTGCTCGAAAAGCGCTTCCCCGGCGTCGGCAGCGAGGACGACGGGCTCGTCTTCTCCTCGCCCCACCGGCTCGCGAGCGCCAGCGCCTTCCACCAAATGGTCGCCTCTGTGCTGGCCGTCGCGAGCCGCCAACCCGGCGTGCGCAACGTGCTGAGCCCGTACGACCCGAGCTCGGTCGGGCAGATCTCCTCCGACGAACACGCCGCGGTCGCGGCGCTCACGCTCGGCGGCTCCACCCACCAGCGCTTCATCCGCGCCCGCGCCATGCAAGACGCCGTCGGGCGCGAGGCGCGCGACGGCGTCCACGTGTGGCTGACCGGCTTCTCGCCGATCGCGCGGGATCTCAGCGACGTCGAGCGGGTCGACACCGAGCGGGCCGAGGCGATCGGCGTACCGGTGGCGCTCGCGATCCTGCTGTTCGCCCTCGGCACGGCGGTCGCGGCGCTGGCGCCGCTGCTGATGGCGGGCGCCGGGCTGCTGCTCACCTATGGCGTGCTGGCGCTGCTCACCTCCCTGTTTCACTTCGACAACCTGCTGCTCGCGATCGTGACGATGATCGGCGTCGGCATCGGCATCGACTACGGGCTGTTCATCGTCAGCCGCTTCCGCGAGGAGCTCGTGCGCTCCGAGCGGGCGCTCGGCTTGCGGGCGCATAGCTTGCGGGCGCATGGCGGCGAGGCGGCGTCAGACGACGCGGGGGCCGCCGGTGGCGGGCAGGACCCGGGCGGGGGGCAGACGTCCGGGGAAGAGCGCGACCGGGTGACCGACGCCGTCGCCACCGCGCTTGCGACGTCCGGTCGCACGATCCTCTTCTCGGGCGCGATCGTCGCGCTGGCGCTGGCATCGCTGCTCGTCGTCGACTCGCCGATCTTCCGCGAGGTCGCCGTCGGCTCGGTGACGGTCGTCGCGTGCATGCTGATCGTCGCGACGACGCTGCTACCCGCGCTGCTCGCCCAGCTCGGCGCCGGTGTCAACCGCGGCGCGCTTCCCGCGCGCTTTCACCCGGCCGACGCGCGGCCGCAGGGGGGCGAGGAGCGCGGGGGGTGGGCGCGATGGGCGCTGTTGATCATGCGCCGCCCGATCCCGGCGGCGATCCTCTCGGCCGGCGTCCTGCTCCTGATCGCGATCCCTGTGACCGGCTTGCGCTACGGGATCAACCTGGGGGTTCTGTCGGTGTCGAGCACCGCTTCCGGCAAAGGCGAGAGCGTGCTTGCGCGCTCGTTCAGCCCAGGCGCCGTAGCGCCGCTCCAGATCGTCCTCACCGGCCCCGACGGCTCACGCGGCCACGCGGTGGTGGCCGGCGCCGCGAAGCTGACCCAGGAGCTGGAAGGCGACCATCACGTCACGGGGGTGGCCGAACGCCGCAGCGGCTACGGCGTGCTGCTGACCATCGTCTCCGCCGCCCGCATCGACTCGCCCACGACCGTCGCGCTCGTGCGCCACATCCGCCGCGACCTGGCACCCCCGATCCACGCGCACGGAGGCCCGATCGTGCTCGTCGGCGGCGCGACCGCGATCACGGTCGACTTCTCGGCGGAGATGCGCTCGAACCTGCCGCTCGTAGTTGGGCTGATCCTCGGCCTGTCCCTGCTCTGCCTCTTGGGCGCCTTCCGCTCGATCGTGCTGCCGATCAAGGCCGTCCTCATGAACCTGCTCGTCACCGGCGCCGCGCTCGGACTGGTCGTGTGGATCTTCCAACAGGGTCACGGCGAGCATCTGCTGAGCTTCACCAATCCGGGCTTCATTCAGGCCTACGTGCCGCTGGGCATGTTCGCGCTGCTGTTCGGCCTGTCGATGGACTACGAGATCTTCCTGATTCGGCGCGTGCGCGAGGAGTGGCGCAAGACGCACGACAATCGGCTCGCGGTTGCGACCGGGATCGAGCACACAGCGCGCCCGATCTCGGCGGCGGCGGCGATCATGGTCGCCGTCTTCGGCTCCTTTCTCAGCGCCAACCTGCTGGAACTCAAACAGATCGGCTTTGCCCTGGCGATCGCGATCGCGCTCGACGCGAGCCTCGTCAGGCTGATCCTAGTTCCGGCGACGATGCGCCTGCTTGGTAGGTGGAACTGGTGGCTGCCGGGCCCGCTGGAGCGGGCGCTGCCCGACGTCGAGGCCGACTGAGGACCGCTGAGGTGACCGACTGAGGACCGCTGAGGCGGAGGGAGCGAAGGGCCTGTTGTCGAGGCGGACCGAGATCCGCCGAGCTACTCGACTACTCGAGCACGACGAGCGCGTCGCCCTCGTTCACGGCCTGGCCCTCCTCGCAGAGGATCTCGCTCACCACGCCCCCATCCTCCGCCTCGACGGGCATCTCCATCTTCATCGACTCGAGAATCGCGACCGTGTCGCCCTCCTCGATTCGATCGCCGACCGCGCACTCGATCTTCCACACGGTTCCTGTGATGTGAGCCTCTACCCGGGTCGCCATGGAGCGGAAAGATATCCAAGCCACCGGCGGCTCGCATGTGTGCCCGGGCTAGCGGCGGTCCGAATGCACGCCGACGCTATCGGCGGCGCGCATGCGACGGCGGGCAAGGCACGGTTCGCCTGCTCGTCACCGTGTCGCCGTTCTGGAAGTGGAGCACCGCGCGGAACGGGAAGCCGCCGTGGGGGCATTTCGCCGGTATCGCCACGCCCTGCGGGTGATAGTCCACGGTGCGTTCGTGCACGACCTTCTCATACAGCAGGCCCGGCGGATCGATGTTCAGCTCAAGCGCGGTCATCGCCGCGTCGTCCGCGCCGGGCAGCGTGGCCGTCACCGGCACGATGCTCGCCAGTCGCTCGCCGAACACGCCCGAGTCGGGCAGCAGCTCTCCCGGCAGGATCAGCTGCGCGAGGATCGGCGTCCTGGCTTCGGCGTACAGCAGCATCACCACCTGTTCGTCCACGGGTGGGCCCATCACGGCCACGATGGGGGCCTGCTCCCGCACGAGTTCCGGGCCGAACGGCACCGTCACGATCGCGCTCCCGGACCCGATCCATGCGTTCGGCGGACAGCCTTCCGGGCCGGTCGTGGCAAGGACGGCCGAGCTGCAGATCGCGAGCCCGAGCGAGCTCGAGCCGATTTCCGCGCCCGTCGGAAGGAACAGCTCGAAGCTCGTCACCGGCGACGGCGTGGCGCCGGCCACGCCCGCGATCTGGATGGAGGTCGCGATCGAGGCGTAAGAGCCGAGCCGGTCGGGCGCGAACGACACGCCCAGCGCCACTCGCTCGCTCGCGCCGGCGGCGACCGCGGTCGCTGGCCGGCCGAGGACGGCTGACGGCAGCGCTGCCGCCAGCAGGACCGCCACCAGCAGCGCCCGAGTCAGCCGGCGGCCGCGTGTGCTAGAGGCGCACGTTGCCGTGCAGCTGCGCCTTGACACGGAAGTTCTGCCGATCCAACGTGCCGCTGAAGCGCAGGCCCGAGCCGGAGGCGTGCGCGTAGCTGCCGGTACCGCCGGTGATCGTCATCGAGCCTTCGAAGTACGCCGTCGGGCCCACCACGTGCCCGTGCGTCGGCGCACGGCCGCTGAGCGTGCCTTTGCTCAGATACAGTGTGAGCGTGGCTTGCCCGTTGTTGGAGGCGATCGTTTCGACATGGGCCGTCATCGAGCCGGACAGCGTCCCCGTCACCTGGCCCTTCTCCACGAACGAGTGCCCCGGAGGGCCGAAGCGCGTCCCGCTCAGCGACTCGTTCAACGACGTCTCACTCGACGCCGCCGTCGCGCGTGGGGGAGGCTGCTGGGCCATCGCGGCGCTCGTGCCCCCGGCGGCGCTCAGAGCCAGCACGGATGCGAGCATCACCCGTGTGGACGTCCGCCTTCTCGCCAAGTCGATACCCATTTGACCCCTCCTCCTCAGACGCCGTCGTCGGTGTGCGCGTGTCACAAATCGCGTCGTCTTTGCACCGTAGCAGCAACCGTATGAGCGGTGATGCGGTTGCCTCCCCGGGCGACATCGCGGTCATCGTCGCCGCCTACAACGAGGGGGAGCGCGTCTCCGCCACCCTGGCCGCGCTCGCGCGCGCGTTCCCCGGCGCCGAGCTGTGGGTCGCCGACGACGGCTCGACCGATGCCACGGTCGCACACGCGCGCGCCGCGGGCGCGCGCGTGGTCCGCAGCGAGCGGACGATCGGCAAGGGCGAGGCGGTCACGCTGGCCGCTCGCGCTGCTCTCCGCGAGACCGCATCGCGCGCGGGCGCCCGCGCGCGTGTGAGCAGCGCTTCCGAGATGGATGTATACGGAGCGTCCGCGACTCCCGAGACGGATGGATCTGAAGTCTCTGGCCCGGGCGGCGAGCGGGGCGATGACGGGCCGATCTTCCTGCTCTGCGACGGCGACCTCGGCGAGTCCGCCGCTGCCCTCGCGCCGCTCGTCGACGCGGTCCGCTCCGGCGAAGCGGATCTCGCGGTCGCACGCTTTGCGCGGCGCGTCGGCGGCGGAGTCGGGCTGGCCGTGGGCTTTGCGCGCTTTGCGATCCGCCGGCGGTGCGGCCTGCACGCGCGGGCGCCGATCTCCGGGCAGCGAGCGCTTCGCGCGCACGCGTTGCAGCGGACGCTGCCGTTCGCGCACGGCTTCGGCATGGAGATCGGCATGACGATCGACGCGGTCCGCGCCGGTCTGCGCGTCGTCGAGGTCGAGCTCGACCTCACCCACCGCGCCACCGGCCGCACGCTCGGCGGGTTCCTCCACCGTGGCCGCCAGCTCCTCGACTTCGCGCGGGTCTACCTCGCGCGGCGCTGAGACCGGCGCGTGTGGTTTGATCGCGGCCTTGTGCGACTTCGACCCTTCGCTGACCGCCCAATCCAGCCCCCCAACCGCCCAATCCCGCCCGTGAAGTCGGGTAATATGATCAGGTGGCCACCATCGTTCATCCTCACATCGAGCCTTGGGAATTCGAGGCGCTGCAGGACAACGCGGGTTGGTCCATGGGCATCGAGCTCATCGCCGGGGAGGCCGTGGTAGTGACGCCCGAGGGGGGCGCCTCATCGGCGGCACGGGGAGAGTTGCATCTCGCACTGCGCCGCTGGCAGGAGGACACAGGCGACGAAGGGCTCGTCCTGCAGGATGTGTTTGTGGCGTTTCCCGATGGGAGCCGCCCGGCGCCCGACATCTCTTGGTGGAGTGTCGAGCGCCGCTCGCCCGTGTCGCGAGGCGCGATGCAGAGCGTCCCCGATCTTGTCGTCGAGGTGCTCTCGCCGAGCACGCGCGCCAACGACCTTGGCGTCAAGCGCGAGTTGTACATGGACTCGGGCGTAAGAGAGGTGTGGCTCGTGGACCCCGATCCCCACACAATCACCCGGGTGATCCCGGACGCCGGCCAAGACGAGGTGCTCGGTCAGGACGATTCGCTGCGCAGCGATCTGCTTCCCGGCTTCACGCTCCAGCTCGCGCGCGTCTTTCGCCACTGATCGCGTTCGCTGCCTGACCCGTCCGGCTCCGGTCCATAGGCGCGGCGGCTCGTCCAGCCCGCGGGGAGACCGGCGCCGCAGACCCCGATGCGGTGGGTGCGCCCGATTGTCTCCCACAAAAGACCCCCCATGGTTACGCTTGGCCTCTGTGATCCTCGCCATCGATCAGGGCACCACGGGAACGACCTGCATCGTGTTCGACGAGCGCGCCGAGCCGATCGGCCGCGCCTACCGCGAGATCACCCCCCATTTCCCGCGCCCCGGCTGGGTCGAGCACGACGCCGGCGAGATCTGGACGGTCACCCAGGCGGTCGCCGGGGAAGCGCTCGCGGACGCGCACGTGCGCACGGGCGAGCTCGCCGCGGTGGGGATCTCGAATCAGCGCGAGACCGTCTGCGTATGGGACCCGGCGAGCGGAGAGCCGCTGCACCGCGCGATCGTCTGGCAGGACCGGCGCACCGCCGCGCGCTGTGAGCAGCTGCGCGCCTCCGAGCACGAGCCGCTCGTGCGCTCGCGCACCGGGCTCGTGCTCGACCCGTACTTCTCCGCGACCAAGATCGAGTGGCTGCTCGACAACGTCGACGGGCTGCGCGAGCGGGCGCTCGCAGGCACGGCGGTGTTCGGCACGGTCGACTCGTGGCTGATCTTCAAGCTCACCGGCGAGCATCTCACCGACGTCTCCAACGCGTCGCGCACGATGCTCTTCGACATCGCCGCCTGCCGCTGGGACCCCGAGCTGCTCGACCTGCTCTCCGTGCCCGAGCAGGCGCTCCCTCGCGTGCAGGCGACCGCGGGCGACTTCGGCCGGACACGACCCGACGCGCTGCACGGCCACGCGGCCCCGGTCACGGGCGTCGCCGGCGACCAGCAGGCGGCGCTGTTCGGCCACGCGTGCATCGACCAAGGCATGGGCAAGAGCACCTACGGCACGGGCTCGTTCGTGCTGCTCAACACCGGCTTCGCCCCGCCCGTCGAGCCCCCAGCGGGGCTGCTCGCGACCGTCGCCTGGGGGATCGGGCCCGACCCGCCCGCCGGCTCGCTCGCCTACGCGCTCGAAGCGGCGATCTTCGTCACCGGCGCCGCCGTGCAATGGCTGCGCGACGGTCTCGGCCTGATCGCGCGTGCCGAGGAGACCGAGGCGCTCGCCGCCTCGCTGGAAGGCAACGACGGCGTCTACTTCGTGCCGGCGCTCACCGGCCTGGGCTCACCGCACTGGGACCCGCACGCGCGCGGCACGATCGTGGGACTGACGCGAGGCTCCGGTCGCGCGCACCTGGCGCGCGCGACGCTCGAGGCGATCGCCTACCAAACGGTCGATGCCGTACGGGCGATGGAGGCGTTTGCGGGGCAGCCGCTCGGCGAGCTGCGCGCCGACGGCGGGGCGACCCGGAACGACTGGCTGATGCAGTTCCAAGCCGACCTGCTCGGCATTCCCGTGGTGGTCGCCGAGGTCGCCGAGACGACCGCGCTCGGCGCCGCCTATCTGGCGGGTGTCGGCGTGGGTGCATGGACCGTCCGCGACCTGCTCGCGCGTGCGCGCGACGAGGAGGAGGGACGGCGCTACGAGCCGCGGATGGGTGAGGAGGAACGGGCGTTGCTGCTCGCGGGATGGAGCGACGCGCTGGCCCGCGCGCGTGGGCGGGCGGTCGGGGACGAGTGACCACGAGAACGCGTCCGAGGTCGAGAACGAGAGCATGACCTGGGGCGAATGAGAATGAGAGCCCGAGCGGGGCGTAACCTTGGCGCGCCGGCGAGGTAAACACGCCAGATGAGCGATCTCGCCCCGATGCGTGAGCAGGTCTACGCCGACCCCCGGCCGAAGGAGCACTTCGACCGCTTTCACGAGCGCTCGCGCACGCGCGACCCCGACTGGGCGTATGAGCTCACGCGCACGATCACCTCGCTGTACGCGTACGCGTTCCTGCGCACGCGCGCGATCTCCACCGAGAAGGTGCCGGGCGCGGGCGCGGTGATCCTCGCCCCCAACCACTTCTCGTTCATGGACCACTTCCTGATGGGCTGCTACATCCGGCGCAAGGTCCGCTTCATGGCCAAGTCGCAGCTGTTCAAACCGGGCCCGATGCAGTTCATCTACACCCACGGTGGTGTCTTTCCCGTGCGCCGCGGCGCGCGCGACGAGGAGACGTTCATCACCGCCGAGACGATCCTCGCGCGCGGCGGCGCGATCACGATGTACTGCGAGGGCGGCCGCTCGCGCACCGGCAACGTCGCCGAGCAGGCCAAGCGCGGGATCGGGCGCCTCGCGCTCGAGACCGGCGCGCCGGTCGTGCCGATCGCGATTCACGGCTCTTCGCGCATCCGCAACTGGAAGCGGCTGCAGTTCCCCCAGGTCACCGTCCAGTACGGCGACGCGCTGCGTTGGGAGCGCACCGAGAACCCCACGCGCGAGCAGCAGCAGGAGGTGGCCGACGAGATCCTCACGCGGATCCGCGCGCTCTACTCGGGCCTCGAGGAGTACGGCCGCAAGGGCATCCTGCAGCGCGTGCGCGAACAGCGTCGGTCCGGTCGCGTATCGTTCGGGCCCACGCCGGAATAGCCGGCGTAAACCCCCTGGCTCGCCGCCACCCGTAAGCGACGCCGCACGAGGAGGAGCGATATGGACCGTTCGATCGACGTCGGTGCGGTAATCAGCCGCACGTTCAGCATCTACGCCGACCAGGCCTCGGTGCTGCTGCCGGCCGCGGCCGCCGTGTTCATCGTGATCGGGGTGATCACCGCCCTGCTCGTCGTGATCGCGCCGGTCCTCGCGATCCTCGCGTTCGTCGTGATCCTCGTCGGCACCACGCTGTACACAGGCATGGTCGTCGAGCTCGTGGCCGACGTCCAGGACGGGCGCCGCGACGCGACCGTCGGGCAGCTGCTGAACGCGGCCACACCCGTCGTCGGCCAGCTGATCCTGATCGGGGTCGTCACCGGCATCTGCATCGCGATCGGCTTCGTCCTGATCATCGTTCCCGGGCTGATCCTGATCACGATCTGGTCGGTCGCGGCGCCGGTCGTCGTGCTCGAGCGCCCCGGTGGACTTGCGCCGCTCGGGCGCAGCCGCGAGCTCGTGCGCGGCAACGGCTGGCAGGTGTTTGGCGTGATCGCCGTGCTCGTGATCGGCGTCGGCATCGTCTCCGCGATCGTCGAGGCGGTCGCCGGCTCGGGCGGCACCGGCGTCGCGATCGTCGTGCGGGTGATCGTCGAGATCTTCACCGCGCCGCTGTCAGCGCTCGCCGCCTCGGTGCTCTACTTCGAGCTGCGCGGCCCCACCGCCGAGGCCACGCCGGGAGAGCGCGCCGTCGAGGGGGCGCTCTGAATGCCGCGTCCCGCGCCACGCCGCTGACCTCGATGAGCAAGGCGAGCGCGCTGCTGCGCCCCGGCCTGCTGAGCGGAGTCGCCGTCCTCGTGGCCGGGGCTCCCGAGCCGGCGGGTGAGCTTGGCGACGCTGTGAGCGCCACCTGCACGGAGCTGGGCGCGCGCGTGGGCGTGTGCGCCGCGGACGCCTTCGCCGATGAGGGGACCGTTGAAGGGGCGTTGGGCGTGGCCCTCGCCGAGGTCGGCGGTCCCGACCTGCTGGTCGTGGACGGCGCCGGTCTGTTCGCGGGCGACAGGGATGCGCGGGTCGCGCTGAGCGCCTGCCTGGACGCGGCCTGGAACGTTACGCGCGCCGTGGCCAAACTCGCGTTCCTGGCGCACGAGCCGGGTACGGACGGCGAGCATGGCGGGAATGGCGGGGGGGTGCTCTTCCTCGCGCCCCCGCCCGACGCCGGTCCATACGCCGAGGCGGCCCGCGCCGGTCTCGAGAACCTCGCGCGCACCCTGTCGATCGAGTGGGCGCGCCACGGGGTGACGTTGGTCGCGATCGCACCGGGCGAGATGACCGCCGCGAGCGAGGTGGCGACGCTGTGTGCCTACCTCGCCTCGCCCGCAGGCGCGTACTTCTCGGGCTGCCTGCTCGACCTGCGGGGTGTCGGCCGCGCCGAAGGTAAAGAGGGCGTGCTGTCGTTATAAAACAACAGAGCGCGTATAGCTATGGCTATACGCGCTCTGAGGAGTGACATACATCTGCGGCACCGCGTTTATCCAGGCAGGCTCTCGATCAGCCCGACATCCCGCCGAACAGCCCGCCCGTGATGTGCAGGGTCTGCCCGTGCACGTAGTTCGACCATGGCGTGCACAGGAAGAAGACGCCACCGGCGGCCTCCTCAGGCGTCGCCGGGCGGCCGAGCGGGATCAGCATCGAGGCCATCTGGCGCATCTGCTCGGGGATGCCCAGCTGGATCTTCTCGCCGTCCTTCTCCATCGTGTTCTCGTCGTCCTTCGCCTGCGTCAGGCGCGTGTCGATGAAGCCGAACGCGACCGCGTTGACGTTGACCTTGAACTGGCCCCACTCCTTGGCGATCGTTTTCGTCAGGCCCACGACGCCCGCCTTGCCGGCCGAGTAGTTCGCCTGGCCGGCGTTTCCGAACGTGCCCGAGGTGGAGGAGACGTTGACGATCTTGCGGAACACCTCCTTGCCTTCCTCGCGCTCCTTCTTTGCAGGCTCGCGCAGGTGCGGGGCCGCCGCGCGGATCACACGGAAGGGGACGACCGTGTGGATGTCGAGCATCGCCTGAAAGTGCTCGTCGGTCATCTTGTGCACCGGCGCGTCGATCGTGTAGCCGGCGTTGTTGACGATGATGTCGATCTTGCCGAACGCGTCGATCGCCTTCTGCACGAGCTGCTCCGGCGCGTCGCCCTTGGTCAGGTCGCCCGCGAAGACGGCCGTCTCACCGGCGATCTCGCCGGCCGCCTGCTCGGCGACGTCGCCGTCGAGGTCGTTGATCAGGACCTGCGCGCCCTGCGCGACGAGCAGCTCAGCGGTTGCGCGCCCGATCCCGCGCGCCGAACCGGTGACGATCGCCGACTTGCCGTCTAGTACTCCCATGTCTGTACGTCTCCTTGTCGCCTTGTTGATGTGTGGCGGAGACTATCCAAGGGTTTGCCCGGCGTGGCCTGGGACCGGGAAGGCACGCCTACGGCCGTGACGGGCACGGCTGCATCTTCAAGCGCAGGCTCGTTCGACCGAGAGCCCGGATGGGGTTGCTCACCCGGTGATGATCACGCCGAAGTCCTGCGTGTAGATCGCCCCGGCCTGACCGTGTCCGAGCGTGGAGGGCGCGTGCGGCGAGACGCCGATCGCGGTGTCGTGGAAGTGCGCGTCGAGGATGTTCGCGCGGTGGCCGGGCGAGGCCATCCACGCGGCGACGATCGCGTTCGGCGTGGCCAGCCACAACGTGCCCCAGCCGATGTTCTCACCGACTTCGTATCCGACCTGTGAGCTGTAGATGTAGCCGGCCGAGCGCATGCGGCTGAGCGGCGTGTCTCCGTTCGGGCTCGCGTGTTCGAAGTAGTCCCCCTGCACCATGCTCTCGCTGTGGCCCTGCGCCGCCTGTTGGAGCTGCGCGTTGGGCTGCAGCGCGCCCTCGCCGTTGTCGGCGCGTTCGCGGTTGATCAGGCACAGCGTGGCGGCGCGGATGGTTTCCAGGTTGCCCTCGTTGGGCGTGAGGCTCGCTCCTGGACAGCTGTCGCTTTTTGCGGCGGCCGGGTTAGGGCGGCGCTGGTCGTGTCTGGCCTTCGAGTGATGCTTGACAGGCTGATGTTTCTTGGCGTGGTGCTTGGTGGGGTGCCGTTGCTGGCAGCGCGCTCCGCTGTGTCGCCGGCGGCGCCCATGGCGCTTGCTCGCGTGAAAGCTGCTGCGTTTTGCGCAGGCGGCGCTCTGCGGAGCGTGCCTGCGCTTCGCGCCCGAGGACGCCCCGGCAAAGGAGGTGAAGAGGGCACACAGACAGCAGGCCAACAGCGCGATGAGAAGCGTGAAGCGAAATCGAGCCACGTCCAGGCATCGGCCGGCGAGCGCCCGAACATGAGCCCCGGCAGCGGTGTTGGACCGCTATGGCGGCGGATTGGCGGCCTACAGGCTGAGCACGCGGCCAAGGATCTCGCGCATGATCTCGTCCGAGCCGCCGCCGATCGGGCCGAGGCGGGAGTCGCGCGCGGCGCGCTCGACCCAGACCTCCTTCATGTAGCCCGCGCCGCCATGGATCTGCAGGCAGGCGTCCATCAGCTCGAAGGAGGCTCGCTGGGTCATGAGCTTCGCCATCGTGACCTCCTTCAGCGGCTCCTCCCCGGCGACGAAGCGGCGCAGCGCGTCGTAGGTGACGCAGCGCGCGGTGTGGGCGCTGGTGGCGAGGTCGGCGAGCTTGTGTCGGATCGCCTGGTGCTTTGACAGGGGGCGGCCGAAAGCGGTGCGCTCGCGCGCGAACTCGGCTGTGCGCTCCCAGGCGAGCGCCATCGCGCCGACGGCGCCGAGCGCCATCGCCAAACGCTCCCACTGGAAGTTGGCCATGATCTGCTTGAACCCCTCGTGCTCCTCTCCGAGCAGGTTCTCCGCGGGGACGAACACGTCCTCGAAGGCGATCGTCGCGGTGTCCGAAGCGTGCCAGCCGAGCTTCTCGAGCTTCGCCGAGGTGACTCCTTCTGAACGGTCGACGATCAGGAACGAGATCCCGTGGTGGCCGCCCTCCTCGGTCGTCTTCACGGCGGTGACGATGAAGTCCGCGCGGACGCCGTTCGTGATGTAGGTCTTCTCGCCGTTGACGACCCAACCGCCGTCGACGCGCTCGGCGCGCGTGCGCAGCGCCGCGACGTCCGAGCCCGCGCCGGGCTCGGTGATCCCGAGTGCGCCGATCTTCTCGCCCTTGATCGCGGGCGCCAGATAGCGCCGGTGGTGGTCCTCGGTGCCGAACTTCCAGATCGGCGGCGTGGCGATGTTGATGTGCGCGCCGATCCCCGCGGCCGTCCCGCCCGACCCGATCCGCGCAAGCTCCTCCACCAGCACCGCCTCGTGCAGGTAGTCGCCGCCCTGCCCGCCGAGCTCCTCGGGGTACTTCAACCCGAGCAATCCCTGCCCGGCGAGCTTTGCAAAGACCTCGTTCGGGAACCAGCGCGCGTCCTCCCATGCCTGCGCGTGCGGGGCGAGCTCACGGTCGAGAAAGCTGCGGATGGAGGTGCGTAGCTCCTCGTGCTCGTCGGTGAAGGGGGGCGTCGGCGGCAAGGATCAGAGGCCGTAGGAGCGCCCGATCACGTCGAGCATGATCTCGTCCGTGCCCGCGCCGATGCGGTTCAGCCGCGCGTCGCGCCAGACGCGCTCGACGCCGTACTCGCGCATGTAGCCCGCGCCGCCGTGGATCTGGATGCATTCGTCGGCCACTTCGCACAGCACGCGCGAGGCGTGCAGCTTCGCCATCGAGATCTCGCGCACGGGGTACTCGCCGTTGTTGAACCGCCATGCGGTGATGTAGGTCATCTGCCGCGCCGACTCGATTTTGGTGGCCATCTCCGCGAACTTGTGGCGGATCACCTGGAACTTGCCGATTTCGCGGCCGAACGCCTTGCGCTCGTGCGCGTACTGAAGCGTCCGCTCGAAGCACTTCTGCGCGCCCGCCACCATGCCGGCCGCGCCGATCAGCCGCTCGCCTTGGAGCTCCCACATGATGTGGTAGAAGCCCTTGCCCACCTGCCCGAGCACGGCGCTCTCCGGCACGCGCACGTCCTGAAACGCGAGCAGCGCGGTGTCCGACGCGTGCATGCCGAGCTTCTCCAGCCGCTTCTCGCGGATCACTCCCGGTGCGTCCATCGGCACGAGGAACAGCGTGAAGCCGTCGTAGCCGGCGTCCGAGTCGGTCTTCGTGACGAGCACGATCACGTCGGCGCGGTGGCCGTTCGTGATGTACGTCTTCGATCCGTTGATCACGTAGTCCTCGCCGTCTTTGACCGCGCGCGTCTTGATCCCTTTCACGTCTGAGCCGGCATCGGGCTCGGTGATGCCGAGGCACAGGATCTTCTCGCCCTTGATCGCCGGCACGACCCACTCCTGCTTCTGCTCCTCCGAGCCGAACGCGAGGATTGGCGGCATCGCCATGTCGGTGTGCACCGCGATGCCCATCGCCAGGCCGCCCGAGTTGCCGCCGGTGATCTCCTCCGCCAGTACCAGCGCGCTGTAGTAGTCGCCGCCCTGGCCGCCGTACTGCTCGGGCTTGTCCAACCCCAGGAAGCCGAGCTCGCCCATGCGCGCGAACACCGAGTCGGGGAACGTCGTCTCCTCCCACTCCTCCGCGTGCGGCGCGAGCTCCTTGGCCGCGAAGTTGCGGATCGACTCGCGCAGCTGTTCGTGCTCGTCGGTGAAGATGAAATGCTTGCGCTGGCTCTGATGGTCGGGCTTGCGCACGCTCTCGGCGGTGGCGGCCATGTAGGGGCTCTCCTCGGGTTCTGTGTAGTCGACGACGGAGGCTAACGCAGTCCCTCGGTCGACGACGGAGGCTAACGCAGTCACTCGAGAAAGTAAACAGTAGAGCTGCTTACTTCCCACGATCGGCGAGATCCGGTTAGGATGGGTTCGTGGGCGAACCATCTGACGAACCGGTCCTCTACGGCCTCGCCGACGGCGTGGCCACGATCACGCTGAACGAGCCTGACACACGCAACGCGCTGTCAGCCGAGTTGCTGGCGGGGCTGCTCGCCGCATTCGAGCGCGCCGAGCACGACCCCGACGCGCGTTGTGTCGTGCTCTGCTCATCGTACGAGCGCACGTTCTCCTCCGGCGCCAACCTCGGCGGGTTCGCTGGTGACGCGGCGCTCGTGCACAAGCACTTCGCGTCCGAGCGCTTCGTCTCGCTGTTCCGCCGGATCGGCTCGCTGACGAAGCCGACGCTGTGCGCGGTGCGCGGCCACGTGCTCGCGGGCGCGCTCGGGATCGCGCTTGCGTGCGATTTGATCGTCGCCTCCGAGGACGCGACCTTCGGCACGCCCGAGATCAACATCGGCACGTTCCCATTCATGATCATGGCGCTGATCTATCGCAACGTTCCCCGCAAGAAAGCCAACGAGCTGCTCTTGCTCGGCGAGCGCTGGTCCGCGCAGGAGGCGCTCGCGGCGGGGATCGTCAACCGGGTCGTGTCGGCGGAGGCGTTCGACGGGGCGGTGGCCGAGTGGGCGGCCAAGCTTGCGTCGAAGTCGCCCGCGATCATGCGCCTCGGCAAGGAAGCGATGCGCCGCCAGCTCGACATGCCGTTGGACGACGCGCTCGACTACCTGCGCGCGCAGCTCTCGCTCGCGCTCTCGACCGAGGACATCGTCGAGGGCGTGACCGCGTTCTTCGAGAAGCGCGAGCCGCAGTGGAAAGGCCGCTGAGCGGCGATCTCCTCCAAAAACCCCGAGACTTTTGGAGGGCCTCCTCCAAAAAACCCTAGACTTTTGGACGATCCTCTCCAAAAAACCATAGACTTTTGGAGGGGCGGTGTGCGGTTAGGATGGCCTGCGTGACCGCCTCCGATACAGCTTCGAGCCTCCTGCGCCCGCTGGTCGAAGACCTCGAAGCGCGCCGCGCGCAGATCAAGCTGGGTGGAGGCGAGGAGAAGATCGCCAAGCAGCACGCGCGCGAGAAGCTCACCGCGCGCGAGCGGATCGCGCTGCTCGTCGACGACGGCACGTTCGTCGAGCTCGGCATCCACGCCCGGCCGCACTTCTCCCAGCGCTCGATGGACGGCGTCGAGGCGCCCGCCGACGGCGTGATCACGGGCTACGGCAAGGTCGACGGCCGGTTGACGGCGGTGTGCGCGTACGACTTCACGGTGATGGCCGGCTCGATGGGGATGACCGGTGAGATCAAGGTCACGCGCCTGCGCGAGCTGGCGCTGACGAAGCGGATCCCGTTCGTGTGGCTGCTCGACTCCGCCGGCGCGCGCGTGCAGGAGGCAGCCGGGTCGCTGTTCGCGGGCTCCGGCCACCTGTTCCGCGAGGAGGTGATCATGAGCGGCGTGATCCCGCAGGTCGCGGCGCTGATGGGGCCGTGCGCGGCCGGCACCGCCTACATCCCGGGCCTTGCCGACTTCGTACCGATGGTCAAGGGTCGCGGCTCGATGGCTTTGGCGGGCCCACACCTCGTGCGCGCCGCCGTCGGCGAGGACGTCACCCAGGAGGAGCTTGGCGGCTCGCGCGTGCATTGCCGCAAGTCGGGCGTCGGCGACATGGAAGTCGACGATGACGAGCACTGCATCGAGCAGATCAAGCGCTATCTGTCGTTCATGCCACAGAGCTGCGAAGAGCGCCCGCCGATCCTGGCGGTGAGCGACCCGATCGACCGCCGCGAGGAGGACCTGCTCGACGTGCTGCCCGAGTCCAATCGCAAGCCGTACGACATGTACGAGGTGATCCGCCGGATCGTCGACGACGGCGAGTACTTCGACATGAAGGGCCAATGGGCGAAGACGATCATCACGTGCTTTGCCCGCTTCGGTGGCCGCCCGGTCGGAATCGTCGCCAACCAGCCCAAGCAGCTGGGCGGCATCCTCGACAACGACTCGGCCGACAAGGCCGCGCGGTTCGTGAACCTCTGCAACGCGTTCGCGATCCCGCTCGTCTTCCTGCAGGACGTGCCGGGCTTCATGGTCGGCACGAAGGTCGAGGCCGCGGGCATCATCCGCCACGGCGCGAAGATGCTCTACGCGGTCGCCAACGCGACCGTGCCAAAGATCACCGTGATCACGCGCAAGGCCTACGGCGCCGGCTACTACGTGATGAACGGCCGCGCCTACGAACCGGACCTGATCGTCGCCTGGCCGAGCGCCGAGATCTCCGTGATGGGCGCCGAGGGCGTCGTCGAGATCGCCTTCCGCAAACAGGTCGACGAGGCCGACGACCCCGAGGCCAAGAAGGCCGAGCTGATCGAGGGGTTTCGCAAGATCTTCGACGTGTACATCGCCGCCGGCAACGACCTGATCGACGACGTGATCGACCCGCGCGAGACGCGCGAGACGATCTGCCGGGCGCTCGAGATGTCGGCCGGGAAGAAAGTCGAGCGGCCGTGGAAGAGACACGGAGTAGTCCCCGTCTAGGCGAGGAGAGCTATGAGCGTTGACCATCCTGTAGTCATCACCTGTTCGATCTCGGGAGCGATCGCGAACCGCGCGCAGTGCCCGGCGATTCCGTATACGCCGGCGGAGTACGCGGCCGAGGCGCGGCGGATCGTGGACGAGGGCGGCGTGATGATTCACATCCACGCGCGCAAACCGGACGGCACCCCGAGCTATGAGGTCGAGGACTTTCGAGCGATCAGCGACGCGATCCGCGCGGAGGTGGGGGACAGCGTGATCGTGAACTTCTCGACGGGCACGATCGGGGTGCCGGTGGAGAAGCGGGTCGAATACCTGCGCGCCTGCCGGCCGGAGGTGGCGGCGCTGAACATGGGTTCGATGAACTACGCGAAGTACTCGCGCACGCGCAAAGAGTTCGTCTTCAAGATGGTGTTCGCCAATCCGTTCGACGAGATCATCGAGCTGCTCGAAGCGATGAACGAGCTGGGAATCAAACCGGAGCACGAGTGCTTCGACATCGGCCACGTCGGCTCGCTCGCGCCGCTGATCGACATGGGCGTGCTGAAGACCCCGCTGCACGTCGACTGCGTGATGGGTGTCGTCGGCGGCATCCCGCCGACCGCGCGCAACCTCGCGGCGATGGTCGAGAACCTGCCGGCGGAGGGAGCCGGGGGGGTTCCAAATCACTGGGGCGTAATCGGGATCTCGCGCGACCAGTGGATGCTCGTCGCCGCGGCGCTGACGCTCGGCGGCTCGATCAGGGTGGGGCTCGAGGACAACCTGTACCTGCCGAATGGCGAGATGGCGAAATCCAACGGCGAGCTGATCGCCAAGGCGCGGCGGATGACCGAAGACGTCGGCCGCCGCCCGGCGACCGTGGCGGAGGCCCGCGCGATGTTGAACGTTCCTCAGCGAGGGGCATAGATGGGCCTTCCGTTGGAGGGCGTGCGCGTGCTCGACCTCTCCCGCCTGCTGCCGGGCGGGTTCTGCTCGCTGCTGCTCGCGGACTTCGGCGCGGACGTGCTGAAGGTCGAGGACACCGGCATGGGCGACTACATCCGCTTCTCTCCGCCCTATTACGAGGGCGCGCACGACAGCGCCAAGTCGGCGCTGTTCCTGTCGCTGAACCGCAACAAGCGCTCGATCCGCCTCGACCTCAAGCACGAGCGCGGCCGCGAGGCGCTGCTGGCGCTCGTACGCAAGCACGATGTGGTGCTGGAGTCGTTCCGCCCCGGAGTACTCGACCGGCTGGGCGTGGGTTACGAGCGGATGCGCGAGGAGAACCCGGGAATCGTTTACTGCGCGATCACCGGCTATGGCCAGGACGGCCCCCGCAAGGGTGCGGCCGGGCACGACATGAACTACCTCGGCCTGATCGGCCTGCTCGGTCTTACGGGCGGGCTCGGCGGCGAGCCGGTGCAGGCTGCTGGCCAGATCGCCGACCTCGGCGGCGGCGCGCTGATGGGCGCGTTCGGGATCATGGCTGCGTTGCGCGAGCGCGACGGAGCGCCGGGAAAGCCCGGCTCTGGCGAGGGTCAGGTCGTGGACGTGTCGATGGCCGACGGCGCACTGTCGTGGCTGGCGATGGTCGCGGGCGCCTATTTCGCCGATGGGACGGTGCCGCGCCGGGGCGATCTGCCGCTCGCGGGCTCGCTGGTCTGCTACCGGCCGTACGAGTGCGCCGACGGCTGGGTGTCGCTCGGCGCACTCGAGCCGAAGTTCTGGCAGGCGTGGTGTCAGGGCGTCGGCCGTGCGGACCTGATCGCCAAGCAGTTCGAGCGCCCCGGCTCGGCAGCGCACGGCGAGGTGCTGGAGATCTTCAAGCAGCGCACGCGCGATGAGTGGGAGGCGTTTGCGCGCGAGCACGACTGCTGTCTCGAGCCGGTGCTGGAGCTGGACGAGGCGCTCGACTCCGAGCTCGTACGCGCGCGCGAGATGGTCGTCGAGATAGATCAACCGGGGACCGAGCGGGCCGTGCGCCAGCTCGGGGTGCCGGTGAAGCTGGCGCGCACGCCGGGCGATCACGCGCGGCTGCCGGGACCGGCGCTGGGCGAGCACACCGAGGAGGTGCTGCTTGCCGCCGGCTATTCCGAAGCGGAGATCGCCGAGCTGCTGCGGGAGGGCGCGGCCGCTGGGTCCGCCGGGCCCGCAGAGACGCAATCGGACGCGACGACGTTCCGAGCGTGAGCCGGGGTGTCGGGACCCGGGGCGAGCAGTGCCGGTGCGTATGGCGACGACGAGCATGAAGAGCATGGCGATAACGAGCATGAGGACAAACGTACCCACCACTTGGGACGGCAATCGAGATCGTGAGCAGCAGCCGCTGCTGAAGATGAGCGAGCTCGCGGAGCGCTCGGGCGTGAGCGCGGGGACGATCAGGCACTACCTGCGCGAGGGGCTGCTCGGCGACGGCGGGGACATCGTGAGGACGAGCCGCAACATGGCCTACTACCCGCCCGAGTACGTCGAGCGGATCGTGCTGATCAAGCGCCTGCAGGAGGAGCGCTTCATGCCGTTGCGTGTGATCAAGGGCGCGCTGGAGCAGGACCCCGAGCGCGTGCGCGCGCTGATCGAGCTGGAGGACCGCATCCTCGACCGGGCGCTCGAGACCGTGGACGATCGCAGCCGCGTCTCGCGCAAGCTCGCGCAGGAGCGCTACGGCATGCCGCGCAACGTCCTCGACCGGCTGGCGGACATCGGCGTGCTGACGCCGAACAACCGCGGCTACGACCACGACGACGTGAAGATCATCGAGGCGATCGCGAGCTTCCGCGCGGGCGGCTACGACGAGGCGCTGGGGTTCACCGTGTACGACACGCTGCTCTACCGCGAGGCGTTGGCGCCGCTCGTGGAGAAGGAGGTCACCTCGCTCCTGGGCAAGCTCGCGGGCGAGGTCGAGATCGACCGCGCGATGGAGATCGTCGCGGCAGGCGTCGAGCCGCTCAGGGAGCTGATCGGCGCGATGCACTCGAAGCTGTTGCTGGCGGAGCTGCGCGAGCACCGCGCGCGCGGACGTTGAGGCGTTGAGACGTTGAGGCGGGGGTGGGCTACCAGCGTGCGCGGTGGTGCTCGGTCACGCCGAGACCGTGAGCGAGGGGGATGTTGCCGGGGAGAGTCCCGGAGAAGGTGCCGAACGGTGCGCGGTAGTCGCTGCTGACGATCAGCAGCTGCTCGTGTCGGCGACGCTCCGCCTCGGCGGCGAAGCGCAGCTCGGAGCCGTCCTCTGTGCAGTGGATACGGGAGAGGTCTGAAGCGAAGCTGACGGGGGAGACCTCGTGCGGCGCGCCGTCAACCCACACAGCGCGCTCAGAGCCCGTCGGCGGGTCGTTGACGCCCGCGACCAGGTTCCACGCGAGGGGCGCTCCGTCTGGGCTCTCGCCGACGCCGGCGCTCCACCACCACTCGGTGTGGCGGGCGTGGTAGCCGGCGGTGTCGTCGATCGCCGCGAGCGCCTCGATCTCGCGCGGTGGCTCGCCGTCGAGCGAGATCGTGCCGTGTGCCGCGACGCCGACCTGCTTGCGCGTCCACACCTGGCCGCGCCCGTGCGTGCAACGCGCCTCGAAGGGGGAGCGTTCCTCGAGCGAGAGGTCGAGCAGGACGTCGCGGTCGCGTACGCGCAACCGTCCCGGCTCCAGCACGATCGCCCCGCCACGCGGCAGCAGGCTGGTGCGCTCGCGCAGGCGACCGTCCTCGCGCGAGTAGACCGCCCAGAACGACTGGCGCGCGGGGCCGACCTGGATGAGCGCGGCGCAGGCCATCAGCTCCTCGCAGAACACGCCCACGTAGCGCCAGCGCTTCAGCGGGCGACCGGCGCGAGACAGCCGCATACGGCTTCCGCCCAGCGGTGAGGCGTCCAGGGCCGCCCTCGCGGTCACGGGCGTTATGCTTGGAGTTGTTGACTGACCAGTCAATCTATTCTGCCGGTGGAGTCGATGAAGGACCTATGGGTTCTGCCAGACGAAATCTGTGGGAGGAGACGCGCTTGTGAGGGTCGCGGCAGTACAGCTCAACTCCACCGCCGATCGCGCCGCGAACCTGGCAGGCGCCGACCGGCTCACCCGTGCCGCGGCCGCCGATGGCGCGAAGCTGATCGTACTCCCCGAGAAGTGGTCTGCGATCGGCTCCGAGGAGGATCTGCGCGCCGGGGCCGAGGAGCTGGGCGGATCGGCCGACGGGCCGGCGATCGCATGGGCGCGCGAGCTCGCGCGCGAGCTCGCGATCGACCTCGTCGCGGGCTCGATCGCCGAGCGCCTACCGGGCCGGGAGAAGCTCGCGAACACCTCCGTGCACGTCGATCCGCGCGGCGAGGTCAAGGCGGTGTACCGCAAGGTGCACATGTTCGACGTCGAGATCGACGGCAAGACCTATCGCGAGTCCGACGTGGAGGAGCCCGGCGGGGAGATCGTCCTCTCACAGACCGCCGACGGCGTCGAGCTGGGGCTGTCGATCTGCTACGACCTGCGCTTCCCCGAGCTGTTCCGAATCCTCGCCGTGCGCGGCGCGCGCGTGATCGCGCTGCCCGCCGCGTTCACGCTGCCGACCACGCGCGACCACTGGGAGACGCTCGTGAAGGCGCGCGCGATCGAGAACCAGGCGTTCGTGGTCGCGGCCAACCAGATCGGTCCCCATCCCGGTGGGATGCGCTCTGGTGGGCGCTCGATGATCGTCGACCCCTGGGGCGTCGTGCTCGCGCAGGCGCCCGATCGCGAGGGTCACATCGTCGCCGAGCTCGACCTCGCGCGCCAGCATCAGATCCGCGCGCAGCTGCCGGCGCTCGCCAATCGCCGGCCGGCCGCCTACCGCTGGCCCGAGGAGGACCAGACGGAGGTGGGCGCCGAGTCTGCGATCTCGTCGTCGTCGTCGTCGTCGTCGGCCGGGCAGGGGAGCGAGGCGTTGTGAGCACCTCGCGCGCAAAGGCCACGCGCGACAAGCGCCGCCTGATCCTCGACGCGGCCGTGCGCGTGTTCGCACGTCAGGGCTTTCACGCCTGCCGGGTCGCGGACATCGCCGACGAGGCGGGCGTCGCCTACGGCCTCGTCTACCACTACTTCGCGTCCAAGGACGAGATCCTCGACACGCTCTTCCTCGAGCGCTGGAACGTCATGCTCGCGACGATCCGCGAGGTCGACGCGGAAGCGATCCCGGTGCGCGAGAAGCTCGAGGCGATCGCCTCGTTCATCGTCGACAGCTATCGCCACGACCCCGACCTGATGAAGGTCATCATCGTCGAGGTCACGCGCGCGGCGAACTCGTTCGGCCAGACCCATCTGGGGCAGATCCGCGAGGCGTATGAGCTGATCGGCGAGATCGTCGTCAAGGCCCAGGCCGAAGGCGTGTTTCGCCCGGAGATCGACGCGCAGTTCGCGGCGATGGCTTTCTACGGCGCGATCGAGCAGATGCTCACCGGCTGGATCTTCGGCCTGCTACCGCAAGGCGAGGAGCAGTTCGAGCGCGCGAAGTGGCTGGTGCTCGAAACCGTCTGCGGGGGTCTCGAGGCGGAGGGCGCAAGCAAGGCGAGCGTCGAGTGAGAAGTGCGCCTGGCGCGTGTGCGTGCCGGGCCGTCACGGAAGCTCCGGCCACGCGCTAGCCGAGATGTCCGAGGGCGCGACGGAGCGTGCGAGGTCGTGAGGATTGGAAGCGACCTCCTCGGGGAATAGACTGACGCACATGAAGGAGAACGAGATGGCCAAGCGTCTTATGTGGTCTGCCCTGCTCGCGGGGATCGGCGCGCTGTCCAGCATCCTCGCCAACCGCGCCGCCGGTCTGATCTGGCAGCGCGTCTTCGACGAGGAACCGCCCGAGTGAGCGCCCACTCCTCGCCGCCCCCGGGGCGTCCACCGGTCGACCCGACGCCGCCGCACAACATCGCCACGGCGATCACCGAGGTCTCCGAGCGCGCCACGTTGCTGGTCCGCGAAGAGATCGAGCTGGCCAAGGCCGAGGTCGCCGAAAAGGCCACGAAGCTCGTCAAGGGCGCGATCGTCGGCGCGGCCGCCGGGATCTTCTTCGTGATGGCCCTGATCTTCGCGCTCGTCGGCTGTGCCTGGCTGCTCTACTACTTCCTGCCAGGCAACGACTGGACGTTCTTCTGGGGCTTCTTCGCGATGGCCGTGATCCTGCTCGTGCTGGGCGTCCTCGCCGGTCTGATCGCCGCCAGGGCGGTCAAAAAAGGCTCGCCGCCCGTGCCCACGATGGCGATCGAGGAAGCACGCAAGATCCGCGAGTCCGTCAGCGCGAGTCCCGCTTCCGCTGCCGGCGTCCAGGAGACGCGGTCGTCAACCTCGGCCGCGGTCCCCGCGTCTGAGCCGACCGCGCAGGGAAAGAGCTGATGGCGCAGCGCTCCCCGGCGGAGATCCGCAGCTCGATCGAGAGCAACCGCATGGAGCTGGCGGTCTCGGTCGATCGTCTGCGGACAGAGGTCACGCACCTGACCGACTGGCGCGGGCACGTAGAGCGCCACCAGCGCGAGCTGGCGATCGGCGCCGCGGTTGTCGGTCTTGTTCTCAGCCGACGCTTGCTCCGCCGCAGACGGCGATCAGCTAAGTAGCGTTCGCGGCACAGCCCCGACGCCGATCAGCCCGGGACCCGTGTAGGTCCCGATCACGGGGCCGACCTCGGAGGTGAAGACGGGCTCGGAGTCGAAGATCTCGCGGCAGCGGTCGATCAGGCGCTGCGCCTGCTCGGGCGCCTGGATGTGCTGCACCACCCACCCGTCGGACCCGTTCGCGTGCAGCTCTTGCGCGTACCTGACCATGCGCTCGAACGCGCGCCCGGCCGTACGCACGCGCTCGACCGGCACGATCTCGTACTCGAGCGACAGGATCGGCTTGATCTTCAGCGTCCCGCCGATCCACGCCTGGGCCTTGCCGACGCGCCCGCCGCGGCGCAGGTACTCGAGCGTGTCGAGGCAGAACCAGATTTTCAGTGCCTTGCGCGTCTCGCGCACGCGCGCGATGACGGCGTCTTTGTCGCCCTCCGCGCGGGCCGCCGCGCACGCCGCGAGCGCCAGCAGGCCGGTCCCGCCGCACGCGGTCTCGCCGTCGATCACCTCCACTCGCTCGCCCAGCCCGCGCTCGGCCAGCAGCCCGTGCGCCTGGCGCGCGGCCTCGCAGGTGCCCGAGATGCCGCCGGCCAGGTGGATCGACACGACGTCCTTCCCCGCTTCGATCAGCGGCTCCCACACGGTCAGGAAGTCGCCGATCGAAGGCTGCGAGGTGGTCGGCAGCTCCGCGTCAGTGCGTAACCGCTCGTAGAACCCGTCGAACTCTCCCGCCATCTCGAGCTCGCGCTCGGACGCCTCCCGCCAGCCGACGTACAGGCTGACCTGATGGATGCCTTCCCTGTCCGCGAGCGCACGCGGTAGGTAATGCGTGCTGTCGGTCGCGACCGCTACAGAGGGCATTCGGCGCGGGACGCTACAGCAACGCCTTACGCCAACGCCTGCGCCAGCTCTCCCGACTCGTACATCTCGGTGACGATGTCGCACCCGCCGATCAGCTCGCCGTTCGCGAACAGCTGGGGGATCGTGGGCCAGCTGGAGATCGCCGAGAGCTCCTGGCGGATGCGCGGGTCGGGCAGCACGTCGACCGCCGCGAACGGCACGTCCAGCTCCTGCAGCGCGGCGACCGTGCGCGCCGAGAAGCCACAAGCGGGCGCCTCGGGCGTGCCCTTCATGAACAGGATCACCTTGTGCTCTGAGATCGCCTCTGAGATCGCGTCGCGGATCGGGTTCTGCTCGCCGCCGGATGTGGGATCTTCGGCTGGGGTCGAAGAAGGGTTCGCCATCGGCAGGTCGCGGGTTGTGCTGGGCTGGCTGCTTGACATGGGAGGGCTCCTGGCTTTTGACTGTGTCTGTGGGTCCTGAAAAGGGATTCAGATGTTGCGTAAGCGGGTGGTCGATTGGGGCTGCCGGAAGATGGCTCAGTGCGACGGGGTCCGCACCGGGACCTGCGTCTTCAGTGACAGCGCATGGATCGCGCCGCCGATCTCCGCGCCGAACACGTCGTACACGAGGCGGTGCTGTGCGATCCGGCTGAGTCCTGCGAACGCCTCGGCGGTGACGGTCGCGCGGAAGTGATCACCGCCGCCGGTGTAATCCTCGACCTCGGCCCGCGCGCCCGGGATCGCGGCCTCGATGCGCTGTCTGATTTCCTCTGGATCGGGCATTTCAGCTCCCAGCTTAGCCGCTATACTTTGGAAAGTCTTGGAGCCGTCCACAGGAGCGAAGCGATGATCGAGATCAGCGACAAGGGTGCCGAGAAGGTCCACGAGTTCCTCACCTCACAGGAGGCGGATGTGAGCGTTGCGGGCCTGCGTGTGGGCGTCCGCGGCGGCGGCTGCTCCGGCTTTCAGTACCAGCTGGCCTTCGACGAGCAGCGCTCGGACGACGTCGTGTTCCAGAGCCATGGGCTGAAGCTACTGGTGGACAAAGAGAGCCTGCCGTTCGTCAGCGGCTCGACGATCGACTACGAGGAAAGCCTGCAAGGCGCGGGCTTCAAGGTGTCGAACCCCAACGTCGTGGCGGCCTGCGGCTGCGGCTCGTCGTTCCGCGTTGCCGAGGAGGAGCAGGTCTCAGCAGTCTAGGAGCACGTAGGCTGCGGCTCGTCGTGGCCTACGCACTGCCCGCCTCTCTCCGCCGCCTGACCCCCGATCGTCTGCGCGACGACGTGCGAATGCGCGCGCTCGCTGTCGGGCTCAGGTTGATCCCGCCGCGCACGATGCACTCGGCCGAGGACGCGCGCGTGCTGCTGGACGCCGCGCGCGGCGCGCGGCGCGTGGTCGAGATCGGCGTCTACGAGGGCTCCTCCGCGCTCGCGCTGTGCAACGCCCTAAGCGCAGACGCAGAGCTGCATCTGGTCGATCCCTTCGGCCGCCATCCCGACGCGCTTCCCTCCGGCTGGGGCGCGACCGAGTGGGCCACCCGACGCGTCGTCGCGCGCGCGGTGCGCCGGCGCGGGGGAGGAGCGCCGAGCGTCCACTGGCACGTCGTGCTCTCCGCCGAGCTCGCCTCGCGCTGGTCGGGCGAGGTCGACCTGGTGTTCGTCGACGGCGACCATTCCGAGCCCGGCTGCAAGCTCGACTGGGAGCGCTGGCGCCCCTTCATACCCGTCGGCGGTCATGTCGTCTTCCACGACGCGCGTGCCGACCAGCCCGGCGGGCGGGGGCTGCCGGGGCCCACCGCGGTCGTCACGCGCTGCTTCCGCACGGGCTCGGGCACGCCGGGTTGGGAGATCGCCGCCGAGGGCGATCGCACGGTCGCGGTGCGACGAGTCGCCTGAGGCCGATCATGTCCAAAGAGATAATGCTTCTTGGGATAGTTGATCGAAGCTGAAGCCGGCGCTCTGGGCATCGCTCACGGCTTTCGCGCTCGTCTCGGTGTGCGGTTGCGGGACCGCCGCGAGCTCCCGACACTCCGCGCCGGCGAAGCTCTTTCCCGGCTTGGGATCGGCGCTCACAGCGGACGGCCCCGCTTTCGGGCTGACCGAGGACAACGCCGACCTGCTGTGGAAGCCAGACGCACGATCCGGCCCGGCGCGGTTTCTCACCGCCCGCCGCGAGCTGACGGCGCTGCACCCCACCTACCTGCGACTGCTCGTCGACTGGGCGGCGCTTCAACCCGATCCTGCTCGGCCCCCGGCGCTCGAAGCGCCCGTGAGCGGTTGCGCGCGCGACGTCGGTCCATGCGGCGCATATGGGGGCATCCGCGCCGAGCTGGACGCGATCGCCACGCAGCAGCGAGCGGCCGGCGGGGGTCTCGACGGCGAAAGTGTGGAAGGCGGCCGCGGAGGGGACGGCCGGGCGGGGAATGGGGCGACGGAAGACGCCGACTTCAACGTCGTGATCGACATCTTCGGTGTCCCCACCTGGGCGGCTGCTCCGCCTTCTGGCTGCGAGCTTGCGGGCGCCACCCCTTTCTCCCGACCGCTGCGGTCCGCGGCGATCGCCGGCTACCGGACGTTGATCCGCTCGCTGCTCACGCTCGCCGCGCGCGCGGGTGTGAGGCTCGAATGGTGGAGTCCATGGAACGAGCCCAACAACCCGCTCTTCATCAGCCCCCAACACGCTATCTGCGCCGCCGATGCGTCGCCCGCCTCACCCGCCGTCTACGCTCAGCTCGCCCGAGCGATGGCCGCCGAGCTGAAAGAGGACGGCGACGTGCACCGCCTGCTGCTCGGCGAGCTCGACGACTACCCCACCGACTCGCCCCACCGCACGAGCATCGCGAGCTTCGTCGCGGCACTGCCCGCCGATGTGATCTGCCTCGCCGACGCGTGGTCGGTCCACGACTACGCGTCCCGCGGCGCCTTTGCCTCCTCCGCCGATCCGGTCGAAGCGCTCGAGTCCGCGCTCGACGCGCGCGGCCCTTGCGCGCGCGAAGCTCCAGTCTGGGTGACCGAGGCCGGCGCCGGCGCTCCCCGTCCCGGCTTTCCGCGCCCCGCGGGCGCCGCCGACGAACGCGCGGGCTGCGAAGCGCTTGCCGTCCAGCTGGCCGGCTGGTACGGCAACCCGCGTGTGCGGGCCGTGTTCCAGTACACCTTCCGCGAGGATCCTGCCTTCCCGGTGGGCCTGCTCAGTGCCGACCTCTCACACCTCTATCCGGCCTACGGCCTGTGGCTCGACTGGTCGCGCCTGCGAGCCGCCGGCGAGCCGCCGCCGACGCCGGCCGCCGGGTGCTCGTAGGGCATAGGTCGATCGCGTGCGGTCCCACGCGTAGGTCGCTCGAGGCGTTGAGCTGCTCGAAGTCCTCTCGGCCCTATGGCCTCGGCCGGGGGCTACCCCGGCTCGTTCGCCAGCGAGCGCCACAGATATCGGCACGCGAGCGTGCGATGCGGTCGCCACGGCGCGGCGATCTCCTCCATCGCGGCAGGGTCGGGCAGCCCCTCGAGGCCATAGGCGCGTTCGATCGCGCGGCGAATCCCCAGGTCTCCGGTCGGCAGCACGTCGGGCCGTTCGAGCTGGAACATCAAGAACATCTGCGCGGTCCACAAACCGAGACCCTTGACCGCGACGAGCTCTGCGATCACCTGCTCGTCCTCCAACTCGTCCAGCCGCTCGAGCTCGAGCTGGCCGGAGAGCGCGTGCTCGGCGAGCGAGCGCAGATAGCTCACCTTCGCGCGCGACAGCCCCGCGGCGGCGCGCAGCTCTTCGGGATCGTCGCTCAGGATCTCCTGTGGCGTGGGCGCGCGATCCCCGAAGCGCGCCGTCAGCCGCCCGTAGATCGACCGCGCGGCGAGCACCGACAGCTGCTGGCCGGTGATCGAGCGCACGAGTGCGCCGTAGTGGTCGCTGCGGTCGGGGCGCCCCACGCGCGGGTTCGGCAGCGCACCGACCGCGTCGATCACTCCGGCGAGCACCGGGTCCGCCCGGCGCAGGTGGGCACGGCCCTTAGGCAGTTCGAAGCGCCGCGTCGGAGGGGATCTTGGCCCCGGACGGGGTCGCCGACTCCGTCGCGGCCGGGGCCCGCGTCCCCGCCTCAGAGGGTCGCTCGAGCCTGACCGGCTCGCCGTCGAGCGCGTTCAGCGCGCGCTCCAGCGACATCGCCAGGCACGTGAAGCTCGGCGTGTCGCGCACCGTGTACGTCGACGCCTCGGTCGTGCGCAACCGCTGCACGAGGTCGAGGAACGTGCCGACGTCGTCAGTGTCGAACGCGACCACGAACTCCTGGTCGTCGAGCCCGAACGAGTACGTCGTGTGGTTGTCCACGCCCGGATATTCCCGTCCGACCTCGATGTGCCCCTGCATGATCCGCCAGCGCTCCTCCGCCGGCAGCGCGTACCACTCGCGCGACTTGACGAACGGGTACACGAACACATACTTGCCGCGGAACCCGCGCGGGGCGACGCGCTCGTCTTCGGAGTACTCCGAGCTCTTCCTCATCCCCAGGAACGAGTGCGGGATATGCGCCCATTGCATCAGTCCGCTCTGTGACAGCACCACGTGCAGCTCGTGAATGCGGTCGAGGTTCTCGGCCTCTGAGATCAACAGCAGCTCCGCGTCGCCGCGCGTGCCCACGAGCGAGAACGCCTGCAGCATGTGCCCGTCGGCGAAGTCCTCGCACCCCGCCATGAACTCGCGCTTGTCCTGCTCGCGCAGACCATCCTCGCGCCGCCGCCACGCCGGGTCCATCTGCAGGAACGTGTACTTGACGAAGTGGCGCTTGCTCATCCGCTCGATTATCGCACCGGCGTGGGAGGCGGCCCGTTCAGCCGGTACAGTTGACCCGTGCGGATCGCGCTGCTGTCGCCGTACTCATGGACCTATCCGGGTGGCGTCACGCGCCACATCGAGGCGCTCGCGCACGAGCTGAACTCGAGCGGCGAGCACGAAGCGCGCATCCTCGCGCCGTTCGACCCCGACGATGCGCTCTCGCGCCGGCTGCATCGCGGCGCACGCCCGCAGCCGCGCGAGCGGCCCGCGGGCTTCGTCTCGCTCGGGCGCACCGTCGGGCTGCCCGCCAACGGCGCCGTCTCGAACATGGCGATCTTCCCCGGCGCCGTGTTCGCGCTGCGCGAGGAGCTGCGCCACGGCGGCTACGACGTCGCGCACATCCACGAGCCGGTCGTCCCCTACGTCGGCTGGGACGCGCTCTGCTCCGCCGGCGAGCTGCCGCTCGTCGGCACTTTCCACACCTACTCCGAGAACGTCCTCACCAACGGCTTCGCCGCCGGCCCGCTCGGCGCGCGGCGGCGGATGAACCGCCTGCACGCGCGCATCGCCGTCTCCGAAGCCGCCGCCTGGACCGCCCGGCGCTTCTACGGCGGCCGCTACCGCGTGATCCCCAACGGCGTCCACCTCGAGGACGCGGATGCGCTCGCGTACGCGCAACAGCGCCCTCGATCGAACGACGCAGACAACCCCGCCCTCCCCAACCCATCCCCCGACGGGATTGACGCGGCCAACCTGGCCGGTCAGCGAGCCCCTTTGCGCATCCTGTTCGTCGGCCAGGCCGTCGAACGCAAGGGGCTGCCGGTGCTGCTGCGCGCGTTCGAAGCGCTCCGCGACCAGGTCCCCGCGACGCTCACGCTCGTCGGCGCGTCGCCCGAGGAGATCGCCCCGATGATGCTCGACGACCGCGGCGTGTGCGCGCTCGGCAAGGTCTCAGAGCCCCGCAAGCTCGCAGAGCTCGCGCACGCCGAGGTGCTGTGCGCGCCCTCGCTGCACGGTGAGAGCTTCGGCATGGTTCTGACCGAGGCGTTCGCCGGTTGCACCCCCGTCGTCGCCTCGGACATCCCCGGCTACCGCGACGTCGTCCGCGATGGCGTCGAGGGCCTGCTCGTGCCTCCCGGTGACGCGCTCGCGCTGGCCGAGTCGCTGCGCCGGCTCGCGCTCGACGAGCCTCTGCGCCGGCGGATGGCCGTTGCCGCGCGCGCTCGCGCCGAGCGCTTCGCCTGGCCCGCCGTGGCGGCCGAGGTGCTCGACTGCTACGAGCGGGCTCGTGCCGTCGGGCGGCCGGTCACCCCGCTGGGCCGGACCGCCGTGCGCCACGGCCTGATGCCCGCCGACCTGCTCCCGCGCATCCCCGCGCAGCGCCTTGCGACGCTCGAGCCCGCGCCCCGGCCGGGATCGCACCCGGCGGCCACCGCGACCGGCCGCTCCGTGCGCGCGCTGCGCCGGCTCGCCCTGCTCGTGGCATGCGCCGGCGGTCTCGCCCTTGCGCTGCTCGCGCTCGCGCGCATCGGCGTCGACCGTGTCGCCGCCTCGCTGCTCGCCTCGAGCCCCGGCCTGCTCGCCGCGGGGCTCGGGTTGATGTGCGCCGCGATGTTCGCCCGCGCGATCGCCTGGCACGCGATCCTCGCCGCCGCGCCCACCTGGCGCAAGGCCAAACGCCGCGACGCGATGCAAGGCACGTTCATCGGCGTGCTCATGTCCGCCACGCTGCCGGCGCGCTTGGGCGAGCCCTCCCGTGCGCTGATCGTCGCCCGCCGGCTCGGCCGTGCGCGCGAGACGCTGCCCATAGTGCTCGGCACGATGGTCTCCCAGACGCTGCTCAACCTGCTCGCGCTCGTGCTGCTCGGGGTCGCGATGTTCTCGTCCGTCGACCTGCTCGACGGTCACCACGGCCTGTTGATCGCCTCCGCGCTGGCCCCGCTCGGCGCGCTGCTCGCGGTGCTGCTCGCGCCGGTCGTGCTTCCCCGCGCGGCGGTCTCCCGCTCGCGCCGCCTGCAAGCGCTGATGTCCGTCCTGCGCACCTCGCTCGTGCGCGTGCGCGACGGCCTGCGCGTCTTTCGCCACCCGCGCCAGGCGGCCGTCGCGACCGTCCTTCAGCTGTCCGCCTGGGGGCTGCAATGGATGTCCTGCTGGCTGTTGCTGATGGCGCTCGGCCTCGACACGCGCGTCGGCGTCGCCGGCGCCGCGGCGGTGCTGTTCGCCGTCAACGTCACCGCGGTCGTGCCCGCCACGCCCGCGAACGTCGGCGTGTTCCAGGCAGCCTGCGTCGCGGTGCTCGCGGGCGCCTACCACGTCTCCACCGCCGACGCGCTCGCCTACGGGATCGTGCTGCAGGTCGTCGAGGTCGCGACCGCCCTGATCATGGGCCTGCCCGCGCTCGTCAACGAGGGGCTCTCCTGGAAGGACGTTCGCCTGCGCACGATGCACGCCGCCCCGGTCGAGCTCAGCCCGCTGCCGGACGGGGCGGCCCTTTCGCGCGCCAAGGGGTAGGGCGACGGGGTAGAGAGCGCGGTTACGGCATGATGGGGGTATGTCCTCTCGCCCCACAGCCCGCAGCGTCAAGATCGACAAGGACGAGCGGACCGGCTGGTCCTCCGACGGCCCCCGCCGCGATGGGGCGCCCCCGCGCCCCCCGGACCTGACCGTCCACTGCCGTGTGCTGCGCCCGGCGGACCGTTTGCGCTACTCGCCCGGCAGCCTGCTGATCGTCGTCTCCGCCGCCGCGGCCGAGCGCGAGAGCTTCGTGACACGCCTGGTCGAGGACCGCGCTTCGCTGCTGTCGCTCGGCAAGGTTCGCGGTCTGCTGGCCGGGCGGGTTGCCGAGGAGGACGTCGAGTCGCGCGCGCAGGAGCTGCTCACGGCGGCCGTGACCAAGCGTCTGGAGAGCAAAGAGACGGTCGTGATCGCCGCCGAAACGCTCGGGGCCGCGGAGCGCGAGCCGTTCTTGCGCATGGCCGCTAGCTTGAAACGGCCGCGCCATCTGATCCTGCTCGAGACCGCCCGCGACCAGGTCTCCGAGGAGGATCTCGCCACGCTCAACGACCTCCGCCGCGCGCTGGACGCGGGCGAGCTCGGCGCGGAGGGCTTCCAGACCGTGCTGCGCCTCGGCGGCGGGTCGGCCGCGGAGGTCAAGCGGATCTTCTTTCGCCCGCCGCCGCGCGAAGACTGAGGCTCCGGCGGTCCTTCTGGTGGGCGGGCTGTAAAAGGGTCTGTCGTAGGTTGTTGTTCTCTTGGGAGGGCGTATTGCCATTGTGATACCGGCTCCGGAGAATGAATGAAACTGCGGCGGAGAGCGTATTGCTATGGCTATACCGCCTCTACGAAGTTTTAGGTAAGCACAACCTCGTCCTCGGCTTCCACCGCGCCGTCCGGCGGGTCCTCGTCGTCGAGGTCGGCGAACAGCGACGGGTCACGCGCGGAGCCGCGGATCAGGTCGTCGGGCGAGCCGTCCGGGAGCAGGCGGCCCTGACGCGTGCCGAAGTAGATCGCCTGCGGGTGATGGGCCACGAGCGCGAGCGTCGACTGCTCCGGCTCGGGCGCGTAGCCGTCGGTGATCGTCATGCCGATCTGCTCGAGGTCGAGCAGTCGCTCGACCTTCAGGTGCTCGGACTGCTCCGGCACCGCCGGATAGCCCCACGAGTAGCGCCTCCCCTGCGTATCGGAGATCTCGAGCATGTTGCGGACCTTCCAGTGCAGCCATTCCGCCAGGCCCTCGGCGGTCTGCACGCCGAGGCCATGCACGAACAGCTGCTCGGCGAACTCGCCGTCTGACTCGAGCTTGGCCATCAGCTCGGTTACCTCGCTGCCCACGGTCACCGCCTGCACCGCGATCACATCGAGCTCCGCGGGCGGTGATCCCTTTGCGGACGGGTCACCCGCGGCATCGACCGCCGGGCGGTAGAAGTCGGCGAGGCAGATGCGGTCGCCCTTCGGTTGGCGCGGGCAGACGAAGCGCGTCAGCTCGCTCGCCGGGTCGCTCGGGTCGAGCGTCGCGCCGGGCCCGGCCACGCGCGGATCGAGCACGACGATGTCGTTGCCGAGCGCGTAGCAGGGGAAGAAGCCGAGCAGTGCGCGCGGATGCAGGTAAGTCTGCTCTTGCCACATGCGCTCGAGGCGCGGGCGGAAGTCGTCGCGCAGCAGCTTCTGCCACGCCTCGCCTTTGACGCCGCGACCGCCCCAGTGCAGCTTGAACAGGACGTGCGTGTCGAGGTGGCGGTAGACCTCGTCGAGATCTACCTCGATCTCTTGCACGCCCCAGAACGGCGGGGTGGGGACGGGTGCGTCGGTGCGCGCGGGCGAGCGGACGGAGTCGTCGGCGAGGTTGACCTCCTCGACCGGCTCCTCGCCTTTCGCGCGGAACGCGGTCGCGCCTGCGCGCAGCTTCTCCACCAGCGCCGTGTGCGCGTCCGTGTCGATCAGTTGGTCCATCACCGAGAGGCCCTCGAACGCGTCCTTGCAGTAGAACACGCCCGGCTCGTACTGCTCCTCAGAGTCTTTCCCGCCGGGATAGAGCGCGCGGTAGGAGAACGCGCGGTTGATCGCCGCGCCGCCGATCAGCACGGGATAGTCGAGCTTCTTCGAGTGCAGCTCCTGGATGCAGGCGGGCATCTGCTTGGACGTCGATACCAGCAGCGCGCTCAGCCCGATCGCCGTCGCCTCGTGCTCCTGCGCGGCGTCGAGGATCGTCTGGATCGGGACCTGCTTGCCGAGATCGACGACTGTGTAGCCGTTGTTCGTGAGGATCGTGTTGACCAGCGACTTGCCGATGTCGTGCACGTCGCCGAACACGGTCGCGAGCACCACGGTGCCCTTCGTGTAGCCCTCGATCTTGTCGAGATATTTCTCGAGCTGGGCGACCGCCTTCTTCATCACCTCGGCCGACTGCAGCACGAACGGCAGGATCAGCTCGCCCGCGCCGAACTTGTCGCCGACCTCTTTCATCGCCGGCAGCAGCACCTCGTTGAGCGTCGGCACCGCGCCGATCTTCTCGACGCTCGCGTCGATCTGCGCCTCGACGCCGTCCTTGCGCCTGCGCAGGATGTGGAAGTGAAGCGCCTCCTCCGGCTCCATCCCCTCCGTCGGATCGGCCGCGCCCTGGCCGGCGGTGTCCTCCTCGCCTTTGGACTCGAAATGCGCGATGAACCGCTCGAGCGCGTCCTCGCGGCGGTTGTATACGAGGTCGTCGGCCAGCTGGCGCTCTGCGTCTGAGATCTCCGAGTAGGGGGTGATGTGGTTCGGGTTGACCATCGCCAGGTCGAGCCCGGCTTGGACGCAGTGGTGCAGGAACGTCGAGTTCAGCACCGCGCGCGCGCCTGGGGAGACGCCGAAGGAGACGTTCGAGACCCCCAGCGAGGTCTTCACGTGCGGGATCTGCTCCTTGATCGCTTTGATCCCCGCGATCGTCTCCACAGCGGAGGGCCGCCACTCCTCATCGCCGGTCGTGAGCGTGAACGTCAGGCAGTCGAAGATCAACAGCGCCGGGTCGAGACCGTGCTCCTCGCAGCACAGGTCCCTGATTCGCTTGGCGATCTCGACCTTGCGCTCAGCCGTCTTCGCCATTCCGACCTCGTCGATCGTCAGCGCGATCAGCGCCGCGCCGTGCGCGAGCGCGAGCGGGACGACACGGTCGAGCTTCTCGCGGCCGGCCTCGAGGTTTACCGAGTTGACGATCGCCCGCCCCGGGATCTGATCGAGCGCGGTCGCGATCACCTCCGGCTCGGTCGAGTCGATCTGGATCGGCGCGGGCTGTGTCAGCGAGACCTTCTTCGCCACGAGTCGCATCTGCTCGTCCTCGTCTGAGCGCTCGGTCAGCGCCACGCATAGGTCGAGCACGTGCGCGCCGCCCGTGACCTGGTCCTCGGCGATCTGCACGAGCCCGTCGTAGTCGTCGGCCAGCAGTAGCTCCTTGGCCTTGCGCGAGCCCTGTGAGTTGACGCGCTCGCCGACCATCGTCGGGCGCGGCTCCTGCACGAGCGGAGTGGCGGCGATCATCGATGACAGGTGCGCCGCGCGCGGGCCCGGCCGGGCGGCTACCGGATGGCCGTCCGGCCGCTCGTCGGTGCGTCCCACGCGCTCGACGATCGCCGCGATGTGCTCGGGCGTCGTGCCGCAGCAGCCGCCGACGACGGAGACGCCGTAGCGCTCGACGAACTCCTGCAGCGCCTGGGCCAGCGGCTCCGGCTTCTCCGGGAAGATCGTCTCGCCGTCGGGCCCCTGCAGCGGCAGGCCGGCGTTGGGGATGCACGCGACCGGCACCGGGCAGAACTCGCCGAGGAAGCGGATCGCGTCGCGCATGTCCTCCGGCCCGGTCGAGCAGTTCAACCCGATCACGTCCACCTTCAGCGCCTCGAGCGTGGCGAGCACGGCGGAGATGTCGGTGCCGAGCAGCATCTTGCCGCCGTTCGGCAGCAGCGACACGGACGTGTGGATTGGCAGCGTGCGCCCGGTCGAGGCGAACGCCTCGCGCGCGCCGAACACGGCGGCCTTGACCTCGAGGATGTCCTGCGCGGTCTCGACGATGATCAGATCGGCGCCGCCGTCGATCAGGCCGGCCGCCTGCTCGGCGAACACCTCGACCAGCTCGCGGAAGCGGATCTGCCCGAGCGAGGGATCCTCCGAGGCGGGCAGGTACCCGGTCGGCCCGATCGAGCCCGCGACGAAGCGCTCATCACCGGCCGCTTTGCGCGCGATTTCCGCGGCTTTGGTGTTGATCTCGACCGTGTAGTCGGCCAGGCCCCACTCCTCGAGCTTGATCCGCGACGCCTGAAAAGTGTCGGTCTCGACCACTTCCGCGCCGGCCTCGAGCATCGAGGAGTGCACGCCCTCGATCACGTCCGGCCGGTTGAGCACGAGCGCCTCGTGGCACTTGCCCTGCAGTCCGCCGTAGTCCTCGCTCGTCAGCTCGAACTGCTCGAGCGTGGCGCCCATGCCGCCGTCGTAGACGACGACGTGCTCGGAGATGGCTTTCAGGTAGTCGCGCGGCATTCAAGCCATGCTACCGAGGGCCTACTTGATGAACAGCATCTCCGAGTACTTCGGCAACGGCCACAGGTCGTCCGCGACGATCTTCTCCAGCCGGTCGGCCACGTCCCGCACGTCGTCCATCGCGGGGATGACGGTGTCGCGGATGTAGGTAGCCCACTTGGCGGGGGAAGAGTCGGGCTGGTTCTCCTCGAGGTTCGCGTCCTCGAGCTTGAGCTGGGCGAAGTGGAGCTCTTTGATCAGCGGCTCGACCTCGCCGACGAGATCCTCGAGGCCCGAGGCCTTGAGCTCGTTCAGGTAGCGCACGGCGGCCGGCAGGATCATCGTGCGGGCGATGCCCGAGGCGGTCTCTGACTCGATGTTGATGTTGACCGCGTACTGCTCGGTGAACACCTCCAGGCGCGACTCGAGCTCGCGCTTGGAGAGGACCTTGTATTTCTTGAACGCGGCGATCGTCTGCTTGTCGACGAGCCACGGCAGCGCGTCGGGGGTCGTGCGCAGGTTGAAGAGACCCCGCTTCTCGGCCTCCGCGTGCCACGCCTCGGAGTAGCCGTCGCCGTCGAAGACGACCTGCTTGTTGGCGGTCCAGGCGTCCTTGACGACCTTCGCGACCGCCTTCTCGAGCGTCGCGCCGGAGCCTTTGAGCGCATCTTTGAGCTTGCCGGCGAGCTCGTCGACCGATTCGGCGACGATCGTGTTCAGCACCGTGTTCGGCCACGCCGGCGAGGCCGAAGAGCCGAGCGCGCGGAACTCGAACTTGTTGCCGGTGAACGCGAACGGGCTCGTGCGGTTGCGGTCGCCGCCGTGCAGCGGCATCGGCGGCAGCACCGGCGTGCCGAGTCCCAGGAAGGAGCCGGGCTTCGACGCTTGCGCCTTGCCGGACTCGATCGCGGCGAAGACCTTCTCGAGCTCGGCGCCGAGGAAGATCGAGATGATCGCCGGCGGCGCCTCGTTGGCGCCGAGGCGGTGATCCTGGCCGGCCGAGGCGATCGACGCGCGCAGCAGCGCCTGGTGCTTGTTGACGGCCTGGATTACAGCCGCGCAGAAGAACAGGAACTGGAGGTTCTCCGAGGGAGTGTCGCCGGGGTCGAGCAGGTTCAGGCCGGTGTCGGTGCCCATCGACCAGTTGTTGTGCTTGCCCGAGCCGTTGACGCCCGCGAACGGCTTCTCGTGCAACAGGCAGACGAGGCCGTAGCGGCGCGCCGTGTTCTGCATGATTTGCATCGTCACCATCTGGTGGTCGGAGCCGACGTTCGAGTTCTCGAAGATCGGCGCGACCTCGAACTGGTTGGGGGCGACCTCGTTGTGGCGCGTCTTGATCGGGATGCCGAGCTTCGCCAGCTCGAGCTCGACCTCGAGCATGTAGGCGAGCACGCGCTCGGGGATCGAGCCGAAGTAGTGGTCGTCGAGCTCGTGGCCCTTCGGCGGTTTGGCGCCGAACAGCGTGCGCCCGGTGGTGACCAGGTCGGGCCGTTCGAAGAAGTACTGCTCGTCGATCAGGAAGTACTCCTGCTCACAGCCCGTAGTCGTGAAGACACGCTTGGCGTCCTCGACACCGAGCAGCTCCAGCGCGCGCATGGCCGCGCCGGAGAGCGCGTCCATCGAGCGCAGCAGCGGGATCTTGTGGTCGAGGGCCTCGCCCGTCCACGATGTGAACGCCGTGGGGATGCACAGCAGCGCTCCGTTCGGGTTCTCGAGCACGAACGCGGGCGAGGTCGGGTCCCAGGCGGTGTAGCCGCGGGCCTCGAACGTCGCGCGGATGCCGCCGGTGGGGAACGAGGAGGCGTCGGGCTCACCCTGGATCAGCTCCTTGCCGGAGAAGTCCGCGATCGCGGTGCCGTCGTCGGCGGGGCCGTAGAAGGAGTCGTGCTTCTCGGCGGTCGACCCGGTCAGCGGCTGGAACCAGTGGGTGTAGTGGGTGGCGCCCTTCTCCATCGCCCACTCCTTCATCGCCTGCGCGACCGCGTCGGCGAGCGAAGTGTCGAGCGCCTCGCCGCGCGCGAGCGTCTTCTGCAGCGCCTTGTACACGTGCTTGGGCAGGCGCTGGCGCTGGACGGCCGGGGAGAACACGTTCGAGGCGAACACCTGGTTGCCGGGAAGGGTCAGGTCGGGCGAGCCGAGCCCGCTCCCGTTGGCGCTCCACTGGGCGGCGGTGACGTTCTGCTGGCGGGTCCGGGGCATGAGCGGGGTCGATTCCTCCTGGAAGAAAAAAAGGGTGGGATGGGCCCTCTGTAGGGCAGCGAAAGGCCGCACGCAATCGTAGTGGCAAAACCGCGCGAGCGGGCATCACCGTTTGGCGAAATCAGGAGCGGGATCTTTCGACACCAGGCCAACGCGATCCGGTGGGGAGACGATGGGAGACACGTTCGCGTGTCTCTCCACAACGCAGCCGGCGCCGGTCACCGCAGCTGTCGGCGATGCGGCGGTACTTCTACTGCCCGGACGGGTAGGTCCCGGCCACGATCCGCCCGGTGACCGGGTCGATGTGCTTGCTCGGTGGAGCGGGGGCGATGTCGGCGGTGAAGCTCCCGCGCACGGGGCCGCCGGAGGCGAGCTGGGCTTTGGCCTTGCCGGCGAGGCCGGCGGCGATGGTGAAGTGGACCGTGTGCGTGCCGGCCGTCACGGGCGTCACCTTCCAGCGGAAGATCGCGGTGTGCTTGGCCGCGAGCGGACCGAGCGCCCAGGTGTCGACGTAGGCCGTCTGGGCGCCGCCGCCCGGGCTGACGGCTTCGCTCGGCACGGGTGGGTTGGCGCGCTTGCCGGGCCCCTGTTCGACGATCCACACGGGACGCTGGTCGGAGGCGAGGTGGGGGTAGTCGGAGGTGTAGGCGAAGGAGTCGACCGAGACCGCCACGTTCGGCGCCGCGTGGGCTCCCGTGTTGCGGATCTCGAGCGCGAAGGTCGCCGGACGGACCATCGACTGCTTGGCTGGGAAGCTCGCGTGGAGGACCTTCAACGTGAACGTGACGGCGTGTTCGTGCGCGTCCTGGCGCGCGAGGCCGCCACAGCCGGCCGCGCCGAGCACGGCGCAAGCACCGAGAAGCCCTGCTGGAAAGACCCGCCCCCTCACGATGACGCCACGATACAACAGAGGGCCCACGCCAGACCACCTCAACCCCCATCGACCCACCATTTATTCTGGCGTGGGACCAGGGGTGGCGCACAGGTGGCGCATGGCGTAGAGTTCGCCCGAGCACCGATCGCGAACGGAGGAGGGGTCAGAGGCATCATGGTTCGCAGTACAGCCGAGCGGGCGTTCCTTCCGGCCAGGCATCTGCTCGAGGAATTCGGGGACATGATGATCCTCACGGGCAGGACCGTGTGGTCTGCCCTGCGCCCTCCGTATCCCTACGGTGGCGAGCTCGTCTCCCAGTTCCTGTTCGCGCTGCGGCTCGTGTGGCTGCCGTTGCTGATCTCGACGGTCGCGATCAACTATGGCGCGCCGGGGCTGCAGGCCGCCAACTTCCTGACGATCCTCGGCGCCGTCGACCGTCTCGGCGGCTTCTTCGTGCTCGCCGCGATCCGCGAAATCGGCCCGCTGATCACCTCGATCGTGCTCGCCGGGGTCGCGGGCACCGCGATCACGGCCGATCTCGGCGCGCGCAAGGTGAGGGAGGAGCTCGACGCGTTGCAGGTGCTGGGCGTGGACCCGGTCAAGAATCTCGTCGTGCCGCGGTTCCTCGCGCTGATGGTCGTGACGGGGCTGTTCGACATCTACGCGCTGCTGTTCGGCATCTTCGGAGGAATCCTCGCGGCGCTCATCAACCACCAGCCGCTCGGCCCGTTCTGGGACACGCTGTTCGCGAACGCTTCGGTGACGGACCTGTGGGGCTCGGTGCTGAAGACGACGATCTTCGGAGCGATCATCGCGATCGTGTGCTGCTACAAGGGCATGACCGCCTCCGGCGGCGCCGAGGGCGTCGGCCGCGCGGTCAACCAGGCCGTCGTCACCTCGTTCCTGGGGATCGGCGCGTTCAACTACGTCTTTACGCAGACGCTCCTCGCAACCCACCCACAAATCCTGGTGATCAAGTGAACGAAATGTTTGCGATGCCGCGCGAATGGCTCGCCTCGACCGGCGAAATCGGCGGCTTTGCTCGCCACATGATCCGTGACGTGTGGGGCCTGCGCGTGTTTCGCTTCTTCGGCGAGGCGCTGCGCCAGTCGGGGATCCTGATCGTCGGCTCGACCGCGGTGATCTGGGCGCTGGTGTTCATCACCGGCCTCGGCACGTGCGGGATCGAGGGCGCGTACTTCACGCAGGCGCAGGGAGCGCCCGCGTATGCGGGTGTGTTCACGGCGTGGTGCAACCTGCGCGAGGCGGTGCCGTACGCGTTCGGATACATGATGGCCGCGAAGGTCGGCACGGGCATCGTGGCCGAGCTCGGCGCGATGCGGATCAGCGAGGAGATCGACGCGCTCGAGGTGATGGGGATCGACTCGATGACGTTCCTGTGCGCGACGCGCCTGCTGGCCGCGTGGATCGTGCTGCCGTTCATGTACATCTCGGCGATCGGGGTCGCCTATCTGGCGTCCTATCTCGCGGTGGTGGACCAGATCGGGTACACCTCCGCGGGGGGGTATCTGCTGATCTTCTGGCAGTTCCAGAACCCGCTGGACTTCCTGTACAGCGTGATCAAGGGCATGAGCATGGCCACGGCGATCGTGCTCGTGGCGTGTTATTACGGCTACAACGCCAGTGGTGGGCCCGTGGGCGTGGGTACGGCGACGGCGAAGTCGATGGTGCTCAACCTCGTGCTCGTGAACCTGATCGGAATGCTCGGCACGCAGGTGTTCTGGGGCGCCAATCCGCGAGCTCCGATCGGAGGCTGAGAGCCGTGACGGACTCGCGGAAGCGCCCAGACGAGGAGCAGCGCGACCTCCAGCCTCAAATCGCTGGAGATGCGTCGAGCGGAGCGGGCGGGGATCCTTCGTCACCGATCGCCGCGGACGCGGGCGGAGGGGATGGAGCCGGGGAGGTGGCCAACGCCGGGGTGGTGCTGAATCCGCCCTCGCGCGAGGGCGAGGAGGAGGAGTTCCGCTATCACACGGGCACGATCCGGCCGTCGAAGGAGCCCGATGCGATCGAGTTCATCGACGTGCACAAGTCGTTCGGGCGCAACCACGTGCTGCGCGGCCTGAGCATGGGTCTGCCGGAGAACAAGATCTCGATGATCATCGGGCCTTCAGGCACGGGCAAGTCGGTCTGCATCAAGCACATCGTCGGCCTGCTGTATCCCGACGAGGGCGACGTGCTCGTACACGGGCAGTCGATCCCGGCTCTGCCGGACTCTGAGCTATTCGAGATCCGCAAGAAGTTCGGCGTGCTGTTTCAGGACGGCGCGCTGTTCGGGTCGCTGAACCTGTACGACAACATCGCGTTTCCGTTGCGCCAGCACACGGAGAAGGGCGACGAGGAGATCGCGGAGATCGTCAACCGTCGCATGCGCGAGGTCGGCCTGGGAGGGGAGGGCACGAAGATGCCCAACCAGCTCTCCGGTGGCATGCGCAAGCGTGCCGGGTTCGCGCGCGCGCTCGTGCTCGACCCCGAGATCGTGCTGTTCGACGAGCCCGACTCGGGGCTCGACCCCGTGCGCACGGCGTTGCTGTGCGAGCTGATCAAGGAAGTCCACGCCGAGAACGGCGGGTGCTATGTGGTGATCACCCACGACATCATGAGCGCGCGCCGCGTAGCCGAGCACATCTCGGTCCTGTGGAAGGGCCGGATCGTCGAATCGGGGCCGGCGGAAGAGCTGTTTGCGTCAGAGAACCCGTTCGTTCGCCAGTTCCTATCTGGTGAATCGGCGGGCCCTCTCGGCATGGAGTGACCACCGCCCGCCTCCTGTCCGCTCTCGCCGGTAGGGCGACTCGCCGGCCGCGGCTGACGGTCGCGCTTGCGATCGTGCTCGGGCTCGGGGGGGCGGCGTTCGCCTCGCGATTGCATCCGAGCGCGGCGGCGAGCACGTTCGTGTCGAGCTCGGGCTCGCAGTACAAGGAAACACAGCGCTACTACAAGAACTTCGGCGAAGAGCCGGTTGTGGTGCTGGTGAAAGGGAGCCTGCAGCAGCTCGTGCTCAGCTCGGACATCGACCGGCTGGTCGGGCTGGAGGGCTGCCTGTCGGGCAACGTTCCCGCCGCCGCGCTGCCTCATGAGGGGGGGCGGAGCGGGCCCTGCGGGCAGCTCGCTCGAGCGCGAACGGTGAAGGTCGTGTTCGGCCCGGGCACGTTCATCAACGAGGCCACGAGCCAAATCGACGAACAGTTCGCCGCGCAGTCCAAGCAGGCGGAAGCCCAGGCTAAGCAGGCGCAGCGGGTCGTGACACAGGCCGCGCTTCAGCGCGGGCTGACGGCGGCCGAAGCGCAGGCGCTCGGCAAGCAGGCGAGCAAGATCACGACGGCGCGCTTCAAGGAGAGCCTCGCGACGCTTGCGTTGCAGTACGGCCTCACCTCCCTGCCGAGCCTGAACGATCCCAACTTCGTCTCGACGCTCGTGTTCGACTCGAGCAAGGGGGCCGCCACGCCGAAGCAGCGCTTCGCGTACCTGTTCCCCAGCAGCGACTCAGCGGTCGTCTCCGTGCGGATGAAGGCGGGTCTGTCCGAACGTGCGCGGACGCGCACGATCGCGCTAATCCGCGAAGCGGTGCGGATGAAGCAGTGGCGGCTGCAGCACGGCGAGTCGTACCTGGTGACGGGCGAGCCGGTGATCGTCGCCGACCTCAACAACGCGATCGGGCACGCGATCGAGCTGTTGCTGGTGGCGGTGCTGCTGGTGATGGCGGGCGCGCTTGGCCTGGTCTTCTCCGGGCGCCCGCGGCTGCTGCCGCTTGCGGTGGCGCTGCTCGCCGCGGCCCTCACGTTCGGCGCGCTGTCGATCGTAGGCGCGTCGCTGACGATGGCGTCGATCGCCGTCTTGCCCGTGCTCGTGGGGCTTGCGGTGGACTACGCGATCCAGTTCCAGTCGCGCGTGCACGAGGCCGGTGAGGAAGGCGGCGGGGACGACATGCGGACGGTCGTTCGGCGTGCGGCGGTCCTCGGCGGCCCGACGATCGCCACGGCCGGCGCCGCCAGCGCGGGCGCGATGGTCGTGCTGGCATTGTCGCCGGTGCCGATGGTCCGCGGCTTTGGGCTGCTGCTGGTGGTGGGGGTGGTGATCGCGTTCCTGTGCGTGCTGACAGCGGGCGCGGCGATGCTCGTGCTGGCAGGCGATGGGCGAGGGCATGACCGCCTCCGGTCCCTGGCGTACGCGTCGGAGGGATGGCTGGGATCCGCGTGGCGCGGAGCGCGCGAGCTCTTGCTCGACAATTTCGCGACCCGCTTCGTCTCCCGGGCCGCGCTGGTCGGAGCCGTGCGCCGCCCAGGGAGGATGCTCGGCGTCGGTCTCGCACTGGCGGTGCTCGGCTGGGGCCTCGATACGCAGACTCAGGTGCAGACCGACATCACCAAGCTGGTCCCTCAGAGCTCGAGCTCGTTGCAGAGCCTGAACACGCTCGAGCGGATTACCGGCGTGGGGGGCGAAATCGACCTGATGGTGTCCGCCAAGGATCTGGCCAAGCCGGCGACGGTCGAATGGATGAGCTCATACGAGGGCGCGATGCTGAAACGTTTCGGCTACAGCGACGCGGGCGGTTGCCGTAAGGCACGGCTGTGCCCGGCGTTCTCTCTGCCGGATCTGTTCCACGTCCAGGCCGGCGCCACGTCCAGGGCGCCGAAGCTCAAGCAGGCGGAAATAAGCGGTCTGCTTAGTGCGATCCCACCGTACTTCTCCCAGGATGTGATCGCTCCCGGCAGGCGCGTGGCCGCGCTTGCGTTCGGCATCCGTCTGATGGGGCTCGGCCGGCAGCAGCAGCTGATCGAAGAGATGCGCTCGAGCCTGCACCCGCCGGCGGGGGTGAGAGCTCAGCTCGTGGGTCTGGGAGTGCTGGCGGCCCAGTCGGGCGCGGAGGTGGCCTCTCCGTGGCGCCGGATCGAGTCGCTGATCGCCGGCCTGGCCGCGGTGGCGCTGGTGCTGCTGATCGCCTTCCGCGGAGACCGCCGCCGGGCCCTCGTGCCGCTTGTGCCGATCGTGCTTGCAACGGGATGGTCGTCGCTGATCCTGTTCGCGGTGCGTGTGCCGCTGAACCCGATGTCGATCACGCTGGGCACACTGGTGATCGCGATCTCGACCGAGTTCAGCGTGCTGCTGTCCGAGCGCCACCGTCAGGAGCGGTTGGCCGGCTACGACACGGTCGAGGCACTGCGCCGCAGCTACCGCCGCACGGGGGCCGCGGTGGTGGCCTCGGGGGTTACGGCAATCGCCGGCTTCGGGGTGTTGGCGCTGTCGGACATCGCGATGCTGCGCGACTTCGGACTGGTCACGCTGATCGACCTGAGCGCGTCCTTGGTGGGGGTCCTGGTGGCGCTGCCGGCGGCTCTGACGATCGCCGAGGGCGGTGACGAGCCGGCGAGGCTGATGTCGGCGCTGAGCCGAGCGCTCCTCGCCGGCCGGCCTCGCGGCCGCGGTCGAGGTCGCACACGCCATGAGCCAATCTGAGCCGGATCGATCGCACGGGGGGCAGCGCTACGGGCCGTACCTGGCGGTGCTGGGCCTCGTGATTCTCGTGCTGGTCGCGATCAACACGGCGCTGACCAAGCCCACCGGCGTCGCCGGCGTGCAGCCGGGCAGCGGGCTGCCGCCGTTCGCCGTGCCGCTCGCGACGGGGACCGTGAACGGGGACGCGAACATCGCCACGCGTGCCGGCGAGGGGGAAGCGGGCACGCGCCCGGCCTGCTCGGTGAGGGGGGCCGGGATACTCAACGTGTGTCAGCTCTACGAACAGGGGCCGGTGGTGTTGGCGCTGTTCGTCGACCTCGGCTCCTGCCCGGCGGTCTTGAGCGATATGGAGGCGATCGCTCCCTCCTTCCCAGGCGTGCGGTTCGCGGCGGTTTCGATCAAAGGCGATCGTGGCCCTCTGCGCAAGCTGATTCACACACGTGGCCTCGTGCACGTCTCGGTTGGGATCGACGAGGACGGAGCGCTGGCGACGCTCTACAAGGTTGCGAGCTGTCCCCAGGTGACGTTCGCCTATCCGGGAGGCGTCGTGCAGAGCCGAGCGCTGCTGGCCGCGCCGTCGCCCGCCACGCTGCGAGCGCGCGTGCGGGCGCTGGTGAGCGGCGCGCGCGCACGAGGCTGGAAGGAGCCAGGCCGGGGATGAGCAGCGATGCTCAGCCGGCCCCGGGATGGCGTGCTCGTGAGATCGAGGAGGAGCTGCCCGAGCTGGGGATCCTCGTGATCGAGGCCCGGTTCGCGGGGGGTGGGACGCTGACCGGCGACTCTCCGCGGGAGGTCCAAGATCGCCTGCGCGAGCTGTCCAACCGCTTTCGCGGCGCCCAGGCCGTCGCCATGCGCCGAGAGCCGGTTCCGGCGGCCTACCGCGTCTTCTTCCGTCACATCGGGCTGGATCCCGATGTCGTGCGCACGCCGATCGAGGCGGCGGTGCTCGAGCGGATGGTGCATGGAGGCTTTCGCACGGGCGGACTGCTGGAGGACGTGTTGAGGATCGCTCTGCTCGACACCGGTGTGCCGGTGTGGGCGCTCGACGCCAGCACCGTGGAGGGCCCGCTCGGAATCCGTCCCAGTCGCGAGGGCGAGCCGCTCGGACGCGGCGCGGGGGCATCGTTGCTGCCGGCCGGTCGCCTGGTCGTCGCCGACGCCTCGGCGGCTCTCGCCATCCTGTTCGGCGAGCTCGCGCCGAAGCACGAGCCCGTCGCCGCCACCAGCCGGCTGGAGCTGTTCGCCGTGCGCGTCGCCGGAGTCCCCGCGCTCTACGCCGAGGAGGCGCTGTGGAGCTGTCACGCGGCGCTCGAGCGGCTGTGAGCGGCACTGGTAGAATCCCTGCTTCTGACGCTATGGGAGGAGCCGGGTGTGATCGCCCAGTCCGAGCAGCCACGAGTCATCGAAAGCGGAGCTTCGAATGCGCAGCTGGGGGCACGTCTCGCTCTGCGCGGGCAGATCGCGAGAATGGAGCGGGAGCTGTCGGAGATCGTCGCCGGCACCTTTCCGCACATCTCGCCGATCTCGGATCCCGCAGGAGAGGTGTTCACGCCGGGGGAGGCTTGTCGTGCTGATCGCATGCGCTCCGGTCCGTGCCTGCTCACGTTGGCGGAGCTCGAGCGGATGCGCGACAGCCTTGCCGGGCGTGTGCAGGATCTGCGCAGGAGGGCGGCCGAGCGTGGCGAGCACGAGCGGCGCTCGCACGAGCTGTTGGAGCGCATGAAGCTCGAACCGGGCCGCTACAAGTTCGCGCGCCTGCCCGTGAAAGACCTCGGGGAAGGTGGCTGTGGAGTGTGGGAGGTGCGTCCGCGGCTGGGCCTGGTCGGCATGCTCGCCGGCTGGTGGGAGGTCAAGCTCTCCTCGGGCTGCCCGTTACCCAGGGGCCACGCTCCGGCGTGGCCCTCTCCCACGGCCGTCACCCCATGACCGTCATCCGGCCTAACCCTCTCTCAGGCAGCGGTTACCGTTCAGTCCGCGGAAGAACTTAACATCACCGCGAGCGTGTGACGCTGACGGTCGGTCATCGATCCGATCGTCTTCTTCTCCGGCATCGGTATCTGCGCGAGGACCTTGCGGCAGCGGGCCTGCCCCCAACGACGCTGACTCATCAGCAGGTCGACGATCGCCATGCTGCGCGCTTCCCACGGACACTCGAGGATCACCGTGGCAACATCGATCTCGCCTGTCGCCACCCGGCGCTTGAGCTCGGCTCTGGCGAGACGGACCTCGTTGGCTCGTTCCAGGGCACGCATGTACTGCGGACCGGCGGGGGCGATCGTCGCTGTCGCGTTCATGTGGCACTCTCCCCGTTGCCGTCGCGAGCTCTCGCGACCGGCAACATGCTTGCTCGATTTTTGACGGGTGGGCGTTCGTCACGACCGTCCGAGACCCATTCGCGACGGGTCGCGGCCTGTCTCGAAACATAATCGCCCCGTCCCGGCGGTGGGTGGGGGGCGAGCTCGAACGGTCATGCAGAGCGCATCCCCAAGCTATGTCAGCGTGGGGCTCGCGGTCAACACCGCGCATGAAGTTCGTGCGCTAGAAGCGGCCTTTTTTATTGTCGTAAGGACTTGTGAAGAAACGGACAAGACTCCAGCCGTGCTCGAGCGAGCGCATAGGGCGAGCGTTTGGCTCGAGATCGATTCGTCCTCGGTCTTGGACCGGTCGCACATACGAGGCTCTCGCGGTGAGCACGCTCGGTCTCAGCCCACTGAGCTGTCGGAGGGCCCCGGCAACGGGCCGTGCTCGGCCTCGAACTCGAGTTTGACGCGTGCGAACACTTCCAGCGCCCGGTCGAGCGTGGGAATGTCGTGCGTGGCCATCACGCTGGTACGCAGGAGCGCACCGCCGGGTGGGACGGCCGGGTGCAGGGCGCAGTTCGTGAACACTCCGCCGTCGTATAGCGCGCGCCAGAGCAGCGCGGCCTTCCAGTCGTCGCCGACGAGCACGGGGACGATCGGCGTGACGATCGTCCCTACGAGAGCGTCCTCGCCGGGACCGAGTCGCACGGGCTCGCCGCTCAGCACCTGGAAGTCGAGCGCGCGCAGGCCGTCGGCCAGGTAGCGCGCCTGCTCGAGCACCGCGGCAAGCAGCGTGGGCCCCTCCGGGGAGCGGATGATGCGCAGCGCGGCCAGGGCCGCGCCCAGGGCCGCCGGCACGGCGGAGGCGGTGAACAGGAACGCGCGCGAGGAGATTCGCAGGTAGTCGATCACGTCGGCCGGCCCCGCGAGGAAGCCGCCGCAGGAGGCAAAGGACTTCGAGAAGGTGCCCATGCGCAGATCCACGCGGTCCTCGACTCCCAGCAGCTCGGCGGCACCGGCGCCACGCGCGCCGAGCACACCCGCGCCGTGGGCCTCGTCCACCATCAGACGAGCGCCGTAGCGGGCGCACAGCTCGGTGATGTCGACGAGGGGGGCGACGTCGCCCTCCATCGAGAAGACGCCATCGACGACCACCATGACGCCGCCCCCGTCCTGTTCCGCTCGAGACAGGGCTCGCTCCAGCTTGTCGAGGCGGCCGTGGCGGAAGGGCCGCATCTTGGCCTTCGACAGCAGCACGCCGTCCAGGATCGAGGCGTGGTCGGCGGAGTCGACGATCACGGTGTCGGCGGGACCGAGCAGTGTGCCGAGCGTGCCCACGTTCGCCTGGTGACCGGTGGTGAAGACGATCGCGTCGTCGGTGTCCATCCACTCGGCGAGCTCCCGCTCGAGCTCGAGGTGCAGCGGAGTCGTGCCGTTGAGCAGGCGCGAGCCGGTGAGACCGGTGCCATAGCGGTGCAGCGCGTCCTCGGCGCCCTTCATCACACGCTCGTCGGCGGTCAGCCCGAGGTAGTTGTTCGACGCGAGCATGATCCGCGGCGCGCCCTCCATCTCGACGACCGGCATCGCGGGCGACTCGACCGTGCGGAAGTAGGGCAGCAGGCCCTCCTCGCGCGCCGCGCGCAGCAGCTGCTCGCGGTCGTGGCCGCGGACCTTGGCGAAGACGTCGGGCGGCCGTGCGCCGGGTATCGCCTCGGCCGGGCTCCCGGAGTCGTCCGCGGGATCCGTGCGTGGCGAGTCCTCGGACGGGTTCGCGACGGCATCCGTGGGATTCATGCGTGGCACGTTCTCGCCGGGCTCGCGGAATCGTCTGTCGAAGTGGGCATATAAGGTTGGGATCAGTGAGCGTGTCTGAGCGAACGGGCGTCCAGGTCACACCGGTCTCCGGCAGGGCGGACCTGAAAGCCTTCATCCACCTACCGTTCCGGTTGCATGCTAACCACCCGCTGTGGGTTCCCCTGCCGAAGCTCGAGCGCTGGGTGTTCTTGAACCGCCGGCTGAACGCGTTCTTCAGCCACGGCGAAGCCGAGTACTTCCTCGCCCGGCGCGACGGGCGGGTCGTCGGGCGGATCACCGCCCAGGTCAACCACGCGTTCAACGACCACCAGAAGAAGCGCTGGGGCTGGTACGGGTTCCTGGAGCTCGAGGACGATCAGGAGGTCCTCGACGCGTTGCTCGCGGCCGCCGAGTCGTGGTTGCGCGCGCGGGGCATGGAGCGGATGGTGGGTCCGGCCGACTTCTCGATGAACGAAGAGAGCGGCATCCTGATCGAGGGTTTCGAGCTGCGGCCGATGATCAAGCAGCCCTGGCACCCGCCCTACTACCGGCAGCGCATGGAGCAGGCAGGTATGAGCAAGGCGATGGACCTGCTGATGTGGAAACTCGAGGTGTCCGACCGCAAGAAGGTGCTGCCCGTGATCTGGGAGCTCGCGGAGAAGGTGCAGTCCGAGCACGGGATCAGGGTGCGGCCGATGCGCCGCCGGCAGCTGCGCAAAGACATGGACGCCTTCGCCGAGGTCTACAACGCCGCGTGGTCTCAGAACTGGGACTTCGTGCCGTACTCGAAGAAGGATCTCGACGCCTACGCACAGGAGATCCAGCTGGTGTTCGACAAGCACTGGTGCTTCATCGCCGAGCGCGAAGACACCGGCGAGGTGGTGGGCATGGCGATGACCTTCCCCGACGTCAACCAGGTGCTCGAAAAAATGAACGGCCGCTTCTTCCCGCTCGGCTGGTGGCGGTTCCTGCGCAAGGGCAAGATCACCGACCGGGTGCGCGTCGGCTTCCTGGGCGTCAAGCCCGAGTACCAGCACACGGGCGTGGCGGCGAAGCTCTACCAACTGCACTTCGACGCAGCCGAACATCGCCCGCAGAAGGGCGGGGAGATGGGCTGGATCCTCGAGACCAACACCCCGATGAACCGCGGCATGGAAGCGATGGGAGCAGAGGTGGTCAAGCGCTACCGGGTTTACGAGCGGGTCTTCGACGCAGGGGCTTGACGTAAATCCCTCGCCGTCGCCTCGATCAGGAGACCGACACCCGGCTCATCGCCGCCGCCCTCCTCTCTAGACTCGTCAGGGTGAGCGAGCCCGCAGAGCCAGACGCCGTCACCGAGGACACCGAGGAGGTGGACGCGCTCGTGCTGCTCCCCGAGGCCCAGGTGCTCGTCGCGCAGTCGCCTGAGCGCGCGATGGTCCCGGTCGCCCAGGCCGCGGCGGTAGCGGCCGGCGGGTTTGTCGCGGGCGCCGCGGTGGTCGGTCTCGTGAGCCGTCGCCGTGCTCGGTCTCGCGGGCAGATAGCCAAGCGTCGGCGAGGCGGGAAGGAGCGCACGCGTGGGGCTGAGCTGCTGCAGATCGTCGGCAGCCGCTCGTTGCTCGTCGATGTGCACCTGCTCGGCGGGCGCGGCGGCGCCGGGCAGTAGGACGGCCGCGACGCGGGACCGTAGGGACATGCGGGCCGGCATGCGGGAGCTGCGCCGGGAGGTGAGACCGGCGAGCGCGTTCAGGTTGCCGCGGCGGCTGGGCATGGACGGCGTGACGCGCGGACGGGGAGGCGTGATCGAGCGGCTGTTGCACGACGAGCATGGCGAGCCCGTGGTCGTGCGGGTCGCGCAGACGGCGCCCGACGCGGTGCTGTTCGGGGCGTGCGCGCCGAGCAGGCGAGGCGCCGAGCACGGAATCGCGCGCATGCGCTTCGCGCTGGGCATCGACGACGATCTGCGCGCGTTCTGCGAGCGTCACGCGGGAGACCCGCTGATCGGCGTCTCGTTGCGGCGACGACCGTGGCTGCGCGTGGGTCGCCGGCCCGAGCCGTTCGAGGCGCTCGTGTGGGCCGTATGCGAGCAGCTGATCGAGTACGAGCGAGCGGCCGCGATCCAGGGCCGGCTGGTGGGGCGCTGTGGGCGGCGCTGGACCGGCGCCGGGGCCGCGAGCTGGGCGAGCGGGCTGCGTGACCTGCCGACGGCCGCGACGCTCGGCGGGCTTGCGCCGGCGCTGCTCGAGTCGTGTGACCTTGCCGCGGCGCGAGCGCTCGCGCTGAGACGCGCGGCGGGTGAGGTCGCGAACGGACGCGTCGACCTGCACGGGGAGGAGCACGAGCGGGGGTGGAGGCGGCTGCGCACGATCCCCGGGATCGGAGCGTGGACGGTGGAGATGCTGGCGCTGCGCGGGCAGGGCCGCTATGACCAGCTGCCGGCCGGGGACCTCGGGCTGTTGAAGCTCGCCGGGCGCGTCCTCAGCGGCGGCGATCCCCGCGCGCGTGCGAACGAGCGCGAGGTGCGAGAGCTGTTCGAGCCGTACGGCGAGTGGGCCGGGCTGGCCGCGGTGCACGCCGCCGGGCTGTAGAGGCTGTATCACTCACGGTTTTGCGACAGCCTCTCAGCGGGAGGCTCGCGCGTGCCGGGTGCATAACGGATCAGCTTCTTACACGGTCGCGTTCGAGCAGCAACGCGAACGTGGGGCAGGCCAGGGTGGCTCGCCGGGCGTGATCGACCAGGCTGTCCGGCACGGGGCGGCCGTCGATCACCGGATAGCCCCACTCGTCGAGTGAGATGCGCTCCGGCAGCAGCTCGGCGCACATGCCGTGCGCCTCGCAGGTGATCGGGTTCACGCGCAGGCGGTGGCTCATGGGATCCGCCGTGCCGACCCTGGGACTCCGGTCGGGCCAACCCCGCCGATTGCGTGCTGGGAGTCGGCTCTGACCGGCGAGGACAGCGGCAGTGGCAGCTCGCCCGGTCGATCGCACGCCTCGCAGCGCCCGTGCCGGGCGTGATCGGCAAACTCCGCAGAGAACGTCTCGGCGGCGCTGAGCACGAACTTGACGGCGCCGTCGGGATGGCGGCAGGCGCCACGGCCCCGCGCGAGCGAGGCGAGTTGGGCGATGCGCTGCGTGGCTCCAACTTGGGCGACGCCGCTCGCGATCTCCTGCACGGTGTCGGCGATCGCGTCGAGGCCATGCACGCACGGCCCGCACTGGCCGGCGCTCTCATTCGCGAGCCAGCGCGCGGCACGAGCAATCTCGGCCACGGGACAGGCGTGCTCGGAGAGCAGCAGCACGACCCCGGCGCCCAACGAGGCGCCGTGCGGAGCCAGGTGTTCGTTCGACAAGGCGAGATTTCTCAAGTGCTCGCCGCCGATCCACGTGCCGCCGTAACCACCCAGCAGGACGGCGCGCGGGCGGGCGGTCATGCCTCCGCCGGCTTCGATCAGCGACGTGAGCGACGCGCCGTGCTCGATCTCATACACCCCCGGATACGCAACCGGACCCGCGAGGGTCACGAGGGCCGAGCCGGGCTGGGAGTGTGTGCCGAGTCGGCGAAACCAGTCCGCGCCGTGACGCGCGATCAGCGCGATGTGCGCGAGCGTCTCGACATTATCGACGAGCGTGGGCCTGCGCCCGACCCCAGCTTCGAATGGCAGCGGCGGGGTGAACGTGGGCTTGGCGGCGCCGCCGTTCAGCCGGCTGACGAGCGCCGACTCCTGACCGGCGACGTAGCCCGGGGGAGCGGTCGTCAGATGCAAGCGCGGGGAGTGGTCGGACGTTCGCGTTGTGGACCGTTCGTCGATCGCAAGGGCGAGGCTCTCATAGCCGGCGACCGCGGACTCGCACACGCACAGGATCAGCTCCTCCGCGCCGACGGCCTGCGCAGCGAGGATGCCACCGTCGAGCACCAGGTGGGGGGCCGTTTCGAGCAGCGTGCGGTCCTTGAGACTCGCGGGCTCGCCCTCGGCCCCGTTGGCCACGACGACCGCTCGGCGACCGCGCTCGGCGACCGCAAGCATCTTCCTGGCGGTCGGGAACGCCGCGCCGCCACGACCGAGCAGGCCGGCACGCTCGACCTCCTCGATCAGGGCGTTCGCGCTGTCGCGTCGCCGACGCCGCTTGCGCTCATGCATGGAGGGCGGCGGCCCATGAACCTCCAGATGGGCGGCCAGCCCGAGCGGGCCCTCGTGCGCCTGCACACCCAGCAGCAGTCGAGGCAGCGCGGGCACGACGTGCTCCTGCACGATCGTCGGAGGTTCGATCGTTGTCGACTGTGACTCGCTCATCGCTTGCTCCCGCTCTTGACGGTCGTCTTCGAGTGTCTGAGCAGCGAGCTCGGCGTGCCCGAGCGACGCGCCCATTCCGAGCCGAGGGGCCCGCTGGGGAGCCACAGCAGCAGGAACACGGCGAACAGCCCCGTGCCGCCGAGCGCGGCACCGCGCAACCGCGCGCGCTCCGGCCCGTGCCCGAGCCCGGTCAACACCCGCGCGAGCACCGCGGCCGCCACGATCGCCACGCAGGCGAGGCTGAGCGCAAGCATCCACGTGCTTTTGACGTCGCTGCCGGTGCCGAGGCCGTGCAGCAACGCGATCGGCCAGCTCGCGTATGTGAGCCAGTGGACCGCCCGCCAGCTCGTGTAGCCGATGCGCTGGCGCAGCACGCTCGTGATCGTCACCGCCAGCAGCAGGTCGAACGCGACCGCTCCCAGGCCGAGCCAGACAGGACGGTAGGAGCCCACGAACGGCACGAAGGCGTCGATCAGCGGGATCGAGGCGAAGCTGTCGAGCACCGAGGTGAGGATGTGCAGGACCAGGAAGACCATCGCCAGCAGCGAGACGTTGCGGTGCAGGGAATCAACGACGAAGCGTGGCCATTGCGGGGTGCTCCAACGCTTGACGTCGACCACGCCGAGCGCGATCGCGAGCGTCAGCAGCAACAGCGCCACCGCGCCGGTCGAGCGCGTCAGATACCAGTAGGCGCTCGGTCCCGAGGCTGCTATCAGCGCGCTCATCGCGCCGGCCAGCTTCCCACCGTCGTGACCATCCCATCGCGATCGAGCAGCCGCGCCGGCAGGCCCAGCTGCTCCAGCCACGATGTCGCCCTGCGCGAGCGTACGAGCGCGGCGGTCGTTGCGATGTTCGCGTCCGCGCAGCACGCCGCCGCAACGCTCACCGTGCGCCAGATCGTCTCCGCGGGCGCCTGTGTCGTGGGATCGATGATGTGGTGCATCGTGTGGCCGCCGTGGCTCCAGCGTCGCACCGCCGTGCTCGAGGTCGCCAGGCCGCCGGAGGCGATCGAGATGGTCTGCCCCGGCGCCGAAGGATCGTCGCGGCAGTCGTCGGTGACCCGTATCCGCCAGCCGTCGGCGGGCGCCTCACCGCAGGTGGCGATGTCGCCGCCGATCGAGACGAGCACCCCGCAGCCGCTCGCCCGCGCGGCGTGCTCGGCCGCGCGATCGGCGGCCCAGGCTTTGGCGCTCGCGCCGAGGTCGAGCCGGATCGGGCTCGGCACGCGCACGGTCGATCGTGCGTGATCGAGGACCACCGATCGCCAGCCGCTGATCACGCGCGCCGCGATCGCTGTGTGGCAGTCGGGCTCGCCGCGCCGCTTGGGCTCGCCGCGCGACTCGAGGGCGTCATGGTGCTCGCGCGCGGCGCACGGCGGGGGCTCACCGTGTGGCGGGGTCAGGAGCAGCCGATCGCGATCGTACCCTGCCAGCTCGAGCGCCTGCCCGAGCGTCGGATCGACGTCGCCGTCCGTGAGCTCGGCGCCGCGCAGGGCTACCGTGAGGGCCTCCATCAGCAGTGGGCCGACCCGGACCGGGCGGCCGCCCGCTCGGTTCACTCGCGAGAGCTCTGAGTCCGCGCGAAAGCGGCTGCACGCGCGGTCGATCGCGTCCAGCTCCTGCTCGATCGTCGCGCGCGCGACCTCGAGCGCGCCGGGGTCGGTCAGACGCAACACAACGTTAGTGCCGAGCGCCTCCCACGTGGCGCCGGCCGACTGCTTCGCTGTCGCCCACGGTCTTTCCATCTCACGACCCACCCGATACGACGGGAGCCGAGGCTGCTTGGGACGGCGCCGCTTCAGCGGCGGAGCTCGATTCGCTTGGTGTCGATTCCTGGGCGGGGGCCGATTCTTTGGCGGGTGCCGATTCTGCTTTGGCGGGCGCGGATTCCTGTACGGGGGCCGATTCTTGAGTTGGCGTCGCTTCCCGCGCGGGTGTCGATTCTTTGGCCGGCGTCGCTTCCGAGGTGGATTGGGGAGCCTGCGCGGGGGGATGGAGCGTTTCTGGCGAGGAGCTCGTGGACGAGGAGGAGTGGCTGGTAGAGGTAGACGTGCCGGTGTGCTTACTCGCCTGTCCGCGCGACCTTTTCGTCTTGGTCGCTGTAGTCGAACCGCTGTTGGTGGTGGTTTTACCCGAGAACGCGTGCGCTGCGACATCTGTCAGCAGGCCGGTGAAAATCACGCTGCCCGCGATCAACATTCGATTGACGCGGCTGAGCCTGTGCAGGGCGGCATCGCGAGCCCTGGTTGTGTGACCGGTGACATTCGGCGGTTTACGCTCGCGTGTCATGCAAAGAGTCTGCGCAGCTTGGCTAAGGATCGGATAACCGCTTGGTGAGAAAGCTCATCGAAAATCCGCATATGGAAGATCGCGCGCTTATCCTTGGCGGATGAGCTCGGCTTTGGACCCCGGCCGCGATCGCGGGGGGCGACGACGGAGTGACCCGCCACCGATCGCCGCGCACCGGGACGCCGACTTGGCGGGCAGGTCCGACCGCGTGCTCCTGATCGAGGACGAGCCCGGGATCGTCGACTTCGTCAAACGGGGCTTGGAAGGGGAGGGCTTCACGGTCGAGGCGGCGCTTGACGGGGTCGAGGGCGAGCGGCTCGCGTTACGGGAGGACTTCGATGGGATCGTGCTCGACCTGATGCTGCCGGGCCGCTCCGGCCTTCAGATCCTCGCCGCCGTGCGCCGCGCCAAGCCGAGCGTGCCGGTGATCGTGCTGACCGCGCGCGGCGAGATCGAGGATCGCGTCGAGGGGCTGGACGCGGGCGCCGTCGATTATCTCGTCAAGCCCTTCTCGCTGGCCGAGCTCATCGCGCGCGTGCGCGCACAGCTGCGCGTCCTCGCCGAGGCCTCCTCGAGCGTCCTCATCGCCGAGGGGATCGAAGCGAACCTGATCACACGCAAGGTGCGCCGCGGCAAGCGGACGATCCAGCTCTCGACAACCGAGTTCGAGCTGCTGGTCTACCTGATGCGCCACGACGGGCAGGCGCTCTCGCGCGAGCAGATCCTCAGCGCCGTCTGGGGCTACGAGCACGATCCGGCGACGAACGTGGTGGACGTCTACGTCGGCTATCTGCGTCGCAAGCTCGGCTGCCCGGAGGATCCGGCGCCGATCCACACAGTACGCGCCGTCGGCTATCGCCTCGGCGGCAAGACCTAGTGCCACGAGTCATGCGGCGGCTCAGCCCCATCGGCTGCCCTTCCGTGCGATGAGGCGACGACTCGACCGCCTGGCGGGCCTCGGGCTGCGCTGGCGCCTGGCGGGGTGGATCTCCCTAGTGACGCTGATCTGCATCGGGATCGTCTTCGTCGCGGTCTATCGCGGCACCGGCACTCAGCTGCGCGGGCAGATCGACCGGGAGATCGGCGGCGACGCGCGCGAGCTCGCCCACAACCTCCTCGACAGCCGCGCGCGCACCGCACGAGCGCTCTCCCAGGCCGCTGCCCGGTATGTGCGCGACCAGCCGTTCAGCGCCAGCTCGACCCTTTTGTTCGCGATCGTGCCAAACGCCCCCACCAGCACGAACCGCCCCGAGCTGCTCTCTCCGTCGGCCCCGGACAACGGCGAGACGGTGCCCGAGCAAGACCAGGAGAACCGCCTATCGGCGCGGATCCTGGCTGCGCCGGAGTCTTATTCGACGCTGCCGCTGCCGGATGTCGGCAACCTGCGCCTGCTCAAGCGCATCGTGCGCGTGCCCGGTGGGCTCAGCGCGACGATCGGGGTGGGGGAGCCACTCGCCGCCGTGGCGCACGCCCAGAGCGGGGTGGCCCGCGCGTTCGTGCTCGCCGGCGCTCTCGCGCTCGCCGGCGCGCTGCTCGCGGCCTACGTGGTCGGCACCCGCGTGTCGGGCCCGCTGCGCCGTATGGCAGCCGTCGCCGCCCGCGTCGACGCGGGGGACCTGCACCCGCGCATTCACGACGTCGGCGGTCAGGGCGAGGAGGTGAAGGTCATGGCCGACTCCTTCAACCACATGCTCGACCGCCTCACCGAAGCGTTCGCGAGCCAGCGTGCCTTCGTCGCCGATGCCTCCCACGAGTTGCGCACGCCGCTGACCGTGATCCGTGGCCAGCTCGAGCTGCTTCTCGCCCAGGAGAGCCCTGCCGGTGAGGAGTTGCGCCGCGTCGAGCGTCTCGTGCAGGCCGAGATCACGCGGATGGGACGGCTCATCGACGATCTGCTGCTGCTGGCCAAGACCGAGCAGGCCCAATCTCTGCGCTTGGAGCCGATCGATCTGCCCGCCTACGTGGGTGAGCTCTGGGACGGCACGAGCCTGCTCGCGCGGCGCCGCTTCGAGCTCGGACCGATCCCGGCCGGCCGGCTGACCGCCGATCCCGATCGACTGGCACAGGCGCTGCGCAACCTGATCGCCAACGCGATCGACCACACCGGCCCCGAGCGTGGACTGGTGCGAATGCGTGTCGAGCGGATCGAGCGCCTCAGCCACGAGCACACTCCCACGGACAGGGTTGGGCCGAGAACGGGCATTCGCTTCCTGGTCGAAGACGACGGGCCCGGTATCCCGGCCGATCAGCGGGAGCGGATCTTCGACCGCTTTCACCGCACCGACGCCGGCCGCGATCGCGCCTCCGGCGGCACGGGCTTGGGACTCGCGATCGTACGGGCGATCGTCGAGGCCCACGGCGGCCGGGTGATGGCGGGAGCCTCGCCCGAGGAAGGTGCTCGAATCGCTCTCGAGCTGCCCCGCTTTGCGCCGCTCGCGCGCGCGACTGAGCAGTGATCGACCGAGGAGGGGGATGCCGAGTGGTCGACCGAGCGAGCCGGCAGGGATCGACCAAGCGGACCGGCGTAAACGCGACTACTACTGCTCGTCGTCTCGGCGGTAGCCGAGCCGGGCGGAGATGCGGTCCGCGGTCGCGATCAGATGGGGGCCGAGATGCTCGACGAGCTCCTCGAGCGCGATCGTCGAGGAGTGAGCCGAGATGCTGACGGCGGCGATGACGTCACGGTCCACGCTGCGCACAGGCGCGGCGATCGAGTGCAGCTCGGGCGCGAGCTCCTGGTCGTTGATCGCAAGCCCCTCCTCCGACACGTGCGCCAGCTCCTCTTCGAGCGCCCGCTTGCCGACGATCGTGTTTGGAGCTCTCCTCGTCCGTGTCGTCTGCTCGATCAGCTCGCGCCGCTCGCGCGCGGGGAGGTGGGCGAGCAGGATCTTGCCCATAGCCGTGCAATAGGCCGGCACGCGCGAGCCCGCGCTCAAGCCGAGGTCGACCTGGAGCTGGGCGCGGCGGTGTCCACGCACGCGGTCCACATAGAGGATCTCCGTCCCTTCGAGCACGGCCAAGCTCACGGTGTAGGTGCTCTGCCTGCTCAGCTCCTGTAGATATTGGTGAGCGTGCTCGCGCAGGGACGTGGAGCTGAGCGCCGCCATGCCAAGGTTCGTCACGCCAAGTCCCAGCCGGTACTTGCGCGAGGCGCCCTGCTGGAGGTACCCCAGCGCGACGAGCGTGATCACATAGCGGTGGGTGGTGCTGCGACTCATGCCAAGCTCGTCGGCGATCGCGGCGATGCCGAGCACCGGACGGGCGGGCGTGAAGCAGCTGAGGATCGCCAGGCCCCGCTCCAGCGATTGCGAGTAGCGTGGCTCGCGCAGGCTGGGGATCGACCAGGAGAGCTCCTCCGCGGTCATGGCCCGCGTTCTAGGCATGACGCGCTCGTCCAGTCTCAGTGCGTAGGCCCATGAACCTGTCGGCGCGGCTCATCCCGCCACCGGCCGGCGATATCCGCGGGTGCGTGGATCTTGCTCGAGCAGCCCTACGGCCAGCAGGGTCGTCATGTAGCGGTGCGTGGTGCTCGGGCTCATGCCGATCTTGTGAGCGACATCCGTCACGGCCAGCTCCGTCCCGTCGGACGGGAAGCAGCTGAGCACCAACAGACCCAGCAGGAGCGAGCGCGAATGTCGCGGGCTCTCCGACAGGGCGAGATACCTGGATGTGAACGAACCCTGATCACTCAACCCACGCAGCAGGCCGGCGACGCCGTTGTCTCCGGAGACCCTACGGACCACGTCGTTGATCTGGGCCTTGGAGAGCTCGATTGAGATTCCGCTCTTGGTCATGTCGATCCTGGGGTCAGACGCATAAGGTGCGAGCCGAACGCCTGAGCAGACGCCCGGCTCGCCCATTGGCGAGACAAAGCGGGATTCAAGGACAGGCACATGTGTGCTCCATCCGTCATCACGCACCAGCAATTATGTCTAAGGCCCTGATGGTTCAACAAGTAGAAAGTTGAATGTTCTAATTTAGAGCAATCCATCCGAATATCATGTGGCATTCTAGATGTAGCCCTTTGTCAGAGACTACTACTAAACCGCTCTTCTCGTTAGGTCGTGTGCACGCTCGCCTGACGCGTCAGCCGGCCGGCGGCGCGCCGGGCGCCCATCACCAGCATCGTCGGCGCCGCGAGATCGCCCATCGTCGCCAGTACCCGCTGCTTGGCCAGGCGCGCGTCGGGCATCGATGCCTGAGGGTCCGACAGATAGAGGCTGGCCATCGCCGCGAGGATCATCGCGTGATGATTGGCCCGGGGAAGAGATCGCGCGTGGCGTACGGCCTGTGTGGCGATCATCTCCAGGCGCGCAGCCGTTTCGGCCGGTGAGAGGTAGCAGTCGATCAGGCTGCGCTGCCCGGTGGAGGTGGTGTCCTCGCGTCGATCGATCAAGCTGTCGAGCAGCGTGTGAAGCGCGCCGATCCACGGGTAGTAGGCATCTTCCAGAGCAGCGGTCTGCTCTCCCGTCAGCAAGGGGTCCGCGGCCGCGGTGATGAGCGCGAGCACGGCCAGCGAGGAGCCCGCCGCCGCCCCGGTCTCCCACCATCTGAGCCCGGTCTTCGGCTGGGTTTCCTCGCTTGCCCACCGTGCGAACGCTTCGTGGGACCCGTGTGCGTCGCCGTGGTTCAGGCTCTGATAGGCCACTATGCGCTCGGTCGCCCGGCGTACCGACGCAGCTGTAGCGGCGTAGGAGGGGAGCGTTCTGAGCGTGGCGCGGCAGACCCGCACGAGCTCCTCGAGGTAGCCGTCGTCGTTGCGGTGCGAGTGATGCGCGTAGTAGTCCATGCTCGAGCCCTGCGGCTGCACCGCGGTGAGCAGCGCCTGGTTGAGCTGGCGGCCGTTGACGATCGGATCGGCGTTCGGCTGCTCAGACAGCGTGTCCAGGTAGTCGAAGATCACCTGGTATGCGGTCAGCGCGCGGATGACCGGCCGGCGGCCCGGGCGGGGGACGAATGCTGCGAACGCCACCGCTCCCTCGAGGCTTTTGCGCTTTGCGTGCTGTGAGTCGAGCGCCAGCCGCCGCAGGACGGGGTCTCGGATTTCGCTCGCTCGCGACTGCCAGCGGCGCACCTCGCAGCCGAGGCAGGGAAAGACGCTCAGCCAGTATCGCCGAGCCGCTCCCGCAAACGTCGTCGCTAGCGCCAGGCGGCGTCCGTCTGGTGCCCTCTGCATGGGAACAGCTTCGCGCGAAACCACGGACATCCGAACCGATCATTGGATTACTCCTGAAAACCGGCACGTGCCGGGACCCTCGCCGCGCGCAATCCCGGAACCGCGACGACCGCCATCGCGATGCCGGACACGAGTCCCAGGGTGATGAATATCCGTAGTGATCCGAACGAGAACGGCGCCGGGAAACCGGTCGTCAATCGCAGCGCCCTGGAGGCCAAGGCGTGTCCGTAGACACCGAACACTGCCCCAACCACACAGCCGATGCCCAATACGATCACGCTCTCCAGCAGCAGCGCCCGCCACAGCTGGCCGCGGTCGTACCCGTGGATCTTCAGCGATGCGAGGCGGGGACGCCGCTGCAGGATGACCGCGCTGAGCGCCGATGCAACCGCCAGCGCGGCGGCGATCAGCAGCAGCGTCGCGATCTGACCGAGGCTCTTCACCCCCTGGCCGACCGTGTTCTCCACCTCGGCGATGCGTTTGCCGGATGTCAGCACACGCAATCCCCGCTGATATCCCAGCGCCCGTTCGACGGCACGCCTGCCTGCGATCGGCGTCACGCCCGGCTGCAGGCCGATCGCCAGCGTGGTCGGTTCCGTGGTCTGCCACCAGCGGCTGTAGTCGACGGTGTTCATCGTGATCGTCCCCGACGGCCAGCCGATGTTCGTCGTGACCGCCGCCACCCCGAACCGTGCGGGCCCCGACGGAGTGGGCAGGTAGAAGAAGTCGCCCGGTCCCAACCCCCGTTCGCCGGCAAAGCCGCTCGACACGGTGGCCCAGCCGCCCTGGCGCAGGAGCGCGGTCGCGTGCGCCAGGTTGCCTTCCAGCAGTTGGCTGGAGAGGATCATGGTCCTGTTGGCGACGGGCGTGGCGCGGATCCACAGCCGGCGCCGGCCAACGTCCAGGAACCCGCCTTGATGGGCACGCACCGAGGCGATTCCTGGCGCTCGTGCGATCGCTTCGAGGGGGGCGTCGGTGTGAAAGCTGTCGGCGTCGAAGATGTTCGCGTTCGGCGTCACCCACACGTCGGCCGTGTCCCACTCCTGGACGATCGCCTGATCGAGGCCGTGGAGAAGGTCGTGCTGGGCTCCTCCGACGGCGACGCTGCCATAGACGGCCAGCGCGGCGATGCCCGCCAGCGCGATCGAGCGCGTGGAGGCGGCGCCGAGCTCGCGCGCGCTGAGCAGCAGCGCGCTGCTGCGGACGTGCTCGCTCAGATGAGCCACGCCGCGGGCCGCTCCCGCGAACACGATCGGGATCATGCACAGCGTCGCGAGCGCCAGCGCCACCCCTCCGGCGATCGTCAGGCTCGGTGCGATCAGCACAAGGACGGTCACAAGCAACGTGAGCAGGACGCCCGCGGCGCCGAGCGCGAGCATCGCGCGCCCGTCGAAGCTCTCGCTGCCACTGCCAGTCGTGCGATAGACGGCGTCGCGCGGGCGGCTCGCGCGCAGATCGAAGACCGGCAGCAGCGATGCGAGCAGCGTGGCGAGCACGCCACATCCGAGCGCGAACACGATGGCTGCCGGATGGACGGTCTGCTGCGAGCCGATCGGGAACGCGAACGCCAGGTAAGCGGGCACCTGGTGGAAGAGCGTCCTCGACAGCACGTCGCCGAGTACCACACCGACAGCCGAGGCGATCGCCCCGAGCACCAGGGCCTCCGCGCCCAGAATCATGAGGACCTGTCGCCAGTCATAGCCGTGCATACGCAGATCGGCCGTGAAGCGACGGCGCTCGGGCACGGTCAGCAGCATCGCGCAGAGCGCGAGCAGGAACCCGACCATCACGCTGATCGCGGAGAACAGCGTGGTCGACTGGTCGTTGGGCTTGGCGGCTTCTTCGAGCAGGCGCAGCTCGTTGTCGGCCGGCACGACGTCCAGGCGGTTGCCCGCGATCCGCATGAGCTCGCCGCGCACCAGCCGATCCGCGCCGAGGCGCGGCCTGACGAGGATCAGCGTGACTCGTCGCGTCAGCCCCGTCAATCGTTGCGCGGTCGCGATCGGCGCGATCGCGACCGGGCTCGAGGCCAGCGCGCCGAAGAGGGAGCTGGCCAGCACGCCGCCCGTTTTGATCTCCCGCGCAGCGCCGGAGGCGAGCACGGCGATCCTCGTGTTCGGCTGTGCGCCGATCGCCGCGGCGATGGTGCTCGGAAGGATGATGCCGCCGGAGAACCGCAGCCCACCCTGCCCGAAATCGCGCGTGCCGAGGCTGCCGAGCGCGATGACGCCGGGTGTCAACCCCAGCAGCTGGACCGACCGACGACCGTGAGGGCCGACGAGCGCGACGTTCTCACGCAGCACCGCGGCCGAGGCCTGTACACCGGGCAGGCTCTCGACGGTCCTCGCCAGCCGCTGGTCGAAACCGGCGGGGGAGCGCGCCGCGATCTGCAGGCGCGCGGAGCCAACCACCTGGTGGACCAGCTCGCCGGCCGAGCTAGTCAGGCTCGCGTTGGCTACGAGCACGCCGAAGACGAGCGCGACTCCCACCGCGATGCCACTGCCGGCCAGGAGCTCCTGGCCGGTGTGAAGGCGCAGCCGCCGGCCGCACAGGTGCAGCAGCATGCTCAGCCGGATACCCAAGATCTTGGGGTTCAGCCGATTGCTCACGACTGTGTCGCTGCCGGCTCCGCGTCTGCGAGGCGTCCGTCGCGAAGGGTGTGAACGCGATCGGCGAAGGACCTGGCATCGACGTCGTGCGTGACGAGGAGCCCGGGTATCTGCCGTTCGTGGCAGATATCGCGAAGCAGCGCGAGCGTTTCGCGACTGCGCTGGGAGTCGAGGTTGCCGGTCGGCTCGTCGGCGAGCAGCAGTCGCGGCTCGTTGACCAGCGCGCGCGCGATCGCGACGCGCTGGCGCTCTCCCATCGAGAGCCGCTCCGGCGTGTGGTCGGCCCGTGCGCCGAGGCCGACCCGCTCGAGCCAGGGTCGCGCCTTGCGGCGCGCATCGCCCACCGTGTAGCCGGCGCCGGTCAGCTTGATCGTCGCGTTGTCGAGCGCCGAGGTGTTTGCCATCAGGTGAAAGGACTGAAACACGAAGCCCACGTCTTGCAGGCGGTAGCGGGCGCACGCGCGCTCGGACAGAGCGCCCACGTCATGTCCGTCGAACAACACGCGGCCGTCGTCGGGGAACATCAAGGCCGCCGCCAGCAGCAGCAGTGTCGTCTTGCCCGAGCCGCTCGGGCCGTATAGCGCCACGAGCTCGCCCTCGGCGACGGTAAGGGAAACACCGTCGACCGCCTTTACTACCTCTCCACCGCTGGAATAGTGCTTGACGACATCGAGCAGCTCGAGCGCGCTCACCGCCCGCGACGCTCCGCTCCGGCCAGGCTTCGCCTGGGAAGCCGCACGACCGTGCCGCGCTCATCGGTCGAGCACAGCTCGCCGTCGGCGATCGACATCAGCACTCCGGCGCCATGCAGCGGAGCCATCTCTTCAGAGGCGATCATCAGGGTCATGTTCTGCTCGCGCGCGACGAGCCGCATGAGCGCGTACAGCTCCTCGCGCTCGGTCAGGCTTGGCATCACGGCCGGCTCGTCGACCAGCAACAGGCGGGGCTCGCGAACGAGCGCCTGCGCGAGGACGATCCGTGTACGCTCGCCGATCGACAGCGACCGGGCGAGCGCATCGGCGCCTTGGGTCATGCCCACGATCTCGAGCGTCTCGCGTGCGCGGCGTCTGGCGTCGCGCAGGGCAGGACCGTCGCTCCCCAGCGACAGCGCCACGTAGTCGATGACGCGCTCCTTCGGGCTCGGCCGCCAATCGTCCGCCGAGACGAAGCCGATCGCTGTGCGCAGCAGGCGTTCACGGCCGATCACCGACATCTCGGTGAGGTTCTCGCCGGCGAACAGCACCGTCCCCGCGCTTGGCTCCTCGACGCCCGCCGCAAGTCGCAGCAGTGTCGACTTGCCCGACCGGCGGGCGCCGAACAACCCTACGAACGTTCCCTGCCCGACCTCGAACGACTCTTCGTCCAGCACGACGATCTCGCGGTTGCCGTCGGGGTAGCGCTTGCTCACGTTCAGGAACGACAGCAGCGGCGCCTCCGGATCCGCGGCGCTACTCGGCTGTTGCATGTTCCTTGATCCGTCTGCGCGTGCGCTGCGACCAGGCGATCTCCTGTCGAAGCTGTCCGTCGACGGCCTCGCGCGTGCAGTCCATGAACAGGGCCTTCCACGAGCGCCGGCCGCTGGGGGCCGCCGCGGGCGCGAGCTTCAAGAGCTCGAGGCATTCGCGCTCGTACTGGCGCAACGCCGCCAGCAGTCGCGGCGCGTCCTCCTCCCGTGCCACGGCGAGCTTGGCCTGCAGGCCGACCCGCACCGGCCCTCTCGGCAGGAGAGTTTCCATCCACCGCGTCAAGGCCTCGGCGGTGAGCTCGGTGGGGTAGTAGACGGAATGCGTCCCGCGCTGATTGCCCCGCTTCGGCTCCTCGTTGGCGGAGGCGAGCCCTCCGTCCTCGAGCTGTTTCAACAGCCGGTAGACATCGTTGGGGTTGATCCTCCACGTCTCCCCAAGCCGCGTCAGCAGGCGATTCGCCAGCTCATAGCTGTGGCCGGGGCGCTCGAGCAGGAGCCCGAGCAGCGCTCCTCGCAGGGAAACCGACGTCCCCCGCATCCACTCAGTCTTCTCTGGGCTCCCCCGCGACATCGCTCCTCGTCTCAAAGATCCGACGGTGAAAACAATACTCAACTTTGCGACGGAACGCAGAATCATTCCGATACATCGGCAAAGCTGTCCAAATCTCCCCGGCGCGCGCGGACGGCTCGAGCGGGGCGTCAGCGTCGTCTCGAGGTTGCTCGAGCGGGGCCCGGCGGGCGCCCGGCTCCCCCGCGGTCAGCCGAAGAACAGCTCGGCCGTCTCGTACAGAGCCGGATCGAGCAGCTTCGGCTCCCGCAGCGCATCGGCCAGCGAGACCTCGACAATCTCGGTTCCCCGCAATCCCACCATCGTCCCGAAGCGGCCGGCCGCGGTCGCCGCCATCGCGGCCACGCCGAAGCGGGTCGCGAGCACGCGGTCGAACGCCACCGGCGTGCCGCCGCGCTGCACGTGACCGAGGATCGTCACGCGACTCTCGTACCCGGTCCGTCGCTCGATCTCCGCCTCGAGCGTCACGCCGATCCCGCCGAGTCGCGCGTGCCCGAACGCATCGGTGGTGGCGTCGATGGGAGCCTCGACGCTCGGAGCCCGCGGAACGGCTCCCTCGGCGACGACCACGATCGAGAAGCTGCGACCGCGCTCGTGGCGGCGGCGCAGGTGCGCGCAGACCTGTTCGATGTCAAACGGCCGCTCCGGCACGAGGATCGCATCGGCTCCTCCGGCGATCCCCGCGTGGGTGGCGATCCAGCCCGCGTGCCTGCCCATCACCTCGACGACCATCACGCGGTTATGCGACTCCGCCGTGGTGTGCAAGCGGTCGATCGCGTCGGTGACGATCTGCACGGCGGTTTGAAAGCCGAACGTCACGTCGGTCCCGCCGAGGTCGTTGTCGATCGTCTTCGGCACCCCGACGATCGGGATCCCCGCTTCGTGCAGGCGCCGCGCCACACCGAGCGTGTCCTCGCCGCCGATCGGGATCAGCGCGTCCACTCCACGTGCCTTTAGCGTCCGGCGGATCTCAGGTGTCCCGTCGCGATCCTTCGCGAACGGATTCGTGCGCGAGGTGCCGAGAATCGTCCCCCCGCGGGGAAGGATGCCGGCGGTGCTCTCGAGCGTCAGCTCGGTCGCGTCGTCCGCGAGCACCCCGGCCCAGCCGTGTCGAAAGCCGACGAAGCTGTGCCCGCCGCCGTCAGCGAGCCCCCTGCGCACGACCGCGCGGATCACCGCGTTCAGCCCGGGGCAGTCGCCGCCCCCGGTCAGTATCCCGACGCGAGCCATGTCCGTTAGATGCCTTCTCCAGGGAGGAACTCGTTGGTGAAAGGTGGCAGGCCCGCGTTCGGTTCGTTGTGAAGCAGCTTGTGCGAGTACATCCAGTCGCCGAATGCCGCCCACGCGGTCGGGCTCTGATAGCCGTACCCCTTGCCGCTCCCCGCCGGCAGCGTGGCCGGCAACGTCTGCTCGATCGAGGTCAGCTGGAGCTTGGGCTCGAGCGACGGGTTGGCCTTGACGAGGAGCGCCGCCGCGGCGGCCGGGTTGGCTCGCACGTCGTGCTCGCCTCGCGTCAGCGCCTGCAGGAACGCGCGCAGGTCCTGACCGCGAGTGCGCGCCTCGCCTTCGCGTACCACCAGCACCAGCTCGTCGTAGGTCGGCACGCCCGCCCGATCGACGGGGATCGTGATCGGGCGCCTGTGCAGCAGCTGCAGCTGCAGCGCCTCGTAGTTCCAGTATCCGCCGAGCGTGGCCGCCACCTTGCCGGAGAGCAGCGCTGGGACGATGTTGAAGCCGACGTTCACTTCGCGCACCGTCGCCGGATTCACGCCGGCCGACTGTAGGGCGGTCTTCAACTCGGCTGCCTGATAGGGGATGCCGGCGGTGCCGACGGTCTTGCCGGCGAGGTCGGCGACGCTCGACACATGCTTGCCGGGAAGCGCGATTATCGAGGTCAGGGGCCGCTGCACGAGCGCCGCGACCGACACCAGCTTCAACCCTTCGTCGCGCGCGAGCAGCAGCTCGGGCTCGTATGAGATCGCCATGTCCACCTTGCCGGCCGCGAGCAGCTTCAGCGGTTCGGCGGTTTCCGACGGGACCACCGGACGGACGTCCAGCCCGACGGCGCGGAAGTCGCCGTCTGCGAGCGCGGAGTAGAGCGGCGCGTGATCGGCGTTGGGGAACCAGTCGAGCATCACCGTGAACGGCTTCGTCCGCGCCGCCGAGACCGTGTCCTGCTTGGCGCCACAGGCGGATATGGCGACCGTGAGCGTCGCCAGCACGGCGAGCACGGAGGCGCGGCGGACGGCGGGCGCGATGGCGCGGCGGACGGCGACGGCGGGCGAAACGCTCAACTGGAGCCTCCTCCTGATTGGTTGGCCCACGGCGCGAGCCTGCGCTCGGCGAGGGAGAGGGTGTAGAAGCAGAAGATCGCGAACACGAACAGCACCACCGCGGCGGCGTACGCGCGCGGGGTCTGCAGGGCGGTGAGGTCGGAGTTGATCTCGCGTCCCAGGCCCGCGTAGGCGCCGGTGGTGGCTGTCTGAGACTCGGCGATGTAGGCGCCGATCACCCCGACGGTGACGGCGATCCGCGCGCCGCTGATCGCGGCCGGAAGCGCCGCCGGCAGCTCGGCGAATCGAAACGACTGCCAGCGCGAGGCGTCGAGCGTGCGGAGCAGCTTCAGCTGGTCGGGGTCCACCGCGGCGAGCCCGTCGACGGTCGTGACGAGCACGGGGAAGAAGCAGATCAGCACGATCACGATGAGCTTCGGCAGCAGCCCGAAGCCCCATGAGAGCACGAGCAGTGGCGCGATCACGGCGATCGGCACTGCCTGGGAGCCGACCGCGAGCGGGTAGAAGGAGCGGCGCAGCAGCGGGGAGAGATGGATCAGCACCGCGAGCACGAAGCCGAGCGCCAGCGCCAGCAGAAGGCCGATGCCGACCTCCTCGGCGGTGACCGCGAGGTTGTGTCCCAGTAGCGACGCGTTGCCCCACAGCGCCTCGGCGATCGCGTGTGGCGCCGGCAGGATCGAGGAGCTGCTCGCGCCCGAGTCCGCGTACAGCTCCCACGCGCCGAGCACCGCGATCGCGAGCAGCATGGGGGGCAGTGCGACGGCGATCCGACGGCTCATGTCGCGTCCTGCGTGTCCGTGCCGTGCGTGTCCGCTGGGCTCCGTGTGCCGGGGCCCGGCGTGTGCAGGTCCGGTGCGTCCATACCTTGCGTGTCCAGTCCCAGCGCGAGCAGCGCCCGCTCGCGCATGGCGATCACCTCGGCGTCGGTTCGCGAGCGCGGGCGAGGGAGACTCACGTCGATGCTCGTTCGCACCCGTCCGGGACGGGACGACAGCACGGCGACCCGGTCGGCGAGCACGATCGCCTCCTCGACGTCGTGGGTGACGAGCACCACCGTGCGCGGCTCGCGGGCGAGTGTGCGGCCCAGCCAGCCCTGCATCTCCGCGCGCGTGATCGCGTCGAGCGCGCCGAACGGCTCGTCGAGGCACAGGACCGGCTTGCCCGAGAGCAGCGTACGCAGGAACGCCACGCGCTGGCGCATACCTCCGGAAAGCTCGTGCGGATGGGCGCGCTCGAAGCCGTCCAGCCCCAGCTCGGCGAACAGCCTGCTCGCGCGCGCGCGAGCCGAGGCACGAGCATGTCCGGCGATGCGCAGCGCGAGCGCGGCGTTGTCGACCGCGCTCAGCCAGGGCAGCAACAGGTCACGCTGAGGCATCAGCGCCGCGGGCGCGCACGCGATCGAGCCCTGGTCGGGGGACTGCAGGCCGCAGATCAGCTCGAGCAGTGTCGTCTTGCCGCATCCGCTCGCTCCTACCACCGCGAGCAGCTCGCCGGGGGCGGCGTGCAGCGACACGCCGGCGAGCGCCTGCACTACGCCGCCGTGACGGTCGCGATAGGCGTGGCTCACGTCTTCCACGCGCACGTTCGTCTCATGCACGCGCGTCTCGCGCGGGCCCGTCTCTGGCGATCTACGAGCGGGCTTCAACCCTGCCTGCGGCACGTCTCTCCCTCCGCGGGCATTACCCCACAGGTTCAAAGGGTCGGCGCCGGGGGGAATCGCTCCCTGTGCGCCATCTCAGCCGGCCCGCATCCCGCCAGCCCCCCTGGTTATTGCTCTGCAACGATGCTACCGCCCCGCGGCGATGACCGGGCGAGTCAGGGCCCGCACGAAGTCCTCGAGCTGCGCGGTGGTCCAGCACTCGAACGCCGTGCAGTGCTCCTCGTAGGCGGCGATCACGGAGTCGCCGTAGTTCCAGTACAGCCGCGGCTCGGGGTTCAGCCAGAACGTGCGCCCGGCGCGGGCGGCGATCTGGGCGAAGATGTCGGCGCGGGGGTCGCGCCCGTTGGTGCGTGCGTCGCCGAGCACGATCACGGTCGCGCGGGGGTGCAGGTCGTCCTGCACCTGCGCGAGGAACTCCGTCCAGACACGTCCGTAGTCGGTGTAGCCGGAGATGTCGGCGACGCCCGCGTCGCCGGCGATCCGCTCGCTGACCGCTTTGAAGTTGCGCTCTCCTTCGAAGATGTCGGTGACCTCGGAGATGCGCTCGATGAACACGAACGAGCGCATCTTGCGAAACGTGTCGTGCAACGCGTGCAGAACCGACAGGAAGAACACGGACGCCGAGGTGACGCTTGTGGAGACGTCGCAAAGCACGTAGATCTCGGGCCGTTTCGGGCGTCGCGGGCGGTACTTGAGCACGACGGGCACGCCGCCGGTCTGAAGCGAGGCGCGCATCGTGCGCCGCACGTCCACGTGCGCGTGGCGGCGGTGGCCGCGATTCTGCATCCCCTGTGTCGCCAGCCGGCGGCGCAGCTGGGCGACGACGCGGTGCACGGCCGCGAGGTCCGCAAGCGGGCCGGACGGCAGGGCACGGTCGAGCTCGCCGAGGGCGCGCGCGGGGGGGAGGGAGCCGGTGCGCTCGATCTGCTCGCGTTCCAGCTCTCTGCGCAGCAACGCCTCGAAGCGGCGCAGCGCGGCACGCGGCAGGCCGTCGCGCCGGGGGTCCTCGGGCGGCAGGTCCGGTTGGGGCTCGGCTCGCAGGCCGAGCGCCCGGCGGATGCGTTGCACGTCCACGCCGATCACCCCCGAGCCCTCCTGGCGGCGGCCGAAAGCGGCGATCGCCATCCGCGCCAGATCGCGCATCGCACCCTCCGAGCCGTCGCGCAGGGCGGCCGCGATCTGAGCGCGCAGGGCCTCGAGCTGTTCGTCGGTCAGCTCTTCCAGGTCGAGGCCCGCGCCGGTCGAGTCCTCGCGGATGCCCTGCTGCGCGGCGGCGAGCTCGACGGCGCGAAAGAAGAAGCGGTCGAACACGAGCTCGAACACGCGTCTGTCCTCCTGGCTCTTGGCCAGGGTGGCGGCCAGCGCCTCGCGGAAGTCCTCCTGCTCGGTCCAGCCGATCTCGCCCAACACGGCAAACGCGTCGAGCAGCTCGGAGGTGCCCACCGCGATGCCTTCGCGGCGGAGCTCCTCGCCGAGCTGCAGCACGCGTGCCGAGAAGCCGTCTGGCTCCGTGGGCCCCCCCGGTGTGGGGTCTGCAGGTGTCAGGTCAGCCGGCGCGAGGCCCTCCTGGTCAGGCGACATCGGCGGGCGCGCCCAGCTTCAGCCCGACCCGCTCGGCCACGACGTCCATGTCGGTGCGGTGCTTGACGATCACCGACATCGTCTCGGTGAAGGTCGCCTGGTCGATGTCGTCTGCGCCGAGCAGCAGCAGCGCGCGCGCCCAGTCGATCGACTCGGCGATCGACGGCGGCTTCTTCAGGTCGAGCGCGCGGACCATGCCGATCACCTCGACCAGCTTGCGCGCCACCGTCTCTGGCAGGTCAGGGGCGTGCAGACGCACGATCTCGAGCTCGTGCTCGAGCTCGGGGTAGTCGAGCCACAGGTACAGGCAGCGGCGCTTGAGCGCCTCGGTCAGCTCCCGCGAGTTGTTCGACGTGAGCAGCACGATCGGATGCGTGCGCGAGCGCACGAGCCCGAGCTCGGGGATCGAGATCTGGAAGTCCGACAGCACCTCGAGCAGCATCGCCTCGAACTCCTGATCGGTCTTGTCGATCTCGTCGATCAGCAGCACAACCGGCTGCTCTGAGGCGATCGCCGTCATCAACGGTCGCGCGAGCAGGAACTCCTCGCCGAAGATGTCCTCCTGCACCGCATCCCAGCCGGTGTCGGACGCCTCGGCCTGGATGCGCAGCAGCTGCTTACGGTAGTTCCACTCGTACAGCGCCTTGGCCTCGTCCAGCCCCTCGTAGCACTGCAACCGCACGAGCTCGCGGCCGAGATAGGAGGCGAGCGACTTGGCCAGCTCGGTCTTGCCGACGCCGGCCGGCCCCTCGACCAGCACGGGCTTGCCCAGGCGGGTCGCCAGATAGGAGACGAGCGCGGTCGACTCGCCGGGCAGGTAGCCCACAGCGCGCAGGCCCTCGGCGACTTCTGCGACGGAGGTGGGCGCCGGGGACGGAGGAGCGGACATGCTCAGCGCAATGATACGTGGGGCGGTACGAAGATCTCAGTCCGAGTCGGGCGGAGATTCCTCGAAGGACAGCTGCTCGGTCGTCTCGGTTGCGGTCACGGGTCGCCGCGCAGCCGGCTGTGGCGGTGTGCGCTGCGGTTGCGGCTGCAAGCTCGGTTCAGGCGGCGACGGCCTCGACTCGGGAGGCCGACTCGACTCGGGAGGCCTAGGTAGTTGAGGCTGCGGCCTCAGCGCGGGAGGTCGCGACGGCGCAGGGGGACGGCGCCTGCGTCGCAGTGGAGGCTCTGGCCGGGCTGTCGCGCGCATGCGCGAGCCGGTGTAGGCCAGCAGGCCGGCGGCCGCCAGTGCGAAGAAGATGCCCCATTGCACCCCTACGTTCGCGGCGACACCGTGCGTGTTGATGCCGGGCTTGTCAAACAGCCTGAGCATCAGAAGCAACGCAGTCCAGATCCCCGCCGCGAACACCACCGTGCCGTCGCCGCCGGGCAGGTGGAACTCGCGACGCGTGGCGCGCGCGTACAGCAGGTACAGCACGGCGACCGCGACCAGCAGCACGGCCGCCTCGGCGAACGAGAAGACCTGGAACGCGTTCAGGTTGCGGCTCTGCAGCGGCGCCGTGCGCGGCTCGTCGACGACCGCGTTCTGCTGGTACCACGGCAGCAGCATCGTCACGAACAGCGCCAGCGCGGCGCCTCCCGCCAGACGCTGATCGGGCCCGAGCGCGCGCCAGTCGCGTGTCAAGCGTCCCATCGGCTCGGGTCGCCTTCCTGTCCGATCGTGATGTTTCGCCCCATATGCCTTCAGTCTAGGCGCGGGGGAAGGCGTCAGTGCGGCTTTGCTCCCTTGGCAAGCGTGATCGTGCCCGTGGCCGTGGCGAAGTTGCCGGCGAGGTCGGTGGCGGTGAGCGTGACCGAGTAGGAGCCCGCCTTGGCCGGGGTGAGCCACAGCAGCCGTGGCTTGCCGCGTTCGACCGTGACGCGGTTCGTCCACACGACGTGGCTGCCCTGGCGGACGGTCAGGGAGACCGTCGAGATCTTCGACAGCGACAGCTGCACGCCCGCCCGCGCGCTCGTGGGGAGCGTGGCCGTGATCAGCGACACGACCGGCGGCGTGTGCAGGTCGGTGGTGAAGTGCTGAGCGGTCGTGCAGTAGATCGCATCGCCCGGGATCGGGGTCGCCGGGGCCGTGGTCGCCGCGGTGGTGCGCGCGGTGCGCCGCATGGCCGAGACAGAGGCACGCGGCGCGTGGGTCCTCGCCGAGACCGCCGCCGCGCTGGCGCCCCCTGTTTCGGACGTGCCGCCCGTGTTCGACGGGCTTGTCGGGGTGGGAGCGGGCGTCGGGGCGGTGGTGGTCGGCGTGATCGTCGGCGCCGGTGTCGACGGGGCAGGGGCGACCGCCGGCGCCCCTTTCCCCGTGCGTTCGCACAGGTGCTGCAGGAATTCGGTGAGCAGTTCGTGGTAGTTGAGGTTCGATTCCCCGAGCTGGTCGTACAGCGACCAGGCGCCCGTGTCGTAGTGGGGGGTCTCGGCGCGCGCCTCGGCGTCGCCCCCTTCGAACAGCTGCAGGCCGAGCGGATCTTTGGTGATCGAGGTGTAGTCGTACAGGCCGACGAGCGACTGGACGAAGCCGTTGAGGATCCTGTCGCTCGGCGCGTAGGTGTACTCCGCGTACTCCGCCCCCGCGGCGGTCTTCACGCGCACGCCTTCGGGCGGGGCGGTCTGGAAGACTCCGAGCGCCTGCTGGGCGGCGGTCAGGTCGGCGGGTTCCTTGAAGCGCGACCAGGCGCGGGCGAGGACCTGCAGCGCGGTGCCTTGGGAGAGGCCACTCGTCCACGGCGGGGAGCCGCCGTCGAAATGGAACATGTACTCCCACGCGATCCCGCCCGCGCGGTCGGTGGCGAGCGGCAGCACTTCGCTCAGCAGCTGCTTCAGGTTTTCGTTTTCGTGGCCTGTCAGGTAGTAGCCGTTGGCCTCGCCGAACGTCCCCAGCCACTGGATCTGGATGCCCTGGCCGACGTAGTACTCCCAGACGAGCTTGCTTTCAGGAAAGCTCACGCGCTCTCTGCTCGAGATCAGCGGTTCGGTCGTCCACCACTGGCGGTTGCGTTCGAGCGTGAGGAAGATGACCGCGAGCCGCGTCGGCGTGAAGTCGTTCGCGGCGGCCATCTGCTGCGTGTTTGAGATCACGGCGGCAAGCTCCGTGTGGCGCGTGCCGGTGAGCTTCTTCAGCGAGCGCAACGCTGCGGTGTAGGCGGAGGCGTCCTGGGTGTACACGGCTTCGGTGATCGCGCTGCTGCTCTTCAACGCGAGCAGCGCCGCGGGAACGCTCGGGCCGTGCGCGGCGGTGGCGGCGGAGGTGGACAGGACCGCGGCGCCCCCGCCGACGGTGAGCAGACTGAGGGAGAGCACGATGCGAAGTCGCCGGGCGCGGATCGCGCCGATGCTACGCACAGATGCGGCGTTCCCTTGCAGAACGCGTTGCACACCACCGACCGCGCACCTCCAGCCCGCCTGGCCGCGCCGCCGCACGGCTGTTCCCCACAAAGACATTACGCCTGCCCCAACCCGGCGCCGACGACGCAGTTGCGCCGGGCGCCGACCTACCGTCATTCCTGATCGAGATCGTCCAGCTCGTCCGGTTCCAGCTCATCCTCGTCGTCTTCGTCGAGGTCGAGGTCGTCGCTTTCGACCAGGCGGTCGCCACCGGGCTGGTAGGTGACCTGGAAGCGCTCGATCAGCTCGTCGCGGCGTGGCTCGTCGAGGGGGGAGTCATCTGAGATCAGCACCCATTCGGCGCCCTCGAGCTCGTCGCTTTTGAAGATCTCATGATCGACGTCGGGCGAGTCGTCGACGACGATCAGCACCTCGGTCTGCGGGTTGAAATAGGTGCCGGGGCGGATCGTGAGCTCGTCGAGCTGGAAGCGGCGAGGGTCGGTCATGGCGCGTTTTATACCCGACGGCGGGGACGGCGGCCAGGGCTATGGGTGTAGTTCGTTCAGCGTGCGCGCCACCTCGGCCTCGACGTCGACGGGGTCGAGGCCTTTGCGCAGACGGCGTTCGTTGCGGGCGACGACGAGCTGGCGCACCTCGTCGCTGAGGCCCGCGTCATGTGCCTGTGGCGCGACGGCCTCGAGCAGGCGGGCGACCTCGGCGTCGATGTCGAGCGCCGGCTTGCCGCTGCGCACGAGCCGGGCGCTGCGCGCGCTGAGCATCTGGCGGATCTCCCGCTCTTGCTCGGCGCGCCCGGCCGTGGAGTCGAGCGAGGACGTGCCCGGTCCGCTCATCGAGGAGAGGCCGTCGTTGGAGAGGCCGCCCTGCCCGATCTGGTCGTACAGGCTGTCGTGGCCGCGAGCGGTGACCGCGAACAGCAGCGCCATCAGCAGCGAGAACGCCACGGAGCCGAATACCACGAGGTTGAGCCCGTCGATCGCCATGCCGGGCACCATCGTCGAAAGCGCGTTCAACACAGTGAGATTGTTGCCGATCGAGCCGCTCTTCGCTACCCTCTGGCGAATCCGCGACATTGACTGACCAGTCAATCTATTTTCCGCGCAAGCGCTCACAGCCGGATCGCAAGCGCTCGAGCCAGTCAGGAGATCACGAGAATGGTCGATTTCACGCTCACCGACGAGCAGAAGAACCTGCGCGAGATGGCGCACGACTTCGCCGCCAAGGAGATTCGCCCCGTCGCCTGGGAGTACGACAAGGACGGCACCTGGCCGCAGGACATCATCGAGAAGGCCTGGGACGTGGGCCTGATGAACTCGCACATCCCCGAGGAGTACGGCGGCTCCGGTGCCGGCTATCTCGACGGGTGCCTGATCGAGGAGGAGCTCTCCTGGGGCTGCTCCGGGATCCAGACCTCGCTCGGCTGCAACGGCCTCGCGACCGCCCCGATCATGCTCGGCGGCTCAGAGGAGGTCAAGAAGAAGTACCTCGGGATGCTCACCGAGGCGCCGAAGCTCGCCTCCTTCTGCCTGACCGAGCCCGACGCCGGCTCGGACGTGTCGGGGATGCGAACGACCGCCGTCAAGCAGGGCGACAAGTACGTGATCAACGGCTCGAAGTGCTTCATCACCAACGGCGGCTACGCCGACTACTACACGGTCTATGCGAAGACCGACAAGGAGGCCGGGCACCGCGGCATCTCCGCGTTCGTGGTCGAGCGCGACTGGGGCGTGGTGGTCGACAAGAAGGAGGACAAGCTCGGTCAGCGCGCGTCGAACACGGCGACGATCTCCTTCAACGACGTCGAGGTCCCCGCCGAGAACCTGCTGGGCGAGGAAAACGCCGGGTTCAAGCTCGCGATGATGACGCTCGACCGCACCCGCCCCGGCGTCGCCGCGATGGCGACCGGGATCGCCCGAGCGGCGTTCGAGTTCGCGACCGACTATTCCAAGGAACGCGTCCAGTTCGGCGTCCCGATCGCGATGCACCAGGGGATACAGTTCATGATCGCCGACATGGCGACCGAAATCGAAGCCGCGCGACTGCTGACGTGGAAGTCGGCGTTCATGCTCGACAACGGCGAACGCAACTCGCTCGTCTCCTCACACGCCAAGCGCTTCGCCGCCGACGCCGCGATGAAAATCGCGACCGACGCCGTGCAGGTGTACGGCGGGTACGGCTTCATCAAGGAGTACCCCGTCGAGAAGCTGTTCCGCGACGCGAAGATCATGCAGCTGTACGAGGGCACCTCGCAGATCCAACGCCTCGTGATCGCGCGCGAAACGCTGCTGCCGCGGCGGGCGGAGGAGCCAACGGCCGTCGCCGTGTAGGAGTGCCCGCCGGCCAGAGGCCGGGAAGCGCACCCGGAGTCGCAAGGCTCCGGGTGGGCATCGGCGTTGAGGTAAGTAAGAAAAACCTAAAGTAGTTTGCCTGGGGTGCCGATCCGTTCGACTATGTCGGGTCAACGCACGAGCGTGCGAAGCGAGCGGATCGGCGATCACGGGCAGGCGGCCGCTGCGGACATGTCGGAAGAGCGCGCCGGTCAGCCCCTGACGGCGCCGCTCGATCCCGCACACGATCTCAGGCGTCTGGGCGAGGCGTTGAAAGCGCGGACCGAGGACGTGGTCGAGGCGATGGTCAGGCGCTCGGAGGAGTCGGGCCACGTGCTGGACGAGGTGGTCGAAGAGAGCTTTGCGCGGGTCGGCGCGGTCTCCACGATCGCGGTTGCGCGGTGGATGGCCGGCGAGGGCGCGGACGTGGCGCGGGAGGTCGGGCAGGAGTCGTGGTCCATCTTCGGGCAGCTCGCCGCCCAGCGGGCGGCGCCGCTGAACGAGGTGACCAAGCGCTGCCTGCGCTGGCGCGACGCCGCAGACGATGTCGTGCGCGAGACCGCGATCGGGTTGGAGCTCTCGCCGGAGGTGCTGAAGTGGGCGCTCGGCATGCTGCAGCGCAGCTTGGACGTGACGCTCGTGCGCATGTGCCAGTCCTTCGAGGAGGAGCGCTGGAAGGCGCACGAGGAGCTGACCCGCCGCCAGGAGGAGCTGGCGTTCATGGCGACCCACGACGCGCTGACGGGTCTGCCGAACCGCACGCTGATCTTGGACAGGGTCGAGCAGATGCTCGTGCGCTCGCGCCGCAGCCAGGCGCCGGTGGCCGCGCTGTTCATCGACCTCGACAACTTCAAGGGCATCAACGACACGCTCGGCCACGGCGCGGGCGACGAGCTGCTGCGGACCGTCGCCGCGCGGCTGCAGGGGGTCGTGCGCGACATCGACGCGCTCGGCCGGTTGGGCGGGGACGAGTTCGTGGTCGTCGCCGAAGGGATGTCGCTCGACGCGGGCCCCGAGCTGATCGCGGAGCGGTTGCTCGAAGCGCTCAAACAGCCGTTCGAGCTGCAGGGCTCCGACTCCAATCGTCTGCTGGTGACCGCCAGCGTCGGCATCGCCGCGGGCGACCGCTCCTCCGCGGAAGAGCTGCTGCGCGACGCCGACATCGCGATGTACCGCGCGAAGTGGTCGGGGAAGAACCGCTATGTGGTGTTCGAGGCGGGGATGCAGGACGCGGTGCAGAGCCGGATGGAACTGGAGATGGATCTGCGCGACGCGCTCGAGAAAGAGGAGTTCTTCCTCGTCTACCAGCCGACGTTCGACCTGCGCACGATGAGCCCCACGGGCATGGAGGCGCTGATTCGCTGGCGCCACCCGGTCCGTGGGATCGTCCAGCCGGACGATTTCGTGCCGTTGCTCGAGGAGATCGGTGTGATCGCCGAAGTCGGGAAGTGGGTCCTGCGGGAGGCCTGCCGCCAGGGCGCCGCGTGGCGCGCCGGCGGACATACGGTCGGCATGGCCGTGAACGTCTCGGCGCTGCAGATCGATACGGACGAGTTCGTCGCGGAGATCGAGGACGCGCTCGCATCGAGCGGTCTGGAGCCGAGCGCGCTGACGATCGAGATCACAGAGACCGCGCTGATGGGCAACGCGGATGAGACCGCGGCGCGGTTGGAGGCGGTCAAGCGGCTGGGGGTGCGGATCGCAATCGACGACTTCGGCACGGGCTACTCCTCGCTGGCCTACCTGCAGCGGTTCCCGGTCGACGCGTTGAAGATCGACCGCTCGTTCATCTCGCGGCTGACCCACGATCAGGAGGGCGAGACGCTGATTCGCACGCTCGTGCAGCTGGGCAAGTCGCTCTCGATCGAGACGCTTGCCGAGGGGATCGAGGAGTCCTCGGAGCTGTCGCTGCTGAAGGAGGAGCAGTGCGACAGCGGTCAGGGGTTCCTGTTCGCGCGCCCGCTCGAGGTGGACGCGTGCGAGACGTTCCTGAGCGACTGGATCGGTGGCAAGGGCTCGCTCGAGCAGGACGCGGTCAAGTCTCGCGCTCAGGCCTGACCCTTCGCCAGTGTCCTAGTAGGCTCCGCGACTGCAAGCAGGCCCCTCGCAGAGATATAGGAGACCCACAAGCATGTTCGTGTTCAAGGCCGCTGTCGTAGGTGCCGGAACGATGGGCGGGCAGATCGCCCAGACGATCGCGGCCGCCGGAGTGCCGGTCGTGTTGAAGGACATCGACGACGCCCTCGTGCAGGCGGGCCTTGCCGAGGCGCGCAACGTGACCGCCGGCCAGGTCGGAAAGCTGGTGGAGCGGGGCAAGCTGACGGCCGAGCAGGGGGAGGCGCAGATCGAGGAGATCCTCGGGCGCATCCACGGCACGACCTCTTACGAGGGCTTCGGCGACGTCGACTTCGCGATCGAGGCGGTGCCGGAGCGGATGGCGATCAAGCAGAGCGTGTTCTCAGAGCTCGACGCGGCCACGCCAGGTCACGCGATCCTCGCGTCGAACACCTCGTCGCTGTCGATCACGGAGATCGGCGAAGCGACGCTGCGCCCGGACAAGGTCGTCGGCTTCCACTACTTCTACCCGGCTTCGATCATGCCGCTGATCGAGGTCGTCGAGGGCGATGAGACCTCCGCTGAGACGGTTGGCGCGGCGGTCACGTTCGCGCAGACGATCCGCAAGCAGCCGATCACCTGCGGCGAGGTGCCGGGGTTCGTCGTCAATCGGATCCTCAACTCGGGGATCGCCGAGGTCTGGCGCATGCAGGAGGAGAAGGGGCTGTCGATCAAGCAGATCGACGAGGGCGTCGGCGCCGCCGGCGTCGTCCCGATGGGGCCGTACCTGCTGGTCAACCTGCTCGGCCTCGACACGGTGCTGCACGTGGCCGAGCATCTCGTCGAGTCATACGGCGAGGAACGGTTCTACGTGCCGAAGGGCATGCAGAAGCTCGTGGCCGACGGCAAGCTCGGCGCGAAGAGCGGCGGCGACGGGTTCTACGACCCGCAGGGCGAGGCGAACATCCAGGGCGACGCGGCGCCGGACGTCGAGGAGCTGGTCGAGCTGCTGTCGTTGAAGACGCTGCTCGAGGCGTGCCTGGTACTCGAGGAGGGGGTGGCCACCCACCGCGACATCGACTTCGGGATGATGGCCGGCGCGGGCCTCGACCCGCGGCGCGGCCTGTTGCCGCCGTTCATGAAGGCCGACGTGGAAGGGCTCGACAAGGTGCTCGAGCGGATGGAGAACGCGCAGGAGCGCTACGGCGAGCGCTTCGACCCGCCGCGGATCCTGCGCCGCCTGGTCGCGCAGGGCCGCCTGGGACAGCAGAGTGGGCAGGGCTTCTACGCCTATCCCCAGGCCGATGCGGAGCAGCCGGCCGAGGTCGTGAAGCTCGAGACGCGCGCTGACGGCGTGGCGATCGCGTGGCTCGCGAACGGCCAGATGAACTCGATCTCACCACAGGTGATCGAGGATCTGGGGAAGGTGTGGGAGCGGGTCAAGGCAACGTCTGAGACCCCGGTGCGGGCGCTCGTGATCGCCTCCTCGAACCCGTTCTTGTACTGCGCGGGCGCCGACATCAAGGCGTTCACGACGATGGACGAGGCGGGCGGCGAGCGGCTGATCCACGCCGCGCATGCCCTGTTCCGCGAGCTCGGCTCGGAGGGGATCGCCACGATCGCCGCGGTCAACGGCCTCGCGTTCGGCGGCGGCTGCGAGCTCGCGATGGCGTGCGACGTGCGGATCGCGGCGCGCTCGGCGATCTTCGGCCAGCCGGAGATCAAGTTGGGGATCATCCCCGGCTTCGGCGGCACCCAGCGGCTGCCGCGGCTGGTGGGGACGAACAAGGCCCTGGAGATGAACCTCGTCGGCGATCCGATCCTCGCCGAGGAAGCTTTCGAGCTCGGCCTCGTCAACCGCGTGGTGGAGGATCACGAGCTGCTCGACACGGCGCTCGCGTGGGCGCGCAAGCTGGCGGGTCAGGCGCCGCTTGCGATGGAGCAGATCAAGCGCGTCTCCGGCGCGGGCGACCTGGACGAGGGAATCGAGGAGGAGAAGCGCGCGTTCGCCGCGGTGTTCGCGAGCGGCGACGCGAAGGAGGGCATCACAGCCTTCCTCGGCAAACGAGCGCCGAGCTTCAAAGGCGCCTAGCAGGAGGATCGTCAGTGCGCTTGCGCGCCACGCAACCGTCGGAGGTCGACCGCCTGGCCAAGCTGGTGCGCAGCGCGCGCTCGGTCGTCGCGTTGACGGGCGCGGGCATCTCCGTGCCGTCGGGGATCCCCGACTTCCGCTCTCCCGGGGAAGGGCTGTGGGCGAACGTCGATCCGATGGAGGTCGCCCACATCGACACCTTCCACAACGATCCCGCCGGGTTCTGGCGCTTCTATGGCGATCGTTTCTCCTCGCTCGGCAGCAAGCGGCCGAACGAGGCGCACCGCGCGCTCGCGGAGATGGAGCGGCGAGGACTGCTCGACGGCGTGATCACCCAGAACATCGACATGCTGCACCGCAAGGCGGGCACGGCGCAATTGGTCGAGGTGCACGGCTCGATCGCGCGCAGCTACTGCCTCGTCTGCGGCGGGAACGTGCCCCAGCTGGAGGTGCGCGCGCGCGCGCTGGGGGACCCGGACGGCGTGCCGCGCTGCGCGATCTGCGGCGATCCGCTGAAGCCCGACGTGGTGCTGTTCGGCGAGACCCTCTCCGACGAGGCGATGGAACGGGCGCGGGAGCTGTGCGAGGGGGCGGACCTGCTGCTGTGCATCGGCTCCTCGCTCGAGGTGTACCCCGTCGCGGGCCTGCCGCGGCTGACGCACGAGGCGGGCGGCGCGGTGGCGATCATCACCCAGGGCACAACCCCGCTCGACGAGCTCGCGAGCGTGCGGCTGAACGGCGACGTGGTGGACGATCTGCAGGCGCTCGCGGTGGCGCTCAAGCTCGACTGAGCTGTCGCGCGGGGTCGATGTGCCAGCGGCCGGCGAGCGCGGAGAGCTCCTCGTCGAGGGGCCAGCGGTCGGCCCGGGGAGGGCCTTCGTGTTCGAGGCTCGCGCCCTTCAGCGTCATGCAGCCGGTGTTCTCCCCGATCGCGCGGATCTCTTGCAGCTCGGCGGGCGACAGGCGCGCGGCTTCGCCCAGCCCGGCAAGCGCCGCCAGCTCGGCGCGCTTGTCCTCGATCGGGCGAGCCTCCGGACCGCTCTCCTGGATCAGGGTCGGCGCGACGCACCGGACCGCCGGCTGGCAGAGGTTCCAGGCGCAGGCGAGCTGCAGCATGCTCAGACCGTGGCGCTCGGCGTAGGGGCGCAGCCGCTCGAGCCGCTCGCGCCCGTCCGCGACCCAGCCGTCGGGGCGGAACTTGCGGTGGTCGTGCTCGGCGAAGGCGTGGCCGGGGAGCACGTCGTCGTGGAACAGGCCGCCGTAGTCGACGACGCGCGTGATCAGGGGGACGTCGTGGGCGGCGGCGGCCTCGAGCACGAGCTCGCCGGGCCACGGCTCGAGCGGGTTGAGGATGATCATCGCCCAGTCGATCAGTGAGGAGTTGCGCTCGAAACAGTCGATCAGGTCGAGCGTGAAGCCGTTCGCCGGGCCCGGAGCGACACCGAGCAGGCGGGTCAGGCCTTCGTCGCGGACCGCCTGCAAGCCCTGCCACACGGCCGGGCTCGAGTAGCCCGTGCGGTCGGGGTTGTGCAGCAGCAGCAGATCGAAGCGCTCGACCCCGAGGCGCTCGAGGCTGCGCTCGGTCGCCATGCGGATGTAGGCCCCGTACTCCTCAGGCGCGCGCAGGCGAGGGTCGGTGAAGCGGGGGAAGCCCTTCGCGCCTTCGCGCTCACCGTCGTAGAAGTCGTGGCCGATCGCGCCGATCAGGCAGTAGCTGTCACGCTCGACCCCGGCGAGCGCTTTGCCGAGCAGGCGGTCGGCCTCGCCCGCGCCGTAGGCGTCGGCGGTGATGACGGTGTCGATGCCGTCCCCGGGGCGTAGCAGCGCTTGCAGGCGCACGTCGTCGAGCGGCTCGCCGAAGTGCATGAAGCGCCCGCCGCTCCAGGTGCCGATCGCTGTCGTGGTCGGGTCCATCGTCACCGCCTCAGGGTAAAGGGTCCATTCAGAACCCGGCGGCGGTGCGGGCGCGCAGGGCTGCTTCCAACCGTTCGAGCGCGTGGCGGACGATCTCCTCGTCGGGGCCCTTGGCGGCGCCCGGGAGCGCGGCGCGCCCCTGCGCTGAGACGGGGCCGCGCAGCTGCTCGAGCTCGGCGATGCGGATCGCGAGATCCTGGCGGTTCTCGCCGCGCAGCTCGGTGAGCGCGACTGTATATGCCAGCTGCAGCTCGGCGGCCCCGTGCGCGAGCCGTCCCTGGTCGAGGTCCAGGCGCGCGCGCAGCGTGTGCTCCTCGCACTGCAACGGCCGTTCGCGCGCGGCCAGCAGGCGCGCGAGCCGCTCGTCGACGCGGAGCGTCGTGGCGCGACGATGCTTGCGCTTCAGCGGTCGTCCCCAGGGAAGCTCGACGGCGTGCAGCCAGCGGCCGTCTGCCACCTGCTCGCCCTCGCCCCAGCCGACTCGCAGCGTCAGGGCCTGCTCGGGGGAGACCTCGCGCGCGTAGGGGTCGGCGGAGGCGACGCGCTGGGAGTGCAGGACGCGGTTGAGAAAGACGAAGGCCCCGTTCACCTCGCGCTCTGAGTCGAGTTCTGAGAGCCATGCCTGCGCCTGGCGCTCGACCGACAGCGACACGGGGTCGACGATCGTGGCGCGCGCGGTCAGAACCGGCGTGGGCCCGGGCTCGGGCGCCACGGCGCGCGCGCGGGTGGCGGCTCTGCGTCGCAGGATGCCGGCGTTGGGGGCGAGCGCGGCCCGGTCGGCGGGGAGCGTCGAGAGGACGACCACCCGCTCGGGCTCGCCGTCGGCCTCGGAGCGCAGCAGATAGCGCCCGTCGGCGGGACCGAGCGCCCAGGGGAACTCGCATTGGACGAACAGGAACAGCCGCTCGGGACCATCGGGCATCGCTGCACCGTATCCTTCCTGTCGCGTCGGAGTTCGTACGGACGGACCGCATCGCGCCGCAACGGATTCTGCCGCGACCTCAAGACCCTTTACGAGCACGAGCGACCTGGGAGTCACATGTCAGACGCGAGCAACGCTGTTAAGAACCTGCGCGAGCGTCTCACCGGCGCGGGCGAAGACCACCTCGGCAAGGCGCTGTCGGACCTGCTCGACAACCCCCTGCTGACGGGCACGATCGGGCGTGCGTTCGACGCGCGCGAGAAGGCCGCCCAAGCGCAGGAGCTGGCGATGGGCGTGCTCAACATCCCGTCGGCGGCCGACATCGAACGGCTGACTCGCAGGCTGCGCTCGGTGTCGCAGCGCTTGGAGGGGATCGAGGACGGCGTCCATCGCCTCGACCGCGCGCTCGCCACGCATGGGGTCGAGTCGCGCCTTTCGAAGATCGAGGAGCAGCTGGGGACGATCACGAAGAAGCTGGGCGACGCCGCGCCGTCGGTGCGCAAGGGCGCCACCGCAGCGGCCAAGGCGCCGAAACCGGCTGCGGCAAAGCCGTCCAAACCGGCTCCGGCTAAATCTTCTAGGTCCCGCGCCGGCCGTTCCGCGGCCTCGGCTCGCAACGAAAAGTCGAAGAAAGCCTGAGCTACCTCTCTTACCGCGTGGCGGTGTTCTGTTTGCGCCTGAAGAGCTTGCGGAAGAACTGGGCCACCGCTGCGGGGATAGGGAAGTCCGGTCCGATGAACTCCGGTATGGAAGCCGGCTCGAAGTTGCGGTTGCCGTAGGGCTTTTCAGCCCTGCCGGTGACGTTCGCCCGTGCGGGCTCGGAGGTGGACGGCTGGCGGTTGGCGGTTGACTCCATCGCGCTCATCGTACTACCCGCCCCACCAGCTCAATAGGGATTGCGAGCACTAGGAATGTGAGCGCATGTTCGAGCAGCAAGGTTTTGCGGGTCAAGGCTCGATCGTTGATCTGGAGGTCTTCTTCGAGGTCGTCGAGCAGGGAGTCTTCGAATGCGCGCGCTTCGTCGGTCTTACGAGCCTTGCGTATTGCGGCGAGGGAGGGGCCTGTTTCCTTGGCGCTCGGCAGGCGCAGCATCTTCATTGCTAAGCCGAACGAGAGCCCGAGCATGAGCAGTGCGAGGATCGAGAGGTGTGATCCTCCGGTACCGACGACGATCAGGGTGACGGCCACGTCGACGGCCATCACGCCCAGTGCGCCGGCGTCGAGCGCCCCGGAGCGCGATACCTGCGTCTGGAGCCGGCTCCCCACCAGCAAGCGCAGCCAATCGGAGGACTCGGTTTCGGCCGAATTCGCGGACATCCCTGCTCTCATATCCGACACCAACCCGCGAACGGGACACACCGGCCCGATCGCGCTCGGTGCCGTTCAGGCGCGCAGCGCGGTCACGGCGGCGCTGCCCATCGACTCGGCCGCGGTGAGCAGCGCGTGGTCGTCGATGCGTGTGCGTTTGCCGTCGGCGGAGAACGTGTCGGAGACCGCGAGCACGCATGCGACGGAGATCCCGGCGCGGGCGCCGATCGCAAAGAGAGTCGCGGACTCCATCTCGATCGCCAGGGCGTCCGGCGGGCGGCTGTGCTCGTGTGTGTCGGCGTCGTCCTCGTAGAACAGGTCGACGCTCACGACCGGCCCGGCGTGTGCTTCCGGCGCGGCGTTGACGAGCGCGCGCGTGAGCAACGGATCGCCGGCCACGCGCTCACCGGCGCCAAGCGCGCGTGAGGCGCCGTCGGCGCAGATCGATTCGTGCGCGATCACGAGCTCGCCGAGGGCGATGTCAGGGCGCAGCGCGCCGCAGGTGCCGACGCGGATCGCTCGGCGCGCGCCGAGCGCGATCAGCTCGGTGAGGACGATCGCGGCGGAGGGTCCGCCCATGCCCGTGCTCTGGATAGTCAGCGGCTCGCCGTCGGCGAGGGCGAGGCCGGTGTAGCCCCATAGGCCGCGATGGTGGTTGAACATGCGCGGCGCCGCTATCAGCGTCTGCGCGAGCGCGAGCGCGCGTCCGGGATCGCCTGGCAACAGCACGCGCTCGGCGAGGTCGGTTGTCGGGCGCAGATGCAGCGCGCGTGGGTGCGGGGGCGCGTCCGCGGGGCTGGGCTCGGGGTCGGGTGGTGTCATGGGCGGCGATATTGCTGATGATGGCTCGAGTCTGCTGTTCTCCGCGAGAGGTACTCGCGGAACTTCGGTGCGGTGTAGGCGTACTCGCCCTTGCGAATCCGGTAGAGCGCGCCGGCATCGACGAGGCGGCCGAGCAGGACGTTGACGTTGCCGGGGGTCTTGGCGGCTGCGCTTGTCAGCTCGGCGGAGCGCAGGGGAGGGTATGGGCATGCGGCGGAGGCGAGCAGCAGGTCGCCCTCGGCGGGGGTCAGCGTGGCCAGGCGCGGGTCGTAGAAGTCGCGGTCGAGCCTGCTGTAGATATCGGGGCGCGCCGCGTCGAGCAGCTTGGGTGTGAGGCGGTCTGTGCCGGTGATCTCGGCGGCGTCCCACAGCTCCGATCCCCACAGCTGCAGGAAGTAGGGGTAGCCCTCGACCTCGTCGGCGACGGTGTCGGCGAGCGCTCCGACGGCCCTGCGGGCGGTCTTTTGCAGTGGTCGTGTGAACGCCTCCAGCGCTTGGGGGTGCGCGAGCGAGTCGATCTCCTCGCCGCGGAACAAGCGCTCGCTGTAGGAGCGCGCTTTCTGGAGGTTTCCGGTGAGTGTCGGCAGGCCGCAGAGAACGAGCCCGAGCGGGAGCTCCTGGCGTTGTAGCGCGACGATCGGTGCGATCAGCAGCGACAGCGGGTGCTCGCCGTGGCGGTCGCGCTCGTCGTGGATCAGCTGCGCCTCGTCGAGCAGCAGGACGACGCCGGCGCGTCCTTTGGCGAGCGCGAGCGCGACGGTGGCGAACAGCTCCCGTGCGAGATCCTCCTCGCGTTCGGAGCCGAAGGAGACCGACAACGAGACCTCCTCCCAGCTCACCTGCAGGCTGCCCGTGCGCAGCGCCTTGCCGGCGGCGGATCGCAGTCGTGCGATCCGCGAGAGACGCTCGCGTGTGCGTTCCAAGAGCGTTCCGATCGCCGCCGCGAGGAGAGCGTTCGTGTTGTGCCCCGGCTGAAGCTCCATGAACGCCGGCTCCCAGTTGTGCTCCTGAGCGTGCTCGGCGAAAGTCTCGAGCAACACCGTCTTGCCGACGCCTCGAAGCCCCGTCACGCGCATGTTCGCCTGCTGCTCGGGCGCGGCGCGGAGCATCGCGTCGAAGCGTCGCAGCGGCGCGTCGCGGCCCGCGAGATACCGCGGGCGCACGCCCACACCCGGCCGATAGGGGTTCTTGCTCGAAGTGTTGGTCATTACAAGATCTTTGTAAGGATAGCTGATCCTAACAGCATCTATGTAATGATCCGCAAACCGGGTTCATGCCTTCCGTCGAGTGGGATGAGCGCCGAGCGGAGGCGGCGACTTCGGGCCGGGGGCGGCGACTTTAGACTGCTGTCGATGGCGACGACACCCCCCGCCGGCTCGCCCGGCGAGCATCCGGGCGGCGAGCTCACGCTCGCGCAGGTCGCCACGCGCGCGGGCGTGACGCCCGCGACCGTGCGGCGCTGGGTGAGGGAGGGGCTCGTGCCGCAGTTCGACGGGACGTGGACACCGGCGGCGGCATCGCACGTCAGGATCGTCGCGCGGCTGCGCGAGCGTGGGCACACGGTGCAGCGGATCAAAGAGGCGAGCCAGAGCGGCCGGCTCCCGTTCGGGTACATCGACGAACTGCTGCCGAGCACCGAGGCGCGCTACACGCTGCGCCAGGCGGCGCGCGAGCTCAATATCGACGAGGCGCTGATCGAACGGATGTTCGGCGCGATGGGGCAGAACGCGCTGTCGAGCGAGGAGATCTCTGAGGTTGACCTGCAGGTGCTGCGCTACGGCGCGGAGGTGCTCGCCGCGGGGTTGCCGTTGCCGGCGCTGCTCCAGATCGTGCGCGTGTACGGACAGGCGATGGCGCAGGTCGCCGACGCGGAGGTGCGGTTGTTCCACCTGTACCTGCACGAGCCGCTGATGCGCGAAGGTGTGCCCGGGGTCGAGGTGGCGCAGGCGATGGAGGGCATGACGCGCGAGATGTTGCCGTTCGCCGCGCCGTTCATCAACTACCTGCACGGGCGGATGCTCGGGTACTTCGTCGAGCAGGACGTGATCGGCCACATCGAGGCCGACCTCGGCGAGGAGGCCGTGGAGGAGGGCCGGATGCGGGTGGCGATCGCGTTCGCGGACCTGGCCGGCTATACGAAGCTGACCGAGGAGCGCGGCGAGGCGGAGGCGGTCGGCGCGGTCGAGCGGTTTGTGGAGACGGTCGAGCACACGCTGCCGATCGACGCGCGCGTGATCAAGACGCTCGGCGACGAGACGATGATCGTCGCCGCCGACACGGCCGCGTTGACGGGCTGGGCGGTCGGGTTGGGAGCGGAGCTGCCGCCGGGCTCGCCGCCGCCACGGATCGGGATTCACAGCGGCGCGGCGCTGTATCGCGACGGCGACTACTACGGCCGCGAGGTCAACCGCGCGGCGCGTGTGGTCGCGCGCGCGGCGGGCGGCGAGGTGCTCGTGACACGTCCTGTCGTCGACACGGCCGGACGGGCCGACGGCCTCGCGTTCGAGCGCATCGGAGAGGTCGTGTTGAAGGGCTTCAACGAGCCTACAGAGCTGTTCCTCGCCTCCGCGAAGCGGGAGTAGCGGGCGAGGATTGGGGGGAGACACGTGAGCTTGTCGCTTCGTACAGCCCTGTCGGCGCCGGTCAAAGCAGTCGGTGTCGTCTGTGAGGGGTGAGCGCAGGTGACGCCGGAGCAGCTGTGTGAGCAGGTGCGCGACGAGGGGCTGCTCGGGTACGGGCAGGTCGTAGCGATGGTCTCGGGCGGGCGGGACTCTGTCTGCCTGCTGGACGTCGCGGTCGCGGTCAGGGGCGCCGAGCGCGTGTGCGCGCTGCACGTCAACTACGGTCTCCGCGGGCAGGACTCCGACGAGGACGAGCGCCACTGCACGGAGCTGTGCGCGGGCTTCGGGGTCGTCCTCGAGATCGTGCGAGTCGTACCTGAGGAGCGCGAGCCGGGGAACCTGCACGCGTGGGCGCGCGAGCTGCGCTACGACGCGGCGATGCGGCTCGCCGAGGCGTTGGATGGGAGCGAAGAGAGTGTGCAGAGGGGGAGCGAAGAGAGTGTGCAGGGGTTGCCTGAGCCGGGAGAGCCGCCACGGTCGGGTTTGCCAGGGTCGAGACCGGCGGACCGGACGCGCGTCGCCGCCGGGCACACCGCGAGCGACCAGGTCGAGACGATCCTTTACCGCCTCGCTGCCTCGCCCGGGCGGCGCGCGCTGCTGGGCATGGCGCCGCGCGAGGGTCGGCTGGTCCGTCCCCTGCTCGGCGTGACGCGCGCGCAGACGACCGCCTACTGCGAGGCCCGCGGTCTCCCCTGGCGAGAGGATCGAAGCAACGACAACGAGCTCTTCGCACGCGCGCGCGTACGCAGCGGTTTGGTCAACGCGTTGCGTGCGGTGCATCCGGCGGCCGAGGCCAACGTGCTGCGCACCGCACGCCTGCTGCGCGAGGAGACCGTTCTGCTCGACGGTCTCGTCGACCGCGAGCTGGCCGGCGAGGGGCGCATCGCGATCGCGCGCCTGCGCGAGCTGCCCGAGGCGCTGCGGCGCATGATCGTCGTGCGCCTGGCAGAGCAAGCAGCCGATGGCTATGTCCCGCAGGCCGGTTCGCGCGTGCCGGAGATCCTCGCTCTGGCCGAGCGGGGCGGGCGTGCGGAGCTGCACGTCGGCGGCAGTGTCTCAGCCGTCATCGAGCATGGTGTCCTGACGATGCGCAGGCTCCCGCCACGCGCTGTCTGACCGCACGATCTCTACACTCCCCGTTGTGGCCACTCCCGCGCGCGTCGCAGCCGAGCACGGAGTCGGAGAGGTGCTGATCAGCGCCGAGGACCTGCAAAAGCGGGTCGCCGAGCTCGGCGAGGAGATCTCGCGCGCCTACGCCGGCAGGCCGCTCCTGCTCGTCGGTGTGCTCAAGGGCGCCGTGTTCTTCCTGAGCGACCTGATGCGCTACATCGACATCCCCGTCGAGGTCGACTTCATGGCCGTCGCCTCATACGGCTCGGCGACCGACTCCTCCGGGGTCGTGCGGATCCTCAAGGACCTCGACGCCTCGATCGAAGGCCGCGACGTGCTGATCGTCGAGGACATCGTCGACTCCGGGCTGACGCTGCAGTACCTGCTGCGCAACCTCGGCTCGCGCAACCCGCGCACGCTCGAGGTCTGCGCGCTGCTGATCAAGCCCGAGCGACGCAAGGTCGACCTGCCGATCGGCTATGTCGGCTTCGAGATACCCGACCGCTTCGTGGTCGGGTACGGGCTCGACTACGCCGAGCGCTACCGCAACCTGCCGTTCGTGGCCGCGCTGGAGCGGTAGTCCGCAGCTGCCTGAAAATCGGGTCTCTCATGGTAGGCTAGGGGACTGTTGGCGACGACTTCCGACGGCGCCGAGAGACTCAGGATCAATCTATGAGCCGTTTCTTCAAGAGCGCCGCGTTCCCGATCCTCATCGTTGTGGTGTTGGCGTTCCTCGCCGTCAAACTCGTCAACCCGGGCTCGCCCAACCACCGCAAGCACAGCTACCAGACGCTCGTCGGCAAAGAGCTTCCCGGCCGGGAAGTCGAATCGGTCGAGTTCAAGAACAAGGGCAAAGCGCTCGAAGTCAAGCTCAAAAACAAAGAAAACTACGAAGTCGGCTACATCGATCAGGCCGCGCCCGAACTGATCAAAGAACTGCGCACCGACGGCGTCAGCTACAACGTCGAATCGGAAAAGTCCTCCGCGCTGCTGAGCCTGCTCGAGTACGTCCTGCCGTTCGTGATCTTCCTCGGCTTCTGGATCTTCCTCATGAACCAGGTCCAGGGCGGCGGCTCGAAAGTCATGTCGTTCGGCAAGTCGCGCGCCAAGCGGCTCTCCGCCGACTCCCCCAAGATCACCTTCCGCGACGTCGCCGGCGTCGACGAGGCCGTCGAGGAGCTGCACGAGATCAAGGAGTTCCTCGAGAACCCCAAGAAGTTCCAGGCGCTCGGGGCGCGAATACCGACGGGTGTCCTGCTGTACGGGCCGCCGGGCACCGGCAAGACGCTCCTCGCGCGCGCGGTCGCCGGCGAGGCGGGCGTGCCGTTCTTCTCGATCTCCGGGTCCGACTTCGTCGAGATGTTCGTCGGCGTCGGCGCCTCGCGCGTGCGCGACCTGTTCGAGCAGGCCAAGCAGAACAGTCCTTGCATCATCTTCATGGACGAGATCGACGCCGTCGGGCGCCACCGCGGCGCCGGCCTCGGCGGCGGCCACGACGAGCGCGAGCAGACGCTCAACCAGCTGCTCGTCGAGATGGACGGCTTCGAGGCGAAGGACAACATCATCATGATCGCCGCCACCAACCGGCCCGACATCCTCGACCCGGCGCTGCTGCGCCCCGGCCGCTTCGACCGCCAGATCGCCGTCGACCGCCCCGATCGCAAGGGCCGCGCGAGGATCCTCGAGGTACACACGCGCGGCAAGCCCCTGGCGAAGATCATCGACATCGACGCGCTCGCCGGGCAGACTCCCGGCTTCACCGGCGCCGACCTCTCCAACCTGATCAACGAGGCCGCGCTGCTGTCCGCCCGCACCGGCAAGCGCGAGATCGGCCAGGTCGAGCTCGAGGAGGGGATCATGCGCGTGATCGCCGGCCCCGAGAAGAAGACGCGCGTGATGAGCGAGAAGGAGCGCCTGATCACCGCCTACCACGAGATGGGCCACGCGCTCGTCGGCCACTTCCTCGAGCACTCCGACCCCGTCCACAAGATCTCCGTGATCTCGCGCGGCCAGGCGCTCGGCTACACGATCTCCATGCCCCAAGAGGACCGCTTCCTGACGACGCGCGCCGAGCTCAAAGACACGATGGCGATGACCCTTGGCGGGCGCGCGGCGGAGGAACTCGTCTTCAGCGAGATCACCACGGGCGCGTCCAACGACATCGAGAAGGTGACCGCCACCGCGAAGCAGATGGTGATGCGCTTCGGCATGTCCGAGCGCCTCGGCCCGCGCGTGTTCGGCCACGACCACGGCCAGCCGTTCCTCGGCCGCGAGTTCTCCACCGAGCCCGACTACTCCGACGAGATCGCCCGTGAGATCGACGACGAGGTGCGCCGCATCATCGAGTCCGCGCACCAGCGCGCGCGCGACATCCTCACCGAGCACCAGCACGATTTGACCAAGATCTCCGAGATCCTCGTCAAACGCGAGACGATCGAGAAGGAGGAGTTCCTCGCGCTGCTTGCCGGCAAGAGCGAGGAGGAGGTGTTCGGGGTTGCCGAGGACTCCGCCGCCAAGCCCGAGCTGCCGGCGCCGCCCGCGCCCGCCGACCGCGCCGAGCGCGAAACCCCGCGCACGGTACCTCGCCCGGGGCTGGCCGGTGGCACCGCGGAGCTCAGGGCGACGGACAAAGAGCGCCCCGAGCCCGCTTGAGCTTGCCCGTAGGGCCCCTCGGCGGTTTTCGCCTGATGGGCATCGTCAACGTCACGCCAGACTCGTTCTCCGACGGCGGCTCCTTCCTGGATCCCGCCGCGGCCATCGCGCACGCGCGTGAGCTGGTTGCGCAGGGTGCGGACATTCTCGACATCGGCGGCGAGTCGACGCGCCCGGGGGCGGAGCCCGTGACCGCCGAGGAGGAGTTGCGTCGGGTGATCCCAGTGTTGGAAGGCATCGCAGGCGCGGGCGCGGAGGGCATCGCGGGCGCGTCCACAGGCGCACAGGTCTCGATCGACACCTCCAAGGCGGTCGTCGTTGAGGCGGCGCTTGCGGCCGGGGCGAGCCTGGTCAACGACGTGAGCGCCTTCCGCGCCGACCCCTTGATGGCCGGCCTGGTCGCCGACAGCGGGGCGGAGTGCTGCCTGATGCACATGCTCGGCTCACCTCGCACGATGCAGCGGGCGGGCGGGCCGAAATACGACGATGTCGTCGACGAGGTCAAGGCGTTCCTGGAAGAGCGTCTCCGTTTTGCGGTCGACGAGGGCGTGCGCGAGGAGCTGATCATGCTCGACCCCGGCATCGGCTTCGGCAAGACGGTCGCGCACAACCTCACCTTGCTACGCCGTCTCGGCGAGCTGACCTCGCTCGGGCGCCCGCTCGTGGTGGGAACCTCGCGCAAGAGCTTTCTCAGCCGCATCGTCCTCGCCAAGGGGACCGGTGAGGCCGAGGTGGGGGTGGCGGCGGTTGGAGACGCGGGGGGTGCGACGGACGCGGCGAGCCGTCTGCCGGGCACGATCGCCACGAACGTGCTCGCGCTCGAGCGCGGCGCGAGCGTGTTCCGCGTGCACGACGTCGCGCCCGTGCGCGAGGCGCTCGCTGCGGCGGCTGCTACGTTGGACCCGCGATGGACCCCACCCGCGGCGAGGATCCCGACGAGCTAGACGACGACCTCGAGGAGGACGCGGACGGCGGGGACTACGACGACGACGAAGGGGACGACCGCGACGACGACCGCGAAGAGGGGGTCGAGGCGGTCACGATCGAGATTACCGGCCTGTCGCTGTATACCCACCACGGGGTGAGCGAGGCCGAGCGCGAGGTCGGCCAGCGGTTGGTGCTCGACCTGCGGATGGACGTGGGCGAGACCGATGCGACCGTGACGGACTCACTCGAGGACACAGTCGACTACGCCGAGGTCTGCCAGCTCGTGGCGCTGATTGCCCAGCAGCGCTCGCACAAGACGCTCGAGCGGCTGTGCTCCACGATTGCCGACCGGCTGCTCGCCGACTACGACCTGGAAGGCGTATGGGTCAAGGCCGCCAAGCCCGAGCCGCCGATCGCGCTGACCGTGGACGAGGTCTCCGTAGAGGTCTGGCGCGAGGCGGAGGGGTAGTCCCAGGGATGGTTTTGACTGTGTAGTCCCCGGGGGTTTGACTGTGTAGTCACCGGTGGGGTCCGTATAACCATCGTATCTGCGGAAAGATAAAGGAGCCGGCTGGGACTATGCAAACCGTGGAGAGCGTATAGCCATAGTTATACGCTCTCTCCAGAGAGAGAGAACACTCTTTCGACGATAATCGCGCCCGCCTCTTGACAAATTAGTTAGCAGTCACTCATAATGCCGATTATGTGGTGGCAGAGCCCTATGCAAGAGCGGCGGTGAGCGAGAGGTGATCGATCGTCTGTCCCAGCTCGCGGTCGCTCGCACGCGCCGCGTGCTGATCCTCGCGGGCGCCCTGTTCCTGCTCGCGGCGGCCTTCGGCGTTCCAGTCGTCTCGATCCTCAAAAGCGAATCGGCCGACTTCCAGGATCCGCACGCCCAGAACCAGCAGGTGCTGCGAGCGATCGAACACGACACGGGGCAGGCGGCCTCCTACGGCGTGGCGGGCCTCGTCTCGAGCAACACCGACATTCGCACCGATGGGGCCGCTCAGGCGCGCGCGGCGCACATCGTCGCGCTGCTCTCCAAACAGCCCGGCTTTCAGCGCGCGCTCGACTACCCCGCCACGCACCTCCCCGAGCTGCTCTCGCGCGACGGGCGCCAAACGGTCGTGCTGGCCGCCTTCGCCACCCGCGAACGCTCGGCCCAAGCGGTCGAACACGTTCGTCCTCAGATCACGGGCTCGGACGTGCGCCTGGGAGGCAACGACGTCGCGTTCAACGAAATCAACAAGCGCACCTCCTCCGACCTCGCTACCGCGGAGGCGTTCGCCTTCCCGATCCTGCTGCTGCTCTCGTTCTGGGTCTTCCGCGGCCTGATCGCCGCGTCGCTGCCGCTGCTGGTAGGCGGCTTTGCGATCGTCGTCACGTTCCTTTTGCTGCGCATAGTCGACCAGTTCCTCGGGCTGTCGATCTTTGCCGTCAACCTCGTCACAGGCCTCGGCCTAGGTCTCGCGATCGACTACAGCCTGTTCGTGCTCGCGCGCTACCGCGAAGAGCTCGCGGGGGGCGCCGACACGCGCGCGGCGATCGCCCGCACGCTGCAGACCGCCGGGCGCACAGTTCTCTACAGCTCGCTCGCCGTTGCCGGCGCGGCGGCGTCGATGCTCGTGTTTCCGCTGCGCTTCCTCTATTCGATGGGCGTCGGTGGCGCGCTTGTGGCGCTCTCGGCCGGGGCCATCTCGCTGGTCGTGCTCCCCGCCGTGCTCGTCGCGCTCGGCCCTCGCATCAACGCGCTCGCGCCCGCGCGACTGCAGCGCAGCGCGGTCCGCGCGGCGCAGGCGACCGATCACGGCTTTTGGTACCGGCTCGCGCGGGGGGTCATGCGCCGTCCCGGCCTGGTCGCGGTGATCACCGCCGTGACGCTGATCGTGATCGCACTGCCCGCGCTGCGCCTGCAGCTGACCCCGGCCGACGCGCACGTGCTGCCGGCCTCCTCGCAGTCACGCCAGGTCGCCGAAGCGATCACCCACGACTTCGCGGTCGACGGCTCGCAGACGCTCACGATGGTCGTGCGCGCGCCCGCCGACGGCGCTCAGACCGTTGCTTCGCTCGCGCGCCGGGCGCAGGTCACGGCCGGCGCCCAGGCGAGCCTGGCGGGACCTCCGCGCTATCTCGGTCGCGGCGCGTGGGAGATCGAAATGCTGCCCCGCGGCACCGACGGCGCGCCGGCCAACCAGGCGCTCGTGCACAGGCTGCGCGCGCTCGAGCCGGCGCCGGCGCTGCTGGTCGGTGGCGCCACCGCGTGGTTCGTCGACCAGAAGGCCGCGATCGCGGCGAACACGCCGCTGACGCTCGTCATCCTGGCGCTCGTCACCGGCGGCTTCCTGTTCCTGATGACCGGCTCGCTCGTGCTGCCGCTCGTCGCGCTCATCATGAACCTGCTCACGGTTGCGGTGGGCGCGGGGCTGCTCGTGCTGATCTTCCAGGACGGCCACCTATCGAGCCTGCTCGGCTTCAGCCCGATCGGCGGCCTGGAGGAGTCGAACCTCGTGCTGCTGTTCATCATCGCGTTCGCGCTCTCGACCGACTACGGCGTGTTCCTGTTCGGCCGCATCAAGGAGGCCCATGACGACGGCCTGCCCACGCGCGAGGCGGTCGCCTACGGCCTGGAGCGCACCGGCCGCCTGGTCACAGCCGCCGCGCTCCTGTTCTGCGTCGCCATCGGCGCGTTCGTAACCTCGCACATCTTCTTCGTCAAGCAGCTCGGCGCCGGCGCTGCGCTAGCCGTGGCGATCGACGCCACCGTCGTTCGTGCGCTGCTCGTCCCCGCGCTGATGGGCCGCCTCGGCGAGCGCACCTGGTGGGCCCCGCGGCCGCTGCGCCGTCTGCACGCGCGCGTGGGCCTGCACGAGGGAGCTGGACGGCGCGAGGGCGAAGTCGGCGACGGCGGCTTGGGCGAGGCTCCCGCGTGAGCGCGACGACTCAGGACGCGAGCACGGCCGAGCTGTTTCGAGCGGCGGTCGAGCGCAAAGACATCGCCGGTCTCGCCGAGCTGTTCGCGCAGGAGATCGTCTTTCACAGCCCTGTCACCTTCCATCCCTTCATCGGCCGCGAGACCGTGACACGGTTGATCGGCTTGGTAGCGCAGGTCTTTCAGGACTTCCGCTACACCGACGAGCTGCAGACAGGCGGGGCGCACGGCTTGATCTTCCGCGCGATGGTGGGCGATCGGGAAATCGAGGGAATCGACCTGCTCCGCTTCGATGCCCAGGGCCTGATCGCCGACTTCACCGTCATGCTCCGCCCGCTCTCGGCACTCGTTCCGTTCGCCCAGGCGATGGGCGAGAAGGCGACGGCCGCCGGTCTGCAGACGACGCGTTCGTGAGGATCGCCGGGCTACGGACGACGCCTCCGTGAAGGCCGCCGCCGGCGCGCGATAGATAGCGTCCCGGCGATGGCACGGCGAATCGGACTGCTCGGGCTCGGCTCGAACGTGGGCGATCGCCGCGCCCACCTGCAGGCGGCGGTCGACGCGCTGGGAGCGGCAGGGGTGACACCGCTCGCCAGCTCGTCTGTCTACGACACCGATCCCGTCGGCGAGGTGCTCGACCAGCCGAGCTTCCTCAACGCCTGCCTGCGGATCGAGACCGAGCTCGGAGCGCTCGAGCTGCTCGACGCGGCCAAGCGCGCGGAGCGCGAGCTGGGTCGCTCGGACGCGGAGGTCCGCCATGGGCCGCGCGCGATCGACATCGACATCCTGCTGCTCGGCGAGCTGGCGCTGAACGAGGAGCGCATGCGGCTCCCGCACGAGCAGCTGCTGTGCCGGCGCTTCGTCCTGATCCCGGCGCTCGAGCTCGACTTCGCGCTCTCCACACCCGGCGGCGCGCGGCTGGCGGACGCGCTGGCGGCGCTCCCACTCGACGAGGGCGTGCGCTGGGCCGGTCCGCCGCTCGATTTGCCGGTGGCGTGAATGCCAGTGCGCCGTTTGCGCGCCTCCCCCCGTTGGCGCGTCTCACCATTACCTCCCCTGTGTGTAGCGCTTCATGCGGCCGACTCGCCTCGACGGCGGTCGGGGCAAGGCTCAGTGGACGACGATCTTGCCCCTCATCCCTTCGCTCAAGTGGATCGTGCAGTCGTAGTTGAACGTACCTGGCCGCGTGAACCGCAAGGTGTAGGAGCCATGGGCCACCGTGCGCGAGTGAAAGCCGTGAAAGGTGACGTTGTGTTCCTGGCCGTCGGCCCATACCCACCTGACGCTTTCACCGCGGTTGATGCTCAGCGTGCCCGGGTGAAAGCGGACGTCCTCGAGAGTGACCGTATGGCTGCTTGCCATGCGCGCGGTTGCGTGACCGAAAGCGCCTGCGGGGATCGCCGTGGCGGCCGCCACGGTAGCCGCTGCCGCCGTAACAAGCCGGCGGAGTGCTCTGCTGGTCATACGAACCGTTTCATGCTCGATCTACACACGGATCGTTCTTAAGACGCAACGGACGGAGAACGCTCGCTCCAGCCGGCGAGTCGCAGCAGCGTGGCGCCGCTCACATCACGTCCCGACACCACGCAGAGATGTCCGTCGCGCAGCCAGGTGACCACCGATGCTCCGTTCTCGTAAGACAGCCGGTAGGGCACTTTCCTGCGCCACCTCACAGTGCCACCACCGATCCGTGGCGGCGTGCCGGCCACGATCGCGTAGCCGATTCGCCTGCCGTGAGCATCGGTGTAGAAGACGGTCGTTATCGCGTGCCCGGCGACGCGATCGTGGCGCGCCCCGCTCGAGCGCCAGCCGAAACGCTCTTCCCAATATGGGAACGAGACGCCATCGACGGCAACGGCGAGCTGCGCGCGGTTGCCGGTGCTCTCCGGCGGGGCGGACGTGGTCGCCGCGCGCAGGGTTGGCGCGGACGCCTCGCGCAGGCTCATCGTCGCGTTGGCGCCGCCTCCGCTCAACGCGATCGCGAGCACCGTAACCGTCACCGCGCCGAGCGCCGTCGTCGCGAGCAGGCCTCGCGCGAATGCCGGGGCTCCGGCCCCGAAGCGCCTGCTCCGTCGCGCGGAGACGAGGGCCTGCACATTGCGGTGCAGCGAGTTCGGCGCAGGCGTGTCGAGCGAGCGTACAAGCTCGACCAGCTCGGATTCGGTGCGTGGACGTGACTCGCTCATGGTGTTCCCCTACTCGGCAAGACTCCGCTCGTCTCCGTCTCTTCCCGGCGGGTCGGCACGCGTGCGCCACTCTGTGCCTCGCCGGGAGCGGCCGTCTCCGGCACGGAGAGCTGCTTGGCAAGTTGGCGGCGGGCGCGGAACAGCCTGGTCGTGAGCGTCGCCTCGCGCACGCGCAGCGCGCGGGCGGCTTCGCGGTAGGAGAGGCCCAGCACGTCGACCGCGACCAGCGCCATGCGGAAGTTGTCCGGGAGCGAGGCGATCGTCGCATACAGCTCTTGCATCTCCAGCGCCTGCTCGGGCCGGCCCGTCGGGCGGGAGTCGGCCACGACGACGTCCTCGAGCGTCGCCACCGTGACGGGCCGCCGGCCGGCGGTGCGGCGGCTGGTGAAGTACGTGTTGCGCAGCACGCGCATGAGGTAGTGGAGATCGTCGTCGCCGTGCAGCACGCGCCGGCGCGAGAGCACGCGCGTGAACGTCTCCTGCACGAGATCCTCGGCGTCCTCGCGCGAGCCGCACAGCGCCCACGCGGCGCGATACAGACGGTCCACGTGTTGTGTCAGGGACTGCGGGTCCAGGGTGCGCATCGGGTTTCGGGCGCGCTCCGGCGAAGGAGGGACGACCCGTCCTGCGACTGTAGCGCCGTCGGCCTACCGAAGGGTCCAGGTGCTACGCGGGCGCGTCGCTCACAGGCAGCCACTCGGCCGGCAGCACGCCCGCTTCGATCTCGCCGACCATCGGCGGGAAGTAGTCCGTCAGGCGCGCCGCCGGGCGCGCGGCGATCAGCGGGCGCACGTCGCCGATCGACATCAGCAGGCGGATCGTGCTGCCGATCTGGAGGTCGGCCCCGTTTGGCTGCTCGTCCCCGAGCAGGCCGTCGGCGATCCATCCCTCGATCCGGTCGAGCTGGCCGGGCAGGGCCGCGAGGTCGGCGCGGGCGGTCTCGTCGCGCGCCTTGTTCTTGCCGGCCATCAGCTTGGCGGTGAGCGGCAGGGCGGGGCGCATGAGGGACGTGGGGAGCGGCAGCTTTGCGTCTCCCACATAGCTCTCCATCGCGGCCGGGCGGCGCAGGAAGGCGACGTCGATGATGCGGCGCGGAACGCTCTGAAACACCTCGTCGCCCCAGCGCTCGGCCTCGAGCACCTTGGCCCGAGCGGGGTCCTGCTCGGGCGGTAGCAGCGCGGGCTCGGGAACGAGCTCGTCGAGCCGGCGCATGATCGTGCGCGAGCCGAGCAGGCGCTCGCCGTCGATACGCATGCCCGGCACCGTGCCGCCGCCGTAGCGCAGCGGGCCGATCAGCATCTGGGAGAGCGGCAGCAGGTCGACGCGGTCGAAAGCGACCGACTTCATCCGCAGCGCGACTTCGACCGCGGCGCACGGATGAGACCCGGGGAGGACGTACAGCTTCGCGTTCATCTCGCTCCGAGCATAATGGTCGGCCATGCTCCTTGTCGTCGACGTCGGAAACACGCAGACCCATTTCGGGGTGTACAACGGAGAGGAGCTGCTCGAGCACTGGCGCTTTGCGACCGTGCGCCAGTCGACCGCCGACCAGCTCGGCGCGGCGCTGCGCAACCTGCTGGAGCTGCGCGGGTACGGGTTCTCAGACGTGGAGGCGTCGATCGTCTCCTCGACCGTTCCGCAGCTCGAGCCGGAGTGGACGGCGATGGCGAATCGCTATCTGGGGCAGGAGATGCACGCCGTCGGGCCGGGAACGAAGACCGGCATGGCGATTCGCTACGACAATCCGCGCGAGATCGGCGCGGACCGGCTGGTCAACGCGGTCGCGATCCGCGAGCGTTTCGGCGGCCCCGCCGTGTGCGTCGACTTCGGCACGGCGACGACGTTCGACGTGATCTCGCGCGGAGGCGAGTATCTCGGCGGCTCGCTGATGACGGGCATCGAGATCTCGCTCGACGCGCTGTCCGAGCGCGGTGCGCGGCTGCCCAAGGTCGACCTGGCGCCGCCGAAGAGCGTGATCGGCAAGAACACGATCGACGCGATTCGCTCGGGCGTCGTCTACGGGTACGCGGGCGCGATCGACGCGATCCTGCGCCGGCTGTACGACGAGCTGGGCGAACGCACCGCCGTCGTCGCCACGGGCGGGCTCGCGCACCTGGTCGTGCCCTACACGGAGGAGCTCGAGGAGATCGACGACCTGCTGACGCTCACCGGCTTGCGGTTGCTGCACGAGCGCAACGCTTAGACCGAAGCTTCTTTGCGCACGCGTGCGCAATCATGCGGCAATGACGAAGTCGCTCTCCGACTCCTGGATGCTGGGCCCGCTGGAGGTGCCGAACCGCGTCCTGCTGGCCCCGCTTGCGGGGATCGGCAACTGGTTCGTGCGGTTGCAAGCAAAGCGGTTCGGCGCGGGGATGGCGGTCTCGGAGATGGTCTCCTCCTACGCGATCCGCTATGGCAACGAGAAGACGTGCACGGAGATGTTGCGCATCGACCCGCGCGAGCGCGCGAGCGGCCCGGTGTCGATCCAGCTGTTCGGAGAGGACCCGGCGACGATGCGCCTGGCGGCCGCGCACGTGGCCGAGCGGGGGGCGGACGCGATCGACATCAACATGGGCTGCCCCGTGCCGAAGGTCCAGAAGACGGGAGCCGGCGCCGCGCTGCTGGCCGACCCCGACCGGGCGGTGGCGGTGGCGCGCGCCGCGCGCGAAGGGGCCGCTCACGGCCGCGACGGTGGGTTGCCGGTGACGGTCAAGCTGCGCTCCGGCCTGCGCACCGGGGAGAGCAGCGGCGTCGCGCTCGCGCATCGCCTGGTGGAAGAGGCGGGCGTGGCCGCGATCGCCTTTCACCCGCGGTCGGCCGCGGTGCATCACAAGGGTGTTCCCGATTACGACCTCGCAGCCCGTCTGGTGGAGTCGCTCCGGGCGCCGGTGATCCTGACGGGCGGGCTGAGCGACGCTGCGCACGTGCGCGATGCCTTCGAGCGCACGGGCGCCGCCGCGGTGATGCTCGCGCGGGGAGCGCTCGGCAACCCGTGGCTGTTCTCGCAGTTGCTCGAGCCGTCCTCGCGCGCGAGCGAGCCCACGCGCGAGGAGGTCGTGCGGGAGCTCGATTGGACGATCGACTGCGCCGTTGAGCACCTTGGCGAGCCACGTGCGACTCGCTACCTGCGCAAGTTCTATCCCTGGTACGTGGCTCGTCTGGACCTCGACTCGGTACGCGCCAAGCACCTGAACGCGTCGCTGCAGACGACCGCAACGCTGGCTCAGGCCAGGACCCTGCTCGAGCCGTTAGCTCTCGCCGTCCCCGCCTGAGCTGCCCCCCCAACCATCAGCCGCGGAGGGCGGACATTCTCAGCCGGCCGACCGCGAAGCGGTTGGTGGCCGGCTGAGAATGCCGTCCCGGAGCTATACTGCTGCGCTCTTTGCCGCCCCCGGCCGCGAAGTCCCCGCTGTCAGGCGGGGTTTTTGTGTGCGTCGGCGGTCGACCACCAACCCCGCGAACGAGGGTCACATGCCGAAGGACGTCATCCTCACCCCCGAAGGACTGGACAAGCTCAAGGACGAGCTCGAGCTGCTGTCCACCGAGAAGCGGCGCGAGGTGGCGCAGCGCATCAAGGAAGCGCGGGAATTCGGAGACATCGCCGAGAACGCGGAGTACGACGACGCCAAGAACGAGCAGGCGATGCTCGAGAGCCGGATCGCGACGCTGCAGGAGAAGCTGCGCATGGCGACCGTGATCGAGACCAAGGACCTCTCGACCGACGTCGTCCAGATCGGCTCGGTCGTGCACGTCAAGGACGAAAAGACGGGCAAGTCGGTCAAGTACACGATCGTCGGCTCGGCCGAGGCCAAGCCGGAGGAGCACAAGCTCTCCAACGAGTCGCCCGTCGGGCGCGCCCTGATCGGGCACAAGCGCAACGAGACGGTCGCGGTGACGGTCCCGCGCGGCCCCGCGCGCAAGCTGAAGATCACGAAGATCGACGTCGGCCTCAAGTAGCCTCCCGCAATGGGCGGAACCGAGGAGGAGCGCGCCGCGGGGTCCGGGCCCGCGGGCGGGGAGACCGTGGACTGCGAGCCCGCCGGGATCGATCCCACGAGCGCGGACGCCGACAGCGCCGCGCCTGCGGGCGACGGACATGGCAGGCACGGCCTGGCCGAGCTGATCGCCGAGCGGCGCGCGAAGGCGCTGCGGCTGAAGGAGTCAGATCCCGAGGCGTTTCCCTACGCGTTTCCCGGCGTGGAGCCGATCGCGACGATCCTCGACGCCTACGGGCATCTCACCGCCGGCGAGGAGACCGAGGAGGTCCATCGGGTCGCGGGTCGTATCGCGGCGCGGCGAGGCTCCGGCAAGGCGGCGTTCCTCGACCTGGTCGATCGCTCCGGCAAGATCCAGCTGCACGCGCGCGTGGACGTGCTCGGCGAGGACGCCTTCGCGCGGCTGACCTCCCTCGACCTCGGCGACCTGGTGGGGGTCGACGGCGCGCCGCTGCGCTCGCGGCGAGGCGAGCTGTCGCTGCGCGTCGACCGCTTTCAGGTGCTCGGCAAGGCGCTGCGCCCCCCGCCGGACAAGCACGCTGGCCTCAGCGACGTGCAGACCCGCTACCGTCGGCGTGAGCTCGACCTGATCGCGAACGAGGACACGCGCCGGCTGTTCGTCGACCGCGCGAAGATCGTCTCGGCCGTGCGCGCCTATCTCGATGGGCAGGGCTTCGTCGAGGTCGAGACGCCGGTGCTCCAGCCTCTGTACGGCGGCGCGCTGGCGCGACCGTTCACGACCCGTCACAACGAGCTGGACCGCGACCTGTACCTGCGGATCGCGACCGAGCTGTATCTCAAGCGGCTGCTGGTGGGCGGGTTGGAGAGGGTGTATGAGCTGGGCAAGGACTTCCGCAACGAGGGGGTCTCGACCAAGCACAACCCCGAGTTCACGATGGTCGAGTGGTATGAGGCCTACGCCGACTACTCCGCGGCGGCCGTCCGCTTGGAAGAGCTGGTGCGCGCCGCCGCCGCGGCGATCGGATACGCGGGGGAGGCTGACTTCACGCGCGAGTGGCGGCGGGTGAGCTTCGTCGAGGCCGTCGCGCAGGCGACGGGCATCGACCTGGCGGTGCTCGGCGACGGGGAGGCGCTGGCGGCGGCGATCGGCGAGCGCGGTCTGGAGATCCGCACCGAGGGCGCGAGCTGGCCGCAGATGGCCGACGACCTGCTGTCGAAGTTCGTCGAGCCCTCTTTGCGCCAGCCCACCTTCGTGCTCGACTATCCGATCGCGCTATCGCCGTTCGCGCGCGAGCACCGCTCGCGGCCGGGCCTGGCCGAGCGCTGGGAGGCGTTCGTCGGCGGCATGGAGATCGCCAACGCCTTCTCCGAGCTCGTCGACGCCGACGCGCAACGCGAGCGGTTCGAGGCGCAGCGGCGGTTGGCGGCGGAGGGCGACGAGGAGGCGCAGCCCTATGACGAGGCGTTCGTCGAGGCGCTGGAGCAGGGGATGCCCCCGGCGGGGGGCGTCGGCGTTGGGATCGACCGGCTCGTGATGCTGCTCACCGGCCGCGACTCGATCCGCGAGGTCGTGCTGTTTCCGGCGATGCGCGACTGAGACAGGTGCTGAGTAGTTCCCACGCCGCATGCGGCGTGGGGGGAGGGCCGCATGCGGCCCTCCCTCGGGGGCGTGCATGCACGCCCCCGCCGGTCGGCGCATGCGCCGACCGGAACGGAATTCGCCCGCGCGACCTTCCCTCTACCCGTGGAGGGCCGGACAGCGGTTGGTAGACTGCCGGGAAGGCGTCGACAGGACCACACACACATAGCGGTGGAGAGGCATTTAGTCCTCGCAGGAAGGGATCACACCATGTTCGAGCGATTCACAGAACGGGCCCGGCAGGTGGTCGTTCTCGCGCAGGAGGAGGCGCGGACGCTCAAGCACAACTACATCGGCACCGAGCACATCCTGCTCGGCCTGCTCCGTGAGGAGGAGGGCCTGGCCGCGCGTGTGCTGGAGAGCCTCGACATCACCGTCGAGCGCGTGCGCGCGCAGGTGGTGCGGATCGTCGGCTCCGGCGAGGAGGTCACCTCTGGGCAGATCCCGTTCACGCCGCGCGCGAAGAAGGTGCTGGAGCTGGCGCTGCGCGAGGCGCTGAGCCTGGGGCACAACTACATCGGCACCGAGCACATCCTGCTCGGCTTGGTGCGTGAGAACGAGGGCGTCGCCGCCCGCATCCTGCTCGACTTCGACGCCGACTCGGAGAAGATCCGCAACGAGGTCATCCGCATGCTCTCCGGTCCCGGCGGACGTCGCCAGGGCCAGTCCGGCGGCTCGGGCTCCGGTTCGAGCGCGGGGCCCGGCGAGGGCAAGAAGTCCTCGAAGCTGCTCGACCAGTTTGGACGAAACCTCACAAAGCTCGCCGCCGACGGCAAGCTCGACCCGGTCGTAGGCCGTGAGACGGAGATCGAGCGGATCATGCAGATCCTCTCGCGTCGCACGAAGAACAACCCGGTGCTGATCGGCGAGCCCGGCGTGGGCAAGACCGCCGTGGTCGAGGGGTTGGCGCAGCGGATCACGAACTCCGACGTGCCGGAGCTGCTGAAGAACAAGCAGATCTACACACTCGACCTGGCCGCGCTGGTCGCCGGGTCGAAGTACCGCGGCGAGTTCGAGGAGCGGCTGAAGAAGGTGATGAAGGAGATCACCCAGCGCGGCGACATCATCCTGTTCATCGACGAGCTCCACAACCTCGTCGGCGCCGGCGCGGCGGAGGGCGCGATCGACGCCGCGTCGATCCTCAAGCCGGCGCTGGCGCGCGGCGAGCTGCAGACGATCGGCGCGACGACGCTCGACGAGTACCGCAAGTACCTGGAGCGCGACTCCGCGCTCGAGCGGCGCTTCCAGCAGATCCGCGTGGAGGAGCCGACGATCGACCAGACCGTCGAAATCCTCAAGGGGCTGCGCGACCGCTACGAGCAGCACCACAAGGTGCAGATCACCGACGAGGCGCTGCGCGCCGCCGGTGAACTGGCGAGCCGCTACATCTCAGACCGCTTCCTGCCCGACAAGGCGATCGACCTGATCGACGAGGCCGCCTCGCGGATGCGGATCAAGTCGATGACCTCGCCGCCGGCCAACCGCGAGCTCGAGGGCGAAGTCGAGACCACGCGCCGCGAGAAGGAGGCGGCGATCGAGGCTCAGGAGTTCGAGAAGGCGGCGGCGCTGCGCGACAAGGAGCGCAAGCTGACGAACAAGAAACGCGAGCTCGAGCAGGAGTGGGAATCGGGCGAGACCGGCGACCGGCCGGCGATCGGCGAGGAGGAGATCGCCGACATCGTCTCGATGTGGACGGGCATCCCCGTGTTCAAGCTGACCGAGGCCGAGACGCAGAAGCTGATGCGGATGGAGGACGAACTGCACAAGCGCGTGATCGGCCAGCATCCCGCGGTGGAGGTCATCTCCAAGGCGATCCGCCGCTCGCGCGCGGGCCTGAAGGATCCCAAGCGCCCGACCGGCTCGTTCATCTTCCTGGGCCCCTCCGGCGTCGGCAAGACAGAGCTGGCGCGCACGCTCGCGGAGTTCCTGTTCGGCGACGACGACGCGATGATCCGGATCGACATGAGCGAGTACATGGAGAAGCACGCCGTGTCGCGCCTTGTCGGCTCACCTCCCGGCTACATCGGCTACGACGAGGGCGGCCAGCTGACCGAGGCGGTCAGGCGCAAGCCGTACTCCGTGCTACTGCTCGACGAGATCGAGAAGGCGCATCCCGACGTGTTCAACATCCTCTTGCAGATTCTCGAGGACGGCCGGCTGACCGACGCGCAGGGACGAACGGTCGACTTCAGGCACGCGATCGTGATCATGACCTCGAACATCGGCGCCGCCGAGATCGCACGCAACACGCCGCTCGGCTTCGCCGTATCCGACGATGAGACGGGCATCACCTACGAGGACATGAAGAACCGGATCATGGGCGAGCTGAAGAAGGTGTTCCGCCCCGAGTTCCTCAACCGGATCGACGACGTGATCGTCTTCCACAAGCTGCAGAAGGAGGAGATCAAGCAGATCGTCGAGCTGCTCCTGCTGCGCATCCGCGAGTCGATGGCCGAACGCGAGCTGCAGCTCGAGCTGACCGACGAGGCGAAGGACCTGCTGGTCGAGAAGGGCTGGGACCCGTCGATGGGCGCCCGCCCGCTGCGGCGCGCGATCCAGCGCTACATCGAGGACCCGCTCGCCGACTTCGTCCTGCGCGAGCAGCTGACGCCAGGCGCGACCGTGGTGATCGACCCGACTCCGGAGGACGAGGAGGGCGAGGTGCGTCTGACGATCGTCAAGCCGAAGAAGCAGAAGACGCCGGTCGGCGTCGGCGCCGCCGAAGAGCTCGCCGCGGACGAGGGCGGCGCGCCCGAGGACGCCGGCGAGTCTGGCGAGGAGTCGGCTTAGCCAAGCCGTCGCTGCGCCGCCGCGATGCCGTTCTGCCGCCTTGCCAAGCGCCGCCGCGCGCGTCGTTTGTCCAGTGGCCGTCCCCGGTGATCCGTAGGCTGGAAGGATGGCCCGGACCACCGTTCATGTTTGCTCGCAGTGCGGGTTCCAGTCCGCTCAATGGCTCGGGCAGTGCCCCGGCTGTGAGGCGTGGAACACGCTCGTGGAGGAGCGCATCCCGGCTACGCGTACTACGGGGAGCGGCGCAGGCGGGGCCCGGCGAGGAGGGGGAAGGGGCACTGGTCGTGCCATCGCCGAACCCGGGCCCGACGGCTCCGCGCGTCCCCTCGGCTTTGGTCCGCGGCTCGCGCCGCGGCCGCTGCGAGACGTCGGCGCGGCGCCGATCGCGCGCATGTCCACCGGGATCGGCGAGCTCGACCGTGTGCTCGGCGGAGGGTTGGTGCCGGGCTCGCTCGTGCTGCTCGGCGGCTCGCCCGGCATCGGCAAGTCGACGCTCACAAACATGGTGCTCGGACATCTGCAGGACTTCGGTCGCAAGACGCTGTACGTAAGCGGCGAGGAGTCCGCCGAGCAAGTGAGGCTGCGCGCCGAGCGCCTCGCGCCCGGCGCGCTGAAGGTTCCGATCCTCGCCGAGACGGATCTCGACACGGTGCTCGACACGCTCGCGGGAGAAGCGCCGCACGCCTGCGTGATCGACTCGGTGCAGACACTCAACTCCGGCGAGCTGTCCGGCGCGCCCGGCTCGGTCGGGCAGGTTCGCGAGGTCGCCGGCCGGATCATGGAGCTGGCGAAGGCGCGCGGGATCGCCGTGATCCTCGTGGGGCACGTGACCAAGGACGGGGCGCTGGCGGGCCCACGCGTGCTCGAGCACCTGGTCGACTGCGTGCTGCAGTTCGAGGGCGAGCGCGAGCGACCGTATCGCGAGCTGCGCGCGCTGAAGAACCGCTTCGGCTCAACCAGCGAGTCCGGTCTGTTCGAGATGCGCCAGGGCGGGCTGGTGGAGGTGCTGGACGCCTCGGCCCGGTTCGTGGCGGAGGCGACCCGCGCACCGGGAAGCGTCGTGCTCGCGGCGATGGAGGGATCGCGGCCGCTGCTCGTGGAGGTTCAGGCGCTGGTGGCGCCCTCAGAGCTCGAGCAGCCACGCCGGGTGGTGTCCGGTCTCGATCGCAACCGACTCGCGCTGGTGCTGGCGATCCTCGGTCGTCACGGCCGCGTCGGTACGGGAGGCTCGGACGTGTTCGTGAACGTCGTCGGTGGCGTGCGTGTGGACGAGCCCGGATGCGACCTGGCGGTCGCGCTGGCGGTCGCGAGCGCGAGCAGTGGCGTGCCGCTGAGCGGCACGCCCCGCGCATGCTTCGGCGAGCTGGGGCTGACCGGCGAGCTGCGCTGGGTGGGCCACCCCGAGCGCCGCTTGGAAGAGGCCGCCAAGCACGGGCTGAGCGCCACGATCGCACCGCCGCAGAGCGGCCCAGGCGCGTGTGAGGCGGCCACGCTGCGCGAGGCACTGGCGGCGGCGCTCGAGAGCTCCAGAGCGGCGCCCGGCACGGGCCGCGGCCTGAGCGTTCTCGCGGGCTCGATCCGAGCGCCTGCTTGCGCTCAGGCTCCAGTGTCGCTCAGGGATCGGCCCCAGGCGTCGTTCTTCAGTCCAGGAGCCGAGGAATAAAGGCTCGATGCTTTAGAATGGGTTGTCGTGGCTCCACGATCCGGCGAAGATTTAGACAATGAAGTAAGACCGGAGCCGGGGCTGATGAAGGCGCTGGAGATGATCGCTCCCGGCACGGCGCTGCGGGAGGGGATCGAGAGCATTCTGCACGCCCGCACAGGAGGGTTGATCGTGATCGGCGAGCCGGATGACCTCAGTTTCTTGAACAGCGGCGGGATCAAGCTGGAGATCGACTACACCCCCGCCTTCCTCTACCAGGTGGCGAAGATGGACGGCGCGATCATCCTCAACGCGAACGCGACGAAGATCACGATGGCAAATGTCCAGCTGATGCCCGACCCGACGATCCTCTCGCACGAGACGGGTACCAGGCATCGTACGGCCGAGCGTGTCTCCAAGCAGACAGACGCGCTGGTGATCGCGGTCTCGCAACGGCGTGAGGTCGTCTCGGTGTACGTGGACGGCGCGAAGTACATCCTGCAGGACATCCCCGTGGTGCTCGCCAAGGCCAACCAGGCGCTGGCGACGCTCGACAAGTACCGCACCCGCCTGGATCAGGTCTCGACCCGTCTGACGGCGCTCGAGTTCGAGGGCGGGGCGACGCTGCACGACGTGCTGACCGTGCTGCAGCGCGCCGAGCTGGTGACGCGCATGGCGGTCGAGATCGAGCGCTACATCGTCGAGCTGGGCTCGGAGGGCCGCCTGATCGAGATGCAGCTGGAGGAGACGATGGTGGGCACCGCGGCCGAGAAGGCGGCGCTCGTGCGCGACTACCTGTACGGGGGCTCCGACGAGGCGTTCGCGGCCGCGCTCGAGGAGATCGGGCGGCTGGTCCATCAGGACCTGCTCGACTTCGGCCGCATGGCCGAGCTGCTCGGGTACGACCGCAAGCTGAACACGCTCGACTATCCCGTCTCCCCCCGCGGCTACCGCGTGCTGGGGCGCATTCCCCGGCTGCCGAAGCTGGTGGTCGCGCAGATCGTGGGCGAGTTCGGGGGCTTGGACGAGCTGCTGGCCGCAACCGACGCGGAGCTCGAGGCGGTCGAGGGCGTGGGGGAGATCAGGGCGAAGGACATTCGCGAGGGCCTGCGCAGGCTGCAGGAGCTGAACCTCGTGGACCGCTACCTGCAGACGTAGCTGGGCCACGGCACAGACTTGACACGGGCCGCCACCCCGGCCGGCCGCAAACGAAGGAGGACACCATTCCCGCACAGGCAATTGATGACGCAACGGCATTGATCGAGGAGCTCGAGGCGACCCGCGAGGTCGAGTTCATCGAGTTCGAGCTCGGCGACCATGTCGTCTATCCCCACCACGGTGCGGGGAAGGTGCTGAAGAAGGAGGAGATGGAGATGCTCGGCGAGCGGCGCGAGTATCTGACGATCAAGATCCTGCACAACGACATGACGGTGAGAGTCCCCACCGAGAACGCCGCCCTGGCCGGTCTGCGCCGGGTGATCGACGAGGAAACGGTGCAGAAGGTGCTCGACGTGCTCCGCGACACGGTCTCGGAGATGCCGAAGAACTGGAACCGCCGGTTCAAGCACAATCGCGACAAGATCAAGACCGGCGACATCTATGAGCTGGCCGAGGTCGTGCGCAACCTGTCGCTGCGCGAGTCCGAGAAGGGGCTGTCGACCGGCGAGAAGCAGATGTTCACGCGCGCCAAGAAGATCCTCGCCTCAGAGCTGATGTATGCGCTCGACAAGGACGAGGAAGACGCCGAGAGCTACCTCGACGAGCTGCTCGCCAACTCGGCCACCAGCCAGATGGCAGTGGCCAAGTAAGGGCCTTTCACGCACGCGGCAGCAACACCTTGTGGGTGTGCGTGCCGCGTGCGCGACAGACCCTCGGCCCGAGACGCTCTGAGCGATGGCTGTCGTTGCCCTGATCCTTGCCGCCGGACGCGGCGAGCGTCTGGGGGCCGACGGCCCAAAGGCGTTTGTCGAGCTGGGTGGTAAGCCGATGGTGTATTGGAGCATCGCCGCGTTGCGTGAGGTGAACGCGATCGCGACGATCGTGCTCGCCCTGCCCGCCGGCACGCCGCCGCCGCCGGGCGTCACAGCGGTGGACGGTGGGGCTGTGCGCTCGGAGTCGGTGCGCAGGGCACTGGCCGCCGCCGGGCCGGGCGATCCGGTGCTCGTGCACGACGCGGCCCGTCCGTTCGTGACGGCCTCGCTGGCGCAGGGCGTGATCGCGGCTCTGGAAGCCGACGGTGACGCCCAGGCGGCGATCGCCGCGACGCGAGTGAAGGACACGGTCAAGCGGGTGGGGGAGGGCGGGGCGGTGAGCGAGACGCTCGACCGCTCGAGCCTGTGGGCGGTGCAGACGCCGCAGGTCTTCCGCCGCGCCGCGCTCGAGCGCGCTCTGGACGTTCCCGCGGAGGTGCTGTCCGAAGCGACCGACGATGCGTGGCTGATCGAGCGAGCCGGTGGCAGGGTGCTCGTGGTTGGGGCAAGCGACGAGAACCTCAAGATCACCACACCGCTGGATCTGGAGGTTGCCGAGCTGCTGCTGGCTCGCCGCACACGCGCGCGATCTCCCGCCGGGCCTGCTTGAATCAGCGCCCCGATGCTCACCGACTACCACCTCCATCTGCGCCCGGACGACGTCGAGGCAACCGCCGCCGAGCATTTCACCGAGACCAACGTCGAGCGCTACCGCACGGTGGCCGGTGAACGCGGCATCGCCGAGCTGGGCGTCTCCGAGCACGTGTACCGCTTCGAGCAGGCGCTCGAGGTCTGGTCCCATCCGTACTGGCTCGCGAACGCCCGCGACGATCTCGACGCCTACTGCGCGTTCGTGCGCGAGCGCACCGACCTGCGGCTGGGGATCGAGGCGGACTTCGTGATCGGCGGCGAGGACCGTATGGCCAACCTGCTGCAGGCGCACGACTTCGACTATGTGATCGGCTCGGTGCACTTCCTGCGCGACGAGGCCGTCGACATGGACGATTACAGCGTGTGGGGCAGGGGCCACAGCGCGGAGGATGTGTGGCGGCGCTACTTCCAGACGCTGGGCGAGGCCGCGCGCAGCGGGCTGTTCGACGTGCTCGCGCATCCCGATCTGGTGAAGGTATGGGGCGGCGAGCGGCCGCGGCCGGAGGGCGATCTGCGCCGCTATTACGAGCTGGCGATCGACGGGATCGCGGAGGGGGGCATCGCCGTGGAGGTCTCGACCGCAGGTCTGCGCAAGCGTGCCGGGGAGCTGTATCCGGCGCCGGCGTTCCTCGCGATGTGCCTCGAGGCCGGTGCGCCCGTGGCGCTCTCGAGCGATGCGCACAACCCGCAGGACGTCGGCGCCGACTACGAGCGGGCGCTCGAGCTGCTTGGCGAGCTGGGGGTGCAGGAGCTGTGCGTGTTCGAGCGGCGCGAGCGGCGCCTGGAGCCGATCGGCGCGAGCGAGACGGCCGGCCAGAGCCAAGCCGCCGGCCCGAGCGGGATGGCCGGCGCGGGACGGTCGGCCGCGGTGGGCGAGGCGGACGGGCGGGGCGGGGCGAGTCGCGGATGACGCCGGTCGGGATCGGCTATGACTCGCATCGTCTGAGCGAGGACCGTCCGCTGATCCTCGGCGGCGTGCAGATCCCTCACGAGCGTGGTCTCGATGGCCATTCCGACGCGGATGTGCTCACCCATGCGGTGATCGACGCGCTGCTCGGGGCGGCCGGGCTGGGAGATATCGGCGAGCACTTTCCCAATACCGACGCGCGTTTCAAGGATGCCGACTCGCTGCATCTGCTCGGGATCGTCGTGACGAGCGTGATCGCCGCGGGGTTCGCGATCGTGAACGTCGACTGCACAGTCGTGATGGAGCGTCCGAAGCTCGCGCAGCACCGTCAGGCGATCCGTGCCCGTCTGGCAGAGGCGCTCGAGCTGTCGCCCGAGCGCGTGAACGTGAAGGCGAGCACCGGCGAGGGGATCGGGTTCGTCGGTCGCGGCGAGGGCGTGGCCGCGCTCGCCGTCGCCGGCCTGGAGCGGGCGTGACGGCGCGCGAGATCCGCTTGCACGACACCCGCTCAGGTGTCGTGCAGCCGCTGCGCCCGCGCGATCCCGGGCGCGTCGGCATATACGCATGCGGGCCGACCGTGTACAGCCGCATCCACATCGGCAACGCGCGGCCGTTTGTCGTGTTCAGTCTGCTCAAGCGCTTTCTCGAGCACGAGGGGTATGGCGTGACCCTCGTGGTCAACGTGACCGATGTCAACGACAAGATCTACGATGCCGCTCGTGCTCAGGGCCGGGCCAGCGCCGAGCTGGCCGCGGAGATGACGGAGCTTTACCGCGCCGACACCGACGCGCTCGGCCTCGGCCGTCCCGATCACGAGCCGCTTGCGTCTGAGACGATCGGCCCGATCGTCGACTACATCCAGACGCTGATCGACCGAGACCACGCCTACGCCGTCGCTGGAGACGTCTACTTTCGCGTGCGCTCCGACGAGCGCTACGGCAGCCTGTCCCATCGCCGGCTCGAGCACATGGATCAGGGCGAGGGCGGAGAGGGCACGGAGCGCAAGCAGGACCCGCTCGACTTCGCGTTGTGGAAGGGGCACAAGCAGGGCGAGGACACGAGCTGGGATGCGCCGTGGGGCTCGGGGCGCCCGGGGTGGCACATCGAGTGCTCGGCGATGGCCGAGCAACTGCTCGGCGTCGGCTTCGACATCCACGGCGGAGGCTCCGATCTGGTCTTCCCCCACCACGAGAACGAGGCCGCGCAGACGCGCAGCGCGCGCGGCGAGGAGCTGGCGAGGCTGTGGATGCACAACGGCATGATCCAGCTCACGGGCGAGAAGATGGCCAAGTCGGCGGGCAACATCGCGCTGCTGGGAGAGGTGATCGAGCGCTACGGTCGGGACGCGGTCGTGATGTACCTTGCTTCGGGCCACTATCGCCAGCCGCTGGCGTTCTCGGACTCCGAGCTGGGAGATGCCGAGCGTCGGGTGCAGCGCATCCGCGACGCGCTCAGACGACTCGCTCGCGGTGTTGCGAGCCCACCGGACATGGCCCATCACAAGCACGCCTTCTTCGACGCGCTGGCGGGCGACTTCAACACACCGGCAGCGCTCGCCTCGCTGTTCGAATGGGTGCGCGAGGCCAACCGTCGCGCGGGGGAGGTCGGCGATCGTGACCTGTGCGAGATGCTGAGCGTGTTGGGGCTAGAGGGGCTCACCCCGCTCGAAGCGGTTGGCGGCTTGGCCTCGATCGACCCCGAGGCGGTTGCGTTGCTCGAACAGCGCGAGCGGGCGCGGGAGACGCGAGATTTTCAGACTGCCGACCGCGTGCGCGAGGAGCTGCGCGCGCGTGGCTGGGAGATTCGCGACGGTCCCGACGGTCCCGAGCTGATTCCGGCGGCGGCCACCTCGTGATCTCCGCGGCGGCTACTTCGTGATGGCTGTGCCGTGATCGTCTACGGCCGCAACCCTGTTAGAGAGGCGTTGCGCGGGCGCCGCAAACACGCGGTCAAAGAGATCTGGGCGACGGCGGCCGTGGCGGGGGAGCCATGGTTGCAGGGCACGCGGGTGCGGAGTGCCTTCGCCGAGGAGGTGGAACGGCGCTGCGGCTCGAGCGCCCACCAGGGAGTCTGCGCGGACGCCGGCCCCTACCCATATGCGGGGGCCGGTGAGCTGCTCTCGGGCGAGAGTCCGCTGATCGTCGCGCTCGACCAGGTGCAGGACCCGCAAAACCTGGGGTCGATCTGCCGTACCGCGGAGTGTGCCGGCGCCGCCGGCGTCGCGATTCCCGAGCGCCGCGCCGCCGAGGTGACCCCGGCGGTGTGCAAGGCCTCCGCGGGCGCAGTCGAGCATCTGCGCGTGGCCAGGGTGCGCAACATGGCGGACTTCCTCGCCGACGCTCGCCGCGCCGGGTGCTGGTGCTACGGCGCCAGTGGCGAGGCGAAGGTGGCCTATGACGCGCCGGATTACAGGGACGGCGGCGTGATTTTGGTGTTGGGCAGCGAGGGCTCCGGCCTGCGCCCGCGTGTTGCCGGGGCGTGCGACGAGCTGATCGCGCTGCCGCTTCGGGGGAAGGTCGAGTCGCTGGGTGTGAGCGCCGCCGCGGCGGCGCTCCTGTACGAGATCTTGCAGAATCGGCGAGGGGCATCTTGACAACGATTCATAACTGTGCAAGGCTCGCGCCAACATAACTCTGAACCTAAGGTTGATGAAGCCTCAGGCGCAGACAACATCACATAGCTTTGGCGCCGGGGGAGGAGTGCGCCACTGAGCAAATTTGGGCCTGCCCTGACACGGGCATCCCGAGAAAGGATCTGCTCGTGGCACGAATCACCAGCAACTCTAACTCTGAAGTCAAGGTCGAGGATGGGTTCTTGATCGCGTTGGCGAAGCAGGGCGATCGCAACGCATACGACAGTCTCGTCAGGCGCTACCACGGGTTCGTACGCCTGAAGGCCTCCTCCTACTTCCTGGCGGGCGGCGACTCCGAAGATCTCATCCAGGAGGGGCTGGTCGGCCTGTACAAGGCGATCCGCGACTTCCGCACAGACCGCGAGTCGAGCTTTCGCAACTTCGCCGAGCTGTGCATCACCCGCCAGATCATCACCGCGGTGAAGACCGCCACCCGCAACAAGCACACGCCGCTGAACCAGTACGTCTCGTTCTCCTCCACCCCGGCGGGCGCGGGCGACGACGTGCCCACGCTCGACCAGATGCTGCCCGGCCCGACGGTGCACGACCCGGTCAACCAGGTGATCTCCTCCGAGGAGCTGCGCTCGCTCGTGGGCTGCCTGTCGACCGCCCTGTCGGAGCTCGAGAGCCGCGTGCTGGGCCTGTATCTCGACGGCTACTCCTACGAGCAGGTCGGCATGCGCCTGCAGTGCGACACGAAGACCGTGGACAACGCGTTGCAGCGGGTCAAGCGCAAGGTCGGCACGCACCTTGACTCGCGCGCGGTGGCCGCCTGAGTCCAGCGACGCGTCAGCGTGCCGGTTGTCTGAGGCAGGCTTGGAGAAGCTGTGGCCGCCCCCGGAGGGACGGCCACAGACCGGCGGTTCTCATGTGGGTCTCGTGTCGCGCCGCCGGCTGGAACTGCACAGCAGCCCCGGCCTTGCAGCCCTCGAGTCTTATTCGCTGAGCGGCGTTTCCGCTTCCGATCCGCTCGTCTGGCCTTCGCCCGGCATCGACGAATTGCCCGGAGACTCGGGCGTGAGCGCGGATGCCGGTGCCGGTGTCACCTGGACGGTGAACAGCTGGCTAACCGCGCGGCCGTTGTCCGGGCCGCCGGGGATCTCGATCCGGAAGACCTTCGTGCCCGGAACGTAGACCTGGTGGACGATCGAGTAGGTCGATCCCGGCAGCACGTGCCCGACTTGCACGACGTGGAAGCCCGAGCCGGCGGCGTCCTCGCGCTCGAGGTAGATCACATGGCCGGTGTGGTCCGGTGCGACGGTGCCCTTGAACTCCAGCGCCTGCCCCGCCTGGATCGTGGTGGCGGAGACTTCGGCGGTGAGAACGTCTTTAACGCCCTCATACAGCACCGCGGATCTCAACTGGCGGGCCGTGCACGCCCGTACGTTCGCGGGTGCGTTGGCGCAGCTCGGATCGGCGCTTTGGACCCGGTAGAGCGTGCTGTTGACAGGCGTCTGCGCGGCGAAGCTGTAGTTGCCGCTCGCGTCAGTGGTGGCTTGTGCCACCGGGGCGAAGCCGTGCTGGTGGACCGTCCGCGCCAGCAGCGTGACCGGATGCCCGGCCGCCGCGCCCGCGACCACGCCCGAGATCGTTGCCGACTGTCCGTAGGTGATCGGATCGGCAGAGCTCGAGATCGTCAGGCTCGGGTTCTGCGCCTGGGAGATCTCGTAGTCGAGCGGGGTCGACGCGCTCGGGATGTTTAGCCCGTCGCTGCGCACCAGCACCCGGATGCTCGCGTCGCCGGGCACACGGAAGATGTGCGTGATCGAGTACGTTCCGCCTTCCATCACCTGGCCGACGCCGATCCGGTGCCATTCTTCGCCGTTGACCGCGTTCTGACGTTGCAGGATCACGCGCGCGCCGACATCCGTGCTGGGCGTGACGGTGCCGCTGAACGTCTCCTTGTTGGGGGCGCCCGTTTCGATCTGGGTCCCTTCGGGCGGCCCGGTAAGCGTCACCTGTGCGGCGACCCTCAGCCTTCTGCGTCCGCTCTGCGCGCGGAGCGAGCGAACGTAGAAGATGACGTTCGTGTTCTCCGGGGCGGTCGAGAACTTATATGCGCCGCTTGCTTCCGTGGTTGTGCTCTGCACCGGGACGAAGCCCGCTGTGCCCGCCACGTGCGCATACAGCTGAACCGTCTGGCCGGCGACGCTTGCGCGGCCGCAGGTCAGACGGCCTGATATTTCGGTCGCTTCCCCGGCCGTGATCTGGTGGGGAGAGATGCTTTCGATGTTGATCCGGCAGCGCCCGATCGGGCTTGGATGCTTGTGAGCCAGCGCGGTGGCCGGGGCCAGCGCGAGCAGCGAGGCCGTGGCCAGGCCGGCCGGAGCCAGTTTACGAAGACGCATTGCGCTTCCTCCCGTTCTGAGGTTCCGTTGGGTTTGGTTGAAACATCTACGCCTACGACTGCCCGTCCCCCTCAAAGGTTGGGCAGTTGTTCTTCTTCGACGAGATGTTTCTGAGGGGCGGCTTTCCCACCTGTGCCGACGCCGTCGGTCTTGCCTGTCCCGGCTGCGTTACCGGCGCCGGACGCGGTTTCGTCGGGCGGCGTTTCGCTCGTTCCGCCACCGCTTGTCGCACCGGCGCTCCCCTTGCCCGTACCGCTCGCGACTTCACTGCCGGTCTGCTTCTTCACCGGCGAGCCGGTGCTCGCGCCGCCTTCGGTTGCCTTACCCGATCCCTGTGCCTTGCCTGACCCCGTTGCCTGTGTCGGGCCTGTTGCTTGCGCTTTGCTCGTGCCTGTCTTCGAGCCGGCTTTGTCCGGCCCGGTGCCCGTGGTTTCGGGTGTTGTGTTGCCGGCGCCGGTGCTCGATGTGGGAATGACTTCCGGCGAGCGGGGATGTCTTTTGCTCGTGCCCGCTTTGGCGCCTTCCTTCGTGATGCTTGCGTTCGGAGTTGTGGCGTCCGTCGTCGGCGATGGAGCAGGGCGGGCTTTCCGCCGACGCGCAGAGCGCGTCGGCGTCGGCGCGACGGGAGGCGTGCCTACCTGTTTGATCGGCGGGTGTTTGTGACGGAGCGCTTTACGCCGGGCGCGACCCCGTGCCGCCCGCAGCCGGCGCAGTCGTGCCGCTTTGCGACGCAGGAGCTCGCGGCGGTGGCGCAGCGCCGCGAAGCGCCTCGCTCGGTCCGCTTTTGCGCGGGCTGCTCGGGCTGCTCGCGGGCCGCTCGCGGCACTGTTCTTGTCCTGGGTCGGCGTCCCGGTGAACTCCTCTCCGGTGGCGGGCGTAGCCGTATTCGGAGCGAGTGTGCCGGCGGCGGTCAGGAGGGGGTTAGCGCCATCGAGGACGGTCAGCTGGGTGAACGATTCAGCTCCAGCTGGGCTTGCCGGTCCCGTTGCGCTTGCCGGCTCGAGAGTCGTCGCCGATCCCGGGGCGAACCGGCCCGCCGGGCCGGTGCTCGTACCGGTGACGTTCTCCTTGCCGCCCCGCGCGAGCGCCTTCGCGGTGGCGGCAGGCGCGGCGATCGCTCGACGCGAAGTCGCACCGGCCTCGCGGCTGTGAACCGTCACCGTCCCCGCGGCGGCCATCGCCACGACCGCTCCGCCGACAGCGAGCTTCGTGACCAGCCCGCCTCCGATCAGCGCGCCGGCGCTCGCGCCACCGCCTCCGGCACTCGCGCCGGTCGCCAGGCCCGCGCCCACTCCCGCACCGGTCCCGGCCGCTGTGCCCGCGCCGACTCCCGCGCTGCTCCCGGCCGCCGTGCCCGCGGTCGTGCCTGCGGCGGCAACGCCACCAGCTCCACCACCGCCCGTGGTCGCGGCTCCGGCCCCTGTCCCGCCCGCCGACGCGAGGCCGCTCGTTCCTACCAGGCCGGCCGCGCCGGCCCCATGTGCCGCTCCGTGCCCGAGGATCGCGGCCAAGAGCCCCACGCTTGGCAGCACCGGAAGCACAGCCGCAAACGACTCGCGCTGGGCGCTCACCGCGAGCTGGAAGTCGCGACAGCCCTCGCACAGCTTCAAGTGCCGGCGCAGCGGGCCGCGGCGCAGCTCGCCACCGCGGGCGGCCGAGAGCTGTTCGCGAATGTCTCGGCACGACGCGTCCCGCGCGTCGCGATCGGCGATCAGGGAGCTGCGCGCCTGGTAGATCAGCGCCTTGACCTTGCTCACCTCACACCCCACGATCGTGGCGATCGCTCGGTGCGGCAGGTCCTCGAGCTCGGCCAGCAGCAGCGCCGATCGCTGGTCCTCCGGCAGACGGCCGATCCCGGCGAGCAGCTCGCGCAGGTCCTCGCGCCGGTGCACGTCCTCCGACAGCCCTCCCAGCGCCGGAGCGCGGTCCTCCAGCCGCGTTGTGGGTCGCCTGGCGGCGATCGCCGTGAGGCAGCAGTTGCGCGCGATCGCATACAGCCACGGACGCAGCTCGCGCGGGGCGCTCCCGCCGAGCAGTGCCCGATGGGCTTTGATGAACGCCTGCTGTAGCGCGTCCTCCGCCTCGTCGCGGCTGCCGAGCATGTGGCGGCAGTAGGACAGCAGCGGCGCATGGTGGCGCTTGAAGATCGCCTCGAACGATCGCTCATCGCCTTCGCCCGTGCGCCGCACGAGCACGCTGTCGGGCGCCGGCGCCCGTAGGCGCATTCCTCCGGCGGCAGGACCAGGAGGCTTGGCGGGGGCGAGCGGATTGAGCTCAGCGGTGGGCATCGTTCACAGCCCGCGCGCCGCTCGGCGGCGTGGCGATCTGTCGAGGTCATGTACCCGCATCACCAATGAAACCCTCTCGAGGTTGGCGAGTTGCGCGCGATTGAGCAGGGACTGCGCACCGCATCGATACAGCGGCTTTCGGACTTATATATTTACCCTGCCATCGCGGTCCGATTTCCGCCAGAGATTGACCGCCGCGTGTGTCACGGTGTAGCGGTGGACCTGGACCCCGACAGACTGGACTTCGACTCGGATCGTGTCTGGCACGCGATCGAGGCCTGCGATCCCCGCTTCGACGGGTGGATCTTCTGCGGCGTCGAGACGACCGGGATCTACTGCCGCCCGAGCTGTCCGGCGCGGACGCCCAAACGTGAGAACGTTCGCTTCTTCGTGTCCGCCGCCGCCGCGCAGTCCGCGGGCTTTCGCGCCTGCAAGCGCTGCCGCCCCGACGCGACACCGGGCTCGCCCGAGTGGGATCTGCGAGCCGATCTCGTCGGCCGCGCGATGCGGTTGATCGCCGACGGGGTGGTGGATCGTGAGGGAGTTGGCGGTCTCGCCGGGCGCCTCGGCTACACCGAGCGGCACGTGCATCGCCGGCTCGTGGCCGTCGCCGGCGCCGGTCCGCTCGCGCTCGCGCGTGCCCAGCGCGCACAGACCGCGCGCATCCTGCTCGAGACGACCGCGCTGTCGATCTCCGGGGTGGCGTTTGCGGCGGGGTTTCGCAGCGTGCGGCAGTTCAACGCGACCGTGCAGGAGATCTTCGCGACGACACCGAGCGGTCTGCGAGCACGGGCACGGCGATACGGGCGCCCAGAGGACAGCGGCGCGATATCGCTGCGCCTGCCCTACCGAGCGCCGTTGGACGGGAAGGGCCTGATCGCGTTCCTCGGATTGCGGGCCGTCCCCGGAGTGGAGGAGGCGATCGACGGCGCCTATCGCCGGAGCCTGCGCATGCCGCATGGCACGGGCGCCGTCGAGCTGCGTCCCGCCGACGGGCACGTGCAGGCACGCTATTGGCTCACCGATCTGCGCGATCTCGGTGCCGCGATGCAGCGCTCACGCACGTTGCTCGACCTCGACTCCGACCCGCAGAGCGTGGTGGACGTCCTCGGCCGCGAGCCGCTGCTCGGACCACTGGTGCGCAGCGCGCCGGGACGACGGGTGGCCGGCGCCGTGGACGGTCACGAGCTCGCCGTGCGCGCCGTACTGGGTCAGCAGGTCTCGCTACGCGGCGCCGCAACATTGGCCGGCCGCTTGGCCTCCCACTACGGCGAGCCACTCGAGCGTCCGCTCGGGGCGGTGACGCACGTCTTCCCATCCGCGCAGGCGTTGGCCGACAGCGGCCTCGACGGGCTCGCGATGCCCGCCGCCCGCAGGCGCGGCCTGCTCTCGCTGGTCACAGCGCTCGCCCGTCGGGAGCTCGCGATCGACGTCGGCGCCGATCGTCTCGGTGTGCGCCGTCAACTGCGCGCGCTGCCGGGCATTGGGCCGTGGACGGCCGAGTACATCGCGATGCGCGCGCTGCGCGATCCCGACGCCTTCCCGTCGAGCGATCTCGGTGTGCGCCGCGCGCTCGAGCAGCTCGGCCGTGACGGCCGGCCGGTGAGCGCGGAGACGCTCGCCGAGGGTTGGCGGCCATATCGGGCCTATGCCGTCCAGCATCTCTGGGCCTCGCTTGCGCCACCGGCGCGCGCGAGGCGTGAACCCACATCCAGCGACGACGCCGCTCGGCTCGCCGCATAAGGAGTTGAATCGATGCCTGCCACCGTCCAAGTCCTCTCTGAGCAGCGCTTCTACACGAGCATCGACAGCCCGATCGGCGAGCTGCTGTTGCTCGGCGACGGCCACTCGCTACGCGGGCTGTACATGCAACAGGGACGCAAGCCCGTGCAGATCGCGCCACGCTGGGAGCGCTCGGAGGCGCCCTTCGCGGATGTGCGAAGGCAGTTGCGCGAGTACTTCACCGGTGAGCGCACCACCTTCGACGATCTGGCGCTCACGCTCGACGGTGCGCGGTTCGAGCGCCGCGTCTGGCGCGCCCTGCAGGACATCCCCTACGGTGAGACCGTCAGCTACGGCGAGATCGCCAGGCGTGTCGGTCAGCCCGGCGCCGCGAGGGCGGTCGGTCTCGCCAACGGCCGTAACCCGATTGCCGTGATCGTCCCTTGCCACCGCGTGATCGGCGCGAACGGAACCCTCGTCGGCTATGGCGGCGGCCTGGAGCGCAAGCGCCTGCTGCTCGAGCTCGAGCAGGGACAGGGGCGTATGCGGATGTAAGGGTCTTGTCACAACGAGCGCGACCTGCGGGACCTGCAGATGAGCGTGCCATCGGTGGGCGTGACGGTCGACAGGACTTGGGTAGTCCGACGGGACTTTGGGTAGTCCAGCAGAACTTTGGGTAGTAGCACCAGAACGACATCGAGCGAGGAGAAGACCGTGGCGTCTCTACCCGAGGGCAAGACCAAGTTGATCCAATATCTAAACGAGGCGTATGGCTTGGAGCGCCGGCTCGAGACTGCGCTGCAAGCACATCTCGCGCTCGCGACCCGCGCCACCTACAAGCAGCGGCTGCGCACCCATCTAACCGAGACCAAGCGTCACGGCCGCGATGTGCGACGGCGCATCAAACAGCTCGGTGGAACACCGGAGACAGTCGACCTGCCGGGGCCGGACGTGGTCTCGGGTCTCGCGCAGACCGCGGTCGCCGGCGCGCAACGCGCCGCGGCGCTTGCACAGGGCCCCCTGCACGCCCTGCGCGGTACCGGAGAGGAGGAGAAGCAGCTCAAGAACGCCAAGACCGAGTACGCCTCCGAGGCGGAGGAGATCGCCACCTACTCAGCGATCATCGCGCTCGCCGAGACCCTGGGCGATGCTGACACCGCGCGCGTCGCGCGCGCGATCCTGCGCGAGGAGGAACGGATGAGCGCATTCCTCGCCAAAGAGATACCTCGCATGGTCAAAGCGGTCGCGAAAGCGGAGATACCCGCCGGGCAGCG